>NZ_JABXWU010000001.1 GCF_014595945.1 Alkalibacillus aidingensis
CCAAGAGACTTACTACCTGTGCAACCATGCCCAGCACCAACTAGACCACCACAGTGCCCGACCATCTTTCCAAATACCAACTAATGATGATAGAGAGGATTAAATCCTCTCTTTTTTATTTCCATGATACTTTAACCAATTAAATATAACACGGTCATATACTCACCCTATCTTTCTAGAATGGAATAATATAAATTATGGAACTACTTAATAAAGGAATGATGGGATATGGACCATAATGAATCTAAAGCTTTACATGAGTATTGGAAAAAACCGGGGGATAATAATAGACCAGAACGGTATTTAAGAAAGTTGACTCGGTCTGAGTTTCTTTACAACTATATACAAAAATATGTCGATCAAAATGCCCGACTACTAGAGCCTGGTTGCAATATAGGTAGAAATTTAAATTTTTTATTTGAACGAGGTTATCAAAAGGTAGCAGGAATCGAGATAAATGAGGAAGCCGTTCAACTGTTAAATAAACACTTTCCGGATCTAGGAAGAGAGGCAGATATTTATGAAGGCACCATTGAAGAGGTAATAACTAACTTTAAAGATGACCATTTTGATTTAACTTTTTCAATGGCAGTCCTTGAACACATTCACCCTGATAGTGACTGGGTTTTTAAAGAGATTTCAAGGGTTACTCATTCCTATCTTATTATTATAGAGGATGAAACATGGGATTCTAGTAGACATTTTCCACGAAATTATCAAGAAATCTTTGAAAAGCACGGTTTTAACCAAATTGAAGAAAATACCAAATGTAAAGGTTTTGGAAAAGGATATGTCTGCAGGGTCTTTAAAAAGGAGCGCTAATTAATGCAAGTGTTAGACCTGCTTGTCAAATACGACAAGCAGGCAATTGCTTTAATTGATAGGGTAAAGGATTGCAGAAAATTTCTGAAAAGTTAAAAATATCCTACTATTACAAAGAAAATAATGTTAAGATTTAGTTAATGAGTCATGAAAAGCGAATCGGAGGCGAATGATTTTGAGGAAAATTTGCTTGGTGATGGTTCCAGTTATAACCTTATTTGTCACTGGTTGTACCGATCAGACAAACTCGGATGAAATGCAAAATAAATTATCCGAAATGGAGAATCGGATTAATTACCTTGAACAAACGATGATGGATCAGCAATCGGTGATTCAATATTATGAGGACGATATCAACTCTTTAGAGGATTCCAATAAAGAGTTAAATGACTATACATCGAGGGTATCACAAGATCTTCATGTACTGAATGAGGCGATTAGCCTAGCAATGGATACACAAACAGCCATTTTAGAGGACACGCAAAATGATAGAGGGGACTTAGAAATAAATATTACATACGCTGAAAAAATCAATGATGACAGCGCCCCGAACGGATTTTATCTTGAAGAACAAGATGACGATACTTTAACTATAGATCGAGATGTTCCCATTTATATGTTAGAAAACCCTTCGACTCTTGTGAATGTAGAATGGGATGAGATGGAACGAAAGGGTGGTAACTTCCTTCAGCTGTTTGAAAATGATGGGGAGGTTGTTTTAATTAAGGAGCTTTATATTCCTTAACTTAACTCCAGGGAGTGGTGAAGGTGAAAATCGAGAAATTTCTAGTCATCTCATTAATGATCATCGTTCCTATGTATGTCATAGGCTCCATGATCCTGGGTGGCTATTTTGGTGGAAGTTTTACAAGTGTTTCCCAAGTAGGCATTTACAATATGTGGATTTGGTGTGGGATGATCGTTATTAGTCTAATTTTTATTTCGTTAACAATTCTAATGCAACGTGACGACTTAAGTATTGATAGTGTGGTAATTAAAGCATTAGTTATGCCCTCCTTTTTTTATACAGCTATTTATCTATTGTCCTATCTATTTCCGCATTCATGGAAAATAACTGATAAAGAGCACCGTAGTTTACCAGACGTCACCATACAATCATCAGAGCGTTATCAGGTTTCAGAAATTGTGTTACAGGTGGGACTCTACTCGATTTTAATAATCATGATGGTTTCGATTGTCTGGAAAGTCATCATCTATTTAAAATTAAATAAAAGTTAAGTCTTCAATTATTTTATCCCTTTCTTATGAAAGGATAATGCTTGCATATTCTTCCGTAAGTCATCTCCTTTAGAACGATTTATCAAGTATTGACCTTCCCTCTACCTTTTCCTATTCTCATGCGTGTAATTTTTTTTGACTTTTTGAGGAATTGAATGATTGGTGGTATAGTTGTGATAAAACTTCGTCAAGGTTGGGGTGACATAACGTCATGAAACGGGAGCATAAAGTTTTATTATTTTTTATCTTGGCTGCTGCTTTACTTATTGGGCTGTTTGTCCTAAGGGTTCTAATGCGTGGATAAGATTCTGTGCTATGTTAGGAAAGTCATGATAGACAAGTTCTAAAATATAATAGTAGATTTCTATCATAAGGGGTCGTTTTTATGTCAAAAAAACTTATCATTATTGCAGCTATTCTAGTATTATTAGTAATTGGCACAGTGACAATTGCTACTTCTCAAACTGGAGAGGATCCGTTTATGGAGGTTAGCGATTCGGGTTGGGAAATTAGCGCCAAAATGAACACAGATATTATGAATGAAGTGGCAAGCCAGACTTCGATGTATGTAGAACCAATCCAAGAAAAGTTAGGGATTGATATGCGCGATGAAGACACCAAAGGGAAACTGGAGGTATTGATTAACCATCGTGAGAAAATCGAGGACAACCCTTATTCTCTAAAGGCTTCTGGACAAGCAACGATGGAGATTGAAGAGGATACATATTCGATGGAATTTGAAAATGTTCAGATCTATCAAATTAAAGATGACGAGGATGGAAGAATCTTAGGCATGAGTATTGATGAACAAATTGAAAATATAAAAGGTGAAGAAGACTATGTTTCTTTCAACCTCTATTGGAATGAAGAGACTCAGCAGGTATATTCTGTAGGAAGTGCGGGAGATGCCGAGGAGCATGGTATCCTTTCTTTTGGAGAATATTTTGCGGAGTTTGAGGACTTATTTACAGAAGGTCGGCTAGTTGAGTTTGATGAAGATGAATTGTAAGTAGATACCCGACTCTCTAAAAGCGAGCCATTAGTGCTCGTTTTTTTTATGTAAAAGTGCGATAACAAGATGTCGGTATCGTCTAATTAAATAGAAAAAGGTAGAGGGGACGTTATGTATGGATAAGGAGAGAATAATCGCTGAATGGTTCGAAGTGTATAGTGATGACATCTACAACTTCTTAATCTATCGTGTGGGAGAAACTGATGTTGATGATTTACTACAGGAAGTTTTTATTAAGTCAATGAATGGGCTCGATTCATATGAAGGCAATGCCAATCCAAAGACGTGGTTATTTAGCATTGCACGTCATTTAGCAATTGACGAAATCAGGCGACGGCAGCATCATAAGTGGAAATCAGTCATACCGTTTGATTCAGCTAAGACGCCGAAAAGCGAAGAAACACCAGAAAAACTATTGGATCTAAAGGAAGAAAATAAGAAGCTTTATGGTGTCATTCAATCTTTAAAAGCTAACTATAGGGATGTGTTGATCCTACGGGGAATCAAGGAATTTTCGGTTAGTGAAACAGCTGAGATCTTAGGGTGGACCGAAAATAAAACACGTTCGACCTATCATCGGGCCAAGCAGGCTTTAAAGAAAAAGTTAGGAGGTCAGTTCGATGAATAAAGATCGATTGGATCAGAAGCTTCAGTCTATGCCAAAGGTGAAACTAGAAGAACATAAGAAAAGGAAGATGCTTCAAAATATACTTGAGAGAGATGAATCAGAAGAACAACTTGGTGATAGTCGTATTAAAGGATGGTTTATATCTGTCGGAGGTACTTTAGCCGTCGCGCTGTTGGCCATGGTTATTTTTGTGATGCCAAGTGGACCGTTTGGAGGTGCTGCTTTTTTAGCTGAAGAGGAGCTTCGGGGAATAGAAGAACTGGAGAAATTTGATCACGTCTTGAAGTTTCCGACCTATGCTCCATTTGAGATCGGTGAGATTGAATATGATGAGTTGTATTGGGGTGACCGGGAGCCAAAAGATGGTCAGGTACATTATGTGCAAGGAGATGACCCTGACTATTTAACGCCAGGGATTAATTATTTTTCAGAAGAAGAACCTAGATATCAACTAACCGTTTATTTAGATGATCAGCATATGCAGCTGAGTGAAAAAGATGATTTTGAAGCAGTGACCCTTAATGGTGATATAGAAGCAAGGTATGATCAGCGAGAGTTTGTACAAGAGCTTCTTTGGCAAGAAGGCGAAGTTGTCTTTAACATCGCGATCAGAAGCGACGAAGGTGACCTATTACCAAAAGAAGAAATCATAAAAATCGCTGAGTCGTTCGAGATATTTGAATTTTAAGGTGGAAAAAGAGTTTGATTGATTCAATCAAACTCTTTTCTTTTAATAAATTGTGGAATCGCTAGATTAATTAACGCATATGCTGTGGATCTATTAATGAATTGGGAGTTTTATTCATGAATAGGAGCATTAATTGATGAAATGGGAGTTTTATTAATGAATAGTGGCATTAATTGATGAATAGGGAGTTTTATTAATGAATAGGGACTATTATTATTGAATGGGAAGTTTTATTATGGAATAGAAGCAATTTATTTATGAATCGTATGAGTTTAATGTAGAATCATCATAATTAATTGTGGAATCACGCCACATAAATGGTGAATAGAGGTTTTTATTGATGAATTTCATGAAAGTCTGATAAAAACTTCCACGCAGGTGTAGCCGTAATCAACTACCAATACAAATGGCAGGAATTCATCGCGTATAACTGAGAAAGCATATCGCAGTAAGGAGAGTTAATTTATGAAGAGATTTTTGATTTATCTAGCTAGTTTTATTGTACTATTTTTAGCATTTCAGTGGGGGGCAGGACTTATATTAACTGCTACTTATAGCCTTGATCTATCTGAAGCATGGGAGGCAAGTGCTAATGCCCCACGAGAAGTAACAATCACAGGTGGAGCAGTGGATATGACTTTGGCTATCGCTTTAGTTGCAGCGGCAATTTCTTACTTTATTCCTAAGTTAGTAGAAAAAAGTGAATGAATTTGCTGACAGTCGGACAGAGGGGGCTGACAGCCGGACAGGAGCAGTTGACAGCCGGATAAGAGGAGCTGAGAGTCGGACAGGAGCATCTGACAGCCGGACAGGAGCGCTGACGGTCGGACAGGAGGAGCTGACGGCCGGATAGGAGGAGCTGACGGCCGGATAGGAAGAGCTGACGGTCGGATAGGAGGAGCTGACGGCCGGACAGGAGGAGCTGACGGCCGGACAGGAGCAGTTGACAGCCGGATAAGAGGAGCTGAAAGTCGGACAGGAGCATCTGACAGTCGGACAAGAGCTGCTCACGGCCGGATTAGAATATCAGAACGCCAGGATAACGCCCCTTAACAAACGTTTCAACCGTAAAACATCCGACCAAGAGATGAATTTCCCCTGGCCGGATGTTTTTTTAATAGTCATGTTTAACTAAAACAGCTTTAATAGTCGTATAGCTAATCTCGTCAGGAAGTCTTTCTTTAATAGGTTTGAGACGAATGGGTTGATCATTATAAGCCTTAACTTCCTGTAAGATCAACTGCTCAATTTCGCTATTGAAAAAGTAGCTCCAATCAAGTTCATGACCTTCACCGAAAGCTTTAAATAGATGCTTCTCAATGGTTGAGGTGGTGAGGTCTCGGGTACTTGCAATCTCTTTTAGGGTGTTTCCCTCTATAAATAATTGATAGCTAGTCATATGAGTGGGTTCATTAGGTTTTTCCCGAGTCTTTTGAGGTATGCTCTTTGGAATTTCTTCAAGTAAACTTAAGTCATCACCTTTTTCTTCAATAAACTCGTTTATCTTGACCAAGAAGTCTTCCCCAAATTGTTCGAATTTAGTTTGGCCGACACCTTTAACTTGTAGCATTGAAACTTGATTTTTAGGAAGTGTTCGTGACATCTCTTTTAAGGTGGCATCGGAAAAAACTTGGTATGGTGGTACGCCTTTTTCCCTAGCAATTGTTTTCCTGAGCTCGCGTAGACGTTCGAATAGCTCTTGGTCATCCTTATTAATTTCTAGTCGTTTTTCTTTAAACTGCTTAATCCAAACTTGCTTTGATCCTTTTAACACGTCAATTGATGCTTGGTTAAGCTGTAATACAGGAAATTGAGAAGCCGTCGTACTCAGATAACCATCAGCCAAAAGGTAGTTTATAAGATTAGTAATTTCTTTTTCTGTATAGTGTTGAAGCAGTCCATAGGTTGATAAATGCTGAAAGTTAAAATCTAGCACTTTCTGACTTTTAGATCCTTTAAGAACCTTGGAGGTTAAGGAGACACCAAATCGTTCTCCCATCCGTTTCACACAGGAAAGAATCATTTGTGCTTCTTTGGTGATGTCTTGTCGATCAGCATCATCGCGACAGTTACTACAATGGCCACACGGTTCGTGCTCAGTGTCGCCAAAGTAATTTAATATATAACTCGGTAGACACTGATGTGTATAGCAATAGCTAATCATATCTTGTAACTTTTTATATTCCTCGTTTTTCACGTCTTCACCAAGTGTCGATTGTTCTAGTAGGAATTTTTGCAACTGAATGTCTTGAGCAGAAAATAAGAGATAACATTCACTTACTTCACCATCCCTTCCCGCACGACCAGCTTCTTGGTAATAGGATTCAATGTTCATTGGCATTGAGTAGTGAATCACAAATCGCACGTTTGACTTATCAATCCCCATTCCAAAGGCGTTTGTCGCAACCATGATGTCGGCATCATCGGAAATAAATGCAGCTTGTGCCTCTTTTCGCTCATCTTCTGACATTCCCGCATGGTAACGGCCGACTTTATACCCACTATTGTTTAAAAGTTCAAAGACTTGTTCAGTTAGTTTTCGAGTTGGTGTGTAAATGATTCCAGACTCATGGGTATGCTTAGCTAAATAATTAAGAAGAAAATCATTTTTATTCATGCCTTTTATTAAATTAAAATGGAGATTTTCTCTAGAAAAACCAGTGATCACGGTATGCTGGGGTTCAATCGTTAATAGGTTTTGAATATCATCGATGACATGTTGAGTTGCAGTTGCCGTCAAGGCCATAAGTGGTGGTCTTTGTTTCAGCTTATTGAGATTAGATACAACAGAACGGTAGCTAGGTCGGAAATCATGCCCCCATTGAGAGATACAATGGGCTTCATCAAATGCAATTAACGATAAGTGAGTCTCGTTCATTTTGTTGATAAAGTAAGGTGATTCAAAACGTTCTGGAGCTACGTAAACCAACTTATAATCACCATTTGACATAGACTCAAGTCGCTGTTCTTGTTCCATGGTCGAAATCGAGCTATTAATATAGGTTGCTGGGATTCCTAATGTTGTGAGTGCATCGACTTGATCTTTCATCAATGAAATAAGAGGTGAAATAACAAGTGCTGTTCCATCTTGGACAAGACTTGGAATTTGGTAGCATAGCGATTTACCACCACCTGTAGGCATGACTGCTAATGTATGGTGATGATTTAATATATGGCTTATGGCAGCTTCTTGTCCAGGGCGAAAAGAAGCGTAACCAAAGTAGTAATTTAATTGATCGAGGGCTACTTGGTTCATGAAATCTTCCTTATCGATAAATGATTATGTTTATTTTAACAGATTGGATGCTTCATAGATATGTCAATTTGATAAACGAAACTGGAATATTAGTTACTTTCTGGTGAAGTGGGTGGGGGAAATTCGGCGAAAATTTTTCCGGAGAAGTGAGCAGGGAATTCGGCGAAAATTTAAGCTTTCCGGCGAACGCCGAATTAATCCGGCGAACGTCGGAAAACTCATAACTGACACCAAGACTAATATCTTTGCTGTCGCTCAGGTAGTTCAACTGTATCGATCACAGAACCACTCGATAGATCATAAACATTCATTCGGTCTTGTGATAGGGTGTAGAGCGTGTCTCCTACAGATACCATGCGCATGACGCGCGATTCCCAGTCCGGGTGGTCAATGTCGGGTTCTTGGTGGGTGATGTTATCTCTTAACGTAATACCATCATCGGGAGAGATATCATATAAAAAGGCCCCTTCAAAAATAAATGAATGTTCTTCATAAGTGTGACCATCTCTTGTAACTTCTTCTGTTTCCATTAATTCAGCTGGGAAACCAAAGAGATTTTCCTCTTCAGGGTGTTGATATAAGATCTTATGGTTATAGGTGACTTCTGAATGGGCAGCACCTTCACCAAGTATTTCAATGTGCTTTTCTTCGGGACTATATGGATCACTGACATCAAATACTGATAGTTTTAAGCCAACTTGACGGACAATGGGTTCATCAGACCATTCGACTTCCTTGAGTTCGGTATGCTGTCCAAATCCTACAACATGGTCATCATCAAGAGGGTGCAGGTAATTACTAAAGCCTGGAATTTTTAATTCGCCTAAAACTTCAGGGTCACTTGGGTCTTCCAAATCGATCACGAATAATGGATCGACTTGTTCAAACGTGACCATGTAAGCGACTTGGTCCATAAACCGGACACTGAAAATTTGTTCCCCTTCAGCTAAGCCTTCAACTGCACCTAACGGGTTCAAGTCCAAATCATAGGTGTATAAATTGTTAGTTGATGGTTCCTCATCATCCCACATATCGCCTTTAGTTGTCGCCACTCTAAATGTGCCGTCTCTTTCATCCATTGAAAATTGGTTCAATAAAGTTCCATTGACGACAGTTGACGTGTTGAACGTGATTTCTCCATCATCGATTTTAAATTGGTTAATTTCTGTATTTGCTGGTCGCGCAATCATTATTCGATCCGAGGTATCATCATTATTCGCTGATTCTGTATTATATTTGTTCACGGCTGTATAAATATGATCCTCTGACATGTACATCTGGTTTGATGCACCTAAATAAGTTTCAACATTAGCCTCTTCATTCATATTATTTAAATCGAGCGAGCCCAATAGCATGAAGCTTTCATCATCACTTTCGGGGAAGAAGTATAAGTCTTCAAAATCAATCGGCTCACCTTCATCGCTAACAGCTGTATCTTTAATAAATGGTCGAACATCTATATCATCCTGGGGCTCATCATCTTCATTTCTCAAAATATGAACAGGTGGGCGATTGTTCCCAACCAAATATAGGTAACCGTCCATTAAACGAGCAGCTGACAAGGACCCTTCCATGGAAAACTCTCTAATTTGCTCAGGATCTTCACGATCAGCCATGTCATATACGTAAACAGTTGTCTGGGTCATCATAGGAGGATAAATCATGGTCTCTGCTTCAGTTCCCTGATTTGAATTTTCATCCATCTCTCGAATCGGCTCGTGTGTTGATCCAATGGTAATTAGTAAATCATCGTGCAAGTATAACTCTTGGATATGGTAATTATCTTCACTGATTTGACTAACGACACGACTATCCTCATCATCCGAAGAAGCGATAACAATATCATCTTGTCTCGCAAAATAAATATAGTCACCATCTGATTTAACGATGTCACCTTCATCGATGCCGTCGACTTGAACATTCGTTTCAGAAGTTGATGCCTCATTGCTAGCCGATGAATCATCTCCAGCTCCTAAACCGAGACTTTCCCGTGCACCATCAGCACTTTCATCTTGCATTTGTTGAGGTTTTGACTGTTCTCGAGCCTCAGCTCGTTCATCTAATAGTGCCCATAGTTGTTCCTCACTTTCAATGTTTGGTAATTCTGCAACTGTTTCAAATGAGTGAACAAAGGATTGAGATAACTGCTTTCCATTCGCCGTTTGAACCTCATCGGAAATATCGATCTGATAGGTTTCATCTAACTGATATCCATCTTCCGGGGAATACAAAGTTAAAATCGTATGGTCCTTATTCCAATCAAAATCGACTGAAACAGGGTGTCCTTCTTCATCTAATACAGTTACTGTTTCATCTGTAAATGTACTTGGGTCCATTGAATCGTCAAAGTGAATAGACCAATCTTTAGACGTCGATACATAACTTGATGCTGAAGGGATTTCGGCTGATATATTGTTTGTCGTTAGATTAAAAATTAAAACGCCGAAACCAATTATAGTCATCACACTGATCGACCAAATTATTTTTTTCAACACATCTTCACCACTTTCCATAAATTTATCTGTTGTTTTAGTTAGACGTAAAGATTACAATTTCGTTACAAAGATTTACCATAAAAAATTTCCTGCTTATTAAGTATGGTAAAATAAATGTTAAGATTCAGAAAAATATCTTAATATCTAACTTCATAACTCATTATTTCTTTAACTGAACGGAAAGTGGGAACAGCGTGAGGAAGTTTTTGAAACGGTGTGGTGATGAAAGAGGCTAAGGAAAGGTAGTATGGGCAAGTGAATAAGCGTATCGTACCATGCTACTCATTCAGTTGAATAGCTTCACTGGCCAATTGGTCGGCATGTTTATTTTGCTTTTTGGGAATCCATTTAATGAAAAAGAAGGGAAAAGGGTTAGCCATATCGGTTATTTTTTCTAAATAAGGTAGAAATGATTTATTTTTTGTATATTCCTTTTCCAGTACATCGACGACAATCTGAGAGTCTGATCGAAAAGATAAAATCTCATCAGGAAAATGTTCTTGGCAAATCTCTAGTGCCTTAATCACAGCCATAAATTCGGCTTCATGGCTCGTAAGCGTTCCAAGTGGAATGGCGTATTCATATTGTTTTCCGTGAGCTTTAATGTAAATACCAGCCCCACTTAGGCCAGGGTTTCCTTTAGCTGCACCATCTGTATAGACTTCAATCAAAATTGTCGCGCTCCTTTAACGAGTATTCAGCTAGAGTATAAAATAGAGGCCAGGTAATTTCAAAAATAATTAACTTTACATCTAAGTCCATAAAGGAGTTTGAAATCATGAAAATCGTTACACCAAAACCCATCACAAATATAGCTGGAAACAGAGCCGTCTTATTACTTCATGGTTTTACTGGCAGTACAGTCGACGTTAGAAGACTTGCGAAGTACTTGCATAACCGTGGTTATACATGTCATGCCCCTTTATACAAAGGTCATGGGGGAAAGCCAGAACAATTGATCCATACGAGTCCTGAAGATTGGTGGCAGGATGTGATTTCAGGATATGATTTCTTGAAGTCTAAAGGATACGAAAGGATTGCTGTCGTTGGGGTGTCACTAGGTGGTGTTTTTTCACTTAAACTGGGTATGAAACGACCGGTAACAGGGATCGCGACGATGTCGGCACCTGCTAAAGAGAAGAGCGTCGAGGATCTAAAAAAGCGCGTACTCGATTACGCGACGGGATACAAAAAACTTGAGGGTAAAAATCCTGCCGAGATCCATGTAGAATTGAGTCAATTAGAGCAGTCACTACCAACTACCTCATTAAAAGGTTTACAACAATTCATTTTAACAACAAGCGAAAAACTGACGTCGATCACCACCCCAACATTCATACTGCAAGGATGCTTGGATGAACAGCTATACCATGAGAGTGCCAAGCTGATTTTTGAACGGATCCATACCGAAGAAAAACAATTGAAATGGTATAAGAACTCTGGGCATATCATGACTTTAGGGGATGAACGTGAGAAGATTCATCATGATATCGCAGCTTATTTGGAGTCTTTAGATTGGTGAATATTCATCAATACAAGGAGGTGCATCTATGCATATACCTGGATTTTTTGATCTAATCATCTTTCACTTACCAACTATCATTGTCGTGATCGTCACCGCTCTTTTTATTTATGCGTTAACCAAAGAGAAGTTGGTCATGACTTCGGAAAAATATGACGATCAGGTCGAACAGCTTAAACAGCAAAATGAAAGCGCTTTAAAACAAGTCGAAATGCTTAAACAACAAAACCAAGATATTTTAAATGAATTAGAAAGTCTAAAAAGGCCGAAGAAGCCAAAAGACGATGAGTGGTTTTTGGATTAAATCTCAATTAGATTCGCTCGTTGTTTTTCCCCTTCATTTGTCATTTTGTGGTATTATGTGAGTGTTAGTTCCATATAAATGGCAAATTTAATCACTCTAGTAAATCTTGGAGGTATTGGAATGGGACAGTTTATTAGTCGCTGGGGAGTATTGATCATAGGATTTGTGCTTGCCATTATTGCCATTAGCCTTTATGTTGATGAAGGAAATAACTTGAATTATATGGTTTTTATCACGTTCTTCGGCTTAGCTGGAATCGTGATGGGGCTAGGCATTAGAAGAGCAAGGCAAAAGAAATAATGAGTAGGGGAGTAAGCATGGGCGAAGAACAATTGAAAATTTTTGATCGAGAACATAATCAAATCGGTGTGGCTTCACGTAAAGAAGTACATAAACAAGGGCTATGGCATGAGGCTTTCCATTGTTGGTTAATTGGTAAACGGGCAGGTCAATATGATGTTTACTTGCAACTTCGTAGTCAAAAGAAGAAAGATTATCCAAACCTTTTAGACATATCAGCTGCTGGTCATCTGTTAGCAAATGAAGCGGTTGAAGATGGGGTGCGTGAGGTTAAAGAAGAAATCGGAATCGATGTGTCGTTTGAAGTGCTAGAGCCACTCGGGGTGATCAATTTTACAATAGAAGACGGAGAGTTTATCGACCGAGAATTTTCTCATGTATTTTTATATAAAAGTGAATTAAGCTTAGAAGATTTAACGATTCAACCTGATGAAGTCGCTGGAATGGTCAAAATGAGCTTTGGGGATTTCAGTGAGCTATGGTTTGGAAAAAAAGAACGAGTCAAGGTTGACGGGTTTCAAATAACAAAAGACGGACGTAAATATTCAATTTGTGAGCGAGTTGGAATTGATGATTTTGTTCCACATCATATGGATTTCTACCGAGAAGTTGTCAGAAGAATCGAGAAGAATCTAGATTAACACCTGAAGAGCTTTATGTAATCGAGACTATGCACTGTGGAGGTTATTCAATGATTGAGAATATGTTATGGGGTCTGTTGGTTGTTTTAGTTTTAGCATTAATGATTTTTTTCGATCGGCGCAAAAAGAAAAAACACCCACGTTCACACCTGCAGAACAGAGAAAAAAGTGAGCAGGAAAAAGAACTTGAAGTTGAAATAGCAAAAGAAAAATCACGTCAGAAACCGACCAATTTTGGAGGGTTCTAGGAAAAGGTGACCGAACGACTTTTGTGGATTTCGATTGTTTTTTTGGTGAAGTTATGCTAAATTTTTTTAAAATCCTATAAAACTAAGTGATTCAACCAAACTAATTTTAGCGTACTATACCAATTACAAACAAAGGATGACGCAATGATGAAGCTAAAGCAATTCGCAGCTGCTTATTTATTTAACGAAGATGAAGAGGTTTTATTTTTACAGAAGAAAGAAGATGCATCATTCCTTAGTGGTATGCTCGTTCCGGTGGGAGGGCATATGAAAGAAGGCGAGATGAATGCTCCAGAATCAGCATGTATTCGAGAAATTGAAGAAGAATCTGGCTTAGATAACGATGATTATCATAATTTACAACTACGCTATATTCTTTACAGGATGAAGGGTGTTGAGGAAATTCGGATTCAGTATATTTTCTTCGGTGAAATGAGTAAGGAATCTGATTTAGTTGCAAGTGAAGAAGGGGAGTTGAAGTGGATTCCCTATCGAGATATTCCAAATGAAGACGTCACCCAAACCAATAAAGAAATCGCTCAGCACTATGAAACGACGGGCAGATTCAATGATCATGTTTATGTCGGGGTTATGAAATCTGACAATGGTGAGCCTGGTATTACGTGGGCGTTACTCGAGGATTGGGAATTGTATGAAGGGAAGCCGTTTTAAGCGATGAACAAATGGGAATGGATATTATGGGCAGTACTGCTTTTGAGTTGGATGAACCTTACTCTGTGAACGTCTATAAGTGGTGATCATACGGCCTTAGCTCAGTATTATGAAGAGCTAAGGTCGTTTATTTTTGGATGATTATAGTACGGTGGGTTAGTTTTCGGGCTACTGGTTTTTCTATGACGGGTGAAGTGATTAACAGCTGTGCACCGGGAAGAGAGCGAATGTTTCATTACCGGTGCACGAGTCAGGGGGCAGCTACCGGGAAAAGAGAGGGTGTGTCATTGCCCGGAAGGTCGGTTTAAGAGCGAGTACCGGGAAAAGAGAGGGTGTGTCATTGCCCGGAAAGTCGGTCATAGGGCAGTTACCGGGAAAAGAGAACACGTATCACTGCCCGGAAAGTCAGTCATAGGGCAGCTACCGGGAAAAGAGAACACGTATCACTGCCCGGAAAGTCAGTCATAGAGCAGTTACCTGGAATAGAGATCGTGTGTCATTGCCCGGAAAGTCAGTCAGAGGGCAGTTACCGGGAAAAGAGAGTGCACGTCATTGCCCGGAAAGTCAGTCATAGAGCGAGTACCGGGAAAAGAGAGCGCACGTCATTGCCCGGAAAGTCGGTCATAGAGCAGTTACCGGGAAAAGAGAGTGCACGTCATTGCCCGGAAAGTCGGTAATAGGGCAGCTACCGGGAAAAGAGATCGCATGTCATTGCCCGGAAGGTCGGTCATAGGGAAGTTACCGGGAAAAGAGAGGGTGTGTCATTGCCCGGAAAGTCCGTCATAGGGCAGTTACCGGGAAAAGAGAACACGTATCACTGCCCGGAAAGTCCGTCATAGGGCAGTTACCTGGAATAGAGAGCGCACGTCATTGCCCGGAAAGTCAGTCAGAGGGCAGTTACCGGGAAAAGAGAGTGCACGTCATTGCCCGGAAAGTCGGTAATAGATCACATACTGGGAACAGAGGCCATCACTTATTTTCGCAAACATAAAATTTATTACCAAAATGTGGTCAATAACATAGTATACAGTGGATAAATGATTTTTAGGAGGAGATAAATGATGTATTATCGTCCGTGTTGTCCTGAACAATGGTATGACCATATGTATTATCAATGGATGAATCAACATTGGGGTCACCAGCAACCACCTCAGAAATATGGCTACAGTACTCAGAGCATTCAAGATTACGGAACCAATCCATATGTTGTCGATATCGCCGGAATAACCAAGCAAAACAATACTTTCCGCACGGCTTTATGGACCGGTGAATACTTACAGCTTACGTTGATGAGTATCGACGTTGGAGAAGATATTGGCTTAGAACTTCATCCAGACCTTGATCAATTCTTACGTGTTGAACAGGGTCACGGATTAGTGCAAATGGGAGATTCAGAGCATAACCTAGATTTTCAAGCGGAAGTTCGCCCGGGCTATGCGATCTTTGTCCCAGCTGGAAAATGGCATAATTTAACCAATTTAAGTAACGTCCCACTTAAGCTTTACTCAATCTATGCGCCACCTGAACATCCATACGGAACAGTTCATGAAACAAAAGAAATCGCGATGGCAGCAGAAAATCATTATTAATTCTTGTGTATGTAAAGAGGTGTTGATGACACCTCTTTTTTGTTGAAATGGCAAATATATGTTAATATTTAATTTGTCAGTAATTTCTGTAAATTGAATGCAAGTAACTTTTTACTAGGATGAAGGTTTACATATTATTCGGAGGTGGCGAATTTGGACCCGTACCATGATGCTTATGAAAGTAAATATAAACACGACCGATTTTTAAATGAAAATAATGGTGGTTCTGGTCCGAACTGGGGGCCATCTAATGATGATGTCGTATCGATCGGAACTTGGGTGATCATTTTAATTCTGACAGCCATTCCTTTTATTAACTTCTTCGTCTTTTTAGCTTTAGCGTTTGCGACCCAGAATGAGACCCTCCAAAATTACGGGAAAGCATCGCTAATTATATTTGTGTTTGGGTTGTTTTTAGCTATTTTTGCAGGTGGGTGTGTTTATTAAGCTCCCGTTAGAGTGATTTTATAATGAGGTTTGGGAGGCTGAGACAACTATGAAGAATCTATTCTTAATTAGTATGCTAATAATCACTAATATGATTTTGTTCGGGTGTAGTCCAAGCAATGAAAACGAAACAGAAGAGAACCATACCCAATCGTCTGAAAATGAGGATAATTCATCAGGAAATAATGAAGATCAAACGGAAGACGACAAAATAATTCTTGATATTGAACTGCCTAACCAAAAAACTATACATATCAATATAGAGAAGGACATCCCAATTCTTCAATCATATTTAGAACAGTTTGATGAACCGAAAAGTGAAGTGAATAGAATGCGAAGTAACTATTTACTTTCAAACAAGCAGAGGGATTATTTTCTTATTAGTTACAATTGTGGAACGAATCTTTGTGACCAACTCTTGTTAGAACATAATCAGGGTGACTTTAATACATTTAAGGTTTCGGAAGCTAGTTTTATGCAGGTTTCAAAACAGAACAATGATTATCTAGCTTTTCTCTTTGGACGAAATGAGGGTGATGAAGTCCTTAGAAATGAAGTAGTTATTTTTAATTTAGAGGATTTTCAGAAAATCTCACCACCAGAAAACTTAGCAATGCTGGAGAGTTTCGAATATCCGATATCTAGCATTGAATGGAAGGATGGACGTTTAATAACCACGATAGCTGAAATTGACGATACTTCATTTGAAGCCTTAATGGAGTGGTATAAAAACCATGAAAATCCTACTCAAAAACTACAATGGGAAATTCAATAAGTTAAAAAATTGAAGTGAATGGGGTGTTAGCTTAATAAGCTCATACAGATATATGAATATGCAAAACAAGTGGGAAATGACGCTAACTCTATTGATAAAGAATATGTTAATCACAAAAATAATGAGGTGCAAATGCACCTCATTTTTCATTTATTACTTGCTATTCTACTTATTAATCTAAGATGCTGTTTCGTCTAGGAATCTTGGGAAGAGAATGTTGTTTTCTAAGTGAATGTGTTGGAACATATCTGATTCTAGTTCATCAAGTTTTAGGTATGTTAGTTGGAATGTGTTACATGCACCGTCAGGAATTCGGTATCCTTCGACAGGTGCCTGGCACTTAGCTATCCTCCGATATAAGACATTTCAATTTTGTTTTTCTGTTTGGCTGTTTGTTGGGTGCGTTCGGTTGAGTATCGATCATTGCGTTGTTGCCAAATATTCGTGATGGCTGATTTAATCTCTGCTTTTGTTTGACCACTACGAAGTTTGGCTTTAAAATCGATTCCTTTCTCAGCGAAGAGACAATTATACATCATTCCATCGGCAGCAATCCTCGCTCTTGTACAGGATGAGCAGAACGGCTCTGAGACAGAACTGATAATTCCGATTTTAGTGTTCGTGCCGACATATCGGTATTTCTTGGCGACTTCCCCTATGTATTCTGGTTCAACAGCTTCTAATTTAAAGTGATTACCTAACATTTCTAAAATTTCATGTTTACTAATGACTTGTGAGTAGTCCCATCCGTTAGACTTTCCAACGTCCATAAATTCAATAAACCTAAGTGTAATCCCTTTGTCTTTAAAGTATTTAGCCATAGGAATGATTTCTTCCTCATTCATTCCTTTTTTGAGCACCATATTGACCTTAATCCCTAAGCCAACTTTTTTAGCTTCGTCAATTCCATTTAAAATTTGCCTAGAAGTAGCGCTACTATCAGTAATGGATTGGAATAAAGCTGGATCTAATGCATCCAAACTAACATTCACGCGATTAAGTCCTGCTTCTTTTAAGTCATCAGCCATTTTTGTAAGAAGAGAAGCATTGGTTGTTAATGCAAGATCTTCTATACCGGAAATGCGACTGAGTTTATTTATTAATATTGGTAAATCTCTTCTTAACAGTGGCTCTCCACCTGTTAAACGAATCTTCTTAACTCCTAATTCTGAAAATATCGTAGCTAACCGCTCAATTTCTTCAAAGCTAAGTAATTCGTCTTTTGGCATAAAGACGTGATCCTTGCCGAAAACTTCACGAGGCATACAATAAGTACATCTAAAATTACATCGGTCGATGACGGAAATTCTTAGATCCTGTAAAGGTCTTCCAAACCGATCCTTTAATGTTGCCACAAAATTCCTCCTTAAAAGTGGGAGTGTCCTTCCTAAATCATATGAGCAAAGATACAAGTTATCACTAATCACTACAAACGAGTGTTTATTCGTCCAATTTACTCGTTTAAAACCGATCAAATAACAAACAATATTTAGGGAATAGGAGGAGTGGTAGGAGATGAAAAAACCAGGATTACAACTAACCGTTCAGACCTCCAGTTTAGTGATTGGATTTATGGTTTGGGTATTAATTTCTTCGTTAATGCCCTATATTCGAGAGGACATTGAGCTAACATCAGGACAAGCCTCATTAGTGACAGCGATTCCTGTCATATTAGGTTCATTAATGCGTATCCCTTTAGGGTTTTATACCGACCGTTTTGGCGCGAGAACAATGTTTTTAATTAGCTTCATTATTTTGTTATTTCCGGTTTTTTATATCAGTATCGCGACAACATTTGCCGATTTAGTTATTGGTGGATTGATTTTAGGTATTGGTGGTGCCACATTCTCAATTGGTGTAACTTCCTTACCTAAATATTATCCGAAAGAGAAACACGGATTTATTAACGGTGTCTACGGGGTCGGTAATATTGGTACTGCGATTACAACCTTTGGTGCACCAATCATTGCCGATTATATTGGCTGGCAAAATTCAGTTCGCGCTTTTATAATCCTTCTATTATTATTTGCAGCAATTGTCTTCTTTTTTGGTGACAGAAAAGAAGAACGTGCGAAAAAATCAATGGTGGAGCAAATTAAAGGTGTCTACAGTAATGCAACGTTATGGTTTTTAAGTCTATTTTACTTTATAACGTTTGGAGCATTTGTGGCCTTTACGATGTTTTTACCGAGTTTTCTTGTTGATAATTTTGAATTAGAACCGGTCGATGCGGGGATTCGGACAGCTATTTTTATTGTTATTGCGACATTGATGCGACCTGTTGGTGGGCTTTTAGCAGATAAATTTAATGCTTATAAAATACTAATGTTTGTCTTTTTAGGGGTTACTTTTTCCGGAGTTTTACTATCCTTCTCACCAGATATCATTTGGTACACGGTCGGTTCATTGGCCGTAGCGGTGACCGCTGGTATTGGAAATGGTACGGTCTTTAAGCTGGTACCATTATATTTTTCAAAACAGGCTGGGATTGTTAACGGGATTGTCTCGGCTATGGGGGGACTTGGTGGATTTTTCCCACCACTGCTGTTAACCGCCGTCAACAATATTACCGGCCATCATGCGATTGCTTTTATGCTATTGTCAGAGTTTGCACTAGTCAGCTTTGTAATTGTTGTTTTCATGTATTATCAAGATCAAGTTAATGTTGAACGACGAGTCATAGAAAGTGCAGCAGAAGGGATCATGATCACCAATAAGGACGGTGTCATTCAAAATGTTAACCCTGCGTTTACTCGCATTACCGGTTATACGAAGGATGAGGCAGTTGGTCAAACCCCACGACTTCTCCATTCCGGTAAACATGGTCCTGAGTTTTATGAGGATATGTGGAACTCGATTGAAGAAGAAGGGTTCTGGGAAGGTGAGATTTGGAATAAACGCAAGAACGGTGACATTTATTCAGAGCTTCTTACGATTAGTCCGATTAAAAATAATGTAGGTAGGACTCAATATTATGTAGGTGTCTTTAATGATCTTGGTGAGGATAAGTCATAAAGTTATTTATGGTAGGTGTTAGGAATATTGATGGGTGCGCATTTTCGTTGCAAAAGTATGGATTGGAAGTGTTTCGAAGTCCGTAAGAGTTGTCTTTAATTGTAGAGACAACTCTTTTTGCTATTTAAATGGATTGAGGATATGGTATGTGTATTTGAATGAGAGGACGATCTAAGTCTCAATGCCGATACGATGCATGAGAGTCAGTGTAAGGTCAAAGAGAAGTGGTGTCAATGCCGATACGACACTTGAGAGGAAGCGTGAGGTCAAAGAAGAGCGGTCTAATTAACGAAAACCCTCTCGCACCGAGGCGAACCGTCAATAAGGAGTGATCTAATTAACGGAAATCCCTTCGCACCGAGGTGAACCGTCTATAAGGAGCGGTCTAATTAACGGAAATCCTCTCGCACCGAGGTGAACCGTCAATAAGGAGCGATCCAATTAACGGAAATCCTCTCGTAACGAGGTGAACCGTCAATAAGGAGCGATCTAATTAACGGAAATCCTCTCGCACCGAGGCGAACCGTCAATAAGAAGCGGTCTAATTAACGGAAATCCCTTCGCACCGAGGCGAACCGTCAATAAGGAGTGATCTAATTAACGGAAATCCCTTCGCACCGAGGTGAACCGTCAATAAGGAGCGATCCAATTAACGGAAATCCTCTCGTAACGAGGTGAACCGTCAATAAGGAGCGGTCTAATTAACGGAAATCTTCTCGCAAGCAGGTGAACCGTCAATAAGGAGCGATCTAATTAACGGAAATCCTCCCACAAGCAGGTGAACCGTCAATAAGGAGCCACCCTCATCCACGACCCTCGCCCCACCCCCATACCACATAAATTAATCCCACTATCGTACACTCTATCCAACCAAAGAACCGATCGAGATCATCCTTATCTCGATCGGTTCTCCTTTATACCTAAACTACAGCTGTTCTTCACGGTAGTTTGATCTAGAACGGTATTGTTGTGGTGGCCTTGCTGGGTATTTAACGGGAATGCTAAACATGTGAACTAAATGGGTGAACGGGATAGATGCAAATAACGCAAATGCAGAAATAACATGTAATTTAAAGATAAACGGAACAGCACTCATCAATTCATAGTTAGGTTGCAAGGTGAATAAACTGCGAAACCACGGGCCAATGGTTAAGCGATATTCATAATGAACAACCGTTAGATTATAAATGATGGTCATATAAACGCCGGTCCCAGCTACAAATAGTAGAGCTAGAACGGTGAAATAGTCAGCAAAACTTGTTTTAACTCGAACAGGGTCAACCGTTGCCTTACGTATTAATAGGATGATCAGCCCAGCCATAACCATCAATCCGACGAATCCCCCTCCATAGATCGCACCGAATTTATAGGCTGAATCAGACACACCAAGTGCAACATAAACCTCAATAGGAACTAAAATACCCATGAGGTGCCCAATAAATGCAAAGATGATTCCCCAGTGAAATAACAGAGTCCCGGCCCGTAGTGATTTTTTTCCTAAAAACTCTGTTGAGGGGGCTGTCCAACTTAGTTGGTTAAAAGCATACCGGTAGATCAAACCTACAATTAAAATCGTGATCGATATATATGGGAATATGACCCACCAAAAAATATCGGTCATATACATCCCTCCTCTTGGATTAAAATTGGATGCCACACATTATTGATACATGATTGGGTATGGCAGTTCTTCTAAGTCTGCTTCTTCTCGGTTGTTTTCCAATTGCTCAATATCTTCTTTAGATGGGGTAGGGAATACATGCTCCAATAGAAGCATCAGAATTTCTTGATACGGGTTGTCCTCATCTAGATTGTCTAAGATCCTGCCAAGTGCGACAGCTAATCGACTCTCTAAACGTTCGATTTCGTTTGTTGAAGGAGCAGCCGAGAGAAATTCCAAAAGCATTGGAATATAGTCGACTAACTCCTGATCTTCACGTTCAAAACCAGCTTGATTAATCATTTTTTGTAATTTAATCAACGCAGCACCACGTCTGGTACTATCGCCAAGTTCATGGGCGGTTAAATATAATCCGGTTTTTTCTCGTAGATCAAAGCTTCTCACATATAATTCTTGTAGATCTTTTCTAGAGAGGGACATCAACGAATCGAAAACCTGATCTAATTGTTCTTTAATTTGATCAGAATCCACTAAGTCTTCAATGACCGTTCTAAGTTCTTTTAAGTCCCAAAAAAATTGGTTACTCGGATAACTGAGTAAGCGCGAACCACTGATTAATAACACATTTTTATCCTGTTTCATGATCTTTTTCTCTCGCTTTCATATAGGCAAATGTAGGGTTCATGCCTTCTTTTGGTGCAAGATCTTCTAAGCTACATGCACCTTGTTGGTAATATAAATCATCATCCATTTCTCTTCGACCCGTTGGAATGACGTAGCGTTCATCATATTTAGCTACACCTAGTAATCGTGCCATATCTTCAATCTCCTCAGGACTGGTATTGGCCTCTTTAACTAATTCACTTTGCTTAAATTCATCGACACCACCGACTGTTTTACCACGCATGAATACTCGCATTGCTGTTAATTTAAGCAGAACCTTCCGAATAACCTCTTCATCGTCAGCTGAAAGGATGGAGGCTAAATATTTAACTGGGATTCTCATCTGATCAACAGCTGGAATATAACCGTCTGTATCTAGCTCATCCTCGTTGGTAATATGATTCATAATCGGGCTAAGTGGTGGTACATACCAAACCATTGGTAATGTACGGTACTCAGGGTGAAGTGGTAAAGCAATTTTCCACTTCATCGCCATTTTATAAACGGGTGATTCTTTAGCTGCATCTAACCAAGGTTCAGTAATTCCTGCTTCTTTAGCTTGTTTCTCAACTTCAGGGTCAAATGGATCTAAGAAACAAGATAGTTGAGCTTCATATAAATCTTGTGGGTCTTCAACAGAAGCGGCCTCTTTTACTTTATCTGCATCATATAAAACGACACCGATATAACGAATGCGGCCGACACATGTTTCTGAACAAATTGTTGGTAGACCTGCTTCAGTCCTTGGATAACAGAAGTTACATTTTTCCGCTTTATGCGTATTCCAGTTGTAATAAACCTTATGGTAAGGACAGCCGTTTTGACAGAATCTCCAGCCACGACAAGCATCATGGTCGACTAAAACAATTCCGTCTTCATCCCGTTTGTATAATGCTCCAGAAGGACAGGAAGCCACACAAGATGGGTTTAAACAATGCTCGCAAATACGAGGCAAATACATCATGAAGGTCTTTTCATATTCCATCTTGATGTGCTCTTGCATCTTCTCAACGTTAGGATCAAGGGGGACGACTTCACTACCACCAGCTAAATCATCGTCCCAATTCGATCCCCACTCAGGCTTATCAATATACTCACCAGTAATTTGTGATTGCGGACGAGCAACGGGTAGGTTTTCACTTTTTGGACTATGAATTAAATTGTCATAATCGTAAGTCCATGGCTCATAGAAATCTTCCATCTCAGCCATGTTTGGATTGTAAAAGATGTTTGCTAATTTGGAGATTGGGCCACCCGCTCTTAATTGCAATGTACCATCTTTTAAAATCCAGCCACCTTTATAGCGATCTAAGTCTTCCCAGCGTTTCGGGTACCCTGGACCTGGGCGTGTTTCGACGTTATTAAACCACATATATTCTGTACCCGGTCTGTTTGTCCAAGTATTTTTACAAGTTACTGAACACGTGTGGCAACCAATACATTTATCAAGGTGCATCACCATCGCAACTTGTGCTTTAATTCTCAAGCCAATCGACCTCCTTAAGAGCTCTGATTACCGCCATCGTATCCCGTTGGTGACCAGTTGGACCGTAATAGTTAAATCCATAACTTAGTTGAGAGTATCCACCAATCATATGGGTTGGTTTCAAGGTGATTCGAGTGACACTATTATGTGTACCACCACGCTGTTTGTTGATCGACGTTCCAGGGACTCCCATCGTTCGGTCCTGAGCATGGTACATATAAGCCATGCCTCTTGGGATTCGGTAGGTTAATACAGCTCTTGCTGAAATAACACCGTTTCGGTTATAGACTTCAATAAAGTCGTTATCCTTAATGCCAATTTCAGCTCCGTCTTCTTCATTCATCCAGACAACTTGCCAACCTCTAAATAGCTGAACCATTTGGGTTGATTCGGTGAACATTGTGTGGATTCCCCATTTTTGATGGGGAGTTAGGTATCTGACCGTAATCGATTTACCTTTCTCTTCAACACCTTGATCCGTTTTCAAGAACGGATCATGTTTAAGTGGCGGAAGGTATAATGGCAAACCTTCTCCGAAATCTAACATCATCTCGTGATCAAGGTAGAAACTTTGTCTTCCTGTTAGCGTACGCCACGGAATGTTGTATTCTTTATTGACCGTAAACGGAGAGTAGCGTCTGCCGTCTTTTTCCATACCACTCCAAACGGGTGTCGTAATAGAAGTTCTTGGTTGGACCGTTAATGCTCCTAGAGTGTAATCTTCTTCCTCTTTAGCTTCGGCAAGTTCGGTTAATTCTTGGCCTGTTTTAGCCTCAAGGGATTTCCAACCGGCTACGGCTCGCTTACCGTTCGTTGCACCAGACATAAGCAGAATTGCATCGATGGCTTTACGGTCGGAATAAATATCAGGACACCCTTTTCCGATACCGTCCTGTTTTGATTCACCTAAGCGATCGGTCAATTCTTTATAAACGGGTTCGCCTGGAATTTTGACACCCTTACCTCCATAGCCTTTTTTAAGTTCGGGCCCAATTGAGGTCATTTTCTTAAAGACATTTGGATAGTCCCGCTCAACAATTTGTAAATTCGGCATCGTCTTACCTGGAATTGGCTCGACTTCACCTTCTCGCCAGTCTTTGATTTTCCCGTAGCTCTGAGCTATCTCACCAGGGGAATCGTGTCCTAATGGGCGCATTAACAACTCTTCAGTCTTCGGTAAATATTGCTCGGCTAATTCAGAGAACACTTTAGCAATCTCACGGAATGTATCCCAGTCACTCTTTGATTTCCATGGTGGTGAAATAGCTGCATTGAACGGGTGTATAAACGGGTGCATGTCCGTGCTACTAATATCATATTTCTCATACCAAGTCGCCGCAGGAAGGACAATATCCGAGAATAAGCCAGAGCTCGTCATTCTAAAGTCAATACTGACAAATAGATCGGTTTTACCTTCAGGAGCATCGTCAGTTACGTTAACAGATTCTGGCTGCCAGGAGTTTTTGACATCAGTCATCACCTGGTTTTCTCCACCAATTAAATGCTTGGCGAAATATTCATGGCCCTTACCACTATCCCCTAAAAGATTAGAACGCCAATTGAAAAAGACCCTTGGGAAGTTTCTTGGATCATTAGGGTTTTCAATCGACCATTCAATTTCACCTGATTTTATTTTCTTAACGACGTCATCAATTACTTCTTGATCATTTTGCGCCCCCTGATCACGACTTTCCTTCACGATATCAATCGAGTTTTGCGAGAATTGTGGGAAAGAAGGGAGCCATCCTAGACGGGCTGATAGAGCATTCACATCAGCTGGATGCATGTTGTTGTATTTGCCACTCCATGTTGTATTTTCTTTATTTGCATCTGATTCGTAGCGAAACTGTTCAGTGGCAAAGTAGAAAAAGGACGTTCCGTTCTGTTGACGTGGGACATTGCCCCAATCTTGTGCGAACGAAACTACACTCCAACCTTCAACTGGACGAACTTTCTCCTGACCAACATAATGAGCCCAACCTCCACCATTGACACCTTGTGAACCAGTTAAAAGAATTAAGTTTAAGATGGAGCGATAAATTTGATCACTGTGATACCAGTGGTTCGTTCCACCACCCATGGCAATCATTGATTTTCCTTTAGTGCGCGCTGCGTTATCAGCAAATTCCTTGGCAATTTTTATGACGTGATTCCTATTCACACCTGTAATACTTTCTTGCCATGCTGGTGTGTAAGGGCGTTCGTCATTATAGTCTTTAGGATAATCTCCTGGCAAGTCACGATCGACACCAACATGAGCCATCATGAGATCATAAACCGTTGTCACTTTTAACTGATTTCCATTTTGATCGGTTATATATTTTACCGGGACACCTCTTTGAACAGAGCCACCATCCTCCTCGGCAAAATAAGGGAACGTCACCTTTAGAACTTCATCGGATTCACCAATGAAGCTTAATTGGGGATCAATTTCCGTGCCTTCTTCTTTTTCTAATTCCAGGTTCCATTGATTACTTTCATCCCAACGGAAACCTTGGCTACCATTTGGGATTTCTGTTTGTTTCGATGCCTGATCCCAAACAACCGTTTTCCATTCGCTAAGTTCATACGAGCGATCAACGTCTGCTGCACGTAGGAATCGGTCAGTTCGATACTCACCATCATGTTCTTTTAAAGTGACTAGGAATGGTAAATCGGTATAACGCTTAACGTAATCGGTAAAGTAAGGAGTTTGTTGTTTGACGTAAAACTCCTTTAAAATCACGTGAGTCATAGCCATTGCGAGTGCCCCGTCTGTACCCGCTCTTGCTGGTAGCCATACATCAGCAAATTTATCGTACTCGGCGTAGTCGGGACTAACTCCAACGACTTTGGTACCGTTATATCTTGCTTCCACCATGAAATGAGCATCAGGTGTCCGTGTTTGTGGCAGATTGGTCCCCCAAATAATAAAGTATTTTGTGTTATACCAATCAGCACTTTCAGGAACATCCGTCTGCTCTCCCCAAACTTGAGGTGAAGCAGGAGGGAGGTCGGCGTACCAATCATAGAAACTGAGTAACGTACCACCGAGTAATGATAAAAAGCGAGCGCCACCTGCATAACTCACCATAGACATCGCTGGAATAGGACTGAAACCAACAATTCGGTCTGGACCGTATTTTTTAATCGTATGAATGAGAGAACTAGCAATAATTTCACAGATCTCTCTCCATTCCGCTCGTACAAAACCACCTTTACCACGTGCTTTAACAATTCGATTCCGCTTTTCTCGGTCCTTTTGAATATTCTCCCAAGCTTCTACTGGGTTGTGACCTTGTTCTCTTTCTGCCTTCCAAAGCTCATACAAATCGCCACGTACATATGGGTATTTCACTCTTGCTGGACTATAGGTATACCATGAAAAACTCGCACCACGAGGGCATCCACGTGGTTCATACTCTGGGAAGTCGTCTCCAGTTGAAGGGTAATCAGTTTGTTGGGTTTCTGAGGTGATAATGCCGTCTTTAACGTAAATTTTCCAACTACAGGATCCTGTACAGTTAACTCCATGAGTGGAGCGGACAATTTTATCATGCTGCCATCTTCTCCGGTAAATTTCTTCTGAATCACGTGGTCTTGGACTTTCCTCTGTCCAGCCATCATTGATTTTCTTACCCTTTTTAATATATTTAAATGACTCAAGAATTTTATTGCTTCTCTTCGCCATATGTATCGCTCCCTTCGTGTGTGGCTTCGATTGGATTAAACCGTTCTCCAACTAATCTGAAGCTTTCATCGCCAGCCTCTAATTCTTCTAAGAAGACTCGAAGGGATGGTGCATTCGCAGCTGCTAGAATTAGACGCTCCAAGGTTTCGATCTTGTTAATGTCATAGATTTTTTCGACAATACCTGGTGCGATTTCACCGAATCGCATGCGAAGGACCTGCAAGAGATCTTCCCGGTCTTGAACGCAATCTGCTTCATTCTCGAATAAGAACAATTTTTCTCCTCCTTTTTAAGACGACTTAGGTGCCATCATTTTGTAGTAATCATCAATTAAGACTTGTTTACAAGCTTCTCCTGTCTTTTCGATGAATTCCTTAATCTCATCACTGATTTGATTGATCTGCTCATAGGTGAAAAAGGCATCTTCCTTGTGAGTAAAGTGTTCACCAAAATAAATCAAAATGTGAATTCCGTTTTCTTTCTTAATCGCATTTGCCTGAATATCGTACGAGTGAATATGATATTGCTCTTCTAATCTTGAAACTATTTCGCGATTGAGCTTTGGTGAAACGGAAATGAGTGATTGAGATTTTTCTTTTGTTTCTTTTTGACTCATCAAGTACACCTCCAATGAGCTAGGTTAATGGTTTGAAAGAATTCGTTCTTCTTCTAAGTTGTGATACATATCGACATGAATGAGCGTGTGAAATTGTTGTAGGACTTCATGGCTCATGCCATCTGTCTCTAACGTTTCTTTAATTTCTTTTACTAGATATCGCATCGTATCATGATCACGAATCAGAGCTGTGACTGAATCTTTTAGTTCAGGCGATTCGTTAACAAGATCTTTATACAATCCTGTTTCTTCTGCCTCAGCGTGTCTTAATGTTCGCGTTTCCCAATGTTCAATAGCAACATGAGCCACTTCTAAAGCTTTCTCTTTTTGATCTTTCATTAATAATTTAAAAAGAATCGCATTCAATTCCTTAGCTTCATTTAAAGCAGCCTCATGAATAGCCGCATGATCATCCACCTTCTTTAAAGCCGGACCCGTCATATCCTTCACCTCCTAAATAAATACCAAAACTTACCTGCATAAAGATACACATCGCTTATTATTAAACAACGTTTCCAATTTTATGCATAGCGCTTTCCACTTATTGGTACAATTCGACAAAAATCGGGAAGTGACAGGCACCAAAAAAAAGCCACCCGTGTGAGCGGGTGGCTTTGAATTTAAGATGCTGTTTCGTCTAGGAATCTTGGGAAGAGAATGTTGTTTTCTAAGTGAATGTGTTGGAACATATCTGATTCTAGTTCATCAAGTTTTAGGTATGTTAATTGGAATGTGTTACATGCACCGTCAGGAATTCGGTATCCTTGCGTTGCTTCTCGCATTTGTTTTAGTAGATCTCCTGAATGATCGTGGTCATCTTCTAGTTCACGAATGGTTTGTGCAATCTCTTCTTTATCTAAAGAGCCTTCCTCACGATAATTCTTTATAACCGGGAAGAGCGCTTTTTCTTCTTGGTATAAGTGAGATTCAAGCTCTTGTTTTAATTGGTGAAAAGCTGTATAAATAGTTGTTAGTTCCGGGTGATTACCACCGTGGACATGATACACCTTAGTGACATATGCACTGATTTCTGGCAGCACCTGTCTTAAATGGTCATGATGCTCGCTAACAATATGATTAACTAGTTCACTATTACTCTTTTGTGTCCAATCAGTGTCTTCTTCAGTATTAGCTCCTTGATATAAGTCGTTGATTTCTTTTAATACTTTCTCACGATCTAACTCTAGTTCGTCCAGAGCTTCTCCGATTGGGCGATTACCACCACAACAGAAGTCAATCTGATATTGTTTGAAAATGGAGCTTGCTTTAGGAAATTGAGTGACAATGTCACCTGTTTTTGTATCTACTGTAAATTGCATGATCATCCCTCCAATAATTTGTACAACCTAACTATAACTTCTCCTAATAAGCCTAGCAGTGAGATGAATCACATAAACGAATTTTTTTGAAAGTGATTCTCAATTAATTGAAATTAATGTGGTTGGGGAAGGATCTCTTAGGTACAGCTAGACTTCATAATTCTTTCTAAATAGGTAAAGCTTTAGGATGATTGTGTATTTTACAATTAAAGGAGATGGATGAATAATGGAAATTAAAGCGGCAGTCACCCATGATAAAGGAGAAGATTTTAAGCTTGAACAGGTGGAACTCTCTGAGCCGAAAACAAATGAGGTTTTAGTGAAAATTGTTGCTTCAGGTGTCTGTCATACAGACGCAGTCGCGCGTGATCTAGCAATCACCCCATACCCAGCTGTATTAGGGCATGAAGGTTCTGGCATCGTAGAGAAGGTAGGTGAAGGTGTCAAAAATTTAAGTGAGGGGGACCACGTTGTTTTATCCTTTGCCTATTGTGGTCGATGTGAAAACTGCCTAACAGGACATCCGACTGTCTGCACGGATTTCAACGAGTTAAACTTCGGAGGGAAAATGGAAGACGATACACATCGTCTACATCAAAGTGGTGAAGGATTATCAACTTTTTTTGGACAATCGTCGTTCGGAACGTATGCGATTGCAAATGAACGAAATGTCGTAAAGGTAGATGAAGAGGTGGACTTAACTCTTCTTGGACCTCTGGGCTGTGGTATTCAAACGGGAAGTGGTACGGTATTAAATACGTTTAAGCCTGAGTTCGGTTCATCAATTGTTATTTACGGTAGTGGTGCAGTTGGTTTAAGTGCCATTATGGCAGCAGCAATCACCGAATGTAAACATATCATTGCTGTTGATATTCACGATAGCCGACTAGAAATCGCTAAAGAACTAGGTGCAACAAACGTCATTAATAGTAAAAATGAAAACGTAGAGGATCGAATCAAAGAAATAACAGGAGGAGGAGCTCATTACGGAATTGATACAACAGGTGTTCCCGAGGTTGTGCGTCAAGGATTAAGAGCACTTAGACCACTTGGAAAGCTAGCAGTCGTTGGAGTCACACCTGAAATGGAAATCAATGTCCACGAAGAAATTATGGCAGAAGGAAAAACGATGGTTGGCGTCATTGAAGGAGATGCAGTACCTCAGCTGTTCATCCCCAAATTAGTTGAATATTATAAAGAAGGAAGATTTCCTTTTGACAAATTAGTAAAATTCTATCCGTTTGATAACATCAATCAAGCCTTTGAAGACTCGAAAAACGGTTCAGTGATTAAACCCATTGTAAAGATGGAATAGACCTTAACGGTAAAGTTAAGAGGTTGGAGCTAATGTTTACGTATATTCCTATGTTAAACTTCCTATGTTAACTAATAACTCAAGCGTCTTTGGCATTGCTTTACTTCGTTATGTTCCAACCTCTTTCTTTGATCTCCTAAACTTCCCACAATTTCAAACAATCCTTTAAATTATATTAAAATACTAACTTTTCTGTGATAAACTGATAAGACTAAAGAAAGAGTGTGGGAGAGGAGTTTGACATCATGTTACATAACCCATGTTAAACTTCCTATGTTAACTAATAACTCAAGCGTCTTTGGCATTGCTTTACTTCGTTATGTTCCAACCTCTTTCTTTGATCTCCTAAACTTCCCACAATTTCAAACAATCCTTTAAATTATATTAAAATACTAACTTTTCTGTGATAAACTGATAAGACTAAAGAAAGAGTGTGGGAGAGGAGTTTGACATCATGTTACATAACCCAAAAGGTAAAGAGCGCCTAGGATTAGCATTATTACTTGGAATGCTTGCCATCTTAGGGCCATTAAATATCGATATGTACTTGCCAAGTTTTCCCGGAATAGCAAATGACCTTGGGACTAGTGCCTCAATGGTTCAGTTAAGTTTGACGACATGTCTGATTGGATTAGCGGTCGGACAAATTGTGGTCGGCCCGATCAGTGATGCTCAAGGAAGAAGAAAGCCATTATTAATAAGTATTTTCTTATTTGCTATAGCCTCTTTACTTTGTGCGATTGCACCGAATATTACGATGTTGGTCATTGCTAGATTTTTACAAGGATTTACGGCTTCTGCCGGAATCGTATTATCACGGGCGGTCGTCCGTGATGTGTTTTCGGGTAGAGAATTAACGAAATTCTTTGCGTTACTGATGGTGATTAATTCCACAGCACCGTTAGTTGCTCCTATGGCTGGTGGAGCGATTCTGATGCTTCCGTTTGCTACATGGCATACAATTTTTTACTTTTTAGGGTTGTTAGGATTATTGATTGTTTTAGTTATGGCAATGAGATTAACAGAAACCTTACCACCAGAAAAACGAATTCCTAGTTCGGTCGGTCATTCAGTACGTACGATGGGAAGTCTGTTGATAGATCGTTCGTTCATTGGTTACGCTTTAACGGTCGGATTTATTCATGGTGGAAGTTTTGCCTATGTTTCTGGTACACCTTTCGTTTATCAAGGAATCTATGACGTATCGCCACAAGTATTTAGTATTCTCTTTGGGATGAATGGTTTAGGTATTATCATTGGAAGCTTTTTAATAGGAAGGTTAGGAGCAATTACTCATGAACGTCATTTACTTCGAGCCGCAGTCATCATTGCCCTAAGTGCGACGTCATTTTTGCTCCTGATGACGATTATTGAAGGACCATTAATTTCATTAGTCATTCCAATCTTCATTTATATGACTTCTATGGGAATGATCTTAACAAGCACCTTTACACTCGCAATGGAAAATCAAGGTCATCGTGCGGGAAGTTCGAGTGCGGTTTTAGGGACTCTTCCGTTAATCATTGGTTCCATCGTATCGCCACTTGTAGGACTTAATGAAACAACAGCTATACCAATGGGACTGATCTTATTTAGCACATCGTTTATTGGATTTCTCGCGTTCTTTATACTGACGAAGAAGAAAGAAAAAGAACCGGCAGACGGTCAAGAAGTGTCATAAATCAAAAAGAGGCTGGGTTATTTACCAGCCTCTTTCATTTTAGTGTCATAAGCATCATTGAGGTGTCTAAAGACTAATGAACGTCATATTAGTAGTAGAAAGATGCACCTACAATGATTAGAAGAATGAACAACACAACAATTAACGCAAAAGAATTTCCATAGCCTGCATAGTTACCCATCCAGAGCACCTCCTCTAGATATTTTCACTACATCATATGCGATTTTAGTAATGGTGAGTGGGCAGGTGTAGAAATTGACTCAATTAACATACAAAAAAGGAGTTTGTAATCCAAACTCCTTTAACAAAAATCACCCTCTAATAGGTTCATGTTTTGTCAGTTATTGATTAGTCTTCTTTACCTAATTTACGGTCGATTGTACCTTCATGATAATCATCAGACACTTGTTCATGTGTTTCAGCTAACCCCTGTTCAAATTGGCCGTCTTCATTATAATATGATGGATCGTAATTATTTTCGGCAATCTTGTTGCTGTCTTTTTGGTTGGCTTTTTGGTTCTTCTTTGACATCATTCATCCTCCATTTCAATCGCATTTACCCCTATTGTGAGCAAAAATGACGATCTTACACATCCAAACTGAAGCTAAACTTCGTTTTCCTGTTCTGGCTGACGAACATAAATTAAAATGTTGATAGCAAAGAGAATGACGGCTATAACTATAAATACTCCTCCTAATGCTACGAATGGAAACAATGCGGTATGACCTAAGATTAAGAAAAATAAACCAATCATCATCACCGGTAAGGAAATATTATGAATCCAGAAATGAATTTTACCAAGTACACTCATACCTGCTTTAGGGAACATTAGGTATAAAATTCCAGCAAGAGTCATAGATGTCCATCCAAGTAAATTAACGTGTACATGCACACCAGTAAAATGGTATTGACTGGTGATCGACATATATAACCCCAACGACACACCGATTACAAAATAGATCACTGAAATCTTGATCAATTTTACCCCCATGTATTCCACCTCCTCTCCTTGTAAGTGTATGACTTTTGTTGGAGGAGGTATGACTTTATTCTTATAATGAACCGACAAAGGAATATACCGTCACTAAAATTAATTAATGACTTCAACGACCCTTACCAAATAATTTGACTTCACTAGAAGTAAACCTTAAATTGAAGTTAGACAAATTTCGACACGATATATTTACCTAGTTTTCATTTAATAAGGAGCTTATAGAAGTGAAGCCATTAAAAAAACAATTAAGTAAAGGAATAAAGACATCACGATTAATCTTTGCATTATTACTATTTACTTATATTGCGTTAGTTTTAGATTTATTTTTCATCAGTGTTTTTGTCGAGGTTTTCAATGTTTTTACAAGAGCCTTGATCACATGCATATTAATCTCAATACCATTCATTTGGTGGTTTGTTGATTTACGTCCGAGTATTCAAATGGTTGATTCTGAGTTAGAGAAAACCGAGAAAAACGAACAACGATTACAGGAATCGATTAAGACGATTCATACTGTTACAGAGAGGTATCGATCCTTGTTCGAACATAGTCCCAATATGATATGTTCAACAGATTTAGAGGGGAATATTTTAAGTGTCAATCCTGCTATGGAAATGGCGATGGGGAGAAGCAGAGAGGAATTAATAAATATTTCATACAAGGAATTTGTTCATCCAGATGACCTTGATAGAACTATTCAATATAACGAAGAGGTTAAAAAGGGTCATTCGCAACACTTTGAAATTAGCGTTTTTCATAAAGAAGGTCATGTGGTTCCAGTTGAGGTTACTTTATTCCCAATGAAAATTGAAGAAGAAGTCGTAGGTATCTATTCCATTTCGAAGGATATTTCCCGGGAAAAGGAGGTTACTCAACTCCTTGAGAAAACTCAACAAAAATTTAACTCTATTTATCAAAATACATTAGATGCTATCATCGAAATTAATCATAAAGGACAGTATACACATGTGAATGAAGTAGCTGAAATGATAACCGGTTACCGTAAGGAAGAATTAACTCAACTAGGAATTAAAGAATTAATCGCACCACAAGACGTTGATCAAGCTCTAGAGGCATTTAATCACGTCCTTAGTGGTGAAGCCCAACGCGTTGAAGTGAGCATGATCCGGAAAGATGGCGAGCAAGCCAGCGTCTATGTCAATGCTATTCCTGTTTATGAAGAGGACGGTGAGGTCAACGTCATTTCCTTCATTCAAGATATAACCGAAAAAAGACGAGCAGAAAATGAAATAAGAGAACTGGCTTATAAAGATTCGTTAACGAAGCTGCCAAATCGCTCGTTATTCAGTATCAAATTGAATGAAGCAATGAACCGGGCTAAAGAAAATAAGGAATCATTAGCAGTACTTTTTATTGATTTTGATAATTTTAAAACTGTCAATGATACTTTAGGACATGAGTTTGGTGACGAAATTCTAAAAACACTGGTTGAGATGATGAAAGAAAGCTTAAGAAAAGAAGATGTTCTTTCAAGACAAGGTGGCGACGAATTCTTAATTTTAGTTGAGGGCGTTAATGAGCATGCAATTAACCAAATTTGTGAACGAATCATCGATAAATTTAGTCAACCGATTGAATTAAAAGGGCATGAAGTTTTTATTACTCCAAGTATTGGCATTTGTGTTTATCCAGAATATGATGTGAATTCCTCAACATTAATTAAAAATGCTGACATCGCGATGTACTTAGCAAAGGAAAGAGGCCGTAATAATTATCAGTACTATACAGATGCTTTAAATGATCGGATTATCCGTAATAATCAAATCTTAAAGGCTCTAAGAAAAGCACTTGATAAACAAGAGTTCTCTTTACATTATCAACCTCAGTACGATGTAGTAACGAATGAGCTTAAGGGGGTTGAGGCTTTACTACGTTGGAACCCTGAATTCGGCTTCGTATCACCGGCTGAATTTATCCCGATAGCTGAAGAGACGGGGCTAATTGTAGATATTGGGGAATGGGTGTTAAAGGAAGCCTGTCATCAAGCTCAACAATGGAGACAATCAGGTTTCGAACCTATTCCTATCTCTGTCAACGTATCGGCTCGTCAATTTATGGAACCAAAATTCATTCAAACGGTATCTGATATTTTATCTGAAACAGGGCTTCCTGCTAATCAATTAATGATTGAAATTACTGAACGAGTCATGCTTGATATTGAAGAAGCGGCCGAACTGATTCGCCAGTTAAGAGCCAACGGGGTGAGAGTTGCCATCGATGACTTTGGTATTGGTTACTCGTCACTTAGTATGATTCGCTCCGTTGAAATTGATTGTTTGAAAATTGACCAGTCCTTCCTGTATGATGTGATGAAAAGTGAAAAGTCTGCTATTTTACTAGAAGCCATTATGCAAATGGGGTTTGAAATTGGTTCGAGAGTCGTTGTTGAAGGAATTGAAACAAAGGAGCAAGTGGACTTTTTATTAGACAAGCCGGTGATTGGACAAGGTTATTATTATAGTCGTCCATTACCTGTAGCTGAAATGGAATTCAAACTAAAGGATTCACAAACAAAAAAGTAACCAAGAAGCAGTCACACACCATATACCGTGCGGCTGCTTTTTAGTTCATAGGAGGGCAGATCATGACAAAGATATTAGTGAATGACTATCCAATTGAAGTAGACAAAATGACATCAAAACAGATGGAACATAACAGTTCGGCCAAGCGTTTGGTCCAGCTCGAATTTAAAGTGAAACATGAAGATTATCATGATATAACGACTCTATTGTACAAAAACGATTTTGACATCACCATACCAGAAGAGAATCTTCAATTTCAGGCCACCATTCAAAACTACACAACGTCGTTTACCAACTTATATGAGAAGGGATCAGTCGGTGATTTCTATTTAGAGCTAATTGAGAAAAGTTAATTCATGAAAAGAAAAAGGTTTTCCAGCTACTTTATCGAAATATTTATTATATAGAAAAGTAAATTCACTAGTGAGTAGTTGGAGGGAGTTATATGTCAGCTAATTCAAAAAGTATCAAGATTACTGGTGAAGGGGTTTATGATGGAGGCAGTTATGACCACGTTAAGGTTATAGGAAAAGGCACAATCACTGGTGATATTGAAGCGAGTATGGCTAAGTTTGTTGGCGAAGCTAGTGTTCAAGGTCCAGCTACTTTTAACCAATGTAGTTTAGTTGGTAAGGCTGATGTTAACGGAAACTTCATTAGTGATCAGCTGAAGGTGGCGGGTGATCTTTTTGTAGATGGATCACTCAAAGCAGATCGCTTACAGCTAAAAGGTTTCGTGACAACCTATAACCATATGCAGGTAGAGACAATCAATGGCCGAGGTGGCTTTAGTGTTGACGGAAGGGTAAAGGTAAAAAATCTTATGCTTAATCTTCAAGTGGCACTGAGTAGAGCTAAGGAGATTAGTGGGGAGAGTATTTCTGTTAAAAGCAGATGCTTTTTTAGAAAACCTGGCTTGCTTGAAGTCGATGTGGTTGAAGGTCAGCGAATTTATCTTGAAAACACGACTGCTAAAATTGTTAAAGGGAAAGAGGTAGAAATTGGACCTGGTTGTCAAATAGATGTCGTTGAGTATGAGGAGTCTTATCACTGTAAATCGAAAAACAGCGACCAAATTAAAGAAGTTTATCGTATTTAATCGTAACTAATAAGATGAAGAGGCTGGAAAATCCCAGCCTCTTTTATGTTTCGAAAATATTTGTTCGGCAAAGAACGAGACCTGTTACTAATAATTAGGCTCTGTTAAAGTCCGTTGTTGTTATGGTGATTCGCTTCCGGTGGACGCTTTCTGAAGACCTGGACGGTCAAATGTCGATGTTGGCCACAGGACGTGGCCGAATTTAATCGACCGCGGGCACGGCTTCAGCTAACTTGGGAAGAAAAGCGTTTCCCAAGTGGATCTTCAGCTCGTGCTGTTCCCGCGACGCACAGGACGTGCTAGTGTCGGTGATGCCACAGGACGTGGCGTTTTCACCGACCTGGAGTCGCCATCTTCGCTCTCACCATACAACAACTAAGCGAAAATCTTCTTATTATCAACACTAAGCTATAACAGAGCCAAAAATTAAAGCGTTTGACTTACCAACCACTTGTCACGAGTTAATCAGCTATTTTTAATGCGGCTTTAGAAGCTTTTAGGTCAACTTCCAATTGTTCCTCCAAATCACTTGGGTGGTAATAACCTTGTTTGACCATGTACTGGCTAATTTTTTCGTGTGCTTCAATCGCATCATTTAATTGGGCACGTAACACGTTTCTAACTTCAGGTGTTGCTGCTTCTGTTAACGCAAAGGTTAAATTTCTCACGGCCGATTTACTTGAAATAAGATAGTCAGTGGCAATTACCTGATCGGTCATACCAGCCATCCCTGCAATCTTTTGAAGCATATTCGTCATTTTTGCACACTCCCGTTTTCTAAGAGATCGTTTAATTGTTTGACATGTTGCTTTCCTGTTGTCACTTCATCAGAAAGAATCTTCTTTAATTCCTCACATCCAACTAATCCATACATCGTTGCGGCTTTTGTCAGGCTAATATTTTTTAAGGTTAGTATTTCATGTAATTCCAATCGTTCATGAAGTGCTAATTGGTCGACCATTGTTCACTCTCCTCATTTGCTAGGCTTTTGCATTAGGTTACGTAGAACAAGATCAATTATTCTTAATGGGTCTGCTGTTTTTAACGTTGAATAGCTCTGTGTGATTAGTGACAAAATAGCTTTAGCTGATTAAAACGTGAGGAGGATTTCCGATGGGGAAAGAGGACCTGGCTTATCATGAAACGATGGACACCCATGAATTATTAAACATGAAGACAGTGGCATTACTGAAGTCGAAAATGATGCAAGGGGTTGTTTTTGACCAAGACCTACGTAACCTCATGCAAAAGAACGTCGACATGTCTGTTAAAGATATTAAGGAATTACAACGTCTGTATCACTATACAAAATCTGAATAAACGAGGTGACAGCATGAATGATTATTTAGACCCGATCAATTCGGTAGGTATGCCTGAACAAGTTGATTCAGCTATTGCCCTTGATCTCTTGATTACAGCAAAAGAAACGGTGCGAAATTATTCAATTGCGCTATCGGAAGCAGCTAGTCCAGAGGTGCGAACGACGATACGTAACCAAATGGAAGCAGCAATTGACTACTACGAAGAGGTAGTTGAGCTTTTAAAAAAGAAAAAATGGTTTCATCCATATGATTTAAGTGAGCAACAATTACTCGACTTAAAAGCAGCACAAACAGCAGTGGATATTGCTGGTTTAGACCTTTTCCCTAATAACAACAACCGAAAAGGATTATTTCCAACACCACCTGAATAAGAATGGAGGAGCAAGATAATGAAAGCAGTTACCTATCAAGGTGTGAAAGAGGTAGTCGTAAAAGACGTTAAAGCACCAAGTATCCAAAAACCCGATGATGTTATTGTCCGACTAACGAATACGGCTATTTGTGGTTCAGATCTACACCTCATACATGGTATGATTCCAAATGTTCAACCAGACTACATCATCGGTCATGAACCAATGGGCTTCGTTGAAGAGGTTGGGCCTGAAGTCACGAAGGTGAAAAAAGGAGATCGTGTCGTCGTTCCGTTCAATGTGAGCTGTGGTGAGTGTTGGTTTTGCCAAAATCACTTAGAAAGTCAATGTGACCATGCTAATGATAATGGGGAAATGGGCGCCTATTTTGGTTATTCAGGCACAACGGGAGGATATCCCGGTGGCCAGGCAGAATATATGCGCGTTCCTTATGGTAACTTCACCCCTTATAAGATTCCAGAGCATAGCGAGGTTGATGATGACAACCTTGTGCTCATTTCTGATGCGGGTACAACCGCATATTGGAGTGTGGATAATTCTGGAATGAAAGAAGGAGACACGGTTATCATTTTAGGTTGTGGTCCGGTTGGTTTACTGGCACAAAAGTTCGCTTGGCTGAAAGGAGCAGGGCGCGTGATTGCGGTTGACTATGTCAGTTATCGCCTCGAGCATGCCAAGCGTACCAATAACGTAGAAGTGATTAATTTTGAGGATTATGAAAATGTGGGTGCATATCTCCATGAGTTAACCAAAGGTGGGGCTGATGTAGTGATTGACTGTGTTGGTATGGATGGGAAAATGACTGATCTTGAGTTTTTAGCCACAGGGTTACGGTTACAAGGTGGGTCGATGGGAGCCTTGGTCATGGCTAGTCAAGCGGTACGTAAAGGTGGAAACGTACAAGTTACTGGAGTTTATGGAACAAGATATAATGCCTTTCCACTAGGTGATTTCTTCATGCGCAATGTTAACATACGTACTGGTCAGGCACCTGTGATCCATTACATGCCACATATCCATGATTTAATCCAAGAGGGTAAGGTGGATTTAAGTGATATTATTACTCATCCACTACCGTTAGATGAAGCTAAACGTGGATATGAGATCTTTGATCAGAAAGTGGAAAATTGTATTAAAGTTGTTTTGAAACCGTAGTTAGTGATCATAAGGCTGGGGGACAACATAAAGTTGGTCTATCCTCAGCTTTATTTATATAGAAGGACTTGAGTTGACTAGGAACTTCATTTGTTTATTTTTCTTTAAACCTATAATCTTAATACCAATCTATGGTATTCTAGAGACATATTTAAATAATATTATCCTCGGGTTTTTCATTAGACTCAGGGCTTTTGTATGTTGGAGGGGGAAAATGAGTTACATCGTTTTAGGGGCTCTTTTGTTATTGTTGACTTTAGTCACTTTCATTCAGAATAAAGAGCAAGAAAAGTACTTATGGGTAAAATTGATTGGGTTATATCTAACTTTATTTATTTGGTTAGGACTTGGTAATCTTTATATTCCAATCGGGATCGTTATGGCTTTTTTTGTAGTGTTGAAGTTATCTAAAACTAATAAGGCTCTCAAATATTTAACCTTAGCTTTCTCTTTAGTCGGATTTATGTTACTACATTACATATTACCCCCATTAACATACAGTGAAGCCTCCTATTCTAAGGAAGTCTTGGAAGATTTGGATCGTTTTGAAGAGGTTCACTCGGTCAAAATCTATGATCAAGACGCTGAGGTCCAAAGGGAAATTAGGGAGTACGTTGACGATGATCCATATGTGATGTTTAAGACGTACATATTTAATGAAAAGGATATATCAATTAAGGATGAGGATTGGTTATTATCTGGCCAATCCTATGAGGAAGTTGATATGAACTGGAGCTCACGAACCACTGAGGAGGAGAAGGTTAGAAAAAGCCCAACTAGCTCAGTTATTTATGGAGTTGAATGGCAACAATTTGCCAACGACCTTACAACAGGTGAGGATTATATGGGTATTTTTAGAAAAGAGGAAGAAGATATTCACTTAAAGTATGTCATTAAGGGAATACTCAAGGACGGAGAAAGAGTCACCTTCCCTTTTTAAACATGATAATAACAAGAGCTGTCTCAACAGTTATGATTGATAACTATTGGGGTGGTTCTTTTTGTTATGGACCTTATTGACTAAGGCAATCGATTCATAAAGCACCAGAGCATATAGGAAACTAAAGATTGATCAAATACGTCATATTAGCGTAAACTAGGGAAGTTCACAATTTTATATTTGTTGTTTTAAAAGTTAAATGATTGGGTATATATGAGTAATTCGACTTAAGGAGGTTGAAAAGCTTAATTAGGTTTGACCGGAATGCAAAATACATTCAACATGAGTAGCTCACTATAGCAAATAGAATGTACTAATCATGAAAGGTTTGGAAAATGTTATGCATCGTTTTTTTAAAATCCTAATTTTAATCTTGTTGTTATTATTACCACTTTCGTTAGATATTTTGATTTTTGGTGAACGGACACAGTTGTTCTGGGGTCTTTATGCACTTCCAGTTGCCTTCACTATTATGTTATATCCTTCATGGAAATATGCGATTGGTATAGGGGTCATATTTTCAACTCTAAAATACGCATTAGAAATCGCTCAAGCTGGTAGCCATTCAGCTATTCCCAATTTAGCCAATTTAGTGGTGAGTTCCATTATTGGTTGGGGGCTGTTAATCATTTTCACTTATTATTTAATTAACTTCCAAAGGTCTCAAGATCGACTAAGAAGGAAGAAAGATGAATATGAATCGATTTTTCTTTATAATCAAGATTCAATCCATATATTGGACCAGGAAGGTAAGATAGTTGATGCTAACCCCGCTTTTGAACATGTTTTTGGTTGGAATCAGCATGAATTAGTGGACATGAGTAAACTGATTCCCGAGCATCTGCAAGAAGAGTCTGCACAGATGGCTCAAGAGGTATTGCAGGGGAAAACTTTCACAGATTATGAGTCTAAACGAATTCGAAAAGATGGCGTAACCATAGATGTCAGTATTTCTTTTTCGCCAATTTTTTCTGAGGAGGGAATGATTAAGCGGATATTTGTCTTAACAAGGGATATCAGTGAACGAAAAAGAATGGAACGCAGCTTGAATCATTTAGCCAATCACGACCAATTGACTGGTCTACCTAATCGTCGCCATTTTAATCGGAAGCTACAAGAAGAGATGGAAGTAGCCGATTACCATGGTTCTTCACTTGGTGTGATTGTTCTTGATCTAGATAACTTTAAAGAAATTAACGATACTTATGGTCATGGCGTTGGTGATGAAGTTCTCATACAAGTCGCTAATAAGATTAGTACCTGTTTAACAGACGATGGCTTTGCTGCTAGGTTATCTGGAGATGAGTTTGCGGTTATATTCCCTGAATCTAATATTGAGTTGATCACCAAACATGCTGAAATGATTAGTAATAAATTAGAAAATGAACCTTGCAATATTATGGTCGATAGTATTCGAATAGATGTAGAAGTCACTTGGAGTATGGGGGCTTCGATTTATCCGGACCATACAAAAGATATGTCGGAGCTATTGCGTTATGCTGATGGCTCTTTATATAAAGCGAAAACACAAGAGAAGAATGCCTTTATTGTTTATGATCCGAATGATATTTACAATCCTAGGAATCTCGTCAAGTCACTTGAGTATGCGATTAACCATGATGAATTAACGTTGAATTATCAACCACAAATTGATTCGTCATCACATCAGCTGGTTGGACTTGAAGCCCTGGTTCGTTGGATTCACCCTAGACATGGATTCATTATGCCTGATCAATTTATAACAGTTGCAGAGGAAACGGGACTGATCCATCATTTAGGCGAGTGGGTCTTGCGTGAAGCTTGTCATCAATGGAAACAATGGGAGATAGAAGGGTACAAACCAGTACCGATTGCGATCAATATTTCACTTGAACAGCTGAAAAGTAGTGATTTTATCGATCAAACGAGAAAGGTCATTGAAGAAACAGAAATGGACCCACATTACCTTATCTTTGAAATAACTGAAAGTATAGAATTGAAGGATGCGACTGAAGCCGTGCAACAACTAGATGCGATTCAGGCTATGGGTATCCAGTTGGCATTGGACGATTTTGGAAAGGGCTATTCATCTTTATTGGAATTTAAGCTTGTCACCTTTAATAAAGTGAAGATAGACAGAGGCTTTATTAGCGACATCACCAATAATCATAAATCACAGATGATCGTCAAGACCATTATCGAATTAGCCAAGAACTTAGACATTGATATCATTGCAGAAGGCATTGAAGAGATTGAACAATGCAAAATATTAGAGAGCTTTAATTGTCATATGATGCAAGGTTACTATTTCGATAAACCTTTATCACCAACTGATATAGAAGATCGTTTAGAAAAGAGAATTTATCAATAATTTGGAGAATGACTACCACAAAGCACAAAAGCTGATGCATGAATTTAATCGTCAAAATATATAAATCATTAACCATCTCGACCAATATTGGTTGGGATCTTTTTTTAGTGATCAATTAACAGGGTAATCAGTGGGTGGTATAAATTTTTACATAACCTACTTGGAATAGAACCAGATCCTAAAGGTTCTAGCTACAAGAATTAGGCTGATTATGATAATATTTGAATGGTTAAATGTTTAAAGGGAAAGGACATCTAAATGAGTATTCAAGAAGAAGTAAATAAACGAAGAACATTTGCGATTATTTCACACCCTGATGCTGGTAAGACGACATTAACAGAAACCTTATTGCTCTTTGGGAATCTCATCCGATCACAAGGAACCGTTAAAGGGAAAAAGTCTGGAAAGTTTGCGACATCTGATTGGATGGAAATTGAAAAGCAGCGTGGGATTTCTGTGACATCTAGTGTGATGAATTTTCCTTACCAAGGCTATCAGGTTAACATCTTAGATACGCCAGGGCACGAGGATTTCAGTGAAGATACGTACCGAACACTAACAGCAGTTGATAGCGTCGTGATGATTATTGATGCCACGAAAGGAATTGAAGCACAAACTAAGAAATTATTTAAAGTTTGTCGAATGCGTGGGATCCCCATCTTTACGTTTATCAATAAACTCGACCGTGAAGGAAGAGAACCACTAGATTTACTTGAGGAAATTGAAGAAGTGCTAGACATTGAGACCTATCCGATGAACTACCCTGCAGGTATGGGGAAGAGATTTCTTGGCACCTTCGATCGTCATGGGGATCAATTCGTTAGATTTACGGGTAATGAAGAGGAAACTCATATCGCGTATTCTGAGTTGGATCAGCCAGAGTATAGCGATTTAGTCAAACAAGAAGAATTTCAAATGGCTAAGGATGAGGTGAAACTATTAGATGAAGCTGGAGAAGCATTTTCTTTAGATAAAGTACTCAGTGGTCATCAAACACCAGTCTTTTTCGGAAGTGCTTTAGCACCATTTGGAGTTCAGACCTTCTTCGATACCTTTATCTCCATGGCGCCACCACCGGCTCCAAGGAAATCCACCGAAGGAATCGTTCAACCTGATAATCCGGATTTTTCTGGCTTTATTTTTAAGATTCAGGCGAACATGAACCCTGCACACCGAGACCGTGTTGCTTTTGTCCGAATCTGTTCGGGAAAGTTCGAACGAGAGATGAGTGTTAAGCTAGCCAGAACGGGAAAAACGATTAACTTATCGCAATCACAACAATTTGTCGCCTCATCACGAGATACGATCCAAGAAGCGTATGCTGGTGATATTATTGGAATTTATGACCCTAACGTTTATCATATTGGCGACACCATTTTGGAAGGTAAAGAGTTGTTTGAATACGATGAACTACCAAAGTTCCCACCAGAACAGTACAAAACGGTGACGGCTAAAAACGTTATGAAGTCTAAGCAGTTTCGAAAAGGGATTGAACAACTTGTTCAAGAAGGTGCTATACAATTATTTACCAAACTCCACACGGAAACTTATATTATTGGTGCGGTGGGTGAACTACAGTTTGACGTATTCAAATACCGCATGCAAAATGAATATAATTCCGAAGTGATTTTGGAAAATATTGGCGAGCGTATACCAAGATGGCTTGATAAGAATCAAAAAGTCGACGAAAAGCTGTTTGATGACCGTAGTATTCTTGTCAAGGACAGAGAAGGAAATCCAGTGGTACTATTCAAAAATGAGTTTACCCTCAATCTATTTAAGGATCGCCACCCTGAAGTTGAGTTGATTGACCTTTATGAAGCCAATAAATATAACCAAGTGTAATCAAACCTCCAAGTCTATATGTCAGGCTTGGAGGTTTTACTATTTAATCTTTCAATAATCTAGTTCTATTTCTTCCTTTCCTAAATAAACATATTAATAGGTTTTCTAAGGAGGGGATAGAAATGGGGCGTTTTGATAGTTATTTAAAAAAACATTTAGTTAAAGTGGATCGAAACTTGTATCTATCAGAAAGTGATACGCAATATTATGAAAAAATTCTTCGCTATAAAGACCCATCTTCTCCTGAAGCACACTATTACTTAGGTATTAAGTCAGAACAAGAGGGGTTATATGAAAAAGCCCGTGAGCATTTTCAAAAGGTCGTTAAGCATGCTGATTCACCTTATTACTTCAAATCCAGAAAGTCCTTGAAACGGTTAGAGGATAAAATTAATGCTTCTAAACAGCTAGATCGTTCATCTTCTACCTTAACGAGTCCTAAAAAGACCCCGTTATTGGTTAAATCAATCATTTCATTTGTGATTATATTTAATCTTTGTATCCTATTTTTACTATTATTTTGGCCTAAGCCGATCCATGGAATCGTTTCGTCTTTAAAAAGCTGGGATACGGGGGTTGATGTGGTATACGAAACAGTCGAAACCCCCTATATCATTTATTTGCCAAGTGATTCAACCGAACGTGACGTGGAAGATGTTTTGCACCGTGAAGCGGTGGAGTTGGGTTCCAATCAACCAGATCAATCGATTGTCATATATGGCCTCAAAACTTCAGATGTTGAACTATTTTATGAAGTTACCCCGTTAAGAACTGATTCCTTAAAGGAACGTGCCTTTGTTTTAGCAGAATATCACCCAGCTATAGATGACCACGTTAAAATTAGGTTCTTACACCAACAAGCAGGTGTTGACCCTCCAACTGTCATTGGTGCTAATTTAGTCCGAACGGCGTTACAAACTTACATTGAAGAACACGGTGCTCCTCCAAAGAAGGTGAGTGAGCTCGTCCAAGATTATCCAAATAACTATTTAAGTTTTATTCCTGATGAACCTATGACTCAGTCAGACGAAGTTCAGGAACGTTTAACTGATGAAGGAGGGTGGGTGTATGACCGTCATGCAGCTACTCTTGAAACCATGTTTTACCCCAATCATCCTCAAGTTCGTGATTCAATAGATATCCCATTTCAGGAAATAGAAATTATGATTGATCCACAGCAGCAAACCTTAGCAGTCTACAGTGGAGTATATACCATTGCTCAAAAGCCAATTGGAGTGGGAGAAGAAGGGTTAACGCCACAGGGGACGTTTCAAGTAATAAATCGCGTCATTGAGCCAGTGGGAGAGACTAGTGGGATGTTTGGGGATGCAGGTCTTGGTATTGGAGGAGATTTAGCCATTCATGGTACGAAAAGTGATGAGCCTATACAAGAACAATCAACCCTTGGATGCATACGCTTAACGAATTCAGATATCATGGACTTATTTGACTATATCCCAAAAGGAACAGTTGTCACCATTGAAGAGGGGATTAATCCTCCATCAGGTCAAGAAGTGATGAATGGCTTAGAAGACCTGCTTCCAAATGAACTTGGTGATCGTGTAATTGATCAAACGACAGATCATCTTTTTGAGTGGGCTAGTTAAACTAAGTTATTTTAGGACCCAACAACTAAGGAATGCCAAGATAAATTAAAAAGAATTGAAGAAAAACCATTTCGCGCTCCTGTGGTGATTGCTGTTGCGGTGAAACCTTCTGATCAACCAAAAGTTGTTAACCTTGAAGAGATCGGTGCAGTCAATGCAGCTGTACAAAACATGCTTTTAGCAGCACATGGTCTAGGTTTAGGTGCCATTTGGCGAACCGGAAAGCCTACTTATCATCCAAAGATGAAACAACTATTTAACTTAAGGGAGCAAGATGAAGTACTTGGCTTTATTTATTTGGGTTATCCAGAGGTCATGAAAGAAAAAGGTGAACGAACCCCTTATCAAAAGAAAACCAAATGGATAACGGCTGACGATCCAGCAAGTTAAATAGGATAGAAAAGCCCCGAACCCGTGATTTTAGTCACACTAGGTTTGGGGCTTTAAGTTTTTTCCTATTAGTTGATCCACTCATCAATTAGGTCTTCATTTTCTTCAACCCATTCTTTGGCACCATCAATTGGCTCTTCAGCTTCTTCAACATAACCCATTAACTCACCAATCTCTTCGTCATTCATCTTCCAGTTTTTTAGCCATTCGCTAAATTCAGGATAATCATCTTCAAATCCATGACGAGTAGCATGGTGAATCTTTTCAACTCCACCGAAGGATTCTTTAGGATCATCTAAATATTTTAAATCATGTTCAGCAAAGATACTGTGTGGATTCCACAGTGGTGAAACAATTGGTTCTTCATTTTTAACAGCTTGATCAATTGCTGCAATCATGGCTGGTTCAGAACTTGGAACTAATTCTAGTTCTAAGTCGTATTCTTGTACCATTTCTTCAGCCACTTCCATCGTACCAGCACCTGAATCGAAGCCGGTGATTTGATAGTCAAATAGCTCGGCATGCTCGTTTAAGTCTTCAATACTATTGATGTCTTCAAGATACTCTGGTACTACCAGACCAACCTTAGCGTTGTCATACCAAGTCTCATCAGAAAAATTAATCTGGTCTTGATATTCCTCTAAGTAATGCTGGTCTTGAACAGGAAGCCATATTTCTAGACTCAAGTCTAGCTCATCGTTAGCTAAGGCAGACATAGTTGGTCCCATATCCAGGTTCGTTAACTCAACGTCATAACCACGATCTTCGAGAATGACTTTCCACATATTTGTCACGGCAATATTTTCAGCCCAGTTAATTTGTCCAATTTCAACAGAAACAGGCTCATCATTTTCCTCTTGTTCAGTTTGATCGGCTTGATCTTCCCCGTTGTCTCCACATGCAGCTAAAACCATTAGTAGTCCCGTCATTAGTAAAAATAATTTGAAGTTTTTAAAGCTCATAAAATCCCCTCTCGTTATTTAAATTTTTTCTCTCTTTAAATGACAAACTTCATTTTAAAGGATAGCCACTTCTAACGCTACCCCATAGTAGACTGTCTATGTAGATAATCAGATGTCTACTTATTGAAAATGACTCACCTCCCTTTAATTTTTTATTAAAAGTTAAGAACGTTAAATTTTTTCTTTACAAAATTAATGTAAATGTCTTTGGCTAATTTGTCAAATTCTCAAGAAAATTTTATAGGAAAATTCTTAATAAAAGAGGGGAGGAATCTAAGGGAAGAAAAAATAAAAGCCAGTGTAGTTTAGACACACTGGCTTAGAGAATAGCGTGGTTGGTTGGATTAATAACCACCATAACCATAAGAAGCCCCAACAATGATCAGAAGAATGAATAATACGACGATTAATGTAAAACCGCCTCTAGCTCCATATCCGTAGCCCATTCATATCCCTCCTTGTGTTTAGTTACTAATAACATATGTAACATGAGTCAGTTCGACAAGGCGAAAGTCGATATGAGGAATGTCTAGAACGACGTTGTATTAGCCTTAAAGCTAGGTGGAAGGGCATCGTCATCGGCATATAGGCTTCTAGAAATCTTTAAGATCCATATAAAAAATAGGCACTTAATTGAAAAACTTAACTACATTTAATTCACCAGTGTCACGAATTTTTAATTTTTTCAATATTTTCTATTGAAATTTATTAGTGAAATAGTACCATTAGATATGTTGGCAAAATAATTAACTGATTTGAAGTAAATGTGTAAACTTTAGCAGGGGTGTTTTGAACGGATGGACTCAAAACGAAAAGAAGAGTTACTCAATCAACTTCAGTATAAAAGAGAAAAGATGATCGAAATCGGTTTAGAAATGGGACTAAGCTATGAAAGTACCATTCAAATAAGTCAAGAATTAGACGAACTTATTGTGGAAGTGCAAAAGTTAAAAGAACAAGGGGAAAACGTTTAATGACTTATAGCAGTGCATTTGAGCACTGTTTTCGATCAGATAAGACTATCTTACATAGCGATCAGCAAAATTAGAAGCCGCATAAGCATCTGGTTTAATCCGGGCCTCTAAGCCCATTGCTTTAATTCGAGAAACCATCTCTTGAATGTAAGAGCGAGTCAGTCCACGCTCGCCAATGTCTAGGTGAATTTCTGGCCCATCGAACTGTGCGCCTTGGTCGATGTATGGGATTAAAATATCAACAAATCTCTCAATGACATCAGGAGTAAAATGAGAAGCGACATGTTGACTCATTGATGTTTCTAGAGAGATTTTCTCATGTAATGAGTGGATCGGGCGTTTAATCGACTGCTTATGAATCGCACACCAAGCCCCTTGGCCACAGTCATTTTTAATTCGTCGTAAGATAATACCTGTCGCAAATTCGGTTTCACCCGGATAGACTTGAGCGTCGGTTCCAATTGATAAAAGATAGGCAGCATCAGGAGAAGAAGCAATAAATTGTTCCATATGACTGACTACATCTTCAAAAGTCATATCGTGCTGTGTTGAATTGGAGAAATGAAGCTCATTTTTCATGGTTATCCACCTTCCTAGTCTTACTATATGGTATGACGCAAAGCTTTTAAAACGTCACGGTTATTATTGGTATTTTGGATCATTTTTAGTGAAATTCAGCTTGTTTATTCGTCAATTATGTTATGTTTAGGTTCGTTATTTATGAAGATTTATTTTCTATTTACTTTGTTTATTCCCCAGTTTAGGTGGATTATTCTACCCCTTAGAATTTTTTTGAGATAAAAAGTCTAAGTCGAATGATTGAGGTTCGTTAACACTCACTCTTATTTTTGATGTGACCTGATTTTTTCCAGGTTCATAATTGTTGATGCAATGGTTCTTGCAAAATAGAGGCTGGGACATAACGAAGTGAAGAGTTGCTAAAGACGAACAATGAACTGGATTAGCGTAGGAAATATACGTAGACTCCTGCGGGAGGAAAGGCCAAGGTGAGACCCCACAGCGCGATAGCGCAAGGAGGCTCACGAGCCGCCCGCGGAAAGCGGAGTATATTTCCGAAGCGGGGTTGAACCAGTCGTTCGGATTATCTTTAGCCAAATCACTTTTGTCCCAGCCTCTCAGTAATTAAGATCTAAATAAATCTAAAAATCGCTCCCAAATTCCTTTATCTTCTTTTTCAAATTCTTCCTCGTCGTCTTCAGTTTCCTCGAAGGTGATACTTTCCGTCTGAATCACAAATTGAACTGTTTCAATTTGTTCGTTCTGATCAGAGACAAATGAAACGGGTTCAAAATCATTTCCCTCGTAATCATTCATCATTTGATCAATCTCATCTTGCATTTGATTAGGCAGATCTTCGGTTTCAACAGCAAGTTCCTCAGTCCCGTCATGTAATTCCGAAACGCCATCTTCTAATTCAATCGTTCCATCCGATAATTCGCCAACCCCTTTGTGTAACGAATGATATGAATCATTCAATTGGCCAACACCATCAGTATAATCGACTAATCCTGAATGGAAGTCTTGATAATTAGTTGATAGCTCGCTTATTCCTTCTTTAAGCTGTGTCATGCCGTCATTTGAGTTTGATTGATCAATACTTTCTGCAAGCTCATCAGCCATTGTTTCTAATTGGTTAGCCATCTCATTTAAAGAAGGGGTAACCTCTTCAAGGGTAGGTCCTACTGCTTGAAAGGCCTCTTGAACTTCCTCGTAAGTCCCTTTTGCAATCATTGATGCTTCATAGGTTTCAACTAAGGTATCGATTACCTCAGAGTCAGCATCACTCATATAAAGTGCTTGAATGTCTTCTTCTGATAAATTACTTGAAGGAATCCCATTCATCGCTTCATCTAAGGAATTATAGGCTTGAAGGTAATTATCTCTTAAGTCGTTTAAACCTTCTTCTGTATCATATAAACCTTCAGCAATTTCTCGTAGGCCTTGTTCTAACTCTTCAAAGTCACTTAGATCCATACCGTCTTGATTTTCTAAAGATCGATTCATATCTTCAAGTGCGCGATCAATGGCTTCTGAGCCTTCAATTAAATCACTTGAGCCTTGATTCAACTCACTTATGCCATTTTGATAGTCAGAAGAACCATCATACCATTCAACGACCCCATCATTTAATTCTTGAACACCACCAAGTAGGTCGCCCACTGCGTCATGTAAATCAGCCATGCCATCAGCTAAAGACCCCAGTTCATCATTCATTTCTTCCGTATTAGGTTGATCGACTGACATCGAGGCAGGAAGAGCTGATATTTCGACCCCATCAAATTCAAAATCTTGAACAAGTGCTTCTAGAACTAGGGTTTCTTCTTGTTCAGGCATCACGGTAAATGTCACTTGCTGATCTCTTCCTGCATTCGCGACTGTTCCGTCTTCAGCTCTAATCTGACGGTAAACATCTGAATCGAGAGTTACGGATATTTGCATTAAATAATGGTCAAAGAAAGTGGGATCAACTGCATCATTAGCTGACGTGTCAATTGAAATTTCTAAGGATCCTTCCTGACCTAAAAGCTCATCTGGAGTCATTTCTTTTCCATTTAAACGATAAGTTATCTCGAAGTTCCAGGGTAAAGGATGCCCATCAAGGTCACCTTGGTAATAGAATTGCTCCTCCTCGGCAGTAAACTCAACTTGTTCACGATCGTGATCTATTTCTAATAAATTGGTTAAATTTTTAACGTTCGTGTAAGAGCCATAGTCAACCATGGTCCCTTGCTCAGTTATATCAAAACTATTAATGACATACATTTCTTGTTGTTCACCGGTCGCACTTAATGTAGCATAAACGACTTCATCCTTTTCAGAATAAGCACCATCTGTTTGAGTTGTCTTATCACTAGATGACGCCTCATCATTGGAATTAGCCATTACGAAAAATGGTGACCATCCAACAAGAAGACAAGCGATTATAATTAGTAATATTCGTGTTCTTCTCATGATCATTTCCCCTTATGAAATTTAGCTTTGAACGTCGTTTTTTCAATTACTTTATCAAACACTAACAGCATCGCCGGTAGGAATATCAGCACCATCACAAATGCTAATAGTGCACCTCTTCCTAATAACAAGCCAATGGAAGAGACGATTGGATTGGTTGAAGTCATTCCTAAAATGAACCCAACACTTGATAGAATTGCAGCTGAGATAAAGATCGCAAATGTCTTTTCATTAATCGTTTTCTTCATGGCTTGATAAGCTGGTAAATCCTGACGATAATGCTTATAATTTTCGGTAAACAAAATCCCATAGTCAACGGTTGCGGCTAACTGTACAGTACTTATAATTAAGTACCCGACGTAGACCAGTGAGGAATCGGTAAAGTACGGAACGGCTAAGTTAAACCAAACCGCTGCCTGGATCGTAAGTAATAACACGACCGGAATAGTAAGTGAACGAAACGTCACTAAAAGAACAATGGCAATGGTTATCACCGTTAACCAGTTGACGAGCGTATTATCTTTTTGTACGGTATTTCGAATATCATACAAGGTGACACTTTCGCCAGTAAGGTGCACGTCATCCTCATAATAGGAATTAGTGATGTCTTTAATCTCATCAATTAATGAAAAAGTGGCCTCACCCTCATTATCCGTTTCAGTATTAATGGTGATTCTGGCATAATCATTCGAGTAAAAGGACTCTGTAATAGACTCATCAATATACTCAGCTGGAATCGCAGCCCCAACGGTATTCGTATAAGATAAGACGCTTGTAACATAGTTCAAATTCTCTAAACTATTAACTAGCTCAACTTCTTTAGCGGTATTTTCTTTAGGAACTAATAAAACCATAGGCGTATACTTTCCAAAATCCTCTTGTATAGCTAGCTGATCCTCACCGGCACGTGTTGATTCCGGCTGATCGCCAACACCATAAATAAAGGAAGTTTGGCTTTGTGCTAAAAAGGCAGGCACAATCAATAAGAAAACTAATAAAATAGCTGGGATTCTTAGTTTTAACACACGACTGCCAATGCTCTTAAAACTAGGCATAAATGGTTTATGCTGAGTTTTATCGATCCATTTGTAAAATAACAGAGTTAAAGCAGGTAAGAAGACCATCACACTAATGAAACTTAGCGCAATCCCCTTAACTAGATTCAAACCTAAATCAGCGCCAATCTCAAAATTCATAAACGTTAGCGCCGTAAACCCAAAGAAAGTCGTGGATGCACTCGCTGCAATAGCAGGGAATGAACGCTTGATCGCTAGGCGCATCGCTTCACTTGGATCAGAAACTTTCTTCCGATAGTCTGAAAAACTATGAAGTAAAAAGATTGCATAGTCAAGTGAGACCGCGAGTTGCAACACAGGAGCAACTGATTGAGTAACAAACGAAATTTCACCGATAAAAATATTCGTACCTAAATTGATCAACACCGAAATACCAATCGCAGTCAGGAAGAATACCGGCTCCATCCAAGAGTTCGTTGAAAGGACAAGGATTAAAATGATGATTGGAATCAGTAACGCGGCTGCGTACATCGTCTCTTTGCCCGTCATCTTCTGAGAAATGGCCGTGTCTAAAGCATCACCTGTCATCGCATTCTCTTCACCAATCAATTCATAAACCTCATCGGTAATCTTAACTTCATCACCATCACGGACATGAAAAGAAAAAAGAGCTTTCCCATCTTTATAGTAAGATTCGACTGTGTCTTGATCAGCTAATTCAACGGGTGTTTTTAAATCAATGATATCATCCAACCAGGTGACCGCACTGATGCCATCAACTGCCTCAAGTTCAGCTTTAAAAGCTAGCGCCTCTGGAATGGAAACATCATGGATCATGACTCGTGTATTAGCCACTTCATCATCAAACTCTTCATCCATGACCTCTAGCGCTTCCATTGACGGTGCGTCATCCGGTAAATAATCGACCATATTGTAATTAACAGCTACCGCGAATTGCGCTATAGCACTGACTAACGCAATAACGATAAATGTGATAACAATCGATTTTTTGTGTTTAATAATTCGTGTTGATAGATCGATAGGATTCACCCTTTCTTGCAATTAATCTTATTCCATCTTAATATTATATGGACACTGTGTTGGATATTCAACAAACAGTTTGATTGTCAATGTCAATTCTCCAACACATTTTGTGAAACTGTTGGATTGCAATAAAAATGTCATAAATTTAAGGAGGAGAATTTCCATGAGTGACAAACTAGACCGACGTAAAAAATATACCCGCATGATGCTTAAAGAAAGTCTGATCTCGTTATTAACTAATCAATCAATTTCCAAAATTACTGTGAAAGAGATTTGTGCTCGTGCTGATATTAACCGTTCAACATTTTATACCCACTATCATGACCAATATGACTTACTCGCCAAAATTGAGGAAGAAATTATTGCTGATTTAAACAACTATCTCAGTAGTTACAACTTCACAGGTGAACAAGAATCGATTCAAATGACCGAAAAACTAATCGAATATATCACCTCAAAAAAGGAGATATTCCAAGTGTTATTAAACGACCATGTTGATTTGACATTTGAAAAGCGAGTCATGGACGTTGCCAGACAATTTTTAATCAAAAACTGGGAGGAAATGGTCTCCTTTGGCTATGAACAATCAGAGTATTTAAGTACCTTTGTCGTCAGTGGAGCAATCAACGTGATCAAAGAGTGGATTGAGAAAGATATGGATCAATCACCAAAAGAAATGGCCGAAATGATTAACAACTTTACGAATAAAGGGTTGTCCTTTTTGAGTAATTGATAAAGGAGTAGTGGCTAATGCCAGGAGTAGGAGTGCTCCGGTCAAAGAGAGGGCGTATCTATTCCCGTGGGAGGCGATTGGAGGTAGGTACCGGTCAAAGAGGCGACCTCTCAATTCCCACCACACGCATTTGGAAGCAGGTACCGGTCAAAGAGGCCACCTCTCAATTCCCGTAGCAGGTGATTGGAGGTAGGAGCCGGTCAAAGAGAGGGCGTATCTATTCCCGGGGCGGGCGATTGTGGGTAGGGTTTGGTCAAAGAGGCCACCTCTCAATTCCCACTGCACGCATTTAGAGGGAGTAACCGGTCAAAGAGGCCGTCTCTCGATTCCCGCCACATGCATTTGGAAGCAGGAACCGGTCAAAGAGAGAGCGTGTCAATTCCCGGAGCAGGCATTTGGAAGCAGGAACCGGTCAAAGAGGCCACCTCTCGATTCCCGGAGCGTGCGTTTGGGGTAGGAGCCGGACAAAGAGAGGGCGTATCTATTCCCGGAGCAGGCGTTTGGGGGCAGTAACCGGCCAAAGAGAGGGCGTATCAATTCCCGTAGCAGGCATTTGGAAGCAGGTACCGGTCAAAGAGGCCACCTCTCGATTCCCACTGCACGCATTTGGGGGCAGTAACCGGCCAAAGAGAGGGCGTATCAATTCCCGTAGCAGGCATTTGGAAGCAGGTACCGGACAAAGAGGCCCCCTCTCTATTCCCGGGGCGGGCGTTTGGAGGTAGGGTTTGGTCAAAGAGAGGGCGTATCTATTCCCGGGGCGGGCGTTTGGAGGTAGGAGCCGGACAAAGAGAGGGCGTATCTATTCCCGGAGCGTGCGTTTGGGGGTAGGAGCCGGACAAAGAGAGAGCGTATCTATTCCCGGAGCAGGCGTTTGGGGGTAGGAGCCGGACAAAGAGAGGGCGTATCTATTCCCGGAGCGTGCGTTTGGGGGTAGGAGCCGGACAAAGAGAGGGCGTATCTATTCCCGGAGCGTGCGTTTGGGGGTAGGGTTTGGTCAAAGAGAGAGCGTGTCTATTCCCGGAGCGTGCGTTTGGGGGTAGGGTTTGGTCAAAGAGAAAGCGTGTCTATTCCCGGGGGAGGCGTTTGGAAGCAGGTACTGGACAAAGAGGCCACCTCTCAATTCCCACCACACACATTTGGAAGCAGGTACCGGTCAAAGAGGCCGTCTCTCGATTCCCACTGCACGCATTTGGGGGCAGTAACCGGCCAAAGAGAGGGCGTATCTATTCCGGGGCGGGCGTTTGGAGGTAGGAGCCGGTCAAAGAGAGAGCGTGTCTATTCCCGGGGAAGGCGGGGGTAGGAGCCGGACAAAGAGAGAGCGTGTCTATTCCCGGGGAAGGCGTTTGGAAGCAGGAACCACTCAAAGAGGCCACCTCACTCAATAACCCGGATCTACAGCTACAAAGCATCTCAAATTTATCGATACACTCTCTGTTCCTGAACCTGTTGAATGCTCATTTTCTTATATCCCACCAAAGTAAAGATAACCATGCCGACTAAAAAAGCAATAAAATAAGGGTTCACACTATCTCGGATGACCCCTGTCACAAAGGAGCTGACAATCATCCCTAATGAATAGAAAGAAGACATTAATCCGAATGCTCGTCCATGTCCCTCTTTTGAAACGGCATCTGTAACAGCGATGGCCATTGCTGGCATAACAATACCAAAAAAGAAGCCAACTGAAAAGAGTAGCACCGGTAAGGTCCACATTTCATTAAAAATGGCAAACAAGCTCATGGACATCCCAAATAAGCCAAACATCAAGCGCTTCACCGGATCAAAACGATGCATGAAGAATAATGACAGAGAAATTAATGTTCCGGAAGCCATTAAACTTAACATGACACCTGTAGTAGCTGTTGAGTATCCCTGTTCAACGGCTAGGTAGGGAACCTCATAGATGATGACGCCATGGATGTACATCACCGCAAAACCAGTCATCAAAACGATATGTACTTTAGGAATGGCAAGTACCTTTCTGAAGGTTAAGTTACTCGAAGCGCTATTTCTAACATGTGAGGTTTGCTGTTTCTGATCTCGAACAAATCCGAACGTATAAAAAGCAACGATTAATAAAGCTGCACCAATTAAGTAATAAGTATTCTCATAACCAAGAAACGCTCCTAGATTCCCACCTATAAGAGGCGCGACAATACTGGCAATCGTCATTAGCATCCCGTAAATAGCCATGTTTTTACCTTGCTGCCGACTATCGACGGCGTAGCTGGATAACAAAGCTAGTGCTGCAGGAATTAAAAAAGCTAACGCAAACCCGTTCAAAATACGAAGTAGCAATAAACTAGTTGGATCAGCTACCAATCCATGACTGATAAATAAAATTCCGGCTAAAAACATTGGCAGTGTAATAAACAACTTCTTCCCGTAACGATCAACCAACGGACCTGCAATTAAATTTCCAGATAAATTGGCTATTTGTGCTGAGCTTAACATAATGCCTATTAAGACACTTGAAGCTCCAAGTGTAGCAGCATAAGGCGCAAAAAGTGGAGACTGGATACTCATCACTAAACTCATCAAAAACATGACTGCAAAAATATGCATCTTATTTATGGCTGTGATCCTCAATTTCTTCACCTCGTCACATCCTATGCGAAAGATGAAAAAATAGACGAGCCTATTTCGTTGTTAAACGGATAGAATTTGTATAACGAAGTTGGGGCAAATCCGGGTCTTTTACAATGTCGAATTACTTATATTGGGTAAGTCCTTCCTAAAAAGTTAGGTTATACGCTAACTGAAAATCGCTTAACCCAAACTCAACAAATAAGATGGATCTCTCTGATTCACAAATGTTCCTTTAGGTATACTACAGGTGATAACGATGAATATTAAACTTATAGTTGGCTGATAACACGACTTCTACTAAGGTTATTTTAAAAAATGTTATAGGATAAATACACTATGAGAACTACTCACCACTTAGCTACATTTCAAGTGGGTGTTTCTTTTTGGAGAATGTTAAATTGGTAGTCATCGAGGAGGAAATCTAAGTGATCATCGCGATCATCCTATTGTTGTTTGTGTCCCTGTTTTTTTCTGGAAGTGAAACAGCCCTAACAGCAACCAATAAAATGAGACTACAATCAAAAGCGAACAATGGGGAGCATCAATCGGAAAAATTACTACAGTTAGTCTCAAAACCGAGTGAATTCATTACAACGATATTAATCGGAAATAATATATCTAATATTTTGCTGCCTACACTTGTGACCACCCTGGCGATTCAATACGGTGTGAATGTTGGGATTGCCTCGGCGATCCTCACTATTACTGTGATCGTGTTTGCTGAGGTGATACCTAAGTCAATTGCAGCGGCTTTTCCCGAGCGAATCTCGTTTTTAGTTTATCCGGTTATCAGGTTTTTTGTCATTGTTTTTAAACCGGTCACTGTTATCTTAAACGGATTAACGGGATTAATAACTAAAGCTTTATCCAGAGGCGATGAAGATCTTATGTCAGTCTCAAAAGATGAGCTTCGAGCGATTGTGGATATAGCCGACTCAGAAGGAATGCTTCAAAAAGATGAATCTTATAGAATTAAAGGTGTACTTGACTTCCGTAATCTAAATGTCAAAGATGTCTTAAAAACACCACGTGTCGAGATTGAAGCTTTACCCAACAATGCGACATATGAAGAAGTCAGAGACATCGTGATTCAACATCCGTTTACAAGGTATCCCATATTTGAAGATGATATCGACCAGATAATAGGTGTCTTTCACTCCAAGCACCTAATCCAATGGTCAACAGAACCAGAAAGGCCCATTATGGAACTAAGCGATACCAACCCGTTAATCGTATATGAATTTCACACAATTGAATGGGTGTTCCGTCGCATGACAAAAGAGAAAAAGCATATGGCCATTGTCCTTGATGAATACGGAGGTACAGAAGGAATTTTAACCCATGAAGATATCATAGAAAACATGATCGGTTTAGAAATAGAGGACGAGATGGATTTAGAAAATGATCCTATGGTTGAAAAACTTACCGAAACAGAAATCATCTGCGACGGGAAAATTACTTTACACCACTTGAACTCCATCTTTCACACCGACATACCTGAGGATGAAGACGTTTTAGCAGGATACTTACTTAAAGAATTTAATTATTTTCCACAAGAAGAAGACACAATCGAGAGAAATAATCTCACATTTAAAATCGTTGAAATTAACGGACGTTCGATTCAAAAAGTACAAATCGTCAAATAAACATAAGGGGCAGATCCTCATTTAGGGGATTGCTCCTTAATTATTTTTGGGTGACTGCGGTGATCAATGGAGGGAATCTTGTGCTGTGGCGATGTCTATTTGCTCCAAAAGAGAGTTTGCGCTTGGAATTTCGTTAAGAAGGAGAGCTCTAATTAACGGAAACGGCGATGACAGAGGGAGAACCGTCAATAAGGAGAGCTCTAATTAACGGAAACGGTGATGACAGAGGAAGAACCGTCAATGAGCGGGTGTCTAATTAACGGAAACGGCGATGACAGAGGGAGAACCGTCAATAAGGAGAGCTCTAATTAACGGAAACGGCGATGACAGAGGAAGAACCGTCAATAAGGAGAGGTCTAATTAACGGAAACGGTGATGACAGAGGAAGAACCGTCAATTAGACCCTCATATTTGCCTCCGGTTAAACGTTAAAAACACAACTCCACGCCCAAAACACCACTCAACCCCATCTTCTATGATAAAATATGGTACATGATTTGGGAGTTTAGGGGGAACAGCAAGTGTTTACAGTCATACAGTGGTTTATCTTTTTATTAGCGAATGCCATGGCGATTCCGATTGTGATTGGATCGATTTTTCAAATGGAAGCTATAGAAATTATGATGCTCATGCAGCGTACATTCTTCATTGTGGGGATCGCTTGCTTTCTACAGGGTTGGCTCGGACACAAGTTGCCGATCGTGGATGGACCTGCTGGCTTATGGATTTCTACGTTTGCGGTTTTTGCGATTAGCATCGGTTCAGCCGGCCCAGACGGCGTTCAAGCCTTGCGTTTATTAGAAGCGGCGATGATTTTGACAGGTGTCTTTCTAATGGCATTTGGCATACTCAAAATTTCGGGGAAAGTGATTTATTTATTCACCCCACTCGTGACAGGCGTATTTTTAACTCTGTTAACGTTTCAGTTAAGTGGGACATTTTTAGAGGGGATGTTTGGTTTAGGAAATGGCGCCGAATACATACAGGTTAGCCAATTTACGATCGCACTCATCACATTTAGTTTAGTATTAATTTTATCCATCTTTTTCGAAGGCTGGTTGAAAGGTTATGCCGTTTTAATCGGGATTTCTGTCGGGTGGCTTTTGTTCGCTTTATTATTAGATCAAGAGCAAACAACTCTCGACAATGCTCCACTCTTCCAGGCTCCTGAAATGTTTGCGTGGGGAGCACCGATTTTCGATTGGAGTGTGGTTCCGATTGCGCTGTTAACGGCGTTCATTTTACTCTCTAATATTGTGGCATCACTATCAGCAACATCTAACGTGATCAAGGGTGAAGTTGATTTTAACCAAACACAAATGAATCGAGGTAGCTTTGTACTTGGGATGAACCACGGGATTTCGGGTATGTTTTCTGGTGTTGCCGTTGTGCCGTTAGCATCAACAGCCGGCTTCTTGCAACTAACGGGTCAGATGAAAAAATCACCATTCATGTGGGCTTCTGCATTATTAATGATCGTTTCCTTTTTTCCAGTGATCATTGCAAAACTAGCGATGATTCCATCTCCTGTCGCTAATGCAGCTTTACTCGCAAGCTTTGTGCAATTAATGGGCTTAGGGTTACGTAATTTATTCTCAGAACCATTAAACGAACGGCGAATCACGATCATCACGGTCTCCATGTTACTAGGTTCGGGATTAATGTTCATCCCACCAGAAAGCTTTGCCTTACTACCTGAGACAGTTAAACAAGTGATCAGTAACGGCCTATTAGTCGGGACGGTGATCGCTGTGGTATTAGAGCGCGTGTGGAAGAAATAATCAACGGTTATGTTTAACAATTGGATGGTTGAGCACAATAAAACATAGGTATAAAAATGGTGATTATCAGCAAATTGCTACAAGTTACTTGAAGAAATGAAGGAGATGGATCATATGTCAAACGCAAAATTAGCAGTTGTCTTTTATAGCATGAGTGGAACGAATTACCAATTAGCTAAATGGGCCGAAGAAGGAGCCAAAGAATTAGGCGCTGAGGTTAAAGTGTTAAAAGTTGAAGAGTTAGCCCCAGAATCAGTGGTTGAAGAGAATGAAGTTTGGAAAGCAACAGTTGACGAAATAAAAGATGTACCAGTTGCATCATCAGATGACCTAGAGTGGGCAGACGCAATTATCTTTAGTTTTCCAACACGATTTGGGAACTTGCCTTCACAAATGAAACAATTCCTTGATACACAAGGAGGGCTTTGGGCTAGTGGTAAGACGATAAATAAAGTAGTGAGTGGAATGACCTCAGCACAAAACCCTCATGGTGGTCAGGAAGCGACATTATTATCTTTATACACATCTATGATGCATTGGGGTGCGATCATCGCAACACCTGGTTACTCTGATCCAGTCATTTTTGGTTCAGGTGGAAATCCATATGGTACAAGTGTCACAGTCGATCAGGACGGTAATATGGTTGAAGACGTTGAAGCGGCTGTAAAACATCAAGCGAAACGCACCGTTACTGTTGCGCAATGGGTTAAACAAGGAAATCAATAAGATGTTGTGTAGAAGAGTCAATCGTAGGGATTGGCTCTTTTTCATGAGTTAATCACAACAGTGGCGTGGTTCAAATCAAAAAATTCTCCGAAAACATTAGGAATATTGTGTTAATATGTGTAGTATGTGGATAACAAAAACCTCACCTTGAAATTAGTTGGATAACTAAGGAGGCAAAATAAATGAACATAATCGTCACCAGTGTATTTGTAGAAGATCAAGACAAGGCATTGCGGTTTTATACAGAAACTTTAGGCTTTATCAAAAAACATGACGTCCCAGCTGGAGGAGCTAGGTGGATTACACTCGTCTCTCCGGGTGAGGAAGACGGTACTGAACTGTTACTCGAACCGAATGGTCATCCTGCTGCTAAAGAGTATCAAGAGAGGTTATTTGCTGATGGCATTCCAGCAACCATGTTTGGTGTGGCAGACATTCATAATGAGTACAAACGTTTAAAGGAACAAGGTGTAGAATTTAAAATGGAGCCTACAGAAATGGGAGAGGTTACTATGGCTATCTTCGACGATACATGTGGTAACCTCATTCAGATCATACAGCAGTAACCACATTAACAAATGAAGAACTAATAGTTTATAAAAAAAAGTCAACCTAAATTTAGGTTGACTTTTTTTACCAGCTTGCCTTTTTAACGCCCGGGATTTGACCTTCATAAGCCAATTCTCTGAAACATACTCGGCAAAGTTTGAATTTACGCAGGACAGAGTGTGGTCGGCCACAGCGTTCGCACCGTGTATATTCTTGAACTTTGAACTTTGCCTGGCGCTGTTGTTTAACGACCATGGATTTTTTTGCCAAGATCATGACCCCCTTTATCAATAAGATATCTATTTAACCAAGTATTTTTAAATGAGTTGGCTCTGTTAAAGTTTAGTGTTGATCATTAAATCGTTTTGTCTGTAACAGAGCGAATGAGTTAAACGTATATCTTAACATAAACTTGAACGTTATAAACTGGTAAATGATGTAAGTGAAAAAGGGGATTATGAATTATCAAAGGTAAACATATAAAATGGGAGTCACTATCTTAACCTAACTATGATAGTATTTAAATAGAGAGATTTAGAGGGGGAGAAGGAGCTTTGGAACAAGTAATCCATGTAGAAAATTTACGTAAAAGCTATGGCAATAACGAAGCATTAAAAGATATAACTTTTCAGGTGCCAAAGGGGCAGATCTTTGGCTTGCTTGGACCGAGTGGATCTGGAAAGACGACGATGATCAAAACGTTAACCGGCGAACTAACTAAATCTTCCGGTCAAGTGGGAACCCAATACTAGAGAATTAAAGAGAAGACGCTTAGAAAAGGAGAGAGTAACACATGACGAATAACGGGCTATTATATTACGAGGACGGTTCAATAAAATACCAAGGTGAAATGATCGATCAAGTCCCACATGGCCACGGGGTTGCCTACTGGGAAAACGGTCATAAGTGGTATATCGGAGAATTTGCCAAGGGTCAACCAAAAGGAGTCGGCAAATATTATTACCCTAATGGAACCATACGATATGAAGGAGAAACAGAAGAGCTGCAATATGTGGGGAAGGGAATCGAATATTTTAAAAACGGCCAAGTCAAATTTAAAGGTACCTTCAAGACAACACCCCGTTTTTACTACGGAGCAAGGTGTTATGTTGAAGGTCATTTATACGATGAGAGCGGAAAGTTGAGATATTGTGGTACATTTGAAGGAGATAAAACATATTCTTTTAAAAATGGGGTTGAATATTTAGAAGATGGCACCATTCGACTACATGGAAGGAAGAATTTTGTGATTAATTAATCACCAAACACAACTGGTCCTTCGTTAAGTTCACACCAATTATTGTGCCGTATGTTAGATGCGAAATCGCTGAAATAAAATAACTATAAAATTTGGTAAAAATTTTTTCACGAATAAGATTGAATATTTCTTCAAACCGTTGTAAGATTAACACGCTTGACACAATTAAATCAAACTTCTTAGTAGTTTGACCTGAACCTGATAGATAGAGAGAAAAGGGAGGGTTTAACGATGAGAATGAATCACGTTATTGCCTATGGAATGGTGATCCTTGGTGCAGGTTTCTGGGGATTAACCGGTCTGTTTGTCCAAAACCTGTATGCATATGGATTTACACCATGGCAAGTCGTCACACTACGCTTAACATTTTCCAGCTTAATTCTACTAATCATGCTCGCTATCGTGGCTAGAAACCATTTGAAAATCAGATTGAAAGATCTACCGTATTTCATTGCACTTGGCGTTTTAAGTATCGCCTTTTTCAACTGGTTCTACTTTCAAGTCATGGATCTCGCATCACTCTCAGTCGCCGTCATATTCGTCTACACATCACCCGTCTTTGCAGCCATCATCGCTAAAATCTTTTTCAATGAAGCACTAACCTTACCTAAAATCATTGCCATTATCCTAACTATTACTGGAAGTGCATTTGCCATCGAATTCTTACCAATTGGAGAATTCTCATTAACGATTCAAACCATTATATATGGCTTACTGGCTGGATTTTTCTGTTCAACCTATAGCCTAGTCGGAAAAAACGTCAGCAGATGGTATCATCCATTTACGATTACGTTTTACGCATTACTTTGTGGTGCTATATTCTTAATCCCAACAAGTGGCATTTGGGAACATCACCAAGCCTTTATGAATGGAGAAGTCTGGATCAATATTCTTGGAATCGTCATCGTCTCAACAGTGGCAGCATACCTGTTGTATACTATTGGGCTTTCCTATATTGAATCTAGCAAAGCCACGATCCTATCTTCCATTGAAATTGTTATTGCTGTATTAGTGGGAGTCTCAGTATTTGGTGAGGTACTGACGGGCTGGCAGTTATTAGGATTCATGTTCCTGTTTGTATCTTTATTTTTAACAGTGTTCTCGTTTAAGAGTCGGAGAAAAGTACAAGTGTTTAAGTAGAACCAGAAAATATAAGGTAAGGAAAAAGCGATCCCGTTGTTGGGATCGCTTTTGATTTTTGTAGAATCTATTAATAAACATTGATTGGCTAAATAGAAGAAGCTTTTCTAGATAAGGTGTGCCGGCTTCCGGTTCTTTCCCACTATCAGTTCGGTCTGTGTCTAGACTTGACCATGAGACGCTTACTCTCTAAACCAAACCATAATAACAAGGACGGTAGGAAAGTGACCAATAACGGATAATTGGGTCCATCCCATCCTAAGAGATATAAGAAAGGGAACTTAAACATAATAAATACATAATCAATTAAAGACTGAAACTCAATATTGGAAAGTTGACCGTAAATAAATAGGATGAAATGAAAGATAAAAACTAGTAGAACAGATAACAGGGTTTATACCAAGCGTGATAATTCTTGAGTAAAAAACCAACGATAAAATGCAACAACAACATTAAGAGAAACGCAATCAAAACAGCCTCGTTTCTCGAACTATTCCAACCAGCCCCAATGATACCCGTCCCAATGATGACTAGAGAGAGGTGGTATAGGAATGGTTTTATGTTGATATTGAGTATAGTCGTGACGTTCATGGTATGGCACCTGCTTTATTTGATGGTAAGTTTAAATTAGTTAAAGATGACTATTAGCCGTTCTCAATAGGGTACTTTTTGGCATTTTTCTTTAGTTTATTTTGAATAATCTCCTCGACATTTAGTTCTAGATCTGAAGACAACATTAGGGAGTAAATTAAAACATCAGCTATTTCTTCTTGTATGTTATCGTTGTTGTATTCTAATGCTTCTTCACTGTCTTTCCATTGAAAGTCTTCTAGTAACTCAGCTGCTTCAATTGCGATAGAAATGGCTAAATCTTTAGGATTATGGTACTGTCGCCAATTTCGTTCATCTCTGAATTTGTTAATGGAATTGATTAGGTTATTAATATCGTTCATCTTAATCGTTTCCTTTCAATTGTAGTAGACGTTTTCTTAGCTTTGGATCAGTTGGATATATATAAAGTCCATGGATGCCACGTTTCATTAATACATTAATTGAGTTAAGAATTATTTCCTCCTTAATCCTTTCATTTTCTTCTGCAGATAAATCCTTCCTTGAGGTGAAGGCGCCTTTATCTTGGTACTTATCTGGATCAATAAAAAGTTGATCGCTTTTTTCATCATAGCTAACTGATGGGCCTAGAATAACGCCAACATAATTTAAATCAAACCCTTGAACCGTATAGATGGAGCCGACTTCATAAATAGTATCCGCTTCTTCTGCCCATGTTTTATTATTATGGGTGATATTCCACGGCATGTTGATACCAGTTGGATCTACATAATATGTGTCACCATCTTTTTTATGAACATAATCAAAAGTTGATACTATCCTAGCTAGACCATATTGAGTATTTTTCTTAGTAATTGCTTGTTTAAATTGTTCCGAGTCTTCAAACACTTTTAACTCAAACTCATGATTTTCTTTATAAGGAATAGGTTTCAACTTCTTTGCAGCAAAGTTGTCAATCCACTCTAATGTTTCAGGAGCTGCATTCATACGGAATTGGTGGGAAAGTTTTAGTGTTTCGGCTTTATATTGGTTAGTGATCTCCTGTAATAACTTTTCATTCCAGTAACTCTTTATTTTTAAGACTTGTTTAGGGTCGAAAATAACAATAGTGATATTGCTCCTCTTTATAATTTCATCTAGCTGATTATCATATCTAAAGTTATTATATGAATCTTCTTTAGTAAGTAATAGATGTGCTTCGTCTACTAAGGTGATATCAGCTTTTTCATTTGTTTTATCCATAGAATTAATAAATGGTGTAGGTTTTTTAAATTGTTTTTTCTTTAAGTTAGGTAAACTGTAGGCAATGTTGTGATACGTTTTTAACATTTCACTATGATTAACCAATAAATAGTTATTGGTGTTATATAGTGAAGAACTTGGATCATTAGCATAATCCTGTAATGTATTGAACAGGGAGCTCAACAATACACTTTTTCCAGTTCCAGAGTCGCCTTCAACAACAAATACATGCTGACCTGGCTTTTGGGCATTTTTCTTACAAAACTCAATAATACTTTCTTTAATTTCCAGTTGCTGCTCAGATAGCTCTTTATAAGGTGAGATTTTATAAATATCTTTATTTTGTAAGTCTTCTAAACTATTTTGAGCAATTTCTTCTTCTCTAAGCTTTGTCCATATTTGATTAAATATCTCTTTGTCATAAAGTTCTTTCTGGTAGTAGTTATGCATCTTTTTGTTAGTAGTCTGACTGACATTCTGAAGTTTGTAATGATTATCAGCAATAAAGTAATTAATGAGATTAGTTTCAATGTTATATGTTGCAGACTGATTAAACTTTTCATGACCGATCAGAATAGTTTGCTCGTGAACTTTTCGTTTAGGATCGCTTAAGTGATCTTGAAGTCTTCGATTTGCATGAACAGTTTGTCCAATGTAAGCAGTTGGCTTTTTATTGTGATTGTACAATATGTACACAACAGGATAGTTATTCAGATATACAGTATGTAAATGATTCAATTCAGTGCTGTTAAACTTCTTTATCTCGAAAATTAGATCCTTCATACCACATTCTCCCATAATTTGTTTTTATACATCTTAACATAGAAGAGAGAGGATGTATAAATTTGTGAAAAGTAGTATTTGGTTTTTGATCACCATAGTATCTAAGAATTTACTAGTATCTTCATAAATCGTTAACATTGACAAGAATATATGTTCGTGCAATGATTATAGAGAATACTTCACATTCCCCCTGTTTCAACTCGGAAATTCTACTTGATCTATCTCAATTTCTTTAACGAAGTTATCCATCTAAAGAAATCTTCGCATAACAATAGATACGTCGCTTATCTCTCATTGTCCTACCTAAGTATCTTTTTCTAAATTATATTTGTGAAACTGATAGGAGAAATTTTATGGGTCATGACATTTTTGGTTTCAATAAAGCAGGACAACAAATTGTTTATACCCGCTTTAGTATGGGAAATTATAATTGCATAACGTTGTATAGTTTGCTTAATGATAGCGATTACAACGCAGGGGTTAGTGGTTCAGGTGACAGTACTACTTCTTCAACTCAACAAATGGGTGAGGCCCTAAGTGAATTCAAGCAATCACATGAAAATAGAGACTATCTCTCAGAAAATAAGCCATTTGACTTGGATCATAAACAGATCAAAGAGTTTTTCAACCAAACTAACTAAAATACGCAATTACTATCCCTCTAATCCTACATAGAGTCACATTCAATAATAATAATATCTCTTTATAAAAAAACTGATCAGACTAACTACTTTGTTGCAGGGTGATATGAAGTATTCGTTTTATTTATTTTAGGTGAGATGCACATGAAACTATTGGTACTTCTAATGTTCATAACATCATACAAAAGAGACCAAATCTGTCAAAATGACATCTGTGGGCGAAATATTATTAAACTAGATATAAAATTATAAATTAATAATTCCGTTGTTAAGTAAGATGGGGTTAATGGGGAGAAGACAATGGATAATGAAATAGAAAGGTCAACCAACAAGTGATTGACTTACTAGGCCTTACAAACATACGTCATAATACGCATATTTTAGTAGGACAACCAATGTTTAACATATGAAAAAACATCCTAATGCAGAGGGGATAATGTTGTATCCTTTATGGTCGTTATACTGGTAATCTGCACTAACCCAATTTAAGATAGAACGTGAAAAGACCTCCCGGGCCGTTAAGGCGAGGGAGGTCTAGTTAGGTTTGGCACCCTATGACTCCGAGTGGGCTCGAACCACCGACCTCCACCCTGTCAAGGTGGCGCTCTCCCAGCTGAGCTACGGAGTCGTTTGAATACATAATATTAATTTATCGACAAGTATTAATATAATAGCTTATACTATAAATGTCAATACTTTTTTTGTTGGAGGTTCTTTTTTATGATCGCACGAATCTTAACGTACTTATTGATTGGTATATTATTAGTGGCTGCAGTGAGTGTTGCGGCACCGGAATATTTAGGTTATTTATGGATTTTCTTTAGTGTGGTTTTTGTGGTAGGTCTTGGAGTCCTAGCTTTCTTTTATGGAAAACGAGCGATGGTTTTATTTAAGGAAATGAAAAAGGAATAATGTGATTAGGCGTATCGGGTCATGCTCGGTACGTTTTTTATTTGCTATGAACGTGGTCGTCGTGTCACCGTGAACGAGGACGATAATTTAGTGTTTAATCTGTTGTATCAAAAGTTATTACTGATTTTATTTCGATTTGAATATTTTGATAATAAGGGTTACGTATACGCTGAAAACAATGTATAGTAGTAGATGGATATTTTTGTATGATAGGTTGTGAAAGGTTGATGAAAAGAAGGTTTGGTTCATTTTTCAGTAGCTAAAGGGCTGTTTTTGAGGGAACATAAAAAAATAACATTGAAGTTAGTGGGTTTTGAATAAGGAGTGAAAATATGAATATATGTCCGAAGTGTAAGAGTGATAGTTTGGAGAAAGGGTATTCAATGGGTCTTCGTGTCCTTGTTTGCCTGTTACTCGCAATCGTTGTTCCGTTTGGTATTTTGTTTTGCTGGATTCCTTTTGTATTCCCATATAAGTATCATTGTGATGTCTGTGGCAGTGATGTTGATCGTGATGATGTGGTGCAAATGGATTGGCGTGAGCGAGAGGAGCTAATTAAGGAACACCAACAATTTGAAGAAAAGATCGCTCCATTTTTAGGGAAATGGATTGAGGGCGATGATGGGAAAATCTTTAAAGTGGCCAAAGGTAAAGGGTTATTGTTGCTGGTTGAGCCTTTTAGTGAAGATGAACAGGAAACGTATCGTATTGTTAATTACCATGACCGAGGTGGTGAGCCAACCATAGCCGTTTCACCTAAAGTCGGTAAGAAATATCTTCATGTGACAGATGTCGTTGGATCCTTTGCTAATGGAGATCCAATGGAAACAGCCCTTACCACAATAGGGCGTGATTTGATTACTGAAGAAGAGTTTGATCTAATCAAAGACAGCGAGTCTGACTTTTATGAGGTCATGAAGGAACAAGGTAAGGTTGAGCAGGATATAAATATTGAGATGGTAACAGAGAGCGATGATGAGAAGGTAGAATGGTAAAGTTGTTTATGTGCAACAGAAGAACCAAATTGTTTTCTGAGATTGGTTGATTGGGAAGAGAGGGGCTGTCTCAATGCCTATATGTCGTCTGAGATTTGTTGACCGGGAAAAGAGGGGCTGTCTCGTATCCCCCAAAGTAGTCCAAGATGCGCTGACCGGGAAAAGAGGGGCTGCCTCAATGCCCAAAAGCCCCCCAAGATTCGCTAATCGGGAAAAGAGAAGCCTTCTCAATGCCCAAAAGCCCCCCAAGATGCGCTGACCGGGAAAAGAGGAGCGTTCTCAATGCCTCAAAGCCACCCAAGATTGGTTGACCGGGAAAAGAGGAGCGTTCTCGTTGCCCAAAAGCCCCCCAAGATGCGTTGACCGGGAAAAGGGAGCGTTCTCGTTGCCCAAAAGCCAATCAAAATTCGTTGACCGGGAAAAGAGGAGCGTTCTCAATGCCCAAAAGCCAATCAAAATGCGTTGACCGGGAAAAGAGGAGCGTTCTCAATGCCCAAAAGCCCCCCAAGATGCGCTGACCGGGAAAAGAGGAGCGTTCTCAATGCCCAAAAGCCCCCCAAGATGCGCTGACCGGGAAAAGAGGAGCGTTCTCACTGCCTCAAAGTCGCCCAAGATTCGCTGACCGGGAAGAGAGGGATGTTCTCACTGACCCAAAGCCACCCAAAATGCGATAACCGGGAAGAGAGAATACCATCCCCCGTCTGAACAAAAATTTCACCCTCCACTCATAACAAAACCACCCGAAACTACAAACTTAATTCTTTAACGGTAATAGCTTGGGATTGTTTTTTCTTTTTGCAATCGGCAAACTCATTATCATCGACCAAGTCTAGTTCCATCGCGGCTTCTAACTTTTTAGTATCTGGCCGTTTAACGACTTCAATAAATTCTTCTAAGTTTAAGTCTTTTAATTTCTTTACCGTCTTTTCGTCATCGTAGCTAACAGATGATCGGATCACTCGCTGCGCTTTATATCTTCCTAGCTTCACTTCGCCTTTTTGTTCTTTTCCATAGGTTTCATCTAAGTAGTTATGAATCTGCTTTTTGATCTGCTTTAGTTCTTTGTCTATCTCAAGTTTTTGTTGGTTTAATTCATAGTATCGCTTTAACAGTTCCTCTGATAATTCCATGTCCGTTGAATTCGTCATCATCAATCCCCCAAATCTATTATGGTTAGTTCATTTATATGAAATTGATAGGAAAATATGCACACCAAGACGAACGTATATGCCTTTTTGGCGTGGTGTTTATGGAGGAAGGAAGAAATTTCTAATATCGAACTCTTAATTTTTGGAATTTTGTGTTAATATTTATTTATGATATTAGTAACTAAAATGGTGGACATGGTGACAGCTGAATTAATGGACATTTAAAATTTACCGGTTACGGTCGTTTGAAAGATAGGTGAGATGGATGAAAAGAACGTTAGCGTGGTTGATAATGAGTACTGCACTTCTTTTGAGTGGTTGTTTTGTTGGGCAGGATTCAGACGCACCGACGATTTCAAAGAATGAGGATTCTGAATATGAGAAGACGTTTGCTGATTTAAATTTGGGGATTCTTTTTGATTTTGACTTTTATCTACCAAGGGCTGATGAGCGCTGGGTGAATCTTTGGGTGGAAAGGTATGTCGATGGGGAAATGGAGTCTGAACCGATAACCCAATTATCTTATGGAAACAGCCCGTCTGAGATAGAAGAGGGGAAATTAGGGTTTGGATTGATTGAAACCCATCCCGTGGGATATTTAGCCTTTCTCTTTGCCCCAGGTGTTGGATCTCAACCAACTGAATTTGATATTGAGTTAGAGTCAGGTTTTACTAGTACTTGGAGTTATGCAATCGAAAATGAGGCTGTAGAATTAGAGTTAGAAGAACCAGAAATTCTTGCAGTCTATCGAAAAAGTCAGGCTCTTAAACCAGTTGATTTACAGGATGAAGAATCGGTAGAAAGAATGATCGAAGAGGATGAGATCGTCATGCTTCTGAAAATTAAGGTGGAAGATCGAGTGGTCTCTACTGAATAAGATGTTTTTGGAAAATGAGTTGAAAGAGGTCATGGATTAAATGTTGAAAAAATCATTAGTGTTTCTATCATTTATTGTTTTACTAATTATATACACGTATATCTACCGGTTACTTTACCATTCATTGATTCCGTGGGGATGGAAGTCTGATTTACTCGATCTATTGGTGATTGTTGTTTATCTTTTCGGTTTGATTCCATTAACAGCCTTTTTATCTGAAAAACTTGTGAAATATTCCTTTAATGTCGATCAACCATATAGCAAAAGGTTTAAGATGATCTTTGTGACGGTCGTGGTTGTTATTCCAGTGACCTTATTCGCGCTGGACATTTATCATGAATACCGAGAGAAAGATTTAGATTATGCGATTAACTTTAACCTAGAAAATGTCCAATCATTGGCTTTCTATGAAGGTACACAGTTTGAATGGAGAACGGATGATGAGGAACATGTAGAAGAGTTAATTGAATTTTTGAGTCAATATCGCGTGAAACGGATGAGCCATGGTGAGTGGGATGGCGATGTCTCAAAAGAACGAGGGTTCAGGTTTACGATTCATACCATTAAGAAACCAATTATTATGACGTCCGTTTATGAAGAGCGTGTGCTGGATCTAGGTTCTGGTCCTTATCGTGTCGTCAACGGACCGGTGGATGTAGACTGGGTGGAACGTTTTGTTGAGGAACATCAACAATAGGTGGGTGTTTATATTTTAAACGACAAACTAAACGATAACCAATGGAGTTGATGTCATGAAAAGGCTGGTTATAATCACAGTTGGTAAAACCCATAGTGGGAAAACGACTTTTGCGAGGAAGCTAGAAAAGCAATTAGCCAACTCAGTTGTGATGGATCAAGATTATCATGCTGAATTTATTAATCGTTACTACGCAAAATTACAGCCAAAAAAGGGACCGAATACGCTTAAACATGCGATTTCTAGAGTGATTGTTGATTATGCCAAAATATATACGGACTCTCACTTAATCATTTGTAATTCCAATCGAAGTCATCAGGGGCGCATGTACTTACTAAAAGAGCTATTTCCAAAAGATGAGTTTGTCCGAATTTTGGTTCATTTTGATCTGCCTGATGAGGTTCTTTTAGAACGTGTGAGCCATAGTCAGCGTAGTACTAATATATTTAGAAGCGCTTCAAGTTTTGAAGAAGTACTACAACGCCAGGAAGCTGATTCGTTAAAAGAAGATGTTAAGGACCCAGTAGAAGGTGAAGCGGATCATCTATTTGTCATTAAAGATAGTACGGAAGTCGATTCGGTGGTTAATGAGATTGCTACACTTAAATAAGAAGATAAGATTGCTTTAAAAAGCTTGATGACATATATTTACATAAACTACTATCTGAAACATCATAATAAGAACATATTAATCAGTCGAGGGGTTTCAGTAGTGGATAAATATATTAATATTGGGTTTAATATTGAATCTTACCTATTAGTTAGTGTCTGTTTGGTGGGATTAATTGGTCTTATTTCTTATTTGCGGATGGATTGGAAACGGTTTGGGTTGTTGGCTCTTGCTAGTGCGATGGTGGGGAATGTTTTGTGTTTTATTTTCGTCACGCTTGATTTTTATACGTATCCATATCGTTTGTTTCCACAACTGTCTGAGATGCCGATTATAGCTATGACGTTAGCCGTGCCTTTTTTAGTGTTGCTGTCTGTTCGTTATAGTCCTCAGAAATGGGCTTGGAAATTGCCTTTTTATTGGGTTTTAGTTCATGGCGTTATGTTGTTTGAATCCTTAGTATTGATCTATACGGACATTATTCAATATGAGTTCAAGTGGGATTTGTGGGATTCTTATACGTGGTGGTGGGTTTATTTTCTCTTTTTTGAGTGGTTTGGTGGGAAAGTCATTCCGGATCATTTGCGAAAACCACTTAAGGCTGAGCATCTTCGGTTTGGAAAAATTGGATGGGTGATTGTTCATTTTGTGCTCATTGTGACGATCTTCCTTGGTGGTTATTATTTGGGGCGATTACAGTAGGTAGGAGTTTGGGCTAAATCTAATGATAAATTCAGTAGGGTGATTTGGCACGTGAATTGGCCATGAGTTCCACGTGATTTTTATGTGTCCTGGCCCCGAAACATTTCATTATTCCTTTCGTCTAATAGGGTGAAGGGGGTCTGACTATGGTGAAAAGGTGTTTATTTATATGTCTAGTCTTACTTTTAACGGCTTGTGGTACTGCTGTTGATCATCAAGATGAAGCTAAGTCTGGTGATAGTGGGAATTCAGATATAGACATTTGGGAAGAGGCGTTTGATGAGGAGTTGCATTTTACTGACCAAGTGATTCGAACATATTTTTTAGGAACATCAGACGAGTATATTGATTTGAATATTTCACAAGCTCGGGCTGATCATGCGATTCATGAACTGGGGTATGATGGGGTCGACTCAATGCTATATACGCTTAAAGTGGAGAAAACAGATGATCTTGAGGTGGTTGACAAAAATAATCAGGAGCTTTCCATCGATGACTTAAATGAAGGGGATAAAATCTATTTAGAATATGATATTACTGATTATGAACAGGGGGATAATGAGTTTGCAACTGACCTATTAATACATGAGACGGTAACCAAGGATGAAATGGTTGGTCGTATGGCGCCACCAGAGGGATCAGATGAACTGTATATTGGGATCATTTCCGATCCTGAGGAAAGGCATGATGAGTTTGATTTTGTTGAACTTGAGTTCTTGATCGATTATGAAGCGGTCAGAGGGTTTGGAGATGCTCGTCACCGTGATGGTGTTCCTGCTTATGACTTAATCGAAGCGTTTGAGATTGAAGAGGAGTTACCAGTTGCGCTAGTTATTAGTGAGGATGGGCTTGAGTATTATTCAAGTGACTTGGATGAGGTAGTGGAGTTTATTGAGAATTGGTAGTTATTGAAAGCTAAAAAGAGCTGTCCCAGATGTTAGGTATAATGACATTTGAAAACAGCTCTTTTCGTGTTTTATAGAGGCATGTCTTTTTCGCATCGATCCCAATCGATCGAAGGCATGTCGGTTTTTTCAGCAGGTAGTTCTTCTTCTGACATGATCAGCCAGACGTTACCTGTTTTGGAGATCGTTTTTTTGACATGATTTCCGTCTGGTCGTTGGAAGAGTAAATAACCTTGGTTACCATCTAGTCCACCTTTGATAAATAATCTTCTATCGCCCTGACTGGTGCCAACGAAAAGGTGTTGTAATGTGAGTTTATCGTAATGATCATGCATACTTTGTCCTTCAATTAGGTTTAAATCATCAAAGGTCAGTTCAACATAGCCGGTTAGGTCTAATTTAAAATTATCAATAATCGCTTGTAGAACCTTATCATTGTATTCTTGCTGTTTTTGTTCATGTTCTGCGACACATATGCTTAAAGGCCATTGTTCTTCTGCAACGGTTTGAACTGGCCTAAGGTTCATGATTAGTAAGATAAGAATGAAAGGAATGATTATGTGCTGTAACCTTAATGTCATAGTGGTCTTCACTCCTAATTTAGTCTTACTAATAATCTTTCCTACTTACGTTGATTGATACTTAAAAATTGTCAGTAAATGGGTTAGGCTTCTGAGGGTTGTCCTCCGATGATTTCTTTTTCTTCGTTTTCGAGTCCTTCGAGTAAATAGGTGATGAGCTGTTGGCCATTAATCAGTTCAATGTTCAGGGACTCGGCGTATTTTTTGGCGTTGTCAGTAAAGTCACTTGTTGTTACGATGAATCCACCTTTAGCTTTTTCTTTGATCATGTTGGAGTGGATGATGGCAATCGCATCGAATGGCACGTCATTTTTGTAAGCTTTGACTTGACCGAGATAGAGACCATCTTCTCGGTGGTGCCTAATATCCACACCATAATCACCGATTCTCCCAGTAACAATTGGATTGCCACCAAATTTAGCCTTCATGACTTCGGCTACGAAACCTTCAAATTCATAGTTAACCTGTTGAATAAATAAGTTTGTTGTTTTTTCATTGAATTCACCGGTATCTGCGTCTTTTTTGAAATTAAATCGGTAGTAGAGACCCATGGCGAGAGTTCGTTTTAAGTCTTCATTTTTATTAAGAAAATGATATAGTTGTTCCGATTGTTTGGTTTTCTGACGATTGACGATTAAGAGATGGATTAATGCAATGATTAAAACAATCGTAAGGGCAGTGTGAAACATTATGATCACTCCTTTTATGAGCATTGTTGCCAAATTGAATGGTGTTGAAACGGTGACAGATTCGGATTTTTAAATTAAGATAAAAATTAGATTATCTTTATTGGTGAATGAGTGGGTTTAATGATGAATAGTAATTTTTATTGATGGATCCGTCTGAATAATTGACGAATGTTTAAGATTAATTGTGGAATCATCAACAATAATTGCTTAATCCACTGATTTATTTTTGAATAGAGATTCTATAGAATGAATTTTTTCCTACACGGAAAAAAGGATCATCTTATTAAAGGAGTTAAGTGAAATGTTTTATACATATATGTTGCGTTGTAAGGATGGTTCTTTATATACGGGTTATACGAATGATGTGGAGGCGCGAGTGGCTAAACATCAAGCGGGTGAGGCAGCGAAATATACGCGAGCAAAGTTGCCTGTTGAGCTTGTTTATCAAGAAGAGTTTAAAACAAAGTCAGAAGCTATGAAAAGAGAAGCAGAGATTAAGCGTTTGAATAAGGTGGCAAAGGAGAGGCTAGTTCGGTCTGGAATTGAAGCGTGACTTGGATCAATGAATGTCGGTCGACTAAAAAACAATCGATTTATTTCAGGAGTGAGATTGAATCAATCTGGCGCAGAGTGGAGTATTTAATGAAGCGTATAAAAGACCGTACAATGAGTAAAAAGATTAGCTCATTGTACGGTCTGACTTTAATTATAAACCATTTTCCTCAGCCTATTGATCCACCTTAATCAGTTTCTTCTTCGTCCTCATCTTCTTCAACCTCAAACTCACCTAAAATCCATCCTTCTTCACTAAATCCTGCTTTACCTACCCAAATTACCAATGCATATGTTCCAGGTGGTAGTTGATCTAGCGCCGAATTGGCATCTATTTCAAAATTGTTTTCACCTGCTGGTAAGTTTTCTTGCACATCTATAGTTCCAACTGGTGATAAGTTACTTGTATAGATCATGGATTCTACGTAGTCAACATCGACTTTGAGGTTTACTGATACGTCGAATATACCGTCTTCTAATGTAAAGCTTCCTGATTCATACAAACCATCTAATCCTGGGACCACTTCATAAGGGTTTTGTACGAATAGAATGGATGGAATCTCGATCACTTCATCTTCATGAGTGAGTGTGATCATGCTTTCGTAGTATCCAGGTTCTAGTTTACTAGAATCGACTTGTACGTTCAGGTTAACCTGTTTGGTTCCGCCTGCTTTGACATTTAGGTTATCACTTGAATTGACTTTAATGTGCTCTTCGCCATCGAAGAATTCAAAGTCAATATCATATTTTTTGTCCTTATCAGAAAGGTTTTGGATTTCAAAATGTTGTCGCTCGACTTGTTTTCCGTTGTCTTTTTCAAAAGTTCCAAATGAGTAAGAGCCGGGAGCCATTAATGTTTCTGTTGTGAGTGCATCGACAATACGAACGCTACCGGCACCTTGTGTATTATGAGGGTAAACGTCTCCATTTTCATCAGTTAGCTTTTCAGCTGTGTTCATTAAGGCACCTTTAACTTCTTGAGGGTCCCAGTCTGGATGCTCCTGAACAAGTAATGCCGCTGAACCAGCTACATGTGGAGCTGACATACTCGTTCCCTGCATAGATGCATATGCGTGAGGCTGCGCTGGGTTGTGCGTTGGGACTGTACTGATAATATTGACACCAGGGGCTGATACATCTGGCTTCACCATCCAAGTGTCAAGTACGGGACCACGAGATGAGAAGTCAGCAACCGTTTCTCCCATCATCCCAGCTTCCTCAATGTCGATAGAAACAGTGTTGTCTCCTTCTTCATACTCTTGTAGGAGTTGCTGACCGTCTGCCTGAGACATTTTAATCGTTGGAACAGCCATACCTGCTATTTCAGGTTGTTCTCCTTCTACATTATTGAAAATAATCGCACCAACAGCTCCAGCTGCTTGAGCATTTGCTGCTTTATCAACAAAAGGATATTCACCACGTTCGATTAACGCGATTTTTCCTTCGACATCCACTTCATCGAATTCATCAGCTGAACCTAATCCAACAAATTCAAATTCAAATTCTTCATCATTAAGTGCCATTAAGTCTGTTTCACCAGAGTGCCCCATTAAAGAAGCTGATGAGAAATTATAACCACTTTCTGTTGCGATTTCCACATCATAAGTCATATATGGAAGCTCTGTCGCACCAACCGAAATGGCATCACGACTTGTTCCTGGAGAGCCAACAGTCCATTCGTATGGACCACTATTACCGTTTGAAGAAACGGCTATGACCCCTTCAGCCATTGCGTTGTCTAATGCTATAGATGTGACATAATCAGGGTCATTAGAGGTATTACCTAATGATAAATTCATCACATCAGCACCGTCTTGTACGGCCTGTTCAATGGCAGCAATGATGTCAACAGTTGCACCACTTCCACCAGGACCTAAAACACGGTAAGCTAGAAGATTCGCATCAGGAGCGACACCTTTAATGGCACCATTTGCCGCTATAGTACCTGCGACATGCGAACCGTGGTTAGTCAAGTCATCAGCATTATCCACATCCCCAGGTTGTGTTTCCTGTGGGTCATCATCCTGATCAACAAAATCCCAACCTTTATAATCACCGAAAGCATGTGATAGGTCAGGGTGCGTGTAATCCACCCCTGTATCAATTACCGCAACAGTGACACCTTCACCGGTGACACCGAGATTCTCCCAAGCATCGTTAGCACCGATAAATGGTGCACTGTCTATCATATTAGCAGATACCTCATCGCCACCAATTTCGACTGTTTCAATGGTTTCTGCTTGGTATGAGACATTTTCGTGAATAGCCTGAACTCCTTCAACACTAGCTAAGTCACGTAATTCACTTTGTTTAACTTCAACTGAGAAGCCACTGAAAAGATAGTCATACTCACGATCAAAAGAACTACTTGGAGCAGACTCAGCAATACGGTCCATCACCTGTTGCCTAGATTTGGCTAAGTCCCCTCTAGATTGGCTTTGACCAGTATGCTTGGCCTCGATAATCGAAGGCTCTTCTAATTCAACGATGACTGTGGCCACCGTATCAGATTTAAAGTCATAATCACCATGAATGGTCGCTAGCCTTGATGTGTCACCTGTGTCTTGACTAGATGAATGTGAAAAGCCCATTGATGAAAACGTAAGCATTAATGCGATTAAAATTAAAATCGGTTTACTGAACCATTTCTTCACTCGATTCCCTCCATTATTTTATTTTTAGAAAAGCTCTCCACCTTTTAATAAAAAGAGTGTATCTAAGCTTTTCTCTAAAGGCATATGAACTTCCTTGAGCTAATAGACTCAAAAGTTAAGAGGATATTTCGACACCTTCTATCCCAGTCATGACGGGCGTTTTGAGCGATTAGAGTGGTTTTTGTACGTAAAAAGACAAAAGCTCTGAAAATAACACTAGACTATAGGAGGGTGTATACGGGTTAATGGGACAAATTCTTTTCGACCGACGGGGGAATTCGCGTTATATCGGGAATAGTGGTTAAGAAAAAATTTTATGGAAGGGAGGGGGAAATGATCGGGGTAACTACTCTCAAGACCAAAGTAACCTCGGACGCAGGGGAAATGACCACATAGACGTGCTCTCAAGACCAAAATGACATCGGATGCCAGGAGAAATGCCCGATAGACTTGCTCTTTATAACGAAATAACCAACTAAGAGAGACGCGTCTTCTATGGTCGGGCAAATAAAAAATCCTTAGCAATTGCTAAGGATTTAATCGTTCTGATTAAGGTCTATTGAATGATCTGCCCATTCTTGAATTGCTTGGAGGACAGGTTTTAAGGATTTTCCTTTTTCGGTAAGTGAATATTCGATCCGGACAGGAGTCTCGTCATAGACAGTTCTTTTAACGAGTCCTTCTTTTTCTAAGTCCTTTAATCGTTCAGATAATACACGTCCACTTACACCAATGCTTGATTCTATATTGCAGAAACGTTGCGAACCTTCAAGAAGTTGAAAAATAATTAAAGCTGCCCAACGTTTATTAATAATTGTTAATGCTTTTTCAAATTTTGGACAAATAGTTTGATCAGCCATAGGTCTTCACCTCTTACTTATATTATAACTAAAAACTCTTGAAAAGAAAACTCACTAACTAACTTGACTTTATTGACTATTCATTATACACTTACTTACATAAAGTAAGTTAATAACAAAAAGGTTGAGGAGGAGTTTTATTATGGCAAATGTTACATTAGACAAGGTGCACAGTGCAGTTAACTTCCAGGTTAAGCATATGATGGTGTCAAAAGCAAAAGGGGAGTTCCAAAACTTTGATGTAGATTTCACTGGCGATATTAATGATTTACAATCTGCAAATGTGAAAGCGACAATTTACACAGATTCTATTGACACGAATAATGAAGATCGTAATGGTCACTTAAAGTCTGAAGATTTCTTTAATGTTGAACAGTATCCAGAAATCACTATAGAAAGTAAGTTAGTTAAAAAAATTAATGACTCTGAATATGAAATCGTTGCAGATGTTACGATCAAAGGCGTCACTAATGAAGAAACATTTAAAGTAGAAGCAAATGGTGTTGCTAAAGACCCAATGAGTGGTAGCATGGTTGCTGGTTTTGACGTGGAAGGTTCTATTAACCGTGAAGATTACGGCTTAACATGGAATGCACCACTTGAAACAGGTGGCGTTTTAATCGGTAAGGAAGTTAAACTACAGGCTTCATTTGAATTTGTGATTGAAGAGTAATTTAAGTGTAAGCGCAGGAGGTTTATGCCTCTTGCGCTTTTTTAATTGGCCCCAGAGTCACTTGCTGTCTGTCGGATTGGTCCCGTTAATTCCTGAACGTGCGCGCCTGACTACATGATGCACCAACCAGATCGCCAGACTACCACACCACAAACTCCCCACATTGACCAACTACCTCAAACCCTTTTCTTCCAAAATATCGATTAATAAATCAGGTCGGTCGGTAATGATCCCGTCGACATCTGCATCAATCATCTCACGCATCGTTTGTTCATCATTGATAGTCCAGTAATGAATTTGCATGCCAATTCGTTTAGCGCCAGCAATTAATTGATCATCGAAAAATCGAAACCACTTGTTATCTTTGGGTAGTTGAATCACGTGTCCTGTTGGTTGAAAAAGATTTCTTATATAAAGTTTGTGAGTGAAAACAAAATCGAAGGCAGTTGCTCTTCCTGATCCTAGTGCGACTTCACCTTCTCCAAATTTGTTGAACTCTTGAATGATACTTTGGTCAAAAGAGCTGATTAATACTTGGTCTTTCATATCGTACTCGACGATTAGATCCCATAATTTTTTGGTTACTGTTTCATGGTATTCAGGTGAGATGGTGTGTTTAATTTCGAGCATATATTTCATATCAGGATACTGTTCGAACACTTCTCGTAATGTTGGGTTATAAACACCCGCACCACGGTAAGGATAATTTCCATTTTCATCTTCAAAGTGATATCCGGCATCTAGTTCTAAAAATTCATCTAAGGTAAAATCGGTAATGTATCCGACACCGTCTGTTGTTCCATCAACGGTAGGGTCGTGAATTAAGACAAGCTCTTCATCTTTGGTTAGGTGAATGTCTAATTCAATTATATCAACACCTAAATCGTATGACTTTTCAATGGCTGTCATCGTATTACCAGGTGCGATTAAATCACCTGCCCGGTGAGCGATAACGAGAGGACCTTCATGATCATGTTCAAAGAAATCATGTGGTTCTACTTGTTCAGGTGGTTCAAGTTGAAAATACCACAGACATAAAACTAGTATGGCAATGGTAAGGAAAATGTATGAAGTACGTTGATCTTCATTTGATTTCTTTAATGGTGACATCATGGCTCCTCATCCTATGGTTATCTTTTGTTATGTCTTCTAATGGCTCATTTGCCTGTATTTTTGTGATTTATATGTCACTCTTATGCACAATTCGTTATTTTCCCTTATAATAGAGGTTAATTCGTAAAAACATAGGAGGGTTTAGATGAAGGAACAGGTTATTCAGTATTTAAAAGACCAAAGAGACCGACATTTAAAAGAGCTAGAGGACTTCTTAAAAATTCCTAGTATCAGCTCATTAAGTGAACATCGTGAAGATACGATTAAAGCAGCTGAATGGGTAGAGGCTGAGTTAAAGAAGATCGGGTTTCATGATGCCAAAGTGATGGAGACAGACGGCAAACCGGTTGTGTACGGTGAATATACAACGGATGAAAGCAAGCCGACTGTTTTAGTTTATGGGCACTATGATGTACAGCCTGTAGATCCTGTGCACTTATGGGATTCTGAGCCATTTGAACCAACGATTCGTGATAACAAAATATATGCACGTGGAGCAACAGACGACAAAGGGCAAGTCTTCATGCATTTAAAAGTGATGGAAGCAGTATTAAATCAAGATGAAGAGCCACCAGTTAACTTTAAGGTATTGATTGAAGGCGAGGAAGAGATCGGTAGTCCGAACCTACCAAAGTTTGCTGAGGAGAATGCTGATCTATTAAAGGCTGATTTGGTGTTAGTTTCTGACTCTGCATTAATTGAGAAAGGAAAGCCAACGATTACATATGGACTGCGTGGTCTTGCAGGCATTCAAATCGATGTCAAAGGAGCGAACAGTGATCTTCACTCAGGTGAATATGGTGGTGGAGTGGTTAATCCAATTCATGCACTTGTTAAGATTGTTGATTCATTCCGTGATGAAAATAATCGCATCTTGGTGGACGATTTTTATCGTGATATTCCAGAGCTTTCCCAAGAAGAGCGTGACGCATTAGCTGAAGTGCCATTTGATGAAGATCAACTTAAAAAAGAACTTGGTGTTAGTGAATTAGATGGTGAAGAAGGGTATTCCTATGTTGAGCGTACATCAGTCCGACCAACTTTGGAGGTTAATGGTATCTATGGAGGTTTCCAAGGTGAAGGGATTAAAACCGTACTGCCAAATGAAGCAACGGCTAAAGTCACGTGTCGCTTAGTTCCAGACCAGGATCCAGATCACATTGTTGAACAATTAACGAAGCATGTTCATGCCAACAAGCCAGTTGGTGTTGAAGTGGACGTGACGCCTTTTGACAAAGGTAAGCCATATGTAACACCATTTGATCATCCAGTTATTCAAAAAGCAGCTAAAGCTTACGAGACTGTTTATCAAAAAGATACTGCGTACATTCGTGGTGGTGGATCGATCCCGATCGTTGCTGAGCTAGACCGTATTTTAGACGTGCCAGTAGTGTTAATGGGCTTTGGCTTGCCAGATGAAAATCTTCATGCACCGAATGAACATTTTCATCTAGAGAACTTTGATCAAGGAATGGAAACGTTAACTCATTATTTCTATTTGTTGAATGAGTAATTTGATAAGAGCTAGATACCTTGTTTAGGTGTCTAGCTTTTAACGTTTTAAAGCGTTTATCGTTTTACTCGTGTGCTTGTTTCTAAGAATCCTCTCATTTAAACTGAAAATTAAGATAATTTAATAAGGAGGATGATTAGATGACTAAACGGCGTACGGCTGAGCCTTACAAAATTAAAGCTGTGGAACCACTCAACATTTTATCACACGAGGAAAGGAAGCAAGCCCTTGAAAAAGCTGGATACAACACGTTTTTATTAGACAGTCAAGACGTTTATATTGATTTATTAACGGATAGTGGAACGAGTGCTATGAGTGACCAACAGTGGGGAAGTCTCATGGTAGGGGATGAGGCCTATGCGGGTAGTAAGAGTTGGTATCGTCTTCAAGAAGCAGTTCGAGAGGTGTATGGTTATAAGTATGTCTTACCGACTCACCAAGGACGTGGGGCAGAGAATTTACTGTCACAGCTTAAGGTGAAAGACGGGGATTATGTCCCAGGAAATATGTATTTTACGACTACTCGTGCGCACCAGGAACTAAACGGTGGCACCTTTGTTGATGTCATCATTGATGAGGCTCATGACCCTAATGCAGAGCTAGATTTTAAAGGAAATGTTGATTTAAATAAGCTACAAAATTTAATTATGGAAGTGGGAGCAGAGCGAATTCCTTTTGTTTGTCTAGCCGTAACAGTCAATATGGCAGGTGGTCAACCGGTGAGTATGGCGAATATGCGTGAGGTGTATGAGCTTTGCCAAGAGCATGGGATTGATGTAATGTACGATGCAACTCGTTGCGTTGAAAATGCCTATTTTATTAAAGAGCGTGAACCAGGTTATCAAAACACTCCGATTAAAGATATTTTAAAGGAAATGTTCGCTTATTCAGATGGCTGTACGATGAGCGGGAAAAAGGATGCGCTAGTTAACATTGGTGGATTTTTAGCTATGAATGATGAAGAGCTGTACACAAGGTCTCGTGAATTAGTCGTCGTTTATGAAGGCATGCCTACATATGGTGGAATGGCTGGTCGCGATATGGAAGCGATGGCGCAAGGGATTTATGAATCGGTAGATGATCATTATATTGAACATCGTATTCAGCAGGTTCGTTACTTAGGCGATCAGCTCATTGAGGCAGGCATTCCTATGGTTCGTCCAATTGGAGGGCATGCCATTTTCTTAGATGCTAGAGCTTTTTTAGATCATCTGGATCAGGACCAGTTCCCAGCTCAAGCTCTTGCTGCAGCACTTTATTTAGATTCAGGTGTTCGTGCAATGGAACGAGGTATTGTCTCAGCAGGGCGAAATAAAGAAACTGGCGAACATAATAAGCCCAAACTAGAAATGGTTCGCCTCACCATCCCTAGACGGGTTTACACGAACAATCATATGGATGTTGTCGCCGATTCAGTGATTGAGCTCTATCAAAAACGCCATCAAATTAAAGGTCTACAAATGGATTACGAACCACCGACATTACGCTTTTTTAACGCGAGATTTTCCCCGAAAGAAGTGGCCTTGTTAGAAAATTAGGTTTAATAGCAGTCCAGCTTGGATCTCATCTAAGCTGGGCTTTTTCTTTTGAGCTTATGGAACCGGATAGGATTGAATTCATACGGATTGAAGGGCGATTTTCACGGATTGGAGGGCGATTTTCACGGATTGGAAGCACAATCACACGGATAGAGACGTCTACGCTCAGCTACCAACATCAACGTCTGGATAATCAATTCATAAAACTGCCAGTACTCGAGATCAGATTATAGAAAAAGCTAAGGTAAAACTGGTTAAGGAGGTAACCCCGATGAGTACGATTAGGTTTATGTATTTGATTGGCATCGTATCGCTCGCATCCATTGTCTTATATTTTCTTACTAGCTTGGATCATTATTCTTGGGGAGATGCGATTCAAGGTCTTGCTTTCTTTGGTGCGAGTGGTGTTTTTTATTTTGTGTTTGTATATTGGTATCATAAAAGTGATGTTGGAAAGACAGCCACTATTTCTGTTCTTGGTTTAATTGCCTTGGTATCTGTTGTACTTATCTTTTTAGGCTAATTCTCACTTCCTTAAGAAATTCTCCCCAGTTAACAGGGTATTTTAAATTTTCTAAATTGACTGTTAATTCCTTTCATATCATAATTATAAGATAGATGATGAAGAATGGTGGGGTGTGTCATGGGAATTTGCGTTCAGGAAGTGCTTGATTTAAATGTGATGAAGCATGCTGTTGTTAGAACCGGTCAGGAGCAGTTAGCTGATCAGCAAATTGAGTGGGTTTCTGTCATTGAAGAACCTGTTGAAAACTTCATCAGAAAACACGAAATCGTTCTGACAACAGGGATTGGCTGCCAAGATGATCCAGAAACGTTAGGAACGTTTGTACAAGATGTTATTCAATCAGGTGCTTCGGCATTAACTATTGCAACAGGTCGGTATATTACTGAGATTCCTCAACAGGTATTGGAATTCGCTGAGGGTCAAGACTTCATCATCATCGAAATTCCATGGAAGGTCCCTTTTTCAGATATTTTTCATGATGTACTGGATGCGATTAATAAAAATAACGAATATAAAAGAAATCAAGCTGAGTCTTTAAGGCAAAAGTTAACAAATGGAGTTCTAAATGGGCAGTCGCTTGAAGATTTGATGAGAATTTTGTATGACGAAATCAACATTCCAGTAGCAATTAGTGATGACGAGAAAAAAGTCCGTGCTAATTATGATTTTGACACAAAGGTTATAGATGCACTAAATGGGTTTAGCGATACGCCGGTTAAAAAAGTTGATGTGCCGGATGTACCATTAGACGAACACCCCTTGTACCACCATTTAGACCAATATGATGTGGATGGTCAGACGTGTTATGAGTTAACGATTTTTTCAAATGGTAAAAAACAAGGCTATCTTCTATTTATGCCTAAACATAAGTCACAGCTAAATTGGTTTACAATCCACGCCTTAGAGCATGGATTAACTGCATGTGCTTTATACTTTCTTACGGAAAACGCTGTGGAAATGACAGAGATCAGGCTAAAAGATAACTTTGTTTATCAGCTTGCAAAAGAAAAACAAATCCTCGATGCTAAAGCGCTATCGAAAGGCGAGTTACTAGGCTATGATTTATCACTGCCATACGCTTGTCTGGTTGGGGATTTCCAAATTGAGGAAGTCAAAGATGCGTCCTGGGATGATGAGCAAGACCAATCAGGACAGTCCTCTTTACATAGTGTCAATTATTATGTACAAAAAGAGATTACTCACGCTAGTCAGCAGCTTGAACGAAAAACGATGTCTACGTTTGATGAAGGGGAAGTCATCATTTTTTTAGAGATTGACCAAAGTGGTTACCAGGAAACGGTCAATCATTTTTTAGACATGGTGGAACGGCGTTTACATGACCAGTTGGCACCCGTTTACTTTGCCTGGGGAGTAGGCTTACATAATGACGGGTTCCAATCTTTTTATGAAAGTTATCACGAAGCACGAACAGCTTTAGATATTCATACTGAGCAGCATGGTTTCGGGGAGAGAACTTTCTTTGAAGAGACAAAGGTTAATCGCTTACTTATGCGTATTGCTGAAAATCACGAGCTGATTCAGATGGTTAAAGAGACGATTGAGCCACTGGTTGAGTATGATCTGAAACGTCAAGCTGAGCTGATCCATACGTTTATGACTTATCAAAAATATAAGGGTAATGTTAGTCAAACAGCTAGAGCCCTTAACCTACACCGGCAATCATTACTCTACCGACTTAAAAACATTGAGAATTTGACGAATTTGTCGTTAATTGACGCAGATGACTCATTTTTGTTAGAACTTAGTATTCGTTTATGGCTATTAAAACAGTTTAAATAAATGACTTTTACTGGCAGAGTTGGAGCGTACTCTGCCGGTATTTTTTATGACTTTTAAAAGTGTATAACAAGAAGCAATTAAAGTTCATACACTTTGTATATTATCAACGAAAGCGTTTGCAAATATAATATTATTAACAGAATATTTAAATTTTTGTCGAGAGGAAAAGGAGGGAGGAAGATGCTTACGTTTGATATCTTGGAGTACCAAGAAAGGTTGAAACGGACGAAAGAAAGTATGGAACGACAGGGGATCGAGGTACTCCTGATTACAGACCCAGCTAATATGAACTACTTATCTGGTTATGATGCTTGGTCTTTTTATGTGCATCAAATGTTGGTGGTCATTCTTGATGAGCCACAACCCATATGGATTGGTCGGTTAATGGATGCGAACGGAGCTAAGTCAACGACATGGATGTACGATGAAAAGATTTTGGCTTATCCGGATTATTATGTTCATTCTGATGTGTACCACCCAATGGCTTACATTGCAGAGATGTTAAAACAAATGGGGCATGGAAAGCGAACCATTGGGGTAGAGATGGATCAATACTACTTCTCAGCTAAAGCATATATTAAACTTCAAGAAAATTTACCTGATGCGTCGTTTAAAGATGCGACATCGTTAGTGAATTGGATTCGAATCATTAAATCTGACCAAGAAATTGAGTTTATGCGCCGTGCAGGAAAGATTGCAGAAAACGCCATGCAAGCAGGTGTCTCAACTATTCATAATGGTTCAAGAGAATGTGATGCAGCGGCGTCGATTTATTATGAATTAGTTAAAGGTACTGAAGAGTTTGGTGGTGATTATCCATCTATTGTTCCGATGTTACCGACGGGTGAAAACACGTCTGCTCCTCATCTAACTTGGTCGGATCAACATTTTGAAGAGGGTAATGCCGTAATTGTGGAGTTAGCTGGTTGTTATAAACGCTATCACGTCCCGTTAGCTAGAACCGTTTCCATTGGTCAACCTACTGAACGACTTGAACGTTTAGCAGACATTGTTCGAGAAGGAATTGAAAATGTCTTAGCACGAGCAAAGCCAGGAATTTATTTAGAGGAATTAGAAGAGGCTTGGCGTGAGTCCACGAAAAAGTACGGCATTGAAAAGGAATCTAGACTAGGCTACTCAACAGGTGTTAACTATCCACCTGATTGGGGTGAGCACACAGCAAGCATAAGAAAAGGAGATCAGACGGTATTACAGCCGAATATGACATTTCATTTTATTCCGGGATTGTGGTTTGACAATGACGGAATTGAAATGAGTGAGACCTTTAGAGTAACAGAGGATGGCGTTGAAATGTTCACTCATTATCCACGTGAATTAATTATTCAAAGTCCTTACCACTTACCAGATGATAGTAAAGGGATTATTAGTTAATCACTAGCATATTTTTTAATAAACGAATAATTTTAGGAGGGGTCTAGATATGACAGAATTCAAACCAGGAACAAAAGCATTATGGTCAGGGGAGAAGGAACAACTAGCTTATGGCGCTACTCAAGTACCAGTCGTTCACAGTGTGTCATTTGGGTATGATGACATGGATGAATGGTATGAAATTGCCACTGGTCAGCGGGAAGGACATATTTACGGGAGAAATACGAATCCGACGACGCAAGCTTTTGAAGATAAGGTTAAAGATTTAGAAGGGGCAGAAGCGGCAACGAGTTTTGCTACCGGGATGGCTGCTATTTCCAATACGCTTTATACGTTTTTAAAACCAGGTGATCGAGTAGTGACGATCAAGGACACTTATGGTGGGACAAATAAAATTTTTACGGAGTTCTTACCACGTAGTCAAGTTGAAGTCGTGTTCTGTGAAACAGGCGATCATGAAGAAATGGAGCAAGAGGTAGCCAAAGGATGCGAAGTGGTTTATATTGAATCCCCGACTAATCCAACGTTAAAGATTATCGATATTGAAAGAATGGCAAAAGCAGCTCACGAAGCTGGTGCATTAGTAATTATTGATAGTACTTTTGCCACTCCAGTCAATCAAAATCCTTTACAACTCGGTGTGGATTTAGTCCTCCATAGTGCAACTAAGTATTTAGGTGGACATTCTGATGCCTTAGGTGGCGTTGTTTGTGGAAGTCAAGCACTCATTGATCAGATTTATCATTATCGCGAAATTAATGGAGCGACGATCAATCCAATGGGCGCTTATTTATTGCTCCGTGGCATGAAAACACTTCATTTAAGAGTTGAACGACAGAATGAAAATGCCATGAAAGTCGCACAATATCTAAAAACAGTTGATTGGGTGGAGGATGTTTTTTATCCTGGATTAGAAGAGCATAGAGGACACGATATTGCTAAACGACAAATGAAAGGTTTCGGTGGTATGCTTAGTTTTTCGGTTAATGGTGGATTGGAAACCGTTAACCATCTTTTACCAAAAATGAAATTAGCCAAACGTGCGGCTAGTTTAGGTTGTGTTCAGACCATTATTGGCCCACCAGCCACAACTAGCCACGTTGAATGTACACCTGAAGAACGGGCGGCCATGGGAATCCCTGAAGGACTGGTTCGATATTCCGCTGGTATTGAGGATATCGATGATTTAATTGGTGACTTAGATCAAGCGTTCAAGTCACTTCCAAAGGAGTTATATGTTTAAAGGTAAAGTAAAATCCCTTTTGAATCCCTTTCGCTGATGAGAGCGAGAGGGATTTTTCACTTAATATCGGTGTTGAGTCAGCAAAATAAGTGCCGACATTAATTACCACCTGCCACTCAGTCTATCATGTCGGTAAATATAAAAACTTCCAATCAGATCACGGTATATTTTTAATCTCAGGTTAAAAAATATGCTTGCATCATGATTGGAGGGAGCAGCATGAAAAAGTTTATTGTGGGATTAACGACAATGATGCTTATGTTAACCGCATGTCAAATGGATGATGAAGGTGCTAATCGTCAAACGGGTACTGAAGATAACCTTCAGCAAATTGGATTTGGTGGTAACCAAGGAGATCAGGGAACTGGCACAACACAAGATGAGAATGTTCAATTTCCTTATGAGACAGATGAAGGAATTAACTATAACATTCGTGGTCGCGAAAATGTAAACGACTGGGAGCCATTCGACTTTAATAACCGTCGCTCTGGTGAAGGGCGTTTTGATTTCAAACATGCCGAACGTGACCGTCAAACTCAAGAAGGGAACGGTCAACAAGATCAGCAACAACAAGATCAGCAACAGCAAGATCAGCAACAACAAGATCAACAACAGCCACAGCAGGATCAGCAACAACAAGATCAACAACAGCAAGAAGCACAGCAACCAGGACAACAACAAGATGAACAAGCTGATGTAGACGTCGATATGAATGTTATCGAACAAGTAGTGGAGTTAACTAACGCTGAAAGAGAGCAGCATGGACTAAGTCCACTTGAATTAGATACGCAACTAACGGATGTTGCTCAACGTAAATCTGTAGATATGGCTGATAATAACTATTTTAGTCACCAATCTCCAACATATGGATCTCCATTTGATATGCTTGACCACTATAATGTGTCTTATACAGCCGCAGCAGAAAACATCGCTGCTGGTCAGCACTCTGCTGAAGAGGTTGTTCAAGAATGGATGAATAGTGAAGGACACCGTGAAAATATCCTTAATGATTCCATGACACACATAGGAGTTGGATATGAAGATAGTGGTAACATGAACCCATATTGGACTCAGATGTTTATCTCTAAATAACAGGTTTTTATTAAGCACGTGGTTTTGCCAAATTTTTATTAGGCAGTCACGTGCTTAATTTTACCTATTTTGACTTTAACTACTTTTGCCCTTGTATAAGACAACTCTAGATAGGCATATATTTAAAGCATCAATAACCTTGAGGTGATGATATGCCAAGTGGTACACATCAGGTTCATATTGATGTCCCTATTGAAAAGGTTTGGGAGTTTGTCAGTGAGATGGATAATTGGGCCCCGTTAGTCCCGGGATATCAAAACCATAAAATGATAAATCCTCGCCAATCGGAGTGGACATTTAAAGGTGAATTTGGGCGAATGCACAAAATGGTCACGGTTCGAGTAGATATTATCGAGTGGGTTGAACCGTCCAAAGTTACATTTAATTTAACTGGACTTAACGAGAAAGTTGTAGGTCATGGATATTTTAGGGCAGATAAAATCATGGAAACGAGCACACGAATTAGTGGTAATTTGGAAATGAGTGCAGCAGGAGTAAAAGGACCAGTACTTAATACAGTTTTAAAAAGCATGGTTCCCCATACATCTGAACTGTTAACGAAAGCTGTTTCTGACAAAATTGTAAAGAGTCAAGTAGCTGTGAAATAAAGTATTAATTAGATAAAAACTTCTTTTTTAATTCAGGTGTCGGCATCATGCATTCTTGACGCTGGCCAAACAGCTTTAGGCGATTTCGAGCAATAATCTGATAAAGCCGGTTACGAATAGGTCTAGGAATGATCACGAATCCATAAGCTAATTTCCAAAAGCTGGACATATGTTTAGCAATAATTAATGCTGCAGAGGATTCTGTATAAACTTCCCCATTCGAAATAACAACCATACTCTCAGGTGGGATATTGATGCCTTGTTCATTTAACAAACGTTCACCTGCATCACTCTGCAATGGAGCAAAACGAAAATGATCGTGTTGGTCTCGCTTAATCAGAAACTGAACGATCCCATTACATAAATTACAAACGCCATCGAACAAAATAACCACCTTCATTATGACACACCTCTCCCTTTTATAAATCGACACCTGCTTACCACAAAGGTTCCTCTTCATTTGATAATTCCATCGTAAATGGTGATATAAATAAAAAGAAAGCAATTAAAAACAAGGCAATTGAAAAGACAATAGGAAAGCTAACGTCTAGCATATTTAAAAACATAATAATGATTACGCCGATTAACGTCATATATAATGACGTTTTTCTGCTTTTAGCTGAATAGTATTGAGTTTTATGACAATTTGGGCATTCGTGGCCTACTCTTGTTTTCCAGCTAAAAGGTAGGGCTTCTTTATAGCGAAATTGATAATGACAATTGGCACAAACGAGCATGTAAACACCTCTTTATTAATACTTATCCTCCCTTATATGGTATCATATTCATAACTAAAAAACGTCTGTTAAATATTTTGTAGGTGATGGTATGAGTTCACATATTTTAGTTGTAGAAGATGAAGAGAAAATCGCACGAGTATTAGAATTAGAACTTGAGTTTGAAGGTTATCAAGTCACTAAGGCGATGACAGGATATGACGCATTAGAAAAAATTCGCACCTCTACTTGGGATTTAATTTTACTTGATTTAATGCTTCCTGAAATGAGTGGTGTGGAATTGTTGCGCCGTTTACGAAAAGATGATCAACAAACACCTGTCATTATGCTGACGGCTAAAGATGCTGTTGAGGATAAAGTGTCAGGTCTTGACTCGGGTGCTAATGATTATGTAACTAAGCCTTTTCAAATTGAAGAGCTATTAGCACGCGTTCGGGTGCATTTGCGCCAAGCATCAAATTCGCCTGATCAAACTGGAGATTGGCTGATTTTCTCAGATCTTAGGTTAAATGAAGGAACGCGTGAAGTTAATCGTAACCAGCGAACGATTGACTTAACGCCACGTGAATTCGATCTGTTGGTCTATTTAATGAAGAATCATAAACAAGTGCTGACGCGTGAGCAAATACTTGATAGGGTTTGGGGCTATGATTACATTGGCGATACGAACGTTGTGGATGTCTATATTCGCTATTTACGTAAAAAAGTCGACCAAGAAGGTGATAAGCAATTGATTCACACCGTTCGTGGCGTAGGTTATGTGATGAAGGATACTCATGAAGTTAAGTAATAAGATCTTCTTCTTTACAACCGGTTTATTTATTGTATTGCTCACAGCGTTTGCGGTAGCTATTAATGTGTTGTTTTCAGAGAATACTTACGACAGAGAATTAGACCGAATTCAAATAGAGACAGAAAATATGGTCAGTAGTTTAGCAGAGGTTAGTGACACGATTCCTGTAAATGATTTGCTCCGAGCTTATGTCCCTTCAAATGGAATGATTCGCGTGTTGGATCAAGACTTAGACATTATAACTTCAATTGCTGCAGGAGACCAAACAGAGCTTTATTATCTTTCTTTACCTGAACGAACTGGAAGAACAGTCGAAATCATTGATGATGAAGAAGGGAAGCTCGCACTCATTCAGGAGCCGATGATCTGGGTAGATGGACAAGTTGTTTATGTTCAAGTTGTTGAAGACTTAGGGCATATTGATGAAAACCTAAGTAATTTACAGCTTGTGCTCCTCTTTGTGGTCCTAATGGGAATCATTCCAGCGATTGTTTCTGGTAAGCTGTTGACCGATTTAATTATTGAACCTATTCAATCTTTAATTCGGACGATGAATGAAATTAAAGAGGATCAAACCTTTAAACAGATCCCACTAAACCGTCAATCTAAAGATGAACTCTACACGATGAGCGCGACATTTAATGATATGATCAGCTTACTTAAGGAGAACTACGAAAAGCAAGAAGCATTTGTTTCTAACGCTTCCCATGAGCTGAGGACGCCACTTACTGTGATTGAAAGCTACGCGAACTTAGTTAAACGTCACGGTTTATCCCGTCCGGAGGTAGTCGAAGAAGCAATTGAGGCCATTCACTCCGAGTCCTTACGTATGAAAGAACTGACTGAACAATTACTGTTGTTAGCTAAACGCGATCAAGATTGGCGAATGATAAGACAAGAAGTTAATATCAATCAGCTGCTTACCGATGTCAGTCATAAAATGTCACAGACTTATGATCGGTCAGTTAATTTCATCTCTAATTTAGAAGCCGATCTCCACGTGTTAACGGATGATCAGAAATTAACTCAATTGCTGTATATTATTTTAGATAATGCTTTGAAATATAGTGATGACGAAGTGAAAATTCACCTTAGTGACAAAGAAGGACAACCAGTGATTAAGGTTGTTGATTATGGGATCGGGATTCCTAAACAGAAACAAAATCAAGTATTTGAACGTTTTTACCGTGTTGATGAAGCAAGAAACCGGCAAACTGGTGGAAGTGGCTTAGGTTTAACGCTAGCCAAAGAAATCGCCGATGTACTTGAGCTGGGGCTTCACTTAGAAAGTGAAGTTGATGTTGGCACCACAGTTTATATTATTTTCACTGAACGTTCTCACTAAATTTTAATCTTTATTTTTTATAATGAGGATAAAATGTTGATAAAGGGTGTTACTCATGAGAAGGAAACAACTTGCATGGATTTTAGGGGGTGGGTTATTAACGGCTTTCGTCTTCTTTTTAGCTCAGCCATATCTCTTTAATACTGCCTCAGCTGAGGAGTTGTCCGTTGGTGAAGCGGAACAAAGAGTATTGGATCGTTTTCAAGGTGAGGTCCTTGATATTGAAGACCGACTAGACCATTATCAGGTCGAATTAGAATTAACAACAGGAATTTATCAAATTACCGTGAATAAAGAAAGAGGTTCGATTGAAAATGTTCAGCAAACGGAAGTGTATGAAGCAGATAATGAACCGGTTGAGGAACATGAAGAGCCAGACGTTCCTGAAGAAATGGAAGGTGATGAGTCCATTGAAGATGAGACGGGTCATGACGAACCTGTTGAAAATGATGAAGATGAACCGGAAGAGCCATCACCAGAACCTACGTTATTAACGCATGATGAAATTATTGACATTGGCTTAACACAACAAGAGGGTACCATCCAAATGTTAGAATTCGTCGAGGAAGAAGAACCTTACTATGAACTGATTATTGAAGGTGAAGAAGCTTCAACGTATATGATGATCGATGCATATAGTGGATCCATTCTATCGCTTGAACGTGAAGAGAAAACACCTGAAACCGTCGTGACCGAGGAAGAAGCGATTGAAATCGCTTTAAACGAGGTAGAAGGTGAGCTAGAACAAGTAGCTATTCGTGAAGTAGACGGTATTCTTTACTACGTTGTTGAATTGATTGTTGATGATGAACAAGTTTTACTCCAAATCAATGCTTTCTCAGGTCAAATTCAATCAGTAACGTGGGAAGAGCGCCAAGCTGAAGAATAGACACACAAAAGTCCATCTCCTAATAGGAGGTGGGCTTTTTGAATTTCTAATCAAATTTTAATCTTTCTTTCCATTCTTTCTCATGTAGGTTGTCTAAACTGGTATTTGTGATGAAGAGTGAGAGTGAGGGATCGATATGCGAAGGAAATTAATTTTTGGAACATTTGCTAGTACGTTTATGCTCGGTAGTGCACTTGGAGCATCGGCCATTAGCCATTCAGACAATCAACCCCAAATAAACATGTCTAATAACGAAACAGAAGTGGAAGTGAAAGCCATGTTGGAAGCTAATAAATTACTCGGGCATTATGAATTAGAAGAGATTGTATTTGAAAATATATCGGGTACCATTGAGCAAGTTGAACTCAACAATAATCAGCAATTTGAAGTTCAAGTAAAGGATCGTTCAAATCGAGTACATAGCCTTGTCATCGATGCGTATACAGGCATGGTTCTGGAAAATACGGCTAATCCAGTTCATGGACGAGAAATTAAGCATATTGATGTAGACGATGGCAGGTCTTATGAACAGCTATTCTCATTATCAACCATTGAAAAAATTGATGCGATTGAACTGGCCCTTGAAACCGTTAATGGAAAAGCCACCTCAGCCGAACTTGAAAATAGACAAGGTGAATTAGTGTATTATGTAAAAATAGATCAGGAAAAGGAACAATACGAAGTCTTGGTAGATGCCACTTTAGGGGTGGTCTTAGACGTAAGGATAGCTTCTTAATTTGAAGAGATTGCATGGAATAGCGTGCAATCTCTTTTTATGTTGCAGCTAATATTGTGGAAGTGGGATTTGTATATTAAGATAAAAGAGGAGGATTCTGAAAATTTAATCAAATAATGAGGTGAGAATGAATATGAAGGATTTTATCCATAAATATACCTATCTTGAGAAGAAAAAAGATGCTCGTGGAAACGAAAAAGTTTATATTCAAAGTACTGATGTTGAACCAAGGCACCTCTATCAATTTGGTACTCTGGAGGAGGTTATTAAACAATGGGATCATTTAACTGAGGATGAAATTAAAGAAGCATTTGACTACGAAGAGAAAAGGCTATATCCGGAGAGGTTCATCCCCGATGGCCCATATTGTTATGACAAGAATGGCACCTGTCCGTTTTGGGATATAGATTTGAAACGTGACACTGATGAGAATGGTTATTGTCATTACTTACATATAGGAGATTGGGAAGACGATGATGAGCCCAGTCAGTTGTATCAGAAATGTAAAGCATGTGACATAAACTTAGAAGATCAGGGTGAACAAAAGGATCTGTCTGATAAGGAATACGAATTATACGTGAACGGTGAGTTAATCGGAAGTAGTGATTTAAATGAGATTCATCTGTTATTAAAAGATTTCTTCGCATCCAATCAAGTAGATAGTGAGGCAGATATAAAGGTTGTCGAGAAAAAATAAACTTATTTAAACAGTTTCCTAATAGTTTTTCCTGCTGCTCGTCCAGTAATCCTACGGCCAACTCGTTGTTGAACGCGACCTTTCCTAACAGCATCAACATCATTCCATATACGAAGGAATTTATAAATTTTTGACTTTAGACTCATTTGCACTCACCTGCCTGAATATAGTTTTAACATCATTATATATCATTTGTATTTGATTTTTAAATACTATTGGTAAAAATGTGTTAATTTGTTTGCACATTTATAGACCTTTAGGTACAATGAAATTGGCAAAAAAAGCATAATTAAAAGTCCACAGGGGGAGCCGTCATGGCTGAGAGTGAATCTAAGGATTCTGACCCTTTGAACCTGTTAGTTAGTGCTAGCGTAGGGATGTGGCTTTATCGATGGTGCAATGCTGGGTAGATCCATGATAGAGCCTCCCGTGCATTGCTTTTTTTGCGTGGAAATGGAAAAGTTACAAAAGGGGGAGGATTTATCGTGAATAAACGAACATTAATGTTAGTGGAAATCGCGATTTTTGCGACGATTGCATTTTTACTGGATATGATCCCAGGGCTTCAATTTAAAATTTGGGCTCAAGGTGGATCGGTTTCATTTGCAATGGTCCCGGTATTTATCATTGCGTTAAGATGGGGATTAAGAGCAGGTGTATTAACAGGATTGATTTTTGGGTTTTTAAACATGATTTTCGGGGGATATATCGTTCATTGGTTCCAAGCGATCTTAGATTACATTGCTGCCTTTGCCTTACTTGGCGTAGCAGGTATCTTTGCCAAGTCGCTAAGGAATGCGGTTAAAAACAATCATAAAGGGAAAATGGTTTCCTATATCACGGTTGCCGTGTTAATTGGTGTGGCCTTGCGATTTGCCTCGCATTTTGCTGCAGGAATCATTTTCTTTAGAACCGCTGCACCAGAAGGTCAGTCTGTCTGGATGTATTCTTTGATTTATAACTCAACTTATTTAATTCCAGGCTTTATTTTAACAGCAGTAATCATTATCCTAATGGTCTTATCACGACCAAGATTAATACTCCGTGATTGATCATCTATTAACTAGAACCTCTTCTTTCCCAGCAAAGAAGAGGTTTTTTAGTTAGATTCCCTTTAAATATTTAGAATATTTGATAAAATGGTAGTGGTTAAAATTCCTAGAAAGTGTGTTTAGATGGTTGAATTGGTAGGGTATTGTGTTAAATGTAATCGAGGAGTTTATTGTCGGAGTGGATTTTTGGATGGTGTCCATGAAGGTGGCAAGCTTTATTGCTCTAAGTGTGCCAAACCAAAATAGGAGGAGATACGTTGAAATCAATTTACGACATTGAGGTAGAAAAGGGTGATGGTGAACTTCAACCCTTAGAGGAATTTAAAGGGAAAGTAATGTTGATTGTTAATACCGCAAGTAAATGTGGCTTCACCCCCCAATTCAAAGGATTACAAGAGCTTTACGAAACCTACAACGAGCAAGGCTTTGAAGTATTAGGCTTTCCAAGTGACCAATTTATGAATCAAGAGTTTGCTAATCAAGAAGAGATCGAAAGTTTCTGTCAAACTCAATATGGTGTAACCTTCCCTATTTATAAGAAAATAGATGTGAAGGGTGACCAGCAAACAGGGCTCTTTCAATATTTAACCGAGGCTAAAAAAGGGTTCTTAGGTGGGGAGATTAAGTGGAATTTTACGAAATTCTTAGTCGACCAACAAGGGAAAGTCGTTCGCCGGTATGCACCACAAGTTACTCCATCCAAAATCAGTAAAGATGTTGAGAAATTATTATCCTAAAAAAACTGACACCTTTTTAAGTGTCAGTTTTTTTATCTAAAAGCTTTCGCGAATGTTCTTATCACCAAAGATTAATGCGCCATCATTAAAGCTTAACGTTATATTTCCACCGGGGATCTTTAATTCATTTTGCATCCACTCAACTAATTCTTCTAGTTGTTGCTCATCATCATCCGTTTTTCCTCGGTTTAAGGTAAGGCGAATAATTGGATTCGCATCTTGTCCTTGTAAGGAAGGGACATCTTGATGATCAATCCCAAGTTGATAGCCGATATCTTTCGGATAAGTCAACCATAATTCTTCCACAGAATCTTGGCCGAAGCGCTTTTTGATCTCAGGGGTTAATAGTGTCTCTAATTCGTGTTCCCAAACCTCTGCAACATAACTATCTTGATATTCATTAGCTTCATTGTGTTCATAAACTAACACGCGAAAATCATCATGCTCTTCTAGCTCTACAATTGCCGCATAGTGAAAAGGATCGTAAATTCCTGTTTGGTCAATTAATGTATCAACGACATGCATCGGCTGATCGAATGTTTCATCAATATAGTTTTCCGCAGCAACTGTGACCTCTTCAGCTTTTTCTGGGTCTTCTGATATCCCAACATATGATAAGTAAGAGATAATAATAATCAGGGCTAGAACAATCAAAATCCCAGCGATTAAAGCCTTTTGTTTATTAGTCATAATTTCACCTCATCAATTTACTCCACCGTTCATTATAAAGTTTCCTAGGTTAAAAAGTAAATAAAACGACAGCAAAGGACATGAAAGTGTTAAAATTTCAGGATTTAAATGTCCCCTTTAATAAAATTTGAGATTTTATACAGGCTATAAAGTATCACATCTATGAAGAGGGGACATGTATATGGGAAAAAAGTTAATTGATTGGCCGACGTTTATTGCGTCTTTTATTATAATATTAGCTGTTGTTATTCCGTTAGTTCTTTTTCCTGAAGCAGGTAGTGAGCTTATTGCTGAGCTTAATGACTATATTTCAGGTTACTTTGGATTTTTATATTTATTAATGGGCTTAGGAATCTTTCTGTTTTTAGTCTTTGTAGCATTTAGCCAAAATGGCCAAGTTAAATTGGGGGAAGAAGATGAGAAGCCTGAGTTTAAAACGGCCACATGGGCAGGTATGTTATTTAGTGCTGGAATCGGTTCGAGTATTCTATATTGGGGAACCATTGAGTGGGCTTTTTATTATCAAGGTCCACCATTTGGAATTGAACCAGGTTCGCAAGAGTTAGAAACCATTCAATGGGCTTCAACTTATGGAATTTTTCACTGGGGCCCGATAGCTTGGGCCATTTATGTGTTGCCAGCTGTACCGATGGCTTACTTCTTTTACGTCAGAAAAACGCCCGTCATTAAAATTAGTGAGACAGTTCGTCCGTTATTAAAAGGTTGGACAGATACGTATGTTGGTAAATTTATTGATGTGCTATTTATTTTTGGTTTGTTAGGTGGGGCTGGTACGACACTGGCTTTAGGTACACCATTAATTTCACGAGGAATATCTGATTTAACCGGGTTAGAAGACAATATGATCATGAGAACCATTATATTATTAATTGTCACGGCGATCTTTGCTGTGAGTTCTTATGTCGGTTTAAAAGAAGGGATTAGACGATTAAGTAATCTTAACTTAGCGTTATCGATCTTATTGTTAGTTTTTGTGTTTGTTATGGGTCCGACGTTATTTATTGCTGAAACGACGACTAACAGCATTGGGCTTATCTTTGACAACTTTTTTAGAATGAGTACTTGGACAGAGCCTTTTGCACAGGTTGCCGGCTTTGAAGAAACCGGTTTTCCTGAAGCATGGACTGTATTCTATTGGGCGTGGTGGCTAGTTTATGCGCCTTTTGTTGGCTTGTTCATTGCGAGAATATCTCGCGGGCGAACGATTAGGCAGATGATTATTGGTACGATGATTTATGGAACATTAGGCTGTTTAGTGTTCTTCGGTGTTATGGGTAATTTCGGTTTATATTTACAGTTAACTGGGGAGTTTGATGTAGTCTCACTATTAAATGATGAAGGGGCACCAGCAGCGATTATTTCAATCATTAACCAATTACCTTTTTCAACGGTCATGGTTGCTTTATTTGTTTTCTTATCAGTTGTATTTCTAGCAACAACATTTGATTCAAGTTCATTCATTTTAGCTGCCGTTACTCAAAAAAAGGTTGCAAACGAAGAGCCGTTAAGATGGAACCGTATGTTTTGGGCATTTACGTTGTGTTTGTTACCCTTAACGTTAATGTATCTCGGTGGTTTAGAGACGCTACAGACAGCAAGTATCATAGGTGGATTCCCACTTATTTTCATAATGTTTATGATTGCATGGTCGTTTATGAGAACATCAACAGGTGACCTAATCGCTGACGATCAATATGAGCCGAAAACCATTATTTTGGATTATAAAAAAGTAAAAGAAAAGTTAAGAATCAAACGTAGGAAAAAGAAGAAGAAAGAAGATAATAATTGATAATAAAAGGCTGGGGGTTTTGTCCCAGCCTCATCATATCTAACGTTTATTGAGTCCTTTGTTCTTAACAAAATCAGTTACGTCCATGCGAATCGGATTTGAGAGTTTTCTTCCGACCTGCTGACTCCAACTGTCTTGTTTTGTGTTAAAGGATCTATCTACATAATATTGTTTAGTTGTCTGATCAAAACGTTCAACATGTTCATGTTGATAACCATATTGATTTTCGTGATAGATGGCATCGAAATCAAACCGTGGCTTAACATCTGGATCTTCATCTGGAATACCAACAACCATTCCGAACAGTGGGATGACATATTGTGGTAAATTTAATAAGTCATTTACACGGTTAATATCATTTCTAAGGCTACCTATGTAGCATATGCCTAGTCCCATTGATTCACTGGCGATAGCTGCATTTTGAGCGGCTAACGCTCCATCGATGGCCGACATCATAAAGAATTCAGTATTCTCAATGTTGTCTTTCATTTTTTCCTGTATTTCCTCAGGTTGTGATTGATACATACGGTTAAGGTCGGCACAGAAGACAAACAAGTGACCATTGTCTTCAACGTACTGCTGACCACTTACTTGTCTTAATTTTGCTTTTAATTGTGAATCGGTGATACCAATAATGGTATAAGCCTGATAATAACTTGAAGTTGAAGCCGATTGAGCTGCTTTAACAATCGTTTTAATTTGTTCTTTTGATAATGATTGGTCTTTAAACTTTCTAATAGAGCGATGGTTCTGTAATAGATCAATCGTTTGATTCACGGTTAACTCTCCTTTGTAAGCTGTTGTAATGCCTTTGTTGTTTTCTCAATTTCATCGTGTAGCTGATGGTTATGATCAGATTGTTCTTGGACTGTTGCTGTTACCTCCTCAATGCTAGCAGTTGTCTGTTCGACTCGAGAAGAGATATTTTCCATGGTTTGATCAATATTTTTCGCATCATGGTATACAGTATTAGCGATATGGACAAATTGATCAAGTTGTTTGTTTAACTGATTGGTATGTTCTTCAAAACTGTCAAAGCGTTTTCCACTTTGATGGGTCAGTTGGATGTTAGCACTTAACTCTTCAAGTAGCTGTCCCATATACTGATCGGTTTCATGGTTTGTGTCTCTCATGATGCGTAAATTGTGAGAGATATTGTCAGCTGTCGTTTCAGTATGTTCTGCAAGCTTGCGAATTTCTTCTGCCACAACAGCAAACCCTTTTCCATGTTCACCTGCACGTGCTGCTTCAATCGATGCATTAAGCGAAAGAAGGCTTGTCTGTTCAGTAATCTCCTGTATGGACTTAATGAATTTTGCTGAAGAATCGACTTTATCACTTAAAGCATTAAATGACTCACGCATGGTTTTCATCTGTTGTTCGAAAGATTGAATTTTTTCAATAAGTTGATCAGCTTCATGACGACCTATTTTAGCTTCTTCTGTCGTTTTAGTCGTCTCTTCTTGTATATTGGCTAAATCCTCCATCATTTGTCCCATATTCGTGAAGGTATCTGAAATCGTTGATTGGATATTCGACAAATCGTTTGTTTGTGTTTCTGTTCCTGAGGCAATCTCTTCTATAGCTTGGTTCATTTCGTTTAATGAACGCTTAAATGACATGGATTGGGATTCAATCTGTTCCATGCTTCTTTTGATAATAGTGGCTTGATTTTCGTTCTCTTGTTTTTGTTGTGCTTGTAATTGGTAACGTTCTTGGTTTTCTTGGCGTAATTTTTCTAGCTGATGATCTGTTTGTTTAGTAATGATTTGTAAACCATATAAAATAATAGCCGTAAATAAAATGAAGGATAATGCGGTCTCATATCTTAGGTCTAATATGTCACCATGTAAGAAGACAAACGAATGAAAAATGATTAGGCTGCTAGCAAATCCAATAAGGAATAACGGTCTAGACATATAAATCGCAGAGGCAACGAGTAGGAAGAAAATTAATCCGAAATTATGTGTTGAGACACTAACTTCTAAAATGATTAATCCCAAAATTAACGACAATCCAATTATGTAGATGTACGGAATTGCTGCTGTTGCAACATTTAGCCTAATTAAGATACCTGCAATCGATAAAATACTTAATCCTCCGACCAACACGATTAAAATAACGGTTAAGTCTAATCCTGCAGCGTAATTAGCAGCTGTACTAACTAGTGTAATCGTTAATAACAACCAGAACATTAACTTATTTTTCTTTTTTAAAGAAAACTCTGTTACATTTTGTGAATTTTGTTGGACCATTCAGACACCTCCAAATATTCTAATAACAAATATACCATTATTTCTTTATAATGAGAAATGTTTGTTAATGTCGTTCCATGCAATAACATTGCAACCTTATATTCAAACCGTTATGATGATAAAGGTTATATGAGAGGGGACACTTTATGAAAGAATTAAATAATGAACAAGATATATATATAAGAAATCCAAAAATGTTATTGTTTTCGATTTGTTTCGTCTTGATGTTTTCAGTGATGAACGGGACGATGTTTAACATCGCTATACCTGATATTGCAGAGGCATTCGATCTAATGCCATCTGAAGTCAGTTGGGTGATGACAGGGTACATTATGGTCTATGCAGTTGGAGCGTTAATTTATGGAAAGCTAGCAGATACCGTCGCCTTTAAAAAGTTAATTACCTTTGGTTTAATCGTTTTTACGATTGGTTCTTTGATTGGTTTTCTAGCTCCAAACTACTTCTTTGTTTTAATTGCACGTGTCGTTCAGGCGATTGGTGGTTCGATGATGCCTGCGATTGCGTTTATTGCACCTATTCGCTATTTTCCTAATGAACGTGGGAAGATTCTCGGAATTATTGCTTCAGTGATGGCTTTTGCGTCAGGAATTGGCCCGATTTTAGGTGGTGTTATTGCTGGTTTTCTATCTTGGCAATTTTTATTTCTAACTTCAGGGTTAATAATTGTCACATTACCATTTTTACTAAGAAATCTACCTGATGAGGAGACGATTCATGTTAAGTTAGACTACTTAGGCGCGGTGCTCGTTGGTTTAACTATTGGGACAACGTTAATAGGTATCACATTAGGTGTCATGCCGTCATTAGGGTTAGCAGTGATCTTGGCAGCACTCACTTTCTTGCGAATGACTAAGGCAAGAAATCCATTTATTCCACCACATCTATTTAAAAACCGTAACTATGTAGTTGCACTCTTATCAAGCTTTCTGGCTGTCGCTTGTCTATTCGGTCTTATGTTCAGTGTCCCGATCATGCTAAGGGAAATATACCAATTAACAACGATGGAGATTGGCTTAGTCATGTTTCCTGGTGCTATTAGTGCTGCATTAATTGGTCGTAAAGGGGGCCGATTAGTTGACCAAAAAGGTTCAAGACTTATATTCATGATCAGTCTAGGATTATTAGCCATTGGATTCTTGATTGTATCTTCTACGGTGGGACTAAATCCTGTGATTGTTAGTTTGATGCTTGTGTTTCCTATGATTTGCTTTCCACTTGTACAAGCTTCTGGTGCCGATTTACTTGCTAATATGTTGGAGAAAAATGAAACTGGTGTAGGCATGGGTGTGTTTAATTTACTGAATTTCGTCTCCGGTGCATTAAGTGGTGCGATTGTTGGAGTAACCCTGGATCTGTTTCAGCCAACAAGAGCAGTAAACTTCCTAGCCGTCATAGGGGAAAGTGCTGTATATAGTAATGTGTTTTTAACATTTATGGGATTAGTGCTTATTTCATTAGTGTCGTTTAAAGTAATCTATCGCTGGTAAGTAATTACTAATCGGTGAACGTTTAAAACAGATTAAACCACATATCCTAAAAAAGGTTGATCAAAAGCGATGGTTTTCTGGATTTTGGCTTTTGTCTTCCTTGAATTTCCTTTATAATGAAGGTAATTAGGAAAGGAAGATTCGATGAAAACTTTTAAACTAGTCTCATTTGAAACTCTAGAGAAGTCAGGCGACGATTTGGTTAATAAAGAGATTGAATTCTATGATGCTTTGATCATTGATAGGGAAATTGATCATGATCGTTGGCTAATTGAATCATACATTCCTATGAAATATTATGAATACTTTAAAGATAAACTTGAAGGCAAACAAGAACTTGTTATTCAGGTTAGAATCACCAAAGAATCTAACCCGAAAGCAACCATCCTTGCAGATATAAAAGGCGTCAATGAGATTGAAGAAAATATGAATGTGATTCTTACAGGAGATATGGTTAACCGTGGTCGTGAGCAAGTAGAAAGGATTCTACAGAATTTGATTGAAGCTGGTTACCAAGGTGCTTCTTTATTAGAGAAGTTTAAAGAAAAGAACCAAGAAAGCCTGTTCTAAAAGATAAATTGAACTGTGTATAAAAGCCCTCATCTGCTATGATGTAGATAGGGTTTTCTTTATATTAAAAAAATGAACAAAAAACGACAACAAATTTTATAATTTGAAGGATTTTGCAGGATAGAAGGAGAAAGATGTATATATGAACCCGATGAGAAGGATTAAACCTGAAACATCTATTTTAGATAAACTAACAGCTGTCCAGTTAATTTCTTTATATTATTTTATCGCAGCTACGATTGCAACGATTCTTTTAGCCTTACCAATCTCACAACAGGATGGCATAAGACTTTCTTTTATGGAAGTGGTGTTTACGGCAGTTAGTGCCGTTAGTGTAACAGGCTTAACGGTTGTGACTACAGCAGATACATTCAGTGTGTTTGGGGTTTTTATGATTGCTGTTGCTCTTCAAATAGGTGGATTAGGTGTAATGGCCTTAGGTACGCTTATTTGGATTGTACTAGGGAAGAAGATTGGTTTTAAAGAGCGACGTTTAATTATGACTGACCAGAACACGAAGTCTATTTCTGGGATCGTTCGCTTGGTAAAAGAAATGTTTGTTGTTATTTTAGCAATTGAATTTGTTGGCTTTTTGATATTAGGTACTTACTATTTAAATTATTTTGACTCGGCGATTGAAGCTTATTACCAGGGCTTCTTTGCTGCAGTAAGTGCAACGACAAATGGTGGTTTTGACATTACTGGGGCTTCTCTAGAACCATTTGCTCATGATTATTTTGTCCAGTTTATTAATATGTTGTTGATTATTGCTGGAGCTATTGGATTCCCTGTATTAATTGAAGTAAAAGAGTATTTACAAATTTCACAAGAAGAACGTAATATTAAGCGATTTTCATTATTCACTAAATTGACTACATTAACTTATTTTGTTTTACTTGCTTTTTCCTTTGTCGTTATTATTATTTTAGAGTTCAATCATTTTTTTGCCGATAAATCATGGCATGAAACACTATTTTATAGTTTGTTTCAGTCAACCACGGCTAGAAGTGGTGGTTTAGCGACGATGGATATGAATGAGTTTACTGCTCAAACACAATTATTCTTGTCATCGATGATGTTTATCGGAGCATCACCAAGTAGTGTAGGTGGGGGTATTCGAACGACAACTTTTGCCTTAGTGATTATCTTTATTTTAAGTTTTGCCAGTGGACGAAACCGAATCCGGATTTTTGGAAGAGAGATCGAGGAGGAAGATTTATTTAAGGCGGTAGTTGTTACATTACTAGCGATGCTTATGTTCTTTTCTGTCGTTATCATTATTACTGCAGTGGATGGGCATTTATCGTTAACCAGTATTATTTTTGAAGTCAGTTCAGCTTTCGGAACAACCGGATTATCAATGGGGATCACCGCAGATCTTTCAACATTTAGTCAAATACTACTTATTACACTCATGTTAATTGGAAGAATCGGAATTTTAACCTTTTTATTCTCGTTTAATCGAGGGAAGAGTAAGAGCAACTATCGTTATCCAAAAGAGAAAATTAATATCGGCTAATCAATAGCGTTTATTTAGGAGGATAAATAGTGTTTAAATCTTTAGATCAACTACAGTTACCGATACATGACTGGCTGTTCGAAAATGCTTCGGACTCCATTATCTTTGTCGACTCACATGGAGAGATCGTGGCAGCTAATCAAGCTAGCTTTGAGTTGTTGCGCATGGATCCAGAACCTACAGAGAGGTTAAAAGCAGAAGACTATATTGATATGGACTTTGTAACAAAGCCGTATAAAAAAGAAATGTTGGTCCGAACAAAGACGAAGCCTGAACGGCTTGTGATCATGCGAGCCATTCAAATAGGTGAATATATGTGTTTAAACCTTAAAGAGGGCGGCCTAAAAGCCAAGAAAGATTCACTACTGTATACGTTGAACCATGCACGCAACGGTCCTTATGAGGGAGTTATGATGCATAACCGTGGGAAGATTGTCGACTGTGATTTCGCTTTTTCTAGCATGATTGGGTACAAAAGAAGTGAATTAGTGGGTATGTCTGTCTTTGACCTTGTACATAAGGAAGATCATCAAACATTATATGAGCATATGCAACAATGGCACCATGATACACCATACCCATTACGTGGGTTTAAGAAAGATGGTACAACTATTTATGCTGAGATATTACCTGAACCAGTCAATGATGATAATAATCACTTGCGAGTGGCGATTGTAAGGAATATCACAGAAAGAGTTGAAAATGAAAAGCAGATTGAATTTATGGCTTATTATGATGCACTTACTGATTTACCTAATCGCAATTACTTTCAAAAAGTTTTGCAAGAGGAAACGAAAAATGCTGATGAAAATGGTCAAAAATTGGCCGTTCATTTCATTGACTTGGATTATTTTAAACACATTAATGATACTTTAGGCTATCAAATGGGGGATGCTCTCTTAAAGGGCTGTGCTACGCGATTAAAAAAACTATTATTGGAAGATGTTTTTATCGCGAGGATGACAAGCGATGAGTTTCTAATTCTTCAACGGAATATAACTGACACGGAAGAAGTTGAGGCATTGGCTGAAAAAATCATTGAGTTATTCAAGCAACCTATGAACTTGGTTGGTTATGAAATTTATACGTCAGTCAGTGTTGGGATTAGTATTTATCCAGACCTAGCTGAAACACCATCCGAAGTTGTTGAACATGCGGACTCGGCAATGTATTTGATTAAAGAAGAAAGTAGAAATGATTATCGGATATTTGAACCTTCTTTAAAAGAAGATTTTAAAGAACGTCTTCATATCGAAACGGAATTACATAAAGCGTTAAAACAAAAAGCATTTGAGCTCCACTTTCAGCCACAACTTGATTTAAAAACGACCGAGGTTATCGGATTTGAGGCCTTGTGTCGCTGGCAACATGAAGAGATGGGTTTTATACCTCCAGATCGATTTATTCCTTTAGCGGAAAAGACGGGGCTAATCTTTGAGTTAGGTGATTGGGTGATTCGTGAGGCATGTCGTCAGAATAAGCTTTGGCAAGATCAAGGTTTACCTAAAGTTAAGGTTAGTGTAAACCTATCTGCTAAACAATTCTTACAAAAAAACTTAGTCGATAAGGTGAGGGATATTCTCTTTGAAACGGGTTTAGAACCAGACTATCTAGAGCTAGAGATTACCGAGTCGATGGCGATGTCTAATGAGAAATATATTATTGAAACTTTAAATGAGTTTCGACAGCTTGGGGTTAAAGTCGCTTTAGACGACTTTGGGACAGGCTATTCATCATTGAAATATTTAAGCCAATTTCCATTAAGTAAAATAAAAATAGACCGTATGTTTATTCAAAATCAAAGCGAACAAAATATTGCGATTGTCAAAACTATTATTCATTTATCACATTCATTAAATTTACGGGTCATTGCTGAGGGTGTTGAGAATAAAGAAGACTTGGATTTCTTACTACAAGAAAAGTGTGATGAAGTTCAAGGGTATTATTTTAGTAAGCCTATTCCAGCGAATGACGTTAAAAACTTCTTTATAACTAGTTGAAAAAAGAAGGGGCTGTCCAAAAAGTCAAAAATGACTGCAGGGCAGCCATTTTTGATCAAGTTGCAATACGTGCCCACGGAAAGCGTCCACCGAAAGCGAAGCACCATAACAATAACGGACTTTAACAGAGCGATTTTAATAAGTAAAAAGAATTCAAATTTCAGTTGTCTCCTAAATATATCTTTAATAACCAAAATAATAAAACCAGTTGTGAATATATTTATTCACAACTGGTTTTACTGATTTCAAAACGGCTTTTGGGACAGCCTCTTTAAATTCTATAAAACTAATTAGTTATTTAGCAATAAAAAGCTGCACCAACAATGATTAATAAAATGAAGAGTACAACAATTAATGCAAAATTGTTATACCCGTACGCTCCATTAGAATAGCCTTGGTGGAACAATCAAATCACCTCCCAAGTCATGTAATATATCTATATGACATTGGTGGAGAGGTGAATGGTTACACACCTAATTTTTAAAAATCCATCATTAAGATTCTGAATCGGAATCTGTATCTGTATTTTGGGTTCGAGATAATAATTCACGCTCTAAATCAACAATTTTTAATTGGTCATTCTCATAACCAATTTTATATTCAGTTTTATAGTGATGGGTTTCCTCTGTTTCAGAGTCTGTTCTTACTTGATGGTCAGTATAAACAGAGATTTTTACGCGATTATCCTCTACTTCTTCCACCTCTTTATTAGTTATTTCGATATCAGTGGATGAAACAATAAGCTCGCGAAAGTCTTGATATGACATTTGCATTTGTGGATCACTACCCAGTAATGAGTAGGCTGTGAAATAATCCCTTACATTCAATGTTTCATAATAATAATTAATTAAATATTCAGCATCAGACCTTAAAGTACTAGGATCAAGATCATGGAATGAAGTCGGATCTCCATCATAATTCAATTCTTCATCATTGGCAGTATCAGACCACATTTGTACACGGTCGTATACTTGAGAAATTGGGATACTAAATCCAATAGTACCTTCTGTAGTTGCTGCTGAGTTAATACCAATAATTTTGCCCGTTTCCTCATGAATTAAAGGACCTCCACTATTACCTTGAGTAATATTGGCTGATATTTGGTACAGATCGTTGTATTCATAGTTATCGACGGTAAAACTTTGTCCTTTATTGGAAACGATTCCTAAAGTGACTGTGTTTTGAAAGCCGTGTGGACTACCAACAGCAATAATATCATCACCGATTGTGGGCTCAAAGTTCACATCGATCTCTAAAGTGCTTGAATGATTGGCTAATTGTGGTACTCTAACGACTGCCACGTCCTCATTATTACCAATTCCAATAACGGCTCCAGGATATGTGTGAGCATCTGAAGTCTTTACATAAACTGAGTCAGCATTTTTAACTACATGAGCATTGGTGATAATATCTCCTTTATCATTGTAAATGAATCCAGACCCTTGGTTACTACCAGAAGATCCTGTTGATTCAATTTGGACTACATTTTTTTGAGCTTCGTGAATGATAGATTGTAAGTCGTGTTCCTGTGCTTCTTCATCAGCGACATATTCTACTATTCCATCACTTGAACCAAGCGCGGTTTCTTGCCAATTGGAATAGTAAGATGTTAAAGAAATAATGCCGGCAATCACTAATAACGCCGTGATGGCAATCGGAATCAATTTTTTGAATTGATATGACAAAAGAGTTCACCTCTATTCATTTTCATTTTCTAAGTACCATGTAATTTGATCAATATTAATTGTTACGTTTTCAGGAATATCATAGTGTGTATGTTCAAACTCCCCAACTTCATCAGGGTACAATGTATCAGGGAATAAGTAGGTTTCATTTTCTGTAACCAATTCTTCATCCTCATCAAAAAGACTATATTGAATTCTAATGGAGTGGATTGGTACTGTTGCAACACTTTTCAGTTCACCAGCGACAATAACTTCATCGAATTCGTTTACATCAACTTCAACGTCTAACAATTCTACTGCATGATTTTCGTTTTGTTCTTGTTCTAATTCGTATTGAGACATGGCTTGCTCAATTATTTCACGTTGTTGCGTTTCAAAGTCGATTCGTTGTTTTTCGATAGTTGTCTTTAAACTAGTTAATCGCTCATTTTCAGGGTCAATCCGTAAGCCATCATCAACAATAGCCTTAGCAGTAGAGAATTGGTGATCTTGCAACATTTCGTTGGCCTCAGATACCGTATAGTTGATAATACGATTACGCATCATTTCCCTTAATTCTTCTGCTTCGTCATGATCAACTGAGTCAAGTTGCCATAATAGGATCTTAAGCTCCTCAATTGGAGGATCCTCTTCAATCCGTTGTTTAACTTGGCTTAATCGAACTTGGTTTCGTTTATCAATAATGGAATCGAGGAGTTGATTGATAATTTCTCCGTTATAGTTACTAAGCCGATTTTCCGATTCTTGTGTGATTTGCATGGCCTGTTGGAAAGCACCTTGTTCGATTAACGTATCAATGTCTTGAAGTTGATCATTAATTTCAAGAGCAATATCCATGAAATCAACATTAGTTGAAGCTACTTCAAGGTTACTATTGTATGTTAAAGCTTCTTCGAAATGGTCCTGCGCACGCTTATATTGACCTTCTAACGCATATTCAACCCCTGTTTCATATGCCTCAATTGCTTTAGAATTGTTATATTCTAAATAAAAATGAAGACCAATTCCTAATAACAGAATACAGGCAAAAGTGATAATAGGAGCTAACCACCAACGGTTAAAACCATCAATATTCTGAGTGCGTTCTTCTAAGTCTTTTGGAAGCTGCGCACCACAAACAACGCAGTATGCTTCATCATGTTTTGTTTTTGCTCCACATTTTGGACAGTACATCATTTTGATCACCTATAGTGTTTCCTTTCTTATTACCTAATAAATTTTAACATATTTGATGGAAAGATTAGCTGTTTATTTTGTAATAATTTTGTATAATTTTGGAGCATACCTCCGAAATAGCGAACTTTGTGAATAACTTATGAAATATCATAAAAATAGATATAATAATACTCAAATACCACATTTTTTGTTAAAATAAACCTAAACGCATGATGTAAGTGAATCAGGAGGTGCAGCCACCATGGAAGCAATGGATACTATTTTAGGAATTATTTCTTTAGGTATTGTGGTGACTTATATTGGTTTTTGCTGTTTTGATAACGCTAAAGATTAAATTATGTAACTATTTATTAGACGAAGGAAAAGTGTGAAATGTTTCATAACATTTCACACTTTTTTTATTTTTGAACGATTATAGAATTGAAAGGAGGTTGGCGACATGGCAATTGAACAAACAATAGATAGTCAACTGCAATTAGTTTTTGTAATCGGGTTTGATAATGATGGAGGAGAGATTCTAGCACGAAAGAATTACAACAATATTAAGCCTGATGTAGAAACAACCCCTCTTAATGAGGTTGCTTTAGCTCTTGCTTCACTAAGAGATGCTGAATTAAAAGAAGCATTTCGAAATGATCAGTCACTGTTATTAAATAACCAATAAAAAGGAGGTAGATTGAATGTCAAAGCGACTTGAAATGAAATTCAGAAATGAAGATGGTCGATTGGTTACGATTAGTATGGATGATCCTAAATATCCTGTGGACCCAGAACAAGTTAAACAAGTCATGGATAAAATTGTAGCTGAAGATGTGTTTACATCAAATGATCAATCGATTACTGAAATTTCTCATGCTCAGGTAGTTGAGCGAACAGTTGAAGATGTTACTTTAGAGATGTAAATCCATAAGAAGATGACTCATCCCAATGGGTCATCTTCTTTAAAATCAGAAAGGAGTATAACGATGGAGTCATGGATTAATTGGATTCCTGATGTTGGCTTTCCTATTCTTGTGACGTTCTATTTGTTACATCGAATAGAAAAGAAACTAGAGGAACTCAATGAATCAATTACTAAAATACCAGCATACTTAATCAATAAATAAATAGACCCACCATTGTTATGTACGATACGTCAATGGTGGGTTAAATTCGGTGATTTTACCTAGTTATAGATATATTCGTAAAAGGGAAAATGATTACTTCTGAGCGGCCGATGATATCATCTTCATGAATCATACCTAACCCGTTACGACTATCTTTACTGATTGACCGATTGTCTCCCATAACAAAATATTGGTCATCAGGAATTTCCATGGGGCCGTGATTTCCTGTTCCATCAATGTCTACTTCCTCAAGATATTCTTCTTCAAAACGTTCTCCATTAATATACAGAACGTCATCTCTGATTTCTACTGTTTCATTAGGTAATCCGATCACACGTTTGACATAATTTTTATTCGGGTGTTGAATAATGACAATATCCCCTCGATCTGGTGAATCAAGTAAGTAAACAGCTTTATTAAAAATAACACGCTCTCCACTTTCTAAAGTTGGATCCATACTTGCCCCTTCGACTACAGAGGTAGCAAAAATATAAGTTCGTAATATAAAAGCGATAATTAAAGCGATTAGTATAGCCTTTGTCCATTCCCATATTTCTCTTTTCAACGGGGCTCTTCCTTTCCTTCATTACTTATATATATCGTACCATAATTTTTAACACACGGTGAAAAAATATAATCCTAGGTTTGATGCCTTGAAAAAATGGGTATGATGGTATTATTAGACACAACAAGAACTAGGCTTCTTGAAAACAGTATATGATTTTCCTAAATTAACATAGGATGTTTTGACATCATAAGATTTTACGAATAAAATATTTAATTCAGGCCTACGTTTTTTTATTTAGGAGGAAAATTAGTGAAGGTACAAACTCAATTAGAGAAATTAGAGATCGAGATTGAGCGTTTACGTAAAGAAATGATTGACGTTGCATCGGATAAAGGTTATACCAGCCAAGAATCGGTCAAGACTTCACAAGAGCTTGATAAGTTGATTAATGAGTATTTAAAATTAAAAGCTGATTATGATCAGTAATATTATAATGATAAAGAAAGACCGTCTTAAGCCAAAGACGGTCTTTTTTACCCCTCTGCAAGTGTAGTTAAGTGGTTAGTCGTTCACTGGTTTATTTCAAAAACCTCTCCAATCGATTTAATCCTTCTTCTAAAATGGACATGTTGTAAGCGTATGAAAGACGCATATATCCCTGTCCATATTCAGAAAAGGCATCTCCAGGAACTAATGCTAAACCAACCTCATCAACTAATTTTAGTCCAACTTCAAAAGAACTATAGTTTGGAATTGATAATTTAGGAAATACATAAAAAGCACCGTCTGGACTAACGACTTCAAGCCCCATCTTTGATAGCCTATTTAATACATAATCACGCCTTTCCTGATAAGCATCGCGCATTTTCTGACTGTCATTCTTTCCTGTTGTTAAAGCAGCTAGTGCAGCATATTGACTAATCGAAGTTGCACAGGAAACGTTGTACTGATGAACCTTAAGAATGTGCTTTCGAATCGAACGGTCTGCTAGTAGGTAGCCAATTCTAAATCCTGTCATAGAGTGTGATTTAGAAACTCCTTGGATGACGATGGTTTGCTTCCTCACTTCATCGAAGCTGGCAATTGATACATGGTCTTGACTATAGGTTAATTCGCTATAGATTTCATCTGCCAAGATAAAGATAGGCTCGTCTTTTAATAATTGAGCAATTTCCATTAATTCTTCTTTAGAAAGTGTCACTCCGGTAGGGTTTGAAGGATAAGGGAGAATGACACATTTGGTTTTTTCATTCATGTGAGATTTAATTAAATCAGCTGTTAATTTAAAATCATGTTCGCGTGTATCAATATGAATTGGAGTTCCACCAGCTAATTGAATAAGTGGTTCGTATCCTGGATAGACAGGGCCTGGTAATAACACCTCATCTCCAGGGTTAATAATCGTTCGTAGTGTGATATCGATTGCTTGTGAAGCTCCAACTGTTACGATGATTTCATTTTCTGGGTCATAAGATAGGCCGTATTTTTCGTTTGTAAACGACTGAATAGCTTGTCGTAGTTCGAGGATCCCAGCATTAGGTGTGTATACGGTTTGATTTTCATCAATAGCTTGTTTAGTTGATTCTTTGATGTGATCTGGTGTATGGAAGTCCGGTTGGCCAATCGTAAGAGAAATGATATCTTCCTTAGTAGATACGAGATTAAAGAATTTACGAATACCTGATATTTCAATGTCCTTTACGTTTCTGTTTATCAATTGTTCCATGTTGACACCTTTCTTTCTTTCTTATAGATTACTTTTCAAAATATTATGTTATTTGACTATTTTGTGTTTAAATAGTTGGCATTCAGTTGATAATGGAATCAGGAGGGTGATGGGTATGGATCAAGTCATTCACTTAATAGCCATGAACTGGTTATTTATCAGTTTATTTTTGATCATGATGGTTTGTCTATATTTTTTATTGAAACCAGTTATAAAATTATGGATTAGAAAAAATTGTCTTCACGCAATTTTGTATTGGTTAACAACTTCGACTTTATTTTTTGTCATCGTCGGATATTTACATATAACTGGTCATGAATTAGTTCATAGTAAAGATGGAATGAAGCAATTAGTGATCAGCTTGTCTGTCGCTTTTTCCTCATTTGGCCTAATATTGGTCGGTTATTCACTATCTAGAAGTTTATCACAAATTATTCGGAACAGAAATACGACATCTTAAGACAAAAAGTGTGGCTTAAGTACTTCATGTAACCCCCAAACTATCATACAATAGAAAAAGAATAGTGAGGGGGAGACGACATGGAAGTTATTTTTATGTTCTTGATTTTTGGCCTGTTCATTTTTATTTTAAACATTATGACTAGTGTATGGGCTTATCGTGATTCGATTGAGAAGGGAAAGAGTAAGGAGTATGCAATCATTGTATTGATTGGAACACTTTTCTTCCCGGTGATGGGCTTAATTGTCTATCTAATTATACGTAATGACTAGCGATAGAGAATAGAGGTAACATAGAAAAAGGTTGGATTCAATGTTGTTTGAATCCAACCTTTTTTAGTTTAAGTAGTATTCTAAATGGTCAATGATTTGATCCATTTCATCTAGTTGAGTGCCAGAGAAGTTATGGATTGCTGTTCCTTCTGGGTCAACGATAAAAAACGTAGTTCCATGATTGACCTGATCTTCTCCATCTACTTTTGTGACAAGAGTTTTAAAAGAGTTAGCAGCAAAACTTTCAATCTCTTCTTGAGAATACCCCGTAAGGAAGTCCCAGTTTGAATAATCGGCTTCAAATTGGTCAGCGAACTCTCGTAGAGTTTCCGGGTCGTCAAGTTCAGGGTCCACAGAGAAAGAAACAAAACGAACATCTAAGCCTAATTCATCAGCTTCATCTTGTAGATTGGCCATGTTGGATGTCATCGGTGGACATACCGTTTCACAGTTGGTGAAAATAAAGTTAGCCACCCAATAATCTCCTTTTAAATCCTCTAATGAAACCATTTCTTCATCTTGATTCATGTATTCGAAGGATTCGACATCAACTTGAAGTTCTTGTTCAATGTCTTGTGAATTACAACCACTTAAGATAAGCAGTAAGCCCGTGATCCCAATTAGCCAAATCACATGTTTATGACGATATAACATAAAAGATCAACTCCAATGTTTGGTTGATTCTTATTCTAACACGTTTAAAATCGTTAAAGGAACGTTTAGCGACTGGTTATTTAACAATTTATTGACAAACAGTATTTAGCTATCAGCTCGTAGTGTAAAGATGTTGATTTCCGGTCTACACATAAAGCGAAAAGGTAAACGGGTAGTACCAACTCCTCGTGAAGTAAACAATTGCATAGGACGAGAACCCAGTATATGTTTACCTTCTACATATTTTCTACCCAAAGCAGGAGTTACCACATAGCCATAGAAAGGGATTTGAACTTGCCCTCCATGACTATGTCCAGAAAGCTGAATATCAAACGGGTAATCTTTCATAGTTTCAGCATAGTCAGGTTCATGACATAATAAAACATTAAAATCATTTTCTTGATCCTCTGTTAGCAGGGAGTCAGGATCAGGGTTACCAAGTAAAATATCGTCTAAACCAGAAAGATTGATATGTTCCCCTTCTTTTTCGAGCGTGACAGTGTCGTTCATAAGAAGCTCAAATCCGGCATCATGCATGACGTTAAGAATGACATTCGTTCCATACCCGCCGTGATCATGGTTTCCATAAATCCAATACTTCCCAAACTCTGGATTGATACGCTTTAATTCGTCGGTAATATCGTGATATTTATCATGGGCAACTAGTGAGGGGTCATCCATTAAATCTCCAGTAAATACGACTAAATCTGGTTGTTGGTTATTAATCGCATTAATTAGTTTTTTTAAGTCCTTTGTACGGTAATGAAAACCGATATGCGTATCGGTAAATTGTAAGATTTTAAACCCATCAAAACTCTTGGGTATTCTTGAAGATTCAATGGATTCATGGTGAGCTTTTAACCAAAAAGGTTCAATATCATGCGCGTAATAATAACCCCCGTATGAAGCTCCAATGACTCCGAAGGTTCCTAATGTGGCTTTTTTTAAAAAAGATCGTCTAGTCATTTTCTTCTTCATCAAGTTCATCCTTTTATGTATGGAATAGTTAAGTATCTAAAGCCTAACCTGTAACTATATAGTTTAATAGAATTATAGCATGGTTTAAAACGCAACTGTTGTTAATTTTGTATTCGTAATTGAATTGTTATACCACTAGTGAAGATATTTTTTGAAAATAATGATAATTAGAGGTAAAATAAAAGAATGAACATTCATTCATTTTAAAGTGAACGGGTATGGAGAACGAAAAGTCACTATTAAAGATGAATAAGGGCGAAATTTTACTAAATAGGAGAGGATTACATGCGAGGTAAAGTCGTTATTGTAACAGGTGGTTCCAGTGGAATGGGTAAACACATGGCAAAGAAATTTGCAAAAGAAGGTGCGAAAGTCGTCATTACAGGAAGGAATCAAGACAAGCTTCTTAATGCTAAAGAAGAAATGACGCCAGTAGCAACAGACGATATTGCAACAGTCGTCATGGATGTAAGAAATATTGACGATGTTCATCGCATGGTTGAGGAAGTGACGCAGCATTTTGGCACGATTGACTATCTAGTTAATAACGCTGCAGGTAATTTTATTGTCCCAGCAGAAGAGCTCTCGCCAAATGGATGGAATGCCGTAATTGATATTGTCTTAAACGGAACATTTTACTGTAGTCATGCTGTTGGCAACTATTGGATTGCAAATGGAATTAAAGGAACGATCATTAATATGGTCGCCACTTATGCATGGGATGCTGGACCGGGTGTCATTCATTCAGCTTCAGCAAAAGCAGGTGTTTTAGCAATGACTAGAACTTTAGCAGTAGAGTGGGGGCGTCGATACGGAATACGAGCCAATGCGATTGCCCCTGGTCCGATCGACCGTACAGGTGGTGCAGATAAGCTTTGGGAGTCAGAAGAAGCGGCGAAGCGAACCATTAAATCAGTTCCGTTAGAGAGATTGGGTGAACCGGAAGAAATAGCCGAACTCGCTTACTTTATGTTGTCAGACAAAGCTAAATATATGAATGGTGAAGTGATTACACTAGACGGTGGGCAGTCGTTAAATCAATATCCATTTTAAGAAAATGGATGTCGTTATAAGTGCTAGAATGATGATTGGATGGTTCCCGGCGTTCATCAGTTTAATTGTGTGAACGTCGGAATCATCCCAGCCACTAGAGACTTAGGTCTTCCTGAGCGATGACTCTAACAAGCCGTCGTCCATCATAGCCTCTTTTTTTCCTCTTAAACTTAAGCTAAAACGACATAAAACAAAATCGCAAAGAAGTGAAAAGCGCTCCCTGCAACAACAAACATGTGCCAGACTGCATGGTGATACGGAAAGCCACGCCACATATAAAAGATACTACCAACAGAATAAAGGATACCACCTATGATTAAGTAGATTAACCCCATTAAGTCCATTTCTGCCGATAAAGGTTTCCATACAAACACAATAAACCAACCTAAGAAGATATAAATTAACGTTGATACAATCATAAATCGATTCACGAAGAAAACTTTAAAGATAATGCCTAAAATGGCAACACCCCAAATGACCCCAAACATAGTCCAACCAACTGGACCACGTAGTAACACGAGCAAAATAGGCGTATATGTACCAGCTATAAATAAGTAAATAGCAGAATGATCTATAAATAAAAACCACTCTTTTGCTCTTCCTTTTGGCAAACTGTGAACAAGTGTTGATGATAAATACATCATCAACATCGTTACTCCATAAATAGTAACGGAGACCACTTGCCATGGATTGCCGTTTAATGATGAAAACACGATCAAGATGACTAGACCCGCTATACTGAGAAAAGCTCCGAGCCCATGTGTTAGTGCATTGACCGCTTCTTCCTTATTTGAATAATTATATGGCATAAGAACACAAACCTCTTTTCTATTCAATCCATTATAACGTAAATCATAAGGCAGTGAAACATTACTCATTCACGTGAATTTGTGTTAAAATGTTCACGGAAGCGAGACAATTTTAATGTTTCGTTGTGTGAGGGGGACAAAGATGTTAGAAACTAAAGAGTTCGATCTATCGACAACTCTTGTAGAAGAAATGATGATTGACGCCGAGAAAGTAGCACACGTCCAAGTTAACAATCCATTAGAACATGCTTTATTAGTTCTCACAAAAACTGGTTATAACGCTGTACCCGTCCTAGATTTCCACGGGATCTTCCAAGGAATAATAAGCAAATCCAATATTCTAGAAACAATGTTTGGTGTTGAAGAAATTGAAGTAAAACGATTAGAAGAAAAAAATGTAGGAGATGTCATGGACCAATCGATTCCAACACTCCACCTTCATGATTCAATGGAGCAAGCGTTACATGTGTTAATTGATCATACATTTATTTGTGTAGTAGATTTTGATCAACAAATGGTAGGGATCCTAACACGTAGGCAGATTTTAAAACAATTTCGCAATCAGTATTATCGATTACAAAACAAAGGATAATATTTTACTTGTAACATATATGCATACTTTGTTAAATTAAAATGGTAAAACATGAGATGGAGGATTTCAATAATGAAAATGATGGATGCAAATGAAATTATTAATTTTATTTCCAATGCTAAAAAATCAACACCTGTCAAAGTTTACGTGAAAGGTGATCAGCTAAGTGAGATTGACTTTCATGAAGATGTTCAAGCGTTTGTTGATGGGCAAGCTGGTGTGATTTTTGGTGAGTGGAGTGTGGTTTCAGAAGAACTCAAAAAGCATGAATCAGCTATTGAGGATTATGTGATCGAAAATGATCGCCGTAACTCAGCGATTCCACTATTAGACATGAAAAATATTAATGCTCGTATTGAACCAGGTGCGATTATTCGCGACCAAGTTGAAATTGGTGACGGTGCGGTGATCATGATGGGAGCATCCATTAATATTGGTGCAGTTGTTGGTGAAGGTACGATGATTGATATGAATGTTGTCTTAGGTGGTCGTGCTACAGTAGGTAAGAACTGTCACATTGGTGCTGGGTCTGTATTGGCTGGTGTGATTGAGCCACCATCTGCTAAGCCTGTGGTTGTTGAAGATGGTGCAGTAGTTGGCGCAAACGCAGTCATTCTTGAAGGCGTAACGGTTGGTGAAGGAGCGGTTGTAGCAGCAGGCTCAATCGTCACTGAAGATGTTCCAGCAAACACAGTTGTTGCCGGTACACCAGCTAAAGTGATTAAAGAGATTGATGACCAAACACGTTCAAAAACAGAGATTAAACAAGAGCTACGTAAGCTTGATAACTAATTAATAGTTATTTATATGTTTTTACTTAATAAGAGGCTGGGACATAACGAAGTGAAAAGATGCTAAAGATGAACAATAAGCTGGATTAGCGTAGGAAATATACGTAGACTCCTGCGGGAGGAAAGGCCTAGGTGAGACCCCACAGCGCGTTAGCACGAGGAGGCTCACGAGCCGCCCGCGGAAAGCGAAGTATATTTCCGAAGCGGTGGTTTGAACCAGTCGTTCGTTCGGATCATTCTTTAGCAAAACACTTTTGTCCCAGCCTCTTTATTCATACGTATTAAATCAGGAAAGCGGGAGTGAAACATGACTGAATCAAATTGGACCAAAATTAGGCGAGAGCTTCATCAAATTCCAGAGTTGGGTTTTAAAGAATATAAAACACAACAATACATATTGGATTACGTTCAAAAATTACCACAAAATCATATAGAAGTGACCACATGGAAGACAGGAGTGTTGGTATTTGTTAACGGAACAGTAGGGGAGAAGACAGTCACCTACCGAGCCGATATTGACGGTCTACCTATACATGAGCAAACAGGTTATGACTTTGCGTCACAACATGAAGGTAGAATGCATGCTTGTGGCCATGATTTTCACATGACGATTGCTTTAGGTGCTCTTACTCAAGTTGTTGAGGAGCGAGTGGAGAATCATGTGTTATTTGTTTTTCAGCCTGCAGAAGAAGGGCCAGGGGGCGCACAACCAATGCTAGCCAGTGATGAGATGAACCAATACGATATTGATTATATTTTTGCGCTTCACATTGACCCCAAACGTCCAGTTGGTACTGTCGCTAGTAAAGAAGGATTACTATTCGCTAATACGAGTGAATTATTTATTGACTTTCATGGACAAGGTGGTCATGCGGCTTATCCACATGAAACAAAAGATATGATGATGGCTGCGAGTGCCTTTAATATCCAGCTACAGCAAGTCGTCGGTCGTATGGTAAATCCATTAGAAGACGCAGTGGTTACTTTAGGCAAAATGGAGGCTGGAACTGTACAAAATATTATTCCTGAAACTGCACGTGTAGAAGGTACGATTAGAACGACAAAAGCAAAAACCATGCCGTTGATCAAAGCTTCAATTGAACGGATTTTGAAAGGAATTGAAGAACGATACGATTGTCGAACAGCTGTTGACTATGGGGCTAATTATTATATGGTCGACAATGATAGTAAGTACGTTGAACAGTTCAGAAACGTTTTAGAAGGTACAGAGATTGAGTTTGTAGAGGCTGAAGAGGCTATGACAGGTGAGGATTTTGGCTACATGTTAAAAGAACTACCAGGTTTTATGTTTTGGCTAGGTGTAGATTCCCCATACGGACTACATCACAGTCAATTAAAACCTAAGGAAGATGCGATTGAAGTGGGTATTGAAGCGGTTGTCAGGATGATTGAATCTTAGTTCGTTAAGTGTGAGGATCAAATTCATAACGTTAAAGAGGCTGCCCTATTAGTCATAGATGGACTTTAAGGGCAGCCTCTTTGAATATAGAAATGGTTATTCTGTAGTATTTTCATTTAGTTTAAAGCGTTGGATTTGATCATTTAATTCGTTAGCTTGCTGAATCAGCTCATGAGTCATATGGCTAATATCTGTCATGAGTGATGTTTGCTCTTGAATGGTAGCATTGACTTCTTGAGTGCCAGCCGATGTTTCTTCGGCAATGGCTGCTACTTCTTGTGATTGATTAGATGTTTTTTCTAATGTTTGTAACTGATCATCCACTAACGATGAAATTTCTGTCACTGCTTCAGCAACTTCATTGACAGAATGGGACATTTTTTCGATTGAATCATTGGTTTGAGAGCCTTTGGAAGCTTCTGAATTTGCTTGTTTAACCTGATTATTAATCTGTGTAACTACCGAATTAACATCCTCTTGGATATTGGTAATAAGTGTTGAAACGTCATCAACTGCTTTAGTACTTTGATCAGCTAGCTTACGGACTTCCTCAGCAACAACAGCGAAACCTTTTCCGTGCTCACCAGCATGTGAAGCTTCAATCGATGCATTCAAAGCAAGGAGGTTGGTCTGTTCAGCAATATCTCCAACTAAGGTAATAATTCTCTCAACTTTATTCGCATTCTCTTCTAATCTCTCAAAAGATTCGAGAGACTCTTCTTGTTGTTTGGCTAAGTGCTGAATACCTGATACTAGGGAGCTAGTAATGTTTTTACTTTCATCTAAAGTATTTAGCATGATTTGTGAAGAGTCTTTTGAGCTTTGTGCTTGATCTTTAACTTTCTTTGCTAATGTAGTTGTATTCTCGATTGACTCAGCTGTACCTTGAATCGCATAAGATGAATTTTCTGCTCCAGCTGAAATATCTTCAATTGTAGTCTTTATTTGTTCGATTTGATCAGTTGCGTGATCGGTCACTTCTGTAATTTGATTAACCGTTTGATTGGTCGTATTAAAATTACGATTAATGTTTGTTACCATTTCTTTTAGGTTTAAGAGCATATTATTAAATGATAGGCTTAGTGCTCTAATTTCATCATCAGATTTTTTAACTTCTACTTGTTGGTTAATATTCCCCATAGATGCTTCAGACGCAACGTTCTCAAGCCTGTTTAATGGTTTAGTAATAATTTTAGCAGCAAAATAAGCTAAAATTCCTGACCAGATAATACCTAAAATTAGTGTTCCCAAAGTGAAAACAATTTCAGAAATGTTGATATAATCAACGATGAAATCTGATAATACATAGATAAAAATGGCACTTGTAGAATATGTAATCATGGCTAAAATTGTGGTGAAGACGACCAATTTCAAACGTAAACTAAATCTAAACCTTTTACTCCCCATCATAATCCCCCTAATAAATTCTATTCTTTTATCTTACTACAATTGTTCTATGATCTTAGTGAAATATCAAGAGAAAATGTGAAATTTGTCGCATTTTTTCACAATTTAGCTGATTCTCTACAATGAAGTGCGTCAGGCATTAAGAAATTGTTATAGGGTACGTCTTGCAGCTTGTTGAATTGGGTCCCAAACGCCATTATATGGTGGTGCATAAGATAGGTCTAAATTGAGTAATTCATCTGTTGTCATCTTGTGATACAGTGCTGTTGCAAGTACATCAATACGTTTATCAATACCAGAGCGTCCAATCACTTGTCCACCAAGGAGTCTTTTGGAGTCCTTTTCGTAAACTAGTTTAACTGTAAGAGTTTCACCTTTTTGATAGTATCCTGCAACTGCATTTGTTTGGAGTTTGACTGTTTCATAAGATAAACCAAGTGCTTTAGCTTCCTTTTCAGATAAGCCCGTTCGACCTATATCAAGATCTAAAAATTTTAGGATGGATGTGCCTACAACTCCTTGGAAAGCTTTAGTTTGACTGACCATGTTAAGTCCGGCAATCATTCCTTGTTTATTGGCGGTTGTACCAAGTGGAATGAAGTCATTGACTTGTTTGACGATATGATAGTGACTAGCACAATCTCCTGCTGCGTAGACATTTGGAATGTTTGTTTCCATGTAGGCATTAACTAATAACTCGTCTTTCTCTCCTACATAAAATTGCTGTTTGTCAATCATTTGAGTATTAGGTCTAACCCCAACATTAATTAACGCTACATCTGTATGATACTTGTTTTTGTCGGTAACTACGGTAGATAGATGTTGTTCTCCTGTAAAACCCTGAACCGCCTCATCAAAAATGACTTCGACACCTTGTTTGTCAGCTTCCTCATGAATAAGTTCAGCCATATCGAAATCAAATGGATTCATCAGTTGGTCCCCTCTTTGAATGATTCTAACGTTGACACCAATTTCCTTGAAGTTTTCTGCTAGCTCTAAGCCAACAAAACCACCACCGACAATGGTGACTTGTTTGACATTATTTTGTTCGATATAAGCTATAAGCTCCTCAGTATCAGGGATAGTTTTCAATGAAAAAATTCCTTCTAGGTCTGTGCCGTACCAATTAGGCTTCACGGGGCTGACGCCTGTTGCGATTAATAATTTATCGTATTTAATGGAAAAGGGCTGATTACTAGATAAATCAGTTCCAAATACGGTTTGTTGTTCAGTGTCAACCTTAGTCACGTCATGATTAACACGAGCATCAATTCCGTACTTTCCTCGAAATGTTTCTACTGAGCGAGCAATGACATCCTCAGTAGATCCCACTTGTCCACTAATGACATAGGGAAGCCCACACTGACCATATGAATAATATTCACCACGTTCTAAAGTAACGATTTCGTCTTCATCACTTCCTTGGCGCTTGATCTGCATAGCAGCACTCATACCTGCAGCATCACCACCAATAATCACGTACTTCATTTTTACACCCCGTTTTCTTTTGTTTTATGAAACTAGATTAATGGCTTAAGTTTAGTAAGTTACTCCTTTACAAGTGATAGTGTAAAGATTAGTGGTCGGTTGATTATCATTATTATGGATAAATAGGTATTTATTAATGAATCGACCGATTAAATAATGAATAGGAAAATCTAATGTTGAATTCGTGTTGTGATTAATGAATCGCTTCTAATGTTTGTTGAATAAGCAAGATTAAATGCTGAAATCGAGCAATTATTGCTGAATCGTCTAATATAATTACTGAATCATTCAATTTAATGTGAAATCGTAGCTCTGTTTCAACGGTTATCAAACTTAGTCCGACGCTCATTAAGCTCATCCGACCGTCAGCACCCTATTTCGGCGTTCTGGTATTCGAACTACTCGTCTTTCTCGTTAAAGATACTGCACACTACCTGTTTCGATAACAAAGTTCATGTGAGAACACCTGATTTTATACTATCACTTGTTAACAATCACTCGGTGTGGAAAAGGAATTTCGATGTTAGCTTCGTCTAATGCTTCTTTAAATTGCTTGCGCAGGTCACGCTCAACACCCCATTGTTCCATCTTTTCTGTTTGGGCGATAACCCGTAAAACAATATCTGAAGAGCCGAAACTTTGGACACCGACAACATTTGGTCCATCTTTAATACGATGATCATTTTTAGCAAACTCATCACACACATTTTGTAAAACTTTAATAGCCTCATCAATATTCTCGCTATAGCCTATGCTAATATCAACTAACGCACGCATATTTCCACGAGTATGATTGTTGACGACTTGGATATTACGGTTTGGTATGTAATGGAGGGTGCCATCAAATCCTCTCAATTTGGTCGTTCTTAAACCTAATTCTTCAACAATACCATCATGGCCTCCAGCTGTTACATAGTCGTCGACATCTAATTGTTTTTCAATTAAAATAAAGAATCCTGTAACAACATCACTCACAAGACCTTGTGCACCGAAGCCGATCGCCAATCCAATAATCCCCGCACCAGCAAGCAATGGTCCTATCGGTATTCCTAATACACCAAGCAAGGTGACGATAAATAAGAATAGCAATGTGTAATTAAAAACATTAATTAATAGGTTCTCTAAAGTTTTCCCTCGATTCTCACTTAGCTGTTGACGCTTTGCCATCTGGTTAATAATCGAGCGAACTACTTTTCTACCCAAGGGAGCAGCAATCATATAGGCGATTACTAGTATGAGAGCTTGTCCACCGATCGTAATAATGGAATCTAATAGGTTGTTTGTATTAAAATAGTTAGTAAGCATCAAATCATGTCTCCTTTCTATACATAATTCATACCCAAGTTTAGCTGATTTAAATCACAGCTATTTCTCTATGGGTGTTTAAGTTCATTTTCTAAATAGATTGTCGATCGGGAAAACGGTCTTGTTTAAGAATGGATCTATTTGGAAATAATGAAAAAAGCGTGAACATTAGTTATAGAAAAGGTTTTCTTGTTGACGGCTTGTTTATATTTGTTATAATTTAAGATGATTTTGCAAAAAAGAATAACTATAATGGAGGGATTTTTCATGGCAGAACGCATGGTAGGTAAACAAGCACCACGTTTTGAAATGGATGCAGTAATGGCAAACAAAGAATTCGGTAAGGTTTCTTTAGAAGAAAACATGAAGAATGATAAATGGACAGTATTATTCTTCTATCCAATGGACTTTACTTTCGTATGTCCAACTGAAATCACAGCGATGTCTGATCGTTATGATGAATTTGAAGACTTAGACGCTGAAGTGATCGGCGTTTCAACTGATACTATTCATACACACTTAGCATGGATCAACACTAGCCGTGATGACAATGGTCTTGAACAATTACAATATCCACTTGCTGCTGATACAAATCACCAAGTATCAAAAGATTATGGTGTGTTAATTGAAGAAGAAGGTGTTGCTCTTCGTGGACTTTTCATCATTGATCCTGAAGGCGAATTAAAATATCAAACTGTTTTCCATAATGATGTAGGTCGCGATGTAGATGAAACTCTACGTGTACTACAAGCACTTCAAACTGGTGGCCTATGCCCAGCTAACTGGAAGCCAGGTCAAAAAACTCTATAAGTTTAGAGTGTCGTACTTATAAACTGAAGGGTCTAACATTGATTCAGTGTTAGGCCTTTTTCATACATCTAGGAGAATAAGGGAGGTAGACTGATGAAGCTACGTACACCTATGCCTGAGCTTGAAGGAGCGACGAAGTGGTTAAATGGTGAAGTGACACGTGATGATTTAGTTGGTGACAAACCAACGTTAATTCATTTTTGGTCTGTTAGCTGTGGTATGTGTAAAGAAGCGATGCCACAGGTCAATCAATTTAGAGATGATTATGCTGATGAATTAAACGTTGTTGCTGTTCATATGCCACGCTCTGAAAAAGACTTAGATTTAGATCAAATTGAAGAAGTTGCTAAAGAGCATGGAATTACTCAACCGATCTTCGTTGATAACGAACATAAATTAACAGATGCATTTGAAAACGAATATGTTCCTGCCTATTACGTTTTCGATGCAGAGGGTAACCTACGTCACTTCCAAGCTGGTGGAAGTGGTATGAAAATGTTAACTAAACGTGTTAATCGTGTATTAGGTAAATAGTAAACCCATATTGAGATTAAGCTAGGCACTGTTGATGGAAGAGTCATCAGTGCCTAGTTTTTTGTTCTCAGACTTAAGACGGAGTCATTTTCCATCTTAAAAGCGATGTATTCCTTTTGAATTAGTTATAAAGTTATGAAATAAATATTTTTTCAAAAAATTTGTGCAAAAGGGTGGAAATTTATTTCGGAACTCGATATATTTAATAAAGCACAAAATTTTTTGACTAAACAGAAAGTGGGGGAGATGGCTTGGACATATTTAAAAAGCTCAAAAAGTATTATTGGCCATATCGCTGGTATTTTGTTTTTTCATTAATCTCGATGTTGTTTGTAACTTTGATCACTGTGGTTTATCCAATTGTGTTACAAATTACGATAGATGATGTGATTACACCAGCAAATTATGAACTCATACCTATTATTGCGATTACATTTTTACTTTTAATGGGATTGAAAGCTTTAACAACTTTTACACAGCAGTATTTAGGGGAGTTATTTGGAATCTCGACCGTATATGAAGTTCGTAATGACTTATACAGAAAATTACAGCGCTTATCATTTAAATATTATGATAATGCTAAAACAGGTGACCTAATGTCCCGTTTAACAGCTGATGTTGAAGGTTTTCGTTTCTTTTTATCAGCTGGATTTGCCGAGTTATTACGGGTGTTCTCATTAGTTACAGTTAGCTTGTGTGTCATGTTTTACTATTCGGTGCCATTAGCTTTAGTAACGATGGCGTCAATGCCGTTTTTAGCTGTATCGGTTTATATGTTTGATAAACAGGTGCACCCAGCCTTTTTAGGTATCCGTCGCTCTTTTGGGCGCTTAAACACACGTGTACAAGAAAATATCTCAGGCATGAATACGGTTAAATCATTATCGCGTGAGGACTTTGAGATTGGTCGCTACGAGGAGAAAGGTGAAAATTACCGCGATCATTACTTAAAGACGGCTAAGATCTGGGCAAAGTACTTTCCGTTTATGGAGTTTGTCGGAAATGTTTCTGTCGTTGCGTTATTAACATATGGTGGTTACTTAGTGATGCAGGGAACACTTGCAGTAGGTGAGTTATTCGCCTTCTTTAGCCTTGTATGGTATATCTTAGGACCACTAATGAACTTTGGTTTCGTCGTTAATATGTTCTCCCAAGCGAAAGCGTCAGGACAGCGTTTATTAGAAATATTAGAATCTGACTTAGAAATTGAAGATTCAAAATCTCCTAAGGGTGAGAAAATTAAAGGACATGTGACATTTAAGGATGTAACTTTAACATATGTTGAAGATGATGATGAAGCCCTTAAAAATATTTCTTTTGATGCACCTCCAGGTAAGACCATTGGATTAATTGGTGCAACAGGTTCTGGTAAATCAAGTATTACTCAGTTGATGACTCGATTTTATGAACCAGAACAAGGAGATGTGTTAATTGACGGCAAGTCGATTAATGACTATTCCTTAAAGGATCTACGTCAACAAATTGGTTTTGTCCTACAGGAACCATTTTTATTTTCAACGACTATTAAAGAAAATATTGCTTATGGAAACCCTGAAGCATCTATGGATGACATTATGGATGCGGCTAAACGAGCGCAGGCACATGATTTTATTATGGAAATGCCAAATGGCTATGACACACTTTTAGGCGAACGAGGAATGGGTCTGTCGGGTGGTCAAAAGCAGAGAATTTCCATCGCTCGTGCATTGTTAATTAACCCAAGTATTTTAGTGTTAGACGATGCGACATCTGCAGTTGATATGCAGACAGAAGCTAAGATCCAAGAGGCGTTAAAAGAAGTGATGCATGACAGGACGACATTTATTATTGCCCATCGAATTTCATCATTAATGCATGCTGATGAGATTATCGTTTTAGATGAAGGTGAGATTGTCGAACGAGGCAAGCATGAATTCTTACTTCAAAATAACGGTCCATATCAACGTATATATGACATCCAATATCAAGATAAAGAAGCCATTTTGGGAAAGCAGTATGCATAGAAGGAGGGGAACATGATGGCAACAGAGACGAGACCTGAGAGTCCGCATTTGAAACGATTTCATTACACCGTAGACGTTGCAGTTGATAAACCGTTTAACTGGCAACAGCTTGTTAGATTATTAAAGTTTGTTAAACCATATGCCAAAACACTATTACCCATCGCAGTCATCGCGATGTTGATTTCTACGGTTGTACGATTAGTTGTACCGATTATTATTGGTAGAGTGGCGATTGATGTTGCGATCGCGAATCATAATGCTAACTTATTAATCCAGTTAATTGTAGGTATTGCGATTATGTACGCCTTAAGTTACGTCGCTAATATGGTTCGGATTAAATTTGTTAACCTACTCGGGCAAAACGTCATTTATGATTTAAGAAGAACGTTATTTGCTCACGTCCAACGACTCTCAAATCGATTCTTTGATAACCGTTCGGCAGGAAGTATTATCGTTAGAATCATGAATGACATTAACTCGCTACAAGAGTTATTCACCAATGGTATTATCAATTTAATTATGGACATTGTGACACTCATTAGTATTATGGTGATATTATTCATTTTGAGTCCACAACTAGCACTGGCAGTCATGATTATTATTCCAATCATGTTCTATATTTCAACTAAATTACGTAAAAATATTCGTCGCTCTTGGCAGAATGTTCGAATTCAACAATCTCGCTTGAATTCACATTTAAACGAAAGTATTCAAGGGATTCGTATTACACAGTCCTTTGCTCAGGAAAAGGAAAATTCAGAGTTCTTCGATGGGGTGAACACAGATAACTTCTCAAGATGGCAAATTGCCGTTAAGAAAAGTGCTATGTTCCGTCCGTTTGTGGAAATGAGTAATGCGATTGGTACGGTGATTTTAATATCATTTGGATCATATTTAATTATTAATGAGACGATTACATTAGGTACTTTTATCGTATTTGCCTTCTTTATTGGAATGTTTTGGGAGCCTATCTCTAGATTAGGTCAAATGTATAACCAGCTACTAATGGCGATGTCAGCGTCTGAACGTATTTTTGAATTTTTAGATGAACAGCCTAATGTAAAAGAGAAGGAAGATGCGATTTCATTAGATGATATTCAAGGGCATATTGAGTTTGATCATGTACAATTCGCCTATGATGAGGAACGTATTGCATTACATGAAATTACCCTTGAAATGAAACCAGGTCAGTCCGTAGCATTAGTCGGTCATACTGGTTCGGGTAAAACCACGATTGCAAATTTAATCAGTCGCTTTTATGACCCGACTAAAGGAGCCGTCAAGGTGGATGGCCACGACCTACGCGATGTTAAATTAGATGACTTACGCCAAAAAATAAGTGTGGTTCTTCAGGATACATTTATTTTCTCAGGCACTATTATGGAGAATATACGCTTTGGTCGACCTGATGCCGCAGATGAAGAGGTCATTGAAGCTGCCAAAATCGTTGGTGCAGACGACTTCATCCAACGTTTAGCTGACGGTTATGAGACTGAAGTAGAAGAAAGAGGTAATATCTTATCAGCAGGGGAGCGCCAGCTATTATCGTTTGCGCGTGCGCTGTTAGCTGACCCGAAAATTATTATCCTGGATGAAGCTACTGCAAGTATTGATACTGAAACAGAAGTTAAAATTCAAAATGCACTTAAGAAGCTTTTAAAAGGTCGCACATCCATTATCATTGCTCACCGATTGTCAACGATTCGTGATTCCGACAATATTATAGTCCTAGAAAACGGTAGAATTTTAGAACAAGGAAACCATGATGAATTGATGGAAAAAGAGGGAGAGTATTACGGATTAGTGAAATCACAGTTTGAAGCTTTAGATGAAATGTAAACTAAGAGGGCTGGCTCCAAAATGATGGGGCCAGTTTTTGATTAAGTCTCTGTTAAAGTTTAGTGTAGTTGATTTAAAGAATAGCAATTAGTTGTTGTATGGTGAAAGCGAAGGTGGCGACTCCTGTGGGAACAGCACGAGCTGAAGGTCCACTTGGGAAGTGCCTTTTCTTCCCAAGTTAGCTGAAGCCGTGCCCACGGAAAGCGTCCACCGAAAGCGAATCACCATAACAACAACGAACTTTAACAGAGCGTTGATTAAATAGCCTGCTGGAGACTCCTGACGGCCTGAATAGTGTTCTGAGGGGCGAACCAAGCGTGGTGACGGTCAAAACACCCTTGATAAATAAAGATGAATACTTGGTATATTTTGCACACAAGCTAATTATAATATGGTATGCTATTCGCAGATAGGCCAAATAGGAGGAAGACAGATGAAAAAACGATTATATGCAGTAATAGGCTTAGGCCGATTTGGCGGTAGTATATGTAAAGAATTAAGTCGAGAAGGCATGGAAGTTCTTGCTCTAGATCAAGATGAGGAAAAGGTTAATGAGTTTAAGGAAATTGCTTCTCATGCGGTAATTGCTGATTCGACTGATGAATTAGCGTTAAAAGATTTAGGCTTTAGAAATATTGACCATGTCATTGTGGCTATTGGCGATAATGTTCATGCTAGTATACTAACAACTTTAATCTTAAAAGAATTAGGAATAGATAAAATTACGGTGAAGGCTCAGAACGATTATCATGAGAAAGTGTTAAATAAAATTGGTGCAGATGAGGTCGTTCACCCTGAGAGGGATATGGGAAAGCGTATTGCCCATAGTATTATTTCTAGCAACATTCTAGATTACTTAGAGCTGTCTGATGAGCATAGTGTCGTGGAAGTTAAAGCAGGCGATAAGATGGATGGAAAAACGCTTGTTGATTTGGATATTCGTGCTCGTTATGGCTGTAACATTGTCGCGATTAAAAGAGGTAAGGATATTAACGTATCACCAATGGCTGATGATGTTATTCATGGTGAAGATATATTAATTGTCATTGGTTCTGATAAAGATATTCATCGTTTTGAAAAAGATCTGGTCATTGAAGATTAATAAATCTTTACCATACTATACATTAATTATAATGGCTTTGTTAAACCAATTGGGAGTGTCAAACACCTCAATTGGTTTTTATATTTTGTGATTATAAAAAAGTTGCCCCAAACGTCTAATGACTGTTAGGGCAACTCCGTATTTTCGCTATTTGGATAGGTTGGACGAAAAATTAAACTTCCATAATAATCGGTAAAATCATTGGACGACGTTTAGTCTTATCATATAAGAATGGCTGAATCGTATCTGTAATTTCATTTTTAATTTCAGACCATTGTGTCGTTTTACGCTCCATGACCTTCTCTAGATGGTTTGATACTAGTTTTTGCGCATCTTTGATTAGATCTTCTGATTCGCGCATGTAGACAAACCCTCTTGAGATAATGTCAGGCCCGGACGCAATTTTAAATTCTTTCATATCGATACTGACGACCACAATGACTAAGCCTTCTTCAGATAAAATGCGTCGGTCTCTTAATACGATATTTCCGATATCTCCAATTCCACTTCCGTCGACATAAACATTTCCAGATGGAATTTTACCGGCTATATTGACTTTATTCTTACCAATAGCTAACACATCACCATTATCCATGATAAAGCTATTGTTTCGGTCAACTCCACAATCTTCTGCTAAGTTAATATGCTCAGCAAGCATGCGATATTCACCGTGGATCGGCATGAAGTATTTTGGCTTCATCAATCTAAGCATTAATTTCTGCTCTTCTTGGCCACCGTGACCTGACGTATGAATATCATTTAAAGAACCGTGGATGACCTTGGCACCTGCTCGATATAATTTGTTGATATTTCGGTTGATGCTAATTGTATTACCTGGAATAGGTGATGATGAGAATACAACCGTATCATCTGGCTGTATCTGGATATGACGGTGAGTTCCATTAGCTATTCTTGATAATGCTGCTAAAGATTCACCTTGAGAGCCTGTACATAAAATACAGATTTCATCACTTGGTAATTTATTAATTTGATTAGCTTCAATGAATGTTTCTTTTGGTGCACGAATATATCCAAGGTCTTGACCAATTTTAATCGCATTTTCCATGCTTCGTCCAAACACGGCGATTTTACGACCATTTTTTACTGCAGATTCTACTACTTGCTGCAATCGATAAATGTTTGATGCAAAGGTTGCGAAGATAATACGACCTTCAACATGGTCGAAAATATCTTGAATACTTTTGCCCACAACACTTTCAGATAACGTAAAACCAGGTACTTCACTGTTTGTACTATCAGATAATAAGCATAGGACACCTTCTGCACCAATTTCAGCCATTTTAGTTAAGTTGGCTGGTTCACCAACAGGAGTAAAATCAAATTTGAAATCTCCTGTATGGACGATGTTTCCTGGTGGTGTTTTTACAACAATTCCGAATGAATCTGGAATACTGTGTGTCGTACGGAAAAATGTCACAGACGTTTTTCGGAATTTAATAAGGTCATCTTCTTGGATTTCATTCAAGTTTGCGCCACGTAATAAACCATGCTCCTCAAGTTTATTACGAAGCAATCCGATTGCTAGCTTGCCACCGTAAATTGGCACATTAATTTCTCGTAACAAATATGGAATTCCACCGATGTGGTCTTCGTGTCCGTGTGTGATAAACAATCCTTTGATTTTGTCTTGATTTTGGATTAAATACGTATAGTCAGGAATGACATAATCAATTCCGAGAAGCTCATCTTCAGGGAATTTAATACCTGCATCAATTAAGATAATTTCGTCTTGAAATTGAATGCCATACGTATTTTTACCAATTTCACCAAGACCACCTAATGCAAATATTGCGACTTGATCATTTTTTACGAATTTCATTAGGTTAGATCTTCTCCACTTTAAAATCTTCGGATTGTTGTTCATAAGCTAAGTGCGACTCACTTAACTCGAGGACATGCTCAATATTGTAGTTACGGTCAGCTAGCTTTTTACGGACTTCGCGTTTACTGTCTGCTTCGATGTACATCGCTTTTGTTTCTTCACGAACGGGAGCTTCTGTTATTTCATCTTGATATAATACTTTAAAAATCATTATTTTCTCTCCTTACTTTGATGTTTTAGCGTCCCTTCCTATCCGTATAGCTATATTAAATGCATGAATGCATTATATACACACCATTAAATTAGGCGTTTAAACCTTGTTTTGATTTAAGTAATTTTTTCATTCGGTTTTTTATCTTATCTTTTAAACGTTTTAACATTATATCATACAACTCCTTTACGTATGATATAGAACACGTTTTACTTTAAATCGAACTAAATCTAATGTTGGTCACTTACTTTTTTATATTATCCACTTCTTACCTTTATTATATACTCTAAGTAGCCACAAATAAAATATTTAATACAAAAAAAGTGCTGAAGTTTTAATTCAGCACTTTTGTTTTCCTAATTTTTAGATCTCTTCTGCTGATATGGCGCCTTCTGGTGGCGTTAAAGGATCATCCTGATTAATATGATCATAAAACATAACGCCATTTAAATGGTCAATTTCATGTTGAAAAACAATAGCAGCATACCCTTTTAGTCTGACCTTGATCTCTTCACCTTCTAATGTTGTTGCCTTTACAGTCACTCGTGCGTGGCGTGGAACAATGCCTGGTACGTCCCGATCCACACTTAAACAGCCTTCGCCTCCTGGTAAGTAGGATTGTTCAACGGAATGGCTAACAATTTTTGGATTGAACAAGCCATAACTGTACTCTTTGCCATGAAAATCGACAAAATGAACAGCCATCATGCGTTTTGAAACTCCAATTTGTGGAGCTGCTAAGCCGACACCAGGACGTAAATCATATTTTTCAGCTAATTCATCATCCTGACTAATTTTTATAAATTGAAGCATATCATTTAGCATTTCTTTTTCTTCACTTGTAGGTGGTAAGGATACTTCTTCGGCCTTTTGTCTTAGTACGTCATGTCCTTCACGAACAATATCTTTCATGGTTATCATGTGTTTCATCCTTTCAACAAACCTATGTACAATCAGAAGTTTCATCTTTCTTGAATAATTTTATCATAACTTTTTGATAATCATAATAAAAGACTAATATTTTTGTGAAGTAAGATATGTTATACTGTTTTTTAGGAATCAGAGACGAAGCTATAGAAAGAGGGATTGAACGATGAAGAAATGGATGCTCACTTTAGTGATTGGATTGACGATCATGATGTTAGCTGCTTGTACGGATCCTCACAATCAAGCTGCAGAAAGTATGTATGAACACTTAGAGGCTTCTGTTGAATTAGAGAGTGAATTTCATGAAGCGCAATCAGAATTAGTTGAGCTAGAACAGCAAGAAAATGATCTTTACCTTGAGATGATTGAAGTCAACATGGATGAATTAGATGAAATTGAAGAAACTGCTGATCAAGCACTATCCATTGTTGAAGAACGCAGACAGTTAATGGAAGTTGAAATGGATAGCATTGATGCTGCTAAGGAAGAGTTTGATGAAATTGAAGGCTACTTAGATGATTTAAACGAATCAGCTGGGGAAGTGGCTAATGATATGATTTCAACCAAAGAAGATCGATACCAAGCATTTGTTGAATTATACGAATCCTATCAAACATCACTTGATCGTGATGAGGAGTTATATAATATGTTAAAAGATGAGGACTTGGAAAAGGAAACACTAGATGAGCAAGTTGAGTTAGTTAATGAAAGTTATGATGAAATTTCTGCTGCTCAAGAAACCTTTAATGAATATACAAATGAATTTAATGATTTGAAGCGTCAATTTTATGAAGCTGCTGAACTTGAAGTTGAATTTGTCGAATAATTAAGATTACGTGTTTTAATACAGTGCATACTGACAAGGTGTGCACTTTTTTATTTGTAGTCATGAAGGCGTTATTCTGTTATAACACAGAAATATAATTTAACTATAACAGATTGTGTGATGCTATAAACCTTTTAGTAGGAATCACTGCTGTGAAAACATTGGTGATAAACTGTTTGACGAACAATATATTGATAGGATAAACTACAAGTTAGGTGAAGGGTGTACTAGTCACTAGCGTCTAAAACGTGTAACAGTTTACATGGTTAAGACCGAATAAAAATGGGTACATACTATAAAAGGTAGGATTAGTACTGAAAAGAATTGGTAAACTAATAATTAGCAAATATTTTTGTTAGGAAGGAAGAGGTGACGAGAGTGAGTTTTAACAATCCACTTGAAGGTATCGAAGAGAAATTTGAAATGATTCAAATCTTAGATGAAAACGGTAAAATCGTTAATGAAGATGCTATGCCGGATTTATCTGATGAGGACCTAGTCGAGTTAATGCGTCGTATGGTTTATACTCGTGTATTGGATCAGCGTTCAATTGCACTAAATCGTCAAGGTCGCCTAGGTTTCTATGCGCCGACAGCAGGACAGGAGGCTTCTCAGTTAGGAAGTCATTTTGCGATGGAGAAAGAGGACTTTTTACTTCCTGCTTATCGTGATGTCCCTCAATTAATTTTTCATGGCTTACCACTATATCAAGCATTTTTATTCTCGCGTGGTCATTTCCATGGTAACCAAATGCCTGAGGATATGAATGCGTTAAGCCCACAGATTATTATCGGTGCGCAAATTACGCAGGCTGCTGGTGTTGCTTTAGGTTTTAAACGCAAAGGTAAGGCTAATATAGCCCTAACTTATACTGGTGATGGTGGTGCATCACAAGGTGACTTCTATGAAGGTATGAACTTTGCTGGAGCTTATCAAGCACCTGCTGTATTTGTCGTTCAAAACAACCAGTTTGCGATTTCTGTTCCAGTAGAAAAGCAGTCAGCTGCTAAGACAGTAGCACAAAAAGCAGCAGCTGTAGGAATTCCAGGGTATTTAGTAGATGGAATGGATGTATTAGCAGTTTATGCAGTTGTTAAACAAGCCCGTGAACGTGCAGTTAATGGTGAAGGGCCAACACTTATCGAAACGATGACTTATCGTTATGGTCCTCATACTATGGCCGGTGACGATCCAACTCGTTATCGTACAGATGATATGGATGATGAGTGGGAGAAAAAAGATCCACTTGTGCGCTTCCGTAAATACTTAGAAGGTAAAGGCTTATGGTCCGAAGAGAAAGAAAATGAAGTGATCGAAACAGCCAAAGAAGAAATAAAAGCAGCGATTAAGAAAGCAGACCAACAAGAAAAACAAAAAGTAACGGACTTAATCTCCATTACTTATGAGGAACTTCCATCTAACCTACAAGAACAAATGGAAGAATACAAAGAAAAGGAGTCGAAGTAAACCATGGCACAAATGACAATGATTCAAGCGATTACAAATGCGCTACAGACAGAATTAAAAAATGATGAAAATGTCCTTGTGTTCGGTGAAGACGTTGGTCAAAACGGCGGGGTCTTCCGTGCAACAGAAGGCTTGCAAGAAGAGTTTGGGGAAGAGCGCGTATTTGATACACCATTAGCTGAATCAGGCATTATTGGTTTAGCTGTTGGTATGTCAACACAAGGTTTACGTCCGGTACCTGAAATACAGTTCTTCGGCTTCGTATATGAAGCAATGGATGCAGTCAGTGGACAGGCGGCTCGTATGCGTTATCGTTCTGGTGGTAGATGGCATGCACCGATTACGATTAGATCACCATTTGGTGGTGGAGTACACACACCAGAATTACACGCAGATAGTTTAGAAGGATTAATGGCACAACAACCAGGTTTAAAAGTTGTCATTCCGTCAAACCCTTATGATGCCAAAGGATTATTAATTCAATCAATCCGTGATAATGATCCGGTAATCTTCTTAGAACATATGAAATTATATCGTTCCTTTAGAGAAGAAGTTCCTGAGGAAGAATATACAGTAGAACTTGGTAAAGCTAATGTTAAGCGTGAAGGTAGTGATATTACTTTTGTCACTTATGGTGCGATGGTTCACTCAGCGTTAAAAGCTGCAGATGAACTTAAAGAAGAAGGTATTGAAGCTGAGGTTATTGACTTACGTACTGTTGCTCCTATTGATATTGATACTATTATCGAATCGGTTAAGAAGACAAACCGTGCAGTTGTGATCCAAGAAGCACAAAAACAAGCAGGTGTCGCAGCGAATATCGTGACAGAAATTCAAGAACGTGCAATTCTTCATTTAGAAGCACCTGTCTTACGTGTTGCAGCTCCAGATACGGTTTATCCGTTTTCAGAAGCAGAAGAAGTATGGTTACCAAACCATAAGGATATCGTGGAAAAAGCAAAGCAATCGATTAACTTTTAAGAACGCTTAGAACAGGAGGGAATTAACGTGGCCTTTGAATTTAAGTTACCTGATATTGGTGAAGGTATACATGAAGGTGAAATTGTTAAATGGTTCATTAAAGCTGGCGATGAGATTCAAGAAGATGATGTTTTATGTGAAGTCCAAAATGATAAAGCAGTTGTTGAAATCCCTTCCCCAGTTGAAGGTACCGTTAAAGAAGTTTTAGTTAATGAAGGTGATGTTGCAGTTGTTGGTGATACAATTGTAACGATTGAAGCTGAAGGCTATGAATCAGAAGGTGGCGATGATTCTTCTGAGCCAGAAGCGGAACCTGAAGAGCCTGCTACAGATCAGAAACAGGAAGAGAAAGTAGCATCAGAAGAAAAAGTTGGTGGCAATGAAACAAAAGTTGATGAGAATCAGCGCGTGATTGCTATGCCATCTGTACGTAAATATGCAAGGGATAATGATGTCGACATCCGTCAAGTTCAAGGTTCAGGAAAGAACGGCCGAGTACTTAAGGGTGATATTGACCAATTCTTAAGCGGTGATCAGCCTAAAGCTGATACAACTCAGGATACAACTGAGGCAACACCTGAGGCTGGAACTGAAACACCGGCTCAAGTACCAGTCTTAGAAGGACAATATCCAGAAACGCGTGAGAAAATCAGTGGAATCCGAAAAGCTATTGCGAAAGCGATGGTTAACTCTAAACATACTGCACCTCACGTGACATTAATGGATGAAGTTGATGTGAGTGCACTAGTTGCTCATCGTAAGAAGTTTAAAGAAGTTGCAGCAGAACAGGATATTAAGCTAACATACTTACCATATGTCGTTAAGGCGTTAGTTTCTGCGCTTAAGAAGTTCCCAGTCCTAAATACTTCTTTCGATGATGATACAGAAGAAATTATTCAAAAGCATTACTACAATATTGGTATTGCAGCAGATACTGAAAAGGGTCTTTTAGTACCAGTTGTAAAAGATGCTGACCGCAAATCAATCTTTGACATTTCTGCAGAAGTTAACGAGTTGGCAACAAAGGCACGTGATGGTAAACTATCTTCAGAAGAAATGAAAGGTGCATCAAGTTCAATTACCAATATTGGTTCTGCTGGTGGTAAATGGTTTACTCCAGTTATTAACCATCCAGAAGTGGCTATTTTAGGCATTGGTCGTATTAGTGAACAGCCTGTTGCACGTGATGGTGAGGTTGTAGTTGCACCAGTTCTTGCGATCTCATTAAGCTTTGACCATCGTATGATTGATGGCGCAACAGCTCAGCATGCAATGAATCATGTTAAACGTTTACTAAATGACCCACAACTAATTATGATGGAGGCGTAATTTATGGTAGTAGGAGATTTCCCGGTAGAGGTAGATACGTTAGTCGTAGGAGCAGGCCCAGGTGGATATGTAGCTGCGATTCGTGCAGCGCAAATGGGCCAAAAGGTAACAATCGTAGATAAAGGTAATTTAGGTGGCGTATGCTTAAACGTAGGTTGTGTTCCTTCAAAAGCCTTAATTTCGGCAGGTCACCGTTATGAGCATGCAAGTGGTTCAGAAGATATGGGAATTGTAGCTGAAAAAGTGTCTGTTGACTTTTCAAAAGTTCAAGAATGGAAAGGACAAGTCGTTAATAAGTTAACTGGCGGTGTTGAAGGTTTATTAAAAGCTAATAAAGCGGACATCGTTAAAGGTGAAGTTTACTTTGTCGACCAAAATACAGCAAAAATTATGGACGATAAACAGTCACAAACATATAAGTTTAAAAACTGTATTATTGCCACTGGTTCTCGTCCGATTGAGTTAAAACCATTCCCTTACTCTAAGCGTGTTCTTGATTCTACAGGTGCTCTTGAATTAGATGAAATTCCTGAGAAAATGGTCGTGATCGGTGGAGGTTACATCGGTACAGAGCTTGGTGGTGCTTACGCAAGCTTTGGTACTGAAGTGACGATCCTAGAAGGTGAAAAAGACATTCTAGGTGGTTTCGAAAAACAAATGACTCAGCTTGTTAAAAAGCGTCTGAAGAAAAAAGGCGTTGATGTAGTCACACAAGCTATGGCACAAGGTGTCGAGGAAACTGATAACGGTGTGAAAGTTACTTATGAACATAAAGGTGAAGAGAAAACAGTTGAAGCTGACTACCTATTAGTAACTGTTGGGCGTCGTCCAAACACTGATGAGATTGGCCTTGAAGAAATTGGTCTTGAAATGGATGATAGAGGTCTAGTTAAGATTGATAAACAATGTCGCACTAACTTAGATAACATTTATGCAATTGGTGACATCGTTGAAGGACCACCACTTGCACACAAAGCATCCTATGAAGGTAAGATTGCTGCTGAAGCTATTAGTGGCGAAAAATCAGAGATCGATTATCTTGGTATTCCTGCAGTAGTCTTCAGTGATCCAGAGCTTGCAAGCGTGGGTCATACTGAAGAAAGTGCAAAAGAGGCTGGATATGAGGTTGAAGCTTCTAAATTCCCATTCGCAGCTAACGGACGTGCACTATCTCTAAATGACTCAGATGGTTTCGTGAAACTTGTTACACGTAAGTCTGACGGTTTAGTGATCGGTGCTCAAGTTGCAGGTCCAAATGCAAGTGATATAATTGCTGAATTAGGTCTAGCTGTTGAAGCTGGTATGACAGCCGAAGACTTAGCTCTTACTATTCACGCTCACCCAACTCTAGGTGAAACAGTCATGGAAGCAGCAGAAGTTGCAATCGGTATGCCAATACACATTGCAAAATAATGAGTATGGAAAAAACGGTAAAGATGAACTTCATCTTTACCGTTTTTTATTGGTTATATATTATGAAATCAAATTTTGCCTCCTGTGACGGTGCTGATAATCTAGCGCTTATCTTGCTCGTCCGACTGTCAGTGGTGCTTGTCCGACTTTTAGGCCGTCTCATCCGACGGTCGTGGGGCTTTGTCCGGCGCTCAACATGCTCGTCCGACCGTTGCGGAGCATTGTCCGACGCTCAGTCCTCTCATCCGACGGTCATGAAGCTTTGTCCGACGCTCAGCCGTCTCATCCGACGGTCGTGGAACCCCACACCAGTTTTCTTAAAAAAATTATTTAAAAACTGTAACAATTTATAATAAAAAACGACAAATATTATATTCAAACAACTACATATTGTTATATAATTAAATTATTAGGACGCAAAAGGGAGGATCAACTTAGATGATGAGGTATTTATTCGTATTATTGCTAGCAATGATGCTTGTACTAGCTGCTTGTAGCAATGATGAACCAGATACTGATGAAGAGTCACAAACTGGGGAAGAAGTAGAACAATCAGAAGATCAAGAAACAGATGAGGAACAAGATGAATCAGAGGAAACCAACGAAGAAGATTCCCAAGACTCTGAAGAAGAGCAAAATGAAGATGAACAAACAACAGACAAACAAAATGAACCACAAGAATCACAATATGAATTAACTGAACATTGGTCATTGACACCGATTGATGACGCTGAATCGGATGTTGTTTTACTTACAATTGACGATGCTCCTGATGGAAACGCATTAGAGATGGCAGAAAATCTTAATGAACTAGATGCATCAGCAATCTTTTTTGTGAATGGAATTTTCATGGAGGACGAAGAGAGTCAGGATATTGTTAAACAAATTCATGACATGGGCTTTCCGATTGGAAACCACACATACGGTCACAAGAGCTTAAAAGACCTTTCAGAAGAAGAGCAATATGAAGAGATCATAAGCCTAAACGAGTTAATTGAAGAGGTGACTGGAGAGAAGCCAGAATATTTTAGAGCACCACATGGTTTAAATACTGATTATGCTAGAGATTTAATAGCAGATGAAGGTATGTTATTAATGAACTGGTCTTATGGTTATGATTTTATGGAAGGTTACATGGAAAAAGAAGAACTTACTGATATTATGGTAAATACTGATTTGTTATCAAGTGGAGCGAATCTACTAATGCACGATCGTGAGTGGACAAATGAGGCATTGGAAGATATCGTTGAAGGTCTACGTGATAAAGGCTATGAAATGCTAGACCCGGAATTAATTCTGAATCCACATAAAGATTAACTAGAAAACCGAGCTGAAATAAGCTCGGTTTTTTTGTGATATAGAGTGACATAAATAAGCATTAAAATAATATACTGTTTATACATAATTAAATTAGTATCACATATTGCACAAAATAGTATGACATAATATAATAAAGTATAACACACTTAATATTTTCTTTTGGAAGGGGCGATACGGGTGGGTACGATTGTTTGTTCTAGCTGCCAGCGCGTGATTGACTATTTTGAGGATGAAAAGGTAACAGTGTTATATAGTAGCCGGTGTCAATGTAAGAATAAGAAAAAATAAAGGTTATAGTTAAATGCCCAACTATCGAAGATTATCGATAGTTGGGTTTTTATGTTTGAATTCGTTTAACGACCATAATCAATTCGTTAAATTTTAGTCAGAATTCACGAACTTTTAATCCTCATTTAAAACATGGTAAGATATAGAAAGAAATGATTGGGAGGCTGGTAAACAATGGCATTGAAAACAAGGATAACCGAGCTACTTGGTATTGAATTGCCTATTATTCAAGGAGGCTTAGCTCACTTGGCGTATGCTGATCTGGCAGCAGCGGTTTCAAATGCTGGTGGCTTAGGGCAAATTACGGCGATGAGCCTACCGAATGAAGATGCATTACGCGAGGAAATACATAAAGTTAAACAAATGACTGATCGCCCTTATGGTGTGAATTTCGCAATTGGACAACAAAGACGTCCGTTTGAATCGATGGTTCAGGTGGCGATCGATGAAAAAGTTCCAGCCATTTCGGTAACTGGAGGTAATCCTAAGCCGGTAATTGATATGGTTAAAGATACACCGATTAAGGTATTAGTGTTAGTGGCTGCTAAGCGTCAGGCCGTTAAAGCTGCGGAGTTAGGAGCAGATGCTGTCATGGTGGTAGGTCATGAAGGTGGAGGTCATTTAGGTCGCGATGATATTGGTACCTTTGTCTTAACACCAGAAGTTGTTGATGCGGTTGATATTCCTGTTGTTGCCTCTGGTGGAATAAGTGATGGAAGAGGCTTGATGGCTGCTTTAGCGCTTGGTGCTGAAGGTATTGAAATGGGCACAAGGTTTATTGCAACTAAAGAATGCGTTCATGCTCATGAATCTTATAAGCAAGCATTACTTGAAGCTGATGAAAAAGCAACCGTCCTAATCAAACGATCCCTTGGTCAACCTGCTCGAGCGCTAAAAAATAATTGGACGGATGAAATTTTACAATTAGAAGAAAAAGAAGTTGGTTATGAAGGATTGAAAGATTACATTAGTGGGGAAGCTAATAAAAAATATATTTATGAAGGCAATCAAGAAGAAGGGTTTGCCTGGGCTGGACAAGTATCGATGCGTATTGATGAGATCCCAACTGTCCAGACGTTATTTCAGCAAATCCTTCAAGATGTAGAAGAAATTAAAGATAAATGGAGTAAATTTTAAGAGGTGACAGTATGAATTACCATTATCCAATTGATCCAGATTGGTCAACAGAAGAAGTGATGGACGTCATTCATTTCTTCCATATAGTTGAACAAGCGTATGAAAATGAAGTGGCAAGAGATGACGTGTTAGATGCATACCATGCCTTTAAACGCGTCATCCCGGCTAAAAATGAGGAAAAGTCTCTGTTTAAAGATTTTGAAAAACAGTCAGGTTATGTCCCATACCAAGTTGTGAAACGAGCTAAAGAGTCTGATGAGGGAAGTTTGGTCTCATTGTCTTAAGGTTACGACTAGAGGTGAGTAACCAAAACTCCTTTTATGTTTAATGTCGGATTGATGGTGATGTTAATCGTCTTGGTTACGTTTTTAATTTCAGAATCCATAAAAGCAATTCATTTCAAAATAAAAGGTTGGAAAAATAGTTGCTGAAATCTGATACTAACATGTGGAGATGTCCTCTGAGACTTCTGAATCAGCGAATACAATAAAATGATGTAAAACATACAACCCCAGTTAAGAACTTTTTTTTACTTAGTTCTCTAACTGGGGTGTCGTTTATGATATAGGGCAAAGTGTCAACTGTTTCATTTCATTGATAATTTGTAGATAGGTAATAAGGTTTCGAAGGTTGTTCGGATTTCTGTTAGTAAAGCGTCGCCATCTGTTAATATCGGATCGTCTTTACTTATGTGGCGACCGATTAGGAATTCACCTTTTTTGACGTTCGTAAACCGTTCGAGGGCTTTAGTAAGGTCTATTTCCTCTAACGTTTGGGCATCCTTTTTAGTGTGGTCAAGCGATATCACGTAATCAGTTGGAACATTAGATGTAATGACATCTGAGTTTTGTAAAAATTGGTTACCAATCGTGTTTTTATTCGGCATTTCATAAATATATGCTAGCCATAGAAACAGGTGGTCGTCCCATAGACCGATTTGAAAGTGTGGGTGTTTCTTATATCCTCGTTTGTCATGGCAATAGGCTGACCAAGTATCAGAAGGTGGATTGACCGTTCGTCTTGCGTGTTTGGCAATATGTAAAAACATCTCATTTCCAATCATGGCTGCTAAGTCAGCAGCAATCACGTCACCAATTGCTTGGAATTTTGGTTGAATTCTCTCTTGGATTACAGTCATTCTTTCGTCAAGACCTTCGATTTGAAAGGTTTCAAAATCATGTTGATTAAAGCCGTTAAATTGCATTTTATATACCCATCCTTTATTATAATAGTATTTTACGATTAAGCTCTAACATTAAGTGGATTATTTTCTTATAAGGTTTATGAATATTTTAGCATATCTTGTCATGATATACTTAATGATAAACATAGCAGAATGACATTCGATCTGAAAAGGAGTTCTTGAAAAGATGAGTCAAGAAATAATTCAACAGTTACGAAATGATGCAAAGGAATGGATCTTAGAAGCGGGTGAGTTAATCAAAGAGTCCATGAATCAGCCTTTTGCGGTTGATACTAAAAAAGATAGAAAAGACTTAGTTACCGAAGTCGATCGACGCTCTGAGCAATTTTTCATTGATAAAATTAGTGAAAAATACCCTGACCACAAAGTTCTTGGTGAAGAAGGGATGGGAGAAGAGGTTACATCATTAGATGGGACGGTTTGGATTATCGATCCGATTGATGGGACTTTAAATTTTGTTCATCAACAGAGGTTCTTTGCCATTTCTATCGGGATTTATATCGATGGCGTTGGTGAAGTTGGTTTTATATATGATGTCATGGCTGATGATTTGTATGAAGGGGTCCGTCATCAAGGGGCTTATAAAAACGGGACACAATTAGATCCTATTGACCCACAAAAAACGCTTGAAGAATCGATGATCGGGTTAAATAATACATGGGTTATACCTAATCGCCGTTTAGATGAAAAGAAGATGCAGGAGTTATCTCGGAATGTTAAAGGTACACGTTCGTATGGATCTGCTTCATTAGAATTTGCTTATATTGCCGATGGAACCCTTGATGCTTATATTACCATGAGGCTATCGCCCTGGGACATTGCTGCTGGGATGATCATTGTAAGTGAAGTGGGTGGAGTGACAACTAGAGTGGATGGTTCAGAGATAGGCATGTTGAGTGGTAATACAGTTGTTTGTGCCAATCAAGCGATTCATCAAGAATTACTAACTTATATTATCGAAAAATAAAAGGACAACTCGCTCTGCCGAGTTATCCTTTTTGTTAATTTGCATCCTGTTGGTACAGTCGTTTTAATCTTAACCCATAGCCCATCATCCCAAAACCTAAAAATAGGAAAAGGATCAATAGTCCATAGCTCCTGTAGCTAATCGCAATTGCAGCAGCTACAAAACTGGCTACTACGAGTATCGCTAATAAAAGCATTTTTATTTCATGTTTCATCTCTCTTCACCTCAATAGTCTAAGTGTACATGATGTGACAAAATTTGAAAACATTAATTTTTTTATAGCATGGTAAAATTTAATTTAGTATGATTAAGGGTAGGAATGTCGAGAAGAGGGGGATTTAAATAGATGGACACGGAATCAATCCAAGCTGCGGATCAGCACTTTCGTTTTTCGCCGGTAGAAAGATATTTCTTTATTGATGTAGGTGGCGAATTAGGCTTCTGGTTATTATTTTTAACGATTGCGATTCTTGCTATTGTGACTTATAAATTAGGTTTTGCTAAGCAGTTACCAATACTTAAATCACTAATTGTATACATATTATTGATTTTAGGTTGTTTTATCCTAATTATATTTGCGATATTTTCATTACCGATTGTTGAAGTATTGATTGTCATTGCCTTGGTATTGGGGATTTATCGCTTCAGACTGCACCGGGAACGAGATGAACGGGATGAATAGATTGAATATAAAAGCCAGCTGATCCGATCAGCTGGCTTTATTTAATATAATCGTCTTCTTTTTCTGGTTCATATAATTTAAACTCTGAGCTTTTCTTTCGTTCGTTGGTTTTGTTCGCGATTCGATCGTGACACGCATCACATAAGTAGGATAATTTCCGTCTTTTTCTTAATTGCTTAGCCAGTAAAGAGAACGATTCTACCTGGTCTGTTTGATCACATAAAACGCATTTTACTCTCATGTATTTCACCTCATTTACTGCTCGTCCATTTGACCATTTTCTCTATTGTATCATGTTTAATCGATCTATGCTTTGAGGTTTGAAAAAATTAAGTATAGGGAAATGATCAATAAATAGATTGAAATGGAGGGATTATGGTGAAAAAGAAATATATCATCTCTTCTATTACTGCAATTGGGACAGGCTTGATATCATACGTTTTGATGGATGATGATCGAAGAGAACGTGTCAAAAAATATTTAGGCTTATCTCAAAGGTCTAATGAAGAGTCAGAGTTTCCAATCGAGCAAGCAGGTATGCCTGAGGTCGATCACCTCGAAAATGCTAATATGGTGTCTGAGGGATCTCAATTTGGAGTCCAATATTATAATGAGGTAAAAACGTAACGGTCACTAATAAACTCCCACGCCTAATGGGCATGGGAGTTACTTTTAGTTGTATTCAGTTTGTTGTGGTGTATCATCTGGTTGGTCATCATCGAAACGCTCTTCGTATTCAGGACCCTCTTGGCGTTCTGTTGGTGGGGTCTCTGGTATATAACGGCCAACTAGGTTGGCAATCTCATTTATAACTGAGTGAGTTCCTTGTCCTTGCTGGATACCTCGATTAATCTCATTAATCCGGTCAGTTACATCACCATCAGCAATCACAAATGCATAATGTCCATAAGGATCGTCTTTTATGGCTTCAGCTACCGAGTATTTAACTGTACCTACTCTTGAACGTTCTAGTTCACCAGATACATCTACACCAACAACTGTGTAAGCGCCGAAGACGAGAGCAGTTGCATCTTCTACCCCTTGTACATTGGCAGCAATTTCAGCTAGGCGCTCGGCAGCTTCACCATTAGTATGGTCACGATTTTGTTCGATCTCAGAATCGCGAACTTGGATAATGTGATTTTCATCAATCTCATCGTCAAGAGGTCGGTTTGGATTTTGACCTTGACCTTGTTGTGACATACAACCAGCTAAGAATAAAATCACAACCATCATGATGTTAAAATGTTTGTATCCCATAAACGAAAAACTCCTTTTTACCTTATTTTGTAGGTTAAAAGGAGTTTTTATGAATAGTAAATATAGGTTAATTATTTAATGGATATTTTATTAACACCTGTAAAAGGATCTTGTTGATTAGATCCATCTTGGAAAATAACATGAACGGGTCCATCTTCTTTTAATGGTTTTCCATCTAATGCAAATAATAAGTATGCATTCTCTAATTGTTCAAAAGTAATGGTTTGTTCACCATCAGTTGTATGTAAAATGGCTTCAGTCGCATTTTGATTGGGTTCAGCATTCTTAAGAAAATGATGAATTGGCATTACATAACTGTTTTCCAATACTTTTGTACGCTCATATCGAGTCAAACTTTTATTAACAGGTGGTCGTAACTTTTGCTGATACTCATCACGAGTCCATACTTCCTGTTGATCATTACCACTTTGGTCTTGATCAGATTTTTGAAAAGCTTCTTGAAGTTCAATTTTGCGATCATCAAATATCCAAACTGTTGGATCTAATGTAATTGGGAATCCAACATTTCCATCAATTTGTACAATCATAAGTACACCTCTTTCTAGGAAGATTAACTAATATGAATCACAGACAACATATGATACGTTAGTTAAGTCTGCTAGTAAGATTATATCGAAAAATTACCGATTATGCACTAAGGAGTGATTAGGATGACAGAAATTTCACAGAAGGATTTGGAATATTGGCTAGAACATGTACGAATTTATGCGAATAATGGGGATGTAGCTGATTATATTCCAGCTCTTGCAAATCAGCAGCCTGAAATTAATGCAGTAGCTTATTATCCGATTGATGGTGAGGTATTATACGCAGGGCAGTCAGAGTATACCTTTACGATTCAAAGTATTTCAAAAGTGATTACGTTAGCATTAGCATTAGTGCAACATGGGGAATCGGCTGTGTTTAATCGGGTGGATAAAGAGCCTACGAGTGATCCGTTTTATTCTATTGGTACACTTGAAGTAGAAGAACCGGCTAAACCTTCTAATCCCATGATTAATGCAGGTGCACTTGCAGTTACAAATATGATTCGTGGACGCGATTCAGAAGAGATGGTTCATGAAATCCTTAAATTAGTTAGAATGTTGGCTAATGATGAATCCATCACTTATGATGAAGAAGTAGCTAAATCAGAATTTGAAACGGCTTTTCTTAACCGTTCTTTGGCTTATTTTATGAAACAAAATGGTATTGTCACAGGAAGTGTTGAAGAGTTGTTAGATGTTTATACTAAACAATGTGCGATAACCATGACCGTTAAGCAATTAGCCAGAATAGGTGCTGTATTTGCTAATGATGGGCGTGATCCAGAAACAAATAACCCATTAGTCCCATCACATGTGGCTCGAATTTGTAAAACGTTCATGGTGACTTGTGGAATGTATAATGCATCAGGAACATTCGCTATAAATGTCGGGATTCCAGCCAAAAGTGGCGTTTCTGGCGCTATTGTTGGTGTGCTAAGGAATAAGGGTGGTATCGCTGTTTTTGGCCCTGCATTGGATGAGAAAGGAAATAGTGTTGTCGGCATTCACTTTTTGGAGAAGATGGCTCAGGAAAAACATTGGTCAATGTTCTAAAAACACCTATTTTTCTTGCATTTTGCTGCCTTAGGTTATAGTATAATAAAATAGGTAGGATTAATAGGTGAGGGGGAATCGAAGTGTCATCTCATACAGCGCTTGAAGAAAATGAACAAGCACTAGCCCTCTTAAAGGCAGATGCGGATAAAATTTTGCAACTGATTAAGGTGCAGATGGACAACTTAACTATGCCTCAGTGCCCTCTTTATGAAGAGGTTCTAGATACACAAATGTTTGGACTTTCTCGTGAAATAAATTTTGCTGTTAGGCTAAAACTTATCCATGAATCGACTGGTAAGGAAATTATGGAAAATTTAGAGCGAGAATTAAGTGCCCTTCATGAGGCAGCTCAGGCACAACAGTCTTCATAGTGTTGGTTCATGACAAATATTATAAATCTTAAAGGAACTCAAACTAAATATAGTTTGGGTTTTATTTTAACATTTTATAGTCTGATTTTTATGAATATTTATTCAATGATAAAGGAATATCGCAAAGAATGTAGAAATTAATGCAAGTGGGTATAGTAAAAAAAGACTGACTATATGGAGGGTCAACATGAGTGAAATTAAACCATTTAATAAGGTTTTGGTCGCTAACCGAGGTGAAATTGCCATTCGAGTTTTTAGGGCTTGTACGGAAATGGGCATTCGAACAGTAGCGATCTATTCTGAAGAAGATACAGGTTCATATCATCGGTATAAAGCAGATGAATCCTATTTAATCGGAGAAGGAAAAAAGCCGATTGAAGCTTATTTAGATATTGAAGGGATTATTGAAATTGCTAAAGAGGTTGGAGCTGATGCGATTCATCCTGGTTACGGCTTCCTTTCCGAAAATATTACGTTTGCTAAGCGCTGCGAGGAAGAAGGCATCACCTTTATTGGTCCTTCTAGTGATATGCTAAATACATTTGGTGATAAAGTAAAGGCACGTGAACAAGCTATTAAAGCGAAGATTCCAGTGATCCCCGGGACAGATGGACCTGTTGCGTCGATTGAGGAAGTTGAATCGTTTGTTGAGCAACACGGTTTACCTATTATGATTAAGGCTGCCCTAGGTGGGGGTGGACGAGGGATGAGGATTGTCCGTTCGCAAAACTCATTAAAGGAATCATACGAACGTGCAAAATCAGAGGCTAAAGCAGCATTTGGTAGTGATGAAGTATATGTTGAGAAGTTGGTCGAGAATCCAAAACATATAGAGGTTCAAATTTTAGGGGATTTAGCTGGCAACATCGTTCATTTATACGAGCGTGACTGTTCCATTCAAAGACGCCACCAAAAGGTTGTTGAAATTGCACCAAGTATATCTTTAGCTGATCAACAGCGTGATGAAATCTGTCAAGCTGCTGTGAAATTGATGGAGTCTGTCGATTATATTAATGCTGGAACGGTAGAATTTTTAGTGACAGATAACGAATTTTACTTTATTGAAGTCAATCCACGAGTTCAAGTGGAACATACGATTACTGAGATGATTACAGGTGTTGATATTGTTCAGTCTCAACTGAGAATTGCGATGGGGCATCACTTACATGATGATGTTATTGGCATACCAGAACAAAGTAAAATCACAACACATGGCTATGCTATTCAATCACGAGTCACAACTGAAGATCCACTTAATAACTTTATGCCCGACACGGGTAAGATTATGGCTTACCGGACAGGTGGTGGCTTCGGTGTTCGCTTAGATGCAGGAAATGGTTTTCAAGGTGCTGTAATTTCACCTCACTATGATTCATTACTTGTTAAAGTGTCAACATGGGCTTTAACTTTTAATCAAGCAGCTAAGAAGATGGTTCGTAACTTAAAGGAGTTTAGAATTCGAGGAATTAAAACGAATATCCCATTTTTAGAAAATGTTATTCAACACAAAAAGTTTATTAATGGAACATACGATACAACGTTTATAGACTCCACGCCGGAGTTGTTCGTATTCTCTAAGAGAAAGGATCGAGGGACTAAACTCTTATCGTTTTTAGGATATACAACGGTTAATAGTCCAGTCCAAACTGGGGTTGATAAAAAGCCAATCTTCCCTAAACCACGGTTACCCGAAGTGTCAAAAACCATAGCCCACCAACGAGGCACTAAACAGTTATTAGATGAAAAAGGACCAGAAGCAGTTGCCGAATGGATGAAGGATCAAAAAGAAGTGCTGTTAACTGATACGACTTTCCGTGACGCACACCAATCATTACTAGCAACAAGGGTACGAACGAAAGACTTAATAAGAATCGCGGAGCCAACATCCAAACTCCTACCTAATTTGTTCTCAGTTGAGATGTGGGGTGGTGCTACGTTTGATGTATCGTATCGTTTTTTAAGAGAAAACCCTTGGGAACGTCTGCAAAACTTGCGCGAAAAAATGCCTAATGTGTTATTCCAGATGTTACTTCGAGCGAGTAATGCCGTTGGTTATAAAAACTACCCAGATAATGTAATTGAAGAGTTTGTTGCAACAAGTGCAGAAGCTGGTATCGATATCTTTAGAATATTCGACAGTTTAAATTGGATTGAAGGAATGAAACCTGCAATTAAGGCAGTTCGTAATCAGAATAAGATTGCAGAAGCTTCTATTTGTTACACGGGGGATATTTTAGATCCGACGCGCGATAAGTATGACCTGGACTATTATCTCGAAATGGCTAAGGAATTGGAGAAAGCGGGGGCCCACATTCTTGGCATTAAAGACATGGCAGGCTTATTAAAGCCGGAAGCTGCTTATCAGTTAATTACAGCTCTAAAAGAAGAAATCAGCATTCCTATTCATTTGCATACACATGATACTAGTGGAAATGGAGTCGCCATGTATTTAAGAGCAACGGAAGCGGGAGTAGATGCTGTAGATGTGGCAGTAAGCTCAATGGCAGGTAATACGTCTCAACCTAGTGCCAATAGTTTGTATTATGCTTTAGAACAGCACGATCGTCAGCCTAATATAGATATTGAAGCTTATAACGATTTAGCAAGGTACTGGGAGGATGTCAGAGAGTATTATAGTACCTATGAAAGTGGAATGAAAGCTCCTCATACGGAGGTTTATTTTCACGAAATGCCTGGTGGACAATATAGCAACCTTCAACAACAAGCTAAAGCTGTAGGATTAGCTGACAAGTGGGATGATATTAAGGAGATGTATCGCACTGTTAATGATCTATTTGGTGATGTGGTTAAAGTAACACCGTCGTCCAAAGTGGTTGGTGATATGGCACTCTTTATGGTTCAAAATAATCTAACAGTAGATGACGTCTATGAACAGGGTGAATCCTTAGATTTTCCTGATTCAGTCGTTGAATTTTTCCAAGGATATATTGGTCAACCGTATCAAGGCTTTCCTAAGGAGCTGCAACGGATCGTTTTAAAAGGTCGGCAAGCTATTGAATCACGTCCGGGTGAACAACTGAAGCCGGTAAACTTTGAGGCGTTAAAGGAACAGTTATTTGAAAAATTAGATCGCCAAGTAACTCCGTATGAAATAATTTCTTATGCATTATACCCTAAAGTATATTTAGACTATCAGAAGTTTGTCCAACAATACGGAGATATCTCTGTGTTAGATACACCTGCTTTCTTGTTTGGGTTACGCTTAGGTGAGGAGATTGCAGTTGAAATTGAGCAAGGTAAAACCCTCATTGTGAAATTAGTATCCATCGGTGAGGCTCAAAAGGATGGTACTCGTGTCGTCTACTTTGAATTGAATGGACAACCTCGTGAAGTCGTTGTGCGTGACGAGAGCATTCAAGATGTCACAGAAACCAGGGTCAAAGTAGATGAGAATAACCCAAATCAGATTGGAGCTTCAATGCCAGGAACAGTTGTCAATGTCATAGTTAAAGAGGGGGAACTTGTAAAGAAAAACGATCATTTAATGATTACAGAATCTATGAAGATGGAGACAACGATTCAAGCGCCTTTTGAAGGGAAAGTCAAACGCATTTATGTAAGAGATGGTGAGTCCCTAGAGACCGGGGATCTATTAATTGAATTAGAATAAATAAAAACTAAGCACTGATCAATTTAGGATCAGTGCTTAGTTTCTTTTCTAGCTACTCTTATTGACAACATAATGAAATAGCAAAGTAAAGCAAAAAATAAAGATATCATGGTTGCGTGCATTAAAGAAATTGCGCTGTTTAGAACAGTGATCACAATAAGAGCTCCTAAAATAACTTGACTGATCATAAATAGCGACGCGATTAACCAACCAATATATAGAACACGATCTTGCCTATAGTGTTTATAGATATAGATTAGTAATCCAATAACCCATATAAATAGCGTACCAGCCAACATACGGTGTCCCATCTGAATCGCTTGTTCTAATGTGTAAGAGTTAATACTGAATGGCTGATCATTTACACAAAATGGCCAATCTCCACAAACAAGACTTGATTGTTTATGCCTAACTAAAGCCCCGGTATACACAACAATCAAGGTGAAGACAAATAAGCTGTAAAAGTGTAATCTTAGCTTTTTAGGTATCTTAACGGTAGCGGTATTAAATGTTCTGTCCACGTTAAAGATAATGACAGCCAATAAAAATACCGATGCAAAAGAGATCAGTGAAATACCGAAATGTAAAGCTTTAATTAGATCGGATTGCTCGAATATCACAGCTGCAGCACCTAATAATGATTGGATCACAAAAAATAGGATTGTTGTTATAATGAGAAATTTTGATTCTCTTACATGCTTAAAATATTTCCAAGCCTGAAAACATAAAAGAGCAATGAACAAAATAGAGACACCGGTAACAAGCCGGTGACTATACTCAATGATCAATTCAAAGGTAATATTTGAAGGGATTAGCTCACCGTGACAGAGTGGCCAACTACGACCACACCCTAGTCCAGATTCGGTCTTTGTTACAAGAGCTCCTCCGACTAACACGAATAACATAATCATAACAGATATGACTGCTGTAACTTTTGGATGAAATAATTTACTCATTTAATCTAAGAACACCTCACTTTGTCTGAGAAGCTTCTTAGACTATCTTAATATATATCGCTCAGTTTGGAAAATAAATTCGTTACAAATTTATAACATTTTAAGATGAGATGAAAAATGTAACTAAATTTTAATATTTGTAGTTACAAAATTAGTCGAAATATGCTAACTTAAAGTTTGATTGTGATTTCTCACATATTTTTCACATATTTTTCACAACTAAAACGATTTAATGTGATTAAATAGAAGTGTAAGGATTTACATGGTACAATATGATTGAATTATGATAAATAAACTAAGTACCCTTTTAAGAATAAGATCTATCTGATCTTTATATAGAAGGTCGAGAGGAAGGTCGAGAAACATGAGTGAGTCACGCTCTTTTTCTACAACATCAAAGGTTGTAGATAGCCCTCAAACGATTTTAAAACAAGTATGGACTGACTTCCTTGCCTTAATTAAGATTGGTATTATTAATTCTAATCTAATGATGACTTTCGTTGGTTTTTGGCTAGCTTTATACTTTACAAACCAGGCACCCTTAAGTTACTGGCAGGAATTTTTGTTAGTCATGGTAGGTACAGCGCTAGTTATTGCTGGTGGCTGTGTTCTTAATAACTATTATGACCGTGACATTGACTGGAATATGTCACGTACGAAAAAACGCCCAACTATTACAGGTACAATCCCACTTTCCCTAATACTAAGCTTAGGAATTGCATTTTCCATAATTGGGATTATATTATTATACTTAACAACGCCAATTGCTGCGTTATTCGGCTTTATAGGTTGGTTTGTATATGTCGTTTTATATACCATGTGGTCAAAACGCAGGTATACAATAAATACGGTAATCGGAAGCTTTTCAGGTGCTGCACCTCCATTAATCGGGTGGGCGGCAGTAGATGCTACATTACACCCAGCAGCATTTGTCCTATTTTTAATTATGTTCATCTGGCAAACACCACACTTCCTCGCTTTAGCTATCCGCAAGAAAGAGGAGTACGGGTTGGTTAATATACCGATGCTACCAGTAGTTCATGGTAATGCTATTACTAAACGTCAAATCGTTATTTATACAGTTTGCTTACTACCGTTACCGTTTTATTTCTTTTCACTCGGGACGGCATTTATTGTGTTTGCGAGCCTCCTTAATTTAGGGTGGGTTATTTTAGGTTTTTATGGATTCTATATGAAGGACGATGATAAATGGGCTAAGTGGATGTTCATTTATTCGTTAAATTATTTAACTCTATTATTTTTTGGATTTTTGATTGCTACGATTCCAAGTTTACTGTGATTCAATTAAGAAAATATTTTTTCTTAATTAAGAATATAAAAATGCATTGAACATGCATGACAACAATGAATTAAGAGAAAGAGAGGTATCAAAAAAAATGAAAGGCTGGATGAGTCGGATTAAAGCGGTTTTTGCTTTATCAGTGTTAGCCTTAATCCTATCGGGCTGTGGTGAGCCATTCTTAAGTGCACTACAACCGAGAGGTGAAGGTGCTGCAATGATTATGGAATTAATGATCTTGAGTACTGTCATTATGTTATTCGTCTTTCTAGTGGTAATGATCATTTATGTGTTTGTTGTCTTTAAGTTCCGTCAGAAGAAGGGACAAGAGGATCATATTCCAAAACAGACAGAAGGTAGTCATGCCTTAGAAACACTTTGGACAGTTATTCCAATTATTTTGCTATTGATTCTAGCAGTACCAACTGTTCAATACACGTTTGCATTAGCAGACATGAATCCAGAAGTAAATGAAGAGGGAGAAGAAAACGAGCAGATTTGGATCGATGTAACTGGTAAACAATACTGGTGGCATTTTGAATATGAAGGCTTAGATATTACAACGAGCCAAGAAATTTATATTCCAACAGATCGTCGTGTTTATCTATCTATGATCTCTGATGATGTTATTCACTCATTCTGGGTTCCATCAGTACAAGGTAAGATGGATGTTAACCCGACAGGGAACCAAAATGAAATGTTTATCCAAGCAGAAGAAGAAGGTCTATACTGGGGTAAATGTGCCGAGTTATGTGGGCCATCACACTCATTAATGGACTTTAAAGTAGTTGCAGTGAGCCCTGGTGAGTTTGAACAATGGGTAGAGGATATGCAGGGAGTCACTGGAGAAGAGGTCCCTGAGTCAGATACTGCACAAGACGGGCAAGAATTATTCTCAGACAACTGTTTAGCTTGTCACGCAGTTGGATCATCACCAAACAAGGTTGGTCCAAACCTAACAAGTTTTGCTGATCGTGATAAATTAGCAGGAGTATTTGATTTTACTGAAGAGAATTTGTATGAGTGGATTGATACTAAAGGTGAAAACATGAAACCTGGAAATATGATGGTTGATGCACCTTATGATTTAGAAGAAGAAGAAATTTATCAAATTATTGAGTACTTAATGACTCTAAGTCCTAGTGAAATTACTCCAGAAAGTGCTGAAAACGGGGTTTATCAGGACTCGGATCTAAGCAATCTCTTCCCTGAAGAAGAGGAAGAAGACGATGAAGAACAAGAAGATGAAAATGACGAAGTAGAAGATGAAGAAGAAGAGTAACACATAACAACATATGATTAAGGGAGGTTAAAAGCGTGAGCACGACAGCTAATCAAAAAGCTGGTTTTGGATCCACGTTGTGGGAATATTTGACGACCGTTGACCACAAAAAGATTGCGATTCTATATTTAATCGGCGGTCTGTTTTTCTTCCTACTTGGTGGACTCCAAGCGATGTTAATTCGTATTCAGCTAATTTCGCCAGATAATGAATTTATCTCTGCACAGTTCTATAACGAATTGATGACAATGCATGGTACGACAATGATTTTCCTTGCGGCGATGCCATTACTATTTGCTTTAATGAACGCCGTACTACCGTTACAAATTGGAGCGCGTGATGTTGCTTTCCCTTTTGTTAACGCGCTAGGTTTCTGGCTGTTCTTCTTTGGTGGTATTTTCCTAAACGTTTCTTGGTTTGCAGGAGGAGCACCAGATGTTGGTTGGACAGCATATGCACCATTATCTATTTTCTCTGAGGGACACGGTGTAGATTATTATGCGATCGGTTTACAGATTTCAGGTTTTGGTACGTTGATGGCAGGTATTAACTTTATTGTTACTGTTATTAATATGCGTGCACCTGGTATGAGTTTTATGCGTATGCCGTTGTTTACATGGACTTCATTCATTGCAAGTGTCCTTATTTTATTCGCATTTCCAGCATTAACAGTAGGTTTATTCCTATTAACATTTGATCGCCTGTTCGGTGGTAACTTCTTTGATCCGGAAATGGGTGGTAACGTTATTATTTGGGAGCACTTATTCTGGATTTTTGGACACCCAGAAGTATATATTTTAATACTACCTGCATTCGGTGTCTTTAGTGAGATTATACCTACATTTTCGAAGAAGCGATTATTCGGTTATTCTTCAATGGTGTTTGCGACTGTGTTAATCGCATTCCTAGGTTTCATGGTTTGGGCACACCATATGTTTACAGTTGGTTTAGGACCAATTGCTAACTCAATTTTTGCGGTTGCAACGATGGCAATTGCGGTGCCAACTGGTATTAAGATATTTAACTGGTTGTTTACGATGTGGGGTGGAAACATACGCCTTACCTCTCCAATGGTGTTTGCATTGGCGTTTATCCCTACATTTACTATCGGTGGTATTACCGGGGTTATGCTTGCATCAGCTGCAGCAGACTTTCAATACCACGATTCTTACTTTGTTGTAGCTCACTTCCACTATGTAATAGTTGGTGGTGTTGTATTAGGTATTTTTGCCGGATTAATTTACTGGTGGCCAAAAATGTTTGGTACGATGTTAAACGAGAAGTTGAATCATTGGTTCTTCTGGCTATTCTTTATTGGTTTCAATTTAACATTCTTTGTCCAGCATTTCTTAGGACTAATGGGAATGCCACGTCGTTACTGGAAGTTCTTACCGGACCAAGGTTTAGACTTATTTAACTTAATTAGTACAATTGGTGCCTTCTTTATGGCTGCAGGTACGATCGTGTTCTTATATAACGTAATTGTAACTCAGCTAAAAGGTGAAAAAGTATCAGGCGACCCTTGGGATGCACGTACGCTAGAGTGGGGTATTCCGTCACCACCACCTTTTTATAACTTTAAGCAAGAGCCTTTAGTACGTGGATTAGACCCATTATGGGTTGAAAAGCGTCAAGGTAACGGTAAAATTCAACCTGCTGAGCCTTTAGGTGATATTCACATGCCGAACAACTCATTTGCGCCATTTATGCTTTCACTAGGTCTATTTATTGCAGCATTTGGTGTGGTGTATCAAGGAAGCATGTGGGTCTTAGCAGCTATTGGATTCGCTATTACAGCAGGTAGTATGTTGTATCGTTCCATGAAGGATGATTTAGGTTACCATATTCATAAAGAAGACTTAGAAAAAGAGGGGGATGGTTCTAATGGCTGATGATATGTTAAAATCAGGTAATCTGCCGGAAAATCCTGAAAGAGCCACCCTTGAAGGTCGCAATAAATTTTTAGGATTTTGGTTCTTCCTTGGTGGAGAAACTGTATTATTCGCAAGTTTATTCGGTACGTATTTAGCATTACGTAATTCAACTGTTGATGGTCCGTCAAGTCAAGAATTATTTGGTCTTGGGTTAGTTTTCTTAATGACGGTTATCCTATTAACAAGTTCATTAACAAGCGTTTACGCGATGTACCATATGAAAAATAATGATTTTAAGAAAATGCAGCTATGGTTAGGAATCACTGTTGTATTAGGATTAGCTTTCCTAGGGCTTGAGATTTATGAGTTTGTACATTATGTACATGATTATGAATTTGGCTATACAACATCAGCCTTTTCAACAGCCTTTTACACCCTAGTTGGATTCCACGGTGCACACGTTGCATTTGGTTTAGCATGGATCATTTCATTAATGGTACGTAATGCCAAACGTGGATTGAACTTATACAATGCTCCGAAGTTCTACGTTGCAAGTCTTTACTGGCACTTCATTGACGTTGTATGGGTATTCATCTTTACAGTTGTTTATTTGATGGGAGTGGTATTATAATGGTAAACACCAATTCCTCTAATCAGAAAAAACATTTTTATAAAAAGAAGCATAGAGATCAAATGAAGCATCAAGTGCTTACGTTTGCTATGATGATCGCTTTTACGATTATAGCTTTTGGATTAGCTATGGCAGACGTCAGTCCGATGTTTACAGTTCCAATTATCCTAATATTAGCGGCTGTGCAAGTTCTTTTTCAGTTGTATTATTTTATGCACATGAACGAAGAAGGGCATCAATGGCCATCCGTAATGATTTATTCAGGTATTTTCGCTGCATTTTTAACCATTTTGGCTTTAACGACCATCGTATGGTGGTAAAATTTAATTACTTTTTAAAGAAGGTACAGTTCAATCTGTACCTTCTTTTTTTATGTATTTAGTTAAAAATATGAACTTCATTGTGATAAAGAATATTACTAATTTTTAATGAATATATAGTGGAAAAGAAGAAATTTCCTAAAACATCTTGATTATTGTCTAGTTATTCAGTATATTTATAAACAATTAATAATATTTGTAATATTCTATTAATCAGAAAATTAGACAATTTTCGTCACTGTCACACTCATAAGGGGGAACCATTATGTCAGATGTCATTTTAGAGCTAAAAGATTTACATACTCACTTTTTTACTGATGGTGGTGAAGTGCCAGCCGTTGATGGAGTAAGCTTTAAATTACATAAAGGAGAAGTTGTTGGTATCGTTGGTGAATCAGGCTGTGGAAAAAGTGTGACTTCCTTGTCCATTATGCAACTCGTTCCAAATCCACCTGGAAAAATTGTTAGAGGGGAAATAAATTTCAAGGACGACAATTTAGTTAATTTTAGAGAAAAGCGAATGAAACAGATTCGTGGTAATGAAATTGCTATGATTTTTCAGGAGCCAATGACGTCTTTAAACCCTGTTTATACAATTGGTAATCAACTCGTTGAGGCGATTAGAATGCATCGAAAGTTAAGTAAAAATGAAGCACGTGCTAAGGCAATAGAGATGCTTCAGTTAGTTGGGATTCCAAGATCTGATGAAGTTATTGATGAGTACCCGCATCAGCTGTCGGGTGGTATGAGACAGAGGGTGATGATCGCGATGGCTATGTCATGTGATCCTGAAGTCTTGATTGCAGATGAGCCAACAACAGCATTGGATGTAACGATACAAGCCCAAATACTTGATTTGATGAGAAAGTTAAATCAGGAACAGGATACGGCCATCCTATTAATCACCCATGACTTAGGCGTGGTGGCAGAAATGTGTGATCGGGTTGTTGTGATGTATTCTGGCCAAGTTGTTGAAGAGGGGACGGTAAGGGAGATATTAAAAGATCCTAAGCATCCCTATACAAAAGGTCTCATTCGTTCTCTACCAAAAATTCACGAAAAGGAGCAAAAACTATATTCAATCCCAGGAACTGTTGCTAAGCCGACAATGGACGCAACAGGTTGTCGTTTTGCACCACGTTGTGAATTTGCGTTTGATCGTTGCTTTAAAGAAAATCCTGAGCTCTACCAATTAGCTAATGAACGAAGTAGTAGATGCTTTTTATATGACAACGAAGAGAGGGGAGTAGAAGAGCATGTCCAAACCGATTCTAGAGGTTAACCATTTAAAGAAGTACTTCGACGTTAAAGGTGGCGTTTTTGGTCGGAAAGTTGGCGAAGTCAAAGCTGTTGACGATGTTTCGTTTACTGTAAATGAAGGGGAGATCTTGGGGATCGTTGGTGAATCAGGCTGTGGTAAGTCAACAACTGGAAAAGCATTATTGCGACTAATAGAACCGACTGATGGGGAAGTGAAATTTGAAGATCAAGATATCACGTCGATCTCATCGGAACAGATGAGGCTATTAAGAAAAGACATGCAAATCATCTTCCAAGATCCATATGCATCGTTGAACCCTCGCCATACTGTAGAGAAGATCATCGGAGAACCATTGTTAGTGCACGGAATGAATTCAAAAGAAGAAAGAAAAGCTCGTGTTAAAGAATTATTAGAAGTTGTCGGGTTACGGCCTTATCATGCGTCAAGGTACCCCCACCAGTTTAGTGGTGGTCAAAGACAACGAATAGGAATTGCTCGTGCTTTAGCTAACAATCCCAAATTAATCATTTGTGATGAACCTGTTTCAGCTCTTGATGTGTCCGTTCAATCGCAAATCTTAAATTTGATGGAGGATTTAAGGAATCAATTTAATTTAACATACATATTCATTGCACACGATTTGAGTGTTGTTAAGCACATTAGTGATCGTGTCGGAGTGATGTATTTAGGCAAAATGGTTGAACTAGCAGATAAAGATGAAATATATGAAAATCCTAAACACCCTTATACTCAGGCATTATTATCAGCAGTTCCTGTTGCTGATCCTGATGAGGAAAGGGATAGAATTATCTTAGAAGGGGATGTGCCGAGTCCTTCCAATCCACCTTCTGGATGTCCATTTCATACAAGGTGTCCATTAGTAATGGATGTTTGTAAAGAAGATAAACCACAATTTAAGGAAGATGGGGATCAACATTTTGTTGCCTGTCATCTATATAACTAGTGATTGGTGATGAAGTGTTTGACTATAAAAAAATTTTTAGGGGGTAATATTAATGAAGTTTAAGTACTCATTTCTGCTTGCAATCATGCTTGCATTTGTACTTGTACTTGCTGCTTGTGGTGATGATGACGATGTAGCGTCTGATCCAGAAGACAGCGATCCAGATGACTCAACAGAGCAAGAGTCAGATGACGAGACAGATGATGAACCAGAAGTTAGTGATGATGATGAAGTTCTAATCTATGCTCGTGGTGGTGACTCTGAAAGTTTAGACTATGCTAGTACAACAGATGGAGAATCTTCTCGTGTAACCAAGCAAATCTATGAGAGTTTATTAGATTTTGAAGATGAATCATTTGATTTAAAACCTGGTTTAGCACATGACTGGGATGTGAGTGATGACGGTTTAGTTTACACCTTCTATCTAGAAGAAGATGTTACTTTCCATGATGGTACTGATTTTAATGCAGATGCTGTTAAAACAAACTTTGAGCGTTGGTCTGGTGCTGATGATACTTATTCATTTGAAGATGACGGATACGTTTATTCAATGTATGGAACAATGTTCGGTGGTTTTGATGGAGACGATGGTCACGTAATTGATGAAATCAACGTGATTAATGATCATGAAATTGAGTTTGTGTTAAGTGAACCTCTAGGTTTCTTTTTACAAAATATGGCGATGAGTTACTTTGCTATCACTTCACCTGCAGCATTAGAAGAATATGGACCAGAAATTAATGAAAACCCTGTAGGTACAGGACCATTTGAATTTGTTAGCTGGGATCGTGATGACCAAATTGTATTAGAGAAGTTTGATGATTACCGTGTGGAAGGATTACCAAAATTAGATGGTGTCATTTTTGAAGTTATTCCTGATAACTCTTCACGTTTAATCTCTCTTAACTCTGGCGAAGTCCATATTATGGATGGTTTAAATCCAGATGATGCGGCTGGAGTTGACGCAGCAGAAGAGACGGTTCTTTATAAACGTGCAGCAAACAACTTTGGTTACTTAGGTTTCCAACATGAGAAAGAACCTTTAGATGACGTTTTAGTACGTCAGGCAATTAACCATTCAATTGACCGTCAAGCAATTGCTGATGCCTTGTATGCTGGTTACGCTATTCCAGCTGCAAACCCGGTACCACCTGGATATTTGGGTTACAACGACGATCTTGAACCATATGAGTTTGATTTAGATCGTGCAGCAGAGTTATTAGAAGAAGCTGGTTATGCTGATGGTTTTGAAATTGATTTATGGACGATGCCGGTTGCACGCCCATATATGCCATCACCAGAAACAGTAGCTGAGATCGTTCAAAATGACTTAGCACAAATTGGTATTGAAGCGAACATTCACAGAGAAGAGTGGGCGCCATACTTAGAAAAAACAGACGCGGGTGAGCATGAGCTGTTTATGCTTGGTTGGTCTGGTACAAATGGTGATCCTGACTACTTCTTAGGTGCCCTATTGCACAGTAGTAATATTGGTTCAAGTAACGCTTCTTACTATAGTAACGAAGAAGTAGATGAACTGTTAGATCAGGCGAAAAGAGCTGTTGAACCAGAGGAACGTGCGGAGCTTTATGCACAAGCGCAAGAAATTATCTATGAAGAGTCTGCGATGATTCCGTTAGTCCACTCTGAGCCGGTTTTAGCTTCATTAAGTAATGTACAAAACTATGTACCACATCCATCTACAAGTGAATCTTTAGCTGAAGTGGAGTTGCAGTAAATTTTTAATGATGGAGGGTAGTAGAGTCATTCTACTACCTTTCATTCTTCATATTAAACGAATTAAATCACGATATTTTATGTTTTCGACATGGATACATACGAATGAATCGAGGTGAAAACATGTTAGCCTATACAACACGCCGATTATTAATAATGATTCCTGTTTTATTTGGGATGACGTTGATTGTATTTTCAATTGTTCATTTAATACCCGGTGACCCAGCACGGGTAATCTTGGGTGAGACAGCAACTGAACAGGCAATTGCTGATTTACGAGAGTCGATGGGGATCAATAGACCATACTTCGTCCAATATGGAATCTATCTTGCTGACTTAGCCCAAGGAGATTTAGGAACATCTTTACGGACGAATAAAAGTATTACAAGTGAAATTGGCCCAAGAATTGCAGCCACCTTCGAACTAACGATCTTTGCGATGATCTTTGCTATTATTATAGGGATTAATGCAGGTATTATCAGTGCGTGGAGGCAAAATTCATGGTTCGATTTTTCAGCTATGATTTTTGCTTTAGTGGGTGTATCTATGCCTGTCTTTTGGTTAGCTTTAATGGAACAATGGATTTTTGCTCAAGAGCTAGGTTGGCTACCGTCATCTGGTAGGCAAAGTAGTCTAGATCCAATTGAACCGATCACGTATTTCTTTGTACTAGACTCTATTTTACACATGGATTTTGAGCGAACTATATCTGTATTAAAACATTTAATTTTACCTAGTGTTGCATTAGGCACGATACCGATGGCGATTATAGCTAGAATGACCCGTTCAACCATGTTAGAAGTGATGAAATCGGATTATATTCGTACTGTTCGGGCAAAAGGATCAGGACAATTCTTAGTTATCTATAAGCATGCTTTACGAAATGCCATGATTCCTGTTTTAACGGTTATTGGGTTGCAAACAGGGGTGTTATTAGGAGGAGCGATTCTAACTGAGACGATCTTTAGTTGGCCTGGCATCGGACGATATGTGTATGAAGGGATTAATTATCGTGACTATCCGGTAATTCAATCAGGTATTTTAGTTATTGCCTTTATTTTCGTCATAATCAATTTAATCGTTGACCTACTATATGCTTATATTGATCCAAGGGTTAAATATTAGGGGGATTGCAAATGGAAACAAAAGATAATACTCAACCAGTTGAACAGATCGGATCGAACCCTAATGACCAAAACTATCATGTTGATTCCGAGGAAATAGAAGCGATTTCTCCTTGGAAGGACGCTTTAAGACAACTAAAAAAGAGCCGCTTAGCAATTTCTGGTTTATTAATTATAGTATTTTTTGCGTTGTTAGGGCTACTAGCCCCATGGGTTTCACCTCATGAAATTGATGACATGATACCTGTTAATCGCTTGCAGCCTCCATCTGCAGAACACTGGCTAGGAACTGACCATTTAGGTAGAGATATATTAACGAGAATTGCATATGGAGCAAGGATTTCATTAATGGTTGGGTTTGTTGCGGTTACGGGAGCATTAGTCTTTGGTACAATTTTAGGAATTGTTTCTGGGTACTTTGGACGATGGGTTGATATGTTGATTTCAAGAATCTTTGATATACTTTTAGCCTTTCCAAGTATTTTATTAGCTATTGCAGTTGTAGCCATTTTAGGTGCATCTTTACAAAATGCTTTAATTGCCATTGCTATCATTAATATTCCAATATTTGGACGTTTAGTTAGGTCTAAGGTTATTAGTTTAAGAGAAGAAGAGTATATCATGGCTGCTAAAGCGCAAGGTATGAAAAATGGAAGAATTTTAATGCACCATATTCTTCCTAATAGTTTGGCACCTATCATTGTGCAAGCAACTCTTGGTTTTGGTACAGCCATTTTAGAAGCAGCGGCACTTGGCTTTTTAGGACTTGGAGCCCAGCCACCTACACCTGAGTGGGGCAAAATGTTGGCTGATTCTCGAGACTTTATTCAATTAGCTCCATGGACACTCGTTTTCCCTGGAGTATCGATTATGCTTGTGGTACTAGGCTTCAATCTAATTGGAGATGGTTTGAGGGATGCATTAGACCCAAAGATGAAGAACTAAAGGTAAAAAGGGTAAAAGTAACATACTATCATAAATTGTCATTAAACTAAACCTAGGTTGTTGACCTAGGTTTTTTTAATTTCAACAATTTTATTAACGTCTGCCGAAATGGTCGAGTATTCAATTGGATTGTTGTATACTAAAGGATGTAAGATGAAAGAGACGAATTTGACCGCTGAGGTGAGCAAAATTATGTGGGATAAAATACAAATTTTTGGATTTCAAGCTTTGTGGAGTCCGATGATTATTTTGATATCGTTATTATTTATGGTTTTATACTTTTTATTTACAGGACCTTTAAAACATAAAACAGGGTTAACAGAGGAACCGACTAGGGGCCAAAAGATATCTATGTACTCTGCGATCTTGTTGTTTTATGTTGTAAAAGGATCGCCATTGTACTTATTATCACACATTGTCATGATGGCACATATGACTCAGATGGCTATCTTTTATTTAATTGTACCACTACTAGTCATCAAAGGGATCCCTGAACCGTGGTGGAGGAAGATCTTTGAAACGCCAGTACTTAAACAGGTACTTAACTTACTTACCAGACCAATTATTGCCTTACTGTTTTTCAATGTATCATTCTCACTATACCATATACCTGAGATTCTGGATTTTTCAAAGACAAGTAACTGGATCCATTGGCCAGTGACACTATTCATTTTGTTTGCGGCGTTTTGTATGTGGTGGCCGATTATGACTCCGTTTAAAGATCGTGTCTTAATTAAACCATTATATAAAATACTTTACATGTTCGGGAATGGTTTATTAATTACACCAGCTTGTGCGTTAATTATTTTTGCTGATCAACCATTATATGCAACATATTCTCAACCAGATGCGTTCATGACTGCCTTAGCATTATGCGTGCCTACGAGTGTTTTATCAGGCATGAACCTCGGAGGACCTCAAGTTTTCTTAAATATGCCATTAGTCTATGATCAACAAGCAGCAGGGATTATTATGAAGGTGACACAAGAGTTTCTTTATGGAGGTATACTAGCCAAAATCTTTTATGATTGGTATCAGAGTGAAAGTAAAGGAATTGATCCACTACCACAACAATCCGTGTCAGTAAACGCAGAAAGAGGATGATTTAACTATGCCATTTTTACCTACAATCAGTACATTTTTTATCGTCGTTAGTGCTATCCTTGTGGCGATTGGGTGGGGTTTTATAGCTAAAGGAAATTATCGAGCTCATAAACTCACTATGTTAGCTGCAGCCATTTCTGCGTTAACATTCTTTATTCTTTATGTATCAAGGACTGTTTTTATTGGTAATACAAGCTTTGGTGGACCTGAAGAAATGCAGTTGTACTATACTATTTTTATGGTATTTCATATCATCTTAGCTACTACAGGTGCCATATTTGGACTTGTTACGTTATTTTTAGCTTTCAAACGCCGTATTGAAAAACACCGAAAAATTGGTCCAATAACTAGTGTGATCTGGTTTTGCACGGCCATTACAGGAGTAGTCGTCTATTTATTACTTTACGTCATTTATGATGGTGGACATAGCACAAGTGTATTTCGTGCAATCCTTGGAGGATAAGAATTAGAAAATGATAGATTCTCGACCACCAACGGCTCATTCATCAACTTCGCAACATGACCGTTGTAACAGTAGACACCACCATATTTAGTATAGAGCTTAAAAAAACAGTGCCAAGAGTGGCACTGTTTTTTAGTTAAAACCTAATTCGCCATTTAATAATTCCTGCTTCTTTAGCTGAGTTAAAGACAATGACAACGATTGGACCTAAGAAGAAGCCTAAAACTCCAATCAATTGTAACCCAATATACATAGCAATTAGAGTTGGTAGTGGTCTAAGGCCGATATGATGCCCCATAACTTTTGGCTCGACCGTTCTTCTAATCGTCAATAAGACAATGGCCAAGACACCTAGCTGTATGCCCATTAATGTATCACCAACTAAAAACATATAAATAGACCACGGAGCAAGGATAATGATTGATCCAATGATAGGAATTAAATCGACTAACCAGATCAAAAGAGACATAATAAAGGCGATCTCAGGGGTAATATAAATTAAACTGATTAATGTTACCGTAAAGATAATTAAGCTGACAAGGAGTTGGGCTTTGAAGAATCCCAATAGAACATGTGCTAACCTTTCGTTCATGAACTTAAACTTTTCTTTCGTTTTATCTGTCATCATACCGTACATTTTATGACGCAAATTTGGCATATCAAGCATGAATAAGAAAAGAGCAATCATGTATACGATAAAACTTATTAGAAATTCTGGGATTTTCATGACTGCCGGTACAAGATTTTCAATATCAATCCGATCCGTTATTTGTTCAGAAAAAGACTCTAAGTTATCAATCGCAGCGCTCTCAACCTCTTTAACAAAGTTAGACGGCCAGTCCTCTGTAAAAGTATCAATTTGGTCTTGTAAATTTATTAGAGTACTTTCAACATTCTCGATATATTCCGGTGCATTCTCTGCGATTTTTACAACTTGACCAATTGTTTTCATTGTTGTATATGTACCGATCGTTCCAATTAATATTAAAAACAATAGAAAAACAACCGTCACCGCAATAACTCTTGACATTCTGAGCCTTAGCATGAACATTCGGATGACTGGGTTTAGAAATAAAGCTGTAAAAAATGCTAGAATAAGTGGGATTGAAATAGGTAAAATAAAATAACCAATGATGATTAGAATAATGATGGCAAAAAAGATTGTCCATTGTTTCTTAGAAATATTTTTCAGCAATGCAATTTAAGTCTCCTTTCCCAACAGTTACATCCATGATAGCATGTTCAGAAGCTTAAGAATAGTTTGGGGTTCTAAATATTTTGATGATTAATAAGTCTATAATACTAATTAGTATATAGTAACTAAGAACTGATATGATTATTTTTTAAAAGGTGACCCTGAGTTTAAAAACTAGGGTCACCTTCTTTAAGTGGGTTATTGAGCTTTCTTCTCTTGGAACTCTTGTAACTCGCTCTCAACTTTTGATAAGACACGGTTAGTTCTTTCAAGTACATTGTTAGGGAAGTCTTCTTCACCATATTCAACACCGTGTGGGTAATAGTGCTTACCTAATAAAGGTGTCATCAGCTTTATGAGAGCTTTTCCAGAATCAATATCTCCTTCAACAGCTATTCCACGTACTCTTAAATAGTAAGTAATGTTTGGTTCTGGTGAGTTAATCTTCAAGTCATAAGTCACACGCTCATAGTCCCATTGTCCAGCTAAGACAAACCCATTATTCTCTAAAATATGAGTTAGTGGCTGGAGATCGACTAAGGTACCATCGATTGAAAATTGTTCTATTTTCATTTCGTTCACCTCTTCTAAATTCTTCTCATCAAATTCATCATATTATGAAATCGGTAATTTATCAATTATTTCGTGACAATTATATTACTGTGTAACAAATTATTCATATTCTCAATTGTAAAGTTTACTGAATGAATCATGAACTGAATTTGAACCATTTAACCGTTAGTTTCGTATCTTATAGTAGGAATTATTCGTTAAAGGAGTGAGTTAAATGGGATATATTCGTTTACCAAAGGAAGTGGAGGAGTTTAAGAATTTCATTATGTATTACCCAGGTGTGGCTGAAGAAGTTAAGCGAAATGTCTATACATGGCAAGAAATATTTGATATTTGGCAAAAAGAAGGTGAAAACTCTCCATTCTGGGATCAATTTAAAGCAAGCCCTTCTTCAGAAGGAAAAAGTTCACCACTTAATTCTGGAAAGGTTCACGATGTCATGAAAAAGGTCGCCGAATTAGATGTGGATCAAGTTGAGAAAAATATCAGACAACTATCAAAAGCTTTAGATCAAATCCAACAATTAAGTCATCAGTTTAAAAGCCAAGGTAAACAACTTCCTTTCAATCAGAAACCTGGTCCTTACCATGACCCAAATCGTTTTCCAAAGTTTTAAATCTGTTGGTAATATGACTAGGATTTTGATATGATAAGGGTACGGAGGTGGATTTATGCTCGCTAATATGGAAGTTATTGATGTATTAGAACAAGCAGAAAAACTTGGCCAAATGATTAAAGAGTCTGAGGACTATGAAATATATACAGAATATAAAAAGGCACTTTATCAAGATCCAGAAGCTAATCGGTTAATGACCGATTTTCAGAATATGAAAGACGATTATGAAGATGTTCAGCGTTTTGGGCGATACCATCCTGACTATACAAAAATTATGAAAGAGATTCGCCAACTCAAACGTGATTTAGATATGCACGATTCGGTTGCTGCTTTTAAACAAAAGGAAACCCAATTACAAACGTTGTTAGATGATGTTTCAGAAATTGTAGCCCATTCAATTAGCCCAAATATTAAAGCACCACGTGATGGAATTGCCTTAAAGGATTCAGGCGATGGTTGTGGCTGCGGTAGTGGGGGACAATGCGGTTGCCAAGCGTCATAGTTGTAGCATGTGAATTGGAGGATTAATCGATGTTGACTAAACGACAAGGAATCATTGTATGGGTTAAACATATCAAACAATTACGTAAGCTTCGCCGCTATGGGCATGTCATTTATGGTTCAAAACGACGAAAGTATGTTTTGCTTTATGTCAATCAAGAACAGGTAGAAGAGGTTATGGATCAACTTAATCAACTTAATTTCGTTAAGCAGGTAGAACCTTCTTATAAACCTTATATTGATACAGTTTATCAATCTAAGGAAGAGAAAGACCTTGAAATGGAAGAAGAATGGGAAAGCTTTTATAAGAGTAGTTAATAAAAAGTGATGGCTAAATGGTCATCACTTTTTTTGGTTGAAAAACAGGACAATATGGAGTTTAGTGGATTGTTTTAGTATTTTTATAGTGGGGGCAATAAGTGGTTTAACCGTAAGATCGATGTTAATTGCTGATAATAAAGTTCTTCTTCATGGTAAGTAGAGGATGGTGGAACATCTAAGTCAATGATCGTAAGACCTAATTGTTCACTTAATTTACTAAACTGGTCGTAACGTACATTACTTTTTTGATCATTTGGCTTCGGAATTCCTTCTAAGCAAATGTAAATCGGTTGAAAATTACCTTGTGTAGTTGGTTTGAAAATTACTGCTAATGAAGTGACTTCTTGGTCATTTTTTTTAGTATGAAAAGCTAATAGATGCTCTACTCGGTTTGGCATTGATTCAATTAAAGTAAACAGCTCATATACATCGCCGTAGCCTTCACCTAATTTAATGAAACGTTGTGTCATATCGCTCCTCCTAGGTATTTAATCTTTCATTACTTTATCATGTATTAGAAATTTTGTGAAATAAACGTAGTAACTCCCTGTCGTATTTGGTAAAATAAAACCGAATTATCGAATCTGAGACATTGAACGAATAAGGTGGAACATTTAATGAAGGTTTTGGCAGGAATGATTATTTTTCTACTGTCACTAAGTGGCTTATTAGGATTCTATCATTGGAGTTCATATCAACATGAATCCAATCCTGAAAATACGAGCCATCCAAATGAAAGGATAACGATCACAGATGAACATGATTACCTATCTGTAGAACATACAATCAATGAATTGCAGGCTGGAGAGTATTCAATCGATGTACCAACCCAAATTCCTATTAACAGTTGCCAAATAAACCGTGAAACCACATGTTTAGAGGATGCTAATACGATTTTGATTGAAGACCCAAGTCAAGTTTCACTGAAGTATGAGATCCCTATTGAACAGCCTGATGATCCCTATTTACATATAGCAGACTCATTTGCTGAATGGTTGAGTGACGATGAACCCGTTTCTACCTCCTTAAGGGTCTCGATAGTTGGACAAAAAGACAAGGGTAGTTGGTCTAGTGTGAAAGACCCTGTGTTTACAAGTGAAAAAGAGGCAACTGAATTTTACCAATGGCATCTTGAACCATCAGAGCCGGTCGTATTTGTTCGCCTTGACGAAGATTTCCAATATCAAGCTCATATTAACGGAATCCAAGTAGTTAGTTCTATTCCAGTTGACACCACGATCATTGAAGAAAGTGTTGATCAGTTCAATCAGGATCTTCACCACATTCTAATTATTGACCCAAATGGTGCAAAAATGGAGAGAGACTCTTTTTCTGTTGTGAGCAGTTCAGAGAAAAGAAGTATTTTAAGTTCATTCTTAATGAGTAATCTAATTACTGAAACCGACTTTCATCAAGAGGAGCACTGGATTTTACGAGTTCTTTCAGATTTAATCTATCAAACAAATCGTTCAGAAAATGAACATGAATTAGCTGTCGTCGATGAGTTAATAAGTCAAACATCATCTAATCAGATAGAGCAACTGCACCAACAATTATCAGATGTTAATAGTCCATCAGATCCTCTAAAGGAAGTCGTTGATGAATTATTGAGTGAGGTAATGAGGTTTCAAACAACCTTTTTTCAGTTGAATTCTGAAACAGATGATTTAGTTAGGCTCTATGGTGTTGACGATCGAGACATTATGATTAATGATGAGCGACAAGAAGTAGAATGGGAAAGTGTTATTTATAATAATCGCCATTACTTTCCTTTTGCAGAGAGTTTAGAATCGTTAGGTATAGAACGTTATTTTTCTGTAAAAGGTGGAAGCGAATGGTTCTTTGAGCATCAGTCACGTAGTATAAGGCTGTATATAGATCGTGATGTTTACCACATTAATGATGAACGATATATGGCTGAGGAGTTTGATTGGGTCGAAATAAACGGACAGTTATTTATTGATTCTGACTTATTGTCTGATTTACTACAGATTGAGTTAGAGCAAGATGCCGAATCAATCTATTTAAACGGAGTGTAAATTGCATAAAAAAATGGCTCTTTTTCAAACATGAAAAAGAGCCACAGTCTCTTTGCTTTCGCAAAGAGTACAAAAAGGGAGAGGAGAAACCGGAAGAAGGTCTTATGGGGAATGATAAGACTTCTCCGAATAGAACGGATTTCCTCAAAACCGTTCCTAGTAGACATTTTCTCCAGAGTTCTTGTAAATATACCTTTTTCAAAAGATTTTTTTGCATTTTTTAACATTGATTTTTGTGGATATAGTAAGGTTAATGAATTTTAAATAAAGTTGGTGAAATATATGCGGGTCATATCAGGAGATTTAAAGGGGCATCCTATAAAAGCGGTACCAAATATGAAAACAAGACCGACAACCGATAAAGTTAAAGAGTCTTTATTTCACCAGATTGGTCCTTATTTCGGAGGAGGGCAGGCATTAGATCTTTTTGCTGGTAGTGGAAATTTAGGTATAGAAGCCATTAGTAGAGGAATTGATCATGTGGTGTTTGTTGACCAACAGTACCAAGCCATCCAGACTATTCGTGAAAATGTAAAGAACTTAAAAATAGAAAACCGTTGTGAAATTTACCGTAATGATGCGTTTAGGGCTATTAAAGCTGCCGGTAAAAGGGGAAAGCAGTTTGACTATGTGTTTTTAGATCCCCCTTATAATAAAGTATCATTTAATAAGTTATTTGAGTTGATCCAGGAGCACAATCTTATTAAAACAGGTTCAATAGTCATTTGTGAACACTCTCAAGTAGAAGTGTTACCTACTCATTTAGATGGGTATGAAATCATCAAGCATGATACATATAGCGATTTAATTGGTTTAACTGTTTATCGTTATCATTAAGGAGGCTAAATAATGAATAAAGTAGCAATCTGTCCAGGAAGTTTTGATCCGATCACAAATGGTCATTTAGATATTATTGAACGAGGAGCAAAAGTATTTGACCATGTTATTGTCGCTGTATTTAATAACCAATCAAAGTCTCCACTCTTTGATGTGGATGAAAGATTACATCTGATTAAGGAAGCTACTAAGCATATTCCTAATGTATCAGTGGATGTTAGTCATGGGCTTTTAGTCGACTATGCGCAAAAGAAACAGGTAGATGCAATTTTACGTGGATTACGTGCAGTTAGTGATTTTGAATATGAGATGCAGATTACTTCTATGAATCGTCAACTCAACGAAGATATTGAAACATTATTTATGATGACCAACAGTAAATATTCATTTCTAAGTTCCAGTATTGTTAAGGAAGCGGCAAGATACCATTCTGATGTATCTGAATTAGTTCCATCTGTGGTTGAAGAAGCTTTGAAGGATAAGTTTCAACCGAGTAAAATCGATTGATATCTAAACTGTTTACAAACAATCGCTCCGTTAAGGCTAGTCTATTAATGATTCTTTAATCCCATTTCATCGTATTTTGTCCAAGATCTTTTGTTTTTAATGAGATAAGTTATTCTCGGGTAATAGCTACTTGTGTTAGAATAAAAGACAGATAATTCTGAATTGGGAGAGGAGCTTTGTTGATGATGGATACTCATCCCATCCTGGACTCTCAACATCAACCACCAAACATGAAGGACGCCATAATTAATCGAAGTCATTTACAAAGATTATTACAAACGATAACCCAATATCCATTAACCATCATTCATTCTGGTGCAGGCTATGGTAAAAGTATTGGGTTGAGTCAATTCGTTCATACTTCCAATCAATATATGTGCTGGTACTCGGTTTCGAAGTATGACGAGGATTTAATCCCTTTTTTAACTAAATTAATCTATGCTATACAAACAGCTCATCCTGGGTTTGGAGATGAGGTTATTGAAGCTTTAACCGAGACTAAGGGTCGAATCTACGATCAAGATGTGTGGAGATTGATGACCGTAACAGTGAATGCTTGTATCGAGTTAGAAACTCCAACAACAATCATAGTGGATGATGCTCACCATTTAATGCAATCAAAAACAGTTATTCACTGGCTTGAGTTATTTATTGAACATATACCTGATAACTTGCATATAGTCTTATCAGCTCGTTATAAACCTAGATGGGGCATCCTTTCTCAATTGAAGGTCAAAGGTGCATTATTAGAAATTAATCAGTCTGATCTGGCGTTTTCTCTTGATGAATTTGAACATTTAATAGTTGATTTGTATGGGGTTAACTTAGAGAAACATCAAATCGAAACGCTTTACCATCATACTGAGGGATGGCCAATAGCTTGTGTGATGATGGGGCAGCAAATAAAACAGGGCGATCCAACAAAGAATCTAGATCATCATCAACAAGCTATGCATTCTGATCTTTTCGAATATATGGACTATGAAATCCTTTCGAAACAACCTTTTATGATTCAAAAGTTTCTTGAGCAAACAAGCGTTTTAGACGTTATGTCCGTTGAAGCATGTGATGTTATATTAGGCATGGGTGGTTCGCAACAGATTCTTGAGAATCTTCTTAAACAGAATTTATTTATACATAAATTGGATGATGAACATTATCGATACCATTATTTGTTTAAAGAGTTTTTAATTAAAAGGTTGAAAGCTAATGCATTTGATGAATACGAACAACTTAACCGAAAAGCTGCCAGACATTTCGAAGATACACGTGATTTTGAAGCAGCTATTGTTCATCATCAAAACGTATTTGCTCATGAGCGAGTCACTCAATTAATTGAAGATCATGGAAAAAGGATGTTAGAAGAGGGAAAGTTAGAGCAATTACAAACTATACTGGACAAGATTCCTTATCAAATTAGGCAATCTTCGCCTTTACTTTGGTTTTTAACCGGAGAGATTTTGCGTTATCGATCAAAATATGAGGAAGCTGAAAAGGTCTATATTCAAGCGATCAAAGTGGCTGAAAATTTGAAGCAAAACTATGTTATCAGTTTAGCCTATGAAGGGAAGGCTAAAATCTATTTAGATACAATCAGACCAGTAAAGGCTAAACGGATTTTAGAACAAGCTATTTCTTATCGAGAGAAATTAGAGGTTGAAGAAGCTGAATTAGCTCGACTTTACTATATGTTAGGTGAGAACTTACTCAATTCAGGTTCAGCTAAAAAAGCCGAGTCGTGGCTAGATCAAGCTAAATCAGCTAATTTACCAGTAGATGATGTGAATTTGGAGGCAAGAATTTATTTGCGAACAGGTAGACTAGTGAAAGCGAAGCAATACCTAACGCATAAGAAGGAACAACTGACAGACGAAGCGAACTTGAAACTACCGAAGTCACATAGAGAAACGGATATATTACTGTCGATTATTTGTGCATTTATGGGGGAAGCAGAAGAAGCTAAATACTATGCTGAATTAGGGTTGCAACAAGGGGTTGAAAATGATTCACCATTTGTCGAAGCTTGTGGCTGGATGAGGATTGGTCATGCTTCACAACTACTAGCTAGGTATGATGATGAGACGATTTCATCATGTTACCATCAAGCGTTAGAAATCATGAAAAAGTTAAATGTATCTCGTGGGATGGCCGAGCCTTATATGGGGTTGTGCATATTATATGGTAATCAAGGTCAGTATGAGCAGGCTTATGAAGCAGGACAAAAAGGTCTGTTAGAAACTGAAAAGGTCAGTGATCCTTGGTTATCTGCTTTAATTTTATTGTGCTTAGGTATATCAGCAACATACTGTCAACGCCATGAACGTGCATATGAGTTTTTACTAGATGCGAAAGATCACTTTGAGCGTTGTGAAGATGATCATGGGTTAATGCTAGTTAACTTTTGGCAGGCATATTTAGCCTACTATACTCAAAATAATCCATTGTTTTGTCAATCGATGAAAAGGTTTTTAACATTATTACAGACAGGAAACTACGAATATTTCTTAAAATATCGCACGCTATGTGGTCCGAATGATTTGCAAAGTATTGCACCTTTACTTCAGTCAGCATTAGAAAATGATCTACAAAGAAGTTATATTATCAGGCTGATTCACGAATTAGGGTTTGCTCAATTGGAAAATCACCCCGGCTATACATTAACAATAAAGACATTAGGTTCTTTCCAAGTCAAAACGGGTAACCAAGTAATCAGTGGAAGACACTGGCAAAGAGAAAAAGCCAAAGAGCTTTTAGAGTTACTAGTTACTAAACGTAATAGAGTGTTAACTAAAGAGGAGATTTTTGAAAATTTGTGGCCTGGTGAAGTTGAGGAAAGTGCAAACAAAAAGTTTAAAGTAGCACTAAACAGTCTGCTAAAAGTACTTGAACCCGGGCGAAAAGTGCGACAAGAATCTTACTTTATTGAACGTCAAGGTAGTACTTACCGGTTAAATCCAAAGGCAGGTTATAAATTAGATTTAGATGATTTTGAAGCTTATGTACAAGCTGGACTTGAAGAAGATAACCCAGAAAAAGCGAAGGAATTGTTATTAAAAGGCTTGACGATTTATGAAGGCGATTATATCGCTCCAAGAAGAACTACAGATTGGATTATGAGTGAACGTGAAAGGATTCAAGTTTTATTTCTTAAAGGAGCAGAGAAACTAGCTCAGATTTCCACACGATTAGAAGAGTACGATCGTTGTTTATACTGGTGTGATCAAATTTTACAACAAGATCGTACGTGGGAAGAAGCTTATCGGTTAATGATGTACAGTTATTATCGATTGAATAATCGTCCACAAGCAATCAAGTGGTATAAACGATGTGAAGAAGTGTTGGAAAAAGAACTTGATTTAGACCCGACTCAGGCAACAAAAGATATGTATGAACTAATCAAATAATGGCTGGGACAAAAGCTCTTTTGTTCCAGTTCTTTTTTATCTTGACTTTTCAGAAATTTTTGTATAATCTAATTATTGAGAGGTGATTCACATGTCAATTTCAGAAGAGAAACGTTTAACTAAAAAAGGTGAAATAACGCGATTTAAATTACTACAAACGGCTGAACGTGTATTTGGAGAAAATGGATATTTTGAGTCCTCAGTCGTTGATATTACGCAAGAGGCAGGGGTAGCTCAAGGGACGTTTTATAACTATTTCCCTTCTAAGAAATCCATATATGATGAACTTGTCTATCAAATGAGCAGCCAACTAAGGAGGTATATAAAAGAAAGAATCTCCGGTACCGAAACATTTGAGGAAGCCCAACGCGAGGGGTTTTTAGCTTTTTTTGAGTGGGTTCAAAACCACCGAAACTTATATAGCATCATTCAACAAGCTGTGCTTGTCGATCTATCACTATATGAATGGTATTACGAAAAGCTGGCTAGTGGTTTTATTAAAGCGATCAACCAGGCTATTGATTCAGGTGAGATTAAATCTCTTGATCCAGAGACAATGGCTTATTGTTTTATGGGTATTGGCCAGTTTCTAGGAATGAGGTGGATATATTGGAACCAAAAACCTGTCCCAGAAGATAAGTTTGAAGCTGCGATGTCATTTATTTTTGGAAATATAAAAAGGAGTGGTTAAGTGTATTCAATTGATTATTGGATTGATAAACGAGCCATGATATCTCCTGAAAGAGTGGCTTTTAGGGGTGATTATCAGACATGGAATTATCACCAAGTGGCCATAGTTATGAATCGTATGGCTGTGTTTTTTCAAGATGACATGAACATCCAAAAGGGAGATCGAGTAGCAATTTTAGCACATAATAGTGTTAGTTATTTAATAACTTATTTTGCTTTAGCCAAGGTAGGCGCGATTGTCGTTCCCCTAAACACTCGATTATCTCTTAAGGAATGGGAATTTCAAATCAACGATAGTGGCGCAAAACATCTACTTTACGATCATGACTTCGAGCAATCAGTAACTGAACTACAACTTATACACCGATTTGAAAGCGTTTTCGAACTTGGTCAATGCTTAAAAGACACTTCAACTTTAAGTACCTCAACCCACATTTCATCAAAAGTAACAGACCCACACACACCATTTATCATTTGCTATACATCGGGAACAACTGGTAGGCCAAAGGGAGCCGTCCTAACTCATGAAAATATGTTTTGGAATGCAATTAACAATATAACGGCTATTGACCTTACCTCATATGACCGTGTCATTGTGTTATTACCCCTGTTTCATATAGGGGGGATTGGTCTTTTCGCTTTTCCAACAATATTGGCTGGAGGCGCTGTGGTTGTCCCTGGTAAATTCAATCCAGATCAAGCCATCCACGTAATTGAACAAGAGAAAATAACAGTGGTGATGGGAGTTCCTGCAATTCATGAAGCGTTACTAAATAGTTCTAAATTTAAACAAGCAGATTTCAGTCATGTTCGTTGGTTTTATAACGGAGGAGCACCAATATCCCAAGATGTAATTAAACGATTTTTATCTAAAGGGATCCCGTTTGGTCAAGGGTTTGGAATGAGTGAAACCTCACCAACAATTTTTATGTTAACGAAAGAGGATTACGAGCGAAAGATTGGATCGATTGGTAAGCCAGCATTATTTAATGATGTCAAAATATTAGACGATCATAAACGGGAGGTCAATCAGGGTGAAACTGGTGAGCTTCACATTAAAGGGCCAAATGTGATGGATGCATACTGGGGGTTACCAGAGGAAACTAAAAATACCTTTTACGAAGGTTGGCTAGCGTCTGGTGATTTAGTTCGTCAAGATGAAGAAGGATTCTATTGGGTTGCAGGTCGAAAAAAAGACATGATTATCTCTGGTGGAGAGAATGTTTACCCCCTTGAGGTGGAACAGGTGATTGATCTGTTAGATGAAATTGAAGAAGTAGCAGTTGTCGGTCATCCTGATGAGACATGGGGTGAGGTTCCAGTTGCGTATATCAAATTGATTCAGGGAGAAAAAATTGACCGTTCACAACTGATTTCCGAGTGTCAAAAGTATTTGGGTAAATATAAAATTCCAAAAAGATTCTATGAAGTTAGTGAATTACCTAGAAATGCTACTGGGAAGGTATTGAAATCAAAGCTTGTTGATCAGATCTATCAAGAAAAGGAGATAGATTGATTCGGTTAGGGTTGCATGATGTTCAAAATGAAAGGGGCTATTAAATGATAGGTGTTAAACGAACAGCCATTTACACGCCTGAATATACCGAAAGCGCCAGAGATTTAGAGAAAAAAACCAAAATTCCAGAACAAGTTATTAAAGATAAATTTGGGCTAAAGCAAAAGTACATTGCCGACTCAAATGAACATACTTCAGATTTAGCCATTAAGGCTGGCGAAAAGCTGTTACGAAACGTAAATCGTCATGAAGTTGATGTATTAATCTACTTTGGGAGCCCACATAAAGATTATCAGGTTTGGTCGTGTGCGCCACGTATTCAACACCAATTGAGGTTAACGAATGCTTATGCATTTGAAGTTATGAATGTTAGCTCGTGCTTTCCGATAGCCTTAAAGATAGCAAAAGATATGATGACTTCTGATCAATCTATTAACCATATTCTGCTTGTAGGAGGTTGTAAGGAATCACAGATTGTCGATTACGATAACCCAAGATCTCGTTTTATGTTTAATTTTGCTGATGGAGGAGCTGCTGTACTTATTGGCAGAAACTCAAATCATCAAATTCTTGATTCGGGGATTATTACGGATGGATCGTTTTCAGAGGATGTGTTCGTTCCAGCTGGGGGAACAGTTTATCCTGCGAGCATTGAGACGGTTGAAAAAAGACAGCATTATATAGATGTTCCTCACCCAAAGTCTATGAAGGAGAGGTTAGACAAAGTTACCGTAGATAATTTTATCAAATCAGTGTCACTTGCATTAGAAAAAAGTGGCCTAAGCATAGATGATATTGACTGGTTATTACCACTTCATACTAAAAGATCAATGTTTGAGTTGTTAATTAAACGACTTAATCTAACTCCTGAACAGACTGTTTACTTAGATGAATACGGTCATATGTCAGCTTTAGATCCTTGTTATGGCCTTCATTTACTCGAACAGAGAGGTGATGTTAAGAAAGGGGATATTATTATCACCATGTCTGCAGGTACAGGGTATACATGGGCGTCAACGGTCATTAGGTGGTGAGTTGTAACTCGTGTGTAACTATACTTACTTACACTGTCAACAAGCTAAACTAGCTTAAAAAATTAATAGGGGGAATGAAAGATGTCTGTTAAGAGATTTGGCGGACTTTTACTCATTGGCATGATCACTGTTTTTTTATTAACTGCCTGTAACTCTGGGGAATCATCAGGCGATGAGAGTGGCCCGATAAAAATCGGTGTTTTAGCCTCATTATCAGGTCCATTAGAAGCTTATGGCGTACAGACCCAACAAGGATTTGACTTAGGGTTGGAGTATGCAACTGACGGAACGATGGAATTTGATGGTCGTGAAATTGAAGTCATCTATGAAGACACAGAAACTCAATCGGATGTAGCAAGACAAAAGGCGCTTCAATTACTCGATGATGAAGAAGTTGATTTCTTAGTAGGTTCTTCCGATTCGGGTGATACGTTATCGGTTATTGGCTTAGCTGAAGAGTATGAAACCATTATGGTCGTAGAACCAGCAGTTGCGGATAGTATTACAGGAAGTGAATATAATGATTACATTTTTAGAACTGGACGTAATTCATCACAGGATGCTGTAGCAGGAGCAGCAGCAATTGCGGATGAAGGAGTGACAATAGCTACGTTCGCACCTGACTATGCATTTGGTTGGGATGGTGTAGAAGCTTTTAGTGCCGCAGCAGAAGAATTAGGTGCTGAGATCGTTTTAGAGGAGTTTGTTGACCCAGAGGCGACTGACTTTACCCCAAATATTCAACGTGTTATCGAACATGACCCAGATTACATGTTTGTTATTTGGGCGGGTGCAAACAGTCCATGGAATCAAATTGCAGATATGAACTTAGATGATCGTGGCATCCAGATTTCGACAGGTGCGCCAGATATTGCGGCTTTATCTACAATGGGAGATTTGGTCGGAATGGAAGGGTTTACGGTTTATTACCATGATCTTCCGGATAATGAAGTCAATGATTGGCTAATTGAACAAGTCGATGAGCAGTATGATACCATTCCTGATTTATTTACTCCTGGTGGAATGAGTGCTGCACTTTCTATTATGGAAGCTTTAGAGCAATCTGATGGTAGTACAGATGCTAATGAATTAATTGATGTTATGGAAGGTATGAGCTTTGAATCGCCAAAAGGTACGATGACGTTCCGACCTGAGGATCATCAAGCTTTACAAGCATTATATGCTATTACATTAGAAGAGCGTGAAGGATTTGATTATCCAGTTCCGACATTAATACGTGAGTTATCACCTGAGGAAACAGAACCACCAATATTAAATCAGGATTAGTTAGATAGAGAATAGATTGGCTGGGGCAAAAGGCTTGTCTTTAAGTAACTCCGAACAACTACTTCTCATTATGAAGGTATGGAAATATGCAAACATGTGAACACCTGTAGCAACAGAGTGTGGTGTTTTAATCGTAAATAGTTTATATATTTTCCTAAGTGTGTAGTCATTTGTTTCGGATGGTACTTTTAGTTATGTCCTTAGCCCCATTATTATACATACCTCATTATTTTTTGAAGGGACGATGTCAAATGGGAACGATCATTAAGACTGAAGAATTATCAATTGCCTTTGGGGGACATTTAGCCGTGAATAATGTGTCAGTTGAGATTAAGAGGAATACTTTCACTTCTGTTATTGGTCCAAATGGAGCGGGTAAAACAACCTTTTTTAATCTTCTTAGTGGTCAGCTATCACCAACGAGTGGCCGGGTTATTTATAAAGAAGAGGATATTACGAAGCAGTCGGTAATTGAGCGAACCAGAAATGGAATTGGACGTTCCTTTCAGATCACGAATGTCTTTCCTAACATAACCGTATTAGAAAATGTTAGATTAGCTGTTCAATCTCGGGAAAGGGTTCGGTTTGATTTATTTCGTCATTTTAAAAATTATAAGCAGTTTGAAGAAGAAGCTATGAGTCTATTGAAAATGGTTTTACTAGAGGAAAAAGCTGAAATTCCAGCTGCAACTCTATCTCACGGGGAGAAGCGTAAGCTAGAGATAGCTATGTTGTTAGCTCTCAATACAGAAGTATTACTCTTAGATGAACCAACAGCTGGTATGTCACTTGAGGAAGTACCTGCGATTTTAAATGTCATTGAAAATATTAAAGACCAAGGAGACCGAACGGTAGTGTTAATTGAACACAAAATGGATATGGTGCTGAACCTTTCCGACCGAATGATGGTTTTATTTAATGGGGAATTGTTAGCTGAAGGGACGCCTGAAGAGATTATGAATAATGAAACAGTACAAACAGCTTATATTGGAGGGGACCCAAATGTCACAACAGCCACTACTTAACTTAGAGAAAGTGAATACTCATATTGATCAATTTCACATCCTTCAAAATGTTAATTTCACAGTCAAAAAAGGGGAATTGACCCTGCTTTTAGGCCGAAACGGTGCAGGTAAGACGACGACATTACGAACAATCATTGGATTGAATCCTCCTACTAAAGGCCGTGTCATGTTTAACGGTGAAGACATCTCTGCTATTCCCCCTTATAAAATTGCTAAAAAGGGGATCGGTTATGTTCCGGAAGATCAAGGGATTTTTTACGATTTAACTGTAGGTGAGAACATGCGAGTGGCCATGATGAAAGAAGATGATGCTACGCAAAAAAGATTGGAATCCTCACTTGAATTATTTCCTGACTTAAAGAAGTTTTGGAAGAAACCGGGTGGACAATTAAGTGGTGGTCAAAAGCAAATGTTATCGATTGCAAGGGCTTTTGTGAATGAAACAGATCTCTTACTCATTGATGAACCTAGTAAAGGTTTAGCACCTGTAATCGTAGAGAAGGTTATAGAAGCGATAGAGAAAATTAAAGAACACACCACAGTTGTATTAGTTGAGCAAAACTTCTATATGGCTAAACGTCTTGGAGATCGTTTTTATATTTTAGATGACGGTTTGTCCGTTCATGAAGGTTATATGAATGAACTGGATGAAAATGAGGAGCTTAAACGCAAATACTTAGGAATCGGCTAAAAAGGGGGATGGAGAGATGGAACTTTTTATTAACCTTGCGATTAATGGGGTTGCCATGGGTATGTTAATTTTTTTAATAGCTTCTGGTTTAACATTAATCTTTGGATTAATGAGCGTACTTAACTTTGCTCATGGTGGGCTTTTCGCTTGGGGTGCATATAGTGGAGTTTTCTTTTATGTATTATTAGATAATTTCTGGCTTGGGATTTTATTAGCTATTGTAACTGGTATTCTCTTAGGTTGGATTACTGAATTTTTGATTGTGCGACCTGTTTATGGTAACCATATCAGACAAATACTTATTACCCTTGGTTTTATGTTGGTATTAACAGAGATGTTAAAGGTTGTTTTTGGGCCGAATATTATTAATGCACCGACCCCTGAATATTTACAAGGTAGTTGGATGATTGGAGATATTACGATCATCAAATACCGAGCGTTTATTATAGCAGTGGGTCTAATATTGTTCATCGTTATGTACAGTGTTCTACGTTATTCCAAGGTAGGTTTAGTGGTTCGGGCTGGAGTGATGAACAAAGAAATGATTCAAGCTCTAGGTGTAAATATTAAAAAAGTATTTGTTATTGTCTTTATGGTTGGTTCTGCATTGGCTGCATTAGGTGGAGCATTGTTTGCTCCAAGCTCTGGTGCTATCTACGCTGAAATGGGAATGGAATTTGGTATATTTGCCTTTATTGTGGTGATTATCGGTGGGATGGGAAGTATTCCAGGTTCATTGCTAGCGGCGTTACTTGTAGGTATGGCTAATACATTTACTGCTTACTATGTCCCTATTTTATCAATGGTTGTCACCATGCTTATTATGTTAGTTGTACTCATCTTCCGCCCACAAGGATTATTTAATGTAAGTGGGGTGTCAAATAAATGATCATGCAGAAGTTACACAAGTCTACATGGATATATTTTGCGATTGTTTTTGTTCTAATTTTATTGCCTTTCTTTAAAGATGATCGTTGGTTCTTATTTTTAATGATCCAAATATTCGTTTTTGCAATCTTTGCGATGAGCTATGACTTATTACTAGGTTACACAGGGATCGTGTCATTTGGTCATGCCATGTTTTTTGGGATTGGTGCCTATAGCGTTGCTGTTACGATGAATCGAATGGAATCAACATTTCCTAGTTTCTTATTAGGTGTACTGGTTGCTGTATTTGCTTCTGGAATCGTTGCTTTTCTTGCAGGGATTTTAACCTTAAAGTTAAAAAGTCATTATTATGCTATGTTAACTTTGGCTTTGGCAGGAATGTTTTTATATATTGCCGAAAGGTGGCGTTCGGTAACTGGTGGGAATGATGGTTTTACTTTTAGAATTCCTGAGTTACCAGGAGCTTTACAGGATCATCGTAATCTAGTTATCTATTTATTTACTTTATTTATGATGGTCATTCTTTTCTTTGGAATGAAAAGGTTAACTGAATCGCCGTTAGGTCGAGTATTAGTTGGGATTCGTGAGAACGACCAGCGAGTTGAGTCACTAGGGTTTCGAATAATGCCTTATAAAGTGTTGATTAGTATTATTTCTGGGGTTGTTGCTGCTTTAGCTGGGGTTTTATACGCGATTAGCTTAAGGTTCGTGAATACTCAAGTATTTGATATTGAAGTAACTTTAGACGCTTTACTAATGACTATTATTGGTGGTGTTGGTACATTAATTGGCCCAATTATCGGCTCAGCAATTATTAATCTATCACATCATTTCTTATCCGATTTAGCCAATGTACACTGGATTTTTCAAAGATGGGTTATTCTTTTTGGTGTCATTTTTATTTTAGCCATGATCTTTTTTCCAAATGGGATTGTTGGAACGATTAAACAAAAAGTTGAGCAACGGCGAATGAAAAGGCGAATTTTAGAAGTTGAGAAGCAAGAGGAATTAGATGAAGGGAAAAAACATGCATGATGCAAGAATCTATGATTCACTCATTTGTTATACGCTATCAGACTACCCAATATAAGGGTCAATCTTTAGTAAAAGTAAGAGTGACGAACGTGTTTAAAGATGATGATACTTATTTCGAATCCTTAGAAGATGCTTATCTATATATGAAGCGGATCGTCCAAAAACATATAGAATGAAATGGGGGACCTGACTTGTCAATAGGAATTGTGTCAACGGGTGTTTATATTCCTGATCGATTTATAACAGGGAAGGAGATTGCAGAAGAATCGGGAATTCCTGAAGACATCATAGCTGAGAAAATGGGAATCAAAAGTAAGCCGGTACCTGGAGCCGAAGATCACACAGCTAAGATGGGGGTGAAAGCGGCTCGCCAAGCTTTTTCTAACTGTTCATTAGACCCAAAAGATATTGATATTGTGATTTATATCGGGGAGGAGCATAAAGAATATCCCTTATGGACTGCAGCGATTAAAACTCAAGAAGAACTCGGCTGTACCAATGCGTGGGCGTTTGATGTAGCTTTGCGTTGTGGCACGACTATTATGGCAATGAAAGTGGCTAAATCGTTAATGTTAACCGATCCAGATATAAACTGTGTACTTTTAGCTGGTGGTTATCGTAATGGTGATTTTATTCGCTATGATAATCCAAGAACGAGATTCATGTATAACCTTGGGGCAGGTGGCGCGGCTATGATCTTACAAAAAGGCCATGAGGAAAACGTTGTTTTAGAAAGCTCAATAATGACAGACGGATCATTCTCTGAAGATGTGGTGGTTGTCGGAGGTGGTACCAAACATCCAATGTCTGTTGATGTTTTGAATAATAACCAATACCAACTAGATGTACTTGACCCAGGTGGAATGAAACAAAGACTCGAGGAAAAGTCTATGAAAAACTTCCTTAAAGTCATTCGCAAAGCGCTATCAAAATCAGGATATTCAGAAAGTGACATTGATTATCTAGCTATATTGCACATGAAAAGGTCAGCACATCAGTATGTGTTACAACAACTTAGTTTAAACGACCATCAATCTATTTATCTTGAGGATTATGGTCATATTGGGCAGATGGATCAAATTCTATCATTAGAGTTAGCTCTTAAAGACGGTAAAATTAACAACGGAGATATTGTCGTTTTCGTCAGTGCAGGAATTGGCTATGCATGGGGGGCGACCGTGATCAAATGGGGAATAGAATAAAAGGGGGAATGCCCATGTTAAAAGAGATTGAGTTACCAAACGGAGAGCGAATAGCCTATCGTGAACGAATGTCTGGAGAAAGAGTTGTTTTATTAATTCACGGAAATATGGTCTCCTCTAAGCATTGGGATCTACTCATGAAGTCACTGGATGAAACGTATTCGTTAATTGCACTTGATTTGCCTGGGTTTGGACAATCAACTTACCGACATAAAATAAAAAGTATCAAAGACTTTTCAGATACTGTTCGACAGTTTATTAAAGCTGTAGATATTAACCCTTGTGCTATCCTTGGCTGGTCTATGGGTGGAGCGATTGCCATGCAATATTGTGCCGATTATCCAAATGGATGCGACAAGTTATTATTACTAGCTTCAGGCTCTACTAGAGGGTACCCATTTTATGCGACCAACTCTGATGGCACCCCAAACCTTGATCAGCGAATGAAGACGTACGAAGAGGTCAAGCAAGACCCGGTCAAAACACTAGCGATGGAAACAGCTCAACGCAATAAGGATAAAGAAACGATGCGTATGGTTTGGGATGCTGCTATTTACACACAAAATAAACCACAACCAGATCTTTACGATGAATACTTGGAGGATATTCTTACTCAACGAAATATTGCCGAGTGCTATCATGCTTTAAACCAATTTAACATCAGTCATGTTCATAATGGTTTAGTTGAGGGGACGGGTGAAGTTGATCAAATTCAAGTACCTGTTTTAGTTATGCATGGAAACCTTGATTATGTTGTATTAGACCATATGAAGAATGAAATCTTAGAAGATCTAAAAGGTGAGGTTGAGTATGTTGAATTAACAGGTTGTGGTCATTCACCAATGATTGACAACCTTGAATTATTGACTTCTACAATTGAGGAATTCTTAGGAAAGGAATGATAGTTATGTCAAGGCTAGAGGGTAAAGTTGCCATCATTACTGGTGGGGCTAATGGAATAGGGTTAGAGGCTGTTAGATTGTTCGGAGCTGAAGGAGCTAAAGTGGTCATTGCGGATTTTGATGTCGAAACCGCTGAAAAACGTGAAACAGAGCTACGGAATAAAGGGTTTGATGTTTCAGCCGTTAAGGTTAATGTTGCGAATCGCGCAAGTGTCAACGAGATGGTCGATTTTACAATCAAACAATATCAGCAAATTGATATTTTAATTAATAATGCTGGCATTACTAGGGATGCGATGCTATCGAAAATGACTGAAGAACAATTTAAGCAAGTGATTGAAGTGAATTTAACAGGAGTGTTTCATTGTACTCAAGCTGTTTTACCTCATTTGATTAACCAAGGAAAAGGCAAGGTGATTAATACCTCGTCTGTCTCGGGTACATATGGAAATGTTGGACAGACCAATTATGCCGCAGCTAAAGCAGGTATTATCGGGATGACTAAGACTTGGGCTAAAGAGCTTGGACGTAAGCAAATCAATGTGAATGCTATAGCTCCTGGGTTCACCGAGACGTCGATGGTGGAAAGTGTACCGGATCATATTATTGAGGGATTAAAGAAACAAGTACCTATGGGGAGGTTAGGGAAGCCGGAAGATATCGCGAGAGCTTACCTATATCTTGCTAGTGAGGATTCAAACTATGTAAATGGTCAAGTTATTAATGTAGATGGAGCAATAATGATGTAATAGGCACTCAGGATTACTCCCTGAGTGTTTTTGTATATATTAATTGAGTCATCTTGTAACTAAGTTGTAACTTTTCCTTTTTATAATCAACTTACATATTAGATCGTGAAGGGAGCTAAGCATTATGCTAGGAGAACTAGATTGGTTGAGTTCACGCGCAAAATTATATCCAAACGATGAGGCGATCGTGGATGTTGATGAGGGGTATACGGTTACCTATCGGGAGCTAAATAAACGCTCACAAGCATTGGCTGAGGGCTTAACTGGGTTTGGTTTAGAAAAAGGTGATCGTGTAGCCTTACTAGCACCTAATCATATAAGTTATTTTGATTTATTGTTTGCGAGTATGAAAACCGGTCTCATATTTGTTCCTTTAAATTGGCGTTTGTCTAAAGAAGAGCTGTTATATGTTTTAGAAGATTGTCAACCCAAGTTGGTATTGGTTCATCGGCAGTTTAGTGATGAGGTGACGTGGGTTAATAAGCGTTATCCTAGTTTGACTATTGATGGACCACATTATGTTGATCAATTAGAAAAGAAATCACTACAAACAGTTCATATTCAAGAAACGACTCCGCTAGCTATGATTTATACGGGTGGGACGACCGGAAAACCAAAAGGAGCTGTGCTTAGTCATCGTTCAATTCTTTGGAATGGTATTAATACGGTTATTAGTTGGGGAATTTCCAAGCAGGATACGACATTAACAGCCATTCCTATGTTTCATACAGGAGGATTAAATGCACTGTCGGTCCCTGTTCTATTAGCTGGTGGGAAAGTCATTATTCATTCGGCGTTTGAACCAGAAAGAGCTGTTGAGGATTTAATCAAATTTCGATGCACCATCGTTTTGTTCATTCCAACGATGTATCACATGATTACTGAAACCGATTTGTTTAAGGTGAGTGAATTTCCTCATATGAAAGTCTTTCTGTCTGGAGGAGCCCCTTGTCCACTAACAATTTATCGTAAATTCAATGAAAAAGGGCTATCTTTTAAAGAAGGCTACGGTTTAACTGAAGCAGGTCCTAATAACTTCTACATTCACCCTGTAGAAGCACAAGTAAAGAATGGCTCAGTTGGAAGAGAAATGATTTTCAATGACATTAGTATCGTTAACCGTGATGGGGATGAAGTACCTAGCGATGAAGTAGGGGAACTTCGGCTAAAAGGGAAGCATTTGTTCGAATATTATTGGGATAATGACGAGGCAACGACTAATCAATTTGTAGGTGAGTGGTTTAAAACAGGAGATTTAGCTCGCCGAGATGAAGAAGGATGTGTTTATATTGTTGGGCGAAAGAAAGAGATGATCATCTCAGGGGGCGAGAATATTTATCCACTTGAGATTGAGCATTGGCTAGACTCTCATCCTGATATTAATGAAGTAGCAGTCGTAGGTGTTCCTGATGATTACTGGGGAGAGAAAGTCGTTGCTTTTTTATCTAAAACGAGTAGTGAGTTAAACACATCTGAATTAGTCACTTTTTGTGCGCAAAAGTTAAGTCGTTATAAAATCCCTAAAGAATTTGTATTTTTGGATGAATTGCCAAAAACACATGTTGGAAAAATAAATAAAAATGCCTTACTAGAGGTCTACCAATAAAATATGATTTAAAACCAGGCTGAGGGTAACAGTTTTATACCCCAGCCTGTTTTTGTGTTCTATTTGAGATGAGGATGAGACAGCCAATAAATAAGGTTCCAATCGTGATCATTGGTCCAAATTGTTCAAGCCATTCTATAATCGCAACTGATGATGAAGTATAATCGGTTTGTGTATCAACTGGCACATCTGACGGTGATTGAGTCTCACGATTGATATACAACGGCTTAAATAACAAGAAAGTTAACATCACAGCAAAGACAATATGGATTAAACGACCGATAAAATAAGGTGCAAATCGAATATCAGTTGGTGCTAATAAGCTTGCCACTTGTGCATGAATCGATAACCCATTAAATGCCAAAATCCCACTAACTAACATTAATTGTGCTAGTAACGTGGCTTGTTCTGTTTGGGCAATCATTTGAGCCCCAAGGGTAATTTCAAAAAGTCCACTCATCAATGGTAAGGCGAACTCCTTTGGTTGTGATAACCAACTAAGAATGTTCTCAAGAAAAGATGCAAAGAAAGATGAAATACCTGTTAGAAAGAGTAACTTATTTAAAACAGAAAAAAGAACGATAAAGCCACCAATCATGACTAACGTTTGGATTGAAGACATAACGGCATTCCCTAATATTTTCCCAAGTGGCTCGTGATTTTTCGTTCGATGATTATGTAATGCCCAAAAGGCCCGTCCTATTGTAGAGCCGTGGTGACGAATGTGATCGATTGATCGGTCGTTTGAATGACGTCGATAAAACCTCATACATAAACCCACTAAAATACAACCAAGGTAATGGCAGGCAGCAAGTAACAAACCTATCTTGGCATCGTGAAAGAAACCCACTGCAATAGCCCCAAAGATAAATAACGGGTTCGATGCATTGGTAAATGAAACTAGCCGTTCAGCCTCTGTTTTGGTTAAGACATTTTCTTGCCTAAGTCGTGCCGAGATTTTGGCACCAGAAGGGTACCCACTTGCTAATCCCATCCCTAAGACAACTCCACCTGCTCCAGGGACATTAAATAATGGGCGCATCAGGGGTTCGAGTAAGACTCCGATAAATTTGACAACTCCAAAGGCTAAGAGGAGTTCAGCGACAATAAAAAAAGGTAATAATGAAGGGAAAACAATTTCTAACCACAAATTAAGACCACGAATGGAAGCTTCGAATGATTGATCTGGGTAAGAAATAATGGCAATAGCTAAGAAACTGGCACTTATAGCATATAATACTGAAGCGATTTTAGTATACACGTCTTGTCCCCCTAATCTTGTGTGAAACTGTACGAATAGGAACTTGCATAGTAAAATAAATATTATTAGATGGGCTTAATGGAAATCTATTCTGCTTATAAATAGATATGCAATCGTCACTACGAATAGAAGGAGGTGTCATATGTGTCGAGGCCAAAAATTGGTCTTGCTTTAGGGTCTGGAGGTGCGAGAGGTTTCTCTCATCTAGGGGTTATTAAAATTTTAGAAGAAAACCGTATTCCGATTGATTATATTGCTGGTAGTAGCATGGGTGCATTAGTAGGAGCCTTTTATGGAGCAGGTCAAGAGATTGATGATTTATATAATTTGGCTCTAACTTTCCGAAGAAAATACTTCATGGATTTAACGGTTCCTAAGATGGGGTTAATTAGTGGAGAACGAATCAAATCGTATATTCGCATGTTTACATATGATAAAAATTTAGAAGAGTTTAATATTCCTGTCGCAGTCGTGGCAACAGATGTTCATAGGGGTGAGCGCGTGATTTTTACTGAAGGTCATGCAGCTACGGCAGTAAGAGCAAGTATTTCAATTCCCGGTATTTTTGTACCGGAACGAATCGGCAATCGACTTTTAGTTGATGGTGGGGTTGTGGATCGTGTGCCGATTTCAGTCGTCAGAGAAATGGGGGCTGATATTATTATTGCTGTTGATTGCTCTAAATTTGAAGAGAATACTGATATACATTCTATTTATGACATCATTATGCAAAGCCTGGATATCATGCAAGATGAGATTGCAGAGCACATGATGATGGATGCTAATTTCATATTAAGACCTGAAGTTTATCAATACAGTTCTAGAGATTATTCCAATGTCAACGCGATCATTGGAAAAGGAGAAGAAGTGGCTGAGAAAAACATAGAATCAATTAAAAAAAGTATGAAAGATTGGATGATATAGATGTTTAATAAGAAGCAATTTATCACATTAGTGATTACAATAGGGTTAGCGCTGTTTTTATCATATTATCAATTGGATTATTATATTTATCAACCGGGAGATACTACCCCCTTATCAACAGTAGTTGAGATGGAGGATAGTTTTGAAAGTGAAGGAGAATTACACTTAGTGACGGTTAGAGGTGGGCAGGCAACCCCTTTGTATTATTTGTGGGCTTTGATAAGACCACATTATGAAATTGTTGACTTAGAACAAGTGAGACCAGAAGGGATTAGTCAAGAAGAGTATATGGAAACTCAACTACATTATATGGAAAGTTCTCAAGAGGCTGCGACTGTTGTCGCTTTTGAAGCAGCAGATGGAAATATTTCTATTGATTATCAAGGCGCTTATGTGGCCATGGTCGTTGAGGAAATGCCAGCTGATGGGAAATTAAAGATTGGTGATGAGATTATTAAGATTAATGGTGAAGATATTTCATCAGCCGAAGAGGTTGTAGCGGCGACATCCTCGCTAAATATTGGCGACACTGTTGATGTAACCGTTATTCGAGATGAAGTAGAGAAAGACATTTCACTTGAGCTAGAGGCGATGCCTGATGATCCGGACCGTCCAGGAATGGGGATTTCGATTGTGACAGATCGGGATGTTAGTGTTGAACCGGAAGTGCTATACGATAGTGGCCGGATTGGTGGTCCAAGTGCTGGTTTAATGTTTGCTTTAGAAGTTTATAATCGACTAACGATGGATGACATTTCGAACGGATTAACGATTGTCGGTACAGGAGAAATTGATTATGAAGGGAATATCTACCGGATTGGTGGTATTGATAAAAAAGTCGTATCAGCTGAACGCGAAAATGCGGATATCTTTTTTGCGGCCAATGAAAATGGGCGTGAAGGCTCGAATTATGAAGAAGCACTTGAGAAAGCAGAGGAAATCGATGCAGATTTAGAAGTGGTACCTATTGATACGTTCCAGGATGCGTTAGATTATTTAAACTCAATCGATTAACCAAAAACACCACAACTTCATTTTAGGCGTCCAAAATGGCTGCAAATTAGCATTTTTCTTGGACAAGGGGTTCTCATTCTTTTTATAAGTGAGAACCCCCTTTATTAATGAATGGGATAGAACACAGGTTTGATCATATTACATCATGACGGGGCCTATTATTTCTTGTTTTCGTAACTGGCTCCTTTTATCAGCCGCAATTACTGAGTAATAGGCGTCTGTTGCCCGTTCTTCAATTTGTAACATAGGGTGTTTGAGTTGTTGATAATTTGAAATTAAGGGCACGTCTAGATCTTTTTTGCGTTGTTGGATAAATTGTCTGCCTGTTTGACTCATACCTAATAAGCGAATATAAGGTTGGGTGGTAATGCTTCTGTATTGATCTATTTCCTCTTTAGTGGTGTTTGTTAAAAGATGTACAAACATTCGTTGTAGTCTAGTCCAAGTATAACGTTTGGTTTTTAATTGTTCCATCCAATCTTTGAAGGATCTACATTGATTAACCGTTTGCTTCAGTCGATATTCTAACCCTTCAATCATGCCGTGGATTCGTCTTAGTTGGTCCACAGATTGTGTTTGAACAAGTAATTGTAAAAATGGAAAGTAATGTTCCCATTCATGCCAGAGGCCGCTTTCAGATTGATAATTCTTCAGTTGTTTAACGGTTTCTTTTGGTAAAGCGTAATTAGCGAGCTCAGTTAATTGTTTTTGTTCTAAAATTTCCTTACGTATACTGGTTGCGCTAGCTATATGAGTCTCAATAGATTGGTCATGGTAACCACTTTTTGAACGCTGAATCGTTTCAGGCTGTATTTGACTATTTAATTCATGAATGGCCTTTACATAACTAAACCCTAAAATGTTGTTAGGTTGTCCTAAGTCGATTTCACCTGTTCTAAGACCTATTTGTTCGTAAGCATATGTACTTGCTTTAGGGAAAGAAAGGCCTTGTTGTAAGTAATTCTGTAGTAAGGTTTGAAATTCTGATTGATTTTCTTTAAAATGCATATAGCCATTAATAAACGGAGTAATTTGACCAGCTTCACTTCCGAAGCATACATAGTCTACTTTTAATGCATCAAGAACCGAAATAGCGCCTTTAGCGAATAAATCAGCATATTGAACAGCATATACAAAGGGTAATTCTAAGACGACATCCACGCCATGAGTGAGAGCAGCCTTCGTTCTTTTAAATTTATCGATTATTGCTGGCTCACCTCTTTGTAGAAAAGAGCCACTCATGACTACTACGGTCACATCTGAGTTGGTTTGTTGTCGTGATGCTTGAAGATGGTATAAATGACCGTTATGAAACGGATTATATTCGACAATTAAACCACATGCTTTCACATCGTTCACGACCTTTTTTTAGATTAGATTTTAATTATATGGTAGAAATAATTAGCTAAAAAAACAAGTACAACTTTTAATTAATGGACAAACTAGTTACAAATAGGAATTTAACCCCTTTAGCTGTTAAGAAAAAATATTGACAAATACTACAATTCCTTTTAAAATAACTCTTGTTGCCTTGAGGTGATTAGCAATGAAAATACCTTTACAAAAAATTAAGGTGAATGAACCTTACAAGTTTGGAGAAACAGTCGATGTATCTGACCTTCAGGAAATGGATAATGATATTCGACGGTTAGAAACGGTTGATGTATCTGGAGAAGCAACGGTAGATAAAGGTTTGTTTACTTTTCGTTTTCAAGTCAGTGGTACCATGATTCTACCATGTGCGAGAACGTTAGTCGATGTTGCTTACCCATTTACAATTGAGGCTTATGAACAGTTTACCACTGCTCAACATAAAGCCTCTGAAGATGAAGAGATTCATTATATTGACCAAGAAGTGCTTGACTTAACGCCTTATATCAAGGAAAATATTTTATTGGAAGTACCAATTCGCGTGTTTAGTGATGAAACTAAAATTGAGGATGTTGTCTCACATCAAGAAGGTTTTACGGTCCTTGACGAAGATGAGTATGAGGAACAGGAAGCCATGCAGCACGAAAAGTTTGAAAGAGAGAAACAAAAGACAGTTGATCCTCGTTTGTCATCATTAAAACAATACTTTAAAGATGATAAAAATTGATTTGATTGATCCTTGATACATGCGGGTCTTATAGTTAAAGGGAGGTGTAACACATGGCAGTACCAAAGAGAAGAACTTCTAAAAAAGTAAAGCGCCAACGTCGTACGCATAAAAAGCTTCAATTACCAGGTATGGTTGAATGTCAAAATTGCGGTGAGTACGTAAAATCACACCACGTTTGTAAGGAATGTGGTCATTATAACGGAAAAGAAGTTGTTGAACAGTAAGTATGAAAAAAGGTGCCTCAAGAATAAGGCATCTTTTTTTATAGCTTATTTTAATACGATGAGGAGAGAATGCAATGGGGAATTTAGTGAATTATAAGTCCTATGAAGATGGATATGCTGTTATAACCATTAATCGTCCGGAGAAAAGAAATGCCATTTCACGCGATGTTATTAACGAATTTAAGCAAGTAGTTCGTGATATTCACTATGGATACCATTCTGATAAATTAATCATCATCACAGGAAGTGGTCATCAAGCATTTTGTGCAGGTGGGGATTTAAATGATTTCCATGGTGAAATGGATGAAGCAGACTCCTTCAATCTATTAAAAGACATGCAAGAAGTTTTATGGGATGTCGTCACGTTACCGGTCCCAACGATCGCTTGGATGAATGGAAGCGCAAGAGGTGGGGGAATGGAGCTGGCATCCGCTTGTGATTTCCGCTTTGTTCATGAACAAGGTACTTACGGCTTTACCCAAGGTCAGTTAGGGATATCGACTGGTTGGGGTGGTGGAACGTTATTATATGAGCGAATTCACCCACAGGATGCCTATGAGTGGCTAGTTAAAGCAGATGTTCGATCAGCTGAACAGTTAAAGGAAATAAGGTTCTCTCAAGATAGCTTTACCAATTCACAGCTAGACAGTAAGCATGAACTCTTAAAACCCTTTATATCAAGAAGCTATGAACAGTTACGTCATTGGAAGTCACAGTGGCTTGAATCTAGAGAATTGAATATACTCAAACAACGAATGGATGACGAAGTTGAAGCTTGTAGTAGATTATGGGTGAGTGAGGCTCATAAGCAAGCTGTTGATAACTTTTTTACCAGAAAGCAAAATTAATGTGTCTATCTCCTCTCTTTGTTGCATAGATTGAAAGTAAAAGACTATGAGCGAAGGAGGAGGCGGCGTGTCGACGCGACAAGATGCATGGACTAAAGATGAAGATTTGTTATTAGCCGAAATGGTCATTAGATACATAAGAGAAGGAAAAACACAAATGAAGGCCTTTGAAGATGTTGGTAAAAAGCTGTCTAGAACGCCACAAGCATGTGGATTTCGTTGGAATGCCAACTTACGTAAACAATACCAGCAGGCGATAGAGTTAGCTAAGAAGGATCGGAAACAATTTAATGACCAATTTCCCCTTGAACAAAAGGTTAGTGATCAGACTAATAATTATAAGTTGAAAACTTTTGACGAGGTGATTGCTCAACTAGAAAAATTGAAAGTAGAGTATTTACCAAATCAACAATCATCTGTTGAGCAGGGCTCTTCAAATGAACTAGAGGAGCTAAGGAATCGAGTTAGGGCTTATGAGCGCTGTATCGAGAAGATTTATGAGATCACTAAAGAAGTTGTAGAAAAGGAACAATAAAAACCGGACTTCCATAAATTATGGAAGTCCGGTTTTTGTGTTTAGTGACTGATTGGATAATGTTTAGTTCACATAACCATGTGATGTTCAGTAACTTTTGGTTAGATTTGTGCTTTTCATTGACGTTTTGCACTTTACACGGAGTCAAAACGTCATTGAGGGTGCTTCTCTCTTACGTTTTGCACTTCACAAGGTGTCAAAACGTCATTGAGAGTGCTTCTCTCTTACATTTTGCACTTCACACGGAGTCAAAACGTCATTGAGGGTGCTTCTCTCTTACGTTTTGCACTTCACAAGGTGTCAAAACGTTATTGAGAGTGCTTCTCTCTTACATTTTGCACTTCACAAGGTGTCAAAACGTCATTGAGAGTCCTTCTCTCTTACGTTTTGCACTTCACAAGATGTCAAAACGTCATTAAGAGCCCAAGAACGTCTGAGTGATTATGAACATCATCCGTCAAATATAAAGTGAACATTACCCTCTAAGAATTGTCTTTTTCTTTTACACCTTCAGGCATCCATATGTAAGGATTTTCGCCAAAGTCTCGTTCCATTTCGTAGGTAGCAGGTTGAAATCCTTGCTTTTCCCAAAACTCATGAGAATTAATGCGAGCATTCGTTTTAATTGGTAGGTTATGGCTCTTAGCAAAGTCAACAAGCTGTTTTCCAAATCCTTTGTCTCGGTAATTTTCTAGTACTTCTAATTTCCATAGTTGCAAATAGTCTTGCGGAGGTTCAAAATAATAATCGTACTTTTTGTCCACTCGATAAAGACTCATACGAGCAACTAATTCATCACCAAAGTAAATGCCATAAAATGGGGATTCACTATTATTTTCAATCATATTGTGCTCTAAGTCTTCTAACATGGATAGTTCCTGTATGCCGTAGGCTTTGAACTTCTTAAATTCTTCTAGTGTTTTAAAGTTTATTAATAATCGTTCAACTTTTGTTGGCATCATTCTTCCCCCTTACTGTTTCTGTAGTATATTATAGTATAAAAGAAGCTATAAGAAAACGGTTAAAAGTTATTATGATACAAGTTAAAATAGATAAGAAGGTGTAATTCATGAATATTGCTGTTGTTGGAACTGGTGCAATTGGGATGTTCGTGGCCCATCAGCTATCCTCAATGGGTGACGATCTAACCTGCTATTGCCGGAGAGTTGACCAAAAGGATCAAATTGAACAATACGGTATAAGGCTAGGTGATCACCAAAAAAGAGTTAAGGTCGCTTTATCATCTTCAATGGATGAACATGATTTAATGATTATTTGTACTAAACAAACCAATTTAAGTCCATTAATAGATTATTTTCATCAACACCATCATCAAACTACATTGTTATTTTTACAAAATGGTATGGGACATATTCATCTTATTGAAAAGTTACCTCAAAAAGTGATGGTAGGCGTTTGTGAACATGGAGTGGAGAAGGTAAGTGATCATGAAGTGAAGTTGAATGGCATGGGTAAGATATTATTTACCAGTTTGCATACTAACATAGATTCAAACGTGGTTCATCACTTAGAAAACCATGATTTTCCTTTTATATATGAGCAGGACTTAAAGTCGACATTACATAAAAAATTAATTGTTAATAGCGTTATTAACCCACTAACGATGATCTTTGAGTTAAGAAACGGTCAATTGTTAGAAAATCAAGACATTCGGTGGATTGCTTATCAGTTAACGAAAGAAGCTTGCGAAATTCTTGAGCATGAAGTTGAAGATATGTGGCAGACCGTTCAAAACATATGTCAGAACACGGCTCAAAATGCTTCATCAATGCTGATCGATTATCGGAATGGACGGGGTACGGAGATTGATTATATGAATGGTTATTTAATAGAGAAAGCAAAACATCCTGCCCCTACTCAGCAATTGGTTTATCGAATGGTGAAAGGAAAAGAGCGAGTAAGAGAGGTGGAATCGATATGGAGATGATAACCTCTATACTTGCTGTTCTATCGACGCTCCCGTTTTTAGTATTCATTATTATGTTTATGATTTTAAAAAAAGTAACTAATCAGGCGACTCGCTCAACTAAACTAGCTGCAGATTGGTCGTGTGTTTTATTTTTAGTTGCTGTCATAGGATTGGTTGATTATATATTTGGCTTATCGATTTGGTGGGAAAGTATCATTTTTTACATGATTTTTATTGGTATTATGATAACCAGACAGTGGCGTAGAGAAGAGGAAGTTCAGTTTTTACAAGCAGTTCGTTTTGTTTGGCGCATAAGTTTTGTTATGTTAACAGTAGCTTATTTTTTGTTAGTGCCAATTGCGATTTATTTACAATTTTAATAAACAGATGAAGTGAATGATATAAACTTATTCTGGTACAATATTTATGTTGTAGGATTAGTGGTTAAAGGAAGGTATAGCGCATGGAAACTAAAGCGATGAGATTAGGGAATCAATCCCAATTATTGACTGATTATCGGGATCGAAAGGAAAGTGTTTTTAAGCATTTTCATTATGATCCGTATCAACTTCAAAGTTTTCAAAGAAGGCAAGACTATGTATCTAGTCTCTCATTTCAACGAGAATCTTTAGTAAGGATTCTCAGAAAGCAAAATGAACAATGGGGATTATCTGAGGAAACGGATAAACATATAACAGAGCTCCTTGACCCGGAGTCTTCTGTCATTATTGGTGGTCAGCAGGCTGGACTATTAACGGGGCCACTCTATACAATTCATAAGATCATTTCAATTATTTTACAAGCAAGAGAACAAAGAGAACACTTAGGTAAGCCTGTGGTTCCAGTTTTTTGGATTGCTGGGGAAGATCATGATTTTCTTGAGATTGATCATATTTATACATATCAGGAAAATAACTTAGAAAAGGTTAGGGTAACAGACCCGGTACCATTTGAAACCAAAATTACGGCATCTAAGCGAGAAATTCCAAAAGAAAACGCTCTTAATTGGTTAGAGCACGTCTTTGCTACGTTTAAAGAGACCGAACATACAAGGGATTTATATGAGTTGATCAAATCCCGGTTAGTAAATAGTCAATCATATGTTGATTTCTTTGCTTTACTAACAAGTGATATGTTTAAAAATGAAGGGCTTGTTCTAGTGGATGCTGATGACTCAGAGTTAAGATATTTAGAGTCAGAATATTTTAAAGCAATGTTATTAAATCAACAAGAAATTGCACAGAGTGTTGTTACTTCATTAAATGAGTTAAATCAAGACGGATATCATGTTGCTCTTGACGTTACCGCGAAAGACGTTCATTTATTTTATCATCATGACGGCGAAAGATTACTGTTGGAGTTAGGTGAACATGGCCAGTTTCAGACAAAAGACGGCCAGCTTTCATTTACAGAATCAGAATTACTTCAATTAATAACCGATCACCCAGATCGATTTAGTAATAATGTTGTTACTAGACCATTGATGCAAGAGTTAGTGTTCCCGGTCTTGTCCTTTATAGCTGGACCAGGGGAGGTTGCTTATTGGTCCACTTTAAAAGGGGCTTTTCATGCCTTGGATTTACAATTGCCAATTGTGACACCAAGATTGTCATTAACTTTAATGAAAGGTAACCATCTCAAACTGATGGAACGTTTGGGCGTGGATGGTGAGTCGATTGTTAATGATGGTTGTTATGATTCAAAAATGAACTATTTAAAACGCCAAAGTTATTATCCAATTGAAGAAACCATTGAAGAAGTAAAAAAACAAATGGGAAAAGCGCACCTGCCGATTCAGGAATTAGCTAATTCGGTAAGTGGAGATCTAAATGATTTAGCGAAGAAGAATCTGCACAAAATAGAAGCGGAAATTGAATTTGTAAAAAAACGAATCACTCAGCAAATAAAAGATAATCACGCACAAGTTATTGAACGATTTGATGAGTTGGAGGATTATTACCATCCTTATGAAGGTTTACAAGAGAGAGTGTGGAATGTGGTCTATTGGATGAATGAGTATGGAATTGAGTTACCCGAGCGACTATTAGGTGTACCACCAAGATGGGAACAAGATCACCAAATCATCTACTTATAACCACTTACCCTCCACAACCTCCCACTTTATGATTGATGATTAAAATACCTATTATATGAAGCGTTGTACACGTTTAGTCTAGGACTAAACGTGTATTTTTTTGTTTTTTTCGGAAATAGAGTGGTAGAAAGTGGGGGGATGTGGTAAACTATTTTAAAAGGTGGGCGAAGTCTATGTTCATGGGAGAATATCAACATAATATAGACACTAAAGGTCGGTTAATAGTACCGGCCAAATTCCGTGATGGGTTAGGACAGTCCTTTGTTATTACCAGAGGATTGGACAAGTGTTTATTTGCTTACCCAATGGAAGAGTGGAAGATTTTAGAGGAGAAGCTCAAAAAGCTCCCATTAACCAAAAAAGACGCCCGAGCCTTCACAAGGTTTTTCTTTTCAGGAGCTGTTGAATGCGAAATTGATAAACAAGGAAGAATAAATGTACCATCACCTCTTCGTACTTACGCTGATTTAGAGAAGGAATGTGTTGTAATCGGGGTATCAAACCGTGTTGAATTATGGGCTAAAGATCAGTGGGAAGAGTATGTAGAAGAGTCAGAGGATTCTTTTGCTGAGATTGCAGAGAATATGATGGATTTTGATATTTAAACGTAATGAGGTGCCAACATGTTTGAACATTACAGCGTTTTAAATGAAGAAGCTATACAAGGGTTGAACATTAAAGAAGATGGTACTTACGTTGACTGCACATTAGGTGGTGCTGGTCATTCGAAGAGAATATTGGAGAAGTTGTCTAAGCAAGGACGATTAATTGCTTTTGACCAAGATGAGACAGCCCTTCAGTATGCTAAAGACATATTAAAAGATGAAGAAAAACAAGTTACTTTTATTAAGAATAATTTTGCTTACTTAGAAGAAGAATTAAATGGGCTTCAAGTTGATGAGGTAGATGGGGTTATTTTTGATCTAGGTGTTTCCTCACCACAGCTGGATGAAGGAGAACGTGGGTTTAGTTTCCATCAGGACGCCTCATTAGATATGCGAATGGACCAATCGAATCCTTTGAATGCTTATACTGTCGTCAATGAGTGGTCTTATGAAGCCTTAGTTAAGATTTTCTTTCGTTATGGTGAAGAGAAGTTTTCCAAACAGATTGCCAGACAAATTGAGAAACAACGCCGTGAACAGTCAATTGAAACGACTTTACAGCTAGTAGAAGTTATTAAAGAAGCGATTCCTGCCTTTGCAAGGAGAAAAGGGGGACATCCGGCTAAAAGAGTTTTCCAGGCGATTAGAATTGCCGTTAATGATGAACTAAACGTATTTCACGGAGCACTTCATCAATCAGCTCGTAAGCTGGCTATTGGGGGAAGGTTAGCAGTCATTACCTTTCACTCTTTAGAGGATCGAATTTGTAAACAGGCTATGAAAAAGTGGAGTACAGAACCACCTATTCCTAAGGATATACCAGTGATGCCTGATGAAATCGCGCCTCCTTTTAAATTAATAACTAAAAAACCAATTGTGCCTTCTGAAGAAGAAGTTGAGGAAAATAGGCGTTCGCGATCAGCTAAACTAAGAATAGTTGAAAAAGTAAAAGAATGGGACGAACAATATGCAATGGAGGAGAGGAGTTTATAACCTATGGCTTTAGAACAAGTAAGGTCTTATCAAGTTCAAGAACCTAAAAGAAGAGTTGAACAACAACCCATCCCTACACCTAAGCCAGTCCAAAAACCTTGGTTTACGAAAGGGGAAAAAGTTCTTTACACATTAGGTATTGTTATTATGGCGATAACAGCCATTGTTGTCGTCAGCTTTTCATCTTCTGTTGATTCAATGAATAGAGATGTGCAAAATTTAAACAACGAAGTTCAGGAGTTGCAATCTCAAAACACTTCCCTACAAGCTGAAGTACAAGAGTTGAGCAACCCTAACCGTATACTATCTATCGCTCAAGAAAATGGCTTGGACATTCGTCATGCGGATGTTAAGCAAGTTTATACTCCATAGGTCGTGATGAGTCATGGAGAATAAAAAACAAAGTGGAATTATTTTGTTAATTGTTGTGATTATTTTCTCTGCTCTTTTTATCACGATCCTTGGCCGATTTATGTTTATCCAAGTGACAGGTGAGGTTCAGTCTGTCGATTTAGTGAGTTATTCGGAGAAATATCGTGAAGCCAATTCGACATTAACAGCTGAACGAGGCAAAATTTATGATCGTTCTGGTATGACCTTAGCTGATAATCGTCCAGTTTATAAGCTTTATGCCATCTTACGTGAATCATATTCTGAAAACTCACCTACTCCATTACACGTTGAAGATATTAATGAAACAGCGGAACAGTTAGCTCCATACCTTGATATGGACGTATCTTCAATTAGAAGCATATTAGAAAACGGTAGAGAAAATGATCAGTTCCAAGTAGAATTCGGAACTAATGGTAATAGGTTAAGTAAGGAAGAAAAAGAGGAAATCGAATCTTTAAATCTACCTGGAATTAATTTTGAAGGTCATTTAGAACGGTATTATCCAAATGGTTTATATGCCTCTCAAGTCATTGGTTTTACAGAACGTGGAGAAGAAAGTCTTAAAGGTGCATATGGGATTGAGTCCGAATTAGATGAATATCTTCAAGGTACTGATGGCTTTGTTAAATACTATCAAGATAGTTACGGATATCAGTTGTTAAATGCAGAAGAAACTGTGCAATCACCTGAGAATGGTGATCATGTTGAGTTAACAATTGATCAAAAAATACAAACTTTTTTAGAAGATGCATTAACATCTGTAGAAGAGACCTATGATCCAGAGCGAGTTATGGCAGCTGTAATGGATCCTAATACTGGTGAAATATTGGCGATGTCAAATCGACCGACGTTTGATCCTAATACAAGGGAAAATATTGAAAATTGGTATAACGATATTATTTCTACTCCATTTGAACTTGGATCAACCCTGAAAATCTTCTCATTAGCCGCAGCTATAGAAGAAGGTGTCTATGATGGTGAAGATACGTTTAAGTCCGGTCAGTATCGAATTAACGAGAATTTTCGACCGGTGCGTGACCATGACCGTGATGGTTGGGGAGTTATTACATATGATGAAGGTGTGATGCGTTCCTCAAACGTGGCTTTTGCTAAGCTATTATGGGAAGAGTTAGGTCCGGATTCATTTCTAGACTACCTCCATGATTTTCATTTTGATCGTTTAACGGAAATCGATTTATCTGGTGAGGAATTAGGGGTGATCCAGTACCGATATCCTATGGAACAGATAACCACTTCATTTGGTCAGGGGTCAACATTTACACCAATTCAACTGATGAAAGCTACGACAGCACTTGCCAATGAGGGTGAAATGGTTCGTCCATATGTGGTCTCTAGTATTACTGATTCTACAACAGGAGAATTACTTCATCAAAATGAAACAGAAACTGTTGGACAACCGATTTCACCTGAAACAGTAGATGAGGTCGTTGAGTTGTTAGAGGAGTCAGTAACTTCAGATATTGGAACAGGTAGGAGATTTGCCCTGGATGACTTTACGTCATTCGGGAAAACAGGAACTGCCCAAATCCCTGACTCTGAATCTGGTGGGTATTTAACTTCTCATAATGACTATGTATTCTCCTACATAGGAATGGCACCTAGTGAAGAACCGGAGTTAATGATGTATGTGGCCGTTAAACAACCTGATGTTGATTATTATAACGAAGGTGGTTTGACAACATCTTATATCTATCGAACAGTTATGGAGAATAGTTTACACTATCTAGAAGTAACACCGGACCAAGATCAAGAACAAAGTGTTGAAGCCATTGGTCTAGAACAAGTAGATGGTGAACCAGTTGACGAGGTTAAAGAACAATTGGAGTCTAGTCATTTAAAAGTAGAAGTTATTGGTGATGGTGAGAAGGTCGAAAGTATTTGGCCAAACACAGGAAGTCAGGTATTACAGAACCAGCGAGTTCTACTATTAACGGATGGGCAGATGACCATGCCTGATCTTACTGGCTGGTCGTTAAGAGAAGTGTTGGCATTAGGTCAATTAACTGATATTAAAATTGATTATATTGGAACAGGTTTTGTCACTGACCAAAGTATTGAAATGAACTCCACCTTTAGTCAAGACCGGATTCTTGTGGTTGAACTGAATGAACGTGAAGAAAAGGATGCAACTGAAGAAAGCGAAGATCCTGAATTCGAAATTGAGTAATTGGCAATGGTCTAATTAGTCGTTTTTTCTCATACGCTTAATACAAGCATAGCTTGTAAAGGAGAATGATCCATGAAGCGTGTATCTGTTGTGACAGTGAGAAAACGACTGGCCATTGTTTTTTTATGTATTGCTGTTTATTTTGTTGTGATGTTTGGTAAATTAGCTTACGTTCAGCTTATATCCGCAAAAGATATCGTAGCAAAAGCGGAAGATTTATGGAGTAGGGATATCCCCTTTCAACCGGAAAGAGGTAAAATCGTTGATCGAAATGGGGATATTTTAGTTGAAAATGAAGTCGCTCCAAGTTTGGTTGTTGTACCTAGACAAATAGAAGACCCAGACTATGTTGTTGAACAGTTGACAAAGATTATTTCAATTGGCGAGGACAAGTTATATGACCATTTAACGAAAAATGTTTCTGTAGAAGCGATCCATCCAGAGGGGCGTAAGCTAACTAAGGAACAGACTGAACAAATTCGAACGTTAAATCTACCAGGTCTTTACTTGGCTGAAGATTCTAAACGATATTACCCATATGATGAGCAATTAGCTCATGTACTAGGGTTTACCGGAATAGATAACCAAGGATTAATGGGTTTAGAAGCTAGCTACGATGATGTGTTAAGTGGTGAGGAAGGTGCATTATCCTTTTTCTCCGATGCTAAAGGAAGAAGGTTAAATGATTTATCTAATCGCTATACACCACCTGAAGACGGGAAAGATCTCTCGTTAACCATCGATGCAGATATTCAAGCAATAGTTGAAAGGGAATTAGACCAAGCTGTTGCATCATATAATCCTGATGGGGCCCTTGCTATTGCAATGGACCCTAATAATGGAGAAATCTTAGCTATGGCAAGTCGACCAAACTTTCACCCGATTGATTATCAATCCGTTGAACCTGAAGTATATAACCGAAATTTACCCGTATTTAGCACCTATGAACCTGGTTCTACTTTTAAAATTATTACGTTGGCTTCAGCCTTAGAGGAAGGTCTGGTTGATTTAGAGGAAGATTCGTATTATGACAAAGGGCATGTAGAAGTAGATGGAGCGCGACTCAGGTGTTGGACTAATGGTGGTCATGGGGAACAATCTTATTTAGAAGTGGTACAAAATTCTTGTAACCCTGGATTTGTAACCCTCGGTCAAAAGGTTGGTGAGGAACGATTATTCACGTATATTGATGAATTTGGCTTTGGTGAAAAAACAGGTATTGACCTACAAGGAGAAAGCTCTGGAATTATATTTGATGAAGAACAAGTTGGCCCGGTTGAACTAGCCACAACGGCCTTTGGTCAAGGAGTATCTGTTACACCAATTCAACAAGTTACTGCGGTAGCGGCAGCCATAAACGGAGGGTACTTATACGAACCGTATGTTGTAAAAGGTGTAAAGGACCCAATAACAGAAGAAATGCTAGACGAACGAGAGCCTACTTTACGTCAGCAAGTCATCTCCAACCAAACATCTGAAGAGGTTAGAAACGCATTAGAGCATGTGGTCGCACTTGGTACAGGTCGAGGAGCTTATGTTGAGGGTTATCGTGTTGGTGGTAAGACGGGTACCGCTCAAAAAGTTGGTGAGAACGGACAGTATTTAGAAAATAATCATATTGTCTCATTTATCGGATTCGCTCCAGCAGATGATCCAGAAATCCTGGTTTATGTTGCGGTTGATAACCCACAGGATACCGTGCAATTTGGGGGAGTCGTGGCCAGCCCTATTGCTGGGCAAATCATAGGAGACGCTTTACATCACAAAGGTGTTCCTAGAAGTGATGAAGGTATTGAGAAGGACTATCAATGGCCTGACGTACCCACTGTTGAGGTACCTGAATTAGTCGGTGAATCTGTCAATGAATTGCAGCAATATTTAACGAATATCACGATTGAAGTAGAGGGTGAAGGAGATGTTGTAACAACACAATCCCCTGAAAGTGGTGTAAAAGTTGAATCTGGTTCAACCGTTAGGGTTTATTTAGGTGAAGGGGATTAATAACGTTATCTTGCCATAGTGTTAGGTCTTCTAAGAGAATAGGTGATAACATGAGGTTAGATCGTTTAATTGCTGCTTTAAAGTTTTACGAACTACAAAGCACTTTACCACAGTGTGAGGTTACCTCTATTGAAATGGATTCAAGACGTGTAAAAGAAGGCTCATTATATGTTTGTATTAAAGGTTATCATGTGGACGGACACGACTTTATTAAAGAAGCAGAAGAACGAGGGGCATGTGCAATTGTCGTTGAGAAAAATGTGAAAGCAGATGTCCCCGTTATTAAGGTTCCATCCACTGTAAGGGCACTAGCGTTGTTAGCAGATTACTATTATGGTTCGCCAAGTCAACATTTAAATGTTATTGGGGTAACAGGGACGAACGGTAAAACGACATTAACCTATTTACTTGATGAAATTTTTTCAGCACATGGTCATATAAATGCTATAATTGGTACCATAAGTTTAAAATATGGTAATACTCAAAAAGAGCTAAAAAATACAACACCAGATGCGCTATTTTTACACCAGAATTTTCGACAAATGATTGATGATGGAATTGATACAATTATTATGGAGGTTTCATCACACTCACTTAGTTTGGGACGCGTTTATGGAGTTGACTTTGATACAGTTGTTTATACTAATTTGTCACAGGACCACCTCGACTTCCACTCCAATATGGATGAATATGCCTATACAAAATCGTTATTATTTGCGCAGTTGGGTAATCATCTATATAACAAACAAAAAACAGCTGTGATTAATAATGACGCAAATTATACCCAAACTATACAGCGAGCCACTGCACAACCAACGATCACTTATGGTCTAAATGACGAAGCAATGATTTATGGAACGGATATACAGCTTAAGCCGGGTTCAACGTCATTTCAGGTAAAGCTGCCTAATGGTGTAGGTCAAATTCACACCTCTTTATCTGGGAAATTTAATGTCTATAATGCCTTGGCAGCAGTTGGTGTGGCATATGCTCATCATATTCCACTTGAAACTGTCAAAGAAGCATTAAGTAACATAAAAGGGATACCAGGTCGTTTTGAAGCAATCGACCTTGGGCAGTCCTTTTCAGTGATTGTTGATTACGCACATACACCTGATTCGTTAGAAAACGTATTACAATCGATTCAAGAGATTAGGCAAAGGCAAGTCATTACGGTCGTAGGTTGTGGGGGAGATCGTGATCGTTCGAAAAGGCCGAAAATGGCTGATGTTGCGATCTATTATAGTGATCAGACTGTTTTTACAACTGATAACCCAAGAAGTGAAAAACCGGCTTCCATCTTAAAAGATATGACTTCTCATTTAAATGAAGAGTCTTATACAATAGTTGAAGACAGGCGACAGGCGATCCAACAGGCAGTTGACATGGCAAACGAAAATGATATTATTCTTATTGCAGGAAAAGGGCACGAAACATACCAAGAAATTCAAGGAGAACGAATTCATTTCGATGATCGTGAAGTTGCGAGGGAAATGATCCTTTCTCGATTAAAAAAGGGGTAAATAAAATGGTCAAATTCACATTAACTTTCTTACATAAATTGTTTCCTAACAATCAACTAGTAAATAAGCAAAATCAAGCTGTTCAACAAGTTTTTATCGATAGTCGAGAAGTTGTTACGGATGGACTATTCGTGCCTATTATCGGTGAGCGTTTTAATGGGCACGATTTTATTTTACAAGCCATTGAAAATGGAGCAGTTGCAGCATTATGGAATGAAGAGGAACAGCTTCCTGAAGAAGTGCCGACGGATTTCCCGGTATTTTTTGTTGAAGATACTTTATCGTCTTTGCAGCTCCTTGCCAATAAGTACCGTTTAGATGTCGATCCAACCGTTATTGGCGTAACAGGATCCAATGGTAAAACAACAACTAAAGAAATTCTAGCAGGAAGTTTATCTCCTCATTACAAAGTAGCGAAAACAGAAGGTAACTTCAATAATTTGATCGGCTTACCATTATCTATTCTTAAGATGGAACGTGATTGCGATTTATTAGTGCTAGAAATGGGTATGAATAGCTTTGGAGAAATTGAAGCCCTATCAAACATCGCTCAACCTAATATATCTGTCATTACCAATATTGGTGAATCGCATATTGAATATTTAGGAAGTCGTGAAGGAATTGCTAAGGCCAAGTTAGAAATATTAAAGGGAATGAATCCAGATGGCGTGTTAATTGTTGATGGTGATGAACCTTTATTAGACATTGACACCTCTCTACATCGAATTACTTGTGGTATAGGTGAAGGGTTAGATTACCAAGTTCAAAACATTAAACAGTTTGAGAACATGACAGAGTTTACGATTAATGGTATGAGTTACCGAATTCCATTATTAGGAACGCATCAGGCGAAAAACACTGCTTTTGCAGTTGCAGTTGGTGATTGGCTGAACATAGATTCGAATCAACTAGCTAATGCACTTGCTTCATTAGAACTTCCTAGTATGAGATTTGAAATGATTGAAACTAGTTCTAAAGCCGTTTTAATCAATGACGCTTATAATGCGTCTGCTACATCCATGATGGCCTCAATTGATGTTGTTAAAAATTTACCTTATAAAAGAAAAGTATTAGTTCTGGGAGATATTTTTGAATTAGGAGCCTTCTCAGAAAGTGAGCATCGGAAAGTGGCCAAATCAATTAATTCTTCAATCGATGCTGTGTTCACGCTAGGGGAAGACAGTCGTTATATCATCGATTCATTACCTGAATCATTTACGGGTGAATCCAAGCACTATACTGAGCAAAACAGTTTGATTAAACAGATAAAAGATCAGATGACAGAAGGTACAGTCATATTATTTAAAGCTTCTCGTGGGATGAAATTTGAAGATATGATTGACCATTTACAGAGATAAGTAGTGGAAGAAAGGAAGAGTCTAATTTGTCACAGTTATTAATTCTTATAACCATCGCTGTTGCTTTTTTAATTACCGTTTTATTATCACCACTATTAATCCCGTTTTTAAGGCGACTTAAATTTGGGCAAAGTATACGTGAGGATGGTCCAGAATCTCATAAAACAAAATCTGGCACTCCAACAATGGGCGGTGTCATGATTATTTTCTCAGTCGTTGCTACGACGTTAATCATGGTGCTACGAGATGACCTTAGTAGTTTTACAAGTGAAACATTTATTTTATTATTTGTTTTAATCGGTTATGGACTTATAGGGTTTTTAGATGATCTTATCAAAATTCTTAAGAAACGTAACTTGGGCTTAACGTCTAAACAAAAGATGTTATGTCAAATCTTTATTGCGATCGTTGTTTATTTAATTTTAAACAACCATGGTTTTGCGACAGACATAGTCATTCCTGGTACATCATGGTCAGTTGAACTTGGTTGGTTTTATAGTATCTTTATTCTACTTATGTTAGTAGGATCTTCAAATGCTGTTAATTTAACAGATGGTTTAGATGGTCTTGTTGCAGGAACTGCATCCGTTGCGTTTGCAGCTTTCGCAATTATTGGCTGGTATTACCAAATGCCATCGGATCTAATTATCTTCATGTTTGCTGTGGTCGGCGCTTTACTAGGTTTTTTAGTATTTAATAGTCATCCAGCCAAGGTATTTATGGGAGATACAGGATCATTAGCAATCGGAGCCTCATTAGCGATTATTGCTATTCTAATGAAGCTAGAATTGTTATTAATTATTATCGGTGGAGTTTTCGTGCTTGAAACGTTATCAGTTATTATTCAAGTGATTTCATTTAAAACGACAGGAAAACGAGTCTTCAAAATGAGTCCTTTACATCACCACTATGAATTAGCTGGCTGGTCTGAATGGCGTGTCGTTGTAACATTTTGGCTAGTTGGGATGATTTGTGCAGCATTTGGGATTTATATTGAGGTGTGGATCTAGTGAAAACATTACAGAACTTTCCTTATAAACGAGTATTAGTTTTAGGATTGGCTAAGAGTGGGAAAGCAGCAGCACAGCTACTTTATGATAGTGGAGTTACTTTTTTAATTAATGACCAGACTCCTTTAGAAGACAACCCGATAGCTGAACAATTTCAACGCTTAGGAGTTGAAGTGGTCACTGGAGGCCATCCAATTTCAGTTTTGGACGGTGTCGACTTAGTTGTGAAAAACCCTGGAATTCCCCATAGTCATCATATTGTTGAGCAAGCAGAGTTTAAGGGAATTCCTGTTGTAACAGAAGTTGAACTTGCTTACCAACTTATTGATGGTCCTTTAGTGGCTATTACTGGTACTAACGGAAAAACAACAACGACGACTTTAATTTATGAAATACTAAAAGAAGGTAATAAAGAACCATTGATAGCTGGAAATATTGGTAAGGTTGCCTCAGAAGTTGTACGTAACCAAAAGAGTGGACAGCCCGTTGTTATGGAACTGTCATCATTCCAATTAAAAGCGACTAAACATCTAAAACCGGATATTGCGGTCTTGCTAAATTTAACAGAGGCTCATTTAGATTATCATGAAACAAGACAAGATTATGTTGAATCTAAGTGGAATATTACGAAAAACCAAACAAAAGGTGATGTGTTGGTTGTGAATGATGATGACCCGTCGATTAACCATCTCCAAAAGGATTCGCTTGTTAAACGGGTACCGTTTTCAATGAAACAACTATTGGATAACGGAATTTCATTTGTAGATGGTTCGATTTATGTTAACGGTCATCGATTAGTTGTTCGGAAGGATATTGCTCTACCTGGTAAACATAATTTGGAAAATGTCTTAGCTAGTATTGCTGTAGCAAGACAGTTAGGTGTAACTGACCAGGTTATCCTTAAAGTGCTAAAGACTTTTTCTGGTGTCAAACATAGGTTACAGTTTGTGAGTAAAAAGGAAGGACGCCTTTTTTACAATGACTCTAAAGCGACGAATATTCTAGCAACAACTAAAGCCATTCAAGCTTTTGATCAATCAATCGTTTTGATTGCTGGTGGATTAGATCGTGGAAATGGATTTGATGAGCTTATCCATCAATTTGAAAATGTTAAGCATTGTGTGGCGTATGGTGAATCTGCTACCAAAATTAAAAATGCTGCATCAAAGTATGATTATGATGCAATTACCATTGTTGAGAGTCTAGAACAGGCTGTTAATGTGGCCTACCAACAAAGTGATCCAGGGGACATTGTGTTATTGTCACCCGCATGCGCCAGCTGGGATCAGTTCTCTTCATTTGAAACTCGAGGTGACATGTTTATCGATGTCGTGCATAAGCTGTAATAGGGGCTTGTACGACACAGCCCCAACTTCTTGGAGGAGTTAGGGGTGTTTTTTTTGGAGAAAAAACAATCAGTCGATTATGTACTTTTAACAGCGATTGCGATGTTACTACTAATAGGCTTAGTAATGGTGTACAGTTCTTCTTCTGTGTGGTCAGATTACAAATTCGATGATTCTACCTTCTATTTAAAAAGACAAGCATTGTTTGCCTTTTTGGGTATTATTGGAATTTATCTCACCTTAAAGATTCCTTACTATCAATGGTTAAATTACTCTGTTTCGATTTATGTAATCTGTTTTATTTTATTAATTGTGGTCTTAATTCCGGGTATTGGCATGGTTCGTGGTGGAGCACAAAGTTGGATCGGTGTTGGAGCATTTAGTATCCAGCCAAGTGAATTTATGAAAATTGGTATGATTATGTTGTTCGCTGCCATTCTTCCTAAATTACAGCGAGAGATTCAGCACTTTACAAAAGGCTTCCTTCCCATTCTACTATTACTAGTTATTCCGTTTGGCCTGATTATGCTTCAGCCAGATTTAGGAACAGGTGTAGTTTATGTAGCAACAGGGATGCTTATGCTATTTATTGCTGGTGCTCGAGTTAGCCACTTCGCTGCTTTAGCTTCTATTGGTGTGATTGCTTTTATCGGCTTAATTATTTCAGCTCCATACCGAATCAATAGGATTAAAGCTTTTTTAAATCCTTGGGAAGACCCTTTAGGTGATGGATTCCAAATTATTCAGTCACTATATGCAGTTGGCCCAGGTGGATTGATGGGTCTAGGTTTTGGCAATAGTATGCAAAAGTACTTCTATTTACCAGAACCACAAACAGATTTCATATTTGCCGTGATTGCTGAAGAACTTGGATTAATTGGTGGAACATTTGTGTTAGGACTCTTTCTAATTGTTATATGGAGGGGTGTATTAGTCGCCTTGAACACCCAAGAGTTGTCGGCCTCTTTATTAGCATTTGGAATCACCGCTATGATTACTATTCAGGTCATGATTAATATTAGTGTTGTGATTGGTCTCATTCCGGTAACAGGAATTACCTTACCACTGTTAAGCTATGGGGGCTCATCTTTAACCATCACACTTTTATCGCTTGGCATATTGTTAAATATTAGTCGATATGCGAAAATAACATAAAGTACACCATATGAAAAGCTTCTTTATCATTGCATATAAAATTTATTTGTGAATATAGCAGGGAAGTTAAAAGTTGTTATCGAATTATAAAATGTATAATTTAGAACAAAAGACCTTATTCTATCAAGGCTAATCTATGATATAATATAAAAATAATACTTATATAGTAATTCAATAGTTCCAATAATAGACCCTGTGTAATGATGGATTAATGTATGATAATAAGGAGAAGCTTTTCTAATGGCTGAAAAAAAGATTGTTTCTATTGAAGATCGTATACCACAACTTAAACAGGCTAGAAAACGAAAAGCTAATAGGAGATTTATTTTATATTTATCGGTTATATTACTACTCGTTCTTGTCATTGTTTATATGCAATCACCATTAAGTCATGTTAAATCTGTTGAAGTTGAAAACAATGGTGTTGTATCAGTCGAACAGATTACTGACTTAGCAGGTATTGATTGGGATGAATCATATTGGAAGCAAAATACAGACGAAATAGCTCTAAATATTCAGGAGCATCCAGAAATTGAACAAGCTGAAGTCGAAAGAAGTTGGTATAATTCATTTGTAATCAGTGTTCAAGAATATAAAAGGGTTGCTTATCAAAAGGATGGAGAGAGTTATTATCCAATTCTTCAAAATGGTGAACTCTTATCAGAGGTGAAGTTAGACAAGCCACGAAGTGATGCACCACTTCTACACGGGTTTGAAGATTCGAATTATTTAAGTGAAATATCCGAACAATTAGCTTCATTACCAGATTCTATCAGTCTATTGATTTCTGAGATTTACTGGGATCCTGATGAAGTTAACCGAGACCGAATAAGATTTTATACGGTTGACGGACAAGAGGTGGTCGGGGTCATTTCCAATTTTGCCTCTAAAATGGAAGTTTATCCTTCTATTTCTGCACAAATCAATGATGATCTTGAAGGCGTTCTCCACATTGATGTCGGTGCTTATTTTGTCCCATTTGAGGACCAAGACATGGAACTAGAAATTGATGAGATTCCATTAGAGGAATCTTTTTAAGGAATTCTTGTAGAAAAGTGAAGAAAAATGTAAGAAAAGAAGGTATTATAGTAATTAAAATGGAAGTATGTTAATAAGAAACTAATAAATGTCCTAATCAACGTTAAAGTGAACACAGGCCTTACCGGAGGTGCAAACATGAACCGAAGTGAAGTACTAGTTAGTTTAGATATTGGTACATCAAAAGTAAAAGTAATCGTAGGAGAAGTTTCGAATGAAACCATAAATGTAATCGGCGTTGGCACGGCTGAGTCAGTCGGAATGAAAAAAGGTGCCATTGTCGATATTGACCAAACTGTACATGCCATTCAAAATGCAGTTGACCAAGCAGAAAGAATGGTCGATATGTCCATTAAACGGGTGATTGTCACCGTCAATGGTGATCATATACAATTACAAAACTGTCACGGAGTTGTCGCGGTTTCAAGTGAGACACGAGAAATTGATGATGAAGATGTGACAAGGGTCATTGAAGCATCACAAGTTATGCAAATCCCTCCTGAAAGGGAGATTGTCGATGTCATTCCACAACAATTTATTGTTGATGGTCAAGATGAAATTACCGACCCACGTGGAATGATTGGTGTTCGCTTGGAGATGCAAGGAACCCTTATTACTTGTGGGAAAACCAATTTACATAACATCTTAAAATGTGTAGAAAGAGCTGGACTTGATGTTCAGGATATTTGCTTACAACCATTAGCAGCTGGTGAAGTTGCCTTATCCCAAGATGAGAAAAGTCTAGGTGTAGGTTTAATTAATATAGGTGCAGGAAGTACAACGGTGTCTGTATTTATAGAAGGTAATTTAGTGAACACATCTGTTATTCCGCTTGGTGGAGATAATATAACCAAGGACCTTTCAATCGGTTTAAAAACAACTACCGAGGAAGCAGAGAACATCAAACTAGAGTATGGACATGCCTACTTGAATTCTGCTTTAGAAGACAATAGCTTCACTGTGACAACAATTGGTAGTGATGAAAAACAAACATTTAACCAAGTACAAATTGCAGAAATCATTGAAGCACGTCTTGATGAAATCTTTCACTTTATTTTGCAAGAGTTTAGACGGATGGGATACCCACAGCTACCAGGTGGCTATGTGTTAACGGGTGGTTTAATGAGAATTCCAGGTACGTTAGATCTCGCTCGTGATGTATTTCAAGCAAATGTGCGGTTATCTATTCCTACGCATATCGGTGTACGTGAACCTTATTACACAGTCGGTTTAGGTACCTTGCAATTCGCCTATAGAAATGCGAAAATACAAGGCAAAGCCTATGCTGTTGGAATTGAAAGCCACCAAGCAAAGTCTGAACCAAAACCAAAAGAATCTATTAAAGCTCAACGTAAGCAAGCCAATCAAGCAAAAGATAAAGAAGGTTTCATGAAAAAAATTCAAAACTATTTCTTTGATTAATTCGCACGTTTCCTTCAAAGGTAATGTAAAAGGAATAATGAACAAGTAGGAGGAACGAGACATGTTAGATTTTGAAGCAAATATGGATCAATTAGCAACAATAAAAGTAATCGGTGTTGGTGGCGGTGGCTCCAACGCTGTCAATCGTATGATTGAACATGGAGTTCAAGGTGTCGAGTTTATTGCGGTTAATACAGACGCACAAGCATTGAATCTTTCCAAAGCAGATACCAAATTACAAATCGGTGAAAAGCTTACTCGTGGATTAGGTGCAGGTGCTAATCCCGAAGTCGGTAAAAAAGCTGCTGAGGAAAGTAAAGAAGTGATTGAAGAAGCACTTCATGGTGCCGACATGGTATTTGTTACTGCTGGAATGGGTGGTGGAACAGGTACGGGTGCAGCACCTGTTATTGCTCAAACTGCTAAAGAGCTTGGTGCATTAACTGTTGGAGTAGTCACTCGTCCATTCTTATTTGAAGGTCGTAAACGATCAACTCATGCTAGCACTGGAGTTGACTCCTTAAAAGAAAATGTTGATACACTAATTGTTATTCCAAACGATCGTCTATTAGAACTAGTAGATAAAAATACGCCAATGCTAGAAGCTTTCCGTGAAGCTGATAATGTCTTAAGACAAGGTGTTCAAGGCATTTCTGATTTAATTGCGGTGCCAGGACTTATTAATGTAGACTTTGCAGACGTCAAAACAATCATGTCTGATAAAGGTTCTGCATTAATGGGAATCGGTGTTGCAACAGGGGAGAGCAGAGCAGCAGAAGCAGCTAAAAAAGCTATCTCATCACCTTTATTAGAAACATCAATTGATGGAGCTCATGGTGTGTTAATGAATATTTCAGGTGGTCAGAACTTAAGCTTATATGAAGTACAAGAGGCTGCAGAAATCGTAACGTCTGCAGCAGACCAAGAGGTTAATGTCATTTTTGGTTCGGTAATTAATGAGAATTTGAAAGATGAAATTGTTGTAACCGTTATTGCGACTGGTTTTGATGAGAGTGAAAAACAACCAAACCCGGCACAACCACGACAACAACAATCCACTTCTCCAATAGGGCAGTCACCTAGTCAAGGGAGACAGACCCCTACACAGCGACCAAAATATGAAGAGGATACGTTAGACATTCCAACGTTCTTACGTAATCGCAATCGCGATCAGTAATACGCATTTAGGTAGAATTCATAGATTAAGTTTTAAGTGGAACCGGTTCTCTATGACGTTATGCACTTTACGAAGTGAGTTATCGTCAATGAGGCCGGTTCTCTATGACGTTATGTGTTATTTAAGATGGATTATCGTTAATGAGAGTGGTTTTATCGGACATTTTGATTCATTTGATTGCTTATAATGTCATTTAGCCCCACTATGACCCTAACAGATCCATCAACTACATATTATTAAAGCAACCCTAAATATTAAATAAAATTAATCTAAGATCTGTTCACTATTAAGTAGTGAATGGGTCTTGTCTATTTCAGACAAAAGATCCCAAAAATAGATACCTTAGAAGCCTAGAAACTGACATGTTTTTTAGGCTTCTTTTTTTATACTTCTTGTAAGCAACTTAAAAGGGATGTGGGTAGTGCAATTATATATCGATCTAATTTGGTTACTAAATTTTTTATTTGATTGGATGATTTTACTATTAGTCGCTTGGGTTTCGAGGTATCCGTTTTCACATACTCGCATTTTCTTAGCAGGGTTATTTGCATCATTAATTATTCCGCTATCGTTTTTGGTTAGCTGGGAGGGTGTTCATTCACCGATCTTCAAGCTTATATATTCTATTATTATTATTATGATTGGCTTTTCTTACACTAAATGGCGGATATTTTTGATTCGATTTGTCAGTTTTTATTTTATTAACTTTGCTATAGGTGGTGCTGTATTTGGAATTCACTTTTTCTTAACTACGAATTCGGACATGGTTTTAATCAATCAGACTAGCTTCGGTGATCTTGTTAGTTGGGTGGTGGTACTGACGTTATTTCCAGTAGCTTTGTATTTCACAAAGGATCAACTACAACAATTAACGATGTTTCAATTTAAATTTCAAAAACAATATGATGCCTGGATTGAGTATCGTCAAACAAACGTTAAGGTATTGGGCTTTTTGGATACTGGTAACCAATTAACTCACCCACTTACACAACGTCCAGTTATTTTAGTTAATGAAAAGACAGCTAGGAATTGGCTTGACGATGACTTATTAATGAGATTGAAAAATAATCTAAATGTCCTAGAAGAAGAGCAAGATGGTCTCATACAGTTCATACCATATCAAAAAGCAGGAGGGCAACAAGGAATGCTACCAGTTTTTTTGGCTGATCAAGTCACGGTTATGCAAGACAACCAGTTACTTACAACCAAAAAGGTCTATGTTGGTGTACATTTTGGTGAATTTTCTAAGCAAATGGAGTATCAATGTTTGTTAAACCCGTTACTATTGCAGTCAAAAAGAATGCGCGTAAAAGAAGTAAAGGGGGTATCATAATGCGTCGTTTATGGATGATTTTTCAACGATTTTATATTAAATTACTAGTCAAACTAAAATTGAAACGTGGCGAAATTTATTACATCGGTGGAAGTGAAGCATTACCACCTCCTTTGTCAAAAGATGAAGAAAGAAATGTACTCGAGAGGATGATGGAGGGTGATCAATCCGCTAAATCGATGCTAATTGAACATAACTTAAGGTTAGTTGTATATATTGCTAAAAAATTTGAAAACACTGGAATTCATATAGAGGATTTGATCAGTATTGGTTCTATTGGGCTTATTAAAGCTGTCAACACGTTTAATCCTGAGAAGAAGATTAAACTTGCCACTTATGCTTCTCGTTGTATTGAAAACGAAATACTCATGTACTTAAGAAGGAACAATAAACGTAAAACGGAAGTCTCATTTGATGAACCGTTAAATGTTGATTGGGATGGTAATGAGTTATTATTATCAGATGTGTTAGGGACAGAAGAGGATCTGATTACAAAGGATTTAGAAACCTCTGTTGACAAGACTTTATTAATATCGGCATTATCAACATTAAATGGACGAGAAAAACAAATTATGGAGATGCGTTTTGGACTGAGTGGATATAAAGAACAAACACAAAAAGATGTGGCTGACCAACTAGGAATATCACAATCATATATATCAAGGTTAGAGAAAAAAATTATAAGAAGATTAAAAAGAGAGTTTAATAAAATGGTCTAACCCCATGGGACACTTGAAATCTCAACTTTTTTACAACCATTAGACACTAGTTCTTCCGACTTGTTTAACGAATATAACCGAATAAAAACTCCCATTATGGAGAAAATGAGACTGACATCATCTCCAAATGGGAGGGGCTAACATGACGAGAAATAAAGTAGAAATATGCGGTGTAGATACGTCAAAGTTACCTGTTTTAAAGAATGATGAAATGCGTTTTTTATTTAAAAGGGTACAAGCTGGTGACGAATCAGCAAGAGAGGAGCTAGTGAATGGTAATTTAAGATTAGTATTAAGTGTGATTAAACGATTTAATCACAGAGGAGAAAATGTTGATGATCTTTTTCAGGTTGGTTGTATTGGATTAATGAAGTCCATTGATAATTTTGATTTAAGTCAAAATGTTAAATTCTCAACATATGCTGTACCGATGATTATCGGTGAAATTCGCAGATACTTACGTGATAACAATCCAATTCGAGTTTCAAGGTCGTTAAGAGATATTGCCTATAAAGCATTACAGGTTAGGGAACAATTAATGAGTAAACGGTCAACGGAACCGACGACACAAGAGATTGCCAAAGAAATGGACATCCCTCATGAAGATATAATCTTTGCACTTGATGCCATTCAGGACCCCGTGTCATTATTTGAGCCTATTTATAATGACGGAAGTGATCCGATCTTTGTCATGGACCAACTAAAGGATGACAAACAAAAGGACTCCTCCTGGATTAATGAATTAGCCATTCGAGAAGGCATTAAGAAGTTAAATGAACGAGAGAAATTGATTATTAATCAACGATTTTTTGAAGGAAAGACACAAATGGAAGTTGCCGATGAGATCGGTATATCCCAAGCACAAGTATCTCGCTTAGAAAAATCAGCTATTAAAGAAATGAATAAAAGTGTTTTAGACTCGTAATCATCAAACGTTAGAAAACCTCCTATGTTGGAGGTTTTTTTCTTTTGGTCAAAATCATATAAATAGGGTAATGGGGAGGAATGTTAAAATGCTATTGTCAGAATTACAAACGAAGGATATTATTGAAATTGAAAATGGTGAAAAAATCGGGTTTATTAGTGACTTAGAGTTAGATGTGACTGTTGGGGTTATTTTATATTTAATCGTTACCGTTCGTGGTAAATGGTTTGGTGTATTTGGCCAACAGGAGGAAGTAGCGATTTCTTGGTCCCAAATTGAAAAAATTGGAACTGACGTCATTTTAGTTAGGATGATTAAACAATCGACATAATCGTCCAATCGTCATAAGAAAATTCATAAAAGATATGATAGAATATGAATTAAAAGGGGCTGGAAGAAGATGAGTGAATTGTTTCAAGAACAACATGAGACGTACTTACAGATAAATGAGTGGGAAAAGTATGACGTTATGGCAGGGTTTTCAACTAGAAAAGCTGGTGTTAGTAAACCACCTTACAATACATTGAATGTTGGAATCCATGTCGATGACAATAAGCAAGACGTCTTACAAAACCGTCAGTACATAGCCAGTCACTTAAAAAAACCATTAGATCAGTGGAAGTGTTTAAACCAAGTTCACAGTACAAGAGTTCTAAATTTAGCTAAAGAAGAAACCTCTAAACATCAATTCTTTCACGAAAATCCAAGTGAAGATGCTGATGGGATGATTACGAATCACCCCGAGCATTTACTTGTAACTTACTATGCTGATTGTGTGCCACTTTATTTTATAGCTCCTAAGCAGAAATGGATAGGTTTAGCTCATGCGGGGTGGAGAGGGACTGTTAGTGGTATTGGACGTGAGATGGTTAATGAGCTAGTGAAACAAGGTGTGGATTCTAGTCAAATCCAAGTAGCAATAGGACCTTGCATTTCTCAACCGTATTATGAAGTGGATGATCATGTTATCAATCAAATTCCACAAGAATATCACACGTCTATACTAACACCTAGTCAGAACGAGAATCGTTATTTATTAGACCTTAAGGAGTTAAATTTCATCTATTTACAAGAAGCTGGGATTTTAAAGGAACATGTTTCAATTAGTCAGTATTGTACTTATCGTGATCAAGAGTTATTTTATTCATTTAGGCGTGACCATGGCCTTACCGGTCGAATGATGGCTTTTATTTCATTGAAATAAACAATATACAAGGGTGTTATACATGTCTGTAAAAGATAATTACGAATCCATAAAAGCAGAAATTGAAGCAGCTTGTCAGAAGGTTGGACGAGACCCAAGTGAGATCAAAGTTATAGCAGTTACTAAATATGTCTCCATAGATCGTGCCAAAGAAGCGCTTGCTTCGGGTGTGAGCCATATAGGTGAGAACCGTTTAGAAGGTTTCTTAGAAAAATACGAAGCCATTGGTGACCAACCTAATTGGCATTTTATTGGAACTCTTCAATCCAGAAAAGTTAAAGACTTAATTGATTATGTCGATGCTATTCATTCTATGGACCGGAAATCTTTAGCTAAAGAGATTAATAAACGAGCGAAGAAGCCTGTTGATTGTTTCGTTCAGGTGAATACCAGTGGTGAGGAATCAAAACATGGGCTTGCTCCAGAAGAGGTTACATCATTTGTGAAGCTTTTAGCTAATTATCCTAACGTTCGAGTTCATGGTTTAATGACCATGGCTCCATATACGGACGATGAAAAAGCGATTCGTTTATGTTTTCAAAAGCTTCGCCGGTTGCAACAAGAGGTTCAAAGTCATAACTTTTCGCATGCTCCGTGCGATCATTTATCGATGGGGATGAGTAATGACTATCCCATTGCTATTGAAGAAGGTGCAACACATATACGTATCGGTTCAAGTTTAGTTGGAAATGAAGTAAAATAGGAGAGGATTCTCATGAGTTTCAAAGAAAAGTTTAAAGCATTTTTTGAATTAGATGAGCAAGCTTCTTACGATGAGACACATGAAGCTAGAAAAGAAGTGGAAAGTCCGATAGCTTCTAAAGAAAAAGATAATGTTGTTAGCTTAAAAACGATCCAAAATGATACTAAAATGGTGTTGTGTGAACCATCTGACTTTGATGAATCTCAAGAAATTGCGGATCACATTAAAAGGAAAAAGTCAGTAGTTGTTAACTTACAACGATTAGATCATCAAACTAGTGTAAGAGTTGTTGACTTTTTGAGTGGTACTGTCTATGCTTTAAGCGGTAACATTCAAAAATTAGGTCAGCAGACGTTTTTATGTACGCCTGAACATGTTGATATATCAGGTAGTATTTCTGAAATCATGAATGAGAACCGATTTGACTAAACAGTCGGAAGAAAGGAGTTTATAAATGGGCCAGTTATTTAGTTTGCTATACTTGGCGATTAACTTATATTCATTTATGTTAATTGGCTATATTTTAATGTCATGGTTTCCTGGGGCACGCGATTCACAATTCGGTCAGTTTTTAGCTAAAGCTTGTGAGCCGTATCTAGAGCCATTTAGAAAAATCATACCACCATTAGGCATGATTGATATTTCACCAATTGTTGCGATTATTACTTTACACTTAGCAACATCAGGTTTAATGGTATTACAAGGTATGCTGATGTAAAGTAAGACCCAATAAGGTAGAAAGAGGAATGAGATGGATATCTATCAACATTTTCGTCCAGAAGAACAACCATTTATTGATCAAGTGACGGACTGGTTAGAACAAGCTGATAGACAATATCGAACGGTTGTCACAGATTTTCTCGATCCTAGAGAGCAATTGATTTTTAGTTCTGTGGTTGGACAAAATGAGCAAATCAATCTTGACTTTTATGGTGGATATCACCAATCAGAACGCAAAAGAGCCGTATTAGCTCCATTTTATGAAACCATTGAAAACAGTGATTTTACACTGAGTATACTGCAAGGCAACTATCCTACCAAATTCGTCTCATTATCGCATAGAGACCTGTTAGGAACTTTAATGTCTTTAGGTATTCAACGTAAAAAAATTGGAGATTTATTAGTTGAAGATGGTACTTTTCAAATTATATGTGATCGGGACATGGCCTTTTATTTAAAGATGAATTTGACCAAAATAAAAAACACATCAATCAAACTGTCTGAAGTAAGTGAACAAGACGTGATTGAACCTCAACATAGTTGGCAGGAGAAAGAAGGAACGGTCTCTTCCATTAGATTAGATGCCATTTTAAAAGAGATTTACCAGTTATCACGTCAAAAAGCTCAAGATTTAATTGAGAAAGAAGCAGTTAAAGTTAATTATCGAGTGGTTGACCAACCGGCATTCCAACTGCAGCCAGGCGACCTTCTATCTGTTAAATCGTTTGGAAGGAGTAAGGTGGTCAGTATTTTAGGAGAGACTCGGAAGAATAAACTTCGAATTAAAACTGCTAAGCTAAAATAATTATCAACTTTAGAAGGAATCTTGTATATTGTGTCGAATATGGATACATAAGGACAAGCGTAAGAGAATTAAAGGAGGTCATGTTATGGGTTTAACGCCATTAGACATTCATAATAAAGAATTTACTAGAGGGTTTAGAGGCTATGATGAAGATGAGGTTAACGAATTTCTAGATCAAGTAATTAAAGATTTTGAGAAAGTAATCCGTGAAAAGAAAGCACTAGAAGAGAAGGTCAATGAATCTCAAGAGAAACTAGGGCACTTTAGTAATATCGAAGAAACGTTAAACCGTTCTATTCTTGTTGCTCAAGAGACGGCAGATGAAGTGAAAAATAATGCGAATAAAGAAGCAAAATTAATTATAAAAGAAGCGGAGAAGAATGCTGACCGAATCGTTAATGATGCATTGGCCAAATCACGCCAAGTTTCAATGGAAATTGAGGAATTAAAGAAGCAGGCTAAAGTATTTAGAACGCGTTTGAAAATGTTAGTTGAGGCTCAACTAGATATCATTGAAAATGAGGATTGGGAAGATTTGTTTGAGATTGATACTGAAACTTCTCATGATGGGCAATTAGATTCTTCAGCTGAAAGGGCTTATTCTGAATAAGTGTCACACATTTTCTTTAGATTAATATAATTTGGTAATCATGAAGAGTTTGTGCTTGACTTAGCTATTATTTTTACCTATAATTTCATATCATAAGAATGTATATAAACAAATGAATCTGTCATATAAAGCTTAGAAGGGAACAGTACTTGAAGAGATTCTGTTTAAGCGAGCTAGGGTTGGTGCGAGCCTAGTAACAGACCTTCAAGGAAGATCATCCTGGAGCTTCCTTTTTGAAAACTGAGTAAAAAAGGACGTTCATTCACGTTACGAATGTTTGAGTGGGATAAAGAGTCATTCTTTATTCAATCAGGGTGGTACCGCGAGCTTGCTCGTCCCTAAGTCAGTTAGGGATGAGCAAGCTTTTTTATTTAATTTTATAAAGTTTATTGTGACAGATCTAAAATATGACTTTTTGCTCGACGTTAAATGATTGAGGAGGATTTACATGAGTTATAAAGAAACGTTATTAATGCCAAAAACCGAGTTTCCCATGCGTGGGAATTTACCAAACCGTGAACCCGAAATGCAAAAGCAATGGGAAGAAGATGGTTTGTATGAAAAAGTACAAGAACGTACAGAAGGACGCCCATTATTTATTTTACATGACGGCCCTCCATATGCTAATGGTGACTTACACATGGGGCATGCTCTTAACAAGATTTTAAAGGACTTTATTGTTCGGTATAAATCGATGTCCGGCTATCATGCACCTTATGTTCCTGGATGGGATACACATGGTTTGCCGATTGAAGTTGCTTTAACGAAGAAAAAGAAAATCAACCGTAAAGAATTATCTATTGCTGAATTTAGAGAAATGTGTAAGGAATATGCACTCCAGCAGATCGATAATCAGCGTGTTCAATTTAAGCAGTTAGGTGTGCGTGGAGATTGGGATAATCCATACATTACTTTAGATCCTGCTTTTGAGGCTCAACAAATTAAAGTGTTCGGTGATATGGCTAAAAGAGGTTTTATCTACAAGGGTAAAAAGCCCGTTTATTGGTCCCCTTCATCAGAATCAGCTTTAGCCGAAGCAGAAATTGAATATCAAGATAAACGCTCACCATCTATCTATGTTTCATTTGATGTAACAGATGGTAAAGATGTTTTAGATGGTGATGAGAAATTCATTATTTGGACGACAACACCATGGACCATCCCTGCTAATTTAGCTATAGCGCTACATCCTGAGTTAGAGTATGTATCAGTAGAAGCTAATGGTCACAAGTATATTATTGCCCATGATCTACTAGATGAAGTCGCAGAAAAATTAGAATGGGAAAGCCCAACAGTTGTTAAAACATTTAAAGGTCAAGATCTAGAATATGTTGTATCTAAGCACCCATTTTATGACCGTGAGTCTTTAATTATTTTAGGAGATCATGTGACGACTGAATCAGGTACTGGATGTGTTCATACAGCGCCGGGTCATGGTGAAGATGACTTTTGGGTCGGTGAACAGTACGGACTAGATGTTTTATGTCCGGTAGATGGTAAGGGAGTCTTTACTGAAGAAGCTCCAGGCTTTGAAGGAATGTTTTATGATAAAGCTAACAAAAATATTACCGAAAAGTTAGAAGAGGTAGGGGCTTTATTAAAGCTTGAATTTATGACTCACTCATACCCACATGATTGGCGAACTAAGAAACCAACGATTTTCCGTGCAACATCTCAGTGGTTTGCTTCAGTTAAAGACTTTCGTGATGATTTACTAAAAGCGATTAAGGAAGTAGATTGGCACCCTGATTGGGGTGAAACTCGGATGCATAACATGGTGCGTGACCGTGAAGATTGGTGTATTTCTCGTCAGAGAGTATGGGGTGTTCCTATTCCTGTATTTTACGCAGAGAATGGCGAAGAGATCATTACGGATGAGACGATTGAACATGTATCCAATCTATTTCGTGAGCACGGTTCTAACATTTGGTTTGAACGAGAGGCTAATGAATTATTACCAGAAGGATTTACACACCCGGGAAGTCCGAATGGTCAATTTACGAAAGAAACGGATATCATGGACGTGTGGTTCGATTCGGGTTCTACTCACCAAGGTGTTTTAGTAGAGCGAGAGGATCTAGATCGCCCAGCTGACCTTTACTTAGAAGGATCGGATCAGTATCGTGGTTGGTTTAATTCGTCATTGACTACATCTGTTGCGATTACAGGTAAGTCACCTTACAAAGGAATTTTAAGTCATGGATTTACTTTAGATGGTGAAGGTCGTAAGATGAGTAAGTCACTTGGTAATGTAATGGTACCAAGCAAAATCATGAAGCAATTAGGTGCAGATATTTTACGCCTATGGGTCGCAAGTACTGATTATTCAGCAGATGTGCGCGTTTCAAATGAAATCTTAAAGCAGGTATCAGAAGTTTATCGTAAGATCAGAAATACAATGCGTTTCCTTCTAGGTAACTTACACGACTTTGAACCCAACACACATGCATTAGCTGAGGGGGATCTTGAAGAAGTCGATCGTTATATGCTTATCCGTCTTCAAGAGACGATTGCAAAGGTTAGAAAAGCTTACGATGAATATGATTTTTCCGTTATTTATCATACGATCAATAACTTCTGTACCGTCGATTTAAGTGCCTTCTATTTAGACTTTGCTAAAGATATTCTATATATTGAGGAAGCAGATAGTAAGCGTCGTCGTAGTATTCAAACAGTTTATCATGAAATCGTTGTTAGCTTAACACAGCTGCTTTCTCCAATCTTAACGCATACAGCTGATGAAATTTGGAAATATATCCCTGGTGTTGAAGCAGAGAGTGTTCAACTCACTGATCTTCCTGAAGCAAGAACGATTGCTAATGAAGAGACAACAAAAGTGAAATGGCAACGTTTAATGACAATTAGAGAAGATGTATTAAAAGCACTTGAAGAAGCACGTCATGATAAGGTGATTGGTAAATCACTAGAAGCTAAAGTGACAATTGTCCCTAAAGATGAGAACACGTTGGAGCTTCTTGAGTCTGTAGAAAACTTGCATCAATATTTAATCGTTTCTGATGTTGAGTTGATCTCCAGTTATGAAACGGCTAAAGCATATGATACCGTTTCTGTGGCGGTTGAGAAGCATGATGGAGAGAAATGTCAACGCTGCTGGGTATCATCTCATTCAATTGGCGCCAATGAAGAACATCCTGAGTTATGTAGTCGTTGTGCATCAGTCGTAGCAGAAAAAGTATAATAATTTAAAAGGCTCCACATCTGAGTGGGGCCTTAGTTATGTGATGAACTGATGGGTGATGTTCATTAACTAGTTTTGTGCCTGTCCCAATGAAGTTATGAGCAATTTGGTGGGTTAAACTGTACGGGAGAAATGCTCTCAATGCCGTTTTGGCCTCGAGTGAAGTGCAAAACGTAAGCGAGACGCTCTTTCGATGACGTTTCGCCACCGTTTGAAGCACAAAACGTAAGCGAGACGCTCTTTCGATGACGTTTCGCCACCGTTTGAAGCACAAAACGTCAATGGAAAGCACCACGTAACCAAAAGTTAATGAACATTATATCCACTAGGTATCCCAAATAACAATCACTTTGTGCTATCGTTAAATCGTCTAAGTTATGGTAAAATTTTAATGTAGTTAATGAATGTGGAGGTAGTCAAGTGAAATATTACATATTGGCTTTATTTATCATTGGTTTAGATCAGGTAACGAAATGGATCATTGTTCGTACCATGAATATTCACGAATCGATTGAAGTTATTTCTGGCTTCTTTTATATAACATCACACAGAAATAGTGGAGCAGCATGGGGTATGCTACAAGGGCAGATGTGGCTTTTTTATTTAGTGACTGCCTTTGTTGTAGGTGTGATCGTTTACTTTATGCAGCAATATAAAAAGGGCTATCCTTTATTGAATATTGGATTTGCTCTAATATTAGGTGGCTCGATCGGGAACTTTATTGATAGGATGATGATGCAAGAGGTTGTTGATTTTCTAGACTTTATTATTTTTAATTACAATTTCCCAATTTTTAATGTGGCGGATATCGCCTTAACTGTGGGTGTTACGATAGTTATTTTATTAATTTTATATGACGAGTGGAACAGTAAAAGGAAGAGTGAAAATGACCAATAAATATACTTACAAAATTAATGAGGCTGATTCGAATAAGCGGATTGACCGAGTTCTAGCTGAACTAAATGAAGAAGCCTCTAGAAGTCAAGTCCAAACTTGGATCAAAGATGGACTAGTATCTGTTAACAATCAACCTGTCAAGAGTAATTATAAGTGCCAACTAGATGATGAAGTTAAGTGGGAAATTCCAAAGCCCAAAGAGATGAAGATTGAACCGGAAAATATCCCCCTTGATATTCGTTATGAGGATGAGCACTTATTGGTCGTTAATAAACCTAAGGGGATGGTGGTTCACCCCGCTCACGGTCATGAGTCAGGTACATTAGTTCATGCTCTTTTATACCACTGTGATGATCTATCTGGTATAAATGGAGTAAATCGCCCTGGTATCGTGCACCGTATTGATAAGGACACGAGTGGACTGTTAGTTGTAGCTAAGCATGATCAAGCTCACGAGAAGTTGTCGGAAATGCTTGCGAATAAAAAAGTAAAACGGCAATATGAAGCGCTCATCCATGGGGTTATTTCACATGAACATGGAACCATTGATGCGCCGATTGGAAGAGACTTAAATGACCGACAAAAGATGGCGATCGTCGACGGTGGTAAGGAAGCTGTCACACATTTTACGGTACTTGAAAAATTTGATCGTTATACCCATGTCGTTTGCGAATTAGAAACAGGTAGAACTCACCAAATCCGGGTTCATTTTAAATACATTAAACATCCATTAGTTGGCGATCCGAAATATGGACCGAGGAAAACGCTGGATGTAGAGGGGCAGGCACTCCATGCTAAACGTCTTGAGTTTACTCACCCTATAACTAAAGAAGAACTGTTATTGACAGCAGAACCACCACAAATCTTTTTGGATACGATTGAAGAAATTAAAAGAATGTCTTGACTTTTCGATTGTTTCCTTTAAAATAAGTTATTAAGAATAAAAGTTACATTATAACCTTTAACATAGTCCAGAGAGGCTAGCAAGGTGACAAATGTCGTTATAGGAATAAGTGTGTCTACTTATACCCTCTTTTGTTACCTTGGTTAACAAAAGAGGGTTTTTTAATGGTCTAATTCAAGTACACGTGCTGTATGTAAGGGGGCATTTTATTGAAAGAAAAAACACAGATATTGGATCAACCAGCAATATCTAGAGCGATTAAACGGATTTCACATGAGATTATTGAACGAAATAAAGGGACCGATGATTTAGTTGTTGTCGGAATTAAGACACGTGGAATCCCTTTAGCCAAACGGCTGCAAGAATCGATAAGTCAAATTGAGCAAGTGAACGTCCCTACAGGTGAACTGGATATCTCTTTATACCGAGATGATTTATCTAATAAGGATTTGGACGATGAAGCAACGGTTAATCAACGAACCATTGATGAAGATATTACAGGTAAAACGGTCATATTGGTGGATGATGTATTGTTTACTGGTAGGACAGTTAGAGCCGCTTTAGATGCCATTATTGACTTAGGTCGTCCTAAACAAATTCAATTAGCTGTTTTAATTGACCGTGGACATCGTGAATTACCAATTAGAGCTGATTATGTGGGTAAAAATATACCAACATCATTACAAGAAGTGATTAAAGTTCAATTATCAGAAACTGATGGCAACGATCAAGTCAGTATTTATGAATAATTATTATCAACAATTTAATAACATAAAGGACCTTTAAAGGTTAGTCCAGAGAGGCTAAAAAGGTCGTAAAAGCTTTTTGCGTACCCAATTGGGGAAGTGTGTGTACGTATGCCTCTTTGCGACTTTTTCGTAAAGAGGCTTTTTTTTGTATATCTAGACGAATTTAAAAAGGGAGAGAGACAGATGAGTAATGAGGAAAAAGTATTAGACGTTCATGAAGTACCGAAATGGACCAAGTGGTTTTTATTAAGTTTGCAGCATCTATTTGCTATGTTTGGAGCTACTATTTTAGTGCCCTATCTTGTCGATATGCCACCTAATGTAGCCTTAGTAACGAGTGGTTTAGGAACACTTGCCTATTTAATCATTACGAGAGGTAAAATTCCTGCTTATTTAGGATCAAGTTTTGCTTTTATTACGCCTATAGTTGCGGCCAGTGCTGCGGATGGGTTAGCAGGAGCAATGGTAGGTGCCTTTTTAGCAGGTATCGTTTATGGGATAGTTGCACTTATGATTCAAGCAAGTGGGGTTAATTGGTTGTTACGTTTATTACCTCCTGTAGTAGTTGGTCCAGTTATTATGGTTATAGGTCTAGGCCTAGCACCAACTGCGATTGATATGGCGATGTATGATGAAGGGGTTTATAACGGTACTTATGTACTGGTTTCGATAAGCACTTTACTTATTACGATCATAGCGACGATGTTTTTTAAAGGTTTTTGGAATGTGATCCCGATTCTCTTAGGAATTGTTGGAGGTTATCTGACTGCTTTAGTAACCGGAGTGGTTAATACCACAGGATTGGTTGCTAGTTGGGATAATTTGAACTCCAGTCAATCAGTTGCTGAATTCTTTGACGCACTCTTTGTAACTCCAGACTTTATCATTCCATTTGTTGACTACCAGCCACTAGATGTTCTTAGCTTATCAATTGTGTTCATTATGGTACCAGTTGCTCTAGTTACCATCACGGAGCATATAGGAGATCAAATGGTCCTATCCAAGATTGCCAATAGGAACTTTATCAAACAGCCAGGCCTAAATCGATCATTGTTAGGTGATGGTGTTGCAACCATGATCGCATCATTTTTAGGAGGACCACCAAACACTACTTATGGTGAGAATATCGGAGTGCTTGCCATCACAAGAGTTTTCAGTGTGTTTGTCATTGGGGGAGCAGCACTGTTAGCCATTCTATTTGGATTTGTTGACTTGATTGCCGTATTGATTGAGTCGATCCCTGAACCAGTTATGGGTGGTGTTTCAATCCTATTATTTGGTGTCATTGCCTCTAGTGGTATGAGAATGCTAATCGATAACCATGTAGATTTAGGTGTGAGAAGAAATCTTATCATTTCTTCTGTCATCCTAGTAATTGGTGCAGGAGGGGCTTTAATCGAATTAGCAGAAGGTGTAGAAATTCCAGGCTTAGCAATTGCAGCAATCGCAGGTGTATTATTGAATGCTATTTTACCAGGTAGAAATGAAGCAGGTAATAGTGGGCAAATGTTTGAAGATTAATAAAAAGGGCGTGTTGTTGTGCACTTATTAACCATGAACGATCTAACAAATGATGAAATTAATTATTTGTTAGACCAAGCTCAACTGATTATTGACGGTCAATCAAATCAATATGAGTTTAAATTGACTGGAAGTTTGTTATTTTATGAACCTTCAACTAGAACAAAGCTCAGCTTTGAAATGGCCTGTCATCAAATGAATATCAACTTGCTTTCTTTTTCTAAGGAAACATCAAGTGTCACTAAAGGAGAGTCACTTTATGACACGGTTAAGACTATTGAATCTTTAGGGGCCGATTTTATCGTTATTCGCCATCCAGATGAACAATTTTATGAAGGAATATATACTGATCTTCATGTTCCTTTAATTAATGCAGGTGACGGTACGGGCGAGCACCCGAGTCAATCATTACTCGATTTGTTAACGATTAAACAAGAATTTGGTGGGTTTAACGGTCTTAGTGTTGCAATCTGTGGTGATATCAAACATAGCCGTGTAGCCAAATCGAATGCCCGTGTCCTTCATCGACTAGGAGCCGATGTAGTTTTAGTCGCTGAAGAGGAATGGCAGGATCCAACTTTACCTTACCCATATATTGCGATGGACGAAGCCATTAAACAGGTAGATGTACTCATGTTATTGCGTGTCCAAAAGGAAAGACATAAAAATGGTGGTTTAGTCAATTCTCATTCTTATTTACAACAGTATGGTTTAACGAAAGATCGAGAACGAAAAATGAAACCTAGAAGTATCATCCTGCATCCTGCACCGGTTAACAGGGGAGTAGAGATTGATTCAGAACTGGTGGAATGTGATCGATCAAGAATCTTCAAACAGATGAATAATGGCGTTTATATTCGCCAAGCCATTATAGATTTTTGCATACAAAAAGGAGGAGTTTTACATGAAAATCATTATTAAGCAAGTGCGACTACTGTCAATGAAAGAAGAGGTCAATGTCTTAGTAGAAAACGGAAAGATTAAAGCTATTGGTCAGCTGGAAATTGGTGAAGTTGATCATGTGATCGATGGAAAAGGTCAATACTTACTCCCAGGTTTCGTCGATATTCATGTGCACCTTCGTGAACCTGGAGGTGAAGCTAAAGAAACAATTGAAACTGGGACAAAAGCAGCAGCAAGAGGTGGTTTTACGACCGTATGTGCAATGCCAAATACTCGACCAGTTCCAGATGATCAGGCGAATTTATTATATGTTAATGAGTTAATTAGTAAACATGGTCATGTTCGCGTTCTACCATATGCGGCTATTACTAAACGTCAATTAGGTAAAGAATTAGTTGACGTTCAATCATTAAAACAATTAGGAGCTGTAGCCTTCACTGACGATGGTGTCGGTGTCCAAACGGCTGGTAAGATGCATGAGGCGATGCAATTAGCAAGTAAGCATCAAACTTCCATTGTGGCACATTGTGAAGAAAATTCACTTGTTAATCAAGGTGTCATGCACGAAGGTAAGAGAAATAAAGAATTGAACCTTCCCGGTATTTCTTCTATTAGTGAATCTGTACATATTGCCAGAGATTTATTATTGGCTGAAGCAACAGGATGTCACTATCACGTTTGTCATGTTAGTACGAAAGAATCTGTTCGTATCATACGTGATGCTAAACGGGTAGGAATTCCTGTAACGGCTGAAGTGACCCCACATCACTTACTTCTAACAGAACACGATATTCCTGGCGATCAAGCTGATTTTAAAATGAACCCACCCCTTCGAAGTGAAGAAGACCGTCAAGCGTTAATTGCAGGTTTATTAGATGGGACAATTGATTGTATTGCAACTGATCACGCACCACATATGAGTGATGAGAAGTCCCAAGGTTTTCTTCATTCTCCATTTGGAATCGTCGGATTGGAAACGGCATTTCCTTTACTTTATACCCATTTTGTTCAAACCAATATAGTTACCTTAGAACAGTTAGTGGATTGGTTAACCATTAAACCGGCAAAAGTTTTCAATTTACCATATGGAAAACTTGAAATCGGTCAACCTGCCGATCTTGTCTTAGTCAATCTAAATGAAACATCGATAATTGATCCCAAAACCTTTTATTCAAAAGGTCATAATACGCCATTTGCTGGATGGGAAGTTAAAGGAAATCCTACGATGACCATGGTAGATGGAGAGGTTGTCTGGCAGGAGGAGGATATCTATGTCTAAGCGTTATTTAATCTTGGAAGATGGTCAAGTGTTTAAGGGTAGAGCTTTCGGAGAAACAACGACTGATCAAATAGGGGAAGTCGTGTTTCAAACAGGGATGACTGGTTATCAGGAAACCCTATCAGACCCATCATATTGTGGACAGATGGTGGTGATGACTTACCCTCTTATCGGTAGCTATGGAATTAATCGAGATGATTTTGAAACGGTAAGACCTGCTTTAAACGCGTTAATCGTTAAAGAATGTGTTCAATTTCCATCAAATTTTAGAAGTGAACAATCGTTAGATGAATACTTAAAACAAAAGAATGTGCCTGGTATTGAAGGAGTCGATACACGGCGATTAGTTAGACATATTCGTGAGCGTGGAACGATGAAAGCAATTATTACCGATCATTTAGATGATGTAGAAAATCAAGTAAGCCAACTTGTTCAAACACCTTTGAGAAATGATCAAGTTTCGCAGGTATCTTCCGTAAAGCCCTATATTGTCCCTGGGCGTGGAAGAAGATTGATCCTAGTCGATTATGGAATGAAGCATGGGATTTTACGCGAGTTAACCGAGCGCGGCTGTCATGTGACGGTGGTCCCTTACAATGTTACAGCTGATGAATTACTACAAATGCAGCCAGATGGCGTTGTTTTATCTAATGGCCCTGGGAACCCCAAGGATGTCCCTGAAGGAGTTGAATTAGTCAAAAACTTGATAGGGAAATTGCCGATTTTCGGTATTTGCTTAGGACATCAATTAATTGCTTTAGCCTGTGGTGCCAACACAGAGGGGTTAAAATTTGGTCACCGTGGCTGTAATCATCCCGTCAGAGACTTAAAAACAGGTGAGGTGTGGATGACATCACAAAATCATGGGTATTCCGTTTCCGAAGCTTCAGTTAACCATACACCATTAAAAATCACTCATGTTGCAATAAATGATGGAACGGTAGAAGGATTAGCTCATACGGATCACCCGGTTTACTCAGTTCAATTTCATCCAGAGAGCTCTCCAGGACCTCAAGATTGTCATCATCTATTTGACCAGTTTTTAACACGTATTGAAGAAGAGCAAAATATAGGGGGAGTAAAAACATGCCAAAACGTACAGACATTCGTCGGATCTTAGTCATTGGTTCTGGCCCGATCATTATTGGGCAAGCTGCAGAATTTGACTATGCAGGAACACAGGCTTGTCAGTCTTTGAAAGAAGAAGGGTATGAAGTTATATTAGCTAATTCCAATCCAGCTACAATTATGACAGATGAAACGATAGCGGACGTTGTTTATATGGAACCATTAACACCGGAATTTTTAGCAAAGATTATTCGCAAAGAAAAACCAGATGCTATTCTTCCCACATTGGGAGGTCAAACGGGTTTAAATTTAGCCATAGAACTTAATAAACGAGGGGTGCTTGAAGCTTATCAAGTGGAGTTATTAGGTACTAATTTACATGCCATTGAACAAGCAGAAGACCGAGAGTTATTTAGACAACTAATGATTGATTTAAATGAGCCAATTCCTGAAAGTTCGATTGTCAGTAGTGTTGATGAGGCTGTGGAATTTTCCGAGAAGATCGGTTATCCATTCATCGTGCGACCTGCTTATACGCTAGGTGGCACTGGTGGGGGGATGTGTTATAACTACAATGAGTTACTTGAGGTCGTTCAAAATGGGTTAGCTGTATCCCCAGCAAGCCAGTGTTTAATCGAGCGAAATATCGCAGGGTTTAAAGAAATTGAGTATGAAGTGATGCGAGACCACCATGATCATGCAATTGTTGTATGTAACATGGAGAATATTGATCCAGTAGGTATTCATACAGGAGATTCGTTAGTCGTTGCTCCTTCCCAAACGTTAAGTGATCGGGAATACCAGATGTTAAGAAATGTTTCCTTAAAAATTATTAAAGCTTTACAAATCGAAGGTGGCTGTAATGTTCAATTAGCTCTCGATCCAGACAGTTTTGATTATTATGTGATAGAAGTGAATCCAAGAGTCAGTCGGTCATCTGCTTTAGCTTCTAAAGCTACTGGATACCCGATTGCAAAACTCGCTGCCAAAATTGCTGTCGGATTAACCTTAGATGAGATGAACAACCCAGTTACAGGAACTACTTACGCGCACTTCGAACCAGCTCTTGACTATGTAGTTTCCAAAATTCCTCGATGGCCATTTGATAAATTCCAAGCGGCCAATCGTCAACTAGGTACACAAATGAAGGCAACTGGTGAAGTGATGGCTATTGGTCGAACGTTTGAAGAGTCGATTCAAAAAGCAATTCGTTCGTTAGAAATTAATACGAATGAGTTGTATTTACCAGAGTTAGAGTATCTAACAACAACTGATTTGATAGAACGTATGACTAAAGCGGATGATGAAAGGATCTTTCTTTTAATTGAGGCTTTTCGAAGAGGATTTCAATTGGAAGAAATATATGAATTGACTAAGGTTGATCGTTGGTTTTTATTCAAATTCCAACAGTTAATTCAACTTGAGAAAAAATTACAACACGAAGCCTGGTGTGTTGATTTAACGGAACAAGCGAAAGAGAAAGGCTTTTCGGATGAAACACTAGCTAGACTATGGCAATGTGATGAACTTCAAGTTTACCGTTGGCGTCAAGAGAATGGATTAACTCCTGTTTTTAAAATGGTTGATACATGCGCAGCTGAGTTCACATCACAAACTCCATATTTTTATAGCAGTTATGAAGAGGAAAATGAATCGATTCAATCCACTAACAAGAAGGTAGTCGTTTTAGGATCAGGACCCATTCGAATTGGCCAGGGTATTGAGTTTGACTATGCGACGGTTCACTCAGTGATCGCTTTAAAAGAAGCAGGCTATGAAGCGATTATCATTAATAATAACCCTGAAACAGTATCAACGGATTTCCATATATCCGATAAGCTTTATTTTGAGCCACTAACCATTGAAGACGTGATGCATGTCATTGATCATGAGCAACCTGATGGGGTCATTGTTCAATTTGGTGGACAAACGGCTATTTCTTTAGTCGATGACTTAGAACAGCGTGGTGTAAAGATTCTAGGTACCTCAAAAGCATCTATAGACTGTGCTGAGGATCGCGACCTGTTTGAACAAACCCTAGAAGAGTTAACTATTGCTAGACCAGAAGCGAGAATAGCAACTAGTCAATCTGAGGCACTCGCACTTGCTAAAGAAGTTGGTTACCCAGTTTTAGTTAGACCTTCTTATGTGTTAGGTGGCCGTGCGATGGAGATTGTTCATGAAGAATCTGAATTAAAACGATATATAAAAGAAGCCGTGAGTGTCCACCCAAATCGCCCTGTCTTAATTGATCGTTACTTAATTGGTCAAGAGCTAGAAGTTGATGCAATAAGTGATGGAGAAACCGTGGTGATTCCGGGAATGATGGAACATATTGAACGTGCCGGTGTCCATTCAGGAGATTCTATCGCCGTTTATCCAACACAAAGTATTCCTAAGGTGATTAAAGAGAAGTGTGTGCAGATCACGACTCAAATAGCGCAGAAATTACAGGTCAAAGGCTTAATTAATATTCAATTTGTTTATCACGAAGAGGAATTATACGTATTAGAAGTCAATCCTAGGTCCAGCCGTACCGTTCCATTCTTAAGTAAAGTAACTGGGGTGACAATGGCCAACCTAGCTACACAAATCATGCTTGGAGAAAAACTAAGCCATTTAGGTTATCAAAGTGGTTTAGTCGAAGAAGATGATGTTATTTCGGTTAAAGTTCCTGTCTTTTCTTTTGAGAAGTTACGTAGCGTTGACATTACATTAGGTCCAGAGATGAAATCTACTGGTGAAGTGATTGGTAGAGATCACTATTTAGATAAAGCTTTATATAAAGGAATTATCGCTTCGGGGTTAGAGGTTCCAACAGAAGGAGCAGTTTTATTAACAGTTGCTGATTCGGACAAAAAGGACATGATTAAACTAGCTAATCGCTTTCATTCACTAGGCTTTGAATTATATGCAACACAAGGCTCAGCAAAAGCCATCCAAAAAGCAGGGTTACCTGTTAATACGGTTCAAAAAATTGATGATCATAATCACCATATCTTAAATGTGATTGAAGAAGGCAAAGTCCAACTAGTGATTAATACGTTATCACGTGGAAAGCAGACTTATACGGACGGTTTTAAAATTCGTCGGGAAACCGTGGAACGTGGGATTGCCTGTTTAACATCGCTAGATACCGCAGAGGCTATGTTGTCAGTGATTGAGTCGATGACATTTACAGCAAGTGCCATGCCAAAAAATGAGGTGGTGGTCTCCTCGTGAAATTAGAATGTCTTCGGGTTATTGAAAACCATCAACTGGCTTTAGATACGTATGAGATGAGACTTCAAGGTGAAGTGCTACCAATACTTAGTCAACCAGGTCAATTTATTCACCTGAAAATAGGTCAGGTGAGTGAGTTTATGTTAAGGAGACCTGTCAGCATTGCAGATGTTGACAGAGAAGAGAAGTCGATCACTATTATTTATAAAGTAGTCGGCCACGGGACCAACTGGTTAAGTACCAGGATAATAGGCGATGAAATAGATGGGTTAGGTCCATTAGGTAATGGTTTCTCACTCCAACAACATAAAGGTGAAAGTATCCTACTAGTAGGTGGAGGAGTTGGTGTTCCCCCATTATACTATGCTGCTAAAGAGCTATCTAAACATAACCATGTTACTGCAGTATTAGGATTTCAGACGAGTGAAGCGATATTTTATGAAAGTGAGTTTAGCCAGATTGCCAAGACGTGGATCACGACAGATGATGGCTCTTATGGTTATTCGGGTCTCGTAACAGAATTAATCGCTTCATTGGGTAGCTTTACGACTTATTATGCCTGTGGACCTAATGGGATGTTAAAGTCCGTTCAAAGTCAATTGTCAGATATAAAGGGTTATTTATCACTTGAAGAACGAATGGGTTGTGGGATTGGAGCTTGTTTAGCCTGTGTTTGTCAAACTCGATGTAACAAAGGTTATATTAAAATTTGCAAGGATGGCCCAGTTGTCAATGCAGATGAGGTGATTCTATGAATCTTTCAGTGAATATAGCAGGTTTACCACTTAAGAATCCGATCATGCCAGCATCAGGTTGCTTCGGTTTTGGTAAAGAGTTTAGTAAGTTTTATGATTTAAACGAATTAGGTGCGATCATGATAAAAGCCGCAACTCAAGAGGCTCGTTTGGGGAATCCCACACCACGTGTTGCTGAAACATCATCAGGTATGCTAAATGCAATTGGCCTACAAAACCCAGGTGTCGACCAGATTATTAAAGAGGATCTTCCATTCCTTGACAATTATCAAACACCGATAATCGCCAATATAGCAGGTCGTACAAAAGAGGAATATGTTAAAGTCGCCTCTCAATTAGATCAACAACCTGTGATTAAAGCGTTAGAGCTTAACATCTCCTGTCCAAATGTTAAAGAAGGGGGAGTTCAGTTTGGTACAGACCCTACGCTAGCTTTTGAATTAACTAATGCCGTTAAAGCCGTCACAACAAAACCATTATTCGTAAAACTTTCACCAAATGTAACGAACATCGCAGACATTGCGCTAGCCGTAGAACAGGCAGGGGCAGATGGGTTATCCATGATTAACACATTAACAGGGATGAAGCTAGATTTATCTGGTAAGAAGCCTTTGTTAGCCAACCAAACAGGAGGGCTTTCAGGACCAGCAATTAAGCCGATTGCCATACGAATGATTTATGAAGTTCGGCAGCAAACACAGTTACCGATTATCGGCATGGGAGGGGTTACCTCAGCAGAAGATGTCTTAGAATTTTTATTAGCCGGTGCTAATGCGGTAGCGGTAGGAACAGCTAATTTTCAAGACCCGTATATTTGTCAAAACATCATTTTACAGTTACCAGACACCTTATCAAAGTATGGTTACTCTTCCTTAAAGGAGGTGATGTTCGATTCATGTGTAAATCCGTCTATCTCGCTTTAGATTTTCATAGTTTAGAGGAAACTAAATTATTTTTAGAGACTCACGAATTAGCAGGGATTCCAGTTAAAGTTGGGATGCAACTATTTTACGCTGAAGGTCATCAAGTATTAGATTACTTAAAAAGTAAAGATCACCCTATTTTTCTTGATTTAAAATTACACGATATACCTAACACGGTTAAACAAGCAATCAAAAGCCTAAGTGACTATGAGCTTGACTTTATTAATGTTCATAGCGCTGGTGGTCGGCAAATGATTGAGGCAGCTAAGGAAGGTATTGAAGCATCGGGAAATCAAACTAAGCTATTAGCTGTTACTCAATTGACTTCAATGGACGATCATTCCTTGAAGAATGATCTTTTAATTCATCATTCGATGGAAGATACGGTAAAGCATTACGCTAAAATAAGTCAAATAAGTGGAGTTGATGGCGTGGTTTGCTCAGTACGTGAAGTCGAGGTAATAAAATCAATTTGTGGTGAAACGTTTATAACTGTCTGTCCTGGGATTCGTCTTTCTAATGATCATCCTGATGATCAAAAGCGAATCGCAACACCATCTGATGCTAGAAAGGTTAATAGTGATTGTATTGTTGTCGGAAGAAGTGTGACAAAGGCTTGTCAACCTAATGAAGCTTATCAAAGGATGTTAAAGGAGTGGTCCTTATCTTACGTCAAAGAATAGCAGATAAATTAATTGAAATTGGAGCGGTTAAAATAGATACGGCTGATCCATTTATATGGTCATCTGGAATTCAATCGCCAATTTATTGTGACAATCGACTAACGATGTCTTATCCCGAAATTCGAAACATGATCGCACAGGCCTTTATAAAAGAGATGGATCATGAACAAGTAGATATTGTTGCGGGTTGTGCAACAGCTGGTATTCCCCATGCGGCTTTTATTTCACAACAGTTAGACCTGCCTATGATCTATGTACGAAGTAAGCCGAAAGAACATGGGCTTAATAACTTGATCGAGGGCTCGTTTAGGAAGGGTGATCGAGTCGTGGTTATTGAGGATTTAGTTTCTACAGGTCAAAGTGCTATACAAGTGGCTAACGCTTTAAAGAATGAAGGATGTCACGTTGAGAAAGTATTTTCAATTTTTACTTATGGTTTATCTTGTGCTAAGGACAACTTCGTGGATGCGAATTTAACTCATGAATCTTTAGTCACTTTTGATGATATTATTGGTCAATTAGTGGAGCGGAATGACATCGCTAAGAGTGAACAAGATAACCTACTTGCATGGCGTGATGATTTGGTTCTTAGTTAGCGATATTGGAGCCTAATTGCTTGATGATACGACAATCTTTTATCATTAACTGAAAGAGGCTGGGACATAAAGAAGTAAAGGGATGCTAAAGTGAATTGGATTAGCATAGGAAATATACGTAGACTCCTGCATAAGGAGGCTCCTGAGCCTCTCGCGGAAAGCGAAGTATATTTCCAAAACGTTAAATTGAACCAATCGTTTTGGAAAGCCTTTAGCCAAATTACTTTTGTCTCAGCCTCATTATTTTCAAGAAATTAATTAACTTTATCTTTTAGTTGGTTGATTAATTTTTCATCTGGTGTGACATAAATGGTGTGCTGATTATCGTAAATCACATACCCCGGTTTTGCTCCGTTTGGTTTTTTAACGTGTTTGACATAGGTATAATCAACTGGAACAGAAGATGAGAGTTTAGCCTTACTATAGTATGCAGCAATTTGTGCAGCTTCTAAGATAGTTGTTTCATTAGGGTCATGAGAACGAATAATGACATGTGACCCAGGAATATCTTTGGTATGAAGCCAAATGTCGTTTTTATTGGCTAATCGATTCGTGACAAACTCATTCTGTTTATTATTTCTTCCAACATAGATCTCGGTACCATCTGAAGCGCGATAGCGATCGGGTGAAAGTTGCTTTTTCTTCTTTTTCTTATTCTTTGTTTGCTTTTGCTTCAAGTAACCTTCTTCTTGAAGTTCTTCTCGAATATCCTCGATGTCATCCTCACGAGCTTGTTCTAGTTGTTGGATTAGTCGCTCAAGATATTCAATTTCCCGTTTGGCTTTTTCAATCTCAACCAGAACGACTTCTTTAGATTTTTTTAGTTTGTGATACTGCTTAAAGTAATGTTGAGCATTTTCACTTGGTGATTTATTTGGATTTAGTTCAATGGTTATTTGCTGTTGGTCCGGATCATAATAATCGACCACGTCTACCGTTTCATCACCAGGTTTAACCAAGTGTAAGTGTGCGGTTAACAACTCTCCGTACTTTTGGTACTCATCTGCTTTTTCAGCCTTTTTTAAAGTCTTTTGCTGCTTGTCAATTTTGCGTTCATTTTTAGATTTTTCATTTTTAAGTAAACGCATGATATCGTGAGTTTGATTCTTAACTCGGTCACGTTCTGCTTTTCCTTTGTAAAACGTATCGATCATCTCATTCACGTTTGAAAAGTGTGATTCATCACCTTCTAATGCCACATTCTCAAGCACATGAAAGTCTTCGTTCTGACCAGTGAAAATTCTTGGCATGTATTGATGGTTGGTAAGTTGCTGTTGAAATTGATCAAAGACCTTTATATACGTATCATTGGTACCCAGATAAGCTTGTTGAGCTAAAGATTGGGTCACAACAGGTGAACAGCCCATTAATAATCGTAGCATCTGCTGCTCCAATTTCCCCTGATTAAAATCTAACTTCTTAACAAAAGTTTCACCATCTAATGTTAAAGGGTTTAGTTTACCTTGTTCAGGCGGAGTAATATATGTTTGACCTGGTAAAATCGCTCGATGTCTGTTTTGTGCTGGACTCACATGTTTTAAACTATCTAAGATGACATGACGTTCTGGGTCAACTAAAATGGCATTACTATGTTTCCCCATTAATTCAATGATGAGTGTTTTGTTTTTTTCATCACCAATTTCATCTTTACTTCTTACAGATATATGAATAATTCTTTCTAAATCAACTTGCTCAATGGAATCAATGAACCCAGCAGCTAAATATTTTCTTAATACCATGCAGAACATAGGAGGTTCTTTAGGATTTGTGTATTTCTGATTGGTTAAGTGGATTCTAGCATAACTAGAATGTGTTGAAATTAATAAATTGTGATTATTCCCTTGTTTCCTCACATTTATAATGATTTCGCTATCTGTTGGTTGATAAATCTTTTGAATTCGTCCACCTTCAATATTTTCTTTTAACTCATGTGTAACGGCACGAGTCACAATTCCGTCAAATGGCATTTTTATCACCTCATAATCACTAAGTATATCATGAATAAATAGCTGTTAGATATAGATTTATATTAATATCAGTTGAAAACAAGTTTGGTTTAATGCCACAATAATAGAGAATATATAAAGTGGGTGATTGAAATGGTTACTAGTATGACAGGTTATGGACAGGTTAATCAAAAATTGGAGAACTCAACCATAACAGTTGAAGTTAAAACAGTGAATCATCGCTTTTTTGACTGTTCATTCAAAATGCCACGCGAATTATTAGTTTTAGAAGAACGAATGAAAAGACTAGTCAATCAATATATTGAACGTGGAAGAGTCGACATTTACATTAATATTAATGGTGATTCCCTTAAGGAAAAGCAAATTAACGTAGATTGGTCGATCCTCAATCAGTATATCGAACGGGTCAAAGAGGTGAAAAACTCTACATCTATTCAAGGGGATCTACAATTAGATCATTTACTGCAATTGGATGATGTTTTCTCAGTTGAAGAACTAAGTGATTTTGATACGACCCTTGAAGAACCCATTCTCACTGCAATAGAGGAAGCTTTAAAACGAGTCTTGAACATGCGTATGGAAGAAGGATCAGCTTTACATAAAGATATTTTAATGCGAATTGACCAAATTGATCAACATATTCAAACCCTAAAAGAAAAGAAGGATACCATTCAATCTTACTATCAGGATAAAGTCATAGCCCGGTTAAAGGAGAGTTTGCAGGATTATCAAGTCGATGAAGGTCGGTTGCTTCAAGAGGTAGCGTTATTGGTTGATAAAGGAGATATTACTGAAGAGGTGACACGCTTGCACTCTCATATTGAACAAATGAGAGAGTTACTGGAGTTAGATGAGCCGATTGGGCGCAAATTGGATTTCTTAACACAAGAGTTGCATCGTGAAACAAATACGATTGGCTCAAAATCTAATGACGTAAACATAAGTAAGATTACTGTAGCTTTAAAGAGTGAGATAGAGAAAATTAAAGAACAAGTACAAAATATTGAATGAAATTTGAGTTTTTGACTCTATTTAGACTATAATAGTATATTATATGAATAGAACAAAATGTTAGGGGAGTATAGTAGAATGAATCTAAAATTAATTAATATCGGGTTTGGAAATGTTGTTTCAGCCAATCGAATTATTTCGATTGTATCACCCGAATCAGCCCCGATTAAACGTATTATTACGGTTGCTCGTGACAACAATAAATTGGTGGATGCTACATACGGAAGACGTACCCGAGCAGTCATTGTAACCGATAGTGATCATGTCATTTTATCAGCTGTCCAACCTGAGACAGTCGGACAACGTGTCGTTAATGAAGATATGAACATTGACAACTAGGAGGAAATGTTTTGAAAGGTGAAAAAGGTATCCTGTTTATTCTTTCTGGACCATCTGGTGTTGGAAAGGGAACAGTTAGAAAAGCGTTATTTGAGCAAGATCCTGATTTAGCATATTCGATTTCAGTAACAACTCGAAACCCACGTGAAGGTGAAGAAAATGGAGTTGATTACTTTTTTAAAACGAAAGAAGAAGTCGAGCGAATGATTGAAGAGGGAGAATTTATCGAGTATGCTGAGTATGTTGGGAATTATTATGGAACACCAAAGGCATATGTTGAACAAACGTTGAATAAGGGACGAGATGTCTTTTTAGAAATAGAAGTTCAAGGTGCGATGCAGGTGAAGGAAAATTTCCCTGAAGGTGTATTTATATTTTTATTCCCACCGAGTCTTGAAGAATTAAAAAATCGAATTATTAGTCGTGGGACAGAATCTGAGGATCTAGTTAAGAATCGATTATTAGAGGCAAAGAAAGAAATTGATATGATGGATGCTTATGATTATGTTGTCGTCAATGACCAAATTGACCAAGCCGTTAAACGAATTGAAGCAATAGTCTTGAGTGAACATTGTAAACGTGAGAGAATAGCAAAACAATATAAAAAAGCACTGGGGAGTGATGTTTTATGATCTTAGAGCCATCGGTTGATAATTTACTTAAAAAGATTGATTCAAAATACGCAATCGTCATTACTTCAGCTAAACGTGCCAGAGAGCTTCATGATGAGAAAAATCATATGCTGGACAGTTATAAGTCAACTAAGCATGTTGGGCAGGCGTTAGAAGAAGTGATCGATGAAAAGTTATCTGTAACTGGCGCTGAAGACTAACACCAAACGCTTGCAGGTGGGTGTTGTCATTCATCAGTTTGGTGGTTAAATAATTGATGTTTCACCGACTTTGAGTACAATTGACTTACCTTACACAAATGTTTAAACAACCTGCGAGTCAGGTTGTTTTTTCTTTATGACTAGGTTCAATTTGGAGGAGAGGTTATGCTAAAAAACAAAAACGTACTATTAGGTGTATCCGGTGGAATTGCGGCCTATAAAGCTTGTGCTTTAACAAGTAAATTAGTACAACAAGGTGCTGAAGTTAAAGTGGTCATGACAGAAGGTGCAACACAATTTGTTAACCCACTGACTTTCCAAGCTTTATCCAGAAACCCTGTTTACACCAATGCTTTTGATGAAAAAAATCCGGAGAAAATTGCACATATTGATTTAGCTGATTGGGCTGATATCGTTATTTTAGCTCCAGCGACAGCGCATTTGCTAGGACGAGTGGCTAATGGTTTAGCCGATGACATGTTAACGACTATTTTATTAGCAACAACAGCTCCAGTTTATGTAGCACCAGCTATGAATGTACATATGTATGATCATCCTGCCGTTAAAGAAAATCTAAAGACGTTAGAAACATATGATTACCGGTTTATCGAACCCGGGAATGGTTATTTAGCGTGTGGTTATGTTGGTAAAGGACGCCTAGAAGAACCAGAAAATATTATCGATGTAATCGCAACGCGTGAAAGTAAACAACAAACGCTACGAGGTAAAAAGGTGCTGGTAACGGCAGGCCCTACAGTTGAAGTCATCGATGCTGTAAGGTTTTTCACGAACCACTCATCAGGCAAAATGGGGTACGCCATAGCAACTGAAGCCAGAGATCTTGGGGCTGATGTGACATTAGTTAGTGGACCAGTACAGTTAGACCCTATTCCGGGTGTGGAGATGGTTCCTGTACAGTCTGCAAAGGAGATGTTTGAAGCGGTCGTGTCTCGGTTTGAACAGCAAGATATGATTATAAAAGCTGCTGCAGTTGCTGACTATCGTCCGAAGCAACAATTCTCTAATAAAATGAAAAAGAAAGATGGCGATCTCTCTATTGAGTTAGAACGTACAGAAGATATTTTAAAAACGATAGGTGAGAAGAAGCAAACTCAATACCTAGTTGGGTTTGCAGCAGAAACTGATCACTTACTGGATTACGGGCAAGAGAAGCTTACCCGAAAAAACCTTGATGCAGTCGTTATTAACGATATTAGTGAAGAAAATTCAGGCTTCAAGTCTGATACTAATGCTGTACACGTACTCACAAAGAGTGGGAAGAGTAAGGCCATTCCTTTACAAACTAAACAAGAAATAGCTAGTCAATTATGGTCTGTTTTTATCGAGGACCAAAAGGGTGATCCATCGTGAAAGTAGCTAAGGTTGTCGTGGATGTTGCTGCTTCAGCAATCGATTCATTATTCGATTATGAAATCCCTACTTACATTCAATCAGTTGTAAAACCAGGGATTCGTGTGATTGTGCCTTTTGGTCCAAGGAAGGTAATGGGGTTTGTCGTTGAGACAACTGATCATAGTGAATTCGATCGTCTTAAACCGATTGACTCGGTTATGGATTATCAGCCTATCCTAACACCAGAACTAATAGATTTATCCAAATGGTTACAAGAACAGACCTTGTGTTTTAGAGTATCAGCTTTACAAGCGATGTTACCAGCAGTATTTAAAGCCAAATATGAAAAGGAAATTTGGTTACTGACTGATGAAGAGGAATTACCTGATGCTTGGCGTTTGATCACCCAAGGTCGAGAAGTTTTCTTATTTCAAGAATTAGAAGAGGCAAATATTAGTCCTCAGGAAATTACACAATTGATTAAAGAGGGCCAAATAGAAGTTAGATACGTTGTAAAAGGCCAGAATCGGGTCAAAACAGATACTTATGTAGAGCACTCGGTTGATTTACCACGGTTAATAGAACATCAAGAGGAATTAGGTAAACAAGCTAGAAAACAATATGATGTTTTAGACTATATGATTAAACAAGAAAATTCAGTACGATTAAAAGAGCTTTTAGAGCAATTGCAAATCACTAGAGCTCCAGTTAAAGCGCTTGAGCGAAAAGGTTTAATTAAATTGGTGCAAAAGGAAGTTTACCGAGGCCCTGATACTAATCGAGATGAACATAGCTATCCACTTCCGTTAACTACACAACAAAGGCAAGTGATCTCACCAATTTTAAAGTCAATCGAGCAAAACCAACACGACATGTTCCTTTTACATGGGATCACCGGTAGTGGAAAAACGGAGGTATATCTACAATCAATTGAACAAGTGTTAAAACAGGGGAAAGAAGCGATCGTGTTAGTACCTGAAATTGCTTTAACCCCTCAAATGGTGACTCGATTCAAATCAAGATTTGGAGATGAGGTTGCTGTTTTACATAGTGGTTTATCAACGGGGGAAAAATATGATGAATGGCGTAAAATTCATCGTAAAGAAGTGAGAGTTGTTGTCGGTGCACGGTCGGCCATTTTTGCACCATTTGAAAACTTAGGAATTATTATTATTGATGAAGAACATGAGACAACTTATAAACAGGAGGATTATCCTAAGTATCATGCACGAGAGGTTGCCAAATACCGTGGCGATTATCATGATTGTCCGGTTGTATTAGGAAGTGCAACTCCAACTTTAGAATCGTACGCACGTGCCTTAAAGGGTGTTTACCACCTCTTGGAGTTAACAGAACGTGTCAACGAACAATCACTCCCTCATATGGAGATCGTTGATATGAGGAAGGAACTTGAAAAAGGCAATCGGACGATGTTCTCAGACTTGCTTGTAGAAGCAATCAATAAACGAATCAATAATGGTGAGCAGGTTGTTCTTATGTTGAATAGAAGAGGGTATTCGACTTTTGTCATGTGCCGTGAGTGTGGTGAAACCGTACAGTGCTCGCATTGTGATATTTCCATGACATACCACAGAACCAATCATCGATTAAAATGTCATTATTGTGGTGATGAACACCCGATGCCAAATCAATGCCCAAATTGTGAAAGTGACGCTATTCGCTTTTTTGGAACGGGAACTCAAAAAGTCGAAGAAGCATTACAACAACAGTTTGAACATGCTAGGATTATTCGAATGGATGTAGATACAACCAGTCGTAAAGGAGCACATGAGAAACTATTAAAGAAATTTGGAAACCATGAGGCAGACATACTCCTAGGTACTCAAATGATTGCTAAAGGCCTTGACTTTGAAAATGTCACCTTAGTAGGTGTCATTGCAGCCGATACGATGCTTCACTTACCTGATTTTCGAGCAGCCGAAAAATCGTTCCAGCTATTAACTCAAGTGAGTGGAAGGGCAGGAAGACATGAACTTCCCGGTGAGGTCATTGTGCAAACGTATACACCTGAACACTACACTGTTGAGCTAGCTGCCAATTATGATTATCAAGCTTTCTTTCAACGTGAAATGCAAATTCGTAAACGGTTTGCTTATCCGCCTTATTTTTATTTAGTATTAATTAATATTTCCCATGAGAACCATGTTAAAGTGGTTGAAGCGTCACAACAAATCGCTAATATGTTAGCACGGGAACTCTCGGCTGAGAGTCAACTGATGGGGCCGTCACCCTCTCCAATGCTCCGTATAAAGGATCGTTATCGTTACCAATGCATGATAAAATATAAAAAGCGTGAAGAAGTTGATGTAGCCTTACAAAACGTATTAGCTACTTTTCAAAAAGATGTGAATAAAAATGATTTATATTTAACCATTGATTTTGAACCATACTATTTTATGTAGAAAAAGAAGGGATTTTTTATGTCGAAAAGAATTATATTTATGGGAACGCCAGATTTTAGTGTACCTATTCTAGAGGAGTTAATTAATTCAACATATGACGTTGTAGCTGTCGTGACTCAGCCGGATCGACCAAAAGGAAGGAAACGTAAACTGACTCCTTCCCCTGTAAAGGTTTGTGCACAAGAACATGAAATACCAGTACTTCAACCAGAGAAGATTAAGCATGAGTATCAAGATGTACTAGATTATAACCCTGATTTAATTGTGACGGCGGCTTTTGGCCAAATTTTGCCAAAGGAGCTTTTGGAGGTGCCACCACTGGGGTGTATTAATGTGCATGCATCCTTACTTCCAGAGTTAAGAGGTGGAGCACCTATTCATTATGCGATTTTAGAGGGCAAGAAAAAAACAGGGGTAACGATTATGTATATGGTAGAAGCCTTGGATGCTGGGGATATGATTGCAAAACAATCAGTTGAAATTGAAGAGAGTGATCATGTTGGAACGCTTCATGACAAGCTATCACAAGTAGGAGCGACGTTACTAAAGGAAGTACTGCCTAAATTGATTAGAGGAGAAATAGATGCCGAGCCACAGAATCACCATGAAGCAACCTTTGCTTATAATATTAAACGTGATCAAGAAAGAATTGACTGGACTAACTCTCAAGAGGCAATCTATAATCACATTCGTGGTTTACATCCATGGCCGGTAGCTTTCACCACTTATAACTATCAGACAATTAAGGTCTGGTGGGGCGAGAAGCTTAACCAAACGACTGAAGAAGCTCCTGGAACGATCATTGATATACAAGAACAAGGCTTGGTTATTGCAACAGGAGATGGGAAAGCTATTTTACTAACAGAAATCCAACCATCTGGAAAGAATCGCATGAAAACGGCCGATTTCCTGCGTGGTTCCAAGGACTATTTTAAAATTGGTGAAAAGTTAGGGTGATCACATGGGAAAGCCATCAGTGAGAGAGATTTCAGTTACATTATTAAATCGCATCGGTGATCAAGGTGGATTTAGCCATATTTTAATTAATCAGGCAATGGGTAAACATCAATTAAAACAAGAAGATAAAGGATTACTAACAGAAATAGTATATGGAACCTTACAACGTCAGCTGACACTTGATTATTTTTTAGAACCATTTATAAAGGGAAAGAAAATTGACTCATGGGTGCGTTGGTTATTAAGAATATCTGTTTACCAAAAATATTATCTTTCTAAAGTGCCTGACCACGCGATAATTAATGAAGCAGTAACCATTGCTAAACAGAAAGGTCATCGAGGAATTAGTGGATTTGTTAATGGAGTTCTTCGTAATATTCAAAGAAAAGGTGTCCCATCAACTGAACAAATTACAGACCCAATTAAACGACTCTCAATTGAAACAAGCCACCCGGAATGGCTTGTTAAAAGGTGGGAGCGACAATACGGTTTTGATACCGTTCAAAGAATGTGCGAATCAAATGTTTATGCTAAAAATGTTTCGGCTCGTATTCAACCTTTAAAGATTACAATTGATCAAGCGGTCAGTCACCTTAAAAATGAAGGAATTGAAGTAAAACGTTCCGAGTTATCTAATCAAGGGTTGATTATTAAAAAGGGAAATGTTTTACATAGTGAGCTATTCCCAAACCTATTAACGATTCAAGATGAAACGTCGATGCTCGTTTCAGAAATGTTAGATGTAAAGTCTGATATGACAGTTTTAGATGCGTGTAGTGCACCTGGTGGGAAGACTACACATATAGCTGAGAAAATGAACAACCGAGGTCAGATTTTTGCTTATGATCTGCACGAAAAGAAAGTTAACTTAGTAAAGAATAAGGCGACAGACTTAGGACTAACGATTATTCAGACTGGAGCGTATGACAGTCGAAACCTTCAAGAAATTCATCCAGAGCAACAATTTGATCGTATTTTATTGGATGCACCATGTTCTGGCTTAGGTGTTCTACGAAGTAAGCCAGATATTAAATATCAAAAATCAGAAAAAGATATCGAACAGCTAGCAAAAATCCAATCCGATTTATTACGCTCAGTTCTTCCTTTATTAAAGGAAAATGGTAAACTAGTATATAGTACATGCACAGTTGATCGCCAAGAAAATGAAGAGCAAGTGATTCAGCTTTTAGAGGAGTTAACGGAATATGAGGTGGATCCTACATTCTTTGAAGAATTACCGGATGCTTGTAGTGGATTAGCAGGGTTAACCCCTTATGGAATCCAAATATTCCCACATGACTTTGATGCTGATGGATTTTTTATGACCCGAATACGAAAGAAGAAATTTTGAAATAGATGAAAAGAGGTGCATGAACCTATGCATGCAGTTTTTAAAACTGACAAAGGGAAAATTCGAGAAGCAAACGAGGACGCTGGTGGTATTTTCTATAATGTCGATGGTCAACTGTTAGCAGTTGTTGCTGATGGAATGGGTGGTCATCAAGCTGGAGATGTGGCTAGTCGCCTAGCGGTCGAACATTTACGAGAAGAATGGGAACATATGAATCAGTTCACTGATGTTAATGAACTGAAAGATTGGCTAGAAAATGTGATCACTGATACGAACGAAGTCTTAAAACAACATGCAGAAATTCATCAGGAATGTGCCGGAATGGGAACAACTTTAATCGCAGCATCTGTCATTGATCAACAGGTTATAGCAGGACATATTGGAGATAGTCGCTTGTATCATATCCACGACGGGGAAATAGATCAGAAAACAGATGACCACTCGTTCGTTAATGAACTTGTCCTACAAGGTCATATAACTAAAGAAGAAGCGGAATCACATCCACGAAAAAATGTTCTCACTCGTGCATTAGGAACCGAAAATGAAGTAACTGTTGATACATTGTCTTTTGATTGGGAAGATCACTCATACTGTCTTCTATGTACGGATGGGTTAACGAATAAATTATCAGACTCCGAGTTGTTAGACCGTCTTATTGAAGAGGAATCAATGGAAAATAAGGTTGATAATTTATTAAATGAAGCCAATCAGCGTGGTGGGGAGGATAATATTACGGTTGCATTAATTCAATTATCTCATGATGAAGAAGGTGATTCATCATGGTCATAGGGAATGTGTTAAATGATCGTTATAAAATCATCCAATATATTGGTGGCGGAGGAATGGCTAATGTCTATTTAGCTAAAGATTTAATTCTTGGCCGAAACGTGGCTATTAAAATACTAAAAATGGAGTATTCGGACAACCAAGAGTTTATCGAACGTTTTCGCCGTGAAGCAGAATCTGCGATTAGTTTATCGAATGAACACATCGTTAGTATTTATGATGTTGGTGAAGAAGACGACATCTATTATATGGTGATGGAGCATGTAGATGGTACGACGTTAAAAGAATATATCCAACAAAAAGGCACTGTTTCTATGGATGAAGCAGTACGTATTATGATTCAGTTATCTGAAGCTGTCAAACATGCACATGATAACGGTATTATCCACCGTGATATTAAACCTCAAAATATATTAATTGATCATCAAGGTAAGGTTAAAATCACAGATTTCGGTATTGCTAGAGCACTAAGTTCAACGGCACTAACAAAGACGAATGATGTATTAGGCTCAGTTCATTATCTATCGCCAGAACAAGCTAGGGGAGGCGTTGCAACTAAAAAGTCTGATATCTATGCATTAGGGATTGTTTTATATGAATTATTAACAGGACGATTACCTTTTTCGGGAGAGTCTGCTGTTTCGATCGCCTTAAAGCACATGCAAACAGACCCACCATTCGTTAGGTCATTCAATCCCGACATTCCTCAAAGTCTAGAAAATGTGGTGTTAAAAGCAACAGTTAAAAATCCACTTCATCGCTTCAGTTCTATTGAGGAACTTAGAGCAAGTTTAGAGACGGTGTTTGATTCTTCCAGACTTCATGAACCCCGTTATATTCCTCCTGAAGAAGAAGGGGAGGATACAAAAGTCATTCCTGCAATCCAGGCTGACGATGGCCACGAACAGGACCATACAGCAGGAGCAGGTAGTAGTCAGGACTCTCAGCAAGAACCTAAGAAAAGGTCTAAGAAGTGGGTGATTTTTTTATCGTCTTTAGTCGCCATTCTTATTACGGCATTTATTGTAGCTTTGTTTGTTTTACCAAGTCTATTTATGCCAGAAGATGTAACCATTCCAGACTTAGAGGGCTATACTTATGAGGAAGCGGTAACTGAGTTATCCAATCTAGATCTAGAAGTTGAGCGTGAATCGGTATTTTCCGATGAAATTGAAGAAGGTCATATCGTTCGTACCTCTCCAAGAAGTGGCTCAACTGTTAAAGAAGGTTCAGATGTTACTTTATTTACTAGTTTAGGACAGGAAAAAATAGAATTTCCTGATTATGTAGGCAGTGATTATGAACAGACTCGTCGATACTTAGAATCAAATGGTTATCGTGAAGTCATTTCATATGAAAGAGAATCTGAAGAGCCTGAGGGATCAATTATCAGACAGATCCAACCTGATGCAGGCGAGGAAATCATCCCTGAAGATACGAGAGTGATATTTGATGTTAGTGTTGGTCCACCGAAGATCACGATTCCATCATTTAGGAATTGGACTTTAGAGGAAGTTCAAGAGTATGTTCAGGAAGAAGAACTATCCTTAGTAACTGAAGAGGAACATTCTGATGAGGTATCAGAGGATCGAGTCATTCGACAGGAACCTAGTGCTAATTCAGAATTAGACCAGGGTGATGAAGTGACTGTTTATATTTCAGAAGGACCTGAACTTGAGCCGATTACAGAAGAGGTATCCTTCACGGTTACTTACGATGAGGATCTAGATTACTTAGATGATGATGAGAATAATGAGCAGTTGGGTCAACATGTCGAGATTTTTGTTGAAGATCAGGACAATAGTATTGATGAAGTTTATCATGAGGAAATTATTTATCAAGACGTTGAATATACGATTGAACTCACTATTGAACCTGATGAAGTTGGTATGTATCGTGTGTTAAAAGACGGTGAACTTTATGAACAGGAAGAAATTCCATATGAAAGATCAGGAGAGGATTAGTTCATGACTCACGGAAAAATTGTCAAAGCGTTAAGTGGCTTTTATGATGTATTGATTGATGATCAAGTGTATCGCTGTAAAGGGCGTGGTGTATTCAGAAATCAAAAAATCACTCCTTTAGTTGGTGATTATGTTGAAGTTACCCTCCAAGAGTCAAAAGATGGTGAAGAGGGACAAGTTGGCACCATTCAGGTTGTTAAGGACCGGATCAATCAATTAGTCAGACCACCTATCGCTAATGTCGACCAGGCTATTATTGTCACATCAATGGTCGAACCAGACTTCAATCCATTGTTACTTGATCGATTTCTTGTCTTAGTTGAAGACAAAGAAATCAAGCCATTGCTGTTATTTAGCAAGAAGGACCTTTTAGATAATGAAACACAAGAAATCATGCAGAACTATGCTGACATTTATCGGCGAATTGGTTATGATGTATTGATGGTTTCAAGTAAGGTGGGTGATCTAACGACTACTTTAAAACCGTATTTGAAAGATAAAGTTTCAGTTATAGCGGGTCAATCTGGCGTTGGTAAATCAACTATCCTAAATAATTTAGACCCACATCTAAACATTGAAACAGGTGATATCTCCAAAAGTTTAGGTAGAGGTAAACATACAACCAGACACGTTGAGTTATTTATGGTAGGTGGGGGTTTTGTTGCTGATACGCCTGGTTTTAGCGCTTTAGAGTTTGACGAGTTATCGTTAGAGGATATACGTTTTTGTTTCCGTGAGTTTTTGTTATATGAAGAGTCATGCAAATTCAGAGGCTGTTATCATATTAATGAGCCTAAATGTGCGATAAAAAAAGCTGTTCAAGATGGTGAAATAGAAGAGTTTCGCTATCATCACTACCAACAATTTTATGAGGAAATCAAAAATAGAAAGCCGAGGTATTAGTCATGGTTAAGATAGCTCCATCGATTTTATCAGCTAATTTTGCTGAGTTGGCAAATGAGATTAAAACGGTCGAACAAGATGCTGATTATATTCATGTAGATGTTATGGATGGTCATTTTGTTCCTAATATTACTATAGGTCCTTTAATTGTCGAAGCGCTTCGACCGGTCACGGATTTACCTTTAGATGTTCATTTGATGATTGAAAACCCTGAAGATTATGTTTCTGACTTTGCGAAAGCAGGGGCAAATATCATTAGTGTCCATCAAGAAGCGTGTCCTCATTTACATCGAGTAATCCAAAAAATTAGAAATGAAGGGGTTAAGCCTGGAGTGGTTATTAACCCAGGAACACCGGTTTCCTTGATCGAACCTGTTTTAGAGGATGTCGATTTAGTTCTCGTTATGACGGTGAACCCTGGTTTTGGAGGTCAGTCATTTATCGAGTCTACTGTATCAAAGATTGAACAGTTAGCCCAGTTAAGAGAAGAAAAGGGACTAAACTATGAAATCGAAGTAGATGGTGGTGTGAAAGAAGGTACTGCTAAGACCTGTGTCAATGCAGGAGCAGATGTTTTAGTAGCTGGAAGTGCCGTTTTTAATCAAGCAGATCGACCATTAGCTATTCAAAAGATTAGAGATAGTTACAAATAGCAAATAAGGTGTGTTGAATGTGAATGTAATCGGTATTGTGGCGGGAGGCCCTAAGGAGGGTCTTCCGCCTCTTCATAATTATCCTATAGACTTATGGATAGGTGCAGACCGTGGAGCGTTAAGGTTGTGTGAACAAGATATTTCCCCCGATCTATCCATCGGAGACTTCGATTCTGTTAATGATACAGAATTGAAACGAATAGAATCTAAATCCAAGCATATAACTTACTATCAACAGGAAAAAGACGAAACAGATTTAGAGTTAGCTATTGAAAATGCGATCAAATTTAACCCTAGGTGCATATATATATTTGGAGCAACTGGTGGAAGAATGGACCATGAAATCAGTCATATTCTGTTATTAAAATCTATCACCGATCAGGGAATCGATGCTTGGATTTGTAATGAACAGAATGAAATAACGGTTAAAAGTCCTGGTCACCACCAATTAGTAAGAGATGATTCTTTCAAATATGTGTCTTTTATTCCTTTATCACCAGTTGTGTCTGATATCACGATTAAAGGTTTTTTATATGAGTTGGTCGATCACGAGCTTCATTGGGGTTCGACACTAACCGTTTCAAATGAATGGAAAGAAAAAATAGGTACTTATTTGTTTAGTGAAGGCATATTAATAGTTGTAAAGAGTCGTGATTAACTCAGATTTATTCTGATGAAAGGTGTTTGTATAGGAGGGGGAAGATGAAATTTTACACAATTAAGCTTCCTAAGTTTTTAGGAGGGATCGTTAAGTCAATGATGGGGCTATTTAAGAAGGAATAGTCAAGAACACGTAAAAAAGGGCTGACCTAAAGGATTTATTCAATCTTTAAGGTTCAGCCCTTTTTACGTATATTGTTTCATTATACGCGTTCTACTTTACCGGATTTAAGCGCGCGAGCAGATACATAAACTTTTTTAGGTTTGCCATCTACCATGATACGCACTTTTTGTACGTTTGATTTCCATTTACGCTTATTGGCATTCATCGCGTGTGAACGATGGTTACCAGTTGTCGTTTTACGTCCAGTTACTTGACATTTACGTGCCATCTGAAAATCCCTCCTGCTTCATCAATAATCTCTTTTAAATTACTTTTCTACTTTATCATAGAGGCACTTTGATTTCAACGTTTGAGTTAGATAATTATCAAGTTTTAGGACTTGACACCCAGTCTTTGTATCAATAATCTTTTAAAATGAGTTGTATTGTAGTAAAATATCGGTAGTCATTGTTACGAACCGAGGAGGATGGATATGTCAATTGAGTTTCAGAACAATTATGGTCAAGTAACGGTTTCAAAGGAAGTCGTTTCTACGATTGCTGGTGGCGCCGCTATGGAATGCTATGGTATAGTCGGTATGGCTTCTAAAAAGCAATTCAAAGATGGATTGTCCGAAATTTTAGGAAAAGAAAATTTTTCTAAAGGTGTCGTTGTCAGACAAGAGGAAGACGAGTTAAACATAGATATGTACATTATTGTTAGTTACGGTACGAAAATCTCTGAAGTGGCCCATAATGTTCAAAATCAAGTGAAATATGCCTTAAAGAGGATGGTTGGATTGGACGTCGTATCCGTCAATATTTTTATACACGGTGTACGCGTGACTACATAGATCTATTGCAGTGAGTGAAGGAGGAAAATAGTGTGTCTAATCATACATTAAATGGTGAGAAGTTTGCACAAATGGTTTTACTAGGTGCTAATCACCTATCAAACCAATCGCAAATGATTGACTCTCTTAATGTTTTTCCTGTACCAGATGGTGATACAGGGACGAATATGAACTTAACGATGACTTCTGGAGCAAGTGAAGTTGAAAAGGTTTCAAATAATCATGTCGGGGAAGTGGGTACTTCTTTAGCTAAAGGTTTGCTAATGGGTGCTCGTGGTAACTCCGGTGTTATTCTTTCTCAATTATTTCGTGGTTTTTCAAAGAGCGTTCAAAATAAAGAAACTTTAACAACGAAAGATTTTGCTGAGGCGCTTGAAGCTGGTGTTGAAACGGCATATAAAGCAGTCATGAAGCCGGTTGAAGGGACGATTTTAACTGTCGCAAAAGATGCTGCAAAAGCTAGTCTAAAAGTGGCCAAGCAATCAGATGATTTCATTGAATTTTTTGAGGCTGTTCTAACTGAAGCAAAGAAATCGCTTGAACATACACCAGAGCTTCTTCCCGTCTTAAAAGAAGTAGGCGTGGTTGATAGTGGTGGACAAGGGTTGGTAACAGTCTATGAAGGGTTCTTAGCATCTTTAAAAGGAGAAGAATTACCACAAGATCATTCTGCTCCTTCATTAGATGAATTGGTTAATGCTGAGCACCACAAGATGCATCAAGATTTCATGGAAACTGAGGATATTGAATTTGGTTATTGTACAGAATTTATGGTTAAATTTGAAGAAGATAAGCTAAAGGAAAACCCTTTTGATGAAAATGAATATCGTCAAGCGTTAAGTGAGCATGGTGATTCGTTATTAGTCGTTTCTGATGATGACGTAGTTAAAGTGCATATTCACGCAGAGTACCCTGGAGAAGTCATGACATTAGGTCAAAAATATGGTAGCTTGATCAATATTAAGATCGAGAATATGCGTGAACAGCATACGTCTATTGTCGGTGATCAAAAAGAAGGACAAGTGAAGCCAGAAGCCAATACTAAGCGTTCACCATTAGCTGTCGTTACAGTTGGGATGGGTGATGGTATTAAGGAAATGTTCGAGAGTTTAGGTGCAACAGTTGTTATTGAAGGTGGCCAAACGATGAACCCGAGTACATCGGATATTGTTGAGGCTGTCAACCAAGCCAATGCTGACCATGTCTTAGTTCTACCGAATAATAAAAATATTATTATGGCTGCAGAACAAGCAGAAGAGTTGGCAGATGCTAAGGTTAAAGTTGTACCGACTAAAACGGTACCTCAAGGTATGAGTGCCATGTTAGCCCTTAATTTAGAGGCAAGCTTAGAAGAAAATCATGAAGCAATGTCTGAAGCGATGCAATTTGTGAAAACAGGACAAGTTACTTACGCCGTACGAGATACTCAAATTGATGGCAAAGACATTGAAGAGGGTAACTTCATGGGAATATTAGATGGTTCAATTAAAGCTGTTAATCCTGATCAAATGGAAGCTATTTATGAATTGCTTTTAGAAATGGTTGATGATGAAGAGGATGAAATTGTAACAATCCTTCAGGGTGCTGAAGCAACAGACGAACAAGTAGGACTGATCGAGAGTTTTATCGAAGAAAAGTTTGAAGATATTGAAGTGGAAGTCCATAAAGGAAACCAACCAATCTATTCGTTTATTTTTTCAGTTGAATAGTAAATGATAATAAGCCCCCTGAACACGAAATGTGCAGGGGGCTTATTTATATATGAAAACTAATTATCAAAATCAATCTTCGTTGAACACGCTTACTCGCAAAACGTGAGTGGGACGCGCCAACCCACAATCGAACTAAAGTAATGAATCTTAATTGACGGTAATTGCTTCGTGAGGTGGTTAAACGTTAATTAGACTGCTTCTAATTGACGGTAATAGCTTCGTGAGGTGGTTAAACGTTAATTAGACTGCTTCTAATTGACGGTGATAGCTTCGTGAGGCAGTGAAACGTTAATTAGACCACTTCTAATTGACGGTAATAGCCTCGCGAGGTAGTTAAATGTTAATTAGACCCTGTCTCATGGTCATTTTGCGCTTCATACAGAGCTAAAACAGTCTTGAGCCCCCGTCTCACGGACATTTCACGCTTCAAACAGAGGCGAAACGTCCATGAAGACCACTTCCATCCGACGTTTTTTCCACCAAATTGCTCATCATATCATTGATCCCGATCACAAAGTCTGAGTAACGAACATCATCCACCAATTGTGAACAAAAAAAGACGTCCACCTACATAAAAGCTTTGGTTAAAAACTCTAGTAAGAATAAACTTGAGATAATGATTAACAATGGCGTTACTTCGTCTTTCTTACCAGCCACGATTTTTACGATTGGATAAGCAATGAAACCAAACGCCATTCCATCTGCAATACTATAAGTAAACGGAATCATAAACATAATTAGAAACGTTGGGAATGCTTCGGTCAGATCATCAACTTTAATGTGCTTAATGTTTTGCATCATGAGCACACCAACAATAATTAAGATCGGACTAATAGCATTAGATGGAATCATAGAAATATAAGGGATTATGAAAAATGTCCCTAGAAATAATATACCGATCACCACACTGGTTAGACCAGTTCGGGCTTTAGCCGCAATGACCGCTGCACTCTCTGCAGCTGGTATTGTTGGCGATGTCCCAAAGAAACCACTTAAAGTAGCAGCAATTGCACTTGTTTGATTAGCTTTCTTAAAAGCATGATGTTTATTTAACATATCAAGTTGACCGTGTAATAAGCCCATGCTTTCGAAAATTAATACAATCGCTAAAGGTAACACAGCAATCCAAAATGTGAGCTGCCAAATATGATCAAATGACGGTACCACCATGAAATCAGTGATACTCTCTACAGTAATGGTTGTTTGTTCGGTGTCTAAAACGCCAAATAAATAGGCAATCGCTGTCCCAATCGCCATTGTGAATAAGAAGTTAGCTGGTACGTTTTTAACAAATAAGATAACACCTATTAACAACGATAGTAAGCTCACAATGACATATGAAGATGAGAAATCACCTAAGGCAATTATTGAATAATCGCCACTAACGATTAAACCACCATTTTCTAACCCGATTAAAACGAGAAAGAGCCCTAAACCAATAGTAATACCATGTTTTAACGCATCAGGAATAGCTTTCTTGAATGACTCTCCTAATGGTGTTAAAACAGTTGCAAGGAATATTAAACTCGCAACGACGACTACACCAAGCCCTTGTTCATAAGTGAATTCATACTGCTGAACAATGGAGTAAGCAAATAAAGCGTTAACTCCCATACCTGGTATAATGATAATTGGAACCCTTGCCCAAAGCCCCATTAAAATACAACCAAAGGTACTGGCTAAGATCGTCGCAATCATTGCATCTTCTCGGTTAATTCCAGTATCACTTAATATAGCACTATTAACAACTACTATATATACAGTTGTTAAGTAGCCAATGATTCCAGCAATTACCTCGTTAGTCCAACGACTGTTAGGCCATGTTTTCATGAGTACTCCTTCTTTTGTTGTAAGCCCTCGCCCACCCGAGTCTTAAAAACCCATAGCATATTATAATCCTATTATGGGCGATTATCAACTAAACTTGCATGACAAACCTATCGAATAATTGTTGGAATTTTACTTATTTAACGATAAAATAAAGGTAGACTCAGGATTACAATAAGGTGGTGTCCATATGAAATTTAGATCGGTTTTTGATATTATTGGTCCGGTTATGATTGGTCCATCAAGTTCACACACAGCAGGTGCTGCTCGTATCGGTAAAATGGCAAGAGAATTATTTGGCCGACAACCGAACTGGGCAAAAATTCATCTTTATGGATCTTTTGCAAAAACGTATAAAGGGCATGGCACAGATGTTGCGCTTGTTGGTGGGTTATTAGGTTTCGACACTTATGATGAGCGTATTAAAGAAGCTTTAGAATTAGCAGATCAGGCGAATTTAAATATAGAATTTATTGAAGAAGATGGTTCTGCAGAACACCCAAATACAGCGAGAATTCACATGGGTGATGAGGACGGTGAATTTGAGTTAGTTGGTATATCAATTGGTGGTGGAAAAGCAGAGATTACCGAGTTAAATGGCTTTGAGTTAAGGTTGACGGGGCGTTCTCCAGCGATACTTGTTATGCATAACGATCGCTTTGGGGCAATTGCGTCAGTGACTAATGTGCTAGCTAACTATAAAATTAACATCGGTCATATGGAAGTAGCTAGACGTGAGGAAGGAAAGGATGCCATGATGATCATCGAAACAGATGAGAGAATTCCGAAAGACATCATGGAGGAATTAAAGACCTGTGATCATATTTCGCAGGTTGTGACGATTTCAGATTAACAACAGAAGGGAGTGGTTACAGGTGTTTAAAAATGTTAGTGAGTTAATTCACTTAGCAGAATCTCAAAATATCCCAATCTCTGAGGTGATGATCCGTCAAGAAGTTGAGGAAACGGATAAACCTAGAGAAGAGATTGTTGCAGAGATGGGACGTAATTTAGATATAATGGAAAAAGCAGTAGAAGACGGGTTGAACGGGGTCAAATCACGCTCTGGTTTAACAGGTGGAGATGCTGTTTTAATTAAAAAATATATGGAAGAACAAGATAGCTTGTCAGGCAATTTATTGTTAGATGTGGTCAGTAAAGCAGTAGCAACGAATGAGGTTAACGCAGCTATGGGGACAATTTGTGCGACCCCTACAGCAGGTAGTGCAGGGTGTGTGCCAGGAGTATTGTTTGGTTTAAAGCCTAGGCTCAAGCCAACACGCGAACAAATGATACGCTTTTTATTTACTTCAGGTGCTTTTGGTCAGGTAGTTGCTAATAATGCATCAATCTCAGGAGCTGCTGGTGGTTGTCAGGCTGAAGTTGGTTCTGCTGCTGGTATGGCCAGTGCTGCAGCTGTTGAAATGGCAGGTGGTAGCCCACAACAATCGGCAGAAGCGATGGCAATTACGCTAAAAAATATGCTTGGTCTTGTTTGTGATCCTGTAGCTGGTTTAGTGGAGGTGCCTTGTGTGAAAAGAAATGCCATGGGCTCTTCACAGGCTATTGTTTCAGCTGATTTAGCCTTAGCAGGAGTTACAAGCCGAATTCCGTGTGATGAAGTGATCGGAGCTATGTTTAGAATTGGTGAAAGCATGTCACCGGCTTTAAAAGAAACGGCAGAAGGTGGTTTAGCCGCAACGCCTACTGGTAGAGAATTAGCTAAGAAAGTCTTCGGTCCAGCGTTAGGAAGTGAGTGATTAACGTGTTTAATGAACCTGTTAGTAATATTCCAAGTGTCGGAGAAAAAACTGAAGAACAATTAGCGATGTTAGATATTAAGAAAGTGGGAGATTTACTCTTCCACTTTCCTTTTCGTTATGACTTTTTAGAACTAAAGCCGTTAGAGGAAATTGGTCATGAAGAGGTGGCGACCATCGAAGGTGAAGTTGTCTCTCAGCCTAATGTATCCTTTTATGGAAGGAAAAAATCAAGACTAACTTGTACCATACAAGTTGGTGTGGTAGCAATCAAGGCAGTATTCTTTAATCAGGCCTTTTTGAAAGATCGTTTAATCATTGGAGAGAAGGTTACGTTAACCGGCAAATGGGATATGCATCGGTTGCAATTAACGGTACATAAGTTTCATCCACAATCATTTGATGAAGCCAGTTCGATTGAACCTATTTACCACACTAAGGGTAAGCTTACCACAGCAAATTTAAAAAAATTGATCTCCTATGCGATTAAGACATCATTAGATGAGCTTGAAGAGATCTTACCTGAAGCATATTTACATAATTATAAGATTCCTGAAAGAAGACAAGCTATTAAGGAATTACATCAACCGTCTTCTAAAGTTACACTAAAACATGCTCGTAGACGGTTTATTTACGAAGAGTTATTTATTTTTCAGTTAAAAATGCAATGGGTTAGACGCGAGAATAAGATGAATAGTCACGGCATTCCCAAACATATTGATCCGGATCAATTAAATGACTTTATTTCAGAACTGCCTTTCCAATTAACCGATAGTCAACAACGTGTTTTGCACGAAGTTTTAACTGATTTAAAGAGTGATAATCGCATGAACAGATTACTTCAAGGTGATGTCGGTTCTGGTAAAACCATTATTGCAGCCATCGCTTTATATGCTACAGCCATGGCCAATCAGCAAGGGGCATTGATGGTACCGACTGAAATTCTGGCAGAACAACACGAACAGTCTTTAAAAGAGCTATTTGATGACCGACTAAATATAGCGCTTTTAACTGGGTCTGTTAAAGGTAAGCGGCGTCGTGAAATCTTAGAACAACTAGAACAAGGAAAGATTGACCTTGTTGTCGGAACACATGCGTTAATTCAAGAGGATACTGTTTTTCATAACCTTGGTTTGGTGATTGTCGATGAACAGCACCGTTTCGGAGTAGAGCAGCGAAAAACGTTACGTGATAAAGGGTTGACCCCGGATGTTCTGTTTATGACGGCAACTCCTATACCACGGACACTGTCGATTACGACGTTTGGTGATATGGATGTATCTGTTATTGATGAAATGCCTAAAGGTCGTCTGCCAGTAAAAACCTATTGGGCTAAAGAGAGTATGTTAGAGCGAGTATATCAGTTTCTCATTAAAGAGATTCAAAAAGGACATCAAGCCTATGTAATTTGTCCATTAATAGAGGAGTCAGATCAACTTGATATTCAAAATGCCGTTGATTTATTTGAAGAACTATCGGAAGTGTTACCAAGTACCGTTAATATCGGATTAATGCATGGACGTTTATCTCAACAGGATAAAGAAAGTTTAATGAGACAGTTTGCGAACAACGAAATTCAGTTACTTGTTTCAACTACCGTAATCGAAGTAGGGGTAAACGTGCCGAACGCTACGACCATGGTAATCTACGATGCAGAACGGTTTGGCTTAGCCCAACTTCATCAGTTAAGGGGAAGAGTAGGGCGAGGAAGTCACCAAAGTTACTGTATTTTAATTGCCGATCCTAAATCTGAAAATGGTAAAGAGCGAATGCGAGTGATGACAGAGACAACAGATGGATTTGAGTTATCAGAACACGACTTACAAATTCGTGGGCCAGGAGACTTCTTCGGTAAAAAACAAAGTGGCTTACCAGAGTTTAAAGTCGCCAATATAGTTGATGATTACCGGGCATTGGAAGTCGCTAGAAAAGACGCAGTTAAAGTAATGAATGAGCAGTTATTAGAAACTGATCCAGAATATGCGGAGTTAAAACAAGTGATCGAGTCAGATCCTTTAATTAAGGAGCGAATTTTTGATTAATAATTGCATCTTGCCTTAACGTATTATATATTACTATTAGGACCTAGTCATAAATCGGATGGTGTAAATAAATGAAAATCAAAAAGAAAGAAAGACAAAAGCAATTATTACAGTTGATTGAAGAGAGTCCTTTTATTACAGATGAAGATTTAGCCAAAAGATTCGGCGTCAGTATTCAAACCATTCGTTTGGACCGATTAGAATTGTCTATCCCTGAATTAAGAGAACGAATTAAATACGTTGCTAAGAAACAATGGGACGAAACGGTAAAAGCCTTACCTTTAGATGAGGTTATAGGAGAAGTCATAGATTTAAAATTAGATGAGATGGCCATATCTATATTAGATATTAGAGAAGAGCACGTGTTTTCACGCAATTTAATCGCACGTGGACACCATTTATTTGCGCAGGCTAACTCGTTAGCAGTTGCAGTAATTGATGACGATTTAGCATTAACGGCTAAAGCAGATATTCAATTTACACGCCCTGTAAAATTAGAAGAGCGTGTCGTCGCAAAAGCAAAGGTTACCGGTGAAGATAATAAGCGTAGGACACTTGTTGAAGTCAACAGTTATGTTAATCAAGAACTAGTTTTTGCTGGACGTTTTAAGATGTATCGTACAACGGACCAATAAAAAGGAGTTTTGACTATGAAACTTGCAATAGATGCGATGGGTGGAGATCATGCGCCACAAGCCGTGGTTGAAGGAGTTAAGTTAGCACTTGAGCACTATCAGGATTTATCAATTATTTTATTCGGAGATGAAAACCAGATCCGTCCATTACTTGGGGAGCAAAAGCATCCTAGAATTAGTGTTCACCACACAACAGAAAAAATTGAAAATGATGATGAACCTGTAAGAGTTGTCCGTAAGAAAAAAAATGCCTCAATGGTGCTTATGGCTGAAGCAGTGAAAGACAAAACAGCTGATGCTTGTATCTCAGCTGGAAATACCGGAGCTTTGATGAGTGCAGGGTTGTTTAAAGTTGGACGAATTAAAGGGATTGAACGTCCTGCCCTAAGCCCTACCCTCCCAACCATTGACGGATCAGGATTTTTGTTATTGGATGTTGGAGCGAATGTAGAGGCAAAAGCTCAACATTTACTTCAATATGCTATTATGGGATCGATTTACGTAGAGAATGTTAGAGAAGTTAAGAATCCTAGAGTAGGTTTATTGAATGTAGGAACCGAAGACCAAAAAGGAACAGAGTTAACTAAGAACGCTTTTAAATTACTGAGTGATGCACCGATTAACTTTATTGGTAATGTTGAAGCTCGAGACTTATTAGACGGAGTAGCCGATGTCGTTGTGACTGACGGTTTTTCTGGTAATATAGCATTAAAAACAATTGAGGGAACCGCATTATCCATGTTTTCTATGATTAAAGATGTGTTTATGAAAAGCACTAAAACGAAACTGGCTGCTGCCATGGTCAAATCAGATTTGCGAGGTTTAAAAGATCAACTAGATTATTCTGAGTATGGTGGAGCTGCATTATTTGGGTTAAGTGCACCAGTTATTAAGGCTCATGGTTCATCAAATGACCGGGCCATTTTTAGTGCGATTAAGCAGACATATCATTTAGTAGATAAAGATGTCATCAATCTTATTAAAGATGAGGTGCAGTCACTAGAGGATAGAGAGGAGACTTAAATGATGAAGAAATTGGCTTTTTTATTCCCTGGCCAAGGCTCGCAAAGTGTTGGGATGGGGCAATCCTTTTATGAACAAGTACCAGAAGTCAAGCAGATGTTTAAACAAGCAGATGAAGTGTTAGGCTATTCATTGAGTGACTTAATGCTTAATGGACCAGACGATGAACTAACTAAAACGGAGAATGCTCAACCTGCCTTATTATTAAATAGTGTTGCTATTTTTGAACAGTTGAAAAAAGCAGAAGTTTCTCCTTCAATGGTAGCTGGTCATAGTTTGGGAGAATATAGCGCTCTTTACGCTGCTAATGCCATCTCTTTTGAAGATGCTCTTCAAGCGGTTCATCAACGTGGTAAGCTAATGGAGCAAGCGGTGCCGTCAGGGCAAGGAACGATGGCAGCTGTATTAGGACTTGATGATGAGACCATTATGAACGTAACTGACGAAATTACTAAGTCAGGTAACGTTGTAAATGTGGCAAACTATAATTGCCCAGGTCAAACCGTGATTTCCGGAACGACTCAGGGTGTGAATCTAGCAGTAGAGGCCTTAAAAGAAGCCGGTGCTAAACGTGTTTTACCTTTAAATGTTAGCGGTCCGTTTCACTCACAACTCATGAAACCAGCAAGTGCAGATTTTACAACTGTGTTAGATCAAGCAGATATAAAGGATGCTGAACTGCCGGTCTATGCGAATGTAACAGCTGAGCCGGTACAAGACCAGGAACAAATTAAACAATTATTAATTGAACAGCTATACTCACCGGTTCAATTTACACAAACGCTAAAAAATATGGTTGAACAAGACGTTGATGCGTTTGTTGAAGTTGGTAATGGTAAAGTATTATCTGGATTAGTTAAAAAAGTCCATCGTAGAGCAAAAGTATTTAGTGTCCAAGATCAAGACAGTTTTGATCAGCTAATTAATTGGTTGAAGGAGGAAGAGTAGACATGTTAAATGGTAAAGCTGCTTTAGTGACAGGTGCATCTCGTGGAATTGGAAAAGCCATTGCGCTTGAGTTAGCTAAGCAAGGTGCTAATGTTGTTGTTAATTATGCAGGAAGCAAAGATAAAGCAGAAGCTGTTGTTGACGAGATTAAACAATTAGGACAAGAAGCGGTAGCTGTCCAAGCAAACGTATCGTCAGCAGACGAGGTTAAAGCATTAATTAAAGAAACGATTGACCAGTTTGGTTCGGTTGATATACTTGTGAATAATGCCGGAATTACCCGAGATAATTTATTAATGCGTATGAAAGAAGAGGAATTTGATGATGTAATTGAAACCAACTTAAAAGGTGTATATAACTGCATCAAAGGGGTTACACGTCAAATGATGAAACAACGTGCTGGTAAAATTATCAATGTGGCATCAATTGTTGGTGTTACTGGTAACCCTGGTCAAACTAACTATGTTGCCGCTAAAGCAGGTGTGATTGGGATGACTAAATCCGTAGCCAAAGAATTAGCTACACGTCATATTAATGTTAATGCGGTAGCACCTGGATTTATTGCAACAGATATGACAGATGAACTTTCAGATGAAGCTAAACAACAAATGTATGATTTAATACCATTAGGCCGTCTTGGCGATCCTGAAGATGTGGCAAAAGTTGTACGCTTTTTAGCATCCAGTGATGCGGATTATCTAACAGGTCAGACCCTACATGTAGACGGTGGTATGGTAATGTAATATAATAAATTGTCCAAGCTTTGAAGGGAGGTGACAACATGGCAGACGTATTTGATCGCGTAAAAAACATCATTGTTGAGCGTCTTGATGTTGATGAATCAAAAGTTACTGAGGCAGCTTCATTTAAAGATGATCTAGAGGCGGATTCTTTAGATGTCGTTGAATTAGTAATGGAACTTGAAGATGAGTTCGATATGGAAATTTCTGATGAAGAAGCAGAAAAAATTAATACAGTAGGTGATGCTGTGAACTACATAAACAGCACCCAGTAAATATCTGAGTTGAGGATGGCATCAAAGAGTCATCCTCTTCTGTTATATTTACGAATAGAAAAGGTGGAAGATATGGATTTGAAACAATTTCAAGAGTTACTAAACATTCAATTTAAAAATGAACAACTTTTAAAACAGGCTTTTATGCATACATCATATGTGAATGAGCATCAGGACCCACAACTAGAAGATAACGAAAGGTTAGAATTTTTAGGTGATGCAGTACTAGAGCTCGCTGTATCCCAACATTTATATCGACACTATCCTGATATGAGTGAAGGAGAATTAACCAAATTCCGTGCCAATATTGTCTGTGAACCCTCGCTAGAGCAATTTGCTAAACAATTAAAGATTAATGAATGTGTATTGCTTGGTAAAGGTGAGGAAGCCTCTGGTGGAAGAAACAGGCCAGCGTTATTGGCAGATGCATTTGAAGCCTTTATTGGGGCGCTTTATTTAGACCAAGGTTTTGAAACGGCCTTATCCGTCTTACAAGCGCATATTTTTCCAAATATTGAACCGGGTGCTTTTTCGCATGTGATGGATTATAAAAGTAAATTACAAGAAGCTGTACAAAAACGGGGGAAATCGGTTGAATACCAAATTATTGATGAAATTGGACCCGATCATAATCGTCAATTTATAGCAGCAGTTTATGTGGAAGATCAGAAGTTAGGTACAGGGCAAGGACGTTCCAAAAAGGATGCCGAGCAAGAGGCTGCGCGTGAAGCGTTAAGTGCCATTCAATAACTGTGCTACTAAAAACACCGTACCAGTTTAAAGTTCTTGGTACGGTGTTTTATTCGTGAATAATTATTTACGATACTTTTTTAGCTCGTCAATAATAGCGTTTATTTCTGCTACACTTACTTGTCCTTGCATGGTAAGCATGTCATAAATATCCTTGATTTCGTGATAGTGCTCTAGGTCATAATCTTCCGGATTTAGAAGCGAAGAGTTCATAACTTGTAGCTTTTTAGCTAGTTCATCGATAATATATTCTAAATTTTCAGCTGTAGCTTCGTTTAAATTCATCTTTTCAACTCCCATTCATATTTTGAAACCTTCTTTGATTCTATGTTTTATGATAAAATAAATAGGTTGAAATGTTAAGTGTATTCATATAAAAATACAACCGTGTACATATAAATTGTGTTCTTTAAATCAATGTTAGATTTTAAAGGGTAAGGATAGAAAGTAAGTAGGTGTTTATAAATGTTTTTAAAAAAGCTAGAAACGGTCGGGTTTAAGTCCTTTGCAGAACGCATATCCGTTGATTTCGTTCCAGGTGTCACAGCGGTAGTGGGACCTAACGGAAGTGGTAAGTCCAATATTACCGACGCTATTCGTTGGGTACTGGGTGAGCAATCGGCTAAATCGTTACGTGGTGCAAAGATGGAAGATGTCATTTTTGCTGGAAGTGACACACGTAAAGCATTAAATGTTGCTGATGTCACATTAGTTTTAGATAATGAGGATCATCAGCTACCCATTGATTATGATGAAGTAGCTGTAACTAGGCGTGTTTATCGTTCAGGTGATAGTGAATACTTAATCAATAAGCAGCCTTGTCGACTGAAAGATATCACCGACTTATTTATGGATTCAGGTTTAGGAAAAGAGGCCTTCTCGATCATAAGTCAGGGGAAGGTTGAAGAGATCTTAAGTTCGAAATCAGAGGAGCGACGTAGTATCTTTGAAGAAGCAGCAGGGGTACTTAAGTATAAAAAACGTAAATTAAACGCTCAAAAGAAGTTAGATGAAACCGAAGATAACCTAAATCGTGTAGAAGATATTATTCATGAGATCGAAGGTCAACTAGAGCCATTAGAAAAACAAGCCGAAGTAGCAAGAAAGTATCTGGAAAAAAGAGAAGAACTTGAACGTGTCGAAGTGTCCTTGTTAGTGACTGAGATTGAACAAATTCATGAAGAGTGGGACCAGTTATTAAAGTCAATTGATCAGTTAAATGAGCAACTACAAGTTGAAAAAGCTGTCATTCAAAAAGATGAAGCCCATTTGGAAGAAAAACGTCAATTAATCCAATCACTAGAACAACAAATTAACAAGTGGCAAGATGAGAAACTTTACTTAACCAAAGAAATCGAACAGTTAGAAGGACAAAAGAACCTAATTGCAGAACGTTTAAAACATTTTGATGAAAGTAAAGATAAATTAGAGGAAAGCATTCACACGCATGAGAATCAAATTGAACAGTATCAGCTTGATATTGATGATTATCAGAAACGATTGGATGTTTTACGGAGTGCACGAAACGAGACTAAAGAAACGATTGCTCATTTAAAAGCCAAGCTTTCATCTGAAGAAGGAAATATTGAGGACCAAATTGAACAGCATAAAGCAGAATATATTGATTTGTTAAATGAGCAGGCAGCTAGTCGCAATGAGAAACACTCCATTGAGAAGCAAATTGAACAAATCAACGAACGTAAAAAGCGACTAGATGAGCGTTTTGAGAAAATGCTATTAGAGCGTGAAACTCTACAATCCAACTATGATCAATTTAAAGAAGAAAAAGAGAATGCTACACAAAGGCTAAATCAAATCAAAGCAGCTTATCAACGTATAGAAAATGAATTCACATCACAACAAACTGCTATTCAAAGTGATGAAGAAAAATTAAATCAGGCCTACCGAATCATTGAGCAATTGAAATCAAAAAGAGAAATGCTTGAGGATATGAAAGACTCATATAGTGGGTTTTACTACGGTGTAAAGGCAATTTTACAAGCAAAAGAACGTGGCGAACTAACAGGTATACATGGTGCCGTTGCTCAATTGATCCAAGTCCCACAAGATTACGTAACGGCGTTAGAGACAGCATTAGGAGCACAAGCGCAGCATTTAGTGGTCAGTAATGAGCAATCTGCTCGGGACGCCATCCAATTTTTAAAACGCACAAAGAGTGGTCGGGCAACCTTACTGCCTCTTTCGACCATGAAGTCACGCTTGGTTGACCAACGTGTCTATGACAGGGTCTCCAGTTTTAAAGGTTTTGTTGGCGTATTTTCAGAACTAGTTGAGGTTGAGAAATCTTATCAAACCATCGTTGAGAATTTACTAGGAAATGTATTAGTGACGGAAACCTTAAAGGATGCTAATGAACTGGCGAAGCAAGTCAATCATCGGTTCCGAGTCGTTACACTAGAAGGTGATGTTGTTAATCCAGGTGGTTCAATGAGTGGTGGTGCTAAAAAGAATAGTAATCAAGTTTCACTATTTACTCGTGAACAGGAACTAGAAGAAGTCATTCAAAAGTTAGCCAACTATGAAGTCAAAACCAACCAATTTAAACAAGAGCTTGAGCAAAAACAAGCTAAATTAGCAGGTTTGCGTAAAGACTTAAGTGAAACGGAAAAACAAAAAAATGAAATTCAAGAACAAGTTCATACACTCGATCAAGAGTTGGCGACGATTGAAGTACAACTATCCAATACTAATAAGCAATTAGAAGTCTATGATCAAGAAAACAAACAATTTTCCCAAGAAGAACAACAGCTTAAAGATCAGCTCGATCAACTGGAAAATACGTTAGTTAATCAAAGCGAACGATCTGAAACCTTAAGACAAAAGATTGATGACCTAACGGAAAACCAGTCATCTTACCAAGCACAACAGGATGAAAATCAAGAACAGTTGAATCATTTACAAATTCGTTTAGCCGAACAGGACACAGATGTTAGAAACCAAGAGGAACGGCTAGTGCAGTTACAAGAAAGTTTGCGCGAAGAACAAAGTGCTAAAGAGAAAATTGAAGATGAGCTTAAAGATTTAAAAGAGTCCCATGAGAAGGCCCATACGATTGAAGGACTTACAGAAACATTGCAAAACCATCGTAACCATTTAGTTTCTGTTGATTCAAAGCTTGAGGAAGCAAGAGGTCAACGTGAAAACGAAATTCAGCTCCAAGAAGATTTAGAGCGTGAACTAAAAGAGAAAAACCGTCAATATGAAGAGAGAAAAAGTCAAGTACAAAAACAGGAAGTCCAAGCAAACCGTTTAGATGTTGATTTAGAAAATCGCTTGCAGCAATTAAGTGATGAGTACACAATGACGTTTGAACGAGCTAAAGATACTTATGGACCAGCTCATGATTTAAATGAAGCCAAACAGCAGGTGAATTTGATTAAACGAGAAATCAAAAATCTAGGAAATGTCAATTTAGGTTCAATAGATGAGTTTGAGAGGATTCAAGAACGCTATGGCTTTTTAACTGATCAGCGTAATGATTTATTAGAGGCAAAAGAAACTCTTCATTCGATCATCGCTGAAATGGATGATGAAATGATCCGCAAGTTTAGCGAAACCTTTACTAAAATCCAAGAAGAGTTTTCAAAAGTATTTAAAGAGCTTTTTGGTGGTGGACGGGCTGAATTGACATTAACTAATCCTGATGATCTCCTAGAAACAGGAGTGGACATTATCGCTCAACCTCCAGGAAAGAAACTGCAACAACTCGGATTGTTATCCGGTGGCGAACGGGCATTAACCGCAATCGCTCTATTATTTGCGATATTACGTGTTCGTCCTGTTCCATTTTGTGTGTTAGATGAGGTAGAAGCTGCTTTAGATGAGGCAAATGTCGTTCGTTTTGCGGGATATTTAAAGCATTTCTCAGCTCAAACACAATTTATTGTGATTACTCACCGAAAAGGTACAATGGAACGTGCAGACGTCTTATATGGTGTCACCATGCAAGAATCTGGGGTTTCTAAACTAGTTTCCGTTAAACTAGAGGAAACTGAAGAAATGATCAGTTCATAACTTACTATTCAACACAATTTAGTGGTTAGAGCAAAGAAAGGAAGTCGACAAATGGGTTTCTTTAAAAAGTTAAAAGAAAAAATTAGTACACAAACTGACCAAGTCACAGATAAATTTAAAGACGGATTAACGAAAACGAGGGACAATTTCACCTCAAAGGTTAATGACCTTGTTGCTCGTTACCGAAAAGTAGACGAAGAGTTCTTTGAAGAGTTAGAAGAAATTTTAATCTCTGCTGATGTCGGTGTTGAAACCGTCATGGAGTTAATCGAAGAACTTGAGATGGAGGTTAAGCGTCAAAACATCCAAGACACTGAGGCAGTTAAAGAGGTTATTTCTGAGAAGTTAGTTGATATTTATTATGGTGATGACAATGAATCGGTTGAAGAGTTAAACCTTCAAGAAGATGATTTAACAGTCATTTTAATCGTGGGCGTTAACGGTGTAGGTAAAACCACAACTATTGGAAAGCTTGCTCACCAGTTAAAGCAAGAGGGTAAGTCAGTGTTATTAGCAGCAGGCGATACCTTCCGTGCTGGTGCGATTGATCAGCTTGATGTATGGGGTGAAAGAGCTGATGTTGATGTCATCAAGCATAATGAAGGTAGTGACCCAGCAGCAGTTATTTATGATGGCATTCAAGCGGCAAAATCACGTGGTGCTGATGTCTTATTATGTGATACAGCAGGCCGTTTGCAAAACAAAGTTAACCTTATGAAAGAATTATCTAAAGTTAAGAAGGTTATTGAACGTGAAATTCCTCAAGCTCCGCATGAAACATTGCTTGTCCTAGATGCGACAACGGGTCAGAATGCCATGAGCCAAGCGAAGGTCTTTAAAGAGGCGACTGATGTGTCTGGAATTGTTTTAACGAAGTTAGATGGAACAGCAAGAGGTGGAATTGTTCTAGCTATTCGTAATGAATTAGATATACCAGTTAAATATGTTGGCCTCGGTGAACAAATTACTGATCTGCAACCATTTAATGCCCATCAGTTTGTCTATGGATTATTTGGTGATTTAATGGTAGAAAGTAACGAGTCAGAACAGGAGTCATGATTCCGGTAGTGAAAAGACCGTTAGGAGTGTTATCGTGCTTGAAAAAACAACACGTATAAATTATTTATTTGATTTTTATCAACAGTTATTAACCGATAAACAGCGAAAATATATGGAATTATATTATTTAGAAGACTATTCTTTAGGAGAAATTTCTGAAACCTATCATGTAAGTCGACAAGCTGTTTATGATAATATAAAACGTACAGAGGCCATGTTAGAAGAATATGAGTCACAACTGGGTTTATATGAACGTTTTGAAAAACGCAATGAACTTATTCAAGAAATGAAAGAAAAATTAGATACCCAAGAATATGATGATCTAAAGACTTTACTAGATCAATTGGAAAACCTAGAGTAGGGGGACGGTCCAAATGGCATTTGAAGGTTTAGCCGAGCGACTGCAAGGAACAATTAAAAAAATTACAGGTAAGGGTAAGGTATCTGAAGCAGACGTTAAAGAAATGACGCGTGAAGTCAGACTAGCTTTGCTTGAAGCCGATGTTAACTTTAAAGTCGTAAAGGATTTAATTAAACGAATAAAAGAACGAGCTGTCGGTCAAGAAGTTTTAGAGAGCCTGACACCAGGGCAGCAAGTCATCAAAGTGGTTAAAGAAGAGTTGACGGAACTAATGGGTGGAGAGCAAAGTAAGATTGCTGTAGCTAATAAGCCACCAACCGTTATTATGATGGTAGGTTTACAAGGTGCGGGTAAAACAACGACTACAGGTAAGTTAGCTAATTTACTACGCAAAAAATATAACCGTAATCCATTGTTAGTAGCAGCTGACGTTTATCGGCCAGCTGCGATTGATCAGTTAGAAACGTTAGGCACGCAACTAGATATGCCTGTCTATTCTAAGGGAACTGATGCTAATCCGGTTGATATTGCCAATGAAGCGATCGATAAAGCTAAGGAAGAACACCACGATTATGTCATCATCGATACAGCCGGTCGTTTACATGTCGATGAAGATCTAATGGGAGAATTACAACAAATTAAAGAAGACACCAACCCTGATGAAATCTTCTTAGTTGTTGATGCGATGACAGGTCAGGATGCTGTAAACGTTGCTGAAAGTTTTGATGAACAACTTGATATTAGTGGGGTTGTTTTAACCAAATTAGATGGTGACACTCGTGGTGGTGCTGCTTTATCTATTCGAGCTGTAACAGGTAAACCAGTTAAATTCGCTGGTATGGGTGAGAAACTTGACCAATTAGAAGCTTTCCATCCTGATCGCATGGCTTCACGTATTTTAGGAATGGGGGATGTCTTTAGCTTAATTGAAAAGGCAGAAGCTGAAGTCGATGAGAAAAAAGCTAAAGAAATGCAAGACAAGATGCGGTCTATGTCTTTTACATTCGAAGACTTCCTAGAACAAATGGATCAAGTAAAAAATATGGGGCCATTAGATGAACTAATAAATATGATGCCTGGTGCCAATAAAATGAAAGGCATGAAAAACCTACAGGTGGATGATAAACAGCTATCTCATATTGAAGCTATTATCCAATCCATGACCAAGAAAGAAAGAGTCGACCCTAGCATAATTAATGCTAGTCGTAAGAAGCGAATTGCCAAGGGATCAGGCACTTCAGTTGCCCAGGTCAATCGCTTGCTTAAACAGTTTGATGAAATGAAGAAAATGATGAAACAAATGACAAGTTCTAAGAAAGGGAAGAAGGGTGGAATGAATTTTCCGTTTATGTAATGGAAAAATCCTTTACACACTTTTAAATCTCTGATACAATCTTTACTTGTGATAAGCAATTTAATGGAGGTGTAAGATATGGCAGTTAAAATCCGCTTAAAAAGAATGGGTTCTAAAAGAAAACCTTTTTACCGTGTAGTAGTTGCAGATTCACGTTCACCTCGTGATGGACGTATTATTGAGCAAATTGGCACATATAATCCAGTTACTGAAACTCCAGAGGTTTCAATCGACGAAGAAAAAGCGTTAGACTGGATGACTAAAGGTGCAAAACCTAGTGACACAGTACGCAACTTATTCTCAAAGCAAGGCATCATGGAGAAGTTTCACGAGTCAAAAAATAACTAATAAGGATTTGTGATAGCATGAAAGCCTTAATTGAAACAATTGTAAATCCATTGGTTGATTACCCAGAAGATGTTGATGTGACAGTTGAGGAGACGGATTATAAAATTCGTTATCATTTAACAGTACATGAACAAGACGTTGGAAAAGTAATTGGAAAAAATGGACGTATTGCTAAAGCAATTCGTACGGTTGTCCACGCAGCTAATACGAATTCAAGCAAAAAGGTTTTTGTTGATATTATGTAAAGAGGGAGAGGGGACAACCTTTCCCTTTTTTGTAGTTAAAAATATAATTTTTCGTGACTTTTGCTTTATTTGGTGGATGATGTTCATTTACTCAGGCTTTGTGATCGTGCTCAATGGTATGATGAGCTTATATCCATATTGAGTTTAAGCATTTTATAAGATTCCATTTTTCTTTTGGAGACGGGGTGAATGCTCCATGCAATTTATTCGCAAGACAACGATTAAACAAGTCGTCACAGAATCAAGTAAACAACAGCTACTGGATAAGTTCCAAAAGCTATTAAACAATAAGAAAAAAGAAATACAACAATTACAATTTGAAAAAAGAAAATTAATTTATCAGCGAACTTTTGACCAAGCTAAAGTCGAAGAGAAATTTGCTAAAGAGGAACTTAAACGCCAGCAATCGATCGATTGGTACGAACAACAAATCTCACAACTAGAACAATTACCTCTAGGAAGCGAAATTATTGAAGGTGAAGTAGAAGAGATTGTTGAAAAGTCAATCGGAGATCCATGGGAAGATGTTGTCGGAGAAAAAGCAGTTGTCATTCAAGATGGTCAAATCGTTCGAATAGATAGGTGATTGATATGAGTAAAGAATACTTAAATGTTGGAAAGATCGTTAATACACATGGTGTCCGAGGGGAAGTACGAGTTATTGCGGTAACTGATTTTGATGAGCGCTTTGAGCCGGGGAGTCGGTTGTACATTTTAGATGAACAGCAATCGCCGACTGAGTTAATCGTCAAAACACATCGAAAGCATAAACAGTTCGACCTATTGTCATTTGAAGGCTACGAATCAATCAACGAGGTAGAACCTTTGAAGAATTATCAGTTAAAAGTCGCACAAGAAGACCTTCATGAATTAGATGAGGGGGAATTTTATTACTATGAAATTATCGGTTGTCAGGTTTACTTAACGGATGGTTCACATATAGGTCACGTCAAAGAAATTCTATCTCCAGGAGCTAATGATGTTTGGGTTGTTCAGCGACAAGGTAAAAAGGATGCTCTGATTCCGTATATTGATGATGTTGTAAAACAAGTGGACATTGAGAATCAACGAATCGTAATTGAAGAAATGGAAGGGTTGCTTACGTAATGAAGCTTGATATTTTAACGTTATTTCCTGAGATGTTTACAGGTGTATTTGAATCGTCCATTTTGAAGAAAGCAAGAGAAAAAGGAGCTTACGATTATCAATTGGTTGATTTTCGTGATTATACGGAAAACAAGCATCGTAAAGTCGATGATTATCCATACGGGGGTGGTGCTGGAATGGTATTAACACCACAGCCCTTATTTGATGCGGTTGAAGATTTAAAAAAGCAGAATCAAACTGAGCCACGGGTTGTTCTATTGTGTCCACAAGGAGAACGCTACACTCAACAAAAAGCTGAGGAGTTAGCAGAAGAAGAACATTTAGTATTAGTCTGTGGGCATTATGAAGGGTTCGATGAGAGAGTCCGTACTGAATTAGCAACCGATGAAATTTCGATTGGTGACTATGTGTTAACAGGAGGAGAATTGGGAGCCATGGTTATTGCTGATAGTGTGGTTCGTTTGTTACCAGGAGTACTTGGTAATGAAGATTCTGCTGTCAAAGATTCTTTTTCGATAAATCTATTGGAGCATCCACATTATACACGTCCTAGTGACTTTAGAGGACATAAAGTACCAGATGTCTTAATGTCTGGAAACCACCAAAAAATTGAAGAATGGCGCCGTTATCAATCACTTAAACGAACTTTTGAAAGAAGACCAGATCTTATTGATGAGGATCAGTTAAGTGAAGAAGATCGAAAAATATTAAAAGATATTAAAAAGAGATAGATATTGCATCTGAATAACCTTTATGATATATTAAGCTAGTGCTTAAGTGTTCACTTAAGCTTGATAACGATGTTCCGCTACTTAAGAGGTTAAGTAAGAGCATTAGTTTGGAAGGAGTGAACGAACATGCAAAACATTCTAGATCAAGTCGCACAAGACCAATTGCGTACTGATGTACCTGAATTTCGCGCGGGTGACTCTGTAAAGGTACACGTTAAAGTTGTCGAGGGTAACCGTGAACGTATCCAGGTATTCGAAGGTGTTGTGATCAAACGACGTGGTGGTGGAATTAGCGAAACGTTTACCGTACGTAAGATTTCTTACGGTGTTGGCGTTGAGCGTACATTCCCGGTACATTCTCCACGAGTAGACAAAATCGAAGTTTCTCGTCGTGGTAAAGTACGTCGTGCGAAGCTTTATTACCTACGTGATCTACGTGGTAAAGCAGCGCGTATTCCAGAAAGACGATAATAACAAGATGAAACGAAAAGAGCCTGGCTTTCAAGTCAGGCTCTTTTTTTCTTTGTTTTAAGATCAAATAACCGTTAAGATATAAGGTAGAGGTGAGTGAAAGATGACAATTCAATGGTTTCCTGGACATATGGCCAAGGCCAAACGTGAAGTCGAAGAAAAACTAAAACTAGTCGACTTAGTCGTTGAATTAGTGGATGCAAGAGCACCACTATCTAGCCAAAATCCAATGCTTCAAGAAGTGCTAGGTGATAAACAAAAACTAGTTCTATTAATGAAAAGTGACTTAGCTGATCCAAAGTTAACTCAAGCTTGGGTCGATTATTTTCACTCTCAGAACTTACACGCTTTAGCCGTTAATGTAAATAACAAAAATGATATAAAGAAAATCGTTCAACAAGCTAAGAAAATAGGCGAAGGAATTAATGAAAGACGTGTAGAAAAAGGAATTAACCCCCGGTCGTTACGTGCGATGATTATTGGTATTCCTAATGTTGGGAAGTCCACTTTAATCAATCGATTAGTTAATAAAAAACGTGCAGAAACGGGTGATCGACCTGGTGTGACTAAACAACAACAGTGGGTCAAGGTTCAAGGTGAGTTTGAACTTTTAGATACACCAGGAATCTTATGGCCTAAATTTGAAGACGAAGAGGTTGGTTATAAGTTAGCTGCTATTGGTACGATTAAAGACCAAATTCTGCATTTAGACGATATTGCAGTGTTCATTTTACGCTATTTAAAGGAACACGATCCGAATGCTTTAACGGAAAGATACTCATTAGACCTAGATACCGATGATATTGTTGAATGGTTTGATTCTATTGGCAAAAAGCGTGGGTGTCTAGTTTCAGGTGGAATGGTTGATTACGATAAAGTTGCGGATATCATTATTCAAGATTTAAGAAGTGGTGATTTGGGACAGGTAACATTTGACCGAATAGAGGAATAATTGGTGACTGTTTTTAGGGGGATTGTTGTTATAATTGGTATTTGATCGATGATGTTCATCATCACTCAGAGAGTTCTTGGGCTTTCAATGACGTTTTGACACCGTGTGAAGCGAAAAACGTAAGATAGAAGCACTGTCAATGGCGTTTTGACACCGTGTGAAGCACAAAACGTAAGATAGAAGCACTGTCAATGACGTTTTACCACCGTCAGAAGCGAAAAACGTAAGATAGAAGCACTGTCAATGACGTTTTGACACCGTGTGAAGCGAAAAACGTAAGATAGAAGCACTGTCAATGACGTTTTACCATCATGTGAAGCACAAAACGTAAGAGAGAAGCAAACTCAATGACGTTTTGACACCGTGTGAAGCATAAAACGTAAGATAGAAGCACTGTCAATGACGTTTTGACACCGTGTGAAGCGAAAAACGTAAGATAGAAGCACTGTCAATGACGTTTTGACACCGTGTGAAGCGAAAAACGTAAGAGAGCAGCACTTTCAATGACGTTTCACCACCGTGAGAAGCGAAAACGTCATTGAAAAGCACCACCTAAAAAAAGTTACTGAACATCCTATCGCTAACTCGATATAAACAACAACGGATTTTAACAGAGAGAAAGATCAATAAAATGGGGGAGTAAAACCGTGAGAGGGCAGGGGACAATAGCACAAATTAAGGAACAGATCAATCAACCAGATGTTTCAGAAGACTGGATTAAACAACTTAGACAAGACGACCGAGCTGGAGTACAAAAACTTATCAAACAATACGATAAACGGCTGGAAGCTAAACAATTGCAATTATCCCAGTTTGAACAAATGAAACAATATGAATATAACCAACAAGCAGAAGGTTATCGGGCTATTGCTGGAGTGGATGAAGTTGGCAGAGGTCCTTTAGCAGGCCCTGTTGTCGCTGCTTCAGTTATATTGGATATAAATGATCAGTCATTGCTAGGAATAAATGATTCCAAAAAACTGACAGAAGAAAAACGAGCTGAGTATTTTGAAATTATCCAAAAGCAAGCTTATTCAATAGGTGTAGGAATCGTTGATAACCGTGTCATTGATCAGATTAACATTTATGAAGCTTCTAAGAGAGCTATGCGCCTAGCTATTGAGAATATGAATTTAGAGGCTGATTTTTTACTATTAGATGCCATGACGCTGCCAGATCTTAAAGTACCTCAGCAGTCTATTATTAAAGGGGATGCAAAAAGCATTTCAATTGCTGCTGCTAGTATTGTTGCCAAGGTAACGCGTGACCGAATGATGAAAGATTTTAGTAAAAAATACCCAGCATTTCAGTTTGGGCAGAATATGGGTTATGGAACCAAACCACATTTAGAAGCATTACAACAATATGGGCCAACCCCTTATCATAGAAAATCATTTAACCCCGTCTCGTTATATACCATATAAAGGTGGTAGATTTGGATGACAGAAGTTAATAAAATTTTCCAATCAATTCGTGTGAAAGGATCCAACTCAACGCAACTTTCATTAAGGGATGGACAAGTTGTACGGGGGAAAGTTGTCAAGTTTTTTCCTGATAACAAGGCAATGGTTAATATTGGTAGACAGCAGGTAGTTGCTCAATTAACTACGAATTTGCAAGCTAATCAAAATTATTTAATGCAGGTAAATCAAACGACCCCATACATAAGGTTAAGAATTGTGAGTGATGAACCAGCTAAAACCCCTGATGAAGCAGCTAGAATTTTACTAAAGTCTTCAGGACTGACAGCGAGTCGTGCAGAGCAAAGGTTAATAGCTTCACTATTAAAGGATCAACTACCTATCAGTGAAAGAAATTTAGCTCAAATTCTTCATTTGGCATCTCTAGGGTCTGATGAGAATTCTCACCCGATCCTTAGAGAAATGTTGACTCGTAATTTCCCATTAACTGAACAGCTTTACTGGGCTATTAATCAACGAGTCAATCAACCTATATCTTTTAGTCAATCGATACAACAAATCCAAGGGCAGTTAGCACAAAGTGAGAGCTTAACCTCACAACAAATACAACTCTCAGCTCATTTAAATGTTCTAACTGGTAACAATATGAACGAACAACAGTTATTGAATACGTTTGTACATCAAGTGTTATACGAGCTTGGAAGAGGGTCCCAGACAACTTTTCAATTGTTTCAAAAGGGTGGGTTAATTTCATCTCAAATGAATTTTTCCCAGTGGGACAATCTATGGAGAAATTGGGCTCAAACTAATCAAGTTCAATTTCAGTTATCCACTAATAGTGAACTTACTAGTAATATAAAGCCTGAGCAGCTGCCAATCAGTGTATCATCTAAACAAATTAGTGATGTTATTAACCAATTGGCTAACCAGCAATTAAATGGTTCAAGTAGGCAAATACGTATGCTTCAATCTTTTGTTCAGCAGCTTGGTATGCTAAAAGACGAAACACTTAGTAGGATGGCACCTAATCAGTTGAATTTGATGCACAATATAACTCAACTACCTTCATATCAACAATTAGCTAATTCTTTACCCGCGACCATGCAGTCATACATGCAACATTTAACACAAATGATGCAGAATCAAAATTGGAAAATGGCTCAACAATTTTTGACTTCACAAGAAGGTCAACAATTATATCAAGAAATAAATAACCTTCTTACAAGTCAAGTCGTAGGCCAAGAACAAAGGGCTTTACATTTTTGGAACGCATTGGTTCAGTCCCAAATGACCAACTTAAATTCGTTTATGAACCAATTAAGCGCTTTTTTTCAATTAACACAGTTTGAGCTAAGTGTTTTAAGAAATCAGTTGCCCGATTATCCGTCTATTCAATCGCTAATTTCAACCATGGCTGCTCAGACGTCTGGCACAGCTATGCAAGAAAACTTACAATCTGTAATTCAAATCTTACAAGCCATGCATTTATCTTATCAAGAGGCAAATCGAGACTGGGTTCAATTCAGTGCCCATTTACCTAAAGAGATGTTTGGGTTAAACGAAGATCTGTGGATGGATTTTGAAGGTTCCAAGCGTGAAGATGGCTCGATTCATCCCCGGCATTGTCGTGTTATGTTCTATCTTAATTTACCTAATATTGAAGAGACAGTTATAGATATGCAAGTGAAAAATAGTCAAATTGATTTAACCATTTATCATGATCAACCCAATCGAGTAAAAGGATTAGCAGAAGAGTTCAAACAGATGTTAGCTATTAATTTGGCTAGTCATCAGTATCAGTTAACAAATTTTGATGTTAAACCGTTAAGACAAAGTTATGAAGTATTAGAGACACCATATAGAGGTCAGTCTAACCATGGCTATAAAGGAGTGGATTTAAAGGTATGAGTGATGGCAAGAGGAAAGAGGCAATTGCGTTAAAGTATAATGAAGACCATCATGACGCTCCAAAAGTTATTGCTAAGGGGAAAGGGTTAATTGCAGAGGATATTATCAACTCAGCAGGAGAGCACGATATACCGGTATATGAGGATCAAGCATTAGTCGAGCTAATGAGTGAACTTAATATTAATGAGACCATCCCAGAGGACTTATATCAAGCTGTTGCAGAAGTTTTTGCTTTCATTTATCAGCTAGATAAAAAGTATGAAAAATCCTAACCTATTTCTTTTGATTGTGACAATTTTCATGTATAATATACAAAGTGTGGTTTAAATATTTAGTATATATTTATTGCAGTGACTTTTTGATGGGAGGATGTAACATGAACATTCATGAGTACCAAGCGAAAGAAATTTTCCGCAATTACAATGTTGCTGTACCTAACAGTAAAGTAGCATTCTCTGTTGATGAAGCAGTTGAAGCCGCTCAAGAATTAGGTTCAGGTGTAACAGTTGTAAAAGCGCAAATCCACGCTGGTGGACGTGGTAAAGCTGGCGGTGTAAAAATCGCTAAAAATTTAGATGACGTACGTGAATACGCTAATGAAATCTTAGGTAAGACATTAGTAACTCACCAAACAGGCCCAGAAGGTAAAGAAGTTAAACGTCTTCTTATTGAAGAAGGTTGCGACATCCAAAAAGAATATTACTTAGGAATTGTTTTAGATCGCGCGACATCTCGCGTGGTAATGATGGGTTCTGAAGAGGGTGGAACTGAGATTGAAGAAGTAGCAGCTGAAACTCCTGAGAAAATCTTCAAAGAAGTAATTGACCCTGTTACAGGTTTAACTCCTTTCCAAGCTAGAAGGTTAGCTTTCAACTTAAATATTCCTGATGAACTATTAGGTAAAGCAGTTAAGTTCATGATGAGCTTATACCAAGTATTTACTGAAAAAGATTGTTCAATCGCAGAAATCAACCCACTAGTAACAACAGGTGATGGCGAAGTATTAGCGTTAGATGCGAAGTTAAACTTTGATGACAACGCATTGTACCGTCATAAAGATATTGTTGATTTCCGTGACTTAGACGAAGAAGATGAAAAAGAAATCGAAGCTTCAAAACATGATCTAAGCTACATTTCATTAGACGGTAACATTGGTTGTATGGTTAATGGCGCAGGATTAGCAATGGCTACTATGGATATCATTAAACATTATGGCGGCGAACCGGCTAACTTCTTAGATGTAGGTGGCGGTGCGACTGCTGAAAAGGTTACTGAAGCATTTAAGATCATTTTGTCCGATGCCAATGTTAAAGGTATCCTAGTTAATATCTTCGGTGGAATTATGAAGTGTGACGTTATTGCTGAAGGTGTTGTCGAAGCAACTAAGCAAGTTGGTCTTGAAATTCCACTAGTTGTACGCTTAGAGGGTACTAATGTCGAACTAGGTAAGAAGATTTTAGATGAATCTGGCCTAAATATTACTTCAGCAGAATCAATGGCTGATGGCGCAGAGAAAATCGTATCTCTAGTAAAATAAGAAAGGACGGGCGAAAATGAGCGTATTTATTAATAAAGACACAAAAGTTATTGTTCAAGGTATTACGGGCGGAACAGCTCTTTTCCATACAAAACAAATGCTTGAATACGGTACACAAATCGTCGGTGGTGTAACACCTAAAAAAGGTGGAACAGAAGTTGAAGGTGTTCCAGTATTCAATACAGTTGAAGATGCTGTGAAAACAACTGGGGCAAATGCTTCTGTTGTATACGTGCCGGCACCATTTGCAGCTGATGCGATTATGGAAGCTGTGGATGCTGAATTAGATTTAGTCATTTGTATTACAGAACATATTCCAGTTATGGACATGGTTAAAGTTAAGCGTTATATGGAAGGTAAAAAGACTCGCTTAGTAGGTCCTAACTGCCCTGGTGTTATTACGCCTGAAGAGTGTAAAATCGGTATTATGCCAGGTTATATCCATAAGAAAGGACACATCGGTGTTGTATCACGTTCCGGTACTTTAACTTATGAAGCAGTTCATCAACTTTCAGAGAATGGCTTCGGTCAATCTACTGCTGTAGGAATCGGTGGGGACCCTGTTAATGGTACGGACTTCATTGATGTACTTAAAGCGTTTAATGAAGACCCTGAAACTGAAGCTGTTATTATGATCGGTGAAATCGGTGGTACGGCTGAAGAAGAAGCAGCAGAATGGGTTAAAGCTAACATGGATAAGCCGGTTGTTGGCTTTATCGGTGGAGCCACTGCACCTCCAGGAAAACGCATGGGCCACGCTGGTGCGATCATCTCAGGTGGTAAAGGTACAGCTGATGAGAAAATCCGTGTAATGAATGAATGCGGTATTAAAGTAGCTGAAACACCATCAGTTATGGGTGAAACTATGATTAGTGTTCTTGAAGAAAAAGGTTTAGTTGATAAATGTAAAACACATTAATTTCTATTAAAGCAGTTGGGTTTAGGTTTCTAAACCCAACTTTTTTACCATGAATAGAGGTCCTATAAATACTTTCCATCAAAACATAAGGAGTGAGGTTTATTTGAGTGTTAAACAGGCCTTCTTACTTTATTATTTACTGCGTTTTCAAGACCTTAATCGGCGAAAAATCTTACAATATATGGACAGTGATCCAACCTTAAATCAAGTTTTAAGTTCATCTCCGGAAGATTTACATAAAAATTTTCACCTCACAAAATCTTCAGCTCAACAGCTTTACAATCATCTCCATAATGATAATCATAAGTTACTCGCCTGGAATCAATTTCAGAAATTTAATGTTTTAACTTGGTTTGATGAAAATTATCCCGATGCCTTTAGACATATCCCAGATCCCCCTTTAGTCCTGTATTACCAAGGAAATCTGTCTCTGTTAAACACCCCTATGTTAAGTGTGATTGGAACAAGAAACCCTTCTTTATATGCCCAACAAAAAATAGAAGAATTGCTGTCAGCAGTAGTCGAAAATCAAATTACTATTACTAGTGGATTGGCCCAAGGAATAGATGGAATGAGCCATCGTTTTGCTTTATCACAAAACGCAAATACGATTGCAATACTAGGGTTTGGATTTGATCATATCTATCCATCCATGCACAAGGGGTTACTTCAGGAAATTAGTCAGTTAGGTCTGGTCATAACGGAATACCCACCTCATATCAAACCCCAAAAATGGCATTTCCCTGAACGGAATCGTTTAATAAGTGGTTTATCATCTGCTATTTTAATTATTGAAGCAGCAGAGAGAAGTGGAACACTTATTACAGCAGATCAAGCCCTCGAGCAAGGAAAAGATATATTCGTCGTTCCTGATTCTATATTTCTAGAGCAGTCCAAAGGATGTCATAAATTACTTAGAGAAGGAGCAATCCCAATCACCAGTAATGATGAACTAAATAATTGGTTGCAAAAAATTTTGCAACTATAAACAATAAATGGTAGTGTTAATTAATAAATTGTCGAACAGTTTTTTTTCATATGTGTTTGACAAATGATATAGAATTATTTAATAATGAATGAGATTAATTGTTCAAGTAAATTTACACAAATATCCAATAAAAAAGAAAATACCTCGTAGGAGGAATAGGTTAATGTCTGATTACTTAGTTATAGTTGAATCACCAGCAAAAGCCAAAACAATCGAACGCTACTTAGGGAAAAAATATAAAGTTAAAGCATCTATGGGACATGTAATTGATTTACCCAAAAGTCAAATGGGAGTAGACGTTGATAATAACTTCGAACCCCGTTATATCACGATTCGTGGTAAAGGGCCTGTTCTTAATGATTTGAAAAAGTCTGCCAAAAAAGCGAAAAAAATCTTTCTAGCAGCCGACCCCGATAGAGAAGGGGAGGCGATTGCTTGGCACTTAGCTCATAGTTTAGGTATTGATGAAGATGCAAACTGTCGAGTGGTCTTCAACGAAATTACTAAAGATGCCGTTAAGGATTCATTTAAAGAGCCACGCTCAATAGATATGAGTCTTGTCAATTCTCAACAGGCTAGACGAGTTTTAGATCGTTTAGTCGGTTATAATATCAGTCCATTATTATGGAAGAAAGTCAAAAAAGGCTTAAGTGCCGGACGTGTTCAATCCGTTGCGGTTAAACTGATTATAGACCGTGAGAATGAAATTAAAAACTTTGTACCAGAGGAATATTGGTCCATAACCAGTGAGTTTACTCATAAGCGTAAAAAGTTTGAAGCGAAGTTTTATGGAATTGATGGTGAGAAAGTTGAATTAAAAAATGAAAATGATGTTAATTCAGTGTTAGAACGTCTTGATGGTGATGAGTTTCAAGTTGTGAAAGTTAACAAGCGTGAACGAAAAAGAAACCCAGCACAACCATTTACGACATCTTCGTTACAACAAGAAGCTTTCCGAAAGCTCAATTTTAGAGCGAAGAAAACGATGATGATTGCTCAACAATTGTATGAAGGTATTGATTTAGGTGGTAAAGATGGAACAACTGGTTTAATTACTTATATGAGAACAGATTCAACCAGAATTTCGGATACGGCCAAAGGTGATGCAGCGGAATTAATCGAAGCGAAGTTTGGTAAGGAGTTTCTTGGTAAACAAACAAAGGCTAAAAAAGATAACCGCTCACAAGATGCGCACGAAGCTATTAGGCCGACAGTTGCTCATAAGGATCCTAAAACGATTAAGCCTAAATTATCAAATGATCAATATAAACTGTATAAGCTAATTTGGGACCGGTTTATAGCAAGTCAAATGGCACCAGCTGTTATGGATACCGTAACTGCTCATTTAACTAATCAGGGAGTTGAATTTAGAGCAACAGGATCACAAATTAAATTCAAAGGATTTATGGAGTTATATGTAGAAGGTAGCGATGATCAGAAAAAAGATGAACAAAAAGTCCTGCCGCCATTAGAGGAAGGGCAACAGGTTAAATCCCAAGAGATCACCCCTAACCAACACTTTACACAGCCACCTCCGAGATACACCGAAGCAAGACTGGTTAGAACACTTGAAGAAAAAGGGATTGGTCGACCATCTACTTATGCTCCGACACTTGATACGATCCAAAGAAGAGGATATGTAGCTCTTGATAATCGCCGGTTTGTCCCAACTGAATTAGGTGGGCTTGTGACGGAGTTATTGGAGGAATACTTTCCAGAGATAGTTAACGTACAGTTCACGGTTGATATGGAAAATAATTTAGATGCTGTAGAAGAAGGAAAAAAAGACTGGCGTCAAATCATTCATACGTTTTACCAAGATTTCCAAAAGCGCTTAGATCGAGCGGAAGAAGAAATTGAAAAAATTGAAGTCCGTGATGAACCGGCTGGTGAAGATTGCGAGAAGTGTGGACATGAGATGGTTTATAAAATGGGGAGATATGGTAAGTTTCTAGCATGCTCCAATTTCCCAGACTGTCGTAATACCAAACCAATCTTAAAAGAAATCGGTGTAAAATGTCCGAGATGTAAAGAAGGTAATGTCGTTGAGCGTAAAAGTAAAAAGCGAAGAACTTTCTATGGATGTGATCAATACCCAGAATGTGAATTCATTTCATGGGATAAACCAATAGAACGCCCATGTCCTAAATGTTCCTCTCTTTTAGTTGAGAAGAAACAGAAAAAAGGTGTTCAAGTTAAATGTACGGAATGCGATTATTCGGAGAATGTCCAACAATAATAAGAATAGAAAAAGACGAGTTTTGAATAACTCGTCTTTTTTTTCATTTTTTAGCAAATTTTTATATGAGTTTTGAATATTTTGTATACATTTTGTGAAACATGATAGTAGCCGAGTTGTTAAAATTGACACACAATTTTTATTCATATAGAATTTACGATTGGTTAGTAAGTTGTTACATAAGGAATTGAGGATTATGTATGTCATTAATTTTAAACAAAAAATATAAGGGTGACAACTATGTGATAATTGTTGAATTATTCGGAAAAGTTTGATAAAATTTAATTTGCTTATTTAGGGAGGGTGAATATGGAATTGAAATCAATTGTTGAACAGTTCAAGCGCTTTCTTACTGTTGAAAAGAATGCCTCCCAACACACCATTCAACATTATATTCTAGATGTTGAACAGTTTATAACTTTCCTACAAAAAGAAGTTATCTCGGCTTTTCATGATGTGCGTCACTCTGATATAAGATTGTTTTTAACTGAATTATACGATCAAGGGTTATCACGGGTCTCTGTATCAAGAAAATTATCAAGCTTAAGAAATTTTTATTTGTATTTAGAGAGAGAAGGTATAGTTGATCAAAATCCATTTCATTACGTGTCAATGCCAAAAAAAGATCAATACATACCCCAGTTCTTTTACGAGGAAGAATTACAGAAGCTTTTTCAAGTTGAGGATTTAACGACATCATTAGGCCAGCGTAATCAAGCATTAATTGAACTACTATATGCTACTGGTGTACGAGTGAGTGAATTAACACAGATTAAATTAGAACACCTTGATTTTAATCTTGGGATTGTACTTGTACACGGTAAAGGTAATAAACAGCGCTATGTCCCATTTGGGTTATATGCTCAACAAGCTTTAAAACGATATATCGATGATGGAAGGCTTACATTGATTGAAAAAGTGGATGAAGTACAAGAGCAATTATTTGTGAATCATCGTGGTGGGCCTCTAACTGACGAAGGAGTTAGATATATTTTAAATGACATGATGAAAAGAGCTGCATTAACTTCTTCCATTCATCCTCATAAATTGCGACATACGTTTGCGACTCATTTGCTGAATGAGGGGGCTGATTTACGCTCTGTACAAGAATTGCTCGGTCATGAAAATTTATCATCAACGCAAATTTATACACACGTAACAAAAGATTATTTACAAAATGTATACAAGAACGCACATCCAAGAGCTTAGAAAACTTTAAGTGGAAGAGGTGTTAATATGGAACAATCGTTTCATGCAACGACGATATTTGCCGTTAGACATAATGGTGAAGCTGCTATGACTGGTGATGGGCAAGTTACTTTTGGCAATGCTGTCGTTATGAAGCATAAAGCTAAAAAAGTACGAAAACTATTTAATAACCAGGTAATTGCGGGTTTTGCTGGTTCTGTAGCAGATGCATTCACGTTATTTGAAAAGTTTGAAGCCAATTTGGAAAAATATAATGGTAATTTAAGCCGTTCAGCTGTTGAATTGGCTAAAGAATGGCGTAGTGATAAAGTGTTACGTCGACTTGAAGCCATGTTAATTGTGATGAATAAAGACAAGATGCTCTTAGTCTCCGGTACTGGAGAGGTGATTGAACCAGATGATGATATACTCGCAATCGGTTCTGGTGGGCACTATGCTTTAAGTGCGGGTAGAGCATTAAAAAGGTATAGTGATGATCAAACTGCAAAAAGCATTGCAAAGGCAGCACTAGAGATAGCTGGTGAAGTCTGTGTTTACACAAATAATGAAATTGTATTAGAAACATTGAGTGATAAAGGAGATCGTCAATGAGTATAAAAGCTACACCCAAACAAATTGTTGAACAGTTAGATCAATATATTATCGGACAGTCAGATGCTAAACGTGCACTTGCTATTGCTTTACGTAATCGTTATAGAAGGATGCAAATACCTGAAAGCTTACGTGATGAAATTGTTCCTAAAAATATTTTAATGATGGGTCCGACAGGTGTAGGTAAAACTGAGTTGGCTAGAAGGTTAGCAAAACTAGTTGGTGCCCCCTTTACTAAAGTGGAGGCAACAAAGTTCACTGAAGTAGGGTATGTCGGGCGCGATGTCGAATCAATGGTTCGTGATTTGGTGGATACGAGTGTACGCATGGTTCGTGAGGATAAAATGGTAGAAGTACAAAAAGAAGCACGCCGAGCTGCCGATAATCGAATCGTAGAGTTACTCGTTCCAGGTAAGAAAAAAACCAATCCACAAATGAAAAACCCATTAGAAATGTTGTTTAACCAACCTGATGAAGCGAACAATCAAACACAAGATCATGAAGAAACTGACCGTGCAGAAAAGCGTCGAGAAATCAAGGAACAGTTAGATAAAGGGCTCTTAGAAGACCGGAAAGTGACCATAGAAGTTGAAGAACAACAATCTTCAATGTTTGACATGCTACAAGGTTCGGGTATGGAACAAATGGGGATGAACATGCAGGATGCTTTTAGTCAGTTTATGCCAAAGAAAACGAAAAAACGCCGATTACCTATAAAAGAAGCTCGTGAAGTTTTAACACAAAGTGAAGCTGAAAAAATGATTGATATGGATGAGGTTCACCAGCTTGCAATAGAACAAGCTGAACAATCAGGTATTATTTTTATTGATGAGATTGATAAAGTTTGTGGGAAGGAAGAAAAGCAAGCGAATGTATCTCGTGAAGGAGTACAGCGAGATATCTTACCAATTGTTGAAGGTTCAACAGTGGTGACTAAATACGGATCTGTTAAAACCGATTATATGTTATTTATTGCAGCTGGGGCATTTCACATGGCTAAACCATCAGACCTCATCCCAGAATTACAAGGAAGATTCCCAATTAGGGTTGAACTTAACAAGTTAATGATTGAGGACTTTGTTAATATTTTGACTGAACCATCAAACGCTATCTTAAAGCAATATACAGCCTTGCTTGAAACAGAAGGGATTGGGCTGAATTTTACAGATGAGGCAATTAACCGGATTGCTGAAATTGCATTTGAGGTCAATCAAGAGACCGACAATATCGGTGCCAGAAGGCTACACACGATTATGGAAAAGCTTTTAGAGGATCTATCCTTTGAAGCTCCAGATATTACGATGGAAACGATCGAGATAACAAGACCTTATGTTGATGAAAAACTATCCACGATCGTTAAAAATAAAGATTTATCTGAGTTTATTTTATAAAATGATTAGGAGGATTTACCATGAATTTATTAGAAAAAACAAGAGTTATTAACGCAATGTTACAAAAAACACAAGGAAAAGCAGTCAACTTTAACGATATGTCAGGTACACTTCGTGATGTGATTGGTGCAAACATTTTTGTTCTTAGTCGTAAGGGTAAGTTACTTGGCTACGCCATTAAACAGGAGATCGAAAATGATCGCATGAAGACAATGCTAGAAGAACGCCAATTCCCAGAAGAATATACAAATAATTTATTTGGTATTACTGAGACTACTGCTAATATTGACATTAATAGTAGTTATACTGCTTTCCCTGTTGAAAACAAAGATTTATTTAAAAATGGTTTAACAACAATCACACCAATTATCGGAGGTGGTGAGCGTTTGGGGACATTAATTCTAAGTCGTATTGAAGACTCATTTGATAATGATGACCTGCTACTCGCTGAATATGGCGCAACGGTTGTTGGCATGGAAATTCTACATCAAAAAACGGAACAAATTGAAGAGGAAGCAAGAAGCAAAGCAGTTGTTCAAATGGCGATCAATTCATTATCATATAGTGAATTGGAAGCGATCGAGCATATATTTAATGAATTAGATAGTAATGAAGGTTTATTAGTTGCTAGTAAGGTAGCTGACCGTGTAGGTATTACGCGATCTGTTATTGTCAATGCACTTAGAAAACTAGAAAGTGCTGGAGTTATTGAATCTAGGTCACTTGGAATGAAAGGTACGTATATTAAAGTATTAAATGATAAATTCCTTGTTGAATTAGATAAGCTTAATATTTCATAATCCTTTATAATAAAGTAACAAGGGCTGTCCCATTAGTCATGAAAAACTGACTAATTGGGTACAGCCCTTTTTTGTGGTTTATGAATATTTCTTAAGATTATTAACACCTTATACAATTGTTTACTGTTAAGTAGACATAATTAATTAGTTAAAAAGTACCTTTTTAATTATATATCGACAAATCTATTAAAATGTTTATAACAAATGTGTCATTATTCGAGAAAATATGCAATAATATAGACAAAATACTGTAAAGTTCTGATTATGATACCATTCGAAAGTTGTCGAAGAAAGGTGGGGGTCGAGTGAAATTATTTGATAACACATTTCAAAATTTACATCGTGGATTGGATTACGCCTCAGTTAAAAACAAAACGATCGCAGATAATATCGCTAATGTTGATACACCAAACTATAAAGCAAAGACTGCAACTTTTAAAGACCATTTTAATGAGGCATCTGATCGTTTGGAGGCTAAGAGGACAAGACCACAGCATATCCCATTTTCAAATGGTGAAAGCTCTATCTCTGTCAAGGCTAGAAATGATGTTACATACAACAATAACGGAAACAGTGTCGACTTAGATAAAGAAATGAATGAATTAGCTCAGAATCAACTCTATTCTGAAGCATTAACCGAACGAATTAACGGTAAGTTTAATTCTATTAAAACGGTAACTGGAGGTAGATAAGCATGAGCATTTTTCATGGTATGAATACGAGTGGTAGTGCGTTAACGGCTAATCGCTTTAAAATGGATGTCGTATCTTCTAACATTGCGAATGCTGATACTACTCGTGCTGAGCTAAATGAAGATGGTGAATGGGAGCCTTATCGTCGTAAATTAGTATCTCAAGAGCCTAAGGATTCTAGTTTTAATTCCTTTCTGCAAAAATCGATGAAACAGACGAATACCCCTGGAAATGGTGTCCGGATTCAATCAGTTGTTGAAGACCAATCCCCTTTTGAGCAAGTCTACAACCCAAGTCATCCAGATGCAAATGAAGAAGGTTATGTTGAAATGCCAAATGTCGATCCATTAAAAGAGATGCTTGATTTAATGTCGACAACAAGAGCTTATGAGGCAAATGTAACTGCATTGAATGCTTCAAAGGGTATGTTAATGAAATCTTTAGAGATTGGGAAATAGAGGTGTGAAAGATGAACGCAATTAACAATCAGTTATTTACTCAGGCGCTTAATCAACCTACTAATAATAATCGTGCACAACAAGTTACGCCGAATGAGGCACATCAAAGTTTTGCTAACACATTAAAAAATGCGATCAATGAAGTGAATAAAACACAACACGAATCTAATGTGAAAACTGAACAGTTGATCAATGGCGAAGCTAAAGACTTACATGATGTAATGATTACTGCCGAAAAGGCTGGTGTCACGCTTCAAACAGCAACAGAGATACAGAATAAAGCTATAGAAGCTTATCGTGAAGTCATGCGCATGCAAATCTAATATTAAAACCTATTAACCAAATTAAATCTAAGGTTACAAAATGTGAGATGGAAAAACAGATAGCGTAATAGATTTAGAAGTCGGGGGAGCACAATGAATGAAACTATACAACAATACCGTAATCGAATAACTGAGTTTTGGCAGTCAAGAACTAACCCCCAACGCTCATTAATTGTTGGAGGGGCTTTGGGGTTAATAGCGCTGATTGTCACTATAACCGTTATTGCTTCTTCAACAAAGATGGTGCCTTTATATAGTAATTTATCATTAGAAGAAGCTGGTGAGTTAAGACAAGAATTAGAAGACCGAGGCGTGTCGTATGAAATTGAGCAGGGTGGTAGTACGATACTAGTTCCTGAAGCCCAATCTGATGAACTTCTTGTTGATTTTGCAGCTCAAGGAATTCCTAATAGTGGAAATATTGATTATACGTTTTTTAGTGAAAATGTTTCTTGGGGAATGACTGATGAAGAAAGGCAAATTATTGAATTAGATGCTCTTCAAACAGAGTTATCCAACCTCATAAGTAATATTCAAGGAATCTCAGAGGCTAATGTCCTTATTAACCAAGCAAGAGATACGATCTTTGTTGGTGATGAAATGAATGATTCATCAGCATCTATTGTTGTTAATACAGATTATGGCTATGACTTTGATCAAGCACAGGTGAAAGGTTTGTACCACTTAGTTTCTAAAGCTGTACCTAACTTACCAGAGGAAAACATCGTGATTATGAATCAGCATTTTGAATATTACGACCTAGAAAACACAAATAACGGTGCCAATCATACATATGCTGAGCACCAGCAAATTCGTAAAGATGTTGAACGTGATATTCAAAGAAGAGTTCAGCAGATGCTAGGCACGATGATGGGTCAGGATAAAGTGGTTGTTTCTGTAACAACTGACATTGATTTCACTCAAGAAAATAGAATTGAAGAGCTAGTAGAACCTACTGACCTAGACAATATGGAAGGTCTACCAGTTAGTGTTGATCGAGTAACTGAGACTTACACAGGTTATGACGGATCTGAACTAGTTGATGGAGAAGCCGATATCGACAATTTAGTTGGTGTCATTGAAGACGGTGAAGAAGTGACCGATTATGAAATGGTACGTGAAACGATTAACAATGAATTCAACCGAATCCAACGTGAAATTGTAGAAAGCCCTTATGAAATAAGAGATTTAGGTATACAAGTCGCAGTTGATAACACGGTAGAGGAAGGAAATGAAATCGTCCAGCTAACTGAAGCGGAACAAGTGGCTGTAGAAGAGGATATTCAGTCCATCTTAGGATCGATTATACAAACATCTGTCTCTTCAGAAGTAGAAACGGTTGAACCCATGGATAAAGTATCTATAGTCTTTCAAGAGTTTTCTGGTGCACCTGATTTCCAAAGTCCAACAACGCCAGCGATTCCAACATGGTTATATGTTGTCGGTGGGATTATGTTATTAGTTATTATAATTCTATTAATTATGGTATTCAAACGAAAACAAGAAGATGCACCTACAGACCTAGTAGAAACAGTTGAAGAAACAGAGCAAGATTATTCCATGGAAGAGGTAGAATCAGAATCCGTCATAAGAAGAAAACAACTAGAGCAAATGGCCAAAGAGAAACCTGAAGAATTTGCGAAATTACTCCGATCGTGGATTGCTGATGATTAAAGGAGGGCTCGGAAAATGTCTGCACAAAAGAAGGAATTAAGTGGTAAACAAAAAGCTGCAGCACTCCTAATTTCATTAGGACCGGACGTGTCAGCAGAGGTATATAAACATTTAACAGAAGAAGAGATCGAGGAATTAACTTTAGAGATTTCATCCGTGAAAAAAGTTGATTCGTCTCAAAAAGAAGAAATAATGGATGAGTTTCACCAAATCGCTCTAGCACAAGATTATATCTCTCAAGGTGGTATTAATTACGCCAAGACCGTCTTAGAAAAAGCGTTAGGTGAAGGTCAAGCAAGTAAAATTATCGACCGTCTTACAACCAGTCTACAAGTAAGGCCATTTGATTTTGCTAGAAAAGCTGATGCTAATCAGATCTACAACTTTATTCAAAATGAACATCCACAAACAATTGCATTAGTCTTATCATATCTAGAATCAGAACAAGCATCTCAGATTCTATCTGGGTTACCTGAGGAATACCAATCTGATATTGCTAGAAGAATTGCAGTTATGGACTCAACTTCACCAGAAATCGTTAATGAAGTCGAACACCTTTTAGAGAAGAAACTTTCTGCAACTGTAACTGAGGATTATACCGAAACAGGTGGTATTGAATCGATCGTCAATATTTTAAATAATGTTGATCGCTCAACTGAGAGAACTATATTAGATGATCTAGAGATTCAAGACCCTGAATTAGCTGAAGAAATTAAGAAGCGCATGTTTGTATTTGAGGACATTGTTACTCTTGATAATCGCGCAATCCAACGTATTATTCGTGAAACGGAAAATGAAGACTTGTTGTTAGCGATCAAAGTGGCTAGTGATGAAGTAAAAGAAGTATTATATAACAACATGTCGCAACGAATGGCAGAAACAATGAGAGAAGAAATCGAATTTATGGGTCCTGTTAGACTCAAGGATGTTGAAGAAGCTCAAACCAGGATTGTGGGGACGATTCGTCGCTTAGAAGATATTGGTGAAATCGTCATCGCTCGTGGTGGAGGTGATGATATCATTGTCTAACCTTTACCGTTTAACTAATAGTTATACGCAACATAGTAGTAAAAAGATTAAAGTTCAACCAATTGGATTGTCAATGGAACGAGAGCAAGAAGAAAGTGTTAACTCGCAGGAATCTGAGTTGGAACAGAAGTTAATCGAGGCAGAAGAGACTTTTAAACAAGCTGAAAAGACTAAAGAAACAGCACAACAAGAAGCTGAACAAATGCTTAAAGACGCCAAAGCGCAAATTGAACAAGAGCGTGAGTGGTTTGAAGAAGAGAAGAAGGAAGCCCTTCAAAAAGCAGCAGAAGAAGGATACGCTCAAGGATTTCAAAAAGGGGAAGCTGAAGCCAAATTGGAATATCAACAGCACATAAAAGAGGCTGAGAGTATCGTGATGCAAACTAATGAGGATTACCAAAGGAAAATAGCCTCGGCTGATGAAGATATTTTGCAAATTGCCCTAAAGGCTACCGATAAGATCATTCATCAACGCTTCTCAGAGCAACCTGAACTTTTTGTTGACCTAATTAAAAAAGCTATCGAAGAAGTTGCTGAGCAGCCGAAGTTAAGTATCTATATTCATCCAAGCCAATACTCAATAGTTAATGAACATCGCAATAAAATTGAGCAGCTACTTAATGAACAAGCTGAGTTATCGGTTTATCCTAAGGACCATCTATCAATTAATGATTGTATTATTGAATCCCCCTATGGTCGAATCGATACCAGTATTGATACCCAACTAAATCAGTTACAAAATGATTTGATTTCACTAGTAGAGGAGAATGACTAGGTGAATCTTGAACAGCTTTTAGATGTCATTGATCAAGCAAACTTAATCAAACGTTATGGTCGGGTTTATCGGAATGTTGGTTTACTTATTGAGTCCAATGGCCCCGAAGTTAAAATTGGTGATGTATGTTACATATATCCAGGTGATCGTGAACACACACCAGTTCAAGCAGAGGTCGTTGGCTTCCAGAATGAGCATGTTTTATTAATGCCATATGAGCAAACTCAAAAAATAGGTCCGAACAGCTTGGTCGAGTCTTCGAACCAATCACTTACGATTAGTGTGGGTGAGCAGTTAATTGGGCAAGTGCTTAATGGATTAGGTGAGCCATTAGATGGAACGCCTTTACCCAAAGGTCTGAGTAATTACGATACGGTTAGAGAACCACCAAATCCGTTAAATCGCCCACCTATTACTGAGCAAGTATCAACAGGCGTCAAAGCGATTGATAGCTGTATTACTGTCGGGAGAGGACAAAGAGTTGGGATCTTCGCAGGTAGTGGTGTTGGTAAAAGTACATTGTTAGGAATGTTAGCACGTAATAGTGATGCGGGTATTAATGTGTTTGCACTCCTAGGTGAGAGAGGTCGAGAGGTCCGAGAGTTTATCGAACATGAGCTTGGTTCAGAAGGTCTAAAAAAATCGATCGTCGTTGTAGCAACATCTGATCAACCTGCTCTACAAAGGATTAAAGGCGCTTATACGGCTACAGCAATTAGTGAATTTTTTAGAGATAAAGGCTATCACGTCAACTTGATGATGGATTCTTTAACACGGATTGCAATGGCGCAGCGTGAATTAGGATTAGCAAGTGGAGAACCTCCAACCACTAAAGGCTACACACCAAGCGTATTTGCGTTATTACCTCAGCTTTTAGAACGCACGGGTACTGGAGGGCAAGGAAGTATCACTGCTTTTTATACGGTATTAGTTGATGGGGATGATATGGACGAGCCTGTAGCTGATGCTGTTCGTGGACTTTTAGATGGTCATTTAGTTATGGACCGACAATTAGCCGAACAAGGTCAATACCCAGCAATCAACGTGATGAAATCGGTTAGTCGTTTGATGCAAAAGATTGTTTCAAAAGAACACTTACAGGCTAGTCATCGTCTTAGATCAATTCTAGCAACCTATGAAGAGAATAAAGAGCTGATTCAAATTGGCGCCTACAAAAATGGAACTTCAGCTAAAATCGATGAAGCTATTCATTATTACCCTAAAATAATGAAATTCCTGGCACAATCTATGGATGAACTTGCAACTGCTGAACAAACATATGACCAATTAGTCAATCTCTTAAATCATGGTGATGCTTAATGAATGGAGTAACAACGTTAAAAAAGCTCTATCAAATAAGAGAAAAAGAACTTGAAGAGGTACAGGCACAGTATAATCGGGCAGTTGATTTTTTTGAACAAGAAGCAACCAAACTCTATAATCTTCTAAAAAATAAAGAAAAGACTGAGGCTAATTTAAATGCAAGGTTAGTTAGTGGGCTTCAAGTCCATAATTTAAATGATTATCAGAGGTATTACGACTCTCTTTATAAAGAAGAATCCAAGCATCAACAAAAAGTACACCAAGCAAGGGTCAATATGTATAACAAACAAGAAGCACTACAAGAAGCTCACACAGAACTTAAGAAGCTTGAGAAGCTCATCGAAAATAAGACAGAGCAGCAAAGGTTAATGGAAAAACAGGCTGAGGCCGCATTCTTAGATGAAATATCAGTTCAGCAATATTCTCGAACGAAATAAAGGTGATGAGATGGCAAATAAAGTCAAACAAGCAGAGAGAAAAACGAATAGGTTGCAATGGTTCTTATATGTCATTGTCATTCCCGTTGTATTTGCAGTTACAATCACATTGGTGGTTGCAACAATAGCTGGAGTGAATCTATTTCAAGTTGCACAGGAATATGGAAGTAAAGCGCCAATTATTTCTACTTTTATTGATGATCCAGAGGAGGAGCAACTTATGGAGGACTTAGCTAGCCATGAAGCAACGATTCAAGATCAAGATACGACGATTAGTAATCTGGAATCGCAATTGACTTCCAAGGATCAAGAAATAGATGAGCTTAATGACCAAATTCAAACACTTGAGAATGAACTCGAACAAGCAGAAGAAGCGAGGGTTTCACGAGAAGAGTCAACTAGTCGACTTGCGAGATCTTTTACTGAAATGGATGCGTCTCGTGCTGCTGACATCATCACTGAAATGGAACAAGCATTAGCTCTTGATATTCTTGAGGAAATGAGTGATGAACGTCGGGGTGAAATATTAGGAGCAATGGATTCAGAGTTAGCAGCTAACTTATCCAGTTCATTAATGAGACGTTCGGATTCAGAATAACATAAGAAGCTTTGAAAGGGGGTGATAAGATGAAAGGGATGGCAGCTTTATTACCAATGATGACACAAAATCAATTGACTCAAACAGCTACTAAAACAGGGAATGACTCTAGTGAGGGTGGAATGTTTCAAGCCGTATTAGCTGGTATATTTGAGGATAGTTCAATGCCCCTCTCGGAAAATCAAGATTTGTCTAGTGAGGAACTCATGCAGCTTATTGAGCAAATCGTTGAACAATTTTTACAAGCAGAAAATGAAACAGATTTTGAACTAACCGAAGAGATGGATGATTCACAACTTGGTCAATTAATTGAGGCATTACACCAGTTGTTTGAAACAGAGAGCTATGATGGGCTTGAGTTAGCCAGTATATCTGATGAGGAAACCTTAGAGGCTCTTGGTGATTTTCTATTAAACTTCTTAGAGGAACAAGGAGAATTAACAGAAGAAGTAGATTTAGCTGCGACGAAAGACCTGGCGCAATTCCTAGGCAGTAGTCAAAGTTCTGATTTTGCCAAGTTAGCTAACCAAGTACCAAAGGCTGAACAAACGGTATCAAGGATCATTGCAATGATCTTAAACCAACAGCAAAACAATGGTTTTCAGCAAACTGATAGCAAGTGGCAGCAATTATTACAGAAAGTTTCACAGCAGCTAGCAAGTCAGCAACCCCAGTTAAATCAGCTATCGACAAAATCAGATCAAGAAGTATCTATGATTAAAAATGCCTTACGTCAAATTCTTGGCCAACCATCAAGTTCGAAAGGTTTAACGGACAATCAATTACAAATGAACTTTCGTCCAGGTGACTCAATGGATCAGCTAGGTACTATGTCCAAACTAGAGCAATACACCATTCACCTTTCCAGAACAGGTGGAGGTCAACAGACGAGTTCATCAAACCAGCAGCAAATTATTGAACAATTACAGAAAATAATTCAATCTAGCCAATTTGGTCGGTCGAATGGTACCAACCAATTAACCATTCAACTAAAACCGGCTAACCTTGGAAACATGACCCTACAATTTACACAAATTGATGGGCAGATGGCGGTAAAAATCTCCGTTATGAGTCATGCAGCTAAAGAAATGCTTGAAAATAACTTAAATCAATTAAGGCACATGTTTAGTCCAAGCCAAGTTGTCATCGAAAGACAAGTTGATCAATCTAATACCGATTTTACTAAGCAACAAAATGCAAGTGACAAACAAGAAGAAGAACAGTCTGGAGAGAATGAACATCAACAACAAGACCAACAGCAGCAAGGCGAAGCTTCTGATGAGTCGCTGAGCAGCTTTAAAGACTATCTTTTCCAAGAGGAGGTGTAAAGATGAAAATTGATGATTCATTGTATTTGCAAAATAATAATCAAGTCCGAGAAGGTGGAAATGACTTAGATAAAGATGCATTTTTACAAATTTTAATGACTCAGTTAACTAACCAAGATCCTCTAGACCCAATGGATGATAAGGATTTCGTTGCCCAAATGGCCACATTTTCTCAACTTGAGCAAATCACCAATATGTCTAGTAACATTGAAGGATTTATGGAACAGCAAAGTTACTCTAACTTTTTACAATATTCCAATTTAATTGGACAAGCTGTCTCATATGGAGAATATGATGATTCCGGTGAGTTAGTGGGAGAAGAGAATGGAATTGTCAAATCCGTTCGCAAAGAAGGAGAAGAAATTGTCGTATCCCTTGAGAATGGTGAGGAAATTGATGCCTCACAGATTATGCAAATAGGAGCAGTTGATGTCAGTAACGAGGAAGAGGTGAATGGTAATGAATCATAAAATTAATCACCTACAGCATCAACAGCCACTTCCATTACAACCGAAGTTGACTAATAAAACCGAGGCACCTAAAAAATCATTCCAATCGTTTTTACAAGAGGCTACTGATGAACTAAAGGTTAGTAAACATGCACAAAAGCGATTAGATGAACGAAATATTCAAATTAGTGAACAGGATTGGACTAAGATTCAAGAAAAGATGAATGAAGCGAAGCAAAAAGGCGTGACTGATTCAGCAATTGTTTTGAATGATGCTGTTTTAGTAGCTAGCACTAAAAACAATACCATTATTACAGCACTTGATCGTCAGGAAGCTACGAATCAATTGTTAACTAATATTAATGGAACGATTCTAATGCAAGATAGCTAAATGAAAGGCTGGACCGTATGGAGGCCTAAATGCTGCTGACCGACAGAAGCAGTAATCTAAATACTTAAAATGAATGAAAGGGCTGATTTTTCTTATGTTACGTTCAATGTACACAGGAATTTCCGGTATGAGTGGGTTCCAAAACAAGTTAGATGTTGTATCAAATAATATCTCTAATGTTAATACATTTGGTTTTAAAAAAGGGCGTCAAACGTTTTCAGATTTAATGAGTCAAACTACTCAAGGGGCAACAGGTCCTGTAGGGGATGGACAGCTTGGTGGACGTAATCCAATGCAAGTTGGTTTGGGTTCATCAACAGGAAGTATTGATAACATTCATACGCAAGGTAACCGTCAAACGACGAACCGTCCACTTGATTTAGCCATAGAAGGTGATGGAATGTTTGTTGTTGCAGAGAGAAGTTGGTCAGCTGAAAACCTAGACGAAGTTGCTAATGATTTGCATGATGATGATTTTGATGACCTAAATGATGATGAGCAATCATCAGTTCTTAACTTCATTTCTCTTGAAGAAGATAATGTTAGCTATACTCGCGCCGGTAACTTTTATTTAGATGACGACGGATATATTGTTAATGATGATGGAGAGTATCTAGTAGGTAATTATGCTGAAAATGAAAATGCTGTGAATGATGAAGACCTAACTGATGATACTGGTCGAATTAGAATACCAGAAGGTGCTCAGAGTTTTAGTGTTGGTGGAGATGGAACAGTTAATTTTGTTGATGAAGAAGGGCAATCACGTATAGCCGGTCAGATTATGTTAGCTAACTTTTCTAATCCAGAAGGTCTTGAAAAAGCTGGAGGAAATAACTTTAACCTTACAAATAATGCTGGATTAATGGGATTAGATGAAGATGGTGATCCTGATGGAGACGTTGGTTATTTATTCGCCCCTGGTGAAGGTGGTACAGGTAACGTATTTGCTGGTGCGTTAGAGATGTCAAACGTTGACTTAGCTGAAGAGTTTACAGAAATGATCACTTCACAACGTGGTTTCCAAGCTAATACACGTGTGATTACGACATCAGATGAAATTCTTCAAGAGTTAGTTAACCTAAAACGATAGGGGGATTAGGGGCTAACGATGCTTAGCCCCAACCTTTATGATTACAGTTACAAGATTAAATGGTGAGGAATTTGTTATTAATGCGCTTTACATAGAGAAGGTTCAAACTCTACCAGATACGACAATTACCTTATCAAATGGCAAAAAGTATTTTGTTAAAGAATCAATTAATGACGTTATCAGACTTTCAACAGAGTACTATCAACAAGTTGGATTAATAGATTTACAGTCAAAGGCAGTTGATGAAAATGACGAAACCAGTTAAGATTATGCTCACTTCACTAATCACATTAACAATTATTGGGGTTACCGCTATCATTCTCTTACTTTACGTAGATTTTAATGGCTCTGATGATGGTGAGCGAAGTATTCAAGATATGGCAAAACACTCTTTTGTAACGGATGAAATAACCACAGACCTATCAGATGGGAATTTTGTTAGAATTCAATTCCGTATTGTCACTGATGGTAAATCTGCTACTAATCAACTACAAGAAGGTGAGTTCTTTGTTTTAAACGATGCAGTTATTCAAGAGCTGACCGTATTAGAAGAAGAAGACTTTAGAAATAATCTTGAATATGTCAAAGAGCAAGTGCAAGCCACACTTAATGATCGACTAACTGAAGGGTTGGTAACGGACGTGTATATTACTGAAAAAACTGTTCAGTAACGATGAGCACAGCTCCATAGCGGAGGTGAAAAGATGTCAGAAGATGTATTATCCCAAGGTGAAATAGACGCTTTACTTTCGGCTATTTCCAGTGGTGAGATGGATGCCGATGAGTTAAAAGAACAAGAAAAAGAAGAAAAGAAAATAAGAGATTACGACTTTAAGAGAGCCTTAAGATTTTCAAAAGACCAAATCCGTGGTCTGACTAGGGTTCATGAGAATTTCGCAAGGTTATTGACGTCTTTCTTCGCAGGTCAATTGAGAACTTATGCCGATATTACTGTCGCATCAGTTGACCAAGTTCCATATGAGGAATTTATTCGTTCGATGCCTCAGCGTACTATTTTGAATATTTTCTCAGTTGATCCTTTGGAAGGCAGAATTATGTATGAAGTTAACCCGAATATTGCTTATGCTGTCTTAGACAGGACATTAGGTGGTAAGGGACAAGGGATAAATAAAGTAGAAAATTTGACAGAAATAGAAAGTCGCATTATGTCCCGGTTCTTCGAGCGAGCTTTTGAGACATTAGAGGAGGCATGGGAATCCTTAGTTGAAATAGATTTAACTTTAGAGGAATTTGAAGTGAATCCACAGTTTATTCAAATGGTTTCGCCAAACGAAACGGTTGTCATTGTATCTCTGAATGTGACGGTGGGTGATAGTTCAGGAATGATCAATATTTGTATTCCACATATGGTGCTGGAACCTATTATTTCTAAACTATCAGTTCACTATTGGATGCAAAACGAATCTTCTAAAAGTAATCCAGAAGACTACCAGCATTTATCTAAGACGTTAACTAAGGTGGACGTTGAATCCAAAGTTATACTAGGGGAGTCTGATATATCTATTGAGGAATTTTTGCATCTGGATGAGGACGATGTCATTATGCTAGGTCAGAAAATAGATGAACCGTTAACGATGTACGTAAATGACGAGCCTAAATTTCACGTACAGCCAGGCAAGAGTAAACGTCAGATGGCAGTGCAAATCTTAGGCGAAATTAGGGGTGATGAAGATGAATAATAACGATGATATGCTCTCTCAAGAAGAAATTGATGCCCTATTAAACGGTGATCATGATCAGGAAGATACGCCAAACGAAGCTTCTAATGAAAATCATCATGATCATAAGGAGGTGTCGTTGTCAATTAATGACTATTTATCTGACATTGAAGTAGATGCTATTGGGGAACTGGGGAATATTTCATTTGGTAGTTCAGCAACAGCGTTGTCGTCACTTTTAAATCAAAAAGTAGAGATTACAACGCCGACTGTTTCAGCAATTGACAGTGATTCTTTAGATAAAGCATTTCCGACACCTCATGTAGCCGTAAAAGTTGATTATACAGATGGATTTTCTGGTACCAACTTATTTGTGATCAAAAGTGATGATGCTTCAGTGATTGCTGATCTAATGTTAGGTGGAGATGGCACAGCACCTTCAGAAGTATTAGGTGAGATTCAACTCAGTGCCGTACAAGAGGCTATGAATCAAATGATGGGTTCTGCTGCAACGAGTATGTCATCTATCTTTGATAAAAGGGTCGATATTACACCACCTCAAACAACACTTTTAGATGTTGAATCTGGTGAAGGGGTGGAGTATGTACCAGATGAAAGTGTGTTTATTAAAGTATCCTTTCAGTTGAAAGTTGGCGAATTAATTGATTCTAACATTATGCAATTGCTGCCGATTAATTTTGCCAAAGAATTTGTTGATGGCCTGTTAAATAATGAGGGTGAGTCAAATCAACAAGCTGAAATCGAACAAAAAGAAGAACCAAAAGCAGAAGTATCTGCAACTCCACCACAACAGAATAGTCAACAACAAGAGAGTATCTCTCGACCATCAGGTGCCCAACAATTAGGTCAACAATCATATCAGAAGTCTGAAGCATCCAATGTTGAAAGTGCACAGTTTGAGGAATTTGGTCAGCCAAATAATTTACAACTTGATGAACGACGTAATTTGGACTTATTGATGGATATTCCACTTAACGTATCAGTGGAATTAGGTCGTTCTAGCCGAAGTATTAAGGAAATTTTAGAGTTAAATACCGGTTCAATTGTAGAGCTGGATAAATTAGCTGGTGAACCCGTTGATATTTTAGTGAATAACAAATTGATTGCCAAGGGTGAAGTGGTGGTTATTGATGAGAACTTTGGCGTTCGTGTTTCAGATATTCTCAGCCAATCTGAACGAATTAAAAAATTACGATAAATAAAACACAGGGGGACTTAACATGGGAGATAAAATTTTAATTGTTGATGATGCAGCTTTTATGAGAATGATGATTAAGGACATTTTAGAAAAAAACGGATATGAAGTAGTTGGAGAAGCTGAAAATGGTCAGGAAGCAGTTGATAAGTATTCGGAACTAGAACCAGATTTGGTTACTTTAGATATTACCATGCCAGAAAAGGATGGGATTGCTGCTTTAAAAGATATTATCGCTCAAGATGCTAATGCAAAAGTCGTGATGTGTTCAGCAATGGGACAACAGGCTATGGTAATTGATGCCATTCAGGCTGGTGCTAAGGATTTTATTGTTAAGCCGTTCCAAGCTGATCGAGTTTTAGAAGCAATAGGTAAAGCGTTAAGCTAAATTATTCTTTGTTAGGGTCGATGTCCATGAAATTAGTTAAAGTGATACCACTTTGTTTAATATTATCGATGTTTCTTTTTCAACCTGAGGTTACCTTGGCTATGCCAGGAAGTGGTGATCATGTATCTGATTGGTTTGAACAAGATGAAGGTGATGAAGGTGATGAACAAACTGTTGAGAGAAGTGAAAATGAACAAAATGATCAACAGCCGGCTATAGTCGATGACAATCAGGGTCAAGAAGCTGATCAAATAGGTCAGTCCAACCGTTCTTTATTTTTAGATTTTTTAAGAATGTTTGTGGCTTTAATTCTAGTATTAGGTTTAATCTATTTCTTACTTAAATTTTTACAGAAGAGATCTAGAATCTATCAACAGTCTCAATCACTAGAAAATGTCGGTGGTATTTCATTAGGATCTAATAAATCTGCACAGGTTGTCAGGGTCGGTAATGAATATTACCTTCTGGGTGTCGGTGATGATGTTCAAATGTTAACTAAAATTGATGATCCTGAGACGATCGAGAAGATGACCGATACAGGAGAGCTAGAATCTAAGCCGAACACTTTCCAATCACTATTGCAGAGTTTTCAAAACCGAAACCGAAATCCGTATCAAGAACAAGAGACTAAACGTCAATTTCAAACGGAGCTTGAATCAATGAAACAGGCACGTCACCGAATGACGAAGCGTTATCAAGATAGGAATGACCGAAACCATGACTGATGTAGTAAATATATTTGCAGAAAATGAACCAGGTAATATTTCAACCGCCGTCCAATTACTAATCTTATTAACGGTCTTAACACTGGCTCCTAGTATTCTTATTTTGATGACAAGTTTTACAAGGATTGTAATTGTTCTATCTTTTGTCCGTACATCATTGGCGACTCAACAAATGCCACCCAATCAGGTTCTGATAGGTTTAGCTTTGTTCTTAACATTTTTTATCATGGCACCGACTTTTTATGAAGTGAACGATCAAGCGTTACAACCTTTATTTAATGAAGAGATTACCTTGGAAGAAGCTTATGATGAAGCAAGTGTTCCTTTCAAGGAGTTTATGTCACAGCACACTCGACAAAAGGATTTAGCTTTATTTCTCGATTACTCGGGCGCAGAAGCTCCGGAAACAATCGAGGATATCCCATTGACGGCACTAGTTCCCGCATTTGCTATTAGTGAGTTAAAGACAGCCTTTCAAATGGGATTTATGATTTTCATCCCATTCTTAGTCATTGATATGGCTGTTGCGAGTGTTTTAATGTCGATGGGGATGATGATGCTACCACCGGTCATGATCTCATTGCCGTTTAAAGTCTTATTGTTTGTACTTGTTGACGGATGGTATTTAATAACCCATTCGGTGTTGGAAAGTTTTACGTAGGAAGAAGGAATATTTATGAGTCCAGATATGGTTATAGCACTAGCAGAACAAGGGGTATACACCATTTTAATGGTGGTTGGTCCACTTTTATTAATTGCGCTATTCGTTGGTTTAACGGTAGCTATCTTTCAAGCGACCACACAAATACAAGAACAAACTTTGGCATTTATTCCTAAAATTATTGCTGTGTTTGTTGGTATTGTTATTTTAGGTCCATGGATGCTACAACGGATGATTGAGTTTACCATGACTATATTTAACAATATTACAGTAGTTGGTTAAGATGCTAGAGATAATAGATTTTGCTAGAGTACCTGCATTTTTTCTAATCGTTGCTAGATTATCAGGATTTTTTATGCTCGTTCCTTTTTTCTCCTATCATACAATTCCCATGATGCACCGTGTGGCGTTTGTTTTTATCTTATCTTGGGTGATGTATTTTTCGATTGATATCCCAGCTTTATTGCTTGATGGTCAGTTCTTTTTATTTTTACTAAAAGAATTAACCATCGGATTGATGATTGGACTAGTCGCTTATATCATTCTAACTGCTGTTCAAATCGCCGGTGGGTTTATTGATTTCCAGATGGGATTTGCGATCGCTAATGTCGTCGACCCCCAAACAGGTATTCAAAGTCCAATTATTGGTCAGTATTATTATATTTTTGCTTTATTATTACTTGTAGTAACTAATGCACATCACTTATTGATCGATGGTATTTTTTATAGTTATCAGTTTGTTGGATTTACTGACATGATTCCCATTCATTCTGAGTCGTTTGTTACCTTTATCATCACGACGATGTCAGGAATGTTTTTAATCGCTTTTCAAATGGCTATTCCAATAGTAGGTATGCTCTTTCTTGTTGATGTTGCACTTGGAATGATTGCTAGGACTGTTCCACAAATGAACGTATTTGTTGTTGGTCTGCCACTTAAAATATTAGTTAGCTTTATAGTTATCTTTGTTTCATTTGGTTTTTTTGCTTTATTAATTAACCGTGTTTTTGAATATATGTTTTATGCCATGCGAGACCTCATGCAAATCATAGGAGGGGCGTAAGATGGAGTTATTACGCTTAGATTTACAATACTTTAATCAAGAGAAAACAGAGAAAGCCACTCCTAAGAAAAGACAAGATTCAAGACGTAAAGGACAAGTTGCTAAAAGTCAAGATGTTAATACAGCCATTCTATTATTTTGTGTATTTGTTTTTCTATTTGTGTTTGGTTCATATATGGGTGAAACATTGACCGGTATTTATACTCATGCATTCACTGAGTTTATACATTGGGATGTAACGGAATCTAATGTTGAACAAGTTTTCTCACAGATGACCATCGAGGCAGTTAAGATTATTTTGCCTGTTATGATTGTTGCGATAGTGGGTGCGTTAATCTCCAATTATATGCAAATAGGCTTCTTGTTCACAGGGGAGCCATTAAAGTTTGATCTTAAGAAAATTGATCCATTAAAAGGTATTAAAAGGATATTCTCTGCGCGTGCCTTAGTTGAATTTTTAAAATCATTATTAAAGATCACTTCGGTTGGCGCTGTGTGCTTTGGAATTATATGGATGAACAAAGATGATATGATGATGCTATCACAAAAAACGGTCTTTGAATCTATTAACTTTTTTGGACAATTAACGATTATCATTGGTGTCGCGGCATCGCTTATGTTAATGATGATTTCTGTGATTGACTATTTATATCAACGCTATGACCATGAAAAAAATATCAAAATGTCAAAACAAGATGTTAAAGATGAGCATAAAAACATTGAAGGGGACCCATTAATTAAATCACGAATTAAAGAAAGGCAAAGACAAATGGCGCAACAACGTATGATGAGTGAGGTACCCAGCGCCGACGTCGTTATTACCAACCCAACCCACTACTCTATTGCCCTCAAATATGATGAATCTAAATCGGATGCTCCTTTTGTTGTGGCAAAGGGTGTCGACTATGTAGCTCTAAAGATTAGAGAAGTGGCTAAAGCAAATAATGTCGTACAAGTTGAGAATCGCCCACTTGCAAGAGGATTGTATCAAGCAGTTGAAATTGGTGAGGTCATTCCTGAAGATTTTTATCAGCAAGTAGCAGAAGTACTAGCTTATGTCTATAAATTAGAACAGCAGGCTTAAGTAATGAAGAGAGGATTTTGAGCATGTCAGCAAGAGATTTGTCAGTTTTACTCGGTGTCATATTAATTATTGTGATGCTAGTCATTCCTCTACCGGGATGGCTTTTAAGTATTTTAATCTTAACTAATATATCATTGGCGCTTATTGTGATTCTCGTAACGATGAACACTCAAGAAGCGCTAGATTTTGCGATCTTTCCTTCATTACTACTACTATTAACGTTATTTCGTCTCGGCTTAAATGTATCGACAACTCGATCAATCCTTTCAGAAGCCGATGCTGGAGTTGTCGTTGATACGTTTGGTAATTTTGTAACCGGTGGTAATCCTTTTGTAGGTTTCGTTATATTTTTGATTCTTGTCATTATTCAATTCATTGTTATTACTAAAGGTGCGGAACGTGTATCAGAGGTTGCCGCTAGGTTTACTTTAGATGCTATGCCGGGTAAGCAGATGAGTATTGATGCGGACTTAAACGCAGGCATGATTACCGAACAACAAGCTAAAGAACGTCGCGAGAAAATCGAAAACGAAGCGGATTTTTATGGTGCCATGGATGGTGCTAGTAAGTTTGTTAAAGGTGACGCGATTGCAGGGATTGTCATCGTATTAGTCAATATTATCTTTGGATTTATTATTGGGATGACTCAATGGGGCTTGTCTCCAGGTGAAACAGTTGACGTATTCTTGCGCTTAACTGTCGGGGATGGTTTAGTTTCACAAATTCCAGCATTATTAATTGCAACAGCTACGGGGATTATCGTTACTCGAGTAGCTGCTGAAGGTAATTTATCACACGATGTAACCGGTCAGTTATTCCGTTATCCACAACTATTATATGTTGCTGCTGGTACCATCTTCTTATTAGGATTTACACCAATCAATTTCTTGCTAACGACTATCATTGCTGGTTTATTAACTTTTGGTGGATATTATTTATCTCGTTCTCAAAAAGAAGAAGAAGTTGCGCAACAAGAGATGACAGAAGAGAAAGAAGATGAGACTGAAATATCTTCACCGGATTCTGTTGTTCAACTTCTTAATATGGACCCGATAGAGTTTGAATTTGGTTATGCATTAATACCAATTGCTGATACTAATCAAGGTGGAGATTTATTAGACCGGATTGTCATGATCCGAAGACAGTTGGCTTTAGAATTAGGAGTGGTAATTCCTGTTGTAAGGATTCGAGATAATATTCAATTAAATCCTAATGAATATCAATTGAAAATTAAAGGGAATGAAGTGGCGAAAGGTGAACTGTACATGAATCATTATTTAGCTATGAGTCCAGGTATGGAAGATGATTCAATAGATGGAATTGACACGGTTGAGCCGGCTTTTGGTTTACCTGCAAAATGGATTAATGAAGAAATGAAGGATGAAGCTGAGTTATCAGGTTATACAGTAGTTGATCCGCCTTCAGTGGTATCAACGCATATTACCGAAGTTATTAAGAAACACGCTAGTAAGTTACTAGGGCGAGAGGAAACTCAGCAACTAATTGATCATCTTAAGGAAAGTTATCCAACTTTAGTTGGGGAAGTGACACCTGAGCCACTTTCAGTAGGTGAGATTCAGAAGGTGTTAGCTAAATTGCTTGAAGAGCAAATCTCGATTCGTAATCTACCAGTTATTTTTGAAACATTAGCTGACTACGGGAAAATGACGAATGATACAGACTTATTAGCCGAATATTGTCGTCAGGCCTTATCGATTCAAATAACTAAACAATATGCTACTGAAGATTACAAAATGAAAGTTGTCACGTTATCACCTCAAGTCGAGAAAAAGGTAGCGGAAAATATTCAGCAAACAGAGCATGGTAATTTCTTATCAATGGATCCAGAAACACAACAAAAAATTATTGAATCGATTCATCAACAGGCTAGTCAGGCATTTTTACAAGATACAACACCTATTTTACTATGCTCGCCTGCTATTAGAATGTATGTAAAGCAAATGGTCGGTCGCTACCTACCCGACTTAGTCGTTCTTTCATATAACGAATTAGAACCAGATTTAGAAGTTGAAAGTGCTGGGGTGGTGAATATCGCATGAGGGTAAAAAAATATAGCGCAGCTACTATGCCTGAAGTTATGAAACAAGTTCGTAAAGAGTTGGGTGATTCTGCAGTCATTCTTAATTCTAAGGAAAAGCGAACAAAGGGAATATTAGGCCTCTTTCGTAAGAAAAATATTGAGGTTTTAGCTGCCGTCGATCCTAATCCTGTCAATCTTAGACAAACCCAAAAAACTAATAATAATTTGACGAAAAATATGCTAATTCAAGAGCAAGATCAAACAGCTACAGGAACAAAACAAAACAATAATGTAAATGAAGAGCTCGTCAATGAGATAAAGCAATTAAAAGAGCAGCTTTCTAGTGACTCTCAACCTAACTACCCTACTGTGATCCAAGAGACAGTTAAAAAGCTTGAATCCCAAGGGGTCAACCGTTTATTGCGAGATCAGTTAGCAGACTATTTACTAGAAGAGTATTATACCAATGATAAATCAAAAGATATTGAACACTTCAAAAAAGTAACTCAAGAATTCCTAAAGGGAAAATTAGAACAAGCTACTAACTTTAAGCCTGACCTTCAAACAAAAAACATCTATTTATTTGGCCCTACTGGCGTTGGTAAAACGACAACGGTTGCCAAATTAGCTGCAGAGGCTGCGATTGTGCAACATAAAAATGTCGGATTGATTACGCTTGATACGTACCGGATTGCAGCAGTGGAACAGTTAAAAACATATGGAAAAATTCTAAATATCCCTGTAGAAGTCGCTTACAATCGTGAAGACTTTGAAGCTGCGAAACAGAAGTTCTCTGAGAAAGATATTATTTTTATTGATTCTGCTGGTCGGAACTTTAGGAAAACAGAGTACATTGACCAGGTAAAGGAATTAATACATTTTGAAGATCATGATGAGCTTTACGGGGTATTAGCGCTTACAGGTAAAGAGCAAGACCTTGATGAGATCTACGGTCAATTTACTCAATTGCCGATTAATAAAGTTATTTTCACGAAAGCTGATGAAACTAGTCAGTACGGAATGATTTATAATTTGTGGAACAAGTATCGGTTTTCTATTGCTTATATTACTTATGGACAAGATGTACCAGAAGATATTCAAAAAGCGTCCCCAGAAGTGTTATCTGAGATGATAGTTGGTGAAACCCAATGGTAAGGGATCAGGCTTACGAATTAAGACAGAGAATGTTAAAGGCAACGGCTAAGACTAACAATCAACAGGCCTATACAATTGCCATTTTTAGTGGAAAAGGTGGCGTTGGGAAGTCGAATGTTGCTTTGAACTTTGGTCTTGGTCTATGCCGAGAAGGTAAAAAAGTTCTAATTCTTGACCTAGATATAGGGATGGGAAATATCGATATTTTATTAGGGTTACAACCTAAACAGAGTTTATCGACAATGTTAGAGAAAAAATTGCAAATATCTGATATTATAGAATTAGGTCCTAATAATCTATCTTATATTGCTGCAGGAACTGGTTTAACTGATTTCTTCCATATGGATCAACGTAGGTACGAATACTTTTTAGAACAATTTAATGCAATAAGTACTACCTTTGATTATATAATATTCGATTTGGGTGCGGGGATGAGTGAGGATCATTTAGCTTTTATTCAATCTGCGGACGAATGTTTTGTAGTTACAACAGCGGAACCAACCTCTATAACAGACGCATATGCTGCAGTGAAACAAATGGTGGTTCATCGTCAGCAGGAAATCGACGTATCTTTGTTGATTAATAGAGTACAAAATGAAAGAGAAGCAAAGCTTGTCTACCATAAGCTTAACTCAGTTATCTCCAAGTTTTTAGACTATCGAATAAGTTTAATTGGGTATTTACCAGATGATCCAATTGTGATGCAAGCTGTTAAACAACAGACTCCATTCTTAACGTTAAATCCAAGGAGTAAAGTCAGCAAATCAATGAATCAAATTGTGACATCGTTTCTAAAAGAAGAAGTTGCATCCACTCAAAACAAGCCATTTGTCACACGATTGAAGTCATTTTTTAATAGAAAGGTAGATTAATGTGACCAAAAAAAGAGTTTTAATTATTGATGATTCTGCCTTTATGAGAAAAATGCTTACTGACTTAATCCAACAAGACCCTGAGCTTGATGTGATTGGAACGGCCAGGAATGGGGAAGAGGGTGTTAAAAAGACCCTAAACTTACAACCTGATGTGGTTACTCTAGATGTTGAAATGCCAGTCTTAGATGGTCTATCAGCACTTAGACAAATAATGGAACAACGACCCACCCCTGTAGTTATGCTTTCAAGTCTGACTTCTGATGGAGCTGATAGCACCATAAAAGCATTACAATTAGGTGCTGTTGATTTTATTAATAAGCCATCTGGTTCCATCTCATTAGATATTGATCAAATTGCCACAGATATTAGGAAAAAAGTTAAACAAGCGATAACTGCTAACTTTAACAGATACGACGTTCAAAAAGTTAATCCAATAGAAGTTGATGTTCGAGATGTACAGGGTAAACTTCCTAGTTTTAGTTATGACGAAACGATTGTGGCAATTGGCGTATCAACTGGAGGACCTAAAGCACTAGAGCAGCTATTAACGGAAATCCCAAAAGATTTTAAAGCTTCCCTTCTTATTGTTCAGCATATGCCGGAGAAATTTACCAAATCATTGGCTAACCGGCTTAATCGTTTATCACCGATCCATGTAAAAGAAGCGACAAATGGTGAAATTGTTAAGCCAGGCACCGCCTATATAGCACCAGGTAATTACCATTTAACTATTAGGAAAATAGGGCGTTCATTAGCATTAAGTACGGAGCAAAATGAACCTGTACGTGGACATCGCCCTTCTGTGGATGTGTTGTTCGAATCACTCTCAACAGTTGATGCAATAAATAAAGTAGCTGTGGTCCTAACAGGAATGGGGAGTGACGGGACTGAGGGGGCAAAACGACTAAAAGCTCAAGGTCAAACATATTTAATAGCAGAATCACAACAAACGGCATTAATATACGGTATGCCTAAAGCAGTGATTGAAAAAGTAGGTGTTAATTTAATCGTTCCAATTGACCGGGTTGCTCAATCATTAGTTGATGTCGTTAATAATTAAGGGGGCACTATCATGGAAACAAATCAATACATAGAGGTTTTTATTGATGAAAGTAAAGAAAATCTACAAGTGGTAAATGATCGATTACTAGATTTAGAAAAAGACCCTTCTGACCTGTCGATGGTTGATGAGATCTTCAGGGCAGCGCATACACTAAAAGGTATGTCCGCTACGATGGGTTATGAAGATTTAGCAGACTTAACACATAAACTTGAGAACGTCCTTGATGCTATTCGACAGGAGCGTCTAGTTGCTAATTCTGATGTTTTAGATATTTTATTAGAGTCCGTTGAATATCTCGAGGAGATGATTTTTAATATAGCAGAAGGTGGCGATGGCTCAAAAGACGTCAGTTCAATCGTTGATAAATTAAAAATCATTGAAAAAGGTGAGGTACCTGTTCAAACATCTGATACAACAACACATAAACAAAGCCCCCCTTCCTCAGAATCATTATTAGATATTGATCAGTTTGAGAAAACAGTTATCCAACAAGCTAAAGCAGACGGACAGAAAGTTTTCCAAACCAAAGTTTCATTATCTGAGGACTGTTTACTAAAAGTGGCACGCGTTTTCATGGTTTTTGAAGTGTTAGAACAGTCTGGTGAGGTTATTAAATCTATTCCAACAGTTGAAGAGTTAGAAAATGAAGATTTTGAAGATTCCTTTAACGTCATCATAATCACAAATGATTCAGAAAAAGAGCTTGAAGCAAAAATCCTAAAAGTTTCTGAAGTTCAAACGGTTGAAGTTACTCCATTTGAAGTTGTTGAAGAAGATGAAAAAACTTCGGGTGCTACTCCTGATGAATTTAGCAATCAAGAAGCTTCAAACAACAAAGTCCAAAAAGAGGAAGCTGCACCAGCAAAAGCAAATAACAAAGGTGTGGCTAGTAAAACAATCCGGGTCAATATAGAACGCTTAGATGTACTCATGAACTTATTCGAAGAGCTCGTCATTGACCGTGGTCGTTTAGAACAAATTTCACATGAACTTAACCATAATGACCTAAAAGGTACCGTAGAGCGAATGTCACGAATCTCAGGTGATTTACAAAATATTATTTTGAATATGCGTATGGTTCCAATTGATCAGGTCTTTAACCGTTTTCCCCGTATGGTACGCCAACTAACAAGAGATTTAGGGAAGGATATCCATTTGCAAATTGAAGGGGCTGAAACAGAACTAGACCGAACCGTTATTGATGAAATTGGCGATCCTCTAGTACACCTAATTAGAAACGCGATTGACCATGGTATTGAACAACCTGAAGTAAGGAAACAAGCAGCAAAGCCTAAACAAGGTCAATTACTTCTTAAGGCCTATCATAGTGGTAACCATGTTTTTGTTGAGATTAAAGATGATGGTCAAGGGATTAATCAAGAAAAGGTTCTTGCTAAAGCCATTGACAATGGTGTAATCAGTCAAGAGCAATCAACTAACTTAACTGACCGTCAAATAAACGAACTCATTTTAGCAAGTGGCTTTTCGACGGCTGATAAAATTTCGGATATTTCTGGACGAGGTGTTGGTCTTGACGTAGTCAAAAGTACTATAGAGTCATTAGGTGGCTCAATAGAGATTGAATCCGAGTATGGTAAAGGAACAACTTTTTCAATCCAATTACCGTTAACCTTATCAATTATTTCAGTTATGTTAGTTGTTGTTCAGGAGGAAATTTACGCCGTTCCATTGTCATCTATAATTGAAACTGCTGTTATTAAGAAGGCAGACATCATGAAGGCGCATAATAAAGAAGTGATCGATTTTAGAGGTAATATTGTGCCATTAGTTGATATAAAGAATGTATTTGATGTACCTAGAAAAGATGATCAGGAACAAGAAGCTGAGTATTACTCTATCGTGATTGTTCGCAAAGGTGAACAAATGGCTGGTTTAGTTGTTGATTCATTTATTGGACAACAAGAGATTGTCTTAAAAGGTTTAGGAAATTATTTAACAGATGTTTTTGCTATTTCTGGTGCTACGATCTTAGGTAACGGTGAGGTAGCTTTGGTGATCGATAGTAATTCTTTGATTAAATAAGGGGGAAATGAATATGACTGAACAATCATTAAAAGATGAAAAAGTTATTGTATTCCAATTAAAAGACGAGGAATATGGGGTGCCAGTTGAAAACGTTGGTTCTATTGAACGTATGCAGAAGATTACTAGAGTTCCTAACGCACCTAAGTTTGTTAAAGGTGTTATTAACTTACGAGGTGTTGTAACACCAGTAATCGATTTACGTGAACGTTTTGAGCTTGAGCAAACTGAGTACAACGAAAGTACTCGCATTATCATTGTAAACATAGAAGATAAAGATGTAGGAATGATTGTTGATGGTGCGAACGATGTGGTTGATATTCCAAGTGAAAAAGTTGACCCAGCTCCTAAAGTAGTGGGTTCTGTAGATGTTGATTATATTAGGGGAGTCGCTAAGTTAGAACAGCGATTATTAATCCTACTAAATTTAGGAAAAGTCTTATCTGAAGATGAGGTCAAACACTTATCAACGGTTGAAAATAATCATTAACGTGAGGTAACAGTATGATTGATTACTTTGATTTTAAGCAAATTCACCTTGATGTTTTAAAGGAAGTTGGCAACATCGGGGCTGGAAATGCTACAACATCTTTATCGAGTATTTTAAATAGAACTGTCCAAATGGATGTTCCGATTGTTAACATTGTATCATTTACAGAAATGATGGAAGAAGTTGGGGGAGATGAGAACGTTCAAGCTGCTGTCTTCGTGCAATTCGAAGGAGATATAACGGGTAGTATGTTCTTTATTGCCCCCCCTGAGGAAGCCGATTTATTCGTTCAGTTAATGCTTAGTAGTGATGATCAAGCAATTTCCACAGGCGACCCGATGGCAGAGTCTGCTTATATGGAGCTGGGAAATATCTTAACAGGCTCTTATTTGAGAGCATTATCTGATTTTACCAATCTAGATATAAGTCAATCAGTTCCTAATTTAGCTATCGATATGGTAGGAGCGATGTTGACACAAGGATTAATTGAAATTTCAACTGCATCTGACCAGGCAATTATGATTGAAACCGTTTTACATGATATAGAAGGAATCAAAAAAGATATTAAAGGTCACTTTTTCTTATTACCGAACCCCGACGCTTACGCAAAAATTTTCACAGCACTTGGAGTACCTAGTCATGACTAAAGTCGCTGAAGCTGTGAAAGTTGGTATTGCTGGTCTGGATATTGCTAAACACCCTCAAACAATTATGACATCAGGGTTAGGTTCTTGCATCGGAGTTATTTTGTATGAGGAGCGCTTACAAATCGCAGGACTTGTACATGTGATGTTACCTGATTCATCTATGGCTAGGACCGAATCATATAAGCCAGGTAAATTTGCTGATACAGGAATTAGCCACTTAATTAAACAACTATCCAAGCACGGGGCAACCAAAAGCCATTTAAAGGCTAAAATGGCTGGCGGAGCGCAAATGTTTGATGTGAAAAATGGTAGTGAAATGATGAGGATTGGCTATCGGAATGCAGAAGCGGTGAAAAAGCAGTTAATAGAACATCAAATTCCATTAATAGCAGAGGATATTGGTGGAAGTCGTGGAAGAACGATTGAATTTTTAATTGATCAATCATGCTTGAAAATTAGAACGATACATGAAGGTACATCATACATTTAAAAAAGTTGCAAAACTAACTCAAAAACGCTAGAAAGCTAAATCTATAATTAATATATCATTCATGAAAAAGCAGCTAGAGATTAATAACATGGGGGTTAATCATGATGAAAGTAGCGACAACGTCATTATCTACTTTATGGAATAAGTGGCAAAGTCAAAAGGATCAAGAAGCAGGTAATTTACTGGTCGAACATTACATGCCACTTGTTGATTATCAAGTTAATAGAATACATACTCACCTACCCAGTAATGTAGATAAACAGGATGTTAGAAGTTTAGCTTTTATGGGTTTAGTTGATGCATTAGAAAAGTTTGATACGAAAAGAGATCTTAAATTTGATACTTATGCTTCCTTTCGGATTAAAGGGGCGATTATTGATGGTCTACGAAAAGAAGACTGGCTGCCTCGTTCTGTTCGCGATAAATCCAAAGAGATTGATAAAGCGTATGAGGCTTTAGAGCAGTCTCTTCAGCGGGAACCATCAATTCAAGAAATAGCTGAAAAAGTTGGTCTAGCACAAGATGAAGTCTCTGAAGTCATTAAGGATACATTATTTGCAAATGTGCTTTCCATTGAAGAGAAGACTAACGATCATCATGATGACCATCGTGAAAGCTTAAGCCATACGATTCCAGATCAAGATCAACTCCAACCAGATGAACAATTTGAATTGAACGAAAATATTGACGAACTAGTTAATAAGATTAAAAATCTGAATGAAAATGAGCAATTGGTGATCAGTTTATTTTACAAAGAAGAACTAACCTTAACTGAAATTGGAGAAGTACTAGGTCTTTCTACATCCAGAGTATCACAAATTCATAGCAAATCTATTGCTAAACTCCAAAAACTATTATCTATATGATAAGGGGGGATGAGGGTGGAGCTATCTCAATTTATAAATATGCAACTTAGTGAGGATAAAATGAAGGCGTATTTAGAGGTGGATCATGACTACATTTATGAACTTGATGTAGCAGATGATGAATTTGAGAATGAACTTTCCCCTTCGTCGATTGAACAGTTTTTAAAGGAACATGATGTGATATTTGGAATTGATGAAGAAGCAATAATTGGACTAGTGGAGAATTTTTGGTCGGTTAATGGGCCAGTTGAGGTAGCCAGTGGAAAAGAGCCAATTGATGGAAAAGATGGCTATATTGAGTACCACGTAAACCTTACAACTAAATCCTCAGTTGACGAACATGATCAAAAAATAGATTTTAAAGAAATCATGAAAATCCCTCTTGTCGAAACAGGTGATCGACTCTTAACAATTATTAAACCAACTAAGGGCGAGAAAGGCTTTAATGTTTTCCAAGAAGAGGTTAAGCAATCACCGGGCAAAGAAGCTAAAATTGTCTGTGGTGAGAATACTAAGTACAACTTAGAAGACTCTACCATCTACGCAACAGAAAGTGGTCAAGTTTCCTTAACAGAGAAAGAAATTAGAGTTTTACCGGTCTATGAGGTAAACGACCACTTAGATCTAAATATTGGTAATATTGATTTTAATGGCTCAATTATCATTAGAGGTGATGTTCCTGACGGCTTTTCAATTAAAGCAAGAGGAGATGTTACGATAGAAGGAATAGTCGACGCGGCAAACATAGATGCCGGGGGCTCAATTTTTATTAAAGAAGGAGTCTCCTCCCAAGGAAAAGGTCAAATTCGTGCAACCCTTGATATACATGTGGGTAACATTAATCAAGGTTTGATTGAGGCTGGTAGAGATATCGTTGTTAATCAGTCTATTCTACATAGTCAAGTCATTGCTAGAGAAAAAGTCCTATGCCAAAGGGGGCACATTATTGGTGGTTCAGTTTCTGCTGGTAAAGTGATTGAGTCGAAGGATATTGGTAATAGACTAAGCACTAAAACCAGTCTATACCTTGGACCAAACAGAAAAGTTGTTGAGAAACGAACACAAATAGAATCGAGAATAAAGGAATTGACAGACCAAATCAAGAAGTTAAATGCCATCGGACATAAATTTAAAGAGCTAAAGGAAACTAGGGAATTAACTACCAAAGAAAGAGTCACCTTGTTACGGCAGAAGCATTCGATAGAAAAGACACGTTTAGAACTTAGTGAGCTAGCTGAGGAATATGAGACTTACCGATATGACCATGAAGATGAAGTTAATCATGATTTCTCTAAAGTGATTGTAAATGGTATACTATACCCGAACGTTGACATCATATATGGAAAGTATAAAAAAGCAATTAGTAAAGAAACAAAATTCGTCTCAATTGTGTATAAAGATCATGACTTTACTTTGACACCAATTTAAAAAGAATAATTAGGGGTGACCAAAATGAGTTGGAAAGCTGTTGAGATGCAAATAGCGTTACCAAGAACACAGGATGCTAGTCAGCTACAGGAGCAACTACAACAAAGAGGTCAAAACATGCAAAGTCAATTAACACAGGAGCAGTTAAGAGAGTTAGAGAGAAAGCGGAAAGCTGTGTTAGAAGCAAATCAACGAGACGATGTTCATGTTAAAGATCATGATGATGAGCGTGATCAGCTACCATTTCATAAACGGCGCAATAATCACAAGCAACACGAGGAGTCTTCCGAATGGAATCATCCTCATTTAGGAAATCGAGTCGACTTCTCTGGATGACTCAATGATGAATAGGTGGTATTGGATTTGGAAATATTTAATTTAATTATACATGGGATCACTTTTATCGTGATTTTTTGGTTATATCAAAAACTAAAGCAATCGACAGAGTCTGAGCGTGTTTTTGAGAAACGAGTGAATGAAATAGAGGATTTATTTAGCTCCTATCTATTAGAGATTAAGGATGAAAATAAAAAGCTGATTCAAGAACTAGCAAACTTCGAAACGAAAAATGAATCTTCTCCCACTCCAAAGTCTAATTCGGAAGTCAACGAGAAAGTGGTTAGCGAAAATGTTTCTCCAAACAGCCAAACACCAACGGAGACGAACCGATTAAGTGAACACCCCAAGAAAGATAAAAGCGCTAATGAATATGATCCCGTGAGTCTTCTTAACCAGGAGAAAAAAAAGACTACTTCATACGCAGGTGTGGAAGATACTGAAGCTGATTATGACCCTTCAAAAATGCAAATAGAAGATCATGTTGACCATTTGACGCCTCAAAGTCATGTTTTACATTTATATAAGACGGGCCATACTATTGAGCAAATCGCTCAAACACTCGATATGGGTTATACAGAAGTTGAATTAATTGTTAAATTTAATCATAAATTGACTAATTAACACTTGCCTGTAATAAGGTCTTATGATATATTTACTTTTGGTGTTAATACACACGTTCGTGGAGATAAATGAGAGGTGCTCGACTTATCGAGTTCTTGTTTATTTATGAAACGATCGGAGGAATAAAAACCATTTAGGAGGAATTATTTATGGCAGCAATTTCAATGAAGCAATTATTGGAAGCAGGTGTTCATTTCGGACACCAAACACGCCGTTGGAACCCGAAAATGAAGAGATACATCTTCACAGAGCGTAACGGCATCTACATCATCGATCTACAAAAGACGGTGAAGAAAGTTGACGAAGCATTCAACTTTATTAAAGAGGTTGCACAAGACGGAGGTAAAATCCTTTTCGTTGGTACGAAAAAGCAAGCTCAAGATACAATTAAAGAAGAGGCAATCCGTTCTGGAATGTACTACATCAACCAGCGTTGGTTAGGTGGAACATTAACAAACTTCCAAACAATTGAGAAGCGCGTTAATCGTCTAAAAGATATCGAAAGAATGGAAGAGGACGGTACATTTGATGTACTACCTAAAAAAGAAGTAGTTATGATCCTTAAAGAAAAAGAGCGCCTAGAGAAGTTCTTAGGTGGCGTTAAAGATATGGATGAGCTACCTGAAGCTCTATTTATCGTTGACCCTAGAAAAGAACGAATTGCGGTTAAGGAAGCTCAGAAATTAGATATTCCTATTGTTGCAATGGTAGATACTAATTGTGACCCAGATGAAATCGATTATGTAATCCCTGCAAATGATGACGCAATTCGTGCTGTAAAATTAATTACATCAAGAATGGCAGATGCAATCCTTGAAGTAAAACAAGGTGAAGCGACAGAAGACGCTGCTGAAGAGGCAACAGAACAAGAAGAACAAGAAGCAGTGCAAGAGTAAAAGGTTGTAGGTGATAAGAGGGAGGAACCTTTTATCACCTTTTTTACACTTAATGTTTTATAGCAAAGGTTTACATGGAAAGATAGAAATAATCGCTCTATGTAAATACTATGTATACTTATTTCAGTAACTATATTCAATTTCAAGGAGGAACTACAATGGCTATTACTGCTAAGCTAGTTAAAGAGCTACGTGAAAAAACGGGCGCAGGAATGATGGATTGTAAAAAAGCACTACAAGAAACTGATGGAGATCTTGACAAAGCGGTTGAATACCTACGTGAAAAAGGTATGTCAAAAGCAGCTAAAAAAGCTGACCGTATTGCAGCAGAAGGTTCTGCGCATATCGTCACAGAAGGTAATACAGCTGTTATGATTGAAGTAAATGCTGAAACAGACTTTGTTGCGAAAAATGATCAGTTCAAGTCACTTCTAGATGATCTAGCTAACCACATTCTAAATCAGAAGCCTGAATCAGTTGAAGAAGCAATGGGACAAAAGCTTCATGGTGAAGGTGAAACATTAGAAGAGTATATCACAGCAGCGATTGCAAAAATTGGTGAGAAAATTTCACTTCGTCGTTTTGAAATCGTAGAAAAAGATGATAACTCTGCTTTTGGCGCATACATTCATATGGGTGGAAAAATTGGTGTATTAACTTTAGTTGAGGGTACTACTGATGAAAGTGTTGCAAAAGATGTATCTATGCACATTGCTGCATCAAACCCACAATACTTATCACGTGAAGATGTTGCTAAAGAAGTTGTCGACCAAGAGCGTGAAACACTTAAGCAACAGGCTCTAAACGAAGGTAAGCCAGAACATATTGTTGAGAAAATGGTTGAAGGCCGTTTAGGTAAATTCTTTGAAGAGATTTGCTTACTTGAGCAAGACTTTGTCAAAGATCCTGATCAAAAAGTTAAAAAGTATGTAGAATCTAAAGGTGGAACTGTTCAATCATTCGTACGTTATGAAGTAGGCGAAGGCATGGAAAAACGTGATGAAAACTTTGCTGATGAAGTTATGAGTCAAGTTAAGAAATAAACTATTTGAAAATAGGGGACACAGTGTGTTCCCTATTTTCAAAAATCATACTATTCCTACATATGACGGAGGTAACTATGTCTACATCGGAATACAAACGTATTGTGTTAAAATTAAGTGGAGAAGCCCTAAGCGGTAAAAATGGTAATGGAATTGATCCAGCTTTTATCAAATCAGTCGCCGAACAAGTTAAAGCAGTACACGATCTAGGTGTTGAAATTGCTATTGTTGTTGGTGGTGGTAACCTGTGGCGTGGTAAAGTAGGTAGTGAAGTAGGAATGGATCGCGCTAATGCTGATTATATGGGAATGTTAGCTACGGTAATGAACTCTTTAGCACTTCAAGATAGCTTAGAAAATTTAGGTGTTCAAACCCGTGTTCAAACATCCATAGAAATGCGCCAGGTTGCAGAACCATATATTCGCCGTAAAGCAATGAGACACTTGGAGAAAAAGCGTGTTGTCATTTTTGCAGGAGGTACAGGAAATCCGTACTTTTCAACTGACACAACAGCTGCATTACGAGCTGCAGAAATTGAAGCAGATGTTATTTTAATGGCAAAAAATAACGTTGATGGTGTTTATTCCGATGACCCTAAGATCAATGAGGATGCTTATAAATATCAAGAGTTATCATTTATACAAGTTTTAAATGAAGGTTTAGGTGTTATGGACTCAACCGCTTCATCGTTATGTATGGACAACGATATAGCTTTAATAGTATTCTCTATAATGGAAGAAGGTAACATTAAGAGAGTAGTTACTGGAGAAGAAATTGGTACTATAATTAGGAGGAAATCAGAATGAGTGAAGCAGTGATTAAAGATTGCCGTGAGAAAATGAACAGTGCCATTCAAGCGTTTGGAAGACAACTTGCAACTGTTAGAGCAGGTCGAGCTAATCCAGCTTTATTAGACAGTGTTTATGTTGATTACTATGGTGCAAGCACACCACTTAATCAATTGGCGACTGTTTCCGCTCCCGAGGCTAGACTCCTTGTCATTACACCATTTGACAAATCTGCAATGGGTGAAATTGAAAAAGCAATTTTAAAAGCGGATCTAGGCTTAACTCCAAACAACGATGGTAATGTTATTCGTATTAACATTCCTGCTCTAACGGAGGAGCGTAGAAAAGACCTAGTTAAGGTAACTAGAAAGTATGCAGAAGAAGCACGTGTTCAAATTCGTAATATTCGCCGTGATGCCAATGAACAAATTAAAAAGCTTGAAAAAGAAAGCGAAATTACTGAAGATGAATCACGTTCTTACCAAGAGGATGTTCAAAAAGAAACTGACAAACATATTAATGAGATTGACCAAATGTTAGAAGATAAGGAAAAAGAAATTACTGAAGTATAGGTTCATTCTTCTAACTGATTTATTTTGACACCAGCTTTCGCTCGTTCTAAGCGAAAGCTGAATTTTTCTTAGTTTACTTAGAGAGGGATTAATATGCTTTTTCGTTCGAACTCTAAAGCTCAGCAACGTACAGAAATCGATGCTGATAATATACCCCAACATATTGCCATTATTATGGATGGCAATGGTCGTTGGGCAAAGAAACGAGCCTTACCTAGGGTCGCCGGTCACCGTGAAGGTATGAAAGCGATTGAGAAAGTTGTTAGAAGAGCTTCTGATTTAGGGGTTAAAGCGCTGACGTTATACGCTTTTTCCACAGAGAATTGGAAAAGACCTAAAACAGAGGTTGAGTTTATTATGAAACTTCCATCTCAATTTTTAGATACTTATTTACCAGGTTTAATAGAAAATAATGTTACAATTACAACAATTGGTGATTTTGACTCATTACCTGAATTCACAAAAGAGGCAGTTATAAAGGCCATTGATCGAACAAAAGACAATGATGGTCTAGTTCTTAATCTCGCTCTAAATTATGGAAGTCGAAAAGAAATTATTGATGCAGTTAAATCAATAAGTGAACTAGTTAAAGATGAGAAATTAGATATTCATGATATCAATGAGGAGCTATTCGATCAGCACTTATATACTCATAACTTAGAAGATCCGGACCTTTTAATTAGAACTAGTGGCGAACAGAGATTAAGTAACTATTTGTTATGGCAATTAGCTTATGCAGAATTTTATTTTACGGATAAGTATTGGCCAGAGTTTGGTGAGGAAGCATTGGATGAGGCCATAATCGAATATCAACATCGAAAAAGGAGATTCGGTGGGTTATAGGATGTGATTAAGTGTTACAACGTGTTATAACAGCAATTGTTGGTCTATTAGTCTTCGTTCCTTTTGTTGTTTACGGGGACTGGCCATTTGTCCTTTTTGTTATGTTAATGGTATCTGTCGGACTATATGAAGTGTTGCGTATGAAAAGAGTTAGTCTTCTTTCTTTTCCTGGGATACTTAGTCTAACTCTACTATGGGTAATCTATATTGACCAATTTTTATATTCTATTTTATCTTACATACCCTTGACCTTTAGTGAGATGGTTTATGTCTTTATTTTTATTTTATTAATTTATAGCGTTCTTGTTAAGAATGAATTTAATTTTGAAGATTGTGCCTTCACACTGCTTTCTGTTGCATATATTGGTATTGGTTTGGCCTATTTTATTGAGACTAGGTTGGCGGGGTTAGAGTTTATTTTATTCGCTCTATTAATTATTTGGTTAACGGACTCAGGAGCGTATTTCTTTGGAAAATACCTCGGAAAGAGAAAGTTATGGCCTGAAATTAGTCCGAAGAAAACAGTTGCAGGGTTTGTCGGAGGGATTTTTAGCGCCTTAACCATTGCGGTTATCTTTCAGCTTATCTACCCGATTCATGACCAAATGTTTGTGATCATGCTAGTAGCTATTCTTGCTTCCATTCTTGCACAAATTGGAGACCTTGTAGAGTCAGCGTTAAAACGTACATTTAAAGTAAAAGATTCTGGCACCTTACTTCCTGGACACGGTGGTGTTTTAGATCGATTTGACAGCTTGATTTTTATGTTACCATTTTTACACTTTATACAATTTATTTAATTTGGATAAAATGAGGGACTAACATATGAAAAATATCGTACTACTAGGTGGGACTGGTTCAATAGGGTTACAAACTATTGATATCATCAAAGAACACCCTAATACATTTAACTTGCATGGATTTGTTTTTGGGGCGCAGGTTGAAGTAGCTACTCCAATTATCGAAGAGCTTAAGCCCAAAGTGGTTATTGTTAAAGATGATACGATTAAAAGTCATCTTTTAGACAAACTGACATATGATGTACAGGTATATAGTGGTTTAGAAGCTATTAACGATCTTGTTACTCATCATGAAGTAGATTTAGTAGTTAATGCCTTGTTAGGAAGTGTTGGCTTAGAACCCACCTTACAAGCAATACGATCAAAGAAGCAAATTGCTTTTGCGAATAAAGAAACATTAGTAACTGCTGGACATCTGGTCATGGATGAGGCTAAGAAACATGGTGTTGATCTCCTACCTGTAGATAGTGAACATGCGGCTATTCATCAATGCCTACGTGGAGAAAACAGAAGTGAACTTAAGCGATTGATTATTACTGCATCAGGGGGAAGCTTTAGGGACCGTACACGAAATGAATTAGTTGGGGTTACTAAACAGGATGCGCTCAATCACCCAAACTGGAATATGGGTGCCAAAATCACCATAGATTCTGCTACAATGATGAATAAGGGACTAGAAGTGATTGAAGCGCATTGGTTATTTGATGTACCATATGATCAAATTGATGTCATCATGCATAAAGAAAGTGTGATACATAGCATGGTTGAATTCGTCGATCAAAGTGTTATGGCACAGTTGGGAACACCTGATATGCGAATCCCCATTCAATATGCACTCACATATCCGGAAAGATACCCATATAACATGTCTAATGGGTTAGATCTATTATCATTTGGTACACTTCACTTTCAACGATTAAGTTTCGAACGTTTCCCATGTTTAAAAATGGCGTATGAAGCAGGACGTGCTGGGGGCTCATTACCTACTGTATTAAATGCAGCAAACGAAGAAGCTGTTTCGCTGTTTTTACAAGATCGAATAGACTTTCTTGGTATTGAACATTTAATTAATAAACAACTGGAAAAACACAATCCAATCAACTCTCCTGATCTTGAAACAATTTTATCTATTGATCAAGAAGTGAGAAGTCGTGTTCGTAGTGAAGTGTCTTAAAGGAAGGTGCTAGTATTGAATACCGTTATAGCCTTTATATTTATGTTTGGCCTATTAGTCTTCATTCATGAATTAGGCCATTTAATATTTGCCAAACGAGCAGGAATGTTGGCTCGTGAATTTGCCATTGGGTTTGGACCGAAGATTTTCTCATATCGAAAGGATGAAACTTTATATACGGTACGGTTGCTGCCTATTGGTGGATACGTCCGTGTTGCAGGTGAAGATCCCGAGATTATTGAATTAAAACCGGGTCATCATATTGGAATTGAATTAAATGAGTTTGGCGATGTCAATAAAATTATTGTTAACAACAAATCCAATTACCCCAATGCCAAAATTGTAGAAGTTGAGAAAATCGACTTAGATCATGAACTAACACTTGATTGTTATGATTTGGACTCCGATGAGCACCATCGATATCAAGTAGACCGTAAAGCTCTCTTTGTAATGGATGATAAAGAGACGTTAATTGCCCCTTATGACCGTCAATTCGGTTCAAAGACGACGAGTCAAAAAGGGATTCAAGTTTTTGCAGGACCGATGATGAACTTCTTATTAGCAATAGCTATTTTTATCGGACTTGGTTTTATTCAAGGTGTACCAGTCGATGAGGCAATCATTGGTGGGGTTGAAGAAGGTTCACCAGCTCATCAAGCTGAGCTCGTCGAAGGAGACGAAGTAGTTCAAATTGATGAGACTAATGTTGAAAGCTGGATGGATTTTGTTCTTTATGTACAAGAACGCCCCGATGAGCAACTTGAAATTACGGTCGATCGTCATGGTGAGTTAATAACAGAATCCATCACACCGGAATCTGTGACAGAACAAGGACAAACAATTGGTCGAATTGGTGTGATGCGTGAGTTTGAGGATGCTGCAGGTCAAGTGATTTTACACGGCTTTACTCAAACGTACGATATCACCATACTTATTATCGAGGCTGTGGGGCAATTGGTTACAGGGCAACTATCAATTGATGCATTAGCCGGACCTGTTGGCATTTACTCAGCAACTGACGATGTTGTCCAGACAGGGCTTTTAAACTTCCTGACTTGGACAGCGATGTTAAGTATAAATTTAGGGATTATTAACTTATTGCCATTACCTGCATTAGATGGTGGTCGATTAATGTTTATCGGTTTAGAGGCCATACGTGGAAAGCCAATTGACCCTCAAAAAGAAGGAGTCGTCCACTTTATTGGGTTTGCACTTCTAATGTTGCTAATGATTATTGTGACATGGAATGATATTGAACGATTGTTTATGTAAATACGATGTATACGAGGTGATACGGTTATGAGACAAAGTAATATGTTAATTCCGACATTAAGAGAACTACCTAAAGAAGCTGAATTACCAAGTCACCAATTGTTACTGAAAGCAGGATATATTCGTAAATTAGCTTCTGGAGTCTACAATTTTCTTCCTTTAGGAAAAAAAGTACTGCGAAAAGTAGAAAATATTGTCCGGGAAGAAATGGACCGTGCTGGAGCACAAGAAATTCAAATGCCTATCTTGCAACCTGCAGAATTATGGCAGACTTCCGGGCGTTGGAATACGATGGGAGACGAATTAATGCGACTCAAAGATCGTCATGAACGCCCTTTTGCTTTAGGAGCTACCCATGAAGAAGTCGTAACATCCCTTATACGCGATGAGGTCAATTCATATAAAAAGCTTCCGTTAACTGTTTATCAGATTCAAAATAAGTATCGTGATGAAAAACGACCTCGTTTTGGACTTTTACGAGGTAGAGAGTTTTTGATGAAGGATGCTTATTCCTTCCATGAAGATTTTGAGTCATTGGACGAGACGTATAATCGGTTATTTGAAGCTTATAAAAGAATTTTCGAGCGCTGTGGCTTAAATTTTCGAGCTGTTATTGCGGACTCAGGAGCAATGGGTGGTAAAGACACTCATGAATTTATGGTACTCTCGGATGTAGGTGAGGATACGATTGCCTACTCCGATACTTCAGATTACGCTGCCAATGTCGAAATGGCACCGGTAATGAGTGAATATGAAAAACCTAATGTTGAACCTAAAGAACTAAAGAAAATTGAAACACCAAATGCAAAGACGATGCAAGAGGTAGCCGATTATTTAGGTCATTCCTTAAAAGAAGGTATGAAAGCCATTATGTTTAAGGTGGATGATCGATTTGTCATGGTCGTGACAAGAGGTGACCACGAGGTTAATGATGTAAAAGTTAAAAACTTATGTGACGCTGAAATCGTTGAATTAGCAACAGAACATGAAACGAAATCAGTGATGGGAGCTGGATTTGGCTCATTAGGACCTATCAACTCACCAGAAGAAGTTGAAGTGGTTGCCGATCATGCAGTTAAATATCTTGTTAACGCATCTTGTGGCGCTAACGAAGATGGTTACCATTACACGAATGTAAATCCTGACCGCGATTTTAAGGTTAGTCAATATGCTGATCTTCGTTCAATCGAAGAAGGAGACCCTTCTCCGGATGGACAAGGCACCATTAAATTTGCCAAAGGAATTGAAGTTGGTCATGTATTTAAGCTAGGCACTTTATATGCGGATAAATTAGGTGGGTCCTTTTTAAACCAACAAGGTAAGGCTGAATCCTTCGTAATGGGATGCTATGGTATTGGTGTATCAAGAACACTATCGGCTGTAGTTGAACAATATCATGATGAAAATGGTCTACTTTGGCCAGATAGCCTAACACCTTTTGACGTTCATGTTATTAACTTGAATGCTAAAAAGAGCGAGCAAATTGAGGTGGCTGATCAGGTTTATGAGTCATTGAAATCACAAAACTTTGATGTCTTATACGATGATCGTCAAGAACGTGCAGGTGTTAAATTCAATGATAGCGATCTAATTGGAATTCCTTATCGTGTGACGATTGGTAAGCGAGCAAATGAAGGTTATGTTGAGTTTAAACACCGTAAAACAGGCGACCAGCAAGATGTTCATATCGATGAATTAGTTCGTTTTTTAAATCAACTTACAAAATAAATAGGAAACAATTAACCCTTGTCTCAAGAGGCAAGGGTTTTATAATATAATAGGAGAAGAAACCTTAAGTGGGGGAAATAAAATGGATCTAAATACAAACGAGAAAATGTCTTTATTATTAAAACAGATTGAGATGCCAAAAGATGTAATAGCCGAGCATTTTAATGAAACAAAACTAGCAAAATTAACGGTTATCAAAGAATCAAAAACCTGGCAGTTTCATTTACATAATCCAGTTCCTTTTGTTTATGATGCTTTATCACTATTTAAAGCTAATTTACAAACCGCTTTTCAGCATATTGCTCAAGTGGATGTTTTGATCACGACGGATCACTCCGACTTATCAGAGTCATCTTTTGCTGCTTATTGGCATGACTTTATTCACTCGATCCATGATCTTTTTCCCGCTTATAAAGATTTTGTCTGTTCACAGAAGCCTACCTTAGAAGGAAACGTGGTAACATTACAAGCTAGAAACGATACAGAGGCTAATATTATTAAAAAGAAATTAGATCCTTTATTTAATCAATATTGTCAAAAACATGGTCTTAAAAACTATCAAATTCACCTTGAAATTACACAAGATGAAGAAGAAATTCAGCGTTTTCAGCAACAAAAACAAGAAGAAGAACGTCAACTTGTACAAAAAGCTATCCATGATCAGGCTGAAAAAGAGAAATCCAAAGGTGACTCTACCGAAGAAAGTAGTGGTCCACTGCAGATTGGATATCCCATTAAAGAAGATCCAATCGAAATGCACCATATATTAGAAGAGGAAAAGCGAGTTATAGTACAAGGGTATGTTTTTAATGTAGATATTAGGAATTTACGTTCTGGTAGGGACCTATTGATTGTCAGTGTCACTGATTATACAGACTCTATTCAAGTTAAAATGTTCTCGAAGGGTGATGAACAAAAAGAGCTATTTAAACGTGTGAAAGAAGGAATGTGGATTAAAGCACGTGGTAGTATTCAAACAGATACCTATTCCAATGAATTGATGATGATGGGTAATGATTTGAATGAAGTGAAACCATCTAAACGAACTGATGAAGGTGTAGAGGGTGAAAAGCGTGTTGAATTACATGCTCACACAACTATGTCACAAATGGATGCAACGGTCTCAGCCGAACAACTAGTCGAGCGTGCAGCAAATTGGGGTCATCAAGCGGTGGCAATTACTGACCATGGTGTTGTACAGTCTTTTCCGGAGGCTTATAATGCAAGCCAAAAGCATAACATCAAGATTCTGTATGGTGTTGAAGCTAACTTAGTTGACGACGGAGTTCCTATTGCCTATAACGAAACCGATCTTTCTTTGAATGATGCGACTTATATAGTTTTCGATGTTGAAACAACAGGGTTATCCGCTACTTATGATAAAATTATCGAATTAGCAGCGGTAAAGGTTTATCAGGGTGAAATTATTGATCGTTTTGAACGGTTTGCTAACCCACACCAAAAGCTGAGTCAAACGACGATCGATCTTACCGGAATTACAGATGATATGGTTAAGGACGCACCAGAAATAGAGGAAGTCATGGCCGATTTTCATGATTGGTGTCAAGATGATGTCTTAGTAGCACATAATGCAAGTTTTGACATTGGCTTTATTAATGCTGCATATCAGCGAATGGAAATTCCTAAAGTCACCAATCCTGTTATTGATACCCTTGAATTAGCAAGGTTTTTGTATCCAGAATTAAAAAACCACCGTTTAAATACATTGTGTAAACACCTAAATATTGAACTGACCCAACATCACCGTGCTATTTATGATGCTGAGGCTACTGGTTATTTATTGTGGAGTTTAGTCAAATCGGCAGCTGAAAAGGATATTAATAACCATCAGGAACTCAATCGTCATGTTGGTGAAGGTGATGCTTATAAACGGTCTCGTCCGTCACATGTCATTTTATTGGCGCAAACTGCAGAAGGGTTAAAGAATTTATTTAAATTAGTCTCATTATCGCATATTGACTATTTCTATCGAGTACCTAGAATACCAAGATCAAAGTTAGTAAAGCATCGAGAAGGTCTAATTATTGGTTCCGGTTGTGATCAGGGTGAATTATTCGATACGATTGCTCTAAAGTCAGAAGAAGAAGCTGAAAAAGTCGCCGAATTTTATGACTACATTGAAGTGCAGCCACCAATGAATTATTATCATTTGATTGAAAAAGAAAATGTTCAATCTATGGAACATATTAAACACTTAATCAAAAAATTGGTCCAAATTGGAGAAAAGCTTGGTAAGCCAGTAGTGGCAACAGGTAATGTCCATTACTTGGATAAGCATGAAAAAATATATCGTCAAATTTTAATTGCCTCCCAAAGTGGAAACCCATTAAATCGACAAACTTTACCTGAAGTCCCGTTTAAAACCACTCGGGAAATGGTTGAAGAATTTTCGTTTTTAGGGGAAGAAAAGGCGAAAGAAATTGTTATTGATAACACAAATTGGGTAGCTGATCAAATTAATGACTTAAAACCAATTAAAGATGACCTCTATACCCCTAATATCGAAGGTGCAGATCAAGAAATTCGCGATATGTGTTATAACAAAGCGAAGAGTATCTATGGTGAAGATTTGCCAGAAATTGTTTCAAAACGATTAGAACGTGAGCTAACTAGTATTATTGAAAATGGGTTCTCAGTCATTTATTTAATCTCACAAAAGATCGTTAAAAAATCATTAGATGATGGGTATCTAGTAGGTTCGCGTGGTTCAGTTGGGTCATCCTTTGTAGCAACGATGATGGATATTACTGAGGTTAATCCACTAGCTCCTCATTATGTTTGTCCGAGCTGTCAACACCATGAATTTTTCACCGATGGTAGTGTTGGCTCAGGATATGACCTTCCTGTAAAGACCTGTGAGCAATGTGGTGAAGAGTATATTCGGGATGGTCAGGATATTCCATTTGAAACGTTCCTTGGCTTTAAGGGTGATAAAGTTCCTGATATTGACTTAAACTTCTCAGGTACCTATCAACCAGTTGCGCACCATTATACAAAGGTTTTATTTGGTGAGGATAAAGTATATAGAGCAGGAACGATTGGCACCGTTGCTGAAAAAACAGCATTCGGTTATGTGAAAGGGTATGCTCAGGACCATCAACTAATGTATCGTCAAGCCGAGGTCGATCGACTAGTAAAAGGTTGCACAGGGGTTAAACGAACAACAGGTCAGCACCCTGGAGGGATTATTGTCGTTCCTGATGAGTATGATATCTATGACTTCTCTCCAATCCAGTATCCGGCTGATGACAGAAATTCTGAGTGGTTAACGACACACTTTGATTTCCATTCGATTCATGACAACTTGTTAAAACTAGATATTCTAGGACACGATGATCCGACGGTTATTCGTATGCTTCAGGATTTAACAGGAATTGATCCACAATCCGTTCCACTAAATGATGAAGAAGTGATGAAAATTTTTAGTGGGCCAGAACCACTTGGTGTTCAAGCAGATGATATCTTGTGTAAGACGGGAACGTTAGGGGTTCCTGAATTCGGCACTCGTTTTGTTAGACAAATGCTTGAAGATACAAAACCGTCATCTTTTGCAGAGCTAGTCATTATCTCAGGGTTATCACACGGAACAGATGTCTGGTTAGGAAATGCACAAGAATTAATTAACGATGGCATTTGTGAAATTGGGGATGTGATCGGTTGTCGTGATGACATTATGGTTTATTTAATGCACAAAGGTCTAGAAGCTTCTTTAGCATTCACTATTATGGAGTTTGTCCGTAAAGGTCGTGGCCTTAAAGATGAATGGATTGAAGAGATGAAAAAGCACAATGTACCGGATTGGTATATCGAATCTTGTAAGAAGATTAAATATATGTTCCCTAAAGCACACGCAGCTGCATACGTATTAATGGCAGTAAGAATCGCTTACTTTAAAGTTCATTACCCAATTGAGTTTTATGCGGCTTATTTTACTGTGCGAGCCAGTGATTTTGAACTATCTACAATGATTAAGGGTCCTGATGCATTACGTGCTAGAATAGAAGAAATTTTAGAAAAAGGTAATGATGCGTCTCCTAAAGAAAAAAGCTTACTTACTGTTTTAGAGTTAGCGTTGGAAATGACGATGCGTGGGTTTTCTTTTCAATCTGTTGACTTGTATAAGTCTGATGCTCAAGAATTCATTGTTGATGGGGATACGTTAATTCCTCCGTTTAATGCAGTTGATGGTCTAGGTACTAATGCGGCAATTAACATCGTCAAAGCCAGAGAACAAGGTGAGTTCTTATCCAAAGAAGATTTACGAGAGCGTAGTCGAATTTCTAAGACAGTGCTTGAATACCTTGACCAACATGGTTGCTTAGAAGGCTTGCCAGATCAGAATCAATTATCTTTATTTTAATTGACTGATTAATAAAACTGTTGTTACGTATAAGCGAGATGATGTTTATTAATACGCGTCTCATTGATGATTTGCGCTTCACGAGAAGGCCTATTGTCCATGAGATTGCTTCTAATTGACGGAAAATCCATCGAGGGTGGTGGAACGTTAATTAGACCACTCCTAATTGACGGAAAAGTCATCGTGAGTTGGTGAAACGTTAATTAGATCTATTCTAATTGACAGAAAAGCCATCGTGGGGTGGTGGAACGTTAATTAGACCATTCCTAATTGACGGAAAAGTCATCATGAGGTGGCACAACGTTAATTAGACCACTTCAAATTGAGGGAAAAGCCTTCGTGAGGTGCTACAATGTTAATTAGATCACGTCTCTCAGACAATTTTACATCCACCCGTTTGCTCATGATGTCAGTGCCGCCTGATTATAAAGCTGAGTAAATGAACATCATCTATCATACTCATTTAATGAAATCACATATAAGACGTAAAGGGTTGCAATAATTGGTTTTGTATGGTATATTTCATATTGGATAAGCAAAAGATACGGTTACGTTTAAGAGTGGGTCGCACCCACTCTTTCGTTTTATCTAACCCTGCTGGTCATACTTGACAACAGCAGGGCAATTTATTGTTTAGAAATCTCTTCTAATGTGGACAATATGATAATACGACTGTTTTACATAATAAGTATGATTTAAGGAGGTATCTGATCATGAGTAGGAAAATAGTTGACTTAACAGAAGACTTAGCTCAGCCGATTGTTGAACAGATGAATCTAGAGTTAGTCGATGTGGAGTTCGTAAAGGAAGGAAAAAACCATTTTCTACGTGTCTATGTTGATAAAGAAGGTGGCGTTGATATAGAAGATTGTGAGAAGGTAAGTGAACAATTAAGTGAAAAACTTGATGAAAAAGATCCTATTGAAAGTGCCTATTTTTTAGAAGTATCATCTCCAGGTGTTGAACGTAAGTTGAAAAAGAGAGCCGATTTTGAACGCTTTGTGGGGTCCCATGCTTATGTGAAAACCTACGAACCAATTGACGGGGATAAGGAATTCTATGGAGATATTAAAAGCTTTGAGAATGATGAGCTCACATTAACCATTAAAATTAAGACTAGGGAAAAAGAAGTCGTTATTCCTTATTCAAAAATTGCCAAAGCTCATTTAGCTGTTACATTTAATTAAGGGAGGTAAAACAGGTGAATTCAGATTTATTTGAAGCAATGGAAGTACTGGCAGATGAAAAAGGTATTGATCGTGAGGTATTATATGAAGCTTTAGATGCTGCAATTGTATCTGCCTACAAGAAAAACTTTAATTCTAAAACGAATGTTCGTGTAGAATTGGATTCAGAAGATGGATTGATGAAAGTGTTTGCTAGATTACAGGTTGTTGAAGAGGTTGAAGATGAAGACCTGGAAATTTCATTGGAAGAAGCTAAAGAGATTGATCCGTCTTATGAACTAGGAGACATCGTTGAGCGTGAGGTTACTCCACGAAATTTTGGTCGTATTGCTGCACAAGCGGCTAAACAAGTCGTGACTCAACGTGTGCGTGAAGCGGAGAGAGGCGTCATTTATAATGACTTTGTTGACCGTTTAGATGATATCATGATTGGTACGGTCCAACGTAAAGACCAACGCTTTCTCTACATACATTTAGGGAAGGTTGAAGGGAAATTACCCTTTAATGAAGTAATGCCTGGTGAAGTTTATAATGTCCATGATCGTATTAAAGTCTATGTAACTAAAGTGGAAAACACAAGTAAAGGTCCACAAGTCTTTGTGTCTCGTACACATCCTGGACTCCTTAAACGTTTATTTGAAATAGAAGTTCCAGAAATTTATGAAGGAATTGTTGAAATTAAATCAGTTGCTAGAGAAGCAGGGGATCGTTCGAAAATTAGTGTACACGCTGATGATCCTGAAATTGATCCAGTTGGTTCATGTGTAGGTCAACGAGGACAGAGGGTACAAACAGTTGTTGATGAACTCAATGGTGAAAAGATAGATATTGTCCACTATTCAGAAGACCCAGTTGTTTATATTTCAAACGCTTTAAGCCCTTCAAAGGTAACAGAAGTACTTGTAGATGAGGAAGAACATGCTACAACTGTAATTGTTCCGGACAATCAATTATCGTTAGCTATTGGTAAAAAAGGACAAAACGCTCGCCTAGCTGCTAAATTAACTGGTTGGAAAATTGACATTAAAAGTGAATCAGAGGCTGAAGAATCAGGTGTTTACAACCAGACTGGTGAGCAAGATGAGTTTGAAGAAGTTTTAGAAGACTTTGATGGTGAAGTTGATAACGACTAGTAAAGGGGGCTGTTAAAATGGCAAATAAGAAAAAAGAACCTTTACGTAAATGTGTTGTTACTCAAGAAATGTTTCCTAAAAAAGAATTAATTCGTGTTGTTCGTAACAAAGAGGGTGAGGTCTTCATTGATGAGACCGGCAAGAAAAATGGACGTGGTGCCTATTTAAAAAAGGATCGCACAGTTATAGAACAAGCGAAGAAAAAGAATGTATTAAAAAGACAACTAAATGCAGCAATCACCGATGAGCTTTATGATGAATTATTAAGCAAAGTAGGCGAGTGAAATATGGATAATAAATATTTAAACTTGTTAGGATTAGCATTTCGTGCGAGAAAGATAACTTTGGGAGAACCGGCGATCATTGAGGATATTCGCTCGAAGCAAGCTAAACTTATACTTATTGCTAATGATGCATCATCAAATACGAAAAAGAAACTAATTGATAAAAGTCGCAGTTATCATGTTCCATATTTTATAGTTGATGATCGTCAAACGATCTCACAAGCGATTGGGCAAGAAGGTCGAGTAGCAGTTGCAATTAAAGACGTAGGGTTTGCGGAGAAGCTAAAGCAATTGTTATCGGATTAATATTCGGGGGTGAATGTATGAAAAAAATGCGCGTATACGAATATGCGAAACAAAACAATCTAAGTAGTAAGGAAGTCATTAATAAACTGCAACAATTAGATGTTGAAATAAGTAATCATATGTCAACAATTAGTGAGAATACGATTAGACAATTGGATGAATCCTTTGGTTCAAAACAATCAGAACAACAAGCTAAACAGACAAATGAGAAATCTAATCAGAAGCCAAATCAAAAACCAAAGGGTGGAAATAAGCAACAAGGTGGACATAAACCTAAAGATGATACATCTAAGAATTCAAAACAACGGGGTCATAAACCAGTGAATAATAAGCAAAAGCAAAATAATAACCATAAGCAAAAGCAAAATAAACAAAATAATAACCATAAGCAAGGAAACAAAAATAGAAATCATAAAAATAATCAGCAGCAACAGCAAAAAGCAAAAAATCAAACACCTGAAAAGATCACTTACCAAGGTTCATTAACAGTAGGAGAATTAGCTGAAAAGCTAAATAAAGATTCCTCAGAAATTATTAAGAAGTTAATGATGCTTGGGGTGATGGCAACCATTAATCAGCAATTAGATTCTGAATCCATCGAGCTTATTTGTGATGATTTTGGTGTCGAAGTAGAAGAAGAGGTAGTTCTTGATCAAACTGACCTTAATAATTACATTGAAGAAGATCAACCAGAAGACTTAGAAATTCGTCCAGCTGTTGTTACGATTATGGGGCACGTTGACCATGGTAAAACGACACTGTTAGATTCCATCCGTCAAACAAAAGTAACTGAAGGTGAAGCAGGTGGGATCACGCAACATATTGGTGCGTATCAGATAGAAGATGATGGAAAGAAGATCACTTTCCTAGATACACCAGGTCACGCAGCCTTCACAAGTATGCGCTCTCGTGGAGCTCAAGTAACCGATATTGCGATTTTAGTTGTTGCAGCAGATGACGGTGTTATGCCACAAAGCGTTGAAGCGATTAACCACGCTAAAGCTGCAGAAGTACCGATTATTGTTGCGGTAAACAAAGTCGATAAAGAAGGTGCCGATCCAAATCGGGTTATGCAAGAGCTTACCGAATATGAACTAGTACCTGAGGACTGGGGTGGAAGCACGATCTTTGTACCTCTTTCCGCTTTAAAAGGTGAAGGAATCGATGATTTAGTCGAAATGATCAACTTAGTTGCTGAGGTTGAAGAGCTTAAAGCCAATCCTGACCGTGAGGCATTTGGTACAGTGATTGAAGCACAACTAGAAAAAGGACGTGGAAGTGTTGCTACCTTGCTCGTTCAAAACGGTACGCTTCAAGTTGGTGATTCGTTAGTCGTTGGTAATACGTATGGTAAAGTACGCGCTATGGCCGATGACTTAGGTAAACGAGTTGAGAAAGCTGGACCTTCTGCACCAGTAGAGGTTATTGGGTTTAATTCTGTTCCTCATGCAGGCGATCAATTCTTAGTTTTTGAAGATGAAAAGCAAGCTAAGCAAATTGCTGAGCTTCGTGAACAAAAAGAAATAGAAGAACAACGTGAGTCAACTGGTAAAGTTAATTTAGATGAATTGTTTGAGCAAATCAAACAAGGTGACATGAAAGAAATTAACGTTATTGTTAAGGCTGACGTACAAGGTTCTGTTGAGGCTGTAGCGTCTTCATTAAGAAAGATTGATGTTGAAGGTGTTAAAATTAACATCATTCACACTGGTGTAGGCGCAATTACTGAATCAGATATTATCTTGGCCTCTGCATCTAATGCTGTTGTTATTGGTTTTAATGTTAGACCAGATAATAATGCGAAAAGAGCAGCTGAAACAGAAGGTATTGATATTCGTCTACACCGTATTATTTATAAAGTAATTGAAGAAATTGAAGCAGCGATGAGAGGAATGCTTGACCCAGAATATGAAGAGAAAGTTATTGGTCAGGTTGAAGTCCGTGAAACGTTTAAAGTATCTAAGGTAGGTACGATCGCTGGTTCATACGTGACTGATGGAAAAATCACAAGAAATTCTGGTATTCGAGTAATCCGTGACGGTGTTGTACAATTTGAAGGCGAAATCGATTCACTAAAACGATTCAAAGATGATGTTAAAGAAGTACAACAAAATTATGAGTGTGGTATTACGATTAAGAACTTTAATGATATTAAAGAAGGAGATATCATTGAGGCGTATATCATGGAGGAAGTTGAACGTTAATGATTGGTTACGCGTATGTTGAGTGTTTGTTATATGATGTTCATTCACTTAAGGAAAAGCGTTCCATTATCAAGCAAACGATGCATCAGATTCGTCATAAATTCAATGCGAGTATTACAGAAATGAACTATCACGATGTATGGCAGAGGACGGCATTTGGTATTGCAATCGTTTCTCGTGAAAAAGTCTCTGCTGAACAACAATTACAGCAAGTGATCGACCTAATCGATCAGCGTACAGATTTGGATGTAACCATTATTGATTATGAATGGTTATAATCCTCATTAGTTCCGAGGTGATGAAGGTGAGTAATCTTAGAGCAAATCGTATTGGAGAACAGATGAAAAAAGAGCTTGGAGATATATTATCTCGAAAAATCAAAGATCCTCGAGTAGGTTTTGTCACTGTAACTGACGTTCGAGTTAGTGGTGATTTACAGCAAGCTAAGGTTTTCATCTCTATTTTTGGTGATGATCAGCAGCAAGAGGATACACTCGTTGGTTTAGCGAAATCAAAAGGTTTTATTCGTTCAGAAATTGGTAAACGAATCCGTTTACGTAAGACACCAGAAATATCATTTGAAATCGACGAATCGATTCAATATGGTAATAAAATTGAACGAATCCTTGGTGACTTAAATAAAGATTAATTTATACTAAAGGATAGACAAATGTCTATCCTTTAGTCTATGTTTATAAAGAGGTGGCAGCGATCATGAACGGCATTATCCCGCTATGGAAACCAAAAGGGTTAACATCACATGATTGTGTGGTGAAATTAAGAAAGCTTTTAAAAACTAAAAAAATCGGACATACAGGAACTTTAGACCCTGAAGTTGAAGGGGTTTTGCCTATTACGATAGGCAAGTCTACTAAACTAACAACTTTAATAACCGACCGCCCTAAAACTTATTTAGCAGAATTATCATTAGGGAAGCAAACCACAACCGAAGACCAGACAGGTGATGTCGTTGAGGTTGAAAATATCGATCAACAAATTACATTTAATGAGTGTAAGGCTGCGTGTCAGCAATTTGAAGGTCAAATTAAACAAATTCCACCTATGTATTCTGCTGTTAAAATAAACGGTAAGAAACTGTATGAGTATGCACGTGAAGGCATTGAAGTCGATAGGCCAGCACGAGAAGTGACCCTTGAATATATTGACGTTATAGAAGGTTCTTTAGTTCAACATGCCGAGAATGATTTTAGATTCAAGTTTAGGGTTAGATGTTCAAGTGGTACTTATGTCCGGACTCTTTGTGTAGATATAGGAAAGAAACTTGGTTTCCCAGCGCATATGGCTAGCTTAGTTCGTGAGTATGCTGGATCATTTTCAAAAGATGATGCTGTTACATTTTCTGAACTAGAAAGAGCACAAGAGGAACACTCGGTCGCTGAATTTATCCAGTCACCTTCTCGAGCCCTTAATTTCTTACCAGTCCACGTTGTTTCTTCTAAAGAAGAGGCTATCCGTTATCAACATGGACAAGTATTACCAAGGCCAGATACCCTTTTAGACGATGAATTATTCCGTGTGGAAGATCGAGATGGTCAATTAATCGCTGTGTATCAAAAGCACCCTTCTAAAGAAGGACTTATTAAACCTTTCAAAGTACTGTATTCGTAAAAGAAGGTGAAAAACGATGGAACTGTTACAGTTAAGTTATTCTCAACTAGGCCGTTTTCCTCAATTAGATGAATTGAGTGTTGCAGTTGGATATTTTGATGGTGTACATAAGGGGCATCAAGAAGTTATTCAGACAGCTGTTGAAGAGGCAGAGAAACAAAACATAAAATCAGGTGTGATGACGTTTGCACCTCATCCACTTTCTGTTATTAAACAACAAAAGTTATCTGATTATCTAATTACTAGTCTTGAAGAAAAACTTGAGATATTTGAAGAATTAGACGTTGATTACGTGATTGTTGTAACTTTTGATCAAGACCTTGCTAAATTATCCCCACAAACTTTTGTCGATGAATTTTTTATAAATTTAAATGTTAAGCATGTTGTTGGTGGGTTTGATTTTTCATTTGGACATAAAGGTGCAGGGAAGATTCAGGATATGAGGCATTATTCTAAAGGTGCTTTTTCGTTTTCAGTTGTTGATCAAGTGTCTATTGGTAATGAAAAGATCAGCTCCACATTGATTAGACAATCGTTATCAAAAGGTGAAGTATCTTATGTTGAGAATTTAATGGGTCGTCCATTTAGTATAACAGCTAAAGTCAAAGAGGGCTTTAAACGAGGAAGAGAAATTGGATTTCCTACAGCTAACCTGAATGTTGATTCAGAGCACAAAATTCCTAAAGTTGGTATTTATGCTGTAACAGCTGAAATAAATGGTGAACATTTATATGGCATGGCAAGTGTTGGTTTCAATCCAACATTTGATGATTCACATCATGAACCGGTAATTGAAGTGAACTTATTCGACTTTAATCAAGACATTTATGGTGAGGATATTAAGGTTAATTTTCACCAATACATTAGGGATGAAGTCAAGTTTGATAATGTTGATGAATTAGTTGAAAAAATTAAAGAAGATGAGAAAAAGGTTAAAAAGTTTTTTAATATAAGTAGATAACACTTGCATTTATAGTTTATAACGTGTATCTTTAAGAATGTATGTAACACTAACCTTTTGCTTGGCATAACGAGTCTCCGCCGAATGCTAGGGAAAAGGGGATTAATAACTAATAGGAGGTGAATAGGATGGCAATTTCACAAGAACGTAAAAACGAATTAATCAGTGAGTTCAAAACTCATGACAACGACACAGGTTCACCAGAAGTTCAAGTAGCTATCCTAACTGAGCAGATTACTACTTTGAATGACCACTTACGTGAGCATAAGAATGATCACCACTCTCGTCGTGGTTTAATGAAAATGGTAGGTAAACGTCGTAATTTACTAAATTACTTACGTAACAAAGACGTTCAACGTTACCGTGAATTGATCAACAAGCTTGGTCTACGTCGATAGGATTTATCAAAAAAGCGGGGGATAAAACTCCCGCTTTTTCTTTATACCTAAAGGTATTTAATAGTTAAGAATGATCATCTAATGATTTGATACCCTCACCGTTTAGTTTTGACAAATTTAAGTTTCATGCTTTTACAAGAATATATAGAAGTATTAAAATAAATAATAAAAGTGTTTCTTGTGAGTACACTACATAAGCAACAGTTTGAGAGGGGTAGTAATAAATATGACGAATGAAATGAAATCATTTTCAATCGATGTCGCTGGAAGACAGTTAACGTTTGAAGTTGGCGAGGTAGCTAAACAAGCTAATGGAGCTGCTATGGTTAGATATGGTGACACATCTGTTTTAGTAGCAGCGACTGCATCAAAAGAACCTAAAGACTTACCATTTTTCCCATTAACCATTAATTATGAGGAAAAGTTGTATGCAGTAGGTAAAATTCCGGGTGGTTTTATTAAGCGTGAAGGAAAGCCGAGTGATAAAGCAGTACTAACCTCACGTCTAATCGACCGTCCTATACGTCCGTTATTCGCGGATGGCTTTAGAAATGAAGTACAAGTCATGAGTACAGTTATGAGTGTTGATCAAGATTGTTCTTCTGAAATAGCTGCTATGATTGGTTCTTCGTTAGCACTTTCCATATCCGACATACCATTTGAAGGTCCAATTGCTGGAGTACATGTTGGTAGAATTAATGATGAATTTGTTATTAATCCAACCATTGAACAAATGAAAGAAAGTGATATTGAGTTAACTGTTGCCGGTACTAAAGATGCGATTAATATGGTTGAAGCAGGTGCAAACGAAGTGCCTGAAGAGGTCATGTTAGAAGCAATCATGTTTGGTCACGAGGAAATTAAACGTTTAGTTGAATTCCAAGAAGAGATTGTAAAAGAAGTTGGTAAGGAGAAAATGGAGGTTACTCTGTTCACTCCTGAAGAATCAATTACAGAAGAAGTTGAAAAGCTAGCTAAAGAAAAGTTAGTAGAAGCGATTAAAACAGAAGAGAAACAGGCTCGTGAAGAGGCAATTGATACGGTTAAAAAGCAAATCGTCGAACAGTATGAACAAAATGAGGCAGACGAAGATACCATCAATCAAGTAAAGTCTGTTCTTGAATCGATTGTTAAAGGTGAAGTGCGCCGTTTAATTACGGAAGAAAAGATTCGCCCAGATGGACGTGCTGTTGATGAAATAAGACCACTTTCCTCACGCACTTCAGTCCTCCCACGTACGCACGGTTCGGCGATGTTTACCCGTGGTCAAACCCAAGCGTTAAGCGTTTGTACATTAGGTGCTTTAGGAGACGTTCAGGTATTAGATGGATTAGATTTAGAAGAAGAGAAGCGTTTTATGCATCATTATAACTTCCCACAGTACAGTGTTGGTGAGACTGGACCGGTTAGAGGACCGGGACGACGTGAAATTGGACATGGGGCATTAGGTGAGCGCGCATTAGAAAAAGTAGTACCATCAGAAGATGAATTTCCTTATACAATTAGAATTGTCTCAGAGATTTTAGAGTCCAATGGATCTACCTCACAAGCAAGTATTTGTGCAGGTACAATGGCTATGATGGATGCGGGTGTACCGATCAAGGCTCCAGTAGCTGGTATTGCTATGGGCTTAGTTAAATCCGGTGAGAACTACACAGTGCTAACAGACATTCAAGGGATGGAAGATGCCTTAGGTGATATGGACTTTAAAGTTGCTGGTACATCAGAGGGTGTTACCGCATTACAGATGGACATAAAAATTGAAGGCTTATCCCGTGAAATATTAGAAGAAGCTCTGTCACAAGCGAAAAAAGGACGCATGGACATCTTAGATCATATGAATGATGTGATTTCACATCCACGTGAAGAACTATCAGATTATGCTCCAAAAATTGAATCCATGATGATCAATCCTGATAAGATTCGCGATGTAATTGGTCCAAGTGGTAAACAAATCAACAAGATTATCGAAGAAACAGACGTTAAAATTGATATTGAACAGGATGGAAAAATTTATATTTCATCACCTGATCGCGCTAAAATTAACCAAGCGAAGTCAATTATCGAGGATTTAGTTAGAGAAGTAGAAGTCGGACAAATTTATTTGGGTAAAGTTAAACGCGTTGAAAAATTCGGTGCTTTCGTCGAACTCTTTAGTGGCAAAGATGGTTTAGTTCATATTAGTGAGTTGGATGAGAACCATGTTAAAAACGTAACAGATGTAGCCAATGTTGGTGATGAGATGCTTGTTAAAGTAAAAGGGATTGATCAGCAGGGTCGAGTTAATTTATCGAGAAAAGCAGCACTTAAAGAACAAGAATCATCAGAATCATCATTGTAAATTAATCATCAATTAACTTACTTAAAGAAATAGAGCTGGTTTTTACCAGTTCTTTTTTATGGTTGAAATATTTGTTTGGGAGAGGGATAGAGATTGATCAATAAATATACACTAAATAATGGTTTGAGGGTCGTAGAAGAGCAACTTTCAGCAGTAAGGTCGGTTTCAATTGGGATTTGGATCTTAACAGGCTCACGTAATGAACCAAAATCATTAAACGGGATTTCTCATTTAATCGAGCATATGTTATTCAAAGGAACAAAAAATCGATCCGCCAAAGAGATTGCTGAAGCATTTGACTCCATAGGTGGTCATATAAACGCTTTTACTTCCAAGGAGTATACATGCCTATATGCAAAGGTAATTGATGAACATATTGAAACGGCTGTGTCAATTCTGTCTGACATGATTAACCATTCTTTATTCGATGAAGAAGAGCTTGAACGCGAAAAGAAAGTGGTCTTAGAAGAAATTCTCATGACTGAAGACACGCCAGATGATATAATACATGATTATTTACACGAAGTGAGCTTTAAGGGACACCCACTGGCACAACCGATTCTTGGCAATAAAGAAACTCTAAATAACTTCTCAAGAGCAGATTTGTTAGCTTATGTAGATCGTTACTATACATCTGATCGAATGGTGATTTCTGTTGCAGGAAATGTACCATCTAACTTTAATGAGATTGTATCTGAACAGTTTGGCTCCATAAGACCAAGCCGAAACCAACAAGACTATTTCACCAAAACGTTTACGGTTGATTCACTTGTTAAACAAGACGATATTAAACAAGCTCACCTCTGTCTAGGATATAATGGTGTACCTGTCGGTGATGAATCCGTTTATACGCTGTCTGTCTTGAATAATGTTCTTGGTGGAAGTATGAGTTCTAGGTTGTTTCAACAAATAAGAGAGGAAAAAGGGCTATCTTATGCGACATTTTCCTACCATAATACGTTTAGAGATAATGGGATTTTAACTATCTATAGTGCAACAGCTCATGAACAACTTGATGAGATGGAAAGTATCATATATAACATTGTTAATGACATAAAAGCTAATGGTATTACCGATTCAGAGTTACAAAATACCATTCAACAACTTAAAGGCCAATTAGTTCTTGGCCTAGAGAATCCAAGTAGTCGAATGAGTCGTAATGGGAGAAATGAGTTATTAGATCAACCGCACCGTACGATAGATGAATTAATGCTTAAGCTTGAAGAAGTTGATCATGATGCTATTCATGATTTGACAAGTCAATTGTTTGATCATGACCCAGCTCGTGCATTGATTTTACCTGAAAGCATATAATGGTACAAATAATGTTGGAAAGGCAGATGTTTATGCGTTATAAGGACTTATCAGGTAAAGAGTTGATTGATGCTGACAGAGGTGAACGACTAGGTGTATTGGGTCATACGGATCTCCAAATTAACGAATCGACCGGACAAATTGAACAAATTGTTATACAGGATTACTCCATGTTAGGTTTTAAAAAAGGAGAGTCAACAGCAACGATAAGGTGGTCCGACATTGAAGTTATTGGAGAAGATATGATTGTCATCAAAAGAACAAAACACGTGTAAACATGTGACTGACTCGAAATTTTTCGGGTCAGTTTTCACTTTTTCTAGACGTCTACATAATATATATTGGATTGAATGATAATGGGTAGGTAGGTGGTCGTATGTTAACTGGGAAATCCATACTTATTATTGGTGGAGACGGAAGGTATATTGAGTTAATCAAACAGCTTACTTTTTTTGATGCAACTGTTTACGCGATCGGTTTTGAAGAGGCTGAAGATGAATTAGACAATGTCTACTTAACCGACACTGATCATGTTGTTAAGGAACATATTGATGCAATTATTTTACCGATTACAGGACTTGATCAAGAAGGCTTTGCTGAGGCACATTACTGTGAGTCATCACCTCAAATTAAAGAAGAGTGGCTAAATGAATTTTCAAAGGATTGTATCATCTTTACGGGTATTAGAACACCGTTTTTAAATAACCATCAATTTGAAGAGCGGGTTATAGCGTTAATGGAACGAAACGATGTAGCTATCTATAACTCAATTCCTACAGTTGAGGGTGCGATTATGCTTGCTATTCAGTATACCGACTTTACAATCCATAGCTCTAATGTCACTATTTTAGGGTTTGGTAGAGTAGGGAAAACGCTTGTTCATACCTTCAAAGGGTTAGGTGCCAATGTATCCGCTTATGCTAGACGAGAAGAAGAGTTAGCTCGTATTCATGAATACCATGCTAAACCCGTTGATGAATTTAATTTAGAGGAATCTGTGCGCGATTGTGATATTTTAATTAATACCGTACCGGATTTAATTGTGACACCAACAGTCATTCGTTCATTACCTGCCGAAAGTTTGATTATTGATTTGGCTTCTAAGCCAGGTGGTGTTGATTTTCGCTATGCTAAAAAACGTGGTATAGAGGCAATCCTAGCACCTAGTTTGCCTGGAATGGTTGCTCCTAAGACGGCCGGTAAAATATTAGCCCATGTCATTCAAAACGTTATGCATCATCACGAATAACGGAAGGGGTTCGGTTTAATGGATTTAAAAGGTAAGAGAATTGGTTTTGGTTTAACGGGGTCACATTGCACATATGATGAGACTTTTCCTGTTTTACAGGAGTTAGTTGATAGTGGAGCAGAGGTTGTACCCATTGTTTCGCATACGGTACAAACCACGAATACAAAGTTTGGAGATGCAGAGGATCATATTAATCGCATTAAAGAAATAACTAATCAACCGTTAATCACATCGATTCCAGAGGCTGAACCATTAGGACCTAAAGAGCCTTTAGACTGTATGGTTATTGCACCAATGACAGGTGCTTCATTGAGCAAGTTTGCTAATGCATTGACAGACTCCCCAGTACTTATGGCAGCCAAAGCTACATTAAGAAACCGAAAACCAGTTGTATTAGCAATTTCCACAAACGATGCACTAGGATTAAATGCAGCTAATTTAGCAAAACTATTACCAGCTAAACATGTTTACTTTGTTCCTTATGGTCAAGATCACCCATATAAAAAACCAACATCTTTAGTTGCCCATATGTCGTTACTAAAAGATACCGTAGAGAAAGCCTTAGCAGGGGAACAACTTCAACCAATGCTGAAAGAATATGATCTGTAATGAGATTGTGTTTAAAATGTGATAAAATGAAAAGACTTAAATTGATAAAATCGGAGTTTACTTAATGGAGGGTAACAAAAATGGAAGTGAAAAGCAGATACAATGTAGCAATCGTAGGAGTAACAGGAGCAGTCGGAGAACGAATGTTAGAAATGTTGGAAAAAGTAGATTTTCCGATTGATAATCTTGTTCCATTAGCCTCAAAGAGGTCAGCAGGAAAAACATTTAACTTTAATGGTGAGGAAGTGACAGTAAAAGAAGCTAAACCTGAGGCTTTTGAGGATATAGACATTGCCTTGTTCTCTGCTGGAGGTTCAGTATCACGTCAATTAGCTCCTGAAGCTGTCAAACGTGGTGCTGTAGTTATTGATAACACAAGTGCATTCCGTATGGATGAAGAAGTACCACTGGTCGTACCAGAGGTTAATAAAGAAGATATTAAAAACCATAAGGGGATTATTGCGAATCCAAACTGTTCAACTATTCAAATGGTTGCGGCTTTAGAACCCATTCGAAAGGCATACGGGTTAGAGCGCGTGATTGTTTCAACTTATCAGTCTGTATCAGGTTCTGGCCATGATGCAGTTGAAGAATTGAAGGATCAAACAAGAGCTGTTTTAGAAGGAGATCCTGTCTATTCTGAGGTATTACCTGTTAAGTCAGAGAAGAGGCATTATCCAATTGCATTTAATGCCTTGCCACAAATAGATACATTTGAAGATAATCATTATACATTTGAGGAAATGAAAATGATTAATGAGACCAAGAAGATTATGCACGAACCGGAATTAAAGGTTGCTGCAACTTGTGTTCGTCTCCCATTCTTTTATTCTCATGCAGAGAGTGTCTATATTGAAGTGGGCAACGAAGAAGTTACGGTACCACAGTTACAAGGACTTATTAAAGATGCACCGGGTATTGTGTTAGAAGACGATATCCAAAATCAAGGTTATCCTACTCCACTTTCTGCAGAAGGTAAATTAGATATTTTCGTTGGTCGAATCCGAAAAGATATTGATGTCCCTAATGGTTTTCATTTATGGGTAGTAGCTGATAACTTATTAAAAGGTGCAGCATGGAACTCTGTACAAATTGCTCAAGCCTTAATCGAGTATAATAGCGACAAGTAAATCATCCAATTAACGTAGCCTTTATAGAAAAACGACTTCATCTCTTGATATTTAAAAGATGGAGTCTGAACATAGAGGTGGAAAATGGGATTAATCATCCAGAAATTTGGCGGAACATCTGTTAGAAATCCTATGTCGCGTGAGCATGCGATTAACCAAGTAGAGCATGCTTTAAGAGATGGAGATCAAGTGGTTGTTGTCGTTTCTGCAATGGGGCGTAAGGGAGAACCTTATGCTACTGATTCGTTACTTGAGTTAATTCAGTATCCACAAACAGCTGTTTCTAATCGAGAAGTTGATTTACTAGCCTCATGTGGTGAAATCATTTCAACTGTTGTGTTTACTCATGAACTAAGGAAGCTTGGGATCACAGCTGCAGCTATGACAGGTCCGGATGCTGGTTTCTTAACAACAAGTGAATATACAAATGCTAAAATTAGTAAGGTAAATACATCTAAATTGAAAGAATACATGAAAGTCAATGAGGTCGTGGTCGTAGCAGGCTTTCAAGGTAAGAATGAGGAAGGGAACATCACCACATTAGGTCGTGGTGGATCTGATACCTCAGCTGTTGCACTAGGTGCTGCACTAGGTGCTGATTATGTCGATATTTTTACCGATGTTGATGGTATTAAAACTGCTGATCCTCTTTTAGTAAAAGAGGCAAAAACGATTAAGGCAGTAACCTATCATGAAATCGTACATCTAGCTTATCAAGGTACCAAAGTTATTCACCCACGGGCTGTAGAAATAGCCATGCAGGAAAAGATTCCTTTACGAGTTAGATCAACTTACTCTGAAGAGGAAGGAACCTTAGTAGCTTCTAAGGTTGATTCGAGCATGGATGCTCACCTTAAAGAAAGATTAGTTACGGGTATTGCATATGTAGCTAACATCACTCAAATTAAGGTTTTAGCCAATAAAGAACCTATTCAACTACATCAAGAGGTTTTGCAACAACTTGCTAAAGCAGGTATTTCGGTTGATTTCTTTAATATTGCTACAGAAGGTCTTACCTTTACAGTACCTAATGCCCGGCTTAGTGAGGCAGTTCAGATAATTGAGGTTCTTGGTTATGACGTACAATTAGAAGAAGATTGTGCAAAAGTTTCAACAGTTGGTGCAGCCATCCAAGGTGTACCTGGAGTGGCTTCAAAAGTCGTCAACGCGTTGGCTAAACATGGTATTCAGATTTTACAATCAGCCGATAGTCACACGACCATTTGGGTGTTAGTTAAGGAATCTGAATTAGAAACAGCGGTCAATGCATTACATGACGAATTTTTATCCTTTAACAATGATTAATGTATTGTTAAAGGATAAAATTATACTTAGGAATGGGCGTTCGTCACGCTGTTAAAGGAATAAAGTAGAAATCATTTAAAGGCTCTAAACTATTATTTTATAATAAGTAGAGCCGTTAAGAATTTATGATTGGAAGGGGTTTATAAAATTGGATTTTGGAAAAGTATTAACAGCAATGGTCACACCATTTGATTCAGAAGGTCAACTTGATTTGGATAAAACAGAAAAGCTTGTGGAGTATCTATTAGATCATGGTTCAGATGGTTTAGTCATCGGTGGTACAACAGGTGAATCACCGACACTAACTAAAGAGGAGAAACTGTCCTTATTTAACCATGTCGTCCAATTAGTTGATGGAAGAGCATCCGTCATTGCGGGTACTGGTAGTAATAATACTCATGCAACAATTGAGCTAACCAAAGCAGCTGAAGATACAGGTGTTGATGGTGTCATGTTAGTGACTCCTTTTTATAATAAACCTAATGAGGAAGGTTTGTATCAACACTTTAAAACAGTATCAGAAAACACGAACTTACCGATCATGCTATATAATGTCCCTGGTCGTTCTGTTGTTAATATGTCAGTGGATACGACAGTTGCGCTATCTAATTTATCGAATATTGTTTCAATCAAGGATGCAAGTGGGGATTTGGACATGATGAGTGAAATCATCGAACGAACAGCTGATTCATTTAGTTTGTATGTAGGTGATGACAGTTTAACATTGCCTGCTTTGTCAGTTGGTGCAAATGGTGTTGTATCTGTTGCAGCACATGTACTAGGAGATGATATGCAAACGATGACAGAAGCGTTCCATCAGGGTGAAGTTAAAAAAGCAGCAGAAATTCACCGACAGTTAGTACCAAAGATGAACGCTTGCTTTATGGCACCTTCACCATCACCTGTTAAAGCAGCCTTAAACCACATCGGTGTCGATGTTGGTCCTGTGAGGTTACCATTGGTGCCTATTACAAACGATGAGTATAAGGAATTAACCACAACATTAAATATTTAAGCCTGATTTTGTAAGTTTATTGAAATTATGCAGATAAGATGGATGATGTGCATCATCACTCAGACTTTCTTGGGCTTTCGATGACGTTTGGACCTCGTTTGAAGCGCAAAACGTAACCGAGGCGCTCTTTCGATGACGTTTCACCGCCGTTTGAAGCGCAAAACGTAACCGAGACGCTCTTTCAATGACGTTTCACCGCCGTTTGACGTGCAAAACGTAACCGAGACGCTCTATCGATGACGTTTCACCATTGTGTGAAGCGCAAAACGTCATTGAGAAACACTGACCAACAACAAAAAGTTTAAACATCATATTCACTCTATACTAATAACCTCAATCATTTATAAACTCCCTATATGGTTTAAGCCATATAGGGGTTTTTCATGTATTAAGAAGTATGAAGTGGCTTTATTCGTAAACAATATACGAATAAAGGAAGGTGTTATAAATGGATGAATTTATGCAAAATCAAGGTCAACAAGATGATAGTTCAAAACAAGACCAAGAAAATCAAAATAATTCTTCTGAATTAATGGACAAGATTAAACAATTAGGACAGACCAATGTTCCTCAAGCACCAGAATCCAATATTCACGTGTTGCCAATTATTGGCCAAGTTGAGGGGCATTTGCAGCTTCCTGCTAAAAACAAAACAACCAAGTATGAACATTTAATTCCTCAAATAATTGCCATCGAACAAAACCCAAAAATCGAAGGTGTGATCTTATTATTAAATACAGTTGGGGGAGATGTTGAAGCAGGATTAGCGATTTCTGAAATGATTTCTTCATTATCTAAGCCTACTGTATCAATTGTTCTTGGAGGTGGTCACTCAATTGGCGTGCCAATAGCTGTCTCTGCTGATCACTCTTTTATCACAGAAACAGCAACTATGACCATCCACCCTATCCGTTTAACTGGTTTGGTTATTGGAGTTCCACAAACCTTTGAATATCTAGACAAAATGCAGGAACGTGTCATAAATTTTGTGACGCATCATTCGAATATTGAAGAAGAGAAATTTAAGGACTTAATGTTTGCTAAAGGCAACTTAACGAGAGATATCGGTACGAACGTTGTGGGACAAGATGCAGTTGATCATGGTTTAATTGATTCTATTGGTGGGGTGAAAGAGGCAATGGTTAAATTAAATGAGATGATCAATAAAGATGATGATCAGGTGGTACAATGATTATCTACACACCTTTACATGAAGAGGAGATTTTCGAAGAGGAAGAAAATCATGAAGATTTCCGTTGGGTATCTGTCGACCATGCGACCGTTAAACTTAAGAAAACCGATGAAATCAATGGTTACGAAATTGTCCAGATGACCTCTACCAACCCTGCCGATTATTTAAAGAAGCATTTAGAACCCGGTTCAATTTATTACTTATAATTACCAAAAAGCATGATGTCTGTGATATAATAACGGTGTAAAAGCAGCCTGTCTGACTAGAGGGCTGCTTCACTCATTTTGAGGTGATTAAATGGCAAAAAAGAAGCGAAAATCAAAAAAGAGAAAACCGTTATTAAAATTTGAATTGATAGGATTAGTATTAATTTTGTTAGCTGTATTTTCAAGTGGGATTCAACCTATTAGTGAAGGTTATATACCAAATCTATTAACCAATCTATTACAATGGCTTTTTGGTTTTTGGTATGCTTTTGCTAGTGTATTTATGTTTGGATTGGGTACCTATTTGCTTTTCAAACGAGAAAAGCCGACCTTCACATCAACTCGCTGGATAGGTTTTTATTTATTTGTGGCATCTATTCTGTTATATACACACGTCCAAGCGTTTGAGTCACTTGTACAAGGCAATAGTCAATCGATCTTTGGCTTAACCTGGGATTATTTTGATGCTTATCAAGTAGATGAAGTACCATATTCATACATAGGGTCAGGCATGATGGGAGCGACACTGTTTTTCTTAAGTTTTTATCTACTTTCAGCTGCAGGTGCTAAAGTATTAGCTTTTTTCGGATTTTTAGTTAGTTTGATGATGTTATCAGAGCGTTCTTTATCAGAGATTCTTAAAAAGGTATATGAAAAAATTAGTTCCTACTATGAAAAGTGGAGAAAACATCGTGAAAAGGTAAAGGCTAATAAACCTGAACCGGAAACACCTGAAGGTATTTCTGACCCTGATTACGATACTGTTACGGTCGAAATGCCAGATCTTGAACAGGATGTAGAGCCAGTTATTGAAGATTTCCAAGAAAATGGTTATCAACAAACAACTAATGAGGTTGAAACGAGTGAATGGACTGAAAATGTAGAAGATGAAACAGATTTGAATGATGAAGTGGATCCTCTTCCTTTAACTGAAGTTGAAAATGAGGATTATCGTCTTCCATCTTTACAATTACTTGAAAACCCTATAACTCATTCACAACAACAAGAAAAATCACAGATTCAATCAACCGTGAAAAAGTTAGAACAAACTTTTCATAGCTTTGGTGTTAAGGCCAAAGTGACGAAGGTGCATGTAGGGCCAGCAGTGACTAAATATGAAGTTTATCCAGACGTTGGAGTTAAAGTCAGTAAAATCGTCAATTTACATGATGACTTAGCACTTGCATTAGCAGCAAGAGATATTAGAATCGAAGCGCCAATCCCTGGTAAATCAGCCATAGGGATTGAAGTACCTAATACGGAAGTCGCTCAAGTTTCATTGCGTGAAGTGATGCAACATTCACAGCAAAACCCGTCTAAATTATTATTTGGACTTGGACGAGATATTGCTGGTGATGCAATTACAGCGGAGTTAAATAAAATGCCACACATGTTAATAGCTGGTGCAACCGGTAGTGGTAAGAGTGTTTGTGTTAATGGCATCATTACCAGTATTTTATTAAGAGCAAAGCCACATGAAGTGAAAATGATGATGATCGATCCGAAAAAGGTCGAATTGAATGTTTATAACGGTATTCCTCATTTACTTGCGCCAGTAGTAACTGACCCGAAAAAGGCTGCTCAAGCGTTAAAGAAAATTGTATCTGAAATGGAACGACGCTATGAATTATTTTCTGATACAGGAACGAGAAATATCGAGGGTTATAACGAATACATTAGCAAGGTGAATGAACAAGAAGGTGAAAACCAGCCACACCTACCATATGTTGTTGTTTTAATAGATGAGTTAGCTGATTTAATGATGGTTGCCTCTAACGAAGTTGAAGATGCCATTACTCGTCTTGCACAAATGGCGCGTGCAGCTGGTATTCATTTGATCATTGCAACACAAAGACCTTCTGTTGATGTCATAACAGGAGTGATCAAAGCTAATATTCCTTCTAGGATCGCGTTTAGTGTATCCTCCCAAACCGATTCACGGACCATTTTAGATAGTGGTGGAGCCGAAAAATTGTTAGGTAAGGGAGATATGTTATTTCTACCAGTTGGAGCATCTAAGCCTACACGAATTCAAGGCGCCTTTCTATCTGATGATGAGGTGGAGAGTGTTGTTAACTTTTGTGTAGAACAGCAGAAAGCTCAATATCAAGAGGAAATGATTCCAAGTGAGTCTAATGAACAAGTAGATGAGGTGGATGATGAATTGTATGATGATGCTGTTCAATTAATTGTAGAAATGCAAAGTGCAAGTGTATCTATGCTACAACGGAAGTTTAGAATCGGGTATACACGTGCAGCCAGATTAATTGACGCAATGGAGGAAAGAGGTATTGTGGGTCCTTACGAAGGGAGTAAACCACGCAAAGTTTTAGTGACTAACCACCAGGAAGAACAATCATCATAATCATCGTTTTATATTATTAACTCAGGTTACGTTGAATTTTCAACAACCTGAGTTAAATAGTATGATTTAGTTCATAAAGGCAAAATATATAGTAAGAAACGGCTAAGGAGGACTTTTATGCAAACATTAATTGATCATCAAGTTGAATATCATGACTATCTATTACATTTAATTCCAACCAAAAAATTCAAAACGAATACGATATCACTGAAATTCTCGAGTCCTATTGAACGGGAATCTGTAACTGAACGCGCTCTAATCCCTTTTGTCTTACAGAAAGGGTCGACAAAATATCCATCTGAACGAGAATTAAGACTAAAGTTGGATGATTTATATGGAGCTAAATTTTCAATTAATAGTAGTAAAAAAGGTGAGAATCATGTCATTACTTTTACATTAGACATACCAAATGAAAAGTTCATTCAAGGTGAAGATGAACTTTTTCAAAAAGGTATTGAATTTCTGCATGAAGTCGCTACGAATCCAAAACATGATGGCGAATCCTTTGATCCAGAAATTGTGAATAAAGAAAAAGAGACTCTGGAGAATAAAATAAAATCCATTATTGATGAAAAGATGCAGTATGCTAACATGCGATTAATTGATGAGATGTGTAAGGATGAAAAGTTTGGTATTCGTTCACATGGTTACTTAGAAGACCTTGATTCAATAGATCCCAAAGCTTTATACCGTCGTTATCAACAAATGGTAAAACAGGATCGGTTGGATATTTACATTGTTGGGGATATTGATGATGAAAAAACGAAATCCATTGTTGAATCCATTTTCCATATGGATCGTCAACCTTTTGTCGAGTTAAATGGCCCTAATGTAAAGGAAGCTCCAGAAGTCAAAGATTTAACTGAAAAGCAGAAAATTCAGCAAGCGAAATTGCACCTTGGATACCGAACAGGAATTGCCTATAGTGATGAAAGATATCCGGCATTACAAGTGTTTAACGGCATTTTTGGTGGTTTCCCTCACTCTAAGCTGTTTATTAATGTACGTGAAAAACACTCACTAGCTTATTATGCAGCCTCCAGGTTTGAAAGCCATAAAGGATTATTATTTGTCTTTAGTGGTATTGCTCCTGAAAAATACGATCAAGCGAAAAAGATAATCATGCAACAGCATGAACACATCAAAAATGGAGAAATCACAGAGCAAGAATTAGAGCAAACAAAAAAAGCTGTGATTCATCAACTGAAAGAAACGATCGATCGTTCACGAGGGATCATTGAATGGTACTACCAACAAGTGATTGGTGGTAAAGAATATACTAACCAAGAAATGGTTGAGCAAATTGAGGCTGTCACTAAAGATGATGTCATTGCTGTAGCTAATCAAGTTCATTTAGATACTGTATACTTCTTAACAGCTGAAGATGGAGGTGTAGCTAATGAATAAATTAACAATACCCCGTGTGAATGAACATATGTATCACGAACAACTAGACAATGGTTTAGATGTGTTTTTATATCCAAAAGAAGAAGTCGAAAAGACGTTCGCTATCTTTTCAACAAAATATGGTTCTATAGATCAAACTTTTACACCACTAAACAGTTCAGAAATGACGACAGTACCAGATGGAATTGCGCATTTTTTAGAACATAAAATGTTTGAAAAAGAGGATGGTGATGTGTTTCAACATTTCTCAGAACGTGGGGCTTCGGCGAATGCATTTACCTCGTTTACTCAAACGGCCTATTTATTTTCAAGCACAAGTGAAGTGAAAGAAAACGTTGAGACGCTACTTGATTTCGTTCAAGACCCATATTTTACAGAAGAAACGGTTGAAAAAGAAAAAGGAATAATTGAGCAAGAAATCAAAATGTATGATGACCAAGCGGACTGGCGTTTATTTTTTGGTACGATTGGCTCCATGTTTGAAAATCATCCCGTGAGAGTAGATATTGCTGGAACTGTTGATTCGATCTATTCGATTACTCACGAGGACTTATACACTTGTTACGAAACGTTTTATCATCCTTCAAATATGCAACTATTCGTCATTGGAAATTTTGACTTAGAAGAAATGCGCAAGCTTATTCATGACAATCAGGACAAAAAATCTTTTAAAGCTCAAAGTGAGATTAAACGTGAATTTGGTTCAGAGAAAGAGCAAGTTTATCAAAAAGAAGAGATCATTCATATGCCGGTGAATACACCCAAATGTATGGTTGGCATAAAGGAGAAACCTGATCACCTTCAACGTGATGTCCTTCTTAAAAATGATTTAGTTAGAGATATGCTATTGGACTTGTATTTCTCTAAAAGTGGTTATTATTATGAAGAGCTTTACCAAGAAGGGTTAGTGATTGAGTCGCTTAGACTAGAGTTAGTGTTAGAAGATTCTTTCGGGTTTTCAGCTATTGGCGCTAGCACGATGAAACCTAAAGGATTTGGACAAAAAGTTAAAGAAATGTTACTTAACATGAAGGAAAGTCCTATTGAACAAACAGATTTTGATCGTGCAAAAAAGAAGAAGTATGGAGAGCTGTTAAGAGAATTTAACAATTTGGAAGGAACAGCTAATAACTTTATACAATATCATCAACAAGGAATTGACTATCGGGACATATTTGAAGTATTAGAAAACCTTACACTAGATGATGTTAATCAAATTGTATCCGAATGGATTGATGAAGACCGTATTTCAGTTTGTATGATCGTACCAGAAGGAGAGTAATTGTGAAAGAGGAAACCGTATTAATCATAGGTGCGAGTGGGGAAATCGGTGAAGCGGTTATTCACCAATTAAATGCACCTAACAAACGATTTATCCTCCACTATAGTCAAAATAAAAGGCGTATTGAACAGCTGGTTAATCAATTAAATCAAGACCAAGTATTAATGACAGTCCAAGCAAATTTATCTAAAAATGAGGAAATCCATCAGTTAATCGATTCAATTCCTTTTCACATTGATGCGATCGTTTTTGCTCAAGGGCAAGCATCGCATCAAATGCTTACAGACTTATCTGATTCACTTATGGATGAGCTCTATCATGTTCATGTCAAAGCAACAGCATTGATCACTAAAGCGTTCCTACCCGATTTAATTAAACAAAGGAAAGGGAACATCATTGTGATTAGCTCGATTTGGGGTGAGCTAGGATCCAGTAATGAAGTATGGTATTCTACTATGAAAGGAGCTCAGATAGCTTTTGTTCGCTCTTTAGCCAAAGAAGTCGGTCGCTCAGGTGTTCGTGTAAATGCGGTTACACCAGGCCTGATTAATACTAAAATGAATAGTGGTTTATCAGAGGTTGATGTTGAGGAATGGATTGATGAGGTTCCACTTAATCGCTGTGGGACCGTAGAGGAAGTAGCTAAATGTGTAGCCTTTTTATGTTCAGATGAATCAAGCTATGTCAATGGTCATACTTTAAGAGTTAATGGTGGGATTTATTGACTAGATGCATAAAATTCGTTTATCCGCTCAAAATAAAACTGAATATGGAAAAAGGAGGATGAACGATGTCCGTATTAGATAATTTTGAACAATGGAAGGACTTTCTCGGTGATCGCTTACATCAAGCCCAAAACCAAGGCGTTGATCAAGACACCATTAACAATTTAGCCTACCAAGTTGGTGAGCATCTAGCAAATAAAGTTGATGCTCACAATGATGAAGAAGCTATTCTACGTGATTTGTGGAATGTTGCTTCTGAAGAAGAGCGTCACACTATTGCTAACATGATGGTTAAACTGGTACAAAACGAAGGTTCGGATAGGTAGTAAACCAAAGCCCGTAAAGTGAGCAACTTACTCATTTTACGGGTTTTGCCTTCCTAGAGATTTAAAACAGGTTATTTCACAAATAGGAAATAACGATTATCTATGAGAAATTTGTGCATTTTCGTCTTTATATCCTTTTCTTTACCTAAAAAATCCATTATTATAGAAATAGTATGTGAAATATTTTGAAAGTACATATTATTATTAATATGAAAGGCTGATTAAATATATGGATGATCGTAAGGATTGGTATTTAGAATATGAGATAAAATATAATCGGCCTGGTTTATTAGGGGACATTTCCTCTCTTTTAGGTATGCTATCGATAAATATTGTCATGATAAATGGTGTCGAAGATCATAGACGAGGTATGTTATTATTAAGTAAAGAAGACCGACAAATCGATCGTTTAATAAGCATCCTTAATACGATGGATACAATCAGAGTCACTAAAATCCGTCGACCAAAATTAAGAGACCGTTTAGCGGTTATGCATGGAAGGTATATAAAAAGTGATTCAGATGACAAAAAGACGTTTCGTTTTGTGCGTGATGAATTAGGTTTACTAGTCGATTTTATGGCAGAGCTATTCAAAAAGGAAGGGCACGTCTTAATTGGGATTCGTGGTATGCCTAGAGTTGGTAAGACTGAATCTATTGTTGCAGCAAGTGTATGTGCTAATAAACGGTGGCTGTTTTTATCAAGTACTTTATTAAAACAAACTATTAGAAGTCAGCTTATTAAAGATGAATATAGTGATGATAATTTATTTATTATTGACGGAGTTGTATCGATCAAACGGTCCACAGAGAAACATTGGCAATTAATTCGCGAGGTTATGAATATTCCCGCGGTAAAAGTTATTGAGCATCCTGATGTTTTTGTACAGAACTCTGAATATTCTCTAGATGATTTTGATTATTTTATTGAACTCAGAAATAATGCAGAAGAAGAAATCAAGTTTGAAAAAATACAAAAACCACAATTTGATGAGCAAAATGGCTTTTCAATGTTTGATTTTTAATGGATGGTGTTATGAATGGAACTGGGTAAAAGGCTACAAGAACTGAGAAAAGAAAAAGGAATAAGTTTAGATGACCTAGCGGAACAAACTAGAATTCAAAAACGTTACTTAATGGCTATTGAAGAGCATGATTTTTCAGCTATGCCCGGGAATTTTTACGTTCGTGCATTTGTCCGCGAATATGCTGAAGCTCTTGATTTAAATGGTGATGAGTTATTAGATGAGCATGCAGATGAGCTGCCATCTGTTGATGAACGCACGTATGATTACGTAACACCTTCAAGAAAAAGTAAAAAGGGCACCAAGGCTGGACAGCAAATGTTATCCTTTTTACCCAAAATATTTGTCTTAATATTAATTATCGGAATTGGTTTTGCTATTTGGTATTCATATGTTAATTTGATTCACCCATCTTTAATCGAGGAAAATATGGAAGATATTGACCAAGAAATAATTGGAGCTCCTGAAGATTCGGATGATGAAGAAGAAAATGAAGAACAAAATTCTGAACCTGAACAAGATCAAGACGAAGAGGAAGAACAAAACGAAAACGAAGAAGAGACAGAGGAAGAAATAGAAGAGTCCCCATCATTGTCAGTGACGGATGTTGAAGAAGGGAATATTCCTAGAACGACTTATACTTTGCAAAATGCTGACTCATTCACATTAAATTTATCAACTGATGATCAGACTTACTTAGGTCTTACGGTCACAGAAGATGGACAAGCGAACAATCTTTATGAAAGTATGTTTTCTACAGATGATTCACCATTGGAATTTGAGTCTGAGGGCGATCAAGTGACTGCTGAGTTAAATGTTGGACTAGCGAGTAGTTTAGACATCCAAGTAAATGGCATTGATTTAGAGTATGAAATTGAACCTAACACGCCTGATTCTGGTGAAAATGTTCACCAACACATTGTTATCGAATGGAATAACGATTAAAACAAGAATCCTTTGCTTCGTTTTGCAAAGGATTTCTTTTAGGTTATATTAATAACAAGATAGGTCTAAGTTTAGTTGGGACCGTGTTACAAATTAGAATTCTGTCTTCTTATTCATAATTTTATAACCAAAAGAAGAAACATTGGAGGAATAGACGATGAATATACCAAATAAAATTACCATTTCTAGAATTTTCTTAATTCCAATCTTTATCTTATTATTGGTGGTTCCTTTTGAATGGGGCATTCTAAACATTGGGGAGTATGATCTTCCTTTTGCACATTTACTTGCAGGTATACTGTTTATTGTAGCCTCATTAACTGATTGGGTTGATGGTTACTATGCTCGTAAATATAACCTTGTTACCAACATAGGGAAGTTCTTAGATCCGTTAGCTGATAAATTACTTGTTTCAGCTGCTCTAATTTGTTTAGTTGAGTTAGGTTTAGCACCTGCATGGGTTGTTATTATTATTATTAGTCGAGAATTTGCAGTGACTGGTTTAAGGCTGGTAGCAGCTGGTGAGGGAATTGTTCTTGCAGCAAGTCAAATGGGAAAACTAAAAACCATGCTTCAAATAAGTTCCGCAGCATTTTTATTACTACACCATTTTCCATTCTCATACATAGGGTTTCCAATCGGAACAATCCTCTTATATTTAGCGGTCGTTGTCACTGTTATATCTGGTATCGATTACTTTAAGAAAAATTGGCATGTCATGAGGGATTCGAAATAATGGATAGTAAATGTGAAATCATATCAGTCGGTACTGAACTATTGCTAGGTCAGATCATAGATACTAATGCAGCATGGTTATCTGAAAAACTAAACGAGCTTGGACTAAATGTTTATTATCAACAGACAGTTGGTGATAATAAGCACCGTTTATATAAGGTGTTTAAACAAGCACAAGAACGATCTAATATCGTTTTTGTTACGGGGGGACTTGGACCAACTGAAGACGATTTAACAAGAGAGGTAGCAGCCGAATTATTTGATACGACTTTGACTACCGATGATGATACGATGGACAAAATTGAAAGTTTCTTTCAAAAGAGACAGTTATCAATGACAAGCAACAATCGAAAACAGGCACTTTCATTTAAAGGAGGGACTGTTTTTGAAAATAAGGTGGGCATGGCTCCTGGTTTGAAGTACGAATATGAAGGGGTTATCTGGTTTTTCCTACCTGGTGTTCCTAAGGAAATGAAGTGGATTATAAATGAGCAAATCATTCCTTATTTATATCAAATTGATTTCGTTGAAGGTAAGCTTTATCATCGAACATTAACTTTCCAAGGTATTGGTGAATCTACATTAGAAACAAAACTGATTGATTTAATTCAAACGCAGTCAAACCCTACTATTGCTCCTTTAGCCGGAAACGGTTATGTTACCATACGCCTCACCGCTAAATCGAAATCTGAACAAGAGGCTTCAAAGTTGCTAGATCAATCGGAACATCAAATATTAAGTAGAGTTCACTCATATTTTGTTGGATACGGAAATCTATCAATAGAAAAACAGTTAATCAACTTATTAAAAGAGCATGGGTTAACCTGTTCGTCGTGCGAGAGTTTAACAGGTGGTTTATTCGCTGCAAAGCTGGTTGAACATAGAGGGGTTTCACAGTTATTTAAAGGTTCAATCATTTCCTATCAAAATGAAATTAAAGAAAAGGTAGTTGGTATTCCACGAGAGGTTCTAGATCAGGACGGTGCAGTAAGTGAACGGTGTGCCCGCCTAATGGCTGAAAATACATTAAATAAGTTATCATCTGATATAGCCATTAGCTTTACGGGTGTTGCAGGGCCAGATCCATTGGAAGGCCATCAACCTGGTACTGTATACATAGCTATTAGTCAGAAAGGTAAAGACACTATTTGTCAGCCAATACAGTTAGTCGGGGAACGAAGTCAAATCCGAGAAGAAGCTGTTCAGTCAGGTTTGAAATTACTTTTATCCGAGTTAAACAAACGATAAAAAACAGAACAAATATTCGCTTTTTTTGTTGGCAAAAGAATCATTTCATAGTATGATAGTATTAGATGATAGAAAGGGGAATGTAAATGAGTGAACGCAAACAAGCATTAGATATGGCATTAAAACAAATAGAGAAACAATTTGGTAAAGGGTCTATTATGAAACTAGGAGAACAAGAGGGACAGGAAATTTCTACAGTGTCAAGTGGATCACTTGGCTTAGATGTAGCTTTAGGAGTCGGAGGTTATCCAAGAGGGAGAATTGTAGAAATATATGGACCCGAATCATCTGGTAAAACCACTGTGGCATTACATGCGATAGCTGAAGCGCAACGTCAAGGTGGACAAGCTGCTTTCATTGATGCAGAGCATGCCTTGGATCCTGTATACGCTAGGAATCTAGGAGTCAACATAGACGAACTATTGTTGTCACAACCTGATACAGGTGAACAAGCTTTAGAGATTGCTGAAGCATTAGTGCGTAGTGGCGCTGTCGATATTATTGTAGTTGACTCTGTTGCAGCACTAGTACCAAAAGCTGAGATTGAGGGTGAAATGGGTGACTCTCACGTCGGTTTACAGGCCCGATTAATGTCTCAAGCATTGCGTAAACTCTCAGGTGCTATTAACAAGTCTAAAACAACAGCTATTTTTATCAACCAAATCCGTGAAAAAGTTGGAGTTATGTTTGGTAACCCTGAAACTACACCGGGTGGTCGTGCGTTGAAATTCTATTCTTCTGTACGTTTGGAAGTTCGTCGTGCCGAAACGTTAAAACAGGGTAATGAAATGGTAGGTAATAAAACACGTGTTAAGGTCGTGAAAAATAAGGTTGCCCCACCATTCAAACAAGCCGAAGTAGATATCATGTATGGTGAGGGAATTTCTAAAGAAGGGGAAATCCTAGATATAGGTTCGGATTTAGATGTTGTCCAAAAGAGCGGGGCATGGTTCTCATACAATGGCGAAAAACTTGGCCAAGGACGAGAGAATGCTAAACAATTCCTAAAAGATAATCGTGACGTCTATGAAGAGGTATATAGCTCGATCAGGTCTCATTATAATTTCGATAATGAGCCATCTGAGGCTGAAGAAATGGAAGATCAAGAAAAACTCGAATTAGAATAATATCCATAACACCTTTTCTCTGCTATGATAGTAGAGGAAAGGTGTTATTATTCTATGAACAAAAACGTAAATAGTTTGACAATTCCTTGACATGTTTGTTCGACAAGATTAAAATTAAACTGTATAATTTTCATTTTTTAACCTATAAACATATTAGAATGAATGATTGTACATTACCGACTGAAATGAAAATGAAATGTTGTCAAACAAATGAATAGCAAAGAGGAGGTGAAAGTATGGATAGTATAGCGATCTTAATCATCTCCATTTTGCTTGCTTTAGTTGTCGGTACTGTTGTTGGTTATCTGATTCGTAAATCGATTGCAGAGGCTAAAATTTCTAGTGCTGAAGAATTTGCTCGAAAGATAGAGGAAGAAGGCAGAAGAAATGCCGAGGCTGCTAAAAAGGAAGCCCTTTTAGAAGCTCAAGACGAAAGCCATCGTTTGCGTCAAGAACAAGAAAAGGAATTGCGTGAACGACGCAGTGAGGTACAAAAGCAAGAAAACCGTCTCATGCAAAAAGAGGAAACGCTTGACCGTAAAAGTGAAACGTTGGACAAACGTGAGCTAACTTTAGAGAACAAAGAGGAGTCTTTAAACGAAAAACAACAACAACTTAATAAAGCTGAAAGCAAAGTGGAAGAGTTATTGGCGACGCAGCAGACTGAACTTGAGCGAATTTCTGGTTATACTGAAGAAGAAGCTCGTCAAGTTATCTTAGATCGTGTCGAAAGAGAAATGACTCATGAAACAGCCATGATCATTAAACGTGAAGAAACACGAGCCAAAGAAGAAGCTGATAAGAAAGCTAAAGATATCTTATCACTTGCTATACAACGTTGTGCTGCAGAACATGTATCTGAGACGACAGTGTCTGTTGTTAACTTACCGAACGATGAGATGAAAGGTCGAATTATCGGTCGTGAAGGTCGTAATATCCGTACGTTAGAAACACTAACTGGAATTGATCTCATTATCGACGATACGCCAGAAGCGGTTATTTTATCTGGTTTTGACCCTATTCGTCGAGAGATTGCTCGTATAGCTTTAGAGAATCTTGTTCAAGATGGACGAATCCACCCAGCAAGAATTGAGGAAATGGTCGAAAAATCACGAAGAGAAGTAGATGAGTACATTCGTGAGGTTGGTGAAGAGGCTACCTTTGAGGTGGGAGCACATGGTGTCCATCCAGATCTCGTTAAAATTATTGGGCGATTAAAGTATCGTACAAGCTACGGTCAAAATGTCTTAAAACACTCACTAGAGGTAGCTTACTTATCTGGATTACTAGCAGCTGAGCTTGGTGAAGATGAACAACTGGCTAGAAGAGCAGGTCTTTTACACGATATTGGTAAAGCCGTTGACCATGAGGTTGAAGGCAGTCACGTGGAAATTGGTAAGGAACTAGCTCAAAAGTATAAAGAAAATCCAGTTGTTATTAATGCAATTGCGTCTCACCATGGAGATGAGGAAGCTACTAGCATTATTTCAGTAGTTGTTGCCGCTGCTGATGCCTTATCGGCAGCACGTCCAGGAGCTCGTAGTGAATCTCTTGAAAATTATATTAAGCGTCTTGAAAAGCTTGAAGAAATAGCTGATGCTTATGAAGGTGTCGAGAAGTCATTTGCGATTCAAGCAGGACGTGAGGTGCGAATTATGGTTCGTCCGGATGATATTGACGACTCTACGGCTATACAACTTGCCCGAGATATTCGCAACAAAATTGAAGAAGGTTTAGAATATCCAGGACATATTAAAGTCACAGTCATTCGTGAAACACGAGCAGTTGAATATGCTAAATAATAAAAGACGGCTATAGCCGTCTTTTATTTTTGACTATCTATATAATTTATGTAACGATAAAACTTAGAAAAAGTTGAAAGGAAATAGTTATGAATATACTGTTTATTGGAGATATTGTAGGTAAGCCAGGCAGAAAAGCATTAGAACAACATCTTTCTGTTCTTAAAAAGAAACATCAAGCAGATTTAACGATCGTTAATGGTGAAAACGCTGCTCATGGCAAAGGTATTACGAAGAAAATCTATCAGCAAATACTTGATTGGGGTGCAGATGTCGTTACACTTGGTAACCATGCTTGGGATAAAAAAGAAATCTTTGATTTTATCGATGATACCGATCGACTAGTTAGGCCAGCTAATTTTCCTGAAGGTACACCAGGAAGTGGTATACAATATGCTAAAGTTGCTGGAAAATTAGTAGCTGTTATCAACTTACAAGGACGAACGTTTATGAATCCAATTGATGACCCCTTTACCGTTGCAGATTCGTTAATTGAAAGAGCTAAAAAGAAAACGAATCATATTTTTGTTGACTTTCATGCAGAGGCAACGAGTGAAAAGCAGGCAATGGGTTGGTATTTAGATGGTCAAGCATCTGCAGTGGTTGGAACTCACACGCATATACAAACATCTGATGAACGAATTTTACCTAATCGAACAGCCTATATTACGGATGTTGGTATGACTGGACCTTATGATAGTATACTTGGAGTTGAAAAAGAGGCAGTTATTCGTAAATTCAAAACGGGGCTTCCTGTACGTTTTGACATTCCTGAAACTGACAAAACCGTTTTAAGTGGTGTTATTATTTCTTTAGACAAAGATAAGGGAACTGCTAAAAAAATTAAACGAATTTTAATAAATGATGACCATCTCAACTTCGAATAGACAAATTATTTGAATTTTTCCGATAATTAGTTCATAATAAAAGGAATAGGTCGTAAAAATGCTGAATAGATTAATTATGAAATCACTATAGTAATTGAAGGAGGAACTAGGGATGGAAATATTGAAAGTATCATCAAAATCAAATCCAAACTCAGTGGCGGGTGCGTTAGCGAATGTTTTACGTGAACGTGGCTCAGCAGAAATTCAAGCAATTGGTGCAGGTGCGCTCAACCAGGCGGTTAAAGCAGTGGCGATTGCACGTGGTTTTGTTGCTCCTAGTGGTGTTGACTTGATATGTATTCCAGCATTTACAGATATTACGATCGACCAAGAAGAACGTACGGCTATTAAGTTAATCGTGGAGCCTAGATAATATAAGTCCACATTTCTAAAAGATTCAAAGCTAGCTATTTAGTGATGCTTTGAATCTTTTTTTGCTTTTATATCCACTAACGCCGTGAAATTGGTAAAAACTACACGCTAGAAAAGCTATTATCTCTAAATAAAAAATGATACGATAAATGTAATCATATTTTAATATTTTATCATGATAGGGGAGTGGGGAATGTGGTAGTTGATATGCATTGTGATGCCCTGTTAAAACTCTGGCAGGATCCATCTAAATCATTTGATGATTCAGACTTACATATCTCGTATTCAAAGTGGAAGGAAAGCCCAGTAAAGGTTCAATGTTTTGCAATTTATGTACCACCGGAAATCGAAACTAATTATTTTCAGGCTGCTTTAGAAATGATTGATTTGTTTCATGAGAAGGTTATTAACGCTTATGATGATATAAAGTGGGTACAAACGAAAGAGGATATCGAAGAATTAAGGCCTCATGAAAAAGGAGCTATGCTTACTTTAGAAGGATGTCATGTTATCGAAGACCTCACACAATTAAGAACCCTATTAAGGTTAGGTGTTAAAGCAGTTGGTCTTACTTGGAATAATGTGAATGCTGTATCCGGCACTTGCGTTGAACAACCAGAACAGGGGCTTACCGACTTTGGTCAAGCTGTGGTTAAGGTGTTAAATGAGTTTGGTGTTTATACAGATTGCTCCCATTTATCACCTGCAGGGATCGATGATGTCTTAGAATTAGCAGATTACCCTATGCTTTCACATTCGAATGCAAAAGTGGTTCATGATCATCCTCGTAACATTTCTGATGAGCAACTGATTCGTTTCTTTGAGCAAAAGGCACCAGTAGGGTTAACATTTGTACCTTATTTCTTATCAGATAAGGAATCTGCAACCATCGATGATTTAATGAACCATCTTGATTATATGTATGAATTAGGTGGTCAAGATTCAATTGCTTTTGGTTCAGATTTCGATGGGATTACCAAGACAGTTGAAAACCTAGAGCATATAGCTGATTATCAAAACTTATTAAATAAATTGAATGAGAAGTACTCAAAAGAAGAGATCATGAAGTTTAGTTATGATAACTTTGTAAGAAAATTAAATTAAATATTAAAATAATAGTCTACCCAAAAGTGTGTCTTAAATATGACAACTTTTGGGTTTTAATTTGTATTTCAAGGACGATTGTTGTTAAAATCACACTGAGCAATTATACTGTTAATAGGTGTTTTTGTGCCGTATGTTGAACTAAATTGAAAGGAGTCTTGTTATGAACGAGAAGCAACGTCATGAACAGAATCAAATAAAACAAACTAATCCATCGGACATAAAATCCGACCAGGATAACTTGAATCGCCTAAAAGAAAAAACATCAGACGATTTTATTAAATATTTCGAAGCGACCTACGAACCACCTAACTTAAGAAAAGCACAAAAACGTGGAAAACAAGACGTCAAATATGATGAATTTCAAATTGACGAGCAATTCCAGGGGTTAGGTAAAGGTAAAAAGTATTTAATTCGGACATATGGATGTCAAATGAACGAACATGATACAGAAGTCATGTCTGGTCTATTAGAAGAGATGGGATATGAATCTACTACTGATACTAAAGAAGCAGACATTATTTTATTAAACACTTGCGCCATTCGTGAAAATGCTGAAAATAAAGTGTTCGGTGAAATCGGTCATTTAAAGCCTCTTAAAGTTGAAAATCCTGATTTAATCATAGGGGTATGTGGGTGCATGTCTCAAGAGGAAGCAGTCGTTAATCGAATTTTAGAGAAACACCATCAAGTTGATTTAATCTTCGGTACCCACAACATTCACCGTTTGCCACAACTTGTTCAAAACGCTTACTTAAGTAAAGAGCGTGTCGTTGAAGTGTGGTCAAAAGAAGGTGATGTCATTGAAAACCTTCCTAAACGACGTCAAGGGAAAATTAAAGCTTGGGTTAATATTATGTACGGTTGTGATAAGTTCTGTACTTACTGTATTGTTCCGTATACACGAGGTAAGGAGCGTAGTCGCCTACCAGAAGATATTATTCAAGAAGTACGTCATTTAGCTGCACAAGGATATAAAGAAGTAACGTTGCTTGGTCAAAACGTAAATGCTTATGGAAAAGACTTGGAAATGGAGTACGGATTAGGTGATTTGATGGATGAAATCCGTAAAATTGATATTCCACGTGTTCGGTTTACCACTTCACACCCTAGAGACTTCGATGATCGTTTAATTGAGGTGCTAGCTAAGGGTGGTAACTTAATGCCATACATTCATTTACCAGTACAATCAGGTAATTCAGATGTATTAAAACTAATGGGACGTAAATATACACGTGAGCGTTATTTAGATTTAGTGAGAAAAATTAAGGAAGCCATCCCACACGCATCATTTTCAACAGATATTATCGTTGGTTTCCCAAATGAAACAGAAGAACAGTTCCAAGATACCTTGTCCTTATATGACGAGGTTGGTTTTGAGAGTGCTTATACGTTTATCTTCTCACCTAGGGAAGGTACTCCGGCAGCTAAATTTAACGATAAAATTTCAATGGAAGAGAAAAAGGATCGCTTGCAACGCTTAAATGCTAAAGTGAATGCCTACTCTGCAGAAGCAATGAAGAAATATGAAGGTCAAACAGTAAAAGTTTTAGTTGAAGGCGAAAGTAAAAATAACCCAGATGTATTAGCTGGTTATACAGAGCATAGTAAGTTGGTTAATTTCATCGGGCCGAAATCAGCAATTGGTCAAATTGTCGAAGTTAAAATCACAGAAGCAAAAACATGGACCTTAGATGGAGTCATGGTCGAAGAATCTATAGAGGTGAGTTAATATGGCAAAGTACACACGTCAAGAAGTTATTCAAGAAGCAAATGAGTTAGCAGAAAAGCTAGCGAATATCGATGAAATTGAACGTTTTAAACAGCTAGAAGTTAAGATTAACCAGAATACCAAAGTTCAAGGCCACATTAAAAAGATTAAAGCTCTGCAAAAGCAAGCGGTTAATTTACAGCATTATGGTAAGGGTGAAGCTTTACAACGTGTTGAAGAACAGATTGACCGTTTACAGGCGGAATTAGATGAGATTCCAATTGTGCAGGAATTTAAAGAATCTCAGGTCGTTGTTAATGATATTTTACAACGTGTTACCCAGACGATTGCCAATGAGGTAACGAATGAAATTATTCGTTCTACAGGTGGTAATGTTCTTAGAGGTGAAACAGGAACGGAAATAAAACATTAAACCTAATTATTAAGTGGTATAGGATAATATGTTAAAGCTGTCTTAAAGTCATAACTTTTGACTTTAAGACAGCTTTTTAATTTCGAAAAAAATATTTTCTACTCCTTCTCAAAGATATTAACGTTTCAATAGGCGTAAGCATATGAATGAATATACATCTCTTAAGTGATACAACTGAATCACAATAAATGCCTAACCCCCATATAATAAAATGGCTAACCAAAGAGGAGGAGAAGAATATGTCTGATCGTGATTACCGCGAGATTATTACCAAGGCAGTATGTGGTAAAGGTAAGAAGTTTACCGAGACTTCCCATACCGTTTCACCTAATCACAAGCCTACGAGTATTTTAGGCTGCTGGATTATTAACCACCAATATCAAGCGAGAAAGAAAGGGCATGTTGTTGAAGTTGCAGGAGCTTACGACATTAATGTTTGGTATTCTTATAATGATAATACAAAAACAGAAGTCATTACGGAAAGAAAGCAATACGTTGATAAAGTACCAATTGCAATGAAAGATAATAAATGCCTTACTAATGAATTTGAAGTTGTAGCAAGAGCTACCCAGCAACCAAACACATTAGAGTGTCAGATTGATGAAGCTGCACAAAACATCAAAGTCGAATTAGAACGAGAATTTGTTGTTGATTTAATTGGTGAAACAAAAGTATGGGCCAAAGTGGAACCAAATGGGTTTGATGAGGATGAAGTTGACTTAGATGAATTAGAATCAGAGTTAGCCGAAATTGAAGTCGATAAAGAGTAACCCATACCCATAATCTAATTAACTCTCAACCATACAGTCGATTTGACAAAAATCGGCTGTATGGTTTTATTAATCGACATAAAAATCTATGCTATAATGCCAATAGAGATCAACAATTGGGGGATACATAGAAATGGCCAAATATACGCCAATGATTGAACAATACTTACAAGTCAAATCCGAATATAAAGATGAGTTTTTATTTTTTCGTTTAGGGGACTTCTATGAATTATTCTTTGATGATGCGTTAAAGGCTGCCAAAGAATTAGAAATCACGTTAACTAAACGCGATGCAGGTAATGAGAAGATTCCAATGTGTGGTGTTCCTTTTCATTCGGCAGAAAGCTATATAAAAACGTTAATAGACAAAGGTTACAAAGTAGCGATTTGTGAACAAGTTGAAGACCCACAAACCGCCAAAGGAGTCGTCAAGCGCGAAGTCGTACAAGTCATTACTCCCGGTACTATTATGGAAGGCAAAATGTTAGATGAAACAGAGAACAATTTTATTGCCTCTATTACACATTCGGCGACATCTTTTGTCATTGCTTATACCGATTTATCAACAGGCGAATGCTCTGTTAGTCAAATGGCTGGTCGTTTTAAAGATGTATTAAGTGAGTTATATAATCGACCAGTCAAGGAAATCGTTGTTTCAGAAAATTTTAATGAAGATTATAAACATTCACTTATTCATTATTTAAATGTGACTTTATCGTTCCAAGATAAAAGTGAGATACCTGAAGATTATCTCTATTTAGTAGAAAATTTAGAAGATGTTCATTTGGTTGAAGGTTTTGGTCGACTATTCCAGTATATCTATCATTCTCAGAAACGGTATTTAACACACTTACAACGTGTTGAGTATATTCCAATAGAACAGTTTATGAAATTAGACTTGTATTCCAAACGCAACTTGGAGCTAATGGAATCAATTCGAGATCATAGTCAAAAGGGGACCTTATTATCGGTCTTGGACCAAACATCAACAGCGATGGGAGCTAGACGATTGAAGAAGTGGCTTGATCGTCCTTTGTTGTCAAAGGACGCTATTGAAAGACGTCACGAACAAGTTGAGTCGTTTATGGTTCACTTTTTTGAACGTGAGGAGATCCGGGAGCGTTTAAAACAAGTTTATGATCTTGAACGTTTATCAGGGCGAGTATCCTATGGTAATGTCAATGCGCGTGATTTAATTCAATTGAAGAAATCTCTATCCGTCTTGCCATCCTTAAAGCAGGTGCTTGATCAAATTGAATCTCATTCTGTCACATCCCTATTAGGTGATATTTCCGTTTTTCAGGAAATCTATGATCTACTTAACCGTAGTATTCATGACGAACCACCGATCTCAATTACCGAAGGAGATATTATTAAAGATGGTTTTAATGCACAGCTTGATGAGTATCGTGAAGCATCAAGAAACGGAAAAGCTTGGGTAGCTCAGTTAGAAGCAAGCGAAAGAGAAAGGTTAGGTGTCAAATCACTTAAAGTTGGCTATAACAAAGTCTTTGGTTACTATATTGAAGTGACAAAAGCCAATTTAAATCAAATTGATCTATCAAGATACGAACGTAAACAAACATTAGCCAATGCTGAGAGATTTATTACACCAGAATTAAAAGAAAAAGAACGATTAATCCTCGAAGCTAAAGAAAAGAGTACGTCTTTAGAGTACGAGCTATTTATTAAGATTCGAGAACAAATAAAAGAATATATTCCTGTTATTCAAAAGTTAGCTGAACAGATCAGTAAGATTGATGTCCTTATAAGTTTAGCAGTTGTCAGTGAACAGAACAATTACATTAAACCTATATTAAATGAAGAGCAGAATCTCCATATTGAAGACGGAAGACACCCTGTTGTTGAACAGGTCATGCAAGATCAATTTGTACCGAATAATATTGAGATGGAGCAGGATACAAACATTCTGTTAATCACCGGACCCAATATGGCTGGTAAAAGTACGTATATGCGCCAACTTGGGCTAATTGCGATCATGTCACAAATTGGTTGTTTTGTCCCTGCTACTCATGCAATATTACCTGTATTCGATCAAGTGTTTACAAGGATTGGTGCAGCTGATGATCTAGTATCTGGTCAAAGTACGTTTATGGTAGAAATGTTAGAAGCAGAACATGCAGTTAGCCACGCATCGAGTAAAAGTTTAATACTGTTTGATGAAATAGGGCGAGGGACGAGTACCTATGATGGTATAGCTTTAGCACAATCAATTGTTGAACATTTACACGATCATGTTGGAGCCAAAACTTTGTTTGCAACACATTATCATGAATTAACGGACCTCGAAAATACGCTATCTCAACTACGCAACGTTCATGTTGAGGTGGATGAAGAAGATGGAGAGGTCGTCTTTTTACACCATATTAAACCAGGTAAAGCCGATCAAAGTTATGGTGTTCACGTAGCCAAATTAGCAAAGTTACCAGAGGATATTATCAACCGAGCAAACGAGTTGCTTGCCAGTTTTGAAAATGGCGACACGAAAGACTCTAATCAAATTCAAGAAGAACAGATGACATTATTTGAAGGTGAAACTAAACCAAAGCATGATCATGGACATGAAGATGTTGTAAATGAACTAAAACAGTTAAATTTATTAAACATGACACCTATGGATGCAATGAACGTGTTATATCAACTTCAGAAAAAGATAGATTAAAGGAAGTGTAGAATGGGTAAGATTATTGAACTACCAGAAGCATTATCTAATAAAATAGCAGCTGGTGAAGTCGTTGAACGACCAGCATCAGTTGTAAAAGAGCTATTAGAGAATAGTATCGATGCCAACAGTAGTTGGATAAGAATTGAGTTAGAAGAGGCTGGTTTACGTTCGATAAAAATCATTGATGATGGAGACGGAATCGAAAATGATGACGTTGAAACGGCATTTTACCGTCATGCAACGAGTAAAATTGGAGATGAGCAAGATTTATTTCGTGTAAGTACCTTAGGTTTTAGAGGAGAAGCCCTAGCGAGTATCGCCTCTGTTAGCCAGCTCACCTTAAGAACATCCACAGGCACAGAGACTGGAAAAGAATTAGTTATACACGGAGGAAATCTAATCAGTGAGCAAAAACATACTAAACGAAAAGGAACTGAAATAAACGTTGAAAACTTATTTTACAACACCCCTGCGCGATTGAAGTATTTAAAGACTGTCCATACTGAGTTAGGACATATAACAGATGTGATTAACCGTATGGCGATTGCTCATCCGGAGATTCGCTTCGAATGTGATCACAACCATAAACGGTTATTCTTTACACCTGGTAATAGTCAGTTACTACAAGTGATTCAGCAGATATATGGAATGAAGATTGCAAAAAATATGCTACCAGTAGAAACGACTTCCCTAGATTATCATGTGAAAGGCTTCATTGGTAAACCAGAAATTACCCGTTCTAATCGCAACTACATTTCGTTAATTGTTAATGGAAGGTATATTAAAAACCCGTTTTTAAATAAGGCAATTCTTGATGGGTATCATACATTTTTACCTATTGGGCGTTATCCAGTAGTTGTGTTACAAATTGAGATGGATCCTTATCTAGTTGATGTCAACGTTCATCCAGCCAAGACTGAGGTTCGTTTTAGTAAAGAGAAAGAGTTATTTGAAGTCATAAAAGAAGCAGTCTACCACGTTCTCCATAGACAACGTCTAATTCCTGAAGCTTCTAAACAGCCAAAAGAAAAATCTGAGCAAGAATCACTTGATTTTTCCTTAGGTGTTAATAAACCTGAACAGGGTGAAGCGGTTCAGGAGCGTGTAGATTCTTTTGATACACCACTAACAAAGAAAACTGAGGAATTTGGCGATGCATCACAATTGTTTGAAGATGTAAATCAACTAGAATCTGAGTCCGATCTTAATGACAGTCACGAACAACAAGAAAAAGTAGAATCTTATCATTTTAAAGAAGAACGAGAACGTTTACCATATTTGAGTCCGATTGGTCAATTACATGGAACTTATATTCTCGCTCAAAATGAACAAGGCCTTTATATGATTGACCAACACGCTGCACAAGAGCGGATTAAATATGAATTCTATAAGAAGCAGCTAGGTCAACCGATTAAAGAGGTACAGGAATTGGCTATTCCATTAACGTTTGAATTTACACCACAAGAAGCCATCAGTATACAAGAAAATGGTCAAGAATTGGAAAAAGTAGGCTTATTTTTAGAACCTTTTGGAGATAATAGCTTTATAGTAAGGTCTTATCCTAGTTGGTTTCCAACTGGTGAAGAAGAACAAATTATTCGTGATATGATAGAGGAATTAATAGAAGGTAAATCAATTGATTTGGAAAAGATTCGGGAAGAAGCAGCAATCCTTATGTCCTGTAAACGGTCTATTAAAGCTAATCACTACTTAAATCGTGATGAGATGGAATACTTACTTAACGAACTTAGAACCTGCCATGATCCTTTCACATGTCCACATGGTCGACCGATTGTAGTTCATTTTAGTGATTATGAGCTACAACGTATGTTTAAACGAATTATGTAATAAGAGAGGGAACATCGTGAAACCAATTGTTATTAGTGTCATCGGTCCAACAGCGGTTGGAAAAACTAAATTAGGTATTGAAATATGCAAACGATTTAATGGTGAGGTTATTAATGGGGATTCCATGCAATTTTATCGTGGTTTTGATATTGGTACGGCAAAAGTAACTGAAGAAGAGGCTGAAGGAATTCCACATCATCTAATTGATCAACTTTCACCAACAGATTCTTACTCGGCAGCTTCGTTTAAAAATGATCTATCTGAAAAGGTTAATCAACTAAAAAACAAAAGGAAGTTACCTGTAGTAGTTGGTGGAACTGGTTTCTACATTCAATCTGCTATTTATGACTTTAATTTTTCCGATGCTAAAAGAGACGATCAGTATGTCGAAGCGGCTATTCAAGACATAAAGGAAAATGGAGTTGAGCCATACTATGAAAAACTCAAGCAAGTAGATCCAGTACAGGCTAGTAAGGTTCACCCGAATAATATTAGACGAGTTGTCCGAGCATTAGAAGTGTATGAACGAACAGGATTACCGATGTCAGATTATGAAGCTAAACAATCTAACGAGTCGCCTTATACACCTTATATCATCGGTTTAGACATGGACCGTCAACTATTATATGAAAGAATTAATAAACGGGTTGACCTGATGATGGAAGAGGGTTTATTAGAAGAAGTGACAAGGATATATGAGAAATTTGGTGGTGATGTTCAGGCGATGCAAGGAATAGGGTATAAGGAGTTTATTCCTTATTTCGAAGAAGACCAGCCGTTAGAACAAGTAGTAAACCAGATTAAACAAAATACTCGTCGCTTTGCTAAAAGGCAATTGACATATTATCGTAATAAGATACCAGATGTTCATTGGTATCAAGTCGACCCTGATCATTATTTGGAAACTTTTGAGTTAATTTTTTCAAATCTAGCAGGATTTTTGGAAAAATTAAACGAATAAATATAATATTAGATAGACAGAGGAGGATTCGTATGGCAAGTTCTACTAATGTACAGGATGCCTATTTGAACAAATTGCGAAAAGAGAAGGTGCAGTTAACAGTATTTTTAACTAATGGGTTTCAATTAAGAGGTATCATTAAGTCATTTGATAATTTTACGATTTTAATTGAAACGGATGGTAAACAACAACTCATCTTTAAACATGCCATTTCAACATTCGCACCTGTTAAGAATATTGAGTTGGATTCATAATTTTTATAGTTTTTTGCTTCTCGTAAGTCTATCACTATTAAGTGATAGGCTTATTCGTTTTGGATTGGTTCAAATGCCATGGCTAAGCTCATAGGATGTGCAGTTAGGTTGGATTAGTCGTTGCCTCTCAATGACGTTTTCCATATCAAACGGTGGCAGAACGTCATCGAGAGTATTTCTTTCTTACATTTTGTACTTCACACGAGGGTGAAACGTCATTGAGAGTGCTTCTTTCTTACATTTTGCGCTTCACACGAGGGTAAAACGTCATCGAGAGTGCTTCACTCCATCGAATTGCTCGTAACTTCATTGGGACAGACACAAAACTAGTGAACGAACATCATCTATCAAATGTGAAGGTTAATGTTAGTTTGTATTCGATTCCTTAATAAAATGGAGGATTCAGCAATTAATGTTGGTAATTCAGCAATTAATCATGTGTATTCATCAACTATGAAACGCGATTCATCAATTAAAGCTCGTATTCATTAATAAGGTCGCCTATTCAATAATAAAATCACTCATTCATTAATAAACACTTAATTCTCCAATAATCTTGCTGGCGATCCTTGCGAAGCGTTTACTGACTACACATAAACAACACTATAATTAAACTAAATGCTAATAAAGATGGAAATTTTGTTAATAATGCTTATAATGGAATCAGACTTACAAAGGAGACTTTATATTGAAAGAACAAGCAATCTTAATCGGCTGTCATACAGGAAAACAGAGTGAAGAATCTTTTCATACATCCATGGATGAACTAAAAGCTCTAGCTTTAACAGTTAATGCTGAGGTGGTTGAAACATTTATCCAAAAACGCGATCAAATACATTCAGCCCTTTACATTGGAACTGGGAAAGTTGAAGAAATTAAAGAATTTGTCTCTGAACAAGAAATTGATATTGCAATTGTAAATAGTGAACTTTCACCTTCACAAGCTCGGAACCTTTCTGAGCACTTGGAGATTAAGGTGCTTGATCGAACACAGCTTATTTTAGATATTTTTGCTATGCGCGCCCGAACAAAAGAAGGTAAGCTGCAGGTGGAATTGGCACAACTAGAATACTTATTACCACGATTACATGGACAAGGAGTTGCCTTATCACGATTGGGTGGTGGTATTGGTACACGTGGTCCAGGTGAAACAAAATTAGAAACCGATCGTCGTCATATTAGAAGGCGAATAACAGAGATTAAACGTGCGATTGACCAGGTCGTTAAACAGCGACAACAATACCGTGAGCGACGTAAGAAGAATTCTGCTTTTCAAATCTCGATTGTCGGTTATACAAACGCGGGGAAATCAACTTTATTTAACCGGTTAACTCAAACTGAATCGCTAGCTGAAGATAAATTATTTGCAACGTTAGATCCGATGACTCGTAAAATAACGTTGCCGAGTGGTTTTCAGCCGTTAATTTCTGATACAGTTGGATTTATTCAAGAACTTCCTACAACCCTAATAGCAGCATTTCGTTCAACGCTAGAAGAAGTGATTGAAGCAGACTTTATTCTACACGTAGTGGATTGCTCTAACCGTCATTATGTTGAACATGAAAAAACAGTTCACGAGATTTTAAATGAGTTAGGGGCCGGTAATATACCAATATTAACTGTTTATAATAAATCAGATTTAAATTCTGAATCATTTATTCCTTATACTACACCACACATTTTGATGAGTGCATTAGATAATGAAGATCTACACCGTCTTAAACTAACAATTGAACAGACGTTAATGGATGTGTGGGAAAGCTATGAGGTGAAATTAAAAAGCAGTAAAGGTAAACTGATCAATCAACTTAAAAGAGATACTATCATTACGACAGAGACATTTAATGAAGACGATGAAACATATGTGATTGAAGGGTTTGTCTCTAAGGACTCACCTCTATATACCAATATAACGCAAAGTGAGTGATTCAACATGGAAGAACAACAATTAGTAATGATTCAAGAAACAGAAGCGGAACTTAACGAACGTTTTAACGAAATTAGTCGACTTGTCACATATAATCAGAACAAAGTGTTAAAAGCTTTCCAAAGGTTAAATGTAAGTGATGTTCACTTTACCCCTACAACTGGATATGGCTATGATGATTTAGGGCGGGAGAAATTAGAAGAATTATACGCTGAAGTCTTTGGAGCTGAAGATGCGTTAGTTAGGCCTCAGATCATCTCAGGTACACATGCCATTTCAACCACTTTATTCGGATTATTAAGGCCTGGAGATGAATTATTATCAATAACGGGTGCCCCATACGATACTTTAGAAAGCGTTATCGGTCATAAACAGCAGGTTGACGGCTCATTGACTGACTTCGGAATAACGTATCGTGAAATCCCATTAAATACACAAGGTGAAGTACAAAGAGACTTAATTAAGGACTATATGTCAGAACACACTAAAGTCATTGCCATTCAACGATCAAAAGGTTATGCTAATCGACCTTCATTTTCAGTTGATGATATTAAAAAGATGATAGAATATGTCAAATCAATTAAATCAGATGCCATCGTCTTTGTTGATAATTGTTATGGTGAGTTTGTGGAGGTTGATGAACCTACCAATGTTGGGGCTGATATTATAGCTGGTTCATTAATTAAAAACCCTGGAGCCGGAATTGTTAGAACAGGGGGGTATATTGTCGGTCGGCAAGATCTAATTAAGCGATGTGCCAATAGGTTGTCAGCTCCTGGGCTTGGTAAAGAAGCTGGCGCTACGTTAAATAGTTTGCAAGAAATGTTTCAGGGCTTATTTTTAGCACCACACACTGTTGGTGAGGCACTAAAAGGATCTTACTTTACCGCAACATTGTTATGTAAACACGGATTCGCAACCACTCCTAGTTATGATGCTGAACGAACTGATTTAATTCAATCAGTTACTTTTAATACAAAAGAGGAAATGATTCAGTTCGCCCAAAAGATTCAACAACAATCACCAATTAATGCCTATGTCACTCCTGAGCCAAGTTATATGCCAGGTTACGATCATGATGTGATTATGGCGGCAGGTACGTTCATTCAAGGGGCAAGCTTAGAGTTAACAGCAGATGGTCCGATTCGGGAACCTTATACGTTATATGTTCAAGGTGGATTAACTTACGAACATGTTAAACTGGCGATTACCGAAGCGTTATGCTCACTATCTTTAACGACATCAAAATAATGATAAGAGGTTTTGCACAGTGAGTTGCATAACCTCTTATTTTTTATGTTAACTTTTCTAACATCTGTTGACATGTTTGGTGACGTATTATATACTATTTAACAAGTTGGAGGTGTTGATATGACTTATTCAGATCGAAAGTCAATGCCATTGTTTCCGATTAGTATCGTGACAGAACTAACAGAACTGACTGCAAGACAAGTTCGATACTACGAGGAGAAAGGGTTAGTGACTCCTGTTCGATCGAAAGGTAATAGACGATTATTTTCATTTTATGATGTCGATCGCCTATTGGAGATTAAAGAACTGATCGATCAAGGTGTTAACTTAGCTGGAATTAAGCAGGTTTTAAAAGTTAAAAGTGAACAACAAGAGCCAATTAAACATAAAGAAGAAGTTACCATGAGAGAGGACATATCTGAAAAAGATCTTCACAAAATGCTAAGACGAGAGCTCATAGAATCAGGTTACTTAAATCATTCATCTATTGTTAAGGGAGAACTATCTCGGTTCTACCATTAATAATAAAAAAATCTTTAGGGAGGCAATTTGTTTTGTCAAAATTTACTAGAGAAGAGATTTACAAGCGAATCGAAGAAGAGAATGTGAAATTTATTCGGTTACAATTTACTGATCTTCTAGGAACGATCAAAAATGTAGAGATTCCATTAAGTCAACTAGATAAAGCACTAGATAACAAAATGATGTTTGATGGATCATCGATTGAAGGGTTTGTACGTATCGAAGAATCCGATATGCTACTACATCCAGATTTAGATTCATTTGTTGTATTCCCGTGGACATCTGAAAAAGGTAAAGTCGCACGTTTTATCTGTGACATTTACAATCCTGATGGCACTCCGTTTGAGGGTTGCCCTCGTTATAATTTGAAGCGTAACATCGAGCGTATGGAGAAGTTAGGCTTCACTGCTTTTAACATTGGTACTGAACCAGAATTCTTCCTGTTCAAATTAGATGAAACTGGTGAACCGACAATGGAGTTAAATGATAAGGGTGGCTATTTTGACCTAGCTCCGACCGACCTAGGTGAGAATTGTCGCCGTGACATCGTTTTAGAATTAGAAGAAATGGGCTTTGAAATTGAAGCGTCACACCATGAGGTCGCACCTGGTCAACACGAGATCGATTTCAAATATTCCGATGCCATTAAACATTGTGATGATATTCAGACGTTTAAACTAGTGGTTAAAACGATTGCTCGTAAACACGGATTACATGCAACATTCATGCCAAAACCATTATTCGGTGTTAACGGATCAGGAATGCATGCTAACATGTCTTTATTTAAAGGAAAAGAGAATGCATTCTTTGATGAAAATGCCGATGAACAATTAAGTGAAGTAGCACATCAATTTACTGCAGGGATTATTAAGCATGCAGTTAACTTTACGGCCGTTACAAACCCAACTGTCAACTCTTATAAACGGTTGGTTCCAGGTTATGAAGCACCTTGTTATGTTGCTTGGTCCGGTCAAAACCGTAGCCCGTTAGTACGTGTGCCTTCTTCTAGAGGTCTAAGTACACGTATTGAGGTTCGTAGTGTGGACCCATCAGCAAATCCATATATGGCTATGTCCGTTATGCTTGCAGCTGGATTAGACGGTGTTGAAAATAATTTAACTGCTCCAGAACCAGTAGATCGCAATATCTATGTTATGGATAAAGAGGAAAGAGAAGAAAATGGTGTTCAGGACTTACCAGCAACACTTTATGACGCACTTCAAAAACTAAAAGAAGATGATGTTATTAAGGGTGCGTTAGGTGGCCATTTATTAGAGCACTTCTTAGAAGCTAAAGAAATTGAATGGGATATGTTCCGCACACAAGTTCACCCGTGGGAGCGCGAGCAGTATTTAAGTACTTATTAATATGGTTAACCCTTGACACAATCCGTGTTAAGGGTTTTTCTTACTTCAATTAAGTGTGGAATAAAAACTCATGTTGAAAATTATATACCAGAAATGTGTGTCATTTTTAACTGCTTCTAACCCCAGTTAGGGACTCTTTACTGTCCTCTAACTGGGGTTTTAGTTGGTTAGACGAGGACTATTGCACTATTTAAACAGTGAAGTTTGTTACTTTTTTCGGAACGTGGTATAATACGAACAAATGTTCTTTTAGAGGTGAAAGCTATGGGAAATTTCTTTCATAACTCTGTAATCAGTAAACAAATATTAGAAATGATCTACATGGATATCCAAGGTCAATTAACTCAGCGTATCATCCGAGTTGTTCGAGAGGAAGAAGAGAGGATCTTAGCTTTTTGTTATACCAGACGCCAGGTTAGATCATTTAAGAAGGAAAACATTTTATCCATTTATCCGTACCGACAACAAAAGCGAATGGAGGCGTAAAATATGCACCATGACCGTGGAAGCATTAAGTGGGCTTCGCTTATGCTACCAGAACATGTTAAAGCTTTGCAGGAAGTGTGGCGAGAAGAGGAAGTGGAAAAACAACCACTACTTGATGAACAGCAAATAGAAGAATACGCTTTTCTGCTGTCGCAAGCTTATCAAGAGCAGTCGTATGTTCAGGTAACTTATTTTCTCCAAGGGCATTACCACCATTTGGTTGGGAAAGTGCTGAATTTAGAGGTTGAACCACAAACGGTTAGACTTGAAACCAAGCAGGGAGATCGTCAATCAATCAGAATAGCTACTATTAAACAAATCAGTTTATAAGAGGGAGGTCCTATGGTGGATTATACGCCTTATCCCAGACATCACGTATTATGTATTGATATGCGTTCGTTTTACGCCAGTGTCGAATGCATGAAAAGAGGGTTAGATCCACAAAAGGCTTTGCTTGCTGTGGTGGGGGACCCTGATAGAAGTGGAAGCATTGTATTAGCTGCCTCACCAGCTCTAAAGAAGAAACACGGAATTAGTAATGTTAGTCGCTATTTTGAGTTACCTAAAGATCCTAATTTAGTTATTGCCAATGCGCATATGGGCGATTATTTAACGATTTCTCTAGAAATCACCAAGTTGATGCTGCGCTTTGTCCCTAAAGAAGCCATCCATGTTTATTCAGTTGATGAAGTGTGGGTAACAGTCGATGGACTTGAGCGCTTGCATGGGTCTCCCTACCAAATAGCCCAAAAAATTCAAGCGAGCATTCGTGAGCAGTTTGGCATTGAGTCCGTCATCGGGATCGGTGATAATAAATTTTTAGCTAAAGTGGTGATGGATATTCATGCTAAGAAGAATTCGCAGGGAATTAGCGAGTGTCGTTATGAAGATGTAAGTGACTTACTTTGGCCTATCCCAGTCGAGAAGGTTTGGGGGATTGGTTCACGTTTGATGACCCACTTAAATCGCATGGGAATTATCACATTGGGGAATTTAGCGAATTATTCTAAATCTATTTTAAAAAAACGCTTTGGAGTTATTGGCGAACAACTTTACTGGCATGCGTGGGGGATTGACTTAAGTCCAGTGACGGGTAATTTTACGAAAACCGAACAAAAAGGATATGGACACGGGGTAACATTACTTCGTGATTATACAAAAGACGAAATTTATGCTTGTATATTAGATTTATGTGAAGAAGCTTGTAGGCGAGCGAGGAAAGATGAAAAAGAGGGAAAGACGATTCATTTATCGATCAGCTACGCTAGTGAATATGGAGGGGGGTTCAGTCGATCGATTTCAATCGATGTGCCGACAAATGATACCTGGGAAATGTATCAAGTGTGCTTACAGTTATTTGACCGATTCTATGAAGAAGGCTGCCACATTAGAAAAGCATCTGTGACATTAACTAATTTAACCGACGAGTGTGGGACACAGCTTAGTTTGTTTGAAAAAAGGGATCAGCATAAACAACTGTATCAGGCTATCGATCAAGTTCGAGAGCGATTTGGGTCAACCTCCTTACTTAGAGCTAGTAGTTATACATCGGGTGGTATTGCGCTAGATCGTGGGAAAAAGATAGGGGGCCACTTTGAATAAGATGGTTCAGTTTAGTGGCCATTTTCTACTAATTAAAAAGAGTTTGCTTCACCGGAGAAACGGTAGCAAACTCTTTTTAATTGCTTAATCAATATCGCGATATAACCCGATCACTTTACCAAGGATCGTTACTTGCTCAAGAATAATCGGCTCCATCGTTGGGTTTTCTGGTTCTAGACGATAGTTGTCTTGGTCGATAAAAAATCGTTTGACAGTAGCTTCGTCTTCTTCAGTCATTGCGACGACAATTTCACCATTTGATGCTGTAGCTTGTTTTCTAACAATCACGACATCTCCATCTAGGATGCCTGCTTCAATCATACTTTCCCCTTGAACAGATAAAGCAAAAACGTCATCCTCTGTCGTTGAGAAGTTGTTTGGAATAGGGATATACTCCTCTACATTCTCAACTGCTGTAATGGGTTCCCCGGCGGTTACCTTACCAATTAACGGCGCGTACATGGCTTGACGCTCATGAACGGCTTCCCCGTCATCATAAGTGATCTCTATTGCTCGAGGTTTCGTGGGATCGCGGCGGATATAACCTTTATCCTCAAGTCGGGATAAATGGCCGTGAACAGTGGAGCTAGAGGCTAATCCAACTGCTTCAGCTATTTCTCGAACGGATGGTGGATAACCTTTTGCTTTCACTTCGCTTGAAATAAATTCATAAATTTCTTTTTGTCTCTTAGATAACTTTGTCATTCTACTCACCCCATGGTCAATTTCAAATACAAGTAGCTTGTTATTATGTACGTATATATCCATCAATCTATTATGGATTATTATAGCAATAATTCGTTCGAAAAACAAACATTCGTTCGTGTACCATTCAGAATTCTTGTCATCGATTATATGAAACGATAGAATAATGTAGGAATTGATTTAATCATAATCGGAAACCTATAAATTAAAGGAGATTAAGCATGTTATCACAAGATAAAATTAAGAGGATTAATGAGTTAGCTAATAAAAAGAAAACAGAAGGGTTAACAAAAACAGAAGAAAAAGAACAAAAGGAATTACGACAGGAGTATTTACAGTCGTTTAGGAATTCATTTAAAAACCAATTACATTCTATGAAGGTGGTTGATCCAGAAGGTACAGATGTGACCCCACAAAAGTTAAAAGACGAACAAGAAAAAAATAAAAAACATTAAATTGTCACCAATATTCCTTGTCAGTTTTTGTTACAATAGAAACGAGTCAAAGGAAATAAAATGAAAATGATAGTAGGATTTGAAGGGAGTAATAAAAAAGAATGACAAACACAGAACAATTATCTATTAACACGATAAGAACATTAACAATTGATGCGGTGGAAAAGGCTAATTCTGGTCACCCTGGAATGCCGATGGGCGCGGCACCAATGGCATACACTCTTTGGACTAAGGTGATGAACCAAAATCCAAATAATTCTTCATGGTTCAACCGGGACCGTTTTGTTTTATCTGCTGGACACGGTTCTATGCTTCTTTATTCGTTACTACATCTATCTGGCTATAACGTTACTATTGAAGATCTAAAAAACTTCCGCCAATGGGGTTCTAACACTCCAGGTCACCCTGAGTTTGGGCATACTGATGGTGTAGAAGCGACTACTGGACCGTTAGGACAAGGAATTGCGATGGCAACAGGTATGGCAATGGCAGAACGTTTCTTAGCGTCTAAATATAATACTGCTGATCACGAGGTAGTTGACCACTACACATATACCATTTGTGGTGACGGGGATTTAATGGAAGGTGTATCTCAAGAATCAGCATCATTAGCTGGTCACCTAAAATTAGGTAAGCTTATTGTTATGTATGATTCTAATGATATTTCACTGGATGGTGACTTAAATCGTTCATTCTCTGAAAGTGTTGAAGATCGCTATAAAGCATATGGATGGCAAGTGATCCGTGTTGAAGACGGAAATGACACTAAAGAAATTGAAAAAGCTTTAAAAGAAGCGAAGGCTAATACTGAACAACCAACTATGATTGAAGTTAAGACGGTTATTGGCTATGGCTCACCTAATAAATCAGGTAAGTCAGACTCACACGGTGCTCCTTTAGGTGAAGACGAGCTTAAGCTTGCAAAGGAGCATTATGGATGGGATTATGAGGACGATTTCCATGTACCTGAGGAAGTAAAAGCTGACTTTAAAGAGAAAGTTCAAGAGCGAGGTCAGCAAGCAGAAGACAAGTGGAACGAATTACTTAAACAATATAAAGAGGCGCATCTAGAGCTTGCTCAAGAATTTGAACAAGCGATCAGTGGTGAGTTGCCAGCACAGTGGAATGCTGATTTACCAACTTATGATGAGCATTCAAAAGCGTTAGCAACACGTGCCGCTTCTGGTGAAGTTTTAAATGCAATTGCTAATAGTGTACCAAACCTAATTGGTGGTAGTGCAGACTTAGCAGGTTCAAACAAAACCGCTTTAAAAGGTGAAGATGACTTTAAACCAACAGATTATAGTGGTCGAAACATTTGGTTTGGAGTTCGAGAGTTTGCAATGGCAGCAGCACTCAATGGTATGGCATTGCACGGTGGAGTTAAAGTATTTGGAGGAACATTCTTTGTCTTCAGTGATTACCTACGTCCTGCAATCAGACTATCGGCGTTAATGGGTACACCAGTGACTTATGTGTTAACACACGATTCTATTGCAGTAGGTGAAGATGGTCCAACGCACGAACCAGTAGAACACCTACCAGCGTTACGAGCAATTCCACACCTAACGGTAATCAGACCGGCGGATGCTAATGAAACCAAAGCTGCTTGGGAATTAGCAGTTGAATCTAAAGATCAGCCAACACTGCTTGTTTTAACAAGACAAGGATTACCTGTTTTGCCGAGAACAAATGAGTTAGCAAAAGAAGGCGTGAAACGTGGTGCATATGTTCTAAAAGAAGCTGATCAAGGGCAACCAGACATACTATTATTAGCTACCGGTTCAGAAGTTCAACTTGTTCATAAAGCAAGCGAGCAGTTAAAAGAAGAAGGAATTGACGCACAAGTTGTTAGCATGCCATCATGGGATCGTTTTGAGCAACAGTCAACTGAATACAAAGAAACCGTCTTACCTTCAAATGTGAAAGCTCGTCTTGCAGTTGAAATGGCGACACCATTAGGATGGGAACGCTATGTTGGATTAGATGGAGATATTCTAGGAATCGACACATTTGGTGCTTCAGCTCCTGGAGGCGAAGTGGTGGAGAAATACGGATTCACTGTTGAAAATGTTGTCAAACGTGCTAAAGATTTGTTAAACAAATAAACTCACACACTTAAACAGATTGTTACAATATTTTTAATATAAATGATTTAAAAAGTGACAAAATTCTTAATGGAATATTGATACGCTTAGCCTTAAAGGAGGCCGAATGATGTATCAATATTCCTTATATTTTTTTAAATCGATTTACGCGGTGCACTTTTATTATAAAGTAGATATACTCTACCGGTTCTTATCACAATATCACTACGGGAAGCTACAAGACCGATCTAGCTTAAAGCAGGTAGGTTTTGTTTTAGAGGAGATTAATATAGAGGAGATTACTCAGCATTTTTTATCACATCATTTAGATTATGTAATTGAACGTTCAGTAAATCAAGAGTGCCATGAACTAACGATTAAAGGCAATGGACAAGAAATGAAAGTCGTTCAAAATGGTTATGCTATTGATGTATATGCAGACTCCTTAATAGATGCAGATCAACTATTTTTCAGGTATATTAAAGAGTATCACCCCTATGTATTTGTTGTGAATTTTGAAGCACAAGAATGTGGGTGGATCTTACCGTTAGCAAAAAAAGCTAATTATAATTTGTAATTCTATTGTCATTATTCAGTTGTTTTACTATACTGTATAAAGACAACTAGATAGGAGGAAGTTTAAGCAATGGATATAATATGGGTTGTATTAATTGCTATTGCTACGTTGGTACTAGGTTTAGTTTTAGGATTTTTCATTGCTCGTAAGACAATGATGAGTTATCTAAAGAAAAACCCACCAATAAATGAGCAAATGTTACGTACAATGATGATGCAAATGGGACAAAAGCCATCTCAGAAGAAAATTAATCAAATGATGCGTTCAATGTCTCAACAGATGGACAATAATGGTAAAAAATAAACCTTAGAAAAGGGGTGAACTTTTGTTTAGTTCATCCCTTTTTCTAATTCTTCATAAAACCGTCAAGCTTTAAGGCCATCAATCCTTTCAATTTCTGTTACGATGGTGGTAGATAGAAGGTTGTAGTGTTAGATAGTAAGGAGAGATTCACGTGGAAGTTAACATATTTTTAGCAGTTGGTGCCGGATTTCTATCGTTTATTTCACCGTGTGTGTTACCACTTTACCCAGTCTTTTTATCTTATGTGACAGGGATGAGTGTTGAAGAGTTAAAAAATGATAAAGCGATTTTAAGAAAGAGAAGTATGTTACATACACTATTTTTCTTAATTGGATTTTCGTCAATTTTCATTATGTTAGGTTTCTCAGCCTACTATATTGGTGAAATACTTTACACATACAGGGACTTAATTAGACAATTAGGTGCTCTTTTAATTATTTTCTTCGGATTCGTTATGATTGGCTTTTTCAATTTTGAATTCTTAATGAAAGAACGAAAAGTTACTTTCAAAAATAGACCATCTGGATATTTAGGTTCTTTATTGATTGGAGCGGCTTTTTCAATGAGTTGGACTCCATGCACTGGACCAATTCTAGCAGCAGTGTTTGCTTTAGCTGCTACTAATCCTGAATCAGGTGTCATCTTAATGACAGCCTATTCACTTGGATTCTCAATTCCATTCTTTATCATGTCATTCTTTATTGGAAAAATGGGCTGGATTAAACGTAATTCCCAAAAGATTGTTAAGATTGGGGGATACATTTTAATTGTTCTTGGAGTAGCATTATTCTTTGACTGGCTAAGAATTCTAACGGCTCATTTAGCTGGTTTATTTGGATTCTATGGGTTTTAAGATTGAACGATTGCAGATAATAGCATATAATAAAAATTGATTTAGCTTACAAAGACAAAGGGGATTTCTAATGGCACATACGAATGACTTAATCCTTAAAACAATGACACAAATAATTGCATTTATTTTGTTAGGCTTTTCAATTTACTTATTCTTTGCAGGTCATAACGCACCAGGTGGCGGATTTATCGGTGGACTAATGACAGCAGCTGCTATTATTCTCATGTATATAACTTATGGATATGAGAAAATCGAGAAGATCCTACCAGTAAACTTCTTAACTATGTTTGTTGTTGGTTTATTAATTGCAACATTGTCAGGTCTTGGTGCATTATTATTCGGAGCACCTTTTTTAACTCAGGCTTTTGATTATTTTGAATTACCTATCTTCGGGAAAACCGAGTTAGCAACAGCGTTAATTTTTGATTTAGGTGTCTATTTAGCTGTTGTTGGGGTGACGATGACGATCATTTTAACCATTGCAACCGATGATGACGAAGAGAAGGAAGAAAAGGCAAAAGCATAATGTTTTCTATACTTGACCATCCCATAGTAGCAGGTTTAATAAGTATTGGTGCAGTGTTTATGGCTAGCGCCATGATTATTGTTCGAATGCGAGCAGCGAAGAGACCTGCATCTGTCAAAAAAATCATCTTACCACCACTGTTTATGAGTTCAGGTGCACTTATGTTCTTTTTTCCTTATTTTCAAATTGGCTGGCTTCAGGTCATTGAAGCAGCAGCTGTTGGGATCTTGTTTTCCGTTTTATTAATTTATACTTCCCACTTTGAAATAAGAGAAGAACAAATTTACCTTAAACCTTCAAAAGCATTAGGTTTTATATTGATTGGTTTATTAATTGGAAGGATTACATTTAAAACTATTTTAGGGCATGATATTTCCGTTGGTGAGATGAGTGCCATGTTTTACATTTTAGCATTTGCGATGCTAGTGACATGGCGAATTGTCATGTTAAAGAAGTTTTTAAAATTAAGAGATGAAATGATAGAAAAAACAGGAGTTAGCACTAGCTAACTCCTGTTTTAATTTTCTTTTTCTAATAAATGTTCATAGGGTGAAAAATCAATTTCTTTTTCATTTAAGCGTTTAACCAAGAACTTATGATCACGTCTTGGAGTTGCCAAAATATAACCTTCAATCAAGAGGTCTAATGTGATAGCATTAGCCTTTCTTTCTAAAGCTAATTGGCCAATCTTGGCTCCGATTTTTTGCTTAGCCACATCCCTAAACAGCTCAGGAACCGGCTCTACAAGTTCGTTAAGAAGTGCTTTTTTATCTTCACTCCATAAGTCAATTGTTTCGTTTACGTAATATTCTTCCCAATCAATAATTGATTTGCCATCTTCTTTTGGTAGTTTTTTTAGGAATTTCCGAAACATAAAATAGCCACCAATTGTCAGTAGACCTAACATGATAAACGACCAAATAATTAGCAGTATTCCTACTATCGTTGACATATACTTTCACTCACTTCGTGAAGTTTAAATTTGGCGGGACTGTGTGGGAATCGAACCCACCGAAGACAGCACGTGCCTCCCAGACGGTTTTGAAGACCGCGACATGCACCAGCAATGTAACCAGCCCCATATCTTTAAATCTCCAAAAATATTATACAACCTTACAAGATTAAAGGCAATTATAAGACGTCATACGACCTAATAGTTGCGCAAATGAAAAAATCTATTATAATGATTCAGTATATGGAAATATATTCACGTGAAAATTTAGACAATTGTACATAAGTTAGGTAAAATAAAATTGGTTGTTATATTTTGTTATGTCGCATCATACTTTGTAATAAATTCGCTCTTTTTAAGGAGGATTTACTCGACAATGAACGAACCTCTAACGTTTTCAGATATAAGAGAAATCGTAAATAGCATTGAGAAGGAAGATTTACTAGAACCTATACATAAGTGGTTCGATCAGCATTCGATGACAGTAAAAACACTCTATGATGAATCGTTTAATATCATTTATACGACGTCATCAGTTGAACGTGTACTTGGGTATAAAAAGCAAGAGTTAATTGGCACTAATATTTTTGATATTATCCACCCAGAGGAACACGACCGTGTCAGAGGATTAATAAATCAAATGTCAAACGAAAGTAAGCAACGGCATGAAATCCAAGTACGACACAGCGAAGGTAGATATGTAGATTGTCAAGTACATATGGGGAAAATATATAGTACAGACCTTGAACAACTATACTATATTAGTGAGACTATCGATATCACTGAGCAAAAGCAAGCACAACAGTTACTAGTTAACTCTGAAAAACTATCTACAGCCGGTCAATTAGCTGCAAGCGTTGCCCATGAAATCCGCAACCCTATTACTTCATTAAAAGGGTTTCTTCAATTATTATTAGAATCAGGTACCAAGGGTAAAGAAGCCTACCTTAGAATAATGAAAAGGGAACTAGAAAATATTGAATCCATTTCCTCAGAATTATTATATATTGCTAAACCATCACCTGAAGAATTCGAGGAAGCTAACATTGTCACGATGTTAGAGGAAGTCTGTATGTTAATGAGGTCTCAAGCTAGAAGAGAGGATAAAGAAGTAACTTTAGAAACATTTGTTGATGAATACTATCTTCATTGTGACCGTTCACAAATTAAACAGGTCTTTATTAACTTGATCAAAAATGCGATTGAGGCAATGAAAGATTCTGGTATGATTGAGGTTAAGGTTAAATATGAAGGATCTTTAGTAGTTGAGATAAGTGACGAAGGTGAAGGCGTTCCTGATGTTGTTAAAGAAAAATTAGGTGAACCATTTATAACGACTAAAGAAACCGGAACAGGTCTAGGTTTAATGGTAACACTAGGAATTCTTAAAAATCACCAAGCCGACTTACATATTGAAGATCGCGAACCAAAAGGAAGTACTTTTAAAATAATCTTTCCATCATAGATAGTTGGTGTATAAATGGATAATCAAAATTATACAATCGGTATGGCTGGTCATATCGATCATGGAAAAACGGAATTAACTAAAGCTCTAACTGGTTATAATACCGACCGACTGCAAGAAGAGAAAGATAGAAAAATCTCGATCGAGTTAGGTTATGCACCATTATGGATTGATCCACATCAGTCTGTTTCTATTATTGATGTACCTGGTCATGAACGTTTTATCAGGCAGATGATTGCAGGAGTAGCTAATATAGATTTAGCCTTGGTAGTTGTTGCTGCCGATGAAGGGGTTATGCCTCAAACCATTGAACATATGGAAATATTAACTTACCTAGAGATTAAACAAGCTTTCATTGTTGTGACCAAGGCGGATACTGTTGAGGAAGACTTAAAAGAGATCGTCATTAGCGACCTTAAAGAACAGATGGTGGGGACTATTTTTGAGAATCAACCGTTATTCCAAGTTGATTCCATTTCTAAAACAGGAATAAAAGAATTAAAAGACGCTATACATAAACGACTAAGCTCATTACCTAAAAAAGAAAATACGGGAACCTTCAGAATGCCAATTGATCAAACTTTCCATGTCCACGGAACAGGTACAGTGGTAAGAGGAACCATAGCTGAAGGTTCGATTCAAGTTAACGAGCAAGTAACTATACAGCCACAACATAAAAACGCGCAAATTAGAAGCATTCAGCATTTTGGTGAATATGTTAACCAGTCTTATTCAGGGAACCGTACAGCAATAGCTCTTAAAGGTATTGATTTAGAGGATATTAACCGTGGTGATGTGTTAACTTGCCATTCATCACCCTTATCTACTTCAAGACTTGATGTTGAATTAAAAGTCAGCCCTAATTTAACGGCAGCCATTAAACAACGCGCTCCCATTAAATTCCACACAGGAACAAGTGAAACATATGGTCGAGTCATATTCTTTGACCGAAATAAGCTAGAATCTAATGATGAACAAATTTATGCTCAAGTTGAACTAGATGATCCGATTTTTGCCATGCGTGATGATTATTATGTTCTAAGGCGCGCGACTCCAGTTGAAACCATTGGTGGAGGAAAGATCATTGAAGCACAAGCTGAAAAACATCGTTTTGGAAAACAAACTATCAGAACCTTACATGAGAAAGCACAATCTAGTAGTGATGAGTTAATTATTCGTTTTTTAAATGAAAATCCTGGTGCCACTCAACAAGAACTGATCAAAGCGATTAACCTTGATTTAGATACTTATCGCGATCTTAAGAAACAATTATCGGTTGATGGAAGATTGCTACTAATTGATTCATTTTTATTTTCCACTGACTGGATTAACGAGATTTCTAGTGATATAACCAATCAACTAGAAGATTTTCATAAACATAGGCCTTTATTAATTGGACTTTATAAGTCAGAACTGATACAAAAAATGCCGTTAAAGCAACCGATTAATAAAAAGATTCTGGATTATTTAATCGATCAAGGAGTCTTTAAACAGGTTGACCATTATATGACACTACCAGAGTTTGAGCCTCATATACCAAGTTCTATTCAAATGCAGGCCAAACAGGTTGTTCAACAAGTGAAGACAGATCAACTTAAAGTCAAACCGTTTTTGGATTATACGACTGATTTAAATAAACAGGATGCTGAAGACCTAAAAAGTTATCTCATTCATTTCGATTATTTAATAGCATTAACGGAAGAATTACTGGTAGATAAGCAAACCTTTATGCAGCAGTTAAAAGGCTTGAGGGAACAAACAGGAGAGTCATTTACATTAAAAGAAGCCAAAGACTACTTAGGTGTTTCCAGGAAATACCTTATCCCCTTTTTAGAAAAATTAGATGAGTTAAAATTTACTAAAAGAGATGAGCAAAAACGTTTTTGGTCATAAAAAACGAGATTACCCCAAAATGTTGTTGCCAACGATCATCAGGGCAGAGGCTGAGCCTACGAAATGTAATAGTTTTAAACCCAAACCATGCACTACTTAAGTGAAGTGCATTTCCTGAGAGTGAATTCGCACTAGCTAGTAGTTCGGTTTTTCCAAGCTCTAGCAATAAAAGGGTAATAAGTAGGTGGTGTAAATTTTTACACCACCACATTTGAAATAATACCTTTCATCTAACTTTTAGATACGTTGATTGTAAATCATTGACTTCTCCAATTATGGTTGCGTATTGACCATCTATCTGGTTTAATCGCTCGATATAAGCTTCAGAGTCTTCTTTATTAATCGATATTAATAACCCACCAGATGTAATTGCATCAGCAAGTATTAGCTGATCCTCTTCTGAAATATGTTTAGCAACATTCAGATCTTCTTTAAGCCATTCCAAGTTAGCTTTGGAGCCGCCAGGTACTGATCCTTGTTGGACTAAGTCTTTAACGCCACTAATTATCGGTACAGATTCCTGGAAGACAGTTAAGGTTTTAGCGCTTGCTTTGGCAATCTCTAAAGCGTGACCCAACAGTCCAAAACCTGTCACATCAGTAACAGCCTGAACATCAAAATCTTTTAACAATAAAGAAGCTTCTTTATTTAACTTAGACATCCAATAAATGGCTTCAGCTGACGTTTGTTCTTTAATGGTTCCTCGCTTAATAGCTGTTGTTGCAATTCCGATGCCGATTGGTTTAGTAAGAACTAGAACGTCACCACTTTGTGCACCACCATTTGAATATAAATGGTCCGGGTGAGCAACCCCTGTCACCGACAACCCAAATTTGGGTTCATCATCATCTATTGAATGCCCTCCTATAATAGCTCCACCTGCTTCAAAGACTTTATCTTCAGCGCCTTGTAAAATTTGAGCGAGAACGTTTGCACCGTATTTCTTAACGGAGAACCCAACGATATTAAGCGCAGTTTTAACTTCGGCACCCATAGCATAAACATCGCTTAACGCATTAGCAGCAGCGATCTGTCCAAATATATACGGATCGTCGACAACAGGTGTGAAGTAATCAACCGTTTGTACTAATGCTATATCATCCGTAATTTGATAAACTCCAGCATCATCAGAATGATCTTGACTAAGTAGCATGGCGTCATGATTTTGACGTGTTTCAACTTGACTCAAAACTTGAGCCAATTCGCTTGGCGCGAGTTTACAACCTCAACCAGCTTTAGAGGATAGTGAGGTTAGACGAATGATCTCGTCTTCGCTTCGCTTCATCTAAATCACCTCCAGCATTTACTTTATTATAATTTAAAGAAAATTGCTATAAAATGAATTGAATCGAGTTAAAATGATTGAAAATGTCTAGATTCTTTTATAGTGTAAATAATAGAGATAAATAATCAGGGAGGTAAGTAATATGAGTTACAAAGTTTCAATTGAATTTTGCATGCAGTGAAACTATGCACCTAAAGCTGCGAGTCTCGCAGATGAATTATTTACAGAGTTCCGTCATGAAATTTCGGAAATGAAATTAATACCAGCCTCAGGAGGAGCCTTTGAGGTGACAGTCAATAATGACAAGATTTACTCAAAGTTAGACCAAGGTGTTTTTCCTGAAGCAGAAGCTATTATTAATCAGATTAAAGCTTAATCAATCAGCCCATCAGTGGTGGATAAATGTTGTCTCCACGGTGGGCATTTATTATATCATCAGTTAAAACGACTTTAAGTTAGTTTTAGTTCGAGATAAAAGAGGGATTCCCATGGTAAATAAACAATTACGACAAATTCCAGCTATTCATGAACTATTACAGGAGCCATCCATAGTTAAAATAATAGAGAATGATGAAATTTCAAATGATAGATTAAAATCAACCCTCCAGGAGATAGTAGCTAATACAAGGGAAACAATGGTTAGTGGCAAGAAATCTTTTAATAACCAGGTAGAAATAAAAGATTATATTATCCGGCAAGTTATCATGGCTGCAAAAGACTATCTACGTCATAATTTACAACCCGTGATTAATGGGACTGGGACTGTTTTGCATACCAACTTAGGAAGGGCAAGGTTATCAAAAAGTGTGGTTGATCATGTTGTTAATGTGTCTCAATCTTATTCAACGTTGGAATATAACATTAGTCAAGGAGAGCGTGGCTCGAGGCATGACATAGTAGAATCCTACCTGACCGAGTTAACAGGTGCCGAGGCAGCTATGGTTGTTAATAACAATGCAGCCAGCGTCTTTATGATTCTATCAGCATTAGCTAAGGGATTTGAAACCATTGTCTCTAGAGGTGAGTTGGTTGAAATTGGTGGTAGTTTTCGCGTTTCATCTATCATGGAAGAAAGTGGTGCTATACTTAAAGAAGTTGGAACGACTAATAAGACCCATCTTTATGATTTTAAGGAAGCGATCTCTGAGCAAACAAATATGCTGATGAAAGTACATACTAGTAATTTTCACATAGAAGGTTTTACGGCATCTGTTAATCGTGAAGATTTAGCAGAATTAGCTTCTAAGCATAATCTCATTTACTATGAAGATTTAGGGAGTGGGCTAGTCTACGATTTAAACGCATATCAAATTGGTCGTGAACCACTTGTGCATCAAGTTATTCAAGCAGGAGTGGACCTTGTTTCATTTAGTGGAGATAAATTACTTGGAGGACCACAGGCTGGAATTATTGTAGGTAAGAAAAAGTGGATCGACCAACTTAAAAAACATCAGCTAGCACGTGTTCTTAGAGTAGATAAGATGAGTTATGCTGCACTTGAAGAAACGTTAAGGTTGATACTATTAAATAATAATCAAACAGTACAAGACATACCGACTTTGCGTGATACATTAAGAAATCAGGATGTAATCAGATCTCAAGTCAATCATTTTATTGATAGTCAACCTGCGTTAAATCATCTGCAAATTGAAGTAGGTACCATGGAGTCACAAGTAGGTGGAGGTACCTTACCAAATGTCGTGTTACCTTCTTACGGAATTAAGCTTTACTCAGAGGAAGCTCATGCCCATCAGTTAAGTGAATGGTTTAGAAGGCAAGAGCCACCAGTAATTGTTAGAGTTCAAGATGATAAAATTTTCATTGATTTTAGAACAATTACAACTGATGAAGATGCGTTGTTAAGACATGCTATTCATCAAATTGACAAATTAATAGAAGGTGAAATCTCTTAAAATCACAATATGACAAAAAATATATTTAATGTTTTACTTCTTTTTGATTTTCATATAAAATGAATACGTGCAGAATGATTGGCTATTCTGTAGAAAACGCTAATTATTAAAAATGAGACGAGATGATTTTCACAGTTAAGGGGGTAAAGTAACATGGGAGATAGTCATGCTTTTAACGCTAAAAAGCAGTTTGAGTTAAATGGTAAGACGTATAATTACTATCACCTTAAAGCTCTTGAGGAGCAAGGTTATGGTAAAGTTACTCGTTTACCTTTCTCAATCCGTGTACTACTAGAATCAGTACTACGTCAACATGACGGTCATGTTATCAAGGATGAACACATTCAAAAACTAGCAAAATGGACTGAAGGTGAAAAGGTAGATGTGCCTTTTAAACCATCACGTGTTATCTTACAAGACTTCACAGGGGTTCCTGCTGTAGTAGACTTAGCATCATTAAGAAAAGCAATGGTTGATATGGGAGGTAGTCCTGACCAAATCAATCCAGAAGTACCAGTTGATTTAGTAATCGACCACTCTGTACAGGTTGATAAATATGGTACATCAGATGCCTTAAGAGTTAACATGGAAATGGAATTCGAACGTAACAAAGAACGTTACGAATTCTTACACTGGGCACAAAAAGCCTTTGATAATTATCGTGCAGTTCCACCTGCAACAGGTATTGTACACCAGGTGAACTTAGAATATATCGCTAATGTTGTTCATGAACAAGAGCAAGAAGATGGAAGCTATGATGCATTCCCTGATACATTAGTAGGTACTGACTCACACACAACTATGATTAATGGTTTAGGTGTATTAGGTTGGGGTGTTGGTGGTATTGAAGCTGAAGCAGGTATGCTTGGTCAGCCATCTTACTTCCCAGCTCCAGATGTTATTGGAGTTAAGCTTACAGGTTCTATGCCAGAAGCTACAACAGCAACAGACCTTGCACTTAAAGTTACGCAAGTCCTACGTGAGAAGAATGTTGTTGGTAAGTTCGTTGAGTTCTTTGGTCCTGGCTTAACAGATATGCCACTAGCAGACCGTGCCACTATTTCAAACATGGCACCTGAATACGGTGCAACTTGTGGTTTCTTCCCAGTAGACGAAGAAACACTAGATTATATGCGTTTGACAGGCCGTTCTGAAGAACAAGTTCAACTTGTCAAAGAATATCTTCAAAAGAATGACTTATTCTATACGCCAGATCAAGAAGATCCAGAATTCACTGAGTTAGTAGAAATTGATCTGTCTGACCTAGAACCAAACTTATCAGGACCTAAACGTCCACAAGACTTAATTCCGCTTTCAGAAATGAAAGAATCATTTAATAAAGCATTAACTGCTCCAGCGGGTAACCATGGTTTCGGTCTACCAGAAGAGGATAAAGATAAAGAAGCTGTTGTTAAGTTTAACGATGGTTCTGAAGCGACGATGAAGACAGGTGCATTAGCCATTGCTGCGATTACTTCTTGTACCAACACATCTAACCCACACGTTATGTTAGGTGCCGGGTTACTAGCTAAGAAAGCAGTAGAAAAAGGGTTAACTGTACCATCTTACGTTAAGACGTCTCTAGCACCTGGTTCAAAAGTAGTTACTAATTACTTAGAGAACTCTGGTCTTATGGAATACTTAAACAAATTAGGATTTAACCTAGTAGGTTATGGTTGTACGACTTGTATTGGTAACTCAGGTCCATTATTACCAGAAATTGAAGAGGCAATTGCTGATACAGACTTAACGGTTTCATCAGTTCTATCTGGTAACCGTAACTTCGAAGGTCGTATTCATCCATTAGTACGTGCTAACTACTTAGCTTCACCACCACTAGTTGTTGCTTATGCTTTAGCAGGTACGGTTGATATCGATGTCTTAAATGAACCACTAGGTCAAGACGATCAAGGTAACGATGTTTACTTCAAGGATATCTGGCCATCTGCTACTGAAATCAAAGCTGAAATTGAAAAGGTAGTAACACCAGAAATCTTCCGTAAAGAGTATGAAGAAGTTTTCAACTCTAACGAAGAGTGGAATAAGATTGAAACGACAGATGAACCATTATATGAGTTCGATGAAGATTCAACTTATATTCAAAACCCACCATTCTTTGAAGAAATGTCTAAAGATCCAAAAGAGGTTGAACCACTAGAAGGTTTACGTGTCATTGGTAAATTTGGTGACTCTGTTACAACAGACCACATTTCACCAGCAGGGGCAATCCCTAAAGATATGCCTGCAGGTAAATACCTGATTGACAAAGGTGTATCACCACGTAACTTTAACTCTTATGGTTCTCGACGTGGTAACCACGAAGTGATGATGCGTGGTACTTTCGGTAATATCAGAATCCGTAACGAAATTGCTGGTGGTAAAGAAGGTGGCTATACAACTTATTGGCCAACTGGTGACATCATGCCAATTTACGATGCGGCGATGAAATATAAAGAAGATAACACTGGTTTATGTGTCATTGCTGGTCAGGATTACGGTATGGGTAGTTCTCGTGACTGGGCAGCGAAAGGTACAGACCTATTAGGTATTGAAACTGTAATCGCTGAAAGCTTTGAGCGTATTCACCGTTCAAACCTTGTTATGATGGGTGTATTACCACTTCAATTCCAAGAAAAAGACAGCATTGAATCATTAGGTCTAACTGGTAAAGAGACATTCGACGTTCAAATCACTGAAGATGTTAAGCCACATGACTTAGTTAAGGTTACCGCAACTGATGAAGAAGGTAATAAGAAAGAATTCGAAGTGATCGCTCGTTTCGATAGTGACGTAGAAGTAGATTACTACCGCCATGGTGGAATCTTGCAAATGGTTCTACGTAACAAACTAACTACAGTTTAATTTAATAGCAAATAGCAATAATTAAAAGAAGTTGGGACATAAAAGTACTAAAGACGAACAATGAACTGGATTAGCGTAGGAAATATACGTAGACTCCTGCGGGAGGAAAGGCATAGGTGAGACCCCACAGTGCGTCAGCACGAGGAGGCTCACGAGCCGCCCGCGGAAAGCGAAGTGTATTTCCGAAGCGAGATTTGAATCAGTCGTTCGGATAGTCTTTAGCAAAAACACTTTTGTCCCAACCTCTTTTTTATTTACGCTTGTTTTTCATCTTTAAGCTCACGTTCCCAGTGGCGATGTTTGGCTAGTTCGTTAATAAAAGTTTGACTAAAGTCACTCAAATTACTTGCTTGTTGAATGGTAAGTACCCCTAAATCATTAAACAACTCGTTATTTGATTGATCACCTGCTAGCGATATGTGAGCAGGGAGGACTTGTGACAATAAATTTACTGCCTCGTTTGATGCCCCTAAAGTCTTAGCATGAGCAAATGTATCTTTTATAAAATCTTTAGCTTCCTTATGTTTCATTAACTGATCGATATGCTGCTTTCCTCCTGGTATATATAGAGCGTCATACATCACCGAATGTGTCGTTGAATAATTTTGCTTGATTTCTACCGGCTCGTTCTGATCACTATGAGCCTGTCCTAGATTTTTACTAATAACTTCAACGTGTACATCATTGTTCCTTAATGCCGTCATCATTTCTTGAACCTCATTAAATTTAAATCCGTCAGTTAAAAGGATTCCGACTTTTCTTGTTTGAGCTTTAAAGTTTGTTTTTGCTTGGCTAATAGCAGGTGAAGTCATTTTCGGTTTAACTTCATTATTAGTTGATTGTGGTGGTTGAACACCTACAGACTGGGCAATTGCATTTGCAAGTTCATGACTGACATTACTAAACATTTCAACGACTTGTTGTTTAATCTTTGGGTCTTTAACACTCCCGACTTCAAAGTGAAACGCCTTAATAAAATGTCTTTTCTCATGATCTGATAAACTATGATAGAACATCGCCGCTTGACTGTAGTGGTCTTTAAAACTTTCACTTCTCTGTCTTATTTTAACTCCGTCAACTTTTTCTTGATAATGTTCAAAGCCACCTTCTTGACCACTAGCAGTTGCAGGGTCATTGTTGTCAATTCCATTTGCTCTATAGGCGACTTTTCCTAAGTCAATGGTTGTACGATGGAAACCGTCACGTTGATTGTTATGAACAGGAGCAATCGAACGATTGATAGGAATTTCATGAAAGTTTGGACCACCCAATCTGATTAATTGCGTATCTAAGTACGAAAACAGTCTTCCCTGTAATAATGGATCATTGGTAAAATCTATTCCCGGAACGATATTACCCATATGAAATGCTGCTTGCTCAGTTTCCGCAAAGAAATTATCCTGGTTACGGTTTAAAGTCATCTTCCCGATCTTCTTAACTGGAACTTGCTCTTCTGGCCAAATTTTAGTTGGATCTAGGATGTCAAAGTCAAAGTTAAATTCCTGATCTTCTTCAATGATCTGAACTCCTAATTCGAATTCAGGGTATTCACCATTATTAATGGCATCCCATAAGTCCTGTCTGTGGTAATCAGGATTTTTACCTGCTAGTTTCTGTGATTCGTCCCATGTTAATGAATGAACCCCAAGTAGTGGCTTCCAGTGGAACTTAATAAAGTGAGCTTTACCTTGATCATTAACAAATCTAAAGGTATGAACACCAAAACCTTCCATCATACGATAGCTTCTTGGAATCCCCCGATCAGATAAGAGCCACATAATCATATGAGCTGATTCTCGATTATTCACTACCCAATCCCAAAAAGTATCATGAGCGGCGGATGCTTGTGGTATTTCATTATCTGGCTCTGGCTTGATGGCGTGAACAACATCAGGGAACTTAATGGCATCTTGTATAAAGAAGACCGGCATGTTGTTAGCCACTAAGTCAAAGTTTCCATCTTCAGTGTAAAACTTTGTAGCGAAACCTCTGACATCCCGAACAGTATCAGCAGACCCACGAGAACCTACAACTGTAGAAAAACGTACAAATACAGGGGTTTTAACGGAAGGGTCCTGTAAGAATTTAGCTTTAGTGTAATCTTTCATGGATTCATACACTTGAAAGTAACCATGTGCACCAAATCCTCTTGCGTGAACAACACGCTCTGGGATTCGTTCATGGTCAAAATGAGTCATTTTTTCACGGAAATGGAAATCTTCCATAATTGTCGGCCCACGCTCACCAGCTTTTAGTGATTCAGAAGTGTTAGATACCCTAACTCCTTGATTAGTAGTGAGCTTTTCACCCTGGGAACTATTACGATATTCGTTTAGTTGGTTGTCTTTAGCATCTTTCATATTTTTATCATTGTTCGCCATTCATAGCTACCTCCCAAAATTTACAATCTCAAGGGCTAGTTTTTCAAAAACTGGAGAATTTATACTGTATGATAAAGAGCAAGTCAAAAGTTCACCGAATCGTAATTCTTAAAAAAAGAGATCTTAGTCAACTTTTGATATGATGATGAGTGGGGAGGGGTATATATTTATGAACGATATCATTCAGGTTGGAACCTTTAACTTGTATGTTCCGTACTTATTTTACATAATAGCGATCATTCTCTCATCATTATTTGGAGGAATGATGGCTAGAAGGCTACCCTCTCAAATTAGTAAGAAAACAAGTGATTTAGTAATTGAGTATTGGGTTTGTTTCTTAATCGTTTGGAAGCTATGTTATTTCATATTATATCCTAGTGATCTATGGGAGAATCCGCTTTCTGTTATTTATTTTGATGGTGGAAAAATAGGGGTTATACTTGGATTTTTAACTGTAGTTATTTATATATATTTTCAATATTACAGACGGCAAATCTCGATTAGTTTTCAATTATTATTAATTTTCCAAGCATTAGTTGTTTGGATTTTATTCGATCGTTTAACGGTATTTATATATTATTTTGACTATTACGTCTTGATCGAATCCATTTTATATATAATATTTATGGGACTTGTCTGGCATTTCTCCAAGATGATGAACAAGCTGTTATTAGCCAAACTTATTCGTTGGTTCTTAATATTATGGGTAAGTTTGGAGCTTCTAACTGGTGATTTAGATCTATACACCAATTGGTTGCTAATAGCATTACTAGCAGCTATTTGTTGTTTAATTTATGAATGGGTTCTTTCGGGAAAGGAGAAAGATCATGAGTATATTGATTAAAAGAGCTATTGCATTAACGGTTATAGGCGTTCTATTAGGTATTGTAGTTTATAATACATTTATTGAGGACGATACTTCTGATCCAGCCGATGAAGCTATATTTGTTCAGCCTGAAGGTATGGATGTTGACACGGATGGAGTTGAAGTCGGTGATCAGGCTCCTAACTTCAAATTAGATACTTTAGATGGTCAGACTATAGAGCTCTCTGACTTTAAGGGTAAGAAAGTATTCATTAATTTTTGGGCCACGTGGTGTGCACCTTGCAGAGCAGAAATGCCTCATATGCAAGATATTCACGAAGAATACGGTGATGAAGTAGTCATTTTAGCTGTTAATGCTACTGGCCAAGAGACATCGGTAGACACTGTCCAAGAATTTGTAGACGAGCTGGAACTGACATTCCCGATTCTAATGGATGATACCAGTGAAGTTAATGTTCGATATCAAGCTTTAAGTTTGCCGACAACATATTTCGTGAATACAGAAGGGGTTGTCCAAATTCCACGTAAAGTTGGCCCATTATCTTATGATGAAATGATTGATAAAATTGAAGAGCTTGATTAAGTATATAATTCGCAACTAATGGTAATCCTAGAAAGAAAAAGGAGACGATGACGTTGCGAAAGAAAGATCATTTATCATTCCAAGCGTTAGTTAAAAATGAAAAGGAAAAAATCTTAAACAATCCAGAAGAACTAGATAAGATTTATCAGAAAATAGAAGATCGTATGGAATTGGTAAGAAATCCGAAAAAACATGCATAACTATATGCTCACTATCCAAACTAGTCATTGAAAATAGTGACAAGGAGATGGTGAGATGACTAACCATAGCAATCGTCCAAAACCGGATGATCGTAGCGACAATAAGAATAAAATTCAACAAAACATTGAAAACACATTAGAAAATATTGAGGAAGCAGAACATTCCATGGAAACAGCTTCTGAGTTTCAGAAAGAAGAAATCCGTCGTAAAAATGAACGCAGAAAACAATCTATTGAAGGTATGCGCGATGAAATTCGTGATGAACACCAGCATGAAAAAAGAAAATAATCCCAAGAACAAGAAGGTTAGCATTTTTGCTAGCCTTTTTTATTTAGGGTAAAATAAGTTTAGAATCACGACTCTAAAATATTTGTTGGGGTAGCGGTAAAATTTATTAATTACCATAAAGTTTATAGGTCCCTTTTACCTGAACCGTTGGTTTCAGGTGATTCGCTTTCGGTGGACGCTTGCCGCGGGCACGGCTCGAGCCTCCTCAGCCCAAAAATCGGGGCCTGTGGGGTCTCGAGACACGTGCTGTTCCCGCAGGCGTCGCCACCTTCGCTCCTCACCTGATACCAACTCTGTGCTTTACCATGGGAATACAAAATAAAGCACGCTAACTCCTTATTTGTTATCCTTGTTTTATACCACTAAAACAAAACAAAAGGAGTTGCGTGCATATGCATCATAACATGACATTACCAGGATTGGAAAGCTTTCAAGTAATCGGTACACGAGAAGAAAATGGTTACTATCACATTTATGTTGAACGCCCACGTGAGATGACACCTTGCCCTGTGTGTCAAACTTCAACACAAAAGATTCACGACTATCGCTGGCAAAAGATTAAACACAATCGTTTATTTAATCGACCTACAATCGTTTGGTACCATAAGCGTCGTTATCAATGTCATCAGTCATCTTGTCGGAAGCGTTTTGATGAACCGAATGCCCTTGTGGCACGCTACCAAAGACAGTCACAAGAATTTAATCAAGCCTTAGGGCTTGAAACAATCCATGGTAAAACGTTTAAGGATACAGCGGAACGGTTACTGTGAATGTCGTGGTGATGGATATGAGTCCATCGTTAAAGCAGCAGTGGATCAAGCGTTAAACGCCCCGATTATTGTGGCTGACCGTTTTCATTTTGTACGCTATATTTATTGGGCGTTGGATCGTGTGCGACGTCGTGTTCAGAACATATTTGATGACTATGACCGTAAGAAGTGCAAGCGAATGCGTCATGTTTTTATGAAACGTAGCCATACATTAACAGAGAAGCAAACGTGGTATCTTCACCATTATTGTGATAAATCGGAACTACTCACTGACGCTTACTTAATCAAAGAATGGTTCTGTGATTGGTTGATCAGGCTAAGGATTTAGGGGCAGATCATTTAAAGAAGATTAAAGCAAACTTATATGGATTTTACAATACCGTAAAACAATCGGAGATACCTGAGTTCATCAAAGCAATTAAGACGCTTCAAAATTGGCAAAAAGAGATCATGAATAGCTTTGGGTATAATTTACACAACGGATACGTTGAAGGCCTTAATAATCAAACAAAAGTCATTAAGCGACAAGCCTTTGGCTTTCGACGTTTTGATCGATTGCGCCGAAAAGTATTATTACATCATCAGTATAAACATGTACAAGGACACATGGCATAAATAAGGAGTGCCCTTAACGGGCACCCCAACATTTGACTTAGAACCAGAATCACAAAGAATAAGGGAGATGTACATAAATCATGATTATAAATGAAACAGAAGTTAAAGTTCGTTACCAAGAAACAGATCAAATGGGAGTCGTGTATCATGCTAATTATCTCGTTTGGTTTGAGATTGGCCGAACTCATTTAATAGAGGAAATCGGTTTTAATTATGCGGATATGGAGAAAGAAGGAATTGTTTCTCCTGTAGTCGATATTGATGCAAAATATATAAAGCCAGTTAGGTATGGTCAAACAGCAACCGTTAAAACATTTATTAAAGAATACGATGGGTTCCGTGTGATTTATGGATATGAAATTTTCACTGAAGACGGTAACTTGGCTGTAACTGGCTCATCATCACATGTATGCGTTAAAAAGTCTAACTTCAAACCTATTTCGATTAGAAAGCATTTCCCAGATTGGCATGAAGCATATTTACAAGCAATGGGGGATTCTCATGGCGTTCGGAATTAAACGTGAAGAATTACAATCGTGGAAAGAAGAGGTGGCAGAAGGACGAATTGCATTTTTAACTCATTACTGGGTAGATGATCGTTTTCCTCAGATGACCACTGTCACCAAGGCAGGCTGTAAGGATCTAGAAAAATTGAAACAGTGGGGGAAGAAATATGGTCTTAAACCCCATTGGATTCATTTAGATGATCATTATCCCCATTTTGATTTAATTGGATCGTTCGAGGAGGACATCTTAAAAGCTGAAGGGAAAATCGATCAGTTAAAAAGATTTAAAAAAGAAGTCAAGCAATAAATTAATAAAAAGCGCTGTCGATTGCTGAAATTGAAACAATGGACAGCGCTTTTTATTAGGATTTCGTCTTCTTTTTTTCAGGGACTGGGTCAAATCCCCCCGGGTGAAATGGATGACATTTGACTATTCTTTTAATAGAAAGGTAGAGCCCTTTCATAACGCCAAAGCGCTCGAACGCTGTTAGGCTGTAACTCGAACATGTTGGATGAAATCGGCAATTAGGGCCAAACATCGGCGAAATGAACTTACGGTAAAATTTAATAGGTACAATAAAGATATATTTCATATAAATCCAACTTTATTCAGAACGTTTGTCATAAGTAATCGAAGCCACCGCATCATGCAAGTGGATCGATTCCTCATTTACACATTTTACAGAGAACTGATCAATTAAATCAATCTCATATAAATCACTTGCTACTAAACGAACCATATCTTCAACGAATCTTGGATTTTCATAAGCTTGTTCAGTAACCATTTTTTCATCAGGACGTTTTAAGACCGGATGAATTCTTGCACTAGCATTTGATTCGGCTGCTTCAAGCAATAGGGCTTTCCAATCCATTGACTGTTCATCATAATCCTCGTTAAGGGTGATTTCCATCGTTATGTTTCCTCGTTGGTTATGTGCACTGTATTCACTTATTTCTTTTGAACAAGGGCACAAGGTCGTAATTGTTCCTGTTAAGCCTACTTGGATATCATAACCATTATCCTCATGATAGTGAACTTTGATCCATGCATCTGCATGATTCAAGCCTTTTTTCTCAGAATAGGGAGCCTTCCTTTCAAAAAACCAAGGAAATGAGACTGTTAGTTCTGCATCTTTTTGATCTAAACGATTCTTTAGCTCATAGACAAATGATTTTAACGTATCTATTTCTAAGGTAAAACCTTCTTCATGATAGGTTTGTAGTTGTTCAGTGAATCGACTCATATTCGTACCTTTTGAATCTTGGGAAATGGAAGAGGCGAAGTAAAAATGACCTACTGTTGTTTGCGTATTTGGATCCAGTAAACTTTTCACAACCACTGGATGCTTAACATTTGATATCCCAACGGCATCTAATTCGAATAAAAAGTCTTTCTTCGTATTTTGAAGATCCTTCATTTTGTTTTTTTCTGTAGGTTTCGTCTTGGGGCCTGGTTCAACAGAGCCGAATAATTTATGACGATCTGATTTATTTGGAAGTTGTTTCTTAGTCGATGTTTCGTTCATATTTTGATCTCCTTTCAACATAAAAGCACCAATCCATAATGACATATATTAAGTATACATGAAGAAACATTCACCCTTCAATTGTTTAAACTCATTCTAAATAAGGAACAATTTCGACTTCGTCAGTAAAGGACTGCATGTGCTGTTCAGTCTGGTCATAAAGTTGTTGTGCATTATGGAGTTCATATTGATCGGCATCGATGAGTGGAACGATCTGAAAATCCTGTTTATGGTTATTGTAATAATTATAAGTTGGCATCACTTTAGCATCTGATACTTGATGTTGAATCGTATCACTATTAATGGTTTTTGTCAGTCTAACTTGAGTAATAGCACCAATTAATCGATCTACCCCAATTTGACTAGAAAGAAAATTGCCTAATGAGTAAACAACAAACCGATCATGACCTTCCTCCGTTGAAATCCAATCAACAGGCTGTAACACATGAGGGTGATGACCTAAAATGACATCAGCACCTTCATTGGTTAATAACTCTGAAAGGTGAATTTGTTGATCGTTTGGTAAGGGGTGATATTCTTGTCCAAAATGCATGCTTACAACGATAAAATCAGTTTTTTCTTCCATCTCATGAATAGCATCAATGATTTGCTGTTCTTCTATTAAATTAACTAAATAATCCTTTCCATTTGGCACGGGAATACCATTGGTGCCATACGTATAAGCTAAAAAACCAACAGATATGCCGTTTTTATGAATGATACGCTTTCTTTGGCGATCTTTTTCATTTTGATATCCACCGACATATTCAAGTCCGATCTCTGACAAGTGATTTGTGGCATTGATCACAGCTTGTTCACCACGGTCAATGGTATGATTATTAGCAATCGATACAATATCGACCCCGGCATCCTTTAAGGCGTCACCGACTTCATATGGTGAATTAAAGTTAGGATACGAAGATAAACCAATCTCATCTCCTCCTAAAATGGACTCTTGATTAGCAAACGTAATATCAGCATTTTTTAAATAAGGTTTAATCTGTTCAAACATTGGTGTAAAATCAAAACCATTTTCAGTTCTTGCGTCCTCATATACAGGACTATGAATTAGTATATCCCCTATAGCATTCAACGTTAGTGAAGTCGTCACCGTGCGTGGTTCCTTATCAACAAACTTGGGTTCTTCTAAAGCATAAACTTTCTTAAGTTCAGACCCGTTTGTTGCATTTAAATTTAAAATAAGAATTACACCCATTGCAACTAACAATACCGTCAATGACACACTTGTCACTAAAAGCTTCTTATTCACATAATCATTCCTTTATTACTTTTCACTCTAGAACCAAGTTATTTTGGGTTCGGTTTTATTTTTAATCCTTTTAATGTTCTCGCGGTGACGGTAGATAACAAAAACAGCTAACAGTGAAGTTACAATGATTAAGCCTAGATGTTGCATAATCAATGAAGTAATCACCGCTACTAATCCTGCGAGAATAGAGGCTAAAGAAACATACTTAAAAAGCTTAAGGAAAACAAAGAAAGATATCACTAAAATAATGAATAATAAAGGGCTAACTCCTAATAATACTCCACCTGAAGTGGCTACTGCTTTTCCACCCTTAAACTTAGCAAAAATTGGATAAGTGTGCCCTAATACGGCAAATGCTCCAACAATTAATGGTTCAAGTTCAGGTGCAAAAAAGACAGTCAGTACAACAGGTAATGTTCCTTTTAAAATATCTATAATCGTGACAACCATTCCGGCTTTAATCCCCAGTACTCGAAATGTGTTGGTAGCACCAAGGTTTCCGCTTCCATGTTCTCTTATATCGATATCATAAAATGCTCTACCGATAATAAGAGCTGATGGAATGGAGCCAAATAGGTAAGCGATCATGACGAATAAAATATACTCCATAGTATTCCCCTCTTCTATATATTCGAATCTCTCTTATTTTATCAAAAGATGTCGGAATAAAGAATACCTTAGTTACTTATTACTATGACCTTTATCTAATTATTTAACAATATTAAGACCTATCAATTCACGTCATACCATGAACCTTCTCATAAGTCAAAGTTGAGAAATCTTGCTAAAAACGCTATTCTAATAATAAATAATACTTTTTACTAGGAGAGATTTTATATGCAGAACCCTTCACAAGATGTTATGAAAGACATTCTAACTAACGCAAAAACGATCGCAGTTGTCGGTTTATCTGCGAATGAAGAGCGTACATCTTATCAAGTATCAAAGGTTATGCAATCACAAGGCTATAAAATAATACCCGTTAATCCTACAGTTGATGAAGTCTTAGGTGAAAAGAGCTACCCTTCTTTAGCTGATGTGGATGAAGAAATTGATATTATTAACGTTTTTAGACGCTCAGAACATTTAGAAGAAGTTGCAAAAGATGCCCTCGAAACGAATTGTAAAGTATTTTGGGCACAACAAGGACTAACTAACGAAAATGCGTATGAACTGTTGAAAGAGAACGATTTCACCGTCATAATGGATGCATGCATTAAAGTTGTACATGCTGTAACTATTGGTAAATCTTAAATTAATTTGTAGAAAAATCTCTGCATATGTGCAGGGATTTCTCTTGTCATAGCGAATTGTATATTTCATGATGAACGATAAAGAGAAAGGGGTCTTATAATTGACTCAATCAGATCAGCTATACAATGATGATTCGATTCAAGTACTAGAAGGACTAGATGCCGTACGTAAACGGCCAGGTATGTATATAGGAAGCACGGACCACCGTGGCTTACATCATTTAGTATACGAAATTGTTGATAATGCCGTAGATGAAGCCTTAGCTGGTTATGGCCAACGGATTCAGGTGACGATACATAAGGATCATTCATTATCGGTTACTGATGAAGGGCGAGGGATGCCAACAGGTATACATAAGATGGGTAAGCCAACTCCTGAGATCATCTTTACCGTCTTACACGCTGGAGGTAAATTTGGTCAAGGAGGCTACAAAACGAGTGGTGGTTTACACGGCGTTGGCGCTTCAGTGGTTAACGCGTTATCAGAGTGGTTGAAAGTTACCATTTATCGTGATGGAAAAAAACACGAACAACGGTTTGAACAGGGCGGAAATCCTGTGACTGGTTTAGAAGTGTTAGGTAATACAAGAAAAACAGGAACAACCATCCACTTTAAACCTGATGAATCAATGTTTTCAACAACGCAGTTTCATTTTGAGACACTATCAGAACGTTTAAGAGAAAGCGCATTCTTACTTAAAGGAATCGAGATCACCTTAAAGGACGATCGTGAGGGACGTGAGGAAACTTACGTTTATCCAGATGGTTTAGAGTCTTTTGTTACTTATTTAAACGAAGAGAAAGACTCCTTACACCCAGTTGTATCTTTTGAAGGTCAACAAAAAGAGATTGAAGTTGACTTTGCCATGCAATTTAATGATGGCTATTCGGAGAACATTCTCTCATTCGTCAATAATGTCAGAACCAAAGACGGAGGAACTCATGAATCAGGCGCCAAAACAGCAGTTACCCGTGCGTTTAACGAATATGCTAGGAAGATGCAATTCCTTAAAGATAAAGATAAGAATCTAGATGGTAATGATATTCGTGAAGGCTTAACCGCAATCGTTTCAACACGAATACCAGAACAATTACTTCAATTTGAAGGACAAACGAAAAGTAAGTTAGGAACGCCGGAAGCGAGAAGTGTGGTCGATAGCGTGGTTGCCGAACAGTTGACTTACTTCTTAGAGGAAAATCCAGAAACTTCGAAGATGCTTATCAAAAAGGCTATTAAAGCTCGTGATGCCAGAGAAGCTGCTAGGAAAGCCAGGGAAGAAGCAAGAAACGGTAAAAAACGTAAACGTAAAGATTCGCTTTTAAGCGGGAAGCTAACTCCTGCTCAGTCGAAGAATGCCCAGAAGAATGAATTATTCTTAGTTGAGGGAGATTCAGCTGGTGGGTCTGCCAAACAGGGCCGAGACCGCCGTTTCCAGGCAGTTCTGCCCCTAAGAGGAAAAGTCATTAATACTGAAAAAGCTAAAATTGATGATATTTTTAAAAATGAAGAGATCGCGACAATCATCCATACAATCAATGCGGGTGTGGGAGCTGACTTTAATATTGAAGATTCGCAGTATGATAAAGTCATTATTATGACGGATGCCGATACTGACGGTGCTCATATTCAAGTCTTATTATTAACTTTCTTTTATCGCTATATGAAACCACTTATTGAACACGGAAAAGTGTACATTGCATTACCACCTTTATTCAAAGTTTCTAAGGGAAAAGGTAAGAATGCTAAAGAGGCTTATGCGTGGGACGATGAAGAAATGGACCGTCTCCTAAAAGAGTTTAAAAACGGTTATTCAATTCAACGTTACAAAGGTTTGGGAGAAATGAATGCTGATCAATTGTGGGAAACAACAATGAACCCTGAAACAAGAACGCTGATTCGAGTGACGATTGATGATGTTGCACGTGCAGAGAGACGCGTCGCTACATTAATGGGGGACAAGGTTGAACCACGTCGTAAATGGATCGAAACAAATGTAGCTTTTGGTATGGAAGAAGACGATACCATATTAGATAATGATAGATTGCTTAGCTAGGAGTGAATGATTTGGCTGAACAAGCGAAATATTTAGACTTACCATTAGAAGAGGTTATTGGTGACCGTTTTGGTCGCTATAGTAAATACATTATTCAAGACCGTGCACTACCCGATGTGCGCGATGGCCTTAAGCCTGTACAACGCCGAATTTTATATGCCATGCACCAAGAAAAGAATACTCATGACAAACCGTTTCGTAAATCTGCGAAGACAGTTGGTACCGTCATCGGTAACTATCACCCACATGGTGACTCCTCTGTTTACGAAGCTCTCGTAAGAATGAGTCAATCATGGAAGGTTCGTGAAGAGTTAGTTGAAATGCATGGTAATAATGGAAGCATTGATGGAGATCCTCCTGCTGCTATGCGTTATACAGAAACGAGGTTATCAGGGATCTCATCAGAATTATTAAGAGATATTGATAAGAGCACAGTCGACTTCATTCCAAACTTTGACGATAGTGATTATGAACCTGTCGTTTTACCTGCTAAATTCCCAAATTTATTAGTTAATGGGTCAACAGGGATCTCATCCGGCTATGCAACCGATATACCACCACATAACTTAGCTGAAGTTATCGATGCAGTCACTTATAAAATTGAACACCCTGATGCTTCTATAGATCAGCTCATGAAAAAGTTACCTGGTCCGGACTTTCCAACTGGTGGCATTATTCAAGGTAAGGACGGTATACGTAAAGCGTATGAAACAGGTAAAGGTAAAGTCGTTCTACGAGGTTTAGCAACGATTGAAACTTTACGTGGTGGTAGAGAGCAAATTGTGATTACCGAGCTTCCTTATGAAGTTAACAAAGCAAATCTCGTAAAGAAAATGGATGAACTTCGACTTGAGAGAAAGGTTGAAGGAATCTCTGAAGTACGCGATGAAACAGACCGTACTGGGTTGCGAATTGTTATTGAGCTTAAAAAGGACACAGACAGCCAAGGTGTTTTAAATTATTTATATAAAAATACTGATCTACAAGTATCTTTTCATTTTAATATGGTTGCTATTTCTAATAAAACACCAAAAGTTATGACATTACCTGGGATGCTTGATGCCTATATTGAACACCAACAAGAAGTGGTCAAACGACAATCTGAGCATGATCTTAAAAAAGCACAAGACAGAGCGCATATTGTAGAAGGATTGATTTATGCAGTCTCTATTTTAGATGATGTGATTGCGACCATTCGAGCGTCTAAAGATAAGAAAGATGCTAAAAACCGATTAATAGAAATATACAATTTTACCGAACCACAAGCAGAAGCAATCGTCATGTTACAGCTATATCGCTTAACGAACACTGATGTAACCGAACTAGAAAAAGAAGCAAAAGAACTTAAAGAACAAATTGATTATCTGCAATCTATATTGGCTGATGAACAAAAGCTCTTAAATGTTATCAAAGAAGATTTAAGACGTGTCAAGAAAACTTATAAAAGTGATCGCCTAACCCAAATTGAATCAGAGGTAGAGGACTTGAAGATCAACTTAGAAGTTATGGTGCCTTCAGAAGATATTGTTGTCTCAGTCACTAAAGAAGGTTATGTAAAGAGAACTAGTTTAAGGTCCTATAGTGCCTCTAATGTTGAAGATTTACAAATGAAAGATGGCGATCGACTCAAACATTTACATGAAATTAATACAACAGATACCTTATTATTATTTACGAATAAAGGACACTATTTATATATTCCAGTTCATGAACTTCCTGAAATTAGGTGGAAGGAGATGGGTCAGCATATTGCAAATATCATCCCAATTAGTAAGGATGAACGTATCATTAAAGCTATTCCAGTTCGTGACTTTAATGATGATCAGTATATCCTATCTGTAACTAAAAATGGGATGATTAAGAAATCTGTTTTAAGTGACTATAAGGTTCAGCGCTACACAAAACCAATTGTTGGAATGAAATTAAAAGGTGACGATGAAGTCGTTAATATTCATCAAACGTCTGGACACCATGAAATATTCCTAACAACAAATACTGGTTATGGTTTATGGTTTCATGAACAAGAGGTTAAAGCTATAGGAACTAAAGCTGCTGGTGTTAAGTCAATGAATCTTAAAGATGAAGAGGAAATTATTAATGGAGAAGTTTTTGAGGAATTGACAAATCCTCACTTGTTTATGATCACCCAAAGAGGTGCATGTAAACGAATGAACATATCCAACTTTGAACAAAGCTCTAGAGCTAAACGTGGCCAAGTGATGCTTAAGGAATTAAAACGAAACCCACATAGAATTGTCGGTCTTCATATCGTTCGAGAAGGACAAACTATTCAGTTAATTACTGATCACGATGAACATCACTCGGTATTACCAATGGAGTTTAAAGACCAAGCACGTCAAAGTAATGGATCATTTGTAATCGATACAGACCATGATGGGCATGTCATTGAAACCATGGAAGAAGCCATTTACCATAAATATTTCGATAACGAAGAAGAATGATCATTAAAAAGCGAGGATAATCCTCGCTTTTTATTTTTTTTCTGTTAAAGTCCGCTGTTGTTATGGTGATTCGCTTTCTGAAGACCTGGACGGTCAAATGTCGATGTTGGCCACAGGACTTGGCGTTTTCACCGACCAGGATTGGCCACCTTCGCTTTTCACCATACAACAACTTAGAGTTATATCAAAACTAATCTTTAACAGAGCCATTTTTTAAAAAACAATTCCGAAATATTATTTGATAATTTTAAAAATTGTGATAAGGTATTAACAAAAGGTAGGGACATAAATATGTCACATTTAAAAGATAAAATTATCAACTCATCATTAGTCTTATTTTCTAAAAATGGATTTCATGGTGTATCTGTTAAAGACATAGTAGAATACTGCAATACATCAAAAGGTGGCTTTTATCATCACTTCACATCAAAAGACGAATTGTTATATGTCATCCATGACCTGTTTATTACATATGTATTAGATGAAGCTTACCGATCAAAACGTAAATATCAACAACCTATGTATCAATTACACGAAATTCTCAAGTCCTTTGTCCGTGTATTTGATCTATACAACGAACATATTTCTGTCTTTTATCAGGAAAACAAATACTTAAAAGCTGAATATGAAGATCAGATTAAACAAAAGAGGGATGAGTTTAAACAGATTGTCATTGAAGTCATCGAACAAGGGCAACAGGAAGGTGAATTTCGTCAGGAGTTACCTACGATCATAACGGGCATGTCTATATTAGGAATGGTTAACTGGACTTATAAGTGGTATAAGCGTGATGGACCTATGACAATTGAAGAAATTGCAAATGTCTACATAGATATCCTGTTTAAAGGAGTCTTAACCGATCAGGCATTCAAAAGCTATCAACAGTCAACAACGCACGAACAGATAGATTCTTAGTTTTTCGCTTTTTTGAAAGCGTTTTTATTTCGTTTACCACAGACCAACTAGTCGGTCTTAAAATAAGGAGGGCATAACTATGAACTTCACACTTAGTGAGGAACAAGAAATGACCAGAAAAATGGTCAGAGACTTTGCTGAGGAAAAGATTAAGCCACGTGCTGTTGACATCGATGTAAATGCTGAATTTCCGGAAGATATTTTTAAAGAGCTAGGAGAATTGGGATTATTGGGAATCCCATACCCTGAGGAATATGGTGGAGCTGGTGGTGATACGATTACCTATGCTCTTGCAGTTGAAGAAATAGGCCGTGTATGTGGTAGTACAGGGTTAAGTTATGCTGCAGCGGTATCACTAGGTTCTTCACCCATCTACCAGTTCGGTACAGAAGAACAAAAGGAGAAGTTCCTAAAACCATTAGCTAGTGGTAAAGCCTTAGGATCTTTTGGATTAACGGAACCCAATGCTGGATCTGATGCAGGTGGTACCAAAACGACAGCTATAAAAGACGGTGATGATTTCATTATTAATGGCGAAAAATGTTTCATTACGAATGCGTCTTATGCTAAACAAATTATTGTAACTGCGGTTACAGGCAAAGACGACCGAGGCAAAAATATTATTTCTGCTATTGTGGTACCAACTGATACGCCTGGTCTAACCATTACTGACAATTACGACAAAATGGGGGTTCGAGGATCTAATACCGCAGAAATTGTTCTTGAAGATGTTCGAGTTCCTACTAGCAACTTATTAGGTGATCCTGAGAAAGGATTTAAACAATTTTTACAAACTTTAGATGGTGGGCGAATATCAATTGCAGCTTTAGGATTAGGGATCGCTCAAGCTTCTTTAGAGAAAGCTCTCGATTATGCTAAAGAAAGAAAACAATTTGGTCAGCCGATTTCTAACTTCCAATCGATTCAATTTAAACTATCAGATATGGCCATGGAAGTGGAACTTGCAAGAAATATGATCTTAAAAGCTGCATGGTTAAAAGACCAGGGCAAAAGATTTACCAAGGAAGCTGCGATGGCAAAACTTTATGCCACAGAAACTGCCTTCCGTTCAGCAAACGAAGCAATACAAATTCATGGTGGCTACGGTTACATGCGTGAATATGAGGTGGAACGTTTCTTAAGAGATGCTAAGCTTCTTGAAATCGGAGAGGGTACATCAGAGATCCAACGTCTAGTAATCGCTAGACAACTAGGATGCTAAATTTATAAATAAGGGGATGTTGATATGTCATTAGTTGATTTAACTTTAGGTGGTTTGTTGGATGAAAAGGCATTAAAACACCCAGATCATGAAGCAGTCGTTTACCCGGAGAAAGGAATTCGTTGGTCCTATCTAGAATTTAGTCAAAGAGTAGATGGTGCAGCCAAAGGATTGATGGCCTTAGGAATTGAGAAGGGCGAACACATAGCCATATGGTCAGATAATAAGCCTGAATGGGTAACTACTCAATTTGCAACAGGAAAAATGGGAGCCGTTTTAGTTACTGTCAATACTAATTATCAAGCACAAGAGCTAGAGTATTTGTTAAAACAGTCAGATGCGACAACATTAATTTTGACGGAGTCATTTAAAGGAACTTCTTATATTGATATTTTAAATGAATTGTGTCCAGAGCTTGCTGAGTCTGAAAAAGGAGAACTCGTTTCAAAACGATTACCAAAACTGAAGAATATTATCGTTTTAAGTGACCATACACAACCGGGTTGCTATACGTGGAATGAGCTTGTACAACTTGGCGTCTCACGGGTTTCTAATCAAATGTTAGAAGAGCGAAAAAATGATTTAGGCAGCCATGAAGTTATTAATATGCAATATACCTCTGGAACAACTGGATTCCCTAAAGGGGTTATGTTATCACATTATAATATTGTCAATAACGGCAAACAAGTTGGGGATTGTATGAATCTTACAGAAGAGGATCGCCTCTGTATTCCCGTGCCGTTATTCCATTGCTTTGGCTGTGTACTTGGCACTTTAGCAGCCGTCTCCCATGGTTCAACAATGGTAGTAATTGAACAATTTGATCCTAAAGCTGTATTACAGGCTGTTTCTAACGAAAATTGTACCGCTTTACATGGAGTTCCAACCATGTTTATTGCCGAGCTTAATCATCCAGAATTTGATCAGTTTGATTTATCACATTTACGTACCGGTATTATGGCTGGATCAAACTGTCCAATCGAAGTCATGAAAGATGTAATGGAGAAAATGGGAATGACTGAGATTACAATTACTTATGGTCAGACAGAGTCCTCTCCTGCGATTACCCAAACTAAAACAGACGATCCTTTGGAACGAAAAGTCAGCAGTGTCGGTAAGGCACACCCTAACGTAGAAGTGAAAATTGTGGAACCAGGTACTAATGAAGAAGTTGAACGATATCAACCAGGTGAGCTTTGTACGAAAGGCTATCATGTGATGAAGGGCTATTATCAAAATGAGGAAGAAACAAAGAAAGCTATTGATGAAGACGGTTGGTTGCATACAGGTGATATAGCCATTATGGATGATGAGGGATATGTCCAAATAACTGGTCGAATGAAAGATATGGTTATTCGAGGTGGAGAAAATATTTACCCTAGAGAGATTGAAGAGTTCCTATACACTCACCCAGATATCCTAGATGTTCAGGTGATTGGTGTTCCAGATTCTAAGTACGGTGAAGAAGTAATGGCTTGGATTATCCCTAAAGAAGGTGTTGAATTAACTAAACAAGATATTCAGGGATTTTGCCACCAAAAAATAGCTCGTCACAAGATCCCGAAATATATCGAATTTATCGACCAATATCCAATGACAGCCAGTGGCAAAGTTCAAAAATACAAATTAAGAGAAAAAGCAGAGGCTATCTTAACACCATAACAGTTAGGGGGTGATCATCATGGAACCATTTAAAAATCAAGTAGATCCATTTCAATTAGAATCTTTTTTATCTAAACACCCACATGTCACTGATGCCAAAATCGTTAATATACCACACCCGTCTAAAGGAGAAATTATAGTAGCTTGGATCATACCGAGTACAGATACATTAACAGAACAGCAAGTTTTCGATTACTGTGAAGAACATTTGAATGGTGAGGAAAACCATCCTAGTTACATCTATTTCACAGACGAATACCCGATGACAGCTAGTGGTAAAATCCAAAAAATTAGATTAAGAGAACAAGCACTTGAACGAATAAATGGTGACAAGTAAGGAGGATGAAACTTTGTTTAAGAAAATCCTAATTGCCAACCGTGGAGAAATTGCTTCACGTATTATAAGGACTTGTAAAAAACTCGGGATTCAGACCGTTGCTGTGTATTCTGAGGCAGATTCTGAAGCTCCTTATGTTAAAGAAGCTGATGAAAGCTATTTAATTGGGAAAGCAAAAGTTAACGAAAGTTATTTGAATATTGATATAATTATAGATGTAGTTAAAAAATCTGGAGCAGAAGCGGTTCATCCTGGCTATGGCTTACTTAGTGAAAATGTTGATTTTGCCAATCGACTCGAGGATGAAGGAGTTACCTTTGTTGGTCCAAAAGCTAGTTCCATTGATGCAATGGGAAGCAAACTAACCGCAAGAAATACCATGAAAAAGGCACAAGTCCCAATTATTCCTGGAACCAATGAGCCAGTTGAAACCGTTGAAGAGGCGTCAAAAATTGCTTCTGACATTGGTTATCCCGTAATGGTAAAGGCTGCTCATGGAGGTGGTGGAATTGGGATGCAAATCGTTCATGATCAAGATGAACTAGCTAAAGCATTTGAAGGAAATGCTCGTCGTGCTGAACAATTCTTCGGGAATGGAACCATGTTTGTTGAAAAAGTCATTGAAGATGCACACCATGTTGAAATTCAAATATTAGCAGATCAACACGGTAATTATGTTTACTTATTTGATCGTGAATGCTCTATTCAACGACGTCACCAAAAGGTGATTGAAGAAGCGCCTTCTCCTTTATTAGATGAAACAACTCGTAAACAGATGGGGCAAGCCGCTATTCAAGCTGCACAGGCGATTGATTATGTCAATGCCGGGACAATTGAATTCTTAGTTGATGAACAGTTAAATTTTTACTTTTTAGAGATGAACACAAGATTACAAGTCGAACACCCTATTACAGAAGAAATTACCGGAATCGACTTAGTAGAGGAACAAATTAAAGTAGCAGCTAATCAAGAACTTACCTTCAATCAAGATGATCTTCATATGACAGGTCACGCAATTGAAGCAAGAATTTATGCTGAGGACCCTAAGACATTTTTCCCTTCACCAGGAAAAATCACTAAAATTGCAGTTCCTGAGGGGGAGAAAATCCGTAATGATATAGGTGTAACAGACAACTATACAGTTACTCCTTACTACGATCCAATGATTGCTAAGTTAATTGTTACCGGTAACGACCGGTTGGAGGCTATACAAAACTTAGAATGGGCTCTATCTAATTATCAAGTCGAAGGTATAAAAACTAATATTCCATTTTTACTAGAAGTAGCAAAATCAGAGGCTTTTCGTGAAGGTCAAACACGAACCTCATTTATCCAAGATTTTATAACCAATTCACAGGAGGCGTTTTAACATGACAGAAGTAAAAGCAAGTATGGCAGGAAATGTATGGAAGGTATTGGTGAGCGAAGGGGATCAGGTAGGTTCTAGTGATGATGTAGTTATCTTAGAATCCATGAAGATGGAAATTCCTATTGCAGCTGAAGTATCAGGAACTGTTAAAGAGTTGAAAGTTAAAGAAGAGGATTTTGTCAATGAAGGTGACGTTATCGCCATTGTTGAATAACAATCAAAGGAGTTTTAACTTATGGATTTACCTGAGAATATAACCATAAAAGAAGTAGGTCCTCGTGATGGCTTGCAAAACGAAAAGACTGAAGTACCTACACAAGACAAAATTGATTGGATCAATCAACTCTCAGAGTCAGGGTTATCATATATTGAAATCACATCATTTGTTCATCCTAAATGGATTCCTCAACTTAAGGATGCAGTCGAAGTTGCAAAGTCCATCAACCGTAATGAAGAAGTGACTTATGCAGCTCTAGTCCCTAATATGAAGGGGTTAGAGCGAGCTCTTGAAGCTGATATTGATGAAGTATCCATCTTTATGTCAGCGAGTGAATCACACAACCAAAATAATATTAATAAATCCATTGACCAAACCTATCCAATCCTAAAGGAAGTAGTCAATGAGGCTAGACGGGCTGGGAAAACAGTTCGTGGTTATGTATCAACGGTATTCGGGTGCCCATATGAAGGGAAAGTAGACGAAAAGCAAGTGATCAAAGTTTGCCATAATCTATTAGAGATGGGTATCGATGAATTATCTATAGGGGATACGATAGGCGTTGCTAACCCTATTCAAGTGGATTATTTATTAAGAAAACTAGAACGTTATTTCCCTAAAGATCAATTAGCTCTGCACTTTCACGATACAAGAGGAATGGCTCTTGCTAACACATTAGCAGCCTTACAGTTAGGGTATCACACCTTTGACAGCTCATTAGGAGGTTTGGGTGGATGTCCTTATGCCAAAGGAGCTTCCGGTAACGTGGCGACTGACGATTTGGTGCATATGCTTAACGAGATGGGAATTCACCATCAAATCGATTTAGATAAACTGATCGAAGCAGCGTCGCTTATTCAGTCGAAGGTCAATAAGCCACTACCAAGTAAACAGATGGAGATCTTTAGGAATCAGTAAAGGGGTGTTGGTTTGAGTACAGTCAATCTATCAATTGCTGATAACTATATAGCAAAACTTTCTCTTAATCGTCCTGAAGCGGCAAATGCGTTATCTACACAGTTGTTAAACGATTTTAATGATCAATTAAGTATCATTGAACAAAACACTGATATAAGAGCTGTGATCATAACAGCTGAAGGTGATAAGGCGTTTTGTGCTGGAGCAGATTTAAAAGAAAGACGTCATATGACAGAAGATGAAGTAGTTAAAACTGTAGGTAAAATTGGTCAAACCGTTTCAAGAGTGGAACAATTAAGTACACCGACAATTGCTGCCATTAATGGAGCAGCGTTCGGTGGTGGGTTAGAGTTGAGCCTCGCTTGTGATATTCGAATTGCTAGTGACCAAGCAAAAATGGGACTGACAGAAACTTCTCTTGCGATCATCCCGGGTGCAGGTGGGACTCAAAGGTTAGCTCGTTTAATAGGTTTAGCCAAGGCAAAATATTATATTTTAACCGCTAAACGATTTGATAGTTTTGAAGGTAAAGAAATCGGATTGATCGAAGAAGTGATAGAACTAAATAAACTAGAAGAAAAAGCCTTAAATATCGCTAGGGAAATTGCTTCAAATGGGCCTGTTGGCGTTAAAATGGCGAAAAAAGCAATAGATCGTGGTTTTGATCATGATCTTGCAACTGGACTATCCATAGAGAAGGAGTGCTATATGACAACCATCCCAACTAGCGATCGTCTTGAGGCTTTACAGGCATTTAAAGAAAAAAGAAAGCCTAATTTTAAAGGGAGGTAAGGATATGGTTAAACAGATGACACCTGAAGAGCAACACCAAGACATACAAGAACGCATCGAAAAAGGTGGAGCTCAGAAATATCATGAAAAAAATGCTGAAAAAGGTAAAATGTTCGTACGTGATCGTCTGAACATGTTATTAGATGATGACTTAGATGTTGAAGATGCATTCTTTGCTAATTGTATGGATGAATCTTTACCTGCTGACGGCGTCGTAACCGGATTAGGTAAAATTAATGGTGATACCGTCGCTATTATGGCAAATGACTCTACAGTCAAAGCAGGGTCGTGGGGAGCAAGAACAGTAGAAAAAATTATTCGCATCCAAGAAACAGCGCTAAAGCTAGAAGTCCCAATGCTTTATTTAGTTGATTCAGCTGGTGCAAGAATTACAGACCAAATCGAGATGTTCCCAAACAGACGAGGTGCTGGACGCATATTCCATAACCAAGTTAAAATGTCTGGTCGTGTTCCGCAAATCTGCTTATTATTTGGCCCTTCGGCAGCCGGTGGAGCTTACATACCAGCCTTTTGTGATATTGTTGTCATGGTTGATGGCAATGCATCTATGTATCTCGGATCTCCACGAATGGCTGAAAAGGTAATTGGAGAAAAAGTAAGCTTAGAAGAAATGGGAGGAGCAAAGATGCACTGCTCCGTTTCAGGAGTAGGTGATGTACTCGTTAATAGTGAACAAGAGGCCATCGAATACGCACAAAAGTACTTAACCTACTTTCCCCAAAACTTTAGATCACAACCACCGGAGAATCAAACGATGGAACCAGAGGAGTTTGAAAAAACGATAGGTGATTTGATTCCGGAAAACCAAAACGCTCCGTTTGATATGTATCAATTAATCAATCGTTTGATTGATAAAGACTCCTTCTGCGAAATTAAACGCGAATTCGCTAAAGAATTAATTACCGGTTTAGCGAGAATAGACGGTAAGTCAGTAGGAATTATTGCTAATCAACCTAGAATGAAAGGTGGCGTTTTATTCCACGATTCTGCTGATAAGGCAGCTAAATTCATTCAATTGTGTGATGCCTTTAACATTCCATTAGTATTCCTTGCAGATATTCCAGGATTTATGATCGGGACGAAGGTTGAGCGTGCTGGTATTATCCGTCACGGAGCGAAAATGATCTCAGCTATGAGTGAGGTCACTGTCCCTAAGATATGTGTCGTCGTTCGTAAAGCTTATGGGGCAGGTTTATATGCCATGGCTGGACCAGCTTTTGATCCTGATGTCACCATTGCATTACCAACTGCCCAAATTGCGGTTATGGGACCAGAAGCTGCGGTAAATGCTGTTTATGCAAATAAAATCGCAGAGCTACCAGAAGAAGAACGTCCAGCGTTTATTAAAGAAAAGCAAGAGGAATATAAAGAGAACATTGATATTTATCGGTTAGCATCCGAAATGATTGTGGATGATATTGTACAACCGAATGATCTTAGAAACGTTCTTAAGCAACGCTTAGATGTTTACCAGTCTAAGAATCTGACATTTACAGAAAGAAAACATGGGGTATATCCAGTTTAATAGATCAAAAGCATGACTATTACTTAGTCATGCTTTTGTTACATTACAACCCTAACAAATAGGAGGATTTAATGGAGTACGTTCAAGAACTAAGAAAATTAGTTGGACACCGACCTTTGATTCTACCCGGTTCGGTTGTCATTATTCTGAATAAAAATAATCAAATCTTATTGCAACACCGTCGTGAGGGGGAATGGGGCTTACCTGGAGGAATTATGGAACTTGCTGAAAGTTTAGAAGAAACAGCCAGAAGGGAAGTGAAAGAAGAAACCGGCTTAACGATTGGTCACTTAAAATTATTAAACGTATTTTCAGGAGCTGAGTATTATTTAAAAGTAGCAAATGGAGATGAATTATATTCTGTTACTGCCGTTTATATCACTTGTGATGTCAAAGGCAAATTGGACATAGACTATAGTGAATCCATAAAATTTGATTACTTTGATATAGACGAATTACCTAAAGGACTAGCTCAAAGTTATTATAATTATATCCAACCATACAAAGATGTCATAAGAACCTACCGTCAATAGAATGACTATATTTATATTATGTTAACCTATGATTAAATAACTCTATAGAGATTCCTATATTAACATTATGTAAACCTAAGTTTTGTTCACCACGAATACTGAGGAGGAGGAGCCTATGTTTTTCATCGTGATCATCGCTATATTTATTGGGGTGTCCATTGGATTAAAGTTGCTTCAAAGTAAGCATAATTTAACGAAAGATTATAACCTCTGGATTTTCAGTTCGCTCATCATCGTTTCACTCATTTCTATCATAATAGGAGAGTTCATTTTAGGTCGTCCAGCATTTGTAGATTATGGCATCATAGTCTTTCTATGTTCATTAGCGAGTCTAATCATTTCTTGGGTTTGGGAAGAACGACAGTCGACATAATGCACAAAACCAGAGGCCTCAAGTAGACCTCTGGTTTTTCTTATGAACTCTTAGCTATGCCTCTAATTTGATCAACAATATGAGGGTTTTCTAATGCGGATAAATCCCCAGCATCTTTATTTAAATAGGCAGCTTTAATCGCTCTTCGCATTACTTTAGCATTACGGGTCTTTGGTAAATCATCAACTATATAAACAGTTCTTGGTGCAATGGCTTTACCTAAACGATTTATAGCATGGTTGACGAGCTCTTCCTTAAGTAATTCTTGTTGTTCTGATTGATCTTTAGTAACCACAAATGCGATTGGTTTCTCACCTTTGACTTCATCAGGAATGCCAATGACACCAGCTTCAACGACAGAATCATGTTCAACAAATATTGACTCTAATTCAGCAGGACCAAGTCGTTTACCTGCAACATTCAACGTATCATCTGAACGTCCGGTAATTGTATAAAAACCTTCGTCATCATGAATGACCCAGTCTCCATGAACCCAAGTATCTTTAAAACGACTCCAATATGTGTTTTCATACCGTTCATTTTCTTGGTAAAATCCATTAGTCATACCGACCCATGGTTGTTTTAAGACCAGTTCACCTACTTCATTTCTAACAGAATTCCCATCAGAATCGTAAACATCGACATCCATACCAGGTAACGCAGCATTAAAACCAACAGGAGCAATTGGTTTGACAAGAACATTACCAAAAATTCCACCTGAAATCTCTGTACCACCGGAGTAATTGAAAATTGGGATCTTCTTTTGGCATACCTTATCAAATAACCACATCCAAGGTTCTTCATTCCAAGGTTCTCCTGTTGAGCCAATTAGTTTTAATGATGACAAATCATGTTGAGTCACATAACGTTCATCCAACGTCATTAGGGTTCTAATTAATGTTGGAGCAATACCTAGATGGGTTACTTGATGCTTCTCAACAATCTCCCAAATCCGATTTGCCTGAGGGTAGGTAGGGGTGCCCTCAAACATTAAAATCGTTGCGCCATTTAAAAGACCACCATAGACCAAAAACGGCCCCATCATCCAGCCCATATCCGTGTACCAAAATAACGTATCACCTGGGTAAACATCCATTGTAATACCTGCATCAAAGGCTGATTTTAATGGAAATCCATTATGAGTATGTAGCGCACCCTTAGGCTTACCCGTTGTTCCAGAAGTGTAAATAATCATGTAAGGATCATTACCGTTAGTTTGAACAGTTTCAAATGAAGCACTCTTTGAAACTAGTTCATCCCACAAAACATCTTGTTGATTATTCCAAGTAACGTTAGCACCTGTATGTTTAACCATAAATACTTTCTCAATAGAAGGAGAATCTTTAACTGCCAACGATGCTTCATCTTTAAGGTTGACCGTTTTACCACCACGGTTAAAACCATCTGCAGTTATTAGATATTTAGCTTGCGCAGCGTTCATTCGAGTTGAAATAGCTTCCGACTTATAGCCAGAAAAAGCAGGAGAGAAGATTGCACCAATTTTTGAAATAGCCAGCATAGCAATGGTCGTTTCTGGAATCATTGGCATATAAATGGTAAAAATATCTCCTTGTTTGGCCCCTTGTTCAACTAAACCGTTAGCGACACGATTGACTTCATCATCTAATTCTTTAAATGTATAAGTGACTGTTTTTCCTTCATCACTTTCCCAAACCAATGCCGGTTGATTGGCGTAATCTTTGTTTAAAGCCCACTTTTCAACCGCATTGTAAGCAACATTAAGCTTACCATTCACAAACCACTCGGGATACATCACGCCATTCGATAAGTCAACCGGTTGATCATAAGGTTGATACCAACTGATGTCAATCTCTTTAACAGCTTGATCCCAAAAGGAGGAGATATCCTTAATCGTTTTCTCGTGAAAAGAATCATAATCATCAAAACCCATACGTTGCATCATTTGATATAATCGTGTTTCTTTAGAAGCGCTTTCATCTGGAAACCATACTGCTTTTGTCACAAAATCACCTCAGTTAATGTTAAAATTAGATAGAAAATTATAAATTATTAGAGTTATTACTTAAATTATAACTTAGATCAAATGAAGTGAGAAGGTCTTACCAAAAGTTATACTATTATTCTATGAACTATGAAGGGGTGAGATTAATGAACTTCCTAATCATCTTAGTATTTATTTTAGTAATAGGTTATAAAACGATGATCATCTATAGTCAAGGTGATCTCGATACGAATTTTATATGGTTAGCAATTGTATTAGTGCTGTTACTAGCAGATGTTAATAAAATCATAACGTTAGTGGCATTAGTGCTTTTCGTGGTAAATTATAAGCCTCATCAATAGGGAGGTTATTAATTTACACCGTCACAGAGGGTGTTTGAACGATAATTTCAAGATTTAAGTATAACTTATTTCTACTATATAACTTGGTATAATAAATATTATGTAAACCTATACAAAAAACAAATATACAAAACTTTATTTATAGGTTTAAAAAAACGCATAGAAGTTGCCCGAACTTCCATGCGTCTATTATTATTCCTTTAAATTAAAGCTTTAGTGTTTGTGTTTATGATTAAAGCTTGCGAACTTATTATCTAATACTTATTTAAATTATAATTATTTTAAAATTTGAGCGCCAATTCCTTAGCATTTTGAATTGCGTTTTCTTTAATATCATTTGCTTGATCAGCCATTGCATTATGGCCTTCTACAAATAATCCTTCAAATGAAGGAATTCCATAAAACTGCATCATAACATTCAAGTAGCGATGGCCCATTTCCATCGCCGCAGCTGGACCTTCAGAATAAACCCCACCACGCGCTTGGATGTGCAAAGCTTTCTTATCAGTTAATAGACCAATTGGCCCTTCTTCAGTATATTTAAATGTTTTTCCCGCCACGGAAACTGCGTCAATATACGCTTTTAATACCGGTGGGAAAGAAAAATTCCATAATGGAGTTACAAATACATATTTATCTGCACTAATAAATTGCTCACTAAGTTCAGAAAGCCTACCAACTTTAGTTTTTTCTTCTTCAGTCAGTTCATCAAAACCTTTTCCTGATTTCAATTTTCCCCAACCACTGAATATATCCGCATCAATTTGAGGGATATATTCCTTATATAAATCGAAATTAATGATGTCATGATCGGAGTTTTTCTCCTTATACGCATCGATAAATGCCTTTCCGACCGCCATACTATAAGACTGAGTGTCGTCATGTGGGTGTGCTGTGATGTATAATACTTTTGTCATGTTTACTCCCTTTCTTTCTTATCTCTTAATTTGTGAAGATAATCATAATAATGTAATTTAAACACTAGCCCATTTTAATTTAAGTTATAAATGTTTTTCAACTAATATAGCTTAAAAAAATAAGAATGCCTAATTGTTAGACATTCCTTGTCACATAACTTTTTATTTTAAAGTCCTCATTTTTTAGGATTGTTATTGTATGGATTTGCACTAATGTTTTTCCTGATAGCTTTCGTCACTTTTAAAGACTCTTTTGATAATGCTTCTTTTATTTCATAATTAAATTGGCCACTACCATCATAATATATTGGTTTGGATTCCATTAGCATCCCTCCTATTTCGTTACAGTTATTATGTTACTCTATATTTTCAAAAATTGATAGTATTTATTTGAAAATTTAAACAATTTATTTAATCAACTTTACTCGATTCGTTTTTTTTAAGTCTTTAATCGTTTTTGCTCCGATTCCGAACATGGCCATACGCAATTCTAGTTCTTTAATTTCCATGACTTGTAGTACGTCATCAACCGAATGGGTGGCAGCTTTTAAAATCGATTTGGCAAAACCAACGGTATCTGCCCCGAGTGCAATGGCCTTTGCTGCATCAACTCCTGTATTCATACCACCACTAGCAATTAGTGGCATTGTTTTTAGTTCTTGGTTGATCGAAGTAATACAGTCTACCGTTGGGTTGCCCCACTCAGAAAAGGCCTCAGCTGCTGTCTTTTTAATAATTTCTTGTGACCGTAGTTTTTCAACTTGGCTCCAAGAAGTCCCACCAGCACCTGCCGTATCAATGTAACTTACTCCGACATTGTAAAGCTTCTTCGCAACAGAAGAATCAATTCCCCAACCTACTTCTTTAACTCCTACGGGAACATCTAAGTTTCTGGTTAAACCCTCAATCTTATTAAGCAAATCTTTAAAGTTCGTATTTCCTTCTTGCTGAACGACTTCTTGAATACTATTTAGATGTAAAACTAACGAATTAGCTTCAGTAATTTCGATAATTTGCTTACACTCATCTACACCGAATCCATAATTAAGCTGAATGGCTCCTAAATTAGCGATGATTGGAATAGTGGGGGCATATGTTCTTAATTGAAAAGACGCATGGTGTTCTTTGCTTTCTATAAGAGCACGTGTTGAGCCTAACGCGAGTATCCACCCTTTTTCTTCAGCAGCAACCGCTAAATTTTTATTAATCGTTTCAGCCATTGCTGCACCACCAGTCATGGAACTGATCATAAACGGTGTCTTCAATTTATAATCTAAAAACTGAGTGCTAACTTCTATTTCTTCAAAATCAATTTCAGGCAGTGCATTATGTATTAGCTTGACTTTCTCAAGCCCTGTGGTCATATTTGTACCGGTAACTTCTTCGTTAAGGACAATTTGGATGTGATCGGATTTTCTTTTATTAATCGAGTCTGCCATTCTCTATCCACCTACCGTTTCAGAGTCTAACAATAATATTTAATTAGAATTTATTCTGCCCATATAGATTAAGTGTATGAGGTCTTATGTAATAAATAGCAGTTGTTAACTTTAGTGGATTTTATCATAATTTGCGCTTACCCAGGAAATATTCTGATCAAAACTGACCCTACCAGTCAACTTGAACCCCCAGATAATAATACACCGTCCCACTTGAAAACTCTGCAAATACTTTGTAGTTATTTACGCCCTTTTTTCCAGGTGCTTTAAATTTATGATCATTTACGTCTATTTTTATTTATTCTGATTGAAATTAAATACGATAATAGTAATTGCTGTCATAGCTATCAGTACTAGTAATCAAAACTTATTCAACGACCTCTCCCCCTCTACTAATCAATTATCACACAATTTCCCGAACGAATGTTCTGTAATGAAATCAAATATTTAGAGGTGGTAACAGAATGAGAGCCTTAGAAATAGTAAAGCAAATTCAAGAACTGAATCCAGCCGAAAAACATCGCGTAAGGGAATACTTGATTAAAAATCTTACTGCCTCTTCGATGTCTGGCGATTTTCTTGAGGAAATTGCAGAGCGTAAACACAAAGAAGGATATGAATGTCCTGAATGTGCATCAGAACACGTCGTTCGTTTTGGTAAGTACACAACGCTTGTTGGAGGCCAAGAAGTGACAAAGCAACGCTACCATTGTAAATCTTGCCGAAAGACATTCACAGACCTAACTAACACGGTTCTTTACCGCACTCTGTATTTAGATAAATGGATTAAGTTTATCGAATGTATGATTGAGGGTTATTCCTTAAGGAAATCAGCCTCGCTGATTAAGGGTGTTACCCACATCACTTTATTCTACTGGAGACACAAACTATTAACGTCTCTCAAACAAATAGAAGTATCAACGTTTCAAGGTATCATCGAAATGGATGAGACCTATTTCTTGTACTCTGAAAAAGGGAAAAAGAATATCAAAGGACGAAAATCACGTAAGCGTGGTGGTTCCGCAAAGAAGCGTGGCATTAGCAAAGAACAAGTATGTGTGTTGGTCGCCAGAGACCGCGATAAATTAACCTTTTCTCGAACATTAGGAATGGGAAGGTTAACAAAAGAACAATTATATGATGCTATCGGACAAAAAATATCTAAAGAGAATATTTTGTGTACGGATGCTTGGCGTGCCTTCAAAACCTATGCGACTGAAAAAGGAATGGAGATTTATCAATTCAAATCAGATGGTAAAATAAGAACTAAAGGATTCTATCATATTCAGAACGTTAATAACTATCATCGCAGACTAAAGGGTTGGATACAGCGTTTTAATGGTGTGGCGACTAAGTATTTGGATAATTACTTAGCGTGGTTCCAAACTTTAGAAAGCATCAAACACCAACGAAATGAAGTCACTATTAACGATTTCTTAATTTAAAGGAATATAATACCAAATTTAGAAACTTAGTGATACACTTAGATTAAAGAAATATATTTAATATTCGAAATATTAATTAGTTTAAAGGGGGACTTTTTTTGTTGCATATAGCTTATCAAATTCTAAGAATATTTATTTTTGTTACATTTATTCCTTCATTGTATAGAATAAATCTCGGGGTACTTTACTTACTTGAAACTATAATAATTGCTTTATCCATTATCGTAATAATAACTTTAAAAGGACACAAACAAGTAAATAGTTTAATGATATTACTGCCGCTTCATATTTTATTGATTCCATTTCAACTTGGCTCAGTCCCTTTATTTTTTCAAACTTTTATATATATACCCCTATTACTATATTTTCTTATGAAATATAAGGAAAACCATCTGGAACCCGAATCTTTTTCAAATGATGGAACTCAGTTAAGTGATTAATCATAAATAAAGGATTTCTCTTTTGAGAAATCCTTACTTTTTTTATAAATCAACAATGAACTTTAACAGAGCCTAAAAATTAAAAGATCGACCTAGAAGCCGACCTTTAATCGCTATTATTTACCAAAGCATATTGTATAGTCGTTCATCAATCAAATTGGTATCAATTGGACATTCATCAGCATCACGGCCGTATTGCCAACCCCAGACATTTGCTTGACATGGAGGTTCTGATGGATTAAATTCTGGTGCATTTCTTCTTGCCGTAACACCTGGTTCAGGTTCAGCACTCCATAAAATAGATTGATTAGCAACTTGTTGGCTTTGCTCGACAGCTTGACAATAGGCTACACTAAAATCGCCTTCATCAGGGTCATGATAAAAGCCAGGCCTGTAACCACTCGTAAACATCATGTCAACATAACCTACGACCCAGTCTGCATCGACTGAGAAGAAATTTTCAATATTGGCGAATAAAGGAGTCTCCTCTGGTATCCCTAACCGCCTAGCATGAAAGATCGCATTGTATGCAGTCACTCTCCCCTGTCTAGTTCCTAATGCCTCTAAGAATTCATTGTATATAGGCATAATTCTAGTATCACTATTATGAAGCAAGTCTATTTCAGCCTGGGTTAATTCTTCAGAGCTTCCTTCAACTCTTGTTAAATACCTTCCCCAGTAATCCGGTTTCCCAAAGTTCTGTAAAACACAGTTATACAATTCTTCAGTAACGTTAGACGCTGAATCTACTCCCCATATACTCATGTGTAAAATCCTTTCTACCTAAATAATTCTTTCTAGATATATGTATATGGTTTCAGCTAAATATTTGGTACACGTATGTACGTTAAAATTTACTCATCCTTTCACCTCAAGATTACTTATCAACTGTTTTGCAGCCAACAGAGCTTTTCGATCACCTTCGATTTCTCCAGGCTTGTTTGCTTGTCCAAGAACATAGCCTGCGAATTCAGCTCCGATAAAGTCAAATATGTACTGAAACTGTTGAATCAGTGATAATCCTTTGATGCTCGGGTTTATCCCACCTACTGCAATAACATACATTTTCTTTTGAGCCATTTGATGTTTGAAATCAGGATATCTATCATCTCTCATGGTTTGTGACCAACGATCGATAAAATTTTTCATTAAACCTGACATTCCAAACCAATATATAGGCGTCGCAAAAACAACTATATCACTTCTTAAGACTTGATCGATGACATCATTATATTCGTCGCCAACCTCTGGAAATCCACTCTCACTATGGCGATAATCAACTACAGGACGAATATCATAATCTCTTAAGTCTATCTTATTATATTCACATTCCATCAGTGCATAGTTGGTCAAGACTTCAGTATTTCCACCTTTCCTAGTCCCTCCGTCAATTACGGTAATGTTCATAAGCTTCCTCCTTTTACTAACATGCTAAAGTAGTCCCATATTAGGGCAAACCACCCTATTAGGGACTACTTCATTATCGGAATCACACGAGTTCTACATTTAAGTTTTCTAATAAGTCAACAACATGTTCATAGGTAACTTCATTTTCTTCATCATAAAATTGAAAATCAGGTACATGGTTGTTTTTAATCATTTGATAAACCTGTTCTAGGTCCCTTTGTATATCCATCATTGCTGTTCGATACTGTTCATGTAAAGGTAAGTCTCTATATTTATTAAATAACTGAATGTCATGATTATGGATGGTTCCTTCAAAATGGGGTGTGTCTGTATGCTGATCATCCAACACTAATGAATTTGTACTAATAAGGCTTTCATCATTATATACTTTAATAATAAGTTCTAATGAATCGGTTACAACTAACTCAGCCCTTCTATTTCTAAGTGAAGCTATAACAAAGATATTACTTTTAGAGAGGTTAAAACCTTTACGCTCAAAGTAATTAGTAAACTCATCCACCGCTTGTTGCACCTTTTTGTATTTTTCTATCGAATAAGAAGGTTTCCGATGTAATTTTTCATAGGCCTTATTTAGTTTCCTGTACCTTTTCTTAAGATCATTTTCAAAACCAATAAGTTCTTTATGAAGACTATCATTCTTGTTAACTTCATCAAAAAAACCCATTAATCCCACCCCCTATTATGATTCAAAATCAAACAGATTCTTCTAGATTAAATACGACATATAGTAAATTAATTCCTTTTCCAATTCAAAAAACTTCATAAAAATTTGACTAAAGACATTCTTAATTCCAATCATTTCATTATATTCAATGATCATCATGTTTATGTTGGACGAGTCTATAACTGTCTAGACGGGAAACAGGCCTTTGATTAGTAATTTATACAAGCTAAACTAAACAAACGCCCTGGCACACAAAATTGTGATACATACATTAGTGGTGTAAACACAAATAAGGAGGAATTCAAATGACTAAAGCTGGATATGGATATGGCGGCGGCTTTGCGTTAGTCGTTGTATTATTCATTTTACTAATTATTATTGGTGCTTCTTGGGGTTATGGTGGTTACTAAGTTTTAAATGTAAAAAAGTAGCCAGTTTTAGATTACTGGCTACTTTTTTTGATCATTAATTTCCATCAACTATATCCTTTAATATTTCGTAGGATCGCTTCTGTTTATTAGGGTCATAAATATAGGAAACAGCCATTAGCTCTTGAACATCATACTTCTCTTGAAATCTTGTTAACTGCTTCTTCACCGTTTCCTTGCTGCCTAGAAGCGTCATGCTCGACATTGAAGTAGCTGCGATCCTTTCTCGCTCTGACCAAAGTCCATCCATACTTTCAACAGGGGGACTTAATGGATTTTGTGAACCTCGAACGACATTTAGAAAGAATTGCTGCATCGTTGTAGATTCAAATTCCGCTTCCTCATCACTTTCAGCAGCTATGACATTCAAACAAACCATCATGTAAGGTGACTCTAGATACTTAGACGGCTGAAATTGCTGACGATAGATAGAGATGGCCTCTTCCATAAATCTCGGTGCAAAATGAGATGCAAATACATAAGGTAAGCCTAATTGTGCAGCTAGGCGAGCAGAGTCTGGTGACGAACCAAGAATATAAATAGGGACTTTTGTATTTACACCAGGATAAGCTTTAACATAGCCTTGCTTATCCTCTGGCCCGAAATACTTTAATAGCTCATTGACGTCATCTGGAAATGCATATACAGAATCATTTTGTGATCTTCTAATTGCACTTGCTGTTAATTGGTCAGTACCAGGGGCCCTTCCTAACCCCAAATCTAAACGATCTGGATAAATTGTTGCCATCGTGCCAAACTGCTCAGCAACAATTAATGGTGAGTGATTAGGTAACATGACTCCACCTGAGCCAATTCGCATATGATTCGTATTCTCTAAAGTATGTTTAATTAAAATAGACGTTGCTGAGCTAACTAACGTTGGCGAATTGTGGTGTTCTGCAATCCAATAGCGTGAATAACCCATATTTTCAGTCGCTTGGGCTAGATCAACCATAGCATCAATTGCTTCTTTTGATCCTTGACCTTTTCTAATTGGAGCAAGATTTAAAACAGAGACTGGAATGTTTGTATTTGCCATGTTAATAATTCCTTTCATGTTGTGAATTCATAATTTATCGTATCAGTTTAGGAAAGATTAACAAACTTAAATGCTTACTATTAATTAGGGCCAATTTAATTAGTCATTCGGTCATCCTTTTTATCAATATATAGTGAACCATCTTGTTGGATCTCCCCGTAAAACACTTGGTCAATCGTTTGAATCCCTTTATTTTCTAACTGTTTTAATAACCATTTGTGGTCCAGGTTTAATCTCTTAAGGTTATTTTTATTTATTAACCCATCAGTAATAACTTCAGTTGCTGCTGGATAAACTTTTTCTTTAATAGCAATATTCAAATCCTCTTTTGTAACAGATTGTCTAAGATCCTTCTTCAACACAGACAATTGACCACTAGTTTCAAAAACCGCATAATCAACATCCTTAATACTGAATACGCCCTTCTGTCTTAATAGCGTAGTAAGAGAGTCTATGTCAAGTCGAGTTGATTGAAGTGAATTCTCCATAATCTTCCCATCCTTGATAACTATGATCGGTTCACCTGTTGTGATTTTCCTAGCTTTTTTCGACTTGATATCAATATATCCCATTAATAAGGTGAAAATAGTCCATCCCATCAAGGCAATAATGCCGTTTCTAATACTAAGACTTGAGTCCACTGCTAAACTAGCTGTAATCGAACCAATTGAAATAGCTGAAACAAAGTTAAAAAACGTCATTTGACTAATTTCTTTTCTTCCCATGATTCTAGCAAGAATGAATAAGATTACGAACGCAACAGTGATTCTAATGATTAATTCGGTAAGTTCCATGACTACCTTCCTTCCTAATTCCCATATACTCATTTAATGGTTAAATCCATTGAGTATATTTTAACCATAATAGGAAGTATTATATATTTGTTATGAGAAAGTGAGAAAGCTTCAGCTATTAATTGATATGAACGAACCTTGGCATCAAAATCGTCAATATGGGTGATGATTAAAAATTCGTCTACTTGATACATGTTAATATATTTGATTAACTGTTCCTTAACCTGTGCAGGTGTACCAATAATCGCCCTCTTTCTATTTTCCTTCATAACATGAATGTCCTCTTCATTTAACGCACGCTGTCTCACCTCATTAATGGATGGAACGACGGTATCCCTTCCCTTTCCAACATTTAATAGCCAGAGGTCTTGGCTGAGTGCAAGCTCTTCTGCTTCGTCTTGTGTATCAGCACAGACCACAAAAATACAGACGTTCGTTTGTGGTTGACTCAAGCCAGTAGATGGTTTAAACCTTTTACGATACTCGTTGATGGCCTTAATCCCTTGATTAGGATTAATGAAATGTCCATATGTAAACCCTATTCCTAGACTTGCTGCATGTTTTGCCGAACGTTCGGATAACCCTAATACCCACATATCAGGCACAGCCTCAACTCTTGGTCCTGCTTTTACCGTTCGATACGGGTGATCCTGATCAAGCGAATTATGTAAAAATCCTTGTAAATCCTTTAATTGTCTCGGAAATGAACCAAGATTTGAGGACTTACCATCTGTCAATGCTAGTCTTACTTTCTCTGGACCTCCTGGTGATCTGCCAATACCCAAATCGATTCTTCCTGGGTAAAATGCAGATAACATTTTAAAATTCTCCGCTACTTTTAGTGGGCTATATTGTGGTAGAAGTACACCACCAGAACCCACTCGTATCTCATTGGTATGTGCGGCAACTTGACCAATCAGCAATTCTGGCGCAGTTGCAGCCAGGCCATTAGTACTATGGTGTTCGGCTATCCAATAGCGATAATAGCCAAGCTGCTCTGTTATTTTGGCTAATTCAACAGTATGATTTAATGCTTCTTGAGCAGTACTTCCCCTTGATATAGGAGATTGGTCGAGTACACTTAATTTCATTGTTGATTCCTCTCATTCATTGATGGTTGTGATTTTTATCTTATCATCTTCTACTACGATCCTTAACTAAAGCGCATAGAATTCAAATCACTTTGATTAACTACTCGTCATAACACCCCCATTGACATGAATAATTTGACCAGTAACATAGTTTGAATCATCACTTGCTAAATAAACATACGCTGGTGCTAACTCATAAGGCTGACCGGCTCTTTTTAAAGGAGTGTTGTATCCAAACGTTTTCATATCCTCTGCAGGAAAACTTGCCGGAATAATCGGTGTCCAAACCGGACCTGGTGCTACACCGTTTACGCGTATACCATAATCAGCTAAGTCTAAAGCTAATGATCGAGTAAATGTAGTATTGGCCCCTTTGGATGTTGAATAATCCAAATTACCCTTCTGGCCCTCATAAGCAACTGCTGAAGTCGTATTAATGATCGAACTCCCTGCTTTTAGATAAGGTAATGCTGCCTTTGATAGGAAAAAATAGGAGTATACATTGGATTGAAATACCCTTTGAAGTTGTTCGGCTGTGATATCTGTTAACATATTTTGAGGATACGCCTCTGCACAGTTATTGACGACAACATCAATCTTTCCAAATGTTGAAAGCGTTTGGCTGACTACATAGTTACTCGTTTCTTCTTGCCCTAGATCCCCAGGTATTGCTATGCAACGTTGGCCTATCTCCTCTATTCGTTGTTTGGTCTGTTCGGCATCTTTATGTTCATTTAAATAAATGATTACAATATTAGCGCCTTCCTTGGCAAACGCATAAGCAGTCGCTCTTCCGATACCACTATCTCCTCCTGAAATAATAGCTACCTTGTCCTTTAATTTTCCCGTTGGTTGAACATAAGGGGATTCTGATATAGGTCTAGGTTCCATTAAATATTCAAGTCCCGGATGGTATTTTTGATGTTGTGCTGGAAACTGAACGGGAATTCTCTCCACCTTTTCAACGTATTCATCCTGATTCATACTCGATCTCCTTTATATATTAGTGTAAGTACTGCTTTACAATATGTGATTCAACTTATTTTATTGACTCTCACGCTTCAAATAATCCACGAGCTTCGTTCCAACTCCGACAAATGTTTCCAGAATTGCTTGCGCTCCTGCAATGGATAGAACAAATATTACTGGGAGCGCAATATTGGGTATAAGTAGATAACCAATCGCAATAAAAATAGCACTCCAAACACCTGCACACCAATAACAATTTAATAAATAGCCGAATTTGGATGTTGGTACCTTCTTGACTTTCTCAAGCCCATAGTCATCTTTAATCTTTTTTCTCTTTAAAAAAGGTTCCCTAATAAATTCGGTTATTTTGTCAAATACAATTAAATGTGTAAATCGATAACTCGCTAATATGATCATTAAATAAGTCATCCAATCAAGTTGTTCTAACATAAGAAAGCTCCTTTTAACTTAGTATTTATTAATTTTTAACTAAACTTAAACTTCATGCACCTTAAACAGAAAAAACACGACCCCAATTGGAATCGTGTTTTTAATAACCTTTCTAGATACTTTAATTATTCAGTTACCTCTAAAAGAGCAGCCGCTCCTTTTTCGACATGGTCAAATTGGTGAGTAACAACTTTGTATGTTCCTGCTTCTTCTACAGTGAATTCAACAACCGCTCCTCCACTAGCTGGGAGTGTCACTGTTTGTAACCCTTTCATATGGTTCTCTGGATTACCATCAATGTAAACGTCATCTAGGACGGTGCCAACAACATGGAATGAACTTATTTCATTTGGTCCCACATTGTTAATATACATTCTAATGGTTTCTCCCACTTTGGCTTGTAATGGCTCATCTTTTAGAGCTTTAGTGGTACCGTTAGTATTAATATCATCTTCATTTAGTGCTTTTGCTGAGAAAACGACTTGTGTTGGCTCTTCATTCATCATTGCATCTAAATCATCATAGGGATACCATTCGTTTTGAATTAACGCAAATTCACGGTCTACCTGATCATCAGTTGGATAACCATCTTCCGGCATAACAATGATCACGCCATGCATCCCGTTAGCTATATGTCTTAATACAGAGTCTGTTCCACAATGATACATAAATACACCAGGACTATCTGCCGTATAGGTGAATGTACCTTCTTCGTTAGGCATCACGTTGGCAAATTTTTTATCCGGTGCCGCTTTAACAGCGTGGAAATCCATGCTATGTGGTACGGCAGGGTCTAAATTTTCTAGTGTGAAATTAATCGTATCACCTTCATTAACTACCACTAATGGGCCAGGTGCTTCCCCATTAAATGTCCAAGCTTTGTAATTAACACCTTTATCGATCTCAATGTCCGTTATTTGTGAAGTCATTTTAATATTGACTTCATCTTCACTTACTCTTTCCATTTCAACAGGAACTGGTTCTTGATTCAACCCTTCGTGAGGTTCAAAGGTATTCGGTTCATCCTGCTCATCAGTTTCTTCAGTTTCACTTTGATTCACATCGTCATTCTTCGCATCATCATTACTTTGAAATCCATAGATACTTACCATAACCACAAGGACAGAGACAGTTAATAATAAAATAAATAGTCCCTTTTTCATCTTGATCCCTCCAACTTAGTTATTAGTAAGAGAAGGAAGTATGCTCCCTTTTCTTACTTTTATCTTAAGAGAGAACAGGGTTTGTATTTGTGAAATAGTTCACAAATTAAGAGCTATTCTTTGTCTAAATAGTGAAATATCTTAAAAAGTGATTTATTCCGTCCGTTTTCGTTTATTTTACGTTTTCTTTCATAATGTTGTTGTCCTAGTAAAGACTATATAAAGATAAATGAACTTATTTAGGAGGAACAAATATGAGTGAGGAACTACGTGACTATATAAGTGTTGAAGATGAAGACGGTAATGAAAGGGAATTTTCAGTAGAAGCTATGTTTGATATGAATGAAGAATCTTACGCATTATTAAAAGATGAGAACGAAATATTCGTCATGAGGGTTGAAGATGAAGGTGATGATCAGTATTTGGTCCCGATTACTGACGATACAGAAAAAGAATCGATACTGGATGCCTATGAGGTGGCTATAGCTACAGAATTGGACGAGGAATAATCGATGGATCGAGAAAAATTAATTGAAACACTCCCTTCTCACATCAAACAGAAGTACATGAAAGAAGTTGAAGGAATGACATTCACCAAGAACTTTCGCTCAGCTACTGCTGAAGAGTGGTATATTTTTTTACCTAACTATCAGGATCCTATTAACTCTGGTGCAGCCGGTAAAGCCATTATTCATTATGACTTATTCGGAAATCGGGATGTTTTTATTAATACGACGATTATTTTCGATGATCCAAATCTTTATAACTCAGAGCTACATTCTCTTGTTTATTTGATTGCAGATGAAATTGTTAATCGTCTTGTGGGATATGCTGACACACTCCTCTCTGTCCATTCAGGCGAGAATTCCTTTCGAGCTGAATATATTCAATGAGTTGTGGTTTTATCTACAGCTCATTGATTCCTCTCTCCCCTTCTATATTTTCTTAATTAATGAAATATTTTGACTAACAGTGACCTGGCTCACTTATAATTTAGGGTCAATTTGGTAAACTTCCTTTGAAATGTATTGAAAACAAAGGGGGTACTTAATTATTGATTAAATATTTAGCTGGTTTTTCTATTTTGCTGACGTACATATTAATCGTTTTTGGTGGATATGTAGCTTCATCTGAGTCGGGAATGGGATGTGGACCTGAATGGCCACTTTGTAATGGAAAGGTTATTCCCACTTTGGAGGGTGAAACACTTATTGAATTTGGCCATAGGTTTGTCGGATTAATTCTAGTCTTTCTCATCGGGTTATTATTCATTCGTCTTCGTAAAGAATCACATAGTCAATTGATGTTAAAAGCTGCGAATTGGATGGTTGTCCTCCTTACAATTCAAGTGTTAGCTGGGGCGATTGTAGTTATTTTAGACCTTCCTCCGATCGTTGTAACACTTCACTTATTGGTAGCGATGTTATTTATTTCAATACTCATTTGGGTGTTTAGACAAGAACAACAAAGGAGAATCCATCTACCCTTCCAATTAGAGCGTCAATCTATTAAAAGGAAATTAAATCTATTAATCTTCTTAGTCTTTTTAACAATTGGTTTAGGAGCTTATATTAAGCATCAGACATTCGGATTATCTTGTCATTGGTTATATTGTGGAGATACTTTACTTCCTAGAGAGTTCCCTCAGTTACTACAGACACTCCACCGTTTTCTTGCTCTCGTGACACTACTCTATATATTCTATTTCTGCTTAATTTCCTACGCTAAGAAAATGGGAGCCTTTTTGAAAAGACGCTCCTTACTAATGGTCTTAGTCATTTTATTACAGTTATTAAGTGGAGTCTTGACGATTGTTACAAGTATCAGCATCTCATGGGCCGTGATTCATTTAGCGATTGGAACCTTATTACTACTCGTGATCGTGGATACACGGATTCTACTAAACTCACCTAATGAATAAAAGGAGGAATCGAATGTGGCACAACCTGCATGGATGATTACATTAAATGTGCAACAACCTGCATGGATTATCACATTACTAGTCAGTTCTCTAGTGTTTATTGTCTTTTGGTTTATTTTGAAAAACTCTAAAGATCGGGAAGAAGATTACGATGGGATTAAGAAAAAAGGATTCAAGATACGAAATGTCTACTTTGTGATTCTTTTTTCAGTACTCTTAGGAGCTACATTCTATACTATAACAGATTTGCCTTATGACCGGCCTCCTGAATTTGTCAATGCAACTGAAGTTGAAGTTGAAGCCTTACAATTCGGTTGGGATTTTTCACAAGAGGAGTTTGAGGTTGGAGAAAAATACGCATTTCATGTCACCAGCCAGGATGTGAACCATGGAATCGGGTTTTATGATGAAGACATGATGCTACTTACGCAAACTCAGGCGATGCCAGATTATACTAACACGGTCTATGTGGAATTTGAAGAGCCAGGTACGTACCAAATTTTATGTTTAGAGTACTGTGGTGCGGCTCACCACCTAATGATTCATGAGATTGAAGTCAAATAACTTAAAAGGGGTTGAAATCATATGGACAATCCACTTGTCAAAATAAATCCAATGACCAAACGATTGGTCACATTTCCAGTCTTAATGAGTGGTCTTTTCATCTTTTTAATGATGGCTTTTGGAGTTATCATGTTATTAAATCAAGCTAATATGATCCAAATTAATATGGGAATGTTTTATCAACTTATGACCATACATGGTACTGGAATGATTGGTTTTGCTGCCTTAGGTGCTGCCGGGATTATGTGGTATTTTCTAAGTCAGTATGTTGAATTGAACCGTCGTGTATTTCAAATCAATCTTATTCTATTTTTGCTCGGTGTTGTTAGTGTATTAGTAGGAATATTTAAATATGATTTTGCTGGAGGATGGACTTTCTTATATCCACTACCGGCTATGTCTGGTGGTATGTGGGCTGAAGCAGGAGCAACCCTTTACCTAGGAGGAATGCTTCTGATTGGATGTGGTTTCCTATTATTATTTCTAGAAGTTTCCCGTGCGATCATTTCTAAGTATGGAAGCTTTGCACAATCACTGGGTTGGCCCCACATTTTTGGATTAAGGAAAGAGGAAGATGCGCCACCTCCTACAGTTGTAGCGAGCACAATGGTTTCAATTGTTAATATTACAGCTCTAATTGCCGGCGCAGCAATATTAGTAATGAGTTTAATCAACTTATACAATCCTTCTTTTACGATTGATCCGTTATTAGCTAAGAATCTTATTTATGCATTTGGTCATATTTTTGCGAACTCAATTATCTATATGGGCGTTATACTTGTCTATGAAATGTTACCTAGATATACAGGTAGACCATGGAAGTCTTATAAAATCTTTTTAATCGCTTGGACGCTATCAACTATTTTCACGATTATCATTTATCCACACCATCTATTAATGGATTTTGTCATGCCAAATTGGATGTTAATTATCGGTCAAGTTTTATCATATATGAACGGACTTCCCGTACTAATTGTTACGGCTTATGGAGCTTTAATGATTGTTTATCGCTCAGGTATTAAGTGGGATGTGACATCAAGTTTTATTATGTTATCTATGTTTGGCTGGGTGATTGGGGTTATTCCAGCTATCATAGATGCTACGATTATTGTAAACCAGGTTATGCACAATACTCAGTGGGTTCCAGGACATTTCCATTTATACATGGGTATTGGGGCAACCGCGATGATTATCGGTTTTATGTTTTACCTAACGAAGTTTGATGCGAATCGGACAGATCAGGAAATTGATCGAGCTAGTTTTTGGTCATTTATCATCGGGATCCTTGGCCTCTCAGCATCCTTCCTCTATTCTGGTCAAATAAGCACCCCTAGAAGATGGGCTGAGCATGTACCAGAGTGGATTGCACCAAATATAATTGGCGTCATTTTCGGTACGATAGCTACTTTGGCGATGCTAGTTTTCGTATTTCGGTTCATTGTCATCAGTCATAAAATTGGTAAATCAGAAACTAGCTTTGATGAGTCAACTAGGAAGATCTCATGAGCAAAAAGGAAGGCAAATTATCTTTTATCATTGTGGTTATTGGCCTGACTATTCTCTTCATAGCAACTGATTCTTTTCAAGCCTTTACGGCCGAACAAGCTAGAAGAGTTCAAATAGAAAAGACTCAGCCACAACTTAAAGATGTGACTTTTGAGGATAGTGAATCAGAAACATTCAGGTTAGGCGAGAGCGAAGATGTTTATACAATTGTAACATTTATATACACTAGATGTGGTGATATTTGCCCTGCCATATCGATGAATTTTCGGGATTTATATGAAGACATTCCAAGTGAATTTCTAGACGAAAAGCTCCAGTTACTAACGGTAAGCTTTGACCCTGAATATGATACGCCTGATCAGTTGACTATGTATCAACAATCGATCGGTGCAGATGGTGAAACATGGAGAATTGTCCGTATTGAAGATCAACAAGAGCTTCAACAGTTTCTCAATCAAGCAGGTGTCATTGTCATACCTAACGAAGAAGGTGGATTCGCTCATAATGCGGCTTTTTACCTTATAGACCCTAATGGACGTCTAATTAACATTTTTGATTATGACCAGCCTGAAAGTGTTGTAAATCATTTAGAGAAGATCTTTTAAAGGGTGCAGAGAATATGAAAACGATCAAGTTTCTGTTATACAGCATAACCTTATTTCTTATTTTAACCATCTCACCTGTCAGTCAATTTCTAGAGTCAAGCATGGTCGGACTCATGCTTATTCAAATACCTGGCTTGACTCTAAGTGGATATTGGTTAGGTAAATGGTTAAAGATGAATCATTTAGTTATTTTTAAGTCTTACAATCATTCAGGTATTCCCGGAATCTTGATTGCTATCTTCACTAGTATTTATTGGATTCTACCAAGAATGGTTGATGGTGCATTAACAGAACCAATCTTGATGGTAGCCAAATATATAACCATTCCTATCCTAATAGGCTTACCTATTGCATGGAGTTGGAAATCACTTCATAGTGTAGCGAAATGGTTTATTATCACTAATGGGATCTCAATGCTTTTTGTAATGGGATGGCTTTATCTTAATACGAATATTCGTGTCTGTAACAACTTTCTGATCTCACAGCAACAACTATTAGGAAATATTTTATTTTATGGATCCATTAGTATCTTTTTAATTCTTGTTTTATTTGCATTCATGGGCCCAGCTCAATTGAGTCGTGAGAAACCTCAACTCTAGGGTTGAGGTTTTCTTATGCTTAATGTGATCCAAATTTTCACACTTAGACAACTTACCAAAATGCCTTTTTATGTCATATACATAGGATGATGACTAAAAGGAGGTAATTCGTTTTGAATGATGAAGCAATAAGGCATTTTATAGAAGAGTTGGATGAGTGGATTTCAGAGTTAGAAGACAAATGGTCTCGCTTCTTAGCTTCACACGAGGGTGATCTGCGGGAACAAGATGAATGTGTTTCTTTTAACCAATTGCTACAATCCGTAATCCTACAGATTGATGATCTAAAAGCCAATCCAGAGACTATTACCAGTCAGACAGCGCGAGAATTACAAAGTCAAGCATCTGAACTTTTTGGGCGCTGGAATAAACTGATCCATACTCAACCTTTGAAAGAATCATCCAATAATAATAAGAATGAGGCTCGCTCTGTTCCAATCGGTGGCCATGAACTTCCTCCCCTTCCCTATGACTATGATTCTCTTGAGCCACATATAAGTGGACGGATTATGCGTCTACATCATCAGGACCATCACCAAAGCTATGTCGATGGGTTAAATAAAGCCGAAAAGGAAATGCAAAAAGCCCGTAAGAAAAACGACTTTGATTTAATTAAACATTGGGAACGTGAAGCAGCCTTCAACGGAGCTGGTCACTACCTTCACACTATTTTCTGGAATGTCATGTCTCCAGATGGTGGTGGTGAGCCAGGTGGGGAATTGTTAGATGAATTTAACCAATCATTCGGTAGCTTTGACGCCTTTAAGAACCATTTTACCGAAGCAGCCAATCATGTTGAAGGAGTTGGTTGGGCGATATTGGTATGGGCACCACGATCTCATCGCCTTGAAATTCTACAGGCAGAAAAACACCAAAACCTTTCCCAATGGGACGTCATCCCTTTATTAGTTTTAGACGTCTGGGAGCACGCATACTATTTACAGTATGAAAATAAGCGTGGAGACTATGTAGATAACTGGTGGAATGTGGTTAATTGGGATGAGGTTGAAAAGAGATATTTAGCAGCAAAGGATGTTAAATGGAAGGCCTATTAACTTATTAATCAGTAAAAGGCTGGGACTAAATAGCAATAAATAGGTCCCAGCCTTAATTAATTTCGACCACCCTTAACTTGACATTGGAACTTGGTCAAGTACTCGGCCTTCTATTCGTTCAAAAATATCATCAAGACTTCGCCCGGTTATCGTTAAGCCATGATTCTTAAGTCCAATAATTGCTCGTGATGGGTCTTCTTCATTCCTAATTAAATCTGCTACTGTTTCGGCTAGCTGAATGGTTCCACAAGGGTAATTGATTTCGGTCGCTTGTATACCTTCAATCCAAGCATGAATATGAACAATTGCTCCGACATCAGGGTGTTCTTTATAAATCATCCAGTGCTCAATCGCATCTACAGAAGCCCGTTTCGGCGCCACATTAGGTGGAATGCTAATCTCCATGGCATTCTTCTCTTTATTAAATCCTTTAATATATAGCATGTCTTTGCCAATTTCTTTCATGTTAGCTTTATTAATTCCACTTGCGCTCATCCAAAAGCTACTTTCATCGTGTCTTGTGCTAAGGTTTCCATAACTAAGGCCACCGATACCATATAACTTCTTAAGATGTCTCATATCACGCTTAGATAAGTACTTCTCTAATGGAAATGGTGCAGGGAGTAGGTTCATCTCATCTAATCTTTTGCCTGAAAAAGCTAACCTTTCCGTAGCTTCGTTTCCATTCCATAACTCTTCATCAAGATCTTCGTTAAACTCATTGTTAATAACGAGTTGTGATGAGGCAACTGGTTCTAACCTTTTGTACACTTTATTGAAGAATTCCTCTTCTTCACCTTTCTGATAGCCTATATTATAAAAGCCTTGCTCTGGTGTAACAAAATATACTTCAATACGTCTACCATCATTAACAATATATAATAAATGGTTTGCCAATGAACGAATCAGATAAGGGTAGGCTGATTGGAATGTGTTTGTTGGTTTTTCATTTTTCTCCATCACTGAAATCACAAATGTTGCTTGCGCTTGTCTTCTAAAAGGTCTTGGTTTCTCTGGGTCAAGAACATTAAAAACCACTCTTAAATCATCTTCTGATGAATCACAGAATTCATAATCTCTTTGAGAAAATTGCTTTTTCAACCCTTCCGTAAACCATGTTAAAAAGTCACTTCTTTCGGCTCCAGTAATTGTAAAGCGTTTCATGTTTTATTCCTCCTTCATGTCTTTGGTTCAAACACTACTTTTAGTGCAGAATGGTTCCCCTTGTTAGTGGCGGTTTGAAGAGCATGTCTATATTTTTCTAGAGGGTATCTATGGGTAACTAATGGTGATAAGTCCACTTTTCCTTGCTTCATTAAATCAATAGCTATGTCAAACGTCCTTCGCTGTTCCCCTTTGTATTCCTCAGTGCTATAAGCAAAGCATCCCTTGATATCCAATTCATTCAACCATACATTAGTCCAGTCAATCCCATCCATAATGCCAGCTAAACCGAGCAAGACAACTTCCCCACCATTTTTAGTAAAACGTAGAGAATCATGGATACTTTTCTTCCTACCGACGCATTCAAACACCTGATCAGCTCCACCTTGAATGACTGTTGGTCCGAAAATTGGTTTTAAAATTTTGGCATTTAGTGATTCTGCCAAATTCTGTTCATAGCTCGATCTTCTTAATGGGATGACTTGATCAGCGCCAAAATTATCGGCTAATTGGGCTTGTATGTCATGTTTAACTAGGGCTACTATTTTACAAGGAATTTCCAAAGCCCTAATCGCAGCTATTACACAGATGCCTATGACTCCTCCACCGATCACTAATACCGTATCACCTGACTGAGGTGGATTTCTCATCACACTATGTAACGCGCAGCTAAAGGGTTCAACCATCACACCGTTTAAATCCGTGACACTCTCTGGTAACTTAAAAACTTGACTCTTGTGGGCAACTACTCTAGAACTCCAGCCTCCACCAGTATCACGACAAGAACCTATGAGAAGACCAGGTGAGATTTCTCCGTCTGCTTTATGAATGCATAAACTATAGTTACCATTACGACATTCAGAGCACATATCTTTAATCCCTCTTTGTTCACACGATAAGATTGGGTCGATCACTACTCGATCACCAATATTTAAATGCTCTGTTTCCTTCCCTATTTCAGTGATTTCACCTACAATTTCATGACCTATAGTAAATGGGAATGATGCAAATGGTGACGTAGCAGGACTGTCATTTAATGATAGTAAATTTAAATCACTACCACAGATTCCACCATATTTCACTTTTACTTTGACCCATTTACCATTTGGTAGCTTTGGCTCTCTTTGTTCCCCAAATCGAAGACACGACGTTTTTGAATTCCAGTAAAGTGATGGCCAAAACCTCCCTGCTACTTTACTAATTAAATAACGTGATAACTTATAATCAAACTGTAACTCCTTCATCACACATCACCTGACCCTTCCAGTCTATAAAACGACTAATTATATTATGTCCACCAACACGTTGGATTAACCACAAATTTCCAAAATCCGTAAGAAAGGGTGTTATGATTTTAGTTCTTACTTGTTATTCTGCTCTTTTAACGCCTCTTCATAATCGAATTCAACAAGGGCAATAATCATCTTCTCAATTTCCTCAAAAAAATTTTTAATCATTTTAACCATCAAACCGTTACCTCCTTCCTTACCCTATGCGTCTATATTTACTTGTAGTTTTCGCTTAAACAGGGCATTTATGCAAAAAGAGTCGGTAAATATTCATACAATATGAATTTATTAACCATACTAGGCAGGGAGGAATAATTATAGAACAAAGACCTAAAAAGAATGGTGGATTCGTCATGCTATATCATTTATTAAAGACACTTGCCAAAGTATGGATTCGTACTAAATTCAAAGTGGAGGTAGAAGGAAAAGAGAACATTCCAAGTCATGACCGGTTTATTCTTGCAGCTAACCATCTAAGCAATTATGACGCCATTGTTTTAACATGTGTGTTAAATAAAAGAATTTATTATTTAGCTAAGATTGAGTTGTTTAAAAACAAGCTTTGTCACTGGTTTTTCTCATTAGTAAAAGCCATCCCGGTCGATCGCAAAAGTGGGCAAGTGATTAGACCGATCAGAGCAGCATTAAGAGTAATTGAAAATGGAGAGACTTTCGGGATATTTCCAGAGGGAACAAGATGCAAGAATAAACAGAATGTCAAACCTAAAAAAGGAGTTGCTTTTCTCGCGTTAAAAAGTCAGACCCCCGTTTTACCGGTTTCTATTGTTTATGATGAGGAAGTAAAATTTAGAAAACGGGTCAGAGTGGTCATTGCCCCAACCCTTATACACCCTAGTGAGCTACCAACTGACTACGAAAAGGGAGCTAATCAAATTATGGAGCAAGTCCGAGAGTTAAAAACCAAGGAAAAGACAGTTCCTGAAACTAACTTAGTTAATAAATTATCAAACCCATAAGATGGTTTTAAGGAGGTGGAAAACATGTATTACTTTATTGTTAATTATTATTCAGGTAGTGGTATATCAAGGAAGATTTGGAGAGAAATTGAATTGATATTACAAACGAGAGGTATTAATTATAAGTCCGTCTTTACTAATTATCAAAATCATGCGACAGAACTTGTTAAGGAACTAAAAGAGAAGAAAAACATCACAGCTGTTGTAGCGGTTGGTGGTGATGGGACCGTTAATGAAGTGATCAACGGGTTAACTGGTACTTCTATTCCCTTAGGCGTTATTCCAACAGGCTCTGGCAATGATTTTTGTCGCGCAATGGGCATCCCTTTAAGGTATGAACTAGCTCTCGAAAGAATTCTAAAAGGTGAATTAAAAGAGATTGATATTGGACGGGTGAATGATAAGTATTTTGCAACCATTGTTGGAGTTGGCTTTGATGGACAAGTTGCCCAGCAAACAAACCGGTCTAAACATAAAAAGCTCTATAACCTAACTAAAATTGGTAGTCTTTCGTATATTATTAGCCTTTTTAAAGTCATATTTATGTACAAACCGTCGCAAGTAGAGCTACATATTGACTCTTATCAAACAACACAAGAAAAAGTCTGGTTAATCGCGATTGCTAATTCCCCTTGTTATGCCGGGGGCATGATGATTTGTCCTGATGCTAAGAATAATGATGAGACTTTTGATATCTGTATAGTTAAAGGGATTTCTAGATGGAGTTTGCTGAGAATTTTTCCGTCTGTATTTAAAGGAAAACACATCCTACATCCAGCAGTGACCACATTAAAAGCAAAAAAAGTGCAAATTTCATCTAAACAATCTTTAGTTGCGCATGCAGATGGTGAAATAATTGGTAAAACTCCTTTTGATGTGACTATACAACCATCCTCATTAACGGTTTTATAACAAATATTGTTATCTGAAGGTTTATGAGTATATGCATATTGCCACCTTTTATAATTAAACTAAAGATAAGAAAGGAGTATATGCCATGAATCACTTTAAGTTAATTATTACAAAATGTATCGCATCATTAATCCTGTTATACGCTATCTTAGGCTTTGTTTATGATGTTACATTTATGAATGTATTGTTAATCACTCTGGTATTAGGAGCCATTTCTTATATTATTGGTGACTTATTTATTTTACTTCGTACCAATAATACAGTGGCCACAATATCTGATTTTATCTTATCCTTTGTAGTTGTTTACTTCATGTTAAGCTTCATGATTCCGGGAGGACCACTCTTTGGAGCATCATTATTTGCAGCAATCGGTGTAACAGTCTTTGAACTGTTCTTCCACATGTTTGTGAAATCTGACCATGAACAGGAAGAACGAGAACGCCCAACAGAAAGAGATACGAGAAAACCCAACAACTATCGCTTACAAACGGAGGCATCAGAAGAATTGAGACCTGATTATAAACGAAATGACAAGCCCCCTCAAAATCGTGAGGTTAGAAATGAAATGGCTGATGAATTAAATCCGGACGATTTCGATCAACTAAATGGACGTCCTAGAAACCAGCAAGCACATGACGACATAACTGATGAACTAAATCCTGATGATTTCGAGGATAGAAAATAATAATAGGCTCCTGGTAAAAGTACCAGGAGCCCTTTTATTTACGAGTTATTTCCTGGGCAAGCGCAGAAAACGACCTTTTGTGACTGGATTTTATAATAAAACGACAAAATTATCCAATGTAGTTCAATTATATCATTTCCCCCACTATATTTCGGATGATCACCTCTTTTACATTAACTAATCGGGAATACTCTGGACCATCATCTACTCCAGTGATTAGACACGGAATTAACGATTCTTGTTTGTGAAGCGAACCATGACAAGCCCCAGCCAAATGAAATGGCGTAGACTGTGCTCGAAATTCAGTACCTGGCTTAGCATTGACAACAATAAATCTCCCTACATGTGAATTCAATGCCCCATATAACCTAGCTAATGCATCTGGGAAATCATCATAGGTTAATCGTTCATCCTTCCTTCTTTTTATGTTTAATATATCAAGGTCACCTTCAACATTCCAAGACTGATTATATACATCGACTTCATTTCCACCAGGAGTAAATTTAAGTCTTCCTTTTTTTGTACCAGACATGACTATGTGGTCTTCCCCTTCCTTCCAAGCGATCACATCAATCCGTTTGTCAGTTTTAAGTTGGCCAGCAATTTGAGATAGAGGAATCCTTTCGTCAAGGACATAAATGTATGCCATACGTTGATTAACTGAAAGCACGATTTGGTCTTTTGAATGGACGGGACTTTGTATTTTATTAACTCGCAGCCCTTTAAGTATCTTTCTAAGATTAATTGTCACTTGATTATAATTCCAACTTGTTTTCGATTGACCATTATCTCCAATAACGATCCAGATGTTTTTCTCAATCGCCTCTTCCCAACTACTATAGAGGTTGAGTGTTTTTTGAATTTCTTTATCTATTTTGGAAATCCCCTTCAAATCGTATGGACCTTTGAAATGAACTCTAAAATCCATGTCTTGAAAAATACAAAAAGTGAATGACGGGAGTAGTCCACGACGGATCAAATACCTTAATTCCCTCCCAGCAAATTTATAATTACCACTTAACATTTGAGGCGCATATCCCCACCTTCTAAGTCTTGTAAACCCTCCTAAGGAGAACAAAGGTGGGGCACTAGTTGTTATCTGTTGGTCTAATTTAGATATTGATCGCAATAATGAAGGTACAGTCATATCTTGCTTGATGTTTCCTCTGTATACAAACGAATTTATAGATGCACTGGTTAAGCCATGCTGATTTAAATCTTCGTATATTGTTGTGACTTTCTTACTTAAGTCTTGATTATTTAATCGATAAAACATATTAGTTAACGAATCAGTGAAGCCTAATCTTACCGTTTCTCTAATACCTGTACCGTAGTTAACCATCTTCTTACGGTTCCAATCAAACCAATTTAATCCAGGAATTTGATGCTGATCTGGATAAGTACCTGTTAATAAAGTACTATCGATTGTAACTGACATAGTAGGAAAAGAACTGACCATGTCTGGAATGAAGTGTCCTTTCTCCATTAAGAAATGAAGTGCTGGCGCCTTTCCTGTTTGGATAGCAACCTGTAATGGTTCAGCCAACAAACTATCGATATTTAAAAAAATGATTGGCTTCTTAACTTGTTTTTTCATGCGCATCACCCTTGGTTTAGGCTCATCTCCCACTATTTTTCATCTTTTAGTTAAAATATATTCTTACTACTTGTAACTTGTATGTTATCCAGTTAATTGCAAAAACTGGATATAAGGAAAATAAATCAGTAGGTGGTCTGAACTAACATGGGTAAAGTATTATTTCTCCCCTTTCTACAAATAAAGACTGGGCATCATCACGTAGCAGAAGCACTGTCTGAGGGGCTTAAACAGATTGATCCACAAATTGAGTGTGTTACTAAAGAAGTTTTACATGATCGTTTTGGGAATTTAGAAAAGATCGTATCAGAAACTTATCTAAGCTGGATTCACCATTTCCCTAATTCTTATAACTGGCTTTATCACCAAATCGTTTATCGCAATCTTAACAAAGAAACCCGATATTACTTCTTTGAGTTACTTTTTTTAAATAAAATAAAAGAAATCATTAACAATGAAAAGCCAGACTTAATCGTATGTACCCATGCTCTTCCCTCTTATATGGTACATATTTTAAAGAAGACCCGACAGATCACGATGCCGGTGGTTAATGTATATACCGATTTCTTTGTTCATAAGTTATGGGGAACGACAAGTATTGACTATCATTTTGTTGCTACTAATCAGATGAAAGAATATCTTACTCAAAGACGAGTTCATCCTTCAAAAATTTTCATCACCGGTATCCCAACGCACCCGGAAATCAGAAGCAAAAAACCATCAAGCCTTAATCAACAGATACGAAATATCCTAATAGCTGGTGGAAATTTAGGGCTTGGTTGTGAAGAGTCTCTAACCACACTACCTGAAACGTTTAATTACACGATCCTATGTGGTCGAAATCATAAGTTCTATCAGGCCTTAAAACAGCTTAACCAATCGAATTTGACACCGTTAACCTATATAGATTCTAAGAGTGAGATGAACAAGATTTATGACCAATCGGATATTATTATTACAAAACCGGGTGGAGTAACGATTAGTGAGTGTTTAATTAAACGAATCCCAGTCTTTGTTAACCAATCACTTCCAGGTCAGGAGCAAATTAATTTACATGAACTTGATCAATTAGGTCTTATATTTAGGTGTAAAAATTGGTCAGAGGATCTTGAACATATTCTAAATCAAAAAGACGAAATTAAAGCCTACTATTATAACCTCCAAAAATATCATGAACAAACTATAAATGAAACTCCTTTCCAATTACTTTATCGAATCTTAAAAGGAAATGATTTTCATCTATCACAATCCCATACTTCTTTACCTTAAGAACTGTTGCTCAACCATAGCAACAGTTCTTATTTTACCCACTTAAAGTCTGAATATTTAGGTAATTATCTTAATAGGTATAAGTGTGAGGGCTTGTGTCTAAAGCAATGAAAAAATATTGAAAAAAGGAGGAAGGAAAATGCTAAAAGGACTTACATCAGCCTGCGATCGCTTTGTTCAACGTTTTCTACCAGATGCTTTTTTATTTGCCATTTTACTAACGATCATTGTTTTCTTATTTGGAATGATATTTACCGGAAGCTCACCTGTCCAAATGGTCGAATATTGGGGACAAGGATTTTGGGATTTACTAGAATTTGCGATGCAGATGTCTTTAATAGTGATTACCGGTTACATCCTCGCCAACACCCCTTTAGTTAAAGGATTTTTATCAAATTTAAGTAATATCGCCAAAACACCAGGTCAGGCTATTGTCTTAGTTACCGTCGTTGCTTCTATTGCCTGTTTAATTAATTACGGTTTTGGATTAGTTGTTGGCGCTTTACTCGCCATTCATGTTGCAAAACGAATTCCATCGGTAGATTATCGTATCCTGATCGCAGCTGCTTATAGTGGATTCTTATTATGGCACGGTGGACTTTCTGGGTCTGTCCCACTAACTATAGCGACAGACGATCATTTTCTAGCCGACCTAATCGGGCAAGTACCAATTACTGAAACTTTACTCAGTGAACTCAATTTATTTATTGTCTTTATACTTCTCATTACACTACCTATCTTGAATTGGATGCTTTTTAGGTCGAAGGAAACAACGAGCAGTATTGATCCTGAGCTACTACAAATTCATGCAGAAACCAACGAAGAAAAACAACCTAAAAAAGAAGATTTAACACCTGCAGAGAGGTTGGAGCATAGTTCATTAATCTCACTTCTTATTGGGATACTAGGTCTGATTTTTATTCTCTACCACTTTATTCAAAACGGTCTTGACTTAAATATTAATATTGTTAACTTTATCTTTTTATTCTTAGGCATTCTTTTTCATAAAACACCTAGGAAATTTTTAAACAGTGTTAGTGATGCCGTTAAAAATGCTGGTGGAATCATTATTCAATTCCCTTTTTATGCTGGAATAATGGGCATGATGGTTGCTTCTGGTCTATCTGAGCAAATGTCTAATATGTTTGTAAATATATCAAATGAAGTAACATTCCCACTTTTTGCGTTCCTAAGCGCAGGAATAGTTAATTTCTTCGTCCCATCCGGGGGTGGCCAATGGGCTGTTCAAGCTCCGATCATGATACCTGCTGCCATGGAGATTGGCGTCGATACGGCTAAGACTGCTATGGCTGTTGCTTGGGGTGATGCTTGGACTAATATGATTCAGCCGTTCTGGGCTTTACCTTTATTAGCTATTGCCGGACTTAAAGTTAAGGATATTATGGGCTTTTGTATGATTATATTAATTTGGAGTTTTATCCCTATTGCCATTGGGTTATTGCTCTTTTAAGACACAAAGGGCTGTCGCTTGCGTCAATTTTTATGACTTTTGCGACAGCCCCTTTTTAATTTTTTGATAACCTGTCGCCATTATGATGCCTATTATTATCAATAGCGAACCAATAGTGACACTAGCCGTTAATTGTTCATCTAATAAGAACCATCCAAAAACCAACCCAAAAACAGGCACTAATAGTGTTGAGATTGTAGCTGTCACCATATCGATTACACTCAACAAAATAAACCAAATGGTAAAACAAAGCGCCGAAGCAAACAATCCAGTAAATAATATGTAATAAACGCTTTGAAGGTTGATGACAATCGAGTCACCCCCTTCTACAATCAATGACACTAAAATAATTCCAATCGTGCCAAATAACATTTGATAACTATTCACTTGTAATTGCGATAATTCTTTTAACCTCATACGGTAATAGACATTTGAGGCTCCCCATGAAATGGCTGCTAAAACTATCATAAACTCACCAAAGACAATTTTAGCATTTTGACTTAGCCAAAGATCCCAACCTAGAATAGTCATTAAGCCGAGTAATCCAATGCTTAGGCCAATGACTTTTGGGTAAGGGATTTTTTCTTTTAATAACATTGCTGCTAATAAACTACTCCATATTGGCATGGAGTACAGTAGTACAGAGGATTTTCCTGCATCAACAAATTTTAATCCATACATCACTAGTAAAAAAACGACTGATGTTTGCAAAATGCCAACGACAACTAGATGAGCCAACTGCTTCTTAGTAGGTCGACTAATTTTAAAATAAACCAGAATGAGAAGCATAGTGATAGTCCCTACCCCAAAGCGAAATGCTGAGAAAGTGAATGGGCCCATAAATTCTAAGGCAGCCTTCATCAAAGCCCAAGAGTATCCCCATAATAGCGTCGTTAATAAAATTAACAGACCAACAAACCATCTATTTTCGCTAATCCAATTTATAAATAATCGGTTTTCAAATTTTATCTTACTCTCCCCCATTTTCAATTCCTTCATAAATGTATAGTAACCCAGAAGCTTTGATCTTGAAAATATAAAAAGTATAAAATATATATTTATTTAAAAAATAACTATTAAACATAAACATTTTCGTTAAACGGAGGTTATTATGAACATTGCTGTTGAATCGTTGATCATGGTTATTGCTGGATTATTATTGCTCCGTCTAGCAGGTAGAAAGTCTATTTCCCAAATGACCTTAGCTCAAACCGTTGTGATGATTTCGATAGGCTCTATCATTATCCAACCAATCGTTCAGACAAGCTTATGGAAAACTGGAATCGCTGCATTTGTGTTTGTTTTTACTTTAGTCATACTTGAATACTTACAGGTCAAGTTCAATGCGTTCGAAAACTTTATTACTGGGAAATCAAAAGTGGTAATAGAAAATGGACTTCTTCAAGAGAAAAATTTAAAAAGATTACGTTTTACCGTTGATCAACTCGAAATGCGATTACGTCAACAAGGCATTACCAATATTAGTGATGTCAAAATAGCTACTTTGGAACCTAACGGCCAATTAGGTTATGAACTTATGCCGGATGCTAAGCCATTAACTGTTAAGGAATTTAAACAATTTATGCATAATTATATGAATAATCAAACTCAAATGCCCACTAACCTACAACAACAGAAACATAACATCTTTGATGAGGTTTCTAAAAACAAACATGCTGATCACCCCGATCATCTTAAATGAATAGTTTCTAAGGTGTTATAGCATAATGAAAGTCTAATCAACAAAACACAACCAATAATCTTGGTTAGGATGATTCAATGCTATTAAGAACAATTGTTGTTTTCAGTATGGTGATGATGTTGTTGATTGGAGGCTACTGGCTTAGTTTTGTGACACCAACAGAGGAACTAGAAGAAGTAACATTTCCCTCATCTAAACCTGTTGTATTAATGATTGTTGATTCACTTATGGATGAACCACTACAAGAAATATTAGATACTGAAGAACTTCCTGCATTAGAATTTTTAATAAACGAAGGAGAATATATCCCTGATTTAATAAGTTCTTATCCAACTATGTCTGTTTCAATTGATAGTACATTGCTGACAGGGCATTACCCTGATCAACATAAGTTGCCAGGGTTGATATGGATGAATCAGAAGGAAAATCGCGTTGTTAACTATGGTACAGGAATCAGTGAAATCTTAGCTACTGGATTTAGACAAGTTACAACTGACAACCTGTTTCATATTAACCAAAACCACTTAAGTCCTGACACAACAACAATTTTTGAAGAACTTCAACAAAATGGACAATCTACAGCCTCCATTAACGGGATCATTTATCGTGGCAATCAAAACCACGAATTGAATACCCCTAGAATATTAAGTTTGTTGAACTTATTACCCAAAGAGCTATCAGTTAAGGGGCCAGAAATTCTCTCTTTAGGGGCATTACATCGTATTAATAATGACAACAGGCGTTATTCGCACCCTTGGAGTCGATTTGGAATAAACGATGAGTTTACGACCAATGAATTAACACATTTAATAAAGGAAAAACAATTACCTCAATTTACGTTAGCTTATCTACCTACATTGGATCAATCCGTTCATGCTGATGGTCCTGAAGCAAATGAAGGAATTCATGAAGTGGACCAACATCTTCAAACGATCTTAAGCAGTTTTCCATCATGGGAGGAGGCACTTGAAGAGGTCACTTGGGTTATTATTGGTGATAGTGGACAAACCAAGGTGCTTGAGAATGAGAAAGACGCATTGATTCCTCTTCATGACTTACTCACTAATTATGATGTTGCAGATAGTACTGAGCCAATTCAAGATGAACACGATATGGTTTTAGCGGTTAATCAGAGGATGGCTTATATTTATTTAATGAACGATGAGATTGATTATTTAGAAGTCGCAACCAAACTAAATAAAGACTCAAGAATTGACTTTTTATCCTGGCACCAAGACGGGGAAAACATCGTTGTGAATGGGGATTCTAAAGACGCTCTAGAATTTAAACCAGGTACTGAGTTCACTGATCAATTTGATCAATCTTGGAATGTTAGTGGAGACAGTACCGTACTAGACATGAATGTAAAGAACGACACAATCCATTTCGGTCAGTACCCAGATGCATTATCAAGGTTACATGGTGCGCTTCACTCCCATGAAGGTCGAATCTTAATAGTTGATGCCAAACCAGGTTATGAGTTTGTGGGTGATCATTCACCTACTCATTTAGATGGTGGTAATCACGGATCTCTTCATGAACAGGATTCATTAACTGCAATGATCATAGCAGGAACCGAATCCAAACCTGAATATCATAGAATTGTCGATCTTAAGAACTGGATCCTAGAACTAACAAAGACAAGGTAATATACCAACTTGTAGCTTGAACACCATCTTAAAATGATACATGTATATTTTTATTAGTTTAAATAAATATAAGGATGTATCTATTCTCAAATGAGGAGTGGTTTGATTGGAAAATAACTATGATGAAATGGAAAACTTTTTTGATGATATTCTTCTTCATTATAAAGAGGGAACTCAGTCTCTAAAAGAACATCTGCCCAAAGTCACAGAGGGATACTTTGACTTTACAGAAGCGGCTTTTGAAGATGGATCAATCGACAAAAAACATAAACAATTAATTGCCTTAGGAATCAGTATTTATGCCCAAGACGAATATTGTATTATCTATCATATGAAAGGCGCTGTTGTGAATGGGGCTTCAAAAGAAGAGGTTTTAGAGGCAATAGGAATTAGCTCAGCATTAGGTGGTGGAGCTGCATTCGCACAAGCTGTCACATTAGCACTAGATGCTTACGACCATTTTGCAAACAAAAAAGAATAAAAAATAAAGCCCCTCGCTTTTTATAGGAGGGGCTTTGATTATGTACCTTCAGTTTATTTAGCTCTTGACTCATCTTCAAATCCGATAGACTTATGGGTGCCATCACAGAATGGTTTATTTTTCGACTGTCCACAACGGCACAAAGAAAATGCGGGCTTTGTTTCGTATTCATTACCTTCTGCATCTAATAGCTGAACATCCCCTTTAACTAAAATCGAACCATTGTCTCTAACTTGAATAATTGGTTTCTGTTCACTCATGTCTAATCTCCCCCTAACAAAATTTATCATTATGATAACATGCATAAAATTAAAGTCAAATCACTTTTTAATTTACATAATAATATTATGGGTTACCAAATAAATATTGTTTAAGTCAAAAAAGTATAGTAGATTTATTAATAGATTAACTCGTTATATATTAAAATATACAAACCAATATAAAGGGAGATATTATATGAAGAAGACCACTCAAAAAAAGAATATCAAAAAACCTTTTTCTGTTGGATTAACTGTATTAGGAGCGATTTATATCCTTCTATACCTAATCCCCGTCCACTCAGTAGCGCCGGCGCCTTTTTTTGAAAATGACGATCCTTTAGTTATAGCCCATCAAGGTGGGGAGCATTTAGCACCTTCAAGTACGATGGTTGCATTTGAGAATTCAGTTCAATTAGGTGTTGATGCGTTGGAAACTGATATACATATGTCTAAGGATGGTCACTTAATTAATATTCATGATCCATCAGTTGATCGTACGACAGATGGTTCTGGCTATGTCTCAGATATGACACTAGAAGAGCTAAAATCTTTGGATGCAGGTTATTATTTTGAAGATGAACAAGGTCAGCATCCATTTCGAGGGCAAGGAATTGAACTCATCACTCTAAAAGAACTGTTTGAAGCGTTCCCTGATATGCGCTTTATGATAGAGATTAAGGATACAAACCCTGAAGAGATGATCAGTGATATCATTTTAAGACTATCCATGCTAATTGAAGAATACGACATGGCTGACCAAGTCTTGATTGCTTCTTTTGACCATGATATTATCACAGCTTTTAAGGAATACGACGATCAAGGGGTTGCCGTTTCGGGTGGTAGACAAAACATACGTAATTTTGTTATTTTTCATAAACTATATATGAGGAATTTATATATTCCAACTGTTAATGCTATTCAGATTCCAACTTCAGAAAGTGGATTTGATCTAACAACCAATGATGTGATCAATGGTGCTGAACGTATGGGGTTAAATCTTTATTACTGGACGATTAATGACCAAGAGACCATGCGCGAACTATTAGAAGCAGGAGCAGATGGTATAATTACAGACCGTCCAGATTTACTAATAGAAGTTATAGAAAGTATGAAAAATTAAGATTTTAATATTTACGCTCTGTTAAAGTTTAGTGTTGATGATCCAACAGACTTTAACAGAGCGAATATATAATAAAGCGGTAAGGACCATCGTGAGCTGCACCCTATAAAGTGGAGAATCTTAAAAACTGGTCACTAAAAGATTAACTTTTGATATTTGTTTCGGGGAATGGTTCATCGACATCATTCCAATTTGTTATTAATGCTGCTCAAAGAACAGTTTACTTAACTCTATTGTAACACCACTTCCACCACGATCACCGACATCCTCGACGATGATACCTAACAGTAAATCTGGTTGGGCCTGATCATAAGCAAAGAAAATCCCATTTTCGGCATCATTATCGTCATCATGACTAGCCTTAAGTTCGGCAGTACCCGTCTTACCTGCCATCTCTCGACCTGAAATGTCAATAGATTGTGCAGTGCCTTCAGATACAACAAGCCGTAAATACTCTTGAAGTAGCTCAACTTCTTCTTCACTCGCTAATTGATTGTACCAAATAGATGATGATTCATCCTGCAATAAGCGTGGTGTCATGACGGTTCCATCATTAGCTATCCCACCGTAAATACTAGATAGGTGAATAATATTAACTAATACTTCACCTTGACCAAACGAAGTATCCGCAATTTGCCCTTCAGACTGTAGTTGACCATTATTTGAAATCTGTGATTTTGTAACAGGATAAGTAAATGGGATTGACTCTTCAAAGCCTAATTGTTTTAACCCTTCTACGAATCGATCACCACCAATAGCTAATCCAAGCATAGCAAAATATATATTATCGGAGTGCTTAAGCGCTGCCTCTAAATCAATATCGGTATATTGATCATATAAACGAGTCACCCTGTAATCACTCCAGCCTTCCTTCTGCCAGTGTTTTCCTTCAATATTGATCACTTCATCTGGATCTAATTCTTGAGTATCAAAACCAATGAGTGAAGTTAATAATTTCATCGTAGACCCTGGTGAATAGGTCGATGCAAAACGATTAACTGTTGGTAAATGCTCATTACTCATTAACTCTTCATGCTGTGTATTAGACATCCCTAATACAAATTGATTAGGATCAAATGATGGAAAGCTTAATAGTGCGTTAACCTCACCAGTTTGTGGGTTTAAGGCAACGGCTGTTCCCGATTCCTCCTTAGCAATATCATATAGCGATTCTTGAATTTCGATATCTATGGTTAATTGAATATCTTCTCCATCTTGTTCTTCTTGTTTAACAACAGTTTCAGTTGCTCCACTATTCTTTTCGATATAAATTTCGACTCCATCTTCACCTTTAAGTCTAGATTCAAATAATTGTTCTAAGCCTCGTTTCCCAATTCGGTCTGCCGACGTATAACCTTCATCAGCTCGTTCTTCTAACTCTTCTTGCGAAATTGGCGCTATATAACCAACTAAATGGGCGGCTGCCTCATCATAGGGGTATACGCGATCGAGAATGATTCGAGAAGATACACCATCTATACTCACGGCTTGATCGCGAATATCTTCATCAGTAATTTGAACATTTCTAATAGGCACAAAGTGATGTGGTTCTACCCAATTTTGCTGGTATTTATTTTCAATGTAATCCTCTGTTAAATTCAATATTTCGGCTAAGTTAGATAATTGACTTTCATTAAAAGCTTCTGGTGTCACTCCAATTTCATAAACCTCACCAGTAGTGGCTAAAAAGTTACCATGTCGGTCAAGTATATCACCACGATTTGCAGTTAGCGTGTCAATCCAAACCTCTTCACCAGGCTCTAAACCTGGTAATATAAATGATGGATCCCACTCAACTAACCATTTTTCTATCGCAAGCTGTCCATCGTCATCCTCAACTTCTAATTTTTCTAAAGATACCTCTTGTTCATAATCAACAGAACCTGCGAGCGTTTCAAAACTAATGTGAATCGGTATAGTATAATCACTAATTTCTTTTAACTGTTCTAATTGCTCCTCTGTCATCTCCGACTGTTCGGTTATTTCCACGGAAAAATCTTCAACCTCTAACGTTTCATACAAACTTTCGTAACGCTCACCATAATCCTCATATGTAAACTGTTCTCTAGTTGATTCAGTTAGATGATCTTCATAAATGATTTCATAATTTCCTTCTTCCCATAAGGATAAGAATTCTTTCATGGAATCGTATGGCGTCACCAGCTCTTCCTCTTCTTCATCTTCAGAGCAGGCCACCAATAAAGAAAGAATAACAAACAATAAAATTCCAAGCTTCTTCACTTACGTCCACCTCCATTACACTCTTGGCTGACTAATTGATACGACAAAAATGACTAAAGATAACTCTTTAATACGTTTTGTAGCTTTAAAGCATATGTCAAATCCCCTTTGACTTTAAGTTTCCCCATCATAAATGCAGATGTAGTATTCAGTTCACCGTCTAACAGTTTTTCGAAATTTTTTTCATTCATTGTTAACTGGCAGTTTGGATTGTCTAATACACTGTTTGTCAATTCAACAGATTGACCATCAACGATTACACTGCTGTTTAATCCTTCTTGATCAGTTATATTAAATGTAAAACTGGCCTGTAATTCATCTATTCCTTCTGGTTCTTTATTCATCCTATTTACTAACAGTTCTAACTTTTCTTGTACGCTCATTTATCCTATCCCCCTTTTCTTCTCTTCTATTCTTATTTTACCAAATATCACTGACCGTGAGTGAGAATAGTTGACTTTTCTGACAACAAACAAAATGGTTCCCTTTATTTAATGATAATTGATATAATGACATCATCATCTAAAGGAGCTGATCAAATATGAATCATCGTTTAGAACGAGCTACGTTTGCAGGAGGATGTTTTTGGTGCATGGTGAAGCCTTTCGATCAATGGGAAGGTGTTCATTCTGTGGTTTCTGGTTATACAGGTGGATATATAGAAAATCCATCATATGAGCAGGTGAAAAAGGGAAAATCAGGCCATTATGAGGCCGTACAAATTACATATAATCCTGATATTATTAGTTATGAAACGATACTCGACTTATATTGGAAGCAAATAGACCCTACTGATCCTGATGGACAATTCCATGATCGGGGTTCACAATATCGAACAGCTATTTTTTATCATAACGATAAACAAAAAATTCTTGCTGAAGATAGTAAACGGCAACTAGAGCAGTCTGGTCTATTTAGTCAACCCGTTGTTACTGAAATTAAACAAGCAGAGACCTTCTATCCAGCTGAGGATTATCATCAAGACTTTTATCAAAAAAGCCCCGAAGAATACCAAGAAGACCGCGAAAAATCAGGTCGTGACGAATTCATTGAAAAGTATTGGCAATAAACAATCCTTACGTTGTAAAAAATATATTCTTTCCTTCACCTCAAATAAGCCGGGATAAAAGATTCATGGGTAGTCAACATATTTAAAAATGTTAACTACCTTTTTTATAATCGCTCTGTTAAAGTTTAGTGTTGATAATAATAAGATTTTCGCAGGTTATTTAATCTTCAATCTTAGCAACTCCCAACGCAAGGTGTTCCCAAAGATCCGCCTCTACTTTCTCAGCTAGTTCATGTGAGCAGTTCACAACAAGAACCACTTCCGACTTCTTACCCTTTAGGATTCTTTTCCTTTTATGGACAACTTTAAAAATAAAGAAGTCGATTAAAAATCCAATGATAAACCCGACCACAGCGCCGATTATCCCCCAATAAATTGGGCCCCACTCCAATACAAATCCAACACTTGCACCGACAACAGATAAGGCTGTTGCAATTGCTGCACCCTTATCAAAAAGACTTACGCCATCTGCTCGATGAAGTGTGTCAAACAGTCGTCTTTCCTCAACTCTATTATTAAGTGGTACAGCGAGAATATTCTCTTTCTTTACCCCAGCTTTCTCCAATGCGGTTATATCTAACTCAAGATATGCCGAATGTTCGAAAGTAGAAAAAATTTGCATTGGTTGCACCTCATTTATTTACATGGTAATTTAACGCGATATTGTTGATAACGATCTTTTAGGAAGTTTCGCTGTTCACTTTCAAATAATTTGTTATTTTCAACCGTATTAACATAAGAGTCATATATCGCAAAGCCAAAATGAGAAGGTATGAACATAAACCATTGTGGATCGATAACTTGATTTGCTTGTGCTAGTTCGCCCACAAAAAGTAAATGAATAGTCACAAGCACATTCGAAAAATAAACAAATGCAATCATAAAACCCATGGTGAAAATAGCTGTAATGACTCGATGGATGTATAATTGCCCTAAACCTGGTGTGAATATGGACCATACTACGGCCATCAACGGTCTTCTTTTGTCTAAATAATTAATTTCGATAGCATGAATTGTGTACGAATTAAATTTGGCATTTTCTCGGTCCGCTAGTAGGTAAACTTTATTCATATCAACAGATGATCGATAACTATCCCAAATACCATAAATATAGACAGGGATATATAACAATAGCCAGTTTGTATCTAAAACTTCTTTTGCCATATCAATATTTCCTGTAAATGAATATACCATGGCATGATTTAAATTAGCCATATTGTTAATAAGGATTTCCCAAATAAAAAGCGCATACCCTCTTAAATATTTTGATAAAAGCAGATGACCAAAGCCTGGAAATGCTGCTGACCACTATGCAATTATATATGGATTTCTCAGGTGTAGTTGTGTAGTACCAACAGGAGTAACGTGAGCTTTAAACCGACGTTCCTTGTTCGTTTGATATAATTATCCATAGCTTCCCTCAGATTTTTAATATTAAAGTCATCTTCAATTAAGTTTCACCAAATTATAGAAAAATAATCATAGGTATAGATCAATCGGACTTAATCATGAGCATCACGTAGAGTCACTTTTAATCAAATTAACAAGAAAAGCGTTAACCCTATTGGATTAACGCTCAACTGATCACACTTATCTGTGTAAAACTACAAATTTAACTTTAATAATCATTTACGATCTTAACTTAGATATTGATTAAACCAACCAATAATATGATTTAACCGTTCAATACGGAGATTTGGCTTGCCGGTACGTGATAGATTATGATCTGATTCTGGGAAGCGTACAAACTCGGTCGCTTTTTCTTGGTACTTTAAAGCAATATAAAGCTGTTCTGCTTGTTCGATCGGACAGCGAAAATCAAGCTCGTTATGAATGATCTTAAGTGGTGTTTCAATTTGGTCCACATAAGCGATCGGTGAATGTTTCCATAACTTCTCAACATCGCTTAAATCCGCTTGAATCTGCCAGTCATTAAAGTAATAACCAATATCACTAACCCCACGAAAACTAATCCAATTTGATATACTACGTTGGGTAACTGCTGCTTTAAATTTATTCGTATGACCAACAATCCAGTTTGTCATAAATCCACCATAGCTACCACCTGTTACTCCTAAACGATCCTCATCAACCCAGTCATACCGCTTCAAGATATAGTCAACGCCATTCATAATATCCTCGTAATCCCCGTGACCATAATCACCTCTTACAGCGTCAACAAACTCTTGTCCATAGCTATGACTACCTCTCGGATTTACGTACAGAACAGCATATCCGTTAGCAGCTAGATACTGCATTTCGTGGAAAAATGTATTCCCGTAAAACGCATGTGGCCCACCATGGATATTTACTACCATTGGGTATTGAGTGCCCTCTTTAAAGTTAGCCGGTTTCATAAACCAACCGTGCACGGACCAATCATCCTTACTAGAATAAGAGATAGCTTCAGGTTCAACTAGCTCCACCTCATTGATAAAAGACTCATTAAAACGGGTTACTTGTTCGAGTTTACCTGTTGTGATCTCTAATTCGTATAATTCACTTGGGTTAGTTGGCTTACTTATAGTCAATAGAGCTTTTTGTTCTTTAGCATCTAGGTCAAACCCATATACATGAAGATCTTCATTGATGGCAGGATATAAACTACCATCTATATGACCGTAGTATAATACGACATTTCCGTGATTTGATACAGGCAAATAAAACTCCTCATTACTTGCCCAAATAACAGGTCGTAACACGGGTTGTTGCTGAGTATCGGCTACGACAAAATCTCCGACTGGTGCATCTAACCCTTCAGTTAAACAAGCCGTCACACCAGAAGATAAATGATAAGCATAAACCTCCATGTGGGTTGCATTTTTATATGTACGCCCCATGTGCGCAAATAACAAATGTTCTCCATTAGGTGACGGTGTAAAACCTGATGCATACCCTTCTTCAGTAAATAGTTTTAAATCGCTTTGTGATTTTAAGTGATAAATGTAGACTTCATGGTTGAAATTAAAATCTTGATTTTCTTCTTCATCTGTAGAATAAACGAATTGTTGGTCGTTTATCCATGTTTGAAATGCATAGTTTTGCTTACCTTGTTTAATGACTTCTACTTCTTCATTATTAAGGTCAAGTAGCTTTATTTGCTGGAATTTTTCCTCTAAAACGCCAGCACCATCTGCCTTATATTTCATACGGTTAATCACCGTAGGTTTAGGTAGTTGATCTTTTTCTTCTTCATCCGATGAATCTGCTTCTAGTTCTGATAATTTAATTGAGGTTTGTAAGGCAATACGTGTACCATCCGGTGAAAATTCAGCTCTTGATACGCCATGTTCTTCATCTGTTATCTGCTTTGCCTCACCACCGTGTCGAGACATCAAGTAAAGCTGATTCTTCTCATCACGATTAGACAAGAAAATGATACTGTTCCCATCAGGAGACCATCTAGGATTAGAAACTCGATCTTTACCAAACGTCCATTGAGTCGTTTGTTTAGTATTTACATCATAATGATAGAGATTAGAAAAATACTTATTATCTTTTTCGTCAATTTCAGTCTTAACAAATAAAGCCTCACTGCGATCGGGTGAATATCTCGGGTCTGTTAAGGAACTGATATGAAAAATATCTTGTGCCTCTACTAGTCTAGTTTTGCTCATCGTCTCCCCCTAATTCATCTTTTAGTTTCACTAGTTAAACGCCCATTAATGACTATAAAACTAGGTAATCATATCATAAAACAACTTATTTGAATTGTCGAATAAAAACGACAATTTCTATAAATTTTTTAAATATTTATTGAGTTCACTTAATCTCTCTTTTTGTTCTTCATCTTGATATATTTGCTCTTTTGAATCAATCATGAAATTAATACTATTTATATATTCAGAGACCATCTTTTCAAAATAATGATTAAATTGCTTACTGAAATGACTAGTAAAAGCTTGCTTGAATTGATCAGCTATAGACTTTAAGTGGTCATTAATTTGTTTTTGGCTCAGCTCAAATACTGCTTTGATGGCGTTTTGCTCAAAGAAATCTTTCTTATTCTTAAACATTCCAGCGATTGCTTTTAAATCAACGTATTCAGTTGAATCTATACTTCTTGGTACTTCAGCATTAGGTAATTTAATTTCTTCAAAATAAATATCATCAAACTTGGTATGTTGATGAATATAATGATTAATCTGTTCAACTAACGATTGAGCAACATGATTAAAGTGGTAATCTAACAGGATGTTAGTTGAATGAAACTCCTTCGATAACCGCTGATTAACATCAACAACTAATTGTTTGATAGCCGTTTTAAGCTCATCTTGACCTTTTTTACCATTTGACTGGATGGTGGCAGGATTAATCACTTCTTTCATCAGATCGGTTAGTTGAATATTCGTTCTTTCTTGAACGTAATAAGTTAATTCTTCAATTTGTTGTTCGATTTGTTGAACAAAGATAGATCGATCCAAAGAAGAGACAAAGTCTGTAAGGTTATTTAGATCTTGTTTATACTCATTAATTAATTGCTGCTGTTGATCTTTATTTTGCTCAACTTCATTTAATGTCTGATCGACAAAAGTGTTCATTGAGTCAATCTCATGCTGTAAATTATTCGCTACCATTAATTTAGCATCATGCTTAATAAAATCATTAAAACGATTGAAAAAATACTCTGCTTCTTGATCAACACCAGATTGCTCGACTAAACGTTTACTCGACAATGGATAGATATTAGGTTTTGTAATACCATACTGCTGCAACTGATCGTTTAAATAATCCTTAACCATTGATAATTCGGTGTCTGATGCTGCGAGATCTGAAGCATTTAATATGAAAAACATCTTATCCATCGTAAAGGCATTCTTTACTCGTCCAAGCTGCTTTAAGAACTCGCGATCTGCACGAGCAAAAGCGTGATTATAATAATTAACATAAACTAAGACATCTGAATGCTTTACGTAGTGCATAGATACATTTGTATGTCTAGCGTGGATCGAATCTGCACCTGGTGTATCAACTAACGTGACTCCAGCTCGTGTTAAATCACAGTCATAATAAACAGCGATTTCTTCCACAAAGCATGACAAACGTTCCTCAGTCACATAAGGTTTAAATGAATCAAGTGTGATCTGTTTATCATCTCCCAATTTTCGTTCACATTCCTTAAAGCCTGATAAGAACGCTTCTAGGAATGATGCATCGGTTTTAGATAATTGTGTACTAAGGCTTTTTAAGTTTTTCTTTAAATATTTATTAACTTCCTGTAGGCCTTTAAATTCCTCGTTAATGTAAGGTGCAATAAGTTGATTGATCTGATAAAGCATGGTTTTGGGAGATTTAAAGGTAACAACTACGTCCTTGTGCTGATATGGTTCAAATACCGGACAGATTTTGTTAATAGCTGCGGTAGTAGGGTTAGGTGAAACAGGCAAAATGTCATCACCAATCCATGCATTTGCAAAGGAAGACTTTCCGGCACTAAATGCCCCAAATAGAGCAACCGTGAAAGTCATATGTTTTAATTTTTCATGCTTATGGTTGATTTGCTCCTGATAATTCTTCAGAATTGGAAATCGTTTAATCTGGTGTTGAAGATGATCAACCTGGTTTAACAGATGGTCAATAGATAGATTTTCACTTGGTATTGGTCGTTCTTTCGTTCCATCTCCTTCAGACATCAAGTTCTTTTCTTTAGTTGTTTTTTTCAATACATCTTTAATGTTAACCTTTTGAAACTTGTTGAGATAACTTTGAAGCGCTTCTTCTATGAACTGATGATGGTTTGATTCACAGAATGTTTGAGAAATTAGTTCTTTTTGTAGCTGATCTTTATTTTGTTGATCTTCTTTAAGACCTTTAACGTCATCTAGGTTTGATACTAGTTGCTCTTTTTGCTGATGAAGGGACTTGATTCGCTCTTTAATGTGATCATTGAGAGAACTCGCCAAGTGGTCCAGATCAGGATTTATCTGCTCTTTAACTAAACGTGCCAGTGATTTCTGTAAATCTCGACTAAAAATTAGAACATAATCACCTGTCACTTCAGCAGAAGGATTAACGACCTGCTTGACATCATGTTCATCTATCATCAATTCAAACTTTTGAAACCTTTTAATTAACTCAGAATCATGTATATTATAAGTTTCCATTTCTGATTGAAATAACTCACGAACATGCCAATTGATTTGGCTATTGATTTGTTCATTAATCACCTTTAAGAATTGTTCTTTCCGATCTTTTTTCTCTTGTTCAGTTTTCTTTTTCGTTAAAAAGGTTCCCACTTTGAATTTAGGTTGAATTGATTCTAGGTACAACCTAGCAAGTTCCCGTGTTTCAAAGGTCATTAAATAGGCTTGATCAACTAACTGAGTTAACTCCTTTTGATAATAGCCTTTTAACGACTGACTTCTCTCCATTAATTCAGCTATTTCTTCTTGTAAGCGATGAAGCTTCTCTTCTAAAATTAAATAATCCTCTATGGCATTGCTTTCATTCAGGTGATCAAACCGTTCATCAACCAACTCTTGTATAATTTGATGTAATTCAGCTGTTAGGCCCTTATCAATATAATGCTCTTTTTGATTCATGATAGATTGAATATAGTCAATCAGTAACTCTAATTGATTAGTAGGGTGATCTAATTCTTTTAATGAAGTATAAAAAATAGCTTCCGGAGCTAAACCCCAATTTTGACAGCTTTGCTTAAGAGCTTCATCATAAGCTGACATAGATAATTCATTAGGATTATGCTTGTCGATTTGATTCACAACAATTATATAAGGTACCTGTTTCTTCTCTAATTCACTCAGAAAAGCGAAGTTTACCTCAGATTGCACATGGTTATAATCAACGACATAGACGAAATAATCAATGAGGTAAACTTTAGCTAAGGTCCGATTGAATTCCTCATCATCAGCTGAATCAATACCAGGTGTATCCATTAAGGTTACATTTTCCATAAATGGCAATTGTTTAGAGATTGTTAGAGATTCTACTTCTTGTCCATTCTTAGAAAGTGTTTGAATTTGGTTAATATCTATATCATGCTCGATTGCGTATTCCTTGTTATTAAAGTGATAGACTACCTGCTCTTGTCCATGTTTAATCTCAACGATATTGGCACTTGTTGGTATTGGGCTTGAAGGCAATAGCGTTTCTCCAACAATTGTATTAATTAAAGATGACTTTCCAGCTGAGAAATGCCCAGTAAAACCAATCATTGCCTCCTGTTTTTTCCACTTATTATATAATTGTAATAATTTTTTAGTCTGTAAATCCTGACGATTCTCTTTTACTGCTAACAGTAGTTGATCAAAATTAAGTTCTGTTTTAACTTCTGTTGTCACCATATGAATTCCCCTAGTTATCTTTATTTCTAAACTCAATTAATAACATTTTATTTAGAATAGCACTTACTACTTAAATGTCCCATCAAAGATTGCTTGTCCTCTACCCTTTTGTTTCGCAAGTTGTAGGCATTCTTCAGCTCTTTTCAATAGACTGTCTCGATTGTCAGACTCAATTAGATTGACGACACCATAACTCATTGTCATTTGTTTTCCCTGTAATTCCTCAAGTAATTGAATATGTTCATTAAAATAATTATTCCAGCGTGTTATATGTTGTTTGATTGTTTTCTTATTGGTATTAAATAAGATGATCGCAAACTGATCGCCACTTACACGGAAACAATATCCCTCGCGTTTATCGACCCAGAACACAAATGTTTTACCTAAAATCGATAACACTCGATCCCCGGTTGTATGTCCATATTGATCATTTAAGGCTTTAAAATCATCAATATCAATTAGTACAATAGAGATTGGTTTTTGTCCCTGGATCAGTTTATACAGCGTGTTTTGAAAAGAACGATGATTATATAATCCCGTAATATAATCCATTAGCGCATCTTCTTGGTAATTAATATTTTCCGGGTATAGGTTTCTAACTTGACGACTAACTATTAGTCCAATCATCAATCCAGTAATAACCATTAGACTGACAGTTGACACATATGTCCAAACGGCGTCCCCGTTAAACTGTTCTAAAATGACCCCTGTTGTTGTATAACCCACTAATGCTAAAATAATCGCTATTAATAAACCTTTAGTCTTAAAGGAATTAGCAATATGTAACAGCCATACCAATGTTAAAAAAACTAACGGACTATAGACGCCGCCGGTTATTCCGATTAATCCAAAAAACAAAATAAAATCCATTAAATAACTTACCCACTTAAGGGAGCTTTGCATTTTCTGAAATCGCTTAAAGATATACATCCCTAACTGTATAACCAAGCTATAAATAGCACCATAAGTGAGTATATAGGTAAAAGTATCTAAATCGACAGTAAAGAAGGCTCGGTCTTCAACTAAAAAATATAGGCCGGCCACACCAATCAATAAAATCCAACGAAACCAAGCAAAAACTTGTTCGATATTTGCTTCACTTTTATTATACATCTGCATTCCCCTATTATCATTATTTCATTTTACATATATGAAGAAAAAAGAGACTGAATAAATATCCAGTCTCTTCTAGGCGCATGATTATTCTTGGAAGAATTTACGATTTATTTCGATATATTCCTTTTCTTCCTCAGGAAGCTCGTCTTCGTGGTAGATCGCCTCTACCGGACAAACAGCTTCGCATGCTCCACAATCGATACAAATATCTGGATCTATATAGAACATGTCTTTACCCTCTTCAATACAGTCAACCGGACATACATCTACGCACTCCGCAGCTTTTTCATCTTTACATGGTGAAGATATTACGAATGCCAAGCTAACCCCTCCTTTTATTATTTCTTATTTAAAATCATATCACTAATTTCCACGAATAACTACGTCTTAGCAGAAATTCTATCCAACATTATAATGACTTTTCATAAAATGTGCAAATTCACTCACTCATTAACATACATTTTATTGAATGGGGAGGGAAAATGCTGTGAAGAGAAATCGGATTATTAATGATCAACAACTTTATACATTTCGTCGAATGGAAGAGGATTTATATAAGCTCCAAGCTGCTTATCCACTCTTTTCTTTAAACGAAATTGGTCAATCGATTGCTGGTAAACCCATCTATGAGGTTGTAATTGGGAATGGAGAGCAACATATCCATGCTAATGCATCAATTCATGCTCACGAATCGATAACCACCTCTGTTATCATGCGTTTCATCGATGATTATTTATATGCTCTTACCAATAATCAGCCGATACGTGGTCTGAATATGCACCATTACTTTCAAGAGATCACGCTTAGTTTGGTTCCCATGGTCAATCCAGATGGAGTAGATTTACTTAATGAAGGGCTTCCTGAAGACCCTAATCTACGCGATTTAGTATTAGACATTAATCAACAACAATTAGATTTTAGCGGATGGAAAGCAAACATACGTGGTGTTGATTTAAATAATCAATTTCCCGCTAATTGGAATATCGAAAGTGCTCGCAAACCTAAACAACCTGCGCCTCGTGATTTTCCAGGTTATGGTCCACTAACCGAACCAGAAGCCCTGGCCATTTATAACTTGACACTTGCAAAAGATTTCGATCGAGTATTAGCATTACACACACAGGGAGAAATTATTTTTTGGGGATATGAAGGATTAGAACCTCCGATCTCACAAACCATAGCTAGTGAATACGGACGTGTAAGTGGTTACCACCCGATCAGGTATGTTGATAGCCATGCAGGATATAAAGATTGGTTTATACAGGACTTCAGAAGGCCTGGGTTTACGATCGAGTTAGGCAGTGGTGTGAATCCTTTGTCGGTTAGCCAATTAGATGAGTTGTATGAAAAAATGTTAGGAATCTTTTTAGTTAATCAATCTATTTAAAAAAGTGGCGAATCTTCAAAACGATTCGCCACTTCTTCTTATTTAAATCACTTCAAAATAATCTTTGTAAAAGCCAGCCATTTTTCCAAGGTCATCAATGACAAAGTAGAACTCCTCTGATTCATTCTTGACCTCATATGTTTTCCCCGGGGTTAAAACATTTTCCACTGTAAACTTCTTAGCATCCGTGTGAACACATTTAATCTGTTTCATTGTTTCATTGTTTTCCCATGTTTTATGAATCATCTGTTATCACCTTTCTCTTAATTTAAACAAACGTTTGATTAATTATTAAATAACTGCTTATATTTTCCATAACCTTCTTCTTCAAGACGTTCTTTGGGGATAAACCTCAGAGCAGCTGAGTTAATACAGTATCTCATACCACCTTGGTCTTTAGGGCCATCATCAAAAACATGTCCTAAATGTGAATCGGCATGTTGGCTTCTAACCTCTATTCTTCGCATTCCAAATGATGTATCTAATTCTTCTTCTAAGGGAGCAATTGGCTTCGTAAAGCTTGGCCAACCACAGCCAGCATCGTATTTATCTTGGGAAGAGAACAGTGGTTCACCGCTAACAATATCTACATATATCCCCTCTTCTTCGTGATCCCAGTATTCATTTTGAAAAGGAGGTTCTGTAGCATCTTCTTGAGTTACCTTATACTGTATATCTGTCAGATGTTCTCTCAGTTGTTCAATGTCTTGGTTATTAGACCAATGCTTGTTGATAAAATCTTGGCGACCAGAGCCCTTTTTATATAGTTTGTAGTGAAAGGTATTCTTTTTATAGTAATCTTGATGCCCTTCCTCAGCTGGATAAAACTTGGTTGCCTCTCTAATTTCAACAACAATAGGTTTAGAAAATTTACCACTATTCTCTAGCGCTTGCTTGGATTGTTCTGCTAATTCTCTTTGTTCTTGATCATGATAGAAAATAGCTGGCTTGTACGATTCTCCTCGATCATTAAACTGCCCACCGTTATCGGTCGGATCGATTTGTTGCCAGTATAGCTCTAATAGCTGGTCATATGGAAAAACATCAGGATCGTACGTAATTTGTACTGCTTCCAAATGACCTGTCGTATTAGAGCAAACTTCTTCGTAGGTTGGATTTTCTGTATGTCCACCCGTATAACCAGAGACCACTTCATAAATTCCCGGACGGCGGTCAAAGGGTTCGACCATACACCAGAAACACCCACCAGCAAAGGTCGCTTTCTTTAATTGACTCATTGAATCACTCCTAGGAGTACATGATTTAAATATATAGCTTAGGTTTTGGTAAACCTTGCAACTCATCTTGTTTGGATTGAGATGAACGACGAGTTGTTTCTTTCGTTTGTTTGGAAGTTTGCGAAACCGAATGCATTGCTGTTGTGGAATTATCCTCAACCTTTTTTGGTTGTTCATTGGTTTCAGCTTCTGACAATTCATCTTCAGTCATCATTAATTTTACCATATCTATGAACATCGGTGCATTTTTAATCAACGGAGCATATTGCTTCCATATTGGGAGAAACTGCTGCACCATCCCTAATCCTTTTTGTACATGATTTAAGGTCTCATGTAAAGTCTGATAATTATTGATTCCATGTTGAACAGGGCCTGCACCAAATTGAAATGGGTCGGTGGGCTGCTTAGATCCTTTAAATTTTGATACAATCTGATCGATTACTGATGGCTTTGGATGAAAAGGGTTTCCTCTTGGTGGTTGATTCCACGGATTTGGTCGTACAGGATACATCCTTCATTCCTCCTTCAATCAACTATTATAGTGTACGGGATGAAAGCATATCCTGTATAGGCAAATATTATATACACCAATTAATGGGCTCTTGCCCGTTTTGTATTAAATTGTGATTCGTTTGACTAAACGGCTTACTCCCAAAAAATCCTCGGTAAGCTGATAAGGGGCTAGGGTGTGGACCGTGTATAATCGTATGTCTCGTTTGATCAATAAATTTCTGCTTCTCTAAGGCTTGTTTTCCCCAAAGAATGAAAACCACATGGTCTTTGTAATTGCTTAACAACTCAATGATTTGATTAGTTAACTCTTCCCACCCTAATAATTTATGAGAATTAGGCTTCCCATCTTCAACAGTTAAAATCGTATTTAATAACAGAACTCCTTCTGTAGCCCAATGAGTCAAGTCTCCATGTTCAGGAATGTCACATCCAATATCTTCTGCCAACTCTTTATAAATATTTTTTAAAGATGGTGGGATTTTAGTTCCTTGGTTAACAGAAAAGCTAAGGCCATTCGCTTGTTTTTCCCCATGGTATGGATCTTGGCCTAGGATAACTACTTTAGTATCCTTAAAAGAGGTTAAGTTGAGGGCTCTAAAGATCTGATTATATGGTGGGTAAATAACCTTTGATTGATATAATTGTTTTAGTGAACCTTCAAGTTCCCTAAACCATTTGCTTTTAATTTCGTCATTTAATAAGCTGTTCCAATCCGTATGTAGCTCCATCATTCTCCTCCATTATCAATCTATTTCCTGGGAAAGCGCAGGAAATCACTATTTTCGCCATTAAGATCCCAAATTCCTGTCATATATTGTTATTTTATAATATGATTTTAACTTTTTTAAAGGTTATCATATCAACCGTTATCTAACATTCAATATGATCTAATAGCCCATACGCATATCACCTAACCTGCATAACTTAACAATGAAACCCCCTATGAGGAGGTATGCCAAATGAGTAAAGGATACTACGGTGGTGGATTTACACTTATCGTTGTACTATTCATTCTGTTAATTATAGTAGGTAGCGCCTACGTTTGCTAGTCTGCCTCCATGTAAAGAAGCCAGGTGAATGATCACCTGGCTTTTTAAATACACATTTAAGTCATGACATTTGTGACTGTTTACCTGACCGAATCACTACGCTTGATATTCATTCCAAAGTTCATCAAAAATCCTTAAGGCTTCCGGAAACGGACTATTCATCTCCAAATAGCTAGTAAGCTCATCATAATTACTTGACTGTTTGGGAAAATCGTGGTCGTGAAACATCCAGTCAGCTAATTGTTTACGATAATCACTTTTTTCATGAATACCACGATAACGCATCACATAATGGTAAAACGATCGCATAATAACACCTGCTTTTTAAGAATCCTGATTGTCTTCCTCATTTAATTTTTCAAGTTTCTTCTTCCTCTTACGGTAAACAAATCCAGACATGATAATGGCTAGTTCGTATAAAGCGATTAATGGTGCAGCCACCACTAACTGGAGGATAAAATCTGGTGGTGATAGCATCGTACCTATTATCACTAAGATTAGATAAGCAAATTTACGAGTTCTCTTCATAAACTCTGGTGTTAAGATTCCTAGGCTAGTCAAGAACATTACAATTAAAGGAACCTCAAAGAAGAATGCAAAAGGAATAGTAATTTGCATAATAAATCGAAAATAATTATTAACTGTGAACATTTCATTAACTAATCCATCACTTAGGTTTAGTAAAAAGTTCAACACCAAATCTTTAATGACAAAATAACCAAAAGCTAAACCTAACATGAATAATAAAAATATAGCTGGTACATAAAGTAAACTCACTCGTTTTTCATGTTTAGTTAAGCCCGGTTTAATAAATAACCAAAGTTGGAACGCTAAAAACGGAATCGTAACAATGAGTCCTGCCATAACACCAATAATCACGTAAACCCAAATTATATCGAAAGGGCTAAGTACCGTTAATTGAAATGGAACGTCCTGTTCAATATATAAATAAATTTCTTCTCGAAAGAAAAAGCCCACACCAAAAGCTAATACAAAGATTAGCATACTCCAGAAGAAACGTTTCCTTAATTCACCTAAATGTTCTGTCCAATCCATCTCTTCTTGATGGCTCAATTGTTCATTCGTCATTTCCTTCACCCTCTTGTATCAAACCACAAAAAAACAGATTATGATAACCGTCATAAAAGAAGATGTAAGGGACTCCCTTACATCTTGACATGCAAGCTTATTGGTTATGTGTGTCGGAATCTTTCTTGTTTGTATTTGATGTATCATCACTCATAAGATCGTTCGTTGCTTTTTTAAACTCTTTTAAAGATGATCCAAACGCCTTACCAATCTCCGGTAATTTAGACGGACCAAATACTAACAAAAGCACAATAAGTATTAATATTAAACCTGGTAAACCAATACTACCAAAAGGCATAAAATCACTCCAATACATTAGAGGTTAGTAAGATCTAACCGTTACTTTTTAGGTTGATCTTCTTGCTCGTTCGTTAACTCGTTAGTTGATTTTTTAAATTCTTTTAAAGTTTGACCTAATGCTTGACCTAACTCAGGTAATTTCTTAGGTCCGAATATAATTAAAAGGATTAATATAATTAAAATTAAGCCTGGAATACCTACCGTCATCATAACACCTGCCAATCGTTACTATCCTACGCTTATTGTCGCTTATTTCATTCATTTTTGCAAACATAAATCAGTTATGTTATAAAATGTTCAATTTATTTTCTATCATATACGTAAAACGTATGCCCGTAAACATTTTTTTCATCACGTTCACCACGAATTTTCTTGACAAGATTCCACTCTGAAAAGTCAACCTCTGGAAAATAAGTATCTGCAGGAAATTGTTCATGAATCACTGTTAGATACATTCGACTGACGTGGGGCATGGCTATTTGAAACAATTCTGAACCCCCGATAATAAAAACTTCATTTTCATCCGTCACAACTTCCTTTAGTTGGTCCCAACTATGAATGATGGTACACCCTTCTTGCTGGTATTGTGGATCTCTTGTCATGATGATATTGTGTCGCTTGGGAAGTGGTCTGCCAATTGATTCAAAGGTTTTACGTCCCATGACAATAGGATGCCCTTGGGTTACTTCTTTAAAATATTTTAGATCATTGGGTAAATGCCACGGCATACCTTTGTTATATCCGATTGCCTGGTTCTCATCCATCGCCACAATTAATGAATACATAAGCTTGCTCCTCCTTATTACACGGCTACAGGTGCTTTAATGGCTGGGTGTGGTTGATAACCCTCTATTGACAGGTCATCAACCGTAAAAGAAAATATGTCAGATTTAGAGTCATTTAGTGTTAGAGTCGGAGCTTGTCTAGGGGTTCTAGACAATTGCTCTTTAATTTGATCAAAATGATTGTGATAAATATGAGCATCACCCAGGGTATGAATAAACTCCCCTACTTCTAATCCACATTCTTTTGCTATTAAGTGAGTTAACAGTGCATAACTAGCGATATTAAACGGAATTCCTAAAAACAAATCACCACTACGTTGGTATAGTTGACATGATAACTGACCGTCTTGAACATAAAACTGAAATAGTGTATGACACGGTGGTAGAGCCATAGTTGGAATATCTTCTGGATTCCATGCAGATACGATTAATCGTCTCGATTGTGGATTCTTTTTAATATCTTCTATAACTTGACTTATTTGATCAATTGTTTCACCTTGAGTACTTTTCCAATGTCGCCATTGCTTTCCGTAAACATCTCCAAGATGACCATATTTATCAGCAAATGAATCATCTTCTAAAATTCTTAGTTTAAACTCCTTCATCTGCTCTTGGTACAGTTGATTAAACTCTTCATCTTGTTGAGCACGAATACCAAAATTGCTCATATCAGGACCAGAGTACTCATCACTTTCTACCCAGTTTTTAAAGGCCCATTCATTCCATATATTGTTATTGTGTTTTAATAAATAACGAATGTTGGTATCCCCTTTCAAAAACCAAAGTAGCTCGCTAGCAATTAATCGGAAGGGAACTTTTTTGGTCGTTAAGAGTGGAAATCCCTCCTTGAGATTGAACTTCATTTGATAGCCGAATATAGACCTAGTCCCCACTCCCGTTCGATCTTGTCGGTCAATACCATTAGTAAGGACGTAACGGCATAATTCAAGGTAAGCAGGTTCATTTTTAATACTCATATAATTCACCCCATATGTTTATTACAATTTTTTAATACATAAATGATTTATATAAACCATATAAATTTATATCGAACAATAATGAAAAGGTGTTGATAAAGTGGTCAAACGGAAACGTGCAAGAAATGTCATGATTAGTGCAATGGCTGGAAGCTTAGCCTTAAGCTCTCCGTTTGTATTCCATGTACCGACTGATGCATACACTAAAGAACAAATAAAAGAACTTCAACAGCTCTCTTATGGTGATCACGGTGAATCCGTCGTCCAATTACATAGGAAATTAAAAACTGTCGACTATTATCCTGGAGAAGTCACTGATCATTATAATGCCTTAACTGAATATGCAGTCAAAAGCTTTCAAGTCGATCAAAACATCAAGGCAAACGGTGAATTAAATCAGGAGACCATGCAGTTAATTGACCATATGGTACATGACAAATACATTAGCTTAATTGAAAAGCACGGTGAGCAAATCGCTTTTGGTGAACAATCAAGTAAAGTTAAGCAAATTCAACAAGCACTAAGCTTTCTCGGTCTTTACCATGACAATGTAGATGGTCATGTGGGTCAAAATACTAAAAAGGCTCTAAAGGCATTTAATCAAATATCTGATCAGTCGATGGACTTATCTAATTTAGATGCTATTGCAACATCCCAGACAACCACAAATAATCAAAATTCAGGCACACAAAATCAATCAAATCAGTCATCAATTCAACTAACAACTGCTTCAGTATCTCACGATAACGTGATCGCAACAGCCAAAGAGTATCTAGGTACCCCTTATAGATGGGGTGGGCAATCACCTAGTGGCTTTGATTGCAGTGGGTTTTTACAATATGTATTTTCACAGCATGATATCTCAGTACCTAGAACAGTGAATGATATTTGGAATGTCACATCTCCAGTCTCACAGCCAAGTGTGGGTGATCTCGTCTTTTTTGAAACTTACAAACCCGGACCTTCACATGCCGGTATCTATATTGGAGACGGACAGTTTATCCATGCTGGGTTATCTAACGGTGTAACAATCAGCAATATGTCAGAGCAATATTGGGATTCCCGGTACCTAGGTGCAAGATCCGTCAACCAGTAAATTAACCGTCAGAAAATAAGTCAATTTGTTTAGGATTAAGCTCTTCATAAGAAATATTCAACATTTGTTGCAGAGTTTTTGCATTTTGATACGCATGCCCACCAGAGTTGTTATTAAATAATATGGATAACTGGTCTACCTGTTGTTTAAGTTGATGAATTCGATCAACCCATTCGGATAGTTCAGCAATCGAATAATTATATAAAAACCGAACCTCTCGCCAGTTTTCCTGCCCATTATGATTCCAGCCATAAACATTTCGGCCGTGGAATCGAATTAAAGCCTGCTGCGGATTGGTAACCTCTAGGACAGTCGGAATTGAACCAACACCTGCTTGAGGTTCATCACAGATGGTATGAATCCATTGATTTTCATTTAGAAAATCAATGGTCTTTTTTCTTATACGCTTATCATACCAAGTTCTGTTACGAAACTCTATAGCAATTGGATAATCTTTAAAATGCTCACGTATAAATTTTAAGCGATTAATATGAGTGGAGTTAAGATCAAACCAAGGTGGAAATTGAAACAATATGCATTGTAATTTTCCAGCATCTCGCAATGGTTCAAGATTTGCCTGATAGTCATTAAACAAACTTTTCATTTCTTTTCGTGTATACATTTTCCGATCATGACCCGTAAATGCTTGATAAGCCTTGACCACAAACGAAAAGTTTGACGGTGTTTGATCTAACCATTTTTCGTATTGCTCTTTTTTTATAATACTGTAAAAAGCACTATCTAATTCAACGACAGGAAAATGTGCAGCATATGCTTCTAATTTATGTCGTTTATTTATTTCGGCTTGATGAATATCTTGATGATCTCCCCAGCCTGTTAAACCAATTAACGTCAACACACAAATTCCCCCCTTAAACATATATTAGTGTTATTGGAAATAGTTCTAGCTTGACTCACTACATTAAATTAAGTATACTGAAATTGCAATGAAGATGTGAAGTATCATAAAGAAAGTCACGTAACTTCTATAGAAGTGAAAGGTGTAATTTGTGATCCTTCATTTCTTAAGAAGTTATTTTTTTATCCATTTCACATCTGAGTTGTGAAATAAAACACCTTTTAAGGTGGCAGTTTTTAGGAGGATTTTTAAAATGCAAAACGGCGTAGTAAAGTGGTTTAACGCAGAGAAAGGTTATGGTTTTATCCAGGTAGAAGGTGGAGACGATGTATTCGTACACTACTCTGCTATTAATCAGGATGGTTTCAAGACTTTAGACGAAGGACAAGAGGTTAACTTCGAAATCGTTGAAGGTGACCGTGGTCCACAAGCATCTAACGTAACTAAAAAATAATTGAACTAACAAATATTAAAAACCAAAATAAATTCGGCAATCACTTATGTGGTTGCCGATTTTTTGCATTCACCCTCATTTCTGGCTCTATACTAAATGTGATGTGCCGTCTATTGTTACAACTGTCATGTTGAAAATTGAACTTGGTTAGGTGAGCAGTACTAGGTGGAATCAACATGCGTAGATTACTAGTCGGTGAAAAAAGCCACGTTCTGTGGCATCACCGACACTTGTCCGTCCTGTCCATCGTGAGAATAGCACGAGCTGAAGTTTCACTTGGGAAGTGCTTTTTCTTCCCAAGTTAGCTGAAGCCGTGCCCATGGAAAGCGAAGCATGTTAATGAAGTGACATTAAAGTGTACTTACCTCATTTTGGTCGTTAGAAATCCAATCGCTAAAACTTCCGACATACAATTTAACGTTTGAAAACCCACACTGCCATAAAGCTAACACATTTGGTGCTGCGGTAACTCCTGAACCACAATATACAATGATTTGGTTGGCACCAGCTAAATCTTTAAAATAATTCATTAACTCCTTAGTTGATTTGAAATACCCTTTTTCAAATAAATTTTGCCAATCATAGTTCTTAGCTGTTGGAATATGTCCTGCCTTATGATCAATCGGTTCAAACTGACCGGAGAACCTCTCGTAACTTCTTGAGTCAATAATGGCAACACCTTTTTCATTTATACTTTTAAATACCTCTTCTTGAACAGCTATTATTTCTCGATTAACTTCAAACGGACCGTAATGACCTTTAGCTGAGTTTACTGGTTGTTCATCGGTGGTTGGATAACCAGCTTCTTTCCAAGCATTAAACCCACCATTAATGAGATAAATCGTCTTATGCCTTATCAATTTCATCAGCCAATAAAACCTTGAAGCAAAGGCGTAATTATTATCATATACAATTAATGTTGAATCAGGTGTAATCCCGCTAGCCGCTAATTTATTTGTAAACGACTCTAAATTAGGCAGTGGATGACGTCCTCCTCTTTCCCCAACTGGACCACTAAGATCCTCTTCTAAATCAAAATAAATTGAATTTGGTAAATGCTCTTGTTCAAATAAGCCCCTTCCTTTTGATGAGTCTTGTAAATCAAAGCGACAATCAACAAATATGACCTCTCCATCTTTCGATTTGGAGTAGGCCTCTGTAGCTGAAATAATCACATTTTCCCCTCCCGTTTATCATTATCTTCAACTTAGGTATCGCCTCAACGCCTCGTTTTCTACCGGGATGCGCTTTAACATTAGTAATACATGTAATACTGGGAAAACCATCGCAGTCCAATAAGCAGAAAACAATAGTGGGATAAATACTAATTCCAGAAACACGATCCAATAGTTCGGATGTTTGATATAACGATATAACCCATTTCTAACTAAAAGACCCTCATTTGGATTGACAATCACCTTAGTATTCCATGCTCTCCCTAAAGATAAAATCACCCAGATTCGCAACAGTTGTAAGGTCACAAAAATCAGAAAAAAGGTAATTGAAAATGGAGTCTCAAACCCATGCGAAAGATAGGACTCACTAATCAAGCTGATTAAAAATAGAATATGAGTTAAGACAATCAAGGGATAATATGACTCCTTAATCTCAACCCCTCCTCTTTCTACTTGATAGCGTGCATTTGATTTCGCAATCATTAGCTCCAATAGTCTTAAACTAATTAAATAAATAATTATTAGCATGTAAATCATCGGTTAAACCACCTCCAGAAGAAGTAGTTCCGAAGAGAATCCTGGTCCTAATGCCGATAATATAGCATGACCTTTATCAATCGAAGGTCGTTTTAACACTTCATTTAAAACAAAAAGAACCGTTGGTGAGGACATATTACCAAACTGCTTTAAGGTCATCCTTGAATATGACAATTTGGTTGGATTCACTATTTGTCCCACTTCTTCGATTACCTTTCTACCACCAGGGTGTACAATCAAATATGCTAATTGATCTGGATCTATCCCATGCTTTTGCATTAACTCTTTGAAGTGTGGCTGCCAAAATGGTTTGATCAATTGTGGAATAACCTTATCAAAAACAACGTGGAATCCATCATTACCTACTTCCCACCCCATAACATCCATGGAATGATGTTTGGTTCTAGAACTAGCATCTCTAATCAGCATGGTTCTTTCTAAAATCTTTCGTTTAGAATGCTTTTCCCCTAACAGTAAAACAGCAGCCGCTCCATCACCAAAAAGCGCCGAAGCTACAATTTCTTTAGTATCTAAACAATCCGGATGAAAAGCCACTGACGCTAATTCCACTGCCACTAAAAGGACGCTTTGATCTGGATAAGCCTTTAGGAATTCAAAAGCACGCGCCAACCCATTTGCACCACCAGCACAACCTAATCCAAAAAGTGGCGTCCGTTTAATGTCCTCTCTCAACTCTAAACGATTTAATAAATAAGCATCTAAAGATGGAGTGAGGATCCCTGTACTGGTAATAGAAATAATCGCATCAATATCCTTGAACGAAAAACCTGTCACTTGGTTTATACATTTTTCAGCAGAGGTAACAGCTAACTCAACACCTTGATCGACCCATAGTTGGTTTTTCATTCTGAAAGGTTGAGGAAGTTTTAACCAGGCAGAATCAGCCACAAAATACCTTTGTTCAATCTGTGCTTCATCAAATACGGTTAAATATTTATGTAATTGTGGGTCGGAGATTAAACTTTTGATTAATTGCTTAACCTCAGCTTGCTCCATTTTATGTGGTGGTACTGCCGTTCCTACTGAAGAAATAATGGCCATTCATGACATCCTTTTTTTAATTACCATAACCATAATCTGTTATCTTATGCTAATCTAAAATCCATAAATCGTCATACCACCATCAACCATTAGGGTTTGACCTGTAATATAATCACTGGCATCTGATGCAAGGAATACAGCAGGACCAGCAATCTCTTCAAGTTCCCCTACTCTTCCAAGAGGCGTACGTTCTTTTATTTCTTTCACATATTGTTCATTCTGTAACAACTTCTCAGTCAAGGCTGTAGGAAAGTACCACGGTCCGATTGCATTAATATTGATTCCATATTTCCCCCATTCAATAGCGAGTGTTTTGGTCATTTGAATGAGACTTGCTTTTGTCATACCATAAACAACCCCGGTTCTTAATGCTGTTTGACCGGCAACCGATGTCACAGAAAGAATCTTTCCTGAAACACGATGTTCGTACATTTTACGTGCTACATACTGTGTTAAGAAAAAGGCACTTTTCATATTCGTATCCACAATTCTGGACCATTCCAGCTCACTGACGTCAAAAGCTTCTGACCGAATATTCATACCAGCATTATTGACCAAAATATCAATGGATTGAGTTTCAAATAATTGATCTAGCTTTTCCGTGATCACTTGATGGTCAGTAACAGATGCTGCAATGTATTGTGCCGAGACATTAAAATCATTTTCAATTTGGTTACACAATGTCTTCAGATCATCTTCTGATCGTGAAATTAGGACAACATTAGCTCCGGCTTCTGCATAAGCTAACGTTATGGCTCGTCCAATTCCTTTAGTCGCTCCTGTTACAACTGCATTCTTTCCTGTTAAATTAAAGCTAGGTAAATATGATTCCATAAATTTCTCTCCCTTTTTAAACATATAACAAAGAAGACTATTCTGTTGGTTGAATAGCCTTCTTGTTGTGAGTATTTATTTCTTGCCAAAAAATTGGTAGTAATCTGTTCGAATAAACCCGTTAAAGAGTTTTCTCTTCTTAGAAGCTTTTTTCCCATAAAGCTTTTCAAAGCCCGGATGTGAGGTCATAATATACACGCTCCATTGTGGGTAGTCTTTCATAATCTCACCTAGACTGCGATATATACTTTCAACCTCTTCTTTCTCGCTTAACCTTTCACCATACGGTGGATTACCCACAAGATAACCAGAATCTGTCTTCGGTTTGAAATCCTTTACCTGCATCTGCTTCCAGGTAATAAGATCAGCTAGTCCAGCCTCCATTGCATTTTCAGTAGCCATCTCTACGGCTTGATGGCTGATATCAGTTCCGGTAATATCAAGTGGTTGATCATAATTCGCTAAATCCTCAGCCTCTTCTAATGCACGATCCCATATAGATTGTGGAATCACATCCCACTCTTCTGCAGAAAATTCACGATTAAATCCGGGAGCAATATTTTGTCCAATTAGTGCAGCTTCGATCGGAATCGTTCCTGAACCGGCAAAGGGATCAACAAAAGGTTGATCAGGTGTCCAATTCGTTAATTTAATTAATGAAGCAGCTAATGTTTCTTTAAGTGGCGCCTCTCCCTGCGATACTCGATATCCACGCTTATGCAATCCAACTCCTGTTGTATCAATCGTCATGGTAACTCGATCTTTATGAATGGCCACTTCTATTTTATATCTCGTCCCTGACTCTTCTAACCTCGTATGAACATGATAAGCATCTTGAAGTCTTGATACAATCGCTTTTTTAACAATCGATTGACAATCGGGAACGGAGTACAATGTCGACTTATGTGATTTCCCAACGACATGAATGAATGCATCTTCAGGTAACCAATCTTCCCACGGTAAAGCCTTAGTTTGCTCAAATAGCTCATCAAACGTATAAGCAGGAAATTCTTTCATCAAAAGTTTGATTCGGTCTGCCGTTCTTAACCATAAATTACATCTAGCAATACCCGATATATCTGAGTTAAAAATAACTTTACCATTATCCGTTGTTACATCTGTATAACCTAAATCGATGACCTCGTCTCTGACTAATGCTTCTAGTCCCATTGCTGCAGTAGCTATTAATGTCACTTGGTTCGTCATACACACATTCCTTTCGAACGACGACTCAAAATATGTATAAATTCAGGCATAAGTAAGAATTGACCCATAAATGTCTCATAAGCCATGTTCTGTTCCTTCGTACTACAAACGGTGGTCAACCTCGTACTCCAGCCATAATCATCTATCTACAAGCCATAAGACTTGTCTTTTTGCTAGGTTGAATTCCCTGCAAAAAGTGCCCCTACCATATTTTGGGTTGCTCACTCGTGGGGTTTACCGCGTTCCACCTTAATTGTTTCCAATTAAGTTCGTCACTGTGGCACTTTAAAGGTAATCCAGTCATATCCTAAAGGACTTAGACTGTTTCCCTGCCGTAAGCTTTTTAAAAAGCTCCCTTGACTTATGGTTTCGTCAAGCACGAACACTACGAGCATCTCAGCCCGTGTGAGCATGGACTTTCCTCTCAAGCAAATGCTTGAGCGATTATGTTGACATTTATGTTTCCTTACTTATGCCTGAGTTAAGTATTATAGCACATACACCTTTACATGGCCAATGCAATATTTGCCAATTAGTTTGAGTGTTTCCTTCCAAACACTGCTTTTTCTAAGTTCGACAAACGTTGTAAAATATCAGAATTTACTGGCCCACGTGTTTGTGATGATTGCGCATTTGAGCCTGTAGCGTTTTTTATTCTTTCTAATTCTTCATTCAACCGTTTTATTTCCTTTTGAAATTGTTCATAATCTTGGATGACCACATCTAAAAATTCATCAACCTCATCTTGATTATATCCTCTTATTGAGGTTTTAAACTCTTTGTCTAAAATTTCTTGACTTGATAAATTTGTTTTCTTCATTTCCACTGAATCCCCCTTACATCAGTTATTCCAATATCCTGATTCCTGCAAATCACGAGCCACCTCATCTAATTCAAAAGCGTCAAGCACGATTATTTCATACAAATGATGATCTTGATAGGTTAAGGCTGTTTGATAAAAAAATTTTGGTGACCCGCCGTGTTCTTCTTCAAACAGTATTAAACAACCATCCGTCTTCTCAACCATCCAGCGATTTTTTGTCTGATACTGCTTTGGACTTACATATTCTTTCTCACTAAGTGGCTTTGAAAAATCAGCACCGTTAAGTAGTTGTTGATATCTTAATTGTTTGTCCTCTTTCCATACTTTTTCTTGATTTGAAAAAGGTGGAATTACAGCAATTTTAACCGAATAGTTCTCCTTAAGTGACTGAATCACATCAAAGGCCCACGTTTCAACACCTGGCTGTCCAGAAATAACAACCCATTCTAACCCATCTTCTAACAACGGTAAAAGCTTCTTTTTAAGCGCTTCTTTGATTACGTCGATTTTGGTATCCTTTTCTTTAAATATGTTCAGTTCATGCGGTTTATAACCAGTAATGGCAATTGATTTTATACTCATATGTATAGTATATCAAAAAAAGAGCTAGTTTTAACTAGCTCTTCTAAATTCATTTTAAAAAAACTATCTAACACAGCCAAATAATACTTATGACTGTCTACCCTTTTCTAAATCCTCTGGAGTAAACGAAAAAGGTAAAAGTTCTTCAACAGTTGTACTTTTTACTTCCATATCCTTACTAGTAATATAAACAGACATATCTGGTGAAAAGAATTCACTCATCACTTGTCTACACGCCCCACAAGGAGGAACTGGTCGGTCTGTATTAGCAATAACTGCTAACGCTTCAAAGTCACGTTCACCTTCTGAAACCGCTTTAAAAATAGCTACGCGTTCAGCACAGCAAGTTACAGGATAAGCTGCATTTTCAATATTGCAACCTTGATAAACTTTACCGTCCTTTGTTAACAAAGCCGCACCTACTGGAAACTTTGAATAGGGTACAAATGCACGGTCTAACATATCTTTAGCTGCATTAACTAATTGATCCTTGTTCATCTATTTCTCACCTCAAATGATGTGTCGTATCTCTATTATAATCATAACTTAATGAATTTCAAGATGATGTTTCTTGATTTAACACAATGTCCAAATTATACATAACTGAATGGTATAACTCCATGAACCGTTTCTTTCTTACATCGTGAAAATAGCTATGAAGAATCATAATCTCTAGATTATCTTTCGTATTTTGAATTTGGTTTGGAAAAATAGGCAGTTTATGAACGATTGCTTGAGCGTCTTCTTCCCAGGTTTCGATTTTTTCAAATAATGGTTTGGTTTCTTCTTTAATATAATAAAAATGATCGTAGTTTTTACGGTCATATTTCTGCCCGTGCTCATATCGATCCAAACAACCCTCTAAGATTTCTTCTCTTAATTCTACTGTTAGTTGCATAAACTCATTCATTATAATCACCCTTCTACTTTAATGTATCACGAATTTATGCAACTGACTATCGTTTCACTACTTTTTCTCATATACATCTTGTACACGATCTTTCAATTGATCTAACGCCATCTCTAATTTGCCAAATGAATGGATTAATTTCTCCTTATTCGAATATTGATGATTCAACTTAACTGAACTCACCCGTATTCCCCCTTTCTACCGTCTAAGTTTGCTATTGATACATTGATATCCTTCACACTTGACAAAACTAGAATGTAATAGGCAAAACCTCTAGCTATCTACTGTTTTTCGACAGGGGTATCTTTATATTTTGTCTTAATACCGGCAAGCTCGTTAAGCTGTTCTCTTTTATGGTAAAAGGATGATCCAATAGGTTCAATTTCTCTTAGCTTAGGCTCTTTCCACCAACTACGTTTGATTTTAGTCTTTCTTGACCAATCTTCTCTAGACTCAGTAATTACATGATCTGTATTTCGATATAATTCCATAAGTGGTCGAGTAGCTAATTTAGTATGATGGTCCATAAATTGTTCATACTCTTCACGACTCCCTGTAACGTCAACATGATAGGCGAAATCATGGAATAAAGGATATAAATAAGGATAAAAGAGAATGGCAGCTATCTTTTTTCCAAATTTAATCCTTTTTTTCGCAGGTGTAAAATGAGGTACAAATTCACCGTAAAGCTTCCCATGCTCAGTCGGTAACAAAACAGCATTAAGATGTAGAATCTCTTGAAGCCGATAAGGTAATGAACGAAATACAGATTGACGATAAGGGTTATTAGTAATAATCGGTTGTTGAATTAATTGTTGTTCATTGATAATTTGTGAATACATCAATCGATTCTTATCTCGCTTTTGATAAAATGCATACCATTCCCTCTCCATAATCGACGAGATATGAAAATGTTTAAACAAGAAAAATAATGGCTTGTTTTGTTGCTTAGAAAGTTTATATATCAGTAATTGAGGGAAGGCATCTTGAAAGATAAACCAATTGATGCTTTCATATGTTAAATAGAGTGACTTCAATTGCTGTTTACTTAGCATTGACTCAAACGATTGAGACTGTAGGTCGGTCATGTTCCACCCTGTATTTCTTGAAACAAAGCTTGCCAAAAACGACCACTTTACTTCTGGATGTTCTTGGTAAAAGTCTAGGTAAGCTTTCGTTCTAGTCACATTATTTTGATTATGTTTATAGGTTTGTTCTTTAATGTAATTAACCAAAAGAGGTATCATAATGCCATCCTTTATTTCTGTTATTTTATGATCTAGTCTGCTAGTCACAGTATATCCAAATCTTTTTAAATTAAAATTTGCTATAATATTTATGATAGGGGGAATCACGTTGAAGTATCCTAAAGGGAGTAGACAACCTGATCAACTAGCTAATCAATCCTTTACGCAAAATAAGAAAAAGAAGTCATTTGCTAATAGAGGGATGACCCTCGAAAAGGACATCGTAGAGACGAATAACTATTATTTAGAATCGGGTAAAGCCGTCATTCATAAAAAGCCAACCCCGATTCAAGTAGTGCAGGTTGATTATCCAAAAAGAAGTGCTGCTGTCATTAAGGAAGCCTACTATAGAAGACCTTCAACTACTGACTTTAATGGAATTTATAGTGGCTGGCACATTGATTTTGAGGCTAAAGAAACTAAAAATAAACACTCACTACCCTTAACCAATATTCATAGTCACCAGGTTGAACATATGCGTAGAATCGATGAACATGGAGGAATCTGTTTTTTTGTCATCAGATTTTCATTAAGGAATGAAACTTTTCTCTTGTTCATTCGTCCATTTTTAAAGGTGTGGCAAGAAGCACAAAACCAAGATGGAAGGAAATCAATACCCTATTCTTTTATTAAAGAAAATGGTTATTCGATCCCTTTTAAATTACAAGCAAAAGTTGATTATCTTCAAGTAATTGACGATGTATATTAACGGAGGAGATTCGTATGGCTGAAGAAGCTAAAAGTCGTAAGAAGAAAAAGCAAGCCAAAAAGAAAAATAAAAAATTAAATTGGAAAAAGATATTTACTACTTTATTAATTATAGGTTTAATAGGGTTCGTTGTAGGTATTGGAGTTCTTTATTCATTTATCAAAGATGCACCTGATCTAAACGCTGAAGAACTACAAGTACCAGCATCTACAACGATTTTAGATCGAAATGGAGACCATGTTGCTGACTTAGGTGCTGAAAACCGTGAAGTTATCGATTATGAGGATTTATCACCTTTATTAGAAGATGCTGTTTTAGCTGCTGAGGACATCCGATTTTTTGATCACAATGGAATTGATCTTAGACGATTAGGAGGCTCAATCATCGCTAATATTACGGACGGTTACGGGGCTCAGGGAGCTAGTACGATAACCCACCAGGTCATCAAGAACTTCCTTTTAACTGATGTCAAAAAAATGGAACGCAAAGTTCAGGAACAGTATCTAGCTTTCCAACTAGAACGTCAATATTCTAAAGAACAGATTCTTATGATGTATTTAAATAAGATTTATTATTCAAATGGCATCTATGGTGTTCAAAGAGCTTCCGAAGTTTATTTTGGCAAAGATGATTTAAATGATTTAACAATAGCTGAAGTAGCACTGTTAGCCGGAATCCCACAAAGGCCGTCTGCTTACGATCCAATTAAGAATCCAGATCTAGCTGAAAGTAGACGTAACACTGTTCTTGATTTAATGGTTCGACATGATAAGATATCTGAAGACGAGGCTGAAGAGGCTAAAGAAATTCCGGTTGAAGATATGATTCATGGTGAATATCAGTCTGAAGTTAAATATGATTCATTTATTGATCGTGTACTAAACGAAGCGGAAGATTTAATCGATGAAGATATGAATGTTGGAACAGCTGGATTGACCATTCACACAACGCTTGACCCTAAAGCACAAGATCAAGTTGAGTATTTACTAAGTGACGAGAGTCCAATTGATTACCCTGATCAAGAATTAGAGTCAGGAATTGTTGTTACAGACACAACGACAGGAGAAATTTTAGCCATTGGTGGTGGACGAAACAAAGATGAGGGTGTTGGTGCTGGGTTTAACTACGCCATAAACCGTGAAGGCAGACAACCTGGATCAGCTATTAAACCTATTATTGTTTATGGACCCGCTATTGAACAAGAGCAAAGGTCCACATACCACCAGTATTATGATGACGAGTCAGAGGCCAGGTTCTCTTGGCACGGTGAAGGTGGAGAAGAAGCTAGATTCCAAAACTTTAGAAATCAATACTATGGTTGGGTATCAATGCGTGAGGCACTGTACCGCTCGTTAAACGTACCAGCTGTTCAGACATTCCAGGAAATCGACCAATCACAGGCTACTGATTTTGCTAAAGAGTTAGGCATCACTTTTGAAGGTCAAGCAGATGAAAACTTCGCTCTTGGTGGTGGCAGGTTACAAACAAACCCACTAGAAATGAGTGGAGCTTATGCTGCTTTTGGTAATCAGGGGATCTATAATGAACCTCATTCGATTACTAAAATAGAATATCGCGACGGTGAAACCATTGAGCCTGACTATGAAAATAAACCGGTGATGTCCGATTATACAGCGTATATGATTACAGACATGCTCAAAGATACAGTTAATAATTCAGGTGGAACAGCCAGTGGTCTAAACTTCGGTAATTTACCAGTAGCAGTAAAAACAGGAACAACAAACGATGACCGAGATTCATGGATTGTTGGCTACACGACGAATTATACTGTTTCTATCTGGAATGGATATTCTGATAATAGACCTGGCGTAACAAGTGTAACGAGACCTATCTTACAAAATCTAATGTCTCATCTATCTGAAGGTACTGAAACATCCGACTTTACCCGACCAAACTCGGTAGTTGATGTTGATGTTGAAAAAGGGTCCAATCCTGCTCGATTACCTAGCGAATACACACCATCAGACCAAATTGTTACTGAGTTATTTGTTAGTGGCAATGAACCCACGGAAATTTCTGAAGAATATGATGTAGTTGACCCGGTCGAACAATTAACCCTTAACTTTGATGATGAAGAGCAGTTAATAGAAGCTAATTGGCAGCATGCACAAGATGACGATGAACGCGAACTTGCTTTTGAAGTTGATGTATTAATGGATGGTGACGTCATTGAAAATCAAGATGGTCTAACGGAAACTGAATATATCTTTGGAAACGTTGAACCTGGCGAAACTTACACATTTGAAATAAGCGTTTACGATCTTGACAATCAAGACAATAGAAGTGAACCTGTTGCTGAATCCATTGATATCCCTGATGAAGACTCTGACTTCTGGGACGACTTCTTTGGTGATGATGAAGAAGAAAACGAAGAAGAAGATGAAGAAGCTGAAAATGACGAAGAAGAAAATGAAGAACAGGAAGAAAATGAGGATGGCAACAATGATGACGATGAGAATGACGATGAAGAGCCTATAGATGATGACGATGAATTTGGTATCGACTTACCAGTAGACGAATCAGATGAAGCAGCCTAAAAAAGGGCTGTCCCTTAAGTCAATCTTTATGACTTTTGGGGCAGCCCTTTAATTTATATTTCGCCTTTAATTTTACCGGTCACATACTTTTTTTTCATTTCCTTATACAGTTCATTTAATTGAATATATGCATGACGGTGATGTTTGCGCTTTTCGATAAAATCTAACCGCTCTGTGACATTTATAGGTGTATACGCGAGTTGATCAAACTGACTAAAATCAACAATATCTTCTGTTTCATAGCCATTACATAGTAGTATAATCATCTTTAATTCATCAAGATAAGCGTTAACATATCTTGATACTTCTTGGAAATTTCGATCATTTACATAATTTTCAACTGTTTTAGATACTTGTTCCCAAGCCTTAAATTTCTCCTCGATCTGTCTATAATCCATGTATTATTCCCTCTTTTTCATTCGCTTTTGCCCTTCACGACAAATTTCTAACAACGGACACTCCGGACAATTGGGTGACTTGGCGCGACAGTGATAACGCCCAAAGAAGATCATCCGATGATGTGTAGCGCTCCATTCATCTTTTGGAACCTTCTTCATTAACGTCTTCTCGACTTCTAATACAGAATCTTTCCACCTGCAAATACCTAATCGTTTAGAAACACGTTCAACATGTGTATCGACTGCGATGGCTGGCTCACCAAATGCTACAGACATGACGACATTAGCCGTTTTTCGCCCTACACCTGCCAAATTCACTAAAGATTCATAATTACTAGGGACTTTCCCATCAAATTTTTCAATTAAATCAGCTGACAGTTTGCGAATATTTTTAGCCTTATTACGATATAGTCCAATTCGTTTAATATCATTTTGTAATTCTTCTAAGGATACATTTACATAATCTTCAGGTGACTTATATTTTTTAAATAAATCAGGTGTTACTTTATTAACTAGAGCATCAGTTGCTTGGGCAGATAGTACAACAGCAATTAACAGCTCAAATTCATTTGAATGGTTCAATTCACAATCTGCATCAGGATACATCTCTTTTAACGTATCCAGAACGAAACGAATCTCCTTTTTAGTTAACAACTTAGCCCTCCCCCTATTCTTCCAGCCAGTTATAATAAACGGACGTATCGCGTTTTTGTTTAGGTTTTGTTTGTTGTTGTCCTTGTCCTTGATGAGGTTGTTTAACATCTTTAACAGATCTAATACCTTTTTTCTTCCACTCATTTAAAATTCGATCTATGTAACGAAAGTTTAACTTCCCCATTAGGACAGATTCTCTAAGAGCTGCTTTGATTAATGGTGGTTTAAACTGATCTTCATCTAACCAGTGACTAATCGTCTCAATCTCTATAGGTGATAGTGCTCTTGCAAATTCTTGTTCAAATAGCTGAAATAATTTACCTTCTTCTTCTCTTGTAGATGTTTCTGCAACATCGTATAACGCTTCAAACAAAGGGGTTAGTGAATACCACTCATATGTAGCGTTTTCTTCATCGGTATGTTGTTCAATCAATAAATAGCCATTATTTCTTAGTTTCTTAAGAACATTGGCCACTTCATTAGCAGTTAAAGTCATATAGCTCGAAATTTGGTCAAACGATGGTAACCATTCACCTAATCTTTGAAGGTTAATAATCTGTAAAATAACTACCATATCATTTTCTTCCAAATGAAGCTCCCGATAACCCATTAACAACCGACTAGGTATATTCACTTGTTCTGTTAATAACTTTTGGTAGGAAAATGGTAATTGCATGGCAACCCGTCCTTTTTTATGAATAGAAAGAGATGACTCAATCGTAAATGAGTCATCCCTAGTAGTTTATTATGGGTATAGACGATTAAGCAGGCGCGGAAATGGAATGGTTTCACGAATATGTTCAATACCTGTAATCCAGGCCACTGTTCGCTCCAACCCTAATCCAAAACCAGAGTGTGGAACTGTACCGTATTTACGTAGTTGTAAATACCACTCATATGCTGGGCCGTCCAAATCGTGCTCTTTATATCGCTCGGCCATTAGTTCATAATCATCAATACGTTCAGAACCACCAATGATCTCCCCGTAACCTTCTGGAGCAATTAAGTCAGCGCAAAGAGCTACGTTTGGATTATCTGGGTCAGGCTTCATATAGAAGGCCTTGATTTCTACTGGAAAGTGAGTGATGAAAACCGGTTTGTCATACGCTTCGGCAATCGCTGTTTCATGTGGTGCACCAAAGTCATCTCCCCAGTCAATATCATTAAACCCTTGATCTTTTAAGAACTGAATAGCATCATCATACGTAATTCTCGGAAATGGTGCTTGTATATTTTCTAATTTAGAAGTGTCACGATCTAAAGTCTCTAATTCAATCTTACAATTTTTAAGTACAGATTGTACAACGAATGCAACATACTCCTCTTGCATTTTTAAGCTGTCTTCATGATCCATAAATGCCATTTCAGGTTCAATCATCCAAAACTCAATTAAGTGTCTTCTGGTCTTAGACTTTTCGGCGCGAAAAGTAGGGCCGAATGAGAATACTCTTCCTAAAGCCATAGCAGCCGCTTCCATATATAATTGTCCACTCTGAGATAAATAAGCGTCCTCATCAAAATATTTTGTATGGAATAATTCTGTTGTTCCTTCTGCTGAGGCACCAGTCAAGATCGGTGGATCGACTTTGACAAAACCTTCGTTATTAAAAAACTCATAAGTAGAACGGATAATTTCATTACGAACCTTCATAATCGCGTGTTGTTTTTTAGAGCGTAACCATAGATGACGATGGTCCATTAAAAATTCAGTACCATGCTCTTTAGGAGTAATTGGATAATCTTCTGCTTCTTGAATGACTTCTAGATCAGTTACTTGAAGCTCATAACCAAGAGGACTACGAGTATCTTCAACTACCGTCCCTGTAATATATAGAGATGATTCCTGTGTAATCGTTTTTGCTTGTTCAAACACCTCTTCAGAGACAGCTGATTTGGCTACAACCCCTTGGATGAATCCAGTACCATCTCTCAGTTGTAAAAAGGCAATTTTCCCACTTGATCGTTTATTATGTAACCAGACACCAATAGTTACTGTTTCGTTTAGATGTTGGTTGACATTTGCAATAGTTGTTTTCACTGATTCTTCCTCCTATCCACTATACTTTTCTACGAATCGTTTTAATCGTTTGGCCGCTTCCTCTAATTGATCTAGCGAAGTTGCATAGGACAAACGCACATTATCTTCAGCACCGAATCCTGAGCCAGGAACAATAGCTAATTTCTCCTCCTCAAGAAGTTGTTTAACCCATTCATCAGTTGAATCGAATGGGGAACGCTCAACGATGGTTTTCACGTTTGGAAAAAGATAAAATGCTCCATCTGGCTTAACGCATGATAGATTTGGAATCTCCAATATCCAATTATACAACTTATTAAGACGTTCTTCAAAAGCTACCTTCATTTGGTTAATCTCTTCTTCAGAATGTTGATAGGCAGCAATTGCTGCGTATTGGGCAATGGATGTTGGATTTGACGTCGCATGTGAAGCTAAATTAGTCATGGCTTGGATAATAGATTCATGACCAGCCGCATAACCAATTCGCCACCCCGTCATTGAGTGTGACTTACTCACACCGTTAATAATAATCGTATGGTCCTTAAGTTCATCTGAAATAGCCGCAATGGATTGATGTTCCTTATCACCGTAAATTAACTTTTCGTATATTTCATCAGATACAATGTAAAGGTTATGTTTAAGGGCTACCTCGCCTAAAGCTTCTAATTCATCTTTTGAGTAAAGCACTCCAGTTGGATTACTAGGTGAATTTAAGATCACAGCTTTAGTATATTCAGTAATAGACTCCTCTAACTGCTTAGGTGTTAATTTAAAACTGTTCTCCTCAGATGCAGTGACATAAACAGGTTGACCTTCAGCAAGTTTAATCTGCTCCGGATAACTAACCCAATATGGGATCGGAACAATAACCTCGTCTCCTCGATTTAATAAGACTTGAAACAACGTATAGAGCGCATGTTTTGCTCCGGTAGTTACAATAATTTCGTTTGCCTGGTATTTTAAACCTTGGTCACGTGTAAATTTATCTATAATCGCTTGTTTTAATTCTGGTAAACCACCTGAAGCAGTATATTTCGTTTTACCCTCATCCATCGCAGCCTTTGCTGCATCTATAATATAAGAAGGTGTATTAAAATCTGGCTCACCTGCACCAAGTCCAATAACATCGTGACCTTCTTCCTTTAACGCTTTGGCCTTAGATGTGATTGCCAAAGTACTTGAAGGAGTTAATGATTGTACACGATCAGCTAATTCCATATGTATCACTCCTAATTAGTTTTTGCGAAATGAAATTGAATCATATAAGTCACCATCTGAAAAGAAGTATGTTTGAAAATACATCCGGTTTGCATCTTCATATATAATTTCCCAGATATATTCGTCATTGACAACTCCCGGTACGATACTCATTAGCTGGCAATCATCACAATCTTCTTCCCAAATAGTAAGCATGTCATCTTTTGATAATCCATCCTCTGTATTAATCCACTTTAGATCATCTTCTGTTAGGTCATCCTTCTGGGGAACAAATACATAGTAAGATTCATGATCCTGTTGACCATAAACGACTGTATAAGGCCCATCACCATTATATACATAAGTTTCTTTAATTGTCTCAATTGGTGAATGCTCCGTGGCTATTGTAGCATAAGATGCTTGTTTTGCCTTAAGCTCACTTTGAATTGTATTATAAAAGTAAGAAAAAACCACTAAGCCTACAATTAACAGGACTGCTAATATACCAGACGAGATAAGCAGAACTCTTCGTTTAAGCGACTGATTTTGTGCCAATATATTCATCCTTTTCCCCAAATACTAAAACCATTAATCCACCCTCTATATTATAACAACTTTTAACACAAATTTAGACATTTTTAAAAAAAAGCTAAAAAAGAGTAGTTCGATTAAAGTTCTTATTGACACAAAATCGTCACCATTTATTTATGCTGGTTTAACTTTTCTAAGTAAACATCATAATCGTTTTCAAAAATGGAAATATGAATCGCTATAAAACGTTTTAAAAAATACGTGTCGACCCATGCTTCTTGAAATAGGTCATGTAAATGCTTATTTCTTTGAGGGTCTTTTTTCTCATTAATAATGGCAATCTCAGGATCTAATTCAATGACCTCTTCACCAAGCATATGATCATCCTTAATATACGAAGGAATATAAATCAATTCTGCTTGACGGGCTGCATGTTTTTCAGGGTTCATGTAAGATTCATACCAGTAAACAGTAAAGGAATCATTAGAAATCATGACACTGCCTTTTTTACTGTCATTTTCGCTTATATACTGAAGGTAAAAGTCATTACTTAATGCAATCGTTTCTTGTTTATTTAATGAAAATATGCGTGTATCTTTAGGTTCATCACATGATTGAAAGTCGGTATGTGGTACATAAACACTTTCAATTTCGTGATCTTCTAACAAAGCCTTAAGGTTTCCACAATTTTCTGGTCTAAAAGCAGTTATTAATATTCCTTTAATCTCCTTTTCTGGCCATTGGTTAATCATCTCCTTAACACTTGGTAAACTTCCCCCATTCCCAGTATTAATTAAGAACATTTCTTCTTCATTTAAATGTAATAGAGCTATATCTCCAGAATCAATGGGCGTAAAGATCAATTCACGTTCAGATGCCGTTTGAATTGTTGTATTTGTAAATAACAGTCCAATTAATAAGAGCTTCAACCACATTTAACCCAACACCTATCTCTTTTTTTGATGTTTGCTATTGGATAGGTTTTGTTAAAATTAATCGTAATATGATACCCATTTTTTTGCACGTTTAAATAGCTTATCTTGCTCATCGTATATAACAGGGACATCAGGCAACGATTCTAAAAACTTTTTACCGTAATTTTTCTTTTTAATCCGTTGATCTAAAATAATAAACATTCCTCGGTCATGTTCGTTTCGGATAATACGACCAAACGCTTGCCTAAACCGTTGTATAGCGATTGGTAAAGCCAGGTCTTCAAATACATTATGGTCCACATCTAAGAGCTTACTTCTTGCTTGTATAAAAGGGTGATTAGGTGTTTCAAAAGGAAGCCTTACCATACAAACAACTTTAAATGGTTCGTCTTTAAGGTCTAAACCTTCCCAAAATGAATTGGTTCCAAGTAAAATAGCATGGTCTTCACTTTCATACATCTTCTTTAACTTGTCACGACTCCCGGTAGTAACACCTTGCCCTATGATTGTGTAACCATCAAGTGATTTCAGCAATTTTAAATGTTTATAAACCAGCTTTAACATTTCATATGAGGTAAAAAGAACCAATACCTTCCCGTGAACAGACGTAATAAACTTAGTTAGGAAGTCAGCAACATAAGTCGTATAAGTGCTCTGCTTAGTTTTTGAGACATCCGGTATATTATTAGGAATTAATATTCTTGTTTGTTCCTCATAATTAAATGGTGATTTGAACACCATACAAGGTGTATTTGCTTTTAAACCCGTTCGTTCGAGAAATGATTGAAACGATTGATTGGTTTGAAGGGTCGAACTAATAAACACATATGAATCAGCTTGAGTTAAGATCTGCCTATTAATTTCCTCCGCCATCGTCACTGGCTCTAAATGAAGAGTGGCAGCATTTTTAGCACCAAGCTGGTCAATCTCTATCCATCGAGCATCGGTGTTTGTTTTATCAAAGTATCTTTGAAATGCTTTAATCATTTCTGATAAATGTTGAGTTGCATAATCCATAATTAATACAGACCTTGTATCTGTATCTTTAGATGCCTTTATTTTCTCCAACAGACGTTCAATCGTCATTAAAAAGTTGTTTAACTGGACACGAATATTGCCATCCATCAACAAATCTAGATAGTAATCATCGATTGTTAATTGCACCTTACCCGTATCAGAAAGCAAATCATCCTGACCATGCAGGAAATGAACCGCTTGATAAATTGACCTGAAAAAGGCATCAGCATAGTACTTTGCCTGATCAATAAGCTCATCATTAAAAACTTTTTGAATATCCTGTAATAAATGAACAGTGAAAACATAGCTTAACTCCTTAGATGCCTGAGTACGTGCTATATTTTCAAATTGGTGAGCCTCATCAATAATGGCATAATCGTAATTAGGAATTCTATTTTGTTTATGCAATAAATCATTAAGTAAAAATGCATGATTAACCACAATTAGTTGAGAATTTTTAGCTTGATTTAAAGCTTGTTGAAAAAATGACCCAGAATCATTAAATCGAGCTCCCTCACAATTAATGTACTTCCATAATGCCAACCCATTAGATGGTAACTGCAACTCGTCAATATCTCCCGTTTTGGTCTCGGTTAACCACACTAATATAATTGCCAATGACAAGATAAAGTCGTAGTTATCATAATCCTCATAGTGGTCGAGCCAAGCCTGTAACCTACCTGTATCAAGATAATGATCAGGGCTTTTTAGAAGTGTCACTTGTGCACGTTTATTTAAGTGGTTGTGAAATAAATCATGAGCTTCACTGACGATCTGACTTTGCAACTGAATCGTACTTGTACTAATCACTATCTTTTGGTCATTGTTTCGAGTCTTAAACCAGGCGGGTAATAAATAAGCGGTCGTTTTTCCTAAGCCGGCTCCTGCTTCGATAACTGTATGTTGTTGTTGATCAAAAGCATCTAATACTGTATGTGCCATCTGTTGCTGTTCGCCTCGATTACGGTAATGCTTATGATGAAAAACGTCATTCAACAGCGTTTGAAAGCTTCCATCACCAGCAGGAAGTTCCTTATGAGAACTCTCTTGTCGGCTAATTGCTAAACCATTACTCATTTGATATAGATCCTCTTGATCGTACTGATTTCGTTTAGTTTCTAGGATCTGGTCAAACAATTCGTCAAGTTCACTATTAAGCTGTTCGATAAAAGGTCTTAGTTTCTTTAAAGTGACATATGGTAGGGTTTTAATTTTCTCTTGCATCTTTTGCCATAGTACCGCTGTAACAAAAGCATCTGATAATGCTCGATGGGGTGAGAAGTGTTCAATACCTAAATAGCTCGTAATATCAGATAATTTATACCCCTGCGCTTTTGGATACATGATTCTCGATAGTTCTACTGTATCTATGGTTGGACAGGCTAGTGGCTCATATCCTGCATGTTCTAATGAAGAGCTTAAAAATTCATAATCAAATTGAACATGGTGAGCAATAAAATAGCTATTCTCAAAAAAAGGAATAATATCGGGGATAACCTCCTCAAAATATGGCGCGTCTTTCACATCATCTTCTTGAATACCTGTTAAATGTGAAATAAATGACGGAATTTTAGATTTTGGTTTTACCTTTGTTGTATACTCATCGACTATTTCATTACCTTCAAGTAACACGATACCGATTTCAATAATTTCATCACCGTGCTTAACTGCGTGTCCTGTCGTTTCTAGGTCTACTACTACAAAACGCTCCATATGATCTGGTCCCCCTTTCACCCTAAGTAATTATGTAATAGATAGTCTAATTATTATCAGTTAGTCGATAACAATAAATTAAAATAACTCCCTAACCGAGGGAGTTATAAAACAGTTAGAGGGGTTTCTTCCACGATTATATCCCCAATTTGATTATTTTCTTCCATGATTGCAATTTTCGGATGATGACTTGCCAATTCATCTTGTGATAGAGTCAAATAAGAGATGATAATTACTGTATCACCTTTTTGTACTCTTCTTGCTGCAGCACCATTTAAACAAATAATGCCACTATGTCGTTCACCCGCAATCACATATGTTTCAAATCGCTCCCCATTATTATTATTGACAATTTGTACTTTCTCATGAGGGAGAATTCCGACTTGTTCCAATATATGCGCATCAATAGTAATGCTACCAATATAATTCAAGTTTGCTTCAGTGACTGTCGCTCTGTGAATCTTACTATTTAACATCGTGCGATACATGTTATTCACTCCTGTATTTGATGTCCCCTGATGATGACAAGATAACATTATCTATCAATCGTGCGTCTTGATATTTTACAGCTATCGCAATAATTATATCATTATTTCCATGAATGTCATCTTCTAAATCGGGATACGATAGACAATCAACATAATCGATCTTTCCTGAAATGTGTTGTTTTAAGTAAGTTTTTACCTGATCGATCACTCGACTTCTTGTCCATGAATCAGTCTTTTGAATATAGCTTGCACCCACCAATAATGCTTGGTAAAGGTAAGGGGATTCTTTACGTTCATTCTCTTTTAAATTAACATTACGACTACTCATTGCCAACCCATCAGGTTCGCGAACGGTTGGAACAGGTACTAATTTAAGATCAAAATTCAAATCTGTGATGAGGGCATCGACGACGGCTACTTGTTGAGCATCTTTAATTCCAAAATAGACTTGGTCAGGGCCGATAATATGAAACAGTTTAGTTAAAACAACTAATACACCTTCAAAGTGCCCTGGTCGGGTTGCACCACACAACACATCTCCACGTCTAATTAAGCTCATCTCAATGGATAATGGGGAAGGATACATCTCTTCCTGGCTGGGATAAAAGATATAATCAACTTGTTCGTTGGCTAATAGCTGCTCATCACGAGCGAAGTCTCTAGGGTAACCTTCTAAATCACTAGTTTGGTTAAATTGCAATGGATTAACAAATATACTTACGACAACCAAATCATTCTGTTTTCTAGCTTCTTTTACTAAACGTAAATGACCTTCGTGCAAATAACCCATGGTTGGAACAAAGCCGATTGTCATACCTTTCTTATGTAAATGCTTCTGAACGTCCTTCATCTCATTAACCGTTTTAATCGTTCTCATGGGATCCTCCGTACAACCCTTTTAATACGTCTTCATTCAACGAGTAGATATGTTCCTCCTGTGGGAACTTTTCCTCTTTGACATCTTTAATATAGTTTGATATACCATCAACTGCTAGATGATTAACATCTCCATATGGCTTGACGAATTTAGCTAGACGATCAACTCCGTATTGCAGTAAATCGTGATACACTAAAACTTGACCATCACAGTGAGCTCCTGCACCAATTCCGATGGTTGGTATAGAAATAGAACTTGTAATGTATTCTGCTAAAGTAGATGGTACACATTCCAAGACTAGCGCAACAGCTCCTGCTTGCTCAACCGCTTTTGCATCGGTTAAGAGCTTATTAGCCTCTTCCTCAGACTTACCTTGAACACGGTAACCCCCGAGAACATTAAATGTTTGTGGTGTTAAACCAATATGGGCTACAACAGGAATACCTGATTGAGTCAACGATTGAATTTGATCAGAAACCTCGGCGCCGCCCTCTAATTTAAGGGCAGATGGTTGAATTTCTTGGAACATCCTTTTAGCATTAAGAAGTGTATTTTCCATAGAAGCATGAAAAGACATAAATGGCATATCTACAACCGTAAATGTGTTAGGTGCTCCTCTTCTAACCGCTTTACCGTGGTGAATCATATCATCTACAGTGACTGGAATCGTCGAATCGTAACCTAAAACAACCATACCTAATGAATCTCCTACTAGGATGAGGTCGACACCAGCTTCCTCACACACTTTTGCAGATGGATAATCATAGGCCGTGATCATCGCCAACTTCTCACCATTCATTTTTTTCTTACTTAACATCCTTGTCGTCTTCACTTTAATCACCCCACCTTATGACCATAAAATTTCAGCAGAATACAACAGGTGTTCATTACCTTGTTGATCGATGACTTTTAATGCACCATCCTCATGAATACCGACTAGTTTTGCTGGCCATTCCCCTTGTGCTCTAACATTAATCCATTCACCAAGTTTATAGGCATACCCTTCCCATTCCGATTTAATCGAAAGAAACCCTTGCTCGATAAATCGCTCATAAAGCTGTTCAAAACTTAAGGCAACTTGCTGAAACAGTTCATTTAAATTATGAATTGTTCCTGTTTCAAGGTGTAACGAAGTGGCTTGTTGTTTAATTGACTGATCGAAATCATCTAATCCATGGTTAACATTTAAACCAATTCCTAAAACAATATAGTCAATTTGGTCTTGCTCAGCTTGCATCTCTGTCAAAATACCAGCTAGTTTCCGATCGTTGATAAACAAATCATTCGGCCACTTAATTTTAATGTCAATGCCTAATTGTTTCATGACATCAGCTACAGCTACGGCTGCAACTAATGTAATCTGTGTAGCATTTTTGGGTTCTAACTCATGTGGACGTAGAATCATGCTAAGCCATAAACCTAGACCACTTTTTGAATCCCAATACCTTTTCATTCTTCCTTTTCCATTAGTTTGTTCGTTTGCAAGAACGATCGTCCCGTGACTAGCTCCTGCTCTTGCTAACTCATGTGCGACCATCTGTGTGGATTGAACCGATTGATGAAATGAAATTCTAGAACCAAGCCAGTCAGTTTTTAACCCCCACCTTAATGCATCCTCAGATAAAGCATTCGGTACATTGATAATTCGGTAGCCTTTATTGGTTACAGCTTCTATTTCATAGCCACTCTTTTTAAGTTCGTTCATATGCTTCCAGATAGCAGAGCGAGAAATATTTAACTGTTCGGATAAAAACTGTCCAGAAACATAATCACTTTGATGAGAGAATAGTAATTCAATTAGCTGTTTTCTTGTTCCTTCCATGTCTTCACCTGACTCTCTATGACTTCTTTTTCATTTACCAATTTCTCAGTTAAGACTAGATTCTCAACCCGACTCAAATAGTCCCCAATCCAACTACCTCGTTTCTCATTAGGAAATAATTTTACAAGGTCGTGACCTGATATGGCTAAATCACTTTTGGATTGTATGGGTAATTGTCGGTACTGGTTTAATAATTCATCAAGATCAAGCAACTGACCGGTTATAACGTTAACCAGTTGAACAAACTGAGGCATCAAATCGTGACCAAGTTGGTACAATATGACATTAGTTATCCCGTCAAGTCGGAATGCCTTAAAGATTTCAACTAAGGCTTTAGCATCTTTTTTAACCTGATTAGATAGTTTATAGGCACGTACCCATTCGTGAATTGAATAATTTGAGTCCAACAAATGTAAACTAGCCACTAGTACACTGAAGCTATTAACTGGCTCATTTATATGCTTTTTTAATTTAAAAAATAGACTGAATTGTTGTTTGAAGATTGGCAACTCTTTATATAGGCCGGATTCCTCCATAACCTCTAATCCACAAGAAACGTTAGAACCATTGAATGTTTTCGTTAACTCAACTTGAATCCTTTCTACTGCTACCTTTCCTAATAAATCTCTATTTTCTTTAATTGCCGTTAAAACTTCATTGGATACTTGAAAGCCTAATTGACTTGAAAAACGAACAGCTCTCAACATTCTTAGGGCGTCCTCACTAAACCGTTCTTCTGCTGATCCAACTGTATGTATTAATCGGTTATTCAAGTCATTCATACCATTAAAAGGATCAATGACTTCACCCTCTAAGTCCATAGCAATCGCATTAATAGTAAAATCTCTACGACTTAAATCCAAAGTTAAATCACTCACGAATTCAACGTAATTTGGATGTCGGAAGTCATCATACTCACCTTCAGACCGGTAAGTCGTCACTTCAAACTCATTATCTCCATCTAAAATGAGTACTGTTCCATGTTCTATACCAATAGGAACAGTTCGTTCAAACAGCTCCATCATCGTATCAGGAGTGGCATTGGTCGCTAAATCCACATCACCAATATCCACATCTAATAGATAATCACGAACGGCCCCACCAACGAAGTAACATTCATATCCATGATTCTTAAAAGTCTTGAAAATATTTTTTGCTTGATTAAATGGATAGCCTAACATAATCTCGATCCTTTATTTATATTGACCTACAGATGGCTCAGTCATCTGCTGATACAATTGCTCGTATTGTTTAACAACTTGTTCTGTTTGAAAGTGTTGCTCAACATGCTGCCTTGCATGCGTTGATAACTTATGCCATAAGCTTCTGTCAGATAATAAATTAATGGTTTTGTGAGCGATCGTTTCAATATCTCCAAGCTCACATAAATAACCATTATACCCATCCTCTATAACCTCTGGAATTCCACCGATTTTAGTTCCAATACATGGAATACCTTGGCTCATTGCTTCTAATAGCACCAGACCAAAGCTCTCCTTCTCTGACAGCAATAGCTTCACATCACTTATTTTAAGTAATGCTTGAATATTATCTTGTCTTCCTAAGAAAATGACCTGGTCATTCAAATTGAGTTCATCCACTTTGGACCTAACTTTTCCGTATTCTGGTCCATCACCTACTAACAATAATTTAGACGGTACATGTTCAGAGACGATTGAGAATGCATCGATGACTTGATCGACTCGCTTGACCTTGCGAAAATTAGAAATATGAATAAGGACTTTTTCATCTTCAGGAATCCCTAACATATTTTTTAAACCCTCATCATTTTCCGGTACGCGTTCAGTAAGGTCAATAAAGTTATGAATAACCTCAATTTGTTTGTTTGTCTTAAAAACATCAATAGTTTGTTGTTTTAGGCTTTCTGATACAGCTGTGACTGCATCAGATTCCTCAATCGCAAAACGGATCATATTCTGTAAACTATCATCTATACCTAAGACCGTAATATCTGTCCCATGAAGAGTGGTGATAATTTTTATGTCACGTTTAGACATTTGTTTGGCAAAGATTGAACAAATCGCGTGAGGAATCGCATAATGGGCATGGATAATATCTAATTCCTCTCGATCAACAACTTCAGCAATTTTGTTTGCTAGTGATAAATCATAAGGGGGGTGTTTAAATACTGGGTAATTAGCTACTTCTACTTCATGAAAATATATATTTGGATATAACCGCTTTAACCTAAATGGCATCGTGGTCGAAATAAAGTGCACCTCATATTGTTGTTCTGCTAAATACATCCCTAATTCGGTTGCCACTACACCTGAACCACCAACTGTTGGATAACACACTATACCTATTTTTTTATTCATCATATAACACGGCCGATTCCTTTACCGTTCGCCAGTCAAGCCACCCATTCTCTAATCCACGTACGATAATCTCAGCAGATGCCTCGTTCGTTGCAACAGGAATTTTGAAAACATCACATAATCGCAACAATGCAGTGACATCTGGTTCATGTGGCTGAGCAGTTAAAGGATCTCTAAAGAAAATAACTAAGTCTAAATCGTCTTCAGCTATTTTAGCTCCTATCTGTTGATCACCACCCAGTGGACCAGACTGTAGCCGTTTGACCTCCAAGCCAATTTCCGTGTTAATCATCTTTCCTGTTGTACCAGTTGCAATCAGTGTATGCTCTTTAAAAATAGGCTTATAAGCAGTAACAAAGTTTAGTAAGTTACGTTTTCTTTTATCGTGAGCAATTAAAGCAATTTTCAATATGTTCACCTACTATTCCATTAAATTTTCTAAACCATAGACATACTCATCCATCTGCATGACTCGCTCAACCGCAAATTGTACCCCACTCATAAATGAATAACGATCAGTTGAGTTATGAGTAATCTTTAAGGTTTGTCCAGGTTGACCGAAGACCACTTCTTGTTCAGCAATATAACCGGGTAATCTCACACTATGGATTCTAAATCCATCAAACTCAGCACCCCTTGCTCCTTTAATCGTTTCTTTTTCATCTAGATGACCTTGTTGTTGTGCCTCTCTAGTTTCCTTAATCAGTTGGGCCGTCTTAACAGCTGTTCCAGATGGTGCATCTAATTTTTGATCATGGTGTCTTTCGATAATTTCAACATTTGGGAAATACTTCGCGGCCATTTGAGAAAAACGCATCATTAATACCGCACCTATGGCAAAGTTCGGTGCAATTACAATTCCGGTTCTCTGCTCTTCACTTAATCGTTTAAGTGTATCAAGTTGCTCTTCAGAAAAACCAGATGTCCCTACAATCGGTCTGACTTGATGTAACATGGCTGTTTTAGTGTGATGAAAACCAACCTCAGGATTGGTTAGATCAATAAGAACATCTGCGTTTAATCGTTCAAAAGCTTCATCAGCATCAGTATATATAGGTGATTCTATATTTGGTAATCCGTCAATATCTTTAACGAGATACCCATTATTCTTTCGATCAATACATCCTACTAAATTGAAATGATCTGTTCTACTGATGAGTTCTAAGGCTTCCTTACCCATTTTTCCTCTTGGGCCTGCTAAAATAATGTTTACGGTTTCTGTCATGATTTATTCTCCTTCTTTGTCCAACGGTTTTGATCTCTTCTTTCAATTTTTGACATACTAAGGTCAAATGCCTCTGACATATCTATATCTAATGAATTAGCTAAAGTGATTAATACGAACAAAAGGTCTCCCAGCTCTTCTTCTAATGCCTTTTCACCTTCAGATTGCTTTTTTGGTTTCTCCCCATAATGATGATTTATTTCCCGAGCTAACTCTCCCATCTCCTCCGTTAATCTAGCTACCATCGTAAGTGGAGAGAAGTACCCTTCTTCAAATTGACTAATAAATGAATCGACACGTTTTTGCATATGTATTAATGATTCTTTTTCACTCAAAGAAATCACCCTTCTTTTACAATCTATCATTATGTTAGCTAAGAAACTGTGGTTTGACAAATCATTCATACAAATTATTTAATATTTTATCATTTTCAGCCAAAATATGACCATAATCACGTATATAATTGAACAGTTGGCTAATTTTGGATATAATATCTTGAGTGGTTTAGAATCGAGGTGGTTTAATGTTTACAGGTATTAAAGTTAAAAATATTTTGTTCATCATTTTAGGGGCAGCCATATTTGGTTTTGGAATTGTTAACTTTAATATGCAAAATAACCTATCTGAAGGTGGGTTCACTGGAATTACTTTATTGCTTTATTTTTTATTTTCACTAGACCCCGCCGTTATGAATTTGGTCTTAAATATTCCGGTTTTTTTCATTGGGCTTAGGTTACTAGGTAGAATAACTTTTATTTATACAGTCATCGGTACAGTTGCAGCCTCTGTTTTTCTATGGATCTTTCAAATTTATACATACGAATTTTCCTTACGTGATGATATGACTTTAGCTGCTTTGTTTGCCGGTACGTTTATCGGTGTCGGATTAGGAATTATATTTAGGTTTGGCGGTACCACTGGTGGCGTTGACATTATAGCTAGACTCGTCCATAAATATAGTGGATGGAGTATGGGTAGAACCATGTTCTTATTTGATGCCATCGTAATTGTTGCTTCAGTCATCTTTTATCTAAACGAAATTGAGGGGATGTATACACTTGTCGCCGTCTTTATTGGGGCGCGAATCATTGATTTTATCCAAGAAGGAGCTTATGCAGCAAGGGGAGCAACGATTATATCAGAATATAGTCAGGAACTGGCTGATGATATACTAAAGCATATGGATCGTGGAGTAACGATTTTAAACGGAAGTGGAAGTTATACAGGAGAAACTCGCAAGGTATTATATTGCGTGGTAGCTAAAAACGAAATTGTTAAACTGAAAAATATTATTCAAGAAATAGATCCACATGCATTTGTTGCCGTCACCTCAGTTCATGATGTATTAGGTGAGGGCTTTACATTAGATGAAAACAAAAAGCCAATTGAATAAACTGAGACTGGGGCTAATTGCCCCAGTCTCATTCTTATTTATTCTTGATTCATGTGTAAAAACATAAGGATAAAACGAAGTAACTCAAGTAACGCAACAACAGCGCCCGCTACGTAAGTCCAGGCAGCAGCATTTAGAACCTTCTTTGTTTCCCGGTGCTCTGCACTATTAATCATTCCTGTACTTACTAACTGACCCATCGCCCGGTTCGACGCATCAAACTCCACAGGTAGCGTCACCAGTTGAAACAATACAGCAAAGGCCATAAAGACAATACCAAGTAAGTACAACTCAGTTAATCCTAAAAGCAAACCTCCGAGTATAAGAAAAAACGACATATTAGAACCTAAACTGGCTACAGGAACTAATGCATGTCTAAATCTTAAGAATGCATACTCTTCAGCATCCTGTATTGCATGACCCACCTCATGAGCAGCAACAGCAGCTGCAGATTGAGAAGGCTCATGAAAATTATGAGATGATAATCGAACAACTTTTTTTCTAGGGTCGTAATGATCTGAAAGAAATCCCTTCGTTTCCTCAACTCGTACGTCATAAATACCATTCTCTTGTAGTAGACGTCTGGCTACTTCTGCTCCCGTGACGTTGGATGAATTTCTAATTTTCATATGTTTTTGATATGTTTTTTTAACTTTACTTTGTGCCCATAGTGGGAGAATTAATAATATTGCAAAGTAAATTAAATAAACTTCAATACTCATCTCATATTCCTCCCGTATATTATTATATGGTCAATTTTAGTCAAACCTTTCATCATCGTCAATTTGTTTGCTTTGATCTTGCTCTTCTTGTTTATATTTTTTCCAACCAACATAAATCAATGTTGTTAAAATAATCAATGAGACAAGTATGATCGTCGTAACCAACTCATGTTGTTTAGCAGTAAGCAATAGCAATAAAGGGAGTAAAAACAACTCAAAACTAACTAAGGCCACCTGGAATCTCCCCTTTACCTTCAGTTTTATTATATGCTTATGCTAAACCATCAGAACGGGTTCTTTTTATACCGTATTTATATACTAGAAATATCGATAATAAACTTAACCAGAATGTAAAATATCCGATGTGGTGTTCATAATCAGATAAAGTACGGTACATTGGCATCATCCCGTAAACATAATCAATTACATCGTTATGTAACGTCCAGACCGCCGCTACTACTAAATGTTTCATTTCTATACGGTAAAAAGGTGAATATAATAGGGCTTGTACGGCCATGGCTCCGTGCGAGAATATTAACATTAGTGCCATCATGGTAACTGGTGCACCATGAATAAAAGTTAGAATGTTCATGACCACAGCCCAAACACCATATTTAAATAAGGTAAGCATCGCTAAAGCTTCCATATATTTAAAATTCCTATTTAACAAAAATCCAATTAATACAAATACAAAAAATAGAGATGCTGTCGGGCTGTCTGGTACAAACGCTATAAAAATTGGTGGTGTGGTTTCTAACTGAAAACGATACCAATAATACCCATATAAAGTACCAAAGATATTAACGATCAAAAGTACATTGAGAATTCTGCGGTCTATTAATAAAAACTTCATAATAACTCTTCTCCTAATACAATATGTAATGAAAAAGCTGACTTTATTAAAAGTCAGCTTTTATAATGTGTCTTATTTAACTTTACTCTGTACTAGTATTTTCAATGATAAAGTCTGCAAGCTGTTCAAGCTCTTCATCAGTACCATCAAACATACCTGGAGGCATATCACCAATACCTTCAACAGCTATTTCTTGTAATACTTCAGCTGTATGAGGTAAATCAAGTAAATCTGGTCCTAAACCAGGTTCACCTTCAAGATTACCACCATGACAACTCATACAGTTATTAACAAACGTTTCGTATCCTGGGTGACTTTCATCAACTTCGTGTTCAACTGCATTTTCAACTGAATACTCAGCACGCTCATCCCAATCAACTGCAGCAACAGACTCATATGTTAACCAAATAGTTGCTATTACACCAATTAACATCATTCCCGTTGCAATTGGACGCTTGGATGGGCGACGACCAGGACCACGATCTAAGAAAGGTGCTAATAGTAAGGCACCAAACGCTAGACCTGGAATACCAACCGTACCAATAATGACATAGTCACCTGCGGCATATTCAAATTTTAATTGTTCATATAAGAATAAGAAATACCAGTCCGGTAGCGGAATATAAGCTGAGTTATTTGGGTCAGCTTGTGTTTCTAATGGAGATGGCGCTGCCGCAACTAAACATAAAAAACCAATTAAGAAAACCGCACCAACTAGCCATTCCTTTAATAAAAAGTTTGGCCAGAACGCTTCTGTTCTACCAGGGTATTCAGAATAATCTTTGGGTATTGTATTACGTTCACTTCTATCTTGGATTCTTGAATCCCCGACAAACTTCATTCCTTTACCTCTATGCACAGTGTTCCCTCCTTATCAATAAGTTTTAAGTCTTATAGTGGACCTGAGATTCCTTGACGTCGAATCATGATAAAGTGTAAGGCCATTAACCCGAATAAAGCTGCAGGCAAGAAGAACACATGAATCGCAAAGAATCTTGTTAGGGTCTGTGCACCAACTATTTCTGGATCACCTGCTAGCAATGTCTTAATATCTGTACCGATCACAGGAACACTCTCAGCAATCTCTAGACCTACTTGAGTAGCAAAGAATGCTTTATTATCCCATGGTAATAGGTATCCAGTAAACCCTAATCCTAACATAACAAAGAATAGTAACACACCAACAACCCAGTTAAGTTCACGTGGTTTTTTATAAGCACCTTGGAAGAACACACGTAATGTATGTAGGAAAATCATTACGATGACCACACTAGCGCCCCAGTGGTGCATACCACGAACAATTTGTCCATGTGCAACTTGTGATTGTAGGTATTCTACTGAATTCCATGCATTTTCAATATCTGGTACGTAATACATAGTTAAGAACATACCAGATAGGACTTGGATTACCGTTACAAAGAACGTTAAACCACCAAAACAATACACAAAAGCAGAGAAATGGTGGGCTGGGTTTACGTGCTCTGGTACTTCGTGATCAGCGATGTCACGCCAAATAGGCGTAATATCTAGCCGTTCATCTACCCAGTCATAAAGTTTTTGTAGCATCAATTACGCCCCCCCTCGTGGATTCGCTCTACCTAAATATAATCTTCCATCTTCTACTCTGTACTCATATGCGTGTAGAGGTTCAGTCGGAGGTGTACCTGGAATATTCACACCTTTACTGTCATAACGACCATTGTGACAAGGACAGAAAAATTCATTATCTTGATTTCCTGTTTCCCAGTCAACTACACAACCTAAGTGTGTACAGATTGGAGATAATGCTAAGATATCTCCATTTTCGTCTCTGAAAATCCATGCAGTACGTTCAGCTTCTGATTCATACCAACCGTCTTGCTGTTCAATACTAAAGCTTTTACGTTGTGGTTCTTCTGTAATCTCATCAACATCCATGACATAAATAAAATCACCTGAAGAATCAGCCTTTAATAATGGATCAACAGCCATTCCGACCATCGGCGCGATCATTGCAGCACCCATGAAACCACCCACACCAGTCAGTGTGTAGTTTAAGAACTGCCTACGAGAGACTTGATTGTTTTTCTTTTCACTCATGTCTTTCCCCCCTCTATCCATCTGATACAACGAACAGGGTTTTTACACTTATTTATTAGGACAATATAATGATAGCGTATACGTTGTCAACGGTCAATAAAAACCATACTTTGGATATAAAAATGTCATAAACTCGTGACATTTCATACTTTATGACTCCTCATTCCATTGTTCCTTAATCAGTTCTTCAATATCACCTATTTGTGATTGTACAAGCTGTTGTTTATCCACTTGATTTAAATCACCCTCTTTAGGTGCAGGTAACCAAATTAACTCAGCATTTAAGCTCGTTCCATATTTACGCCATTTCTTATCAAATGTAAATAGAAATACATGTTCAAAAGGCTGTTTTTGAATATGATCAATGGTTTCTTGAAGACGGTTGCTCTCCATATCTAGTGTGTTTTGTTTGAGGTAATTATATACAGGCAATAAAAAGACTCGCCCTTTAAGTTGCTTTTCTATTTGAGTCATGAATATAACCATTACTTCATTTTGAAAAGCTAGTTTCCTCATATCATCATCCTCTTCGAAGGAATACGGTATAAGAGGCATAATTGCTGTATCGATATATTCCTTTGCGTGCGTATAATTTTGAACATCCTGATAGATCCATTTCAAGTATAACTACCTCCCTTCATAATCATGCATCTGTAATTCTTTAAGCCGTTTACTGTAGTAATTAAACGATTGGAAATCTCCTTTATCTAATGCCATGTCAATTTTTGATTTAAGTTTCTCCACATATTGTTGTTGAATAACATAGTCCAAGAAAGAGTCAATGGCTTTATAGTCTTTATCCTTCAAGTAGTAGTCATCTGGCAAATACGGATTGTCTTCTAGCACCGACATATATTCTTGAGAATGACGTACATTTGGATAAATAACTTCCACAAATAAAGACTCTTCGGGGTTCATGCGAATATCATGAAAGGCTTTCTCAACTTCGGTTGTCACCACATGCTCCTTATAATAGCGAAACGGTCTATTGTCATGATCCTGAACTGAGATGATCATACTTCTAGGACATAGATGAGCTTCAAAAACAAAATGGATATTATTTAATAATTCATCCCTTTTTAACATGTAGTCAAATAGCCAAACCAATTCTCGCTGAGGCATTGAGTAATGCTCCATAAACCAATCTATAAAGGCTCTTTTTTGGATTGGAGAAAGATCCATAATACCACCTCTTTTATCCCTACTCAGATTGCATTCTTATAACAAACTCTCTAACATCTTCATCTTCTGGTTCATGCTGCAGATATGTTGTTAATATTTGTGTGGCTTTTTCTGTTGCACCTTCTTCGATTAAAAATAAACCATATTCTTTTAGGAAATTTGGATCATCACTATACTCAGGGTACGCCTTTTCATACATTTTCTTAGCATCCTCAAACTCTTCAAACGCATTATATACCTGAGCAGCTCGCCAATTTAACAGGGAAGGATAGCCTTCAAATTTTAGTAATTCATCAACTAATTCTTTGGCTTCATCAAGCTTGTCTTCATCAAGATAAATTTTTATTAACATATCAACCCCATCTTCATAGCCTGGGTCAATAGCAACTGCTTCTTTTAAATAATCAATGGCTTGGTCTACTTTATTTAACTTAACTGCGTATTCAGCAGCTAATAAGTATAATTCATTATTGTGTTCATCTTTTTTGATACCTTGCACAGTTATATCGAAAGCTTCTTGAAGGGCACCCTCTTCGTATAACGAGGTAGCAAGTAAAGGGTAAACACTTGTATACTCTGGATCCAATTCTAATAATTCATTCCACACTCTAGTACATATATCGTAGCGATCTAATTGATAGGCTGTATAGCCATACTTAAATAGTTGATCTGGTGACTCTAACTTAACCTGCTCGTAATAACCAAGAGCCTCTTCCCAGTTACCAATAGATGATAAGGATTCCGCTAAACGTTCCTTGATATTAACGACGCTAATATCATCATCATAGCGCTCCACCCTCTCATAATATGGTATGGCTTTTTGATATTCACCATTAGAAAAAGCTAATTCTGCTAATGCCAAGTCAATTATAGGCTCCCCCGAATCTAACTCCTTAGCTTCTAAAAGCTTTTTTTCTGCAACTTCAAATAGCCCTTGCGATTGATACATATCAGCCATCTGTACTAAAGCTGGGATGTAAGCTTCATCTTCTGAATCGATTTCTTCTAAGATTTCAATGACTTCTTCATCATTACCCAGATCAGTTTCAATTTCAGCTAGTAGAAGTCGAACATAATGATCATTAGGGTACAAGATCAGCATATCTTCATAAACTTCTTTAGCATCATTTAAAAGACCCCATTCATGTAACAGTTGTGCGATATCTAAACGCTCAGAGTCTTCTGCTTCGCTTATGTAGTTTTTAAGTAACTGAACAGCTTCACTAATACGTCCTTGTTCTTTAAGTTCTAGCGCTTCACTAATTGTTTCCATGATTATCACCTTTCTATTCTATCCGTAACATTAACTTTCACGACTAAGTAGTTGTTTAAAATGATCAAAAAAGCTTGGGTAAGATATGTTAATGCAAGTAACATCATCAATTTCGATAGGATGATCTGAAATCGTAGAAGCTATTGCTGCCATCATTGCCATCCGGTGGTCTCCGTTCGTCCTCACACGACCACCTGTTAAGTTAACTTTACCGTTAACAGTCATCGTATCATTTTTGGAATCGATATTGGCGCCAAGAGACTTAAGAATCTGTACAGTTGTTTCGATACGATCCGTTTCTTTATACCGTAATTCTTCTATATTGTTGATCTCCATAGTTCCTTGCGCCTGTGTGGCGACTAAAGCTAATAATGGAATTTCATCAATTAAGCTAGGGATTTCACTACTTTCTAAAGTAGTCGGTTGTAGCTTGGAATAATTCACCTCAATATTCCCAATTGGCTCATCCCCGATATACCCAGTCACCTGTAAACTGATCTTTGCCCCCATTCTTTTTAACACATCGACTAAGCCTGTGCGAGTTTGATTTAATCCAACATTTTGAATGAGGATATGACTACCAGGGGTGATGACTGCAGCTGCGATCCAAAAAGCTGCACTTGAAGCATCTCCTGGTACAGTTAACTCGGCTCCACTTAACTGTTGTGGACCTGCAATTGAAATCTGATCGTTATTAACTTCAACCTCTCCACCAAAAGCAGAAAGCATTTTTTCTGTATGGTTGCGAGTTTGGTTTCGTTCAAAGACCGTTGTTTGACCATCTGTTAATAAACCGGAAAGTAAAATCGCAGACTTTACTTGAGCACTATCAACAGGTAAGTGATAATTAATAGGTTTTAAAGTCCCACCCTTGACCGTTAACGGTAGTGTCATTCTATTATTACTCGTAATAAAATCAGCACCCATTTTAGTTAGTGGATCAATAACCCTTCCCATAGGCCTTTGACTAAGCGAGGCATCACCTATCAACTCTGTCTCAAACGGTAATCCAGCTAAAATTCCAGATATTAATCGGGTGGTTGTTCCTGAATTCCCCATATTTAAGGGTTGGTTAGGTTGTTGAAAAGAATAATAACCCTTACTCTTAATGGTGACAAGTGTTTTATCAACTTCAATATCAACCCCAAGCTCTTTAAATGCTTCTACTGTCCTCATACAATCTTCCGAGGTCAAAAAATTATCAACTTTAGTGGTACCATTGGCAAGTGCACCTAACATAATGGCTCGATGGGAAATCGATTTATCACCTGGTACCTGAAGCTCTCCTATTAGTGGTTGATTTTTAAAATGAACTTCTTCCATTAAGCACTTCCCCTTTAAAAAAGAGTCTTTATAAACTTATGTTGTTTCAGCTCTTTAATAAATTGATCTAACAGCTGATGGACGTCCTCTGCATCAAACGATTTAACATAAGGCTTACTAAGACCTTCTAATAATACAAAATGAACCTTTTGCTCATAATTCTTTTTATCATTTAACATTTGATCGACCAAACGAGAAATATCCCATTTAGATAAGTCAACACGATACCCTAAACGTGTAATCCATTGAAGAAATCTAGGGTTATACAACTTTTGATCATTTAATTGATCCGATATATACAGAGCAAATATCATGCCAATCATAACACATTCCCCATGTGTAGGTTTATATGAGCTATAAACCGATTCAATTGCATGTCCTAATGTATGTCCAAAATTTAAATAGCGACGTATATCCAGTTCTCTTTCATCTTGTTCGATGATTTCTTTTTTGACTTGAATAGATGTTCTTAATACATCGTTGCTCTTTAGTTGTTTAACTTCAATGGAATTTGAACAGATATCCATTAACAACTTAAGTAGGTTGGGATCACTTATAAAACCGTGCTTGACAACCTCAGCAAATCCAGACCTCAACTCTTTAGAGGTTAACGTTTCTAGGGTTTCTTCGTCATATAAAACAATATGTGGCGTATAAAATTGACCGATGATGTTCTTAGTTCCCTCTAGATTTATAGCTACTTTCCCACCAACACTACTATCATGAGCTAATAAAGTCGTAGGCATCTGGATAAAGCCAATCCCACGCATATACGTTGAAGCAACAAAACCAGCCAAGTCACCAATTACACCCCCACCCAATGCAATTACAGCTGAATTGCGATCAAAATAATGCTTCAATAAAAACTCTTGTAAGTCTTGAAAGTAATTTAGCGACTTAATCCATTCACCAGAAGGTAAAATATAGGATTTGACCGTAACGTGAGGAGATAGCTCTTCGACTAAATCGTTGAGATAATAATTCGCGACATTTTCATCAGTTATAATCGCAATTTGATTAAATGAAAAAGGTTTTATATAGTCCCAAGCCCGTTTACGTATTCCTTGGTCAATATAGATCCAATAATTTCTAATGCTTTTCACTTCTATTTTCTTCATTAAAACGTTCGAATCCTTTCTCGATAGTCATTAATTGCTTGCTTTAACTGACCGAGATAATCAGAAGGAAATTGATCAACAATTGCCTGAGCAACTTCCCACGCCACCACATGCTCCATCACGACAGCTGCTGCCGGAACTGCACAACTATCAGATCGTTCCACACTTGCTTTAAACGTATCCTTAGTATTAATATCCACGCTTTCTAATGGTTTATAAAGAGTCGGGATCGGCTTCATCACACCCTTTACCACTATCGGCATTCCTGTTGTCATTCCCCCTTCAAAACCACCTAATCGATTAGTTCGGCGAAAATAGCCATTTGTTTCATCGTAATCAATTTCGTCGTGCGTTTCACTTCCACGCATCTGTGCGGCTTGAAACCCTACTCCAAATTCGACACCCTTAAATGCATTAATGCTTATCACTGAACTAGCAATTTTTGCATCGAGCTTTCGATCAAAATGCACGTATGAACCCAGTCCTGCTGGTACACCTTCAACAGTTACTTCAACAACGCCTCCGATCGAGTCGCCATCCTCTTTGGCTTGATCGATCGCTTTCATCATAGCTTCTTCCTTACTGCGATCGACCGTTCTTACTGGCGAAGCGTTAGAGAGTTCGATCTTTTGACCTACAGAGATTGGTTGATCTTCTGCTTCAACGTCATAAATTCGTTTAACATACCCTACAATTGAAATATCTAATTCTTTTAGTAACTTCTTAGCAATGGACCCAGCGGCAACCCTTGCTGCTGTTTCTCTTGCTGAAGAACGCTCCAGTACATTTCTCATATCACGATGATTATATTTTAATGCCCCATTTAAATCAGCGTGTCCTGGCCTCGGCTTAGTAACTTGTCGTCTAATGGTATCGTTTTCTTCTAGAGGCTCTTCGCCCATAATATCTTCCCAATTTTTATAATCATCATTGGTTATAACCAATGTTAACGGTGAACCTAAAGTATACCCATGACGTACACCACTATTGATGGATACAAGGTCCTTCTCAATTTTCATGCGCCGTCCACGACCATAACCACCTTGACGCCGAATAAGTGATTCGTTAACATCTTCCTTCTCTAAGGGAAGTTGTGCTGGAACCCCTTCAATAATTGTTGTTAATTGTTTACCGTGCGACTCCCCTGCCGTTAAATATCGCATGATGACACCCCATCTTTTTTACATTTTTTATAAAAGAAAGTCTCAGCAATATCTAAATTATAGCTCTGTGGATTAAATATTTGCTCAGTACTTCCGACAAATAAGATTCCTCCCTCAACAAGAGAATCTGAGAATTTCTTATATACATAGGATTTTGCATCTTCAGTAAAATAAATTAAAACATTCCGACAGACAATTAAGTCATAGCTATTGTTGTACCGATCTGCCAATAAATTTTGCTTTTTAAACTCAACACTTTGTTTGATCTGATCCGAGAGACGATACAAAGCACCATCCTTCTCAAAAAACTTCGCTCTTTTCTTACTTGGGACCTCTTTTAATGACCTTTCCGGGTAACGGCCTTTTTGAGCTCTACTTAAAGCATTTTCATCTATATCTGTTGCATGAACAGTGATCATATCAAGTGGCATATAATCACTCAAAATCATGGCTATTGTATACGGCTCCTCACCAGTTGAACAGGCTGCACTCCATATTTTCAGCCTATCTTTCCCCTTAATAAGTTCAGGTAGAATCGATTTCTCAAAAGTCTCCCATCGCTTATAGTTACGATAAAACTCCGAAACATTAATCGTCATTCGGTCTAAAAATTCATGAAATAATTGACTATCGTCCTTAAGTGCATGAAAGTAAGATGAAAAGTTATCATACCCTCGTTTTTCTCTTAAAGTCGTTAACCTTCTTTTCATTTGCTTTTCCTTGTATAAAGCTAAATCAATCCCTGTCTCGTGCTTAACTCTTTCAATAAACTCTATGTAATCGTCCTTCATAGGTGTTCTCTCCCGTTTCTCTTTAATACCTACCATTATATTAAAAAAAGTAGAACTATGCCATCCATTGTCACTGTATTCGCCATATAAAAAAACCTTGTGCACCTATGTACACAAGGTTTGTCGTTTCACACTCTTAATAAATCCACTGATCAGCATCTTTTTTATAATCAATTAAATCACTTTCATTAAAAAATAGGCCAATTTCACGCTCAGCGGATTCTGGTGAATCAGAACCATGAATAACGTTTTTACCTACTGTTAAGCCAAAGTCTCCACGAATAGTCCCGATATCAGACTCAGCTGGGTTGGTTGCACCCATCATTTTACGTGCAGTAGCAATAACATTTTCACCCTCCCAAACCATTGCGAATACAGGTCCAGAAGTAATAAAGCCAGTTAACTCACCAAAAAATGGCTTGTCCTTATGCTCACCATAATGCTCCTCAGCTAATTCGTTAGAAATTTGCATTAACTTAGCTGCCTTTAATTTAAATCCTTTTTGTTCAAAACGAGTCACGATGTCGCCTACTAAGTTTCTTTGCACACCGTCTGGTTTAACCATAATAAACGTTTGTTCCATTTCAATTCACCTCTTTAAGAATTTTCAATACAAACCGTAAAAAGTTTATCAAATTTTGCTAAAAAAAACAATTTAAAATTTTCTCTTTCCTAAATACGCAGCAATTTTTTGTAAGGTCCGTTTTGATTTTGTGTTTGGAAGACCATCCAATTGATCCAACGCCTTACGTAAATAGGTCTGACTATATTGAAAGGCCTCTTCTATGGCATCAGAATGTTTAATATCTGAGATAACTTGTTCAACCTCTTCTGTTTGGTTAGGGTTGGCAAAAAAGCGACTTACCCTTTGGTAAATACTTGAATCTTCAAAAGCTAATATCGTAGGCAAGGTTAAATTACCATTTAACAAATCACTTCCAGCCGGCTTCCCTAGCTCTTCTTCGGTTGATGTGAAGTCTAAAATATCATCAATGATTTGGTAAGACATCCCTATGTAATAACCATAACGCGCTAATCGATTAATAACCTCTTGGTCAGCATTAGCCGCTATAGCCCCTAATCGAGTGCTTGTTGCGATTAACAGTGCTGTTTTTCTTTTAATTCTTTTGAAATAGTTAAAAATACTTTGATCAACTTGAAACTGATCTCTCATTTGTTCGATCTCACCAATACACACTTGATGAATCGTTTCAGAAAGGACCTGGTGGATTTCTTCCTCATTCTTTCCTTTGACTAACTCTAATGTTCGAGCAAAGAGGAAATCACCCATATACATAGCCGTCAAATTATCCCATTTGTTATTAACTGTTTGATTCCCTCTTCTTGTATCAGCAAAATCAATCACATCATCATGAACTAAAGAAGCCATATGGATTAATTCCAACGACACAGCAACATTAATAATCTGACTTGTATCAGCTTGTCCAAAATGAGAAGAAAGCAAAACAAAAATAGGGCGAATTCTTTTTCCTCCTGCTTCAATTAAATGGTTAGAAGCATCTGAAATAATTTCATGCTCAGCCCCGGTAATTTCTTTCATTCGATTTTCAATTTCGTTAATATCATCATTCATAAACCTTATCGTTGTAGCCAACTTCATCGAATTCACCTTTTTGATTAATGGATTACTTAATACCTAGGTGCATTGCCGCAGCACCCAGCGCAAAACTTTTAATCAGTACTTCTTCAAAACCAGCTTCTTCAAACATCTGCTTCAACTTCTCTTTGTTTGGGAAATTCTTAGTAGATTCGTGAAGCCAAGCATATTCATCATAACTTTTGGCAAAGACTTTTCCAAACAGAGGCATGACATTTTTAAAATAGAAAAAATAAAACTGTTTGTAAACAGGTAAGGTTGGTTGTGATGTTTCTAAACAGACTACCTTCCCACCTTTTTTCACCACTCGATACATTTCATTGAGTACTTGCATATAATCGGGGACATTGCGTAATCCAAATCCAATCGTTACATAATCAAATGAATTGTCTTCAAATGGTAGGGACATGGCATCACCATGGATAAAATTAATATGGTCAATACCATGTCCTTGTTGTTTTTCCCGACCAACTGCTAGCATATTCTCACTAAAGTCTAATCCAACAACTGAGCCATCTTCACCTGTAGCTTCTGCTAAGGATATCGTCCAATCACCAGTGCCACAACAAACGTCTAGACATGCTGCCCCTTTTTTAACATCCATTATTTTCATAACAGATTTTCTCCAAGATTTATGTCTTTGGAACGAAATGATTGAATTCATCCGATCATATCTATGTGAAATTTTTTCAAAAACGTTATGTACCTTTTCTGATTTTACTTTCGGATCCATGACTGCTCCTACCCTTATCTTTAATATTGTTGATAAATTGTTTTGGTTTGTAATAACTCTTTCCTTTGTTGAAAGTAATCATACGTATCTTGATCTCCATTTTCTAATAAGTTCTTAATCCAGGGTAATTCCGGATTTTGATAAATTAATTCATATTGAATCAGAGGAAGCCAATTACTATGATAATCTTTCACATTAAAGTAGCTAGCGATGCCATTAAATAAACCACTATAAATTAACTCAAGTTTATCCAGATACTCAATCTTAGAACGATTTCTATGTAATAAGTCAACTTTATGTTCATTAATAATTTTAATATAACCTAAAAAATGATATAAAGCCTCGGTTTTACGATATTTAGATAACAATTTATAAAACAAAGAGCTGTGATAATCTCCCATGAGAACTTTTATTTGATTATTCTCTAAAGATTGATGGGAATCATCATCACTAAAGAATTGATCCACTTCATCATGTATATTTAATGAAATTTGCATATTAATTAATGCATCAGTAATGAGTTCTCTGTGTTCTGTTCTAACTTCTTTCATCATTTGAGTGATTAAGTAGATTTGTTTGGCTAAGATTTCATCATCATAGAAAGAAGACTTAATATACTCATGCTTATACTTATTAAGAAATTCTGACTTTAACTCTAACAATTTATCGGATTTTGAATTCATATTGATCACCTAAACTTATCTAAGCAACAAATTTTGTTATACGTCCCTCGTAGTATTTTAGCACGTTCAAAGCCTTTTATCTAATGTATTGAATAACAAATTAAAAAAAGAGGGGAATCCCCCTCTTTTTTTGCCCTATGTATGACTTACTTAACAGCATCCTTAAGGGCTTTACCTGGTTTAAACGCAGGTACTTTACTTGCTGGAATGTCAATTTCTTTTCCAGTTTGTGGGTTGCGTCCTTTACGTGCAGAACGTTCACGAACCTCAAAGTTACCGAAACCAATTAATTGTACCTTTTCAGATTTAGTTAATGAATCTGTAATTGCTTCAAATACAGAATCAACTGCTTTAGATGCATCCTTTTTGGAAAGATCAGCATTTTCTGCTACTGCATTGATTAGGTCTGTCTTATTCATACGTCTCACCTCCTCCCAAAGAGTTTGATGATTAAAATTTAAGAAGGCTAAGCTTCTTAAAATTATCAATAAACTTTTACCATCAAAATGGTTAAAAGTTTTATTAAGATTTTTAAGACAATTTTAAACTTATCAAAATTTTAAATGAATTGGTACCATTGTTACCAAATTCTAAACAAAAATACGTATAAAGCAATTTTTATTAACTTTAAATTTTTGAAGCCTTGCCATATGTAGGGATAGCAGTTTTTTCTAGCTATTGTATTTGCATATTATCATATGCTATATCGTCTTTCAACACGAAAATGCATGAAATCAGTGTTTTTATCATATTTTTGGGTATTTTGTCTCATAATTAACCTAAATTTAGGCTCTATTAATAACGAGATTACAATGGGATGTTTGATTAAAACAATAAAAAAAACAAGTGACACCATGTGTATCACTTGTTTGATAATTGTTATAAGATTATGGCTATTAATCCTCCACTGCCTTCGTTTATAATTCTTTCTAAGGTATCCTTTAGTTTGTATCTTGCATGTTCAGGCATTAATGTTAGTTTGGCATGAATACCTTCCCTTACAATGGAGCTTAACGAACGACCAAATATATCAGACTTCCAAATAGATAAAGGGTCCTCCTCAAAGTCTTGCATTAAATAACGAACTAACTCTTCACTTTGCTTCTCTGTACCTATGATTGGTGCAAACTCTGACTCAACTTCAACTTTAATCATATGGATAGATGGAGCAACAGCCTTCAGTCTTACACCAAATCTAGAACCTTGCCTAATGATTTCAGGCTCTTCTAATCTCATGTCCTCAAGAGACGGGCTTGCAATTCCGTAGCCTGTTTGTTTAACCATAGCTAAAGCATCAGACACTTGGTCATACTCTCTTTTAGCATCGGTGTAATCTTGTAATAATTCTAACAAGTGGTCCTTGCCTCTTATTTCAACACCGACAATTTCGTTTAGAATTTGATCGTACAACTCATCAGAAGCGTACAGATCAATCTCTGCTACTCCTTCTCCCATTTCCATACCTGCCATTCTTGCTTCTGTGATGAAGTCATAATCATAAAATTCACCTACGACTCGGTCAACGTCTCGTAACCGTTTAATGTTCTGTACCGTGTCTTGGATGGCTTCTTGGAATTGTTTGCGAAGCCAATGATCTTCTTTCAGAGACATAACCCAGCTAGGTAGGTTAACATTAACTTCTAGAACTGGGAACTCATAAAGTGCTTCTCTTAGGATATTTTGAACATCGTCTTCTTGTAAATTTTCTACAGATACTGGTAGTACAGGTATATCATACTCTTCTGCCAGCTCTTCTCTTAAAGAGCTTGTTTCAAAATGATGAGGTTGACTAGAGTTGAGTACCATGATGAATGGTTTGCCTACATCTTTTAATTCTTCAACAACCTGTCTTTCAGCTTCTACATAATCTTCTCTTGGTATGTCACCAAAAGAACCATCAGTCGTAACAACAACACCTATGGTTGAGTGTTCTTGAATGACTTTTCGTGTCCCCATTTCTGCTGCGTCATGAAATGGGATCGCTTCTTCATACCATGGAGTATGAATCATTCTAGGTCCATTTTCATCTTCAAAACCTTGAGCTCCATCAACCGTATACCCGACACAATCTACCAGACGAACTTTTACATCTAATCCATCATCTACTGTTAACTCAACAGCATGATTTGGAATGAACTTAGGCTCAGTAGTCATAATTGTTCTTCCAGCAGCACTTTGAGGCAATTCATCTTTTGCGCGTTCCCTCTCTTGTTCATCTGCCATATTCGGTAAAACAACTAAATCCATAAACCGTTTAATAAATGTTGATTTACCAGTACGTACTGCTCCTACGACACCTAAATAAATGTCTCCGTTCGTCCGTCTAGATATGTCATGAAACACGTCAAACTTTTCCATTTTATCCCTCCGACCTGATCCATTATCGACCACTTGTTATGATTTGGCACTACTAATTTATGTCGTTGTCCTAATCAAATATGACTTAATTCATAAAAAAATAGAGATTCTATTCAGCTTATAATAGAATCTCTATTCAATCATCCTCATATTTAGTCATCATCTATTTCAGATGTTAATTCAATCTGATCATTTTCAAGGATCATCTTCGGGGAATATGCTGGTACAATAGGGTAATAATCTAACAGTAAATAACGTAAATCACCCTCATATGAATCTATACCTTCTCTTTCAAGTAATTGATATACTTCGGGGCGATAATCGACCACTGCCTCACCTGATCTGGACATTATAATATCCAGCTCTTGATTAGTATACGGACTAGTCACAACAGGTTCAACATTCATATTTATTCTATCTTCATTTAGTTTAAAATACCCATCCCCGACTGATTCACCATATGGAGGATGTCCATTTTTACTACGATACATATTTATTTCATAATTAACAGATCTTAGCTTTTGTGAGATTCTTGTATCTGCGACTTTTACAATAGCTTCATCCTCGGGGTCAACGATCACATAGGAATAAACGCCACCCTGTTCAAAAGCATTTCCAGGGGTTTCACCTAATAAATTTTCTTCTTTTAATAAGTTAAAATTTACTGGGTATTTAATCAATAACGGAGTCTCTTGATCTCTTGTTTGAATGGGTAATAGTCCATTATGGAGCTCTTGGTATTCATGAACGGCATCTTGAACCCGATTTAACTGTTCTTCATTTGTTGCTTGATTTTCAGTCCGTTGCTCGTTCGGATACAAGCAGGCTGATAATAGCAAGGTAGACAATATAATTGTCACGATTTTAAGCTTCATAGTCATCCCTCTCTTTATGCCGGTGTTGGCCCACTAAATACAATGAAGAATATGATAAAGCCTCCGACAAGCATACAAATGTAAGCTAATGCAGTAACAATACCACTAATAATTCCGGTTAATTTGTGTCTGGCCAATAAGATTAACCCAGTTGCTAAAAATAATAAAATCATGCCCGCAAAAGATATGTACATCCTTAACATTGGTTCTGACATAACTTACGTCCTCTCTTTCCTAAGGCTTGTTCGTTCAGATTATAACATGAATTAAAAAAATAACTAAAAATAGAGCCTGTCTACACATTTAAAAAGAGGTGTAGGGGCGTACACCTCTTTTGACTAACTCCTCACAAGTAGCTCAATATTCTATTACATTCCATCATATGAAGTTTACCATAGCTACGCCAAGTCCTCTTGCCCAAAAAGTAACTATTTTTTGAAAATCTGTTGTAGTGTTGAATAATCTATTGAGTGGTTTTTCTTCACAATTAAGTCTACTAAATGATCTTCCTTCTGCTGACTCATTGGTCTATTAGCCATTTTTGCTAGTCGACGAACTAAACCTCTTACAGTTTGTTCATCCGAAAAGTCTGCATTTTGCATTGATTGTGCTACTTGCATGATTTCTTCCGGTGAAATATTGGCCTTTTTATTTAAGTGTTCAAAAATTGACTGTTGAAAGTCTTGGTTCATGCAGAAACCTCCTTCACTGAATGCATTCGTAATAATATATGCAAACAGAAAGAAGGTGTTCAATGCTTGAAGAAATCTAGAGGCCCATCACATATTTAATTAGTGATTAATTTTCCACTTCCTGTGTTTTTCCACGGTTCATTAACTGATCAACTACCTGCTTTGGATCTTTTTCGTGTACTAATAACTCATATAGTCCATTAGTAATTGGCATATCAACACCTAACTTTTCGGAAAGCTGATAGGCAGCTTTCGTAGTACGAACGCCTTCTACAACCATACCCATTTGATCTAAAACGTCTTGTAGTACGTAACCTTTACCTAACATATTACCTGCTCGCCAATTTCGACTATGTTGACTTGTACAAGTAACAATGAGATCTCCAACTCCCGTTAAACCAGCAAATGTTAATGGATTAGCCTCAAGTTCACTGCCTAACCTCGCAATTTCTGCTAAACCTCTTGTAATTAAGGCGGCTTTAGCATTATCTCCATAACCCAAACCATCGGAGATCCCTGCTCCTAATGCAATAATGTTCTTTAACGCTCCACCGATTTCAACACCAACTAGATCTTCGTTTGTATAAACGCGAAAATTCTCATTCATAAATAAGTCCTGTGTTTTTTCTGCCTGATCAATTTGAAGCGATGAAGCCGTCACCGTTGTCGGTTGTCTTTCACCAACTTCTTCTGCGTGACTTGGCCCTGATAGAACAACAATCTTCTGTCCAAATGATTCGCCCAATTCCTCTGTCATCATTTCTGAAATCCGTTTATTGGTCTCAGGCTCAATTCCTTTGGATGCATGAATAATTAATTGATCGTCATTTAAAAATGGTTTTACTTGTTGACATACGTCTCTAATCGCCTTCGTTGGCACAACAAATAAAACAGCATCGGCATCTTTAACGGCTTTTTCCAATTGATGGCAAGCTACAATTTGTTCATCTAGTTTTACACCGGGTAGATACTGTTTATTTTCCTTATCCTGATTTATCTGATTAACTTGTTCCTCTCTGTGTGACCATAGCTTCACTCGATGGTTATTATCGGCTAATACAGTGGATAAAGCCGTTCCCCAACTACCTGCACCTAAAATAGCTATTGTTCTCACACTTGCCACCCCCACTTTAAGATCTTTGTCTAGCATAAATTTTAATCGGTGTCCCTTCAAAACCAAATGCTTCACGAATACGGTTTTCTAAAAAGCGCTCATAAGTAAAATGCATCAGTGAAGGATCATTAACAAACACCACAAACGTTGGTGGCTTAGTTGCGACTTGTGTTGTATATAAGATTTTCAGCTTCTGCCCTTTAATTGACGGAGTTGGATTGATCGCCAGTGAATCTTCAATAACTTCATTTAATAAATTAGTCTTCACTCTTTTAGAATGGTTCTCACTAGCTTCGATCACTTTCGGTAATAATGTGTGTATTCTTTTCGTTGTTTTAGCTGATAAGAATACAACCGGAGCATAAGACAGGTATTGAAACTGTTTACGAATTTCTTCTTCAAACTTCTTCATCGTGTCTTGTTCACGATCAACCGTATCCCACTTGTTAACCACAATAACTATTGCTTTTCCTGCTTCATGAGCATGGCCAGCAATCCTTTTATCCTGTTCAATAATTCCTGTATCAGCATCAATGACTACTAATACAACATCAGACCGTTCAATGGCCTTTAACGCGCGTAACACACTATATTTCTCTGTTGATTCATAAACTTTCCCACGCTTACGCATCCCAGCAGTATCAATGATGGTAAAATCTCGATCTTCTCTTGTAAATGATGTATCGATCGCATCCTTAGTAGTACCAGCTATATTACTAACAATGACACGGTCCTCGCCAAGTAAAGCGTTAACTAAAGATGACTTACCCACGTTAGGACGTCCGATTAATGAAAAATATATGCGATCTTCATCTTCTTCCTGTTCAATTTCTGTTGGGAAGTGCTTGACCACTTCATCTAATACGTCCCCTAAACCTAAACCATGTGTTCCTGAAACAGGAAATGGCTGTCCAAGCCCGAGTGAATAATATTCGTAGAGTAAATCTTGCATCTCATAGTTATCAATTTTATTAACAGCTAATACAACAGGTTTATTTGATTTAAAAAGCATCTTAGCTACTTCTTCATCTGAAGCAGTAATCCCTTCACGTCCATTGACTAAAAAGATAATTACATCTGCCTCATTGATGGCAATTTCTGCTTGCTCTCTTATTTGCACAATAAGTGGTTCATCACTTAAATCAATCCCACCTGTATCAATGACATTAAATGATGTATTTAACCATTCTGCTTCTGCATAAATACGATCACGCGTGACTCCTGGGACATCTTCCACAATGGAAATTCTTTCACCAACTAAACGATTAAAAATAGTTGATTTTCCTACGTTCGGTCTACCGACAATCGCGACTACTGATTTTCTCATTCTTCTCATTCCTTTATGTCTTGCTATTGTCCATTATTATAACCAACGTTTCATGATATAGAAGAAGAAAAGAGTGGCCAAAAGCCACCCAAAATTTTTATTGGCCTATATTCTAAACAGCAAAGTGTTTATTGCACAAAAGCAATATGATGTTCATTAACTTTTTGTTGTTGGTCAGTGTTTCTCAATGACGTTTTGCGCTTCAAACGGTGGTGAAACGTCATCGAAAGAGCGTCTCACTTACGTTTTGCGCTTCAAACGGTGGTGAAACGTCATCGAAAGGGCGCCTCGCTTACGTTTTGCGCTTCAACCAGTGGTGAAATGTCATCGAGAGAGCGTCTCGCTTACGTTTTGGACTTCACACGAGGTCAAAACGTCATTGAGAGACCAAGAACGTCTGAGTGTTAATGAACATTCTCCATCTTTTGTGCAATAGCCAACCTTGAAAAAGCGTTTAGTTATTTTATTTGTTAAAATCTTTCAATTGGTCACCGATTAAGTCTCCTAATTGGAAAGAATGATCATCATCTTTTTGATATTTTTCAACTTCCGCATGCTCTTTAGCTTCTTCAACTTCTTTAATACTTAGTGAAATTCGTTTTTCCTTTTCATTCACATCTAGCACTTTAACTTGTACTTTTTGGCCGACTTTCAACACTTCTTGAGGTGAGCCAATATGTTCTTTGGATATTTCAGATACGTGCACTAAACCTTCTACTTGTGGTTGTACTTCAACAAATGCACCAAAATTAACAAGCCTCTTAACCGTACCTTCCACAATTGAACCAACTTGAACTTTATCCTTAATACCAGCCCAAGGTCCAGGTTGCATTTCTTTTATAGACAACCCAATGCGTTCTGTATCACGGTCGACTGTAATCACTTTAACTTTAACCTGCTGTCCAACCTCAACAACATCCTCAGCTTTATCAACATGGTCGTGCGATAGTTGAGAAATATGGATTAACCCATCTAGTCCTCCTAAATCAACAAAAACACCGAATGAGGCAATTCTTTGAACTACCCCTTCAACGATATCTCCTGGCTCAATTTGTTGAATAACCTGTTGCCTTCTTTTTTCCTGCTCTAATTCGGTAACGGCTCGATGTGAAAGGATGACACGGTTACGTTCTTGATCTATTTCAATAATTTTTACTGAAAGTGTTTTACCTTTGTAGTTACTTAAATCATCAACATAATAGGTTTCAACGTGTGATGCCGGAATAAATCCACGAACGCCTACATTTACAATTAGTCCTGCATCGACAACTTCCGTTACTTCAGCTTCAATGGTTTCTTCCTTTTCATATTTTTCTAATAGGTCATCCCATGCAAGTTGTTGGTCTTTTGCTTTTTTAGATAGGATAATGGCTTCCTCTTCTACTTTGATAACGATCGCATTAAATACATCACCTTCAGATAGAACCTCACTGGTATGATCTACATGTAGATGAGAAAGTTCTGAGATAGGGATAATACCATCATACTTACCACCTATATCAACAACTACTTGTTTTTCTTCTAGTTTAACAACCGTAGCTTGAACTTCATCCCCTACATTTATAACCTTTTCATTCATATTTTCATGACCTTCACTCATCATGACTCCTCCTTCTTCCTCATGTCAGATCTTAATTATTTATGTAGTTAATAATAATTAAATCATAACATCATTTTTGATATTCATCTAATAAAGACTGTATATTCTCCATAATTTCATCAGTAACTACTTGGGCTGATGGCTTCTCACCTTCTAGAGATTTAAATTCTATTGGTTTACCGTATACTACAGTTAATGGTTTAAAATATTGATAAGGTCCAATGATTGCACATGGAATCACCTTTGCATCTGATCTCATTGCGAAGAATCCTGCTCCAGCCAATCCTTGTTTTAATTGACCGTCCTTGCTGCGAGTACCTTCAGGGAATAACCCTAATGTATGACCCTCTTCCAATTGTTTTAAGCCATTGCGTAACGCATTTCTATCGCGCATACCACGTTTAACTGGAAACGCATTTAAGTTTCGGAGTAATAATCCAATGAATTTTTTTTCGAACAATTCTTCCTTAGCCATAAAACTAATATCTCGAGGACAAGTAATACCGACTACGGGTGGATCAAAATTAGAAATATGATTCGAGCAAACAATTACCGGTCCATTTTTAGGTAGATTTTCTTTACCGATAACTTTAATACGAAAGAGTAATTTACATACTATTAAGACAGTGTATTTTGCAATTTTATAGACCATATTCTTAAACTCCTTTAGCATTAGTTTGACGTTTAATGATCGTCAAAATTTTATCTACTACCTTATCAATTGTTAAAGAAGTCGTATCAATTTCAATTGCATCTTGAGCTTTGGTTAATGGTGCCATTTCTCGCTCAGAATCAATTTTATCACGCCGTTCAATTTCCTGTTTTAATTGTTCGAGGTTAGAATCCATACCTTGATCAAGGTTTTCTTTATGACGTCTTTCAGCCCGTTCAGTTACAGAAGCAACTAAAAATATTTTAACCTCTGCTTCAGGTAAGACATAGGTTCCAATATCACGTCCGTCAACTACGACATTTGCCTCATCTGCAAGCTCTCTTTGCATTTGTACCATTTTCTCTCTAACTTTCTTATGTTTGGCTACAATGGACACATTATTAGTTACATCGTCTTCTCTAATGGCTTTTGATACATTTTCGTCATTTAACAATACTTCTTGACCGTCCTCTTTATGGCGGAACGAAATCACAACATTTTGTGATAACTTAGCGAGGTCTTCTTCGTTTTCCAAGTCAATATTTTCTCTTAAGGCGGCCAGGGTTAAAGCCCGGTACATAGCGCCTGTATCAATATATAAATAATTTAGTTGTTTAGCAATTTTTTTAGCAACAGTACTTTTACCTGCGGCTGCTGGTCCATCGATTGCTACTTTCATCTTAATCCTCCTAAAAATTCTGTTTATGACTGTATTCCTATTTTGATACTCTAAGCTTCCTTCTTCTTTCTAATTGTTCGTCAAAACAATATTTTATAATCTTCTCTTGCGTCTCCTCTTTAATTGATTTGAATTTAATAGATAATTTATATGTAGTTTCAAGGCCATCAATCACCGTATAACTTATAACCTCACCTTTCATGGAGAGGTAAGCATAATGGTTAATTTCAACTGGAAGAACAATCATAATATCCAGCTCTTCTCCCTGTTCAAATTGACAAGTATCAGCTCGAACAGCTACACCTCCACCACTGATGTCAATTGTTCGAGAGATTAGTGGTTCTATATCGCGTTCTAATGAATAAATAGCAATATCAAGTGATTTATCAATTCTTACAAATTTTCTGCGTTGGATTTTAATCAATTCATCTTTTTTCGGATATGGAATTTCTAATACAGGAATCGTCAGCTTTTTACGACCTTTTATTTCCGTTTGAAACCTGTAGACTACTCCTTTACTAATAAATGAGACTCTAATTTGTGATCCTTCTAAGAAATATCCTGTTCTCCCCGTGTCTTGATTAATTGGAAAATCCATAAATATTTTCTTTTTAGTTAAGTCAACAATAGTTGCTTGGAACGTCTCTTTGACTTCATTGTCTATAAATGTTTCAATGGTTAGCTTCATACCAACTGAAAACATACTCACTTCCCCTTTTACCCGAGTTAATCTTATTATGACAAAAAAGTATAAAAAGGAAAAGACAAACTTTGTCTTTTCCTTAGTTATTTGTGTTAACTATAAACTTCTTCGCTTTGTTTTAAGCGTTCAACTCTTTCTTCAAAGCCAGTATCTGCATTGATGAAAACTCGGTAAGTTGTTGAGTCGATTGTACCTATGATTTCATAAGTAAGTACCTCTTCTCCTAAATCATTCTCTATAACCGTTAATCGTTCTTCATAAATTTCTAGGTTCGGATTTACTTCCTCTTTAGCTTCTTCTGGTGTTAAGGATGCTTCAAAATCTAGATCTGTTCGCGTTTCTTGGTTCAATACATAGTCTCTAGCGGTTAACCCAATGATTTCTCCGGTATCCAACGCAACTTTAACTTGAATGCCGTCCGGGTAGTATAAAATATCATCTTCCTTGTGTACAAATTCATATACGCCCACTTTATCATATTGGATACTTTCGACAACATCTAGATCATCAAAATCAAGGTCATCAAGGAGCTCTTGAGCTTGATTCATTCCTTCATGTAAGCCAATTTCATTTTCTTCTAAGTCTCGACTTAATAAATATGACAACACATGACCACCTTGTTTGGTAACCTCTGCATAGCCATGCAACTCCTCTGTATCAAAAGAGACGTTAAACATAGGTAAATCTGCCCCTTCACCCGTCTCTGTGATCGTTAGCTCAACATTATCATCAAGCTCAAAAAACTCTCTAATCTTTTGACTAACCTCTTCTTCCGTGTGATCTTCACCTTCTAATTGAATTTCATCTTGTTCATCAGGAGTAACTGTTAGTCCAGCAGTTTCATTAAATACATCATAGCTTTCCGCATTTTTCTCTATCGTTTGCATTCCATCTATAATTGAGTTATCTCTTGGTTCGTTAGTCGCCAGTTCAACTTCAACATCCATCCATCTTAGACCATCATTTAATACTTGGTGTTGAACTGATCGTAAGTCACTTCTAACTTCGTCAGATTGCTCACTTAATTCTCGTAACACTTCCATCTCTTCATCATCTAAAGGATCATCATCTAGACCTCGGATTGCAACTTCATAGGCAAAATCACCAATATTACTTAGAAACTCTTCCGTTTTATTGAAAGGCAATAAGGTTAAAGGTAATTGTGCGACATCTGCCTGTGCTTCAGATGTAATTTTCCAAATATCAGTCATTTGAGGTGAGAGTCTATCTGGTGTGTTCATAGCTAATACGGTATCTATCTTTTCATTTAATAAATCAACGCGATAACTCAAGTCGTGGAAAGCGCGTTGGTAGTTGTTTTCAGCCTTTATTAATACAGCATTTTTCTCTTGTTGTTCTTGATAACCCCAAATAACAGCACCAATAACACCAATCAAGAGAACAACATAAATAATCCACCTTAGTGCTCCACTCATTTAGTTCACTCCTTTTATTTCATAAAAATATGCTTACCAATACGTTTAATTTGTGGACGTGACCAAATCCAATCAGAGGTTGCTGTATCAGGGTTGAAATAATAAATCGCATCACCCGAAGGATCCCAACCATTTATGGCATCCATAACAGCCTCTCTAGATTGTTCATCAGGCTCTAAGTTAATTTGTCCATCATCAACTGCCTCAAATGCTAATGGTTCATAGATGATGCCTGAAATAGAGTCTGGAAATTCGTCGCTTTCCAAACGATTCAAAATAACTGCTGCAATGGCCACCTGTCCGTTATAAGGCTCACCACGCCCTTCAGCATAAACTGCTTTTGCCATTAGCTCGATATCATTCTGTGAGAAACCTCCTGGTACATTAACAGCTGACTCCCCAGGAGCTCCTTCTTCTTCAGGTGCTTCTTCTTGTGGTGCCTCTTCCGGAACTGCCTCTTCATCTTCAGGTGCTTGTTGTGCACCTTGATCTGGCTGTTCTTCGGGGGTTCCTTCTCCTTCTTGAGGTTGTTCGCCTTCTTGTGGCTGTTGTTCACCATCAGGTTGACCTTCCTGTGGTTGTTCTGCTTGTCCTTCAGGTGGCTGCTCCCCTTTATCCCCTTCCTTTTGGTCTCGAGGAGCATATGGCTCTTGCCCTCCGTAATGTGTAAAATCCTTGCCACTTCGAATCTGTTCGTGTACCCATTCTTTATCAAATTCTGTTGCACGTAATAACATATCTTTTGTCTTTTCCCCTACTAAACCATCAACTAACTCCAAGTCAAACTCCTCTTGAAAGTTAATAACAGCCCAGTAGGTTTCCCAACCAAAAACACCATCAATTTTTCCGTTATAAAAACCGATATATTGAAGTCTAGCTTGTAACTCAATGACATCGTCACCTGTTGCCCCTTTTTGAATGACTTGTTCACTAAATCCTTCTACTTGATGTTCGGGGACAAATGTCGTCATTCCAACACTTAATACCATAAGTAGTAATAGTTTTGCCAAAACAGGTTTCCTGCTCAATGTTTAATCCTCCTCATTCTGTCTAATCTTGATGCTTATTTTTTGTATCTTTGGACGTAATATTCTTCTAAAATAAAAAAACTAAGGTCGATATCTTATTCTATCGACCTTAGTTATGCTAAAAATGAAAGTTATCAGTACCGGCTGCTAGTTGTACAGCCAATTTAACTCTTGCCTTTTTACTGTCATAATCACTACCTAGCACGACTCCTTCTTGGATGAGCTGATAAGCACTTCCTTCATAATCATACGTTGGATAAACAGCGCCTTCTTCTGAAGCGGTAGTAATCACAACCACTATATTTTGATTCAAACACTCTCTTATTGCCGGCATCATTTTAGGTGGTACTTGACCTCTACCAACACCTTCTAAAATAATCCCTTTAGCCCCGGCCTGGACTAAGCCTTGAAGTAAGACACCATCTCCATCCGTATAACACTTAATTATATCCACACGCGGAAGTTGATGGTTAATTGTGTAGACTTCGCGTTTTAACGGTTTTTGGTAAATTTCCACTAAGTCATTATCAATAATACCTAAGTAACCAAACCCGAAAGAGTTAAATCCTTGGATATTACTTGCATGTTCTTTCTTTACATACTTAGCTGCAAAGATTCTCTCATTAAAAACGACAACGGCCCCAGCACCAATTAAATCTGGGCTACAAGCAGAATAGATTGCGTGTCTTAAATTAATATAGACGTCACTACCTAAATCTGTAATTGAACGCTGCGATCCCGTTATAACAACCGGGCGATCATCTTGGACAGTCAGATCTAAGAAATAAGCAGTTTCCTCAATGGTATCTGTTCCATGTGTGACCACAACTCCACTCACTGATTCATCTTTAAAGTGGTGCTCGATTTTATTTTTTAACTTTATCCAATCCTGAGAATCTAGATGAATACTTGGCTTCTGGAATGCTGAATCAATAACAACCTCAATATCTTTTGGTAGATCACAATTAGCAGCTAACTCTTCACCAGTCATTTCACCGGATGAAAGTTTTCCACTGGGTTCTTTCGGCTTGCTTGCAATCGTACCACCTGTAGTGATTAATACGACTTTGCTCATTATATTCACCGACCATTTCGTTTTTGTAGAATGTCTTTTGCAATTAGCTCGCCGTGGTAACGACCGTTTTCTATAAAGATCTCATTATTATTATAACCTGCGGCTATGACTCCTGCTATATAAATATCATCCACATTAGTCTCCATAGTTTGCTCATTAAAGTGTGGTCTTCCCGTCTCATTATCAATGTCGATTCCTAAGTCAGTTAAGAAACCTTGGTCAGGATGGTAACCGATCATCGCGAAGACAAAGTCTGCTTCAACACTTCTTAATTCACCGTCAACCTGATAATGAACACGATCTTCTGTAATTTCCCTAATGTCTGCATTGAACTCCATGTCGACTTTCTCATGGCGTATGAGGGAATCGAATAAAGGTAAAATCCATGGTTTTACACTTGGTGAATAATCCTTACCACGGTATAAAACAGTAACATGGGCCCCTGCTTTCTCAAGCTCAAGTGTAGCATCAACTGCTGAATTTTTCCCTCCAATTACAACGACCTTTTGATTATAATAAGGGTGAGCTTCTTTGAAATAATGGTAAACATGGGGTAGTGATTCACCTTTCACATTAAGTTTGTTTGGGTGATCATAATAGCCAGTAGCAATTATAAGATAAGGTGCTTGATATTCTTTTTTCTGACCGTTTTTAACTTCGGATTGAATGATATAGCCACTATCAACTTTATGAACCTTTTCAACTTTTTCATAAGTATTTATTCGCAAATTCTCTCTTTGTGCAACAGTACGATAATAAGTTAGCGCTTCATTTCTCACCGGTTTTTGTCTTTCTGAAATAAACGGTATATGACCAACTTCTAATTTCTCGCTTGTACTAAAAAACGTTTGATGAGTTGGATAATGATATATAGAGTTCGCAACATTCCCCTTCTCAATTAATAATGGATCTACTCCTTGCCTTTTAAGTTCAAGGGCGGCTGATAACCCACAAGGACCAGCTCCTATGATGATGACTTCTTCCGTTTGCATCTCTAACACCCCTAATATTTAATGTAATTAATGGTTTTCATATCATTTATTGCTTTTTATATTTAATCTAAGTTAAATGACATATGTATTTAGTGAATACTAACACCTTAAGTCCAATAGTCTAGAATTGTTAATAGCCTTCTCGTTCTTCTATAAGAGTAGTTCAGTTATTATAACGCACTTGATCGGTAATGTTTATTGACTTGGCTGTGATCGGGTTTGATGACATGATGAGCAATTAGGTGCGGTAAAAACGTTTGATAGTAGGAGTCTCAATGACGTTTTGACTTCCTTTGAAGCGCAAAATGTCCGAGAGACGTGGTCTCAAGACCGTTTTAGCCCCGTTTCAAGCGTGAAATGTCCGAGAGAATCGGTCTAATTAACGTTCCACCACCTTGTAAAGCCATCACCGTCAATTAGACGCAATCTAATTAACGTTCCACCACCTCGGGTAACTATTACCGTTAATTAGAAGCAGTCTCATGAACGATACGTCTTCTTGTGAAGCTCAGAACGTCAATTAGAAACTAGCCGACTAACCTGTAAAGTAATGAACTTCATATCACTCATGTGAAACAAAACCTATATAAAAAATGCCGTAAAAAAACAAATCCCCTACCAAAATAATCATAGGAGATTTGTTCTTATTAATCAACTTGAAAACACTATTCAGATTAAATCCAACCTCTAAATCTGGCCGCTTCTGTCATCTTACGAACACCGACCATATAAGCTGCCAGACGCATATCAATCTGACGGTTTTGTGCGGTTGTATATACATTATTGAAAGACTTAACAAGTACCTCACGTAGTTTTTCTTGTACCTCTTCTTCCTTCCAATAATACCCCTGATTATTTTGTACCCATTCAAAGTAGGATACCGTAACGCCACCAGCTGACGCTAACACATCTGGGACAATCAGTATATCACGTTCAGTTAAGATTTTTGTTGCTTCTAACGTAGTAGGACCATTTGCTGCTTCCACAACAATTTCTGCTTTGATATTGTGTGCATTATCTTTGGTAATTTGGTTTTCAATAGCAGCCGGAACCAAAATGTCCGTTTCTAATTCCAACATTTCTTCATTAGTAATCGTATCATCAAATAAATTAGTGACTGTGCCAAAACTATCGCGACGATCGAGGAGATATTCGATATCTAGCCCTTCAGGATCATATAACGCCCCCTCGGCATCTGAGATCGCGATCACTTTTGCACCCATATCATGCATAAATTTAGCTAGGAAACTTCCTGCATTACCGAAGCCCTGAACAATTACACGAGCCCCTTTAAGATCAATTCCTCGTTTCTTACATGCTTCTTCAATACAAATTGTAACACCTTTTGCTGTAGCAGACTCCCTACCATGTGAACCACCAAGAACAATTGGTTTACCAGTAATAAAACCTGGGCTGTTGAACTCGTCAATTCGACTGTATTCGTCCATCATCCAAGCCATAATTTGTGAATTAGTAAATACGTCTGGTGCAGGAATATCTTTAGTTGGACCGACAACTTGTGACAATGCGCGAACATATCCACGGCTGACACCTTCTAGCTCACGAAAAGACATCTCTCGTGGGTCACATACAATACCACCTTTACCTCCACCATATGGTAAATCAACAATACCAGACTTAAGCGTCATCCAGATTGACAACGCACGTACTTCTGTTTCACTGACATTAGGGTGAAAGCGCACCCCACCTTTTGTTGGTCCAACAGCATCATTATGCTGAGCACGATAACCGGTAAAAACTTTAACTTTACCATCGTCCATTCGAACTGGAATTCTAACAGTCACCATTCGAACAGGTTCTTTCATCAGCTCATACGCTTCTTCTGGATAACCTAACTTATCCAAAGCCTCACGGATCACTGACTGTGTTGATGATAAAATATCGTTTGGTTGTTCATTTTGAGAATCTGCTGGCTTTTCGGCTACCATTCGTTTACCTCCTATTATCTATAGAACAATCTTTAAGTATTATTTCTTTCAATGATAAGTATACATCTTAAAAAAGAATATGCAATATAATTGCTAGTTAAATTTATCAAAATTCTTTATTTATTGTTTATATTTCTGTAGAGTTAATTGAATAAATTGATTAATCATGTCTTCATAGGTCATATTGATGGCTCCAGCCGCATCTGGATAAAGGCTCGTCGGTGTCATTCCAGGTAATGTATTGACCTCTAAAATGATTGGGCTTTCTTTTTTATTTAGGATAAAGTCTACCCTCGAGTAAGTTTCACACCCTAATGCTTGATGAGCTAAAACTGCTTGATCCTGTATTTGTTTGGTTAAATCCTGATCAATCTCTGCAGGGACGATGTGTTCACTCCCCCCTTCAGCATATTTTGACTCGTAATCGTAGTATTTACTCTTTGGAACAATTTCAATAATTGGTAGAGCTTTCTCTTGACCTTTGTTCCCTAGGACTGCCACTGTTAACTCTCTCCCTGTTATAAAGGTTTCCACGATTATGGCTGAATCATGCGCGAAACCTAATTGAACTGCTTCTTCTAATTGATCCCATTCCTCTAAAACAGTCAGACCTAATGTAGAGCCTTCTTGATTAGGCTTAATAACAAAAGGTAAGTTAAAATCACGCTTGATCTTAGTACAAATATCATTTAGTGATTCATAATGATAGTATGTCTGACTGTTGGCAATTGGTATACCATGCATTGAGAAAACTTGTTTCGCCTTGGCTTTATCCATTGCTAGCGATGAGGATAGGACTCCTGAGCCAACATATGGAACCTCTAAAAGATCTAACATCCCTTGAACTGTACCGTCTTCACCCTGTTTCCCGTGTAAACCAATAAATACTAAATCTACACTTTTAATTTGTTCAATCAAGTTAATTAATTCAGATGGGTTAAAATCAATTGCGAGAACGTCATGCCCTAGTTGCCTCAAAGCCTCAATAATCCCTTGACCTGTTGAGAGAGACACTTCCCTTTCTTTTGATGTCCCACCATATAAAACAGCAATTTTCAATGAATTCACCTCAAAATTAACTAAAATATTGGTTCATGACCTCAATTGCACGGTCTTTGACGATTACAGAACCGTACTCTTGTAAAATATGCGAAGTCACAGTGCTTGGAGAAGCAAACTCTGACATAATCGAAATCAAATCATCACGTTCATCACTGGATAGTGATTCACCGGAAATCATCATAAAGTAATCACCATCTAGTTGAAAAATCGTTGTTTTTAAAGACTGCTTTGTTCTTAACGTTTTTGATACTTGAATAATCGATTCGAATGAATCAAAAGCAAACATTAATTCCTTGCTTTCATCCATCGTCACTTTTAATTCAATATATTCATCATCATTTGTGGATTCATCCTGAGTAACCACAATGATCATTCCTTGTGCTTGTAGCATGTGTACACGAACCATTAACATTCCATCTAAGTCCATTTCTAGTTCTTCTGATGCTTCATACAACATATCCTGAAAAAGCTGATTAGCCTTCGGAAGGTTATTCCATAAATCCTCTCTAGAGTAACCTCTGTCTTTTAAATCATCATAGGTTAGAAAAATCTTAAACTGGTTAACGCTTATTCTTTCAAGTCTCACGTGAACCACCCCCAAAATTGTCATCTATATATTATATGTTTTTAACTACACTAAAATTGCTTGTATAGGCATGTATAAATCTTTGACCATATCATATATTCTAAAACATGTCCGTGAAATTAAAAACTCTTGAAACTTATTTTTCCTAATAATTTTTCTTAACTTGGAATAAATGAAAGATAGTATAAAGGAATACCGATAATTAACAAAATGAACAATATCAATAAGGTATGTATGATAAATTTATGAATGAAAAGAGGATTTTTCGTCACACCTTTTTCACTCTTTGATGTTTTTTGATGCACCTCACTTCTAGGAGGTAAATTTAGCGGGTCTAATGATTCTTCTTTATCGATTAAGTGCTGATCTTGATTCATGTGTTGTCACCTCATAAACAGTCGATAATAAACACCTAATAAAAAGTCAATGATAAAATGCGCTGTGATTGGAACGAGTAAATTATGAGTCAGCTCATACATATATCCAATGACAAATGACAAAAGCAATACAGAAACTAACAAAACCATTTTATTTAAATATCTGAAATGAATAAGCGCAAAAATTAAGCTTGCAATAATTAACCCAGCAAATGTATGAATTACTCCACGGAATAATACCTCTTCACTTATAGCAATCACGAGAGCAATAATAAAGATATGAGGAATAGAAATTGATTTAAATAGTCTTTCGTTAATTCCCCCATCGTCATAATATTGTTTAGGTAAAAATTGAATTAAAATTATATCAATTACAACAATGATAATCCCCGGAACTACGCCATAATACCATATTTGTGCAAAATCGAACTGCCACAAGATTAAAAAGTCATCTAACTTGTCAAATAAAAACCAACCGACGATGATCGCAATTAATAAGAACAACCCTTGTGAGGCATACACATTTAAAAGCAACTCCCGGTCACTTAACTGTTTAACTACTTCCGCTTGACTCTTTCTTTTCAATTAATCACCTTCTATTAAAAAGAATTCTAAGTCGCTCTTCCCAGTTTAGTTCAATACCTTTTGAGCGTTTTTCCTCTTTCCAGTTCCACTGGTCGATATCAAAATCGCACTGGTCACAGCAAAAAGAAAGTGGACTAGAAAATGAATCTTGGAACCCTTGATATAACATTTTTCTTCTGCAAGAGTCCGTTTTTATCCAATTGACCATGGTTATAATACTATTTCTTTTAACAGCTAGTCGTTCATCTCGTAATGATTTAATTTTTGAAATCGCATCATCTGTCGTGAACCCCAGTTGATGCCACTGATCAAACTGAAAGGTTAAGAATCTATGTTTAGTTTCAGATAACAATTCCTTTAAGTAGCTACTATCTTCTTGAAAAGGAAATTGTTCAATTTCCTCATCCTCAGGAAGTTCATTACCAATTAGTTGAAAAGGAAGAGATTCGTCTCCTTTTTGATATAAAAGTAACGCAACACAATGGTAACCATCCCGCCCTGCTCGTCCTACCTCTTGAATATATGATTCGATAGTTGGTGGGATATGAAAATGGATGACTAATCGTATGTTAGGCTTATCAACACCCATTCCAAAAGCACTTGTACAACAAATAATGTCCAACTGATCATACATAAATTGTTGTTGAATCAATAAACGATCCTCTTGTTCCATCCCACCGTGATAGTATGACACACTTTTATCGGGGAATTTACCTTGTAAAAGCCTACTTACTTCTTCACAAACTTTCCTACTTGAAAAGTAAATCATCGTAGGTACATGATTGTTGCTTAGGAGATTTTCTAAAGCTTCTACTTTATCCTCATGAATGTCTAAGTGTTTAACTGCAAAAGTAATGTTTTCTCTGTCCATTGGGTAGATAATTTTGTGCATATCTAGATTTAAGTGCTTCACTATATCGGCTTGAACTTCAGGCGTTGCTGTAGCACTTAAAGCCAATAAGGTAGGCTCGCCTAACTGATTATGTACCTGTTTAATCTTTAAATAATCAGGGCGAAACTCGTGACCCCATTGAGAGATACAATGAGCTTCGTCAACGACTAAATAATTAATGTGACATCCTTTCAGCTTATTAAGAACAAACTCTTGCTGCATCATTTCTGGAGAACAAAAAACAATTTTGTACTGCTGCAGATGTGTTAATACCTGTTGCTTTTGTTGATGATTCATTAAGCTATTTAAGGCTGCTACACGTTTAATCCCTTTTGATTTCAGAATTTTTACTTGATCTACCATTAAGGATATCAGTGGTGAAATAACAACTGTGACCCCTTCTCCTAATAAGGCTGGAAGCTGATAACAAATAGATTTACCACTACCAGTTGGTAATGTTGCTAGCGTATGGTTTCCTTTCATGATCGAAGAAATGATCTCTTTTTGTCCTTGACGGAATGTAGAAAAGCCAAAATAGATATTTAATGCCTCTTCTAAAGTATCTTTTGTTTTATACATTTAGATCCTCTATCTCCTTATCCTCAATTATATTATTTGGTTTAGCTAGTACCAACCGGATTTGAAAATAACTGACGGACTCTGGTAGTTGTGATTTTATTTTTTTCAACCTTTTGGACTTTACTTGGTCAATAGCTTGATTAATCATTTCTTCTAATTCTAATGATACATAATCACGGATTGAAAAGGTACGGTCTTTCGTAGCAATTTCTATCACATGATCTTCTATTGTACTCCTTTTAAGACCACGACTATGAACAATTTGCTCAATGTTCATTCCTTTTTTTATATAATTTAGTGTTACTTTTGTCGATTTCATCAGCTTGTCGTTTTCATTGTCATCTACTAATTGACTTAACCACGGATATGAATTCGGATGATTAATTAACTCTTGTAAGAACTGATGTATAATTGATTTTACTTTTAAACGAATAACGTGCACTGACTGATCAAATCGTTCAGCTAATTGCTCTGAACTCAACCCCACTTGACCTACACCAGTTAGAGTTAGACTATAGAGTTCTGCTTCTTCAGTCGTTAATTGGCTAAAAAGCTGATAAACTTCCTTCAATATCGGTTTAAAATCTTCTTCACTATTACGAATCTGTTGAATATGCTTTCTTACCTCTTGCTGAATGATGAATCCCTCTATAATTGGGATGAAATTCGATTGCCGATAACTTAAATGAGATGCCGTTTGACAAAGTAGAAGTAACTTTTGGTGAAAACTTTGATCCATCTGATGATATTCCTGCCCATTCCAAAATAAAGAAGAAAACCAATGCTTTTGATTCAAAAGCTCACGACCAGACTTAGTAAGGTTAAATTGACTAGAATCTATCACAATCAACTTCTTGTTCTCAAGTTCACGAATCACGTTCTCATAAGTAGCTTTGTGCAATGAAGGGTATATACCAAAATAAGGAGATAATTTAAATAAATAAGCATCTTGAATCGCTTGAGAGGATTTTTTCCCACGCAGCATGTAAAAAATTGAATTGGGTGTTCTCTCATTTTCAACATGACTTAATAAATATAAAATAAATAGATCGAAGTTCATTCTCTTCTCTCCCTTAATTTTCATACAGTTTACAACTACTAATTAATCCTCTACTATAATAATATACTTATTAGGAGGCAAGGACCATGGTAAAGTATACAATTGTAGAAAAGGACACTTGCATTGCATGTGGTGCTTGTGGGGCAGTCGCTCCTGATTTATTCGATTATGATGAAGAAGGGATTGCCTTTAACGTTGTAGATCAGAACACAGGAACTATTAATTTACCAGCGGAATTACATGAAGATTTAGAGGATGCTCATGATGGCTGTCCAACAGAGTCCATTCGAGTAGCGTCTCAACCATTTGATGGTGATCCCGATCGCTTTTCATACTAAATTTGTCCTACACCACTACAAGATGGCTGATTTACGGCCATCTTTTCTTAATTAAATCAAGGAAAATATTCTGCGTTTCATCTATATCAGTCGAACGAAAATGAGTTATAAGTCCTTGATCAATAATTCGATAGTGTTTGAAGAAATGATGCCTTTGTAATTGCAAACCTTTGCGCTCATCAATCGTTTCCCAAAACTGATGGAAGTAAGTAGATGATCTATCTATATCGAGCCTAATACTTGTCCGGCCAACTGATTGGATCAGTTCAACGGGATTTCTTTCGCCGAGAGTTTGCTTTAACAAGGCGCTTTCATTAAACAAAGCGACAAATGCCACTAATACTGTCCAGCTTGCAAGAATTCTCCCTTTCTCAATTTGAATTAATGACTTTTTCGATATTCCTAGAATCCTGGACATTTCATCTTGAGTTAGTTCTTGTTCAATTCTTACAAGCTTAAATTTAGGTGATAATACCTTTTGAACATCCTCCCTCTTCATCCCAAACACCCCTTCTAACACAATCAGACAAATTTTTTAGACTTTCCTATATTTTAACATGGTTGTTTCTTCCCTTACTATATAAAGATTGATATAATGAGTAATCGAACAAGTAGAATAAGGAGGAACAGATTGTGGCAAATAATAAAATTATTGATGTATTTGTAGAAATTCCTACTGGTAGCCAAAACAAATATGAGTACGATAAGGAACAAGGCGTATTTAAGCTGGATCGTGTACTCTTTTCACCTCAGTTTTACCCTGGAGAATATGGTTATATTGATGAAACCTTAGCACTTGATGGTGACCCATTAGATGCACTAGTATTAGTAACTAATCCAACTTTCCCTGGTTGCGTAATTGAGTCACGTGTATTAGGTTTCTTAAATATGATCGATGATGGTGATGAGGACCAAAAACTAATCGCTGTACCGGTTGAGGACCCTCGTTTTAAAGATGTTCATTCTTTAGAAGATATTCCGAAACATAAACTAGATGAAATTGCACACTTCTTCCAGACATATAAGGACTTACAAGGTAAGAAAACCGAAATTGGTGAATATGAAGGCGTAGAAGCGGCGAACAAATTAATTGATGATTGTATTGCCCGTTATAATCGCTAACTGAAACAATAAGCTGTCCCACATGTTGTATAAAACAACTGGGACAGCTTTTTTATCGTTTAACACATAAGCTATATGATGCTCAGTAACTTTTCGTTAGGTGGTGCTTTTCATTGACCTTTTGCGCTTCACACGAGGGCAAAACGGCATTGAGACCCCTTCTCTCTTACGTTTTTCGCTTCACACCAGGGCAAAACGGCATTGACACCACACTCTCGAACAATTTACCCCACCTAATTGCTCATAATGTCATTGAGCCCGACACACAGATTAGTTAATAAACATAACCCATCATTTGTGAAGTATTGCTTTGAAAAATGCAACTTAAAATTTAACTCTATCTAGTTAATGGATTGATATAGTCAGGTACTTCAGTGGATCCATTCAATAAATACTGGTTTAAATGGTCGATAGAATCTTCTGTATCAAATTCAACATATTGATACCCATATGATTTTGCCGTAAATAAAATAGCTTCTATCATGGTCAATAAATCTTCAGATGGTTCAAGTGGCTCACTTGGATCAAGTTCAATGGATACAGTCTGTTGATCTAATTCATTAATGACAAGCTCTAAATCCTCATAAATTGTAGATTTAATATCGAGTGTTTCGTTACCCTCTTTCATCATTTCTAAAGCTTCTTCAAAAGTATAACTTGGCTCTATCTGTTCAGGCACTAAATAACTTTGTCTATCCTCATCAACTTCTTTGAGTCGATATATTTCAGGCTCGCGTTCAGGTACTTCAAGCTGATCGAACTCCCCAAAGTGTGATAGCATAGCGGTTTCATTTTGATCACTTTGAAACCTGACTAAATCGATACCAAACTGATCAAAAAAGCTTAATATACCTGTTATAAGTAAATTCTCTGCCGAACTTCCACCAACATACTCATCCGTTACATCGTTATCAATCTCAATGATAGGCTGGCCATCTTCATGGTCACCAATATATTGAATAGGTTCATAAAGAGATGATTGGAATTCATCCATTTGGTCAAAGATCTCTGTAATATAATCAATACTTTCATACGGTTGATTTGTTGGATTGGGCACCGTCACTGGAACTAGGTATTCTAATTGATGATCTGGAATATAAAGTGTGACAAACTGATTAGCTTCATCTTCATCAACATATAAAGCCTTAGACTCTAAGTTAACATCAGTGATTTCTGACTCCATGCCGCTGTCTTCTGCTGTATCTTCGTTGAAATGCTCAGCTTCATCCATACTTGAGAAATTGTTAGCGTCATCGTCCGTATTTTTTTCTACTTCTGAACCTTCTCTTTCTTCGGTAGTGGATTGACCCATATTAGCATCAAAAGTCGAAGCATCTTCCATTTGACTACCGCTACCAAAAAACTGCATACCGACAATAAAAGCTAAAAATAACCCGGCGGCTGTTGCAAGTAAAGGCATCCATACAGGCTTTTTATGACGCTTGGGGACGTTTTCGTCTAACTGTTCGGCTATTTTATCATAGTAATGATCAAACGTCTGTTGGTCCTTAATTTGGGGCATTTCCGACAACAGTTTTTCTATATCTTTGTTTTCGTATTTACTCATCTTCCACGCCCTCCTTCGCTTGCTCCATAATGTCTCTTAGGTGTTTAAGAGCCCGATGTTGAGTTGTTTTTACCTTACTTTCGGACCAACCTAAAACATTAGCCGTTTCTTTAATCGACATTTCTTGTATATACCTTAAAACAATAACCAATTTATGGTTTTCAGAACATAAGTCTAAGCAACGATACATTTGCTGAACTGACTCGTTTTTGACAGCTACTTCTTCAGGAATTGGGCTCTGATCTTGGATATACTGTCCATATTCTTCAAACTCATAACGTTCAGCCGTATGTTTTTTTCTGGTCCCTTGTTTTCGAAAATAATCAATTGTGATATGTCTTGCTATTGAGAATAACCATGTCTTTTGGCTACTTTTGCCAGCAAAAGAATCATATGATTTCAAAACTTTGATATATACCTCTTGAACAAGATCCTCAGTAGTTGCTTGATCCTTAACCATATAAAAAATAAATTGAAATAAGTCCTGATGATATTCTTCATAAAGCTCCTGAAAGATGTTTTTCATCTTCGAGCCCCCGTTCACTACTATTAGTCGTTTTAATTCAATAAAACGTTACAAATATTTTAACATAAAATTTGGAGCATTATAGATTGACTTTTTATCAACCTATAATGCTCCACCTATACCACTAGTTTTCATAGGGTATCGTAAATGTGAAAGTTGTTCCTTCTCCCAATTTACTTTTAGCGTATATCATTCCACCATGTGCCTCTATAATATGTTTAGCAATCGATAACCCTAATCCAGTTCCTTTTTCAGAGCGGGTCCGTGCCTTATCACTTTTGTAGAAGCGTTCAAAGATAAACGGTAAGTCTTCTTCAGCTATTCCGGATCCATTATCTGTTACATCCACTACTAATGCCCCGTCTTGATCATATACTTCAACATTTACTTTGCCACTCTCGTGTGTATGTCTAAAGGCATTATCAATAAGATTAGTCAAAACCTGTTCAATACGATCAGGGTCAAACTTTAACAATAGGTTTTCGAAATGAACATTCGAGGTAAATTGAATGTTTTTATCATCAGCTAGTGATGAGAATTTTTTCGTGATCCGATTAATAAATTGGTTGACTCTCACTTCTTCTACGCTTAATTGAATATGACCTGCTTCCATCCTAGCTAAATCCAATAGCTCATTGACGAGCCGACTCATTCTAAGTGATTCATCATAAATGATCTTTGCTAATTCTTGCTTTTCTTCCTTTGTTTCTGCAACGTCATCTACAATTGCCTCAGAATAACCTTGCATCATAGCTATCGGTGTTCTTAGTTCATGTGAAACGTTTGCTAGAAAGTCTTTTCTTAATTTATCTAACTGTCTTTCATCAGTCATATCTCGAATTATGGCGACTGTCCCAGTTACGACTGATTCGTCATAAAGTGGTGTCATCACCAATACATACGAGCGTCCTTGAACCGTTAGCTCAACTGAATATTCCTTTTTACCTGCTTGTACTTTTTTAAAATAATTGATGAGTTCATCAGGCAAGGCGTCTTCATTCACACTGGCTTCATATGAGAATTGCTCAAGAAAATGTTCGGCAGGTGGATTAATCAGCATAATTTCTTGTTTCTTATTAACAGTTATGACACCGTCGGCCATCGACTTCAGAATACTTGATAGCTGCGATTTTTCCTGGTTTAATGCTGTAATATGGTAATTGAGTTGCCTTCTCATTCTATTAAATGAGTTCGCCAATTCACCGATTTCGTCATATGTTAATACCGGAACTGTTGTATGGAATTCTCCCCTCGATAACTCAGCTGCAGCTTTACGCATTTTTATTAGAGGTGCAGTAATTCTTGTTGATAAGAAAAATGCAAAAATAGTTGTTAAAATAATGGCTATTGAAGCGGATAATAAGATGATCTTTGTCGTTTGCTCAGTCGTTTGTTCAACAACATTTAATGACTGGTAGACGAAGATCGCGCCTTGGCCATCATTTGATGGGATTCCTACAATTATAATTTCTTGATTAGATTCGGGTAAGGTAGTTATTTTCTTTATCGATTCATCCTCATCAAAAACTTGGTTAATCTCCGAATTAGTAATAAACCAACTAGGCTCTATATCCATAATAGAGTTTAATGAGGACTGATTTTGCCAATATTGATGTTCATCAAAGAAGACGGTCACTCTAGTTGATGGGTCCATCAACTGATTGATCGTCTCCATACCAAGTTCTTCATCCTCGTGACCTTCAATGACAGTTTTTACATTTTCAGCCTGATTTAACAAATTCATTTCTGCATCCTCTACATAGAAATTTTCAAAGAATTCAAGGAGAAGAACTGTTAAAATCATGAGGACGAAAGCCACTAGTAAAATAATCGTAAACCAGAGCTTAAAAACGACGCTTTTCCAAAACATTATGAATCAATAACCTCAAACTTATAACCAACACCCCAGACAGTCACGATCATTTTAGCTGCATCTTCAGAAACTTTGTTTAACTTTTCTCGTAGCCTTTTAACATGGGTATCAACCGTTCTTAGATCACCAAAGAATTCATATTCCCACACTTCTTTTAATAACTCTTCACGATCAAATACTTTATCTGGTGATTTAGCTAAATAATAGAGGAGTTCGTACTCTTTAGGTGTCAGACTCACTTCAACATTATCTGCTAGTACACGATGCGCATCTTTATCGATAGTCAGATGTGGGAAAACTAATACATCTTGTGAATCAGGTTTTGTTTCAAGATATTTAGTTGCAGATGCGCGTCTAAGTAAGGCCTTTACTCTCAACACTACTTCTCTTGGGCTAAAAGGTTTCACTATATAATCATCTGCTCCAACTTCAAAACCATGGACTCGATTAGATTCTTCACCTTTCGCTGTTAACATGATTACAGGTGTTGCCTTTTGTTCACGAAGCTCTTCACACACTTCCATCCCGTCTTTATTTGGTAACATTAAGTCAAGAAGAATGAGATCATAATCGACCTTTAATGCTTTAGATAAAGCAGAATCTCCATCTTCTGCTTCATCAATTTCAAAGCCTTCACGTGATAAGTACAATTTTAATAGACGACGAATTCTCTCCTCATCATCTACAACTAAAATCCTAGTTTCTTCAGACATATAAAGACAACTCCTTTAAACTTCAAATTAATTATGCATATGAATGTAAGCCTGCAATCACTAAGTTAATAACGATTAGGTTAAACATGATAATAACAAAGCCAATCACTGCTAACCATGCCGATTTCTTACCGTGCCATCCTTTAGCTAATCTTAAGTGTAGGAATACAGCGTAGAAAAACCAGGTAACAAGTGCCCATACCTCTTTCGGGTCCCATCCCCAAAAACGGCCCCAAGCTTCTTGTGCCCAAATGGCTGCAAAGATTAAGCCACCAAGTGTAAATAACGGAAAACCAATGGCAACCGCACGATACATAATGTCATCTACGACATCTGGACTGATTTTACCAAACTTAGGTTGTAAGTAAGCAGCTACACGTTGACGTAAAATTAAGCGGATTATAGCGTATAAAATTAAGCCAACAACTAATGATAGAACCAGTGAATTTAGCTTCGGACCTGCATCGACTCCTTGCATCCACCCTGGTGTTTCAAGACCAGAGGCAAAACGGTCCTCAGTTATGATTTCTGAATCATGTGGAGCAAAAAGTGCTGGCATGTCATATTCTATCTCCTCTTGATAACCATCAATTTCTTTTGTGAATACTGCCTCGTAATCCATTGCTCCAAACGTCGTTGACAGTATAATAAAGCCAATTGTAGATAGAATACCATAAATAATTAATTCTAGGAATGTTGTTTCTTTAGAACGAACAGATTGATCAACTTTAACAATTAAAAATAGCATTCCAGCTATAAAACTGATCGCCAAAATCGCTTGTGCTAACCCTACAGTTGTGACGTGAATATACAACCAACTAGACTGTAGTGATGGCACTAATGGTGCAACTTCTTGAGGAAACATACTTCCGTACCCAATAACCACAATCGCAACTGGCAGAGCAATTAAGCCTAATGCTGATATTCCGTAGACATAATGAATGACAATAAAAGCCAGAATTAACATCATGCCAAAGAAGTACACATATTCAAACATATTACTGACAGGTATATGGCCTGCTTCTAACCATCTGAAAATATATGACGTTAATTGTGATATAAAACCAATGATAGTAAAAATCATCGCATATTTAGTAGCTTTGGACTTTTTATTATCATCTCGTTTATTTCCAAGCGTCATTCCAAAGAAGGCTGTCGCAATTAAATAAATAAAAAATGTTGCATATAAAAAGCCACTACTGATCGAATAAAAATCCATTATATCCCTCCTTATTCATGAACCTATTATTTCATCTCCTGCTGGTCTGTAAATTCGCCTACATTTGTTCCACTTGTTACCTTATCTAGTTCCTGTTTCATACCGAACCAATTTTTATTGGTGTGAACACCAATGAGGTATTTGCCATCCTTCGGGTGAATCCATATCCGACGATGGTACCAATAAAGTCCTTGGACAACACCTATCATAAAGATAGCCGCACCAACTCCAAAGAGTGGTAATGTATAATCCTTTTTTACGGATAAGCCTGAAGCTGAACGACGATCGACTTCAGTCACTTCAACAGCTAATTGGTTTTCATCCGATAATGGAACAATGTCTTCTTGTAAATAGAAAAAACGTTCTAAATTGTTTGTTTCAGGGTTCTCAACGGAAAGAATCATCCCTGGGTTTCTAGGAAACTTAGAAAATGATGATGGCCCACTCTCTGTGAACTCTAATTCTGGAAACCATCCATCTACATTAACAGTTGTACCACTTTCCAACTCGAACTGAGGTGGGGCATCATCTGTATCAAATGTGAACTCACCTAAGGATTCATCTTCTAAACTAACCGTAAATGTCATGGAATCATACTCGGATTCGACTTGAGTACCTGCTTGATACAGTGAATAACCATCAAATGTAACCGGTTGGTTTAACCGAACTTCTCCTCGCTCAACCTCTTCAAGTTCTGGCTCTTGCCCAGTTATTGTTTCACCAACTGCTTTATAGATAATCGCGTTTGTTTGGAAGTTCTTCGGCACTGGGTTTTCAACATCTTCTAAAGCCATTCTAAACTGTTCCTGTTGTACAGGATCATAAACTTCATAAATAAACTCTTCATTTTTTACATAATACTCCTGATTTGTACTGGGAATAACTCTCGTTTCACCTTCACGGACCCATACATAATCCTCTACGTGCATAACCTCAAACATTCGGAAAATCGCAGCAATCAAAATTATAATTAAACCGATATGGTTCACATATGCTCCCCATCTTGAGAAACGGTTTTTTTCTGCCATAATATGTCCATCATCTTCGTATACTTTATACCGTTTGCTTTTCAGATTTGTTTTTAACTGGTTCAAATCATCTTCTGTCAGATTGTTATCTTCACTAACTAATCGTTGTCTTTTCACAAAGATTTCATGGCGTTTAGTTTTTTGATTTTTCAAAGCCCTGCGTAAAGGTACATAACGATCAATACTACAAATAATTAAAGATACACCTATGAGTGCCACTAATGTTATGTACCACCAAGAATCGTACATATTATGAAAACCTAACTGGTAAAAGATTTTCCCTGTTAGACCATATTCTTCAACATAGAATTGTGAAGAAGGTAGTGGTGAATTTTTAAATTTCTCTTGTGGATAGATGGTTCCTAACGCAGATAAGACAAGTGTAATAACAATCAGCCATACACCCACTTTTACAGAAGAGAAAAACGCCCATGTTTTATCAATAAACGTTCTTTTATAGGTTTTAGAACGTCTTGCACTACCTTCATAACGCATCTCTAAAACGTGTTTTTCGTCATTACCATCTATATGTTGATTACCTTCAATTGGTTTACCACAAGCCTCACAGAGCACCGTACCTTCATGGTTAATATGTCCACAATCACATTTTACTGATTTAACGCTCATTCAAACCCCTCACGATGTTATAGTTTGTTTATTACTGAGGTAATATTTCTAAGAAATACTCTTCTAATCTCTCAAGTGTTAATGGTCCTTGTACAACTCTTTCAATCGTCCCGTCAGGATTAATAAAATAAGAAGTAGGTAATGGTATAACCTCATAAGCTTCCATTACGGTTTCATTTTTATCGTGAACACTAGGAAAAGATAAATCTAAACTATTATAAAAATTATTGATGACGATCTCATTCTTATCTACACTAACAGCGATAATCTCGATCCCTTGATCGTTATATTCTTCATAAAGTTGATCCATATATGGCATTTCTTCTTTACACGGTTCACAATAAGTTGCCCAAAAGTTTATCATAACTCCTTGACCTTCTAGATCTGCTAATTCTATCGTTTCACCTTCTTGGTCTAGGCGATCTAACTTAAAGTTTGGTGCTGGATCACCTTCTTCCAGCTTTGGTCTATCTTGATTAGCGTTCACTACTAAAACAAAAATTAATGTAAGAACTAAGACGGATAAAACAATCGTTCTGAACACTAAACGTTTCTTCTTCTTTTCCATCTATACCACCTCTTAATGGTCATTATATCACTCGGCATTTCAGACACTTTATCAGTGTTTGAACATTATTTAACATTTTTATTTGTCAGATCAACGAGTTGTTTCACTTCATGAGGTGTTAACTCTCGGTACTCTCCTGGCTGTAATTTCCCTAAAGTTAATGTTCCAAAACGTTCACGCTTTAGTTTTTCAACGCGATAACCGATCGCTTCGAACATACGACGAACTTGTCTATTTTTACCTTGATGAAGGGTTAATTCAACCTTTGTTTTCTCTTTCTTTTTATCAACCTCTAGTATTCGTGCGTGGACACACTTAAGTCGTTCACCTTCATGTGTCACTCCTTTTTTTAAAGTCGTTAAATCTTGTTTAGTTAACATACCTTTCACTTTGGCGACATAGACTTTATCAACACCATATTTAGGGTGAATAAGTTTGTTAGTTAACGATCCATCGTTGGTTAGTAATAACAATCCAGTCGTGTCATAATCCAATCTGCCAACAGGATAAACACGCTCTTCAATATCCTCTCCTAATAAATCTGTAATCACGGAACGTCCTTTATCATCCTTTACAGAAGATAAGACTCTTCTTGGTTTATTAACCATAATATAGATGGGTGCTTCTTTTTCTATAAGTATATCATCAACTTCAACTTCATCGTTATTTGACACTTTTGTTCCTAATTCTTTAACTACTTTCCCGTTGACTTTGACCCGTCCATCTTGAATGAGAGTCTCCGCTTTTCTTCTTGATGTTACGCCACTTTTGGCAATAACTTTTTGTAGTCTTTCCATATACTCCACCTTCTTTTTTACAATTAGTTCGTTAGTTTAACCACTGACATTTCATATTCCTTAATAACAGTATGCCATTATAAAAGCGTTAACTTCACCTGTTAACGCTTTGTTTCATTTATATACCATTATGAACCAAAAATAAGGTAACATACAAACAACGATGCTATTATACCAATGAAATCTGCAACTAGTCCAACTTTAAGCGCATCTCCCATTTTCCTAATTCCAACTGCTCCAAAATAGACCGTTAACACATACAAAGTAGTATCCGTACTACCTTGCATAGTTGAAGCAAGTTGTCCAATAAATGAGTCAGGACCTTCTGTTTTAATTAAATCCGTAGCTATACTTAGTGAGGCTGTACCAGAGATCGGTCGAGTAATAGCCAGTGGTACAATTTCTGAAGGTATATGGAAAAATGATAAAACGGGATCTATTAAGCCAACAAAAGCATCTAATGCTCCTGATGCGCGAAAAATACTAATTGAAACAATCATTCCTAATAAAAAAGGAAGTAAGGAAATGGCCATTTTAACTCCTTCCTTACCTCCTTCAACAAACGTTTCATAAGTCGGCACTCGCTTATATGTACCGTATAATAATACGACCAAAATAATGAGCGGAATAATTAAATTACTAATATGTACTAACATCCTAAGTGAGTCTCCTTTGTCTCCGATAATAAAAATAGCGATCAACTAATATCGCTCCAATAGTTGAAATAAACGTAGCGATAATGGTTGAGCCAACAATTTCGGTCGGAGCCATAGAATCGTATTGCATGCGAATACCAATGATGGTTGTTGGCACCAACGTCACACTTGAGGTATTTAAAGCTAAAAAGGTTATCATCGACCTTGAAGCTTCAGAACTATCATTATTAAGCTTCTTCATCTCATGCATGGCTTTGATTCCTAAAGGTGTTGCTGCGTTCCCCAACCCAAATAAATTAGCTGAGAAGTTGGATAATATATAACCCATAGCCGGATGATTAGCTGGGATCTCTGGAAACAATCGAGTAAATATCGGTTTGAACAGTTGTGCCAGTTTCTCTAATAACCCAGCCTCCTCAGCAATTTTCATTAACCCTAACCAGAACACTAAAACACTAACTAAACTGATGGTTAATGTGACTGCTTCTTGTGCACTTGTAAAGATGACCTCATTCACTTCTTCAATAGTGCCATTAAAAAGCGCATAAACGATTCCAATAGCAGCCAAAGCTACCCAAATGATATTTACCATCAAATCGCTCCTTGTAAATACCGAAACGATTGTACGATTGAATCAAAGAATGTGTTTGGACTTTCCTCTTGATCGAAAAAGATCGGAATTTCCGGTTGTTCTTCAATTTGTTCGAAGCCGTGTTTATATAAAACGCGATGATCATTCCAATCATCAGACGCGTCAATGGTCACTACGACAATCTCTTTTCCATCTTGCTCGGCTGTTGTGACTAAAGTTCTACCTGCAACACTTGTATAACCCGTTTTACCACCCGTGCACACTTGATCAAATGTCATTAACAATTTATTTTTGTTCATCCAATAATAACCGACTTGATCGGATAAATAACGCTTAGTCCCAAAGATTTCTCTAAATTCATCGCTTGTATTCATCGCATATGCGGTTAATAAGGCCATGTCATAAGCTGTAGAATAATGTCCTTCCTCATCTAACCCATGAGGATTTTGAAATGAACTATTCTCCATTCCAATCCAATCTGCTTTTTCATTCATTAAAAAGGCAAACCCTTTTTCACTTCCACCTACATGCTCTGCGATGGCATAAGCTGCGTCATTTCCGGATCTAAGCATCAGTCCGTATAATAAATCTTTTAACGGGTATTCATCCCCTGGTTTCGTATATATAGACGAACCGATCGTCTTTGATGCTTGATTAGATATTTCAACCGGATCATCGAAATCACTATTTTCAATTGCAACGATAGCTGTCATTATTTTTGTAATACTGGCAATAGGGCGTTGGTCATTCATATTCTTTTCATAAAGAACCTCTAAATTTTCCATATCCAGTACAACAGCACTTTTAGCAGAAATGTGTGGTTCTGCTTTGGTTTGTACAGGTGGAACACTTAATAAAATAAATATGATAGAAAGCGTTATAATTTTTCTCATAAGAAATCTCCCATCCTGTCTTTAGTCACTAGTCAACATGTCCATCTCAAGAATAAGTATATGTCCAAGTTTTGTATGTATGCTTAAACTGTTAAGCAATGTTCCACAGTTTAGAATCATTTACTATTCCATACGTTAGATACCATAATTAAATGATCATTTAGAAAATACTGTACATAAAAAAAGCTAAGTGTGCCCAACACACTTAGCATAACTAACCTTATAACGCCTCCAGAAAATCAAGTTGCTCTCTTAACTCATGAAATGTAGGCTCAACGATATGAGTAACCTCAATAATATCCTCACCTGGATGGTTTTGGAACACAATCGAGCACTTATTAAGGTATGAAGCTCGACTGTCTTCATGCCAAAGGTCATCCTTTGGGGAGAAAAACTCGTGAATACACTTTTGATAAACTCCTTGATAAATCTTTTGTAATACTTCTTCTTGAATCTCCTCTGTAACCATTAAACGTTCAAGAGCTCGCTTACCCTCTGTACAGTAAACTTCCAAAAAGCGAAGGTGTTTAACAATCGCCATGACATATTCTTTATCTAAATTTAGATCGTTTTTAATAATCATATGAACACTTTTGTTATTTAAAAATTCTCCTAAATCTTTTTCAAGCGTAGATAGTTGGTGATAGATTTTCTTAGCATGAATATTTAACTGTGTGCTCATTGGACACAAGGTGACCTCCTTAGAGTACATATAATCAAAAACTTAAGCAGATGGTTCATCCATTTCTTCAAAGAATAAATCCGCCTCTTGAACTGCTTCCTTGAAGTCTTCATCGGGTAGAGGGGGTAATTCATCTAATGAGCTCAACCCAAAAAATGTGAGGAACTCTTTAGTTGTTTGGAATAAAATAGGCCGGCCACTCGTCTCCTTTCGTCCATTTTCTTCAATCAGAAATCGTGAAATTAACGTTTGAATCGGGCCGTCACTTTTAACCCCTCTAATTTCATCAATCTCTACTCGTGTGATTGGCTGACGGTAGGCTACTATTGCTAAAGTCTCTAAAGCAGCCTGTGAGAGTTTGGAGCTAGAGTTGGCCTCCTGCATCTTCTCAAAATATAAGGCATGCTCTGATTTAGTCGTTAAATAATAAACTCCTTTTTGTTCCAAGATCGATAAGCCTCTTTGACCGTGATCATAGTCATATTTAAGCTCTTCAATTAGAATTTCAGCAGTCTCCGCGTTCACGGATAGTACTTTTTTTATTTGACTCATAGCTAATCCTTCGTCCCCGGAGACGAATAATAAACCTTCTAATACACCTTTTAACTGATTTAATTCCATCATTCATCCTCCACTAAAGCAACTGTTATATCCTCAAAATTATTCATTTGATAGCACATGATTTTAAGGGATTTCATCAATTCTAATAAAGCTAAAAAAGTGGTTACAATCTCGAACCGTTCCTGATAATCAAATAGATTTTCAAATGAAGCTTTTCCTTTCATCTTTTGTAAGGATACTAAGACATCATTCATCCGTTCTTCAATTGAAATTTCTTGTCTTTGAACCGTTGTCTCCATAGGCTGTAAGAGTTGTTTTCTTCTTAATAATCTTTGAAAAGCATTTGTTAAATCTGTTACAGATAAAACTTCACTACGACTTACTTTTCGATCAGATTGGTAGTCTGTTAAGTCTAATGGGGGCCTAGTGTAAATTTGATTAGACTCTTGCTCTCGTTCTTTGAGCACATGAGCAGCTTCCTTATACTTCTTATATTCAACTAGGCGCTGGATTAATTCTTCTTGTGGGTCTTCTTCATATTCATCTTCTAATTCTAGTTCTTGCTTGGGCAAAAGCATTTTACTCTTAATCTCTAATAACGTTGCCGCCATAACTAAGTACTCACTAGCAATATCAAGATGCAAATCTTGCATCGTATGTATATAGTCCATATACTGATCAGTTATATCCTTTAAAGGAATATCGTAAATGTCTATTTCATATTGATTCACTAAATGAAGCAATAAATCTAATGGCCCTTCAAAGGCATCGATTTTTACCTGATAAACTGTTTTCTCCATTGACGTCACTCATTTCAATACGTTCGTCATTCTGTTCAACTAATATATTATCAAAACTTTGAATAAAAAGGAATATGATTCGCCTCTACTTGACCTATACCATTAATCATTTTTTATTAAACCTGAAATTTCCGGTTAAGTTAAAGAGTCTGTCACATAATCGATATGATGTTCATTAAAAACTCTTCCTTTATTTATTGAGTGCTATAACTTCGCTCCAGCAGAATACTCCGCTTTCCATGGACACGGCTGAAGCCTCCTCGACCTCACAAAAAACGTTCGGTCTGTGGGGTCTTCAGACTCGTGTTGTTTCCACAGGAGTCTACGTATTCTGCCTACGCTAGTGGTGATTTTCAACGAATGTAAGATCTTATAAGATTGATTAACAACCTAACTAGCGAAGGAAATACACGGAGACTCCTGGTCGGTGAAAACGCCACGTCCTGTGGCATCACCGACACTAGCACGTCCTGTACGTCGCGGGAAAGCGAAAACGCTAAGCCCCCACAGAGAGCGCTCTTTGCGAACGAGGAGGCTTAGCGCGAGCCCGCGGAAAGCGTAGTGTATTTCCGTAGCGATATCGTAGCACTCAATACAATCAAAAAAATGAGTTAATGAACATTCTTCATTAACTATAAATTAAACAATTAACAGAGCCAAATACAAAAAATAAAAAATGGCTTCAACCATTAGTTGAAACCACTTAATCATCATTCACATTGATTAAAGAAACCTTCAGTTTTCTCATTGGCACAGATAATATAGTCATCACCATACTGCTCCTTTAGAGCCTTGACCATCTGTTTACCAATTCCTTGATTACGATGAGAAGGTGTCACACTCAAATGTTGGACGACAATCTTTTGATCCTCAAACCTAACACCTAATGCTCCTAACACATCATCTTCTTTCCATAAAAAGAGCTGCCACTGATCATTTGTCTCGTATTCTTTAATTGTAGATTGTAGCTTTTTAACTTCTTTTTCATCAGGCATAAATGATAATAAACCCATCGCAATCTTTTCAAAAGTTTTCTTATATTTAATAAGCATATAAACCCCTCTTTAACTAACATTACCTAACATCATTACATTTTAGTCATTATTTTACATAATATACTTTACTTATAATATTTTAAATGTCAACTAGCAAACACCTATAGAACGTTAGGCAAGTTAAATGAAGTTAAGCGCCAATTAACTAGTCTTACACCAAAAATTAATCTTCAATAACAACCTTATCCATAACATCACCTGGTTGAACTCGATTAACAACATCCATACCACTTTCTACTTTACCAAACACAGTATGTCCACCATCTAAGTGTGGTTGCGCTTCATGACAGATGAAGAACTGACTTCCCCCTGTATCCTTACCAGCGTGAGCCATTGATAAAGAACCACGCTCATGTTTATTTGGATTTCCTTCAGTCTCACACTTAATTGTGTAACCAGGTCCTCCGGTTCCAGTTCCATTTGGGCACCCACCTTGAATGACAAATCCTGGAATAACTCTGTGAAAGGTTAACCCATCATAAAATTGGTCCTTGGCTAACTTCACAAAGTTTTCCACCGTATTGGGTGCGTCTTCTTCAAATAGATTAATTTTGATCTGTTCTCCGTTTTCGAAATGAATCGTTGCTTTTTTCATTTTACAAAACTCCTTTTACGACTATTTTACTCATATGATCTATCAAAACGTGTCAAATCTTGGAATCGTTCTCTCTCAACTACTAAATAATCTTGGCCATTTTCTATAAACACAACAGCTGCCTTGGGAAAACGGTTATAATGACTAGACATAGAATAACCGTAAGCCCCTGTCGAAAACACAGCCAAATAATCACCACTGTCTATTTTTGGCACTTTTAAGTCCCAAATCAGCATATCACCTGTTTCACAACATTTACCAGCAATTGAAACTAAATCATCTGCTGGTTCATTTAACTTATTGGCTACTACAGCATCATATTTAGCTTGATATAAAGCAGGCCTAATGTTATCTGTCATTCCACCATCAACAGATACATACTTCCTCACGCCTGGTATATTCTTAATAGCCCCAATTGTATAGAGAGTGACACCTGCATCTCCAACAATCGAACGACCTGGCTCAATCCAAATTTCTGGCATAGCTAAATCATGTTCAAAAGCGCTCTGTTTAACTGAATCAACTAATGAAACGACATACTCGTTTAGGGGTAAAGGTTGGTCTTCATTTGTGTATTTTATACCAAAGCCCCCTCCTAAGTTAACCACTTGTGCCTGAAATCCAAACTGTGACTTCCAGCTCTTTAATGCCTCAAAAAGTCGCTCTGTAGTTGCTTCAAAACCTGTCGTTTCAAATATTTGTGACCCAATATGACTGTGCAAGCCTAATAAGTTTAACTGTGACTGATTTAAGATGATCTCAACCGCACGCTCTGCTTGTCCATTGGATAGGTCAAATCCAAATTTTGAATCTTCTTGTCCTGTCAAAATATATTCATGGGTATGCGCCTCAATACCAGGTGTTACACGTATTAAGACATTCATTTGTTGATCCCTATCTACTAATAATTTTTGTATTAATTCAATTTCATAAAAGTTATCAACGACAATACAGCCTACACCGTAATCTAAGGCTAGTTCTAGTTCAGATAAACTTTTATTATTTCCGTGCAGATGAATTTTTTCAGGGGGAAAGCCTGCTTGCATAGCCGTGTATAATTCACCTTCTGAAACAACATCTAAACTAAGATTTTCTTGTTTAGCAACTTGTAACATAGCAACTGAAGAGAAGGCTTTACTTGCATATGCTACTTGAAAATCGACTTCCAATTCCTTGAAAGTATCTACAAAAGCTCGTGCATTTTCTCTAATACGTTCGACATCGTAAACGAATAAAGGTGTTCCATATTTGTTGATGAGGTCCACGGCATTAACGCCACCGATGTGCAATTCTTTTTGATTCATTTTCACTCACCTATCCATATTTGTTATACGACAATTATTAACTGACGAAAAATTATCACTTATATATTAATCTCATCGATAAAGCTAATCGTTTATTTTAGGCTAAATCTTTATAAAAATCAACATTCTTAGTAACTAACAAAAACTAAACTACATTTTTAATAAGATAAACTTACCACATGCATAACCCTCGTACAATCATTTTACCATATCATGAAGAAAAGGGTCAGTATTTGTATTCATCAGACAAATTCAAGATTCACCTTATAAATTACCAAATAAAAAAGGTTATCAGGAGCACTTTATGCCACTGATAACCTTTCACCTTTTTAATTCTCCGGTGTTTCCGGGGGTCTACGATAATTATCTTGTGGATGAACAATGCTTGGACGACGTTTCTGTAAAGGTACAGAAATTCTAAATAGCATATGATACATCGCCTGTGGATTAAATGGAATCAACGGCCATAAATATGGCGTATTTAGGGAAATGGTACGTGCCAATATCAATACGTATAAAGTAAATCCAATCACTAACCCTTTCACACCGAATACTGCTGTAAAAATAACTAGTAGCAATCGAGAGATCTTATTCGCTACTGATAACTCATAACTAGGCGTAGCAAAACTTCCCACGGCGGCAATTGCAATATACAAGATAATCTCCGGGGTGAATAAGCCAACTTCTATGGCGATCTCACCAATTAACACCGCAGCGATTAAGCCAAGAGCAGTAGATACAGCAGTCGGTGTATGAATGGCGGCGATCCTTAAGAACTCAATCCCTATATCTGCTAATAAAGCCTGTACGACAATAGGAATATTGCCTTCATCACTCGGACCGATATAAGATAATCCCTCAGGCAATATATCTGGCTGTAGCACAAATAAAATCCATAAAGGCAATAAAAATAGTGAAGCCATAATCCCCAGATATCTTACCCAACGAACAAAGGTACCAACCATCGGGACTTGTCTAAATTCTTCTGCATGTTGCACATGGTGAAAAAATGTTGTTGGTGTAATCATGACACTAGGCGAAGTATCTACCATGACTAAGACATGCCCCTCAAATAAGTGGGCTGCTGCAACATCCGGACGTTCTGTATATCTTACAAGTGGAAAAGGTGTTTTAGATTGCTTTAGAATAAATTCTTCAATAGTTTTATCAGACATAGCCAGTCCATCAACATCTATTTGCTTAATATCATGACGGACTTTCTCGATCAACCCTGGGTCAGCAATATCCTTTATATACATTATGGAAAGGTCAGTCTTTGAACGTCTACCAACTTGCATAATTTCTAACCTTAAACGTTCATCTCGAACTCGCCTTCTCGCTAACCCAGCGTTTTCAATAATATTTTCAGTAAATCCATCACGGGCACCTCTTACCACACGTTCAGTATCCGGTTCTTCTGGTCCACGTCCAGGATAGCTACGCACATCCACTACATAAGCTACATCATGTCCATCGACAATGACGACAAGTAGACCAGACATAACCTCTACTGCTGCATCATCAACTGATTTAATTTCTTCAAACTGATGATTAGCCAATCTATTTTTTACAATTTCAGGTACCTTACGTTTTTCATGTTCAAAATCATTAATTTCAATGATTTTCTTTAATATTTCCGTAACGAACTGAGTGTCAGCTAATCCATTAGTGTAATAAAAATCAACGTCTCGACCTAACACATTGATCGTTCTATAACCAATATCAAAAGATACGTCTATACCTAACTTCTCTTCAAATAGTTTTCTATTCTTTTCAATAGACCTCATTATTGGTTGTTGAGGTTGTTGTTCCATTATTTACCCCTTCCCTTAACCTTTAGGCTTGAAGATCAGTGCGACAATAAAGCCAAATAGGATGGCGGATGCTATACCTGCAGATGACAGTTGAAAAATACCAATGGCTATACCGACAAATCCATGGTCTTCTGCTTGAGCCATAGCTCCATGAAGTAGTGTATGACCAAAGCTTGAAATCGGTACGGTTGCCCCTGCACCAGCAAATTCAATTAATCGGTCATACAAATTAAATCCGTCTAATACTGCTCCAGCAACTACAAACGACGATAACACGTGAGCTGGTGTTAACTTAAACAAATCCAAGAGTAATTGACCGATCACACATATAGCACCACCAACTATAAATGCCCAAACAAAATCCATGATCATGATCCACTCACCCGCTTTAATACCACACCATGAGCTATACATGGTATCGTTTCTTTTTGTTGTACGATTGTAGGACTTAACAAAGCTCCTGTTGCAACGATAAGAACTTTATTTAACTCACCAGAACGTAGTTGTTGCATAATATGTCCATAAGAGACAACTGCTGATACCGCACATCCACTTCCACCAGCAAATACATTTTGATTTGAGTTATAGACCATTAAGCCACAATCTCGGTGAACATTCTCAATATCATAACCAAATTGATAAGTTAATTTTTTGGCAATAGGTGTTCCCACACTTGATAAATCACCGGTAAGAATCATGTCATATTCTTCTGGTTGTCTATTCATGTCTTTTAAGTGCTGTACAATCGTATCAGCTGCTGCTGGAGCCATTGCTGAGCCCATATCTAATGGATCATTAGCTGAGAAGTCAACAACTTTTCCTATAGTTGCCGCTTCAACTTGAACAAAACTTCTTTCTTTTTGTACAAGAGCTGCACCGGCACCCGTCACCGTAGACGTTTGTGTATCAGGCTTTTGACCACCATATTCTGTTGGATATCTAAACTGCCTCTCAGCAGTTGAATAGTGACTACTTGTACTCGCTAACGCCACATCACTGTTACCACTATCCACCTGTGAGGAGGCAATTGCTAAGGCTTCCATTGATGTCGAACAAGCACCAAATACACACAAAAATGAACTTGGGAAATCCCTGGCAACATAATTTGATGTCACGTTCTGGTTTAACAGATCACCACTTACCAACAAATCTACAGCATCTTTTCGAACCTTTGCTTTTTGTAAACATAAATCAATTGATTTATTAAGTAATGCCTGTTCAGCCCTTTCCCATGTATCTTCACCACAATATAAGTCTTCAAAAGAATAGTCATAAGTTTGACCAAGTGGGCCTTGTTTCTCTCGTGGGCCAGTTACAGTGGCAGAACCCTTGATATAAACACCATTATCAAATACCCATGTTTGTTTTCCTTGTTTCATCTATTTCACCCTTACTTATAAGAACGATTGAATTAAATATCTAAGCACGCCTATGATATATGCTGCAACAGTCCCAAACACGATAACTGAACCTGCTAGCTTAAACATATTAGTTGAAACTCCTAATACTAATCCTTCACTACGATGTTCCATTGCTGCACTAGTAATGGAGTTCGCAAAGCCAGTCACAGGTACAGCTGTTCCAGCACCTGCAAATTGACCGATTTTATCATAAACCCCAAATCCAGTTAGTAACGCAGCTATAAGTATTAAAGTGGCTACTGTAGGATTGGCTGCCTCTTTAGATGTAAAGCCAAATACTTCCATATAAAAAACGGTTAACCCTTGACCAATTGAGCAAATTAAGCCACCAATTAAAAAAGCCTTTATACAATTTCTAAAATACTTAGGCTTAGGTTGATACGGTTTGATTGATTTCTTATAATTATCTTTCGTAATCATGTCTATCACCTTTCTAATCAACAAAAATTAACCATTGAAATAACGAACCGATAATTTTACCAAAAACAATGGCTAATACGAGTCCTTGAATGTAGTCATCGACTTGCATTCGTTTAGCAAGAATGGGGAAAACATTTAAGATCTCAGTTAACGCTGCGGCTAACATACCAATAAAGATCCCGTGAAGTAATCCCCAATAAATCTCCAAAATTACAGGAACATTTATTAAAATTCCCGAAAAAGTTATATAAATTCCAAAAATCGCACCTAAAACAACAGCCCATTCATAATATCGAATAAGAGGTTTGGATTTAGAAATTTGAACAAGCCTTGGTATGACGCCTAGTACTGCTAAAAAAGCGACGAAGCCTGAGCCAACTGCTAAACCTGCAGACAAGCCGACAATAATCTCAATGGCATAACTAACGATCATTTTCTCGGTTCAGCTCATTTTCGTTAAAAGTGACATATTGATGTAAATTCTGATCATAATTAAACATTTCAACTTCCAATGGGCTCGGCTCCTCATTAAACCGTTTCTTTAGAAAGTGATTAAAAAATAAGATCATTCCTAACCCAAGACCAATTGAGTAAGGAATTTGCAACCATAACACACTTCTATCAAGTTCATCAGCTGACATCATCCGATGGAGTTTCCCCTGTACTTCTGGCATATTAACGTCATAGTGAAAGTTCATGATGGCCATTGCAGCTCCGATAAATAGTAACGTCCAGATAAAAAAGACATACATAGGATACATTTTGGCTTTAGGTTTTTTCAGAATCAGAATGGTTTGTGATGGACCTACAGACTCAACATCATAATCAGGATAAAGCTTGTTAATCTTCTTAATAACACTAAACAAGTCGACAACAATATAAGTTTGATCCTCTTTCTTAACTTCATATAAAAATAAGTTAAGAAGTTTGTCTTGCATCTTTTCGGGACAACTGATCCAAGCTATATCCCCTAATTGTATTTGATCTCCTACTCTAACACTCCACTTATGTTTTAATCGCAAATAGATCACGTCTGACATCAGCCATCATCCCTTTTTTAGACTATATCGTTATTATGTACTGGAGATAGGTAATAAATGTACAAGTGAAATTAGAAAAACCTGGGTAAATTCTTCAATTTTTATGCACATTTGATTGGTGATGTTCATTAACTAGTTTGGTGTCTGTCCCAATGAAGTTATGAGCAATTCCCAATTCGGTGGGATAAACTGTATGGGAGAAGCGCTCTCATTGACGTTTTGACCCCCTGTGACGCGCAAAACGTAAGCGAGACGCTCCCTCGATGACGTTTCACCACCGTGTGACGCGCAAAACGTCATTGAGATAACACTGACCACCTAACAAAAAGTGAAAGAACATCATACCGATTATGCATAGCACCATTCCAACAAAAAAAGACTGTCCCATTAGGTTGACTAATAGGACAGTCTTTGTTATTTTTTCATAAACTCTTCCATTTCTAACAAAATACTTTTTTCTAATCTTGATACTTGTACTTGTGAAATATTCAAACGCTTTGCGACTTCCGATTGAGTTTGGTCTTTATAATAACGCAAATAAATAATTAACCTTTCTCTTTTATCAAGCTTCTGTATTGCCTCTTTTAAGGCAATATGATCAAACCAGCGAGTATCTTTATCTGCTATTTGATCCATTAACGTAATTGGATCACCTTCATTTTCATAAACTGTTTCATGGATTGAGTGTGTACCTTGATTGGCCTCAATTGCCATGATTAACTCCTCTTTCGGAATTTCTAAGGCTTCACTTAATTCTATGATTGAAGGTGATCTCCCTAACGATTTAGTTAACTCATCTTTTTTAGCTCTAATTTTATGATTTAATTCTTTTAGTGACCGGCTGACTTTAATGGTACCGTCATCTCTGATGAAGCGTTGAATTTCCCCAATAATCATAGGAACAGCATATGTTGAAAAACGAACATCATAGCTTAGATCGAACTTATCGATCGATTTAATTAAACCAATACAACCTATTTGAAATAAATCATCTGCCTCATATCCACGATTTAAGAAGCGTTGAACAACTGACCAGACGAGTCGAGTATTGTTCTCTACAATTTTATCACGTGCTTCGTGATCCCCTTCTTGTGAGCGCTTAATTAGTTCCTTAATCTCATCATTTGAGATCGTCGCTCGTTCATCTTTGACATGGTTATTTTCTTTCATGGTCATCACCTAACGATTTGCCGTCTGGTTTTGGTTAAATTTTTTCCTTAAAGTCACTGTTGTTCCATGTTCTTTAGAAGATTGAACCTCAAAGTCGTCCATGAAATTTTCCATAATTGTAAAGCCCATTCCAGATCGTTCAAGTTCAGGCTTAGACGTGAACATGGGCTCAACCGCTTCATCAATATTATCAATTCCTCTTCCGTGGTCTTGGACTTTTAGAGAAACTTCTCCATCATCAATCGTGCATTCAAGAATAACAACACCTTCTTCATTTTCTTCGTAACCGTGGATGATTGCATTTGTGACAGCTTCAGATACAACGGTTTTTAACTCTGTCAGCTCATCCAATGTTGGGTCAAGTTGTGAAATAAACGAGGCTACAACAACCCTCGCAAAGGACTCGTTCTCACTCTTCGCTGCCATTTCGACTTTCATGTAGTTATTCATGATGCCACCCCCAAACGAGACAGAGCATCAGCCTCATCTTTAGCTGTGTTAATAAGCTTGAACATGCCTGAAAGCTCAAATAACCGTTTGACGGATTTATTAATCGAACAAATGACCATTTCTCCATTGGCCGATTTGACCTGCTTATACCTTCCTAAAAACACTCCTAACCCTGAAGAGTCCATAAAGGTTAATTTTTCTAAGTTGACTACTACATGCTTAATATCACCAGTGAAATGAACCTGCCATTCATTTCTCAACCTTTCAGCTTCATGGTGATCTAATTCTCCAACTAAACGTACCAATAATACGTCTTCTCTTTTTTCAAAATGTGAAATAAGGCTCAATGCATTTTCCTCCTTTGAAATGGTGCTATTGAGCCTTTTCGTCTTTAATATTTAAAATTCCTGCTTATTGACAAAACTAGTTTGAATTCGACATCATTTCCCTGTGGTGAAGTTTATTCATCATACGTTTCCACAATGTCCAAACTGAAGCGTCTTCAACCTCATCACGAATAATTAAAGGATATTCATGTAAAAGCTCTTCACCTTTATAGACCTCTATTTTCCCGATTGTATCACCTTGAGATAATGGCCATTGCTCTAAATCTTCCATAGCTAACTCTGTATGGTAATCATCTAACTTGTCACCTTTTTCTAATAACAAGGAAATATTAGTTTTAGGTACAGCTACAAGATAATCGTTGTCAGCTTTCATGTGATCCCATGAAAACAATACTTCACCAGCTTTGTGTAATTGATGAAGTTCATATTGTCCAAAACCATAATCAAACATATTGGTGATATCAGCATTGCGGTCTTTTGTTGTCTCTGCACCCATGACAACGGCGATTAAACGCATTTCACCACGTTTAGCAGTTGCTGTTAAATTATATTTAGCCTCACTCGTGTAGCCAGTTTTCAACCCATCTACACCTTGATAAAACTTAACTAATTTATTCGTATTTACTAACCAAAATTCATCGTCTGTACCTTCTCTTAAATAATCCTCATAGACTTTGGTGTAATCTGTGATTTTCTCATGCTCTAGTAATGCTTGACCAATTTTAGCCATGTCGTGTGCCGTACTGTATTGATTGTCGGCAGGTAATCCAGTTGCATTGACAAAATTGGTATCACTTAACCCTAGCTCTTCTGCACGTTCATTCATTCTTTCTACGAATGCCTCTTCAGTAACCGCAATGCGTTCAGCTAGAGCAACTGATGCATCATTAGCGGATCCAATTGCGACCGCTTTTAATAAATCCTTAACACTCATTTCTTCAAAAGGTTCTAAATAAATTTGTGTTCCACCCATTGAAGCGGCATGTTCACTTATTTGAACCGTTTCATCTAAGGTTAATGATCCTGAATCAAGTTCCTCCATGACTAGTAACATGGTCATCAACTTTGTCATACTAGCAGGTGGGAGTCGTTTGTCGGAATCCTTGTTATAAAGGACGGTACCTGTATCCACCTCAATTAAAAAGGCAGATTTCGATGATTCTGCTAGATCTGATGATTCATTGGCTAATATGTTGGATTGTGGTAACAATAATAAAGTGATCAGTAAAATTGATATACTCTTACGAAACATGACTTTTCCCTCCATTCATGTTTCATATTTTTTCCATAGTCGGTTATTTTATTACAAAAAAATAAAAAAACCTGAGCTTTCTTTTAAAGAGAAAGCTCAGGTTTAATTTTTATTCAGAAATAACCGTTTTAATTAGAGTAGGTGCTTCTATAGCGTCTTCTGTAAGCGTGATATGGTTATAGAGCTGATCCTTAATGGAAGCGACATCCTCATTATTACTATAGATGGTTAATAATGATTCACCCTCTTCAACGTAATCGCCTACTTTTTTATTAAGAAAAAGACCGACTGCTAAATCAATCACTGAATCCTTCGTTTGACGTCCTGCTCCCAATTGCATGGCCGCATTACCTAATTCATCTGCTACCATGTCACTTACATAACCGGACTGTTTAGCTGGTAGTTCGATTTTATACTTCGCCTGTGGTAACCTCTCAGTTTGATCTACCACAGATGCATCTCCACCTTGTGATGATAAAAATGTCTTTAATGTTTCTAGAGCCTTTCCATTTTCAATCACTTCTTGAAGCATGTTTCTTGCTTCATCAAGCGTATCAGCCTTACCTCCAAGAACAACCATCTGACTAGCTAATGTTAAGGATAATTCAGTTAGGTCATCTGGACCCTCGCCTCTTAGCGTATCAATAGCCTCTTTTACCTCTAAAGCATTACCAATCGCTCGACCTAACGGCTGGCTCATATCACTAATTACAGCCATGGTATTTCTACCAACATTATTACCTATTGACACCATCGCTTTTGCTAATTCAACAGACTCTTCTTCACTTTTCATGAATGCGCCTGCTCCAGTTTTAACATCTAGGACAATCGCATCTGCACCGGCTGCAATTTTCTTACTCATAATTGAACTTGCAATTAGTGGAATTGAATTAACCGTTGCAGTGACATCTCTTAAACCATATAACTTTTTATCTGCTGGCGTTAAGTTACCTGATTGACCAATGACAGAGATTTTATTTTCATTGACTAAACGAATGAATTCATCATTATCAATTTCAACATGGAATCCAGGTACCGCTTCTAACTTATCAATTGTACCACCAGTGTGTCCAAGGCCACGCCCACTCATTTTAGCAACTGGAACACCAACCGCTGCAACTAATGGTGCTAAAACTAATGTAGTCGTATCACCAACACCTCCAGTGGAGTGCTTGTCAACTTTGATTCCGTTGATTGGTGATAAATCAATTGTATCTCCCGATTCGACCATCGCCATTGTTAAAGTTGCTCGTTCATCCTCAGTCATACCGTTAAAGTAAATAGCCATCGCCAAAGCACTTGCTTGATATTCAGGGATCGAACCGTCAGTATACCCATCAATAAAAAAATTAATTTCCTCTTTCGTTAACTCGTGCCCGTCACGTTTTTTGGCAATTACATCATACATTCGCATCGTGGAATGCCCCCTTAAATGGTTTCAAGTGTTTTCTTAACTAATTGAATAAACTGTTCTCTAACCTTCTCCGTCGTCTCAATGACTTCATCATGAGAAAGTGGTTGATCTAGAATTCCTGCTGCCATATTCGAAATACAAGAAATACCTAACACTTTCATGCCCGCATGGTTTGCAACAATAACTTCAGGCACCGTGGACATACCAACAGCATCGCCACCAAGGGTTCTTAACATCTTAACCTCACTACCTGTTTCATATATTGGACCTGTGTTACCAACGTAGACACCCTGTTGCACATTGATCCCCAACTGATTAGCAGCCTCTTTAGCTTGATTTATGAGGTCTCTGTCATATGCTTGAGACATATCTGGAAAACGTGGGCCAAATTCATCAATGTTCTTACCAATTAGCGGGTTATCACCCATCATATTGATATGATCACCAATAATCATTAGATCACCAGGGTTAAAACTCTCATTAATTCCACCAGCAGCATTGGTAACTACTAATTGATCGACCCCTAACTTTTTCATCACTCTAACAGGAAATGTCACCTGTTCCATTGGGTAACCTTCGTAGTAATGAAAACGACCTTGCATAGCAATTACTTGCTTACCTTTTAGCTCACCAATAACTAACTGTCCCTTGTGACCTGCAACAGTTGATTGTGGAAAATGTGGAATCTCATGATAAGGAATAGTTGTTGCTCCTTCAATTTCCTCGGCTAAAATGCCTAGGCCTGAGCCTAGAATTAAACCAATAGTCGGCTTTTTACCATCTAGTTTACTTTCAATGTATTGTTGTGTTTCTTGAATTTGTTCAATCATGTTCATCATTATTCTCCTTTGCTTTTAATATCAGTTAAAAAGCTCTCCCCATGTTCTGGTAGTTTAACGTTAAAGTTTTCAGCAACAGTAGCACCAATATCAGCAAACGTCTTACGTAAAGAAAGCTCTTGTCCACGTGTAATTTGACGGTGATACGCTAATAATGGAACAAACTCTCTTGTATGATCAGTACCATGATGGACTGGATCGTTTCCATGGTCAGCTGTAATAATTAATAGGTCCTCTTCCGTTAGTTTCTCAAGAACTTCAGGTAATCGACGGTCAAATTCTTCTAATGCTTCACCGTAGCCTTGAGGATCGCGACGATGACCATATTTAGCATCAAAATCAACTAAGTTTAAGAAGTTTAAGCCATGAAAATCTTGGTCCATAGATGCAACTAACTTGTCCATACCATCTGAATTATCTTCTGTTCTGATTGCTTCTGTGACACCTTCACCATCATAGATATCAGAAATCTTACCTAGGGCAATAACATCTAACCCCTGATCTTCTAACTCATTCATAACCGTACGTCCAAACGGCTTAAGTGCATAATCATGACGATTAGGAGTACGTTCAAAAGATCCCGGCTCGCCAATAAACGGTCTTGCAATTATACGGCCAATCATGTAAGGATCATCTTTAGTAATTTCTCTTGCAAATTCGCAAATTTCATATAGTTCATCAACTGGTATGACATCTTCGTGGGCCGCAATTTGCAGAACAGAATCAGCAGATGTGTAGACAATTAATGCACCCGTTTCCATATGTTCTTGCCCTAACTCTTTAAGTATTTCAGTTCCAGAAGCTGGTTTATTACCGATCACCTTACGCCCTGTTTTCTCTTCAAGACGGTTGATTAACTCATCTGGAAATCCATCTGGAAAGGTTCTGAATGGTTGATCAATACGTAAACCCATGATCTCCCAATGTCCTGTCATTGTATCTTTCCCTGCTGATGCCTCTTGCATCTTAGTATAATGAGCCAATGGTTGTTCAGCTTTTTCAATCCCTTCAACCTCACGAATATTACTCAAGCCTAAACGCCCCATATTAGGCATAGTTAGACCGTTCATATGGCGCGCTATATGACCTAACGTGTCTGCCCCTTCATCATCGAATTGTTGTGCATCAGGAGCTTCCCCGATCCCAACTGAATCCATTACAATTAAAAATACTCTTTTAAATGACATTTAAATAACCTCCATTTAACCATTCAACTTTAGCAAATGCTTAACAAATATAACATAAGTCATATTCATTATGCACGTGGGTGATAGTCCTTATAGATATCTTTTAGCCTAGATTTCGATACATGTGTATATATTTGAGTTGTTGAAATGTCGGAGTGGCCGAGCATTTCCTGAACTGCTCTTAAATCTGCCCCATTTTCTAACAAATGTGTGGCAAATGAATGCCGTAACATGTGAGGGGTAATTTCTTTAACTATTCCTTGCGATTTTGCTAGGGCTTTTAATACTTTCCAGAAGCCTTGCCTAGTCATGTTATTCCCTCTATGGTTTAGAAATAAAGCATCATTTTTATTTTTTTTCAGTAATATAGGTCTAGCTTCATCAACATATTGCTGAATGGCATGTTGGGCATGCCGGCCTAATGGGATAATGCGTTCTTTACCACCTTTACCAAAGACACGAACAAATCCCATTAATAAATGCAGATCGTCTACTTTTAATGCAAGTAATTCTGAAATCCTTAAACCTGTGGCATAAAGCGTTTCAATCATCGCCTTATTCCTCAGGTCAATGGGCTTGTCACCCTCTATATTTAATAATCGTTCGACTTCTGGATTAGAGAGAACCTTAGGTAGTTGGCGTTCAGTTTTTGGTTTCTCGATATGTAAACTAGCATCATGAGTAACTTGATATTCACGAACTATGAATTGATGGAATGAGCGAATCGTAGAGATCATTCTAGAAATACTAGCCGATGACTTGCCTTGAAGATGCAATTCACTTAAAAAACTTCTTATATGATGACGCTCTATCTCTTCAATATTTGTTAACTGTTCTTGTTCTTTCATAAATGTTATATATTGTTTCAAGTCCCGCTGATAAGAGCTAATCGAGTTATCAGCTAAGCCCTTTTCGATTTTTAGAAAATGGATAAAATCCTGGACAGCATCCTTCATAGCAAGATCCCCTTTTTTAAAAATTTTAAGATCGTACATGCTGTTACTTAATTGAGGTTATATGTCATAAACGCTTAACAGTACAAAATGAAAAAGACCTTTTTCCTAAGTGGATAAAAGGCCATATTTACATCTACTATCATTATTAACTTTTTGAATTGGATTGACAACTTTTACAAACACCATGAAAAGTCAAACGGTGATCACGCACTTCAAACTCAAACCGAGATTCGACTACTTTCTCAACATCTCCCAATAAATCTTCTTCTATTTCAAGAACCGAACCACATTCGACACAGACTAAATGGTGATGAAAATGTTCAGCTCCTTCTTTTCTTAAATCATAACGTGAAACACCATCACCAAAATTAATTTTATCCACTACTTTTAATTCTGTCAGCAATTCAAGTGTTCGATAAACGGTTGCAAGGCCAATTTCTGGTGCTTTATCTTTGACGAGGAGATATACGTCTTCAGCACTTAAATGGTCTTCTTCATGTTCAAGCAACACACGAACAGTCGCTTCACGTTGTGGTGTTAATTTATAACTCTGAGAATGCAATTGTTTTTTTATTTGCTCAATACGATTTTCCAACACCATCTCTCCCCTCGTAGCTTCATTTTAATTATAAGAAAGGGGGAAATCAGTGTCAAATTATAATTATTTTAAACAGTTTATTAAAATTAATATTATTTTATAAATATTATAAATTACCAACTATTATTTGTAACATATTGGTTGAGATAAAAGTTTCTAACACAGATCCAAATGCGATTAATCCTAACGCAACGATATAGGATTTAATATATAACGCACTCGCATCGGCAATAGTATGCGAACTTTGATGTTTAATGAACAGAATACGCATCACATGAATGGTGAAGATCATACTACTAGCTGCGATGATCAAATAGGCTGGTACAATCAATAGATTCTGTGGGGCAATTGACATAACAGAAAGGAAAAAACCTTGCCAAGACAATTGATTTACTAAAAAACCAACTGTAAAACCAATTACGACCCCTTTTATAAATAATAAAAACCATACAACGGGTAAGCCTACAAAAGATAAACCAAATAAAAATAAAAAGGTAATGTATTTTCCGTGTGTCCATAATGCATCCCAAAATAACGATATGAAGTTACCCGCCGGTTGTTCCGTCATCGTAAAGAAATACTGTTCAACAAAGAAATATAAATCTTGCTGTTGAATAAAATTTAAACTACTAACCATCATGGAGCCAAAGATCACTCCAATGACAAATAGAACAAATAAAAAGACATATAAACTATAGTAGGGTTGAATTTGTACTGTAAATGCTCTTACCCATCGTTTCATGTTTGTTCCTCCATTCATTTCTACTCTAGTAAAACACTATGTTAATAGAAATGAATGTAGAACAATTAAAGAGAATTCTTAATCAATAACTTGCCCATACTTTCCCCCACCACCCGGTTTAACGGTTAAGCGTCCCTGTCTAAGATCATAAATTCTTCGAGCTATTGCAGGATTAGTTAATTTCTTGATTTCTTCATAAGTTGCATCATGAATGATATACATATCGTGGTATAAGTGTGAACGTAGAACCTCTAATGTTTTAGGTCCAATTCCAGGTACATATTGTAGTGGTACTTGGTGGATATAAGGTGGGCGATCAACATTTTTAGTTACTTGTTTATTACTCAACTCGGAAATCCGTTCTTTTACCCCTTTTATGATTTTAGTTGAACCACAATAGTCACACTTGCCATACTGTGGCAAAGAATGATCGCATTCACGGCACCTAGTCGTATAGTATTTACCTAATAGAGGGTTCATCCCATAATTTGCGATAACCTCTCTACCCTCAAAACGGTACAGAGCCTTTTTTAATTCTTGAAAGGTTGGTCTTAACAATTTTAATGATTGGTATTCTCGACCAATCTTTTCTAAAGAATGAGCGTCTGAATTAGTTAAAAATGTATAGTTCTTTAACTCTTCAACCTGCTCAGCCATCTGAGTATCAGAACTTAAACCAAGTTCAACCCCGTCTATTAATTCAGGGTTCAATACTTCAGTCAAACTTGACTTCACCCCTTTACCATACAAGCTCTTAAATGGAGTGAATACATGTGCAGGTATAAATAAACCTTTCATGCTCCGTACTTTTTGCTGTAATGATACGGCGTCAATATACATACGCTGAGAGCTCAAATTGGGATTTTTCACATAAGACTGGTACCAGTTGCTAAACTCCTTCATCTTCTCTAAAGACGGTAAAAAACATAGGACATGAATTGGGCCAGAACAGTTATGATCGTAAATTTCGATTTCACTTCCAAGCAGAACAGTAACTTCACCATTGGATACTCCACCTTCAGCAAGTTCTATTAACTGTCCTTGTGAAATTAATTGATCAATTTCTAGTAACACTTCTGGTGAATGGGCATCGATAACTCCAACCATATCTATTCCCTTATATTCATGTGCATAATGAATAATATTAGAAAAGGTAAGATTACTAGACGCTGTTATTTTAACAGGATTTCCGTTATAGGTTGAGCCAATATGTACATGTAGATCTGTGTAAAACGTCAATAAATCCACAAACGTCACCCTTGCTGTTGAAGTAAATAATAGATCGCATGAATTGTCTTAGCATCATGAATTTTTTCTTGCTTAATGAATTCTAACGCCTCATCAATGGTCACTTCCTTTAATTCTACAAATTCATCCACGTCCAATGATCGCTTTGAAGAAGGGCGTAACCCTGTCGCATGATAAATGTAAATCTTTTCATCAGCAAATCCTGGTGATGTATAATAAGACATCACATAGGTTAATGAATCCACTTGATAGCCTGTTTCTTCCTCTAATTCTCTTTCAGCTGTTATTTCCGGTGATTCACCGGGTTCTAACTTGCCTGCAGGAATCTCGATAATACTTTTTTCTAAAGCTTTTCTATATTGTTCAACCATCACGATTTTTCCTTCATCGGTAACCGCGATTACGGCAACAGCTCCTGGATGAAACACTAACTCACGTTTCGAACTTTCACCATTCGGCAATTCGACATCATCAACATGAAGATCAATAATTCTTCCTTGATAAATGGTTTGTCGATTAATCGTTTTTTCTTCAAAGTTTTTCATTTTCATCCTCCCCTCACATTCACATTTATTTTATCACAAGTTCGATATCTTACTCTCCCTTGTAGCGATCATTTGTCATCAGGGCTGTTTTGTATTTACAATAGATTGAAAAAGGAGGTATTGGATGAAACATCGCCAACTAGGAAGTACAAATCTACATATTTCAGAAATCGCATTAGGTTGTATGAACTTAGGAACAGACGCTTACAAAGCCAAGTCCATTATTAACGAAGCGATTGATTCAGGTATTAATTATCTTGATACAGCAGATTTATACGATTACGGTGAGAACGAAAAGGTTGTGGGCCGTGCTATTAAAGGTAGACGTGATGATCTTGTAATCGCGACTAAAGGGGGGAATCATTTTGACCCAAGTCAAGAGGGATGGTATTGGGACCCTTCTAAAGGATATCTTAAAGAAGCGATTAAGAATAGCCTCTTAAGGTTAGGTTTAGATGACGTTGATTTATATCAACTTCATGGTGGAACTATTGATGACCTAATAGATGAAGTGATAGAAACCTTTGAAGAGTTAAAACAAGAAGGGCTAATTAAACATTATGGCCTTTCATCCATTCGTCCTAACGTCATTAAACAATTCGTTAAGAAAGCAAACATCGAAAGTGTGATGATGCAATATAGCTTACTAGATAGACGCCCTGAAGAGGAAATTATCGATTTATTTGCTGAAAATCAGATTAGTCTCCTAGCCCGTGGAGTACTCGGAAAAGGAATGTTAACAAACTTCGGGATGAAGAAATGGAGCACTAAAGGACAAAAAGGCTTTCTTGACTATAATTCAGACACGTTACTTGAAACGATTAAAGAATTACAAACTTTAGCGAGCGACTCTGGGATTACGCCACAATCTTTAGCAATTGGCTATGCATTAAAACAGCCAACTGTAAGTAGTTTAGTCCTAGGAGCTAGCCAACCTGAACAAATAACAGCCAATATTGAAGCCTATCACCAAGCAACTATTTCAGATGAACTATATACTAAACTACAACAAATAACCAAGGCTAGTCTTTATCAAAATCACCGTTAACAATAAATAAACAGTTGCGATCATATGATGATGGCAACTGTTTTTATTCGTTCAGTCATTTTCTTATATCTCCACCTACTGCTCATTTGACTTAAATGATCCACTATCCTTAATGATTGAATTAGCATTTTCGCTATAAATATCTTTACTAGTTGAAGAGTCTATATTCTCATCTACCGAGGATTCAAAAGATTCTACTTGCTCACTTGCATCCGAATTATGATCTGTATTTTCATTCTCTTCGTAAGTCTTTGAGGGTTCAGACACAGAACCTTCCCCTACTTCTTCAACCTCTGACTTTTTATCATTGCTAGAACTCTCATCTAACTCCTCAACTCCTGGTAGATGTTCCTCGGATTCAGTAGCTTTTATATTCGATTGATTATATTGAGTTTGCTCTTGATTTAAAGGTTGATTAAGTTTGATCGAATTATTGATTAATGCTTGATTATGCGGAAATTCGTTCATAACCGAATAACTTTCCACTCTATTTAATGGGATGTACGCTGATTCATTTTGTTCGTTAACCCCCATAACAAAATTGTTATTCAATAATTTTATATCTGTTAAGTAAATACTCTGATTATTTGTTAAGGTTATTTCTAATACTTGGTCTGGATGACTGTTCCTAAATTGTCTAATGAAATAATTCACGGCTACACCCCTTTCACCACGAAATTTACTGAGAGTGTTGACTCTCATCAGCAAAATAGTTAATAACATCTTCAAACATTTTTCTATTTTCACTAACATGCTGATCTAATCGAGTTAATATTTGATCCAAATGAATATCTTGTTGATATTGTTCAGACATAAACTGATAAAAAAATAACGTTAACGCATATGCAATCCCTGTATTATCAACATAAACGAACCCATTTCCACTTTGCTTAACACTTGAGTTTCCATTTTCATTAATAAGTTCGGTTGAAAAACGCTTTGCCATCTCAGCCATTTGATTTTCCATATAATGATCTAATTCTTCTTTAATGATTTCTCTAAGTCGAGCTTCACTTTCCATACGGGTCCCCTCCATAACTATCCTTAATTATAGATGTATGGAGTTATTAAAATCATGAGAGGGCATTTACAATAGAAAAGGTGCCCAAAATGGACACCTTCCAAGAACGTTTTATTTAATCATTAAGTGGGGCGAATCCTCCAAAAATGATAATGATTATGATCAAAATCACTAAATTGGTTTCGTTACTATTGCTACTGTTTCCACTATTTTTTAGATAAGAGTTTCCGTTGTATACGTGAAATTTCCCTTCTTGGTCCTGTTCGTTTTGTTGTAATTGTCCTTGTGATTGATTTTGATCTTGATTTTGAAGAGCAAGAGCAATCGCTTCTGCTAGAGCCTCCGGGCTTAAAAGATTCAAGCCTTGGTTATTTCCCATTGTTACCCCTCCTTTACTTGTCAATCAATAATAAGTTATGTAGAAGGTCAAACCCCGTCTCTATTAAATATCTATTTTTAATAGAAAATCGTCATAACGCCTTGTAAACTAATCCAAATAAAAAAGCCTTTAGCTACAAATGGTAGCTAAAGAACTTTAATTGATTCATTAAACATAATTTTTATTTGCAACAAAAAAAGCTCGATTGCCTTCATAAATCTCTTTGATCTCCCCAACCGCTTCTAAATAATCAAGTTGACCGACCGTTTCAGACATTGTTAAGCCAAATTCATTCTCATAATGTTTTGGAAATAGCTTTTTACAAATTTCAAATGGATTTAGTGGCTGGTCTTCTAAGAACGATAGCACTTTATGGGCTCTTTTTTCTTGCTTTTCAAGACGCTCAGAGATTAGAAGATGGTGCCCAGAAAACACCTCGCCATGTCCAGGGTAAATTAGATTAATGTTATAACCCAGCATCTTCTTCATCGATTCTCGATAGGCTAATAAGGGCTTAGGTCTCTCTAAATTGCTTTTATACGGTGGTTCTAACAATGGATTGGATGAGATGTGCTTAATTAAATGATCTCCAGCTATTATGTTCCCAGTCTTCTGATCGTAAAAAGAAAGGTGACTTTGTGCATGTCCCGGTGTTTCAATTGTTACTAACTCTTCTAATCCAGGAATGTGATCTCCTTCTTTTATCGTTTGACTTAAAGCGCTATTTGAAGCAAATCTCATCACATTTTCTAAGTACTTTGTGATGTTTCTATACTGTGTGGGTACACCCCATCGATCATACATGGTATTAAAAAAGTCAATATAACTTCTAAAGTAAGATTGGTCTCGCTTTAACCATAAATCAATTAATTCGTGACCTAAAACATGCTCTACATGATCCAAGCGATCTAATAATCCGATATGATCAGGGTGATGATGAGTTAAGACAACCTGTTCGATATCTACGGGTTGGTAACCAATTTCCTTTAATTGTTGATTTAAAGTATTCCATGCCTCTTCAGTATTAACTCCTGCATCGAAAAGCGTTACGCACTCTCCAACAACGACATACGCGTGAACATCTCCTACGGCAAACGGTGTTGGCATCGTTATTTGGTGTATAGAATAACCGGTCATAATACGCCTCCATAATGAATGGTTGTTCATTCTATTATACTACAAAAATGTACTTTGTCAGTAATGTTGTTTAATTAGTCTGAAAATAGTAAAGAAATTGTTTTTGCAATAATATTTGGCAGTGTCTGAAATGAATAATTTATTTCAAGTCTTTCTGTCCACTGGTGGGCATCTTTCCCAAGAGGACCTATATTAATGGTTGGGACTGAAAGCTGTGCTTGTTGGAGATATTTTTCACCACTTGCTAACTCCAACGGCATATTATTTTTTAGCTGATTTTGCTGATCCTCCTTGTTTGCTTCACCAACAAAACTTAAGTCAGATATTCCATTAAAGTATGCCAGGGACGTCGAATTTAAGCCATATTCTGTTTCCATATAGGTTTGAATTGCTTCAGTTATTCGGCTAACAACTGGGTGTTCACAGCTTGTGACAGCTGGATAATAAGGTGGACTGTAAAATAAAATAATCATTGGAGCTATGTCTTTGCAAAGGTAAGCTAAATCTTGAACTAAAGTCGTAGTGAAATCCCGATCTCCGGATTTTCTTTCATGTAATAAAAGGTTTTGTCTACGTAAAACCTCATTCTCACCATGACGTTTTACTGCTTCTTTATATAATTGCTGATAGTCCATGATTTTAACCTGGTGTATCGGATCAGCATGTTCCTTTCCGATCAAGGAGCGATATTTCATTACTTGTTGATTTAAGTGTTGTTCCACTTCCTCTTTGGTTTCTTTCATTACCTGATAAAGCTTATCCGTGATCTCGCCAATGTTCTGTTTCATAAACAAGACATTATACATGGAAACAGCCGTTACTGGAGTTTGCACCGAATAATGTTCTTTCAAATCACGATTCATCAGACTTACAGGTGGTGGTGTAACCTCACTTCCCCGCTTTTCAATGAATGTATCGTTAAGTTCTAAGTTTTTATTAAGATAACTAATTAATAGATTGGCGTTAACTCCATGAAATGGCTCACCTACATGTGTTTCCTTGCCGTAGCATAAGAATCCAGGTAAAACCTTCCCTAAAGAACCAGTATAGAGGTACATATTTTCATCATTAGGATACTGTCTAAACATCGGTTCACTATTTAAGCACAATTTATAAGAAAGCGATTCCTGTTCCTTAATTTGCTTAAGAACCGAAACCGCTTTTAACATTCCTAACGAGTTCGCTTCTTCATCAGGTACAACTAAAAGTAGTATGTTACCCTCCCATTCACCATTGATTAATCGTTCAAGCATCGATAAATGTAAGGTGGTTCCAGCTTTCATATCCATCGTACCTCTTCCGAACAACCAATCACTAGTGAAGAGGTCCTCTCTAGCATCATCAGGCAACTGCTCAGGAAATTTCTTTAGTGTTGTAGTTAAATCTTGTGGCCTAAAAGCAAGGTGTTTAAAGGAACCATAATCCTCGACAGCGACGACATCAATATGACTTAATAAGATAAGTGTATCTGGTTTCTCACTCTTTTTTACGAGTGCAGTTAATAGTTGTCGACCATCATCTAAAGGTTCAATATGTAAGTGATTTGAATGTTGTTGAAAGTACGTGAAATCCTTTAATAAGTGCTCTATATATTCAATAATAGCTATTTCATCAGCTTCACCTGTGATACTTTGATATTGGACCAATTGAGACAACAACTGTACTAATGACTCTTTGGATTGCCATTTACCCATATAAATCCCTCCAATATTGACTTTTTAATCGACTTACACCACAATCATAACAGAGAATCGAAAGAGGTGTTCACTATTCAAACAAAAATCTTCGCACATCGAGGAGCATGTTATTATGCACCTGAAAACACTTTGCCTGCGTTTGAACTAGCTAAGCAAATGGGAGCTTCCGGCATAGAGTTAGACGTTCAAATGACAAAGGACCAAGTACCTGTGGTGATCCATGATGAAAATGTGAAGAGAACGACAAACGGAACAGGCCTGGTCAAAGATTATACATATGCTGAATTGAAACAGCTTGATGCTGGCTATTGGTACGATGCTAAGTATAAAGGAACAACCATTCCCTCTTTAGCAGACTTTTTAAGTTGGGTACGTTCAACTCAATTGCAAATTAATGTAGAATTAAAGACAAATGTTATCGAATATCCAAATATCGAACAGAAAGTGGTAGAACTCATTGATCACTACCAGCTTAACAATCGAACGGTATTGTCTAGTTTTAATGCAAACTCCATTCGTCGTCTAAGTGAAATGGATTCACCTATCGAACTCGCGTGGTTAACACAATTGAGAGTTAAAAACACTGACTCATTATTAAAAGAAATTGGCGCTAATAGTATACACATTCATACAAGAATTTTACCGTCTATGATGATGAAAAGAATTATTCAGCATCATATTCCTTTTAGAGTCTATACAGTTAACAAATTGAAGACAATGAATAAGTGTCTTTCACTAGGAGCAAAAGCCATCATAACAGACGTTCCAGACCGAGCAGTAAAACAATTCACAACTAAAAATTTGGAGGGCTAATTATGAAGAGTCAATTATTTTCACCTTACTCTATAAAAGATGTTCAGTTAAAAAATAGAATTGTGATGTCTCCGATGTGTATGTATTCCTGTTTTACAAGGGATGGAAAAGTCACGCCATTCCATATGACCCATTATGAAAGTCGCGCAATTGGACAAGCTGGACTCATTATGCTTGAAGCGAGTGCAGTCCAACCTGAAGGAAGAATTTCGTATGAAGACCTTGGAATTTGGTCAGATGAACATGTAGATGGATTAAAGAAACTGAATGAACGCATCCACGACCATGGAGCTAAAAGCTCAATCCAATTAGCCCATGCAGGCCGAAAAGCTGAGTTAAACGATACGATCTATGCTCCAAGTGCTTTAGCATATAATGAAAATTATCAAACTCCTAAACAAATGACTGAAGCTGATATTGATGATACTATTGAGGCTTTTCAACATGCCGCAAGACGGGCTCGGGAAGCTCAGTTTGATATTGTTGAAATTCACGGAGCTCATGGGTATTTAATTAATCAATTTTTATCACCTTTAACCAACCAAAGAAGTGATGAATATGGAGGAAATAGAACGAACCGTTATCGCTTTTTAAGTCAAATTATCACAGCTGTTCAAAAGGAATGGCAAGGACCAATCTTTGTACGAATTTCTGCCTCTGAGTATCACTCTGATGGAAACACACTAGATGATATGGTTTATTTATCGCAACAAATGAAAAAACAAGGAATTGACCTAATCGATTGTAGTTCAGGTGGAGTCGTTCCAGCCAAAATCTCTCCTTATCCAGGCTATCAAGTCCCTTTTGCAGAAATGATTAAACATAAGGCTAATATTTTGTCTGGAGCTGTGGGATTAATTACATCAGGTGTCCAAGCAGAAGAAATTATTCAAAATGAACGAGCAGACCTAGTATTTATAGGAAGAGAATTTTTAAACAATCCATACTGGCCAAAAAAGGCAGCTGACGATTTAAATACACAAATTCAAGCACCAACACCTTACAAGCGTGGATGGTCATAGCCAGTTAATAGGAGGAACGTACGGTGGAATTAACATTTTTAGGGACAGGTTCAGGAGTGCCTTCAAAGATAAGAAATGTCTCATCAATGGCTTTACAAATGCTACAAGAACGTGATGAAGTCTGGTTATTTGACTGTGGTGAAGCAACACAACATCAAATTATGCATACAACAATCAAACCTAGGAAAATCACCAAAATCTTCATCACCCACTTACATGGTGATCATATTTTTGGCTTACCTGGATTATTAAGTAGTCGCTCTTTCCAGGACGGTACAACACCAGTCCATATCTATGGCCCACAGGGGATTAAAGCATTTGTGGAAACAAGCTTTTCAGTCAGTTCAACCCAACTTAAATATCCTATTTATTATCATGAATTAACAGAGGGGCTCGTCTTTGATGATGAGCAAATTTCTGTTGATGCAAAAAAGTTAGCTCATGGTGTACCATCTTACGGTTTTTTAATACGCGAAAAAGATCAGATAGGCCGACTGATCCCTGAAAAGTTAAAGAAAAAAGGAGTAAAACCTGGACCTATTTATCAGGATATTAAAGCAAATGAGCGAATGACATTGTCAGATGGAACCGTGATTATTCGTGATGAGGTCACTGGCCCACCCATTCCAGGTCGAAAAGTCGCCATTATGGGAGACACATTACCTAAATCTGATCTTGCTGACTTTGTTAAGGAGGTAGATGTTCTTATTCATGAAGCTACATTTACTCACCAAGACAAAGAGCTGGCCCAACAATACAACCATTCAACTAGCGAAGATGCTGCTAAAATTGCCAAACAGGCCCAAGTAGAGCAATTATTATTAACGCATATCTCCTCTAGATATCATAGTAAAGACCTTGAACAAGAACTCAAACATATTAAGACCATTTTCAACGAGACATTATTTGCTTTTGATTTTGATAATTACACAATTGACAGAAAGGAGGATCATCATGAGTCAGTTTAATCAGCTTGTCCAGAGTCAGAAAAAGCTTTTTCGCGCTGGTAAAACGATGACACACACTTTCAGAAATCATCAGTTACAGAAGCTAAAAGACATGTTAAATCGCCACGAGGAAGAGATATATGAAGCCTTAAAAAAAGACTTAAATAAATCCTCTTACGAAGTACTACTGACTGAATTAGGCTTTTTATATAATGAAATAAACGAAACGATTAAACAGCTTAGAGATTGGATGAGGCCAGAAAAAGTCAAAACACCTACTAGTCATAAAGGAGCGAAAAGCTATATATATAAACAGCCATATGGCGTCACTTTAATTATTAGTCCGTGGAATTATCCATTACATTTAGCAATTGCACCTTTAATTGGTGCGATTGCAGCTGGGAACACAGCTGTGATCAAGCCTTCTGAATTCACCCAACAAACTAGTGAGCTATTAGAACAAATGATTCAAAAAACATTTGATAGAAACTATGTCACAGTTATACAAGGGGAAAAAGAGATCAGTGAAGAATTATTAGAACAACCATTTGATTATATTTTCTTTACTGGGAGTACTCAAGTCGGAAAAAAAGTAATGGAAAAGGCTAGTCAAAGGCTAATCCCTGTAACTCTTGAACTAGGAGGCAAAAGCCCCTGTATTGTTGATCGAGATGCGAAAATTAACTTAGCTGCACGCCGAATTACTTGGGGGAAATTAATCAATGCAGGGCAAACCTGTGTCGCTCCCGATTACCTTTTAGTTCATAAATCTATAAAAGACAAGTTGATTCATTCTCTTATTAATGAAATTGAAAAGATGTATACAGCTGATGCCATCAACCATGACGAATTCACGAAAATCATTAACGACAAACACTTTGATCGGCTATTGGAGCTTCTTAAAGATGAAAAAATTGTTTATGGTGGGCACTATAACGAACAAAAACAAAAGATTAGCCCTACAATAGTTGATGAAGTTCATTGGGAGTCTGCTGTCATGCAAGAGGAAATATTCGGTCCAATCCTACCTATCTTAACTTTCGAGCATCTTGAGGAGCTAAATGATCATGTAGATCAAGCTAGAAACCCATTAGCACTATACTATTTTTCTGAGAATGAACAAAAACAAGACTGGATCATTAAAAACCTGTCATTTGGTGGTGGTTGTATCAATGATACCATCATGCACTTAGGAAATAGCCATCTACCATTTGGTGGAATCGGTACAAGTGGAATCGGTGGTTATCATGGTCAGTCTAGTTTTACGACCTTTACCCATCGTAAAAGTGTCCTAAAACAAACAACTAGATTCGATCTAAGCTTTCGCTACCCATCATCTAAAATGGCAAAAAAAGTATTAAACAAAATCTTTAAACCATAGTTCTAATCGTTCGTATTAAAAGAGCACATAAAAAACCATCCAGTCCTTATTTTTATTCAGACTGGATGGTTATCTTTTTTCTTTGTAGTCTCCAAGAAAATCTTTCTGAAAACTAGTACTTATATGCTCGCTTCCTTTGTTCTTTAATTTTACAAAAACATCCTTGCCGTATTTCTCTTCCATTTCATCTATCACTTGATACAAAGGCTCCTTCTTAGCCTCTTGTTCATAATTAAATAAGTCCAGTTGTTTCGATACTTCGTCTTTATGTGTTAAGCTCTGAGCTGTAACCCCAATTAGCCGAATGGGCTCCCCATTCCAATGGGCATAAAAAAGATCTAAAGCCAACCCATTTATCTCTTCTTTCGACTCGACAAACTCTCTTAGCTGTCTACTACGTGTAATCGTTTTCCGGTCATGGTAACGAATCATCAATTGAATGTTCTCAGAAACAACTTGTTTATTAGCCATACGATCAGAAACGCTTTTTGACAGTTGGCTGATTAATCGCTGAATTTCATTTTCATCTGTCGTATCGAAGGATAAAGTTTGCGAGTTACCAATACTTTTGAAGTCATGAACGGCATCTGGATCAACTTCGCGATTATCAACTCCGTTAGCCCTTTGTTGTAATCGTTCACCATTAACCCCTAATAAATTTTTTAAAGTTAATATATTACATTTTGCCAAATCGCCAATAGTTTCAATTCCAATTTGTTTTAATTTCTCTTCTGTCTTCTTTCCAACTCCATACATCTCACCAATGGGTAGAGGCCAAAGCTTTTCTTGAATTTCTCGTTTTCTTAAAATAGTTATTCCTAATGGCTTTTTCATATCTGAAGCCATTTTAGCAAGAAATTTATTAGGAGCAATCCCAATACTACAAGGTAAATCAAGCTCATCAAGAATTCTTCTTTGAATCCATTGGGCTAATTCAACCGGTGTTAATTCTCCATCATAGTCCGTCACATCCATATATCCTTCATCAATAGAAATAGGTTGTACAAACGGAGTTATTTCAGCTAAGAGTGAGAATATTTGATTGGATGCTTCTTTATAACGTGGGAAATTAGGCTTAAGAGCAATTAAATCTGGACACAAGTCATACGCTTGCCATAGTGGCATCGTCGTCTTAACTCCTTTTGCTCTTGCCTCATAGCTGCTAGTGACAATAATTCCTTTACGCTTCTCGGGGTCACCTGCGATCGCTACTGGCTTGCCTTTGAGCTCAGGGCGATAAGCGATTTCAACGGAGGCATAAAAACTATTCATATCTACATGAAAAATAATCCGACGTTTTGTCATATTACCACCTACTAAAAAGAGGTTGGGATCAAGTATCTTTTAACAGAATAGTCCAGACTAAAAGGAGAAAGGGTGTAACTTCGTTAATATGGCTAAATTGCCACAAGTTACGTATTCTCAATTTAATCAATTAATACGGTCCCAACCTCATGATAACATTTTATTGACTAGCTTGGATGGCGATGGCTGTTAAGAATTCTGAGATATTAACTAATTCATCTACCGGCATACGTTCCTCAGTTGTGTGAATGTTTTCGTAACCTACACACAAATTCACTGTTGGAATACCGAACCCAGCAATAATGTTAGCATCACTACCTCCACCACTAGCTTCTAGTTCGCTTGATAGGCCAATCGATTTTGCAGCAGCCTGTGCAACTTCAACGACTTGATCACCTTGACTATGTTTAAAACCTGGATACATATATTTAACGTTAACCTCGATTTCACCACCAACTTCTTGCTCTGCTTGTTGGCAAGCTTCTTTCATTTTATCAATCTGGTCTTCTAGCTTTTTTGCTTCCAGTGATCTAGCTTCTGCTAAAATATAAGCCTCATCACAAACAATGTTGGTTGCTTGACCACCTTCAAAACGTCCGATATTAGCTGTTGTTTCCTCATCTATTCTACCTAATGGCATTTTAGAAACAGCCTTAGCCGCTAAAGTAATAGCTGAAATTCCTTTTTCAGGGGCAACTCCTGCGTGAGCAGTTTGCCCTTTTGAGGTAATTTCTAGTTTGGCTTGTGAAGGCGCTGCAACGATAATATTACCAACTTGTCCGTTACTATCAACAGCATAGCCGTACTTGGCATATAGCAATGATGAATCAAGAGCTTTAGCACCGACTAAACCTGACTCCTCACCTACTGTAATAACAAACTGAATATCACCATGTTCAACTTCCTCTTCTTTTAATCGTTTGATCATTTCTAACATTGCAGCTAATCCAGCTTTGTCATCTGCTCCTAAGATTGTCGTACCATCTGATACGATATAATCGCCGTCAATGGATGGTTTAATACCCTGACCAGGAACAACCGTATCCATATGTGAAGTGAAATAAATCGGCTCTACATCTTCCTTAGATCCCTTCAATGTACATATTAAGTTATTTGCACCATGACCCGTTTCAGCTTTTGCCTGGTCTTCTTTGACTTCGAGGCCGAGTTTAGTGAACTTTTCCTTTAATACCTCAGCAATTTCCCCTTCATGTTTCGTTTCTGAATCAACTTGTACTAATTCTAAAAATTCATCGATTAATCTTTGCTTATTTACCTTAATCATAAGTTACCTCCATGGTTGTTATAACGGGATATTTCCGTGTTTTTTCTTTGGTCTTTCTTCTTTTTTATTTTTCAACATGTTTAAACTCTGTGCCAGTTTAATTCTTGTTTCCCTAGGATCGATCACATCATCGACCATCCCTAAACCAGCTGCAACATAGGGATTGGCAAATTTTTCTCGATAATCAGTGATTTTTTCCTGACGTGTTTTCTCAGGGTCTGCACTTTCTTGTATGTCTTTAGCAAAAATGATGTTAGCTGCTCCTTCTGGTCCCATGACAGCAATTTCAGCATTTGGCCAAGCGAAAACTAGATCTGCTCCAATTGACTTACTATTTAACGCTACATAAGCTCCACCATAGGCCTTCCTTGTAATCACGGTGATCTTAGGAACAGTCGCTTCTGAATATGCATATAAAATCTTTGCACCGTGTCGAATAATCCCTCCGTGCTCTTGCTTGATTCCAGGGAAAAATCCGGTTACATCCTCAAACGTGATAATAGGAATGTTAAATGAATCACATAGACGAATAAACCTAGCTGCTTTATCACTTGAGTCTATGTCTAAACCACCTGCTAAAAATTTCGGTTGGTTACAAACTAGACCAACTGTTTCACCTTTAATCCGAGCAAACCCAACCACAATATTTTTAGCAAAGTCTGGATGTATTTCAAAGAACGTTTCATCATCAACCACTTCCTCTATTACCGTACGAACATCATAAGGTCGGATTGGATCAAAAGGAATGATATCAGTTAACTGTTCTCGAAAATCAGTCTTTTTTCCATTGGGAATTGATGGTGTTTGTTCTTGACTGTTCTGTGGTAAATAGCTTATTAGCTGCTTTACTTGATCTAAGGCTTCTTCCTCAGTTTTTGCTTTTAAATGGGCGTTACCACTTTTCGTATTATGTACATCTGCTCCACCTAGGTCTTCAGATGTGATTTTTTCACCTGTAACCGTTTCGATTACCTTTGGCCCCGTAATGAACATTTGCGAGGTTTCTTCCACCATCACAACAAAATCGGTAATCGCAGGTGAATAAACTGCTCCACCGGCACATGGACCCATAATAACAGAGATTTGTGGGATGACACCAGAGTAGATTGAATTTCGGTAGAATACGTGACCATAACCATCTAGTGAAGCTACCCCCTCTTGAATCCTAGCACCACCAGAGTCGTTAAGGCCAATAAAAGGTGTTCCGTTTTTGGCTGCTAGGTCCATGACTGCTGCGATCTTTTTACCATGCATCTCACCTAAAGCACCACCATAGACCGTAAAATCTTGCGCAAAAAGATATATAGGCCGACCATCAACCGTTCCGTAACCTGTTACGACTCCTTCACCAGGAACCTCTTTATCATCCATACCGAAATCGGTTACACGATGCTCCATAAAAGGATTCAGTTCAACAAATGAGCCTTCATCTAATAGGTAATCAATTCGCTCGCGAGCGGTCATTTTCCCTTTATCACGTTGTTTTTGAATTTTGTCATCTCCACCACCCAGTTCGACTTTACGGCGCTTATCATAGAGCTCATTAATCTTATCAAATATATCCATACTGATACCTCCTATTTCTGCTTACATAGTTCAAATAAAACACCATTGGCAGCCTTTGGATGTAAAAACGCAATCTCACTACCATGTGCACCTTCTTTAGGTTCTTCATGAATTAATGGAATACCATTTTCCTTTAAATGTTCAAGGCGTGACTTAACATCATCTACATCTAGAGCAATATGGTGAATTCCTTCTCCTTTGCGATCAATGAATTTAGCTATAGGTGATTGTTCATTTAATGGCTCAAGTAATTCAATAGCACTCTCACCTATCTTAAAAAATGCCACCTTTACATGCTCTGATTCCACTAACTCTTTTCCTTGATAGTTTAACCCTAATTGATCACGATAAAAGGGAATCGTTTGTTCCAAGTTTGATACAGCAATTCCAATATGAGCAATCTTATTCACTATGATCACCTCGTACACATGACTCAATAAACTCTACTGTTTCAGATGTAGGCGTACCTGGAGTGAAAATTTTCTTGATCCCTTTCTCTTTTAAATACGGTATGTCCTCGTCTGGAATCACGCCCCCACCGATGACTGGGATATCCTCAGCCCCTTTTTCCTTTAGTGATTCCACCACTTTCGGAAATAAAGTATTATGTCCCCCAGACAATGATGAAAGTCCAATGACATCAACATCCTCTTGAATTGCTGCTTGAGCAATTTGTGATGCTGATTGTCTTAATCCTGTATAAATGACCTCCATACCATGATCTCGTAACGCCTGTGCAATAATTAACGCCCCTCGATCATGGCCATCAAGACCTGGCTTAGCGATTAAAACTCGTATTTTACGCTCCATTATCCATCATCCTTTCTCGCATTACACTCCAGAATATTCACCAAATTCATCACGAAGAACGTGACAGATTTCCCCAACCGTGGCATAAGCCTTCACACCTTCTAGAATATGAGGCATTAAATTCTCTTTTTGATCACGAGCGGCTGCTCTTAATTTCTCCAACTTCTGATTAACTAGTTCTTGATCTCTTTTCTGACGTACTTGTTGCACTTGACTAACCTGCTCTTGTTCTAACTGTTCATCAACTCTTAGTATATCTTCATGGACTTCTTCTTCTACTTGAAACTCATTTAATCCAACTATGATTTCTTCTTTAGACTCAATTTTCTTCTGAGTTTCGTAGGCTGTTTGATGAATTTCGCGCTGCATATATCCTTCTTCGACCGCTTGAACAGCTCCACCCATTTCTTCAATGCGCTCCAAATATGTTAAGACTTCCTCTTCAATTTGATCAGTTAATTGCTCGACATAATATGAACCTGCTAATGGATCAACCGTGTCGGCAACACCACTTTCATGGGCGATGATCTGTTGAGTTCTTAAAGCAATTCGTGCTGATTCCTCAGTTGGTAAAGCTAATGCTTCATCTCTTGAGTTAGTATGTAAACTTTGGGTGCCTCCCAAGACTGCAGATAAAGCTTGTAGTGCGACACGTACAATATTATTATCTGGCTGTTGTGCTGTTAAGGTAGAGCCCCCAGTCTGGGTATGGAAGCGTAACCGTAAACTTTTTTCATTTTTGGCTTGATATTTATTTTTCATTAAATTAGCCCATATTCTTCTGGCAGCACGGAATTTGGCGGCTTCTTCAAAGAAATTATTATGTGCATTAAAGAAGAAGGCCAATCGAGGTGCAAACTCATCAACCTCTAAACCGCTTTCAATTGCTGCGTCAACATAAGCCATCCCATTTGCTAAAGTAAAAGCGACCTCCTGAACAGCTGTCGAACCAGCTTCTCGAATATGGTAGCCTGAAATACTAATGGTATTAAACTTTGGAACATGCTTAGCACAATATTCGAAAATATTGGTGATTAGTCGCATGGATGGCTTCGGTGGATAAATATAGGTCCCTCTGGCGATATACTCCTTTAAAATATCGTTTTGAATGGTTCCTGTAATTTTTTCTTTTGGAACACCTTGCTTTTCTGCTACTGCAATATACATACATAAAAGGACCGAAGCAGGTGCATTAATCGTCATCGAAGTACTTACTTGATCTAAAGGAATTCCTTCCAATAACGTCTCCATATCCTCTAAAGAATCAATGGCAACTCCAACTTTACCTACTTCTCCCTCTGCTAAGTCATCGTCAGAGTCATATCCAATTTGTGTAGGTAAATCAAAGGCGACAGACAATCCTGTTTGTCCCTGATCTAATAGATAGCGAAAGCGTTGATTTGTCTCTTTAGCAGAGCCAAACCCTGCATATTGACGCATCGTCCAAAAACGGTTACGATACATCGATGGTTGAATTCCACGGGTATAAGGAAATTGTCCTGGAAAACCAATCTTTTCTAAATAATCGTTCGTCAACTGATCTTCTTTTGGGATATATAATGGGTCAATTTCAATATCCGATTTGTTAACAAACTTTTCTTTTCGCTCGGGGAACTTCTCATTAGTACGATTGACTTGCTCTTTCCATTTTTGGAAGCGATCATGGAATTGTTCACTCATATTAAACTCTCCCTTCGTATTACATTTTACAATTTTACGAATAATTAGTCATCCACTTTAATTGTAAAGCAAAGATTTAACTTGTCCAAACATTGTTTTTCTTTTACAATGTTTTTAATGGATATTAAAAGGGAGGAATCACAGTGTCAAAGAATAACAAGCCTCGCGCTCCTTATGCTTCTACACGTAGAAAGAAAAAGAAGTGGACAACGATCGTAATTTATTTAATGATTATCGCCATGTTACTTAGCTCATTGATGATGGGCTTAGCCATGTTTGTATAAGCAAAAAAGATGCTGTCTCTTAATAATGAACTATACCCCAGTTAAGGACTAAATAAAAAATCCCTAACTGGGGTTAATTATGTAATATAACTAATTGTTATAATCGATTAATTAAATTTGCATATAGATCTAAAAATAACGCTGGGACAAAGGTGTATTACTAAAGTAAAGATCGTACATTGAACTAATCGTTTTAATCACTTTCTCCAACAACAATCCCCGCCTTTTTTAAAGCTTGTTCCGCTTGATCTAGTAACTCATATTCATCAGCTGTAATTGTATGAATATGGACCCCACCAGTTAATTCTAGAAGCAAGGTTGCTTGGGATTGTTCAAGTTGCTCAATGAATCGTTTGACATCAACACGGTTAGCGATATGTAGTAAAGCTGTAAATTCTCCATATATCGGATGGTCCACTATGACATCTTCAACAAACACACCGTGGTCAACTAATATATTTAACTCCTCCATCGTTTCTTGACGGTTATGCTTACAAACAATTTTTCGTTCATACCTTTGCCCTTGTTCTGACTCATTCATGAAGACATATCCTTGGCTAGTGGAGATAATCGGGTTGTTTTTTGCCTTTAATAAAGCAACATCTCCTACAATTACTTGGCGACTTACTGAGAATTGATTAGCTAACTCTTTACCTGAAATTGCTTGTTTCGCTTCAGTTAACATTTGCAGTATTTGTTGCCTGCGTTCTTCTCCTCTAAGCTTCTTTTGATCAGACATATAAAATCACCTCATAAATTATTTAACAATTTGACGAACTTATATTGATACGTGATGTAATACAATATCATTCAAAACCCTCGCTAATTTAATTACATCATCTTCAGTTGTATATTTTCCAAATGAAACTCTAAAGAATTCCTTAGCTTTATTAGGTTCTACACTCCAAGCTGACATCGAACTCGGTAATTTCTGGTATTTCACATCACAAGCACTGCCAGTAGAAATGGCAAACCCTTTTCGATTACATTCTAACATGACTAGCTGTCCCTCAACTCCATCTAAACCCATACCTACAATTGATGGCAACTGTTTTATCTCGTCAGACTCATAAATGGTAAATGCTTTTTCATTACCGAGATGACTCATCATTAACTGTCGTAGCCTTAGCATTCGTTCATTTTCACTTTCGATGATAGAAATCTGTTGATCAGCTGCAGCTGTAAAAGCCACCACACTTGGTAAATCAACTGTATTACCTTTTAATAGATAACTAGACTGCCTTTCTATTTGGTGAACTAACGGATTTCTTAAATATAGAAAGCCAATTCCTTTAGGCCCGTAAATCTTATGGCTTGAAACAGATAAGCTATCCACTTGCTCAGCAATTTGAGATAAGTCAAGCTTAGCAAAACTTTGTACTGCATCTACATGCAAGAAAATACCATGCCGGCTACACCAGTCACTAATCTCATTAATCGGTTGGATTGTCCCTATTTCCCCATTAATGTGTTGAACTATGACTAAACAAGTATCATCTCTTTTAAGAGATTTTAGTTGTACCAGATCGACAACGCCATATTCATCAAATGAAACCGTACTGACCTGATAACCTTGACTTTCTAACAATTGTCTTGTCTGTTGTAATGAATTATGCTCAGCTTGAGAAATAATCACGTGATTTCCTTTAGATTGTGAGATTAACTGATCAATACCAAGTAAATTACTTTCAGAACCCCCTTTAGTAAAGAATATTTGAAAATCAAGCCCACCTATAAAAGATGCCATTTTGGCTTTACACGCCTTAAGTAGTTGATCAGAAACTGACCCTATATCATGTAAGCTATTTGTATTACCGTAAAATTTCTTAGCTGTATCAACATATGCCTCTAATGCGACTTCACTCATGGGAGTCGTGGCTGCATAATCAAAATATATCACAATTGACAGACCTCCAAAAATATTAATTAAAATTACTCTTGCAAACTATTAAATAATATGTAAACATAGGTGTCAAGACACATGTAAAATAAGGTGGTAATATGCAGCATGCTGATGTCATCATTATCGGGAGTGGAATTGCAGCATTGCAATTAGCTTCTCGGTTAAGAAATTCTCTAAAAGTAGTCATCATTACTAAGGGAAAGCTTAACCAAAATAACTCAGCGAGGGCACAAGGAGGAGTAGCAGCTGCGATAGGAAGAAAAGATCATTTCCACGCACACTCAGTAGACACATTAGAAGCTGGAAGATACATAAATGACTATTCAGCTGTTGAATACCTAACGATTCAAGCTCCAGACATCATTCAGGATCTACTTAACAAAGGCTGTTCATTTGACTATGCCCAGAAAAACCTCGCTCTAGGAAAAGAGGGAGCTCACTCACATCACCGGATTGTACACGCGGGTGGAGATCAAACTGGAAAGCATATCGTCGAAACGCTGATGAATCAACTAGGAGATCATACTGAGGTGATCGAAAATGCCTTTGCTTATCAATTACTAGTTAACGAAGAGTCCAATCAGTGTTATGGAGTTAAATACAAAGATGATCAAGATCATCACCACGAGCTGATCGGAACTCACACCGTTTTAGCGACCGGTGGGTGTGGAGCAATTTATTCCTATACATCGAATCATCCGTATTCTCTAGGTGACGGTGTCGCTTTAGCTTATCTTGCTGGTGCAACTGTTTCAGATTTGGAATTTATTCAATTTCATCCAACTCTATTATCTGTAGACGAGAAAGGGAAAGGGTTAATTTCAGAAGCTGTTCGTGGTGAGGGGGCAATTCTTGTCAACTCTGATCAAGAACGGTTTATGGAGTATGTACACCCTTTAAAAGAATTGGCCCCTAGACACGTGGTTTCACAAGCTATTTACCAGCAAATTTCTAGAGGTAAACAAGTCTATTTAGATATATCACCTATACGTAACTTTCATAAACGCTTCCCTTCAATTACAAAAATGTGTAATGAAGCCGGAGTCGATATGAGTCGTCAACTGATTCCTGTAACACCAGGTGCTCATTTTATGATTGGAGGGATAAATGCTAACTTATCAGGTGAAACAACAATTAATAACCTGTACGCAATTGGTGAGGTAGCTAATACGAGAATTCACGGTGCCAACCGTCTTGCCAGCAATTCTCTACTAGAGGGGTTAGTTATGGGTCGTGAACTTGCGATTAACATCAACCACACCAAACACACTTATAGAGAAAGACTACCTAAAAGAGTGACTAATCATAACCACAACACAGATACCCTTGTCTCGCTTCCTTCTTTGTCTGCCTTACGAGAGGCGATGATGGAGAATGTAGGAATTGTTAGAACACAAGAGGCTTTAAGTAATCAAATCAAATGGTTAGAAAACTGTGGGGTAAATAAGCTAACGTCGGCTCACTTTGATCAAGCAAGCCTAACACTAGCATCCAAAGGGTTTGCTTATATTTCAGCTTATCTAATCAGTCAATCAGCTATTCAGCGACAGGAAAGTCGTGGTGCCCATTATAGAAGGGATTTCCCTCTAGAAAATGATTTATTAAAAAGCTTACGAATTCAGCATTCCATAGAAAGAAGGGAATATCTTGAACAAGTTTAAACTTAAAGATCAATTAATCTATTATTTTAAAGAAGATATTGGCGATCTCGATTTAACAACTGATAGTATTTTTAAAAATGAAGAAGGCACGGTTGTACTTACCGCAAAGTCTAACGGGTATTTTTGTGGGGAACAAATTATTAAAACAGGCTATCAACTGTTAGACAAAGAAGCTGTTGTTCAAATGAATGTTACAGACGGCGACGCTATTCAGAAGGGTCAAAGGCTAGCCTCCATAAATGGAAACATTAACACCCTATTGCATGGTGAAAGAGTTATATTAAACATGGTGCAACGCTTATCAGGTATTACCACTAAAACTAAAAAAGCCGTTCAATTACTGAACGATCCCAAAATAAATATTTCTGACACACGTAAAACTACTCCAGGACTAAGAATGTTTGAGAAATATGCTGTCAGAGTGGGTGGTGGAACCAATCATCGTTTTCGGCTAGACGATGCTGTATTAATTAAGGATAATCATATTGCATTTTGTGGCTCGATTACTGAGGCAGTGAAACGAGTAAGGTCAGAGATTGGCCATATGGTAAAAGTTGAAGTTGAGGTGGAAAATGAACAACAGCTTAAAGAAGCCATTGCTGCTAATGTCGATGTCATCATGCTTGATAATATGGAGATTGATGAACTTAGAAGATTGTTAGAAATCATCCCAAGCGAGATCATAGTAGAATTATCAGGTGGGATAAGTATTTCCGATTTACCCAAATATCGGTCATTAAAGGTTGATGTGATTTCATTAGGGTGCTTAACACACCAAATTGAATCACTCGACCTTAGCATGAATACCTTTAGTAATTAAAAGGAGGAACAACTATGTCTTTTTTGCAACAGCTTGAACAGTCAGTTTCACAAATTCCCGATCGATTTAAAGAGATGAGTGAAGCTGAACTAAATCAAATCATTCAAGAGTCAAAACATCGACTAGGTGAAGATTTATTTATACCGGGGCATCATTATCAAAAAGAAGAAGTAATTGCTTTTGCCGATGCACGTGGTGACTCTTTAGGCTTAGCACAGTTATCAGCGAATACAAGTGCTAAACATATTGTATTTTGTGGCGTTCACTTTATGGCGGAAACAGCTGACATCTTATCGACAGATGAACAACATGTTTATTTACCAGATCTACGTGCAGGTTGTTCAATGGCTGACATGGCTGATATTCAACAAACTGAAAAATCCTGGAATAGCTTAACTAGTCAACTAGGTGATACCATTCTACCTATTACATATGTCAACTCAACTGCAGCGATTAAAGCCTTCGTTGGCAGAAATGGTGGGGCAACTGTCACATCATCAAATGCTACAAGTATCATCGAGTGGGCATTCACACAAAAGGAACGAATCTTATTTTTACCTGATCAACATTTAGGGAGAAACACGGCTTATGAACTAGGGGTACCGTTAGAACAAATGGCTATTTGGGATCCTATCTTAGAAAAACTTCATTTTGAAGGAGATGAACAAAACATCAAAGTGATCTTATGGAAAGGTCACTGCTCAGTTCATGAAAACTTTACCGTTCAAAATGTTCATGATGTTCGTGAAAAACATCCTGAAATGAACATCATTGTTCACCCAGAATGTAGTCATGAAGTCGTTCAAATATCGGATGAGTCTGGCTCAACACGCAAAATCATTGAAACGATTGAAAATGCACCAGCTGGTAGCTCATGGGCTATTGGAACTGAGATGAACTTAGTTAAAAGATTAATAAAAGAGAATCCAGATAAGTACATTATGTCACTGAATCCACACATGTGTCCTTGTCTAACGATGAATCGAATTGATTTAGCTCACCTTGCCTGGTGCCTAGATTCACTTGTAAATGATGATCCCATTAATCGGATTGAAGTAGATCCTCAAATTGCCAAAGAAGCCACACTAGCTCTAAATAGAATGCTTAACTCAAACTAAGAAGAAGGCTGTCCCTTTATCAGATTATCAATAAGGGACAGCTTTTAATAATGTAAAAATATGGCTCTGCAATATTTGACTTAGAGTTAAATTAACTAGATATCACTTTTTTTATATGAACGTTTTAAAATTAAATACTGCTCAATTTCATTTAAAAGTAAATAAAGGTTAGCCCGTTCCTCAAACGTTTCGACTTCCTCAGGTAGAGGCTCCTGATTAAATTTTTCACGAATCTTGCTTAACTTCTCCAAATAGCGAACAGCTGTGTTCCCAGGGTGGACATGGTCAGCAAGTTCTTCAAACAGCTCACTAATATAGACGTACTCGTCTTCTGTCGCTTTGATTCGACTAATTAAAGGTAACATTCGCTCTAAAATTTCGAACTGTTTTTGACGCATATGGAAATAATGATAAAACGGATGGTGACTTCTTAAGATATGGTTTTCAACATCTCTAGAAGCTAACTCATTAGCTTCTTCTATTAAGCGTGCTGTTTCACTAATTTCAAAACCAGACCAATGGTATTCACCCGTTCTTAAGAAATGAGCAATTTCCCTAAGAATCGATGAGAAATTCTCTTCAAGCTCATCCCGAACCTTCTCCAGCTCCGAGTCAAGACTCGGCATATATAAATTTAATAATAACGCCACTCCTAAACCAACAGTTAACAAGACTAACTCATTAACTACCAAAGAAAATGAAATCGCCTGTTCTCCATACAGATGTAGAATAATAACCGAACTTGTCACAATCCCTTCCGTTATTTTCAACATGACTGTTGTAGGGATAAAGAGAATTAAGACAAGACCTATGGAGAGTGGATGATAACCAATCAGTTCAAAAATGATTCCTGACATTGCGATGCCAATCACACATGCATAGAATCGATACCAAGCCGTTAGAAAAGACCGTTGCCTGGTAACTTGTACACACAAAATCGTAAGAATCGCAGCTGAAATTGCATGATCTAATTGTAAAGCCTGTGCAATGATAATTGACACAGGAGCACCAATTGCTGTTTTAACCGTACGTGAACCTACTTTAAACATGGAATGTCCTCTCTTAATCGTATTGTCTTTATTATCATAAAATTAATTAGTCAATTTGTCCAAAAAATAAAGTGATCATTCTAATATTGAACTATACCCCTGTTAATGAACTTATAAAACTCGTATCACCCATAAACACAAATAAAAATAGCATGTGAATTCCCTTTAGGGAAATTACATGCTATTTTGTATGTTTTATTGAATCACTAAATTGGTTATCAGGCTATTTCGTAATTATTAAACTTCTTGACAATGCTCGTCGAACAAGCCTTGAAGCTTCTGAACTACTTCCATTGGTGTTGAGCTTTCAATTTCATGACGCTCAACCATTGTAACAATCTCCCCATCTTTAAGTAGGGCAAATGATGGTGAAGATGGTGGGTAACCTTCAAAATAGCTTCTTGCACGCTCTGTTGCTTCACGGTCTTGTCCGGCAAATACAGTCACTAAATGGTCTGGGCGTTTATCATAATGAATTGAATTAGCAGCAGCTGGACGCGCAACTCCACCAGCACAACCACAAATTGAATTAACCGCAACTAGTGTTGTTCCTGCTCTTGAGAATGCTTGATCGACCTCTTCAGGTGTCTTTAATTCTTCATAACCTGCACCACTGATTTCAGTTCTAGCTTGGTTAACAAAGTCTTCCATATAAATGTTAAAATCCATATCGCATGGCTCCTTTTTTCTTTAATAATGCTAATTTTATCATATCAATTAATATGGGTTGTTTCAAATATCGCGCATAAATAAACGCCTACTTTTTTAGTAGACGTTTATGTTAATTCAACCCGAATCAAATTAATAAATTGACGTATTTTCTTTGGACATATTTTCTAATATTTCTTTGACACGTGCTAAGAAGTTTCCACAGACTAAACCATCTAAAATTCGATGGTCTAATGATAAGCAAAGGTTGACCATATCTCTAGGCCCAAACATACCATTATCCATATAAACTGGACGTTTAACAATGGACTCTACCTGTAAAATAGCTGCTTGTGGATGGTTAATGACACCCATAGATTGGACAGAACCGAATGATCCTGTATTGTTGACGGTGAATGTGCCACCCTGCATATCATCATTAGTTAGTTTTCCATCCCGTGCTTTATTTGCAAGTTCAACAATATCTCTAGCAATCCCTTTAATACTTTTTTCGTCTGCATGCTTAATAACAGGAACAAATAATTGATTGTCACTCGCTACGGCGATTGATAAGTTAATATCTTTCTTTTGAATAATCTTATCTCCTGCCCATGTGCTATTAAGTTCTGGAAATTCTTTTAATGCTTGTGCAACAGCTTTAACAAAGAATGCAAAGTAGGTTAATGAATATCCTTCTTTTCGTTTAAATTCGTCTTTAAGTTGATTTCGATAATTAACTAATTTCGTCACATCAACTTCAACCGACATCCATGCGTGTGGAATCTCTGTTTTTGACTTAACCATATTTTGTGCAATTGCTTTACGTACGCCTGAAACCGGGATTTCCACATCTCCTGGCTGTGCACTTGACGCTTTCTGTTTCGGCTGTTCTGGCTGTTTAGCTTCCGTGGCTGGTTCAGGTTGGGCAGGTGCTTGTTGAGCAACTGCAGGCTCTTCTTTCGGCTGAGGAACCGCACCTGACGCGATGATTTTCTCTAGGTCCTTACGAGTAATCCGTCCACCTCTACCAGAACCTTCTACTTGATTTAAATCGATATCATTTTCTTGTGCAAGCTTTAATACAGCTGGAGAATAACGGTTTTTCATCGGTTGCTCATCTTGTACGTTTTCAGTTTGATTATCTTCTGTTTCTTCTGAACTTGAAGAATCACCTTCGTCAACTGATTCTTCAGATCCTCCACCTTCTATTTCCATATAACAAATCAAACCACCGACTTCAATGGTGTCACCCTCTTCAGCAACTAATTCTTTAATGGTCCCGGTAAATGATGACGGTACTTCAGCATTTACTTTATCCGTCATTACTTCTGCGATCGGGTCATATTTATTGACATGATCACCCACGCCTACTAACCACGAGCTAATCGTACCTTCTGTAACACTTTCACCTAGCTGTGGCATGGTTACTTTTTCTACAGGCATTAATCTTTACCTCCTTATTTCCAAAAATGAAACCAGATTAAAATTCTGCTAAATCGCGCATTGCTTTTTCAACTTTATCAGGATTAATCATAAAGTATTTTTCCATTGTTGGAGCATAAGGCATCGCCGGAACATCTGGCCCAGCAAGACGTTCAACAGGTGAATCAAGGTCAAATAAGCAATTCTCTGAAATAATTGCTGAAACCTCGCTCATGATACTTCCTTCTTTGTTATCCTCTGTTACAAGAAGGACTTTCCCTGTTTTCTTAGCGGCCTCTATAATAGCTTCCTGATCTAACGGATAAACAGTTCTTAAATCTAGAATATGGGCAGAAATCCCCTCTTCAGCTAGCTTCTCAGCCGCTTCTAAAGCGAAGTGGACACCTAAACCATATGTGATGACGGTGATATCATCACCTTCACGTTTAACATCTGCTTTTCCAATTGGTAAAACATAATCATCATCAGGCACTTCACCTTTAATTAAGCGATAAGCTCTTTTATGTTCAAAAAATAAAACTGGGTCTTCATCTCGTATGGCTGCTTTAAGCAAACCTTTCACATCATGAGGAGTAGATGGCATGACGATCTTCAAACCTGGTTGATTAGCAAAAACCGCTTCAACAGATTGTGAGTGATATAAAGCTCCATGGACACCACCGCCATACGGTGCTCTAATGACCATTGGACAATTCCAGTCATTGTTAGAGCGATATCTAATTCGAGCGGCTTCCGAAATAATTTGGTTAACTGCAGGCATAATGAAGTCAGCAAATTGCATCTCTGCTATTGGGCGCATCCCATACATAGCAGCGCCAATACCAACACCGGCAATGGCAGACTCAGTTAAAGGTGTATCTAGTACACGAGACTCACCAAATTGATCATATAAACCTTCTGTTGCCTTAAATACCCCACCTTTTTTACCAACGTCTTCACCGAGTACAAATACCTTCTCATCACGTTCCATTTCTTCTCTTAAAGCCGTTGTAACAGCTTGAATATAAGACATGACAGCCATCTTATTCCCCTCCTTCTTCCGCATATACATATTTTAAAGCGTGTTCTGCCTCAGCGTAAGGTGCATTCTCCGCTTCGTCTGTTGCTACATTGATCTCATCATCAATTTCTTTATTCAGAGCTTCTTCCTTCTCCTCAGTTAGGATCCCAACATCTTTTAAGTACTGTGCGAAAGAGAGAATGTTATCTTTCTTCTTCATCTCATCAAGCTCTTCTTGTGAACGATAAGCCTTATCATTATCATCACTAGAATGAGCAGTTAGACGTTCAGTCATCGCTTCGATTAACGTTGGTCCTTCTCCGTTTAACGCACGCTCGTGAGCTTCTTTAACCACTTTATACACCTCTAGTGGATCGTTACCGTTCACTTGATATCCAGGCATGCCGTACCCTACTCCACGGTCAGCAACTGATTGACTTGCTAACTGTCTTTCTAGTGGTACTGAAATGGCATACTTATTGTTTTCTACCATTGTGATTACAGGCAACTTGTGTACACCAGCGAAGTTTAATCCCTCATGGAAATCACCCTGGTTAGATGAACCTTCACCTAAAGTCGCAAATGAAGCAATATTCTTGTTTTCCATTTTTGCTGCTAATGCCACACCAACTGCATGTGGTAATTGCGTCGTAACAGGTGAAGAACCTGTTAGTATTCTGTTTTTCTTTTGGCCGAAGTGACCTGGCATTTGTCGGCCTCCAGAGTTGGGGTCGTCCGCTTTAGCAAAAGCTGCTAAAAATAATTCTTTTGTTGTCATGCCAAAAGCTAATACAACTCCTAGATCACGGTAATACGGTGCAACATAGTCTTCCTCTCTGTTTAAAGCATAACTTGCACCAACTTGTGCCGCTTCTTGCCCCTGACATGAAATAACGAAAGGAATCTTACCCGCCCGGTTCAAAAGCCACATTCTTTCGTCAATCTTACGCGCAAGAAGCATTGTGCGATACATATCAAGCACTTGATCATCAGATAAGCCCAGTTCTTGATGACGATTTTCAACTTGTCCCATCATATATACCTCCCTTTTAATTATCCGTGGATTTGTTTACCATCCACTGCTAACGCAGCTTCACCCATGACTTCAGAAAGTGTCGGGTGTGGGTGAATCGTTTCACCGATTTCCCATGCCGTTGCATCTAATACCATGGCTAAACCAGCCTCAGAAATCATGTCTGTTACATGAGGTCCGATCATGTGTACTCCTAATAAGTCTTCATTATCTTTATTCGTGATAATCTTAACAAATCCTTCTGTTTCGCCATGTACAAGAGCTTTACCGACCGCTTGGAACGGAAATTTCCCCACTTTGAGATTAAAACCTTCATCTTTTGCCTGTTTTTCTGTCAATCCAATACTTGCCATCTCTGGACTAGAGTAAATACATGAAGCGATATGGTTATAGTTAATTGGATCTGGGTTATGATTTGCGATATGTTCAACCGCTAAAATTCCTTCATGTGAAGCAACATGAGCTAGCTGCGTACCACCGATCACATCACCTATCGCGTAAATATGTGACTCTTTCGTTTGATTAAATTTATTAACTTTAATGGCTCCATTTTCAACTTGAATATCAGTATTCTCTAAACCAATGTTATCTACAACTGGTGCACGTCCAACAGAAACTAACATTCGTTCTGCTTGTAAACTCTTAGTTGAACCTTCTATTTCTGCATCAATTTTAATACCGTTAGAACGATCTAAGGTATCTGGCAATACTTTAGCTCCAGTTATGAATTTGATTCCCTTATTCTTAAGTTGTTTTTCAGCTTCTTTTACCACAGCTTCATCTTCTGTTGGTAGAATCTGGTCTAAATATTCAACAACGGTAACTTCAACACCGAAATCAGCAAGCATGGAGGCCCACTCTATACCAATCACTCCACCTCCAACTATGAGGATTGATTTGGGTAAGCTTTCCATTTGCAGGGCTTCATCAGAGGTCATTACACTTTCACCATCGATCTCAAGTCCTGGAAGGGTTTTTGGGGTTGAACCTGTTGCAATGATCACATTTTTAGGAATAATCATTTCATTTTCCTCACCATTATTCATCTCGACGGAAATAGTTCCAGCAGTAGGTGAAAAAATACTAGGTCCTAAAATTCGACCATGTCCTTCAATGACATCAATTTTCCCTTTTTTCATAAGTCCCTGGACACCTTGATGTAATTGATCGACAATCTTTTGCTTACGATCTTGTACTTTTAAGAAATTAAGCTTTGTATTTTCCGTCTCGATGCCATATTGATCAGACTCTTGAGTTTGCTTAAAAACTTCTGCACTACGAAGCAAAGCTTTTGAAGGGATACACCCTCTATGTAAACATGTTCCTCCTAAGTTACCTTTTTCGACTATGGCAACTTTTAACCCAAGTTGACTGGCCCTAATAGCGGCAACATAGCCTCCAGTACCACCACCCAGTATGACAACATCATATTCTTTGGCCATAACTAAAACTCCTTTCTAATAGGCATTGACGCGTATTGTTTAGCTGATTCCTCATTCTTAAGCACACGTAAAGTTCCTTCTGCTAGAGCTTGTAACTCGTTTTCTCCTGGATACGTAACGACATCAGCTATCCAACTGATTCGTTTAGTTATTTGACTGACGAAACCTTTACCATATGCTAACCCACCAGTTAAGACAATTGCATCAATGTCCCCTTGTAAAACTGCACTAGCTGCTCCAAGTTCTTTTGCAACTTGATAAGCCATCGCATCATAGACTAACTTGGCGTCTTCATCACCGTTTTCGATTCTCTTCTCAACTTCGACAGCATCATAGGTATCTAAATAGGCCATGAGTCCGCCTTTTCCAACTATCAACTTATGAATATCTTCCTTGGAATATGCATTAGAATAGCAGAGGTCAACTAGCTGCCTTACTGGTAACGTGCCGGAGCGTTCTGGAGAAAATGGTCCATCACCATTCAAGCCATTATTGACATCGATGACCCTTCCTGCTTTGTGGGCACCAACCGTAATTCCTCCACCCATATGACAAACTATAAGATTAACTTGCTCATAAGTTTCACCTAATGATTGTGCCACTTTTCTAGCGACTGCCTTTTGATTAAGCGCATGAAAAATACTCTTCCTTGGAAGTTGGGGAGCTCCTGATAATCTTGCTAAATCATCTAACTCGTCAACAACAACAGGATCAACAATATAAGCAGATATATTAACTTGCTTAGCTATCTCAAACGCTAAAATCCCACCTAAGTTAGACGCATGCTCTCCATAATGACCCTCTTTTAAATCATTAAGCATGGCTTCATTGACTTCATACGTGCCACCTTCAATTGGCTTTAGTAGACCACCTCGGCCACAAACAGCATTCAACTTAGAGATATTAAAACCTTCGTGATCTAACGCTTCAACAATGACTTCTTTACGAAATTCATATTGGTCAATAATTCTTGAGTATTGGTTTAATTGATCTGTGTCATGTCTAATTGTTTTTTCGAATAAACTTTTATCATTTTCAAATACAGCAATTTTAGTAGATGTTGACCCAGGATTAATAACTAATATGCGATAACTTTGTTGCAATCTGGACGCCCTCCATTAATTAGTTTCTTCTTGAAATAATGCTATGTTCATTTTGTAAAAATGTACTTCTCGTTCTCTGCATGCTAGTAATTCTCTCTTCTGCCATGCGATCTGCTGCAATATGAGAAGCAATATTGTCACGCTTAGAGATTTCAAATATCTTGGATAAGCTATCATAAATAGCATCAATTTGCTTAAATGCACGGTCACGGTTATAACCATTTAACTCATCGGCAACATTAATAACTCCACCAGAGTTAATGACATAATCCGGCGCATAGACAATACCCGCTTCATGCAATTTGTCACCATGTCTTGACTCGGCCAACTGATTATTAGCAGATCCTGCGATAACTTTTGCTTTTAGTTGTGGAATCGTTTGATCATTAATCGTTGCACCTAATGCACAAGGAGCGTAAATGTCACAATCAACTGAGTAAATATCGTCTGGGTCTACTGCTTGCGCTCCAAAGTCCTCAACCGCACGTTCTACAGCACTCTTATTAATGTCTGTTACGATTAGCTTAGCTCCTTCTTCGTGTAAATGTTTACACATATGATAAGCAACATTACCGATTCCCTGAACTGCCACAACTTTTCCTTCTAATGAATCGGTACCGAATGCTTCTTTAGCTGCTGCTTTCATACCTCTATACATCCCATAGGCAGTTGCTGGTGATGGGTTACCTGATGAGCCAAACTCTGGGGAAATACCAGTTACATAATCTGTTTCCATATAAATATAGTCCATATCATGTTCAGTCGTTCCAACATCTTCAGCAGTAATATAACGGCCATTTAATCCTTGAATGTATCGTCCAAAAGCACGGAACATTTCCGGATTCTTATCTTTTTTCGGATCGCCAATAATGACCGTTTTCCCTCCACCTAAGTTTAAACCAGCTGCAGCATTCTTATAAGTCATACCTTTTGCAAGGCGTAACGCATCAATTACAGCATCCTCTTCTGAGTCATAAGTCCACATTCTAGTCCCACCAAGTGCAGGACCTAATGTTGTATCATGAATAGCGATAATCGCCTTCAAACCAGAATTTTTGTCCTGGCAAAATACTACTTGTTCATAATCATACTCTTCCATATACGTAAATAATTCCATCTTCCATTCCTCCCATAATTTATGATGATGATAAGGCAAAAGCTAAAGAATATATTTTACTCTCCGCTGTATCAGCACGAGAGGTTAACACAATTGGAGCTTTAGCCCCACTTATAATTCCGGCCACTTTAGCTCCGGCAAAATAAGTAAAAGATTTATATAATGTATTACCTACTTCAATATACGGACAAACCAGTATATCTGCTTGCCCAGCGACATCTGATTCAATCTTTTTCTCTTCTTTAGAATCAAAAGATATGGCGTTATCAAAAGCTAGAGGACCATCAACGATACAGTTGGTGATTTGTCCTCGTTTTTGCATCTGTGATAAAACAGCTGCATCCACAGAAGCCTGCATAGCAGGATTGACAATCTCAACAGCAGCTAATGGAGCAACTTTTGGCTCATCATTACCAAGACGATTAGCAACATCAACAGCATTCTGAATGATTTGCACTTTTTCTTCTAAAGTAGGCGCGATATTCATACCGGCATCAGTTAAGAACAATAGATTTTCGCGTCCTGGGATTTCAAATAAAGCTACGTGTGATAAAATTCGATCATTTCGTAATCCTGAGTCTTTTTTTAATACCGCTTTTAGGACAATTTTCGTCGCTACATTCCCCTTCATTAAAACATCTGAACGTTCTTCAGAAACTGACATAACAGCTTTTTCGACAGCATTTTCTGTCGAGGTTGCATGGTGAAGTGTAATCTGGGGTTGGTTTAAATCAAGATCAATCTCATCAGCTGCTTGCCTAATTTCTTCAAGATTACCAAATAGCTTAAATGCGGCTAATTCTCTTTCTACCCCCTCCTTTATTGCTTTTAGCGTCTCTACATTAGTAGCTTCTGCTACGGCAACTGTTTTCTTTGTATCTAATTGGCATAAGCCATTGACTAACTGTTCAAAATCCATGATTATCTCCTTCTTGTTGGCCTTAATATTTGTCGTTTAACTTTGCACATCTTTACCTAAATTATGCTTCTCCATTTTGTAGTACAGGTTGCGTATTGAAATATTAAGCTGTTTGGCAGTTTTAGACTTAATATAATTATTCTTCTCCAATGTCTCTAAAATTAGCTGTTTTTCAAAATCATCTAAGGCTTCTTGAAGAGGAATGACTTCATTTTCCTTAGAGTCACCAATCAAATCCAAACCATCAAACGAATTCCTTCTTAATGTTGGAAGGTGTCGTTCCTCAATTTTAAATTCGTTCGCTCCCATATTAATGATGGCATGACCCAAAATATTTTCTAACTCTCGCACATTTCCAGGGAAATTATAATTTTTCAAGCGCTTCAATGCACCATCACTAATACTAGAAACATGCCTGCCAAAGTTTTCATTTAAATGAGTGATAATATGGTTTACTAAAGGCTTGATATCCTCAACCCTATTTCTAAGAGGAGTAATCATGATCGGCAAACGATTGAGTCGGTAAAACAGATCTTCCCGAAATTCTTTTTCCATCATCGCCCTCTCTAGGTTAACATTGGTTGAAGTAATAATTCTAACATTTACAGAAATCGGTTTATTACCACCAGCCCGAATAACTTCTTGATGTTCTAAAACGTGCAAGATTCTTCCTTGTAAATGTAGTGATAGGTCACCAATCTCATCTAGAAACAATGTACCATTATGAGCTTCTTCAAAATAACCTTTTTGTTTTTCCGGAGGGCCTAATTCATCTCCAAATAATAGCTTTTCTAACGCCTTTTCCTCTATAGAGGCACAATTGACGCGAATAAACTTATGATGGCGTCGCTCGCTTTCATTGTGAATAGCATGTGCGATTAATTCTTTCCCCGTTCCAGATTCTCCTCTTAAAAGAACACTTACTGGCGTTTTAGCTCCTACCTTAGCCTGTTCTAGAGTCAATTTCATGTCAGAGGAAACCGCAACAATATCATCGAAGGTATACTTCGCTTCTAAATTTCTAATAATTTGTCTGGCTTTCTTTAGTTCAGATGTCAATGACTCAATTTCTGAGAGGTCGTGAATAATAGCGACACTACCCTTTAACTTTCCATCTACAATAATAGGAGCCGCATTAACTAAGACATCCTTATTAAGTGGCCCAACCTTCATTCTAGCTCCACGCACAGGCCTTCTCGTTTCTAACACCTGCATATGCATACTTTCGCCTTCAGAAATATCTGTTGTAGCAGGTTTTCCAATGACATCTGATTCACTTAATCCAGTAATCTTAGTATAGGCCCGGTTAATTAATAAACCTTGACCATTTTCGTCAACAACAGAAATCGCCTCTTCACTTGATTGGATAATAGCTTCTAGAAGGGTTTGAATGTTCTTTAAGTCTGTTATTTCTTCTGCCAGACTTACCACTTCAGTTATATCCTTAAACACAGCAAAGGCCCCTAATAATTCTCCAGAATCTGTTATTAAGGGGATTCTTGTTGTGATGATTTGCTTACCATTTGCTAGTTTCAAAGATTGATTTAATTCTTTTTTTCTAGTTTTCATGACCTCAGGTAGCTTTGAGTCTTCAATAACATCTGTGACGAACTGACCGGTAATTTCCTCTTTCCTTAGGTTGAGAATATTTTCTGCTGCCTCATTAACAAAGGTCAGTCTTTCATCAAGTCCGATCACAATTAAACCATCATGAATCGAATTAACTAATAAATCACGAGCGTTTGTTTCTTTTCTTAATTGTGCTAGTAAAGATTCCTTTTCATTTAATAGATCAAACATAATATGTGCGACAGATCCAGGAATCAATACAGCTTGCTGTGGTTTATTATTCTTTATATCTTGAAACACTTGCTCTTTCCCAGTTGTTTCTACAATGATATCTACAGGCTCATTTAAAGCCTCATCGTATGAATGGTATGTCGTGATTGAATATTGTTTAGCTAAATTTATACCTGGAGCATGTGGGTCAATATCTGCAACAGCTTTAACATGAAGAATTTCTACTTGTTGAAACAAGTTCAATATCGCTGTTCCACCTTGGCCCGCCCCGACGATCAACACTTTTTGCATGATTACACACCTACATTTGCAAATTTTTGCATACTTCCATCATAATGAAAGCGCTTTAAGTTTGCAAGTTTTTTTCATTTTTTATCAAAGGAAAATTTGATATACTACAATAGATTAAGTTAGGAGAGAAAATATGGTTAGATTAATCGCATTACTAATAGTTGTTCTGCCTGGTGTGTTAGCTGCATACGGTATTAAACTCATTCGTGATTCCTTTTTTGGTGAAGCAGCTGTTATTTATTTTAATAGTGTACTTTTGCAATTGTTTGCTGGGGTTATTTTCTTTATTGTTGGTATTGGATTTATTGGTGGGTTTATATTACACAGAGATCGTAAACGAAACCGAACTCCTAATCGGAATAAATAAGGTACAAAAAAAGGCCAACACGTCATATCGTTGACGCGTTGGCCTCCTTTTTATAAGTTTGCCTTTGTTAAAGTCCGTTGTTGTTATGATGAACCGCTTTCATTGGGCTTGTTGAAGACCTGGACGGTCAAATGTCGATGTTGGCCACAGGACGTGCTAGTGTCGGTGATGCCACAGGACGTGGCGTTTTCACCGACCTGGAGTTGCCGCCTTCACTTTTCACCATACAACAAATAAGAGTAAAACTTATAATAATCAACACTAAATTTTAACAGAGCGATAAGTTTACTGATCTTTCAAGATATTACCTGCTAATGCATATAAGATAATGGTAGATGCAAGGTGGGAAGAAAAATCATTTGGATCTTGAATTGGGTAAATTTCAACCAAATCCATTCCCTTAACACCTTTTTTAGCAAATGCATGAACTAATTCAACTAATTCAAACGATGTTAATCCATTACCATCAACCGGTCCAGCCGGATTAAAAGCAAAATCTAAGACATCACTACAAATGGATAAATAAACAGCCTCTGTACCTTCACTGGCTATCTGATAGGCTTTATCAGCCATAGCTTGAATATCGTTAGCCATACGGATTTCTCGACTAGAAATCGTCGTAGCCCCTGCTTCCTTCGCATACCTACCAGACTCTGGCTTATTACGTGGTCCATGAATGCCCATATGAACAATACTTTCATTTCTTACCTCTTCTGCTTCATACAGACGTGCGAATGGAGTTGAACGCGCATATTTATCTCCTTCATGGTCAGGCATATTATCATAATGAGCGTCCAAATGGATGATCCCTACTTTTCCATCAATTTGTTCACTAAGAGATTTAACTATTGGATAAGTAATTCCGTGGTCGCCTCCAAAAGCTACAGGGAATTTTCCTGTTTTCCAAACTTTCGAGGAGAACTTTTCAATTCTTTCCATAGTTTCTCCAACATTAGCTGGGACAACATCCACATCACCTAAATCGCCTAGATTATAATGCTCGAAAACATCAATATCATCAAGCTCAGGTAAATAACCACTATATCTTGCTGAACTTAGTCGGATCACTTTAGGACCTAATTCAGCTCCTGTATAATCGCCCCAAGTTACCGCACCTTCCCACGGAACACCGTAAATAAGTACGTCTTTTTCATCAACCTCTTGACTATCTAAAGTGACTTTACTACCGCCTAAAAAACATGGAGTATTACCGTAAATATAATTCGTCATTATGTGCCCTCCTGTTCGTAATTCATAAAAAGAGGCTGAAGTACAGCCCCTTCTTAACCATATAGTTTATACTTATTAAGTTTCTTTAACAACTTTATCGAATTCCTCCGTTACTTCATCAGATGGTCCATCACCAAATAATCCGAAGAGAATAATTGTTAAGGTGGCTAGCAAGAAGCCAGGTACCATTTCGTATAAGAAACCTGCTAGTGGATCAATTGCTCCCCACACAAATACGGTTATTCCCCCAACTAGCATACTAGCTAAAACACCATTTCGAGTCGCTCTTCTCCAAAATAATGCAAATAGTATCGCCGGGCCAAAGGTTGCACCGAAGCCAGCCCACGCATAGGAAACTAAATCTAAGACTGAGCTAGTTTCATTCCAGGCAATACTAACAGCAATAAGTGCAATGACCACTACTGCAATACGACCGACCCAGACAAGCTCTGATTGAGATGCTTCCCGTCTAAAGAAACGACGATAGAAGTCCTCCGTTAGAGCACTAGATGATACAAGTAGTTGTGAGTCAACCGTGCTCATGATGGCTGCTAATACTGCTGCTAATAGGAATCCTGCAATCCAAGGGTCATAGGTCATTTGTACTAGAACAATAAATACTTGCTCTGGGTCTTCTAGTGGTTGATCAATCTGAACGATACCAACCATTCCTACTAATAACGCTCCATAAAGTGGTAAAACAACCCCCATGGTAATCGCGATTAAACGTGATTTTCTCACCTCATTTTTATCTCGAATCGCCATAAAACGAGCCAGAATATGTGGCTGTCCAAAATAACCAAGTCCCCATGCTAAAGCTGAAATAATTCCAAAGAAGCCAATTGCACCGACTGACGCCCATGGAACCGTCTCAGCTAAATCGTACTCTGTCCCCTGAAATGCATCGACTAAGCTCGTGTTAACATTAGCTAAACCAGCGAATAATTCACCAAAACCACCAATTTGGTAAACACCAACGAGAGCTGTAATAACTAAAGCAATAAACATTAGTGCAGCTTGGAAAAAGTCTGTCCAACTAACTGCTAAGAAACCACCTAAGAAGGTATAGGCAACAATAATGATAGCTCCAAGGATCAAGGCATTTTGATAGTCAAAATCAAAGGTACCTTCAAACAATTTTGCACCAGCAACTAAGCCTGATGCGGTATAAAACAAGAAGAAAATCAAAATAAATGCAGCAGCAATCACTCTAATCAAACTCGAGCCATCCTGAAATCGATTCTCTAAAAATTCCGGTAACGTGATTGAATCATTAGAGTATTGTGTATAAACACGTAACCTTTTAGCAACATACTGCCAGTTAAATAAAGCACCGATCGCTAAACCAACAGCTATCCATAAACTCCACTGTCCAAAACCAGCAGCATAGGCTGCACCGGGTAAACCTAATAATAGCCAACCACTAAAGTCACTGGCTTGTGCTGAAAAAGCAGCTACCCAACTATTAAGCCGGCGTCCACCAAGAATATAATCAGACAAGGTATTTGTCATTCGATAAGTAATCACACCTATGGTAAGTAAAACAACTAAGTACAATATAAAAGTTACATAAGTGGGGTTCATTAGTCTTCTTCATTCCCTTCTTTAAAATATGTTATTAACGCCCAAACTACAAGTAGTGGCATTGGTACAAGAAACCAAAACCAGGTCCAAGGGGTTAATGAAACTAAATGTAACTCCATCTGCTTTCACCCTTCCCTTTTAAATAATAAAAAATCATTACTATATCCTATTAATAGTAATGATTTTTATTAAACACTATATATTTAATATAAATTTATCTGACAATTTTGTCAAATCAACTTTATAAGAAGAACTCTCGGTATAATGATTGTACCGCTGCAGTAAGGCTTTCCTCATGGATCCCAAACATCATAGACACCTCAGAAGAACCTTGATTAATCATATCAATATTTACAACAGCTTCAGAAAATGCCTTTGTTGCTTTTGCTGCAACATTTAAACGATTACTCATCCCTTCTCCTACTAGCATAATCATGGCTAATCCATGAATAATCGTAATCGTATCAACTTGCAACTCATTTTTAATCCGGTTAACTAAAAGCTCTTCTTTCTCTGGTGTTAACTGACTAGAACGAACAATAACTGACATATCGTCAATTCCTGATGGTGCATGTTCAAAAGAAATATTCTCCTCAACCAAAATATCTAATAAATTCTTACCAAACCCGATTTCCCGATTCATCAAATACTTACTTACATAGATCGATGAAAACCCTTTATCTCCTGCAATACCAACCACTGGTTGACCGTTATCTTCTTTATTAGCAACAATCATTGTTCCTTTTTTATTTGGCTCATTTGTATTTTTAATACAAACAGGAATGTTTTTTCTAAAAGCCGGGATTAATGCTTCATCGTGAAAAACAGAAAAACCGGCATACGATAGCTCTCGCATCTCTTTATAAGTCAAAGTGGTAATCTCTTTAGGGTTTTTGACCATTTGAGGATTTACACAATATACAGAGCTAACGTCGGTAAAGTTTTCATAAAGCTCTGCTTGTACACCGGCAGCAATGATCGAACCCGTAATATCCGAGCCTCCACGAGGAAATGTAGTTAATACTCCGGATTCTGTGTACCCATAAAAACCTGGAATAACAAGTATTCCTTCCCGTTCACGCAAATGATAAATTTGTTGATAGCTTTTTTCTAAAATTTGAGCTCCACCTGGTTCATTACTAACAATTATTCCCGCTTCTTTAGGATTTACGTATGTTGCATGTAGGCCGATCTTATTTAAATAAGCACTTAAAACACGTGCCAAAGAATCCTCACCCATTGCCTTTAATGAATCCATCTGCTGCCACGTATTGGTTGTTTCCTTTAGGAGGCGACTAGCTTCATTTTTGATTCGTGTGACGATATCTGGTGAGAGACCTAAGTCATCAGTTATCGATAAAAAGCGCTCAGAAATTGATTCCAACGTTTGTTCATAACTTTGCCCACTATTATATTGGTTACCTAATTGAATAAACAAGTCAGTGACCTTAACATCATCGGAAAAACGTTTCCCTGGAGCAGAAACAACGATAAACTTACGATCATTATCTGATTTAATAATATTTGAAACCTGCCTTAACATGTTAGCATCGGCAACTGAACTTCCACCAAACTTTGCTACTTTCATTATTTTCACCACTTATCTCTTTATATTCTCGATTCACCATTTTACCATGTTAAATCACGAAAAAAAATAAGTAGTTATTATTTTTCCAAAAAGCGTAATCATTTAGGTATTAATGTATAAATTATACAACCACTCACTCACAAAAAAAGCCTCTTCATCTTGAAGAGGGAATTAACTATGTACAGCTATATCTTATTACCACTTAAGGGATTGCTCATATGAAGAATGCCCCTCACATAGGACAAGCTCTTCATATGGCAATGTTAAAAGGTGCATAAAGTTGCATATACCTTGAATAATATTAAAATAATTCCTAATCGAACATGCAATTATTATTTTTAAAATTCCTTATTAACTTACTCTATGCTCTAAACGTAGTTTATCTGCAATCATCGCGATAAATTCGCTATTTGTCGGTTTGGCTTTTGATACACTAACTGTATAGCCGAAAATAGCTGACAATGAATCAATATTACCTCGATTCCAGGCCACTTCTATAGCATGTCGGATCGCACGTTCGACACGAGATGCGGTTGTATTATATTTTTTAGCGATATCCGGGTATAAAACCTTAGTGATGGAGCCGAGTAATTCAATATCGTGATAAACCATTGATATTGCTTCACGCAAATAAAGATAGCCTTTAATGTGTGCTGGTACTCCAACCTCATGAATAATCGACGTTATATTCGCATCTAAGTCAACCTTCTGAGGTTTACTGGCACTACTGCTTACCTCTTGCTTAATTGTTGAGTTTTGCTTAGAACCCGCAATATTTAGTACTTGATCTCTTAACATATCCAAATCAAAAGGCTTCAACATGTAGTATGTAGCGCCTAATTCTACCGCTTTTTTAGTGACTGATTCATGTCCAAAGGCCGTTAACATAATAACTTTCGGTGTTTTTTCTAATGACATATTACGTAGCTTCTCTAATACCGCCAATCCATCAATATGTGGCATAATAATATCTAAAATAAGGAGATCCGGTTGTTTCTCTTCAATCATGGTTAGACAATCATTTCCATTATAAGCCGTACCTACAACCTCCATTTCTTCTTCTTCAGAAAAATGTTCCTCTAACATCGCCACAAGCTCGCGATTGTCATCAGCTATACCTAATTTAATTGTTCCCATCTTATTATTCCCTCCTAAAAATATTGCATTCGGTCACATATAACCATTTCGACACACAGGTAAAAATCCCTTTTTTAAATGTAAATTTTTTAAATGAATATAATATTTTATTATTTTTAACATATTCTTCTACAAAATCATACATTATTCGACATTAATGCTCGTGAATAGAAAGTAAAAAGCTGCCCCTAAAAGTCTGGTGACCTTTGAGACAGCTTTCCATTAATTAACTTGCTTCCTTCTGTTCATCCTTAATTTCCAAACCAGCTTCATTTAACATCCATTCTATATGAACACCATAACCACTTGTAGGATCATTTAAGAACACATGAGTGACAGCTCCGACGATCTTATCGTCTTGAATGATTGGGCTACCACTCATCCCTTGTACAATTCCACCTGTTGCATCTAATAAGTCTGGGTCTGTTATTTGAACGACCATTCCTTTTGTTTCTGGATGTTTCGATGGAACGCTACTGACAATTTCAACTTCAAATTCTTCAATCTTATTATCCTCAACAACAGTTAAGATTTTTGCTTCTCCTTCTTTAACTTCGTGTGCTTGGGCTACGGGTAATGGATCAACATGATCTTCTAAAAATGGGCCTTCATCTTCAAGCTTACCAAAAATTCCATAATCACTATTCTTTTGAATGGTCCCTAAGCTTTTATCTTCCATTGAGAAGCGTGCTCTTTTTTCACCAGGTGAACCACTTTCACCTTTATTAATGGAAGTAATATTAGAAGGAACAATTTTTCCATTATAAATATCAATCGGGCGCTTTGTTTGGTGATCGGTAATCACATGTCCTAATGCACCATAGCGTTTTGATTTTGGATCATAAAAAGTCATCGTGCCAATACCTGCAGTAGCATCTCTTATAAATAAACCAAGGCGATATTCATCATCTTCATCAGAAACAGGAGTGATGGTTACAGGAAAAATGTGCTCCTGTCGTTTAACTAATAATTCAATCGGGGTGTCATCATCCTTATACTTCTGGATCAGGTGAGTAAATGTTTGCATGTCCTCAATTTTTTGTTGGTTGACCTGCAAAATAATATCACCAATTTCGATACCTGTTTCTTCAGCTGGTGATATTTTTCCATCATCGGTTTGTATGGGGCTAAAACCTACAACGACAACACCTGATGTGTGGAGTTTAACTCCTATGGAATGCCCACCAGGTATTATCTCTTCTACTTCATTAATGGCATCGGCAGCAACATGATCAGACACTGTAAATGGCAGAACAAACGAAACAAGGAGAATTAAATGCAGAATTATACGTGAATGGTTCATTAAATTGACACTCCTCATTTCTTCTAATTGAAGCCTTAACGTTAATTTGAACTTTTTCTGGTCATTTTAAACGATAAAACTAAATGTAAATCAGTTTATCATTTCCTACAATGCATTTTGTTTTTCTGTATAAACCAATTAATAAAAAAAGCCAAACTCACCTATACTAACTTTAGGTGGTTTGGCTTTTAAGTTCTTGAGCTTGTTGAATTAATTCTTGGGCATGTTTCTTAGTAGTGTCTGTTAAATCATGCCCTGAGATCATTCGACCAATTTCATTAATGGATTCATCATCTTTAAGTGGCTGTACATGAGTCTTAGTAACACTGTTGTTAATTACTTGTTTTTCGATTAAGTAGTGATGGTCTGCGATCGCAGCTACTTGTGGTAAATGGGTTATACAAAGAACTTGAGAATCAATTGATATTTGATGGATTTTTTTAGCAATAGACTGAGCAACCCGTCCACTTACGCCAGTATCTACCTCATCAAATATGACACTCGTCATCCCTTGATGCTGTGAAAAGATACTCTTCATTGCAAGCATGATGCGTGATATTTCACCACCAGAGGCAACTTTATGTAAAGGTTTAAGTGGTTCTCCAGGATTTGTTGTTATTAAAAATTGAATGTGATCGAGACCTTGTCTTATTAATTTAATACTTTTGTCTTTCCATAAGATATTACCTGGTAACGTTGTAAACTCTGTGTCAAATTCAGCCTTTTCAAGGTAGAGCTCCTTAAGTTCTTTTTGAATGGCGTCTTTTAACTGTACGGCAACTTCTTTTCTTAACTTATGCAAATGTTCAGCTTCCATTAGTGCATCTTTAGTTATTTCTTCAATTTCATTTTCCAGTGACTGAAGGTGACTATCTTTGTTCTCCAGTTGCTCCAATTCTTCTTCCATTTCTGCCATTAAAATTAACAGCTCATCCACTTCTTTTCCATATTTACGTTTCAACCGATTAATTTCGAACAAGCGCGACTCTATTTCTTCTAAACGATTCGGTTGAAATTCAAGACCTTCTAATCGATTACTGATCTGAAAAGAAAGATCCTCGAGTTGATAAAAATTGGACTTTAGTTGCTGAGATAATTCTTCAAAGTGAGAATCAACATCCTCAAGCTGTTCTAAGGAGATCATGGCATGACTTAAGAAATCTAAAGCACGTTCTTCTCCGGAAAGAGAATTATAAGCCGTTTGTAAACCTTCATAAATACGCTCGTAATTCATCAACTGCTTTCGCTCATCTTCTAGTTGCACATCTTCTCCTGGTTCCAATTGGGCTTCAGTTAATTCATTATATTGAAATTTAAGTAAGTCAATTCGCTGGGCGATTTCTTGTTCATCATGTGAGAGCTTTTGAAGGCGACTATTCAATGACTGAAGTTGTTCAAAGAGCTCATAATAATGTAACTTTGACTCCTTTAGCTTTTCTTCGAAAAATTGATCTAGCAGTTGTATATGTCGATCAGGATTCATTAACGATTGGGTCTCATGTTGGCTATGAATATCAATTAATTGTGATCCGATTTCCTTTAGAATTGCTAACGTAACTAATTTTCCGTTAATACGGCAAATACTTTTGCCTTTAGAAGTAATAAACCTCTCAATTACAATACTTCCTTCTTCATCTTTTGGAACGTCGAATTGGTCCATTGTCTGATAAACATGGTGATCAGGGTTATCGATGAAGAATAAACCCTCTATTGATGCTTTATCTGCTTCGTGTCTTACAAATTCAACCGACGCTCTTGCACCAGCCAATAATTGTATAGCATCAATAATGATCGATTTACCCGCTCCTGTTTCCCCAGTTAATACCGTTAACCCATCATTAAAACTTAAATTCACTTCGTCAATAATAGCAAAATTTTTTATCGAAATTTGTGCTAACACGAATAGCCACCTCAAATTCTAGAGCATTTTCATAAACTCATCATATATCTGTTGGCTTTGATCTGGAGTTCGACAAATAATTAAGCACGTGTCATCTCCACAAATACTACCCATAATGTGTTCCCAATCAAGCTGGTCAACAAGTACTCCAACAGCCTGTGCATTTCCAGGAACTGTTTTTAGCACGATAAAATGGTCTGCACGATCTAAAGAAACAAAGCTTTCAATTAAAGTTCTTTGAAGTTTTTCAGTTGGATTAACTTTTGTATCTCCAGGCAGGCTGTATTTGTATCCACCATTATTAGTTGGCACTTTAACTAACTGTAGCTCTTTGATGTCACGTGAAATTGTTGCTTGGGTAACATCATAACCAAGCTCATGGAACTTTCTAACAAGCTCATCCTGTGTTTCGATATCATACTTGTAAATAAGATCTCTAATTTTTAATAATCTTTGTGCTTTTTTCACTCTTAACCCTCACCAACTTGATTATTACAATGTTGATTACTGAAATACATTGTGTGAAAACAGATGATAATCGATTCATTATTCCTTGGCACGTTTACGTTTGAAACTGTCATGAGCCTCGTCTACAATACGATTAACATCACTATCTTCTATAGAAAGGGGTTGTATATCACCCTTGGTCCACTTCGCATGAACTAAAAATTCTATATTTCCATCTCCTCCTGTTATCGGGGAGTAATCTAAATGAATAACACTAAATCCTTGTTCACCGATAAACTTAATCATATCTTTTACCACTTGAACATGTATGCTCCGTTCTCTAACGATGCCTTTTTTCCCAACTTGATCTTTACCTGCTTCAAATTGTGGTTTGATTAACGCGATTACATCTGCATGATCAACAAGAAGGTTTTTAAGTACAGGGAAAATAAGTCTTAGTGATATAAAAGATACATCTGTAACAGCAACACTAGGCAAACCTTCCTTTAAGTCATCCTGGGTAACATAACGGAAATTGGTTCGCTCCATAACATGAACTCTCTCGTCTTTACGAAGCTTCCAGTCCAATTGATTATAGCCAACATCAATAGCGTAAACTTCCTTTGCACCATTTTGTAAGGCACAGTCTGTAAAGCCACCAGTTGATGAGCCAATATCCATTACTAACCGATTGGACAGATCCACGTTGAAATTTTTGATCGCCTTTTCTAACTTTAAACCACCGCGACTTACATACGGAATTGCTTTGCCTTTTACATTAATATTTATGGAAGGATCAACCTTAACTCCAGGCTTTTCCAACCTTTCATGATCAGTATAGACTAAACCTGCCATAATTGACCTTTTAGCTTTTTCTCTGGAATCAAAGTAACCTTGTTCAACTAATAAAGTATCTAAACGAACTTTCTTCATTCTTCATGCCCTTTTCTCTTTAGTTGGTACCATTTCCCTAACTTGATTTTCAATATTACTTACAGTTAGGCCTACTTCTTCTAATAACATATCGACACTTCCATGTTCGATGAAACGATCTGGGATCCCCATCCGGTTAATTAATGGGGCATGGATGTTTTGTTCTTCATAATATTCTAAAACGGCACTACCAAAGCCACCTTGCAATGCATGTTCCTCAACGGTAAGGATTGGTAAATTTTCCTTTGCAATTTGATTTAACATCTGATGATCTAATGGCTTAATAAATCGCGCATTAACAACTCTTACGGATATATCATAGTTCTCTAATGAAGCTGCAGCAGTTAACGCTCTTTCAACCATGGTACCAAAAGTTAGAATAACCAGATCATCGCCATTTTTCAGCACTTCCCAACTACCAATTGGGACAGGATTAAACTTTCCTTTCTCGGGATGGTCCTTGGCATTTCCTCGTGGAAAACGAACAGCAATAGGTCCATCATTATGATAGAGTGAAGTGTGTACCATATCTTGGCATTCCTGAGCATCCTTTGGCATCATTAATGTCATATTGGGTAGATCTCGCAGGAAAGAGATATCAAACACACCTTGGTGAGTTTCTCCATCTGCTCCAACTAAACCAGCTCGGTCAATACCAAATGCAACATTTAAATTCTGTCGACATATATCGTGTACAACCTGGTCAAAACCTCGTTGTAAAAAGGTTGAGTAAATCGACAAAAATGGCTTCATACCTTGGGTAGCTAATCCACCAGCTACTGTTGTAGCATGCTGTTCAGCAATCCCGACATCAAATAAGCGATCTGGGAACTTCTTTTTAAATTCTTCTAGTTTTGAGCCTACTGTCATGGCTGGAGTAATAGCGACAACTTCTTGGTCATGTTCGGCAACCTGCATTAATGTATCACTTACTACTTTACTCCAAGCAGGGCCACTAGAGGATTTCTTTAAAGATTGACCAGATTCAATCTTATATGGTCCAACCCCATGCCAAGTACCAACTGTATCAGTCTCTGCTGGTTGATATCCTTTACCCTTTGTTGTTAGTACGTGAATAATAATTGGCCCTTCAGTTTTCTTAGCGTAGTTAATGGATTTAAACAAATCATCAAAATCATGACCATCTACAGGACCATAGTAAGTAAAGCCAAGTTCTTCAAAAAACATTCCAGGAACAACCATATATTTCATACTGTCCTTAATCCGTTCAGCGGTATTAGCGATTTTACCACCAACTGAAGGAATCTTTTTAAGTAGCACTTCTAACTCGTCTTTTATCCAATTATATTTTTGTCCACTTCTTAATCGTCCAAGAACATTGTGTAGTGCCCCCACATTCGGTGCAATTGACATTTCATTATCATTCAAAATGACAATCATATCTTTTTGTTCGTGACCTATATGGTTTAAAGCTTCGAGTGCCATACCACCTGTTAATGCACCATCGCCGATAATCGGCACTACCGAATGGTTCTCACCTCTTATATCTCTAGCAATTGCCATTCCCATTGCAGCTGATAATGAAGTAGAGCTGTGCCCAGTCTCCCAAACATCATGCTCACTTTCATTACGCTTCGGGAAGCCGCAAAGCCCTTTATATTGCCTAAGCGTATCAAATTGTTCTGTACGACCAGTCAGCATCTTATGAACATAGGCCTGATGCCCAACATCCCATAAGAACTTATCTTTCGGACTATCAAAAGCATGGTGTAGCGCTAAGGTTAACTCAATCACCCCTAAATTAGGGCCCAAATGTCCGCCAGTCTTTGATAAGTTCTCTATTAAGAAAGTACGTATTTCCTCACTTAAATTTCTTAACTGTTCTACTGACATGTTTTTAATCTGTGATGGATGTTTAATGTCTTTAAGATCCATATCGGATCACTCACCTTTATTAAAATTTCGAGTCGTCTTAGTCTTTTACTTTTTATGTGATGGTAACACACGGATACGTAAGTTTTCCTCTAAAAATGTCGTTACCTTTCCAGCAAATAAAATTAAATCAGTCGATGCCCTAATAGCAATAGCTTTTCCTAGAGCTTTACCTCCGACTGTTATAGCAGCTACTAGACTTGTAAAAATAACAGATATCGTAAATTGGAAAGTGGACGACTGTCCGTCACCTATGGCTACTGCCAATTGAATAACAACGAGAGCAGAGGCTGTACCACTTATAATTCCAGCTATGTCTCCTATTACATCGTTACAAAAAGTAGCAAATTTATCTGCGTTCCTGACGATCGTGATAGAATTTCTCGCTCCATAAACCTTCTCTGAGGCCATCGAATGAAAGGGTGCCTCACTAGCTGCAGTAGCGGCTATTCCCATCATATCTGAAGCTACACCTATTAGTACGATCAACAAAACAATAATCATACCAACAATCCATCCAACACCACTTAAAATAGACTGCGATATAATTGTAAAAATGGCCGCTAACACAAAGGTGATAACGGCTATACTAAGACAAAATTTAATTGATTGTTTTATTATTTTTTTCATTTTACAACCTCAAACGTATTGTTGCCATCCTTTAGAACCCTTATGTACGATAGAGGGATGGTCACTCAAAAGGTAAAAATTGCGGCTTAGGTCCAGTTGGTTTTCCCAAGTCATCACCGTGTGTTGCCACAACGGCGGTTCCCCTTTAAGATGACTTTAGCCACGTCACCGTAGGCTAGACTGGATTACCACTTAGTCCGCACCATAATCCCTTTCAAGTGTCGATGGAACAGTCTAGGAGTTTTCCTCGACAGTTCTTAACCATTTCCTAGCCTCTTTTGCAGTGTCTATTTCATACAACGTGAAACATTCTTAACGTTGGCCACACGAGTAAGAATGTATTAATTGTAATCCCCTAAACACCACTCAAGGCAGGCTACGCTGCAGATAGTTCTTTTCCTATCATGCAGGTTCATACCCCATTTCATACCCTATTAATTGAGATTAATAGAGCACAAATATGGGCCTCCACGGAAGCAGGGTCAACGCCCACATGCCATTGTGGATCGCCCTACAACCTTAACTCCCAGCATCGACCCAAGGCTGGGCGCCTCAAGCCAACACCAGAAACTTCATCGATGTGCCCTTTGGCGGATTTTTAGGCCCGCCTTCAGAAATGGAGAACCGACTAGAATACTGCACCATCCCTCGCGTACGTATATTTTATCATATCGTTTTATTTCTAACAATTATTATTGGCTTTAGTGGGTGCGATTACCAAACAGCTCAATAAATTCCCATAAATCTGATTGAGCAACATTAGCTTCTTCTAATGATTTTTTAGCCTGTAACATATAATGGTCACGCCTTTTAATAGCCCCATCCATACCTAAGAGTTGTGGGTACGTGCTCTTATTTAGTGATTCATCACTGCCAACTGGTTTACCGATCACTTCTTCACTACCAATGACATCTAGTATATCATCTTGAACTTGAAAAATAATGCCTAGATACCTTGCATACTCATCAAGGGCTTCAATTTGTGGTGGTGTTGCCCCTCCTAAATATGCTCCGATTCTTACTGAAGAGCGAATTAATTCACCTGTTTTTTTATGATGAATTTCACTTAATACTTCAGGCGAAATGTGACGGTTCTCAGCTTCGATATCCATAAACTGTCCAGAGATCATTCCTTCAAAACCAGCAGATTTGCTCAATTGACTTAAAACATATACTTTCTCCTCAGCTTCTAGTTTCGAGGAGGTCGTAATCGTTTGAAAAGCAAAAGTTAATAGACCATCTCCAATTAAAATGGCCGTTGCCTCGTCAAACTTTTTATGAAGAGTTGCTTTCCCCCTTCTTAAGTCATCATCGTCCATAGCCGGTAAATCATCATGTATAAGCGAATAAGTATGGATAAACTCTAATGCAACAGCGGGCGTAATTATTTTATCACGATGGTTAGAAAAAGCTTCAAATGCAGATAACATTAATATAGGTCTTAATCGTTTTCCACCAGATTCTATAGCGTACATTAAAGCGTCTTTTAGTTTATTAGGTAATTGTATATGGTTAGTCGTTTGATAGAGCTTTTCGTTAATCCAGTTCTGTTTCTCTGTTAGCGTTTGCTTATTCACAATTACTCTTCCTCCACCGAAAATGGCTCTGGTTGACCATCTTCATTAAGAATTTCTGTCATTTCTTTTTCTACATGCTTTAGTTTTTGATGGCAAACTTTAGATAAGTGCATACCATCTTTGTAATATTCAATAGCTTTTTCTAAAGGAACATCCCCTTGTTCTAACTGTTCAACAATTTTCTCCAACTGATCCATTGCCTGTTCAAAAGTAAGGTTCTCCTTATCCATCTTGACCATCCCTCTCTTCTTTATCTAATACTTGACAACTTATTTGTCCATCAATTAATGAGACCTTTATTTGCTCACCTAAGCCTACTTGTTTAGACGACTTAATAATCGTATTTGAGTCATCATAAGTGATCGAATACCCTCGTTTCATCGTTTCTAATGGACTGAGAATGGCTAATTTCTCCATGTGCTTTTGAAATTGATTAGTTTGTTGTTGGTGATAACTAGTCATATTTGATTTTAGACGATTGGTTAAATAATCCTTCTGTTGTACTTTCTCTGTTATCATTTGTTTTGGAGAATTGGCTTTTAGGCGTTCTTTCATCGAGTTAATATGATGAGCTTTATGATCGGTTAAGTTTCTAAAATTTTTGGTCAGTTGCCATACATGACGATCTAGGTCCTGTTCCTTTTGTCTTGTTAAATGAACAGGGAACTTAAAGGCATAAGCATTTCTTAATGAATTAAGTTTATCGAAATTGGTGTTTAGAGTTTGTTTCATTTGTTGATTTAACCGGTGCGTTAATGAAGTTGCTTGCTGCTTCAACTCTTCATATGAAGGGACAGCAAGTTCAGCTGCTGCCGTTGGAGTTGGAGCTCGTAAATCGGCGACCCAATCACTAATGGTGAAATCCGTTTCATGGCCAACTGCCGAAATAATCGGTACCTGTGATGACGCTATGGCTCTAGCTACCACTTCTTCGTTAAAAGACCATAGCTCTTCAATAGAACCTCCACCACGTCCAATAATTAGAGTATCAAACATCTTTAATTCATTAGCTTTATGTATCCCATTTACAATAGATTGTGGTGAGGCTTCACCTTGAACAGATACAGGAATAACCGTACACTTTACCATTGGATATCGACGTTTGATCGTCGTTAATATGTCTCTTATAGCAGCTCCAGTAGGTGAAGTAATAATCCCTATATTCATTGGGTATCTTGGAATGGCTTTTTTTCGGTCATTAGAAAATAAACCTTCTGCTTGAAGTTTATTCTTTAATTGCTCATAAGCTAAATAAAGCGCCCCAACACCATCTGGTTCCATGTTTTGAACGTACAGTTGGTATTGGCCACTTCGTTCATAAACACTCACATCACCATATAACAGCACCTTCATCCCATTTTCGGGCTTGAATTTCAAGCTCCTGTTACTGGAGGCAAACATAACACTTGAGATTCTGGCATTTTCATCTTTAATCGTAAAATACATATGTCCACGAGCATGATGATTAAAGTTGGAAATCTCTCCTTGTAACCAAACTCCCTTAAGGTGTGAATCCATGTCGAATTTTCTTTTAATATATTTCGTTAGAGCTGTAACTGTTAAATATTTTTGCTCCACGATCATAACTCCTTTAATTTAAGCGTTTAGCTGCTTCAATTGTATTATGTAATAACATCGTGATTGTCATAGGGCCAACACCCTTAGGTACTGGTGTAATATGGCTAACTACATCTTTTAATTCGTCAAATGCCACGTCACCAACCACTTTACCGTCTTCTAAAAAGGTGTTACCTACATCAACAACAACTGCCCCTTCTTTCACTGCTTCTTTAGTTATCAAGTGAGCTTGACCAACTGCTACAATTAAAAGATCAGCCTGTTTCGTATAATCAAACAAATTCTTAGTCCTGGAATGACAGTAGGTAACGGTAGCATGTTGATTTAGTAACATTTGCCCCACGGGTTTCCCCACAATATTACTTCTTCCAACAACAACGACATGCTTACCCTGAGCTGAAACACCGTAATAATCTAATAGCTTGATAATTCCTAACGGCGTACAGGGAAGAAATGCTCTTTGACCAATTGATAAACGTCCTACATTAATTGGGTGAAAACCATCAACATCTTTATCTGGCGAAATACTCTCAAGAACGCGCTTCTCATTAATATGCTTAGGCAGTGGGAGTTGGATGAGAATCCCATGTGTGTTCAAATCTTCATTAAACTGCTTGATAAGATTAATTAAATAGTCTTCTGAGGTATCTTCCTCAAGTTCATAGACAGCTGATGAAATTCCGATTTTTTCTGCGGCCTTTTTCTTTATTCTAACATAAGTACTTGATGCCTGATTATTCCCTATGATCACAACAACTAACCTCGGAAAAATGGCCTTTTCTTTCAACTGTTCAACCTCTGTTTTTAAGTTTGACCGAATTTGGTCAGCAACCACATTTCCATACATAATGGTCGTACTCATTCACTACTCACCTTCTAACTCCGTATAAATTTCGATAAAACACCATTAATAAATTTCCCTGACTGTTCATCATGAAACCTCTTTGCCAATTCAACAGCTTCATTGATGGATACTTTCTCAGGAATTTCTTCAACGTATTTCATTTCAAATACGGCAATTCTTAACAATGTTTTTTCTACAGTTCCTATTCTAGAGAAAGACCAATGATCAAGATTTTCACTAATGGCTTGGTCCAACTCAACTTTCTGTTCTAATACTCCATTTATTAGCTGGTTTGCAAAATCACTCAAATCCTCATCCATTGCTTGAATTAACTGATCTGGTGTGCTATTTGGATTGATATCTATTTGAAATAACACTTGAAAAGCTTTTTCTCGACTATGTTTCCGACTCATACTGTCTTACTCCTTCTATATTGCTTTTTTTAATCCTATCACGTTCAAAATTAGTTTACCATGAAACAGGTGATATACAAAAAATAATTTATTATTCTTATGGTCATACAAACATACATGTTGAAATGTTCATTTGCGTAACTAGAGTTTCCCCAAACTTCAAACACATACTCAAAAAAAAGCCTAACTCACGCGAAGTAATCGTACCCCATGAGTTAGACTTTTCTGTTTATTTTTCAGGCTTTAATTCATCTGATTTTTCTTCAATCTGTATGCCGACAACATGAACATTGATCTCAATAATCTCTAGTGCCGTCATATTTTTTAAAGTTGTCCGAATGTTATCTTGAATCTTTTCAGCTACCTTAGGAATAGAAACACCATAGTCAAGTACCGTATAGACGTCAATTTCAATTCCGTCATCAGTTAGCTCAACCTTGACTCCTTTACCATGCTGCTTTTTCTTACCCAATCTTTCTGTCACATTAGAAGCGATATTGCCTCGCATGTTAGCAACACCTGTTACCTCATTAACGGCAATACCTGTAATTACCTCAATGACTTCAGGAGCAATTTCAACTCGACCTAACGAGTTATCAGCACTCACATTTAACAATTGGTTCTCATCCATCCTGGTCACCTCTATTCATCATCTTCCATCACACGATAATTTTCAAGAAACTTAGTATTAAAATCTCCACCAACAAAGACTGGATGATTCATCATTTTTTTATGGAAAGGAACTGTAGAATGAATCCCCTCAATGACAAACTCATCAAGAGCGCGATTCATACGTTCAACCGCTTCTTCACGTGTCTTCCCGTGTGTTATAAGCTTAGCAATCATCGAATCATAATAAGGTGGAATATTCCAGCCTGTATACGCTGCAGAATCCACTCTAACACCAAAACCACCTGGTGGCAAATACATAGCTACTTTGCCTGCTGATGGCATGAAGTTTTTATATGGATCTTCAGCATTAATCCGACATTCAATTGACCAGCCATTAAAGGTAATCTCATCTTGGGTGAAAGCTAATTGATCCCCATTAGCAACCTTTATTTGTTCTTTTATCAAGTCAACTCCTGTTACCATCTCCGTTACAGGGTGCTCAACTTGGATTCTTGTATTCATTTCCATAAAATAGAAACCGTTTTGCTTTTGGTCAAAAATAAATTCAATCGTGCCAGCTCCAACATAATCAACTGCTTGAGCAGCTTTAACAGCCGCATCTCCCATTTTATGGCGTAGCTCATCATTGATAGCTGGTGATGGTGTTTCTTCAATAAGTTTTTGTAGGCGACGTTGAATGGTACAATCACGCTCACCTAGATGAACGGTGTGACCATGCTGATCGGCTAATACCTGGATTTCCACGTGTCTAAAGTCCTCAATAAATTTCTCTAAATAAACACCTGGATTTCCAAAGGCTGTTTCCGCTTCATTTTGAGTCATTCTAATCCCATTAATCAATTCTTCTTCATCTCTAGCTACCCTTATCCCTTTACCTCCACCACCAGCAGTGGCTTTAATAATGACTGGGTAACCAATTTCTTCAGCTATTTTCTTACCTTCTTCTACATTCTCAATGATTCCGTCAGAACCTGGTACGATTGGAACACCCGCTTGCTTCATTGTCTCTCGTGCCACATCTTTGGTTCCCATTCTTGATATAGAATCAGCGCTAGGACCGATAAAAGTGACATTACAAGCTTCGCACATCTCTGCGAAATCAGCGTTCTCAGAAAGAAACCCGTACCCTGGGTGGATTGCGTCACAGTTCGTTAACTTAGCAACACTCATAATGTTGGTTTTATTTAAGTAACTGTCTTTACTCAATGTTGGACCTACACAATAAGCCTCGTCAGCTATCTGAACATGCAATGAGTCTCGGTCCGGCTCAGAATAGATCGCAACCGTCTCAATTCCTAATTCTTTACAGGCACGTATTATTCGTACGGCAATTTCTCCTCGATTAGCAACTAATACTTTTTGTATCACGGACAATCCCTCCTTACTTCTTTTTCACTCGGAACAATGGTTGTCCGTATTCAACTAACTCTCCGTTGTCAACCAATATTTCAACAATTTCTCCTTTAACCTCTGCTTCAATTTCGTTAAAGAGTTTCATTGCTTCTACAATACAAACAACCGTGCTTGCATCTACTTGGTCTCCAACTTGTACATATGGATCATCATCTGGAGATGGTGATTCATAAAATGTACCTACCATTGGGGATACAATCTCATGATCATAGTCAGTCGTTGCTTCAGCTTGAGGTGCTTCCTCTTGCTTCTTGGGCTCTGATTTTTCCTCTTTAGCTGGTTCTGCAACTTGTGTTGGTTCTGGCTGAGGTTCCGGTTTAGCTTCTACTGTAACCGGTTTAGTTGCTGTCACTGGTACAACCTCACCATTTTCTTTTTTCATCGTTACTTTAGTTCCATTTGATTCATAAGTAAAATCAGAAATGGATGAATCATCTACTAATTTAATTAGTTCACGAATTTCTTGTACTTTTAACATACGATTAGCACTCCTTTTTTTTATTAACAGGTACTAATAATTCCTAATAAACATTGTACGATAAATAGTAGCATATCTTCAACTTTAACTTTAAGAACATTTAAAAAGATTCTTGTACTATTTTATTCCTATTTAGGAGTGTTTAAACGAAAACCCCCATACCCAAACGGATATGGAGGTACCTTTACGCCTCTTCTTCTTGAAGTTTCACGCGAACATCTAGATCTCCAAACTCATCTCTAGCCATCTGCATTAAATGATTAGCATCTGAAGCTGACAATTCGTTTGCGATCACGGTTATTCTAACGACATCATCTTCCTGTCTAACTAGGACATCACGAAATTCTTTCTCTTGTTGAATCATCTGCTCTAAAATTGATTCTTTTTGTGCCGTTGTTTGTAGAGCATACATTTGCTCCCAGGCCTCATTTTTTTCATCAGTTGACGCTGAATCTGAGGCAACAATAGAAGATAGCTCTTCTTTCAACTCACTTCTTGTGTCTTCTGTCTCTAAACGAATCGTTGTAAATAACTCACCAGCTGAAAGGTCGTCCATTTCTACATCAACAGCAGAAGTCGTATCTGTAGAATCAGGTGAACCTTCGGAGTCTTCATCCGGTTGTTCATGACGTGGATCCTCATCATCATCCGGGATCAAAGCCACCTGTTCACCCCCTGGGGAAGTCATGTAGTACACACTCAGTACAATTAATAAACTTAACATGGTAATTAACCACACAGTCTGTTTTTTCAATACCATATTATTCCTCCTCACCTTTTGGCATTACTGCAATACGATGTGTTGAAACATCTAATAACCTCGATACTGATTCAATAACCATCTCCTTTACTTGAATTCGATCAACCCCCTCCGCAATAACTAAAACACCTCTTATAGCAGGACTTTTCGTTTGAATTAACAGTGGTTCTTCACTGTTATTATCTCTAACAAGAACAGTTTGGTGCTCGATGGTTTCATCTTCAACAATACGATCCCCACCATTTTGATCATTTTCTTCTGTTTTCTGATAACCCTCAATCGTATCTCTTTCATAGACTTTGAGAGCGGATGAATCTAACTGCAGGACAACTTCGACATCTGATACTCCATAGATTGCTTCTAATGCTCGTTCGAGTTCGGTTTGCATCTCTTTTTGAATTTCTGCAATCTCGTCACCTTCTGATGATGCTTGTTCATCTCCGTCATCTCCAAGCCAGACTTCCTGTTCATCTTCAAAGGAAGGATCTTCAGGTTCAGATTGTCCACCAAAAATATTTGAAACGATTAAGAATAGTAGACCTATAAGACCTATCAACAAAATGTAAGAACGTTTAGTTGGTCGGTCCGATTCATCTTTCATTTTGAAAATGGATTTCCAATTCAATGTTTTACTCTCCTTCCCATTCGATAATAATGGAATCGATCGATAACCCTAAGAAGGAGGAAATCGTTCGTTTAATTTGTTCCTGGTTGGTGTTCTCCTCTGACTGTTCAGCAGGGATCTGAACTGTTTCCACCTCCTGAACGATGTCATCTTCACTCAAGAGAAAGGTGATGGTTTCAATGTTTTCCTGGACTTCTCCATCTGAATCATCATTGAGCTCTATCGAAACATCCTCTATCACAACTTCATATTCTTGTATCAACTCCTCTTCTATTGATGATCTAATACTTTCTTCTAGCTGTTCTAATATATATGCATCAGTTGAGGCTTGTATTTCATTTTTTTTGCCGGAAATTTCATTTTCCATCTCTTCAGTTGTTATAGACAGTTCTGGCATATCAAAAGAAGAAATAATAGACTCTGGATTAACTTGAAATAAAGTTGATAAAGGATGTAGAAACAATAAGAAAATGACCATTCCAAATACAACTTTGATTACCTTCTCATGAGAAGTTTTTGGTATTAACAAAGAAATAATCGTTGCTAGAAATATAAATAGAACGATCTGTGAGATCCAGTCAATTAAAAATGACATCTTAGACCCCTTCCACTAGTGGCAATTTTAACTCCTGACAATTCATGCTCCATAGTTAAAATATGAAGTTATTAATACTATATGACTGGGTTGTCCATATATATAACGATTTCTTTTATTTTTAAATGTTTAACGAATCATTAAAGACATGTTTCCAATAATAACGAGCATGACTAAAGAGAAGAAAAACATAATTGAAACCGTTAATAATGCTAGTAATATATAAAGAATATGCTTTCCCATCCAATCAATCATTGAAACGATCGGACCTTCGGCAACAGGTTGTAATAGTGCGGCAGCTACACGGAAAATTAATCCAAGTACCAACACCTTTAAAGCTGGAAATAAAGTAATGATTAAGATAATAACAACTCCAGCTATTCCCACCGAATTTTTAATCAACAAGGAAGCCGACAATACCGTATCTGTAGCATCTGTAAACATCCGACCGATCACCGGTATAAAATTACTTGTTACAAATTTAGTAGCCCGAACTGCCAAACCATCAGCAGCTGCCGTATTAACACCCTGTAACGACATAATTGATAAGAATACGGTTAAAAAACCCCCCATTAAGATAAAGGCAACTTGTCTTAATAAATTGGCCAGCTGAGAAACGTTGTACTCCTCGTTCACTTCTGTAGCGATGTGTAAAATAGCTGATAAGAAAAATAACGGAATAATTATTGAAGAAATAAAAATACCACTAATCTGTGTGAAAAATAAGATGAAAGGATTAAAAAAAGCAACTGTTGCGACATTGCCAAAAGCAGCCATCATACTTAAAAATAAAGGTAAAAGTGAAACCATAAAGTGACTCATCGCGTCTATAGCCTCTACTGTGTAATCAACTGCTTGTTTAAAACTTGCAACAGCAATGGTCATTAATACGCCAAAAATGACAAAATAACTAACCTTCGCAACAGACTGATTCTCAAACGAATGAATCAGTACTTTTAGTAAAACACTCAATAACGTAAGAAATATCAACATACCTAAGGTTTTACCATTAGTTAGCCATTCATCTAAAAAAAAAGCCGTCAAACCATGCATCCAGTCAGATGGCGAAAAAATAGATCCATCATCAATAATGTCACGCCAATTATCTGTTTGGTTGAGAGGCATATATTCTCGGTATTCCGCTAATAGACTTTGCCATTGTTCCTCAATTTCATCTGATTCTAGAATCTGCTCTAATTCTGGTTCGATAACTTGATCAGATTCCTCTTCAGCAACAACAGGTGAATTACCCCAACTCAACAACATTCCTATTACTATGAAGGATATTATGAATCTAACCATTTTACATCTCCTTCTAAATCTACTGAGGTATAAATGACATCAACGTTTCTATTACAGCTATGAAGATTGGTAGTGCCATCAGTAAGATAAACAATTTACCTACAATTTCTACTTTGATAGCGATTGAATTTAAATTCGCATCACGTAATACTTGTGATGCGAACTCGGTTATGTAAGCAACTCCAATCACTTTGAAGATCGTATCCAAATGTAGCAAGGATACATCCATCCGTGACGTAACCTGTTGAAAGACTGACATCAATTCACTTATTTGTGTTAGGATAAATAAAAATACAAGAGCCCCTGTTAATAGGGTCAATAAAAAACCAATTGATACGTTTTTTTCCCTGACAACAATAATCAAGATAGCAGCTACAATTATGACAGATAACATTTGAAGAAATGGCATGTTATTCGATCCTTTACATTAACATCTGGAATAAAAACACAGACCTTATTTGTTGAAATAATCGAGACAAATAATCTATCACGATTACAAGAACAAGTATAAAACCGATTAAGGTGATCCAATGTGCTAAATCTTCTTTTCCCATCTGTTTAAGAAGAGTATGCATCATCGCGACGATGATCCCTATACCAGCAACCTGAAACAGTAGAAACATATCGGTCATTTAATCGACCTCCTTATATAAATAATAAGACGAAAAGAATCCCAGATAAGACCCCTAACGTTCTAAACATCCCCGAGAATCGCTTTTCTTCCTCCAAAGCATCGTCTAATTCATGTTGTAGGTGAACTTTAGCTAATTGAATTTGTTTCTGTTGTTGCTCTAAATTGTGAAGTCCAAGTGATTGTCCAAACTGAATAAGAACTTCTTTCTCTTTCTTTTTCATAGCGGTGTTTCGCCATTTTCTTGAAAACGTTTCATCCCATATTTCCTGTAAAGAGCGATCACTATGAGTTAGTTCGTCTCCTAACTCGTAAAAGAGATCGGAAACGGGAAATGATAATTGTTTTGATATATATGAAAAAACACGATGTAAGGGTTCTTGTGCATAAACTATTTCAGCTTCCATAATTTGCAGGGCCTGTAGTAACTCACGTATTTCCTTTGGTCTTCTGGAATAATTCCTAGCGATATCGATTCCTACCCACGTGCACGTGAACAGAATCATGATTGCTCCGACCCATTTCATTTTTAATACTCCTAACTTTTGAATTTAATGGTTTAAATTGTTGATCATAAATACCAATGATCTGACCAGGTTTTGGTTTAGGGCTTAGTACGACATATCTACTAAAGACTTGACTGTCAATTAATGGCGCCAAATTCGGACGATTCAAAATATCTTTAATCGAATAACCATGGACACTGCATAGAACTTGTACACCTGTAAATATTGCCTCCATTAAACTATTAACATCTTCCTCACGTCCGATTTCATCAACGGCTAACACTTCAGGTGACATCGAGCGAACCATCATCATCATGCCTTCTGCCTTAGGGCAATCTGACATAACATCTGTTCTTGATCCAACATCATGTTGAGGAACACCATGATAGGAGGCCGCTATCTCAGAACGTTCATCTACAAGTCCAACTCTTGTAGGCAACAGTTCACCTTCACCATCACTGATTGTTCTAATGACATCTCTTAAAATAGTTGTTTTACCGCTTTTGGGTGGCCCAATAAATAAAGTGTTTAATAGATTTTTATCTGAGATATGACGTAATATATGCTTGGCTGCTCCCTTTTTTTCTGACGCCATTCGAATATTAAATGATGATACATGTGTAACAGCTTTAACTTGTCCATTGTGCACAGCCACCTTCCCGCTAATCCCAACTCGATGCCCACCTTGAACGGTTATATAACCATTCCTCAGTTCTTCTTCTAACCGATAGACAGAGAATTCACTAATTCTAGCTAATAACGTTGTGGCGTCTTCCTTCCGAAAAATATAGCTGTGACAAGTTCGTTCTTGATCATGAAAAATCAGCTGAGGATGTCTATCAACACGAAGTCTAATCTCTTCTAAATCCTCTAGTTGTTGGAGGTTAAAAGTATAATTTATATAGTTCACGAGACTTTCTGGTAAAAATTTAAGTACTTTTTGATCCACTTTTATAATCCCCCTATGTTTATCACTATCATATGTTTGCTCTAGCAATGTTATGAACAAACAGCACATAAAAAATCCGTTATGTTTTAATAGATTTATATTCAATTGGGGATCATTTTCACAGTAAAAATAGACTTATTTCGAAGCGTGATCAGGTTTTAAATTGCGTATTTGAGTGGTGAGATTAAGTCATTTGTAAGGAGAGACGGTGAGATTATTGATGATCAAGTTTCATTAACGAATGTGGTTTTTCAGGCTCAATGTGATGAGCCGGTGGGTTAAAAAAAGAAGACACCTCTAAAAAATGGTGTCTTCTTGAATAAGATTATTTGTCATTTTAAAAAATTAAGCACGTGATACGTATTTACCCTCACCTGTACTGATCACTAGATGTTCGCCTTTATCAATGAAGAATGGTACTTGAACGGTATAACCTGTTTCAAGCGTTGCAGGTTTTGTTCCACCACTCGCTGTATCACCCTTAATACCTGGTTCTGTATCAACTACCTCTAACTCAACGTTATTGGGTAGCTCAATACCGAGTGTGTCTCCATCATAAATTAGGACTTGAACCTGCAAACCTTCTTTTAAGAAGTTTAACTCATGCTGGATTTTGTCTCCAGGAATTTCGATTTGATCGAAAGTTTCAGTATCCATAAAGGTGTGGTTTTCTCCCGTTGCATATAGGTATTGCATCTGACGGCGTTCTAAGTGTGCTTTATTCACTTTCTCACCAGCACGAAATGTCTTTTCTTGGATATTACCATTTTCTAAATTTCTTAATTTAGATCTAACAAAGGCAGAACCCTTTCCTGGTTTTACGTGCTGAAATTCAATAACTTGCCATATAGATCCTTCTAATTCAATAGTCAATCCTGTTTTAAAATCGTTGACTGAAATCATGTAAAAAGCCTCCTCTATGTTTCCTTACAGCGTAATTAATTCTTTTGTAGAATGTGTTAATCGTTTGTTTCCATTTTCTGTAATGACCGTATCATCCTCAATACGACAGCCTCCAACATCTGGCACATAAATTCCTGGCTCTACTGTAACAACCATGCCTGGTTTTAAGACGGTGTCACTTTTGACTGAAAGTGATGGGCCTTCATGCACATCCATGCCTAAGCCGTGACCAGTTGAGTGTCCAAAATAATCACCATAACCTTTTTCTTTAATATAATCACGTGTTAAGGCATCTGCCTCTTTACCCGTGATACCTGGCTTAATTCCTTCCATACCACGAATCTGTGCTTGTAGAACCGTATTATAGATTTCTTTAAGTTGGTCACTAATCTCACCAACCGCAAAGGTTCTCGTCATATCTGAGCAATACCCTTTATAGAGTGCACCGAAGTCTAATGTCACTAGTTCACCTGATTCGATCGTTTTCTCAGAAGCGACACCGTGTGGTAATGCTGCACGATACCCAGAAGCAACAATGATGTCAAATGATGAAGAGACAGCCCCTTGTTTTCTCATAAAGAACTCAAGTTCATTGGAAACTTCAATCTCTTTTACACCTGGTTTAATAACGGTTTGAATATAGTCAAATGCTGCATCAGCAATCTCAGCAGCTTCTTTTAAAATGTTAATCTCATGTTCTGTTTTAAACAAGCGTAATTGCTCAACAAGTCCATCTACTGGGATGAACTCACTTGTTAATACATTTTGATAAGCTTCAAACACCTGATAAGTGACATGGTTTTTTTCGAAGCCTAAACGATTAACGCCCAAGTTTTTTACTTGTTCAGCAACTTCTTCATGGATCGGTCCACGGTGCTCTACCAAATCAAAGCCTGTCACCTGTTCTCTCGCTTGGACTGTATAACGAAAATCAGTTATAAAAACAGCTTGTTCAAGCGTAATTAATACAACTCCCGCCGTTCCTGTGAATCCGGTCATATAACGACGATTTTGACCGTTGGTAATTAACATACCATCGATATCTTTTTCTTGCATCTTTTGACGTAAACGACTAATTTTCTCCATCTTCTCTCTCCCTTTCATTTAGCTTTTCGATTAATGCATAGACTCCTATTTTATAACTTAATGGACCAAACCCAACAACTAGCCCAGCTGCAGCTGGTGAGATATAGGAATGATTTCGGAACGACTCCCGATTATGTATGTTGGAAATATGAGTTTCAATCACTGGCACCTTTATAGCTTCAATTGCATCACGAATAGCTATGCTTGTATGTGTATAGGCACCAGGATTGAAGACTACTCCCAGATAAGTTTCATTCGCTTTGTGTAACCAATCAATCAATTCCCCCTCATGATTGGATTGGTGTGTATCGAGTTCAAAGCCCATGGTAGCTACAAGTTCAACTAGTTCTTCCTCAATATTCTGTAATGACTTTGTTCCATAAGTATCTGTTTTTCTATTTCCTAATAAATTTAAGTTAGGACCATTTAATAATAAGAGTTTACGCATATATTTGTCTCCCTTTATTGCCTTTCAGATATCAGTTTATCATAGTATTTAGCTATTTTGTGAGATTTTTTGCTCAATTCGCTCACCATGATACTCATAAGATATAGTATATCCTACAAAAACTCCATACAAGATAAACTGACAAACGGTTGTTACAATTGTATCACTATCCATTGAATATAGGCTAGGGACATATTCAAATAATGGGTTTAAGAGTATAAACGGGATCGCCCACAAGACCATTCCATATAACAGACCTGGAGTTACTCCATTCGACCTTTTCAATACTAAATAATAAATTAAAGCTGGAATCACCCCGATGAAACCTAAAACCATTAAACTAATTAGTTCTGCTAGGATCCCAGTCGTCCATTCACCATCAAAGATCGAACGAATAATAAATGTTGCATGAGATACTTCAGAGAAATTTAAATAATAAGCGATTGTTCCTAATGCGCCAAAAATGATCGCTCCAATGAATCCAGTCACTAAACTTTTTAAAATTAACGTTAATTTTTGTTCCATTACTCTTTACACCCCTTTTGTTTTTATCTTGTACGAACAGTTTAATTTCATGCGATCGTGTAGCAAATAAAATTCTTAGCTTAAATAGTGATGAAATGTATAAACAAACGCTTACGTGGTATAATGGAACCAAATCAAAAAATTGGTAACGGTAAAAACGTTTGCTATTCTGGAAAGGGGTTCGTTATGCCAAGAAGCAAGAATGCAATCATCATATACATTGTTGGTTCTCTAGCTTTAATTGGAATATTTGGGCAATTATTTAATAGTCCAATCGAATTCATTCAAGGTATTCTTATGATGCTTGGCTTCACAGCTCTAATTGGTGCAGCTGTCTACTACTTTTTAATATACCGTGGTCGATCACCTAAGTCAGGCTATCATCAAGCTGTTAAACAATCTAAACAGAAGTATGGAACCACAAATCACCATATGGGATATCAATCACAAGTGAGAAAACCATCTAAATTATCAAAACGGAATCATGTTCAAAAAAGTCATTTAAAAGTAATTAGAGGAAATAAAAAATAAAAAAATTAATAACCCCACATGACCTCGATCATGTGGGGTTACTTCACTCAAGATAACCTCTTTTTTTAAGAAAGGCTTTGGCCTTACTTCGACCTAGATTTAGTAAGTAGTTCTTTTCATCCTCATCAAGATGAAAGTCAGTTGCATTCACCTGATCAATAGGAATAAAAATGATATTCTTTGCATCCTCATTGGAGATATAACGAGCATCGTGTGCCCTAATTAATGTTTGAAATAACCCATCCAACATATTTAAAGCGTTATCGATTGTTCGAGCCGGTATTGCTTTATCTATATAAGCATCACTCGAACTTAACTTCACACCTAAAACTGGTCTTTCTGATGACTGATTTTCTTCCGGCTTAAATATCCAGTACGGGAAATTACTTAATACACCACCATCAACTAAGACACTTCTATAGCGCGATTTAGTCGGTAAGATTACCGGTTGAAAAAAATAGGGGATACTCACACTAATTCTTACTGCACGTGCAACAGGAAATGTTGTAGGGTCAATACCATAGTAGTTATGTAAATCATTAGGAAAAACAGTAATTCTTCCATTGGTTAGGTCGGTCCCAATTATATGTAACTGATCTTCTTCTATATCAGCGAATGTATGGATACCCTTTTTCCATAAAAGTTCTGTTAACCATTCCTCTAACTTGTCACCTCTATAAATACCCATTCGAAAATAAATATTTAGCCATTTCAAAAATGGCACCTTTTTAAACCATGGGGATTCATCCAATAACTCTTTAGGGTGTAAATCTTGAAAAATATGTTCCAGCTCATTAGCTGTATAACCTGCAGTCACCAAAGCAGCTACTAGAGCACCTGCTGAAGTGCCTGCGAGTCGTTTAAATTCGATTTGATTTTCTTCTAGTACCTCTAAAGCTCCCAAATAGGCAAAAGCTTTTACTCCACCACCAGAAAATACACCATCCACATACACGTAAGAGCACCTCTTTAAGATGAATTGACTATTCATTTTATGTATTGAAATGCAGAAATATGAAAAAAGAGTTTGACCTCAAAGAGATCAAACTCCTAATTTTAAATGATTTATAGCCCACACTTCAACTGCGCTCCACAATTGGTACATGTATTACAACCACCGACATCTTCAATATGGCCTTTCCGACATACTGGACAAGTATCACCGACTTCAGATCCAATTGTTACATTCGTTTTATCAAGTTCCTGTACGGTGTCCATTAAAACTACTTTTTGCTCTTCTTCCTCAAAAAGCTCCGTTTGTTCTGAGAAGTCGTTCTCTTCTGCTTTTAAAGATAATACTTGTGTGTCACGGCTGCCGTCTACATATACAGTACCACCTTTGGCACCGCCTTTATAAAGACGACGATAAACCTGCTCTACTTGATCGACTCGGTACCCCTTTGGAGCGTTAACGGTCTTAGAGATCGAGCTGTCAACCCAGCGTTGAATCACACACTGCGTATCAGCATGTGCTTCAGGTGATAAACTCATTGCCGTCACAAACCAATTTGGCAAGGTATCTTGTTCAGCTTCAGGGTGACGTTGATAGTATTCTTCAACAATATCAGCTTTCACCTCTATAAACTTGCCTAAGCGACCACTTCTATAATAAGTGAAAGAAAAGTATGGTTCTAAACCGGTTGATACACCGACCATTGTTCCTGTAGAACCAGTTGGTGCAACGGTTAATAAGTGTGAATTTCGAATACCATATTTCAAGATATCTTCTCGTATATCTTCTGGCATTTTTTTCATATAACCTGTATTAATAAAATTTTCACGTAGATGTTGTGTTTCTTCTTCAGTATCACCGATTAAGAAAGGAAAACTCCCTTTCTCCTTCGCAAGTTCAATTGAAGCACGATAAGCAGTCGTTGCAATGGTCGCAAAAATTTGATCAACTAACTCATTACCTTCCTCAGAGCCATACTCTGTCTCACAATAGATTAATAGATCGTGTAAGCCCATTACACCTAGACCAATACGTCTCTCTCCTAATGCTTGCTTTCGATTCTCATCTAAAAAGTAAGGTGTAGAATCAATGACGTTATCTTGCATCCTTACTCCTGTTTCAACGGTGAGCTTTAATTTTTCAAAGTCTGGCTTCTTCTCGTCCTTATCAGCAATTGCCGCAAGATTAACTGCAGCTAAGTTACAAACAGAGTAAGGAGCAAGTGGTTGCTCTCCACATGGATTAGTAGCCACGACTTTCTGGCCATAAGCTGAAGCATTTGTTTCTTTATTGGCATTATCAATAAAGAAAATCCCAGGTTCTGCAGAATAAGTGGCACAAATATTAATTAAATTCCATAATTCTTTAGCTTTGATTTTTTGATAGGTTTTAATCGCGAGACCTTTTTGCTCCCATTCACGGACATCTCCTACCTCACTCCAGTAGCTATTATAAAACTCCATTTCTTCATCCGTATAGTTCTCTACATCTGGAAAACGAAGCTCGTACCAATCATCGTTCTCGACTGCTTTCATGAATTCATCAGTGATACAAACAGAAATATTAGCACCCGTTAGAAACTCTGGATTGTGAACACTATATGTACCACCATCACGCAATTTCATTTCCGCTTCTCTAATATTCTCCTCTGTAAACCCACCATGGCCTTCAATATGTTTATAATTGACAATACCTTGATACATTTGAATTTCAGTGTTTGATAGTGGTGTGAACTTTAATTTATCCTTTGCTAACTGACGAACCGTTTCATCTTCAATATTTTCAATCAGATAACGTAGAATTCTTGGGTTTTGCATTTTTGAAATAATAAATTCAATAACATCAGGGTGCCAATCGTTAAGCATAATCATTTGTGCACCACGTCTTGAACCACCTTGCTCGACCAAGTGCGTTAATTTCGCAATATCATCCAACCAAGAAACTGAACCAGACGATTTTCCGTTTACCCCTCTAGCTAAAGCATTTCGTGGTCTTAAAGTTGATCCATTGGTACCAACACCACCACCACGTGACATAATCTCCATAACTTGCTTACGGTGATCACTAATTCCTTCTCTTGAATCTTTAACAAAAGGCATCACATAGCAGTTAAAATATGTCACATCTGTGTTAGAACCTGCACCATAAAGAACACGACCGGCTGGGATGAAGTTTAGTGACGATAACTCATCATAGAATCGTTGAAACCATTCTTGCCTTTTTTCTTCTGAGGTCTCAACCTCTGCCAGTCCAGTTGCATTTCTTAAAGCAATTTGCTCATAATAAACTTCTAATGGCTTATCAATCACACTTAAAGATCGTTCAATGATTCCTGTTTCTTGTTCAGCCTCTGTTTCTAGTAAATTAGCATAATCGCTTTCAACTCTTACTAGTGCTTTATTGTTCTCGACATCTAAATCAACAATAAAACCTGTACCTCTTGCTGGAAACTTCGGGTCCTCTTTTATAGTTAGAACAACAAAGTCTCCTGCCTTTAACGTTTTCTTCTCCGTATCCTTAAATGCATATCGATCTAACATGACCAATCTCGACACACCTTTATGTGTTGTGGTCATGTCATCTGTAATCGGATGTACGTGAGGAAATAGCTTGATGTCTTCATTCAATAAGTCAACATCCAATTTTAAGTCTTTTTCTACTACACCTTGCATTGTGTTTCCTCCTCCACGTCATGTAATATAAAATTGTTAGTCTCAATCGAGTAAATGATTAATCTACCATTACACTAACAAAGGATGAAAAATAAATCAATATATAGTGTTTCGTTTTTAATTAAATAACAATATATTGTGTTCGGCACATATTTCTACAAAAAAGTCAACACGGTAAAAGGACTCATTTTCTATCCAATTTCACCTAAATGGTTAGGGGGTTGTGACAAAAAAACGATGATATTGTAACATAGAATTTTAACAGGTTTAGAAAGGGTGATAACCATGTTAGAATGGTTTATTATATTTATCTTATTAGTTTTAGCTTGGCAACTATTTAACAAGACCGATCAGAAGACTATTTAAAAAAAGAGTAACATAATCCTGTCTTCTGACAATAAGGAAAATATATTGTAACATAGATTTAGAACAAGCCAATAGAAAAAAACTTTGAAAGTATTAGAAATCCTTCATATAATAGGAATAGACATAGAAGAAAGAGAGGAAGCGTGATGGGAACGTTATTAGTTATCTTAGTAGTTATAGCTTTACTCATTTTATTTGGGGTCTTTAGGAACCTTCGTATTCAAAAGCATTTAAAAACGCTTACAGAAGAACAGTTCAAACAAGGCTACCGGAAAGCGCAATTAATTGATGTACGCGAGCCACGTGAATTTGAGAGAGGTCACATTCTTGGTGCAAGAAACATTCCGTTATCACAATTAAAACAGCGTTTAGGTGAAATACGAAAAGACCAAGCTGTATATCTATACTGTCAGCGAGGTTCTAGGTCAACAAAAGCTGCTAATATTTTGCGTAAAAAAGGATATCAAGACTTAAACCAATTAAAAGGTGGCTTCAGTAAGTGGACAGGCAAGATCAAAGTTAAACAAAAGGGATACTAAGGAATAATTATTTTAACTAAATCTAAACTGTGTAAGTAGAAAAGAAATGAGCTCTACTTACCCGTTTAGATTTTTATTTTGCTCAAAAAAAGGAGATTCTGGTTTCCCAGGATCTCCTTCAACCTCTTATTATTTGATTTATCAATTTAAGATTCTTTATAGTACCTTAAAACTGGCTTTCTTGCTGCAGTTGTTTCATCCATTCGACTAACGACGGTATTATGAGGTGCTTCCTGAACAATCTCAGGGTCCTCTTTAGCTTCGTTCGATATTTGAATCATTGCATCAATAAATTCATCGAGAGTCTCTTTTGACTCTGTTTCTGTAGGTTCTACCATCAATGCTTCTTCTACATTTAGTGGGAAGTAGATTGTTGGTGGATGATAACCAAAATCAAGTAAGCGTTTCGCCATATCTAGCGTGCGAACACCTAGTTTCTTTTGTTTTTTACCTGATAAAACAAATTCGTGTTTACAATGCTGATTAAATGGCAACTCAAACTCTTCTTCTAAACGACGCATCATGTAATTGGCATTTAAAACCGCGTTTTCACTTACTTGTTTTAAGCCGTCTGGTCCCATAGATCGAATGTAGGTATAAGCACGCACGTTAATACCAAAGTTTCCAAAGTAAGGCTTAATTCGTCCAATTGACTGTGGTCGGTCATAATCAAGGAAATAGCTTTCATCATTTTTAGCGATTAATGGTTTTGGTAGATATGGTGCTAACTCTTTTGTCACACCAACTGGTCCTGAACCAGGTCCACCTCCACCATGTGGTCCCGTAAAGGTTTTGTGTAAGTTTAAGTGAACGACATCAAAACCCATATCTCCTGGACGAGTATAACCCATAATGGCATTTAAATTGGCACCATCATAGTACAGCTTTCCACCTGCATCGTGAACAATTGTGGCCATTTCTAATATATGTTCTTCAAATAGTCCTAAGGTGTTTGGGTTTGTTAACATTAAAGCAGCTGTATTTTCATTAACCACACGTTTAAGATCTTCGAGGTCGACTAAACCATTTTCATCTGATTTAACGGTAACTGCCTCAAAACCTGCTACTGTAGCTGATGCAGGGTTAGTTCCGTGAGCTGAGTCTGGTACGATGACTTCTGTTCGGTGGTCATCTCCATTTGCCTCATGGAATGCACGAATCATCATTAGCCCAGTCCACTCACCTTGAGCACCTGCTGCTGATTGTAAGGTGACAGAGTCCATTCCCGTAATTTCACTTAGTGATGTTTGTAAGTCATACATTAATGCTAACGCACCCTGAATTGAACTCTCTTCTTGGTAAGGATGAATCATACTAAACCCTGGAATTCTGGCAATATCCTCATTGATTTTTGGATTATATTTCATCGTACATGAACCTAAAGGATAAAACCCAGAATCAACACCATGGTTCCTTGTTGATAAAGCTGTATAGTGGCGCATAATTTGAAGTTCACTAACCTCAGGTAAATCAGGTGCTTCTTGACGGACATATTCTTGGTCAAATTCAACATCCAGATCTAAATCCTCTACGTCCAACTCCGGTAAACTGTACCCTTTTCGTCCTTCTTGACTCAATTCAAAAATGACTGGAAAATCTTGCTCATTAGCCATTGATCTCACCAACTTCCTTAATAAATTGATCGATCTCATCTTTCGATCTAACCTCTGTCACAGCCACTAGCATGTGATTAGTTAGATTTTGATCAATCCGACCTAAATCGTAACCACCAATAAAGCCACGTTGTAATAGTTTTTCATTTATATTTGAAACAGGTTGGTCTACCTTAACGATAAATTCATTGAAGAATGGCCCGTTAGTAAGCACTTCAAAGCCAGCTGCCTCAAAAGCTTTTTTAGCATAACGTGCTTTCTTCATGTTCAGGACTGCCATCTCACGAATCCCTTGTTTTCCTAAAGCCGTCATCGCAACAGACGAAGCTAGAGCATTGAGAGCTTGGTTTGAACAAATATTTGACGTCGCTTTGTCACGACGAATATGCTGTTCACGAGCTTGTAATGTTAATACAAAACCTCTACGGCCCTCTTCGTCTACAGTCTGACCAACTAAACGTCCTGGAACTTTACGCATTAACTTTTTCGTCGTTGCAAAGTAACCACAATGTGGTCCACCAAATTGAGCTGGAATACCAAACACTTGAGTATCACCAACAACAATATCAGCACCAAATTCTCCTGGAGGTGTTAAATATCCTAGTGCTAGTGGATTACTAGAGACAATCATCATCGTTTTCTTTTGGTCAGCTAATAAGCTTTCAACCTCTTTAAGTGGCTCAACTTGACCGAAGAAATTCGGATATTGGATCACGACACTGGCTGTTTCATCGTCTAATTCATTCCTTAACTGATTCAAGTCAGTTAGCCCATCATGATGGTCAATTTCAACAATCTCTAAATTAAAACCTTTAGCATAAGTATAGATAACTTCCATGGATTCAGGGTGAATCGCCTTAGAAACTAAAACTTTCTTTTTCTTAGTTTGACCAGCACTTAAGTTCACAGCTTCTGCTAGAGCAGTCCCACCATCGTACATTGATGAGTTTGCCACTTCCATTCCTGTCATTTCACAAATCATTGTTTGGAATTCAAAGATCGCTTGTAGTTCACCTTGAGAAATCTCAGGCTGATATGGTGTGTAGGCTGTGTAAAACTCTGATCTCGAAATCACATGATCGACTATTGATGGGATGTAGTGGTGATAAACCCCAGCACCTAAAAATGAAGTATGTGATTGTAAATGACTATTTTGGCCTGCTAATTCTGTTAATTCTTTAGTCAATTCGTATTCTGACTTCGCCGGCTTAATATTAAGGTCACCTTTAAACCTAACTGCTTCAGGAATGTCGCTAAACAATTCGTCTGTAGAAGCTACACCAATAGTATCTAGCATCGCTTGTTTGTCTGTTGTTGTCATTGGAATATAACGATGTTGCATAAAACCTCACCCCTCTTTATGATCTTTTATAAAATGGTGTTGGAACAACTTTCGCTGACAAAGTTCTCTTCCTAACTTGAACAGCTAAAGACTCACCTTCCTTAGCTAAATCACTTTCTACTAAAGCCAAGCCAACATTCTTCCCTAACGTTGGTGATTGCGTTCCTGATGTAACAAAACCAACCACTTGATCGTTTTTAAGGACCTCATACCCATGTCTTGGTATCCCTTTATCTAACATTTCAATTCCTACAAGTTTTCGGGAAGGACCTTGCTCCTTTTGTTCTTTAAGTACTTCCTTACCGATAAAATCAGATTCCTTTTTTACTTTTACTGCAAAACCGATCCCCGCTTCGATTGGTGTAATATCTTTAGATAGTTCCTGCCCATAAAGTGCTAGGTTTGCTTCAAAGCGTAAGGTATCACGCGCGCCTAGACCAATCGGTTGAACACCCTCACTTTCACCTGCATCAAGAATGGCTCTCCATAAAGAGCGACCTGAATCCTTATTGATATAGATTTCAAAACCATCTTCACCTGTATAACCTGTTCTAGAAACAAGTGCACCGTGCTCAATACCATATAAATTCACGTGATCCTTAAAACGGAAAAACTTAATTTCACTTAAGTCTTCATCAGTCAACTTTTGCAGAATTTGCTCTGCCTTTGGCCCCTGTAACGCCAATTGAACAATTTCCGAACTAATATTTTCTAAAACAACATCTCCTTCAACGTGCTGATTCAACCAATTAAAATCTTTTTCTGTATTGGCCGCATTAACGACTAATAGATAATCTTGCTCTTGAAGTTTATAAATCAGGAAATCATCAACGGTTCCACCATCTGGATAGCACATGGCTGTGTATTGTGCTTGATTAATTTTCAACTTACTAACATCGTTTGTTACCATCTTCTGTAAGAATGCCTCACTACCTGAACCTTTGACAGTAATTTCGCCCATGTGTGATACATCGAATAATCCAGCTCTTTCCCTTGTTGCTTGATGTTCATCCTTAATACTAGAAAATTGTACAGGTAGGTCCCACCCACCAAAGTCAATCGTCTTAGCTCCATGTACTTCATACTCGGAATACAATGGTGTTCTTTTAACTTCTGCCATAACATAACCTCCATTTTTAAGCATTAAAAAAGAGAATACCAAATAAACATTCGGAATTCTCTCTGTCCTGACACCTGAAAGTTTTGCAATATGTATTGCTTTCATCGTTGGTGGTTCATTACTCATGAACTCTCTCCAGAGGTGCGTCATACAAGAGTCTTTTTGCCTGAGAGATTCATACTTTCGTATTTGCTCCGTCGGCGCCACTTAATGTGAACTCTCCCCTTGTAATCATTCGCATCATAATATTTATTTTTTAGGACATAATAAATTTTTGAAAGTCTTAACAACCTTACACTAATATGACTTAGAATCTTTCTAATTTAAAAGATTAATTGTTCAAAAAGTATGAATAAATCCACTTGTCATTATAGCATATGAAACGTAAATGTGTAAGTATTGTCATTTAATTGAGCTAAATAAGTTAGGGGAATGTATTATGGAATTGAACATTCAGACTAATCATGTTAATAACGCCGTTGATGAAATGAAAGATTCACCGAGTGGTGATTGGGATACATTTAAAAAAGCTTACCAACTCAATCAATTATCCATGACTAACAGAAATGAAATTACATCTTTAAAATATTTACCAAACCTTGAGTTAATGCCCCACCAGCAAGAAGCAGTTGAGAAAGTATTATTCCATATGCATGGACGTGCCATTTTAGCTGATGAAGTAGGGTTGGGTAAGACAATTGAAGCAGGGGTAATCTTAAAGGAACTTATGACTAAAGGTCTTGTCCAAAAGGTTCTTATTTTAGTTCCATCATCGCTCATCCAACAGTGGGTTGGTGAAATGAACCAGACCTTCTTCATACCAGCAAGAGCGAAACATCGCTCTTATCCATGGGAAGCTTACGATATTGTCATTTCATCAATTGATTTAGCCAAAAAAGAACCCCATGCATCACAAATCATCGAACAAGAATATGATTTACTTATTGTTGACGAAGCACATCGCCTTAAAAATGCTAACACTAAAAATTATCAGTTTGTTAAGCAAATTAAATCAACCTATTGCTTATTATTAACTGCAACACCAATTCAGAATAAAATTGATGAAATCTATCACTTAATGCAAATTGTTCGTCCAGGTTTGTTAGGTGACAAGAAGATCTTTAAAGAACAAGTAAAAGAAAGTAACTATGATGCAGTTCAAACTTTAATTAAACAATCGATGGTAAGAACCAAGAAAAGCGATGTTCTGGATGAGTGGGCGACAAGAGACATCTCAACCATAAAAGTTGATTTTAATGAAGAAGAAAAAGAAGTTTATCATGACCTTGAAGGCATCAACACATCCCATTCATTAACTAATTTAACTTTAAAAAGAGAATTTTGTTCTAGTCGAGAAGCATGCTATCTTTCCATGCAAAAACAAGAGAATATTAATAATGAAGAGTTAATGAACAAGATTGAGCAGCTTCCTCATCACTCAAAAGCATTAAGAACGATTGAGTTGATCCAGGAATTAGATGAAAAAGTGATTATATTTACTGAATATAAATCAACTCAACTATACTTACAATGGTTATGTCAGCAGAATGGAATTAGTGCTGTCCCTTATAATGGAGACTTTAGAAAAAGTAAAAAACAATGGATGCTACAACTATTTAAAAACAATGCTAAAGTATTAATTGCAACAGATGCAGGTGCAGAAGGCCTTAACCTGCAATTCTGCCGAACAATGATTCACTACGATCTACCTTGGAACCCTATGAAATTAGAGCAACGAATTGGAAGAATTCATCGCTTTGGTCAAAAAGAAGATGTCAACATCTACTATGTCGTATTAAAGAATACTATCGATGAAAAAATACTACATCTCTTATACGATAAACTATCCGTATTTAAAGGGGTTATTGGTGAGATTGATCAGATCTTAAGTAACTTCGGTATCGATAATTTTGAAGACGAAGTAAGCGAGATTCTCGATGAATCACGGTCTGAACGTGAAGCAGCAATAAAGATAGATAACTTAGTATCCATCATTCAAAGTAACCAACCTGAGGAGGAACTAAGAGATGAATCAAGCTGAGATACACGGATTTCTTTATGACTTCTTTACCAAACGACAAGCAGATATACTTCACAATGAAGATGGTTTGCTAAAAGTTAAATTGACTAAAGAACTAGACCAGAAGCTTATGAATCGCCCATTCTACTGGCAGTATATCCAGGCTATGGGGAAAGAAGGTGAACCGTTATCAGTGACTTTTCAATCAAAAGAAAACACTTCAGAGGAAGGTGAATGGGTCCACTTCGGTTCACCAAGACTACAACAAATATTTGATATCATTAAAGAAGAAGGAAAATATACGACCCTATATGAACAGTTGGAAGAGAAAACAAATAGGACACCACTTTATCCTTGGTTTGTGTGTAATTTACAGGTGAAATATCGTGGGTGGTATGTTCATGATGAATTGGTCAGTCTCGGCATATTATTGACAAATGGAACCATGCGATTCAACTGGATGGAAGAAAATATGCATGAGGAGTATTCAGAAACGATTCCAGATTATGCTTACACAATACCTTTAATTATCTCACCGCAGCGGGCCATGGAACAAATTACCTATGAACTTTCAAAACGGATCAAAGAGGACTCACAAAATTTCTATGATCAATCAGTTGCCTTATATGAGAAAGAAATACAGATGTTAGATGATTTAACTGATCTGAACGATGAAGAGAGTCAAAATTTTTATGAGCAAAATAAAGAACAGATCTACGAGCGACTTTATCCTAAGGTTGAATTAAATTGGGTCAATGGTGGCATTTTTTATCTTTCAAAAGATAAAACGAATCAGTTAACATCAATATAATTTTTTATTAGATTTTTTTCAGTCTAAGGAAAACAGAGTTTTCTTTCTATTTTCATAAAACTTCTCTTTTAAACACAAAATAATTTACTTAACCACCATTTTGGAATTTTTGTGGTGGATTGACTTAGTTATCAGAGTCCGTTATAAATTTAAGTAACATAAAATTTCTTGGGCACATTCGTCAATCTCCAATTCGTCAACCTTGATTATTTTAACGGTCGATTGTTGGTACAAGTTTTGTCTAGATCTAAATAGCTCATGCTTTAACTGATCATTGTTATTCCACAGGGGCCTTTTGGCATCAGCTTCTAAACGTTTCGAAATCGTTGGAAAAGAGGCTTGTAGCCATATAGAATTAAAGTTATTTTTCAATGTTTCCCGGTTGACAGGAGATTCGACGATCCCACCCCCTGTTGCAATTACTGCGCCATCACTAGGCATCGAGAGCAATACCTCTTCTTCTACTTCTCTAAAATAATCCTCTCCATGTCTTTTGAAGATATCCTTAATTTGCATACCTAACTGGTTTTCCACAACTTCATCTGTATCATAAAAAGGAATATTTAAATAATCTGTGAGTTTTTTTCCGACACTAGACTTTCCTGAACCCATAAAACCAACCAACGCAATAGACTTCATTTCTACTATCACCTACTTGTTTATAAATTTTTAGGGGGGAATGCATTGAATAATCCAGATCAACTATCCGATAAAATCATCAATTATGCGATCAGAAAGGGGGCCTCAGATATTCATTTTTCACCCGATGAATTTAATGTATCTATCTACTTTCGAATTAATGGTGAACGCTGGTTTTACCAACGCACTACTTTACAAGAATATCAAATACTTTTAAGTTACTTCAAATTTTCATCGGGAATGGATATTGCTGAAAATAGAGTACCACAAAACGGGACCCAAGTTTTTAACCGGGAAAACCATTCATATGATCTCAGGCTTTCTACTTTACCATTGAAAAGTAGCGAAAGCCTTGCCATCAGAATCCTACCTAAGTATGATTACCCTCACCTTAATGAACTGTTTTTATTTCCTTCTCAGGCTGATACCCTGTTGAACTGGATCAAAAATCGTTCAGGAATCATTTTATTTACAGGACCAACAGGTAGCGGTAAATCTTCAACAATGTTCGCTTTAATGCGTGAAGCTTCAAAAATGTATGGATTTCAAACCATATCGCTAGAAGATCCCATTGAACAGGCAGTTGCTGATATACTACAAGTCCAAGTCAATGAGAAAGCCGGCTTTAATTATGATGTTGGACTCAAGGCAGCTTTACGTCATGACCCTGACATTATTTTAATAGGTGAAGTGCGAGATAGCGAAACAGCCAAATTTGCATTTCGTGCGGCCTTAACCGGACATTTGGTTTTAACAACTGTGCACGCTAGAAACGCTTATGGTACAATCCACCGTTTACAGGAAATGGGGATTAGCCAAACTGATTTGCATCAAACCCTAATCGGTATCGCTTCACAACAGCTTTTGCCACTTTCAAAAACAATTCAATTAAAAAGAGGAGATGGAAGAGCAGCTATAGCAGAATTACTTGATGGTGAGTATTTAACCAGAGCAGTTAACGGATTAAAACCAGAGAATAACCAAGAATTTTACACATTTAATCGATTAAGGAGAAAAGCCTATGCACTCGGCTATACTAAAAACGTATTTTAAAAGAAATCGCCTTCCTTTAAAGAAGCAAATTGACTTTCTTGACCGCCTTGCCAAACTTCTTGGTAAAAATTACTCCATTAAGCAATCGTTAGAGTTTATGTTGTATGACCCTGAATTCTATAAATTAGCTCGATCATTTGTTGATTTCTTACAAAAGGGTATCTCGATTGAGGATTGTTTTAGGCAATTAAACTTTCAACCAATCGTTGTTGCTTTTCTTTACTTCTCTAAAACAACAGGCCATTTATCTCAGCAAATAATTAATTGTAATAATATGTTAAAAACAAAATATGAGCTTCAAAAGAAACTCCAGAAAATATTACGCTACCCAATATTCTTAATGATTTTTTCATTGATCATCCTTTTTTCTATGACTCTATTTCTAATCCCTATGTACCAAACCGCTTTTCAGAGCTTTGGAAATGCAGAATCTATGGTTTGGCTTAACACAATAATTAAGGTATTCCAATTGTCCATTACCGTGTTTATCTCAATTATCGCCTTGGGGGTGATCATTATATTAATCGTTCATAAACAAGCATCTATCCAGACAAGAATTGCATTCATCAGTCGATTACCTATCGTTTGCTCCTTTTATCGGCTCTCCACAACCGCACAATTCTCCTACCATTTATCTTCAATGATGAGTAACGGTAAAACGATTAAGGAAGCCCTATCGATTATTGACAATCAATATGAATTACCGATATTACAAAACTATGCTAGCGAAGTCATTACTCAACTTCAAGATGGTAAACCACTAGTAGACAGCTTCTATTCACTAACGTTAATTGAAAAGGATTTAAAATTGTTGATCCAACGTAGTACTGAACAAGGCACTTTAGTTCAAGACTTAAATGCTTATACATCATTAGTTACAGCTTCTTTAGAGGAAAAATCCAAAAACTTAGTCGTTGTCATTCAACCTATTACTTACGGTGTTCTCGGGATTCTAATCATTTCTATCTACGTATTAGCTATGTTTCCAATGTTTCAAGTCATTAATAATTTATAAAGGTGTGAAAAAAATGTATAACAATAGCAAAGGGTTTACACTTGTTGAGATGTTAGTCGTTTTACTCATTATTTCCGTCTTATTAATTTTAACTATTCCAAATGTCGTCAAGCACAATACATTTGTAGATGAAAAAGGATGCGAGGCCTATATGGAGCTTGTTCAATCCCAGGTTCAACTTTATAAGTTAGACACTGGTGAATATCCATCAGACTTAACAAGTCTAGAAGAAGAAGATTATATTAACAGTACATCATGCCCAGACAATCGTTCATTAAGCCTTGTTGATGGTCGTGTCGACATTGAATAGTAAAGGCTTCACGCTTGTTGAGGTGTTAATCGTTTTAAGCATAGTCACTACAATTACCTATTTTTCATTAAACATGTTCCAAGAGATCCAGAACAAAAGAACTATTAATCAATTCTTTGCGACGTTTGAACAAGATATCTTTTATATACAACAGTATACACTTTTAAATCAGAGTCGTTTGACCTTAACCTTTCAACCACATAGTCATGGTTATCGAATTTATGATAACCCCCTTATGCCTGCTCATATAGTCCGTCAATTTGACGATACTATTATATTTCATACAACCGATCTAAACCATAAGATCCGTTTCAATACAACCGGTAACATCTCACAACCAGGCAGCTTTGAAGTAATTATCCATAACCAAACTTACCGCATAACCTTCCCTTTTGGAAAAGGACGATACTATGTTACTCAACTGTCGTAAAGGAATAATCATGTATGACCTACTACTATCCCTAAGCTGTTTATTGATCATAACGACTTTTTTAATTCCACTATTGGCCCATGTTCATATAACTGAACAAGATCTTCGTCATAAAAATGAGGCTATCACCGTCTTACAAGAGCATATTAAGGACGGACAATTATCACAGAAAACTAAAACAAATAACTTAAGTGATCAAATGCTTCAAGACTATGTCATCACGTCACAACCACATGAAAGGTTTACCCTCTTTTGTATTAATTGGAAAAACCGATCTAATAATGAAGAAAGAATGTGTCAATATGTTCCGTCTTACGAATAATCCTAAAGGTTACACCTTAGTGTCATTACTCATTTCCCTATCAATTTTAATCGTGATCACTCCAATGATTTTTCCTGTCTTAAAAATGACTGAAATGAGACAAGACGTCAATCATCAGTCGCACTTAGAGTTAAGACAGTTTGACTTTCTGATTGCCTTTGAATTAAATAGGTCTAAAGTAGTTAAGGTCAGCCCAGATAAGTTACGTTTTTATAAACATAACGGTGATCAAACTGTCTTAGAAAAATACGATGGCTTAGTTAGACGAAGAGTAAATGGGACCGGACATGAGGTTATGATCTTTGACGTTGATGAATTCAAAATCACCATGATTAATGACCACACATTCACCATCTACTGTAAGCGAAAGGACGGTTCTGAGTTTGAAAAAGTCTATTCACATAGATCAATTGACATATTTTAATTCTGAAAAAGGTTTTGTGTTCCCATATTTACTGATTATTTTGTTAACGGTGTCTTCCCTTATGTTAATAACTATGCAGCAGAATTTATATCATCAAGAACAGTATCAATGGTCTTATGAACAACATAAAATTCAAAACCTTATTTCAATCTCAATCCATGAACTCGAACAATTAGAGTTACTAACTCCCTCAGCAGAAAAACAACAACTCTCCCTTCACTATGAGACGGGTAGCGTTATGGTGGATTTTTATTCACTGGATTCAAGTCTCCTCCAATTAGAAATAACCGTTGAAACAGATACAGGTCTAACATTTCAACATTTCACATATTACGATGTATAAACAAAAGAAAATCAATATATAATAATAACTGTAATTGGGCTATAGCCAAGCGGTAAGGCAACGGGTTTTGGTCTCGTGATTCCCAGGTTCGAATCCTGGTGGCCCAGTTCTTTTTACGTCTCAAATTAATTAAAAGTTTTTAAGTACCTCACCGATGGGGTGATCCGTTTTAAGTCACGGTTTTAATATGGTATAATCGAAAATAGATAGTTGATTAGCAACAAATCCCATCGGACAAAAAATGTTCATTTACATCGTCATGTTCATCGTATATAATATGTCTGACGAGTTCCTGTACAAAGGAGGAAAAGACATGGATCGTATGTTTCGTGTTATATCATTCTGGACGGGTATTTTCACCGTATTATTCTATGCAGGTGATATGATTGGGTTATCCGTATTATTTCTAGCACAAACGATCTTCTTTTTAGGAATCGGTTACTTAAACCTATCTGAACGTCTTTATATGTATATCTTTGGCGCTTATTTAACTGTTTTTATGGTAGGTTTTACGTATTACGTAACATTCCTTCTAGAACCATCATTTGCTCACTAAAACACTCGTTAACGAGATCAGAGCAAAGTCAGAAATGTATTTGTACTTATAGTAACACCGAATTTTATACTTATCTGGCAAACAAAAAACGGCTCGGTCCTTTAAATAGGATGAGCCGTTTTTATTAGCTCTAAAATACTTTTGGCTCTATACTAAGTGGAATGGCGTCCATTTCTATAACAGTTATTTAACTTAGAAAAGGATTTCTTTGTTTTTCAGCTTTAACCGTTGTTTTTGGACCATGTCCAGGTAAGACAGAAGTTTCTTCAGGTAGAGATAAGATCTTCTCATTGATGCTCTTGATCAATGTATCATAGTTTCCAAGTGGTAAATCTGTTCTCCCAATCCCCATTTGAAACAAAGTATCCCCCGCGATCAAAGTCTGTTCATCCTTAAGCCAAAATGAAAGACTTCCAGGAGAATGACCTGGAGTATGAAGTATCTCTAACTTAAACCCTTCGATCTCCTGAACCCCTTCATCTATATAATAATCCGCTTCACGGGCCATGATCTTCCCTACTTGGAAGAGTTCTGAACCATTTAGCATTGGGTTGGTTAGCCATTCTTTTTCAGCTTCATGCATATATACTGGAACATCATACCTTTCGCGAAGAGGCTCAACAGCTCCAATGTGATCAAAATGTGCATGAGTTAAGACAATAGCCTTAGGTTTAATTTCTTTCTCATTAAACAATTGTTCTAGTTTTTCTACATCTCCACCTGGATCAAAAATTAAGGCTAGTTGATCTTTTTCGATAACATAACAATTTGTTCCTAATAGACCTAAGGAAAATGTATAAATGTTCACAAAACGTTTCCACCTTTTTCATCTGATTTTTACGGAAATGACTCGACACAAAGTTTATTTTTATATAGAATATAAGGGAGAAGCCAAACGGATAAATTCTTGGTATTATTGTAATCATAACAAAGAGCGAGCTTTTGATTCAAGGAGGAAAAGACATGGAAGTAGGAGAATTTGTTTTTGGAATATTAATGTTAATCGTAACTATTTTAAGTGCATGGGCTGTATTACGTGAACTAAAAAAACGGAACTTCTTTGCTGTAGCATTTGCAGCAGTATCATTTGGCCTATTTGGATGGTATTCATTTATGACAATAACAAATCAGTTATTCCCAGGTTTGTGGTCCTAAATTATAATGGCTAACGAATATTCGTTAGCCATTTTTTAGATTTAAAGCAGATAATGCTTGTAACTCCGGGTTCCATCTTAACGAAAAACCCTAACGAACTCCATATTTTGGAGTTTGTTAGGGTTTAATTTATTCTTCAACGATCTCGCCTTCTTCAAAGTCATAAAATCTGAAGAGATCACCGTAGATTATTTCATCTGAGTAGTTCAATTCTTGTTCAGCCTGTTCACGAATGTCATCACAATAAGAACCTTCTACAACCTCACCTGTTTCATGTTCATAACAGTTACCTGATGCGTATAGATAATCCTCACCAACTACACGACCGTCTCGCAGAGCGATGAATGGTTTGCGATTTTGTGAGAACAAATCATTACCAAAGACAATGTCTTTCTCATTCTCGATACCTAACATGTTAAGAATCGTTGGCTTAAAGTCGATTTGACCTGACAGCCTTGATAAAGTTCCTGTATGATCACGATCAGGAATGTGCACAATAAACGGAACTCTTTGGAGTTGGGCCTCTTCATAAGGTGTGATATCTTTTCCAAGAAACTCACCCATTGCTTCATTATGATAAGAACTAATACCATAATGGTCTCCTGAAATGATAATAATTGAATCTTCATACATACCTTCATCTTTTAGCTGATTAATAAATTGCTCTATTGCTTCATCTGTATAACGAGCAGTTTGGAAATATTGATTCAAAGTCACTGAATCCGAATCATGTGGTTCTATACTCGCTTCCTCAGGCGGAATCTCGAATGGGAAGTGGTGAGTTAATGTTATAAACTTCGCAAAGTAAGGTTCGTCTATATCTTTCATTAAATCAATAGATTGTTCGAAATACTTTTTGTCATTTAACCCCCACCCAATTTCATCTTCAGGTTCAAAATCATAAGATTCTACATCGTAGAACTCATCATAACCTAGTGTTTCATACATGACGTTTCTATTCCAAAAACTTCCATTATTGGCGTGGAAAGCATAAGATTTATAGCCCTTTTCCTCTTCAATGATTTTAGGTAACGAATTATATTCATTCTGAGCGTGTGTGAAAAAGACAGCACTATTAGGTAAGGAATATAATCCATTATCAATAACAAACTCGTGATCAGATGTTTTACCTACGCCTGTTTGATGATAGAAGTTCTCAAAATAATAACTATCGTCAATAAAATCATTTAAAAACGGGGTTATTTCTTCTCCATTCAATTCCTCATCTATAATAAAAGATTGTGCTGATTCAAAGGCAATATAAATAATATTCTTATCCTCAGCAATACCCGTTAAGTCAATAGGCTCCTCGATCTCTCGAACATGGTCATTAACGTATTCATCAATCTCATCCATGCCAGATCCATCAGCAAATAAACGTTTTGACTGGGTTGATGCGGTTATGACTGCATCGTAAGCATGGAAGGTGAATAGACCAACATTTTTAACTAGATATTCTCGGTCAAAGCCACGTTGAAATAACATCGGTCTTTCAATTTCAGCTAAGGCCATATTAATCATAATTGCTGATAATGATACAGCGACGATTCTTTTACGAAACATTCCAGAATACTCTTTTATAGTAAACCAGTCTAATTTTATAAACATAAAAATTAACGCAAGGTCTAATAATAAAAGTAAATCAGAAATATAAAAGAGTGATACTGCACTACTTCCTAGGTCGCCAGCGTTATTAAATTGAAACAGTGTTGGTAACGTTACAAAATCGGTGAAGTTTCTGTAATACATTAAATTAGCGATGATCACAAACGACATAACTATAGCCGTTATGATGATAAAACGCTTCTGCCTCTTTGGACGGAACCATACAGCAATAAAGAAAATAAACATGCTAATAGCTAACGCATTAATGAATAGAATAATTTCTTGGAAAGCTGTTTCGATCGATAAATCAAAGTAAAATCGATATACAATATATGTTTTAGTCCCGACAAGGATTGCAGCAACAATAAACAATGGTATTTGTTTAATCCGGTTCATACCTACCCCTCACTTCCTAAACCAGACATATCAAAAGGTCTTCCATAATAATTAGACGATCTGAACTAAAAAAAGTTTCATAAATATAACTATTTATTACCCCTTTTTAATTATCGTTAATCATCAATTTAAGTTTTTTTCTCTTTCTGTAATATTAATATAGCATCTCGATACTCTTCAATAGTAATTAATTGGTTTTGATATAGTTCTCTAACCTCTTCCTCCATTAATAATGCATCGGATTGACGGTCACCTACATATACTAAAGTACCAAATCGCTTTAGTAGTTGTTGAACTTCATAGAAGCTTTTCATCTTTTTCTCCTTTCAACTAAAAGTAAGATCAAGACTCAATCAATTGTTCATAATATTGATTAAATTGCTCATCATCTGGTCTGATTTCTAAAGCGCGTTTGACATGGTCAATTGCTGTATGAATATCTCCTTTTTGTTCATATAAGACCCCTAAATTATAGTATGCTTCTGAAAAATATTCATTAAGTTCTATTGCCTTCTTTAAATCCTCTTCTGCACGTTCTAATTCATCTAATTCAATAAGCGCCACGGAACGATAGAAATATAAGTACTCATGCTCAATTCCCTGCTCGATCGCATCAGTTAGAACGTTTTCTACACGAGAATAAGATTCATCATTGATATACTGTTGGGCAATTAAAGCTAAGGTCTGGGGGTCTTCAGAAGATTCAGCATGTTTCACGCCATAATTGCCCATAGTCACGATGGATATGACAATGATAACAATTGCGACAACTTGTTTCATTATATCTTTCTTTTTGGGCAAATGTACAATTTGGGCAGCGAAAAAACCACCAATCAATCCACCTAGATGGGCTCCGTTGTCTATTTGTGGAATCGTAAAACCAAAGACAATATTGATGGCGACAATGATTAATAAACTGGAACCAATGGTTTTGAAAAATAAATCCCGGTAATGTACCCCGAAGAACAGTAAAGCACCAAACAATCCAAATATTGCTCCAGATGCACCAGCAGCTACAGCATCATTAGTTGCAAAACTAGCTACCCCTCCAAAGACACCAGCAGTAAAATAGATAAACAAAAACCTTTTCGTCCCATAAATTTTTTCTGCAACATCGCCAAGGAAAAATAAAGCAAGCATATTCATAAACAAATGTAGTGCTCCTATATGCAGAAACATCGAAGTTATTATACGCCACCATTCACCATTGGCGATTGCGGGATTAAACTTAGCTCCCCAATCAATGAGATGAAACGTATCTGTACTACTGCCATTCCTTTCTAATAAAGCAAAGATCACTAAGTTAAGAGCAATTAAAACAAAGGTCACCCTTGTTTTTCCAAAGTGAAATACCTGCTTAAATTCTCGCTCTTTCTTTCTATGCAACCCATATAATTTTTGTTCAAGATATAAGGATTGTTGTTCTTGTTCTTCATGAGTAGGTAAAGAAGTGATTGTGATCGACGTGTCTAGCTGTACGTAATTTGACAACCTCTGCAGCTCTTCGTCTCGATCTTCCTCACTTAAATAATACGCTGTGGTATGGATGTTTTTAGCGCCTTTAATTTGCTTGGTTGTTCTAATATCCTTCCATTCATCAACAGGTGCTAAATTAGCTACATACACCACATGGTAATGGATTTTACGTCCACGAAGCATTCGTATATTTTTATCAAGGTATTGAACATTTTGCTGAAAATCACGTTTCAGATGATTAGACCAATCGAATTGTTTATGTTGAAACATGATTACATGACTTGTGTTTGTTTGTTTCTCATACCTCTCTAAAATAAATACATTCCTCTGTTCCGAAATAAAACGTATATCTGCTTGACCTTCTTTTATCAGATGATCAATGGATTTTAACATCACATATTTTTCAGTTACAAACAAACGAACAACTCCCCGCTTGAAGCAATCTTAATACGATAGATTAATTAGCAATGGTAATGGCTATTTGATGATAACTCATCTCTGATGTTAGAACATATGAGCCGATTTGAATGGAACGGCTATAATCGTTCTCTCCTAAATATTGACTAAATTCACTTGCATCAGAAATCACGTTAGCTTCTTCAAGTTCTAATGCAATATCCCTTGAACTCATTCCATCTGTAATTTCGAGTGTATAAATAGCTGTCTGTTCTTGGTCGTTATCTTTTTCAGTTTGTGTGTCTAATTCCTCTTCGGATGAATTTTGATTAATTACTTCCTGTTGTTCCTCAAGCAATGCCTGCTGTTGCTCAATTTCTTCTTTTAATTCATCATATTCGTTTGAGTCTATAACCATGAAGCCTCTTTCAGTTAAATATTCAGTCGCCTTTTCTTCACTTAGTTCCAATTCATGATTACTAGTTGATTGTTCCTGGCTTAATTCTCTATCTGTTGAATAATATGCACCTGCTAAAATGCTAGTTGAGACAAGAATACCAATTGAAAAAGACATAACTACTGTTCTCAACTACTTTCATCCCTTTCTGTTTATCCAAATAACTGATGGTTAGATTTTTGTTGGATAATAACCTTGATGTCATTTCGGTCTAATCCCGTTCTATTTTCGATTTCCTCTACACCTAAACCTTGTTCATACAAAGTTTTGATCTCCTTGATAATAGGTGGTTCTTGATCACGCCTTGTTTGAAGTTTACTAGATTGACTATTGGTATGGCCTTTGGTTAGATCATTCAAATTCACCGTATCCTTCAACAGTTCCTCTTCTAATACTTTTACTTTGTTTTTTAAGGTAAAGTGATCTTGAGCCTGATTGATCGACAGTTGCTCTAGTTCTTTTTCAAGTTCATCGAATCGATTATTCATGAAAAAAGATATAATAAACAAAATAATACCTACAACTAATAAGGTAATAATGGTATTAAACATAATGTTCACCTCTATTTACTTGTTCAACTAATAGTTTACCACGTTCATTTTATAATAGAAATTACTTTTATAGGAAATCCATTCTGCTATTAGTTTTTGCAAAATAGTAACTCTACCTTCTTTTTGACCTTTGAATCCTTAAAGCTTTGACCTTAGATCATTTGCATGATTCGAAATCGCAAATTAAATTTATCTAAATTAAGACATTGTTTAATTAACAGCATGTTCATGTAATACCTTGAATAATTGTGTCAGTTTTGGTATGATAGTTAGGTCAAAATGTTGAATGTAGAATGGAGGGAATAATCATGCGTGTACAAATCACATTAGCTTGCACTGAAACTGGTGATCGTAACTACATCACTACTAAAAATAAACGTACAAATCCAGATCGTTTAGAATTGAAAAAATATTCTCCAAGACTTGGAAAGCATACGTTACACCGTGAAACGAAGTAAAACAGTAGGAGACTCCTGCTGTTTTTTTCTTTACCTAAAACTCTTTTATGATCCTCTAGAATACCTGCTAGGAGATGAATTTATGTATAAACAAACCTTTAGAGTATTAAGTAAACGTCTCTTAACTAATATTAACCAGAACTATAAGCAAACCGCGATCCATGATATCTCCAAACACCTGTTTAATTCAAACCTCTGGTTAAAGGCTAATACCATAGCGGTTACTATCCCTCGAAAAATTGAATTAGATACATTCCCTCTTATTGAGCAAGCCTGGAAAGAGGGGAAAAACGTCGTCATCCCTAAATGCTATCCTAATAATGATCATCAAATGAAGTTTTACTCATTTACTAATCGTCATGAATTAGAAAATGTCTATTTAGATCTTTACGAACCTAAAGAGGAGAGACATAAACTTGTTTATAAGGAAGATATCGATCTAATCATCGTACCAGGCTTATTGTTTGATCACCAAGGGTATCGGATTGGCTATGGTGGGGGGTACTATGACCGATATTTAGCTAACTTCAATCAAGCTAAAATATCCATAGCAATGGAAGAGCAAATTGTAAAGAACTTACCTTTTGATCATTATGATATTCCTGTTGATTATATTATATCGAATCGAAAGATATACCATTGTTAAAGCCCCTGTCACTGTTAACAGGGGCTTTAGCTTATTCTTGTTCTAAATTGTCCACTTCATCAATATCTTCTAAATCATTTTCATCATCAATAACCTCGTTATCTTCAAGCTCATCTTCAAGGTCTTCTTCACGCTCTTCTTGTAGTTCAAAATAACTATCCAAAGCACGTCTTCCAATCGTTAAGTTGATCGGATGCTGTGATTCACCACCACTAATCACACCCGTATGAGGAACAACTACAGCAAAGGCCACTTCAGGTTGGTCATGTGGAGCATAACCAACTAACGTTAAGTTTTGTACGTAATGTCTTTGACCATCGATAAAAACATAATCCTCTGCGGTTCCAGTTTTTCCGGCTGGGCTATAATCCACGTCGTTAAACTGGTAATAAGCCGTGCCTCCCTCTTCTTGGAAAGCCTGGCGAAATCCTTCGTGAACACGATCTAAATGATCATCAGACACCCCAAGCTTATTTAATACCTTAGGTTCGTTAACCGAATAGATTGGGCCTAGTTTCTCCGTCTCGCCTGAACTATGAATTTGTTTAACCAATGATGGTGCTATTCGATAGCCACCATTAGCTATTGTTGATACGTATTGAGCTAATTGTAAAGTTGTGTAGGATTCATATTGACCAATAGCAAAGTCAATAAGTTCATAAGCTTGATCACCATCACCACTTACACCCGTTCCCTCATAAGGGAAGTCGATACCCGTGGAAACACCTAAGCCAAACTGCTTAAAATAGTTGACCATATCCACATAACCTTGTTGGTCATAGCTAATCGAATCACCATAACTATAATTAAATTCTCCACCCATACGCATGGCAATAAAGAACATATAAATATTAGAAGATCGGCGTAGAGCATCAATATCATTTACATTACCCATATCACGAATCGAGCTTTTCTCTTCGTCACCAGCAATTTTAATCGGGCGGTCATTTATGACTTCATCTGGTGAAACAACACCACTATCTAATCCAGCTAATAATGTTGCACCTTTTATTGATGATCCCGGTAGATGGGAATCATAAATGACTCGAAATGATTCATCGCTAAATGGAGTTTCATCTTCCTCAGCATCGCGATCATAATCCTGACCAGAAATGGCTAATACTTCTCCAGTATTCGGATCCATCATAACGGCCATGGCATTATTCATAAACCGATTTTCTTCAGGGTACATTTCAATGGCTGTCTCTAATTCCTCTTGAACAATTTGATCTAGCCTTTCTTGAAGCTCTATATCAATGGAAAGAACTAAATCTTTTCCTCGTTCACCTTCTCTAACTAACTCACTCGTAACCACGTTTCCACTGGAATCGGTGATATGTTCTCTTACTTCTTTATGACCTTTTAAGGAAAGCTCATATTCTTCTTCAATCCCACTACGACCGACACGATCATTACGGTTATAATTTCGTGTAATAAAATATTCTAAATCATCACTTGGTAGCCCCTGCCTACTTGTTGTAATACTCCCGATATAATTACGGAATGTACCATCGTATAAAAAGTCACGTTCCCAGTCTGTTGTAACGTTAATACCAGGAAATTGATTTAAATTTTCAGCAATTATAGCATACTCCTCCTGAGTAACTTGATCACGTTTTATAATATGCGGTGTCAATTCATAGGCTTGATCTAGCTCTCTTTTAATTGCAATGACTTTCATATCCTCATTCGTAATTTCATCAAGGTCATCCTCAGTTACATAATCTAAAGCCGCGTAATACTGGTCTAAGTCATCACCCTCTAAGTCTTCCGGAGTCAATCGACTAAAAGCTTTCTCATGATTTTCTAAAATCCAAAAATCCTTCATGTTTCTCTCTGATACTGAGTCTGTATCCATCTCTAAAAATTCAACTAGCTCTTTAGCCAACTTCAAGTTATCCTCAGGTTGTACATGTTTTCTAGGCGTGTATGTTATCGCTAACTGTGCTTCATTATCTACAATTAAATTCCCCATGCGATCAAACATTCTCCCCCTTGGTACAGGGGTTTGTGATGTTACTTGTTCTGTACGATTAATCTCATCTTGCGCATCTTGTCCATATAAGATTTGAACAACACCCAATTGTAAAATCAATACTGAAAAAAGTAAAAAAATCACAAAAAATAATAAATTTAATCGAAGAGGTAAGTGTGATTTCTTCTTTTTCTTAACCAATGTTTTCTCCTCCCCCATATAACTACGTTCATTATAGCATTTTTTGTGATCACTTATAAGGGAAGAAACTAATGGTTTTCTATTCACTCTTAGGATGACGCACAATCTTCGCAACACAAATATTGGAAACCAAATATCCTACACCAAAAATAATAATGGCATAATGAATCCAAGTATTTTGTTCAATAAATAATAAGCCGATTAAAAATAGGGTTAACGAAACAGCTCGTCCCATATTTAACGCAATTTCACGTAAGACGATATACTCAATCCGGTACACACGTGCTTGGCTTGATTTACCAATCACATCATATGAGATTGACATATAAGGTGCAAAAAAGAAAGGAACAGCAATTCCTACGACAGCACCATAGATAAAAAATTCGTAAGGAACATCGGCAATCAACAACCAAAAAATGGACAGATATAGTGTAATAACCCCGACTGTAATCAGTTTAATTCGATTTTTCGGAGTGACTACACGAGCAACCACTTGATAAGCAAGAAGAGAAGTTCCTGCATAAATAAAGTTATAGACACCCACAGTCATCTCACTTGTTGTTCCCATGTAAACTAATAATCCAACTAAAAATAAAAAGACCCCTTCTCTCGTACCTTGAAAAAAGTGAGCATTTAGAAGTAGTCGCCAATGGTGATTTTGATTTCTTTCATTAACTGCAACCCGAATTGAATACTGTCCTTCAACAGATCGTCTTTCGATAAAAAAGCTACACACAACAGCCAGTATAAACAGGATAAAAGATATAAAAAAGATTGTCAGATATCCCGTATAACCCTTCAGTACAGTAATTATAAAACCGGCTGTTATAGGACCGATCATACCACTCGATGATTGCAGCATGCCTAACGTACTATTGAAATAATCTCTTGTATAAGGTTCTGTCACCTCAAATGTCAGGATATTATAGGCTAACCAGAAAAATGCATAACCAGCACCTAATAATCCACCTAAGAGATAATTATAATTGGCAGCATTTTCACCAAAAGAAAGAACGGAAATAAAAAATATAGAAATTAAAACAATCCCACCACGGAGAATTAAGATACGGTCGATTTTTTTCGCCCATTTACCAAAAACAACATAAATAAAGATTTGAGCTAAGGCAATGAACAAATTATAATAAGCAACGACTTGTATATCTTCAGATTGCTTCCATAGAAAAATATTTACGAAAATATTGGATAAGAAAATTCCTAAAGTATATAGCCAACCAATGGCTAACAACAAATATAAATTTTTGCGTTCATGATCACTGACATTTAACCGGTTTAACATCATACTTCTCCCTCGTTTCTACCGGTTAGTTTTTGCAATGATAAAACGCTTATACAGAATTAAAAGAAAAGAAAAAGACTTGTATCTTTTTAGATACAAGTCTTAAGATTTTTTATACTTATGTTTTTATTTTGCAGCATCGTAGCGTTTACTTACTTCATCCCAATTAACGACATTCCAGAAAGCGTTAATATAGTCTGGACGACGGTTTTGATAGTTTAAGTAGTAAGCATGCTCCCAAACATCTAAACCTAAAATTGGTGTAATACCTTCCATTACAGGTGTATCCTGATTAGGTGTTGATGTGATTTCTAAATTACCATTCTTTACAACTAACCAAGCCCAACCAGAACCAAAACGGCCAGCAGCTGCTTGAGCAAATTGATCTTTAAATTGATCAAAGCTACCAAATGCTTCGTTAATTTTATCAGCTAACTCTCCTGTTGGTTCTCCACCACCGTTTGGTGAAAGAATCGTCCAGAATAATGTATGGTTTGCATGACCTCCACCATTGTTACGAACAGCCGTTTGGATATCACTTGGTAAAGAATCTAAGTTGCTAAGTAATTCGTCTAAAGACTTATCTTGAAGATCTGCATGACCCTCTAGTGCAGCATTTAGCTTAGTTACATACGTATTATGGTGTTTCGTATGATGAATGTTCATCGTTTCCTTGTCAATGTGTGGTTCTAATGCATCATAAGCATAAGGTAATTCTGGTAGTTCAAATTTAGCCATAATGTAATTCCTCCTTAATCATAATTTCATCAGAGTTTTAATTCAGAATGATTCTGAATTCCACTCTAAATAAAAGATTAACAACCGCAAAGATGACATGCAAGCTTTTTGCATATATTTTCCGTTAGAATCATATACCTCTCATTAACACTTAACACCAATTGTCAAAAAAGTTTGTTAAAATTAAACCATATGAAAGGAGGCACTCCTTATGGGTCATACATATTTCTTTACTGGATTTCCTGGGTTCATCACAGCTAATTTACTACACTCCTTATGTAAACACCAGTCAAACATAGACCACATTTACTTACTAACCCTTAGAGAAACACGTAAGCAAGCAGAACAAAATTTAACAGAAATGAATCATAACTCAGATCTGAACCTTAATAAAATAACCATTCTTGAAGGTGATATCACTAAGGAAAACCTCAACATACAAAAGGATTGGCATGACATTTTATTTAATCAAATTACTCATTTTTTCCATCTGGCAGCCGTTTACGATCTAGCTGTAGAAGAAGAGATTTCACGTAACATTAATATCAATGGAACACATCAGGTTAATCAATTTATTAAAAAATGTCATCATCTTGAACGCTATATTTATTTTAGCACTGCATTTATTTCAGGAACGAGAGAAGGAATTATTTATGAACATGAACTGGACCAAGGACAATCATTTAAAAACTACTACGAACAATCAAAATTTGAAGCAGAAAAATTAGTTGAGGATTTAAAAGACGATGTACCAACAACTATTATAAGACCAAGTATTGTTATTGGTCATTCAAAAACTGGTGTTACTTCTAAGTTTGATGGACCTTATATGATCTTAAATTATCTGACTCGCCTAAGGTATTTGCCTGTTATTCCCTATTTAGGCACCGGGGAAGGCATAGTGAATATGGTTCCTATTGATTATGTCCTTGATGCTGTTTTATATTTAGCCCATTCAAAAATAAGTGTTAATAAAACCTATCACATTACGGACCCTAACCCCTATCAGGCTAAAGAAATTTATCAACTTTTTATGAAAAACTATTTAGGAAAAAAACCAACGGGGCCGGTCCCATTTACTATCAGTAAAAAATTTTTATCTTTTTCTTCAACAAGGAAATGGCTAAAAGTTGAGAAGGAAGCATTAGATTATTTCAATTATCGCTCTCAGTTTGACTGTACAAATGCGATTAATGATTTACATGAAGCTAATATCAGCTGTCCAAATTTGACAAGCTATATCCCCAAAGTGATCGAATATTATAAGCAAAATAGAAAGCAGGCGAATAAACACATTTTAATTGAATAACATTCTCTCAATTAAAAAAAAACAAGCAATTAGCTTGTTCTGGTATGTAATGGCGGAGGAGGAGGGATTCGAACCCCCGCGGGCCGTGAAGCCCCTGGCGGTTTTCAAGACCGCTCCCTTCAGCCAGACTTGGGTACTCCTCCGTTTATTAAGTTATGGTGGACCCTGCAGGACTCGAACCTGCGACCGATCGGTTATGAGCCGATAGCTCTAACCAGCTGAGCTAAGGGTCCACTATGGGGCGATCGGTGGGAATCGAACCCACGAGTGCCGGAGCCACAATCCGGTGCGTTAACCCCTTCGCCACGACCGCCATATGGATATGTATTTAAATGAAATGATAATTGGTGGCGGCGGAGGGGATCGAACCCCCGACCTCACGGGTATGAACCGTACGCTCTCGCCAGCTGAGCTACGCCGCCAAAATAAATGGCTCCAGCGGCAGGATTCGAACCTGCGACCAATTGGTTAACAGCCAACTGCTCTACCACTGAGCTACGCTGGAATATGAATATATGTTAGCTATAAAGTATCTGTCGTATTTGAGTGGTTCTTATCAACAGCGACGAGATATAATTTACCATGATACGAATAACTTGTCAACACTATCGCTAATTTTTTATTAAAGAGATTGTTACTTAGAAAAATGATCATGATTAAAACCAACCGGGATGTCCATTAATCCCGGTTGGTTTTATGTTTTGAGTTAGTAAAAAACACGAACCCTACTCTTCTTCTCCTTTACCAGTAACTTCTTGTGCAATATTTAGCGCGTGGTCTCCAATACGCTCTAAGTTACTAATAATATCAACAAAGACTATGCCTGCAGTACCACTACAGTGTCCTTCATTTAGGCGAATAATGTGTTTCTTACGGTATACTCTTTCCATCTTATCAATTTCATCTTCTTTTTTCATAACAGTTTTGGCTAAATCTTCATCCATCGTGTCAAAAGCTTTTAGCGCTTGGCCAACTGTTTCAATCGTTAAATTATACATTTGGTTAAGATCTTCCATGGCTTGTTCAGTTAAGTTTACTTTATTCGTAATTTTATATTCATTAAGTTCGATGATATTTTCAAAGTGATCCCCTATACGTTCAATATCACGAACGATGTCAACTACTGCAGAGTGTGTATTACCATCTGCTACTGTAAGGTCAGTACTAGAAACTTGAACTAAATAATTAGTTATTTTCTTATCTAAATTATTCAGTGCACTTTCTAGAGATAGAGCAACTTCAGCATGCTTGGATTGGTTTGTATTTAAATATTCACGTGTTTCTTCCAAACCTTTTATCGCAACTTCACCCATGTGTAAAGCTTCCTCTTTCGCTTGTGAGATGGCGACTGAAGGAGATTGCTCGATAAATATTGGATCCAAATGTTTTGGCTTGCCATCAATAACGCTACCTTTACCTGGGATGATTTTTGTGACTAGAACAGCTAACAATGCAATAAATGGAAATTGTATAACCGTATTTGTTACATTAAAAATTCCATGTGCAAACGCAATTGTCATTCTTGGTCCCAGTTCTAACAGATTTGTTAGATATTCTACAAGTGCTGTAAATGGTACTAACAAGATTAAAAATAGAGTAGCACCAATCAAGTTAAAAATAACGTGGGTTGCGGCAGCTCTTTTAGCTGCGACACTAGCACCAATTGCTGCTAATACAGCCGTAATGGTGGTACCGATATTGTCACCAAATAGGACAGGTAGTGCTGCATTTAGAGATTCGATCGCACCTTCAGAATATAACTGTTGTAAAACCCCAATGGTAGCAGATGAACTCTGAACAATAACTGTAAAGACAGTACCAATTACTACACCTAAGATAGGAATTTCACTCATCGTTACTGTCAAGTCTTGGAATGCTTCTAATGAACGTAAGGGTTTCAAACCTTCACCCATAAAGTCTAAACCTAAGAATAAAGCACCAAATCCAAAAATCGTTTGTCCAAGGTAAGTCGCTTTCTTACTCTTGAAGAAAAATAACAGGAATGTACCTACTGCAATAATTGGTAAAGCATATGCTTCAATATTAATTCCGATAATGAATGCAGTAACAGTCGTACCAATATTGGCACCCATAATAACTCCAATAGCTTGTCTTAGAGTCATAAATCCAGCATTAACTAAACCAATCGTTAAAACAGTTGTACCGGTACTTGTTTGCAAAAGAACCGTAACAATAATACCTGCTAAAACTCCCATAAATGGGTTAGTTGTAAAACGATCAAGAATATCACGCAATTTGTCTCCAGCGGAACGTTGTAATCCATCCCCCATGTACTTAATACCAAATAAGAAAATACCCAATCCACCAATAAACAAGAATAACATCTCTTGAATTGATACATCTTCCATTACTCTCACCTCATATTCATAAAATGTCGAATCATTGCTGTGTAAAGCAATTCTATTATGTTTGATTCGTCCTTATTCGTAAACAGCTTCCCGGTTTTCTTAACAAAAACTTTACAAAACGATCAAAAATAGTAGTTTGGCTTAAGAAGTCGTTTTTTATACACCTCTTTCAGATAATTTAACAAGCCGGTAATAAAATCATGAAAACCAATATCGTTATCCTTCTTTTATACTTTCCATAGGAGGTGAATTTACCATTACACTATTAACCAGAACTCACTGGACAGAACCTTTGGATTAACCGTTTTATTATTTTACACACGATTTTATCCAATATCCCAAAACAGTTTGAATAAAAAATAAGCTTATGACTGAGGTTTATTCCTCATTCATAAGCTTTTCTTCTACAACGATTTTCGTTCCGTCAACTTCTACAATTGAAACAGTCACTCCTTGTTCGATCCATTTTCCACGTGAGATAGCACTGTACATCTGCCCATTCACATCGACTGTTCCAATTGGACGAAGGACAGTAACTGTTTTACCTTGTTGATCAATTAAATCTTTATAAGTGTCATTCATTGAATTATACCCTTTGTCACTAGTCAATTGATCAAATAGTGCCATTTTCCCCCACATCTTTCGCTTTGGAAAGATCTTTAATAAAATCAAACTGCTAATCGCACCTAATATGACGCCTGCAATGCTGTATGTAGCAAATAACCCATTTGGTGCAGCAAATGCTACTGAGAATATAACAACAAGTAAACCAATCGATCCCAGGATCCCATCATTAATGAATTTACCATCCATGATAATCAAAGCAAGACCTACAACAAAACCTATTCCTACTAAAATTAAGTCGGTAGATGTTAAGAAAGTGGAAAAATAAAAACCGATCGAAATAATGCCTAAGATGGCGCCTATACCCTTTAACCTTACTAAGATTTCACCAAATAATAGCAGCATAGCCAAAAATGTCACAACGAAGACACCTAATACCGATTCAACCAAACGTTTCTCCTCCTTTTCTCTCCCTTTTATCATTTTATATCATTTTAGTTGGAAATAATACAATATATATTTATTATAGCAAGAGACAAGGTTAGCACATTAACCTTTATTTATGTTATGATAATTGATGGATTGTTCTATAATATTTTCCATGGTTAATAAAAGGAGAGTTGAGAAGATGTCTTCGATTACACATCGTAAAGATACACGACCGGTTCGTGTGGGGAACGTCGTGATCGGCGGTAAAGATGAGGTCATTATCCAATCAATGACCACAACGAAAACACATGATGTTGAAGCAACGGTTAACGAAATTCACCGTTTAGAAGAAGCCGGATGTCAAGTCGTACGTGTAGCTTGCCCTGATGAAAGAGCTGCAAATGCGATACCTGAGATTAAAAAGCAAATTAATATACCATTAGTTGTCGATATACACTTTGACTATCGATTAGCTTTAAAAGCCATTGAGGGTGGCGCTGATAAAATCAGAATCAACCCTGGAAATATCGGTAAACGTGAACGAGTAGAAGCAGTTGTTAACGCTGCAAAAGAAAAGGGTATTCCAATCCGAATCGGTGTAAATGCTGGTTCCTTAGAGCGTCACTTGCTTGAAAAATATGGTTATCCAACAGCTGATGCAATGGTTGAAAGTGCTTTACACCATATTAAAGTTTTAGAAGATCTTGATTTCCATGATATTGTTGTATCTCTAAAAGCATCTGATGTAAAACTTGCTATCGAGGCATATGAGAAGGCTGCGCAACAAATTCAATACCCTATTCACTTAGGTATTACCGAGTCGGGTACGTTATTTGCTGGAACCGTCAAAAGTGCAGCTGGCTTAGGTGCCATTTTAAGTAAAGGAATTGGAAATACAGTCAGAATCTCATTAAGTGCTGACCCAGTTGAAGAAGTAAAGGTTGCTAAAGAATTACTAAAGTCATTTGGATTAGCGTCTAACGCGGCTACATTAATTTCATGCCCTACCTGTGGACGTATTGAAATTGATTTAATTTCAATCGCTAATGAAGTTGAAGAGTATATCCAAAAAATTAAGGCACCTATAAAGGTAGCCGTCTTAGGCTGTGCGGTGAACGGACCTGGGGAAGCAAGAGAAGCAGATATCGGAATTGCTGGTGCACGAGGTGAAGGTTTATTATTTAGACATGGTGAAATAATCCGTAAAGTACCAGAAGAAATTATGGTCGATGAGCTAAAAAAAGAAGTCGACAAACTGGCTGAAGAGTATTATAAAAAACAAGAAGAAGAGAAACATCAAGTATAAAAAATGGTCTACCTAGATATAGGTAGACCATTTTTATTCATAATCATTTAAGGGATGATTAATCTATATGACTGGAAATAGGAACAATCGGACTGCAACGGCAACAATAGCTAAACCAATCGCAATGTTACCTAGCGTATCAGCGCCTCGACGTTTAGCGTAAATACCCATTACGACACCGACAACTGCAAATAGCAGTGTCCAAACGAAAAAAGACAATAGTGATACGACTAAAGCGATCCATCCCCAACCAGCATCAACATGCTCTTCCATTCTTGTTTCGCGTTCTTCAATTCTGACCTTATCTTCATCTAACTCATCTGGATTAAATGTTGCAGCCTCTGCGAACTCTACATCATCATTATTTCGATTTATATTGTCTGCCTCGGCATTATGAACACCTGTAATTGGATCATTTGTTGGGTTAATGTCTTGACTGACTTCATTATGAACTTCATTATTTTGCTCAAAATAATTGTCGTCTTCACTGTAGCTTTTTGGACGCTGATCATCATGGTTGCTCATTCATCTTCCCTCACTTTCCTTGAAAGTATTCTTATTGTGTGAGGGAAGATAAATTTTATACTAACAGTCCATTCCAAACCTTTCAAATAAGGAAATGAACAGGATATTAATTATTAGCGAAAGCGATAGATCGCTTTTTGTCAGCCTCTTCTTGAATTTCTACAGCATACCAACTTTTAGCATCGCCATGATCCTTTTTATATTGCTCTAAACCACCAAGACCACGATGATAAGCTGTTAATGCCTCATCCCAATTGTTAAATTCATCATACAGAAAATCTAAATAAACAACAGAAAGCTCAATACTATAAGTGGGATCAAAAAGGAGCTCCTTCTCATAAGGCAAGTCTGCCATGTCAGCAATCCACGGAGCTGTATTTTCCATAAATTGTGACAAGCCATAAGCATGTCCAAATGCAGTCGCCGGACCGACTAATTCAGGATCAAAGGTTTCTCCAGTTTCTACCTTGATAAGCTCGTACACAATGAAGGGATCAACTTCATAATCCTTAGCTTTTTGAACTAAAAATAGTGCCCATGATTTGTCAAAGTGACCATCACTATCGATCACCATATAATCTGCTTGGGCTTCCATCTCATTCCATTCAGAATAAGTTAACTGCTGTTTAGTTGTTTGTTTAAATTCTTGATAAGCTTGCTGATTGGATTGTAATAATTCCTGCTGTGTGTTTAATTGTTGATTTTCATTTTCTAATTCATTAATTGTTTGTTCATAATACATATTATTAATTATAAATGCGGTAGTCATCACAAAGATTGTTATAAATAATACTAAATAACCTCTCGAATTCATTGCTTACCCCTCCTTTCTAAGCTAAAGGTCCTATCATTATATATTGCACCCAACCATAAATAGTAAACAAGTCACGAGTTAATTGCAAAAAAAATGCCTCGATACACACGCTTCCCAAAAATTCATATACATAAACATTAGATAATACGCAAAAAAGGATGTTTAAACATGTTAAAACAATTAATAACTACGCGTTTATATAACGCAACACCTAATGAAGTGGTCAGTTATAGCCATGAATACCAAGTACCAATCAATCATAAACAGGCTACTATGCTGTTGGACTTCATTAAACAAAATAAAATCGACCCTTTCTCTGAAAAGGATCGATTAAAAACATTTAAATATATTGAACAGAAAATTGGCAGTCAGGAAGCCAAACAGGCCTCAGAACTACTATACCGACTAGCTAAACAATATAATGTTGATGATTGGTTATAAGTTATTGGTTCATTATTTTATCTTTTAATTCTTCGTCAAAATCATCACCTTTTAGCATTTCAATTTCAAACTTATAAGGTGGTTTCTTGTTTTTCTTATCTGTTCCTACAAAAGGCGTTTCTAAAATTTTCGGTAAATGCATAATATCATCATGGTGTATAATATGATGAAGTGCCTTAAAGCCGATATGACCAAACCCGATATTTTCATGTCGGTCTTTTCGGGCACCTCGTTCATTTTTGCTATCATTGATATGAAGGACCTTTAAGCGATCTAAACCAATAATATCGTCAAACTCCTTTAAAACACCGTCAAAATCATTAACAATGTCGTAGCCTGCATCATGAACGTGACAGGTATCAAAGCAAACTGATAGACGTTCATTATGAGTAACTCCATCAATGATCTGTGCTAGTTCATCAAAGCTGCGACCACATTCTGATCCTTTCCCTGCCATCGTTTCTAAAGCAATTTGAACATCCTCTTTGACTTCAAAAACTTTATTTAATCCTTCAATGATCTTTTTGATACCTGCCTCGGCTCCTGCACCTACATGTGCACCTGGATGTAGGACAATCTGTTTTGCTCCAATGGCTTCCGTTCGTTCCACTTCAGATCTCAAGAAGTTGACACCTAATTCAAAAGTCTCTGGTTTTTGTGTGTTTCCGATATTAATAATATATGGTGCATGTATCACGACTTCTTCTATACCATTATCCACCATATGCTCTCTAGCTTTTTCAATATTTAAATCCTCAATTGCTTTACGGCGAGTATTTTGAGGAGCACCCGTATAAATCATAAACGTATTTGCCCCGTATGATACAGCATCTTCACTCGAACCTAACAGCATCTTCTTCCCACTCATGGATACATGTGAACCTAACTTCATGTGAAATCTCCTCTCCAATTACTTTCTTTTCCCTTTACGGTACTGCTCTCTTTTTAAATTTTTCTTTATTTTTTCTTTTTCATTTTTCATTTTCTTTTTATACCCGGGCTTAACTTGTTTACGTCTGCGTACACGTTTCCAAGCTTCTGTCTCTATTTCTGATTCCTTCTTTTCTCGCTTCTTTCTTTCATTCCATTTCTTAACTTCTACCCAAGCACCTTTCTTAATATCATAATTCGTAAATTGGATACCCTTTTCTTCCAAATCCTCAATCAACTTCAGGTCCTCTTCTTGGTAAAAGCTAATCGCTGTTCCTTCTAAACCAGCTCTCGCAGTTCTCCCAACACGATGAATATACGTATCCATATCCGTTGGTAATTCAGCGTTAAAGACGTGACTAACACCAGGTATATCAATCCCTCTTGCCGCTAAATCAGTTGCAACGATGTACTGAAAGCGTAAGGTCTTTAATTCCTTTAAAACTCGTTTACGTTCTCGTGGTTTCAAACCACCATGAATGACCCCAACTTCTAAACCTCGATCTAATAGCTCACCTGCCAAACGATCTGCTTCTTCTTTCTTATTAACAAATACTAAGGCAATGTATGGATGAATAAGCTTTGAAGCTTCTACAATCAAGTCAGCCTGTTTTCGATGGCGCAATGGAATTAATCGGTGTTCTAATTTTTCTGGACTTAAAGCTTGTCCATCAACTTCAATGTGCTCTGGGTTGGATAAATACTTCTTTAAAAATGGTTGCAAACCTTTAGGAATTGTCGCAGAAAATACCATTGTCTGAACATTTTCATGCATACGATACAAGATTTGGTCCACTTCTTCCATTAACCCAAGGTCAATCAATAAATCCGCTTCATCGATCACAACCGTCTCCACAGATGAAGGGTTGATCACTTCTTCATCGATAAAATCCAGTATTCGACCTGGGGTTCCAACAATCAGGTGGGGTGGTGTTTGCAGCTTTTGTTGCATTCTTTGTTTATCAGTTCCACCAACAACCAATTTTGCTCTCCACTCTGGCTCTGTCGTTGATAATGAAATCATTTTTTTAACTTCTTCGTAAATTTGCATAGCCAACTCTCGCGTCGGAGCAATCACAAGCTTTTGTACCTGTTGTTCATCTGATTTAATTTGGTCAAACATTGGTATTAGGTATGAATGTGTTTTACCTGTTCCTGTTTGTGACTGTCCAATAATGTTCTTTCCTCTTAATGCTTGAGGAATGACACGGTGCTGAATTTCTGTTGCATGCTTGAAATTTAACTCCTCAATAATATCAAGCATATGGTCCGTTAACTGATAGGCTTGGAAATATCTTTTCATAGTACTCAAACTCCTTTTTATACCAACATTTATTATAAATGAGTCGAAATATAAATGCCACTCATAGAAAGATTTTGTCAAAGTTGTTCATAACCTTTATAATAACGAATAGAGATGATTATATGAGGAGGCCATGTTTTCATGGAAGTCATTAAAATTGCTCCAAGGGGATACTGTTATGGTGTGGTGGATGCGATGGTCATAGCAAGTAATGCAGCCAAAGACCCTAATTTACCACGACCAATTTATATACTCGGAATGATAGTTCATAATAGTCACGTGACTCAAGCTTTTGAAGATGAAGGGGTAATTACCTTAGATGGTAAAAACCAGACACGTGATCAGTTATTAAAAGATATAAACGAAGGTACTGTCATCTTTACTGCGCATGGTGTTTCACCAGAAGTTAAAAAGATGGCCGAAGTTAAAGGATTAACTGTACTCGATGCAACTTGTCCAGATGTAACACGCACACACGATTTAATACGTGAAAAAGTAAGTGAAAATTATGAGATAGTCTATATCGGAAAAAAAGGGCACCCCGAGCCAGAAGGTGCTGTAGGCGTTGCACCTGATCATGTTCATTTAATTCAAACTGAAGAAGATGTTGAGCAACTAGATCTAGATAAGAATGCTAAAATTGTGGTGACGAACCAAACTACCATGAGTCAATGGGATGTTTATGATATTATGCTTGAGGTACAGAAAAAATATCCTCAAACAGAAATGATACAAGAAATTTGTATGGCAACTCAAGTTAGACAAGAAGCTGTTGCTGAACAAGCTAAAGACGCTGACTTGACGTTAGTTGTCGGTGATCCCAAGAGTAACAATTCAAATCGTTTAGCTCAAGTCTCTAAAGAGAAGGCCGGCACAACTGCATACCGAATTGCTGATGTTAGTGAAATTAAAAGAGAATGGTTAGAAGATTGTAATACAGTTGCGATAACAGCAGGTGCTTCTACTCCTACTCCAATAACTAAAGAAGTGATACGCTTTATTGAGCAATACGATCCTGAAGATCAATCAACATGGGATCAAAACAGTAAAATTACAAATAATAAAATATTACCAAAAGTTAAGCCCAAAAAAGTATAAAAAAATAACCACGCCTTTCGTGGTTATTTTTTTGGCCCAATATATATCAGAACCTCGATACTAAATGTGGTGGAAGCTCCTAAATTTTCAAAATTTACTTAGACCATTAAGCAAGAGCACCCCAACATTTGACTCATATCCATTTTTATTCCCATTCAATTGTTGCTGGTGGTTTACTTGTAATATCATAAACAACTCGATTAACATCGTTTACTTCATTGGTAATACGGGTTGATATTCTCTCTAATACATCCCATGGGATTCTTGCCCAATCAGAGGTCATACCATCGACAGAAGTCACTGCTCGAATAGCTATCGTATGATTATAAGTTCGTTCATCGCCTTGCACCCCGACACTTTGTATACCTGGTAAAACGGTGAAATACTGCCATACGTCTTTTTCTAAGTCATTCAATTTAATCTCTTCACGAAGAATTGCATCAGACTCACGAACAATTTCTAGTTTTTCCTCAGTCACTTCTCCTAAGGTTCGTATGGCTAATCCTGGTCCTGGAAATGGCTGACGCCAAACAATATGTTGTGGAATCCCCAACTCCTCTCCCAGTTTCCTCACCTCATCTTTAAATAAAGTGTTTAAAGGTTCAATTAACTGAAAGTCCATATTCTCTGGTAAACCACCGACGTTATGATGAGATTTAATCGTTTGAGCTGTTTCTGTCCCACTTTCGATTATATCTGTATATAATGTCCCCTGAGCTAAATAATCCATTTCTTTAAGCTTATCTGCTTCGTCGTCAAAAACATAAATAAACTCGTTACCGATAATTTTTCGTTTTTGTTCAGGATCATGGACTCCTTTTAGTTTGTTTAAAAAGCGATCTTTGGCATCCACTTTAATAACATTGATATTAAAACCTTCACGGAACATCTTCATCACGTCGTCTGCTTCATTTTTCCTTAGTAACCCGTGATCAACAAAAATACAAGTTAACTGATCACCAATCGCCTCATGTAACAATACAGCGACAACGGAAGAGTCAACCCCACCACTTAAAGCACATAAAACTTTACGGTCTTTCACCAGTTCTTGGATTTCCTGAACTTGCATATCGATGAAGTTCTCCATTGTCCATTCGCCCTCGCAATGACAAACGTTGAAGACAAAATTTCTTAACAAATCATTGCCATAAAGAGAATGTTTAACCTCCGGATGAAATTGAACACCAAAAAAGTGACGCTCTTCATCACTGAAGGAAGCAATTGGGCAACTGGAACTTGTAGCATCAACCATAAACCCATTAGGCGACTCGGTCACTAAGTCACCATGACTCATCCATACGACTTGCTCCTCTGGTAAAGTTTGGAACAGTGAAGAACGATTGGTCACATCAATCGTTGCTTTACCATATTCCCTATGACTCGCTTTTTTCACCTCACCACCAAGTTGTTTAGCCATTAATTGCATACCATAACAGATCCCTAAAATAGGGATTCCTAGGTCATAGATTCCTTGGTCCATGTGTTTAGCATCTTCATCATATACACTACCTGGTCCACCAGAGAGAATAATCCCTTTAGGGTTCATCTCCTGTAATTCTTTTGCAGTGATTCGGTTAGAATGTAACTCACTATAAACACCTAATTCACGAATTCTCCTTGTTATAAGTTGGTTATATTGACTGCCAAAATCTAATACTATTATCTTTTCATCAATTTGATTCAATGAATTCACCTCTTTACTTTAACCCTTAAACTGATTTTTTTAATTAACCTTTTTAACAATAAAAAAGTACAACTCCACCTAAAGGATATACAAAGGCAGAATTGTACTTCAAAAACTGCCTTCATAGTCAGGTTGTTTAGGGCAACCCGGTAGATACTCTCACACCTTATTAGTGAGTATATATGAAGCCACTTAATTTATTTAAGGTTATAAGGTTAATTAAAAGTTTGCTGATTTACAAAGAATAGTTAGGAGCTTCTTTAGTTACCTGCACATCATGTGGATGACTTTCTTTAAGTCCAGCACCTGTGATCTTTACAAATTGAGATTGTTCTCTTAAATCAACTAAATCATGTGCCCCACAGTAGCCCATACCTGAGCGTAAGCCACCGATCATTTGATAAATGGTATCACCAACTGGCCCTTTATAATGAACTCTACCTTCAATTCCTTCAGGGACAAACTTCTTCTTTCCTTCTTGGAAATAACGGTCATTACTCCCCTTTTCCATAGAAGCAACAGAGCCCATACCTCGGTAGACTTTAAATTGACGACCTTGATAGATCTCTACATCCCCTGGGCTTTCTTTGGTTCCTGCTAACATACTACCTAACATAACTGCATGTCCCCCAGCAGCTAATGCTTTAACGATATCACCTGAGTACTTAATACCACCATCAGCGATAATTGGCACACCATGTTTTCTTGCTTCAGTTGCACAATCATATACTGCTGTAACTTGTGGAACACCAACTCCTGCTACTACGCGAGTCGTACATATTGAACCTGGACCAATTCCTACTTTAACGACATCTGCCCCTGCATCAATCAAGGCCTTCGTTCCTTCTTTAGTTGCCACATTTCCGGCGATTAAATTCATGGTAGGATATTGATCACGAATTTGTTTAATCGTGTTAAGAACTCCTTGTGAATGACCATGAGCAGTGTCAATTACTAACGCATCAACGCCTGCTTCAACTAGTTTTTCAACACGCAATTTCGTATCACCAGAGACCCCTACTGCTGCAGCAACTAATAGACGACCTTGTTCATCAACCGCAGATTGAGGAAATTCAACGTCTTTTTCGATATCTTTAATCGTAATTAGGCCTTTTAGAGCACCATTCTCATCTACTAAAGGTAGTTTTTCAATGCGATGTTTTTGAAGAATTTGCTCAGCTTCTAATAAACTCGTATTAACCGGTGCTGTTACTAGATTTTCTTTAGTCATCACTTTAGAGATTTCCATTGAATAATCATCAATAAAACGTAAATCTCGATTAGTAATAATTCCTACAAGTTTTTGTTCATCTTTGTTATTAACAATCGGAACACCTGAAATACGGTATTTACCCATAAGATGCTCTGCATCAAAAACTTGATGATCTGGCGTTAGGTAGAACGGGTTTGTAATAACCCCTCGCTCAGAGCGTTTTACTTTGTCGATTTGCTCTGCCTGTTCTTCTATCGACATGTTCTTATGAATCACGCCCAAACCACCTTGACGTGCCATGGCTACTGCCATTTGAGCCTCAGTGACCGTATCCATTCCAGCACTGATTATCGGTACATTCAACTTCAACGTCTCCGTCAACTCAGTTGCGACATTAACTTCTCGTGGAACCACATTTGACTCAGCAGGTAATAAAAGAACATCATCAAATGTTAGGCCTTCTTTTGCAAACTTTTGCTCCCACACAATTAACCTATCCCCTTTCTATTTTGAATATTATTAGTAGATTATCAATCGCATAGACGACTGTCAACAAAGCTCGAATAAATAACAATATTCATAATAAAGAGAATCTTCTTATAAAAAGTTAAAAGGTTCAGTAGCGATGTTCGATGAAATAAATGACACGTCCAACTGATGTTGTTCTGCCTTACTTGTTAACAGTTTGAGAAGCTCATCTTTCATAACTTGCTCAATGTGATGACCAGGGTCAATTAATGCAAGACCCATCCCTAACGCATCATGAGCTGTATGGTAGTATACATCCCCAGTTATTAACACATCCGCACCTTTATGCTTAGCTTGATGGATAAATTTATTACCATCTCCTCCAATGACAGCTACCTGTTTAACTTTCTTTGTTGAATCCCCTACATACCTAAGTTGTGGTACATTAAATTTATTTTTAACTAAATTAGCAAATTGTTCTAAAGTCATAGACTCAGGTAGTTTTCCAATTCTACCTAATCCTTTTCTTTCACCATCGATCTGTAATGGATAAACGTCGTATGCCATCTCCTCATAAGGGTGAGCCTTTGTCGCAAGTTTAATTGCTTGATCTAATTTAGATTCAGGTACAATCGTTTCCATTCTAAGCTCCGATACCTTTTCTAACCGATCTGTACTGCCAATATATGGGTTTGTCCCTTCTTCAGGTTTAAAGGTACCATACCCTTCACTGTTAAATGTACAGTGACTGTAATTACCTATATGACCTGCATCTGCTTCTGCTAATGCATTTCTTAATTCATCTTCATGTGATGTTGGAACGAAAATAACTAGCTTATACAATGATTCCCTTTCCGTTTCAACAAGAACATCGTCACTTTTAATCTCCAATTGGCTCATTAACATATCATTTACTCCACCACTGGCAATATCTAAGTTAGTATGAGCCACATACACGTTGATGTCATGCTTAATTAATTTTTGAATAATTCGTCCCTTTTCACTATTTAATTGAATCGATTTTAGTGGCTTAAAAATTAATGGATGATGAGCAATAATTAAATCCACGTCATTTTCAATGGCTTCATCAACAACATTTTCAAGTACATCTAAAGCTAGCATTACTCGTTTTACCTTGGCATTCATTTGACCAACGTGCAAGCCAATCTTATCACCTTCAAAAGCTAGTGACTTGGGGGCGATTTCTTCAAGTAGTGAAGTAACACCTTTCACCGTCGTCTGACTCATTTACAATTCCTCCTCAATCCATTCTAATTGTTGTTCAAACTTTTCAATTTTAGATTGATCTGGTTCTTTTGCCTGTTTCATTTGTTTGATAATAGATTTTTTCTTATCGTAAACTTTTCGCCATTTGCTAGCAAATGCTTGATTTTTATTCTCCAAAATCTTAGGACCTAAATAGACTTCTTTTGCTGTATATTCTATTGGAGATGATGTCGGTTCCAGGACGATTATTTCGTAAATATAACCATCTTCACTTAAAATCTCTTCGTTTATAATCTCATATTGATGATGGATGGCAAACTGCCGAATTGATGATGCATCGATATTTGGTTGAAGAATTAGCCTGTTCGCACCTTCAAGTCGGTCCAATCCATTTTCTAAAATACTTGTAATTAGTGTGCCTCCCATTCCGGCAATCGTCACACATTCAACTTCATTAGGTGCAATAACGTTTAACCCATCACCTAATCTTACATCAATTCTATCTTGCAAATTTTCTTTTTGAACTTGGGTGACTGCTGCTTGATAAGGCCCTTGATTAACTTCACCGGCAATTGCTTTAATATTAGGATGTTCAAGACATACTTGGCAGGGTAAATAAGCATGGTCCGAGCCAATATCCGCAAATGCATTGATCTGATCAGTTATGTATTTTTTGACTCGTTCTAACCTCGTTGACAATTGAATGCCTGTCATAGTTTGATTCGCTCCTATTACGATCATTTTTCACTTGATTTTAGGTGTAGCTCTTCATGAGTGTTGTTGAAAAATTGATGGATGATGTTCATTAACTAGTTTTGTGTCTGTCCCAATGAAATGATGAGCAATTCGGTGGGTTAAACTGTACAGGAGAAGTGGTCTCATTGACGTTTTGACCTCGTGTGAAGCACAAAACGTAAGCGAGACGCTCTTTCGATGACGTTTCACCACCGTTTGAAGCGCTAAACGTTAACGAGACGCGCCCTCAATGACGTTTTGACCTCGTGTGAAGCGCTAAACGTCAGCGAGGCGCTCTTTCGATGATGTTTCACCACCGTTTGAAGCACAAAACGTAAACGAGACGCGCCCTCAATGACGTTTCTCCACCGTTTGAAGCGCTAAACGTCAGCGAGGCGCTCTTTCGATGACGTTTCACCACTGTTTGATGCGCAAAACGTAAGCGAGACGCTCTCTCGATGACGTTTCACCGCCGTTTGAAGCGCAAAACGTCATTGAGAAACACTGACCACGAAACAAAAAGTTACTGCACATCCTATCCATTATATGACAAAAATAACCTCTTATAAGAAGTGTGTCTGCATTAATCTACCATAATAAAAATCCAGAAACACTTGTAAGCAACTACTTACAAGGATGCTTCTGGACTTTAATGGGTAAAATTATTGTTCCATTAACCATTCAGCTAATATCTCTGCCTCTTCATCAGAAGCATAATCACCAGTCATAACAGCACTACCTTCAACACCGTTAGCGATAATTTCTTCTAACTCTTCAATTGAGAAACGATCACTGGCATTAGCTAATTCAGGACCTGTACCACCTTCAAGGTCACCACCGTGACAGCTCATACAATTATTTTCATAAATGGTTTCAGGATCCGCAGAAGCTTCTTCAGTAGTTTCTTCACCATCATCAGCTTCTTCTGCTTTATTCATTTGTTCAAGTCCTACTCCACTCATAATAATAATAGCTAAAATACCTAATATTCCAATTACTACGTAAGGTACAACTGGATTTCTTCTCATCGTTACTTTTCCTCCTTGTGTCCACCTATATGTATGCATACTAAACTATATACATTTTACTCGAAAACATCTAGCTAGGAAAGGGATAATTTGTGAATATTATATAAATATTAATGCGATAAATAGAATCATCCCAACAATTCCAGAAGCACTCAAATAATAATACTGGCGTTTATATCCATAGATTACCCATAATAAACAGTGTGCAAAAATCACAATACTAATCCAACCTTGCTGTCCAATAAAGTGATGAAAGACAGATATTGAACTAATCAGAAACACTAGGAAAAAAGCGATTATTGGTATGTGAATATACGCCTTTTTATGTTGTTTAAAATGGTAAAAATGGATTAAAATAATTATCAATAAACTGATAAACAAGACTATTTCAAGGACAATGCTTACTTGTAAAACATGCGTAATTAAAAATGAAATTGGTAGAAGGAGGATTAAGAACAGAATGTCAATAGAGAATAATGCATTGTTAAGCCAACCACTTCCCGTTTGTTTATTCTCTCCATGAACTCCTTCCCCATAAGTGTAAAGGGCTAATAAAAAGTCACAGTATTTTTCAGGTAGTAACTTTGATTGTTTCCAATGTTTAATTTCATCGATGATAATTTCTTTACGGTCATTCCCCATCTTCGCCCCTCCCGGGAGAGCAAACTGAAGACTTACTCTAAGAAGTCCTTCAGGCGTTTGCTTCTGCTAGGGTGTCTCAGCTTACGTAAGGCTTTTGCTTCTATTTGACGAATTCTTTCTCTTGTCACACCAAAAACTTTCCCTACTTCTTCTAAAGTACGTGTGCGACCATCATCTAAGCCAAATCTTAGTCGCAATACATTCTCTTCTCGATCGGTTAAAGTATCTAATACATCCTCAAGTTGTTCTTTAAGTAGCTCGTAAGCTGCATGGTCTGATGGTGAAGTGGCTTCTTGGTCTTCTATAAAATCACCAAGATGTGAATCATCTTCTTCACCAATTGGCGTTTCTAAGGATACAGGTTCCTGAGCGATCTTTAGAATTTCACGAACCTTATCAGGTGTTAAATCCATTTCTTCTGCAATTTCTTCAGGTGTTGGTTCACGGCCTAAGTCTTGTAGTAATTGACGTTGGACACGAATTAATTTGTTAATCGTTTCAACCATATGCACTGGTATACGAATAGTTCGGGCTTGGTCAGCAATTGCTCTGGTAATTGCTTGACGAATCCACCAAGTTGCATAGGTACTAAACTTAAAGCCTTTACGGTAATCAAATTTCTCAACAGCCTTAATAAGACCCATGTTTCCTTCTTGAATTAAGTCTAAAAATAACATTCCTCGACCAACATAGCGTTTTGCAATGCTGACGACTAAACGTAAATTCGCCTCAGATAAGCGTCTTTTCGCTTCTTCATCACCCTGTTCAATTCTTGTTGCTAGCTCGATTTCATCATCAGCGGTTAACAAGTCTACGCGACCAATTTCCTTAAGGTACATTCTAACGGGGTCATTAATTTTAACACCTGGTGGTACACTTAAATCAGTTAAGTCGAACTCTTCTTCTTTTGCTATTTTTTGCATGCTAGGGTCATCATTTTCACCAATGATATCGATCCCCTGGTCTGCTAGCTGTTCGTAAAATTCGTCCATTTGTTCTGAATCTAACTCAAAATGGCCCAGTTTATCAGCAATTTCCTCGTATACGAGAACACCTCGTTTTTTGCCCATTTCTAAAAGCTGTTCTTTAGATTGATCTAGTGTGAGATCTTGATCTACCTCTTTTGATTCAATTGGCTTCTCAGCCATGTATACCCCTCCTTCCAAACCGACTGCTATAGCTTGGATTTATTACTTTTCTTCCTCAATTCAAGTATTTTCATACCTATTCGCGCTGCAGATTTTGGATCGTTTTCTTTTTCAGCCTTTTTTAACATCTGCTCAAGAGAGCGAATTTCTTGTTCTACATCGCTTTCTTTAGTAATGGCAAAAAGGTAATCATTTAATTCATCTCGTTCTAGAGATTCATTTATCGGAATTAGTGCTAGTTCGGCTGTTAATTGTCTTAATGAATCATCAGGTAAGCGTTGCATAAACCGACTAACATCTGGTTGATTCCCTTCCTCATAATATGCGTATAAATAAGTCACTAATACTTGATGTTCTTCCATATTGAATTTCGACCCAAGTCTTTGCTGAACTTGATTTGCTATATGATCATCTTGTAACATGTGAGCGATCAAATAACGTTCAGCATTTTGATACGCTAAATAAATCTTTTCACTTTTCTTCCATTGTTTAGGTTGTTTCTCATTATTCTTAACATGATTATCTTTATCATGATCACGCTTATTTATTCTTCTGCGCTCTTGGATCTCTTGTTCTAAAGTGTCTCGATATAAATCAAATGTTTCCGATAAATCTTTAAGATATACATCTCTTTCAACTGCATGGTCTACGGTGGCGATTAGATCGAGTGCTTTTTCGATGTAGGCTAACTGATCGTGTTCAGTCTGTAAGTTGAAATCTTTTTTCATAAAGTTAAGTGAGAATGCAATATATGATTCTGCTGGAGTTAGTACTTGCTTATGGAATTTCTCAGAACCATAATTTTCAATAAAGTCATCGGGGTCCATCTGATTCGGAATGCTTGCTACTCTAACTTCTAATCCAGCCTCTTTTAAAGTTTTAGCAGCTCGATCACTTGCATCTCTTCCCGCTTGGTCCCCGTCAAAGCAAATGATAACTGTATCGACATATCGTTTAAGCAAATTAGCTTGATAAGGTGACAAGCTTGTCCCAAGTGTTGCCACACTATGATAAACACCTGATCGATGAGCTTTAATAACATCAGCGTAGCCCTCAAATAATACGGCTTTCTTTTGCTTTTGAAAATGTTTCCTAGCCTGATAAAAGTTGTATAAAATTTTACCTTTTTGGAAAAGCTTAGACTCAGGACTATTTAAATATTTTGGCTCAACACCATCTTCAACAGCTCTTCCTCCAAAGCCAACTACTTTTCCTTGATGGTTTTGGATCGGAAAAATGACACGCCCTTTAAAACGGTCAAAAAAGGTATTCCCATCTCGGCTGCTTAATAAACCAACATCTAACAAATTTTCTAAAGAAAAGCCTTTCTTTTGTAGAAACGTTGATAAAAATTGGTTTTTAGGGGGAGAATACCCTAATTGAAATTGTTCGATATCATCTGGTTGAAACCCTCTTTTTTGTAAATAATTCAGACCCTCTCTACCATCAGTCGTGTGTTTAAGCACATGATGAAATAATTTCGTCGACCATTCATATGCTTGTAATGCATCCTTTTCGCTTTCAGAGAGAGTCTCCTCGATTTGCCGAGGTATAAATTGTTCAGGGATTGTTTCACCACTTTGCTCAGCAAGTGCTTGGATTGCTTCAACAAAGTTTGTCGAGTTTAACTCCATAATGAACTTGATAACGTTGCCACCTTTTCCACAGCCAAAGCAATGAAAGATTTGCTTATCTGGAGATACAGAAAAAGATGGTGTATTTTCCCCATGAAAAGGGCATAGACCAAAGTAGTTTCTACCTTTCTTAGTCAGTTTGACATGCTCACTAATTACGTCGACAATGTCATTTTGTGAAACAATTTGATCAATCAGTTCTTCTGGTATTTTTTGTTGCATGGGCATCACCATATAACTTTATATTCGATATTAAAAAGAAAATACCTTCAATTATCGACATTTTTTCTAAGATCATTATAGCTTGTCACACTTTTGTTGAAATTACTGTGCCAAATTCAGCTAAATAACACCGATACTCTTGATTAATGGCTACTCTCTCTATTCATCACAAATAAAAATTATAACTTAAAATTAGATCATATGCTAATACTTTGATTAAAAAATCTGATTCATTTCGACAAAATTTTATTATTATTTTAAAGAAGACAAATAAAGAAGTAATGGGTATCCATTACTTCTTTAACTCATTTAATATAGCATTGGCTGTTTCTTCTACCGCTTTATTTGAAACATCGATGGTTTTACACCCTATTTGTTCGACCACTTTATTAAAATAATTAATTTCTTCTTGTATCCGATCATATCTTGCATAATTCGCTGAACCGTCAAGTCCTAAAGATTTTAACCGTTCCGTTCTAATATGGTTTAATTTATCTGCGTTAATCTTTAGACCAATACATTTATCAGGATGAACCTGAAATAGCTCTTCAGGTGGGTCAACCTCTGGTACAATTGGAACATTAGCTACCTTCAATCGTTTATGAGCGAGAAATTGTGATAGTGGTGTCTTAGACGTTCTAGATACTCCAATTAAAACTAAATCTGCCTTTAAAATCCCTTTAGCATCCCGTCCATCGTCATATTTAACCGCAAATTCAATCGCTTCGATCCGTTTATAATAATCTTCATCCAATTTGTGAACTAAACCTGGTTTTAACACAGGTTCTTGCTTTAGATGGCTTTGCAAACGATCTAAAAGTGGGCCCATCAAATCTAGTGCAACAACATCATATTGTTTAGCTAATTCATCGATTTTTTCTCTGAACTCTGGCTTAACCAGTGTATAGGCCACTAAACTATGGTTCTCTTTAGCGGTTAAGACAGCTTCTTCTAATGTCTTGAAATCATCAACATACGGAATACGTTGAATTTCTATATCACTATTTACAAATTGGCTTAGGGCTGCTTTAGCTAATAACTCTGCCGTTTCCCCTACAGAGTCAGAAATGATATAAAATCTTAATGGGTGCATTAAAACTTCCCCCCTTATACGTCTTCATTTTTCACCAACTCAACAAAAGCTTTCGTTATGTTCGTTTTCGTCAATCGCCCAATAACCTCTACGCCTTTATCATGTTCAGCCACCACAGGAAGTGCATCAATTTGGTTTTCAATTAACTTAATACCTGCATCAATTAACAAATCATCTTTTTGACAAACTTTTATCTTAGGTAAACGAGTCATAATAATATGTACAGGAACATCGTTGAGATCCTGTTGTCCCATACTTGTCCTTAATAGATCCTTACGTGAGAGGACACCTACTAACATTCCATGTCCATCCACAACAAATAGCGTACCAACATCTTCTAAAAACATGGTTGTAATAGCATCATACGCATTAGCTTGATCATTAACAACGACCGGAACGGAATGATAATCACGAACTTTCAATTTTTTTAATGTATCAGTTAATAATTCATTGCCTGTTTTTCCCGTATAGAAATATCCAACACGAGGGCGTGCATCGAGAAAGCCGGCCATTGTTAAGATTGCTAAGTCAGGCCTTAGTGTTGCCCTAGTTAAATCTAATTGGTCTGCAATGTTTTCACCTGTAATCGGACCATGTTTTTTAACGATTTCAATGATTAGTTCTTGACGGTGAGTTAAATCCATCGTCTTTCACCACCCTTAATTAGGTCATACTCATTTTAATTATTATATACTATTTTAAGGATTTATTAAATAAAGGGTGACTTTTTGTGATAATATTGTCACTCTGTTTGGATTTATGACTCAAAAAGATGAATCTGTTCTAGAAAACGTTTTGATTTTAGAGGCATCCCACCGTAATAGTCATAATAATCGTTTAATATTTGATTGATTAAAGTCAACGTCTCTTCTTTAATTGAAATGTTGCGTACTCTAGCTATACTTGTATGACTCATTAATCTTAACACACTATATGTTTTGGGCGAAAGGGGAACCACATCTGCTGAACGATGGCGGCACTGTTCACATACAACTCCACCCTCAGAAACTGAAAATCCGACTATTGGTAAGTCCTCATGGCCATTAACGCATTGACTAACAACAGGGCCGTAACCACCGACGTGAAATACTTTAAGTTCGTAGATTAGCGCTATAGCTAAAGGTGGAACATCTTCTTCTAATCGCTCAAAACTCTTTAATAATTCCTCGAATAAAGGAACGTTTTTATCACGATCATTTAATGTTTTAATAGTGAGTTCTCCCATATATGTAGCATAGGCAGTCTTAATTATGTCTTCTCTAATATGTCTCATACTATGAAGTGGATCACCTTGATGAACTGTTCCTAACCCCTTGCCAATTTGCAGCAAGAATTGGCCATATATAAATGGCTGCGTGACCGCAGCCATTCGACTTTTTGATTTTTTAGCACCTCTGGCAACTGCACTAAGGACACCATATTCTTTTGTAAAGAAAGTGACTATTTTATTTGTCTCTCCGTAATCTTGTGTTCTTAAGATCAAACCATTCACTTTTTCAAGCATAGTTTCCCCACTTTCAGTTCTATGTTTTGGGGTTGACACTAGATAAAGTATTACTCCGTTTTAATTGCTGGTCATTTTTACGTTCATTTAAACCTTCAACCTGTTTCATTAATAAATAAGCCTCAACATTACCTGTCTTCTCAAAAATCTTCCATGGTAACATCATATTCGCCACCTTTCAGCTTTGTTTAACTGAAATCCTTTTCAACCATATTTTCACCTGATTGATATAGTTCATAAGTAAAAATAATTACCAGTTATAAAAATGAATAAGACTTAATCAGCGGTTAATTTATTAATATTCATCATCTCGATACCCATAATCTCGTAAGTAAAACATTCGATTACGCCAATCCTTTTGGACCTTAACCCACAATTCTAAAAATACACCTGAACCTAATAACGTCTCTATATCTTTACGTGCCTCTGAACCAATCTGTTTCAACATTTTCCCTTGTTTACCTATAATAATGCCTTTTTGTGACTTTCTCTCTACAACAATGGTAGCTTGTACATCTATCATATCCTTGCCATCTCGAGGCTTAATTGAGTCAATAACTACCGCAATAGAGTGTGGAATTTCTTCATGCGTATGGTGCAACACTTTCTCTCTAACAAGTTCACTAATGATAAATCGTTCAGGGTGATCAGTAATTTGATCTTCTGGATAATATTGCGGTCCTTCAGGCAGTTCATCTTGTAAAACGTTTAATAATTGATCAACATTATTGCCATTTAGTGCAGAGATTGGCACAACTTCCTTAAAGTCAAATTTTTCCCTGTACGTATCAATCAAGGGTAATAGTTGATCGGGGTGAACTTGGTCGATTTTATTTACCACTAATACTACCGGCTTTGAGACTTGACTTAATCGCTCTAGAATATACTGGTCACCTTTACCATATCCTTCATCAGCATTAACCATAAACATAATAACATCGACTTCATTTAGGGTGTTAATTGCTGATTTCACCATAAAATCACCTAAGCGATGCTTTGGTTTATGAATACCTGGTGTATCAATAAAAACGAACTGTGCTTGTTCAGAGGTTAAGACCCCTTGAATCTTGTTTCTTGTTGTTTGCGGTTTGTCACTCATAATTGCCACTTTTTGACCTATCACACGGTTCATAAAAGTTGATTTTCCTACATTAGGTCGTCCGATAATGGCAATAAAACCGGAATGAAATTGTTCTGTCATTGTACATATCTCCTATTCAAGATGTTGTTTATAATCTTACTACAAATCAAGTTACTTTTCACATAATCGACAAATGTTTATGACATAAAACAAAAAACACCGTGCGATCACCACACGGTTATGACTATTCATCATAAGATTGCTAATATTTTGGGTAAAAATATGATCAAACCTACCAGTGCGGCGAATATAGCTGCAACTAAGACAGAAGCGGCACTAATATCTTTAATTAACTTAGCAGTTTCGTGTTGTGACTCAAATAACACATCAGTTATTAATTCGACAACGGTGTTGACTAACTCTAAAGCTAATACTAACCCAATAGCTAATAAAACAAAAAGCCATTCAATAGTTGTAAGACCTAAAAACAAACCGGTAAAGATCGTAATGAACATAATAATAAAATGGACTTTCATATTATGCTCTGTCTTTAAAGCTGAATACACACCCGAAAATGCATACTTAAATCCAACCCGATCATTTTTCATGACGTTTTAACCCATACTCGTTTAGGATTTCCTCTTGTTTAGAAAACATCATCTGTTCTTCTTCTTTTGTTTGGTGATCATAGCCGATTAAATGTAGCAAACCGTGTACAGCTAAAAATGCTAACTCTCGATCAATCGAATGATTATACTCATCTGCTTGGGCATAGGCGCGATCAATTGATATAACAATATCACCGTAATGGATGGGAATGTCTTCTCCTTGAACAACTAACTCATCCTCTGTGTGCTCCTCTAATGCAAATGAAATCACGTCTGTCACTTGATCCTTTTCTCTGTAATCTCGGTTAATTTCTTTAATTTCTTCATCGGTTATAAAAGTTAGAGAGACTTCAGCATTTGGTTCAACCGATTCACGTTTTGCTGCTAGTTCCAGAACATTTTTTAGAAGATTCTGTTGCTGTTCTGTTACACTTCCTGTCTCATCAATTAATTCTAGTTGCATTAGCTAGCCCTCCTTGACGGCCTTTGAATCGTTTTCGTCTGGATATTCGATCCGCGAATGGAAAATACCATTTAACAGATCACAAATGGTTTCTTCAATTACTCGTAATTCCTTTAAAGTTAACTGACTTTCATCTAATTGTCCATCTAGTAAACGATCGTGAATAATCGCACGGACAACGTTTCTAATCTCTTCGGAAGTCGGGTTCGATTTAGATCTGACTGCGGCTTCCACAGAATCACAAATATTTATAACAGCCGATTCTTTAGACTGTGGAGTAGGACCCTTATATCTAAAACGAGATTCATCAACCTCTTGATTTTGTTCTTTTGCCTGGAAATAAAAATATTTAAGTAACGTTGTTCCGTGATGTTCTAGTGTTATTTCAATAATTTCCTGAGGTAAGCCATATTCTCTTAAAACTCTTGCACCTTCATAGGGATGTCTAAGAATAATATCAGCACTAACTTCTGGTTCTAAATCATCATGTGGATTTTTCATATTTTGTTGATTCTCTATAAAATATTTTGGCTGAAAAGACTTACCAATATCATGGTAATATGCGGCAACTCTCGCTAATAATCCATTAGCTCCAATTGCTTCACAAGCGGATTCACTTAAGTTTGCCACCATCACACTGTGGTGGTACGTTCCTGGCGCATCGACTAATATTTTTTTTAATAAAGAATGGTTAGGGTTGGATAGCGTTAACAATTTAGACTCAGTTAATAAATTAAAGCCAGCTTCAAACAAAGGAAGTAGACCTAGAATTAGGACTGCTGAGACAAAGGTAGACAAAACTGAAAACACGATTGCCATCATGAAATCTATAGACAATAAATCCGAAAATGACCTAACCTGAAATACCGATACCATTGAAAAATGTAACACTATTAAGGGGATCGATGTTTTAAACAAAGAAACCCGATCTTTAATAAAATCATAAAGAAATATAGCAAACCATTGAGACATTAAAAAATACAAAAATGCATTCATAAAGTAGGACACGGAGTCGAATAACGCAAAAACAAAACTACCCATAATAGCCATTAAAACAGAAGATACCATGGCAAAACGTTCGTGGACTAGGTAATTTAATAAAACCGCGTATGCGGCTATAGGAACTATATAAAATATTGAATCAATGGTGGGACTGAACGCTTGAATAGCCGCTATGAGTAGCACCATCCCACCACTAAGTAACAAATTAGCCAAAGACATGTTCTTCGTCCAAAATTTATAATGACTAATTTCAAAAGAAATAATTACCGTAAATAATATCGCAATTAATATAGTCATGCCCAGATGATATTCACTAATCTCACCTTGGAACATTTGTACCGTCATGATCAAGACAAAAAGCATTGGGGCGGTAATTGCTGAAAAGATAACCTTTGGAAACATGCTTTGATAATTGTCCACCATTGTTCGCTTCCCCACCATCATATCCCTACTTTACAATGTTACTGATCATAAGCCTCAATAATTCTTTGTACAAGTGGGTGTCTAACGACATCGGAGCCTTTTAAGTAATTAAACGAAATTCCTTTAAGATTGCTCAATTTATCTTCAGCAACCTTCAACCCAGATGTCACACCTTTAGGCAAATCTATTTGTGTTATATCGCCTGTAATAATCATCTTTGATCCGAAGCCTAGTCGCGTTAAAAACATTTTAATCTGTTCTGGCGTCGTATTCTGTGCCTCATCAAGTATAACAAAGGCATCATCTAAAGTACGACCACGCATGTAGGCTAAAGGAGCAATCTCAATGGTTCCTCTCTCCATCAAGCGAGCAGTGTGCTCGGTACCAATCACATCATGTAAAGCATCATAAAGTGGACGTAAGTACGGATCCACCTTCTCTTTTAGGTCACCTGGTAAAAAACCTAAGCTTTCTCCAGCCTCTACTGCCGGTCTTGTTAAGATTAAGCGTTTAACTTCACCATTCCGGAGTGCTTTGGCAGCCATCACAACTGCTAAATAGGTCTTACCCGTCCCGGCTGGACCTATTCCAAATACTAAATCATTCGCCTTCATCGCTGAAACATAATCACGTTGTCCTAATGTTTTAACACGAATAGGCTTGCCGTTTTGATTTTTAGTAATCTCATCTTCAAACAACGTCTCAAACTGTTCGAGCTTGCCTGTTCGAGCTAGTTCGATACCATAAATTACATCACGCTCAGTAACAGTAATCCCTTTTTTTATCACTTTAAGAACTTTTTGTAACAGTTCATGAACCATTTCAACATCATCATGGTTCTTACCTTCTATTTTAATTTGTCCACCACGGGTAATGATGGATACGGGTACAAATTCTTCAATCTGTTTAATATGTCGGTCATTAGTTCCAAATAAGTTCAACGTATCATTGTGATCTTCAAGATGTAGGTCAATCGTTTTGCTTCCTGCTTGCATAAATCAGTCTCCTTGGTCGGTATTTTCTTCTTCATCTTCTTCAGGGTTCATATCTTCTTCTGAAAGCAATTGTTCCTCGCCAATATCTTCTAAAACTTTGACAAACATTTCTAATTTAACTTTATCACTGTCCCGTTCTTCGTGCAAAACTTTTTGATATATGACTTCAACAGATTGTCCTAATTGTCGTTTTATTTGGTCATCAATGATCATTTCCATATGTTGTTCAATATCTGTTTCCATGACTTCTTCAGTCTCTTCATAAAAATAATGCTTATTAATTGAAATCGGTAACTCCCAATGTAAGAAATAAAGGGGTTTCTCATCTTTTGCTAAAAGACGTCTTCCCTCTGTTCGACTAAATAGCCATTCAAATCGGTCAAATAATGAGACCGAGTACCGATTTTTTGTATCCGGTACTAATGACAACATGTACTGTGAAAGGTCGACCGTAACATCTAACTCATACCAGACTTCTGCCATAACTTCACCTTCTGAGTAGGTAAAGGCTTCATTTTTCAGATCCAAAATGCCAGTTACCAACTTGTCCCCTTTTTGAACAAAATCGTCTATTTGAACTAAAGGTTGACCATTGATCACAAACATCGATTCAATCGTACCAGATTTGCTGGCTATCAAATCCGATGGAGCTCTTTGTGTATTTTCTTCCATTTTTTCAGATTCTTCGATCAAAACGTGATAGGAAGTACCATTGCGGTTAATTCCCACATAGGATATTTCCTCAATGTTATTCATAATCTCCCTTTCAATTGTACTGATGTCCTTCATATTTTGCACCCAATTACCTTGTTTTAATCCTAAATCACCTAGCATTTCATCAACTTCATATCGAGCCTCAGGGGACCCACCTTCAACGGTGACATTCCAGACAATATTAGATAAAATAAAAGTAAAAAGAAAAGCGATTATGACACTTAACATAATGGGTAACCATTTCTTTCGTTGGCTATATAAAAAAGGGAGCCCCTCTCTATTTTTGAATTTCAATTGACACTTATATTTTTTTCTTTTTGATTTCATCAGTGGAATGGCTGCATAATTAACCTTTACCTCAATGGTATTTTCATCAATACGTGTGACACTGTGTAATGACACTCCTTCATCAACTAATTCATTTAGAAAAGCTTCTACTTGTCCACTCTTAATTACTACATCAACTACGCCTTTAAAAGACAAGTGCTTCTTAATATTAATCCCCCCTCTCCCATACTTAGGCTATTTTTGCCATAAAACTTGATCAATCGTTCCTTCGATGACAATCTCTTCTGACAGTAAACTTTTAATCACCATTTGGTTTCCTTTAATTACAATCGTTCCTTGGTCTTGTTTAACAACAATTTCATGCTCTTCAAAATTTAATAACCCTCTATGGTTTTCTATGTATAAATGTATGTTCCCAACCGTTGTTATCCGAGGATAATCATAAATAATATCTTTTGGTAACATTCCATAACGATCAAGTAAACGATTCACTTTCCTTGGGATATATTTCATATCGTTACCCCCTATCATCATCAATGTATGAAAAAAACACAGGATGTATACTACATCCTGTGTTTCAATTCAATTTATATTGACTTTTGACGCTTAGCTTTTGGCTTACCTAATACTTCACTCATGACAATACTTTCAACAATTCTTCTCCGGGTAATATTTTGATGAACGGAAATCCGTGAAATTGATGAACGATCATCATCCACTAACGATCCACCTTTAATAGCATCCATTCCACCAATAGCTTCATTTTGAATTGAGTCTTTAGCTTCAGTAGAACTTTCTTTAAGACGTTCTTTCGAATCTTCCATCGCCTCATACCATTCACTCGCTGCTTTAGTGGAGATTTCATCCATTTTCTGTTGAGCTTTGTCTTCAACGTTTCTTCTTGTTTCTTGTATAGTTTCTGGTGTTGGTCGCTTGGGAATGCGTTCACCAAAGACAGGGCCCTCGTTTCGTTGATCGGAATTTTGATCTTTTTGAAATAAGCTGAGTAACCCAACAACTAAGGCTATCAATATAAATATGTTACCTGCAATCAGTTCAAAAAGTCCACCCATGTCTATCGACTCTCCTTAGTGTGGGAGATTACTTTTTATCATCTTGTTCATCATTTTCGTGTTTGCTTAACTTACCAATCATCTCACGCATGTCTGTATCAGCGAGGACGTTTTTGTAGTTAACGTAATCCATAACACCCATATTACCACTACGTAGTGCTTCAGCTAAAGCTTGTGGTACTTGTGCCTCTGCTTCGACAACTTTAGCCTGCATTTCTTGAACTTTGGCAATATTCTCTTGTTCACGAGCCACCGCCATTGCGCGACGTTCTTCAGCCTTAGCTTGTGCAATATTCTTATCTGCTTCAGCTTGGTCTGTTTGTAAGATCGCACCAATGTTCTTACCAATATCAATATCAGCAATATCAATTGACAGGATCTCAAAAGCTGTACCTGCATCTAATCCTTTAGATAATACGTTTTGTGAAATCGTATCAGGATTTTCTAACACTTTATTATGGTTTTCAGAAGAACCTATTGTACTAACAATACCCTCACCAACACGAGCAATAACAGTATCTTCTCCTGCACCACCGACTAAACGGTCAATGTTTGCACGTACAGTAATTCTCGCTTTGGCCTTAACTTCAATACCATCCATAGCAACACCTGCGATAAACGGTGTTTCAATCACTTTAGGATTAACACTCATCTGCACCGCTTCTAATACATCACGACCAGCTAAGTCGATTGCAGCACATCGTTCAAAACTTAACTCGATGTTTGCGCGTTGAGCTGCAATTAAAGCATTGACGACACGGTCAACATTCCCCCCTGCTAAATAGTGGCTCTCAAGTTGGTTCGTATTGACTGCTAACCCTGCTTTATGAGCCTTAATAAGAGGGTTAATCACCATTTTAGGAACAACTCGGCGTAGTCGCATACCTACTAACGTGAAAATTCCAATTCTAACACCTGCTGCTAAAGCGCTGATCCATAGCATGACTGGAACAAAGGTGAATAAGATCGCAATAGCAATGATCAGTACTGCAACAATAATGAGTGGAAACAGTTCTGCTAATTCCATTATAAATCTCCTCCTAAATGTTTATTCTTTATCGTGAACTTCTCGAACGACAATTCGAGAACCTTCCACTTTAACAATTTCTACTGGTTGGTCTCGGTTAATAAAAGCCCCTTCAGAAACCACATCTAACCTTTCATTATCAAATACTGCCGCACCAGATGGCCTTAAAAATGTCAGTGCTTTACCTCGTTTTCCGATTAGATCTGTTCGGTTCTCGTTAGAAACATAACCTAATTCAGTACTCGTCTGATCTCTAAGTACTAATAATTTAAATATACCTCTATTTGTGTCTAGTTTTCGGAAAAGAATAATAGCCAATATAATCGCGACTAAAAGTGAGATTCCAATACTGAAGGCCATATGACCCATATCTGCTCCAGATATGACCATCGCTCCCAATATGGCACCTCCACCAATCACACCAAGAATACCACTTGGGAAAAATATCTCTAGTATAATACAGATTAACCCAACTAATAGTAGTATCATCGATTCATATCCCGCAAAGCCAGCAATCAGATGTCCATAGAAAAATAATAATAAAGAAGATACTCCCATAATACCAGGAATTCCGAAGCCAGGCGAGTATAATTCAACAATTAACCCAATACTTGCAACCGATAGTAAAATCGGAATAACAACTGGACTTGTGACAAAGCGAGCAATATTTTCTGAGAATGTTGGGCTAGTTTCAACAATCTGAGGATTCTCCACACCCAATTGCTCTAGGACTTCATCTCGACTGTTAACCACCCCTTCAGCATAACCTACTTCATAAGCTTGTGAAGGTGACAAAGTTAAAAAGCTGTCTGGTCCAGCACCGTATTCCGAAAGATCAATCGAATCATCTGCCATCGCACGTGCATAAATCGGGTCACGGTCATTACGCTCAGCTGCTGCAACCATTGCAGATACCCATGCAGATTGTGCTTTGGAATCAGCAGCGTTCCCATCACCTGTTATGACTCCCGATGCCCCCATCGTAGCACCTGTCCCCATATAAATTTCATCTGTCATCAGAGCGATATAGGAGCCTGCCGATAGTGCTTGACTTTTGACGTAGGAAACACTTGGAATCGTTAAATTGTTAAGTAAACCGGCAATTTCATTGGCAGAATCGACCCGACCACCAGGTGTGTCAATTTCAAAAATAATATAATCAGCAAAGTTTTCTTCAGCTTCACGAATACTTCTCTCCATAAAAGCAACAAGTCCACGCTCAACTTCATCCTCGACTGGAACGACATAAACGACCGGTGTCGACGCATCATTATCAGAATGAATAGTTGCATGATTTAACCACATAAAAGCTAATAAAAATGTCAATAATAAGTATATTCTCTTGTTCATCTACTCCCTCCTTTCTCTATCAAAATTGGCTTTTTATTTCTATATAAAGATGCTTATTATTATTATACGACAAAACTAATTAATTTTTTATTATTCTAACAACAATATAACAAAAAATAGGTACTAAGCAACTCACATAATGAACTGGTGTAGAGAACTTCTACACAAATTCACTATAAAAGTGCCTAGCACCTATCTTTCTGATTTTATTGCAATTGTTTAAGAACCATTTGATTGACTTTAGATCCGTCAGCCTTTCCTTTAACCTTAGGCATAACAGCACTCATCACTTGGCCCATCTCTTGTTTTGAAGTTGCTCCAATCTCTTGAATCGTTTCATCAATAACTTGTTGCAATTCTTCATCAGACAATTGCTCTGGCAAATATCCTTCAATAAGAGCTAATTCCTGCTCTGTTTTTTCGACTAAATCTTCTCGATTAGCACTCTTGAACTCTTGGAGGGAGTCTTTCCTTTGCTTTACTTCACGAGTCAGGACTTGAAGCTCTTCTTCTTCAGTCAGCTCTCCATCCCTTTTCTTGATTGCCTCATTTTGTAATGAAGACTTAATCATACGAATAACATTAAGCTTATCTTTTTCCTTGTTTCTCATAGCTTGTTTCATATCTTCGTTTAAACGATCAAGCAAAGCCATTAAAAATTACACCCTCTTTTACTACTTTCTACGCTTTCTTGCAGCTTCTGACTTCTTCTTACGACGTTCGCTCGGCTTTTCGTAGAATTCACGTTTACGGTACTCAGATAATGTACCGTTCTTAGAAACCGAACGTCTAAAGCGTCGAAGAGCATCCTCAATAGACTCATTCTTTCTAACGCGAGTTGAATTTGACATGCTCTACCCTCCCTCCAAATAAAACGCATAAATCAATATGTGTATCATATCACACATCATTGCTTATTATATTAAACATTTGTCATTAGGTCAATCTTTTAGAATGACTTGTTATTGTTAACATACAATGAAATGAGGTGTTAATTATGTATACATTATCGTTACTCATTTTTATTTACATTGGAATATTTATTTTTGGTATTGTTTTAATGCGAATCGGATTCCAAACATTAACCTATACACATATCAAACAATTCACTCCTAAACTATCACCGATGAATGGCTTTGTAGCAGGATTAATCCTAACAGCATTACTTCAAAGTAGCTCTGCTTCAATTGCATTATTAATTACATTTATGGCATCAGTAAATCGTTCGCTACGGTTTACGATTAGTTTTATTATTGGGGCCAATATTGGGACAACCTTTACAGCTCAACTTTTTGTGTGGAATAACTTGGAGCTTATGTGGTTTTGTTTATTAGTTGGGGTTTTTTTAATATTAATTCCTTTAAATCATTATTTATGGTTTTCAACCGGTGTCATATTATTTGGCCTGGGCGTTATTTTTACAGCCTTACACGGCCTTGAAAATCTCGCTAGTGTTGTACCAACCACACGAATCGAAGAATTAATAGGTGGTGAACAACAGTCCACATTACAGTTATTGTTTTTAGGATTTGCTTTAACTGCGATTATTCAATCATCAACTACTGTCACAGGGATATTAATGAGTTTTTCTCACGAGGGAATCATTCCTCTGGCACATACTTATTACTTACTATTAGGTGCCAATATTGGGACATGCCTTACCATCTTAATTGTATCTATCAGTCAGCCATTTTATGGAAAAATAACAGCTTATTCTCATATTTGGATTAATGTTTTGGGTGCAATCATTGCTTTTCCTAGTATCCTTAGAGAACCTGTGATCAATATAGCGGCATGGTTAACGACTAATCCTGAACAACAAATTGTCTATGTTTCAATTCTATACAATGTATTAATTGGTGTCATCTTCCTTATCTTACTAAAACCATTCAGCCATTTTGTCACAATGGTTCACAAAAATAAAAAGGGATTGAGCTCATCATGAACTCAATCCCTAAATTATTAATAATCGGAAGTAGAAGTCTCACCTTTAACAATTTCAACACCAGAAGATGCTCCAATACGAGTTGCACCTGCTTCAATCATTGCTTTTGTATCTTCTAGGCTTCTAACACCACCAGAAGCTTTCACACCCATTTCTGGGCCTACAGTTGTTCGCATCAAGCGAATATCTTCAACTGTGGCACCTCCACCAGAGAAACCAGTAGAAGTTTTTACATAATCAGCACCTGCACGTTTGGAGATTTCACATGCTTTAACTTTTTCATCTTTAGTTAACAGTGAGGTTTCAATAATAACTTTTACAAGAGCTTGACCTTTAGCTTCGTTAACAACAGCTTCAATATCGTTTTGAACCTCTTCATAATGACCATCTTTTAATGAACCAATATTAATAACCATATCAACCTCTGTTGCACCGTTTTCAATTGCCTGTTTGGTCTCAAAAGCTTTAGTTTCAGGTGTGGTTGCACCTAAAGGAAAACCGATAACTGTACAAACTTTTACCTCAGTGTCCTTTAATAGTTCGTGACAGTGGGCTACCCAAGTCGGGTTAACACAAACAGAAGCAAATTGATTTTCCTTCGCTTCTTTGCAGATTTGGTTAATCTTCTCTACTTGTGTTTCAGGTTTAAGTTGTGTGTGATCAATCATGCTTGCAATTTGATTATCCATTTAAAACTCTCCTTTGTCTTAAAAACTAGTTTATAGATGGTTCGTGTGACATAAAACAGTTTGATGTACAGTAACTTTAATACAATAGTTAGTATTGCTTTTAATGCGCTACGGAAATACGCTACGCTAGTAAGGTTATTTATCAATCTTATATGATCTTATATTCGTTGAAAAATCACCGTTAGCGTAAGCAGAATAATATAGCACTGAATACAACCAGAAAGTGAGTTAATACACATACTTCATCAAATTTACTAACTTATGAGGACAGTATTGATTTTTGAGCAGCCTCTGTGTCATTCATTACGCGAACGAATTGCCCTTCATTATAAGGATACCCCGCCTTAGTCATTTTGACACGGACGATTTGGCCGACATATTCCTCAGGACATTCAAAAACTACCTTCAAGTAATTGTCTGAATAACCTTCATATAATCCACTATCCGGTTTTTCCTTAAAGGGTGCTTCAGGAATAACCTCTAAAACCTCACCTTCATATTGTGAAGCATATTCCTTTGCTTGCTGATTAGAAAGTTCAATTAAGCGGTGCACTCGATCATTTTTAACGTCATCATCAACTTGGTCCTTCATTCGAGCTGCTGGTGTTCCCGTGCGCATTGAATAAGGAAATACGTGTAACTCAGAGTAACCGATTTCTTGAATTGAGCGATAGGTTTCCATAAATTCCTCTTCTGTTTCACCGGGAAACCCGACAATAACATCAGAAGTGATGGCTAATCCAGGTAATGCCTGTTTCACTTTCTCAATTCGACCACGATAAAACTCCATCGTATATTTACGTCTCATTCGCTTAAGGACAGTATCAGAACCTGCTTGTAAAGGGATGTGCAAGTGTCGTACTACCTTATCAGACTTGTTAAGAACGTCAATTACTTCATCAGTAATCTGACTAGCTTCAATCGATGAGATACGAATTCGTTTTAAGCCTTCAACTTTCTCATCTAAATCACGTAGTAATGCAGCTAAATTGTAATCTTTCAAATCTTCACCATAGCCACCAGTATGGATACCTGTTAAAACAACTTCCTTATAACCCGCATCAACTAGCTGTTGGGCTTGTTTAACCACTTCTTCTGGTGGTCGTGAGCGCATCAGCCCCCTAGCCCAAGGAATAATACAGAAGGTACAGAAATTGTTACAGCCTTCCTGTATCTTTAACGAAGCACGCGTACGATCAGTGAATGAAGGAACATCCATCTCTTCAAAGACCCGCGTCTTCATAATGTTAGAAACCCCATTAATCGGTTGACGTTCTTGTTGATATTGTTCTATGTACTCAAGCATTTTTCGTCGATCTTGAGTCCCAACGACAACATCGACACCTGGAATTTCCATAATCTCACCAGGGGATGTCTGTGCATAGCATCCTGTTACACAAATGACCGCATCAGGATTTTTTCGAATAGCCCGTCTAATCACTTGGCGACTTTTCTTATCACCAGTATTCGTCACAGTACAAGTATTGATGACATATACGTCTGAACGCTGATCAAAATCCACACGCTCATAGTCATTTTCTTTAAAGAATTGCCAAATAGCTTCAGTTTCATAATGATTAACCTTACAACCTAAGGTATGAAATGCAACAGTTGTCATGCTATTCACCTCCATTCTTCAAAATAAAAAGATATTGCAGATAAAATATAAAGTGGTGCTGTCTCACTTCTTAGAATCCGAGGACCTAACCTTATCGGCTTACATTCATACTGGTTAAATATTTCAATCTCCTCATCAGAGATACCACCCTCAGGTCCAACAATGACTAAAAGCCTTGCACCTAATTTTAGATTACTTAAAACATCGATAAATGTCGAGTGGTGTTTTTTATCAACTTTCGCTTCATATTCACTAGCGACAATGACTTCATCAAAAGTTGACTCTTCTAGCACATCCTTAATCGATTTTGATGATGTAATCTGTGGAATCGATTGTCTATGTGACTGTTCACTAGCTTCTTTTGCAATTTTTCTAAGTCTTTCTACCTTTTTACTTTCTTTTTTAGCATCCCATTTCACAATAGAACGATCCATTTTTAACGGGATTAATTCACGCATGCCTAACTCCGTACTCTTTTGAACAATTAAATCAAGTTTATCACCTTTAGGTAAACCATGGGCAATCGTTACATCGATTGGCAACTCACTTTGTTCATCAAGCTCTGAGACAATTTTACACTCCACTTGCTTCCCCAATTCATCAATATCGATGATTTGAGCCAAGTAACTATGTCGACTAGGATGACAACAAATGACTTGGTCTGAAGATTGCATACGCATAACATTGACAATATGATGGTAGTCATTACCATTCAGCAGTATTTTTTGACGATTAAAATCCCATTGTTCTTCTGCCGAAATAAAATATCTTTGCATCATTCTAACCTCTTTGTTCAGGTTTCTGAGCAATGATCGAAATCCAATCTTCCATCTGGTTAATCTCCAGGATTTCAAACCCATGCTTAATTAAATCATCTTTTACCAGTTCTTTTTTACCTTTAATAATGCCTGAGGTAATCAAATATCCTCCTGGTTTAATCGAATCATAAGCATCACTTGTGAACTGTACAATAATTTCAGCTAGGATGTTAGAAACAACAATGTCAGCTTGTTGATCAACACCTTTTAGCAAATCATTTTGTTTAGCTGATACTACATCTTGAACACCATTTAACTTTACATTAATCGTCGTACTTTTAACAGCAATTTCATCTAGGTCAAAGGCATGGACCTCTTTAGCTCCTAGAAGAGCCGATGCAATCGTTAATACTCCAGAACCTGAGCCAACGTCTAATACGACATCCCCATCTTTAACATACCTTTCTAATGCCTGAAGACTTAAAACCGTTGTTGGATGAGTTCCTGTTCCAAAGGCCATACCCGGGTCTAATTCAATGATTAACTCATCACTATTAACGGGATCATAGTCTTCCCAAGTAGGAATAATCGTAATCTTCTCGGAGATCTTAACCGGTTTGTAGTATTTTTTCCAAGCGGTTGCCCACTCTTCCTCATTAACTTCAGAAATGGTGACATTATTCTTCCCAATATCTATATCAAATTTAACTAGGTTATTTATAGACTCTTTAATTTCATCGACTGTTTCACCTAAAAAACTATTAATTGGTAAATAAGCTTTAATATAGACGCCTTCTTCTGGATAATTATCTGGATCTAATTCATAGATAGTCCCATATAAAGGAACCCTTTCTTGATATAGATCTTGCCTATCCTCAATCACTACACCACTTGCGCCAGACTCGTGCAGAATATTAGAAATAGGTTCAATCGCTTCATTAGTCGTATGAATTTTTATTTCAGACCATTTCACGTACCATCAACTCACTTTAATCATTTATTCTCCCTTGAATGCACGTTTCATTCTTTTAAATAAACTATCTTGCTGCTCATCCAAGGTATCTTCACCACTTAATTCGTGGAACTCTCTTAACAGCTCTTTTTGACGGTCATTTAAGTTCTTAGGTACGATTACCTTTACTAGAATATGCTGATCTCCTTGACCGTAACCATGAACATTCGGTGCACCTTTTCCTTTTAGTCTAAAATGCGTACCTGTTTGTGTTCCGGCAGGTATTTTAAGTTTCACACGACCATGCACTGTTGGTACCTCTAACTCATCACCTAAAGCTGCTTGTGTAAATGTAATCGGAATTTCACAAAGAATATCGTCACCGTCACGCTCAAAGAATTCGTGTCTCTTCACTCGAACGACGACATATAAATCCCCAGGAGGTCCACCATTTACACCTGGTCCACCTTGTCCAGAAACTCGAATTTGCTGGCCATCTTCAATACCACCTGGAATATTAATATCAATTTTCTTGCGTTTTTTAACTTTACCTGCTCCACCACACGTCGTACACTTATCCTCAATAAATTGACCTGTACCAGAACAATGGTTACATACTCTTCGGTTAACGACACGCCCAAACGGAGTATTTTGTTCAACATTTAGTTGACCTGAGCCATTACAGTGCGAACAAGTAGTCACTTTTGCACCTGGTTTAGCACCTGAACCATCACACGTATCACACTTTTCCTCTTTTGGGATATGAATGGTTGTATCTTTGCCGAAGATGGCTTCTTCAAATTCTATTTCCATCGTATATTGTAGATCTTGACCTTGTCTCGGTGCATTAGGGTCTCGTCTACCCCCACCACCGAAGAACATATCAAATATATCTCCAAAGTCACCAAAGCCTTCAGCACCACCACCAAAGCCTTGACCTTGCTGAGCACCTGCATGACCGAAACGATCATATTGCTGTCTTTTCTGCTCGTTACTTAATGTCTCATAAGCTTCCTTAGCTTCTTTAAATTTTTCAGAAGCATTTGGGTCATCACTAACATCAGGATGATACTTTCTCGCTAATTTACGATATGCTTTTTTAATTTCATCTTTAGATGCATCTTTAGACACACCCAGCACTTCATAATAATCTCGTTTACTCAATTGAAGACCACACTCCCGTATCTTCTCGCATAAAGTTAATCATAACATTTTAAAGATTGATTCTGCAATCCTAGTGTAATAGATGGTATTCGTTAAAAAAGCCAAAGCCAAGAATATCAGCCCTTGACTTTGACTTTTAGTTGAATTGTCTTTTTACTTCTTGTCGTCTTCGTTTACTTCTTCATATTCAGCATCTACAACATTGTCATCAGCTTGGGCCTCACCTTGTTCTTGGGCTTGCTGAGCTTGTTGTTGTGCTTGTTCATACATTTTAACAGATAAGTTTTGAACTTCTTGTTCTAAAGCTTCTTTCTTAGCTTTAATATCCTCGATATCTTCACCTTCTAGAGCTTTTTGAAGCTCATCCTTAGCTGCTTCTGCTTTTTGCTTTTCATCTTCAGTTACATTTTCACCAAGGTCCTTGATTGTCTTATCTGTTGTAAAGATTAGTTGGTCTGCTTCATTGCGAAGTTCAACTTCTTCACGACGTTTCTTATCTTCTTCAGCGTTTTCTTCTGCCTGTTTAACCATTTCTTCTACTTCTTCTTCTGATAGACCTGAAGAAGATTTAATGGTAATAGATTGTTCTTTATTCGTACCTAGGTCTTTTGCACTTACATTCACAATACCGTTTGCATCAATGTCAAACTTAACTTCGATTTGTGGTACACCTCGAGGTGCAGGTGGAATATCAGTTAGTTGGAAACGACCTAGTGTCTTATTATCTGCAGCCATTTCACGTTCACCTTGCAAGACGTGAATATCAACAGAAGGCTGATTATCTGCAGCAGTTGAGAATACTTGTGACTCACTAGTTGGGATGGTTGTATTACGTTCGATTAACTTCGTAAATACGCCCCCCATTGTTTCTATACCTAATGATAAAGGTGTAACATCTAATAGGACAACATCCTTGACATCACCTTGTAAGACACCACCTTGGATTGCAGCACCAAGAGCAACAACCTCATCAGGGTTAACCCCTTTAGATGGTTCTTTTCCAATTTCCTTTTGGATTGCTTCTTGCACAGCTGGAATACGTGTAGAACCACCAACGAGAATAGCCTGATCAATATCTGATGCAGACATATCAGCATCTTTTAGAGCACGACGAGTTGGTCCCATTGTGCGCTCTACTAATTCACTAGCTAACTCTTCAAATTTAGCACGAGTAAGGTTCATTTCAAGGTGTAATGGACCTGCATCTCCAGCTGTAATGAATGGAAGCGAAATTTGTGTTTGTGCCACACCTGATAAATCTTTCTTAGCTTTCTCAGCCGCCTCTTTTAAGCGCTGAAGGGCCATTTTATCTTGTGAAAGGTCAATTCCATTTTCTTTTTTGAATTCTGCTACCATATGGTCAATAATCACTTGGTCAAAGTCATCACCACCAAGTTTATTATCACCAGCTGTTGCCACTACTTCAAACGTACCGTCTCCAATATCTAAAATCGATACGTCAAACGTACCTCCACCAAGGTCGTATACTAGTACTGTTTGATCTTGATCTTGGTCAATACCGTAAGCTAAAGCAGCTGCAGTTGGTTCGTTAATAATACGCTCTACTTCTAAGCCAGCGATTTTACCAGCATCTTTAGTCGCTTGACGTTCTGCGTCATTAAAGTATGCAGGAACCGTAATAACTGCTTTAGATACTTCTTCACCTAAGTAATCTTCCGCATATGATTTGATATGTTGTAAAATAATTGCTGATACTTCTTGAGGAGTATACTCTTTACCCTCTATTTCGACTTTATAGTCTGTACCCATATGTCGTTTAATAGATTGGATCGTATTTGGGTTTGTGATTGCTTGACGTTTAGCAACCTCACCTACTTGACGTTCACCGTTTTTGAATGAAACAACTGAAGGAGTTGTACGATTTCCCTCAGGGTTAGGAATGACTTTAGATTCCCCACCTTCCATCACAGCAACACAAGAGTTAGTTGTACCTAAATCAATACCAATGATTTTACTCATGTCAATCTTCCTCCTTTATTAATCACTTAATAGATATCTTATTCATTAACTTTAACCATTGCAGGGCGTATAACGCGATCTTTTAGTTGATAACCTTTTTGCATCACTTGAATAACTTGATTAGATTCATATCCTTCTTCTTGAGCTTGCATAACAGCTTGGTGCTTTTGTGGATCAAATTGTTCACCTTCTGCCTCAATCTCAACAATATCATTTTGTTCTAATGCCTGTTTGAGCTGGTCATAAACCATTTGGATTCCTTCAGCAAAAGATTTAGTCGCTTCATCTTTTACTTCAACTTGAAGCGCACGTTCAAAATTATCGATAACAGGAATCAAATCGGTAGCTAGGTCTTGTGCCTTATATTTTAAGTCTTTCTCTTTTTCCTTCTTTGTACGTTTACGAAAGTTATCAAAGTCTGCTTGAAGACGAGCTATCTTTTCATTGAGCTGCGCGTTCTCTTCTTTAAGCCGAGTAACTTCGTCGTCCCGCTGATCTTCGTCAAAAACTTGTTCCTCTGTATCAATATCTTCATTGACAACTACATTAGTTTCATCAATCTTTTCTTCATCTTGTTGCTCTTCTTGTGGTTCAATACCTTCTTGACTGTTCACTTTTTCATCCATTTCTGTCACCTCCTAGTGTAGCGAATCACTTAATCCAATTGTTTAATATACCATTTTTAACCTAAAAACAAAATAAAAAACCTTAAGAAAACTTGGCAAATGTTAATTGCCAAGTCAATCGAAAACATTACGAACGTCAACCACTACAAGGATTCCCGATTTATCCTTCGTTAAACCAAGAATCTAAGGATTGACTCATGTAACTTGACCATAAATCTAACAGGGAGACTGCTTTTGCATATTCCATTCTCGTAGGTCCTAGTAGGGCAATCGTCCCGACCTGATCTTCTCCCATATTGTAGGTGGCGGTAATTAATGTGCAATTATTCATAGCCTCAACCTGATTCTCATGACCAATTGAAATATTTAGTCCTTGTTTATTTGCTTTTAATATAGGGGCGATTTGTTCTTCACTTTCCATCATATTGAATAAAGATCTAGCCTTTTCAATATCGCTAAATTCTGGTTGCATTAAAATATTCGATTTACCACTCACATACAAACTTGATGATTGTGAACCAAATAAAGCTTGTTGGAGTATACGGTATGATTGTTCAAAATTTGATGTGTAACGATTTATTAAATCGACTACTTCACTTTCAATCATCTGATCTAAATAAATAATTGGAACTCCAACCAATTTTTCATTCAGTATATTAACGACTTTCTCTAAATCTGATTGGTCAACATTGGATGGAATCGCGAACGAACGATGTTCAACATGTCCTGTATCAGTTACTAAAATAGCAATAGCTGATTGCTTATTAATTGGTACAATTTGTATTTGTTTAAGTTTTGTTTCATAAACCTCTGGGCCTAATACTAATGTTGTGTATTTAGTTAACTCAGATAATATATGAGCTGAATTCTGCATCACTTTTTCAAGCTCGATCATTCGCTCATCAAATTGACCTTTGATTATAGAGACTTCCTCTTGTGATAATTTAAGTGGTGACATAATATGGTCCACATAAAAACGATACCCTTTTTCAGAAGGAATTCTCCCCGAGGAACTATGGGTTTTACTTAAGTAACCAGAATCTTCTAAGTCAGCCATATCATTTCTAATGGTCGCTGGACTATAAGTGATCTGCTTCTTTTTAGCAATGTTACGTGAGCCAATCGGCTGAGCCGTTTCGATGAACTCATCTACAATCACTTGTAAAATCAAAGATTGTCGTTCTGTCAACATCCATATCACCCCTGTTAGCACTCAATCACATCGAGTGCTAATTCTATATATAAATTATCAAACTCCTTTATGACTGTCAATTGACAACTTTGATTCCCATATATGATCATCAATTAGAAATTCTGAGAAGACTTCATTCCCAAACATCATACCGTTACGAGTCATAGCAACAGTATCTTCTTTCACATATACCCAGTCTTTTTTAAGTAAATAATCAATCGTGTCTTGATAAATTTCATACATAGAAAAACCAAATTTCTCTTGAAAATGACAATTAGATACGCCACTTCTGCGTCTAAGCCCTAAGAACAGTTCCTCTTCAACTTTTTCTTTCAAAGTGACTTGTTCCTGATGTAAAATCGGTTTTTCTCCCTTAATCACTCGATCATTATAGTGATTAACTGGTCGTAAATTGACATAGCGATATCCATCTAAGTAACCATGAGCCCCGGCACCAAAGGCATAGTATGGCACATTAGCCCAATAAGTTAAGTTATGCTGACTTTCAAAACCCGGTTTAGCAAAGTTACTTATTTCATAATGACTTAACCCGTTTTCCTCCATTACATCTATTAACGTTGTAAACATTTTCGCTTCTACTTCTTCAACTGGCTTATGCAATTGCCCCTTTTGATAGCGCATATAGAAAACGGTTTTGGGTTCGATTTGTAAAGCATACGAAGAATAATGAGGCAGACCATAAGCGATCGCTTGTTTTAAGGTGTTTTTAAAATGGTCTAACGTCTGTCCAGGCAAAGAATAGATAAAATCCATACTAATATTAGTTAAGTCATACTCCTGTAGAAGTTTAACTGATTGATTAACATCTTCTACCGTATGGTGACGGTTAAGTTGTTTTAAATAATCGTTGTCTAATACTTGTACCCCCAAGGAAACACGATTGATTCCATAAGCTTTCATCACTTTTACATGATCCTCTACAAACTCTCCTGGGTTAGCTTCAATTGTAAACTCTTCAACTTGATCAATATTAATGTATGTTGAAATGGTTTCCAGTAACCGTTCAAGCTGCTTAGGGTTTAGGCTAGTTGGAGTGCCCCCACCAATGTATACGGTTCTAACCGCAATGGGTTTATTTTCGACATACATCCCCATTTCTTGGTTTAGGGACTCTAAATATTGATCGGCGATTGCTTCGTGATAGTACATTTTAGCAAAATCGCAATAGTGACATATCTCATGGCAAAAAGGTATGTGTATATAAACAGCCGTGACATTCATCTTCTTCCCCACTCTCTTAAAATCATAATTAATCATAAACAAAAGGCCAGACCTATGCCGGCCGACCTTTTATTTCTGATCATCATCCATTTCTAATACTGACATGAAGGCTTCTTGAGGTACTTCTACTTTCCCAACCATCTTCATTCGTTGTTTACCTTCTTTTTGTTTCTCTAGTAACTTACGCTTACGGGAAACGTCACCACCATAACATTTGGAAAGGACATTTTTACGCATCGCCTTAATTGTTGATCGAGCAATGACTTTGTTACCAATTGCAGCCTGTACCGGCACTTCAAATTGTTGACGTGGAATTAATTTTTTTAACTTCTCCGCTATTTGTTTTCCTCGATGAAAGGCAAAATCTCTATGCACGATAAAAGACAACGCATCAATGGTTTCTCCATTTAGTAAGATATCCATTTTTACTAGATCTGAAGGACTATACCCTTTCAGTTCGTAGTCAAAAGAAGCGTAACCTTTTGTGTGTGATTTCAATTGATCAAAGAAATCATAGACGATTTCTGACAATGGAATATCATAAACAATGTTAACTCTGTTTTCATCCATATATTGCATATCCGAATATTGACCGCGTTTTTTTTGGCAAATTTCCATCACCGGACCGACGTAGTCATTCGGCACCATAATAGAGGCTGTCACAAATGGCTCACGTACTTCTTTAATTTGCTGACGGTCTGGCATTAAAGATGGGTTTTCAATCTCAATTGTTTCACCATCGTTTAATTCTACTTCGTATATAACGCTTGGAGCGGTTGTGATTAGTTGAATATCAAATTCACGCTCAATCCGTTCTTGGATAATCTCCATATGAAGTAATCCTAAAAAGCCACAACGGAATCCAAAGCCTAACGCCTGTGATGTTTCTGCCTCATACTGTAATGAAGAGTCATTTAATTCTAAACGCTCTAGTGCTTCACGTAAATCGTTGTAGTCATCTGCACTGACAGGGAACAAACCACAATAAACCATCGGATTCATTCGTCGGTAGCCAGGTAAAGGCTGTGGCGCAGGATTATTAGCAAGAGTAATGGTATCCCCGACTTTTGTATCTTTTACATTTTTTATAGAAGCAGTTAGGAAACCTACATCTCCCACTGATAACTCATCTTTAGCAACAGGATTTGGGGTGAATACGCCTAGTTCATTAATTTCAAATTCCTTATCGGTTTGCATCATCTTGATTTTATCACCGATTTTTAATGAACCTTCCTTCACACAAATGTAAGCAATAACCCCACGATAGGAATCATATAACGAATCAAAAATCAATGCTTTAGTCGGCTCCTCAACATCTCCTGTGGGTGCAGGAATATCAGAGACAATTCTCTCTAAGATTTCATCAATGCCGACACCATCTTTAGCTGATGCAAGAACAGCGTCTTCTGCATCAATTCCGATGACGTCTTCGATCTCTTTTTTAACACGGTCAACATCAGCGCTTGGCAGGTCAATTTTATTGATGACTGGGATAATTTCGAGGTCATTATCAAGCGCTAAATATACATTCGCCAACGTTTGTGCTTCAATACCTTGAGCGGCATCCACTACTAATATGGCTCCTTCGCAAGCAGCCAAACTACGGGAGACTTCATATGTAAAGTCGACATGCCCAGGTGTATCAATTAAATGGAGCGTATAGTCCTCTCCATCGTTCGCTTCATACTCTAACTGCACTGAATTTAGCTTGATGGTTATACCTCTTTCACGCTCTAAATCCATTGCGTCTAAAAATTGTTCTTTCATTTCTCTTTGAGTTAGTGCTTTAGTCTTCTCAAGAATTCGATCAGCCAAGGTTGACTTCCCGTGATCGATATGAGCTATAATCGAGAAATTACGAATATTTTTCTGTCTATGGTTTGTCAAGATTCATCACTCCTGTTATCACGTCAACTCGATAATCTCGATTATAGCAATAGAAACAATATTATTCAATTACATTAATATTAGCACAGTCATATTTACACTGATTGATGAAGTTACTTCTTAAGTCATTGGAATATATTCAAAGACAACTTTTTAGATTCCAAAGGTATCTGCAAGTCGATAAAAAATATGAAATAAGAACGTGAATATTTGTTTGACATATGACTCTAGGACTGAGGCAACAGAAAATAGACCTGTCTGTTGCCCCTCTTGAACCTCATCTGAAGATGCAATCACTTCTTCGTGACGCTCTAGAAAGGAGTCTGAGTCCTGATTTTTAGTTTTTTCTTCGATTTCTGCTTCAATTTGCTCTTCTTTCTCGATAACAGGTGTTTCTGATTCGTCATTACCTTGACCAAATTGGACACCCATTTGAAAGACAATAAATATAACAACTAACCACCCAATCAACCTCATATCCAATCTCCTTTCTATTGATTAACCGCGCCTTGTTCTTCAAAATATAGTTCGCTGAACACCTCAGCAAATATTTCCAGACTTCTATTCATTTCCTCATAGGTATTATCAACTCCACCTACTTCAAGGAGAAGCATATTATCTGATAAATCCTGATTAAACACACCATTTGTTCCAGGCCCTTCTTTAACCTCAACCCCACGACTGATGGTAGGATATTTTTCTTCTAGCTTCTGGTGAAGTTTAGCAGCAAGTTGTAAATTCTCCTCGTGGTTTTCATGCTTACCTCCGATAACGAACATTAACTTTGCAACAGATTCACCATCAATCTCAGTTGTTGTTATGTGATGTGGTTGTGCATCACGGTGGATGTCAATAAAATACTTAACATCATCTTGATTAGCTGCAACTTCTTCGACAACATTTCTTGCCATATCATATGAATCCCCATAGGTTAAATCATTTTGTTGAAGCAACTGGTAATGATCAGTCTGGTCAACATGCGATTCAATACCATAACTAGCAAGTAAGTCCTGTATCGTAAAGCTCAAATCAACGACGTTATTTTCATTACTAAACGCTTCGTTTGCTGTGGTTCCATCCTCCATATAAGGTAAAAAAGATTCCCTATTATGTGAGTTAAAGATAAATATCGATTCATCAGAATAATCATTATCCTCGGGTTTCGGTTCTTCAACTTCCTCTTCCGGCTCTTCTTCTTCAAAAATATACTCTGGGGGAGCCGATTCAACCGAAGCGGTAAATACATTGGTTCCACTACCGGCAATGGCAATGGTGCTATCCTTCCCCGGAAAGTTAGGTAGTTCATGTCCAAATAACATGCGAAGATCCTGATAAGGAAGACTCGTAATCGATGGCAAAATGACACTAGCAAATGTTAAAGGCTCCTCTTGTTCGTCTAAAACACCATCCATAATTGGTTGGTCAATTGTCATTAAATAAGAAAAAGAAGCACCATCGACATCATTCATCCAGTCTTGAAGAATGTTCGTAGATGCTTCTGAGAAGTTTTTAACTGAAAATAATGGGATTAACAACCATAAAGATAGGAAAATTACTACAAATAAAACAATTGGGTTCTTACGTAATTGCCTGAAATTAATTTGTCTTTTCATATTCACCTTTTCAACCCTTCTATTAAAGTTCTATTAAAACTTTATTCAGCTAGTTGAAAAGGTAGAACCAATTAATCAATAAAATCTTTAGCATTTTCTTGATTAATTTTAGCATGTAACCCTTGGTTAATCCCGGATGCAACAACTGTACTCATGCGATCAATGACTTCATCTATTTCTTTTGGTGTGACAATTAAGTTATGGCCGATTGGGCTTAACACTTCTTTAATTAATTGTCTCTTCTCATCTACAGATAAAGCCCCCACTACCCCTAAGTATTTTTCTTTCACTTCATCATCAGGTAAATCTTCATCAGTTAGCTCTCTTCTTTCACCAAATGTCATTCCAGCAGGGGTTAATGACTTACTTGCTCTATCTCCTTCATTTAACTCTTTCCCAAAATGCTTAAGGATGTAATCAATCGTATCGCTCGTAATCGTCACCGCATCGACAACTGTCGGCATGCCAATAGAAAAGACTGGAATTCCAAGTGTCTTTTCGCTTACTTCTTTACGATCATTACCGACTCCTGAACCGGGATGGATACCGGTATCTGATAATTGAATAGTCGTATGAACACGATCAATTGACCGAGCAGCTAAAGCGTCAATAACAACAATAAAGTCAGGCTTTACTTGATTAACTACCCCGAATATCGTATCACTAGTTTCAATCCCGGTTAGGCCCATAACACCTGGTGTGAACGCTGCTGAAGGACGGTACCCTTTATCAACAGATTCAGGATATAATTTAAATAAATGGGAAGTTATATACGTTTTATTGACGGTTTGAGGCCCTAATGCATCAGGAGTAACATAATCATTCCCTAATCCGACCATCATACATTTTGCATCAGGATGGATATCATGATTTTTGATTAGACGTTCTAATTCATTACCAAGCATCGTAGCGATTTGTTTTTCAAAATGATAATCCAAATCACGTAACCGATGAGATTCAAGCGTAATATACTCACCTGGATTCTTTCCAACTCGTTCACTGCCTTGTTCATCAATCGTCACACGTGTTAATTTAACTTCTTCATGCTTATATTCCTTAATAATAATTCCATCGAGTTCTTCTTTTTTATCGGGATTTTGTTCAACAAACATCTCCCTTGCTTCAAGTGCTAAATCGGTTCGTGGTTGAAAAGATTTCTCTTCCATTTTTATACCTCCTATCTATCTTTAGCGTTTCCAAATTACTTTAAATTAAACGACAAGTGATTAATCTTGACAGTCAGCTATTGAAAACTTTACGATGCTTTGGTAAAATACTTTTGTCCAAGAAACGTAATCATTGGAAACGGACAATCTCATCAGGAGGTGAAAGATTATGGCAAATAACCGCCAAGGCCTAAAGCGCATTCGCATTAATCAAGACAAGCGTGCACAAAATCAGGTCGTACGTACTGATATGCGTAGTGCTGTTAAACGTGTAGAGGAAGCTGTTAAGCAAAATGATGTGGCAACTGCACAAGAATCATTAAAAACAGCTATTAGTAAAATTGACAAAGCTGTACAGCGTGGTATCCTTCATTCAAACAATGGAGACCGTAAAAAAGGAAAGCTCATGTCACAGGTAAGCAAAATCGCAAACTAATTTCCTTTGAACATAAAAAAACGTTCGCTTAATCATTTGCGAACGTTTTTTATATTATTTATGATAATTAGTGGAAATGCTTTGTAAATACAACTCCAATGCAAGCCACTTATCCATGGCTCCTGTTTTCATTTTCTCATCGGTCTTTGTCCCATCTATAATCATCTGTTTTAATTGTTTCTCATCAAATAATCGCTCTCTACGTAAAGCCATTTTCACAGCATATGGGTGTGATTTTACTTGTTTAGCAATCTGTTGCTGCTGGTATCCTTTATGTTTTAGTAATTTACTTTGTAAAATCAACCGTATCTGTGATGTTAATAACGCTAATAGGGCAATTGGTTCCTCATTTTGTTTTCTCAGCTCTTTAAGAATATTTAATGATTTTCCTAAATTATTTTCAACAATTGCATCTATTAATGAAAATGTACTTGTTTCAGCATAAGTACTAATCAGTTCCTCAGCAGCTTCAAAATTCACTTCAGAGTCCTTGAAATAAAGCGATAATTTATGTAATTCTTGTGTTAATGCTTCTAAATGGTCACCGACTCGCTCAATCAGTAGGTCAATAACAGGACCCGGCAGTGATAGTCCTAATGAGTTGGCCATCTGAATCGTCATTTGCCTCATATCCTGTGCATTTGGCGGAGAACATTCAATCAAAACGCTATTGGCCTTAAGTGTTTTGACAACCTTCTTCCTTTGATCTAACTTTTCATAAGGTGCCGTAATTATAACTGTTGAAAAATCAACAGGTTGTTCTACATACTCTATAAGGTCGTCTAATCGATGTTCTACCTCGCTTTTAGTTTGACCCGTGAGGAAACTAGCGCGATTGATCAGAATAACTTTATGATCACTAAAAAAAGGAAACGTTTCGGCATCATGAAGAGCTTCTTGGACGGCAATCGACTCCATGTCATAAGCTTGTACATCTTGTTCTTGGTTAAATTGGGAGCCAACCATTGATAATATTTGATCTCTAACTCTTTGTATAAAAAATGGTTCCTCACCGAATAATAGGTAAATAGGTGATACCTTTTCATTATTTTTTTGTAAAAATTCTTGGGCATGCATAATACTCTCCCCCTTATGATGCTATCCTATACTGATTTTGCTGAAAGCACAATAAAAAAATTAATGTGGGGCAAATTGTTTAAACATAGTAAAGAGGGGAACTGTTTTAAGTCCCCCCCAATATCTATATAAACGCTAAAAACAAACCCCCGGGAAGCTTTGTCTTTAGCGACATTTGGTGGTATACTTATTGTGTGTATTATCAGTATGTTTATGGCTGTTAAGTCTTAACAATTTGTTTTCTACAACTTTTTGACATTCAGCAAAAAACAATGGATTTTTTTGGTTGAATCACTTATACTGTATGTGATTTAGGAGGGATGGTCGTGAACGAATTTGAAAAAGATGTGCAATCAAAGAACAATGATGTCGTCGATTCCATTAAAGGGTTTGGCTTTTCTTTCATTTTCTTCTTTGGAATTTTCGCCATTGGTACGATCTTCACACTTTTTGCAAACTAAATGAAAATCGTGTCACCAGAGGGACTAAATGATTTAGTCCCTTTTTACTTTATATCTATGGCAAAAATGGTTTTATTGTGCTTTGTCCTTTACGAATTTCAACTTTTATCGCACCATTCTGATCAGTCCTCCATAACTCTATCCCCTGTTTTAATAAACGATCAACCACTTCTTCATTTGGGTGTTTGTACATATTATTCCTACCTACCGATATAAGTCCATGTTGAGGTGCTATTTCGCTTAGAAATTCCTCACTGGATGATGTTTGACTTCCGTGGTGTGCAACCTTTAGTAAATCAACTTCCTGAAGCGACTCAAATACTAACAACCCTTCTTCTACAGATTGATCTATATCCCCAGTAAATAATGTTCGATGACCTTGAACGTCCAATATAAAAACTACAGACAATTGGTTTTCATCCTGGATTGGTTCCTTAATCAGCTCAGGAGAAACAACCGTAAACTTTGCTTTCCCTATTTCAAAGGACACACCTTCAAACAATGGCTGTAATTTTTTATTCGCTATCGATTCTAAGTATGATGATTCGGTTACATAGGGGTGAGTAAATATATATTGAGGATTAAAATCATCGACTAATAAAGGGGCCGAACCTACATGATCATGATCAAAATGGCTGATAAATACACCATCTATTTGGCTAATTCCTTGAGACCATAAATATGGTTTGATGACATGGTGGTAATTATTATTCCTCTCTTCATCCGTCCAGTGACTAACCTCTTCACCTACATCCACGATGAATACACCGGTACGATTCGGTAATTCAATAATAATCGACTCCGCCTGTCCTACATCAAGCATCGTGATGGAATAGGTATCATCCAAATGTGGAATAAGTTGTTCGATTAAAAATACAGATAGAGCCATCGTACCCAAAATAGCAGCTTTATTGAGTTTTTGTTGATCCCAATATCGCATCATAGCTACAAAAAGAGCGTAAAACAGGAGGATACTTATAATATGTGGTGTTCCGACAACCCATGTGGATAAAGAAGGTTCACCAATGTTGATAAGAAGTTCATGAGTGAAGTTTTGGATGACCAAGAAGAGATCCTCTAACACTCGATTAAAGGAGTTTGGAAACCAAGAAGTCAAAAGAAGAATTAGACAATACGGAATCACAAAGCAAGTATAATATGGGATAAATAAAAGATTAACTAAAAATGAAAATACGTTAGTAAAGTGAAAATATATAAATTGTAGAGGTAAAATGACCAACTGACTGATTAAACTAATCCTTAGAGAGATCATTAACCAATTCCCGTCTTGTATGATTCGCTTAGAGAGGACAATAGCCACTGTGACGAGAAACGAAAACTGAAAGGAAAGCTGATAGAGAAGATAAGGGTTAGTAATCAACAAGATAAGACAAACTAATGATATAACATCTGTTGTATCCCATTTCCGATGAAATTTACTTATGATGACCAAAATAAAGGCCATCATACCCGCACGCACCACAGGAGGATTAGACCCAGCTATTAAGACATAAAAAGGGATGATGATCAGCATTAACCATTTACTATGGTCTTTTGACAGCCTTAAAACGTAATGAAAAATACCATATAAAAAACCTAAGAAAAATGCTACATGTAAGCCAGATATAGCGAGTAAATGTGATATATTCCAATACTGAAATGTTTCAATAATTTGATCGTCCAACAAAGAACGATCACCGAATATGAGAGCATTAATCCAAGTTATTGTTTCCTCACGATACTGGGAGGTTAAAGAATCGAATAAAAGACCACGTACTTCTAGGGGATAAGATAGTAGAGAACGACCATTACAATCACTTATTTCAGGCTCAAACATGATGCCAATAATCCCTTGTTTTTTTAAAAACCCTGGATAATCAAATTGTCCGGGATTCCTAGGGTCCATAGGTCTTGTCAGTTCACCTGACATTGAGCATACCATCCCATGCTTTAAAGGATAGATCTCATCATGACTTAAGCGATCAAATCGTGCTTGAAGAAAGTATTGACTACCTTTAATTTTGAAAATATATTGGTAGTCGTTGTTTGAGGTTTCTACTGAAGTGACTTTTACTTGGCCACTAAAAGCCTGGGAGTCTTCAACCATGGTCAATTCTGTAACCTTGGGGGATATGAAGAAGGAGAGAATGAAAGCAAAAAGGGATATCACCAACAGTAATCGGTTAATCGAATTAAAAGTTAAGAAAATAAGGAGTATAATCATGAACAAAATAATACTAATTACTGTTGGTAAATAGCCTGCTAAATAACAAATAACAATCGTGTACCAATGACCACGCATTAATCAACGAATGTAAATAATTTATTAGCTTCCAACCTTAGTTCCTTTAATTCTTCACTTTCGACCCCACGAGCTTCAAGCTTCTCAAGTAACGATGAAATAAAATAAAGCTTGTCTTTAGTATTCGTATCGATATGTAAATAATCGAGTTCGACCTTTTCAAATTCCACACCAGCATCATTCAATAGCTCTATTCCATATGAGCTATTCTTATAGTCGTACGCATAAAAAATCTTCTTGATTCCACTTTGGATAATGGTTTTACAGCAGTTTAAGCACGGAAAATGTGTCACATACATTTCAGCTCCTTCAGTCGCAACCCCGAATTTGGCGCACTGCAAAATTGCATTCGCTTCAGCATGAATCGTTCTAACACAATGGCCATCGACCACCTTACAACCTTCATCTATACAATGGACACCTCCTGATACACTCCCATTGTATCCACCTGCAATCACTCGTTTATCTCGAACGATCGTTGCTCCAACAGATAACCTTTCGCACGTACTTCTTAATGCTAGCAATTGACTTTGTGACATAAAATATTGATCCCAAGAAATTCGTTCCATTATTTGATCCTCCTTTTATTCATATTTTATAGAATCCTTTTAAAGACGTAAACTAACTACGGCACAATTATTTGTTCTAAAAATTTTTCTAAAGTTTTTTCACCGATCCCACTGACATCCAATAAGTCTTCAGGCCTAGAAAAAGGCCCCTGCGCTTCTCGATAATCAATAATATCCCGAGCTTTCTGTTCACCAATACCAGGAAGCTGCATCAGATCAGAGAGTGAAGCTTGATTTACTCTTACCTTACTATCCGAGAGAAGGTACTCCCCACTATTTTGTGTATTTTCATTTTGAAGATCAGGAACGAATATCACCATTTCATCATATACATGTTCTGCTAAATTAACTGCATGCAAATCAGCAGAATCCAAAAAGCCTCCCGCAAGCTCGATTACATCTACTACCCTTTTACCTTGTTCAATTTCATATACCCCGGGCTGAACAACTTCCCCTTTTAAATCTACCATCCAAATCGATTTTTCCGGCTCCTCTTCCAATTCATTGATTTCATCTAATTGCTCAAGATCATCTAAATCATGTAAACCATCAATTTGATAATCAATTTCCTCTTTTGGTTTTGACAGTAATATCGCTGTTAGCACTATCATAAAAATAATAATAATAACAACTAGCCATTTTTTTGGAACGTTCATCGTTTAAACCTTCTTTCTTCATATAGATGTAGAGGGTAAGTTCGTTTTATAAGGGAGGATCCATTATGAATTGGGGAATTATCGGAACAGGAAACATGGGAACCGTCATTATGAATGCACTGATTTCGAGTAATGCTGTGGATGAAAGAAACCTTTATGTAAATAATCGAACCTTTTTAAAAGCCTATCAGCTAAAGGAAGATCACCCTGGAATCCATGTCGTTCAAACCATCGATGCCATAGCCGAATCCTGTGATATTATTTTTATTTGTACAAAACCAAAAGAAATAATCTCGATTGCCAATCAGTTAGAGAAACAAGTGAGTGAAAACCAATGTGTGATCTCTATTACAAGTTCGATTACCTTAGCTAACCTTGAGGAATTATTGAGCTGTCAAACAGCAAGAATGATACCAAGTATTACGAACCGAGCAATGTATGGCACCACATTGTTAACTTTTGGAAATAATATAACTGAGGAAATGAAGCATTTGTTGTTGCAGACTTGCAAACTCTTCTCAGAACCGGTGGAAATTGAAGAAGAACACGTCAGAATCGCTTCAGATTTAGTATCATGTGGCCCTGCATTTATCAGCTATTTATTACAGTTAATGATTACTGATGCCCATGAGAAGACCGGAATCAATCAACAGCAAGCTACAGAGCTAGTCGAATGCATGATTATTGGTTACGGGAAATTACTGGAAGATCAATATTATGATTTAGATTCATTAAAACAAAAAGTGATGGTGAAAGGTGGTATAACTGGAGAGGGGATGATAGCTTTAGAAAAAGCTCTTCCAAAAGGGTTCACCGAAGTATTTAATGCAACACATGATAAATTTTACCATGAACAAGACAACGCTAATGATTGGATCTTTCAATTAACTAAAAATTAAGACATTATTAAGTATAGTTATATTTTACAGGTTAAAAAGAAAAATGCAACAAAAACAGTTAGTCCAACTAACTCTTTTGTTGCATTTATTTATTTTTGACAGATGAAAAACAGACGATCTGTATCCTCATATCCCTTTAAAGGTTGATGATTAAAATCACCTTTCACTTTTACTTCCTTAAAGCCGACTGATTTTAATAAAGAAAGGTATACATCAACTGGAAACGTACGTTGGATATGGGACTCATCAAACCTCTCATAATATGTTGTTCGATCATCTTTAACAAAGAACGTTAAATCATGAATGACTTCGGATGGTCTTTGGCTTTCTTCACAAAACCATACATAACTAATTTCATCACCAACTTCAGAAAAAAGCTCCGAATCAACTAAATACTTTATATAATTTTCACTATGAACGTCAAAAATGAATTGACCCTCTTCTTTTAGATGCTGATAAACTTGACTGAACGCCTGTTCCAGCTCGTTTTCCTCAGTCAAATAATTAAGCACATCACAATAACTAATAACCACGTCATATAAGTCTGAAGTCTGAAAACTACGAAGATCTGCTTGAAAAAAATTCACACAAAAAGAGGACAGACTTTGTTTCTGTTCTGCAAGCTCAATCATGTCTTCAGATAGATCAAAAGCTGATACTTGATAGCCATCCTGTGCCAAGCGAACCGATATTTCACCAGTACCACAACCTGCATCCAATATGTGAATGTTGGTTGAGCGATCACCTAATTGTTTATTTGTGAAATCAACCCATGATTGGTATGGGGCATCCTTCATCAAGTCGTCATATACTTGTGCCATTCGTTGATACATCATTCACCCTCAAATGCCTAAATTGACAATGGGACCGTATCTGCATCGCCCCATAATTTTTCTAAATTATAATAGCCTCTTTCTTCCTTGTGAAAAATATGAATAACTACATCATCTAAATCCACTAACACCCAACGAGCTTGATCTTTACCTTCTATTTTCTTTACTTCAACGCCTTGTTCTTCTACAACATCCTTAATCCCTTTACTAATGGCATCAACTTGACGTTCAGTTGAACCGTGACAAATTAAAAAGTAGTCTGCAATTAATGATAACTCACGCATATCTAAAGCAACGAGATCTTCGGCACGTTTATCATCACAAGCTTGCGCTGCTAATTGTAATAATTTATGACTATCCATTTGATTAAAAACCTCCATTAAGTTGTTGAATCTCTTTTGTTAAATTATTATATGCTTGGAATGTGTCTGGGTAAATAGGCTGGCCCTTACTCATTAAAAATATAATGGATTGTTTTAATGCATATTGACAAGCACGATTTAAATCAATATCCACTAGCTTCCTAGCCTCGTGTACGGCATCAAATTGTCTTCCTGGCTCAATATAATCCGCTAAAAAAATAATTTTTTCAACTAATGTCATCCCATGTCTACCAGTTGTGTGGTAGCGGATTGAGTTTATTATTTCCGAATCCTTAATTAAAAATAAATGCTCAATCATTTTTGCTCCTACTGGTCCATGCCATAATTCATGATGGTAATTAAGCAAATCTTTGGGAAGATCGGTATAGCTCAGGATCCATTTCTTTAATAAATCTTTCTCCATATGCTTAGCATAATCATGCATAGCAGCAGCAATACCTACCTGATATGGATCAGCACCATAGTGCCTCGCTAAATCTAGGGCAGTCTCTGTTACCCTTTCTACATGCTCATAACGTTTTTGTGGTAATACTTGTTTAGCATGTTTCAAGGCTTCTTCAACGTGCATATAAATGATTCTCCTTTATATAATTTAAAACATCATCCGGAAGCCCTATTGGATCCTTATTCTGAAAGAGCTGTTGGCGGATTTCAGTTGAGGAGACTAATACCTCCTCCATCTCAACCTTCAAAACATCAGGGTCTGAAAAGCCATAACCTTCTCGACTAACCCCTACGAATTGAACTAATTCTTTTAACTCATTAATACGATGCCACTTGGGCAAGTATTCAACCATGTCCCCACCAATAATAAAATAAAAATCATTATCCGGAAATTGCTCTTTTAACTGACGAACGGTATCAAGTGTATAAGAGACACCTTTTCTCTCTTGTTCAATTGTAGAAATATGAATATTTGAATGATCTTGAAAGAGTAATTTCAACATTTCATATCGATCTTGAAATGAAGCTTTAGCATCTTCTTTATGTGGTGGTTGATAAGTAGGAATTAACCAAACCTCGTCTAATTTTAGCTCTTTGATTACCGTTTGACAGATAGATACATGACCAATATGAGGTGGGTCAAACGTTCCGCCAAACAAACCAATTCTACTCATGTTACAACCCGCCTTATGGTAAATCCAACTGCTTATGCTCAGCTGATTCTCGGTATAAAACAATTATGTTTCCAATAACTTGAACAATATGGGCATCGGTACCTTTAGCGATTTGTTCAGCAAGCTCGTGTTTGTCCTCAAAATTATTTTGTAAAACACTTACTTTAATGAGTTCTCGTTTTTCTAAAACATCATCTATTTGATCGATCATATTCTTACTAACACCACTTTTTCCAATTTGAAAAATAGGGGTAAGATGATGAGCTTCTTTTCTTAAATAACGTTTTTGTTTCCCAGTTAACAACATTCATCCTCCTAATTAATTGACGAAATCCTTTATTTCTTGTCCCGTCCATATTTGAAATGCTTTTGCAGCTTGGTACAGTAGCATTGATTCACCAAATAAAATTCGGCATCCTCTTTGCTCGGCATCTTGTAAAAAAGAGGTCCATTTTGGCTTATAGATAATGTCACTTGCAATTGCATTTGGCTTAACACCTTGTAATGATATGATTTGCTCATGATTATTTGGACTCATACCTACACTTGTTGTTTGAATAATTAAATCATACTGTTCTAGAATATCTTTTGCCATCCCTAAACTAAGAGCTCGGCTATGATTTAAACTTCTACTGATTTGTCTAGCTTTTTCTGCCGTTCGATTGATGATATCAATCGATTGAAAGGCATACTTATTTAATTGATATGCGATTCCTTTGGCAGCTCCTCCAGCTCCAATAATAAGAATTCGTTTATGTTTAACATCACTTAAAAAGTCGGGATAAGCCTCATTTAAAGATAATACATACCCTTCTCCATCTGTATTATAACCGACTAAACGATTATTTTGTATGCTCACCGTATTAACCGATTGCATCGCTTTCGCAGGGCCAACTATTTCATCTAGATATTCAATAATTTTCTCTTTAAAAGGTACGGTTACATTAAAACCATGATAACCTTCTGCTTTCAACCAATTAATTTTTCCTTCAAGCTCTACTTGATCTACAGGTATTAACTCATACGTTCCTTTGAGGCTTGTTTGTTCAAAGAACTGTTGATGAATTTCTGGTGATTTAGACTGTTTGACTGGATTTCCAATTAAAGCTAAGCGATACATACACTCTTCTCCTTAAATAATAGCTTCTCGTATCATAACTTTAACACCTTTTGGAACATGAGCTGTAACCGTTGTCTTACCTTCAGGGATGGTGATCCAACCTAATCCTGAAAAAACAACATCCTTTTTTGGACCGTCTAATTGAAAAGTTTTTGCTTCAAGTTTAGGCCATTCAGTCAAGGTTTCTTCTGTTGGAGGTGCTAACATGTCACCTAGATGGTTTTGATAAAGTTGATCAGCATTTTCAGTCTTTGTCCGATGAACATTCAAATCATTTGAAAAGTAACAAATATACCCTTTTTGCTGATCGGCTTTGTCAATATCAAGTCGGGCTAGTCCACCAATAAATAATGTTTGTGCAGACTCTAACTGATAAACTTTTGGTTTTACTTCCTTTTTAGGTGTAACCAGCTTTAAATCAGATCGTGATAGATAATGTGCCATTTGATGGTGATTGATAATTCCAGGCGTATCGATCATAGAGGACGTATCATCTAATGGAATGTCTATAAAACCTAAGGTGGTACCAGGAAAATAAGACGTTGTAATAACTTGATCCTTGGGGGAAGATTTATTTATTAAATAGTTAATAAATGTAGATTTTCCCACATTGGTACAACCGACGACAAAAATATCCTTGCCTTGGCGAATGCGTTCTAACTCAAAGGCGGTTTCCTCCATACCTGTTCCTTTTACTGAACTAACTAGATAAATCTCTTTTACCTTGAGACCAAATTCATTAGCAACCTTACGCATCCAATGTTTAATTTTATTTAAGTTTGTCGACTTAGGTAAGAGATCAACTTTATTTCCTACTAAGACGACATCATTTTTCCCTGCAAATCGATTTAACCCTTTAACAAAACTGCCATGTACATCAAATAAATCGACAACATTAACAACTAATCCATCATGATTACCTATCTCATGCAGCATATTTAAAAAGTCTTCATCAGTTAAATCTACATCCTGGACTTCATTATAATTCTTAAGACGAAAACATCTCTTACAGATCACATCATCTCGTTGTAACGCTGATGGAGGAGCGTAACCTAGCTGTTTTTCGTCTTCGGTTTGGATTTCAACACCACACCCTTGACAATAAATAACTTCCATATTAATCCTCCCAATATAACTGACCTTTTTTTCTAAAGTGTTCCATAATTCTTCGTTCGACTCTACGGTTAAATCGAGTAAAAAACCCATCTGTTTCTACAACTGGTACAACCAAAATCGTATGGAATTTGGCACGATTTCCTCCTAAAACGTCAGTCAAAAGTTGATCGCCAACCACTACGATCTCATCATTATTTAGATCCATTTGACGCTTTGCTTTTCGAAAAGCATTTCCTAGTGGCTTTCTCGCCTTAGGAATAAATGATATATCTAATGGTTCTGAAAAAGCTGACACACGGTCCTCACTGTTGTTCGACATAATGGTCACTTTGATTCCAGCTCGTTTTAGATCTTTAAACCAATTAGCAATTTCAGGTGTTGCATCAGGTTGGTCCCATGCCACTAATGTGTTATCTAAGTCGGTAATAACACCTTTAATGCCTTTTTCTAATAAACTTTCTGGAGTAATATCCACGACAGTCTCAACATGATCATTAGGTAAAAATTTCCTTAACAATTGATTCACCTCTAATTCTTTCTCACTATATTACATCATAAACAATCGATTCAAATGTTTCAAAAGATATTTGGTGTTTTCTAGTCTTTGTTCAAGGGGTAAATCCACCATATTATGCTTAGAAGGATATTAAAATTCTTAAAATGGACTAATTTTCGTTCGACAATTAACGATATTATTCTTCATTGTGGATAACTTTACACACAACTAATATAGCTATCTGTCGAGGTTTGATACATTTTTACTAATGAATATCAACAAGTTATGCACAGGTTACACACAAGGCAACAAAGTTGAGTAACTGAACCGGTAGTGGTATTATAGATTCAAATTTGAAAGTGAATCGTTTGGGGGGTGCGAGCCAAGAGGGCTTAACGACATATGGAAACCTTATCAGATCAACTGTTAATCGAATCGTACAAAAAGGCAAAAGCATTAGATCTAAATGATGATTTCATTGCTTTGATCGAAAAAGAATTGAAAAAAAGAGGGCTGGCTGATCATTTGAAAGAAACTTCTTAATGTCTTGGTTTTTTCCTATATATATAGGCACTGACACATATTGTTGTGTCAGTTTTTTTATGCTTTTATTTAGATAGTTTTGCTTTTCAAAAGACATATAATATCGTTATAATGTTACTGTATTATGTGGCTTAGTTTTCGAAAGGATGAAAAATCGGTATGATTTATGCAGTTTTTGCCCCATTATTATTCGCAGTACTTATACCTTTCTTAAGTCGATGGAAGGATCGAGTACATACAGGTTGGCTAATTCTTCCTGTACCTTTAGCAATCTTTATCTACTTTCTTCAGTTTGTTGGACCTAATTTCGAACCACAGTCCATGTCTGTTGATTGGATCCCATCACTCAATATCTCTTTGAGTTTTTATCTTGATGGGTTAAGTTTACTTTTTTCACTACTAATTAGTGGAATTGGTATGTTAGTTGTTCTTTATTCCATTTACTACTTAAATCATAAAGAGCAGCTTGGCCATTTTTATACATACCTCTATATTTTTATGAGTGCTATGTTAGGTGTTGTGTTATCTGATAATGTGTATGTTCTTTACACATTTTGGGAAATGACATCTATTTCATCATTTTTACTAATCGGATACTGGCATTACCGTGAGCGTTCACGATACGGTGCTCTTAAATCGATGTTAATCACTGTTTTCGGTGGGTTTAGTTTACTAGGGGGATTAATCCTACTAAATATCGTTACAGGAACCACTAGTATACGTGAGATGGTTGCACAATCAGAAGTTATTTTGGATAGCCCTTATTTCCCACTTATTCTGGTCTTTTTATTACTAGGTGCGTTCACTAAATCTGCACAGTTCCCATTCCATATTTGGTTGCCTGATGCTATGGAAGCACCAACTCCAGTTAGTGCTTATCTACACTCAGCCACGATGGTTAAGGCCGGGATCTATTTAATTGCTCGTTTTTCTCCTATATTTGCTGGGGAACCAAACTTCTTTGTCGTGGTTAGCTTATTTGGTATTGTCACGCTTGCATGGGCCTCCTATATGGCAGTCAGACAAACCGATTTAAAAGGAATTCTTGCCTATTCAACCATCAGTCAATTGGGAATGATCATGGCTATGTTAGGCTTTGGTACCGATGTAGCCTTATTCGCTGCAGTTTTCCATATTCTAAATCACGCAACGTTTAAAGGTAGTTTGTTTATGATTGCTGGTATTGTCGATCATGAAACTGGTACTAGAGACATTCGAAAACTTGGTGGGTTATTCACTCTAATGCCAATTTCGGGTACATTAGCCATCTTTGGTACATTCTCTATGGCAGGGGTGCCATTGCCGTTTTTAAATGGGTTTTACAGTAAAGAAATGTTCTTTGAGGCGACCTTGCTTAATCAAGCAGCTGGACCATTCGGTCAGTTCTTAGTTGCTGCTATACCTGTATTAGCGGTCGTTGGTAGTATCTTTACATTCGTTTATTCTATGTACTTGTTCTTTGGGACATTTAGAGGTAAATATCGTGAAGAAGAACTACCTCAGAAACCACATGAAGCACCAAAAATGATGCTTCTGCCACCATTCTTATTAGTATTAGGAGTTATTCTTATTGGCCTAATACCTGAGGTGTTTAACCAATCACTCATTACGCATGCAGCAGATGCTGTTTTTGGTGAGGAAATCAATAAATCCATTTATTTCTGGCACGGTTTAGTTCCGGCATTCTATATGTCTTTAGCAGTTGTCGTGTTAGGCGTTGCTTTATATTTAACAAAACACAAATGGGAAGGCGTTTACTCTATCTTACCAGGTAAACTAAGCTTTAATAGGATTTATGACTGGTTAGTAGAAAAGATAGAATCCACCTCTAATAGGATCACGACATCTTATATGACTGGCTCATTAAGACTTTATATGGTGCTCTTATTAACGGCGATCTTTGTCATTACGAGTGGAGTGCTTGTTCAAACAGGTGGAATCAATTTGGAAGTTACAGACGTAGCGCCTATAACAGTTACGGAGGTAATTGTAGCCTTATTTATTGCTTTTGCAGCTATTGCAACTATCTTTACACATAACAGAATAGCCGTCATCTTAACGGTTGGTGTTGTTGGGTATGGTTTATCCATACTATTCGTGCTTTACCGAGCACCTGACTTAGCATTAACACAACTAATTGTTGAAACAGTTACGGTTGCATTGTTTATGCTTTGTTTCTATCACTTACCAAATCTCAGTAAAACAAAAGCACCATTATTCCAAAAGGGCATCAATGTTGCCATTTCAGTTGGATTTGGCTTATTAATGATGGTTGTTGGTATAAGTGCCTATAATAGTCGCGCTTTTGATCCAATTTCAGACTTCTTTATTGAAAACAGCTACCCATTAGGTGGGGGCGATAATATGGTTAACGTTATCTTAGTCGACTTCCGGGGAATTGATACCCTATTTGAAGTAGCTGTGTTATTTGGAGCGGCTTTAGCTGTCTATGCTATGATTAAACTTCGCCGAAATAAGGGGGCGAAATAAATGGAGATTATTATGACCGTGTTAGCGTCAATTTTATTTGCTACCGGAATCTATAACTTGTTACAAAAACAGTTATTAAGAATTGTTATAGGAACCGTGCTAGTATCTCATGGTGCACACCTCTTTTTATTGACTATGTCTCAACTTAAACGAGGTGCCCCACCATTGGTGGTAGATGGTGTGACACAATATACTGATCCACTGCCACAAGCGCTAATATTAACAGCTATTGTTATTAGCTTTGGAGTGACGAGTTTCTTACTCGTCCTTGCTTACCGTACTTATACGTTAAACAAGACAGATAATATGGAAGAATTGCGAGGTAGTGAACATGAATAACTTAATCGTTTTACCAATCATCCTACCACTCGTGGCAAGTGTGATCGTAGCGTTCTTTCCAAAAAAGTTAAATATCGCACGTAAATTTTCGCAAATAACTTCAGTCTTATTAACAGCTGTTGCTGCCTATCTCGCCTGGTATGTTTTCACGAATGAAACAGTTGTGATGCAGTCGGGGGGGTGGGATGCACCATTTGGAATCTCCATTGTAGGTGATTCCTTATCCATGTTATTGGTGTTAACAAGTTCGATCGTTGGTACAGCTGCCATTTTCTATGCACCTTCTGCTTTAGAGGAACAACAAGAAAAGTTTTATTTCTACACGTTCTATTTCTTATTGATATCAGGTGTATCAGGTGCATTTATGACGGGTGACCTTTTTAACTTGTTCGTGTTCTTTGAAGTATTATTAATGGCTTCCTACGGATTAATTGTACTTGGTAACGGAAAGATACAATTAAGAGAATCATTTAAATATGTCCTATTTAATCTATTTTCTTCCATGCTTTTCGTTACGTCTGTGGCTTTTATCTACGCCATTACTGGAACCGTCAACCTCGCTCATTTAGCTGAGCGAGTTGGGGAAATTGAAGAACAAGGGATTTTAACCACAGTAGCTATTGTATTGTTCTTTGTTTTTGCTGTTAAGGCAGCGATATTTCCACTCTATTATTGGTTACCAAACTCATATGTTGTACCAAATCCGGTTGTGTCCGCATTATTTGGTGCCTTATTAACTAAAGTAGGTATTTACTCTATCCTACGTGTATTCACACTTATTTTCGTGCACGATACTGGCGTTACTCACCAAATTTTTATTTGGTTAGCCATGTTAACGATGCTCTTCGGAGTGATTGGGGCATTATCCACGAATAATGTAAAGTTAATTATTACTTATAACATTATTCCAGCAATCGGTTTTATGTTAATGGGTGTCGGTTTGTTTACCGAAACCGCTATAGCAGGATCTGTTTATTATTTAATGCACGATATGGTAATTAAGGGAGCTCTCTTTTTCTTCATAGGTGCTCTAATAGTAGCTGCGGGTACTAAAGACTTAACGAAGATGACCGGCGTCATTCAGAAATACCCGTTATTAGGTTGGCTTTTCTTCATCGCATCATTAGTACTTGCTGGAGTTCCACCTTTTAGTGGTTTTATTGGAAAGCTTCTATTATTACAGGGTGGGCTTGATCAGGAAGAATTTTTACTCGTGATTGTCGCTTTAGTTTCAAGTTTACTTATCTTGTTTTCTATGATGCGCATTTTTATACGGGGCTTCTGGGGAGAATTGATGGAAGGTATTTCAGATAATCGTAAGCGAGTAAGAAACTTGACCATCCCTGGTTTAGTACTATTAAGTATATCAGTTTATTTAGGGATCGCTGCTGAGTCGGTTTATCCTCATATCGAAGCGATTGCAAATATGTTACTAGACAGAACTGAATATATCAGTACTGTTTTAAAGGAGTAATGTTATTATGGCCATTCAGATTATCTTTAATGTACTCATAGCCTTAATGTGGATGTTTCTTCAAGAAACATATACATTTTTGTCATTTTTCACTGGTTATTTAATCGGGATAGTCCTACTCTTCTTCTTAAGACGATTTGTACCTGATATATACTATATGACAAGGTTGTACAGAACAGTCAAAATGTGTTTATTATTTTTACGTGAGCTTGTCTTATCTAGTATTAGTATTGTCAAATTAGCATACAAGCCTACGTTGGATATTGAGCCGGGAATTTTTGCATTACCAATTGAATTAAAAAGTAATTGGGAGATTGCTTTATTAGCCAATCTAATTTCTCTTACACCTGGAACCTTATCTGTAGCTGTAGCTGATGACAACTCTAAAATTTACATTCATGCTATGGACCTACCAGACGTAGAATCGTCTATTAATGAGATCAAAGAAACATTCGAGAAAGCAATCATGGAGGTGACACGTTAAATGCTAGATGAATTTGGCTCCTCTATGTTGGAATTGGTTTTACCGATTTGCTTTATCGTTGTCGCAATTTCAATTGTTATTCTTGTTTATCGTGTGATCGTTGGCCCAACTAATCCTGACCGCGCTGTAGCGTTGGATTCAATTGGTATTAATATGATGGCGTTGGTTGGCCTACAAGCGATCAATCTTGGGACCGATAAATTAAATGATGTTGTACTATTAATCGGTATTCTTTTATTTATCGGGACAATAGCGATTGCGAAATTCTTAGAAAAGGGTGTTATCATTGATCGATATAATCGTTAGTGTACTATTATTACTTGGAGCATTTTTTACCCTTTCTGGTTCATTAGGCATCTTGCGTTTCCCAGATGTCTATTCACGGTTACACGCAGCCACGAAAGCCGCAACTTTAGGAGTAGCAGGTATACTTCTAGGTGCATTTGTCTATTTATTTGTAGATGTCGGGATTGTTAGTGGCAAGTTATTGTTAGGAATCTTCTTCGTCTTAATTACCGCTCCTATCAGTGGTCACATGATCTCTCGCGCTGCGTATAACTCTGGTGTTGAGTTATGGCATCAAACAAAGAAAGATCACCTAAAAAATGAACTAAAATAATTAATTGCTGCCTTCAAAGTTGCTGATCTCAGGCAAGCTTAAGGCAGCTTTTTATTTATGACATAATTATTTTATAAAAAATCACCATTGAACACGCACAGAAACCCAATCTCCACCATACAATTTAAGTATAAGTCTACAACCTAGATAAGGTGGAGTTGATGACATGTTAAGTATTCTAAAATTACTTTCACTCCTCTTTCAGAATCCCTATTTTTTCGTTGCTTATGTTAAAGGCAACGCATTTCCACAACCTTTATCCCCAGAAGAAGAACAGCATTATCTAGAACGATGGCAGCACGGAGATGTCGAAGCAAGGAATAAGTTAATCGAACACAACTTGCGTTTAGTCGCCCATATCGCCAAAAAGTACGAACAAAACAAGGAAGATCAGGAAGACTTAATATCAATCGGCACTATTGGCTTAATAAAGGGCGTAGAGAGCTTTTCTCTTGATAAGGGTACTAAACTAGCTACATATGTCGCAAGATGCATAGACAACGAAATCCTGATGTTTCTACGCTCCTCTAAAAAGAGTAATAAGGATGTTTCTTTGCAGGACCCAATAGGGCATGATAAAGAAGGCAATGAAATTAGTCTGATTGATGTTCTGAAATCTGACCAACCCGATCTGACTGAAAAAATCCAAACAGCTTTAGAAATTGAACAAATTTTTAAGTATATCCATTTATTAGATGAACGAGAAAGAGAAGTGATTACTAAAAGGTATGGCCTAGGTAACCAAAAAGAATTTACACAACGTGAAATAGCCAAATCATTAAATATTTCTCGTAGTTATGTTTCTAGAATTGAGAAGCGTGCTTTAATGAAGATGTTTCACGCTTTTTATCGTGATGAGGAAAAAAAGAAGAAAAAAAGAGAAAATCAGTCCTATAATTAGGCAGGTACCATAACCGCATTCACCCACTCCATCATAAATTAATCATATGAAAGGTCTTAAAAAAGGAGTGGAAGATATGTATTACGGTCAACCTTATTATCCCTACTACCCTCCTTACCCTCCGTATGACTCTGGTGGTTTCGATTTCGGTTTATTGATTGTAACGTTATTGCTACTGCTTATTCTTGGTGGTTATTATGTCTATACAACCAGATAAATACAATTAGTTTCTTAACTTCAACTTAACACAGTTCACTAAATAGTAGGCTCAAATTATTCTTAAAAACCACAGCTACTCCTCACATTAAATAAGGAAGTAGCTGTGGTTTTTATTTGAGTATATTTAGAATAAAATTCGCGCTGTTTTTAGCTGCACGCTCGAGGTACTGTTCAAATGAGATATTAGATTCTTTTCCTGCTATATCTGATAAAGACCTTATAATTAAGCACGGTGTACCATATTGATAGCAAACCTGCGCAATAGATACTGCCTCCATTTCTAACGCTTTAACTCCTGGTAATAGCTGCTTCACCTGTTCCACTCGGTCGAGGTCTGACATAAAGGAATCTCCTGTACCTATCAAACCTTTAATAACCTTAACATCATCAGGCAAGACCCCTTTGACCTCTTCAGCTCTCTTGATCAGTTCTTCATTTGAATGATAAGTTTCTGGCATTTGTGGAATTTGACCGTACTTATAACCAAAACCCGTAGCATCGGCATCATGATGGACTGTCTGTTCACCAATGACAATGTCACCTACATCTAATTCTGGATCTGTTCCCCCTGATGAACCCGTGTTTATAACATAATCAGGCTGAAATTGCTCATGCAAAATCGTTGTCGATAGAGCAGCATTAACTTTACCTATACCTGATTGTAATAAGACAACATCCTCACCGGCATAAGTACCCTCATAAAACCTACAGTTCGCGACTGTAATTTCATTTTTAATATCCACTTGAGATTTTAACCATTCTAGTTCTTCTTCCATTGCACCAATAATACCGTATTTCATAGTTGATCGACCTTTCGTTTAGATTCTACTCTTCGTAGCCATGATTATCATCTTCTAACTCTTCTTCATCAAAATCTGGGTGTTTATCGTTAACGTATAATTCTTCTACTTTTTGTGGTTGCCATCCTTCATCTTCAACCCAATTTAAATAGACACGATAAATATCGTTTTGCTCAAGATCTGTTACTGTTCCAATAATTCGATCGGGAACACCACCACTTTCCAACCACCAGTAAATAATATTATCCTCTTCTAAACCTGTTGCGTACTGAATAGCTTGTTCCATTTCCTGGCGATCTTGTGATTCTTCGGTTAAATCAATCACATGAGGTTCTTCTTGTTCAGTGCCAATTGGCTGCCAATCTTGCTCGAGGACACGAATGACATTCTCATCATCTGAATCTGAAGTAGATTCAGTTCCAGTTTCCTCTGCGCTTTCCTCTTGATCATTTGAGTCCTCTTGATCACCTTCAGTTTGTTCATTAGGTGTCTTTTGATCTCCATCTTCTTCGTCACTATTTTCTTCATCACTAGCAGACTCTTCAGATTGAGCAGATTCCTCATTTAATTGATCTTGATTTTCATCGTCCCCACCAAAAAACCAAATGACTATTAAACCTAAGAGTAACAAAACGATTAACCAGATTAAATAATTGATAGTCCTAGTACTTTTACGACGTTTCTCGTAACGCTCAGAACGGCTAATATCTGGTGATTGATGATCCATTCGTCTCCCCCTTTACATAACCATTATACCTGTCTTTAGAAAAATCCTACACTTTGTTGTGTAGGATTAATCCTTAAACGGGTTACTTAACTTCAACAATCTCAACTTCAAATTCCCCACCTGGTGTTTGAACCATGACTTTATCGCCAACCTTTTTACCTAACAAGCTTTTGGCCATAGGTGAATCATTTGAGATTCTTCCTTCAAAAGGATCAGCTTCTGCACTACCAACAATTTGATATTCTTCTTCATCACCTTCTGGAAGTTCAACAAATTTGACTGTTTTACCAAGCTGAACCACTTCATTATTGTCTTCATCATTCTCAATAATAACCGCGTAGCGAATCATGTTTTCTAGTTGAGAGATGCGTGACTCAACAAAAGCTTGCTCATCTTTCGCTGCGTCATACTCAGAGTTTTCGGATAGATCTCCAAAACTTCTGGCAACTTTAATCCGTTCAACTACCTCAGGACGTCTAACGGTTTTTAACTCCTCTAATTCGTCTTGTAATTTCTGTTTCCCCTCTTCAGTCATATAGTAGCTTTTTTCTTCTGCCATGACTTATACACTCCTTTATTGATCTCTGTATGTTATGCTATAAGTTTCTACATTTTCATTCAGATTTGTTTTTTCTCAATGATACTTTTAATTTTCGTAGAAAGCAAATCAATTGCGACGTGATTCTGTCCACCTTCTGGAATAATGATATCAGCATACCTTTTGGCAGGTTCAACAAATTGTAAATGCATAGGGCGCACCACATTAATATATTGTTCCATGACAGATTCTAACGTTCTGCCTCTTTCCTTGATATCACGCATCATTCGTCTAATGATACGTATATCGGCATCCGTATCAACAAAAACTTTTATATCCATCATATTACGTAATCTTTCGTCCTCTAACACTAAAATTCCTTCTAAAATGATAACATCTTTTGGTTCTACTAAAATTGATTCATTAGATCGCGTATGCAATTCATAATTATAAACCGGTTTTTTAATCGTTTGCCGGTTAGACAATTTTTTCAAATGGTCAATTAATAAATCGTTATCAAACGCTAAAGGATGATCATAATTTGTTCCTAACCTTTCTTCAAAAGGTAGATGAGATTGATCTTTGTAGTAAGAGTCTTGTTCGATCATTAGTATTGAAGTATTTTGAAATTGATCACAAATACTTCTTGTGACTGTTGTTTTGCCTGAGCCTGTCCCACCAGCCACTCCAATGATGATTGGTTTGTCATTCAATTTATGACTACTCCCTTCCCATTATGCTTAATCTAAGTAAACTATTCAATTATTTCTTCAAAGCAATTGCTATACCATCACCAGTTTCGATCATCGTCGTTTCATACTGTGGATGGCTAAATAACCATTCATTAAAAGTGGCTATTTTCTCACCTATTTTAACCCATCGTTTATTTTCCTGTACTGCTTTAGAAACATATCCTTTGAACAGGACATTGTCAACGATGATTAATCCCCCAGACTTAAGAAACGGATGAACCACTTCAACATATTTTTGATATTCACCTTTTGCTGCGTCAATAAAAACAAGGTCAACAGATGATGGTTTTGTTTCTTCTAACCATACTACTGCATCGTTATAATTCACTTCAATTCGATGGTCAAGGTTGGCTTTTTTTACAAAGCTTATTGCATCATGATAACGTTTCTCATCACGTTCAACAGTCTGTATGATCACATTCGAATCACTTTTAGCCATTTGAATCGCTGAATAACCTATAGCCGCTCCAATTTCTATAATTTTCTTAGGCCTATGAATCCGGATAATTTGTTTTAAAAACTCGATTCCGTCCTTCTCCATAATCGGTACTTGTTGGTTGGCGGCATATTGCTCCATCTCAGTTAATAATTCGTCCTGATCTTTGTATAACGATTGAATATACTGTTTGGTTTGCTCCATGATGATACTCCTTTATGGTTCCTATGATAAACAACCTTTATAACGAGGTCATTCTACCACAAAAAAAGATGGGAATGCGAATGATTTACGCACCCCCTCTATTCTTGTTCAATTGTTAATTATTCCTCCCTAGATGGGCGGTACTCCTCAATGTTCTCTTCATGCTCTGCATAAGTTTCAGCATAATGAACGTCACCTTCATATGAAGCCACAAAATACAAATAATCATGCTCTGTTGGGTATAGGGCTGCTTCCATAGCATTCTGATGGATGTTAGAGATTGGGCCAGGTGGTAACCCTTCATTGAGATATGTGTTAAACGGATGTTCATACTCCAAATCATCCCATAACACCCGATCCTTATGCTCTCCCATTGCATATAGTACTGTCGGATCTGTTTGTAAAGGCATGTTCTCTTCTATGCGATTATAAAACACACCTGAGATCATATGACGATCCTCTTCTTCAACAGCCTCCATTTCTATCAGAGAGGCCATTGTTATCGCTTCATGGATGGAAAGCCCTTGCTCAGTCATTTGATCAATGTAAGCATAAATTTGATTTTGTGTTTGTTGTAGCATCATTTCAACTATTTCATTTACCGTTTGATCCTCACTATAGAATGGGTAAGTGATCGCGTATAAATACCCTTCTAGAGGATAACGGATATCTTCATCTAAAATATCTTTTGACAATAGATTTGGATAAAGCTCAATTAAGGACTCAATATATTCTTCATCAGTCATATGGTCTAAAAATTCATCCTCATCAACAGATGTGTTCTCTCCAATAATTTCAGCGATTGTTTCAATATTAGATCCTTCTGGTATAGTCACCGTAAATAGTGGATCAACTAAAATAACACCCGTTTTTAATGACTCGATAATTTCATCTATTTCCATACTTTTTGAAAACTGATACTCACCAGCTTGGAAACCAGACTCATTTTTAAAAGCAACATAGTAACGAAAAATACTACCGTTGCTAATTACTTCATTCTCCTCCAGTATTTCTCCAATATCACCTACACCTGAGCCCATTGGAATTTCAACATTTATAATTTCATTGTCTTCAGGGTCAACCGGGCTTAAACCTGTTTTGATATAATTGTAAACAGAATATCCACCTATTGATATTAGGATTATAAATACTAATAATACAATGAGAATAATCTTTCTTGCTAAGCTAGCCTCTTTAATTCGTTCTTGTTTCATTTGATCGTTATGTTCGTTGGATGGCAACGTACATCCCCCTATTCTTAACCAATTCAGCTACCATTTTAAAGTATAAAATAAAATTCGATAATTTTCTATCTTTACCTATAAATTATTTAGGAAAGTCGACCAAAAGAAAAGAGGACCGTTCCAATCCGTCACCTTTCATGACTTTGGAACAGTCCCCTATTTGATGCTATCAACAAATTATTCGATTTCTTCTTCCTCAGTGAAGGTAGCTAACATTTCTTCGACCATTTCCCACTCTTCTTCTGTATCAATCTGATAAAGTGTTAAGTCATCTTCGTCCTCATTCGTCTCTTCATAACGAAAAGCAAATACCTCTACCTCTTCCTCCTCTGCTTGTTCAGCAGGGACAGCTACTAAGTAAGATTTCTCTGTATGATCTGCATCAAATGTAAATAAAACATCAAATAAATGTTCTTCTCCTGACTCATCTGGGATGATAATTCGTTCTTTTTCACTCATGGTAACCCCTCCTTTACCGTTTTGCATCAAGGTAACTTTGTAAAATCATGACCGCCGCCATCTTATCAATAACCTTCTTGCGTTTCTTACGACTCATATCAGCATCAATTAAGACTCGCTCAGCAGCCATAGTTGTTAACCGTTCATCCCATAGGACGACTGGTAATTCAAATTGCTCCTCTAAGTATTGCGCAAATCTTTCTGATGCCTCTCCACGCTCACCAATTGTTCCATTCATATTTTTAGGCAAACCAACGACAATCTTACTCACTTCATATTGGGAAATTAATTCGGCAAAACGATTATTGATCGTAGAATAATCTTCTTCATCCCACTTAATCGTTTCAATCCCTTGAGCAGTAAAATGAAGTGCATCTGAAATAGCTACACCTATAGTTTTTTGACCAACATCTAATCCTAATATTTTCATCTATGTTCCTCTTTATTCGCTTTCAAATAATATTTAACGACCTCTTCGATAATTTCGTCTCTTTCGACTCTTGTAATTAAGTTTCGTGCATCATTATGACGAGGGATATAAGCAGGGTCACCCGATAGTAAATAACCGACAATCTGGTTAATTGGGTTATAACCTTTCTCTTCTAGTGACTGATAAACTGTATGCAGTATTTCATTAACTAACTGCTCTTGAGAGTCGTCTGAAAACTGAAATTTCATTGTGTGATCATTTGTCATCAATAAATCCCCCTCATACCACTTTAACATCATTATAAACGTAAAAGCTATGAAGTTAAAACAGTTTTAATATATTCTTTTGCAGAAGCTAATGCTGCATCAATATTTTCTGGCTGTTTCCCTCCTGCTTGTGCCATATCAGGACGGCCACCGCCACCACCGCCACAACGAATAGCAGCTTCTTTGATTAGATGACCAGCATGAAAACCTTTTTCATTTAAATCCTTTGATACGCCTGAAGCTAATTGTACCTTACCATCATTCTCCATAGCTAACAATATAATACCTGAATTCAATTTTTGCTTAAGTTCATCTACCATATTTCTTAACGCATTCATATCACTAACAGAAACTTTTTGAGCCAATAATGGGACCCCATCAATAGTTTCTAGTTGATCTAAAATATTGGCGGATTCGTAATTAGCAAGTTTAGCTGATAAGGAATCGTTTTCTCTTTGTAAGCCTTTAATTTCTTCAAATAAGGACTCAATTCGATTCGTCACTTGCTCAGGTGTGGTTTTAAGCAAATTGGCAGAATCGATTAATAATTGTTCGCGACCTTGGTAATATTCATAAGCGCTAGGGCCAGTATATGCTTCAATTCTTCTGGTTCCTGCACCGATACCTGTTTCTTGTACGATTTTAAATAAACCAATTTCAGCTGTGTTCATCACATGACAGCCACCGCACAGTTCAATACTATAATCGCCAATAGAAACAACTCTTACACTCTCACCATATTTTTCATCAAATAGAGCCATAGCCCCCATCTCTTTAGCTTCTTCTAAGGTTTTATGTTCAACTGTAACTGGAATCGATGCCCAAACCTTCTGATTAACAATGGTTTCAATTTCATTTATTTCTTCTTCGGTAACTGCGTTGAAATGCGTGAAATCAAAACGCAAACGGTCAGGTGCAACTAATGAGCCAGCCTGGTTGACGTGGTCCCCTAAAACATCTTTTAAAGCTTGATGTAACAAGTGAGTGGCTGAGTGGTTCTTAATTGTTTGTTGTCGCTCATTTCTAATAACTGTTGCATTAGCTAGTTGCTGAACTGCTAAATTTCCTTCTTCAACTTCAACTTGATGAAGATGTTGACCATTAGGACCTTTTTGAACATCTGTTACCATGGCTTTACCAGATTCTGTTTCAATTGTTCCTTTATCAGCGACTTGTCCACCACTCTCAGCATAAAACGGTGTTTCACTAAGAACAATGGTTGCTACATCACCTTGTGAGATTTGTGTAACTTTCTCTTGGTTGTGGACGATGACTTCTAATTTGGAATTTGCTTGTAGTTGATCGTATCCAATAAATTTACTTTCTTGTGTTATCGTCTGGAGAACCTCATCTTGAATTTGCATTGAATCAACTTTCTGTCTTGCTTCACGTGCACGATCTCGCTGCTTTTTCATTTCTTTTTCAAAGCCTTCTTCATCAATTGTAAAGCCCTCAGCCTGAATATATTCTTCTGTTAATTCTTTTGGAAACCCATAAGTATCATAAAGAGTAAAGACTTCCTCACCAGGGAATACATTGCTCCCCTTATCTTTTTCAACCTGCATGACCTTCTCTAAAATCGCAAGTCCTTCTTGTAAGGTTTCATGGAAACGTTCTTCTTCTTTTTCCATCACGCTTTTAATAAAGTCTTTCTTTTCATAAACATTTGGGTAAAATTCATTCATAATTTCAGCTACATCATCAACTAATCGATACATGAAGGGTTCATTAATATTTAGGTCCTTTGCAAAGCGAATCGCCCTACGTAGCAACCTCCTTAACACATACCCTCTTCCTTCATTAGAAGGCAAAGCTCCATCTGCGATTGCAAACGCAACGGTTCTGACATGGTCTGCAACAACCTTAAATGCGGAATCTTCTTTGACAGACTTTCCATATGTTTTCCCAGATAATTCTTCAGTATGTTTAATAATGGGTTTAAATAAATCTGTCTCAAAATTCGTCGGGGTATCCTGAATGACAGATACCACACGTTCAAGCCCCATACCCGTATCTATATTCTTCTTTGGTAAAGGAGTATAAGTATCATCTGGATTGTGATTAAACTGTGAGAATACTAAATTCCAAATTTCTAAGTAACGTTCGTTTTCTCCTCCAGGGTATAATTCAGGATCATTTGGGTCATTGCCATATTTTTCTCCACGATCATAAAATATTTCCGTATTTGGCCCACTTGGTCCTTCACCAATATCCCAAAAGTTCTCTTCAATGCGAATAATACGTTCAGCAGGAATGCCTACTTGATGTAACCAGATTTCATACGCCTCTTCATCTTCTGGATGAACGGTGACAGATAATTTTTCCTCATCAAACCCAAGCCAACGATCACTCGTTAAAAACTCCCAAGCCCACACAATCGCTTCTTCTTTAAAATAATCACCAATAGAGAAATTCCCTAACATCTCAAAAAATGTGTGGTGTCTTGCTGTGAAACCTACATTCTCAATGTCATTCGTACGGATTGATTTTTGAGCATTAACTATTCTCGGGTTATCAGGAATAATACGTCCGTCAAAATATTTCTTTAAGGTCGCGACCCCACTATTGATCCATAATAAAGTAGGGTCGTCTTGTGGTACTAAAGACCGACTAGGTTCAATGCTATGGTTTTTTTCCTTAAAGAAATCTAAAAACATCTGTCTTACTTCATGTGATTGTAGCTGTTTCATGAGTCTTCCTCCTTTAGATTAACGACAAATTAAAAAACCGCCCCTACATTTACATGTAGGGACGGTTAATTCCGCGGTACCACCCTAATTATAGGTAAAACCTATCAACTCAATGTCACCGTAACGTGGTGTAACGTCGGGGATTAGCCGCTCTCAGGATTAGCTTCGATGACCCTTCACTTAGCATTTCTCTCAGCTAAAAAAATGCCTCTCTTTAAGTGGGACTGTCATCTACTCGATCCATCATAGATTTATTCATCATTCTAATTAAATATTTGTATTCATGTGGTTATTATAGAAAACGGTAATCATTATGTCAATCAAGATCATTATGTAACGAGGCTGGGACAGCAGTGTTATAATCGAATACGTTTCACTTAGTATTGTCCCAGCCTCAGTCAAGTTAGAGCACTAGAATACTCGTCTTCTTAAGCGACGACCTGATTTTCTAAGTTGTTTTACTAACCCGTTTCGTCTACTTAAAATACCTCCACCTCTGTTGCGCATTAGATAGAGGGCTGCTGCTCCCATGACTCCTGTTGAGATAACTCGGTTCAAAGTTGATCACCAACCTTCACTGACACTCTAGATGTTAACAAACGCCTTTTCAAATACTTTCACTAAATTCCACCTTTGTAAGAAAGGTCAACTTCGCCTAAAATCATACTACTCCGAAAACAGGTCATCTAAAGAGGAAACCGTTCCATCCTCTTGTACTTCATGCACGTGCAATTGGCCATCTTCTATGGTCAACTCAATAAAACAGTCCCAACAATAATAATGTTGGTCACCTATTTTACCGACATTGGATGTATGGCAATTTGGGCAATTCATACAAACCCCTCTTTTCTTTTTTGCCTACATCTTGTCCGATTCATCCGTGTTCTATACCACTAAGGTATGAACATTTTTAGTTTACACGCTTCACATAAAATCATAAGGAGAAATATCTTCCTCATTTGTTGTCTCATGTTTACTTTCTGATGGTGTTGCTTGATTAAAAGCCTGGATTCGTTCAACTAAGCTGGTATTTCGATCGAATACTTGTTGCTTTTGCATTCCTTCTAAAAATACATCATACTCACCACAAATGATTAAAGAAGACTTACCACGGGTAATGGCTGTATAAATCAGATTTTTAACTAACATCCGTTTAAAAGGTCTTACAACCGGGAGCACGACAATAGGAAATTCACTACCTTGCGACTTATGGATAGAAATAGCATAAGCTAACATGATTTGATTAAAATCCTGCTTAGTATAGGATACTTCTAATCCGTCAAAGTCAATCACCATTTCCTCTTTTTTAGATTCGGTTTCCTTAGACCCTTTTATGGCAATAATTTCACCAATATCACCGTTAAATACGTCCTTTTCAGGTTGATTCACTAACTGAATTACTTTATCCCCCGTACGATAAGTATACTGGAAGTGTTGTAGTTCTCTTTTCCCTTCCACTTTTGGATTAAATATGTTTTGTAACGTTTCATTTAGCTGATGGATTCCTACTTGGGTTTTATACATTGGCGCTAACACTTGTATATCGCGCTGTGAATATCCTTTATTTATAGCCTTTTCAACGATTTGTTTAATCGTATGAAGTGTATGATCGGTGGTGGTTTCAATAAAATTAAAGTCATCCTTTTTCCCCACTGACTTAAGGGGGATTTGATCATTTTTTATATCATGGGCCAACTTAACGATATACGAATCATTTTTTTGTCGGTAAATTTCCGATAACTGACAAACCGGGACAATGTTCGATTTTAATAAATCGGCAAGGACTTGACCAGGGCCAACTGAAGGTAATTGGTCTTCATCGCCAACAAAAATCACCTTCATTTCACTCGGAATTGCTTTTAATAAGCTATTGGCTAGCCAGATATCGACCATGGAAAATTCATCTACAATCATTAATTTTCCTTTAAGCTGATTACCTGAATGGTACTCAAAATGTTCCTCACCTGACCATCCCAATAAACTATGGATGGTTTTAGCCTTTAGACCGGTTGATTCGGATAGTCTTTTTGCTGCGCGACCTGTTGGAGCAGCTAAAATATAATCCGATGTGTGTTTAGCCTTTCCTTGGTTAAATAATGTTTCATAACAATGAATAATTCCTTTGACAACCGTTGTTTTCCCCGTTCCTGGACCACCAGTAAGTAACATCACTTTCTCGGTTAATGCTTTTTTAACAGCTTCATATTGCTCTTCGCCGTATGCAATGCCCTCTTGTTCTTCAATTTCACCAATTACCTTTAACAATTCACTTTCATTGAAAGACTGTTCTTCTTCCATTTCGAGTATCCTTGTTAATTGCGATGCTACGCCTTCTTCTGCATAGTATAGATGGGGTAAATAAACTCGACTCTGCTCTTGTACAACTAAATCCTCTTCGATTAAAGATTGAAGATGCTGTACTAATGAATCTTGGTCTTCCACCTGTGCCCCCTGGTAAAGCAAACCATTTAGTTGGGTTAATAAGACATGCTCTTCAACAAATACATGACCATTTAGTGATTCTTTTTCTAATACATGCAAGACTCCAGCCTTTACTCGCGTTGGATGGTCATCCTTAATTCCCATCGACTCAGCAATTTCATCAGCTCGCTGAAAGCCAAAACCTTCCACATCAAAAACAAATTGATAAGGATTTTCATGCAGCTGACTAATGGTATTTTCTTGATACACATCATAGATCTTTTGAGCTAACTGTAAACCAACTCCATATTTAGCAAGCTCTAAAGTAACTTGCTCAAACCCTTGGTGAATTCTTAAATCAGCTACTAACTGCTTTTTAGTTTCTGGCTTAATCCCTTGTACTTGGTCAAGTTTTGTAGTGTCTTTTAATATTTGGTCAATAGCATCAATTCCTAGTGTATGGACAATTCTCTCAGCTGTTTTCTTACCAATTCCGTAAAATAAATCACTGGATAAATATTTAATTAAGCTTTCTTCTGTTTTAGGTAACTCTTTTTCATATGTAAAGACATTTAATTGTTCACCAAACTTAGGATGATTTTGAATGGTGCCGTAAAAGATATAGTCATTGCCATGAGTTAAAGGTGGAAAATGACCCTTCACCACTAACTCTTCCTCATCAAGGTCTAAATCGGTTTCATAAACAGAAACAGACGCAATCGAAAATTGCGCCTCAGAGTTATGAAAAATCATATGGTTTAATTGAGCCTTTGCAAAACTTCTTTCTTCCATCATGTGGCTTCTCCCTTATGAATCTTGATCTCTCAATAACTGTTCCACTTGTTTCTTTCCGTTCCCCGCTAATAAATGATCCGGCTGAATAGCTAACGCCTGTTCAAATTGTACTAAAGCATCGTTGGGCTTCTCTTGATATAAATAACAAACACCCTTATTATAATATGCATCGCTATGATGATCATCTAATGATAAAACCTTATTCATCTGCTCCAAGGCCTGATCAATCATGTTGGCATACGCTAGTGTTAACCCGTATTGAAACTGAATGTCGACATCTTTAGGACTGATCTCACTGGCTCTTTGCATATAAGGTAATGCCAGCTTTGGCATTTCCTGATTCAATAATGACATACCCAGCATAAAATAAAGATCCTGATCATCAAGACCTTGTTTCATCGCCTCTTGAAACTGTTTAGTAGCTTCGGCAAATTGATCTTGTTCAAAATAAAGATTACCCAATCCATAATGAGCAGCTGGTGTTTCTTCTAAATCTAAAGATTTACGATAAAATCGCTCAGCACTATCATATTCATTTAAGTGTACCAAAAGATTAGCGAAGTTGATATATCCTACTGGGTCTTCTGGATTTTCTTCAATGTAATTATTAAAAGCTTGAGCTGCTTCCTCAAACTTATGCTCCTGCATGTATTCAATTCCCTTTTGTAACTCACTCATCTTAGCTGACTCCCCTTCCTAAATGGCTCATATATTTTCGACAAAAACAGAAGAAAAAGCCACCACTATTTGTGCTGACTTTTCTTAAAAACTAGCCTAAATAAGTCAATGCTTGTTGGTTTTTATAGGCTGTTTCAATCGTTCCACCACCTAGACAAACTTCACCATCATAAAAAACAACCGCTTGTCCAGGAGTAATAGCACGCTGAGACTCATCGAAAATAACATTTACCGAACCATCATCTTGAACGTGAACAGTCACTCCACTATCTTGTTGACGGTATCTAAATTTAGCCGTACATTTAATGGGTTCTGATAAGTCTCTGTCAACTAACCAATTTACGTCAACAGCATGTAATTCATCTGAATAAAGTGCTTCATGATCAAACCCTTGTTCAACATATAAGATGTTATCCTTTAGGTTTTTACCGACAACAAACCACGGATCACCGGCACCACCAATACCTAGTCCTTGTCTTTGGCCGATCGTATAGTACATAAGTCCATCGTGTCTGCCCTTCACTTCACCGTCTAAGGTTTCCATGTTGCCTGGTTGAGCTGGTAAATACTCACTTAAAAATTCTTTAAAATTCCTTTCTCCAATAAAACAAATACCTGTACTATCTTTTTTCTTAGCTGTTGCTAAATCGTGCTTCTCTGCAATTTCCCTTACTTCTTTTTTATTGATTTCACCTAATGGAAACAAAATTTTAGGAAGAATTTCTTTCGGAATTTGATTCAAGAAATACGTTTGGTCCTTATTGTCATCTACTCCACGCAACATTTCTATCTGACCATCTTGCTCACGCACACGAGCATAGTGGCCAGTAGCTAAATAATCTGCCCCTAAGCCCATAGCATGATCTAAAAACGCCTTAAATTTAATTTCTTTATTACACATGACGTCAGGATTCGGTGTTCGACCTGCTTTATATTCATCTAAAAAGTACTGGAAAACTTTATCCCAATACTGTTTCTCAAAGTTAACTGAGTAGTAAGGAATATCTAACTGATTGCAAACACGTGCAACATCCTCATAATCTTGCGTTGCAGTACAAACACCAAATTCATCTGTATCGTCCCAGTTTTTCATAAAGATTCCAACAACATCATAGCCTTGTTGCTTTAATAATAAAGCTGTCACTGATGAGTCAACACCACCAGACATCCCAACAACTACTCTAATGTTTGAGCGATCTTCCATGATTTCACCACCTTCTATTAATTGTCTTACACTTGATTTGGTTACCCATGAATCTTGTTTTTAGGTAAATATTGTTATCCCTAGATTATAAATTAGTTAAACGGTCTACAATTGATTTGATCCGTTCTGCGACTAATTTCATTTCTTCTTCAGTGTTGTCCATACCAAAGCTGAATCGAATAGAATTACGAAGTCGTTCATCATCAGAACCGTACATCGCCTTCAACACATGAGAAGGGTCAATCGAGCCCGCTGTACAAGCAGATCCAGACGAAACGGCGATACCTGATAAATCCAAATTAGTTAGAAACATCTCAACATCAGTACCCGGAAAACTTATATTTAGAATGTTTGGTGTTCTATATGGTTCATTGCCGTTAACGGAAAAATCAACCCCTTGTTGGGTTAATTCCTCTAACAAGGTTTTTGACAAGAGACGATAATGTGATAAACGCTGTTCTCTTTCTCCCAAGACAAGTTCAATCGCGCGTTTAAACCCAACGATTGATAACGTGTTTTCTGTACCCGAGCGCCACTTACGCTCTTGTTCGCCACCATAAACTAACTGCTTTAAATGAATATCTTCGCGTTTATATAAAAATCCGATTCCTTTTGGTCCGTAAATCTTATGAGATGATGCTGATAGTAAATCAACCTGTAAAGCTTCCACATCAATTGCTTCCACACCTAATGCTTGTACCGCATCGGTATGAAAGATGGATTGATGATCCTTTAATTCCTGGCCGATTTCCTCAATTGGCTGCCTAATACCTGTTTCGTTATTAACCATCATCACCGTTACTAATATCGTGTCATCTCTCAATGCATTTTTCAAATCAGTAACTGAGATTCGACCTGTTTCATCAACAGGTAAATACGACACTTCAAAACCGTTTTCTTCTAGTTCCTCACATGGGTGAAGCACCGCATGATGTTCAATTTGAGTCGTAATAATATGTTTACCTTGTTCTTGATAAGCATAAGCCGTTCCAAAGATCGCTAAATTATTCGCTTCTGTACCTCCACTTGTAAAAATAATTGAAGGGAAATCAGCATGAATGCTTTTAGCTATCGTTGTCCTAGCATCATCTAATTGCTTACGACTTTCCCGACCGAATTGATGGATACTTGATGGGTTACCAAACTGGGTTTTCATCGCCTCGGTCATTGCCTGTTGTACTTCTTCATGAATCGGAGTAGTCGCTGCATGATCGATATAGATGTGTTTCATTTCCTTTCACCTACTTTAAATATAAAACATATGTTCTTCTTGGTAATTCGAATCATCGTAGTTAGATAAGTCTTGAAGGGTTGTCGTATCTAACACATCCTTAACTGCGTCTCGAATTCTTTTCCATAATTCTCGCTTGGCTGGTTCTTCATCATCCATTTCTTCGACTGGACGAATAGGTCCTTCTAGGGTACGAATAATATCGGCTGCTGTGATTAGTTTGGGTTCTCTTGTTAATAAATATCCACCTTTTGCCCCTCGCACACTCTTCACTAGCCCCTCATTACGTAAGGGGGCAATTAATTGTTCTAAATAATGCTCAGATAAATTATAATCATTAGCAATCGTTTTTAAGGGTAACGGTGCGTTGCCATAGTTTTTAGCTAATGCAATCATGATCGTTAACCCATAACGACCTTTAGTTGATATCTTCAAAACGATGTTCCTCCTTCTACAACTAAGGCGACTTTTGAATTTATTATAACATGGATCAAAAAACCAACGATAATTATAGCATGATAAGCCATAAATTGAACATAGAGCTACTCTTGCTCTTTTCTCCCTTGCAACTGTAAATTGCGAAGCTTTTCATAAATTTGTGCATATCTTTTCTCCTCACCAACTTCTTTCGGTTGATAATAAGATGCATTTTTAAGTGATTGTGGCAAATACTCCTGATAGACCCAACCATTTGGATAGTTATGAGGATATTTATAGTTAATCCCGTGACCTAACTGATTAGCACCACTATAATGAGCATCCTTTAAATGATCTGGGATTTCATCTGTAATTCCCTTTTGTACATGTTGAATCGCTTTATCAAGAGCTTTGTATGCAGTATTAGATTTAGGAGATAAGCATAATTCCACTGTAATGACTGATAATGGTATTCTTGCTTCAGGCAGCCCTAGCCTTTCAACTGACTCAACAGCAGGTAATACTCGAGAGCATAAAGCAGGGTTAGCTAACCCTATATCTTCATAGGCAATAACTAATAACCTTCTAGTAATTGCCTCCAAATCGCCACCTGCTAATAATCTGGCAAGGTAGTGTAATGCTGCATTGACATCACTGCCTCTAATACTCTTTTGAAAACCTGATAGTAAATTATAATAAATATCACCTTTTTTGTCGTGGGTGAAGCCTTTATTTTTTATACAATACTCAACTGTCTCTGGTTTAACATGAAAGACCTCATTCTCATCTTGATCTGAAGCATAGACAATATCTTCTAATAAGGTTAATGCGGTTCTGGCATCGCCAGTCACTGAAGCGATTTGTTCCAGTAGCTTATTATCAATCTCAACCCTTATATGACCTAACCCTTTCATCTCATCTTCAAGAGTTTTATTCAACAATTGTAATACGGCACTTGATGACAATAAAGACAATTGCTTGATCTGGCCACATCTCGAGCGAATAGCATTATTCACACTGTGGAACGGATTTTCAGTTGTTGCTCCAATTAAGGTAATGACACCTTCCTCTAAAGCTTTTAATAAATAATCTTGTTGACTTTTATTAAAGCGGTGAATTTCGTCTATAAACAAAATAGCACCCTCACTTACTTTCGCCTTGGCTGTAATTTCTTCAATATCTTTCTTACTAGATGTGGTTGCATTGATGGCATAAAAGTCTTTATTGGTTGTACCAGAAATAGCATATGCTAATGAAGTTTTACCTGTTCCGGGTGGACCATATAAAATCATTGAAGGTACATGTCCTTGTTGAATCATTTTATATAATGGTGTATCACGTCCAATGACGTCATCTTGTCCAATAACTTCTTCAATGACTTCAGGTCGCATTCTATACGCTAAAGGCTCTTTAAAAAACATAGATCAAACCCCTTTATTTTGTCGAACTGATTATTATTTTACTATATTCTCATCCTTTTTTACGAATAATCATAACGAATCCATGTATATAAATAAATCTTCTTGCGCATGATAGAAATAGGAAACTATCAATTAACCCTTAGAGATTCCTAATTCTGACAAACATTCTAAATCGTCAAACAAACAAATTTCAAAATAGAAAGGATGAATAGTGTATGGTAAAGGTTAGGCAAGATGCATGGTCTCATGAAGATGATTTACTACTTGCTGAGACGGTATTACGCCATATAAGAGAGGGAAGTACACAGTTAAACGCATTTGAAGAAGTTGGTGATCAGCTAAATCGTACAGCAGCTGCATGTGGTTTTAGATGGAATGCTGAAGTAAGAAAAAACTATGAAAAAGCAGTAGATTTAGCCAAAAGACAGCGTAAGCAGCGCAAGAGATCACAACAACAACAGAAATCATCATCATATCAAACTAAGACAAAAGTCGCTCAGCAAAATCTACCAATGGCTGCTGGTTCAGAGAGACAAGATCCATCTATAGATTCTATTATTCATCAACTAAAGCAATTAAAAAATATTAATCAAGAGAATACACAGATGAACAGTGAGGTTGAAGCTCTTAAACAGGAGAATGAACGATTAAAAGAAGACAATGAAGATTTAAAAGAGCAAGTGGATCAGCTCACAAAACAATACAATAGCTTACAAGAAGATTATCAGACATTCATCAACATTATGGATCGAGCTAGAAAAATGATGGTTTTTGATGAAGAAGAAGTCTCTGCTCCTTCTTTTAAGATGGAGAAGAACGGTAATTTAGAACAGATTGCTAAATAAACAAAGAAAAGGTTATTTCCAAGAATGGAAATAACCTTTTTGTTATGTATCAATCCCAATTGTGCCGTCTATCCGTGTTGTTTTGAACCCGCTCAAGGCAGGTGGGTGTCCTGTTCCATATCTTTTTGTAAGTCCTTAAAAAAGGCATTTACGCAATATGGAAACTACAGACTCCCTTTTATATAAGTGTTCGGTCAAAACATATGAGGAATCGACGTACACATTAGGATTGATAAGATAAAGTTGCTTTGTAATTTTGTATTTAAATAATAGCATGTTATCTCGTTAGTTTCAAGTAAATTTCATTAGGTCAATGGTCATAAATTAACTAAAAATCCATTTATTCTTACTCACTTTTCTTAGGAATTTGCTTTAGATAAAGCTCCTCTAACTGCTTTTGATCAACACTTGCTGGTGCTTCAGTTAATAAATCAGAAGCTGATGCAGTCTTAGGAAAAGCAATTGTATCACGAAGGTTTGATTTTCCGGCTAATAACATCACTAAACGGTCAAACCCTAATGCAATACCTCCATGTGGTGGTGCACCAAACTCTAATGCTTCAAGTAAAAATCCAAATTGTTCTTCTGCTTCTTCCTTAGTAAAGCCAAGCGCTTTGAACATCTTTTCTTGCATATTCTTTTGATAAATACGTAAGGATCCACCACCTAATTCATACCCATTCAAAACGACGTCATAAGCTTGTGCTTTTACAGAACCCGGATCACTATTTAGCTGATCGATATCTTCTGTTTGTGGCATCGTAAATGGATGGTGTGCTGCATGATAGCGACCTTCGTCTTCATCATATTCAAATAATGGCCAATCCGTCACCCATAAGAAGTTAAATTTCGAGTCGTCAATTAACCCTAACTCTTTTCCTAACTTTAATCTAAGAGCACCTAGACTGTCTGCAACCACACCTGGTTGGTCAGCTACAAATAATAATAAGTCATTCGTTTCTGCTGTTAGTTCACGTTTAATGGCTTGCTGTTCTTCTTCTTCAAAGAACTTCGCAATTGGGCCAGTTAAACCATTCTCATCAACTTTCATCCAAGCTAAGCCTTTCGCACCATAAACAGAGACGTATTCAGTTAACTGGTCGATATCTTTTCGTGAGAAATTATTCGCTGAATCCTTAACATTAATTGCGCTGACTTTTCCACCGGATTCTACTGCCTGTTTAAAGACTTTGAACCCACTATCTTTAAACAGTTCACTCATATTAACTAATTCCAGGCCAAAACGAGTATCAGGCTTATCTGAACCAAAACGTTCCATCGCTTCAGTGTAAGTAAGACGAGGGAACGGTACAGGAATCTCAACACCTTTTACTTCTTGAACCACTGATTTCAACATCTCTTCAGTCATTCTCATGATCTCTTCTTGTGACAAGAAGGATGTTTCGATATCAACCTGTGTAAACTCGGGCTGTCGGTCTGCGCGCAAGTCCTCATCACGGAAACAACGTGTAATTTGATAGTATTTTTCAAACCCTGACACCATAAGTAACTGTTTAAATAGCTGTGGTGATTGAGGTAGAGCATAAAATTCACCAGGATGAACACGACTTGGTACTAAATAATCGCGCGCGCCTTCTGGTGTACTCTTGGTTAAAATTGGCGTTTCCATTTCTAAGAAACCATTTGTGTTTAAGTAGCTTCTAATCGCCTGAGTAGTTTGATGTCTTAAGATTAACGTCTCCTGCATCGGCTGTCGTCTTAAATCTAGATAACGGTACTTTAACCGAGTTTCTTCAGTTAAATCTTTATGTTCATCGACTTTGATTGGTAAGGCTTTGGACTGGTTAATAACTGTTACTTCATCAACTAATACTTCCACTTCTCCAGTTTTCATTTTGTCGTTGATCGTCTCACTATCTCTTTTTTTAACCGATCCTTTAATCTCAACGACAAACTCACTGCGTAGTTTCTCGGCAGTTTGCAAAGCCTCTTGATTATGTTCTGGACTAAAAACAGTTTGGACGATTCCAGATCGGTCTCGTAAATCTATAAAGATTAGCCCACCTAAATCACGGCGCCTTTGCACCCATCCCTTTAATAATACCTTTTCATCGACTAATTCGGTTGATATATGTCCACAATGATTACGCTTCATGATGACCCTCCTTAAATAGTTGACTTGATCTCTTGCACAATATCTGATAATGACACAGACTTTTGATTTCCATCGTCTAGACTTTTAATATTAACAACACCAGATTGTACTTCTTCCTCACCAATAATAACTGCATAATTGGCTTTGTAGCGATCTGCTGCTTTAAATTGTGCTTTCATCTTCTTATCAAGATAGTCCTGATCAGTTTTTATTCCAGCTTTTCTTAATTCATAAACAAGTTTGGAAGCAGTGTATTTCGCTTCTTCCCCCATTGTAATCACATAACAATCAATTCCTTGCTGGGTGTCTAATGTCACACCTTCAGCATCTAAGGCCATTAGTAACCTCTCAATACTTAAAGCAAAACCAATTCCTGATTTTTCGGGTCCACCAAGGTCTTGAATTAATCCATTATAACGTCCTCCACCAGATAATGTGGTAATGGAGCCAAAACCTTCAGCCTCACTCATAATTTCAAAAGCGGTATGTGTATAATAATCGAGCCCCCGCACTAAAGTCTCATCAACTACAAATGGAATATTCATCTGATCTAAATGCTTTTTAACTTCCTCAAAATAATTAAGAGAATAATCATTTAGATAGTCCAAAATTGATGGTGCATTTTGCATCGTTGGGTGATCCTGATCGACTTTACAATCCAATAAACGAAGTGGATTTTGTTCTAAGCGATTTTGACAATCTGTACACAACTCCTCTTCGTGTGGCTTGAAATGGTCAATTAAAGCCTGACGGTGTGCTTCTCTACTCTCTTTGTCACCAAGACTGTTAATGACTAGTTTTAATGATTTCAATCCAAGTGTTTGATAACACTCCATCGCAAAAGCAAGAACTTCTGCATCAACAGCAGGATCATCACTTCCAATAGCCTCAATGCCAAATTGTGTGAATTGTCTAGTTCGTCCTTGTTGTGGTCGTTCATAACGAAACATAGGCCCTAAATAGTAAAGCTTGTTAGGTTGATGCTCTGAACCATGTAGTTTGTGTTGAACATAAGCTCTTGCAACAGATGCAGTTCCTTCAGGTCTTAATGTTAAGCTTCTGTCGCCTCGATCACTAAAAGTGTACATTTCTTTTTGGACAATGTCCGTTGTATCTCCTACACCACGTTGAAACAGCTCTGTCCTTTCAAATATAGGCGTTCGGATTTCTTGATAATTATAAAGCTCTGCTAATTGTTTTAACCTCTCTTCTATGACATGCCATTTCTGTGTATCCTCCGGTAATAAATCTTCTGTACCACGTGGAACGTTAATATTCATGGTCAACCTCCTTATTAGATCTTCTGTTTTCTAGGACTCAGTTATACTTTTGCGATGGCACTATTATTTTTTGTTAAACAATAAAAAACGCCCCTATCAATTTCTTGATAGGGACGAGACTCTTCCCGTGTTGCCACCCTGATTAAAGCATGATAAATAGTCACGCTTTCACTTCATTAAGATAACGCTATAAGCGATGGATACCTACTAGTTTGTTTCGCGTTCGGTACCACACCTCGGGAATGTCTTTCACAGATGGAACGAATAGGTTTATTTTCAGCCTAGGATAAACCTTCTCTGTAATTGTCCTCATTCTGCTACTTTTTCCTTCATCGGTTTTGAATATGAAATTGTTTAAGACTATAATTACACATTAATGTTTAAATCATCATATATATCGTTAACGAAAATGTCAAGCCTTTTTCATTCTTTAGAATCCAAAATCAATGTAACCGGCCCATCATTTAATAATGAGACCTTCATATGTTCGCCAAACGCACCTGTTTCAACTGGTACTCCTAATAACTCGACATACTCATTGAATTGTTCATAAAGTTGATTAGCTTGATCTGGTTTGGCTGCATTCATAAAATTTGGCCGTCTACCTTTTCGACTATCGCCATATAAAGTAAATTGAGAAATCGATAAAATCTTTCCCTTTATATCTTTGATCGATAAATTCATCTTGCCCTCTTCATCAGAAAAAATGCGAAGATTCGTTACTTTATCAGCGATATACTTTAAATCTTCTTCAGTGTCATCATGAGTAACACCGAGTAAGACGACAAGTCCATCTTTAATAGAACCCGTTGTTTGGCCCTCAACTTCTACTGAACCTTCAGTAACTCGTTGTATGACTGCTTTCATAAAAATCCCCTTACTGTATTGTTCTTTGCACGGTAAATACGTCACTAATATGTTTGATTCGTTCAACGATACGTCTTAAATGATCAACATTATGAATCAAAATCGTTAGATTAATCGTCGCCATTTTATTCTTATCAGATTTACCTGTCACAGCAACGATATCGGTGTTAGACTCATTAACAACTTGTAAGATCTCGTTCAATAAACCGTTACGATCAAACCCTGAAATTTCAAGATCAACACTGTAATTTTTGCGTTGTTGATGTCCTGTTTCCCACTCAACCTCGATTAATCGAGTATCATCTTCATGCTGAATGTTAGGACAGTCTTCTCTGTGGACAGAAACACCACGACCCTTAGTTATAAAACCAATAATTTCATCACCAGGAACAGGGTTGCAGCATTTTGATAGACGGATCATTAAATTATCGATCCCTTTTACATTAACACCAACACCACGAGATTTTTTACGTCTCGTCTCCACTTCTTGCTGAACCTCTTTAATTGAGTCCTCTAGATCAACTGCACGCTCTTTTTGAATTATTTTCTCCGCCAGACGATTAGCCGCTTGTTGCGCTGTAATCCCTTGGTATCCAACAGCAGCATAGAGGTCTTCTAAAGTATTTAAATGGAAACGACCCAATGCATTTTCAATATTTTCATCGACTAATACCTCTTTAGGTGACAGATCCATATTTTTTAGTTCTTTTTCAATCATCTCACGGCCACGTTCAACATTCTCTTCACGGCGTTGCTTTTTAAAGAACTGCTTAATTTTATTTTTGGCCTGTGATGTCTGGGTGATCTTCAACCAATCTTCTGAAGGTCCATAAGAATGCTTAGAGGTTAATATCTCAATAATGTCACCCGTTTTTAGTTTATAATCAAGTGGTTCAATTTTACCATTAACTTTTGCTCCAACTGTTTTATTACCGACCTCTGTGTGAATTCGATAAGCAAAATCGAGTGGGACAGAGCCACTAGGTAATTCCATCACATCCCCATTAGGTGTAAATACGTAAACCATATCGGAGAAGAAATCGACTTTTAGTGATTCCATGAATTCTTCTGCATCGTTGGTTTCACTTTGCCACTCAAGGATCTCTCTGAACCACGCTAATTGCTTAGACATGTTCTCCTGATTATTAGCTCCTTTGCCTTCTTTATAGGCCCAATGTGCTGCGATACCATACTCTGCAATCTCATGCATGTCTTGAGTTCTAATTTGGACCTCTAAAGGATCCCCTTTAGGTCCAATAACCGTCGTATGCAAAGACTGATAAAGGTTCGGTTTTGGCATCGCAATATAATCTTTAAAACGACCCGGCATTGGCTTCCAACATGTATGAATGATCCCTAAAACGGCATAGCACTCTTTAATACTTTTTACAATTACTCGTACAGCTAACAAATCATAAATTTCATTAAAGTCCTTCTTTTGATGAACCATTTTACGATAAATGCTGTAAATATGTTTAGGTCGTCCAGATATTTCTGCTGAGATATTAACATCATTTAATTGATCATTAATTTCATCAATAACCTTCTCAATATAGTAAACTCGTTCATCACGTTTCTGTTTCATTAAGTTAACAATGCGATAATATTGCTGTGGATTTAAATATCTGAGTGATATATCTTCTAATTCCCACTTAATGGTAGAAATACCTAATCGATGAGCTAATGGAGCGAAAATTTCTAACGTTTCATTAGCGATCCGTCTTTGTTTGTGCTCTGGTAAATGATCGAGTGTACGAATATTATGCAACCTGTCAGCGAGTTTAATTAAGATAACACGAATATCCTTTGCCATGGCAATGAACATTTTACGGTGATTTTCGGCCTGTTGTTCCTCTTTTGATTTATATTTAATCTTACCAAGCTTGGTCACACCTTCAACAAGTGATGCTACTTCTTCTCCAAACTCTTCTGATAAATCATCAAACGTTATTCCAGTGTCTTCAATCACATCGTGTAAAAACCCACTAGCAATGGTTGCAGGGTCCATCTCTAACTCTACTAATATGCTAGCAACCTGAACTGGGTGGACAATGTAATCCTCACCCGATTTACGCACCTGTCCTTTATGTGCTTCCTTTGCATATTCATAAGCAAGCCTAAGAAACGTCGTATGCTCTTCATTTAAATAACGACTAGCCTCTTCTAAAACTTGTTCAATTGTCTTTGTTTCATGCTTAGCCATAACATCACCTGGGTGTTCATTTTCAGTATCTTTTAAACATTATTAATAATTTATTGAAAATTGTAAAGATATTTGACTTATTTTCTGCTTATTAAAATAAAACATTGGCTGACCCTTTATTAAGGTCAGCCATATCATGTTAATACTCCATTAATGATAGTATATCATAATCTTTTAACTTTTCTCGACCGTTTAAATAGCTTAATTCGATTAAGAAAGCACAACCGACTACTTCACCACCAAGTTGCTCGACTAAATCAATTGTCGCTTCCACCGTTCCACCTGTTGCTAATAGGTCATCTGTAAACAACACACGCTGACCAGGCTTTATAGCATCTTTATGAATAGTTAAAGCATCGTTACCGTACTCTAGCCCATATTCTACCTTAATCGTTTCTCTTGGTAACTTTCCTTCTTTACGAACTGGTGCAAATCCAACTTCTAACGCGTAGGACACCGGACACCCTACAATAAAACCTCTTGCCTCTGGGCCAACAATAACATCCACATTTATATCTTTAGCATATTGCACAATTTCATCGACAGCTGATTTAAAAGCTGGTCCATTATCCATTAACGTCGTAATGTCTTTAAATCGTATTCCTTTTTTAGGCCAATCTTCAACTATTGTTATATACTGCTTATAATCCATGTACAACTTCCCCTTCCTTCGATTGCAGACTTACACTTAATCTGCTTCCGATCCATTCTTTTAATTCGGTATATGAAGAGTAATAAAGTGTTTCCTCAACCTTCATTAACTCATGCTTTCTTTGATAAGTGATGGATTGGTTAAGTGGTTTAAATTCAACATTATCTTGAAAAATAATTTCACCATGGTTTATTTTAACAAAGTTTAATTCAAAAAACACTTGTAACATAAAGTCTAAACAATCAATAGTCCAATTTTTTGCCTGTGCTAACTGTTTTTTCTGTTGTTCTTTAATGACTTGATGCTTTTTTAAAGTGCTATAAAGGATTTTAAAATCCTCTCGATTCGGCATAGGTGAGAAAAGTTGTTGTGATTGATTCTGATAGCATAAATAAATAGATGTAAACGATCCTATATTTAGTAACTTTTCAAAATCAGTTAATCTCTCCGGTAAATCTACACACACCAAGTGTTTTATATCCTTCACTATATCCTCTTGAAGTTGATTATATTGGTGAATTTCAACAGATTTAATGGACGGTTGTTCATTCGTATAAACAACTAATGTTTCATCGTTTGGCAATTTCTCCACAATCTGATTAACTAACTTTTGCCCTCTGCAATCAAACAATTGCCATTCATTGCAACGTAAGTCCTGGAGTTTTATTTGTAGTTTACGATGGCCATTCCACTCATTTATTTCAATTTCACCGACAGCATCGACAAGTACTCCTGGTGACAGTTGGTCCGCTAAATGACCAAGTTTAAAGCCAATCATTTCGATGGATTCATCGCCTTTATTTCCTTTTAACTTAATATGGTTTTGGTTGGCTCCTATTTTTCTTATTTCTTTTAGTTGAATATCATTGACTTGGAATACAGGCTTTTCGTTACCCATTCCAAATGGTGCCAACAACTGAATTTCATTAGGAAAATTAAGATCTACCTCACTCCAATCTACCTCATCTTCTATAGACAAAGTTGGAATGAAGTCATCTGGCTGTAATTTATCTTTTGCCTGTTCATTGAGCTGACGACGTAATTCATCAATTTGATCAATTTCAACCGTCATACCCGCAGCTTGTGCGTGTCCACCAAACTGCAAGAAAAGGTCATTAACTTCCATTCCTTGCTTGAACAAGTCATAGGCTGGAATACTTCTTCCACTACCTTTGGCGATTCCCTGTTGTTCATCTATTCCTAACACAATGGTTGGGCGATAATACTTATTGACTATTCTTGAAGCAACTATCCCTAATACTCCCGGGTTCCAACCCTCTTTTGCTAAAACAAACACGTAGTCATCACGATGATATGCTTCGATCTCTTTAATAGCTTCATCCGCTAGTTTTTTTACAATTTGTTGACGTTCTTGATTTAATTGATCAATTTCTAAGGCTATATCCTCTGCTAGAATCTCATCTTCTTCTAATAAGAGATCAACAGCAAGAGAAGCATCTTGCAAACGACCTACTGCATTTAGTCGTGGACCAATAATAAAACCGATGTGGTCAGTTGTCATCCCTTGATCGATTTTTCCAATTTTCTTAAGTGCATTAATCCCTGGGTGTTCAGAATTGGATAATATTGATAAACCATGTTTAACAAATACTCGGTTTTCTCCTTTTAAAGGAACTAAATCTGCCACCGTTCCAATCGCAACTAAACCAAGTAAATGCTTAGGTAGTTCTCCTAAAAGAGCATGTGCAAGTTTAAAAGCAACACCTACACCAGCTAAATCATTAAAGGGATAATCTGGTGCTAAACGAGGATGGATAATTCCATATGCATCAGGAAGTTCATCTTGTTCCTCGTGGTGGTCAGTAATGATAAGATCAATGCCAATTTCCTTGGCAATTTTAGCTTCATATGGGGCAGCAATACCATTATCAACCGTTATAATTAATGAACCACCCGCTTCTTTCACTTCTCGAAAAGCTGCCTCATTTGGTCCATAACCTTCTGTAAAGCGATTGGGAATGTAATAATCTACCAAGGCTCCCATTGAGCGTAAAGTATGAACTAAAACTGCCGTGGATGTTACTCCATCAGCATCATAATCTCCGTATATTAAAATCTTTTCTTCACGATCAATTGCTAAATTAATTCGCTTAACTACTTTCTCCATATCATTAAATAAAAACGGATCATGCAAATCATTCAGATTAAGATACAAAAAAGCTTCTGCTTCTTCTTGAGTATGTATACCTCGTTTAGCTAACATCCGTTTAATAACGGGGGAGATGTGTAGATCGAATTGAGGTGTCTGACTCGGATTCGTTAACATCCATTGTTTTGTACTCTCTAACATAATTTCACCCCTGACTCACTCATTATACAAGAGCTTCACAGGGGTATCAATGTCATAATATAACTAGTCTTTATTTTTTTCTTGCTCTTCTTCATCTTCTTGGTTGGGGGAAGTTGAAGATTCATCAGTTTCTACCGGTGGAGCCAATTCACGCAAGGCCCGATTATCTTCTTTTAGTTGTTTGACTTCTTTTTGAAGTTGATAAAATTTAGTAAAGCTAACTCCAAAAGCCAGCAATGCACCTAATAATACTGAAAATAATATGACTAGAATTAACGGTGCATCGGTTTGTGTAAATAAAAAGTCAACTGGTACTGAATCAACATTAATAACTGCAAAAACGGCGATAATGACTGCAAATATTAACGTGAGAATAATCCATGTTTGTTGTCTCATCAAATACCTCCTCATATTTATAGTATATCGAAAATTCTTAACACTTGTCGATATATTCACATCTTGTTCTTAAGTAGTTTAGGTCACAAAATAGATATAATGTTCAGAACTTTTTGTTAGGTGGTGCTTCTCTCTGACAATTTGCACTTCACATAAGGGCAAAACTACCTTTATAAATGGAACCATTCTGCAATTAATGTAGGTGATTCATAAATAAAAGTCCATATTCATTAATTATTCATGCGTATTCATCATTTATGGAAGGATATTCCATAATAAAATCCCGTATTCATTAATAAAACGAGCTATTCACCAATAATAAGCCACATTCATTAATAAGCTTGCCTTTCCCTAAAACATGAAGGACTAAATAAAAGGAAAAGGTAAGGGGATAATTTACCCCTTACCTTCTTAGTTTGTAAAACGTTATAGTTTTTATAAACAGGATTAGACTTGTGGTCCACCTGATGGTTTCTTTTTCTGTAGGTCGATCGGCTTTTCTGAAATATTTCTACCTCTCCAAACTAACCATAGCTGAGCACCTAGGAATAAGGAAGAGTAAGTACCTGCTAATAAGCCGACCATTAATGCAAATGCGAAATAGGTAATATCCTGAGCACCGAACAGGAATAGCATTAGTGCTGCAAAGAAAACTGTAATAACTGTGTTAAAGCTACGAGCAAGAGTTTGCATTAAGCTCTTATTCACGACCGAAGCTAAATTCTTAAACGTTTTTACTCGTTTTTCCAGTCGCAAGTTTTCCCGTATTCGATCAAAGGTAACGATCGTATCGTTAATCGAGTAACCGACTATGGTCAATATCGCAGCAATGATCGTAATGTTAAATTCAATTTGGAAAATGCTAAACAACGCCAAGATAAAGAACGCATCGTGTAACAGAGCAATTATGGCAGTTAAAGCAAAGAATAGTTCAAATCGGAACGTTACATAAATAATAATTCCGATTGATGCATATAACACTGCCCAAACTGCGTTCATGGCTAATTCCTGACCAACCTTTGGAGTAACCGTACTGACACTTGGTTCATTTCCATAAACCTCAGTAAAGTGTGTATTTACCTCAGCAATTTCATCTTGATCAAGGACACGATCAAAACGAACCATAGCTTGATCTTCATAATCACCAGCTAGGACAACCTGAGTTGGTTCCATACCTAGTGTGCCAAACTCCTCATTAATTTCTTCAGTTGTTAATGATTGTTCTGAAAGTACTTGTACACGAGATCCACTTTCAAAATCAATTCCTAAGTTCAACCCGAATACCGTTAGGAAGATCGCGCCTGCTAACACTAATGAACTAGAAATGAGGAAGAACTTTTTCCTATGTCCAACAAAGTTGAATTGCTTTCCAAATAAATGTGGCTCGACTTCTTCGCCTTTTGTAATATCTTTTATTTCATCAGGTTTAACACCGAATAATTTCGGACGATTGTTTAAAACCTTGCTATTAACCCATAGTGCCATTAACCAACGTGTACCGTATACCGCTGTAATAAAACTTAAAATAATACTAATTATTAACATGGTCGCAAAACCTTTAACTGAACTGGTACCAAAGATAAATAGGACTGTTGCAGCTAAAATAGTCGTAACATTCGCATCGAGAATCGTAGATAGTGAGCGCTTATTACCAGCTTTAAAGGCAGATTTTATGGTTTTGCCTGATTTAACCTCTTCTTTGACACGCTCAAAAGTAATAATATTGGCATCAACAGCCATACCGACACCCAGCACCAACGCAGCAATACCTGGCAAGGTTAACACACCATTGATCGCCTCGAATACTAGTAAAATTAAGTAGATATAAGCACTTAAAGTAACAGCGGATATAATTCCTGGGAATCGATAATAGCCAATGATATATAAGTAAATTAGAATAACTCCTAATATACCGGCAAATACCGTTTTCTCAAGTGCTTGTTCACCAAACTGAGCACCGACTGCCACTGAGTAAACTTCCTCTAGATCAGCTGGTAAGGAGCCTGAGTTGAGTAGGTCAGCTAATTGTTTAGCCTCATCAACCGTAAAGCTACCTTCAATCATCACGTCTGTACCTGGAATGGGTTCCTTCACTCGTGGTGCAGAGATAAATTTCGGATCATCTGACCCCATTTCCTCTTCAAAAGAATCCCCTTCTTCATAGTCCAGCCAAATAACTAAAAGGTTTTCACCTTCAGGTTGTTGTGCAACCTCCCTAGTGACGTCATGGAAATTTTCGTAATCACTTTCTTCAAAGTTACGCTTAGTTTCCAATGTAACAATAGGCTGATTCATTTCACTAAAGTCTTGTCTAGCACTACCATCAACTAGCTCGGTACCATCAAAATATAGTTCGTCATCCGTTCCTCTAAATGATATATGTGCAGTAGTTGATAGGATTTCCCTTGCTTCGTTTTGGTCGGTGACACCCGCAAGCTGTACCCGAATCCGATTATCTCCTTCTATATCGATAAACGGTTCGTTCACCCCTAAAACGTCCACACGCTGATAAAGGCTTTGAACCACAGCTTCTAACATTTGATCATTAACTTCTTGATCATCATTGATTGGTTCAACTTCATACAAGACTTCAAAGCCACCTTGTAAGTCCAAACCAAGTGTAATATCCTTTGTAATTGAATTGGTCGTCGTACCGATTAATCCCCCTAAAAGTAGAACAATTAGGAAAAAGGCGACGATTCTGCCCTTCCTCTTCATCTGTTATGTTACCTCCTTTATTAGCACCGGTTGAACAAGTTATGATTCCACTTGTCCAGCTTCCCACTGGGTTAACGCTTCAATTTGTTCTAGTAATTGATCATCCTGTTGCTGCGCTTGAACCGTTAAAAAGCTCATATACACACTTCCGCTCATATGTAATATATCCTGAACGACTTCATGTAACTGTTTGTCTTTATTTTTACGCCATACTTTTTGATTAAGACACTCCCATACTTCAGCTTGACTAGCTCCATCATATCCGAGCATAACCAATTCTTCTACTTTACTCTGGATCACTTCATTAATATACGGCTTCCATTCATTTACATGCTTTTTAACCGGCTCCACAAAAACTCCTCCTTTATCCAACTAGGCTAGTCTCCAAGTGGTAGCCCCGTTTCTTCTTAAAGTCAAATGGTATCGAATCAAGCACTTCATGATCAATTGTATTTACATTCCATCAAAAACTCTTTTGTATTTTCACAAAGATTTATCATGACATGTACAAATACAAGCATATAAATTATTGTACCTAAATTTCACTCTTTTGAGAAGGTAGGTATTGAAATTGTCCAAGCAGACTTTTATTAAAGGAGCCATCATTTTAATTATTGCAGGTATGATTAGTCGACTATTCGGTTCGATTAATCGGATTGTACTTGCTCGGCTATTAGGTGAAGAAGGAATCGGTATTTACATGTTAACATTACCTGCCTTATTCCTAATGATTACACTATCCCAAATTGGTATTCCTGTTGCTGTTTCCAAATTAGTGGCAGAAGCTAACACAGAAAATAATCGGCAAAAGATCAACCAGATACTGACACTATCATTTATCATTACCATTTCCCTTAGTCTCATTTTAACTACTCTATTTATTCTTTTAGCACCATTTGTATCTAGTTATTTAATTCTTGATGAGAGAACGTATTTACCTATGCTAATGATAAGTCCGATTATCATTATTATTGCGATCTCATCGGTGTTAAGAGGGTATTTTCAAGGTTTACAAAATATGAAACCACAAGCTACTGCTCAAGTTATTGAACAAGTAGTCCGAATTGTTTTTGTGGTCATAATGGTAAAAGCATTCTTGCCTTACGGTATTACCTACGCAGCAGCAGGAGCAATGGTTTCGATCGTTATTGGTGAGTTAATATCACTCATTTATATGTACTATTGCTTCCGAAAAACGAAAGCATCGATCATTCAATTAGGTGTTAACGTTGCTAAAAGGAAAATGAGATCGACATTATCCAGTATTCTACACATTGCATTACCAACAGCAGGTACAAGACTTATAGGTTCAACCACCTATTTCTTAGAACCGATTCTCGTATCACAAAGTTTAGTACTTGCCGGTTATACCATTTCGGAAAGCACTAAATTATATGGGCAGCTTAGTGGTTATGTTTTACCATTACTTTTACTACCAACATTTATTACTCACTCATTATCAGTGGCACTAATTCCATCCATCAGTGAATCGAATGCATTGAACCATCAACAAACGGTGCATTATCGAATTAGACAAGCCTTGAGGTTATCATTTGCCTCGGGAGGAATTGCAACGATCGTCTTTATGCTTTTGGCTCCTGTTATTTTACAAATCATGTATAGTAATGATAACGGAGCTAACTTTTTAATGTTTATGGCCCCATTTTTCTTAATGCTCTATTTTCAAGCGCCTCTTCAAGCCGCATTACAGGCATTAGATTATGCTAAACACGCAATGATTAATAGTCTAATAGGTGCTGTTGTTAAATTAGGAACACTGTGGTTTTTAGCTACTAAACCTTCATTTGGTATAGATGGGGTAGTTATTGCAATCGTTGTCGGTGTATTAGTTGTAACATTTCTTCATTTTATCACCTTATATAAGCTTATTAGGTTTACCATGCCTATATGGTTAACCTTTAGAATGGGATTACTCGTCGTAATCATTTATCTAATAGGTCGTAAAATTGAACAAAACATTCTAATCGAAACCATTCTTGCAACGACATTAATGATCGTAATACTTATTATTTTGTATCTAATTGGTTTATTCGCTTTCAAAATTGTTTCTAAAGATGAGTGGAAACAGTTAAAACAGGGCCGTTTTTAGTTATTTTTGAAATCAACAAAAAACGACCCATCTTCAAAACGTTGAGCTATAGATATTTTGGTTAGATCTTGTATACCATAGTTCTTCAACTCAATTTTTAACGTTTCCTCAGTTAAGCCTTGCTGTTGCAAGGCTTTTTCTTGTGGCTCACCATCCAAAATAACAGGGTCAAAATAAGTGGGTGGTTGATCATCTTTCTTAAATACAGAAAGCTTGCCAGTCGTTTCTAAGATGGCAAGCTCTACATCTCTTAAATCAACAACCCCTTGTTCTCTTAACTGAACTAATAAATCATCCATGTTATACCTTTGTTTCTTCATTACCTTCTCATCTATTTTTCCATCGCGAATAATAATTGACGGTGTCCCATCCAATAAGGTCCTTAATTTCGTACTTTTTAACGATATAACTGCTGTAAGGCGCTGAATCAGTAATAAGATAAACATAGGAAGAATCATTAACCAAAAAGGCTCTTCTGTTTGCTCAATCGACAAAACAGCCATTTCAGCTAACATAATAAAGATGACTAAATCAAGTATACTTAATTCACCGATCTCTCTTTTACCCATTAATCTAAATACGGTATAAATAGCTAAGTATATGCCAAAAGTGCGAACGATGATCGTTAAAACTTCTTGTAACATCTTGTTCATCCCCATTAATATCATTCGCCATTATGATTTACGAACCAGACATTTTTATACTTAGTTAAAAATACCTGAAATATAAATAAACGCTAGATATAATTAATGAAACTAAAACAACAAATAAACCGTATACCATAAACTTAATAAAACGGATACGAACGCCATGTGTACTAGCTATACCAGCAACAACAACATTAGCAGAAGCACCTAATAAGGAGCCATTTCCTCCTAAACAAGCTCCTAATGCTAATGCCCACCACATCGGATCGATTGCGCTCATTCCAAATTCTTCTAACTCAAATAGAATTGGAATCATCGATGCGACATAAGGAATGTTATCTAAAAATCCTGATAGCAGACCTGCTGACCACAAAATCACAAAAGAAGAGGTCATCTGATTCCCTTCTGTTAAATTAATAAAGGCTATCGCCATTTCGTCAATAATACCTGTTTGTTCAAGTCCTCCGACCAATACAAATAATCCAATAAAAAAGAAAAGCGTTGTCCATTCTATCTTGGCAAATATCGTCTCACAATAGGCATCTTTCTCAGACAACAATAGCAAAAGTAATGCGCCCATAAGAGCTATTGTATTCAACTCAACATGAATAAAACCATGAAACATAAAACCTAATATGGTTAACGCTAGAACAGTTAGCGACTGATAGAGTAACGGTGTTTTTTTCAATGAGTCTTTTGGATCTAGTTCTGCAAGTTGATCTGAACGCATCCGTCCCGCTTTCTGTAGGGTTTTACTAAATAACACCAGTAAAATCAACATGGTTATCGCAAAAATAAAAATAACCACTGGTGCTAAATGGACTAAAAATGACATAAAGGTAAAATGTTCAACTGCTTGTCCAATCATAATATTAGGAGGATCCCCAATCATGGTAGCAGTTCCTCCAATGTTTGAAGATATAATAACCATGACTAGGTAAGGAAAAGCAGGCAAATCCAACTTTCGAATCATGTGCAGTAATACTGGCACAAATAGTAGCACTGTTGTGACATTATCTAATAATGCCGAGCCAAATGCAGTAAACACACCTACCCAAATAAATAATGGGATAGGGCGACCTTCTACTCGTTGAATCATCCATAACGCAATAAATTCAAATATACCTGTTCTTTGTGTAATCGTGATCAGTACCATCATTGAGAATAGTAAGACGATTGTGCTCCAATCGACATAGGTACTCAAAGCACTATCTATCGTAAAAATGCCCAACACAATTAAGATGGCCGCACCACATAGGGCAACAAGTGCACGATTAATTTTCTCCAAAAGTAAAAAAATGTAACTGATAACAAAAACCGTTACAGCAATGATCGCTTCCATGTTCATTCCCCTTTATCTTTATATGTCCTTATGAAATAAGTACGTCTTTTTCTGGTAAAACATGCATAGTTTTATACCAATAGGACAACAATGGACAGCTTTATAACTTAATACTTTTAACCATTGATTTTACATTTAAGTACCTTAAAGGGGAGGAATGATGATGAATGAACGTCTGAAAGCAATCTTTTATGGGCTGACAGCTATCTTGGTGCTAATGATTGTTGTAAGTCTAGTTTTTGCCTTATTTATTCACTTTGATTTTCTGGCTAGTCAGACCCTACAATGGATTACCTTTATCTCGAGTCTATTAATTATGATGGTCGGAGGATTAATTGGAGGTAAGATGACCTTGTATAAAGGATGGGTCACCGGGTTATCGATCGGTTTTGTTTATATCATAGGGGTGATGTTATACCAATTTTTAGCTCATAACGAGTGGATTTATAGTCACCAATTTCTTTATTTCACGATCTTTATCATTGCTACGACTACAGGAAGCATGCTAGGAGTTAACTTAGGGGAACAAGCTGAAAGTTAGTGTAAAACTAGATAAGAATAAAGCAGGAAGGCGCTATGCACTTCCTGCTTTAATTAAGTGATTATGCTTTTTTCTCACGAATAGATGAACGATCGTATGTAAGCTTTTGACCATCATTGACTTCGAGAACAATCGTCCCTTCATCTAATGCATGAACTTTACCGTGAAGACCACCAATTGTAATGATCTCATCACCTTTTTCCAAGTTATTCTGCATTTCTGAAATTTGTTTTTGACGCTTCTGCTGTGGTCGAATTAAAATAACCCAAAACAACAGCACAAATAACAAGATTGGCATTAATGTCATAATTAAATCCATATATTTATAGCCCCCTTTCTAAAAATTCTTAGCATCTGGTTTATTAAAACCATACTGCTCAAAAAATTCATCACGGAAGTCACCGAGGCGATCCTCCATAATGGCATTTCGTACTTGTCCCATTAATTTTACCAAAAAGTATAGGTTATGATAAGTAGTTAATCTTATTCCTAGAGTTTCATTGGTTTTGATTAAATGACGAATGTACGCCTTGGTATAATTTCGACATGTGTAACAGTCACAATTTTCATCTAATGGTGTGAAATCACGCGCAAATTTCGCATTACGAACGACCAATCGCCCAGTTGAAGTCATACAAGTACCATTTCTAGCAATTCGGGTAGGTAACACACAGTCAAACATATCTACCCCACGTACTGCACCGTCAACTAATGAGTCTGGCGAGCCCACGCCCATTAGATATCTTGGTTTATCGTCTGGTAATAGTGGCGTTGTAAAGTCTAATACACGGTTCATCACATCTTTTGGTTCCCCTACTGAAAGCCCACCAATCGCATAACCAGGGAAATTCAAACTAACTAAGTCTCTCGCACTCTGTTTGCGTAATTCCTCATATTCTCCACCTTGAACGATGCCGAATAGACCTTGGCTCTCTGGTCTTTGGTGAGCAGCTAAACAGCGCTCAGCCCACCTGCTAGTTCTTTCTACAGATGATTTCATATAATCGTATGTTGCCGGATAAGGTGGACATTCATCAAAAGCCATCATGATATCAGAGCCTAGTGAATTTTGTATATGCATCGCCTTTTCAGGAGATAAGAATAGTTTAGCACCACTAATATGATTGCGAAAGTGGACACCTTCCTCTTCAATTTGGCGCATGTCACTCAAGCTGAACACTTGAAATCCACCTGAGTCTGTTAAAATCGACCCATCCCAATTCATGAATTTATGCAGTCCACCTGCCTCTTCAACAATATCCTCTCCAGGTCGTAACCAGAGATGATAAGTGTTTGATAAGATGATATTTGCACCTATTTCCTTTAACTCCTCAGGTGCCATCGTCTTAACCGTCGCAAGTGTACCAACAGGCATAAAGACTGGTGTATCAAAAGAGCCATGTGGAGTGTGGACGCGCCCTAACCGAGCCCCTGTTTGTTTACATGTTTTAATTAATTCATAAGTAATTGCCATATCGATTCTCCTATTTTATATAATCAACATCGCATCGCCAAAGCTAAAAAAGCGATAACGTTCATGGACTGCTTCTTTATATGCCTTCATCATTAATTCTTTAGAAGAAAAGGCACTTACTAGCATAATTAACGTGGACTTAGGTAAGTGAAAGTTTGTAATTAATCCATCAACAGCTCTAAATTGATAAGGAGGATAGATAAAAATATCTGTCCATCCTGAGGCTGCACAAAACTGTCCGTGGTCCCTTTGAATTGTCTCTAAAGTTCGAATAGATGTCGTACCAACTGCAATGACACGTCCTCCAGATTGTTTCGTTTCAGTCAGTAAATCAGCTGTATCTTGATCTAATTGATAATACTCCGCATGCATATCATGTTCTTCAAGGTTGTCGACCTGTACAGGACGAAAGGTTCCTAAACCGACATGTAAAGTTAAATAAGCAATATGAACACCTTTAGCTCGTATTTGCTCTAGTAATTCATGAGTAAAATGTAAACCAGCAGTAGGTGCTGCAGCAGAGCCCACTTGTTCAGCATAAACTGTTTGGTAACGATCACGATCGTCTAGTTTTTCTTTAATATACGGTGGAAGTGGCATTTCGCCTAATTGATCCAAAACTTCTAAAAATATCCCCTCATATGAGAACTCAACAATCCGACCACCCTGCTCTAATTCTTCGATACAAGTGGCTTTTAATAGTCCATCACCGAAAGAAACCGTTGTTCCAGCTTTAAACTTTTTAGCGGGCTTAGCAAGAACTTCCCACTGATCTCCTTCTTTTTGGTGAAGCAAGAGAAGCTCCACATTAGCGCCTGTTTCCTCCTTCACACCGATTAACCGTGCAGGTAGTACTTTAGTGTTATTTAATACTAAACAGTCGCCAGGATTTAAATAATCTATAACCGACTGAAAACGATCGTGACGAACTTCATCTGTCTCACGATTAACCACCATCATTCTTGATGCTGCCCGATCTTTTAATGGGGATTGAGCAATTAATTCTTCTGGTAATTCAAAATCAAAATCTTCTACTCTCATAGCTGTTACCTTACCTCTCTATCTTAACCTACCGATAATCATAAAAATGACACTTAAAATAATGCTGACGACAATGGATGTCACAATAGGAAAGTATATAGTGGTATTTCCCTTTTTAAACGTTATATCTCCCGGAAGCTTACCAATCACAGTCCAAATTAATCCAATGATAATGAAAAGTAAACCGATAAAGATAAATAATTTTCCAAAACTCAAGTTTCATGAACCTCCCGATTAAAGTGTTCATATGCTTGATGTGTCGCCAAACGACCTCGTGGAGTCCTTTGGATATAACCTTGTTGCAGTAAATAAGGCTCATAAACATCCTCAATGGTCTGAGACTCTTCTCCTATCGTCGCTGATAATGTATCCAACCCAACTGGTCCACCTTTAAATTGATCGATGATTGCCAGTAAGTATTTATGATCGATATGATCTAACCCAGATGCATCGACTTGTAACATCGATAAAGCTTTATTGGCCGTCTTTAAAGAAATCGTTGTCTCATGGTTCACTTGAGCAATATCCCTGACACGCTTTAGTAATCGGTTAGCAATTCTCGGGGTTCCTCGTGACCTAGAGGCGATTTCTGATGCTGCTTCATCATCGATTGTAAAATCAAAGATCGTGGCAGTTCTTTCGATGATAAAACGCAAATCCTTCTCATCATAAAACTCTAAACGACTTAATACACCGAAACGATCTCTTAAAGGTGCTGATAATAAACCGGCACGTGTTGTAGCTCCTACCAATGTAAATGGGGGTAAATCCAACCTGACCGACCTAGCACTATCACCTTGTCCAATTACGATATCTAAAACATAGTCTTCCATTGCTGGATATAAAATTTCTTCAACGGATCTTGGTAGGCGATGAATTTCATCTATAAATAAGACATCCCCAGCTTCTAATGAAGATAAGATTGCTGCTAGGTCACCTGCTCGTTCAATCGCTGGTCCTGATGTTGTTCTAAATTGCACGCCCATCTCATGAGCTATAATCGATGCCAAAGTCGTTTTACCTAATCCTGGTGGACCATATAATAACACATGGTCAAGTGGTTCTTCACGCATTTTAGCTGCTTCGATAAAAATACTTAAGTTCTCTTTGGTTTTATCCTGTCCAATATATTGCTTTAAAGTTGATGGTCTTAAACTCTGTTCTACTTCTAAGTCTTCCCATTGTTCTTCACTTGAAACCATCCGATCATCCATATTATCACCTACTAACCATCACATTAATAATTTTAACCCATGTTTAACTAAATCATCAGTTGAACTTAACGTTTCTGCTTTTAATTTAGGACTAATTTGATCAATTTCTTTTTTCGTATAGCCTAAAGTTTGTAATGCTTGAATTGCCTCTTCAAAAGCTTTTTGATCGGTTGTCGACACTTCGCTTTCTATAGTTAAAATGTCATCTGTCTGGACCTGCATCCACTCATCTACTTTACCTTTTAAATCTAGAATCATTTGTCTTGCTGTTTTCTTCCCTACACCAGGAAACTTTGTTAAATAGGCATCATTTTCCTGTTCGACAGCAACAGCAAAGTCATGTGCAGACGTTTGACTAACAATACTTAAAGCATTCTTAGGTCCAATACCAGATACATTCAATAATTTTTTAAAGAGGTCCTTTTCCTCGGCCTGTTTAAAACCGTATAACATTTGTGAATCTTCACGTACATATAAGTATGTATAAACTTTTGTCTTCTGGTTTAGCTGACTTTGAAAGCGATAAGGGTTGGGACACCAAACTTCATAACCAATCCCAAATACATCAATGATAATATAATCCTCGTTCAAATCTTTTAATTCACCTTCTATATATGCGTACATATGGCTCCTCCTAAATACAAATGAACAAACGTTCTATCATATAGTTTAACATGTCTTCCCTAAGGAGTCCTAGCTAAAATAGAAAAACCTCCCCGTAAAGGAGAGGCTGGTATACTACTGTTGCATATTATGATGGATTTCTTGAACATCATCTAAATCTTCTAACATATCAATTAACTTTTCCATCTCTTCTGAATGGTCCTCTGGAACCTCTGTATAAGTATCTGGAACCATTGTCATCTCTGCTGCTTCAAGTTTAAACTTTTCTTTTAGAGTATCTCTTACCGATTCGAAATCAGCTGGTTCTGTAAAAACCTCAAAAACCTCTTCATTCGTCTCGATTTCCTCACAACCTGCTTCAATCGCCTCGAGCATAAATTCATCTTCATCTAAGTCAAGTTCTGTCCGATCAACAACTATATACCCTTTTCGATGAAACATAAAAGATACACAGCCATTTTCCCCTAAATTACCGTTATTCTTACTAAAAGCATGCCTAACTTCTGATGCCGTTCGATTTTTGTTATCAGTCAGGACATCAACCATGACGGCCACTCCACCTGGACCATAACCTTCATAAGTAAACTCTTCATAATTCTCACCGTCGACATTTCCAGTTGCTTTATTAATTGCACGTTCAATATTGTCATTCGGCATGTTATTACCTTTAGCTTTATCCACGGCTAGGCGAAGCGCTGCATTGGTTTCTAGGTCTGCTCCCCCTTGTTTTGCAGCCATGTAAATTTCCTTGGCTAATTTCATGAAAATTTTACCACGCTTAGCGTCCTTGGCATTTTTCTTATGTCTAATATTATGCCATTTTGAATGTCCAGCCATATATAATCCCCTCCCTAGGATTGTTTAAATCAATTCATTGACACGATATATTTTACCATTTTCTATCTGGTCTCTATTGTTAATAACCTTTTGTAAAGCATCTGCTACTTCTTTAGCACTTCTTAATTTTCCTTCTTTCTTTAAAGCTCTAAACGATTCAACATCTTTAAATGAATCTTGATCACTTTCTCTAATTTCCCCTTGCATATCCGTATCCATGACGCCAGGGCTAAAAGCAATATGTAAATCATTTGTACCCCGTTCATCCGACTCTAAAGCGGCAGTTTGCGTATACATGTTAATAGCTGACTTTGTAGAACTGTAGACATTCCATCCATAAATTGTCTTCTCAGCCGCACCAGAGGTAACATTAACAACTGTGAAACGATCTGCTTCTACATGGGCCTTTAATGTGTTCACTAATAGCATGGGAGCAGTTAGATTCAATGAAACATGTTTAGCAATTTCATGATTCTCCAATGTTCCTACAGGTCCCATGGGTGTCACCATACCTGCATTATTAACGATTAATAATTCCTCTACTGTATTCTTATTAAGCGTTTTGACCACTTCATGAGCAGTGTCATTTAAGGATTCTAAATCACTTAGATCACAAGAAAAATGAAAATAAGATTGACGATTTTCATTTGCAAAGTTCTTAAAGTCATTCGTCTTACGCTTACGGGAAATAGTGATTACATGGTAATCATTTGTTAATAAGTTTTTCGCGACCTCTTCACCTAAACCTCTACTTGCACCAGTTACAATAGCAAACTTCATCATAATTCCCCCAATAACTATGTATATTCGAACAGGAGTCATTATCTCCTGCTCGATTCAACTTATTAGTCTTTACGGTCTTCGATGCGATTATGGAATTCGCGATCTACATAGACCGTAATATCAGATCTGTCTGTTATATTTTCCACTACTTCCTTAACTTTTGCAATAGCTTCATCTTCATCTGTTCTTGTTGCAACATTAATCGCTACATAAATTTGGTCGTCTTGTATGGAGATCCCTGCTTGTCGAACCTCATCTAAGTGCATGACCTGATAATAAACTTGACGCATTTGTTCATTGTTCTCAGACGTTTCTTCAGAGATATGAGGTTGTCCATCTGAGTTTTCTAATGAATCATCAATCTCTTCGTGTTTGAAATATTCATGCGGGTTTTCATACATATTAATGCGGATTAATTCCTCATCTGTCACCTCATCGTCTAGTTGCATCTCAGTACTTTGTTCACTATTCGTTAAAGATGAATCATCTGGGTCATCTGGATTCACGTAAGTACAAGCAGTTAACAGGAAAGTAAACGTTAACAACAGACCTAGCTTCTTGAACATGAAAACACCTCCGTTTCATTAGTTTGAAATGAGAGGTGTTTCATCATACATTTATTCCTGTGTGAAATGATGGAAATTAGGTGGTGCTACTGGTAAAGCACGTTTATGAGCAGTACGTTGATGCATTTTCTCAATGATATCTGCATCTTGTTCATCTATCTTATCACCTTTTAGATAAGCATCTATAGAATCGTAAGAGACCCCCATCTCTTGTTCATCTGTTTGACCATGCCATAACCCTGCGCTCGGTGCTTTATTGATAATTTTCTCAGGTACACCTAAAGCCTTTCCAAGCTCGCGTACCTCAGACTTGGTATAATGCAATAATGGAACTAAGTCAACACCACCATCACCAAATTTTGTGAAATAACCGGTATACCACTCTGCTGCATTATCTGTACCGACTACTAAATAATTATAATTCGTTGCGATTGTATATAGTGTACTCATTCTCAGACGTGCTCGTAAATTTGCATCTGCTAGCCGTTCTTTCTCTTCGTTCCATTCATTTTTATTTTGAACTTGTTGTTTGATATTATCGAATAATAATTGATGTTGTTCGGTTAAATTAACAGTAACTTGATTAATTCCCGAACCATTAACAACTAACTGAGCGTCTTCTGCATCTTCTGAGGAGCTACTACACGGCATAATCACACCTAAAGAATGATTAGGTAGTGCTTGTTTGATTAAATATGCCACGACCGAAGAATCAATACCCCCACTTAATCCTACAACTAATCCATTTGTGTTGGTTTCTTCAACGGTTTGCTTCAGCCAATTGACTAATTGATCGACATGTTTATCCATAAATAATCTCCCCTTTATTAATAGAAATAATTTTATCATAAAATATGGCAAAATAAAAACAGACTGTCCCCAAATGGGAGCAGTCTGTTAACACATATTGTTTAATAATAATTTCTCATATAACCGTAATGATAATAATTCATTGGTGCAGCTGTACACCCACAATGACGCTGGTAATAAGGATAATACATATAGGAACGATTAGGATAATAGTTGGTGTAATGATTCGGGTTATAATAGGCATTAACAGGTTCTTGAACAGGATTATACCAATAAGTTACAGGCTGCTGGTGGTTATAAAATGTCGATGGATCTAAAAGTTCCTCTTGTTCTTTCTCTTGCTGATCTTCGTTATATGGTTTAATCTCCTTATCAAAAACAAATTGTTCATCTTCGCGAATAAATGGAATAGGTTTTGGCTTTGTTTCTTTAGAAGGGGGCGGGCTTAGTCGATAATATGAAGGTAGGTCTTCTTTCGTCTTAACTCTTTGTTGTTGTGTTGGTTCGTTCGATTTAGCTTGTGTCATAGCTTCTTCTTTCTTGGCTACTTCTTCAGTATTTTCTGAAGATACTTCCTCTACGACTTGTTCACTATTTTCTTCAGTTAATGTGGTCTCCACTTTTGAATCTGTCGTTTGATCATCTTGTTTTGGCGACTGATCTTTAGGAACTTTAAGTTTCATCCCCGATAACAGGTCTTTAGGGTCACGAAGTTGTTTATTCATTTGATGTAGTTCACTTTCAGTAATCCCATAACTGTTTGCAATGGAGGCCATCGTTTCCCCTTTTTTGACAATATGAATTTTCACTTTTGCATACTCCTTTCTGAAGTCGTACCTAGGCGCTAGTATCAACTTATGCAAAAAAAGTAAAAATGTTGACCATTCATATTAGAAAGGCATGATTAATCAATGAAAATTCATATTATTTTATCCAAATCTCTAATAAAGCTCATGTTATTAGTATGTATGTTTTTCCAGCGAACCCATTAATTCAGGGTCCACTGGAAAAATAAAGACTTACCCAGATGATCTATATTCTTGGATAGGAACCGTTATTCGATGAATTCAAATTCAAAATCTAATAAGCGAACTGTATCACCCGCTTCAGCACCTCGTTCACGAAGAGCATCATCAATTCCCATATGGCGCATTTGTCTAGCAAATCGACGAACAGATTCATCTCGATTAAAATCTGTCATCTTAAATAAGCGTTCAATCTTTGGCCCCGACAGAACATAAGCCCCATCTGGATCTCTTGTAATATTAAAGCTATCGTCATCACCTTCAAATTTATAAACGACTCGCTCTTCACTTTCTTCTTGATCACGTGTTTCGAAAGTATCTTTCGGGATCTCTTCTAACGTATTCACGATTTCAAATAATAAATCTCTAAGGCCTGACTTTGTGTATGCAGAGATTGGAAAGATAGGTAAATCATCCTCAAGTTGTTCTTTGAACATTTCTAGATGATCTTCTGCATCAGGCATGTCCATTTTATTAGCAACAACAATCTGTGGACGTTCTAGCAGTTTTTTATCATATTGTTCCAATTCGTGGTTGATTGCTAAATAATCCTCATAAGGATCTCTGCCTTCAACTCCAGACATATCAATGACATGTACAATCACCCTGGTTCGTTCGATATGACGCAAAAATTGATAGCCTAAGCCGACACCTTCATGTGCACCTTGTATTAACCCAGGCAAGTCTGCCATTACAAAACTACGTTCATCATCTGTTCTCACCATTCCTAAATTAGGGGCCAACGTGGTAAAGTGATAGTCAGCAATTTTCGGTTTAGCTGCACTCACTACAGATAGTAATGTGGATTTCCCAACGCTTGGGAATCCTACCAACCCGACATCTGCAAGAACTTTTAACTCTAGTTCGACATAAAGTTCTTCCCCAGGCGCTCCTTTTTCAGCCAATTCTGGCGCACGATTTCTGGCATTTGCAAAACGAATGTTACCTCTACCACCTCGTCCACCTTGAGCGATCACTGCCTGTTGTCGATGGTCAACTAAATCAGCAATCACTTCACCTGTATCAGCATTTCTTACCGTTGTTCCCGGTGGTACTGGAATAACATAAGGCTCTGAGTTTTTACCATGTTTCCCTTTACTCATGCCATTTTCACCCCGTGAGGCTTTAAAATGCTTTTGGTAACGAAAATCCATTAGGGTATTTAGACCTTCATCAACTTCAAAGACAACGTCGCCTCCATTTCCACCGTCACCACCAGCAGGGCCACCCATCGGTTCATATTTTTCACGACGGAAGGCGACTAAACCATCTCCCCCGTCTCCAGCTTTAACATATACTTGTACACGATCTATAAACATCATACTCACCTACTTAGTAAAGGAATTTAGTTCGTTTACTATGATTTCAAACCAATTCCTTTATTCTCTTATTAAATTTAACGATAATGGAATACAAATTGTATCATCTCTTCTGTTTGGTTAATCTCTTGACAGTTGGTCATATGATGAATAGCTTCCATTAAAGAGTCATGCTGTTCTAATTGTTTAGGCCACTCATATATAACCTGCCAATTTTCTTGATGTTTAATAATCACATGAACTATGTACTGATCAAATTCAGAGAGATAACTATTAATTTTACGGACTAATTGTTCCCCATCGTTTTTCATCTCAATGTCATTAAATATGACGGATTCATTTGAATCACCTTCTACTGTAAAAGAGAGAGCCAAATGATTTTCTTCTAAATTAATGGTAAGTAACCATCTTACAAATTCTGGAGCATTAAGAGTTTGTAACTTTCGTTCACGATTAAGTCGTTCAATTAGGTTATTTAATTTCTCTTTTGATTTGTCGTGCTTCCCCATAGAAGCATAGCCTTGAACAAGTTGTAAATCATTCATTAAATCATGGCGATATAATCGTAACCAATCTAAAAATTCCTTAGAATGCAAGAAAATCACCTACACTTATTGTTTTACATTTATCTTATCACAATTCATCAACATGCCATATACGACATTGATGAATTTAAAAAACCGGCTCTAATTGATTAGAGCCGGTTTTAAACGTTTATGCTTCTTGTGCTTCAGGATAAACACTTACTTTTTTGCGGTCACGTCCGTAACGTTCGAACTTAACAACACCGTCAATTTTTGAGTAAAGTGTGTCATCTCCACCACGGCCAACATTGTGACCCGGGTAAATTTTCGTACCACGTTGACGGTAAAGAATTGATCCACCAGAAACGAACTGACCATCTGCACGTTTAGCTCCTAAACGTTTAGATTCAGAATCACGACCGTTTTTCGTACTACCTACACCTTTTTTCTGTGCGAAGAACTGTAAGTCTAAGCGTAGCATTTGCATGCACCTCCTTAAGTTTTCGAAATGTGTATATATTGACCATAGTCTCTTTCAATTGTTTCAAGTGAAATGATCATGCTCTCCAAAAGTGTTTGAGCTTTATCAAGCTGACCTTCTGTTAAATCAGATGGAAGTAACACTTTTAAATAGCCACCATCATCACCTTGTTCAATATGAGGATCGCATTCACATATTGAAATAATCGAATTGACAGCACCAAAGGATACTGCAGATGCAGCAGCGCATACTAAATCATGACCATAAGGACCACTATTAGCATGACCCGACATTTGAAAACCTTCAATTATTCCATTTGGTTGACGTTCAATGATTACTTCAATCATGAATTAAAATCCTTACGCGTTAATTTTATCAATAGTTACTTTTGTGTACGGCTGACGATGACCTTGTTTACGCTTGTAATTTTTCTTTGGCTTATATTTGAAAACAGTAATCTTACGACCTTTACCCTGCTTTTCAACTTTACCAGTTACAGATGCACCGTCTACGTATGGTGAGCCAACTTTTACGTCATCTCCACCAACGAAAAGTACTTTGTCAAACGTTACTTCTTCACCAGCTTCATCATTTAGCTTTTCGATGAAGATTGATTGACCTTCTTCTACTTTAATTTGCTTACCACCTGTTTCGATAATTGCGTACATTCTCTGCACCTCCTCTAATAACTCAGACTCGCCATCCAAGGTACTTATAAGACTATAAGTTTAAAACCTTTTCTGAGCGGTTGTAGCACGGGTGCTACATTAAAACATAACATACTAGATAATACCACGAACTAAAAAAGTTTGTCAACATGATTACCCTCTTCTTTCATTCGGTTGAGTAACCAAGCGACCTCTCCTATTTTAAACAATTGGTAAGGGGCTTGTAAAGAGGAATCCTGTGTTAAATAACAGTCAAAGTGAAACTGATGTTGCTCATTTAACTCCTTAATATACTTTTTATAAGAATGGTAATCATCAGACCGAACTTTAACTTGTAAATATTCTACTATTGATGCTTCATAAGTCAATAAATCCTCCTCTAACTTCGCCTGATAATGGTTATTTGCCCACTGCATGCAGCGATCTTGCATGCCAAAAAATTGATAGGCGTCCTGATACATTCTTTTGCGAGTAACTTCAAGCATACCTAAGTTGGTGAAGCCAGCAATATGAACAGGTACATCATCTACAGTAGCTTCTTGTTTAAAGACTTTGATTATATCGTGCTGATGATGTTTTGACTTCACATTGAGAAAGTCTATAATGATCGCTCCTGACAACTCTCTTATCCTAAGCTGTCTAGCACATTCCTTAGCCGCTTCAAGATTAATTTCTTTAACTGCTTCTTCCTTTGATTTATTTCCCCGGTACGATCCCGTATCAATATCTATAGCCGTCAAGGCTTCGGCACGGTCAATCGTTATAGAAGCTCCAGATGCTAGCTTCACTTTCCGACTTGTTAACATTTCACCTGTTCGTTCAAAAGAAAAAGGTTTATGAATGGCAAAACGTCGATCATAATGAATCACTTCATTCAATTGAGGATTAGATTCTTTTAGATGCTGGGTGGTCGTTAAATCATCACACACTACTTCATCCACTTCTTCAGGTTTTAATCTAGATAAGTATTGATACATTCGATCCTGTGTCCGATCAACGAATCCCTTATAACCCTTAGCTCGAAATCTTTCAATTCTTTCCCAAGTGGTTTTTAAATTAAAAAAGGCCTGATGCAACTGCTCTTTAGTTGCATTTTTAGCCCTTGTTCTGACAATAACTCCTTCATCGGGTGCAACCACCTCTTCTAGATGGTGTTTCACCCTCAAATAGTCATCTTCGTTCAATTTATTAGAATACTTAATAACTGACTCCCCAGGCAAATAGATCATATATGGATTTTTCAATTCAACCTGGGGTGAAAGTGTCATACTTTTGCCTTTACCTGAAAGCCGTTTAACTTGTAGTAACAATGCTTGTCCTCTGAAAATACGGCTCTCTCGATCAATAGATGATAATGGTAAATAAGCCAAATCACTCAAACCGATATCAACAAAACAAGCTTGAATACGCTCGTCAATCTGTTGAACTACACCCATAACCATATCACCTATTTGGTAAGCAGACTTCTGCTGATACTGTACATGAGTTATTTGGCCATCAAGAAGGTCCCATAAAAGTTGGTGGTTGGTTTTAGTTTGCAAATAAATTTTTCTCATTTAACTAACCTCTGATTGTAAATTTAGTGATAGATCCCACTGGTGCTGAGTGAACAGAATCTTTAAACACTCATCTTCTGTCAGAACCCCTTCATTCTCAATATGTACAAAATGATAACAGCCTTTCTTAAACTGTTTAACTAACTCACTTACAGGAGTTCCACTAGGTATTTGTAATATATGGACGTCTGATCGATCCACATTACTGACAAAATACCGCGAGAGTAAGTGTTTTAACAAAAAGATATGCTTACTTTGCCAGGTGAACCAATTATCTAATAGTAAAAACACGGATAACCAAGTCAGTTGGATATTATACCAGCCGATAATTAAAAGTATACCATTCATTAAAACAATCATCAGCATCGAAATAATCGTCATCGTTGCGATCGCGCGATGAAATGCAATCACTTTATTTAGGGCAATAAAAAGAAACCTTCCGCCATCTAACGGAAGAATAGGTAATAGATTAAATATCAAGATCACGGTATTCATAATTAATAACAACGAAGTTAGCGAGGTACTGATTCCCCAGTATGATAATAAATAAATGAATCCATAAATCCATATATGCTGTAAGGGGCCGGCTACCGTCACAATCAACTCTTCTTTACTTGGTCTATTATAATAATCTTCCGTTTCCATCACTCCACCAAATGGCCATAGGACAATCTTAGAAACATTCCACCTGAAGTACTTTGCTGCTAAATAATGGCCCATCTCATGGGTTAAAACAATAGCACTCAAACAAATCAATTCTACAAACATACCTAAGAAATAGGCAATAATCGATACGAGTAGAAAAAGTGGGTGTATTTGGAATTTTTGTTGGGCGAACATAATTAATCACCTAATATGACTTGCATCGGATCGACATATTGATGACCTTCTTGGATTGCAAAGAATAACTCAGAGCGCCCTAATAGCTCGTCTGGCTTAACGGTGGCAATCTGCTTATTCGGGTCAACAAACTGATAATGGAATACATCAATTTCACTGAGATTACCGTAGACTGTTTTCTGTCCATCTTCATGTTGAATAATCACTGTTCGTCCTGTTTCAGGTTTCGTACCAGCAAATAAGACAGTACCTCTTTCAACTGGATATACCCCTTGTTCTTCAGCTACTTCGATATGAACTCCTCCATTTGATTCTGTCACACCGTCCACCTGTAATCCACTCACTGGTACTGTCTCGGAGGAATCATGTTGATGGCTCGCAGGCCGATCTAATGCTGAAGACACAAATACCGATTTAAAACGTGAGTCATACCAAGCTTGTACAGTAGCAAATGGCAAATCCTCAGTCATCCAGTCATGAACCTGAGTTTGAGCTTGCTTCATCCAAGGAGCTGGAGAATGATAGATAAAGAACGAGACAAAAAATAAACAGATTGATAAAAATAATTTAGTTAATAACGTTGGTTTCAACTTGGGAAGACCAAGCTTTTCATCACCTGAAACAGGTATATAACCGTGACTTTCTTCTTTTGATGGCAAAATAGAACTGTTTTGTTCTAACTTTGAACGGCTTGTCTGTTTTCTCTTTGCAATATTATGACGGATTTCATTTAATTTTCGACTCATAACTCACCATTCCTTTTCGGCATTTGTACTAGCTTATTCAGGCACGAGAGAATTATGATAAATAAAGCTGAGCAAAAAAAAGAGCTTAAACGACCGAACGCTTAAACTCTTAGATATTAATAGAGATTATTTCATTCCTAATATCTTTTTAAATTTAGTCATAAACCCTTTTTCTTCTGCAAACGACATTAGTGGTACCGATTCACCTAGAATTCTCCTCGAGATATTGCGATAGCAAATAGAGGCTTTAGTATCCGGCTGAAACGCTACGGGGTTACCGTGATGAGAAGCCTTAATCACTTCTTCATCATCCATAATAACGCCTAAAAGCTCAACCGATAAAGTTGAAACAATATCATCAACATCAAGCATATCTCCACTATCCATCATGTGTTTACGAATTCTATTGATGATTAAATGTGGGGCTTCTAACTCCTCTTGTTCAAGTAAGCCAATAATCCGATCAGCGTCTCTAACGCTAGATTTTTCTGGAGTAGTCACAACAATAGCTTTATCGGCACCTGCTACAGCATTTTTATACCCCTGCTCAATACCTGCAGGGCAATCGATTAATATGTAATCATAATCAGGTTTCAACTCGTTAACAATTTGTTTAATACCCTCAGGAGTCACTTGATTTTTATCACTAGATTGTGCTGCAGGTAACAGATGTAAACACTCAAATCGCTTATCTTTAACTAATGCGGCTTGAATCTTACAACGTTCCTCTAAAACATCAACAATATCAAATATAATTCTATTTTCTAAACCTAAGATCACATCTAAATTACGCAAACCAATATCAGTATCAATTAGACACACCTTTTGGTCTTGCAATGCTAAAGCAGTCCCCACATTTGCTGTAGTCGTCGTTTTACCGACGCCACCCTTACCAGATGTTATAACGATTGCTTCCCCCATCTTAAAATCCCCTTTCTGCTAGATCCGCTATTTCAGGACGGACTTTTTGAAGGTTATGTATCTCATCAAGTTCTATTTGCTCTGATGCTTGATTAATAAATGCAAATTCACGCTCAGAACCTTCAACTTCATAATCTGGTGCTCTACTAATCTTATTAGCAATTCTAATTTGATTTGGGTTCATATGAGACGCTACGACGACACATTGCTCATTACTAGTATAACCTGCATGGGCAATTCCCTTCAACTTCCCAAGCACAAATATATTCCCAGTAGCAATAACTGTAGCACCCGGATTGACATCACCTAGTATTAAAGCATCCCCATTTACTTCTAGAACTTGGCCTGATCTAATCGTTTTAACAAAGGTTTTAACCGTCGCATGCTCAAACCAAGTCAGAGCTTCATCATGTGTTAATACATTGGATTTAATCGATTTGACGATTAATGAGCTGTCCCTTTCAACCATTTGCTTAATCTCTTCAATTTGCCATGGGTGCAAGTAACGATTTTGACAATGGATGGTGATATAAGTCTTATTATGAGTCATATTTGATTGAATTTGATTTTCAAGTTCTTTTAATAACTTGGAAAAAGTACATTGATCATCTAAGTATACGATGATCCCTTGATTTGTACCTTTCATTGTAAGATATTCTTTAGATTCTGTCATTGAGGCACACCCCATCACTACTATAAGTATTACTTCATATTTTCAATCTCTTGCTTCCATTTGGAAAATCTTTTCGCAAAAATAGGATAAATAAGTAATAAAAATAATATATTAATCATAACTGTTGGTATTAACCGACTTAATAGATAATCATTAAGATCTAGTGAAATTTGACCAATCACTAAATACAAACCGTATATAATAAAATCAGCACTCACTAAGGCAATCACAATAAATAACAGCATGACAAGCATATTACGGTGAAAAAACCGCTTTAATACATGGATTAAATACAACGCAATTCCATAGCCCAACAAATAAACACCTAATACATTTGTATAAGCTAAGTCAATTATAAACGCAAATACAATCCCATTTAGTAATCCTACATATGAGTGCTCTTGATCATAAAACACAACCATAAGTGCTGCCAAAATTAATGTCCAATGTGGTATATAATAAAGATTACTTAACCACCAAGTTTGTGGGATTAACTCCACAGCAACACTTTCTAGAACTAAAAATAAAAACATAAATAACGGTAAGAGGAAGACCTTCATGAACCTTCCTCCTCACCATCAATTTCTGTTGAGTGAATATCTCGGTCAACGACAATTACATGGTTGACATCATGTAAATCTGCAGCAGGCTCAACATAAGCAATAGTTGTTAAGCCGTAAGAATCTACTTCTACTGAAGTTATTTCACCAATCATTAACCCTCTTGGAAACACTCCTCCCAGTCCTGATGTAACCACGGCTTGTCCTTCCTCTATTTCCTCTTCATTGGTTAATTCACGAAAAATCAATTGTTGTTCTTGCTCGTCATAATCCTCTACAAGGCCAAATATAGAATCATCGTCATCAACGATTGCCGATACCTGGTTCTCAACTCCAAAGCCACTTAACAGCTGAACTGTTGAGGTAAGCTGTGATGAGCTAGTCACCTTACCTACCATTCCTTCTGGTGTTATAACTGCCATGTTAGGCTCAACCCCATGACGTTTACCACGATTAATCGTCACTTGTTCAAACCATCTTTCTGGACTTCTGGCAATGACCGTCGCATTGATCGACTGATAATCGCTAATGGATGATTCTACTTGGCTTATTTCACGTAACTCTTCATTCTCTCGTTGTAGTTCATTGACCTCATATGCCAACGTCTTATAATCTTGTAATTCTTCTTTTAAAATTTGATTCTGTTGATAAACATCTCTCATTTCTCCCACATTATCAAACACCTCAATAAATCCATTAACAGGAGTATGGATAATGTTTTGGAAGAAACCGATCGTATCCAAAGCGAACTGTGAAGGAAGACTTGTCGATACATCAGATCTTAGAGAGTAACCAATTAAAGTTACGATTAATATAATACATGTTAAAAAGACAATTAACTTTCTCTTTCTTAAAAACGATGGCATAATTCTTGCACCTACTTAACTTTCTATATTTCTTTCTGAGACATTTGGTGTATTTTTAAAATAGTCGATTTTCTCAAGGGCTCTACCCGTTCCAACAGCGACACAATCTAATGGATGATCCGAAACGGATACTGGTATATCCACTTCCTCGCTGATCACCTCATCTAAATATAATAGCTTAGCACCACCACCCGTTAACATAATACCTCGCTCGACAATATCTGATGAAAGCTCGGGTGGTGCTTCCTCCATCGCCTGTTTTACGGCTTCTACAATACGATTAATTATGCTTCTAATTGCGTCTACTAATTCTTCATTACTAACTGAAATCGTGTGAGGTAAACCCGTGACTAGGTCACGACCTTTAATTTTCATCATATCATTTTCCTCAGTCTTACGTGCAGAGGCTAATTCTAATTTTAACTTTTCAGCAGTCGAATCACCAATCAATAAACCATATTTTTTGCGAATATATTGAACAATTTGATGGTCCATTTGATCTCCAGCCATTCTGAGGGAACGACTTGTCACAGTTCCCCCTAGCGAGATGATAGATACCTCTGTTGTGCCTCCACCAATATCAACTATCATACTACCAGTTGGTTCCCAAACAGGTAAACCCGCTCCGATCGCTGCTGCAAATGGTTCGGAAATTGTGTATACTTCCTTAGCCCCAGCTTGCCTAGTGGCATCTAAAACTGCACGCTCTTCAACCATGGTAATACCAGAAGGGACACCTACAATCACTTTCGGTTTTCGGTTAAAAAGTGACTTGGTGTTAACGACCTTACGGATATAATAGTTCATCATGGCAGCTGTCGTATGAAAATCAGCAATTACCCCATCTTTCATAGGTCTTATGATCGATATATTTTCAGGTGTTCTTCCGATCATTCTTTTAGCTTCATCACCTACTGCTACAATTTCTCCACTATAGTTATTTTTAGCGACATAAGAAGATTCACGCACAGTGATTCCTTTGCCTTTAACATAAACAAGTGTATTAGCAGTCCCTAAATCAATACCAAAATCTTTGTTAATAAAAGATGTACCCAACCTGATCGTCCTCTCTACGTAGTAAATATTATTACTATAAAGTACGCTCAGGTCTGGTTAAAAATGAATAAGCACCACATTTAAACATAATTTTATTGTGGCGCTTAAATAAACATTAATATTTATATTATACGAAAAAAAAAAAGAAATAGATAGATTTACAGCTCGCAAATATTTAGTCTTTTATGACTAAATTATAGACGGTTGTTAAGGTAAGGCTTATAAGTACCCTTTTTCTTTTAAGGAAATATACTTGTGATCACCTATGACTAAATGATCTAACAATTCAATTCCGATCATTTTACCAGATTCAACTAAACGCCTTGTAACATGGATATCTTCATTTGAGGGGGATGGATCACCTGAAGGATGGTTGTGAGCACAGATAATTGAAGCAGCAGACCGTTTAATCGCCTCTTTATACACCTCTCGAGGATGGACAATCGATGAATTAAGACTTCCGATAAAAATAGTTTGACGATGAATAATGCGATTTTTAGTGTCCAAATACAAACATACGAAATGTTCCTGCTTTAAGCCACGCATATCCTCCATCAAGAAATTAGCACCATCTTCAGGACTTCTAATAGTGTATTGATCACTTAGTTTGTAGGATTGAATTCGTTTACCTAACTCTATACCTGCTAATAGTTGAACAGCTTTAGCTGTTCCAATTCCATTGATCATTTTCAGCTCCGTAATGGTAGCATCACGAAGTAATGATAAACCTTCAAAATGCTTTAACACCCGGGTGGCTAATGATAGTGCTGAATTTCCTTTTGTTCCACTTCCAATTAAAATAGCTATTAATTCTTGATTTGACAAAGCTCTTGGACCACTTTGAATCAAGCGCTCCCTAGGTCGCTCATCTTTTGGAACATCTCTAATTAGGATCGTATCAGTTTTCAATAGAACTTGCTCCTCTCTTTTCATTAAACATTTACATTCTACAAAAAACTGACAATATAAACAAAGAGGGGAAAACTTATTTCCCCCCTGACAAACCTTGAATATTAGTCATATTTATGAAGATGTTTTACAAATAGTTAAGTTAAACAAATTTTACTTAAATTGAATCGAAAAATAAATAAAAACATAGAAGAAGTGTCTGTTGTCCAAGTACAAACGAACTCTCATCATCTTGTTCTAACCGATTAACAATAACATTGGCTTGGTGAAGATAGGGATTGTTTTCAAAAGAACTTGGAACCTGGCTCAACCACTCTTCACTTTGGGCAAGCCACTCGTCAGAAAGATCATCTGAATGAATAATATCCTGCCCCTCCATTAACCAAGTGTTAACTTCATCAGTTTCTTCTATTTCAACGTTAGTAAATGACCAACTTTTCACTAAGTAATCTTCATTTTTTTCAAGTCCTTCAGATTCCAAAAACTCAACAGCCAAATCCTTTGATTGATCAGTAGGTAACAAGCTCGTTAGTAAATAATAATACTCTTCATCATCAGTTATAACTGATGGAAGATGAGCTAGTTCATCTTGAAATTCTACTGCATTTTCTTCTGTGGAAAACATACCTAGCTGAACGACTTCTGTAGTAGGTAATTCAATCTCTAAAGCTGTAGTTTCTGCACCTTCATTGTCCTCATTGGTTTCCTCTTCTTGCTCTTCATTTGAATCAACTGGTGTAGCTGTTGGAGGTTGTTGATCACCAGATATGTCAGCAAAGAAATACATCATTGAAAAACCAAATAAGGATCCGAGTACAATTGCTAGAATTACTGCTCGCAAGATCTTTACCGAAGATCCTTTTTGATTAGAAAGTCCACCAAGTCCTTTTTTCTTTTTCTTAGGTGTCAAAATCTTCTCTAAATCATGTGAATGACGGTTATTGTTTGATTGTTGGTTCAACATGACGCGTACTTTTTTTTGCTCGTCCATTTTTTTACCACCTTCATTCGTGTTGATAGAATCCTATCATAGTCCAAGTAAAAAAATACGAAAATTTTGTCACGTCTTTTCTCCATTTTAAGACAAAAAAACCTATATGAATGACTTTCATTCACATAGGTTTACTGAGTAATTATATCTAAATTAAGTAGCAATAGAAGCAACACGATTCTTTCCACTACGTTTCGCACCTACGTACATAGCACGATCGGCTTGACGGATAAGTTCTTCTGGAGAATCACAATGATCTGGATAAGTTGCAACACCAATACTAGCTGTTACATATACTTTTACATTTTCATTCTCGTTGGTCAAAGGCTTGAGTACGAACGGACGAGCAGATATGACTCTTAAAATCTCCTCAGCTATACCTAACGCTTCATCATGATTTATTCCCTTCAATAATACAGTGAATTCCTCTCCACCATATCGAGCAACAATGCCTAGATTCCCCATATATTCCTCTATCCTTTTAGCAAGTTCAACTAACACTTCATTTCCTGCCTCGTGGCCATATGTATCATTTAATTGCTTGAAGGAATCTAAATCAAATAAGATAACAGATAATCTTTCTTCTAATCCTTTTTCTTCTAGGTCTAATGCGTATTCTTCAAGATGTTCCATAAAAAATCGATAATTGTATAGTCCAGTCAGACGATCACGTTGACTTTTATTTTTCTCATTTTGGTAGTGTCTAGCATTCTCAATCGCAACTGACAAGAAATTACCTAAGATCTCTAACAACATCAGATGATACTTTTCATAAGCGCGTGATTGTTTTGAGGCAACGACTAATACCCCAACAACCTGATTATTTCTTAGAATCGGAACACCTAAGACACTATAGACATCGTCAGGTAATTCGTGATCCGTTATTTCATTTATCTGGTTACGAGTTAGTAACATTTGACCTTTCTTAGTTTCATAAATTCGTCCAGCAAAGCCTTCTCCGTATTCTAGTGAAAGATCAAGTTTATCTCTTGAAGGATCATCACTGTTTGCGAAGCGAATAACGTTCATGACTTGACTTGACCTCGTTATATCATAGACATAGATATAACTAAGAGGGATTAGCTTGACTACTTCATTAATAAACGTGTCTAAAACACTTTTGACATTCAACTTTTTTGACAGTTCATGTCCTATTTCACTTGTTTCATGAAGGTAAGTGTTGACCCTTGTTCCTTTATGATAAGTAGAAATGACAACAGATAACAGAATAGCAGGAAAACCTACTATAAATATACCTGCTACACCAATTTCTAGATATAGTATATATAGAATAAGACCGATAGGGAAGATAAGCATCGTTATTAAGCCATCTACAAATAACGATTTTGGAACAGATAACAGCTTGTTCCCCTTAATATATACATCTATTAGAGTTAATAAAAACTGATTAATACAAATGGAGGCAACAATATAGCCAACTAATGGGACGATTTCATCTACAGTACTTAAGGATAGAATACCGTGTGTGCCACCTAAAGTATAATAGACTCCTGCAGAAAAGATCGATGTTAGTAGCAACATCGTTGAATTCGTGGCAATACGGTGGAATTCATTTTTCTTCAATCTAATTTTAATGAATAAAGCCACAAGGGCAAGTTGTGTTAATATAATTTCAGCGAATAAACCAAAGTATAGAAAAATTGCAAAACTAACGCCGTTTATAAAAAAGATCGTTATGGATCCGACTTGTATCGGAAAGACTGCAACTGCACAAATGACAACTGCAAAAGCGATTAAATCAAACCAATAATTAGTGAATGATGGTTCTAAAGTATTATATAAATAAAACAAAATCGTTGGAAAAAAAGTAAGCCAAATCAACCAGACTATAATATTCTTAGATCGCGTCATAACAAGACCCCTTTTAAGGATTTAAAGTGCTCAAATATTGCCTCACTTCAGAAATAAAATACAAAGAACCCGTCACAACCAAGACCTCATCAGCTTTCAACTTATCTCGCAGCTGTTCCAAAGCTAGCTTCCAGTCTCTTTCTACCAAAATGTCTATTTTTTCAAACTTTTCTCTTAGTTCATAATATCCATATTTTTGGTGAAAGTCAAATGTAGTTATTGTAATATGACGATAGTTTTTGGTTAACAGCTTGACCATTTGTTCAATAGGTTTGTTTTTAACAACTGAGCAAAGTATATGGATTTGATCTGTTCGATAACGCTGATTAAGAGTAGTAACTAACGTTTCTAAGGCTTCGTAATTATGAGCTCCATCTAAGACAATATCTGGTTCAGTTTGAATATATTCAAAACGTCCTGGCCACTTTGATTGCGTCAACCCGGTTTTAATTGCTGCTTTTGAATAAGAAAAGTTTTCTATTTCAGATAAGGCTAAGTAACCATGAATTGCTAAAGCCGAATTATTGATTTGATGTCTTCCAAACATAGTGATCTTGAGATGATCTAAGGTTAGCTTTTTAGACATATAGTGGAATTGTTCCCCCGTTGCACTAGAATGGTGATTCACAGTCTTAAATTCCTGACCTAATTGGTAAAGAGGGGATTGATTCTCCTGAGCAACTTTCTGAATAATCTGTTTAGCCGAAGATTGTTGAACACCAGAAATAACAGGAGTCTTCTTTTTTATGATTCCAGCTTTTTCATAAGTAATTTGTTCTAGGCTATCTCCTAATATATTCATATGATCATAACCAATTGTTGTAATGATTGAAAGTAGGGGATTGATTACATTGGTAGAATCCAACCTTCCACCTAACCCCACCTCTATAATCGCATAATCTACACCTTCTTTTTTAAAGTGTAAGAAGGCCATTACTGTAATAATTTCAAACTCTGTTGGTGAGCCAAGATCTGTTTCAGACAATTGTTTGCATAAAGGTTGGATTTGTTGGACTAATTCAACTAATTGTGACCCCGGAATCGGAATACCGTTGATACTTATTCGTTCATTAAACTTTTCTATGTATGGAGAAGTAAAAGTCCCAACTTGATAATCATGCTCTTGAAGGATATTCCTTAAATAGGTAACTGTAGATCCTTTCCCATTCGTACCAGCAATGTGAATCAATTTCAGTTCATCATGTGGACGATCTAACTGTTCTAATAACCACTCAACACGCTTTAACCCCGGTTTGATTCCAAAAGTCAACTGTTGATGGATCCAGTCAATAGCTTCCTGTTCATTCATTTTTGTCACTCACTTCTCTACTAGTCTATTTTAAACAAATCGTTGAGCTACCCCTTTTATCAAAAGATAGCTCAACGATCCAACCATCATTATTTTACATTCTCTAATTCTGCAATTCGTTCTTTAACTAGCTTTTGTTTTTCTGAGTAATCTTTCTCTTTGTCGCGCTCTTCTTGAACAACTTTCTCAGGAGCTTTATTAACAAAGTTCTCATTAGCTAGCTTTTTCTGAACACGATCAACTTCCTGATTCCACTTTTCTAACTCACCTTTTAAGCGATTGATTTCTGCGTCAATATCAATTAATCCTTCTAGTGGAAAGAAGATTTCTGCTCCAGTAACAACAGCGCTTTTCGATTGTTCAGGTACTTCTACAGATGTACCAATCGTTAGCTTTTCTGGATTACAGAAATGGTTTAGGTAATGGTCGTTTTTGTTCAATTCTTCTACAATTGCCTCATCATTTGCTTTGATGATGATATTAATTTCCTTAGACATTGGTGTATCCACTTCAGCACGTACATTTCTGACCGAACGGATAATTGATACAAGTCGGTCCATTTCATTACGTGACTGCTGATAATTGTATGCTTCTTTAACCTGTGGCCACTCAGCAGTCGTAATGGATTCACCTTGGTGCGGAATATGTTCCCATATTTCCTCGGAAATAAACGGCATGAATGGATGTAACATCTTAAGTATACTATCTAATGTTGTTACTAACACAGACCTTGTCGTCTGTTTAGCTGTTTCATCGTCACCATATAATGGCAACTTAGCCATTTCAATATACCAATCACAGAAGTCATCCCATATAAAGTTGTATAGGTGTCTACCTGCTTCACCGAAGTCATAACGATCTATATTACGAGTGACGTTCTCTACAGTCTCATTTAGTCGGGTTAAGATCCACTCATCTGCTACTGATTTTTTGCCACTTAAATCTATATCTTCATATTTAAAGCCTTCTAAATTCATAATCACAAAGCGAGAAGCATTCCAAATCTTATTGGCAAAATTCCATGTTGATTCAACTTTTTCCCATTGGAATCTTAAATCTTGACCAGGGGAAGAACCTGTTGCTAGGAAATAACGTAATGAATCAGCCCCATACTGATCAATGACGTCCATTGGGTCAACACCATTACCTAATGACTTACTCATTTTCCGACCTTGAGCATCACGAACCAATCCATGGATTAGGACATCTTTAAAAGGACGACGATCCATAAAATGCTTTGATTGAAAGATCATTCGAGAAACCCAAAAGAAGATAATATCGTAACCAGTCACTAAAACATCTGTTGGGAAATAACGATTTAGATCATAGCTGTCTTGATCAGGCCACCCCATTGTTGAAAAAGGCCATAGAGCAGAAGAGAACCAAGTATCTAATACATCTTCGTCTTGTTCCCAATTCTCGATATCCTCTGGTGCTTCACGCCCGACAAAAACCTCTCCTGTTTCCTTATGATACCAAGCAGGAATACGGTGACCCCACCACAGTTGTCTGGAAATACACCAGTCTCTAATGGTTTCCATCCAGTGTAAATAAGTTTTCTCAAACCGATCTGGAACGAAGTCAACTTTATCATCTGTCTCTTGTAGCTTAATTGCTTGTTCAGCTAATGGTTGCATATTTACAAACCATTGAGTTGATAAGTAAGGTTCAACTACGGCGTCACTTCGTTCAGAATGACCTACTTGGTGAGTGTGTTCCTCGATCTTAAACAAAACACCCTCGTTCTGTAAATCCTCAACAATCTGCTTACGACATTCAAACCGATCAAGCCCTTTATATTTACCTGCATTTTCATTCATTGAACCATCTTCATTCATCACTAGAACTCTCTCTAAGTTATGACGGTTACCAATTTCAAAATCATTAGGGTCATGAGCTGGTGTAATCTTAACGGCACCAGAACCAAACTCCATATCAACATAATCGTCAGCCACAATTTCAATCTCTCGCCCAATAATAGGTAAAGTAACCTTCTGACCGATTAAATGTTGATAACGTTCATCATCTGGATGTACAGCCACGGCTGTATCGCCTAACATCGTTTCTGGACGAGTTGTGGCTACTTCAATGTGACCTGAACCATCTTTTAAAGGATATTTCATATGATAAAATGCACCCTGTACTTCCTTATAGATGACCTCAATATCTGAAAGAGCCGTTTGAGTACTTGGGTCCCAGTTAATAATATATTCTCCACGATAAATTAACCCTTGTTCATACAACGTCACGAACACTTCACGTACGGCATTAGATAAGCCATCATCCAATGTAAAGCGTTCTCTGGAGTAATCAACACCTAATCCTAATTTTTCCCACTGCGTACGAATAAAAGAGGCATACTCTTCTTTCCAGTCCCAAGATTTTTCTAGGAACTTTTCTCTTCCTAAATCATGACGATTTTGACCTTCCTCTTTTAATTTAGCTTCAACCTTTGCCTGAGTAGCAATCCCAGCATGGTCCATTCCTGGTAACCATAAAACATCAAAACCTTGCATACGCTTATAGCGTGTAATAATATCCTGCAAGGTTGTATCCCATGCATGCCCTAGGTGGAGACGACCAGTGACATTAGGTGGGGGAATAACTACAGTAAAAGGTTCCTTCGATTCATCATTTTTAGCTTCAAAAAACTTTCCTTCAACCCACTTTTGATAGCGCCCTTTTTCAACTTCATTTGGATTATATTTTGGGGCCATGGACATTTCGTTTTGTTCACCCATTTTAAATCCTCCTTCAACATTACTTATCATTCAATTTGATCTGATTAATTTGACCAAACAAAAGATCTCTTACTAAAGTAAAAAATATAAAAAAGCTATTCGCCCTTATCAAAAGGACGAATAGCTTTTCAATCGCGGTACCACCTTTATTTACAAACGAACTATATCGTTTGTACACCTCAATTCATAACGGTTTTCCCGGCTTCTTCTACTAAGATTTCAAAGAAGCTGCATATTCAGAGCGACCTTCCAAGTTTTCAACTGAGGAAGCTTGCAGCCATGGCTTCCTTCTCTGTACAGTATTCCACTTGTACTCCTCTCTTACCAGCATTTTTGATCATTTAATTTGTATATTATTGTATACAAATTGAGGAGAGAAAGTCAATTATTTTACACAATTAATTTATTTGATCATACATTAACATAAGAGGAGGGTTTAAAAGTGGGCAGATATTATCGTTACCGCCTCCCGCCATGGGCAAGACAATGTATTTATACGATCGAAAGGTGTATATTACCTATTATGATTTTCCAACTAACAAGAACGTTATTGTTTCCTTCCACACTAGATGTGTTCTTAGCTGGTTTATTAGTTGGGATATTTATTGCCTTTTACTTAGAATGGATTTAATCTAACGGTTGCTTAGCTTCTGCGGGAACATAGATAACATCACCTTCGTTCAATTCATCACCAGCCTGGATCCCATTTATTCTTTCTAATTTAGCAACCGACACGTCATAGTTATTCGCTATCGATTGTAAAGTCTCATTTTCTTGGACGAATCGCATACGCACCTTTACTTTACCAGAACTTTCCTCTCTGAAAAACTTAGATAAATAGCTAATTCCCTTCTTCGGCTTCTTCTCTTCATCTTCAGAGTCGTAATGGTCATCTGCATCATGGTCCTCATCATAGTCAGTTGGATCCAGGTCATCATAATCTTCATCATAATTCTCATATTCATCATGTTCTGATTCTGCGTCACTTTGTTCAGGATAAACTCCTGTAGGATCATTAGTATCCTGAGCAACCTCTTCTGTCTGGCCCTCATATGGGTCTTTCTTTTTAAAGAATTCTTGAATTGATTGAGTTTTTTGTTGCTTTTTCCATAATTCTCGTCCTTTTTCATTTTCACCATCATGGTCACCATCATAGTCATTCGTTTCCTCTGTTTGATATGCTGATTCTTCATTAAAGGAACTAGCTTCTGTTACTTCATTACCATCATCATAGTTAGAATCAAAACTATCTTCTTGCATAGTAGGAAACTCTTTCAACTCAAAATCTGATTGTGTCAGATCATTCTCATCTGCTCGGGTAGCCTCGTCTAATGCAACAGTTCCATCTAAACGTACATTAGAATAAATTTTCAATGTGTTAGGTTCAGGTAGCTCATAATCAAAATAATCAATAACAACCTGAATGTCATCATCTGTTCTTAGTCGATTCTTAGGAATGGTTATATCGATTGGAATCGGATACTGAAATTCCATAAAGCCATTATCTAATGCTCTAACCTGTTGCACCGTATTTTGTTCATCTTCATCAACAATGTAGTGTGACTGTAGATTTTGTTCATTAGTTTGGTAATCTCCCCGAACAACCAAAACACCACGGACCTGGACAAAACTATTCTCATGAATCACATTAACATCGGGGTCAATTGCTATACTATACAGGTCATCAATTTCCTCCCCTCGCCGAAAGCTAATATTCTCCCTTACTTCAAACTGATATGGTACTTGATCATAGTTATTCAATGAAAATCCCCCTCATATAGTCACTTTATCCATTACTATATGTGTATTACGTGGGGTTCAGAACTATGTCCATTATTATGGAAAAGGGATGAAGTGATCTAAACTTGGTTGTAAGCGAAATTTTGTTAGGGGAAATTATCGCTATGAAGTTCATTATCTTTTTTGTTAGGTGGGCGTTTCGATGACATTTTGCGCTTCACATGAGGGCAAAACGTCATTGAGTGGCGTTTCGATGACATTTTGCGCTTCACATGAGGGCAAAACGTCATTGAGCGGGGTTCTCGATGACATTTTGCGCTTCACACGAGGGCAAAACGTCATTGAGGTCACATCTCCTGGACAATTCACCCCACCAAGCTACTCATAACGCCATTTATCCCGATCACATAGATTAGTTAATGAACATTCTCCATATACTGTGCAGCAATTTAGTGACTCACGATATGAGGAAACGTCAACCTAAGATGGTCTGCTATTTAAAAGCTTATCCTTTAATAGAAGTTTACTTAACCACAATAAAACACCTAACTATTTAAATATTAAAATAGTCAGGTGTGACATCATTAATTATTATTGATACTGTTGAAATGCTTTTTGTGCTGCTTCAATAGTCTTTTCAATATCTTCATCTGTGTGTACGGTCGACAGGAACACCCCTTCAAACTGTGAAGGTGGTAAGAAAATACCTTCTTCAGCCATTAAACGATAGTACTTGGCAAACCATTTTAAATCAGACGTTTTGGCCGTTTCAAAATTGACGACATCTTCATTAGTAAAGAAGAAGCCCAACATAGATCCTGCACGATTTACTTGTAGTGGGACACCGTTTTCTTCGGCTGCTTTTTCAAAACCTTCTACTAAACGGTCGGCTTTCTTATTGATTTCAACATAGGACTCTTCTGTTAATTCACTTAATGTTGCATACCCTGCTGCCATCGCCAATGGGTTACCAGATAATGTACCTGCTTGATAAATATCACCAGCTGGTGCAACCATCTCCATAATCTCTCGCTTACCACCGTAGGCACCTACTGGCAAGCCACCACCAATCACTTTACCTAAACACGTTAAATCAGGCGTAACATCAAAGTGGCCTTGAGCACTTCGATATCCAACTCGGAAACCTGTCATCACTTCATCAAAAATAAGTAGAGACCCATTTTCATTCGTTATATCACGTAAAAAGCTTAATAAATCATTAATAGGTGGTACGACACCCATATTCCCTGACACCGGCTCAACGATGACAGCTGCTAAATCATCTCCATACTGCTCAAAAGCATACTTAACACTTTCTTGGTCATTATATGGAACCGTAATGGTATTCTTAGCAATCGATTCTGGTACGCCTGGACTGTCTGGTAAACCTAATGTAGCCACACCAGAACCAGCTTTAATTAATAAGGAATCTCCATGACCATGGTAATTACCTTCGAACTTAAGAATTTTACTACGCTTAGTATACCCACGCGCTAATCTTAGTGCGCTCATAGTAGCCTCTGTACCAGAGTTAACCATTCTAATCATTTCAATAGATGGTACTCGATCGATGACTAGTTTAGCTAGCTTGTTCTCATATTCTACATTAGCACCAAAGCTAGTTCCCTTAGCCATAACTTCTTGTAACGTATTAAGTACACGGTCATGAGCATGTCCAACAATTAGTGGACCCCAACTCAAGACATAATCGATATATTCTTTACCATCTACGTCTTTAATCCTAGACCCTTTACCTTCTTCCATATAAATTGGGTCGACGTCAACTGAGTTAAACGCTCTTACTGGTGAATTAACGCCTCCAGGAAATAAATCTTTTGCCTCATCAAACAACATTTTTGATCGATTTTCAGCCATATTAATTACCTCCTTCTTCATTCATCCATCTTGCTAAATCTTTAGCAAAATAAGTAATAATAAGGTCAGCTCCTGCTCTTTTCATTGAAAGCATTTTCTCTTGAACTATTTCCTTTTCATTAACCCAGCCATTTTGTGCGGCTGCTTTGATTAATGAATATTCCCCACTAACGTTATAAGCAACAATTGGTTGTTGATGGCGTTCTTTTAAATCGCGCATAATATCTAAATAGCTTAAAGCTGGCTTTACAATAAGGAAATCTGCACCTTGATCAACATCAGACTTTGCTTCTCGTTGCGCTTCTAATCTGTTAGCTGGGTCCATCTGATACGTTTTACGATCACCAAATTGTGGCGAGCTATGAGCGGCATCACGGAATGGTCCGTAAAAGGCAGAAGCATATTTAACCGCATAGGACATAACTGGCGTTTCCTCAAAACCAGCTTCATCAAGTCCTTGACGAATCGCGGCGACAAATCCATCCATCATATTTGAAGGAGCAATAATATCTGCTCCAGCTTTTGCCTGGGATACGGCAGTTTTTACTAATAACGGTAAGGTACGATCATTGTTCACATAGTCGTGCTCTATCACACCACAATGACCATGTGAGGTGTATTGACATAGGCAAGTATCAGCTACAATGACTAGTTCAGGATGATCCTTTTTGATTAACCTTGTCGCTTGTTGGACAACCCCTTCATCATGGTAAGCCTCAGATCCAACATCATCTTTATCCTTGGGTACACCGAAGAGAATGATAGAGCGAATACCTAAGTCAACTACTTGTTGTACTTCCTCTAACAAATAATCAAGCGAAACTTGATACACTCCTGGCATTGATGCCACTTCATTTCTTTTACCCTCTTCCTCTAAAACAAAAATCGGGTAAATAAGATCCTCTTTATGAAGTTTAGTTTCACGGACCATGTCTCTTAGATAACTAGTTTTACGTAAACGGCGATGACGTTCAAAGTTTAACTCAGTCATATTAATCCTCCTTATAATACTGTATCACTCGCTCTACCAAGCTGTCTAAAGTATATTGATTCGGGATCAAAGTCTTTTTAAAGCCCACTTCCTTGGCATAACTTGCGGTTGTCTCTCCTATAGAAAAACAAGGTTTTTCTATAACTGTTTCTACCTGATGGTTGTTGATCATTTCTAGCATAGCCCTAATGGATGATGGCGATGTAAAAGAATAGGCGTCGATCGAATCTTCTTCAACAATTGATTGAACGTGACTTTTCTTTGCTAGATTAGTTATTGTTTCATAAACAATCAACCTTTCAAAATTTACAGCCCGTTCATTAAATAGTCGGTCGAGTACATTTCGTGATTGTTTGCCTTTAACGAGTAGGACGTTATTAGGCTGGTACTGATTAAGAAATTGTTCTCCCATATGTTCAGCATCAAATACATCAGGGATAAAATCAACACTAACACCATATGTGTATAGAGCGGATGCAGTTTTTTCGCCAACAACACCTATTTTCAACTTAGGGGGTATAACAATATCTTTATCGAATACTTTTAATGTTTCAAAAAAATATTTAACACCATTACCACTCGTAAAGATTATCCAATCAAAAGACGCTAAGTTAGTTAGCATTTGGGTTACTGCCGGATCATCATATAAAGTACAATTAATCAAAGGAATACCCGTTGCCACGATGTCATGTTGTGAAAGTTTAGAAACAAGGGGATCGTTATTGCTTAAGTCACGTGAAAAAAATACATGTTTTTGATTTGAATCAGCCATTATTGTCCATCCAATTCTTGTTTAGCTTCTTCAACTAAATCCTTTGCACCTCGTTCAATTAATCGCTCAGCAGCTTTGCGTCCAGCTTCTATTGGATCATTAGACCGCGCTGTTTCTTTAAGAATGGTTTTACCGTCTGAGGATGAAACTAGAGCTTGTAAAACAACCTCTTCACCTTCCAATACGGCATATCCTGCGATTGGTACAGAACAGCTACCCTCAAGCATACTTAGGAATTTACGCTCTGCTTCAACTGTTTTAGCCGTGTATTCATCATTAATTTGGTTTATAAGCTGCAATAAATCTTCATCATCTTCACGACATTCTAATGCTAATGCCCCCTGGCCTACTGCAGGTAAGCAGATTTCAGGCTCTAAAAATTCAGTAACCAACTCTGTTGACCAACCCATACGCTTTAAGCCTGCTGCTGCTAAAATAATGGCATCAAAGTTTTCTTCTTTTAATTTACGTAAACGCGTTTCTATATTTCCTCTGATCCATTGAATGTCTAAATCAGGGCGATAGGCTAATAGTTGTGCACCACGACGTAAACTACTCGTACCAATTACTGCTCCCGTTTTTAGATCATCCAATTTAGTGTGATCCTCGGATATGAATGCATCACGATGATCTTCTCGTTCTGGGACACAGCCAATTACTAATCCTTCTGGCATTGTAGAAGGCATGTCTTTCATGCTATGTACGGCAAGATCAATTTCATGGTCATACATCGCTTGTTCTATTTCTTTAACAAATAATCCTTTTCCACCAACTTTAGATAAAGTTACATCTAAGATTTTATCACCTTTAGTAACAATCTTTTTGACCTCAAAACTATACTCATCAGTTAGTTGACTTAATTGGTCGATAACCCACTCTGTTTGAGTTAAAGCGAGGTTACTCCTTCTTGAACCAATGACTATCTTACGCATGTTAATTCCTCCTATATATGACCCATTCGTTTGGGTCAACAATTTCTTAATATATAAAGTGAAAATTTGAAAATACAGATGAGATCACGTAGTTAATCAATAAAAACAAAAATGCTATTGAATTGAATATCGCAATACTTCTACCCACTTTTTTCTTAATAGTTTTCATGTATAAGATACAACTATAAATAACAATAACAGCAAATGAACCAAGTGTCTTAGCATCAAGCCAGTAAAATAGATCATCTGTTGAGTACGCCCACGATATTCCAATCATTAGAGAAATTGATAACATTGGAATGCCTAATACAATTAATATGAATGAAAGGTTTTCTAACTGACCCAGATTACCTATTCGTTTTAATAATTGCAGCGCTTTCTTCCTTTTAAGTAAATGAAACTGAAGTAGATAAAGAACGGAAAAAGCAAATGATAGGGTAAATAATATATAAGCAATGAAGGCAAGAACAATATGAGATAACAGTAATTCACTTATAAACCTTTCGCTTAACACCATTTCCTGCTGCATATGGCTTGAAACCAGAAATCCTAACATCATGGAAAAGCCGATCACATTAATGACAAAAACAATTAAATCCATCTTAAAGAAATAATTAATAACGATCGATACTAACAATATTAACCATGTGTAAAAATATAAACCTTCAATTATATTAAAAACAGGCAATGCACCTGTTATATATATTTTGGTAAATAAAAAAATGGTTTGTAATCCCCAAACCAATAAAAGTAACCAGAAGGCCATATGATTAGCCTTCCGGTCTCGTTTGACGAAATCGTAAAAGTAGCAAACTAAACTCAAACCATATAACAATACGATAATTTCATAAACCCTGAAATATTCAAAAACACTCATATGAGCGTCCCTCACATCTTAGGTACCTAAAGCCTTAATCAAACTTGCAATTGGTAATGATTGATTGACTGATTCATGACTCTTGTGTTTTTTGCTTTGTTCTTCAAGTTCCTGTTTGACCTCTTCTTCGATACCAAATATTTGTACAAATAGCTTAAGCATATCTTCAGAATGTTCTTCTCCAGCCATTTCCTTGGCTTGCATAATAGGTTCTTTCAACATTTGATTAACGATACTCTTCGTATGCTTACGAAGCACTTTACGCTCACGATCATCTAAATCTGGCATTTTTCTTTCAATTGATGCCATCGTTTCTTGTTGAATAGTTAGAGCCTTGTTGCGTAGAGCGGAAATAATAGGTACAACACCTAACGTCTTTACCCATTCCTCGTAATCAGCAATTTCAGCTTGAATCATTTGTTCAATTTCAATTGCTGCTTGTTTACGTTCTGATAAATTTTGATCAACAATCCCTTGTAGATCGTCAATATCGTAAAGAAATACTCCATCTAATTCATTAATATCTGGGGCAAGGTTTCTTGGTACAGCAATATCAACTAAGAAAAGTGGTTTACCATGACGTTTCTTAAGTAATGGTTTCATCTTTTCCTTAGTTAAGATATACTCATCTGTGCTGGCAGAAGCAATTAAAATATCTGCACTTTCTAGTACGTTTTCAAACTGATCAAGTGAAGCCGCTTGTCCTGAAAAACGAGACGCTACTTCTTCAGCTTTCTCTAATGTTCGATTAACAACCGTCACATTATGGACACCTGAGCCGTGTAAATTCTTAATAGCCAGCTCGCCCATTTTCCCTGCACCTAAAATGACCACGTGTTGTTCTTTCAGTTGATCAAAAATAGTTTTTGATAATTCTACAGCAGCATAACTTATGGATACAGCATTCTCGCCTATACCCGTTTCTTTATGTGCTTTCTTAGCATTCGTAATGGCCTGTTTGAACAACTGGTTAAACAATAAGCCTGACGCATCATATTCTTGAGCAATTTGAAAAGCAAGTTTAACTTGTCCAAGAATTTGTGTTTCACCCAGTACCATTGAATCAAGACCAGCTGCGACTTTAAATAAATGCTTAATGGCTTCCTCTTTTTCTTTTACATCGATAAAGTTTGCCAAATAATCAATATCCATATTAAATTGCTCAGCTAAAAACCGTTTCATGTAATAGCGACCTGTATGGAGTTGATCAGCTACAACATATATTTCCGTTCGATTACAAGTAGAAACTATTACATTCTCAAGAATACTTTTTTCTTCATTTAGTTGGCGCATCGCATCACCAACTTCTTGGTCAGAAAAAGATAGTTTCTCGCGTATATCAACCGGTGCGGTTCGGTAATTTATACTAGTTACGATAACATGCATTTTTCTCACCCCTTCATAGGCGCACATTTCACTATTTTATAGTATAACAGTTCACTACAAATTTCGCATGAATATTAATGAACATATTATGAAAATTTATGGTAGTATTAATTTAGAATGATTATAAATACACTCATTATGTAGATTAACATAGTCATCATTTCCCTTCAAAAAAACCAACTCAGGAGCGTTTTAAACTATGAAACAACAAAAAACATTCTTAGCTGTATTTTTAATTGGGATCGGGTTTTACTTCTTTATCCAACAATTTCATATTCCTTTTATATCACGCTTTAATACGTGGCCTTCTATTTTAGTTATTATCGGAGCTGCTTTTTTAATTAGTGGTTACGCGAATAAACAACGAGACAATATCTTCCCCGGGGCTGTGCTAACCGGATTGGGAGTTCACTTTCATGCTCTTGAACATACGCAAAACTGGATAGACCACTGGGGAATGTACACCCTAATAATAGGCTTGGCCTTTTTAATTAAAGCTCATAAAACCAATAATGGCATCATTCCAGGATTAATCTTACTAGTCATTTCATTTTTAGCGATTTCATCTATCGCGATGCCATCATGGTTTAATTGGTTTGATATGCTTTTCGATACACTTGAGCAATTCTGGCCTGCACTTTTAATGCTATTTGGGTTTATCTTATTATTTAAAAAGGGGTAATCATTTATTCATTACTCGCATAACCAATAGACTAAGTAAGATAATCAAGACGCAAAATATAAATGGCAGACCTAATATTTGGGTGATAAAACCAGATAGTATAGAACCTGAGACAACTCCAATTGAAAAGAAAGCATAAAATACACCGTAAGCTTTCCCACGGTTCTGTTCATCTGTTGCATTGGCAACCATCTGATTCATAGATGGAAAGACGAATGCGAAACCAACTCCATATACCATCATGGCAATAACTGCTAAGATGATGTGTGAAGAAAAGCTTAATATCAGCATAGATGCTGCAATTAAACTTAGCCCCGCAACTGCTAATCCTCGTGGTAAAAAGCGAACATAAACACGATTTAACGCTGTAACAAAGATCATTAACGCTGTTATACCATATAAGCTTAATAATAAGCCGGTAGCAGCTGTTGTAAATCCAATGTCTTCAACAAGGATTGGTAAGGCAAAAGCTAAAGTTCCATTACTTACCATAAGCGCAAATGCAATGACTGAAGCCTGCATTAATCGTCTGTTTTTCAATAAACTCAAAAAGGCTGCCCACTCTACCTTACCCCGATCACTTTGTTTAAGTGATTCAGGAATATGCTTGATCCCTAATGTCGCACTTATTATAAAGACAATCGAAACGAATATAAACACAAACTCAATTCGCCCTAGAGCAGCTAACATTCCACCAATTGCTGGGCCCACGATAGCAGCGATTCCAATTGCTGCTCCAGCAAAAGCCATGGTTTTACCGTCACCATTACGTCTTGAACGATCACCAATTAAAGCAAAAGCACCAGGAACTAACACACCACCTGCAACACCGTGAAAAAAGCGAATAACTAATAGCTGCTCACCAGTTTGAGCAAAAGGGTAAGCAAGTAAAACAATACTAACTAAAAACATCCCGGTAACTAAAACACGTTTTCTCCCTATTCTGTCTACCCAATGACCACCAATAACATTACCAATGACATTTGATAAAGAATAGATAGCTACAATGAACCCAGTTAGTACCTCACTCGCACCCAAACTTAACGCAAATGGCGTTATAATTGGTAGTTGAATAAAGGTATCTATAAAGGTGACAATGACAATAAAATAGATGAATTTAAGCATTTTGTTACGCCCCGTTCTTCTCTTGCTATTTAGCCACCAATGTAAGACATACCTATTTTGCCTTGTCTAACATCCTTTAGTTCATGGCGTTCATCAGAATAACGATCTGTTCGAGCTCTCCAATTATTCGTAATTAGCTCAGCCAATTCTTGATTACTAATACCTGAACGAATTGGTGATTTTAGATCTCTACCATGAGTAGCAAATAAACAGTTAAATAACTTACCGTCAGAGGATAGTCTGATTCTCGTACATGTTGAGCAAAAGGACTCTGAAATTGACGAGATAAAACCGACTTCACTATTACCAATTGAATAACGTGAAGCAACTTCACCAAAGTAATCTCTTTCAACAGGTGTCAAAGAGAACTTTTCACTTAGTCTGTTTATAATTTCTTTTTTAGATACGACCTTCTCAAAAGACCACCGATTATCATTACCGACATCCATAAACTCGATAAAACGTAGTGTAATCCCTTTATCCTTAAAATAATTGACCATTGGGATAATCTCTTGATCATTCACACCTTTTTGTACAACCATGTTAATCTTTATTTCAAACCCAAGTCCTTGAGCTAGATCAATATTTTTAAGAATTTTTTCTGGTCCAACCCCCCGACCATTCATTTCCTTAAATAACTCTGGTGTTAAGGCATCCAAGCTAATATTCAATCTTTTTAGGCCAGCTCTTTTTAGATCATGTATATGATGATTTAACAGCATGGCATTAGTTGTCAGTCCGATATCTTCTAAACCTGAGATATCATATAGCCTTTGAATTAAATCAGCTAGATCCCTACGCATCAGTGGCTCACCACCGGTTATTCTTACTTTCTTAACGCCTAAATGAACAAACTGTTGGACGATCCTTTCAATCTCTTCAAAGGAAAGTAGTTCATTTTTCGGAAGAAACGGGAAGTCATCACCAAACACTTCTTTAGGCATACAGTAGGAGCATCGAAAATTACAACGATCAGTTACTGACACCCTCAAATCTTGCATTGGTCGATCAAACTGATCTAATATTTGTTTTCCCATACAGTCCTGCTCCTTTCTAAATCCTCTATTGTATTAATATTCTCCACATAATCTTGAACGTGTTGGGTAACCTTTTCTCCGTTAATATAAAATCCCCCGACACGCTTAACAAACTTTTTCATACTTAATTCCCTATGATCTAAGGCCTTTTTCACTGTCAATTTTAAGGAATAGCTTAACAAACTAATTAATGGGTAAGGTTGATTATTGACTTCAATCGCGACAAAATGATTGGTATCTCGCTGTCTTATCAAAGCGTTCACCAATTCCTGATTAATAAATGGTGTGTCACATGGAAGCACTACATAAGATGGTGCCTCAATATAATCCATGGCAGAATAAATTCCTGCTAAAGGACCGAGCCCAGAATACTGCTCTAAGTCAGTAATGACGTCGTAATCAGTTGGGAAGTGCTTTACCAGTTCAGATCGTGTTACGACAACAATATGATCACATGTTCTTTCCAACGTTTGATAAACTAAATCGTGAAAGTGTTGATTATTAATTTTGGCAAATGCTTTAGGTGAACCAAACCTTCTAGATTGCCCTCCTGCTAGCATTACACCGACTACTTCCATATTAACCACCGCTTACTGGGGGAATTAAGGCAACAATATCCCCGCTTTTTAATATTTCATCCTCTGTTACAAACTCTTCATTTACAGCAAACCTTAACCCATACTGATCGAGTGATCCGTAATTCTTTTTTAACTGCTCATATAGCTCACGTACTGTAATACCCTCTACGTGAAATTCTTCTTCAGTTTTCTCAGTTAAATCTTTTATACTCGCAAAGTACAATACCTTAATCATTCCGTTCACTACCTTTTGGTTTATAATTTTGATGGCCAACCCATACTTCCCCATTATCCCAAATTTCCTTTTTCCAAATAGGAACATCTTGCTTTAGACGTTCCATTGCGTATTCATTTGCTTCGTATGCTGCTTTACGGTGAGGAGAAGAAACGGTTACAACAACCGCAATATCAGATATATTCAGTAACCCGACACGGTGAGCGATTGCTATATCGCATCCTTTCCATTTTTGCTTAACTTCCTCACCAATCTCTTCCATCTTCTTTTCAGCCATAGAAGTGTATGCCTCAAACGATAAATATTCGGTCCTTAAACCGTTAGTCCACTCACGAACATGTCCTGTAAAAGTCGTCACTGCTCCGTGACTGGAATTGAGAACCTTATCAGTATCTCGCCTTTCTTCAAGTGGTTGATCTGTTATTTCAAATTTTTTCACCATTATGAACCCAACCTTTAAACCAAGTATTTATTTTATCCGTATCATTGATCGAAACTAAATCAAAGCTATTCATTATTGAACCATGTGTAATCGCTAATTTTATGTTTGTCAATTCATTAATTAGCGTATGATCCTCTTCATTTCTAAGTATAACAACCTTAGGAAATCGCTCGTGTTTAAACCCTTCGACGATGATAAGATCATACTCTTGAAAATCCGAATCAGATAAAAAATTTTCCAAATTAACTGTCTGACTAACTCGCTTATGCATTTGGAGGACACCATTCCCAAAAGCGATTGAACAGTCTGCCCCTTGGTTAAAATGTTGCATTGAATCAACAGAAGAATCTGGGAGCTCCAAATCGGACTGATGTCCATGATTCTTTATAGTAAGCACCTTTTTATTCATTTGCTTCGCAAGTTTGACCCATGAAGATACAAGAGTCGTTTTTCCACTATTTTTATACCCAACCACTTGAATTACTCTGGGATTGCCCATGTCAGCGCTCCTTCATCACGATCTGTATACAGTACTTTTACAGCATCACCCTGTTGATACCCCCGCGTCCCTCGAGGTAGAACAATCAAAGCATTAGAACGCGCAATTGAAGAAATAGCATTTGACTTATTAAATCCTGCAGGAGTAACGTAAACTTCTCCATCCTTCTCTTCATAAAAGGCCCGTATAAACCTTGTAAACGGATTGGGCTTCTCAAAGCTTTCTTGTAACACCCCATCTCCGCCAGGTAAGAAGGGATGGTTGGACCCTAACATCTTTAATAAAACCGGTCGTGCAAATAATTCAATACCTGTATAACAAGCTGATGGATTACCTGATAATCCAAATAAATATTGTTCGTTGTATTTAGCAACCGTTGTGACACTACCTGGTCGCATGCCAACCTTATTAAATAAGACCGTTGCACCTAAAGCTTCATACACCTTAGGTAAATAATCGAAGTCACCAACACTAACTCCACCTGTTGTAATTAAACAGTCGACCTCGTTTAAGGCCTGTTTGACTGACTCGATGGTCGTATCTAGGTCATCTTTAGAAATTTGATAGAAGCGATAGGGAATGTTTAACCGTTTAAGTTGCCCAGCTACCATTGGACCATTAGAGTTGCGGATTTTTCCATGTTCTAATGGTTCACTTACCTCTAAAAGCTCTGTACCAGTTGATAAGATTCCAACTAATGGCTTTCTTCTAACTGGTACTTCGGCAAATCCGAAAGTTGCTAATACGGCGATAACGCCAGGGGTAATCTTGGTACCTTGACTTAAAATCTGTTCCCCCTTTTGAATATCTTCACCCTTAAATGAGACATTCTCTCCTTTTTCAAAAGGCTTTCTGATCGTGAAGCTGCCCTCATATTCAACTGTTTGCTCTAACATAACTACACAATCTGCTAACTCAGGAAGTGCTGCCCCTGTCATAATCCGAACAGCTTCATTTTCACCTAATTTAACATCAGATACTTGCCCTGCTCCGATATGATCTACCACTCGAAATTCAATACGATTATCGCCACTAGCATTTTCGGTATCTGTTGAGCGAATGGCAAAACCATCAAATGGAGAACGATCAAAATGAGGTACGGCAGATGGTGCCATAATATCCTCACTTAAAAAATAATTTAAGCTTTCGTCTAAAGGAACCTTTGTGGCATGAGTTAACTGAACTTCTTTTATGCATTTTTCAATAGCTTCAGACACTAATATAGGCTTTCTTCTTTCTACCACTTCTTCCCCTCCTTAGATACATGGTATAATGACTAACATAAATATTATAAAGGCGGTGAAACAATGATGTCGACAAATTTCAACCACTTTGATTCTAAAGGGAATGCGATCATGGTTGATGTTTCTAATAAGGATGAAACGACTAGAATCGCAATCGCTAAATCATCTATACGAACCAATAAAGAAGTTTATGAGCAAATAATCAACCATCAAAATAAAAAAGGTGATGTTCTAGGTGTTGCCAGAGTGGCTGGGATCATGGCTACTAAACAAACCTCTCAGCTCATCCCTATGTGTCATCCAATCGCCATTTCGAATGTTGAAATTGACATGCAATGGCGTGATTCTGAAAGTGAAGAACACATCCTTGATATCAGTGTAAAAGTAAAAACAAAAAGCAACACTGGTGTTGAAATGGAAGCATTAACAGGCGCTTCTACTAGCGCTTTAACGATCTACGATATGTGTAAAGCTGTCGATAAAGGTATGGTCATTGGTGACACATTTCTTGATTATAAATCCGGTGGGAAGTCAGGTGACTACCAGAGAAACTCATAAAACTATTTGTGTAATTCATTTAGACAGTGATGTAACTCTGGTAAAATCAGCTTTGACATCGCTAATTCTACTGCCTTAACTGATCCAGGCAAGACAAAGATAGGACTACTATTGATAACACCAGCAGTGGCCCTGCTTAGTATTGCCTTGGATCCAATATCCTCTGTATAGCTCAAATATCTAAAAATCTCACCAAATCCGTCGATCTTTTTATCATATAATGGTTCAATTGCTTCAATACTAACATCTCTATAAGCAATACCTGTTCCCCCTGTTGTCACCACTGCATGAATTGAGGGATGATAGACAAACTGATCAATGATGTTTCTAATCTCAATGATATCATCTTTTACAATCTCTCTTGTCACTTCATAACCCTGTTCTTCTAAAAACTTTTGGACCCGTTCACCTCCACGATCGGTTGTGTAATCACGGGTATCACTAATGGTAACGACACCGACTTTGACTTGGTCATCTATTATATCTTTGTGCATCAAATTTCCCCCTAACCAAACAAACTGTGGTACACTTTTTTAGCTGTTTTTAAATCTTTCGTTCCATGGAATAAAAACCGTCCATTACTAAAGGCTATGATTCTAAAATCCGTGTAATAGAACTGAACAAAAAACTGATTTCGCTTATAGTCAATTTGCTGCTGATCTAATGTGGTCGTTAATCCCTCAAGTGAAAACTGCCTTTCCTTAGATGTCATTAATTGCACGGTGTTTCGACCACACAATACATTCGAATCTAGCTGATAAGTTGTTAGGCTTGGATATTCCGGCTTCTCACCACAAGTGGGACAGTTTGGATTTTTCAATTTACGAATACCTATCTTTTTAGAAATTCCTTCCCACACATCTTCAAACTGTAGCTTAGTTTCCATTCGGTCCTGGTGCCCTGTAATATATTTTAAAGCTTCAGCACATTGCCTAGCTGCTGTTATTTGAACAGCTGGGCTAATAATTCCTGCAGTATCACAGGTCATCGTTGTTGTAGGAATGACATCAATCAAACACCTTAAACAGGTTGATTGAGGGGGAATAAATGGATAAACAACGCTTGTGCTTCCCACACAAGCGCCGTAGATCCACGGAATTCCATGTTTATAGGTCAGGTCATTAATCATATAACGTGTTTCAAAATTATCAGTTGCATCTATTATGATGTCTACCCTTTTGCAAAGAGTTGTAATCAAATCTACCCCGGCATGATCCAAATAAGTATACAACGTAACCTCACTGTTAAGCTGTACAAGACGTTCTCTTGCAGCCTCAACCTTAGGCTTCATTTCATCAGCATTTGATTCACTAAACAATTGTTGTCTTTGCAAGTTAGAGTACTCAACAATATCTCGGTCAACTAAATGAAGTTCTCCAACACCTGCACGAGTTAATGTTTCAGAAATGGCTGTACCTAAAGCACCACAACCAATTACTGCTACTTTTGCACTTAGGATTTTCTGTTGGCCTGATTCATTTATTGGCTGAAATAATATTTGGCGCGAATATCTTTCCATTAGTCTCATTTCCTTTACTGATGAACTCGGTGATTCGTTATATCTGAGAAAGTTGCGACGTACTGTATGTGATTTCCTTGATCATCTAGAATCGCACTTATGTTTAGCCATTGTAAGTAAAGCTCACCATTCTTTTTACGATTCCAAATTTCACCTTGCCATTGATTATTTTGTAAAATGCTTTCCCACATTTTCTCATAAAACTCTTTTGTCTGTTTACCTGATTTTAAAACAGCAGGGGTTTTCCCTAATATCTCTTCTTCTTTATAACCAGTAAGAGATTCAAATGCTGGATTGACCGAAATAATTTTCCCATCCGTTTCTGTGACGATGATCCCCTGTCCTGTTGAGTTGAAGACCTCTTTTTGTATCTCTAATTTATCTTGATAATATAACCAAATCACTAAGATTAAGCTTGCTAATGCAACTTGGGATAAAAGCATAAATCCAATTGCATAATGGCCTGTAAATGAATATACAGTTGATAGAATAATAGGTGGGAAGAAACCTCCTAAACCACCCATCATAGATACAATCCCGTTTACTGTACCCGCTTGCTTATTAAAATATGTTGGGACAAGCTTGAATACAACACCACTACCAATACCGGAAGCAAACGCAATTGAAATGGTTCCTACAGTATATAAACCTATAGATGGTGAAAAAGCTAAAATGATCGCAGAAACTGTAATAGCGAAAAATACGCCCATTAAAATGAACAATGGTTTAAATTTATCGCCTAACCAACCACCTACGGGTCTAATTAAAGTGGCGATCGCTATAAAACCTGCCGTACGTAGACCTGCATCAACGCTATCTAACCCAAAGTGTGAAACTAAAAAGTTTGGTAAATAAACGGTAAAAGCAACAAAAGATCCAAAAGTAATAAAGTAAAATAATGAGAAGAGCCATAGTTTATTATTTTTATAGACACTTTTGATTTGCTTCATCATAGGTGTTTTGATCTTTTCTTCTTTACGATCACCTAAAAAGATATTCAAAGCAATAAAGATTAGAATTAAAATTAGATAAAGCTTAACCGTTAATGACCAACCTATTTGCGTGGCAATAACAGGTGCAGCAAATGTAGTAATAGCTGTACCGATATTACCTACACCATAAATACCATTGACTAACCCGTGCTTTTCTTTAGGGTAGTATTTCGGTAATGAGGTAACACCAACAGAGAAAACCGCACCACCGATACCTAGAAATAGACCCCCGATAACTAAATCAGTAAAGCTAGATGCTTCACTAATGTAAAAGACTGGGAATAGAAGTAATACAAAGCTAATAGTAAAAACTAACCTTGCTCCAATTAAATTGGCCAAATATCCTAGTGGTATCCTTAAAATAGAACCTAGAATAATAGGTATCGCTGTTAGGATTGCAATATTCTCTGGAGCAATAGCGATATCCTCTTGAATGAATGGAATCAATGCTGAGATAATCACCCAGATCATAAAACCGACGACTAAGTTCATTGTTTGTAATGGTAACTGGAATTTTTTAATCATGATTGTTCACCTATTTTCATTTATTTTATATTCTAATTGTAATGGGTACCGGTAAATCAAAAAATAAGGGAGTCCCCTGTTCTTAACAAAGGACTCCCTTATTCATATAATTAATGTATTGAGTTGTTCAGTTAACTTATCTAAATCATCTTTTTTCATGACCCGATCAACCATTGGAAATAAAACATTCTCCTCTTTAACAAAATGAACCATTAACACTTCATATGCTTCAGAGGCATCAGTAATCTTCTTTTTCATGTCCGCATAGCTATATTGGCTAAGATCATCCATGGTATGATGCAGGAAATGCCCGATATAGGCATCGATCTCTTGATGCTCTTCTTCTATAGACATGATCGGACCTTGCTCTTTACCAATATATAACCCTAACATTTCAAAGAAATATTTCTCTTCTTTGTTAGTATGGTTCTTTAATGGGTCGAGAAATTCAATCAGTTTCTTTCTTAAAGTTATGAAGGCCACTCTTGCTTCCTCTTCCGACTCATAAGCATCACCTTCAAATTTCAAGATAATCTCATGCCATTCTCCCATTAAGTGTTGTAAATAGCGGTGTTCATTTTCTAGGATTCGCATCGCCTTATTTCTATTTTGAAAAGGAGTTTCGACCATTTGCACTCCCACCACCTTAAAAGTCTAATAGTTTTTTCTTAAGAGCATACTCTACCAACTCCGGTTTACTATTCAAATTAAGCTTTTCCATAATCTTTGCTTTATGAGCTTCAACCGTTTTAACAGAAATATACAATTTCTCCCCAATTTCCTTATTACCATAGCCCTTAGCAACTAATGGTAAGATCTCTAATTCTCGTTTAGAAAGAATTTGAAAAGGATCCGTTGGGTCGACAACATCACTACTTTGTTTAACAAACTCATTAACCAGTGAATTAGCCATTTTAGGAGCAATGTAAGTGCCACCGTTATAAACGGTCCGTATCGCTGAAATCAGTTCTTCATCGGGGGCGTTTTTTAATACATACCCTGATGCCCCATTTTTTAATACATGAAATAAATATTCTTCATCATCATGCATCGTTAAAATAAGGACTTTTGTCTTTGGATAGTCTTCATGAATCTTACCCGCCGAGATTAACCCACTTTCACCAGGTGGCATACTTAAGTCTAGTAGTATAATATCGGGCTGGTGTTCAGCAACCTTCTCATATGCTTCAATCCCATCTGCTGCTGTATCAATGACCTCCATATCCTTTTGATAGTTTATAATCATGGAAAAACCACTTCTTACAACAGCATGATCATCAGCTATGATTATTTTCATGAACTTCCTCCTCTACACGACTTACAACAGGAACTTTAAAGTATATGGTTGTTCCCTCATTTGGGACAGAATAAACCTTTAGATTCCCGCCAACAATCTCAGCACGTTCTTCCATACCACCTAAACCAAGACCTGTCCCTATGACTTCAGGCGAATTTACATTAAATCCTTTACCATGGTCTCGCACGATTAATTCTAATCCTTCACTGTTTTCACTCAATAATACATGAATCTGGTCAGTACCTGAATATTTGGTTGCATTCAGTACGGCTTCCTGGCAGATACGATAAACAGCTGTTTCAATATCTGGTGAATATCGGTTTTGATTTAAGGTTGATTGCATATTCACTTGAACACCATAGTTATTTTCCAACCATTTAAAATGCGTCCTAAAAGCTGCTTCTAACCCTAAGTCGTCAAGTGATGCCGGTCTTAAAAATACGGATAAGTCACGAACATCCTCCAACAGGCGATTCAAGGATTCCTCTGATTGTTTTACCTGCTCAACAATCGAATCCTTATTATCCATATATTTCAAGACTCTCATATCCACCAACATACTTACAAGCTCCTGAACGACACTATCGTGCAATTCCCTGGAAATACGCTTTCGTTCATTTTCTTGCGCTTGGATTGTTTTTTTGGTTAATTGATTTTTATATAGGCTTTCTTGTGTTTTATACTGAGTCGTCAAATCTCTTAACATAAAGACAAACACTTTGTCATTTTCATCAACGGAATGATAAGTAGCAGCATAAGGAACGATCCCTCTGTTTTTTGTTTCTAAATATACTTGGAAGGATGAAAAATCTTTGCTTGGTTCTTGAAGGTAACATTCAGTGCAAGTTATTTCTTGTTCTTCACTGGAATAACCACGACAGAATGAACAAACAGAACTTATTCCTCCACCCTTGATCGACTCAAGTACGCTAGGGTCTATGATGTTTTCAGCAGAAGGGTTCAATGCAAGAATTTGGTTTTGATCATCTAGAAAGAAGATCGCCTCCGAACTATTCTTATACATTTTCATTAAGAATGACATCATTTGTTCATTCGTCATTTGAATCATTATACCATCATCTCCTGTGTATCAAACGAGCCAAAGCATTTACCCAAATAGCCCATCAACTCTTTGAAAGTTTGATTAGTGATATCATTTTTCTCTCTCGAGGCAACTAATAGCACTGCTTTGACACGACTATTTTTCCATAATGGGATAGCTAAGAAGCTCTTTATATCTTCAAATAAAACAATTGGATATTCATAAAGTCGTTGATTAATTTCACTTTCGACTATATTTTCTATAATCATAGGTTTCCCAACTTTGAAAACCTGTCCGGCAATCCCTTTACCAGATTTCAATACAAACCTCTTATATTTATTATTCTTATTTCCACTAGCGTAGTGCCATCTCAGTTCAAAGTTGGTCTCTGAACTGGTCATAGCTAAAAGTACTAAATCGGCATTAAGGTAGTTGCGAACTTGGTCAACTTCCACTTGATAGTTAAAATTAGGCACTCGATTTCCTCCTTCCACTCCATTATACTTGCTATTTCCTTTGATGTCTTCTATATAATATATAACTTCTTCCTACATAATTTAACGGGACACTCCAAACGTGAACAAGGCGGGTGAACGGCCATAAACCAAATATTAAAAATCCAAATAAAACGTGCATCTTAAATGTTAATGGAACATCTGTCATCAAACTAGCGTCTGGGTTAAAGATCAATAATCCTCTAAACCATACTGAAATTGATTGACGGTAATCAAAATCAGGAACAGCGTGATTTGTTACCAACGTCGCATATACACCTAAAAAGACAATCGTTAAAAGAAGGACGTTCACAATAATATCCGAAGTCGCACTTAGTTTACGAACATTATGCTTCGCTAGACGTCGGGTTGTCAATAACAACATACCTGCTAAAGTGACTATACCAAAAAAACCTCCTATATATACTGCACCTATATGGTATAAATGGTCATTAACACCAAGTGCTCTCATCCACTCTTTAGGAATACCTAATCCTGATATATGACCAAAAATAACTGGTATAATCCCGATATGGAATAATAAACTACCAATCATTAATTGTTTCTTTTCGATAAATTCACTAGATTTAGCTGTCCAACTAAATTGGTCATGCTTATATCGATAGAAATGTCCAAAAACAAAGAATGCCATACAGACATATGGGAAGATTACCCATAACAGTTGGTCAATCATGTTGTCACCTCCTGTGTTTCTACACAAGCTTTTAACGTCTCTCTTAATGCTTTAACTAAATGAAAGTAGGGGCTATTTAAGTTTTCTAGTTCCTTCATTAAATGATACGTCCCGTCTTCTAATACAGCAAAAAGCATCGAGAAACTTTTCGGACTACGTTCATCATTTAACCAATCCGCCGCGTAGATAAACTCACAGATTAATGGTAAATAATCCGAAAGCTCCCCTTTTGGCATTTCTAGCCCATACATTTCGTACAACAGCTTTAGCTTAGCAAGCATTTGACCTCGCTCTTTGCTATCTTCAAACTTGAAGTAGGTCATATATAAAGTTGATTCGTCATGGAAGTCAAACGTATTGATATATCTTTCTTGTAATTCTTCAAGTGATTGATGTTTTAACTGTTCCCAGTACGAGAAAATTTCAATCTTATTATCTAATTGATTATAAAACGCTTCCGATAACTTTTTATCATCAAAAAGGTGATCAGATTCTGGATATGACAGATGCTGTGCATAAAATCCAAAAGATATTTTATAATCGTGTAATTTTTGTAAATTAATCACGCCAAATACCTCCATAGAAGTTATCTTCGTACATTTCTTTACCTGATTTAGCTCCTACGCCCATCGCAGGACCACAACCATCACAATCCATGTCATATCCTTCTGAACCTTGTGCTCGATATGTGTTCATATACCCTTCCTTATGAGAGGTTGGAATGACAAAGCGATCTTCATATTTAGCAATAGATAATAAACGATACATTTTTTGTGTTTGACTAGCTGTTAGACCTACTCGCTCTAATCTTGATTCATCAAATTCTTTTCCACTTGATAATGCACGCATGTAAGAACGCATCATCGCCATACGTTGTAGTGATTCTTTAACTGCTTCTGTATCTCCAGCCGTTAGCATACTTGCTAAATATTCAATTGGTGTACGCATCTCTTCTATTGCTGGGAAGATCATATCAGGGTTTTTAATAGAATCCTTACCTTCGAAATAGCTCATGATTGGACTTAATGGTGGTACATACCAAACCATCGGCAGTGTACGATACTCAGGGTGTAATGGAAATGCTAATTTATATTCAATTGCTAATTTATAAATTGGAGAATTCTGAGCTGCTTCGATCCAATCCTCAGCAATTCCGTCTTTTTTCGCTTGCTCAATGATTTCCGGGTCGTTAGGATCTAAAAATAAATCTAACTGTGCTTCATATAAATCTTTTTCATCAGGGGTCGCAGCTGTTTCTAATACACGATCAGCATCGTATAAAAGAACACCTAGATAACGGATTCGTCCCGTACAAGTTTCAGAGCATACAGTCGGTAACCCCGATTCAATTCTTGGGAAGCAGAAAGTACATTTCTCAGCTTTATTAGTCTGCCAGTTGAAATAAACTTTTTTATATGGGCATCCTGTCATGCAGTAACGCCAACCACGGCACGCCTCTTGGTCAACTAATACAATACCATCCTCGTCTCTTTTATACATAGCACCTGATGGGCATGACGCCACACAGCTCGGGTTTAGACAGTGCTCGCATAAACGCGGTAAGTACATCATAAACGCATTTTCAAAGTTAAACTTAATTTCTTCTTCAATCTTTTGAATGTTTGGATCTTGGGGCCCAGTTACATGTGCGCCAGCCAAGTCATCTTCCCAGTTCGGTCCCCATTCAAGATCCATTTTTTCGCCTGTAACTGCTGAATGAGGTCTTGCTACTGGTTGATGTTCTTGTTCTTCTGCATTTGTTAAATGATCATAGTTATATGTCCAAGGCTCATAATAATCTTTCATCTCTGGCATATCTGGATTATAAAAGATTTTACCTAAAGCCATTTTTGATAGTTTGTTACCGGATTTCAATTCAAGTTTACCTTTTCTTAATTGCCAACCACCTTTATATTGCTCCTGGTCCTCCCAACGTTTGGGATAACCAATACCTGGCTTCGTCTCAACGTTATTGAACCACATGTATTCTGCACCTGGTCTATTCGTCCAGGTGCTTTTACATGTCACACTACACGTGTGACACCCAATACATTTATCTAAGTTCATTACCATTGCTACTTGTGCTTTAATTTTCAAGCCAATCAACCTCCTTCATTTTTCGAACGGCAACATAGACATCACGTTGGTTACCAATTGGGCCGTAATAGTTAAATCCATAACTTAATTGTGCATAGCCACCAACCATTTGTGTTGGTTTAACATGGATTCTCGTTGGTGCGTTGTGGCTTCCTCCACGCTGTCCTGTTAGTTCAGAACCTGGGACATTTATGTGCTTATCCTGAGCATGGTACATAAACATGGTTCCTTCAGGCATTCTGTGACTAACAACTGCACGTGCTGTTACGACACCGTTTCTGTTATACACTTCAATCCAATCATTGTCTTCAATACCGTGTGCTTTCGCATCAACATCACTAATCCACACATTTGGCCCACCTCTAAACAACGTCAACATGTGTAAATTATCTTGATAGGTACTGTGAATGTTCCATTTACCATGAGGTGTTAGGTAACGAAGTACTAACGTATCATCGCCTCCCACTACCTTCTTATCACGTGGTCCGAAAACCATTGGAGGTAAGGTTGGTTTATAGATTGGTAGTGACTCTCCAAATTGCATAAAGATTTCATGGTCAATATAAAAATGTTGTCTACCAGTTAACGTTCTAAATGGAACATGTCTTTCTATATTTGTCGTAAATGGTGAATATCGCTTATCACCTTTATTTGACCCACTGAAAACTGGTGTAGGAATAACTTCACGGGGCTGTGCAGTTATTTGGTCAAACGTGATTTTCTCACCAGCTCGATCTGATGAAATATCGGCCAATTCCATTCCAGTATCTTTTTCCTGTTGTTTCCAAGCTTTCTGCGCCACTTCACCATTAGTTGCAGACGAAACATGTAACACCGCATTAACAGCCTGACGAGCTGAGTACAATTTTGGTAGACCATTTTTAACCGTTTCATCTTCATATGTGCCATTTATTCGTTTTAATTGTTCATACTCTTCACCGACAGGGAAGTTAACTCCATGAGCTCCTATTTTTCCATCTTTTAGCTTAGGCCCCAATGTAATAAACTTGTTATAGATATCGGTATAGTCTCTTTCGACTATTGATAATGAAGGCATGGTCTTTCCTGGAATTGGATCGATCTCATTCTTCTTCCAATCTTTCACAAGTCCGTTTGGCTGGGCAATCTCACTTGGAGAATCATGACCAAGCGGTGATGTTACCACATCATGATAAGTACCAGGCAAATGATCCTCAGCCATCTTAGAGAATTTATTAGCTAACGAGCGATAAATGTCCCAGTCTGATTTGGATTCCCATAATGGATCGATAGCTGGATTAAATGGATGCACAAATGGGTGCATATCTGTTGATGAAAGGTCTGTCTTCTCATACCAAGTTGCAGCCGGAAGTACAATGTCGGCATACATTGGCGTTGCAGTCATACGAAAATCTAAAGCAACCAGAAGATCTAACTTACCTTCTACATCCTCACGCCAAACAATCTCATCAGGTTTATCTACATCATTAGGGGAGGACATTAATCCGTCCGATGTTCCTAATAGGTGTTTCATGAAGTATTCCTGACCTTTAGCCGAACTAGAGATTAAGTTTGATCTCCAAACAAACATGGATTTCGGGAAGTTCTCCTCAGCATCTGGGTCCTCTACTGCAAAATTCATCTCACCATTTTTTAACTGATTCACAATGTGATTGATGACATCTTGTTGTTGATCATTACCTGCTTTTTTAGCCTCATCAACTAAACTTAAGCTATTTTTATTAAATTGTGGATATGATGGTAACCAGCCTAACCTTGCAGCTAACACGTTATAATCAGCTGGGTGTTGATAACGAAGATCCCCACCAGTTGGTGATTTTAACGAATCTGTACCCATTTCTTCGTATTTCCACTGGTCCGTTGCAAAATAGAAGAATGATGTAGCATTCTGTAAACGTGGTGGGCCTTGCCAGTCTTTAGCAAATGCAATCGTAGACCAACCTTCAATTGGACGACATTTTTCTTGCCCAACGTAGTGCGCCCATCCACCACCATTTTTACCTTGAGATGCTGTAAGAATCACTAGATTCAAAATAGATCGATAGATAGTATCACTATTAAACCAGTGGTTAATTCCTGCACCCATAATGATCATTGAACGACCATCCGTGTCGATTGCATTTTGAGCAAACTCTTGACCTACTTGTGTGACGACAGAAGCTTTCACCCCTGTAATAGCTTCCTGCCATGCTGGTGTATAGTGTGAATCTGCATCATCATAACCTTTTGCTTCTAAATCATTACCGAACTTAGGAACTCCATATTGGCTAATCATTAAATCATAAACCGTTGTAACTAGCTTTGTTGTACCATCGGCTAGCTGGACCTTTTTAGCTGGAATCATTCGTTTGAAGGTTCCATTTCCTTGGTTGTCGAAATAAGGGAATACAATTTCGTGCATCTTTGAGTCGTGACCTTCAACAGACATCGCAGGTTCCACTCGAGAACCATCTTCATTCTCTAAAATTAGATTCCAGTCTTTTTCTTCTTCCCAGCGCTGTCCCATTGTTCCATTTGGCACGATGATTTCATCAGCGGCTTCATCAAAGATAACAGGTTTCCAATCCGCATTTTCAGAAGACTGACCTAAATCACTTGCACGTAAAAATCTACCTGCTTTTAGTTGATCGCCTTCATCATCAAGCATGATTAAAAATGGCATATCCGTATATTGCTTAGCATAATTAACAAATAATGGTTCTTTTCTTTGTTCATAAAACTCGTTTAAGATGACATGAGTCATGGCTTGAGCAACTGCTGCATCAGTACCTGGATTAGGTGCTAACCAGTTATCCGCAAACTTAACGTTCTCTGCGTAGTCTGGTGCAACTGACACAACTTTAGCTCCTTTGTAACGAACCTCTGTCATAAAGTGTGCATCTGGAGTACGAGTTAATGGAACATTTGATCCCCACATAATGACATAACCAGAGTTATACCAATCAGATGACTCAGGTACATCTGTTTGCTCACCCCAAATTTGAGGTGATGATGGTGGTAAGTCAGCATACCAATCATAGAAACTAAGCATCTCGCCACCAATTAGATTAATAAATCTAGCACCAGAAGCATAACTGATCATCGACATTGCAGGAATAGGCGTAAATCCAGCAATACGGTCTGGGCCATAATTTTTAATTGTGTAAATTAGCTGGGCTGAGATAAGTTCTAAAGCATCCTCCCACTTAACTCGAACGTGCCCACCTTTACCTCTTGCTTTCTTATATAGATTTGCCTTCTCTTCATCTTCTACAATGCTCGCCCATGCATCAATAGGACTCTCATAATTAGCACGTGCTTCTTTCCATAAACGCCACAATTTACCACGCATATATGGGTACTTAACACGTAATGGACTATACTCATACCAAGAAAATGATGCACCACGAGGACATCCTCTCGGTTCAAATTCAGGCATATCCGGACCACATGACGGATAATCAATTTGTTGATTCTCCCAAGTGATAATGCCGTTTTTCACAAAAACTTTCCAACTACATGATCCTGTGCAGTTAACCCCATGAGTTGTACGGACAACTTTATCGTGGGACCAACGCTGACGATACATATTTTCCCAATCACGGTTTTTCTCCTCTAACAAAGACCAATTGCCGGAATAACGCTCAACTGGTTTGAAATAACGCAAGCCAAATTTCTCTTTCATTTGCTTTCCACCTTTCGATTCCTAACGTACTAGGAATACTAAATCATTCAACTTAGCATACATACATTATGAAGAAATCTACTATTTGCATGTATTAGGGAATTACCTATTATCATTAGAAATTCCCCTATAATAAAAAAACTTGGTCAGCTGACCAAGTTTTTCTTAATTCACCGAAATATTACGGATGTGGATGATTTTTTTCGAGAGGTTTAATACGTATACAAAAGTTGGGGATTTATACTAAATTAGCCTTTTGCGAGTAGTGACGGTGAGATTATTGATGGATCAGTGGTATGATTAATGAATGAAGCTTTTATTGATGAATAGCTCAATTTATTACTGAATACGTTATTTTATTAATGAATCATCTCTCATATTTGATGAATACGCAAAAATAATTGCTGAATATGAGCTATTATAGATGAATCGCCAACATTAATTGGTGAATCACCCCTTTTATGACGGAATCGGTTTCTAATCACTATTAACCTTCACACTTGATGGAAGATTTTTTATTATCTAAATAACCATTACTCCTCATTAGATGAATCAAAAGTTACTGTACCTTTGTTAATTCTAATCAGTCTTTCGGAGGTTCTCTCAGCTTCTTCCATGCTATGAGTAACCATCACAAACGGAATCTCCCATTCCATTTGAAGCTCCATTAATAGATTTTGTCCCTTTAATCGATTTTCGTCATCTAATGATGAAAAAGGTTCATCCAATAAAAGGACATCAGGCTTAACTGCTAAAGCTCGAACTAAATTAACACGTTGCTTCTCCCCACCGGAAATTTGATGTGGGTATTGCTCCAGTAGTTGAGCAACCTGCAAATGATTTAATAACCTATCAATATGAGGGTCTTTAAGTTGATGGTTATGGTTAAACAAAATATTTTCTTGCACCGTTAAATGTGGTAACAGTCCATTCTCTTGAAATATATAACCGACATTGCGTTTGCGGATCGGTAACTGGATCCGTTTCTTGTAGTGAAAAAAAACTTGATTATCTAAAATGATCTCTCCATCATCTGGGGAAGTCATTCCAGCTATACAGTTTAATAAAGTTGATTTTCCTGCACCTGAGTGACCAACTATAGTAGTAATTTCACGACCAAACTCAAGGTCAACAGCTAACTCAAATGTTTCTAATTGCTTTCTTAAATTAACAATCATATTCCTACCCCTATACCCAATAATTATTGAAGCCACTTCGATGTCTTACGATTGTTTAAATACAGCAACCAATAAACAATCATTAGTCCGAATGAAAATAAGACAACAACCCATATAATAGCTTGCTCCATTTGCCCACTTTCAACAGCAAAGTATATCGCAATTGGTAAAGTATCTGTTTCTCCAGGAATATATCCCGCTATCATTAGTGTCGCACCAAACTCACCAATGGCTCGTGAAAAAGTAAGAATCACTCCTGCTAATAGACCTGGCCATGCTAAAGGAATCGTGATATCTTTAAATACTTTCCACTCTGATGCTCCCATCGTCCGGCCAATATTTTGCCACCTTGAATCGACTTTTTGAAAAGCAGCTTTGGCACTTTGGTACATCAATGGAAATGAAACGACAACCGAAGCTATAACAGCCCCTAACCAAGAGAAATAAACATGAATACCAAATAAATTCTCTAACAAAATTCCAAAAGGCCCATTTCTTCCAAACAAAAAAACTAACGCAAAGCCGATCACTGTTGGTGGAAGAACCATTGGAACTAATATTAAAGATTCAATAAAATGTTTTCCTTTAAACTCTTTTTTATCTAATAAAGCGGCAAGGGCTACCGCTGAAATGACGACGATTAAAGTTGCAACGATGCCTACTTTTAGTGACAAATATAATGGTGAAGACGAATCAAACATGATCTTTACCCCTCGATCTATTCTTGTTAACGACTAATAAAACCATAATCTTGAAACAACTCCTGCCATTTTTCTGACAAAAGATGTTCAAAAATCACTTGATTTTCTATTTTATCATCTCTATCTTGATTAATCCCCATTTGATAAGAAATATAATAATCTGTACTTATATAATCTAACTGCCTCATCCTAGGATCAGACCCATAAACAACCCCAGCTTGTGCTTGTTTATTATTCACATAATTAAACACTTGCTGAGCATCTTTACCATACACAGAATTCTCATTAAATAAATCCCACATATCTATGTTTGATAGATAATCATAAGTGTATTTACCTAATGGGACACTATTGGGTTCGCCAAGTGCTATAAAATCAATCTCCCCTTGTTGAAGTTCTTCGGCTAAATGTTTCAGGTCAGCTATATCGTTGTTTGAAATGAACACAAGGTCATTATAGATTAAGGGCTCTAAGTATCGCTCACTTATATAACCTTTATTGACTAGTTCATCCATATCCCACTCACTGGCCGAGACGAACAAATCAAATTCCTGTCCTCTAAGGATATGTGTTTTCAACTGTGTAGATGAGCCGTATAAGATTTTAATATCTATGTTAGTATCTTCTTCAATTTCAGTTTTTACGTCCTCTAAAATTAAATGGAGACTTGATGCAGCCAAAATCGTGACTTGATTAGTTTGTGAAGGGGTTGTATTTTGACTACATCCACTGATTAGAAGAACGAAGATCATCATAAAAATGATATTTTTCATTTAGATTACCTCGAGTCAATATTCATGCCACTTCTAAGCTAAATAGAAGTGGCATACTAGTATTAAAATTCACTTTTTACTTTATCAAAGAGAACGTTATTTTCTAAGTGTATATGATCAAAGGTATCCTTTTCAATATCTGCAAGACGTTTATAAATAAGTTGGTATGTTCCACATGCGCTTGCTGGTGGCGTGAAGTTATCCGTTGCCTCTCTTAATTCTGTGAGTAATTCACTGGTTTTCTCATGTGCTTTTTCAATCGTTTTAAATTGTGACTGTAATCTTTCAAACGCCTCAATACTTGGTTGACTTATAAACTCTTTAATACTCGGGAATAATTGTTCATCTTCAATAGCTGTATGTTCTAATAGCTGACTGCTTAACTCCTCATAAATTTTAGCAATCTCAATTAAATGAGGTTGCTTGGGTCCATGAACCTTAGAGACACGCTTAATATATGGCGCTAATGCTGGTAATTCATCTTTCAAATATCGATGATGTTTTAACTGAATATAGTTAATCAATAATTCCTCATCCATCGATTTGGGCTTCATTTCATTATATTGTTTGCTAAATTGTTGAATGTCTTCTAGTTGACTAATAACTCCTTTAACGTCTAATCCTCTTTTTTCACAAGCATCTTTAAGTGGAACTTTACCCCTACAGCAAAAATCAATTTTATGTTTCCTAAATAAATCACTTGTTTTCGGAAGATCACTAACGATATCAGAAACAATGGACCTCTCTGTAATTGTTTGCATTTGAATCCCTCCAAGATTTGTTGCTTTAATTATCTTACTTTTAGAATTCAAATGTAATTGGGGAACTCCCTCTATTATTTGAAGAGATTCATCTACGAATCTGTCAAAAATAAGTTGATTAGTCATTTAAAGCTTAATTTTAAGGGAATTCCCCCATTCAATTAAAAAAATCATATGCTAATCTTTAAATTGATAACCTTAAAGGAGGAATATGTTATGTCAGGACCATCATTAAAACAGCTTCATGCTCACCACGCCATTCATGAAGGTGGTAGAGCAGGCGCAGTTCAGAAAATAGAATATTTAAAGGAAGTATCAAAAACAGGAGACTTAGAAAAGATTAATCAATCTGTAGAAGATCTTATCTACTATTGGGAGAATCGTATCTTAACTCATGCAGATTCAGAAGAAGAAGAAAACGGGTTTTATCAAGAGGTACTACAACAAAAACCTGAATTAAAAGAAGAAGTGATCGCATTAACACGCGACCACGACATCTTAAGGATTATCATTAAAAAGATTAAAGACAAAATGAAAGAAGAGGGATTCTCAGATGATATCATCTTTCATTTTGAATCTTTAATCATAGTCAATGAAATTCATAGCCGTGATGAAGAAAAACTATTACTGCAAGATGATTAAGATGACTTCTTGCGTTTTCTCATCGCTTTTGGAATATATACGCAATATGGTTCGCTTTCCATATAATCACCTGTTGCGTGATAGGCACGAGATCTCGAACCACCACAAATATGGCGGAATTCACAAACACCACATTTACCTTTGTATGAATCAGGGTCTCTTAATTGTTTGAAGACTTCTGATTCCCGGTAAATCTCTGATAACGGTGTCTGACGAATGTTACCGGCTTTGACTGGTAAGAGACCACTTGGGTAAACATCACCTATATGAGAAATGAATAAGAAACCATTTCCATCATTTACTCCTTTAGGTGCTCTGCCAAGTCCGTCTACCTGATCAAGGTTACCAGACATTAATGAGTCTTGGTAATCTATGATATCTGGTCGCTGTTTGTTTTCACGCATTTTTTGCTGAATAACAACTCTTCGGTAGTGCTGAGCGGCAGTTGTCTTGATGTCGAATGGAACTTCCTTAGACTTTTGATAAAGCCATCTAAGTACTTTTTCGTGTTCAGCTGGTGAAATCATATCCGATTCTTTACCACGTCCGGTTGGAACAAGGAAGAATACACTCCATAAGACACATTCTAACTCTTCCATTAGTTGGGCCATTTCTTCTAAATAATCAACATTATACTTGGAAATAACGGTGTTAATTTGCAGAGGCATCTCAAGAGACTTTAAGTGCTCAATTGACTTTAGCGTTAAATCAAAGGAACCTTCAGTACCACGGAAGTAATCATGAACCTCTTTGTTATGACCATCAATGCTAAAGGCCCATCTTGATAAACCAATGTCTTTAGCTTTTTGCATGACATCTTTAGTTACATTTGGTGTTGCTGAAGGCGTCATAGATACTCTAACACCTTTTTCAATTGCATAAGATGCGATATCAAAGACATCATCTCGTTCTAGTGGATCGCCACCGGTAAATACAAGGATTGGATAGTCCATTTTGACAATCTCATCAACAATCCCTTTACCTTCTTCAAAAGAAATTTCAAGTGGATGTCTATGATGTTGGGCTTCAGCACGACAATGTAAACATTTTAACTGACAAGCTCTAGTTAATTCCCATATAACGATAAAGGGATTCTTATGATAGTCTCGATTGAACATGTTAATCACTCCATTGAGTTTTTTAGTACTAAATATTCCTTATAAGTAGGTGACTATAATGAAACAACATATTGATTTATTAAAAAGCTTTACGATTTTTAAAGATTTAAATGATGATGAAATCCAATCCATTCTTTCCTTTTCACATATAAGAAAATTTAAGAAGAATGATCACATCTTTATGCAAGGCGATGTTATTTCTCATGTATACTTTATGATTAGTGGACAGGTAAAAATCTATCGTACTGGCTATAGCGGGAATGAACAAATTGTTAATTTTTTAAAGAGAGGTAATATGTTCCCACACCAAGGTTTTTTCCGAAAAGATAATTACCCTGCCCACGCACAGGCATCTGGCGATGTTGAATTGATTTGTATCCCAATTATGGAATTTGAATCATTTCTATACCAACGCCCGGAAATTTGTATTCGTCTTCTTAGTGTTCTAGGCGACTTAATTGTAGACTTACAAAACCGATTAGAATCCAAAATGGTTGATACAGCCTATGAACAAGTTATCAAGGCGATCTTAAGGATTGGTGAAGCTAATGGTAAAAAAGAAGGTGACTATACGGTTCTTACCGTCAAGATCACTAATCAGGAATTAGCTAACATCATCGGTTCAAGTCGTGAAACGGTCAGTCGTTCATTGACTAAATTGAAAAAGAACAACTTACTTCATATGAATAAAAATGGATTTTTATATTATGAATTTGATGTTTTACACGAACAAATCCTCTATTAATTATTCATATTTACTGGAATCAATAAACCACTCTTGGATGAGGTAGATAATGCCGCAGATGCCCATTGTTATAAAGCCCCATCCAAGTGTTAGTTGTTCAACTTGTAAGTAGTTATTACATAATTGCTGCTCCGAGAAGATATACAGAGCCCCCATTAAAATAAATGAGAAGACAAAAATGATAATAACGATGTCTTTCACCCTATCAGATAATCTCTTCCAACTATCACGTAGTGGAACACCTACCAAAAAGGCTAAACTGATAAACTTAAATACTTCCCATGTATAACTAATCAATGCATCATCCATCGTTTTAGGGATCATCCAATACAAAGTTACAAACACTAACAATACAGCTCCAGGAATTCCATTCTCATTCCATTTAGAGAAGAAATTCGGGAATTTTTTGATTAGATAGTCACCTATTAAAAATCCTGCGATGATAATCATTGGCATTTGCATGTGCATGTGTAAAATCATGATTGATTCAAGGAAATCTCTAACGGGAGGAGCAAACAAGAACAATAGAAGTAGCACCCCATAAAAACCTTGTGTCATTACCATCACTCCTCCCCTTGATTGTTCTTAGTCCTCTAACTCTTCTAATAAATAGTCAACAGCTGAATCGATATCCTGATAGTCCAATACAGCTGTCAAATGACCATCAGGGTTAACAACATAAAAAGCTGAATTGTGTGTAAAGTGGCCATCATCTGTTGGAATCACAACCACTTCAAATGTATCTAAAAGATTATTTAATTCTTGATCGTCATTAATTCTGGCCATTCGCCATGTTTCACCATCACTGCCGAAATACTGTTGATAACTATTTAGAACCTCTGGTGTATCTCTTTCAGGGTCAAAGCTAATACTTAAAAACGTAACATCTTCTCCAAGAAACTCTTCAGGCAGCGCCTCATATACCTCACCCATGTTTTCCTCTAACTGTATACAAACAGTCGAACATGCTGAGTAGAAAAAGGTAATAAACACGTACTGACCCTCAAATTGAGAAAAGTTATATTCTCTATTGAGACTGTCTTCCAAAACGACTTCTGGAAACTCCGGCTGAGAATTCACTAATTGGTTGGTACGTGATGTCTCTGCAGTATAGGCAGTGAACCCGTCTGTACCAATATAATAAATGGACGATAAGAGAACAACAACTATACTTAGTGAGATGAGAGTCTGCCGATTTTTCATAATCATAAACCCCTTTTAATGTGGCTCTGCTAATATGAATCTAGCAGAGCCTTTAGGTTAATGGTAATTATTATTGAATTACCAAGTTCTAAATGGAGGTGATCCTGGAGGTGCATCAACAATCATATCAACTACAGGAATGACATATCCCATAGCTATGACTAATAACATGATCACAATCCACTTGCCCCACTTTTCTGTCCAATAAGGAGTTGGACTTGCGTTTTCTTCCACTTCTCCAATAGGGAATTCCTCTACACCTTTAGGAGCGCGGAACATTAAATGGAATACGATATAAACTTGTAATAGAACAGCTAGCATTAGAACCGTACCACCGATTGCTAAGAAGATTAGGTATGGATCCCATGATAACGCTGTTGCATTTTCTGCATAGTTTGTGAAACTTGTTCTTCTTGGACTTCCTAGTAAACCAACTAGGTGCATAGCAACTGACATAACTGTCATACCAATTGTCCATAAAATCGTTGTGAATAAAGCTAATTTATTCATTTGTTTAGTTAGGATTCTTCCTGATAAATGTGGAATCAACCAATAACTAACCCCAAAGAATGTTAAGGCGACTGTCATACCAAGTGTGACGTGGAAGTGACCAACCACCCATAACGTATTGTGAACCACTTGGTTTAGTTGGTGCATTGTTTGTACTAGACCACCTGCACCACCGACAACAAATGCTGCCATCGCTATAAATAAAGCTAAGAATCTTGCATCTTTCCATGGTAATTTAGTAAACCAACCAAATAGGCCTTTTCCACCTTTAAGACGTCCAGCTCTCTCCATAATATGGAACATAGCGTAAGCTGTCATTAGTGATGGGAAACCAACTGCTAAACTCATGTAAGCGTGCATATATTTAATCGGTTCTGAAATACCTGGGTCAATGATTTGGTGGTGGAATCCACCAGGGATGTTTAGAATAACTAATAGTACGATGACGACCCTTGTTAAGGTATCACTAAAGCGTCTACCTCCGATGATCTTAGGCATCATGACGTACCATGCTGAGATAGCTGTTAGGTACCAAATATTAACTAACGTATGACCGAACGCCCAGAAGAAGGTACGTGATAACATAACGTTTATCGTATCTACCCAACCTAACACCCAAGGGATAATCATGAATACCTCTGTTGCAACAAAAGCACTTGAGAATGTTAATAAGACAAATACACCTGTTGCGAAGAATGAAAGAATCGGTAGAATTTGCCCTTTGTTATTCTTACGCCAGTTTGCAACACTAATAAACGCACCTGCTGCACTCATCCATACACCAAGGACAATAAATACTAAACCAATGTAGAACCACACTGACGCAGCCATAGGTGGATAGAATGTATAAAGTACAGTTGCTTCATTCATTAAGATTGGAACCACTGCAATTACAAAACCAAATACTTTGGTAAAGAATGCAATCCATCCCAACTTCTTAACTTTAGGTAGTAGACCACCTAATGTATAAGATAGACCTGCATAGAAATAACCTATTGTAAAGAATGCTGTAAACACAAGGATTAATAATAGTCCGTGTGATGTTAAGACTTGATAATAGCTAAACCAGCTTGGGAGTTCAAATAGTCCAGCTCGATTTAAACCCTGAAGTAAACCAAGCGTTCCACCGACCAACAATGCAATAAATGATACAATCATATACCATTTAGAAAGTAATGCATCACCAGGTCGTTCTTGACTCCAACTCTTTATATTTTCTCTTGTTTCCTTCATCGTAATTTTTTCTTTCGTTGCTTTTGTCATCATTATTCACCTCCAACTACTTAATCGTAATTTCTGTAGCCATTAACTCATGGCCAGCTCCGCAATATTCGTTACAAACAACCAGATACTCACCCGGTTCATCAAACGTATGTGAAATAGTTGTTACATGACCTGGTGTGATCATCGCGTTCACATTCGTTCCAGCAATTTGGAACCCGTGTACGACATCCTTAGACGTTAATGTAAAGTGAACAGTAGACCCTTCTGGGAATTCTAATTCCATAGGATCAAAACTGAATATTTGTAGAGTCATAACCACTTCATATTCGTTTTCACCGATTTGATGGATTCCAGTATCATCAAATGGTGGATGCTCTTCAACATTTTGTGGATCAATGGTTTCCTGACCACTTGGTGGCCCCATGTCTAAAGCAAATGCTTGATATCCAATAATCAACATAAATCCAATTATGATAACTGTACTAGCAGTTAACCAAATCTTCTCATAGCGATGCATAATCTATTCCTCCCCTTTTCTTAAAAGCGCATCATGTATAGTCCCCATATTCCAAACCAAAGTGCGACTATAAACAATCCAACAAGTGAAACCGAGACTAATGTTCCTTTTCTAGAGTTGTAATCTTCTTCGTTAAACTCTAATTTCTTTTTACCTAGCATTGGATTCCCCACCTTTCCTTTTGGTTACTTTAAGCGTAAATCAACAAAGATAGCTATCTAGTGACCTAAGTCACTAAATGAGAGATTTCACTTTTTTGACAAAAACTAAAAAACTAACTCTAAAACAATCCATACAATCAATGACGTGCTAAATGTCCAGTGATGATAACCTGCCCATTGCATTCCTTTCACTTTTTCCTTTGGTTCATAAGACTTAAAAAGAGAAAACACTTTAAAGGCTAATAACATTGGAATAAATGCTATAACTCCAAAGTAAGAGGTAGCAAACGTCAAATGAAATACAATGAGGAATAGATAAGGAAGTGTTAAAAAGATGGCTAAGAGTACAACCCCTCTTTTTTCACCAATTCGCATGGGAAGAGTTTTTCTAAATCCCTTATCTTTTTCGAGGTCTCTTAAGTTATTCGACAGAACCATGGTGACCATTAAAGCTATAAATGGAAAGGATACGAACAAAACTTCACTCCAAATAAGTTGATCACTTAAAAGAAAAGCAATTGCAACTGGCAGAAATCCTAGGCTAATAGCTCCTGCAACTTCTCCTAAGCCCAGAGCTGCTAATGAATACGGTGAGGCAGAATACCACACCCCTATACCTAAACCAATGATTCCTACGACAATAATAAAATAAGTGGTCATAGTAGCCATATATAAAGTAATCAGTGAACCAATCCCTACTAATATTAGCGCTACCCAGGGAATTTGTTCCAAGGTTGGACAGGATTTATGACGCTTATATGAATAAAACCACCTATTAACATCCTGACCTGACCTAAAGTCAAAATAGTCATTTAACATATTGACTGAAGATTGCATGAATAAGCCTGTCACCAAAAACATCATCAGCAACAAATAGTCTAGATCTAAGGATCGATTGGCTAATAAAAATCCAACAATCATGGGTCCTAAAGAGGCAGATAATGTTAATGGCCTGGCTAACTGAAACCAATTTCTTCTAAAAATAAATCTTTTCACAAATTGTTCACTCATTTGAGATTTCACCTCGATTATTTAAAAATCATCAAATATAAAAGAGTTAAAAAACCAACACCTTCAACTGAACTAATTAAGAACGAGTAAAAAAGCTTTTGATTGAACAAACCTCTGTGCCCCTTATTAGTTAGGTGAATAATTAGATCGTCAGTTAATACACTTACGGTTTGTTTATAGCCAATGAAACTTCCGTATCCAAGGGTTAAAATCCCTACAATCAAGGCTTTAGACCACCAAACACCATAGTCCGTTTGCCAAAGATCAGATATCGTGTCGATTGGCCCGATCACAACCCCTAAAACAGTCCCAGTCAAGATCACTAATATGCCAGCTAAAACTAATTTAGGGTGACTATAATACATTACCTTTAATAGCAAATTTCGAGCACTAGCAGCATCAACTTTTCTTAGAATTGGAAATATACAAGAACCTATAAACAACACACCACCAAACCAAAGAATGGAAAATAATATGTGTAAAAATAATACAACTTTATAGAAGAGCATAAGTGATCACCTCTTAGCTTAAGTATAATTCGAGGCGAATTTTAATTAATTGACACACGTCAATTCTTCATAATTTAAATCTTGTTATATTGGAAATGTAGGGGAGGAACGTTTAAAAAAAACTGGCTCTTGTTAACAAATTTTAACAGAGCGAAAAATTAGGGGAGTGTTAGAATGAACTTATTAAGTATCAACTTATGGGCTATTAATACTGAATTTATGATGATAGCCATGATTATTGCTGTAGCAATGAGTGTGATGCTAAAGAACCTACCAATATTGGGCATCCAAGGTATTTTAGCAACCGCATTTTACTTTTCATTTCCTTCATTAACCTTACTGACCATTCTTCAATTTATATTTTCAGCTTTCATCTTCTATAGACTCACAAGAGCTCTTGAATACAATTACCATTTAATCCTTGAAAAAACACATCAAGAAGAAAGGTATTATACTCGTGGAGGATCTTCAGGACGTAGAAAGACCTTTTTGTAAACGTAAAAACCTCCCTTTCTTGGTGGAAAGGGAGGTTTTACTTAACCGTATGTGCTATACATCGTGGGAGTATAGACTAGTTCAGGGGTATATTACGTTTTCATCCACACAAGGTGGTTTTCATTTATTAGATAGCTTGTCTAATAATTTTCCAGGCCTGATCTTTTCCTTCCCCTGTCTCAGCCGAGAACGGAACCAGTTCGTCACCTTCTTCTAAATCAAGTGCTTCTTTAATCACTTTGACATGTTTAGCACGTTGGGATTTCTTCACCTTATCTAATTTGGTAGCAATAACCAATGTCGGTATACCGATATGTTTAAGAAAGTCGTACATGATAATATCATCTTCAGTTGGTGGATGACGTAAGTCAACAAGGAGGACCGTTAATTTGAGCTCATCACGAGTCTGGAAATACTCCTCCATCATTCGGCCCCACTTTTCTCTTTCTTTCTTGCTGACTTTAGCGTAGCCGTATCCTGGTACATCCGTAAACATCAGATGGTTATTAATTCGGTAAAAATTTAATGTTTGAGTCTTTCCGGGTTTCGACGATGTCCGAGCCAATGCTTTTCGATTAATCATCTTATTAATAAACGATGATTTTCCAACATTGGAACGACCCGCAAGCGCAATTTCTGGGAGGTTTTCATTGGGATACTGATCTTTTTTTACTGCGCTTAGTACGATTTCTGCTTCATTGACTTTCATTTGCACTTACTCCTTTTTCAATAAGGCATGGTCCAATACTTCATCAAGATGTTTTACCTTAATAAACGTTAGACCTTCACGAACACTTTCAGGGATCTCTTCTAAATCCTTATCATTTTCTTCAGGCATAATGATCGTTGTTAGCCCCGCTCTATGTGCACTTAAAGATTTCTCCTTTAAGCCACCGATAGGTAAGACACGTCCTCTTAACGTAATCTCTCCCGTCATCCCCACTTCCTTACGTACAGGCTGATTGGTAAAAGCCGAAACTAAAGCGGTCGCAATCGTGATCCCAGCGGACGGACCATCTTTCGGTGTAGCACCTTCAGGAATATGGATATGCACATCGTATTTGTCATAAAAATCCGATTCAAGTTCTAACTCATCTGCTCTAGAACGAACATAGCTTAACGCGGCTTGAGCAGATTCTTTCATGACATCTCCCAATTTTCCGGTTAACGTTAATTTTCCTGTTCCATGTACAACGGACACTTCAATTGATAACGTATCTCCACCAGCTTGTGTATAAGCTAAACCAGTAGCAGCTCCAATTTGATGCTCATGTTCAGCTTGTCCATAACGGTATTTAGGTTTACCTAGTAATTCTTCAATTTGTTTCTCCGTTAAGACCACACGCTTTTTATCAGTTGACACGAGAATTTTAGCAGCTTTACGACAAATAGAAGCGACTTCTCTTTCTAAATTACGAACCCCTGCTTCTCGAGTATACATGCGGATTAATTTTAGAATTGCTTCGTCTCTAAACTGAAGTTGTGATTTGGTTAAACCATTTTCTTTTAGCTGTTTAGGAATTAAATGTTCTTTGGTTATATGAAGTTTTTCTAATTCGGTATAACCTGCAATTGAGATAACTTCCATTCTGTCTAATAATGGACCTGGGATTGTCGCAAGGTTATTAGCCGTTGCGATAAACATGACTTTAGATAAGTCATACGGCTCTTCAACAAAGTGATCACTAAACGTACTATTTTGCTCTGGGTCTAATACTTCAAGCATAGCTGAAGATGGATCACCACGAAAATCGCTTGCCATTTTGTCAATTTCGTCTAATAAGAAGACTGGATTAATGGTCTCTGCTTTTTTCATTCCTTGAATTATTCGGCCAGGCATCGCACCGACATACGTTCTACGATGTCCTCGAATCTCTGCTTCATCACGTACACCACCAAGTGATGCCCGTACGAAATGGCGATCGATTGAACGGGCAATGGATCGAGCTAATGAGGTTTTACCAACACCGGGTGGACCCACTAAGCACAAGATCGGACCTTTAAGTGATTCGGTTAACTGTTGAACGGCTAAGTATTCAAGTACACGTTCTTTTACTTTCTCTAAGCCATAATGATCTTCATCAAGAACCTTTTGAGCATGTTTAACATCTAAATTGTCTTCAGTCTCGTTAGTCCAAGGTAGAGCAACTAACCAATCAATATAGTTACGAATTACTGAGCTTTCTGCTGAGCTTTGAGGCACTTTCTCATAGCGATCCAATTCTTTATAAGCAACTTTTTCCACACGCTCTGGCATATCAGCCTCTGCAATCTTCTCTTTCAGCTGAGCTACCTCACTATTCTTTCCATCACGTTCGCCTAATTCTTTTTGAATGGCTTTTAATTGTTCACGTAAATAGTATTCTTTCTGCGTACGCTCCATCGATCGCTTAACACGTTGGCCGATCTTCTTCTCCATTGATAAAACTTCTTTTTCATTATGAATCATCTGAATAATATGATCTAGTCGATCAGGAATATAGATGATTTCTAATATACGCTGTTTTTGCTTAAGTTTTAAGGATAAATGAGAAGTTACAATATCAGCTAACCGTCCAGGCTCAGTAATATCCTTAACGGTTTCATAAGTTTCTCTTTTTACTTTCTTAGAGACTTTAGTATACTCATCAAACTGACTAACTAGCATACGCATTAAAGCCTGTTCTTCTACATCATCGCCATGTTCATCGTCAATAACTTCATAATCGACTGCAAAATAAGGTTCACTCTGTTTAAAAGCTTGAATCTCTGCACGTTCTAAGCCTTCAACCAAAATACGGCTTGTCCCGTTCGGCAATTTAACCATTTGCTTGATATAGACGATCGTTCCCATTTCATATAAATCTTCTTCAGATGGCTCATTTATAGATGAGTCTTTTTGGGCTGCTAACATAAGCTTATGGTCTTCCACCATGGCTTGCTCTAAGGCTTTGACTGATTGTTCACGGCCTACATCTAAATGAAGGACCATCGATGGATAAACAATGACTCCTCTTAAAGGCAGTAGAGGGATCTCTTGATTAGATTCGCTACCCACGAACACACACCTCCAAATAACGGTTCACACTCATGTTATATAACACGGGTGTTCAGGTTAAGTAATCTTCTAACATTATTATATACATTTCGACTTAAACTATTTTGACTTAATATTTAGAATGCTGTTCAAACAAAATAAAAAGGTACTCTCACCAATTAAGAGGAGAGTACCCTCTAATGTCATGTTAACTCATTAATTTCATGCACTTTCAGGTGTCTCTTTGTTTTGATCGACCACTGAACCGTCTTCCATGACTAAAGTAGGCTTACCATTTTCCTTTTCCACTGTTTCTTTTGTAATTATACACTTCTCAATATCATCTCGTGAAGGTAACTCAAACATCACATCTAACATGATACTTTCGATAATGGAACGTAAACCTCTGGCACCTGTGTTACGTTCAATCGCTTTGTTAGCAATTGCACGTAAAGCTTCCTCTTGCAGCTCTAATTCAACACCATCAATATCAAATAGCTTTTCATACTGCTTCGTTAAAGCATTCTTTGGTTTGGTTAATATTTCAACTAGTGCATCCTCATCTAATGGCTGTAGGCTACCGATCACTGGTAAACGTCCAATAAACTCTGGAATCAATCCGTAACGAAGTAAGTCTTCAGGTAACACTTTCGATAATAGTTCAGATTCACTAAGTCTTGCATTTGTGGATTCTGAACCAAATCCAATAACGCGTTCACCTAAACGGCGTTTAACTACCTGGTCGATACCGTCAAATGCACCACCAACAATAAAGAGAATGTTCGTTGTGTCAATCTGAATGAATTCTTGATGAGGATGTTTACGTCCTCCTTGAGGTGGTACACTCGCTTGAGTCCCCTCAAGAATCTTAAGTAACGCTTGTTGAACCCCTTCACCAGATACATCACGTGTAATCGATGGGTTCTCAGATTTACGGGCTACCTTATCAATTTCATCAATGTAAATAATACCTTTTTCAGCTTTTTCTACATCGTAATCCGCAGCTTGAATCAATTTTAATAAAATATTCTCAACATCTTCACCAACATAACCCGCTTCAGTTAATGATGTCGCATCAGCAATCGCAAACGGAACATTTAAGATACGAGCCAATGTTTGAGCTAATAATGTTTTACCACTACCTGTTGGGCCAAGTAACAAGATGTTACTCTTTGATAACTCAACATCGTCATTCTTAACATTAGAATTAATTCGCTTATAATGGTTATATACAGCAACGGATAATGACTTTTTAGCCATTTCTTGACCTATGACATAATCGTCAAGAATGTCGCAAATTTCCTTCGGCTTAGGAACTTCCTTAAAATCTTCCTGCTCTACCGTACCTAATTCTTCCTCGACAATTTCTGTACATAAATCAATACATTCATCACATATATAAACACCTGGTCCTGCTACTAATTTACGGACTTGGTCTTGAGTTTTCCCACAAAACGAGCACTTTAACTGCCCTTTTTCATCACTAAATTTAAACATACTTTCACCCCATAAAAATTCTATATTTAACCATACCAATTTCGCTTATAATTATTCAAACCATCGTAAACAACAATTTTAAAGTAACCTGTTTTCTAATCTTTCTCCTTCATAATCTCCATTATGTACTTCAAATCAAAATTAGTCAAAAGAAAAACTTTTTACATTATATGTATCTTGATGAACGATTACTAGCAAAAATTACATCCAATAAAGAATGTATTTAATATACTCTATGTATCATAATAAAAAAAGATTAATTATAGTGCAAAACAAGGCACGTTATATACGCGCCTTGCCTTGATCAAAAAATTTATACTGTTTTTGCATGCTCAGCTAAGAAGTCGATTGCTTTTTTCAGCTTTAAGTCTTCCGTTAATGCATCGGTATTGCCACCAAGCATTTGCTTTAACTGGTCAACGTCCGTTTGATACATGGTTGCCATTTCTTGAAGTTGTTCTTGAACGTCTTCTTCTGTTACTTCAAGGTTCTCTTCTGCAGCAATTGCTTCTAATGTTAAATTCGTACGAACACGCTTCTCTGCATCTTCTTTCATCTGGTCTTTTAGTGCACCTTCATCTTGACCAGAGAATTGGAAGTACATATCTAATGTCATACCTTGCATTTGTAAACGCTGTTCGAACTCCTGCATCATACGGTCTAACTCAGAATCAACCATTGCCTGCGGGATATTAACTTCAGCATTTTCAGAAGCTTTTTCAACTAATGTTTCACGCTTCTGGTTTTCTGTATCAGTTTGTTTTTGCTCTTCTAAGCGTTCTTTTGTTTTAGTTTTTAGTTCATCTAGTGATTCTACTTCATCATCTACGTCTTTAGCAAATTCATCATCTAATTCAGGTAATTCCTTCGCTTTTACTTCGTGGATTTTTACTTTGAACGTTGCAGGTTTACCAGCAAGTTCTTCTGCTTGGTAATCTTCTGGGAAGTTTACTTCAACATCTAACTCTTCACCAGCTGACTTTCCTACAAGCTGTTCTTCGAATCCAGGAATAAATGAACCAGAACCAACTTCTAATGTGTGGTTTTCAGCTGAACCACCTTCAAAAGCTTCACCATCCATGAAACCTTCAAAGTCGATGACAACCGTGTCACCATTCTCGACTTGGCCATCTTCTTTGACCACTAATTCAGCTTGCTTTTCTTGTAATGCTTTAATTTCTTCTTCAACATCTTCATCTGTAACCGTTGTATCTTCTTCTTCAACCTCTAAACCTTTATATTCGCCAAGTTCAACTTCTGGCTTAACTGTAACAGTTGCTTTAAAGATTAATGGTTGTCCTTTTTCAATTTGCTCTACATCTACTTCTGGACGATCAACTGGAGTAATTCCAGCTTCTTCGACAGCTTTCATATAAGCATCAGGAAGTACGATATCAACAGCATCTTGATATAATGCTTCAACACCGAAGCGCTTTTCAAAAATTGAACGTGGTACTTTCCCCTTACGGAAACCTGGCACTTGAATATCCTTGACTACTTTTTTGAAGGCTTGATCTAGTGCTTGATCAAACTGCTCGGCATCTACTTCTACCGTTAAGACGCCTTCATTACCTTCTTTCTTTTCCCATTTTGCTGACATAATTTTTCCCTCCAACATCTATTCATACCATATATTTTTTGTTATGTTCATGCATTTTCTACGCTCACGCATAATGCAACCACTATATTATAACATAGAAAATAATCGGTTCAACACTCTTGCTTACGTATTTTATTCACCAATTTGTGAATAATATATTTTCTCTAAATGCTCGATTTCTTCCATCCAATTTTTCTGGTTGTCACTTGCTTGTGACTCAATGATCTTACTATGATTTAGTTGTAGATATTTTCTTGCTAATAAGAGTACAGCCTCTGATATATCAACTACTTCCTCATCTCCAGGAGTTTGAGGGAACTTAATATATAAGAAACGGTACAAAATTTGTTTAGTAAATTCAAATAATGTTGGATCCTCTTGTTCAACATCTTCTAAACATGATAACACTTTCTTAGCAAAGCCTGTCTCCATGACATCATTCAGCTCTGCCGGCGTTATATAATCAGAATTTCCAAACTTCTCTACTTCGATTGCTTCATCTACTCCTTGCTCCACTAACCATAACAAAATTCCTGTCTTAATCACTGGGTTTAACCTGGCATCACTCAGGTAAGGTATTAAACCTTTCAAATAAGGCTCGATATTATTCCTTCTATGTATGGACAATAATTTCCACTGCTCTTGAAAGTTGCCATGCTCCAGTGAGTCAAAAAAATGACTAATATGGGTTTCTGCTTCTTGTTCAGGCTGAGATGTACGCATATCTTTACTCAAATTATGAAGTTGCATGAACACTTCACGATACTCTGGAGGTACCGTTTCCGTTTCAAAAACTTCATCAAGTAAATCAATTAATTCAGTGTACTGGCTATTTTGGAATAGAATAGATAAATAAATATGTAAGTATTTATAATAGTTATCCTCGTCTTCTTTCATTAATTGACGACAAAGGCCAATTGCTTCATCATAACGACCAAGCTCGACCAATGCTATTGTTTTAGCCGTGATAATTTCACTATGTGCTTCATTAAATTCTTCTAATTTTTTGATATGTAATAAAGCTTCTTCGAAATTTTTCTGCGTAATCGCATCAAATGCTTTTTGTTCTAAGTCTTTTCTCCAACCAGGAAACATAACTATATCATGTCGTTCAAGGCTCATATTTCTCACCTCCTTCGATACTATCTAATTTAACCGATTTTCTATGTATAAAAACATCAAAACTAAAAGTGATTACTTCTACTTATTGTAACAGATTATATTAAGATCATCGATTTTTGACAAGTTCACAAAACTAAATAGGTTAGACGATCAAGATAACTTTACAAGATGAAAATAGAGGCGAGACAAATACTAAATGATTTATAGTTAGCCTCACCTCTACAGCTTGATCAGTTAGAAAGGGTAATCTCTGAATTCCTTTTGAATCGACACCCACTTAGTAATTGTGAATTTGTCAACGATCCACGGGTTACCAAACTTCCCAACACCACTTTCCTTGGTTCCACCAAAAGGAATAGTCGGGTTATCATTAACCGTCTGATCATTGATATGAGTCATTCCACTCTCTATTTTCAAGGCTAAGTCTTCACCACGTGATAAATCATTTGTAAAAATTGAAGAACTTAACCCATACGGAGTATCATTCGCGAATTCAATCGCTTGTTCGTCTGATTCTGCTTTAATGATCGTAGCAATCGGAGAAAATAATTCCGTCTGCGCTAACTCACTTTGATTATCTACATCGATAAATACTGTCGGTGTTAATAAGTTTCCATCCCGTTTTCCTTCAAGAGCGACTTTAGCTCCATCCTGTTTAGCTTTTTCAATAATTTTCATTGCTTGGTCCGCTTGATCTTCATTAATAACTGGTCCAATAATGGTGTCTTCTTTTGTTGGATCACCACTTGGTAAATCCTTGACACGTTCAACAAACTTTTCGATAAATTCATCATAATGTTTCTCATGGACGATAATTCGGTTGATGATCATACAAATTTGCCCTTGGTGAATAAACTTACCGAAAATTGCTGCGTCAACGGCACGGTCAACATCCGCATCTTCTAACACGATAAACGGATTATTACCACCTAACTCAAGAGCCATCCGTTTCAGCATCTTACCTGCCGTTTCACCAATATGTTTACCAACTGGAGTCGAACCTGTAAAACTAACTAGATGAGAATGTGGCGTTGTTAACATATGGTCACCAATCTCTTCTAAATCGGTTAAGATACAATTAAAGATACCTTTAGGAAGTCCAGCCACCTCAAAAGCTCTTGCGATAATTGAACCACCAGTAAGCGGTGTTTGGATATCCGGTTTATGAACCACAGAGTTTCCTAAGGCTATTGCAGGGGCAATTGTTCGCATAGATAAATTCATTGGAAAGTTAAAAGGTGAAATCGATGTTATCACTCCAAAAGGAATTCGGTGAATCTTATTAACTTTCCCCTCAACCATTGCATCTACTTCTTCAACTTTATCTAACTCTTTAGGCATGTTAATAGCTTCCTTAACAAGACCGATTGTTAAGTCAACTTCCACATTCGCTTTAATGACACTGCCACCAGTTTCTCTTGTAATAATAGCGATGATCTCTTCTCGGTGATCATCAAGATACTTAGCAACCTTACTTAACACTTGTTCTTTTTCCTCTGCAGGGGTTTGCGCCCATTGTTTTTGAGCTTCCTTTGCTTTAAGGTATGATTCTTCTAACTGTTGTTCGGTTGCTAACGGAATTTCATTAACGATTGATTGATCATATGGGTTTAAATTCTCATAAGAACGACCACTAGCACCTTCCACCCAGTCACCATCTATAAAGCTTTTATTCAACTTTTCAAACTGTTCCACGATGACATCCCCTTTGTTTGTATTCAGGCTAAGTTTTTGCCATATAAGGGGAAAATATTCTTATCTAACTCGATATTCCTTAATCACAGAATCAACAGAGGATCCATACATCTCACCAAAAATATTTAAATGCACTAATAAATAATATAGTTGATACAGCTTTTTGACCTGTGGATAATAGCCATCTTCAGGAAGAATGCTATTGTATCCCCGATAAAATGATTTAGAAAAACCACCGAACAATTCGGTAAATGCCAATTCGAAATGTCTATCTCCATATAAAAACGACGGGTCAATAACGTAAGGTTCACCCTTAGGACCAGTCAACCAATTCCCTCCCCAGAAATCACCATGCAAGTACGATGGTTTAATCCCAGTAGGAATCCATTTATGTAGTTGATCCATTAACTGTTGTAAGCCTTTTTGACGTTCACCTGATATAAGTCCTCGTTCAACCCCTAATCGATATTGTTGGATTAACCGTTTATCACGATAGTAGTCAACCCATTCGTCATAAAAGTCGTTTTTTTGTGGCAAGGTACCTATATATGTCTTCTCTTTAAACCCGTGCTGCTTAGCATAAGTTTGGTGAAGCTTGGCTAACTGTTCACCTAACAGATATTCAGTATCTGTGTTACTTCGCCCCTCAATCCATTCAGTCATTAAAATCGATTTTCCTGGTTGATCTAAATAAGTAATGACATGAGGCACGTTAACTGTGTTAGTACTCTTTATGAGCCTAAGCCCCTCAACTTCTAACCTAAAAAAATCTTTCGGAGCATCAGGATTATACTTTAGAAAATACTGCTGCTCATCCGTTTCAACATAATAGCTTTGGTTTATCTCACCACCATGAACTGGTTCCACCTTTTTAATGTTAGTGAAATCCCCTACTTCTTGTAACGCTTCTGTGATAATTTTTCTGATCATAGAAATCTTCCTTTAGCAAATATCTTTTCAAAAATGAAAAGACATCTCACTGTTTGAGGTTTTGAGATGTCTATCTTTTGTCGAAATAAGTTCAATTTTTTGCTATTGCTATTGGTAGAAAAAATAATCCCATTAATAAGGTAAAATGATGGACCCTAACTTCTTCAACATAACATTTTTTATATATCATAGCTTCTATTAAATTCACCTAAAAAAAGTATAACATAACGTGTTATTTGAACCTATAATTCCCATTTTACAATTGCATTTCATTTTTTGTAGCGACACCTACATTAATAGACCGTTAATATCAAAACCAATTAAGTGATGTTACGATCCAATAATGATAAGAGTCAGTACATTAAGCTAAAGAATATAATCTACTCAAACTAGGCAAAATAATAAAAAAAGGTGTGATTTAAGTGTCTTATAAAGGTTTATACGATGATTTAGTCAGAAAGATGACATGGATTAGTGTTCTAAATATTATTATTTTAGTTTTAACAGTTATTCACCACTTTAGTGTGACACGATTATTAACGAACCAATCAAATGACCAATAGTAAAACAGAATGTCTCTTTCTGAAACTGAAATGATATTTAATGTCAAGCAGCACAAATAGGGTAATATGACATATATTGTAGGTGAGGACATAACAAGGGAGGGTAATCATTGTACCCACATAATATGTTTCATCCGGTATATGTCAACCCGTATTATCATTACCCGAACCCGAGACCCATCGAAGTTAGTACGTATTATAGAACCTACCCCGATGTAGATCCTACTCAGTTCAAAAAGTCGGCAGAGTCTTTTCAACGTTTGATGAATGATGCTAGTCAAATTTTTGAAAGGTTAGCTCAATCAGAAGAGTTCGCCTTTGAAGTCATGCAAGCGGCACAAGTTGATGATGTACAACGTGTCCAGGAATTGGTGGAATCAACGGGAGTTCACGGTAATGTAGATATAGATTATAACCCTGACGGACTGACATTAGAAATGCATTCGCAAGTAGAAGGCTCTGATTGTTGTATATTAACAATGGTCATTAGGTGGTAGAAGAGGAATTAGGTATAAAATGCAGTGAGGTTGGGCTAAAAACATGACCCGGCCTCACTACATTTTTGTCAAATCTAGATCAACGAGAGTATAAAACCACCTGTTGCTCCGGTTAAAACAATCACCCATGCTGGGAGCTTCCAATATACCAACATGGTGAATAAAACAGCTGCAAAGGCAAAATCAACAGGAGATAAAATAGAACTCGTCCAAATAGGGTTATAAAGAGCTGCGATTAAAATACCTACAACAGCCGCATTCACCCCTAATAATGCCCCTCTAATCTTTGAATTGGAGCGTAACAGATCCCAAAATGGTAAGGAGCCTAAAATAAGTAGAAATGCAGGTAAGAAAATCGCGACTGTTGCCAATAGGCCACCTTGCCATCCGTTAATGACAGCACCGATATAAGCAGCAAAGGTAAAAAGAGGCCCAGGAACAGCCTGAGCTGCACCATATCCTGATAGAAATTCTTCTTCACTTAACCAACCAGTTGGAACAAATTCTCGTTCTAATAAAGGTAATACGACATGACCTCCCCCAAAGACAAGCGAACCAGAACGATAGAAGCTATCAAACATAGCTACCCAATTCAAATTTGTTGCTTCTCTTAATAAAGGAAGAACAACTAATAAACCAAAGAAAATAGAAAAAGAAATAGCACCAAATCGTTTAGAAATCGGAAAGTTCATCTCATGTGATTCTTGATTACTTGTTTGATGTTTATAAATTAAGTAACCTACAATTCCTGCTAATAATATTAACCCAACTTGAGTAAAAGCTGTCTGCCAAATAACGGTCACGACAACAGCAAATAAAGCAATAGACTTTCTAGTGACATCAGGTGTTAATTTTTGCGCCATACCTAAGATCGCATGAGCAACAACTACTACAGCTACAATTTTCAATCCATGAATCCAACCTGCTTCAGTAAAGCCCATACTTTGAAGTAATAAGGCGAATATAATTAATGCGATTACCGAAGGAAACGTGAAGCCAAGAAATGATGTGATTCCTCCAAGAACTCCTGCCCTCATTACACCGATCCCAATTCCTACTTGACTACTAGCTGGTCCAGGTAGAAATTGACAAAGTGCAACTAAGTCTGCAAAGCTTTTGTCGTCCATCCACTTTCTTCTTTTAATATATTCATCATGAAAATAACCCAAATGGGCAATGGGGCCACCAAATGATGTGAAACCGAGCCTAGTAGAAACTAAAAATATTTCTAATAAAGAACTTATTTTGTTTTTCATCTTTCCTTCCCCCTATCAAGTTAAAACTGGATTAAGGACTTTCGAAATAACGACACTTCTTCCCCATTTAACGTCACTACTGTGTGGAATAAAGATACTTTTTTCCAATTTAACAACACTCACGCTATGATAACGTCACCTAAGATTATGTTAACGACACTTCATACCAAGTTATCGTCACTCAACCAATCTTTACAAATTTTAATACAAAATTCTGCCCCAATTCAAGTTGTTCTTTACTTAGCTAAAGTTAATGTTTATGGTATTAAAAAAGCTCAACCTCTTGTGATTAAAGAGGTTGAGCATATTAGTAAATGGCGTCCCGGGCAGGATTCGAACCTGCGACCGACAGCTTAGAAGGCTGTTGCTCTATCCAGCTGAGCTACCGGGACATAATCACTTTTCATAAAAATGGAGCGGGTGATGGGAATCGAACCCACAACATCAGCTTGGAAGGCTGAGGTTTTGCCATTAAACTACACCCGCATATTATTTAATTTATGTATCTAACAACGAGCACGATTGTTATTGAATCCCATTATGTCCCTGCATCTTCTAGCTTATTCAGGTTGTTTTTCTGCTTCGGGACAACTCGTAGTCATTTCATCAGATGTGTTGCTCGTCACTACACCCGCATATTATTTAATTTATGTATCTATAACGAGCACGATTGTTATTGAGTCCCATTATGTCCCTGCATCTTCTAGCTTATTCAGGTTGATTTTCTGCTTCGGGACAACTCGTAGTCATTTCATCAGATGTGTTGCTCGTCACTACACCCGCATATTATTTAATTTATGTATTTAACAACGAGCACGCTTATTACTGAGTCCCATTATGTCCCTGCATCTTCTAGCTTATTCAGGTTGTTTTCTGCTTCGGGACAACTCGTAGTCATTTCATCAGATGTGTTGCTCGTCACTACACCCGCATATTATTTAATTTATGTATCCAACAACGAGCACGATTGACCTCTAAAGATTCAGCTCTTTGTTGCGACAAGATTTATTATATAAAATTAACCAATCAAATGTCAACCATTCTTGCAATTTTTTTTGGAATGGCTAAGGTTTTGCTCTCTTAGCCATTCCAAATTCCTTTATAGAACAGTCTTTAACTGCTCCACCATCTTATTAATTGCTTGTCTTCGATGGCTAATTTCATTTTTTACCTCAGGTCCTAATTCGGCTAGAGTTGATTCATAGCCTTTAGGTTGAAAGATCGGATCATAACCAAAACCTTGGTCACCTTGAGGCTGTGTTGTAATACTCCCCTCACAACGCCCTTCAGTCGTTAGTGTATCATGCCCCGGATTTGCAAAAGCCATAACACAAACGAAGGCAGCTTCTCGATTGGTCGCCTGTTTTTCTTCTAGCTTAGCTAATACTTTTTCAAGGTTTTTCGAATCATTTTTAGCTTCTCCTGCATAGCGTGCCGAATAGATACCTGGCTCTCCATCAAGAGCTGTAACTTCTAATCCAGAATCATCAGCAATCACTGGGACCTGGTATCTAGATGAGTAAGTCTCTGCTTTTAAGATCGCATTCTCTTTAAAAGTCTTACCAGTTTCTTCAACATCGTCCATATCTGGAAACTGATCTAACAAGCTTTCGACTTCAATTGAAAGGTCAGCTAATATTTGTTTAAACTCTTTTACTTTTCCTTGATTTGTAGTTGCAATGTAAATGTTATTCATACTCGTACTCCTTACCTTAACCAATTAAGTCTGCATGTTCTTTTAATGCTTCTTTTTGTTTTGTAAACAATTCATTAATGCCCTTAGTGCCTAATTGCAACATGTCATTCAATTGTGAACCCGTGAAAGTGGCTTCTTCACCAGTCCCTTGTAATTCCACAAATTCTTCTTGATCAGTCATGACAATGTTCATATCAACATCAGCTTCTGAGTCCTCTTTAAAGCACAGGTCTAAAATAGCCTCACCTTTAGGAGATATGCCAACAGATGTTGCTGCTAAGTAATGAGTAATTGGCATTTTTTCTACTTTTTCTTCTTTCACTAGTTTTGCACAAGCTATAGCTGTTGCCACAAAGGCCCCCGTAATAGAGGCAGTTCTTGTACCACCATCAGCTTGAATGACATCACAATCGATCCACAGTGTTCTCTCACCTAACTTTTCTAAATCGATCACCGCACGGAGCGAGCGTCCAATCAAGCGTTGGATCTCCATCGTACGTCCGGCTATTTTTCCTTTAGATGATTCGCGTATGTTGCGTTGCTCTGTAGCACGTGGAAGCATGGCATACTCAGCAGTTACCCAACCCTTACCTTCACCACGCATAAAAGGAGGAACTCTTTGCTCAACAGTTGCATTACAAATGACCTTCGTTTCTCCTACTGTAATTAATACGGAACCTTCAGGATGCTTAGTATAATCTGTGATAATTTCAATATTTCTTAGCTCATCATTTTGTCTTCCATCTATTCTCATTAACTTATGTCCTCCTCAACGTCTTGAAATTCATTCAAATAGCTCTCTATGTTATTTATAACTTTAATCTAAGAAATGTATTCATTTTATCAAAATAAAGCTTCAAGATTCACCAGGATAAAAAACGAAAAAACTTATACCTAACCTTCTCATGGTATAAGTTCTTACACGAGTGAAATTCGTCTTACTTGGCTGTTATTAAATTGGAATAACTCATCTTTTAAGCGATATAACATCTGTAACGTGCCAGTTGTTAAAATTAATGGATCAACATTTTCGTTTGTTATTTCTTTTATATGCAAATCATAAAAAGTTAATATTGTACTGACCTCAGCACCGGTTTCTAAAGCTGAAGATAGCACTGTAACTTGTTGATCTAACACAGATTCAATCTGTTGTTGGATAATTGGATAGTGAGTACATCCTAAGATTAATGTATCCATCGAAGGGTTCTTTATAATCGGTTTTAAGTTTTCCTGAACAACTTTATGTGATTCATCACTTGCAAATTGTCCTGACTCAATCATAGGAACAAACTGAGGACATGCTAAACTAATTGTTTGTATAACTGGATTGATTTGTTTTAAAGCATCATCATAAGCGCCACTCTTAATCGTATTCTCAGTTCCAATAATACCTACATGGCCCGTTTTAGTTGTTTTAATAGCAGCACGTGCTCCCGGCTCAATCACACCGATGACGGGAATATCCAAGTATTCCTTCAATTGATCCAGCACAATCGCAGTTGCTGTATTACATGCGACAACTAACAGTTTGATATCGTAAGTCATCAGGTGCTCAACCATTTCCCAAGTATATTGCTTAACTTCTTCAGGTTTTTTAGAACCATAGGGACAACGTAACGTATCTCCTAAATAAATATAATTTTCTTTAGGCAACTGTCTTTTCAATTCATAAAGAACAGTCAATCCACCAATTCCTGAATCAATGACTCCAATTGGTTTATCCACAATGATGACTCCTTCTACTTGTTTGAATGTTGTTTTTCATGCTCTCTCATCTCTTCGAACAATTGATTCATAGAAGTTTTTAATTTGTCAACCTCTTCCTCAGAATATGATTTAAGAACTTCCTGAAGATATTCCTGACGCTTTTGAATAACCTCATCTATAATTTCTTTACCTTTAGGTAGCAAATGTATACGAACAACGCGACGATCTTTTGGATCTCTGACACGTTCAATTAACTCGTTCTTTTCCATTCGATCAACTAAATCAGTCGTCGTACTAAAAGCTAAGTACATGTTTTTTGACAACTCACCAATAGTCAGATCACCTGTATCCAATAGCCATTGTAACGCAACAAACTGTGGGGGCGTTATCGGATAATGATTTAAAATTTCACGACCTCTTTGTTTGACCATATGTGATATGTATCTAACATTTTTTTCTAACGCTGCAATCTCTTTTAAATCAATTATTGAATTCATGGATTGCCTCCTCCAAACCAAGCCTTTCTTTTTATTTTCACTTTTTTGGACAAAAATTGCAAGTATAAGAGCAAAAAAGACTGTAAAGGAACCGGCTAAAAATAGCCGATTCTTTACAGTTTAATTTCACCTAGTCGAATTAATTCAACAACGGCTTGTGAACGCCCCTTAACCTGTAATTTTTGAATTGTGTTCGAAATATGATTTCTTACGGTTTTTTCTGAAATGAATAACTCCTCTGCTATTTCTTTTGTTGTTTTATCTTGAACAAGCAATTCAAAAACTTCTCTTTCTCTCTTTGTTAATATATTGCTAGGTCTATACTGTTTGCTGTCCAAGCGGTAACCCCTCCTCCATTAAAAAGAAGTGAGCTACTTCTTACATGAGGAATTGCTTAGTCACCATAGTCTATGATGCTATGACTTTCTTCGTTCGCGATATATGTCATGTGTTTTAAGTAATTATTATTTTTTATGTTGAAGAATCTTAATTTGTTCTTCATTAAATGGTTCGGATTTTCCAGTTTTGGAACTGATTTGAACAATACGACCACGGCCAGTTAAACAGATGTCATCTTTACCATTTTTTGCCATATAATGAATATCTATCGAACTTTTGCCTACGTAATCTACTTTAACGAATAGCTTAATTTGTTCACCAAAATACATTTGTTGCAAAAAATCACACTGCAAATCACCGACAACAGGAACCTTCTCCGTTTCTTGATCTAATGTTCCAAATACCCCTAATTTATTGAGGTAATTAATACGAGCTTCTTCAAAATAAATAAATGGTGAAACATTATTGACATGGCCAAACATATCGGTTTCTGAAAAGCGAATGTTAATTGTTGTGTAAAACTGGAAACCTTTTTTCCACGAGTCAAAGTCTGTTATGTAACTTGGTAATTTCATTAAGAACACTCCCTTGAGTTTTTAATTGGATATGATGGATCGGCAAAGGCAAGTAGATCGTGGTAATCGTGGTGAGGTTGTGCTAATATGTTTTAGGCCTTTGTCAAGTGGTATTTCGCGGAGAGATCGCTTCTCGTTGACCTTATCACTGGCTTCGGACTCTCTATCGGCATTGAAACTGACTCCACCGGACCTTTCACCTATTTAATTGCTAATGGCATTGAGCGTTCAATCTTTAAAAATATTAAAGTAAAAAGGACTGACATTAATCGTCAGCCCTTTCATAGTCTTTAAGTTTAGTAGATTTAATTCTTAGTTGTGATAGTCACTACCAAAGAAGCTCTTGAATGAATGAACAGTTGCTTCACGGTTTAACGCAGCAATAGATGTCGTTAAAGGAATACCTTTTGGACATGCTTGTACACAGTTTTGTGAGTTACCACAATCTTGTAAACCGCCGTCATCTAATAAGGCATCCATTCTTTCTGCTTTATGGTAAGCGCCAGTTGGATGGGCGTTAAATAAACGTACCTGAGATAGAGGTGCTGGTCCGATGAAATCTGATTTACTATTAACATTCGGACATGCTTCTAGACAAACACCACAAGTCATACATTTTGATAACTCATATGCCCATTGTCTCTTACTTTCAGCCATACGAGGACCTTCACCTAAATCATAAGTACCATCAATTGGAACCCATGCTTTAACTTGTTTAAGTGAGTCAAACATACGACTACGATCAACAGCTAAGTCACGCATAACTGGGAAAGTTTTCATTGGTTCTAAACGTACAGGTTGTTCTAATTGGTCGATTAAGGCAGTACATGATTGCTGCGCTTTACCATTAATCACCATAGAACAAGCACCACAAACCTCCTCTAAACATCCCATATCCCAATAAACTGGAGTTGTCTTTTCTCCCTTTGCATTAACTGGGTTACGACGTATTTCCATTAATGCAGAAATAACGTTCATATTCTTACGATAGGGAATTTCAAATTCCTCTTCATAAGGCTGTGCGTTTGGCTCATCCTGTCGCTGAATGATCATTTTAATAGTCTTTTGATCAGCCATGTTGTTTCCCCCTCCCTTTTTGTATTACTTACTCTTAGAGTAGTCACGCTTACGAGGCTCGATTAATGATGTATCAACATCCTCATACTCAAACTCAGGAGCATTTGTCTCAGGGTTGAATGTGGCTTTCGTTGTCTTCAACCACTCTTCATCATTACGGTCTGGGAATTCTGGTTTATAGTGAGCTCCGCGACTCTCATTACGGTTGTAAGCACCTTGTGTAATAACGCGCGCTAGGTGTAACATGCTTTCTAGTTGACGGACGAACATAGCAGTTTGGTTACTCCATCTTGACGTGTCATTGATATTAATATCTTTAAAGCGTTCCATTAACTCTTGAATTTTCTCATCAGTCTTAAGAAGATTATCATTTTCACGAACAACAGTCACATTATCAGTCATCCACTCACCTAGTTCACGGTGAATTTGATAAGCGTTTTCATTACCAGTTGTCATACTCATGATATTTTCGAATTTTTCTTCTTCTTCTTTCTTCTTGTCTTCAAACAATTGTGAAGATTGATCCTCTGCTAATTCATCTAAACCATCGATGTATTTAATCGCATTTGGACCTGCAACCATACCACCATAAATACATGATAGTAATGAGTTAGCCCCTAGACGATTACCACCATGAATTGTGTAGTCACACTCACCAGCAGCAAAGATACCAGGAATGTTTGTCATTTGATCATAGTCAACCCATAATCCACCCATAGAATAGTGAACAGCTGGGAAGATCTTCATTGGTACTTTACGTGGGTCCTCACCTACGAACTTCTCGTAAATTTCAATGATACCACCAAGCTTGACATCAAGTTCTTTAGGATCTTTGTGAGAAAGGTCGAGGTACACCATGTTTTCCCCATTAATACCCAACTTTTGGTTAACACAAACATCGAAAATTTCACGTGTTGCAATATCACGTGGAACTAGGTTACCATAAGCTGGATATTTTTCCTCTAGGAAATACCAAGGCTTACCATCTTTATATGTCCATACACGGCCACCTTCACCACGTGCGGACTCAGACATTAAGCGTAATTTATCGTCACCTGGGATTGCTGTTGGGTGAATCTGAATAAACTCACCATTCGCATAAATAGCACCTTGACGATAAAGGTTAGATGCTGCAGAACCTGTATTAATAACAGAATTTGTCGATTTACCAAAGATGATACCTGGACCACCAGTAGCCATAATCGTCGCATCAGCTTTAAATACTTTAACTTCGTGAGATTGAATATTCTGTGCAACGACACCTCGTGATACTCCATTTTCATCAAGGACCGCTTCTAAGAAGTCCCAACCTTCATATTTAGTAACAAGTCCATTTACTTCGTGACGGCGAACTTGTTCATCAAGTGCGTATAATAATTGTTGTCCTGTTGTTGCCCCTGCGAAAGCAGTTCTGTGGTGTTGTGTACCACCGAAACGACGGAAGTCTAATAACCCTTCAGGAGTACGGTTAAACATAACCCCCATACGATCAAGCATATGAATAATGCTTGGAGCTGCCTCACACATCGCTTTGACTGGTGGTTGGTTAGCTAAGAAGTCACCACCATAAACAGTGTCATCAAAGTGTAACCAAGGTGAGTCACCTTCACCTTTTGTATTAACAGCACCGTTAATACCACCTTGTGCACACACAGAGTGGGAGCGTTTTACAGGAACAAGCGAAAGTAAATCGACGTGTACGCCTTCTTCAGCAGCTTTAATAGTTGCCATTAAACCAGCTAATCCACCGCCTACTACTACGATATTTTTATTACTCATAATGAAGTTTCACTCCCTTTTTAGTCAATTAATAAACTGTCAATTAAGTTTTAGTATGCGAACGCAATTAACGTAGCCATTCCCATGTAAGTAAAGATAATAAATACTCCTAGCGTTGCATATGTTAAGACCTTCTGTGATCTTGGAGTTACTGTGATACCCCAAGTAACAAAGAACGACCATAAACCATTAGCAAAGTGGAATATAGCTGAGATGACACCAATTACGTAGAACCAGAACATAAATGGTGATGATAGAATGGTGGCCATCATATCAAAGTTTACTTCCGTTCCATAAATCGCATATGCCAAACGAGTTTCCCATACGTGCCATACAATAAAAATCAATGTAATAATTCCTGTTATTCTCTGTAACAAGAACATCCAATTTCGGAAAAATCCATAACGTGATACATTGTTTTTTGCTGTAAATGCAATATATACACCATAAATCGCGTGGAAAAGTAATGGTATATAAATCACGGCAAATTCTAGAAAGATACGCAATGGTAAACCTTCCATAAAGTGTGCAGCTTGGTTAAATGCCTCTGGGCTATATGTAGCGAAATGGTTAACTACCAAGTGCTGCATTAGGAATAGGCCGATTGGAACAACCCCTAACAAAGAATGAAGCCTGCGATTAAAGAACTCACGGTTTTCCGCCATGTGTTACCCCCCTCATCTGATGTAAGTCAATACTTTAAATAAGTTTCACATGCCTTATGCAAATATTAGTATACATGACATGTTTTATTGTACTTCTAACGCGTAAAAGCGTCAAGAATACTTAGTTCAAAAAAATGGCTCTCTCTTAAGGTCTATTATTACTAAGTTTCACTGGAATCTTCATTTTTATGAGAACTAAAATACTGATTGATACTCTCAGCAACATTGTTCGGGATTCCTAACTTTGTGAGATCATAAACGGAGGCTTGTTTAATGTCGTCAATTGAGCCAAAATGCTGTAATAATAATTGTCTTCTCCTTGGCCCAACCCCCTCAATTTCATCCAGTGTCGATTGAACTGCACCTTTTCCCCTTAATTGTCTATGGAATGTAATAGCAAATCGATGCACCTCATCCTGTATACGTTGTATTAAATAAAAAGGCTGACTGTTACGTTTGAGCGGAACAGTTTCGGGTGGATCACCATAGAGCAGCTCACTAGTTTTATGCTTCTCATTTTTAGCTAAACCACAAAGTGGAATATCTAAGCCAAGTTCATTTTCTAAGACATCCTTAGCTGCCGACATTTGTCCTTTCGAACCATCGACTAACAGTAAATCTGGTAGGGGTAATCCTTCCTTAAGAACTCGCTTAAATCGCCTTCTAACGACTTCACGCATCATTTCATAATCATCAGGTGTTTGGACTGTTTTAATTTTATATTTTCGGTACTCACTCTTCTTGGCCCGACCATCAATAAATACGACTAATGCAGAAACGGGGTGGGTACCTTGAATATTTGAATTATCAATGGCCTCGATACGATGTGGTGTTTCTATGTTCAAAGCATCACCAAGCTCTTCAACTGCCTTAATTGTTCGTTCCTCATCCTTTTCTATTAAAGAAAACTTCTCTTTAAGAGCAATTTGAGCGTTTTCCATAGCTAATTCTACAAGTTTCTTCTTTTGTCCTCGATAAGGAACCTTCACCTTAACATCTAAGTAGTTTTCAATAAGCTCAGTTTTGGTTCCTACAGGGACATTAACCTCTTTAGGCTTAAGGTGATTCGAGTGTGTATAAAAACTAGCAATAAAACTAACGAAAGCTTCTTGGGGCTCATTATAAAAAGGAAAGATCGAAACATCTCTTTCAATCAATTTACCTTGTCGTACGAAAAACACTTGAACACACATCCAACCTTTATCATAGGAAAAACCAAACACATCTCGATCGGTTAAATCTTGTAAGTCCATCGTTTGTTTTTCCATTACCTGTTCAATATGCTCGATCAAATCACGGTACTCTTTAGCCTTTTCAAAGTCTAAACTTTCCGCAAATTCCTGCATTCTATCTTCAAGCTCTTTTTTAATTTCTTTATGGCCACCGTTAAGAAATGCAGTTATTTTTTGAACGATTTCCTCATTCGTTTCTTGACTGATATGGTTTTCACAAGGTCCAAGGCATTGGTTGATATGATAATATAAACAAACGCGTTTAGGCATAATGTTACACTTACGCAATGGGTAGATGCGATCTAATAATTTTTTCGTCTCTCTAGCAGCATAAACATTTGTGTAAGGGCCGAAATACTTAGCTTGATCCTTTTTAACTTTACGGGTCACGATTAAACGTGGATGTCTCTCATTGGTTATTTTTAAATAAGGATAACTCTTATCATCCTTTAGCATCACGTTATATTTAGGGTCGTATTTTTTAATTAAATTCATTTCTAGGATTAGTGCTTCCATCTCAGAGCCCGTAACAATATACTCAAAATCAACAATTTCATTAACCAATCGTTGTGTCTTCAAATCATTCGCGCTTGTAAAATAGGATCGTACTCGATTTTTTAATAATTTTGATTTTCCGACATAGATGACCTCTGCATGTTTATTTTTCATTAGATAACAACCTGGTTTATCGGGCAACAATGCAAGTTTTTCCCTGATCTGTTCGTTCATCATACCCACCTCAAGATTTGATCCGTTTAAACTAAACAAGGATTCAGTTCATAAATTATTCCAAAACAAAGAGCTAACCCACGTACGAGTCAGCCCCAATTATATAAGGTCATTATGCGTTTTTATTAATTAACTGTTCTAAAGCATCTTTTGGTTGGAAACCGTGTGCTTGATCTACTTGCTCTCCATCTTTAAAGACGATCAATGTTGGAATGCTCATCACACCAAATTTTTGAGCAGTCTCTTGATTTTCATCAACATCAACTTTAACTATCTTAACCTTATCACCCATATCGGCATCTAATTCTTCTAATACAGGAGCAATCATCTTACATGGACCACACCAAGGAGCCCAGAAATCAACTAAAACTAAACCTTCTGAAGTTTCTTCATTAAAATTTTGATCTGTTGCATTTACAATTGCCATTATTTAATTCCTCCTAAACATTCAATTTCAAACTTAGTATAGCACGATGTTTTTAATCCATGCCAATAGTTTGTTTGTAAGGTATCTTACATGAAAAAAGCTCTTTGCCATTAGACAAAGAGCTTCTTTTGATAGACTATTATACCTTTAAGGCTTTAATTTCTTCAGTCAGTTTGGGAACGACTTCAAATAGATCTCCAACAATTCCATAATCAGCGACATTAAAGATGTTGGCTTCTGGATCTTTATTGATTGCCACAATGACTTTTGAGTTTGACATACCTGCTAAGTGCTGAATGGCACCTGAAATACCGATAGCAATGTAAAGATCCGGGGTAACTACTTTACCTGTTTGACCAATCTGTAATGAGTAGTCACAGTATCCTGCATCACATGCTCCACGTGATGCACCAACGGCAGCTCCTAGTTCATCGGCTAATTCAAATAATGGTTCAAACCCTTCCTCACTCTTGACACCGCGCCCACCAGCTACAATAATATTAGCTTCTGATAAATCAACTCCATCAGATGCTTTACGAATAACATCTTTAATGATCGTACGAAGATCTTTAATGTCTACATCGAGTTGATTTACATCACCTGAACGACTGTCATCTTGATCTAATGGGACAATGTTGTTTGGTCGAATCGTGACAAACGTTTTACCTTCTTTAATCTGTTTCTTCTCAAAGGCTTTACCAGAGTATATTGGACGGACAAATTCAGCATCTTCCCCCGATCCCTCAATTCCAGTAATGTCTGAGACTAACCCACTATCTAACTTACTGGCTAAACGTGGGGATAAATCTTTTCCAGCAGAGGTGTGACCCATCACGATTCCTTCAGGGTCTTCTTCGTCAATAACAGCCATAGCTGCTTGGGTAAACGCATCTGACGTATATTCTTTTAAGTCTGCGTGCTCAACGGTTACTGCGCGATCAGCACCGTATTGAATCATGGTATTAGCTAAAGTTTCTGTATTTCCATCTGCTAAAACGACCGCTATAACCTCTGCATCTTCATCAATTTGTCGTGCAGCAGCAATGGTTTCAAATGATACGTTACGTAATTCACCTTCACGTGCCTCTCCAAAAGCTAAAATCTTACTCATGATACATATTCTCCTTTCTGCACCTGTCTGAAATTAAAGTACTTTCGCTTCTGTTCTTAGTAGAGATACAAGCTCACTCACTTGCTCATCAATTTCGCCTTCTAACACTTTACCTGCCTCTTTTTCAGGTGGAAGGAAAACATCTGTTGTCTCCGTTTTCGCTTCGATATCATCTTCATCTAAATCTAGGTCATCAATCTCTAATTCTTCAAGTGGTTTTTTCTTAGCTTTCATAATCCCTGGTAGTGATGGATAACGTGGTTCATTTAGACCTTGTTGACACGTTACTAATAAAGGTAGAGATGTTCGTACTTTCTCTACGTCCCCCTCTACATCACGATCAATGTGAACTTCTTCACCATCAATCGTAATCGCTGTAATCGTCGTTACATAAGGGATATCTAGTTTATCAGCTACGCGTGGTCCAACCTGCCCACTTGCTTGGTCAATGGCTACGTTACCAGCTAAGATTAAATCATAGTCTTGGTCTTTTAGGTAGGCTTCTAAAATGGTAGCTGTTGTGAATTGATCACCATCTTCCACATCATCTTCCGTATTAATTAGTACTGCCTTATCAGCACCCATCGCTAAAGCTGTTCGAAGCTGCTGTTCAGAATCTTCATCACCAACGGTTACAACCGTCACTTCACCACCGTGTTCATCACGAATCTTAATCGCTTCTTCAATCGCATACTCATCGTATGGGTTGATAATGAATTCTGCTCCTTCTTCCTCAATGGCGCCTCCATTGACTTGGATTTTCTCTTCAGTGTCAAATGTCTTTTTCATTAGAACAAAAATGTTCATGGGATTACCTCCTTTTGGGTCTACTGATCTTTAAAGTTAGGTTTTCTTTTATCAATAAATGCTTGAATCCCCTCTTTGGCATCTTCGTTTCCGAAGACCTTTCCAAATTCTTTAGCCTCTTCTTCTACACCTAGACCAAATTGTGATGTATGGGCATATGGTAATAGTTTCATAACTGCTTGAATTGAAGGTCCACTTTTACTAGCAAACTTCTTACCTAGTTGAAGCGTTTTCATCTCTAGTTCTGATTCTTCTACGGCATGATTAACTAATCCATAATGAGCTGCTTCTTCTCCAGTTATGGCCTCCCCCGATAAAATCATTTCATAAGCTTTTGGTAACCCTACATATCGTGGTAAGCGTTGTGAGCCTGCAAATCCTGGGATAATCCCTAGGTTTAGTTCAGGTAATCCTAATTTTGTATCTTTTGTCGCAACTCGAACGTGGCATGACATCGCAAGTTCTAGCCCGCCACCTAGAGCAGCACCATGAATTGATGCCATTACTGGAATGTGGAATTGTTCAATTCGGTCAAATAAATTCTGACCTTTCTTAGCTAATTGTTCATAATCATCTGCCTTTTGAAATGACGTAAATTCCTTAATATCTGCTCCAGCCGAGAAGAATTTCCCTTCTCCTTTTAAGATTATGAGTTTAATAGATTTGTCCGCTTCTACTTCATCTAATACAGTTGATAAATCCTGCAATATTCCAGATGATAATGCATTTGCTGGAGGGCTGTCTATGACAACCTGAGCTATACTATCTTCCTTAGTCCATTTGAGGTGGTTCATACGACATCTCCTTTTTAGTCATGTTTTCGAAGCCCATTATATATTAAATAGTGAACTTCTTTTGCTTGATCAATTAAGTTATATCGTTGCTCTTTCATTACCCAATTGGTCACAACTTCATCTAAGGTACCAAAAATCACCTGTCTTACTAATTTGACATTGAGCTGATCTTGGAAAGTTCCATCCTCCATGCCACCTTTTAAAATCTGATCCATTAATGTTAGGTACCCCTTTAGCACTTCATTAATTTTTAATCTAAGCCGTTTATTAGATTGGCGTAACTCCAACTGAGTAACAATTGCCAAATTAGGATCCTCTGACAATTGACGGAAATGCATTTCAATAAGTTTATAAAGTTTTTGATCGGCTTGATGAATATCTTTTAATTCATGTTCTATCTTACCTACAAACTGCCCCATTTTTTCTTGAAACAAAGAAATTAAGATATCTTCTTTATTTTTGAAGTATAAATAAATCGTCCCATCTGCTACACCAGCTTTTTTAGCTATCTTAGAAACTTGGGAATGATGGTAGCCGTTTTCGGCGATTACCTCAACTGCAGCGTCAAGTATCAATTTATACTTAGGTTTTGACTTGTTATCCATATTAATTCTCCCTGTTAACACAACTAGTGAATGAACGGTCATTCACCTATCATCATATAAAGAAATGTGAAAAGTGTCAACATTTTTATATTATTCTGTTTCACTATTTTGCAACTTCTCTTTTTCCTCATCGACTAACTTCCTTCTAAGGATTTTACCTACTGCTGTTTTGGGTAGTTCATCTTTAAATTCATATAACTTAGGAACTTTATATGCTGCTAAGTTCTCACGGCAATATTGATCTAAATCCTCCTCTGTTAACTCAACTCCATCTTTTAATACGATATAAGCTTTAACGGTTTCACCACGATAAGGATCTGGTATACCTGCAACAACTACTTCTTGAATCGATTCATGTTCGTATAATACTTCTTCAACTTCACGGGGATAAATGTTAAACCCACCTGCAATAATCATATCTTTCTTGCGATCAACAATATAGAAATACCCATCTTCATCCATATAACCCATATCACCTGTTAAGAACCAACCATCTTTCAAGGAATTCTCAGTATCTTCAGGACGATTCCAATAACCTTTCATCACTTGTGGTCCTTTAACAGCAATTTCTCCTACTTCTCCAATCTCTGCTGTTTCTAGCTGATCATTTTTGACTACTATTGCATCTGTATCCGGCCAAGGTACGCCAATCGTTCCAGAACGACGATTTTCCCAGACAAAGTTAGAATGAGTAACCGGAGAAGTCTCAGTAAGCCCATATCCTTCAACTAAGCGACCTCCAGTAACTTCTTCAAACTGTTCTTGTACTTCGACCGGTAATGGCGCAGAACCACTAATGCAAGCCTCTATTGAGGATAAATCATAATGGTTTAGCTTAGGATGATTTAATAAACCAATATAAATAGTTGGGGCTCCAGGGAATAGTGTCGGCCTTTCTTTTTCAATGGCTTTAAGCACACTATCAACATCAAATTTAGGAACTAAAATCATTTTCTGGGCCATCATGATCGATAGATTCATCACGGTTGTCATTCCATAAACATGGAAGAATGGCAAGATTCCTAGGACAATCTCTTTAGCGTATTCAGTTTTATATAGCCATTTTTGACACATCTGCGTATTAGATACAAGATTATAATGAGTTAGCATAACTCCTTTAGGGTAGCCTGTTGTACCACCTGTATATTGCAGTAACGCTAAATCCTCTTGTGGGGCGATATCAGGTTGCATGACCTCACCTGAAGCTTCTGCTAAGACGTTGGTCCAAACATGAGTATTACTACCATGTTCAGGCTTCACAGAGATCCCATATTCACGCTTTTGGAGTAATGGTTGGATCATATTTTTCGGGAATGGTAAATAATCTTTAATGCGTGTCACGATTAAATGTTCTAGATCTGTATCATTTTTGATAGCGTTTGCACGAGGGAGTAAAATATCTAAGCATATTAATACTTTTGCGCCTGAATCTTTCATTTGATAGGCAAGCTCCCTTTCAGTATAGAGTGGGTTCGTTTGCACAACCACTCCACCTGCCATTAACACACCATAATAAGAAATAACCGATTGTGGGGTGTTCGGAAGCATAATTCCAACGCGATCACCTTTTTCTAAACCTAAACCTTGTAAGTAACTCGCTAGTTTCTTAGCAGATTCATAAACTTCTCGGAAACTTAGCTCTTTCCCCATAAAATAAATAGCTGACTTATCGGGATAGTTAGTGGCACTTTCCTCTAAATAACTTTGTAACGGCCTATTGTCGTATTCAACTGTTTGTGGGATCTCATCAGGGTAGTGCTTTAACCATGGCCTTAAAACGTCAACCCCCATTAAATTATCCTCCTTTAAGATACAGTCTTTATAAATATTATAAACATAAACAACCTCAAATTAAAAACATTATTTGAAATTATCTGAATATAATGTCGGTAATTGTATTAATTTGTTGGATTAGTGGTAACAAATTAGAATGCACTTTATTTGAGTCAAAAATCTTTTTTTGTGAAATAGCTATCAAAAAAGCAGTTTCTGGTCGAGCAAAATACTCCAGAAACTGCTTAAAATTAATTCATCCATACGAATAAAATTCCAACTACGACAAAGATGGCAGCTACGACCATTAAAACTTTTGATAATGTTTCCATTTTCCATTCCTTTCTATCATGATATGAAATGGTTAAGCTATTTAGACTATTTCAGCTTAAAGATTGTCACACCATGACCACCTTCATTTGCATGTCCAAATTTATATTCTTTAATAGACCGGTGATTTTTAGCAAACTGCTGTACACCCTTCATTAGTGCGCCTGTTCCTTTACCATGAATAATGGATACTTGATGATGTCCTGCTAAGACTGCATCATCCACATATTTTTCTAATTGATAAAGTGCATCTTCATATCTTTGACCACGTAAATCTAATTCAGGTTTAACATGGTAGCCACTACCTTTAACAGTAGCTAATGGCTTTGTCTCAACTTTTTGTGGTCGCTTAATAAACTGCAATTGGTCCTTTGAAACCTTCATCTTCATAATTCCTAATTGGACTTCGTATTCTTTTTTATTGACCTGCTTGACGATATGTCCATTTTGATTAAAGGATGTGACATGAACCTCGTCACCTGGTAATAGGTTTTGATCCTCTTTCACGCTTTTCGATTGTTTATGACCCTTATTCGTCGATTTTAAGCTTTCTTTTTGATCAGTTAATTTTTTCTTAGCGTCAATGAAGTGATGTTCCTTAATTTCTGCTTGGTGACGCATTTGCTTTAAATCATTCAGAACAGATTCTGCTTCTTCTTCAGCATTATTGACGATCTTGGCTGCCTTTTCCTTTGCTTTTTCAACGTATTGATCTTTCTTATTCAAATAGTCATGATATTCACTCTTGAGTGTCCGATATAATTCTTCTGCTTCCTCTAAACGTTTGGCAGCTTCATCATAATCCGCCTCTGCTCTTTTTCTTGATTCTTCTAACGAAGCGATCATATTTTCAACTGATCTTGAATCGTCGCTTATCATCGATTGTGCCTGGCTTATAATCTCATCTTTTAACCCTAATCGTTTAGAGATTTCAAAAGCATTACTCCGTCCTGGAACACCTAATAACAAACGGTAAGTCGGTTTCAATGTATTAACATCAAATTCGACAGAGGCATTCGTTACCTCCTCGCGATTGTAACCATAAGCTTTTAACTCAGGATAGTGGGTAGTTGCAATTACACGCGCATACTTACTTACTACAAAGTCCAAAATTGACATAGCTAGCCCCGCGCCTTCTTGAGGGTCGGTACCTGCACCTAATTCATCAAATAAAACCAATGTATTGTGATTCACTCGTTCTAAAATATCAACTATATTGGTCATATGAGATGAAAAAGTACTTAAGCTCTGTTCAATTGATTGCTCATCTCCAATATCTGCAAAAACGTGATCGAAAACAGCCATTTGACAACCGTCTAAAGCTGGAACCTGAAGTCCCGACTGTGCCATCAGCGTACATAAACCAACTAACTTAAGTGTAACGGTTTTACCACCTGTGTTAGGTCCAGTAATGACAATAGCTGTATAATCTTCCCCCATTTCAAAATCATTGCTCACTACTTCATCTTCAGGAATTAGTGGGTGACGAGCCTGTCTCATTTTTATAATTCCCTCTTGATTCATAGTAGGTTTAGCTGCTTTCATAGTACGTGCTAACTTACCTTTAGCAAACATAAAATCAACCTGTTGCAATGCATCAATGTTTTGTCTTAAAAACCCACTATCTTCACTGATTAACGTCGATAACGATAACAAAATGCGATCGATTTCATGTTGTTCTTCAACTCTTGCTTCTTGAAGTTTATTATTTACCTCAACCACTGATTGGGGCTCAATAAATAAAGTCTGACCGGAAGCAGATTGATCATGAACAATCCCACCAAAGTTAGAGCGATACTCAGCCTTCACCGGTAATACATAGCGCTCATTACGAATCGTGATAATCGCATCTGAAAGCATATTACTTTTCGATTTTGTATAAGAATCTAATTGATCACGAATTCGACTTTCATAAGAGCGAATCTGACTACGAATTGTTCTTAGCTTACTGGATGCTCCATCCATTACTTGTCCATAGTCATCAATACAACTTTTAATCGATTGCTCTAAATTTTTTAATGTTTCAATTTGATCTGTAAGACCCTCTAAGATTGGGATCTTAATCTCTTCATCTTCTAAGTCTTCAATAAACTTCTTTAACTGATTACCACCGTATATTGTACTTGCAACATCAAGACACTCTGAAGCCGATAGTGTCCCTCCAATACTCGCTCGCTTTAAATGTGGACGGATATCGGTAATACCACCTAATGGAACGTTACCTTTAAGTCTTAGAACTTGTGCTGCTTCATCCGTTTCTTCATGCCATGTGGTGACTTCTTCTAAATCAGTTGAAGGCTTCAATTTGATAGCTAACTCTTTACCTAAGCTTGTTTCGGTTTGCTCTTGGAGTTGTTCTTTAATTTTATTAAATTCTAATTGCCATAAGATTTTTTCGTCCAATTAACTCACCTTTTTCTCATTAAGAACCGTTGTAAATCATCAACAGACCACGTATTGACCACATCTTCTTTCTCCAACCAGCCTTTCTTAGCTGCTTGGACACCCGTTTTCATATCAGATAGCATTTGATAGTTATGCGCATCTGTATTAATCGCTACTTTTGCCCCTTTTTCTTTGGCGACTTGTAACCATTGCCATGCCAAATCCAAACGGTTAGGGTTAGCGTTTAACTCAATGATCGTTCCTGTTTCAATAGCGAGGTCGATGAACTCTTCGTAATCTATAGGGTAACCCTGTCTTCTTCCAATTAATCTGCCAGTTGGATGGGCGATCATATCTACATTAGGGTTGAACAACGCTTGTTTTAAACGATGCATGATCATGTCTTTTGATTGGTTGAAATTCGAATGAATTGAAGCAATAACAAAGTCCATTTCCTGTAAAAATTCATCAGAGAAATCTAACTCACCATTAGGTAAAATGTCCATTTCAACACCTGAGAAAATCGTTATTTCAGGATATTTTTCATTCAGTGTTTGTATAACTTCTCGCTGTTTTCTTAACCTCTCTTCATTTAACCCGTTGGCTACTTGCAGATATTTGGAGTGATCGGTAATCGCCATATAACGATAACCATATGAGATCGCTTTTGTCACCATCTCCTCAATCGATTGAGCACCATCACTCCAAGTTGTGTGCATGTGTAAATCTCCTTGAATATCTGCTAACTCAACTAGGTTGGGTTGCTTCTCAAGACTAACTTCTTCTCCGGTTTCTCTTAGCTCTGGCGAGATGTAAGGTACACCTAGAAACTGAAAATACTCAACTTCCGTTTCAAACGTATGAAGTTGTCCTGTTTCGATATCTTCAACCCCATATTCGCTAATCTTATATCCTCGTTGTTTGGCTAATCGACGCATTTCAACGTTATGATCTTTTGAGCCTGTAAAGTGATGTAAAGTCGTAATAAAAGCAGTCGGCTCGACTAATCGAAAATCAACTGATAAATCCCATTCACCACTTACGACAACTGTAACTTTTGTCGTACCTTTTGATACGACCTCTTTCACAATGGGTAGCTGCGTTAACTGTTCAGCTACTTCGTCTGGTCTATCGGTTGAAATAATGTAATCAAGGTCTTTAACGTCTTCTTTTAACCGTCTAAGACTACCAGCTATTGCATATTGCTCAATTGCTTCTATTTGTTGAAGAGACTGCTGGATGATCTCATTAACAGGTAAGACACTTGGTAAAGGTAAACGTTCCGGTCGGGTGCCCACTTCATCAATTGCCTTTAAGATTTTTTCAACAGACTTCTTTCCAAAACCACTTAATGCTTCAACTTGTCCGCTCTCACATGCTTTTCGTAGGGTAGCTTCATCCACTACTCCTAATTCATGATAAAGTTTAGCTAGTTTTCTTCCACCAAGGCCTTGAACTTTTAATAGTGGAACAAGACCTTTAGGGACGTCTTCCATCAGTTGATTAAGTGTTTTAGTTTCACCATTTTTGATCAACTCTTCAATCACTGACTTTGTTCCCTTGCCGATTCCTTGTAGTTCACCGAAATCAGTTATTTCGCTTAATGAACGATCATCTCTTTCTAGAGCCTGAGCTGCTTTACGGTAAGCAGATATTTTGAAAGTATTCTCACCTTTTAGCTCAAGGTAAGTAGCAATCTGTTCAAGATGTTTAATCACTTGTTTTTTATCCATTTGAAACCACCTTTTACATGACTTCATAAAAGAAAAGAGGTTAACCCCTACTTGAGTAACCCCCTTCAACATTTAGTCTAAATAAGTAAACCACCAATCCTTTATTCGTTCAGAGAATATAGGTGTCTTCTCAATCATAAACGACGCAATTACCGAATTTTGAACGGTATCCTGTATAAATTCCACTGATATTAATGAGAATAAAAATAAGATAATGAAAATGATAAAATACATTTCAATAAAGCCGATAATCGCACCTAAAAAATTATTTAAACTATTCAAGATTGGGATATTAGCAACAAAGTTTAGCATGTTAGCAATTATTTGCATGATAATCTTAACAATGATAAAAATAATGATAAATGCCATGCCATTATAAAAGGCATCCGCAATACTAAACGTGTCCATTAATGACGCCCAAAAATGTTCATCCGATAAATTAGGGTTTGGAATCCATAACTCAATAATTGCAGCCAAATCTTGATAATACAAGCGAGCAACGATTAACGCCACAATGAAACCTACTAAATGCATTAGCTGTAGAATAAATCCCCGTTTTAAACCTAATAGAAAACCAAAAATAAGTAAGATTAATAGTATAATATCAAACATGATTAATTACGATCCTCTTTCCTCTCTTTTTGTAGTAGTGCATCATAATCTTGTTTCAGCTTTAAGTAATCATTCATCGTATTTAGAGCTGTTAAAACAGCCAATTGAGTTGTATCTAAGGAAGATTTGGCATACTGAATCTCATCCATTTTTTGATCAACGAGACTAGCTACCATCTTAATTTGTTCAGGTGATTCTTCTCCAACAACCGTATATTTACGCTTATGTATTTCTACGGTAATTTTATTCTTTTCAGAATCTGACATCAAGGGGCCTCCTCACCGTTATTCTAAACCATATAGTAACACGTTTTTAGCTATTTAGGAAAGTATCGGACTAAAGGTGCGACTTATTTAATCACATGATATACTTAAGGCAAAATACCATTTCAGCTCTCTACACTAAAATGAATGCCCATGATGTGAAAAAACGTATAGAAAAAACGTCTCTATATTAAAATGGATACTCATCACGTCAAAAATAGTTTAGAGAGGACTTCTCTACACCAAAATTAGTCCAACCCACTAAAAAACCTGCTGAGATAGATGTTCTCATCACGAAAATAAACATTGAGAATACGAAAAAACGTTTAGAAGGAGTTTATAATGTCACAAACAGTTATTAAAGTGGATCAATCCACTTTAAAGAAAATGGAACAAAGCTATCAGCCCTATCAACTTAATAAACAACCACCTTATACCGTTTTTGTCGCTAAACATAACGGTTGTACAATTACTGCATACCAATCTGGAAAAGTCATGTTTCAAGGTGATCGTCACAGTGAAGAAGCAGGACAATGGGACAAAAATTTAAAATCGAGTTCTAATGAAACATCAAACCGTTCAAAACAATTGCCCGAAGTTTTAAATCAAGATCACATCGGTTCTGATGAAGCAGGTACTGGTGATTATTTCGGCCCTATCACGGTTGGTGCAGTTTACGCTACAGCTAAGCAACAAGAATTATTGCGTGAGTTAGGGGTTAAGGATTCTAAAAGTATGAATGACGATACGATCACTCGTATTGTTAAAGATATCGTCAAGACAGATATCACTTATAGCACAGTGACTTTACATAATGAGAAGTACAACCAGTTAAAAAAGCAAAATTGGTCACAGGTGCAAATGAAGGCTTGGATGCATCACCACGCCATTCAGCATGTATTTAATAAGTTAGATCATGTATCACCAAGTGGAATCGTAATTGACCAATTTTGTCAGCCTGAAGTTTATTACAACAAAGTCAGAGCAACAAAAGCTAAGCCACACGAAAATATTACTTTCCTTACAAAAGCAGAAAGCAAATCCACCTGTGTGGCTGCAGCGTCTATGCTGGCACGTTATCGCTTTGTCAAAGAAATGGATCAACTATCTAAAAAAGTTGGATTCAGCTTACAAAAAGGTGCCTCACCAAAAGTCGACCAACAGATTAAACGAATTATCAACTCAAAAGGAGAAGCATTTTTAAATCAAATTGGTAAAGTTCATTTTGCCAATACAAAGAAAGCAAAAAGCTGAGTTAAAAGGGAGTGTTGAGATCTCCCTTAAACTCAGCTTTTATTTATCCTCTTAAAACTGCTTGATACTGTTGTTCTAAATAACTAACAATACTCTTTCTCGCTTCTTCAATTTCCTCATCTTTTAATGTACGCTCGTTGTTTTGGAAAATTAAGTTGAATGCAATCGATTTTTTACCTTCTTCCATATGCTCACCTTCATAAACATCAAAAACACGTACCGACTTTAGATGTGGTTGACCTTGTTCCATGATCGCTTCTTCAAGCACTCTTGCTGGAAGATCTTGGCTCACCACAAAGGCTAAGTCTTGAGCAATCGCAGGATATTTTGTGATAGGTTCATATACATCACGTTCGTCCATCGCACCAAGAATGGTTTCTAAATCCAAATCAAACACATAAGTTTCTTGAATGTCATATTGCTTTTGCGTCATTGGATGTAGTTGCCCCACATAACCAACAACACTTCCTGATAACTTTATGACAGCTGTACGTCCTGGGTGTAAGGATTCTAAGTTAGCTTGTTCAAACTCAACATCATTAAGTTTAAGGTAATCAAACAAGCCTTCTAAAATGCCTTTAATGACAAAGAAATCTACAGGTTTTTTGACTCCTTGCCAAGGGTGATTTTCCCAAAGACCTGTAATGGCTGCAGATGCACGAAGACGTTCTGTTGGTTGCGTTCCTTCGCCTTCTGTTTGTGTATAAATGGACCCAACCTCGTATAGACCGACATTGTACTGATTACGAGCAACATTATACTGAAGGCTAGAAATGAGTTCAGGAACAGCACTTAGCCTCAAGTGACTATGCAAGTCACTCATTGGCATTGCTAAGCGAACTGGCTTGACATTTAACACTTCAACTTCGGGGCTAACTAATTGATTAGCCTTATCTTCAGTTGTTAAAGAGTAAGTTACTGACTCATAAAGACCTGAAGACTGAAGATAACCGTGTACGGCACGTAAATGTTTTTGACGTTTCGTTAATCCACCTTGATTCATCACACCAGTTGGTAATGTAAATGGAATATTGTCGTATCCGTACAGTCGCGCAATTTCCTCTACCATATCCTCTTTAATCTTTAAATCACGACGGCGTGGTGGGACCGTTACAGAAATATCTTCACCATTCACTTCATAATCAAAACGCAAACGTTCAATAATAGATGTCATATTCTCTAATGAAATATTCGCCCCAATTCTCTCAGCCATTTCTACCTGATTAAATGTAATGACATCATTTGTCCACTCTGTTGAACCAGCCTCTACGATCGAACCTAAAACTTGACCTTCTCCTAGTTCAGCGAGTAGTTGCGCCGCGCGAGTAGCAGCTTCTTTTACACGAGTGATATCGAGCCCTTTTTCATATCGGATGCTCGCTTCACTACGAATGCCATGGTATTTAGACGATTGGCGTACGGTTTGTGGTTCAAAATAAGCAGCCTCTAGAAGCACGGTTGACGTATCCTCTTGTACCTCCGAATGCTCTCCACCCATGACACCTGCAATGGCATGAGCTTCAGACCCATTTGTGATGACTAGCTGATCAGCTGTTAACGTGCGTTCTTCACCATCCAACGTTTTGATTGTTTCACCGTCTTTCGCTAAGCGAGTAACGACTTTATTTGATTGAAATCGCTCATAATCGAATGCGTGTAATGGTTGACCATACTCAAGTAATACGTAGTTAGTCACATCAACCACGTTATTAATTGGGCGAATGCCCGCACTAATCAAGCGATTTTGTAACCAAAGTGGGGACGGTTTTACCTGTAGATCTTTAATAATCCACGCACCATAATAAGGATTAGCCTGTTCGTCTTCAATTTCAACTGAAATATAATCACTAGATTGTTCATCTGCTGTCGTTAAATTTAATTCAGGTGTTTTCATTTCCTGATTATAGATTGCAGCAACCTCATAACCTACACCAATCATGCTTAAACAGTCAGCACGGTTTGGAGTTAAGTCAAATTCAATAATATGATCATTTAAATTCAGTAATGGTGCTGCTAATTGACCAGCTTTAACTTCTTCTTCAATAACGTAAATGCCATCTTTGTATTTTTCGTCGATATACTTCTCATCAATACCGAGTTCTTGAAGCGAACAAATCATCCCTTCAGAAGCTTCACCACGTAGTTTAGCTTTCTTTATTTTAAACCCACCTGGCAAAACTGCTCCAGGTCTAGCCACAACAACGTACTGACCTTCTGTAACGTTTGTGGCACCACAAACGATTTGGGCAATCTCTCCATTACCAACATCGACCTGACATAGGTTTAGTTTATCAGCGTTAGGGTGTTGAACACATTCTTTTACATATCCAACAACTAAATGTTCACTATCAACTAATGGTGGGATCACTTGCTCAACTTCCACACCTGTTTTAGTAATATCTTCGGCTAGTTGATTCACCGATACATGGTCCAAATTGACATATTGCTTTAACCAATTGGTTGATACTAACATCTCTTTTCTCCTCCTTTACACACGGTGAAATTGTTTTAAGAAACGGACATCGTTTGTATAGAAATGACGGATATCTTCAATGCCATACTTAAGCATTGCAATTCTTTCAGGCCCCATACCAAAGGCAAAACCTGAATATTTATTGGAATCAAAGCCTGCCATTTCAAGAACATTTGGATGAACAAGACCTGCACCTAGTATTTCGATCCACCCTGTTTTCTTACAAACAGAACAACCGTCTCCCCCACATACTTTACAAGAAATATCCATTTCAACGGATGGCTCTGTAAATGGGAAGAAGCTTGGGCGTAAGCGAATTTCACGGTCTTCACCAAATAAATGCTTAGCCAGAACATTAAGCGTTCCTTTTAAATCACTCATGCGAATATTTTCATCGACATAAAGCCCTTCGATTTGTGTGAATTGGTGTGAGTGGGTCGCATCATCCGTATCACGGCGATACACCTTACCCGGACAAATAATTTTAACGGGACCTTTACCTTCGTGTTTGTTCATGGTTCGGGCTTGAACCGGTGAAGTATGCGTACGCATTAATAACTCTTCAGTAATGTAAAAAGAGTCTTGCATATCTCGAGCCGGGTGTCCTTTTGGTAAGTTTAAGGCTTCAAAGTTGTAATAGTCTGTCTCCACCTCAGGACCTTCTGCAACCTGATAACCCATACTGGTAAATAAATCTTCAATGTCTCTGATGACACTCATTAGTAAATGAGAGCCACCAATTTGAGATGGCTTACCTGGTAAAGTGACATCCACTGCTTCTTCTTGAAGCTGTTTTTCGATTGCCTGTTTTTCTAATGTTTGTTGTTTTGTCTCTATGGCTTCTGTGATCTCATCTCTTACTTCATTGGCTAATTGGCCAACAACTGGGCGTTCTTCTTTTGATAACTTACCCATTCCTTTAAGAACATCTGTAATTTGTCCTTTTTTACCTAAGTAATAAACTTTTACATCTTGTAACGCTCTTTGATCAGAAGCTGAATTAACTTGATCTAATGCTTCTTGTTTTAACGTTTGTAATCGTTCCTTCACGTCTAGCTCCTCCTTTTTTAGGCAAATGGTGTTGTTAAATTACCGATTTATAAAGATTTTTTTAACAAACCAAAGCATATAAAAAACTCGCCCCCTAAAAATAAGGGACGAGTTGTATTCCGTGTTACCACCCTCGTTGGTATATTAATGATATATACCCACTTCATTCATGTTAACGGATTCGCTCCGGGTCACCTTTACTTATGATCCATAAGGTCCAAGCGCCAGCTCCTGAGTGAAATTCATCTTTTCGTTCGCTTGAAGTATTTTCAGTCCAAGACACTTCATCCCTGTAAACGAATTACCCGAAAGATTACTGAACTCATTCATTGCTTTTTATATTCACTTCTTCTAAACAAATATTATAGAGAAAAATGTTGGATTAATCAAGTCGTATATTTAGAGACCTTTCTATTCTACGACACCGAAATGAGTAAATGGATAAAATCTAAATTTAGCTTCACCAATAACAAGGTCTTCACTTATAAATCCAAAGTCTCGACTATCTCGGCTTCTCATACGATTATCTCCTAATACAAAATAATGACCTTCAGGTACAACAGATCGTTCCGTTAGATCCTCTAGCGTAAAATCATTCGTTATTTTCTCCGGGGTTTCCCCATCAACTTCTTTATTGACATAAGATTCATTATAAACTTCGTCATTAACAATTAAGACATCATCACGCATTTCGACCGTGTCTCCAGGTAAACCAATAATTCTTTTTATGTATTGCTCATCATCGTGATCTGGTGAGTCAAAAACGAGTAAATCAAATCTTTCTAACGGAGTTATTTTGGTAACGACAAGTTTATTGTTCTGCTCAAGAGTTGGGAACATGGATTCACCTTGGACAGAAACGGGTGTCATAAGGAAATAACGACAGACAAGAACAACAACAATTGCTATAGCAATCGTTTTGCCCCAAGAAATGACTTCTTTTATAATTATTTGTTTCTTTTTCTCCTCCAAATGGTTATTTCTCCCCTCTAAGTAAGGTTCAATCGAATTCTCTATCCATCAATATATTCAACCATCGAGCCAAAACATTAATTAAAACTAAAATGATACAACACGATACTTGTTGCAATCCCAACATTAAGGGATTCGCTTGCTTTGGCAATAGGAATATACAGGGTCTCATCTACTTGTTCAAGAACTTTCGGTTGAACACCATCCCCTTCATTACCAACAATAACAGCAAACTTCTCAAGTGGGGTGACATTAGGTAAAGCTTGAGCTGATTGATCTAGTGCTGTTCCATATATTTTTATGTTCTTAGCCTGACAATGATGAATCCAGTCATTTAAATCAGCTCTTACAACAGGGAGATGGAAAAAAGCTCCTTGAGTAGAACGAATCACTTTATCATTAAACAAATCAACCGTTCCCTTTCCTAAAACAACTACATCAACTCCGAAGGCCAGTGCACTACGTATAATGGTACCAACATTTCCAGGGTCCTGAACTTGATCTATCAACAATAAACGGTTGAAATCTTGATTGTGCTCTATTTCATGCTGTTGAACGACAGCGATAACACCCTGAGATGCTTCGGTTTGAGCAATTTCGTCCAAGACATTTTCGCTAACCAATTGGATTTTTTCAGATTCCCATTCACTTGGATAATCAACTTGATTCGATATGATCAACTCCTGAATTTGCCAATCACTATGGATGGCTTCTTCAACTAAATGCCAGCCTTCGACTAAAAAGCACTGTTCTTCTTCCCGGTATTTCTTCTTATGTAATTTCTTCCAGTATTTCACGCGAGGATTTTGTTTGGATTCGATCATTTTATTATTACTCCTAATCGTTTTTTATCTATCATACATAGTTATGTACACTCTGGTCAAACTATAGCCAAAAGTGAGAATTGAGGTGTTCAAATGGATTTAAATTTACGTCATGCTATTAAAAGTAATATTGCTGGAAATAATGAAGAACAGCTTGAAGCTACAATAGTGGATGCTATTGAAAGTGGTGAAGAGAAGATGCTTCCAGGTCTTGGTGTGTTATTTGAAATATTTTGGGAACATGCATCTGAAGAAGAGAAAAACACCGTATTAACTACATTAGAATCCGAAGTAAGTAAGCTGTAATTACAGTTAAACACCACTTCGCTATAATGCGAAGTGGTGTTTTTAATTAATCAAAAGTAATTTTATCGACTGTCTCACGATCTAACTTCTTAATTACTTCAACAATAAGCTTCACTGCGTTCTCATAATCATCGCGATGTAACATTGCAGCATGAGAGTGAATGTAACGTGTTGGTACAGTAATGGATAATGAAGGTACACCATTTGCTGTTAGATGGATTGAACCTGAGTCAGTACCACCACCAGCCATAGAATCATACTGGAATGGGATGTCATTTTCTTCAGCCGTTTCTACGACAAAGTCGCGTACACCTTTGTGTGAAACCATTGAGGCGTCATATAGGATAATTTGTGGACCATCTCCCATTTTAGCTGCTGCATCTTTATCGGAAACACCTGGCATGTCCCCAGCAATACCAACATCGACACCGAAGCCAATATCTGGCTGGACTGCGTGAGCTGAAGTTCTCGCACCGCGTAGGCCGATCTCTTCTTGTACCGTACCGACACCATACACTTCATTCGGGTGGTTTTCACCTTGAAGTTCCTTTAGTACATCAATAGCGATCGCACAGCCAATACGGTTGTCCCAGGCTTTAGCTAGTAGTAACTTTTCATTGTTCATAACTGTAAAATCAAAGTAAGGAACGACTGAGTCACCAGGACGGACACCAAATTCCTCAGCTTCTTCTTTACTAGAAGCCCCAATATCAATAAACATGTCTTTAATTTCTACTGGTTTTTTACGAGCTTCTGGTGAAAGAATATGTGGAGGTTTAGAGCCAATCACACCTGTCACATCACCTTTACGAGTTGCAATCGTAACGCGCTGTGCTAGCATGACTTGATTCCACCAACCACCAACTGTTTGGAAATATAGGAATCCTTTGTCATCTATGCGTGTAATCATAAAGCCAACTTCATCTAAGTGGCCTGCCACCATAATTTTCGGGCCGTTTTCTTGCCCTACCTTTTTAGCAATCAAGCTTCCTAAATGATCTGTTGTAACTTCATCCGCATAAGGGGTTATGTATTGAGTCATAACTTCGCGTGCTTCTTTTTCGTTTCCAGGAATCCCTTTTGCATCAGTTAGATCTTTTAACATGGTTAACTGTTCATCTAATTTTGCCATGTCTGCTTCCTCCTTTTTTAAAATTTTGTGACACCTTGTTATTATAACGTCTTTAGTGGGTTTTCTCAATTGATTAAGTGAAGAGACCATCGTACTGAGCTGAAGTTGACATTTCTTAAGGTAACGCAAGTACTGATTGTCTAGTTGCCGTGATACTTGTTAGACCAGACAGAACTTTCACTTAATACCCTTGACTTTGTCTTTGATGATTCTCTTCATTTTTATCTAAGTAAGCTTGTACTATTTCATCAGTTTGGAATGAAAGCATGTCACCAACTGTTAAATATTCATTCATCAATCGATTATAATTAGTTACTGTAGGATCCATTTTGAACCTTGCAATCTGGTCATACACCTGGTGAAACGCTTCTGTCAATGTAGGATATGTACATAAGTCAATTTTCTCTTGATCAAATCGATAATCATAATCGATCCCTATTGATAATAAAAAGTGGATTCCATCAACATACTCTTCAAGAATGACTTCTCGTTCGCTTGCTCCTTTTTGACTCCAATACTTAAAACACCTTGTCTCATTGGCTAACTCACTTATTTCAACCATCAAGGCAAGGTACTTATCACCTTGCACATCCTCACGACTTTTAGAAATGGTTTCAATAATTCGATTATCTAAGATTTCCTGCAACTCATAAAGTCGATTCCAATCCAAGCTAAACCACCCCCCTTTATCCTTCATTACTATTTTGTCACCTTTCTGGCTGAGTTGCAAAGAAATCTTCCCATTTCACAACGATCTCTTTTCTTCTTAATAAATAAAATAACATCAAGATCACGATCAATAACGTAATAATATAAGGCCATTGTAGAGATTGGATCCACTGACCAAATGTTGTATATATTATTGCTAAAGGAATATTCGATAAGACGGAAAGTTTCGTATACTCTTTAAAGTTGCGTGTCATTTCAATAATCAGTAATGAAATTAAATGAAAATGGATAAATGGAGTTACGCGTAATAATATAACTTGAGGCACACTTAATTGTTGGTGCTGCCCAAACATCTTTTCACGTAAGCGACTGAACCGAGCACTTAATGAAGGCATCGACTGCATTAAAAAATAAAACAAAATACTGGACAAAGTAACACCTATTAACGAATAGATTGCTCCGTAAGTGATACCAAAGAATAGACCACCTGTAATACAAATAAAAGCTACTGGTATGAATAAGAATGGGCGGATAATATGGAAAAGAATGAAGACGGCTGGTGCCAATAAAGCTGTATGATGATCAAACTCGTCAACCAAGGAAATAATATCCTCCATAAACTTCCCCCCATTTAATCAATTATTCACTTAATGATATGACAATAGACGAGCCTTTATGACACAAGAAGGATTAATAGGACAAGCCAAATAATAGATAATGATGGAAGCCCCAGCTTGAACGATAGATGTTTAGTTTTGTGGCGAAAAACTAGCATACCAATCCACATGCCAATTGCCCCACCAAACCAAGCAATTTTCCATAACGTTTTTTCTGGTATTCTTTTCTTTTTAGCTCGGGCAAACTGTTTATCAATCCCCATAATAACCATTCCTACCAAACTTATTAAAAGAATTAAGACTATTAAGGTTTCAATCAATGTTAACACCTATTTCTATTATATGATTCATCAATTATACCAAAGTCCATTTGATTGTTATCACTTTGTTATGATGATAATGTTCTCTGATCAAGTAATATGTAACCGGCGTATCACGATGAAGGTTATAACCTTCAGTTACCTTCAACATGAAGCTATCAGCTACATCACGGTTAACCTCTTGCACACGGTCAACCATTTGTAAACCGTTGTCTGGTGTAGATTCATAGAGCTCCACGGTAAACCATGAATCATCTTGATCATAAATGTGAATGCCATAATCTTGCACACCTATACCTCCCTTGCAAAGTTATTATTAACTACCATCTTTTCTTAAATACAAAAAAAGACAACCTATTTGGCTGTTTGATGACACAACAAGTGTATTCAATCAATCAACCCAAAGGTTGTCTAATATTAAATAACGGCATACTTCTTTAGGGGAAGAAGTAGCGTCAAAAAAATTAAAAAGAAAAGAATAATAGTATAGTTATATTTTAGCAAACATCGAACTAAATAAAAAGGCTAATTTAGTTTAAACTGAAACATTGTATTTTTTAGGTTGTATCAAAAGCAAAATAAATAGAGTAATACCAAAATTAATATTATGCAAGTATTCTTTTAAAGTTGATACTTTTTCTCTCCCGATAAAGCTTAATGTTAATATACCAGTTTTTATATAATTGAGAATTATCTGTATAAGGTGTGTGTTTGTGTGCAAAAAAGTTACACTAATCGTCAAATTACTCCTTTTTTTCAATTGAAACATAAACATAGTTATATAAAAAAACGATTGTACATAAATGAACAATCGTTAGATTAGAAAGGTTCCCTTGTTATTTATTGAATGGGTGAGCTTTGAATTATAGTTTATTTAACTGATTCACTACTTTTGCTAAATAAGATTTTTGATTGGTTAAATCAAAGGTGTTTTTGGCTTTCTCAAAGCTTTCCTTTGCCTGATCTAGCTTACCTAATTCCTTATAACAATGACCTTGTATAAAATAAGAATGACCTAGTCCTTGAATAAGTAGATGTCTTTCACATAATTGAATTACTTTGCGGCTATTCTCAAGACTTTTCTCTACTTCATTATTGAGTAAATAAGCTCTGCTAAGGTTATATAGTAAACTTGTTTCTACGTTGATATCATAATTTGGTATAGTTTTTAATTTACTTATCGTTGATTCATATGTACTTATAGCAGCAGGATAATCTTTTTTCTCAGAAAGAACACTTCCGATGTTTGAAAAAATTTGTACTTCACGTTGAGAGATTGTTTTGTGGCTTGTCTTTGATAATTTCAAAGATTGATAGAGTAAATTTAGCGCCTTGTCTAAATCATTATCTATATACCTAATACAGATGCCTTTATGCCAAATGATCAATTGCTTAAAGTAGTGGAATTTAATCAATGGGCTGTTTTCCTCTGCTTTTATTAAATTTCTTAGTGATTCATAATCTTTTTCTTCTACTAGGAGTCGTGCCTGTTTCTCCACCTCAAGCATATAATCAAATTTATCATTATATGAAGAAAACAGAAAATAATTAGGATCTACTCCTAAACGCTCAGTAAGTTGATATAATATGTCGGATGCGATGTTAACATTACCCGCTTCTACTTTACTAATATATGCCTGGGTACATATTCCTTCTGATAGCTCTTTTTGTGAAAGCCCATAAAGCATTCGTAATTCTTTCGCCCATCCCTTGGCGATCCATTTTTACACACTCCCTTTTCTAATCTAAAATATAACTATTGTTATTGAAAATAAAACTTACTAATCTATTTGAATCTTTAATGCCTATTTTTTTACCAAACAAGAGTAAGTGACAGAAACTGTCTTTATGATAATGATATATAATTAATTCAGAGTATACAAGGAGGGTCAATATGAAGAAAATCCTATATATATTATTTACTATTTCTCTTTTAATGCCTGTTGCAGTTAACAATTCACAAGAAGTTGCTTCTCAAACTGTAGTCACTTCAACACATGATTACGTTAGCACAAATGGTGAAATTGAGGATGATTTAGGGACATTGGATTAAATAGAAATACGCTTGAAAAGCCTTCCTTAGTATGTTTAAGGAAGGCTTTTATTTGTTATTTATATTTCTAAGATGAAATTCTTTTAAATAATACAAGAATGTTGAATATTTACAACATTATTGTATACTACTCTTGTATTGCATAATTTTTAGGTTCAAAACGTTTTTTATATGCCACCTAGGTCAAGCAGCGCTCATTCAAACTATAATAAAAATCTAAAGGCTGTCGCTAGTCCCAAATAGCCATAATGGCTGACTTCTTATTAAAACTGCCTATCGTACCTTAAATAAACTACTGCAATTTCTGAACTTAAATTACCATCGTAATTTACAGCTTCAAAATCAACTGTCCATGTTGATCTCACTGCTCTAGGGCCACGAGTTCCATCCTCATTTCTAACTTTTACAGCAGTATCATACTTTTGTTCTACATCTCTGATATATGACCCACTATAATCACTCTCAGTAGAAACGTTATAGTCTCCATCATGCTCAACTTTAATTAGTTCGAACCCTCCACGCTCGATTGAATCGTTAGGGAGATGATCACCAGTATTATAAAGGTTTGTGGACAAAGGGCCCCACCCTATTGAAAGTGAAACTTCTGGTGCACTACCTGAAAAATCACCGTCAAATTTCTTTTCAAAAAAGAGATCCTTTCCATTTCCTAGGTCTACAGTTTCCCAATGCTGAGTCGGAGTAGCTCTAATATTAGACCAGCCATTTTCTTGTTCACCTGTTGATGCTCTTGCATAAGCCTCTTCTACTTCTACTATGCTACTAACTTGAGTATCAGAGTTTCCAGGATAACTATTCATGTTACCATGAAGTGAAAGTTCAATATAATGCGTAGCTAAACCAAATGCTGTTTCATAGTACGCATACTTAGAAATTGTTCTAGTTTCAGCAGCCATCGGACTTATATTATCACCACTCTCAAACCTTGGTTCAACAACTCTGTGTTCCCACAGGTCAGTATTTGTTTCCCCCAGGGAGTTTGGGTCGATCAAATCTAGTTGTTTTTTTATTTTACCAGGTATAGGTTGTTCAAACATTAATAGATCATTAGTGTTCTCATTGAAGAAATATAAACTGATCATTGGTTTTTCCCTGAGTTTATTATTAATCAATGCTTTATTCATTGGAGTTTCATTCCTAATAGCCCCATGTACTAACTTTAAGTCATCTCCGTTATCTTCCTTAAGTAATTTTTCATCTGAAACGAGCATAAATGCATTATTTGCGTCTTGAACACTATTCATTAATTCTAAATCATAATTAATTGCGAATTCAGTGCCATCATAAGTAATAGAACCATCTAAGCTTAACTCTTCGTTCTCTAAACTTAAATCGTCAAATGAAGCCCTTGCCTTAATGTTTTTAACATCATCAAAAGAAGTCCAATCTCGTTGAGGGATGTCCAAATACGCTTCACCAGAAAAAACAATTTTTTGGTCAGCTTGAACATTAATTGCACCCAACATAAATAGAATACCCATTAATAAAACAAGAATTTTTTTCATATTACTCTCTCCTTTCTATTAGAATCAAACATATCATAATTAGGTCATATGTTGATTCAACATCTAGGCGTGTGTAATAATATTACTTCTAATTATCTCGCTTTTTTTTTCGATTTATGTTGAATATATATAATTATAGGAATATTATATAGAATATTAATAAGATTTTAGATAACATAATATTTGAGTTTGAAATATTGAATTGATAAAAAGGTTGGGAATAATATGTTTAAATCTAGAAAGCAAAAGGTTGTTCGAGTTTTTATGGTTGTATTAGTTTTAGTTGTAGGAATGTTATCCTATCAATTTATTAATCAATATAAAGAAGAACAAAGACAGTGGGAACTATTTTTAAACTATTTTTATTTTGCGCACGAACATTCTATAAACCGCATTGACTATTTAATCGAAATGCAACCAAAAGACGATGATTTGGATGCGTTTTTACGGGAAACCGATAGAGAACTACGGAAAGCTAATTCTGTTATTACGTATGGAAGAACCTTGATGAATAATGATCTATATATTAGCAAATTCTTTCTTAATGCGGCTGAATTTTTATATGGAGTTAATTTTTACCCTGGCCCCGAAGTTCCACCAATGAATGAAAATGGTATGCTTGATGATGATGACTTAGCGTTGTTAGAAACGATTAGGGATTACTTATCAGAAGCTCAAGAAGAATTGCACTCGAACCTAAGTGAACAGGAAAATCCTGATTTATCGTTAGACGAAGTGAATGATATTATAAATACTTACTTAAATTATTCAAAACATGATATTTATGAAGATACTTTTGAAAATTAGATATCCAGTAAGTGATGATGTTCTTACCGTTCATGTATAATCACGCAAAATTAGTGGTGGTTGGTATGCGTATATATTCCTTGTTCATCATTCGTCAAGGTAAACATTCCTATTATGGATAAAAGAAATATTATGATTGTGGCAATAACTGCTTTTTTCTTCATTTAATCACCCAACCATCTCTGATTCTCTTAAATAATGTGTGTGTTAAAAAATGAATTGTTCGATAACGTTTCTAAGTTGCAACATGCCCATGTTATCATAATAACCGAAAAGACAAGCTTAATGGTTAGAGCCTTGTTCTATAACGGTTTAAATCTAAACTCATTATAGGATCTAGCCTCATTCATTGTTTTAAAGTACCTGTGTACTGTGAGAATGTTATAATCACCGTTATAAATATAAAAAATATAGCACTCTTCTGACTCACTATGAGCAATCACTCGTGAGAGATGGTTGTTTCGAGGTTTATCGTCATAAGTCTGTATGTATTCTAACGTTTCATTTCGCTTTTCTAATAATCTTTTTACGTCTTCTTCTGTTGTAAACGTATTTATCATATTTTAACTCACCTTTCCAAAACTAATAGTATAATCGTAAATATCATTAATGATAATGAAAATACTGCTAGTTTTATTTCATTATTTAGACGCTTATCCTTTGTTATTTTTTCTCTCTTTTGCATGTCTACCTCCGAATTATGCTTGCAAGTAGTGTTCTAAGTCTTGAATACGTTTACCTGTTGTTTGAAACTCTGTGACTTGAATCTCGTAACCTTCTTGTTGAGGAAATTTTTCTTCAAATAAGTTAAGCATCATCTTTAGTACAAAAAAAGCCCCTCCCTATTTAGGAGAAGCTTTTAATCAACGTTTATTTTAAAGCTGCTTTTGCTTTGTCGGCTAGCTGAGCAAAACCTTTTTCATCATTCACTGCTAAGTCTGCTAGCATTTTACGGTTTACTTCGATACCAGCAAGCTTTAAACCGTGCATTAGACGGCTGTATGAAATGTCGTTCATACGTGCTGCCGCGTTAATACGTGCGATCCATAATTTACGGAAATCACGTTTTTTCTGACGGCGATCACGGTATGCATACTGACCTGATTTCATAACCTGTTGTTTTGCTGTTTTAAATAACGTTCTTTTCGAACCATAATAACCTTTAGCTAGTTTCAACGTACGCTTACGACGTTGACGTGTAACTGTTCCACCTTTAACACGTGGCATGGTAATCCCTCCTGTAATCGATCTTTCTAGTTATCTTAAAACGAACTTATTTTTTATAAGGCATTAATTTGTTTAGACGAGTTTCATCACTCTTTGCAACTAAACCGCTCTTAACTAGACGGCGCTTTTGCTTTTTCGTTTTGTTACGGAATAAGTGACTTGTAAATGCGTGAGAACGCTTGAATTTACCTGAACCAGTTCTCTTAAAACGCTTCTGTGAACTCTTGTGCGTCTTCATTTTTGGCATAATAAAATCCTCCTTCAGTATTTGTTGCTCACCTTATTTTTCGTTTTTAGGAGCAAGCATTAAGAACATATTGCGCCCTTCCATCTTCGGTTTTGTTTCAACATTAGCTAGTTCGCTACATGCATCAGCAAAACGTTCAAGTACCTTCTGACCTAAATCTTTATGCGTGATTGCGCGACCACGGAATCGAACACTAACCTTCACTTTATCACCTTTGTTAAGAAACTTTTGAGCGTTTCTTACTTTTGTGTTAAAGTCATGATCCTCAATTTGAGGTGTCAGACGTACTTCTTTAACATTGATCACCTTTTGTTTCTTGCGCTGCTCTTTTTCTTTCTTCTGTTGTTCAAAACGGTATTTACCGTAGTCCATAATACGAGCAACAGGCGGTTTTGCATTTGGTGCAACTAAGACGAGGTCTAAGTTAGCATTCTCTGCAATGTCCAATGCTTCTTGGCGTGATTTCACGCCTAATTGTTCACCATTCACGTCAATGAGTCTTAATTCTTTAGCTCGAATTCCCTCATTAACATTCATATCCTTGCTAATAGTGAGCCACCTCCACAAAATCTTTGAAAATTAAGGCAATCTCGACAAGTGATTTCTGTAAAACAACATAAAAAAAGTGTCGGTACACATACTGCACCCACACGACAATTTTCTCATGGTATACGATCAAACGTATAAATAGAAAATAAATCAAACCTGCCAACTGCTCCAAGCGTCGATCAGGTGAGAAGCGGGTGCTTCTACTTGTCATTAATTCGCCTTATTTAATTACTCTATCAAGTATAACGACGTAGTTGATAGTTGTCAAGAAAAATATGAGGCAGTCACGTTAAACACGCAACTGCCTAAAAATTATAACTGACGATGAGTAATTTCGTCAACTATATTCTTAATAAATTCATCTAAACTAACTGTCTGGCTATCCTTCTCTCCATACTTACGGATATTAACGGCCTCTTGATTCATTTCTTGATCCCCTAATACTAATGAGTACGGAATCTTTTGCGTTTGTGATTCGCGAATCTTATAACCTAATTTTTCATCACGTACATCTAACTCGACACGCACGCCAGCTTCTTGCAACCGTTCTTCTACTTTTTTGGAATATTCCATATGGGCATCTAAAGATACTGGAATAATACGTACCTGTTCTGGCGCTAACCAAGTTGGAAAAGCTCCTTTGTATTCTTCAATTAAGAAAGCTACAAACCGTTCCATAGTTGATACAACACCACGGTGAATAACGACTGGTCGGTGTTCCTTACCATCTTCTCCGATGTAAGTTAAGTCAAAGCGCTCCGGTAAATGGAAGTCTAATTGAACTGTCGATAGCGTCTCATCTTTTCCAAGAGCCGTTTTCACTTGAACGTCTAGCTTTGGACCGTAGAAAGCCGCTTCACCTTGAGCTTCAACGTGTTCAACGCCCATCTCTTCCATCGTTTCTTTTAATAATGCTTCTGCCTTATTCCACATTTCATCGTTATCTACGTACTTCTCTTTATCTTCTGGATCGCGATAGGACAAGCGGAAGTAATAGTCATTAATTCCAAAGTCTTTGTATACGTTTTGAATTAAACGTACTACTCGCGTAAACTCGTCTTTTAATTGATCAGGACGTGCAAAAATATGTGCGTCATTAAGTGTCATCCCCCGTACACGTTGTAATCCTGCTAGGGCACCTGACATTTCATGACGATGCATCGTCCCTAGTTCCGCAATACGTACCGGTAAATTACGATAGCTATGAAGCTGGTTCTTATAAACCATCATATGGTGTGGACAGTTCATTGGACGCAGAACTAGGTCTTCATTATCCATTTCCATAGTTGGGAACATATCCTCTTGGTAATGATCCCAGTGACCACTTGTTTTATATAAGTCAACACTACCTAAAACAGGTGTATAAACGTGGTCATAGCCTAAACGCTCTTCAATATCAACAATATAACGCTCAATCGTACGGCGAATCGTTGCACCTTTAGGTAGCCATAGTGGTAAGCCTTGTCCCACCTTTTGAGAAACGGTAAAAATTTCTAACTCTTTACCTAATTTACGGTGGTCACGCTCCTTAGCTTCTTCTAATAATCGTAAATGCTCTTCTAACTGACCTTTCTTCTCAAAAGCTGTTCCATAGATACGTTGAAGCATTTTATTATTGCTATCACCACGCCAATATGCACCTGAGATTGATAATAGTTTAAACACTTTAATCTTACCTGTATGTGGTACATGGACACCACGACAGAGGTCAAAGAATTCACCTTGTTCGTAAATCGTTACATCTTCACCTTCAGGAATATCATCAATTAATTCTAGTTTGAGTTCGTCACCAATCTCACGGTAACGTTCTTTTGCTTCCTCACGTGAAACTTCAACACGGCGAATTTCTAATGCTTCATCGACAATCTTTTTCATTTCTTTTTCAATCTTTGGTAGATCTTCAGGAGTAATGGTCTCCTCCATGTCAATATCGTAATAGAATCCACCTTCAATCACAGGACCTACACCTAATTTCACATTCCCATACAAACGCTTAATCGCTTGTGCCATTAAGTGGGCTGTTGAGTGTCTTAACACCTCTAACCCTTCATCATCACGGTATGTAATGATTTGAATTTCACCGTCTTCTACAAGTTCTGTACGTAGATCAACCATCTCACCGTTAAATTTACCGGCTAAGGCTTGTTTCTTTAACCCAGAACTGATAGAAGCAGCTATATCTTCAGTGGTTGTTCCTTTAGGGAACTCCTTTGCATTACCATCTGGAAATGTAACTTGGATCATTTCTGACATCATGCGCACTCCTTTTCATTATTTTAATTTTGCCTAAAAATAAAAAACACTCGTCCCTATGTCACAAAAGGGACGAGTGATATACCCGTGGTTCCACCCTGATTCTGCAAATTGCAGCACTCAGTCGATCGTTATCGCCGATAGACGTTCATTGCTACTCAATCATTTCACAATGAATGCTCAGAGGTGGTAAACAAAATGTCATGCTTGAAAGCTCGCAGCCTAGGCTTTCTTCTCTGTAAAGCTGTTTCACTTTGCTCGTGTCCTCATCAAAGCATTAACCGTATAAAATTAATTATGTAGTATTATAACGGTATCCACAGAGAAAATCAAGCACGGGTATATCATGATGCGCTTTGTCAGTTAATTATTAATCGTTAGCTCTTTTTAATTTTGACTGAAATGGAAATTGTTCAATTGGATATAAACGTATACGCTCTTGAAAAATATTCATTAAGCTATAAATTTCATGAACCTTACCGTTAGAAGCGTACACGTCAACCTTCTCAGGTGCAATAGCTAACAATTTACTAATAACTTTTGACTGGTCCATTTGCTCTTGAAATGGTATTGAGGCAGATGAAATAATGTGGTCTTGGATGATCTGCCCGTTCTGACGAAATAAAATTGGATGATTCCTGTAGTAAACGATCACGTGGCTGAAGAATGGCTCTTGATCTTCAATATACGTCCTTAGCTGGTGCATTCGATCTTGGAAAAGCATTTCTTCTTTCCATTCTTCAATTCCATATCCAACAATCTCAAACCAATCATCTTCAAGAAGAAATAATTGTTGATAAATCTCATTCATATTAATTTCCGTCAAATCTTCTAGGTGATAGATAAACTGAACTAGCCTTTCATATAAAGAGTGCTTGAATTCACTATGCAGGATCTTAGGAGTGGTACTAAGTGAGATGACATAAGGAATAATTTGTTCAACTTCTCGTTGATCAAAATAGTAGGCTTCTTGAAGAATTTTTTGAGCAATTCTTGGAACATAAACATCTAAAATAAATGGATAAATAAAGTCAATTAAGCTTGTCCGATTAAATTGATAATTCGGTAACGTGATGGTGCGACTATCTATGTTGGCGATACCTCCATGCTCAGTGGTAATTAGATACAAATTAAACTGGTTTGCCTCATGATCGTTTCTAAATAAAAAACTCGTTTCTTTCACAACACATCCCTCTTTCATACACCAAGGTAGTACAGTTTATGAAAGAGAAAGCTAAAACATGAGACAACCAGCGTATAAAGTTTCACTAATTACGATGGTTTTTACCTGTTACTTCAACAGGTTCACTAACTTGCCTTATTCTTTCCATAATTCGCGCGGCCTTTAACTGATCAATTTCACCTTTACCTGACTTAGCAAGCATCGATTCTAATTCGGTCAAGTTATAATTTGATGTAAAGAATACCGGTAACCGTTCCATCATTCGGTATTGTAAAATGGCACCTAACACCTCATCCCGGAACCAGGGTGATAAGAACTCAGCTCCAATATCATCAAAAACGAGTACAGAGGCACGCTTAAATTTATCAATTTTTTCATTAATCGTTGAATCACTTATGGAAGCTTTCATTTCCCGAACGAACTCGGGCATATAAATTAACATCGTATCCACTTGTTTACTCGATAGCTCATTAGCTAAAGCAGCTAAGAAATAGGTTTTGCCCACCCCAAAGCTTCCATGAAGGTATAACCCTTTTCTAGGTAAGCTTTGGTTACATTCTTCATAAAATACTCTAACCTTTCTTAACGCCTCATCCCTACCTTCTTCACTCACTTTTATTTGCGAAAATGAAGCCTCTTCAATTTCTTTAGGCATGTGTAAGCTTTGAACAAAAGAGCGCTGTTTTTGGTTTTGAATTTGTTTCTCTTTACGTGGACATTCATGATAGATCAACTTAATTCTACCATTTTGTACACGGGCTTCAGGTACATATCCTGGAATAACGTTTATACAACTACCTAGAGAAGAGCACTTCTCACAACGCTTCGATTGATAGTCATATTCATAGAGTTTAATTAACTGCTGATCAATTTTCTCTTGCGTCAACTCCGGATTGTTTACTAACAGCTCTTGGACTTGTTTTGATGATAATATTTTTTCACGCATGTCTTCCATAGAGGCCTGAAAACTCTCTTTACCTTTAAGCCAGTGCTTTATAGCGTTTTGTATCGGTTCCATTTATCAATCATCCTTCATGTTTCGATTGTGAAAAGCTTTTAAAGAAAGCTTCTAAATCCTTACCTTCATCAGGTTGCTTTTCGTTAGCTGGTGTGGCTTGCTTAGCCTGTTCTTGTTGCTTTTGCTCTTTAAACCATTTAGGTAAAACTTCATTCGATTTCGCAGCAGACCGTTTTTCATTTTTTTGTTTCTTCTTCTCTTGCCACTTCTGATACATGTGATGTTCACGTTTGGCTATGTCCATCGCTTCTTTAGCTGTCGTGATTTTCTCACGGCTCCAATGTGCTGCAATCGTATCTAAATAATTTCTCGATAATTTATTGCCATTTTTCTTCAACACATAATGAACTAATACGTTCGTCACTGGTTGCGTCAACCCATGCTCTTCCATCAGATTCGTAATCATTTCAATTTCTTTCATAGAAGCGATACCTGAGCTTGAATGGTCCTCTAGTAGTTCCCTGTGGGTAATCGAATTAAAATGGTGTATTAACTGATCCTCTTTAGATACAGCTTCTTCTTTCGATGGTGTACTCTCGGAGGCCTGTCCTGTTTCTGGCTCAGGATTGGTTACTTCAGTCATTTCACTTTTAGCATATAATCTAGGGGGAACCGTTCCATGCTTCTTATGATAAATATCCTTACACATATCTAAAAATTCTTGTCGATCAAATATAGCATCTTCTGTAACTGCCCACAACAAAGCCTTTTCTAACTCTAAGTAATCCACATCAAAAATTTTGATCATTTTCTCCATATAATTAAGGTTAGATGGGGTTAAGATTTTTTTAGGTTCGACTTGTTGTTGGGTCAACATTTTGTACAGCCACTCAATCGGAAGATCCGTTTCAATGACCACGGAATCTTCTTCCTTACTCTGTTTAGGAGAAGTTTTCGGCTTAGGGGTTGCAACAGTAGTAAATACCTCATCAAAAGTTTTAGTGACTTCCGTTACATTTGCAGGGAAACTTAGCTTGGGCGCCAACCTTTTTTGTAATTGATGATATACCTCTCTTCCAACATGGTGCTCCAAAAGCACTGATAAAGTTGGATGTTCAAAAAACTGTCTAGCTGATACAGGACGCTTCAAAAGATAATAGAATGTTGTATACGTTGCTTCTTCTTTATAACTTTTAAGTAAGCCAATTCCTTCTAACTTTTTACGAGCCTCATAAAACTCATCTAAAGATATATTCAACAAACTCATCATTTGATGATGGGAGATAGATGATTGTGTTGATCTATTATCCGATTCTTTCCATAAGGCTTGGAATACGGCAATACTCTTCATTCCTATAAGTGGTTGGTATAGTAAAGTTAAAACAGATTCTACGTCCTGAAAGAACGAATTTTGTTGGATGATTTTCATTCGATCATTGGGTAACAGGTGTTTCATTCTCTCTTGCACAATCACCCCTCCCTTCAAATTATATACTACGATTGTTCATTATTTTTGGTTTTGTTGATCATATCTTGTAACTCATTCATAAAAACATTGATGTCCTTAAATTGTCGATAAACCGAGGCAAAGCGAACATAGGCTACTTCATCAACCTCTGCTAGGCGATCCATAATTAATTCACCAATCTCTTGACTCATAATCTCAGAGTGACCTTGATTACGTAATTCTCTTTCGACTTGAAATGCAATTTGCTCTATTTGTTCTAATGAAACGGGACGCTTTTCACAAGATTTAATGAGTCCACGCTTTAACTTTTCACGGTTAAATTCCTCACGTGTACCTTCTTTCTTTACGACGATCAGTGGAATCTCCTCTAAACGTTCAAATGTGGTAAAACGATATTGGCAAACATCACATTCACGACGTCTTCTAATTGATTTTCCTTCGTCAATCGGTCGCGAATCTAATACTTTAGTATTTTTATCATCACAATTCGGGCATTTCATATTCTCGCCACCTTAAATTAGGTATAGAATGTTGTCAACATTTAGTCCATTATAACAAAGAATATTAAGGATATACTAACTCATGTTTTTATTATAAATGAAAAAAGCCTTGTAATAAACAAGGCTTTTGGGATTAGAAGATATATACAATTCATCAGTTTTGTAGTGGTTACAATTGATTACCTACATACTTCACTAGATCAACCACTCGACAAGAGTAACCCCACTCATTATCATACCAAGCTAACACTTTAACTTTACGATCATCCATCACTATCGTTGATAATCCATCGACAATTGAAGAATATGGAGATGTTGTATAATCAATTGAGACTAACGGGTCATTATTAATGGATAAAATTCCATTTAATGAGCCATTCATCGCATCATAAAACACTTGATTTACTTCATCTTCTGTTACGTCTTTTTGTAAATCGACAACTAGATCAACTAACGAAACATTAGGTGTTGGTACACGCAGTGCCATACCATGTAATTTACCGGTCAGGTTTGGTAGGACTTCGTTAATTGCTTTAGCTGCACCTGTTGAAGTTGGAATGATTGATTGGGTACAACCACGTGCACGTCGCAAATCTTTATGAGGATTATCTAGATTCTTTTGGTCATTTGTAAAAGCATGAACAGTGGTCATCAAGCCATTTTCAATACCAAATTGTTCATGTAAGACTTTTGCTACTGGTGCAAGACAGTTTGTCGTACAAGACGCATTAGAAATAACATGATGTTCATCTACATTGTATGTCTCTTCATTAACACCCATCACAATCGTGTGGTCTGCAGGCTTCCCTGGTGCAGTTAAAACCACTTTCTTGGCACCTGCGGTTATATGGGGTTTTGCTTCTTCATTAGAGTTGAACTTACCTGTTGCTTCAACAACAATATCAATATTTAATTCATCCCAAGGAAGCTCAGCTGGATTACGGTTAGATACTTTTTTAATCAGTTGTCGATCAACGAATATCTCATCATCTTTTACTTCAACTTCACCGTCATAAATTCCATGAACGGAATCATATTTAATTAAATGAGCTAACGTTTCAGCTGGATAGCTAGCATTAATTGCTACGACTTCTAGTTGATTATCTTTCATTGCTCGACGAAAAACCATTCTTCCAATTCTACCAAATCCATTTATTGCAATACGTGTTACACTCATTTAGATTCCCCCTACCCATTAATGTTATACTCTTTATTTAAAATCTCAAAAATAGTATAACACATTTAACGGATATAGGTTAGTTTTTTTATGACAATTTAAGATAAAAAATTATTTGTTATAAGAGGAGGGTTATGCTAAATTTCGTTTGACTCCCCAGTTATATAGTAGTACCTTAAGTTGCTGACGACTTTCCTTGATCGTGCCACCATTATCAATAATCGCATCTGCCCGTTCTTTCTTTTTAATAATCGGAATTTGTGCGTTAATTCTTTTCTTAGCCTCTTCTTCTGTACTCTCGTCGCGTTCCATTAATCGCTGTAATTGTATTTCTGGATCAACATAAACGACTAGAACCTTCTCCACATAATGAAATAAATCACTTTCAAAAAGTAAGGGAATATCTAGGACGACAACCTCTTCGTCTTTCTCAATGTATCGATCCCTTTGCTGTAGCATCTTTTTTCTAATTTCTGGATGAATGATCGCATTTAATTGTTTTCGTTCGCTTTCATCCTGAAAAACGACCTGACCCAACCTTTCGCGATTGATGGTGTCGTCCTTATTTAAGATCTCCTTACCAAAATGGTCGACAATTCGTTTATACGCCTTCTCTCCTACTTCGACCACTTCTCTTGAGATATAATCAGCATCGATGACAGGAATCTCCCATTCCCTAAACATTTTGGCTATCGTTGATTTTCCTGTTGCTATACTCCCTGTTAATCCAATAACTAGTGTCAATTTAATCGCCTACCTTATAAAATTCCAAATTCCTAAACTTATAAGTATTAACCCTGGAATAAATGATAATGGGTGGATCCAAGCAAATCGGTGCATCCATTTACCTAATCCACTACCACAAAGTAAGAAGAACATAGAAGATAACCCAACAACAGAGGCTACGACTAATGATGGAAGTTCAATAAAGGCTGCGCCTATGCCGCTTGCAAATGAATCTAATGATAAAGCAATTGCAACTGCGACAGATTCCATACCGGTAATAGATCCAGAGCGATCACGGTCAGCAATCTGTGGTTGTTTTAATATTTCCCAAATCGTCTTAAAATTAAATGTAACATTCTCGATTGGGTAGTAATAACGTACTTTTTCTTTTTGGTCCTCTATCCATTGCCATATGACCCATAAACCAATAGCTATAAAAATCAAGCCACCTAATATATGAGAAATGAAAGGCATGATAAATTTAACGAACTCGCCAGCCCAACCTCCAAGTAAAAAGCTGACAGACGTAAACACACCAATCATGAGTACCGTTGTTTTCTTAACCGTGATTGAACGGATGCGATAGGTTAATCCGAAAAAGAAACTGTCGAAACTTACGGCAAAACTTAACAATAACGTCAGGAAGATTAAATCAAGCACAGCAAAAGCTCCTTCCATAAGCGATTCAAGATATCTTATGAAAAGAGCTTAATTCCTGTGTTTATGACCCAATCGGTTGACAATTTGGGCAAAAATGGGTTCCTCTCCCCCCTACTTTAATCTTGACGATAGGTGTTTGACATTCTTTACAAGGCTGATTCGTTTGATCATATACAGCTAGCTTTAGTTGGAACATCCCAATTTCCCCCAATGAATTAAGGTAAGAACGAATCGATGTTCCTCCTTGCTCTACGGCCTCAGTCACTACTTGTACAATGGATTGTTGTAGTTTTTCACATTCCTTTAATGATAACGTTTTTGCCACGCGCTCTGGGTGAATACGACTCTTAAATAACGCTTCATCGACATAGATATTCCCTAAACCTGTAACGATCGATTGGTCAAGTAAGGTCGGTTTGATCAATCGTGTTGTTTTTTGAAGATGGTCATGTAGGTATTCAGGTGTAAAGGCATCGCTAAAGGGCTCTAAACCAAGCTTATTTAAGGGAGCTGTACTAAATTCTTCACCAATCGTTTTGACATGCATTGTTCCAAATTTACGTACATCACGATAACGAAGTTCTTGGCCATCATCTAACCGGAAAATGACATGTGTATGATGATCATATGGTTCATCCTTTTCAAAGACACCATATTTTCCTTCCATTCTTAAGTGTGAAATCAACACATCGTCATCCAAGTAAAACAATAAGAATTTACCTAAGCGACCAATTGATCCGAATCGCTGCTTAACTAAACGATGAGCAAATGCTTCAGCATCATCAGGCTCTTTGATAATTCCCGGGTAAAGGATGTTAACTTGTTGAATAGCTTTACCTTTAATAATAGGTTCTAAAGTTCGTCTAACTGTTTCTACTTCTGGTAACTCTGGCATCGTTTTTCTCTTCCCCTCTTACTTTGCATCATACCAAGTGCTTCCATACGATGCATCCACAATTAGTGGGACAGATAATTGGATCGTCTGCTCCATCGCACGAAGTACTAATTGTTCCAACTCTTTGACGTCTTCTTCTTTCACTTCAAAGATTAATTCATCATGGACTTGGAGCAGCATATTTGCTTCAAGATTACTGGCTTTTAAATCACGGATGACATCAAGCATGGCTTTTTTAATAATATCTGCTGCACTCCCTTGAATAGGGGAGTTCATAGCAGTTCTCTCAGCAAAACTACGCTTATTAAAGTTACGACTATTAATGTCTGGTAAATAACGACGTCTGTTCATCATCGTTTCAACATAACCATCACGTTTTGCTTGCTGGACAATCTCATCCATATAAGCTTTTACACCAGGATAACTTTCAAAATACTTATTAATAAACTGTCCCGCTTCTTTTCTAGTAATCCCTAAACTCTGACTTAACCCATAATCACTAATACCATAAACAATTCCAAAGTTTACAGCTTTGGCCTGTCTTCGCATAAGGTCATTAACGTCATCCTCTTTAACACCGAAAACGTCCATAGCTGTTTGTGTGTGAATGTCCTTATTTTCATTAAAGGCTTCAATTAATTTCTCATCCTTAGCAATATGAGCCAGTACACGAAGCTCGATTTGAGAATAATCTGCAGCTAGCATAACCCAGCCTGGATTAGAAGGAACAAAAGCTTGTCTTATTCTTCGTCCTTCCTCAAGGCGAATTGGAATGTTCTGAAGGTTAGGTTCAATCGAGCTAAGTCTTCCAGTCTGTGTTAAAACTTGATTAAAGCGTGTATGAATCTTATGAGTATCTTTGTGGACCACTTTCAATAAACCTTCAAGATAAGTAGATTGTAGCTTACCTAACTGACGATATAATAAAATTTGTTCGACGATCTCATGTTCATGCTGCAATTTTTCTAATACATCAGCTGATGTTGAATAGCCTGTTTTCGTCTTTTTTATAACAGGTAGCTGTAAATCTTCAAACAACACTTTACCTAATTGCTTAGGTGAATTGATATTGAATGATCCACCAGCTAACTCATAAATTTTTTGTTCTATAGCTTCCAATCGTCCCTGTAGTTCCTCACGCATATCATTTAACCGATCAACATCGATTTTCACACCTTTAAATTCCATATCAGCTAAAACTTCGGATAATGGCATTTCAAGCTGATAGTAAAGATCTTCTTGTTCATTATTCTTTAGCTCATCGGTTAAACGATCATAGAGTTTCTGTGCAGCAATTCCCTTTCTTACAACATGTTCTTGATAAGTGTCTTCAGGAGGAATTTGTTGCTTTGCACCCTTTCCATAAACCTCTTCGTCATAAGAGACATCAGTGATTCCGTACCCATTAGCAATAGCAGGAAGGTCATGATCACTATTAGAGGGGTTAACGATATAAGAAGCCAGTTGTAAATCAAAGGTGATTCCTTTCACATTCAATCCACGCCATTTTAAAGCCACGCTCAAACCTTTTTGGTCGAAAACTATTTTCGAACTCGACTCGTCGGTCAGCCATGACTTAAATGAATCTGATTCAGTGGCTACTTCAGTCGGTATAAAATACTTTCCTTGTTTATTAATAAGAGAAAATCCAATAATATCACCAAGGTGATAATTATCCGATAACATTTCCATTATTAATATATTGTCTTCACCATGAAGCATGTCCTTATTAATTTGACCAACTACTTCATAATCTATCTCTTCAAGCTCTACTTCAGTTTCTTCACCTTCAACCTGATTCATTAAAGACTGAAAACCATAAGCTTTAAATGCTGAAACAACATCATGAGCTTGATAACCATCATAAGCTAAGTCTTCAAGAGTCAGCTCAACAGGTGACTCTTGATTGATTGTTACTAATTCCTTACTCATAAGGGCATCATCTTTATGAGCGATTAAATTTTCCTTTAGCTTCTTGCCACTTACATCATCAATATTTTCATAAATATTCTCAAGTGTACCAAATTGTTTCAACAATTTGATAGCCGTTTTTTCACCAACTCCAGGAACTCCGGGAATATTATCTGATTTATCTCCCATTAAGGCTTTTAGATCAATAATTTGATCTTGAGATATTTCCATACGGTCCTTTAATGACGAAGGTGTATACTCTTCAATCTCTGAAATTCCTTTTCGGGTTAAAGAAACAGTCGTATGTTCTGAGGCTAATTGTAACAAGTCTTTATCTCCAGAATAGATGGTTGTTTTGAGATTTGATTCGTTAGCTTGTTTGGCGATCGTACCAATAATATCATCCGCTTCATATTGATCTAATTCATAATATTTAACCCCAAATGCATCTAACAACTCTCTCATAATAGGAAATTGCTCTGATAACTCTGGAGGTGTTTTTTGCCTACCTCCTTTATATTCTTTATACGTTTCATGCCTAAATGTTGTCTTACCAGCATCAAAAGCAACGAGCACATGAGAAGGATCATTTTCTTTTAACACTTTTAATAACATCTTAGTAAACCCAAACACGGCATTAGTATACACCCCTTGATCATTACTTAATAAAGGTAATGCAAAGAATGATCGATACAAGATACTATTACCATCAATTAATATTAAATCATCTGACAAGCGAAACACCTCTTTTTACTTTCCTATGATTACTGTTTCTATTATAACAAAAAAATTAGTCATCTATTTGTGGTAGGTAAACAGTGATCTTAGTACCCTTTCCTTCAGCACTATCAATCTCAATGTTTCCATCATGAGCCTCAACAATATGCTTAACAATCGATAAGCCTAGTCCAGTACCACCAGAATTGCGACTTCTTCCTTTATCAACACGGTAGAAGCGTTCAAATATTCTAGGTTGGTCTTCTTTAGGGATTCCAATACCTGTATCGCTGACTTTTAGGGCGACATATTGATTTTCTTGTTCAATTTCCCAGGAAATTTCGCCTTGCTCGTTTGTATATTGAATAGCGTTGGATAGTAAGTTCAGAACTAATTGATACAACCGATAATAGTCAGCATAAATAGTTAAATCATCATCAACTTTAACGGATAAGTTAAGTTGTTTTTCTTCGATTGACTCATGCATGATTGCCATAACATCGTTCATTAACTTAGCAGCAGAGAACCTTGATTTTTTAAGGACAAAATCTTCCTTTTCTATGACGGATAAGTCTAATAAATCTTGAACTAGTATATTTAGCCGCTTGCTTTCTTTCTTAATAATTTTAAGAAACTGTTCGCGCTTGTCGTCCTCTAATTCATTATCTTCTAAAATCGTCTCTGCAAATCCTTGTATAGAAGTTATTGGTGTTCTTAATTCGTGAGAAACATTAGCAATAAAATCCTTGCGTACTCTTTCTAAACGTTTGATTTCGGTAATCTCATGAGAAACAATAACGACACCTTTCCAATTCTGATCATGGTCATTAATCGGGGCGAGATAAGCTTCCACATATCGATCACCTTCTAATTGAATGGTTACTTGTTTTTTCTTCTCTTTAAATATAGCTTCCTGAATCACATCATTTAATTCTTGATGGTCAATCACCTCATAATAGATTTGACCAATAAAGAGGTTTGCTTTTAATGAAAATTGTTGAAGAAAAGCATCGTTAACTAAACGAGTATATCCTCGTTCATTAATTAGTAAAACACCACTTTCCATATTATTAACAACTGTCTTTAGTCGAACATTCTGATTCTCATACTTTGAAGTGATGTATTCTAAATAACGACCCAACCGATTAATCGATTGACTTAATTGTGAAGCTATTCCATATGGGGCATCATGAATCCTTGCTTTATAATTACCTTCTACTAATGCTTTTGTCGTGTCGGCAGCTTTTCGGACTGGTTTAACATAACTATCGTATAACCGAGAGCCAAAACTCCAAAGTAAAACAACCACAAAAATGGAGAAGAAAAAGACGCTCCACCATACTGTTGAACTAAGAGAATCTAGTGGTAATGGCTCTGATATGACTGTTAAATAAGCCCCATCATCTAAAGCAAACGAGGTCACTAAGCGTTGATTAAATAGCACCACTTCATCCAAATATGGTGATTCAGATCGTAACTCTTGGGGAATGTTCATGCCATCTGTAAATGTATGTATTAGTTGTTGATCCTCTAAATGTTGATAAAATAAATCGACATTAAAATGATCATGAAAGTAGGTTAATTCGCTTTGTATTTGGTTGACACCTTCACCTTCACTGGCAATTCGTTCAGAAATATACCCTCCTTCAGATAACAGTTGATCTTCATGAGAATTAACAAGGTAATGCCTACCTATTTGGTTAAAAATGACACCAATCACTATTAGAAACACAACACTTAACACAATATAAACGTAAATGGTTCTTTTTTCCGCAATGTTTTTCATACTATCCCTCAATTTTATACCCAACACCTCTTACTGTTTTGATGAGTGTCGGTTTTTTTGGGTCATCTTCTAACTTTTCACGAAGATGACTAATATGCACATCTACAATACGAGTATCTCCAACATATTCAAAGTCCCAAATATCTTTTAAAATCGTATCGCGTTTAATCGGTTTGTTGATCTGTTTTGCCATATAGACCAATAGTTCAAATTCTTTTCTAGTAAATTCAATAGATTTTCCGTTTTTAAAGACTTCGTAATATTGAGTATTAATTTCGATGCCTCTAAATTTAATGAGATCAGATTCATTATCTGAACGGGGAATCCTTCTCAAAACCGCATCAACTCTTGCAATTAATTCCTTTGGGCTAAATGGTTTGGTAACATAATCATCTGCCCCAACGTTAAGCCCTTTAATCTTATCTTCTTCTTCACCTTTAGCTGTTAACATGATAATCGGTATATTATTTCCCTGATTACGGATCATTTCACAAATCTCTAATCCACTTTTATTAGGTAGCATCAAATCTAAAACAGCTAAGTCAAAATGTTGATTATTTAACTGGTCTAATGCTTCTTCACCGTCATGCACAACTTGAGTACGATAGCCTGTTTGCTGCAAATGATAATCAATTAATGTTGTAATGGATTCCTCGTCATCGACAATTAATACCTTTGTAGCCATGTCTTCTCTCTCCTAATTACATATAGTTTGTCATTATTATCCAGGTTCTTCTCAATTCTTTTTACTAATTGTACATAATTATCTGTCAAATAAGCAATAGGCAGGACTCAGACTTTACATGAAATTAACAAACAACCCTTACCCCATCGATGTTTACAGGTAATTTTATAATTATGCCATTTTAGCCTAAATCATTCTAAGGTGTTCTGTTATATTTTATGGTTGTTTATTTCCAAGGATATCTGTCTAGTCATCATCCAGTGGTAATTGATCTTTGGCCGTCTAATTTATAGAATTTTATTTTCTGGTCATATTAGTCGTCCCTTTAGTCAAACTAATTACTGAAACTATATAAAAAGGGGATCTTACTGTGAATACAGTTAAACATCATTGGTTTGGAAATATAAAAGGGGACGTACTTGCAGGACTTGTAGTAGCGCTCGCACTTATTCCTGAAGCGATTGCTTTTTCGATTATTGCTGGCGTGGACCCAATGGTAGGACTATACTCTTCATTTCTCATACCAGTCGTCATTGCATTTGTAGGTGGAAGACCTGGTATGATTTCAGCAGCAACTGGAGCAATGGCTCTATTAATGGTGGATCTAGTTGCAGAATATGGGCTCCAGTATTTACTGGCGGCTACGATTTTAACTGGTATTTTGCAAATAGTATTTGGCTATTTAAAATTGGCCCGTTTCATGAAATTTATTCCACGCTCAGTCATGGTTGGATTTGTAAACTCATTAGCCATACTCATTTTCATGTCACAAATTCCTTATATTTTTGAACAGGATTGGGTCGTATTGGCCCTTGCCGCAGCTACACTGGTTATTATTTATCTCTTTCCTTACATTTCTAGAGCAATTCCTTCAACACTCGTAGCCATTGTCATAATAACCACTTTTACGATGTTTTCTGGAACAAATGTTTATACGGTTGGTGATATGGGAACATTGACACAAACATTACCTGTTTTTCTATTTCCCGAGATCCCTCTAAATCTTGAAACACTATCTATTATTTTTCCAACAGCCTTAGCTTTAACAGTGGTCGGGATTCTTGAATCTTTACTAACTGCTTCCATTGTTGATGATATGACAGATACAGATAGTAATAAAAATAGGGAAAGTAAAGGGCAGGGTGTAGCTAATATAACAGCTGGTTTTTTTGGTGGAATGGCTGGTTGTGCAATGATTGGACAATCTGTAATTAATGTTAAATCTGGTGGTAAAGGTCGGTTGTCCTCACTCGTAGCAGGAATCGTCTTAATCTTGTTAATTATACTGACTGGGAATATTGTTGTTCAGATTCCAATGGCTGCTTTGGCTGCCGTTATGGTTATGGTGTCCATTAGTACCTTTGATTGGAGTTCAATTAGAAACTTACGTGTTGTACCTCGAACAGATTCTATAGTTATGATTGTAACAGTGGTGGTAGTCGTTTATACGCATGACCTTTCAATTGGGGTATTCGCTGGGATTTTATTAAGTGCTATTTTCTTTGTCTCCAAGATCTCAAAAGTGGATGTAGACAGCCACTTCAATAAACAGGACCAAGTTAGAACTTACGTGATAACAGGTCAACTATTCTTTGCTTCAGTAACAGAAATGATTGACAAATTTGATTATCAAGAAGGTCTTAGTTCTATTAAGTTAGATTTCACTCACGCACATATATGGGATGATTCAGCAGTTGCAGCTATGGAAAAGATCGTTAACAAATTTAATGATAATGGGACTGAAGTTGAAATTACCGGAATGAATGAAGCCAGCACCTTATTAGTAAATAAAATGAAAGATAAATTAAGCAGTCATTAAAAGGAGGGATCATTAGATGTTCAACAAGATATTATTAGCTTCTGATGGTTCAGAATTTGCGGTACGTGCAACAGAAGAAGCCATAGAGATTGCTAAATGCAATCCAAAAACTGTTATCCATGTCGTCTACGTATCAGAGGACTCAAAATCGGACGTTCTGCAAAACTGGAACACTCTTGGTGTGCAGGAACAAAGAAAGCAACTAGTTCGTCCAAGTGTCGAAAAAATTGAGAACGCTGATATTAAATATGAAATTGAGTTTTTACACGGAGAACCAGGTCCTTCAATTGTTAAACACGCTAATGAGAATAACTTCGATCTTGTTGTTGTTGGAAGTAGGGGGCGCAATCGGTTTCAAGAGTTAGTGTTAGGTAGTGTCAGTCACAAAGTAGCTAAAAGAGCTAATTGTGCGGTCATGATCATAAAATAATTCCATTAAAAATACGGCAACAACCTGTTATTAGATTGTTGCCGTATTATTAAACAAAATACTCAAATTTAGCTTCGGGAAAATAATGTTCTAAATGGTTATGCATAAACTCCTTTATCTCTTCTTGTTCCTCATCTTGATACACATACTTTCCATTTCCACTTTCGTTTATGATGTGCTTTTTTATTCGTTTTATGTTGATAAACCGTTAATTTTAGTGAGGGTTCTTATCATTTTTATAAGATAACAACAGGTACATATAAGTGAATAACAGTTAGCTCTCTGGACATTCTATAAAGATAAAAAGGGGGGAATCTGATGTTTTTTAGACGTTCTAAAAAGAATAAGATACATACTGCTCCTCCAAGTAAAACTCTAGAAGACAAAAAGAAGAAAGAGACACAAAAGAACATTGATCCGACTGTTCAGGAAATCAATCAAGTCTTGAAGAATGATCTAGATTTTGTTCAACGTGATCTTAAATTTATAGGTAAGCATCAAGCAGTCATTATGTACTTAAGTACACTAGTTAACAAAGATACGATTAACAAAGATATTATTAAGCCTCTTATGAACTTTGAGCCTAATAAAGAAGATGTAATCAAGGATTCACCTAATATATTACTTAATCAAGTAATTTATAATGCTGAAGGTCAAACTGTTACTCAAATCGACCAAATTATTGATGGAATTCTTAGAGGCAAAGCTGTCTTATTAATTGATGGAATGAAAGAAGCTTTGCTATTTGCCGTTGAAGAGGTTGATAAACGGAGTGTAGACCAACCAGACGGGGAACAAGTTATTCGTGGTCCTCGAGACGGTTTTATCGAACATCTCCAAACCAATATATCTCTATTAAGATCTCGTCTTCCTACTCCGGACTTGCGTTTGGAAAATATGGAAATCGGTGAAATGACCAAATCAAAAGTTGTCGTCGGGTATATAGATGGAACGACAAATCAGGAGTTAGTTGATGAAGTAAAAAGAAGACTTCAACAGATTGATACTGACAAAATATTAGATACCGGTTATATCGAACAATATATTCAAGACAATCCTCGGTCCCCGTTTCCTCAGATCGTGTTTACTGAACGACCTGATCGCGCAGTAGGAAATCTTGTCGAGGGGCGGGTTGTCATCATGATGGACGGATCTCCTCTTGCACTTGTATGTCCTGCAACTCTTAATCAATTTTATCATACACCAGAAGATTACAACGAACGGGCACTTATGTCTAGCTTTGTTAGAATTATCCGTTTCCTTGCCCTCAATTTTTCTCTCTATTTTCCGTCTTTATATGTCGCAATCTTGGCCTTTCACCCCGAGCTAATTCCAGCACAATTTGCTGTAGCTGTTACTAGCGGAAGGTCAGGTGTGCCATTTCCTGTATTCTTAGAAGTCCTGCTTATGGAGATAGCAATGGAAGTATTACGAGAAGCAACTGTAAGAATGCCACAACAAGTTGGGGGCGCGATCTCCATTGTTGGTGTGCTTGTCATTGGACAAGCTGCTGTTGAGGCAGGATTTGTGTCACCAATTACCGTTGTAATTATCGCGTTATCAACCATCGGCTCATTTGCTACCCCAGCTTATAACGCTGCAGTAGCCTTTCGGTTACTTAGATTCCCATTAATTATTCTAGCTGGTTCACTAGGGCTTTTGGGGCTAGCTGTTGGTGCCATGTTCATTATTAACCATATGCTCTCTTTAAGAAGTTTTGGTGTACCCTATTTAAGCCCTGTCGCACCGACAGATTGGCAAGGTTTCAAAGATTCTATTTTTCGTTCGCCACTGAAATGGTTAAAGAAGCGACCAGAAGAGTTACACACACACAATACCAAAAGGCTTTCTGAAAAAAATAATATTAAGAAAAAGAATGTTTTAGGTCCCAAGGAAAATCGGGGGAATGAGGATGGATAACAAACGAGATATTACTGTACTTCAATTTACAATGATTCTAATCAGTACGTCAGTAAGTATAGCGATTCTTGGAATGCCCCGTATGGTTATTGATTATGCCAAAACAGCTTCACCTACGGCCAGCCTATTTGGGGCATTATTAATATTATTTGGCATTTTACTGATCACTTATTTAGGGAAGATTTTTCCCAAGCAGACGATTGTTGGTTATAGTGAATTACTGTTAGGACGATTTGGAAAATTCCTGGTATTTCTCTTAGCTATTTATGCTATTATCATCACTGGACTTGAGTCCAGACACTTTGGTGAAATTATCAAAAGTGCTTTATTAACTGATACACCAATCCATGTTTCAATCCTTTTATTAGGGCTTCTATTTGTAACAGCGAGTTTTCATGCACCAACTACTTTTGCTTATATTCATTATTTCTATATACCGTTAACAGTAGCACCTATTATGTTTATTCTATTAATGTCACTAACTGATGTGGATTGGGTTAATATTATGCCGATTTTAGGTAATGAGGCTTCATATTATAATATTGCTCAAGGTGGACTTGTTGTAACTCAAGTCATGCAAAATTTTATCATTATCTCAGTTATTATCCCATTTATGAGAAAACCATTAGATGCGATGAAGGCTGGAGTTTGGGGCTGGTTAATTTCAGCGCTTGTTTTAATCATGACTGTTTCATTCGTCTTGGCTGTATTTGGAGTGAATGAGGTACGTGATATGACGTGGCCGACCCTTGTTTTAGGAAGGCTGATTAGATTTCCTGCTGAAATCTTCCAACGAATTGATGCATTTTTATTGATCGCGTGGATTGTCGCTGCCTTTACAACTGTTTTTGCTACTTACTATTTTGCTGTTCGTGTACTAAGAGAGCTGTTTAAATGGAAAAGTCAAGTAAAGGTATCCATTTTCATTTATCCAGTAGTTTTTTTGATTGCTCTTTGGCCTAATGACATTTTGCATCTTTACGATCTACTTGGAACTTATATTGCCAATAATGCCTTATTCTTAACACTAGGTGTACCAGTACTACTTTTCATTGTAGCCAAAGTTAAAGGCTACAAGGTAAAAGGAGGAACACCTTCATGAGATTATTGGTGTCAATTCTTGCTCTGTTATCCTTTTCCCTGGTTTTAACAGGATGTTGGGATAGATCTGAAATTGAGGAAAGGGCAATCATTTTGGGGATTGGTATTGATTATTTAACTAAAGAGGAAGAAGAATCATTTACCGAATCAGAAGTTACCCACCCTGAACAAGGTTTTCCAATTGATACCCAAAGAATAAAGCTGACTGTTCAGATTGCCGTACCAGGTAGAATTCCCCTTGGACCCAGTGGTGGTAGTGGTGGAACCTCAGAGGAGAAGGTATGGATTGTCGAGGTAATTGGTCACACAGTCGACGATGCGATTCAAAACCTTCAACAACAAATAGCTCAAGAACTGTATCTAGGCCACTTACAGTTAGTCATCATATCTGAGGAGGTTGCTAAATCGGGTTTAGCAGATATAAATGATTTTTTTAAAAGAAATCATGAGGCCAGAAGAACAGCATGGATGTTGGTTCATCATGGAAGGGCTGAAGAGGCCGTTCACGCGGCTCCTCCCTTAGAAGAGGTTCCATCCTTATATCTTGCAGAGACGATGAATAATACTGTTGAATTCGGAAAGTTTCCTAAAGAGTACATGGGTTTCTTCTGGATTTCATCTTCTCGTAGTGGTAAGGAAGGAATTTTACCTCATATAAAAGTGATGTCTGATGGTAATATTCAAATAAATGGGATGGCATATTTTATCGATAATAGGATGGTTGGGAAAACAACTCCTCTACAAATTGGCACTTATATGTCCATGGTGGCAGAAAATCCAGGTGGATACACAATTGCCACTGAATTACCAAATGATGATGGTGTATTTATGTATCGTAGCCAAACTCGAAAAAGTGATATTCAAGTTGAGATTAAAGATGGAAAACCATACGTACATTTCGATGTAACATCTAAAGGATTTATTGAAGAGGAGAACAAGGTTGAACAAGGAATCCAAGATGACCCTGAATACCTTAGGAGTTTAGAGGAGGAAATCGCTAAAGTGGCAGAAAAATCCGCGACAAATTTACTAGACCAACTACAAGAAGATGGTTCCGATATATTCGGGATTGGTGAATTCGTTAGAGGTAAACACTCCAAGTTCTGGGACGAACATATTCGAACTAAAGAAAACTGGCAGGAAATGTTCCCAGACATCGAAATTGAGGTTAATTACAACATTGAAATTGAACGAACCGGAATACGTTTATCCTAACCTAATTAATCGGGAATTGCATGAGAATGCACATTCCCGATTATTTATTATTAGCTATATAAATTCCCATCTTCTCCAAAATAATAATTAAAAGCTCTCATTGCCTCTATTTCTGTTGGAAAAAGTGCTATATTTTCATCTACGGAATGAAACTCATTGTTAAATATAACACCCATTTCCTCTGCCTGATTAGGATCCTCTTTTACAATACCTTCAAATACTCTCGCCTGGTCATGGTCATTGGGATTACGATATAATACGTAAACTTCGTCTCCAGTTTTAAAGTTGTGATTTTGTTCAAAATACATACGAACCACCCTTTACTCTCATGATCTACCCATAGTATGGTTGGTGAGAAAATCCTTAATCATTTAATAAGCGTTAGAATAGTATTGGTCAATACAAACTTTGATGACATCATTGGGTTCTATTTCAAATGTGGTGGTGTAAATATTTCCACCTTCCATTTAATACACTTTTTCAATATATAAGGTTAGGACAAAATCAATTCCTGTTATATGATCTTAACCAATACAAAACCACTCGCTTATAAGCGAGTGGTTTTAATATGGATTTTATTCGTTATCTGCTAGTACTTTCATCACACTTTTAACAGAGTCAGCAGATTTATCTAACTGTGCTTTCTCTTCTTCATTTAGGTCTAGTTCAATAATTTCCTCAAGGCCATTTCCACCTAAAATGGTAGGAACACCAAGGTACATATCACTATAACCATACTCACCCTCAAGGTAAGCAATTGAAGGAAGAATACGACGCTGATCTTTTAAGATTGCTTCGACCATTTCTGTAATGGAAGCAGCCGGTGCGTAATATGCTGAACCATTACCTAATAAGCCAACAATTTCTCCGCCACCTTTACGTGTCCGTTCAACAATAGCATCTAAACGCTCTTTAGAAATAAGCTTCTCAAGTGGAATTCCACCTGCAAATGAATAGCGTAGCATCGGTACCATATCATCACCATGGCCACCTAATACAAAGCCGTTTACATCTTTAACAGAGACGTTAAGCTCTTGTGCGACGAACGTACGGAAGCGAGCAGTGTCTAGAACACCTGATTGACCAATCACTCGGTTTTTAGGGAATCCAGACTCTTTAAATACTGAGTAAGTCATCGCATCTACAGGGTTTGTAAGGACAATGATATAACACTCTGGTGAATACTTAACGACTTCTTTCGTAACACTTTTCATGATCTTTGCATTAGTTGCTACTAAATCATCGCGACTCATACCAGGTTTTCTTGCAATGCCTGCCGTGATGACAACTACATCCGAACCAGCTGTATCTTCGTAATTAGAAGTACCAATAATGTTAGAGTCAAACCCTTGTACAGGGCTAGCCTCAAGCATATCTAGTGCCTTACCTTTAGTTGGATCTTCCATGTCCGGAATATCAACTAGTACGACATCAGCTAGTTCTTTTTGGGCAGTCATTAAAGCCGTTGTAGCACCAGTAAAACCCGCACCTATCACTGATACTTTTCTACGCTTAATAGTCATTGATCTCCTCCTCAAACCTTTTTAAAGGATTAATCCATATTCTTAATTAATTGATCAGCAAACTCAGAAGTTTTAACTTCAGTTGCACCGTCCATAAGACGTGCAAAGTCATAAGTAACCACTTTCTCACTAATAGTTTTATCCATAGCCTTATGAATTAACTCACTAGCTTCTCTCCAACCTAGGTGATCAAGCATTAATGTACCAGAGAGAATTACTGATGATGGGTTTACTTTATCCATGCCTGCATATTTAGGAGCAGTACCATGAGTTGCTTCAAAAATCGCATGACCTGTTTCGTAGTTGATGTTAGCACCAGGAGCGATACCAATTCCACCAACTTGAGCAGCTAATGCGTCTGAAATATAGTCACCATTTAGGTTCATGGTTGCAACAACATCAAACTCTTTAGGACGAGTTAAGATTTGTTGTAGGAAAATATCAGCAATGGCATCTTTAATGATGATTTTGCCTGCTTCCTCCGCTTCATTTTGAGCTTGGTCTGCTGCTTCACGACCTTTTTCCTCAACAATTTGATCGTATTCATTCCAAGTGAAGACTTTATCACCATATTCGCGCTCTGCAAGGTCGTAACCCCATGCTTTAAATGCACCTTCAGTGAATTTCATAATGTTACCTTTGTGTACAAGTGTAACACTCTTCTTACCTTCATTAAGTGCATATTCGATTGCAGAACGAACTAAACGCTCTGTACCTTCTTTAGAAACTGGCTTAATCCCAATTCCTGATGTTTCAGGAAAACGAATCTTATCAACACCCATTTCGTTACGGATGAAATCGATGACTTTACCAACTTCTTCAGTACCTTCTTGCCACTCAATACCTGCGTAGATATCTTCTGTATTTTCACGGAAGATCTGCATATCAACATCCTCAGGACGTTTAACCGGAGATGGTACTCCTTCAAAGTGACGTACTGGACGTAAACATGTGAATAGGTCTAACTCCTGACGTAGGGCAACGTTTAATGAACGAATTCCTCCACCGATTGGAGTTGTTAGAGGACCTTTAATAGCAATTTTATAATCACGGATAGTTTCTAATGTTTCATCCGGTAACCACTCACCAGTTTGGTCGAACGCTTTTTGACCAGCTAGAACCTCTTTCCATACGATGCCTTTTTCACCGTTATATGCTTTTTCAACTGCTGCTTCAAGCACACGAGAAGCTGCTGCCCAAATATCTGGCCCCGTTCCATCACCTTCAATAAATGGGATGATCGCTTGATTAGGTACATTCATCTTTCCGTTTTCTACTGTGATTTTTTCTCCTTGTGACAATGTCATAACCTCCTATAAGTTCCATACAAATTTCTATAATTTTAACGCTCTGTTAAAGTTCGTTGTTGTTATGGTGCTTCGCTTTCGGTGGACGCTTTCCGCGGGCACGGCTTCAGCTAACTTGGGAAGAAAAAGCACTTCCCAAGTGGATCTTCAGCTCGTGCTGTTCCCGCAGGAGTCACCACCTTCGCTCTCACCATACAACAACTAAGTGCTATTCTTTAAATCAACAATACTAAACTTTAACAGAGCCAATTTTCAAAGGGTTGAACATCACAAAAGCCGGTAACCCCGGCTTTTGGTATTCTTATCTTTCATCAACAGGTACATATTGTTGTTTACCAGGTCCAACGTAGTCAGCGCGTGGACGGATGAGACGGTTATCAGCGTATTGTTCTAGAATATGTGCTAGCCAACCGGATACACGACTTACTGCAAAGATCGGCGTAAATAAGTCATGGTCAATACCTAGGCTGTGGTAAACAGAAGCTGAGTAGAAGTCTACATTCGCTGGTAATCCTTTTTCTTCTTTAATAAACTCTTCAATTTTAACAGACATATTGTACCACTTAGTTTCACCAGTGATTTCTGTTAATTGTTTAGACATCTCTCTTAGGTGTTTCGCACGTGGATCACCTTGACGATAAACACGGTGCCCCATACCCATGATTTTTTCTTTCTTAGCGAACTTGTCTTTGATGTAATCAATGGCATTATCTTCTTCACCAATTTCAGAAAGCATCTTCATCACGCGTTCATTCGCTCCACCGTGAAGTGGCCCTTTAAGTGCACCAATTGCTGCTGTAACACCTGAATAAACATCAGACAATGTAGCCACACAAACACGTGACGTGAATGTTGAAGCATTTAACTCATGGTCAGCATGTAAAACAAGTGCTTTATTGAAAGCTTCTTCTTCAATAGCTTCAGGATCTTTACCATTTAACATGTATAAGAAATTACCTGCAAAACTTAAATCTTTCTTCGGAGAAACTGGTTCCTCACCTTTACGGATACGAGCAAAAGCTGTTACAATCGTAGAAATTTTAGCCTGTAGACGAAGCGCTTTACGACGGTTTGCCTCTTCATTCATTTCATCAGCTTCATCATCATATAAACCTAACATTGATACAGCTGTTCTTAACGCAGCCATTGGATGTACTGTCTTTAAGTCATATGATTTTAAGTGGTCGATAATTCCTTGAGGCACTTCCATATTTTCAGCTAATTCATTTTTAAACTGATCTAATTCAGCTTTTGTAGGAAGCTTAAGGTTCCAAAGTAGATAAACCACTTCTTCAAAACTAGAGTTTTCTGCTAAATCATCAATGTCATAACCAACATAAGTTAATTTGTCATCGATAATTGAACTAATGGATGATTCTGTTGCAACAATACCTTCAAGCCCTTTAGTGTTTGACATACAATCTCTCCTTTTTAGAATAATGATTTCAGTTAGTGTATGTACACTTCTATCTACATAGTTTCTACTATATATCCCAATCCCCATTATAAACAAAATTTAAATGAAAGTGAAACTATTTATTCCCATAAAATTCATAAATATATCATTCCTTGCATATTCGTTATTATACATTCCTTAATTATGAATAAATACATAAACGTCACGATGAATCATCACTCCAATAAGACAGAACATTGGATTAGGAGCACTCTTATGAGAAGAAACGCATTAAGGTATCTACTGTTTGCATCGCTAAATAAGCAATTCCTGCACCAATTAATGGACCGACAGCTACTCCCTGAAGGAAGACGACACCTAAAATTGTGCCAAGAACTAGGGCCGTTGTTAAATGAGGTTCATTAGCCAGTAAATCTAAACCATCCTTAGCAACATAGGCTACAAAAGCACCTGATGCTACAGCAATCCATGCATAATACGATTTCATGCTATCGAATAATTCTGCGAAACCTATCTCACCCGTAGCAATCGGAACTAACACAGCTATGGTAATAATAATCACGCCAATAAATATCCCTTTAGCCTCAACAAAAGGTAACAAACGATCTTCTAAATTAAACAACTTAATTCCTAATAGTATGTAAACAGCAATCAAAATAGCCTGATTTTTAGCTATAAAACCTAGCCCTAATAAAATTAATAAAAATAATGTAGATGTTGATAACACGTTGACCCTACTTTCTATCGTTTTTAAATGGACAAGCTTAGGAGCATTTAATATGGAAATTAATTATGTTAATTTGTTAAAATTAATCAGTGCCTTAATAGGCTTGATCTTACTTTTATATTTTGGACTTTCATTCTTTCTACCTATTTTAATTAGTTTTTTGTTAGCGATTTCGATTAATCCGATTGTAAACTCAACTCAAAAATTATTAATAAGAAACAGAGCATTATCAGTCTTATTTGTATTATGTTTATTATTTATAAGTTTTATTTCAGTTATTTCGTTAGCAGTTGTTGAATTCATTCAACTGCTTCAATACCTTACCTCAACGACACCAGCTATTTTAGAGGACTTATTTGAACAGGTTGAAATTTATACAACACAAACAGTTGAACAAGTCTATCAAACCTTAGAAAACTTCGCTAGTAACGTTCACCCTGAATCTCAGCAGATGATGAAATCGTTATTGACTGATATGACACAATCGATGAAAGACGCGAGTAAGAATTGGCTAGTTGGCTTTTTGCAATCCTCTATGAGCCAGTTAAGTAGTCTTATTCAAAATAGTTATGTCATCATTTTTATCTTAATTGCTACTTATTTCATTAGTAAAGACGGGCCCACCTGGATGAATTATATTAAAACATGCATTCCTCAATCTAACTTACTTTTCATACAAAAGCTAAAGTCGGAAAGTAATTATTTAATAAAAAAATATTTGTTTGCTCAAGCTTTATTAATTTTAATCACGGGATGTATCGTTTATGTTGGCCTAGTTATTTTTAATATCGAGCACGCTCTAGCAATTGCCTTAGTGGCTATGTTCCTAGATATCATTCCTTTAATTGGAGTTAGTGGAATATTCATACCATGGATTCTCTATCTATTTATTGATAACCAATTTACTTTAACAATTCAATTAAGTATCCTTTTGATCATTATCATTATTATGAGAAATATTTTAGAGCCAAAATTAATCGGGTCTTCTTTAGGTATTCACCCTTTTGTGGTGCTAGTTCTACTTTTTGTGTTGATCAAAACTTTTGGTATATTAGGGATCGTATTAAGTCCAATCCTTACGATCCTAATCGTTTCTTTACTAAGATCAGATTTCTTATTAGCCATTAAAAGATATGTCACTAAATGATAAGTAACATAAAAAGAGGCTGGGACAAAAGTGATTTGGCTAAAGAAATCCGAACGACTGGTTCAACCCCGCTTCGGAAATATACTCCGCTTTCCGCGGGCGGCTCGTGAGCCTCCTCGCGCTATCGCGCTGTGGGGTCTCACCTTGGCCTTTCCTCCCGCGACGCACAGGACGTGCTAGTGTCGGTAATGCCACAGGACGTGGCGTTTTCACCGACCAGGAGTTTACGTATATTTCCTGCGCTAATCCAGTTCATTGTTCGTCTTTAGCAACTCTTCACTTCGTTATGTCCCAGCCTCTTTTGACCTTTATCGGCGAATAACAGTAACTGATCCTCTTTTTATTAAGGAGTAAATCATTCGCTGTCCCCATCGTTTGATTGGGTTCCTAGTAGAAGGAATTAACAACAGAAACCCAAATAAGTCGGTTAAAAAACCTGGTGTGAATAGGACAATTGCCCCGATTAAAATGGCAATTCCATCAAAGATTTCTTCTCGTGGGGCTCGTCCATTAGCCAGCTCAAATTGGGCTCTCCTTAGCGTTTCTAACCCCTGATACTTTGCAAGCAAAGCACCTAAGATTCCAGTTAGAATAATCCCAACTAGTACAAACCAAACGTTAAATAGATTGCCTAGCCAAATAAATAACACAATTTCTATTGCTGAAACGATCACAATCAGCAAAAATATAATACGAAACATCGGAATTGCTCCTTTCGAGCAGTACAAGATGAGTAGGACTTAAACTAGATCACCGTTGTTCGGCCTTGATAAATGTTACCATTGGTTGGATCAATAGTAATTTCTTCACCATCTTGGATCTGATCCATTGCTTTAGTAACACCTACAACAACAGGTTTGCCTAAGTTTAAACCGATCACTGCTGCATGGCTTGTTAGTCCACCTTCTTCAGCGACTACGCCTCCAGAACGTTCAATATAAGGCATCATATCCTTATCAGTTCCATATGTGACAATAATATCACCGTCATTAAAATTCTTTTCTAAGTCCTTTATATCTTTAGCTACAACTGCTTTACCAGCAGCCCCAAACTTTCCAATTCCTTGACCTTTAGCAACAATGTTACCAACAACATGCACCTTAATTAAGTTCGTTGTACCACTTTCGCCAACAGGTACACCTGCAGTAATCACAACCCGGTCACCATGTTGAAAGAGTTCAGTCTCTAACCCTTTCTCAACAGCTAGTGCAAGCATTTCATCGGTTGAATTAACTCGACTACCCTGAATGGCATGTACTCCCCATACAAGGTTTAACTGACGGCTAACATGTTCTTGTGACGTCACCGCAACAATACTTGCTTTTGGACGATATTTCGAAACAGTTCTTGCCGTGTTACCACTCTCAGTCGGGGTAACGATGGCTTTTACTGATAAGTCCTCTGCCAGGTTCGCTACTGAATGACTAATGGCATCTGTAATCGTCATATCTAACTGTCCTAAATCTTGTACAAATGAGCCTTGATCTTCTAAAGCCTGTTCTGTGTACACTGCAATATTATTCATGGTACTTACCGCTTCAACCGGGTAGTCACCAGCAGCAGTTTCACCAGATAACATAATTGCATCGGTTCCATCAAAAATCGCATTAGCTACGTCACTAGCTTCTGCTCTAGTTGGACGAGGATTACGCTGCATAGAATCAAGCATTTGTGTAGCGGTAATCACAGGTTTACCTGCTACATTACATTGATAAATAAGGTCTTTTTGTACTAATGGAACTTCCTCTGCTGGAATTTCAACACCTAGGTCACCACGTGCAACCATTATTCCATCACTAACTTTAATAACCTGTTCAATATTTTCGACACCTTCACGGTTTTCAATCTTAGGAATGATATGGATATGATCTGCCTGATGTTCCTCTAATAGCTCACGAATCTCTAATACATCTGAAGGTCTTCTTACAAAAGATGCCGCAATAAAATCAACACCCTGTTCTATACCGAAGACAATATCATTCGCATCCTTTTCTGTTATGCCAGGTAGGTTCACGCTTACATTTGGGACATTAACACCTTTACGATCTTTAATGATTCCCGTATTCATGACTTTCGTTTCAATTTCATTTTGCTCTTTGTTGATATTTACAACTTCAAGGCCGATTAGTCCGTCATCTAATAAGATAGTAGCTCCTGGGTCCACATCGTCAATAAGACCTGGATACGATACAGAGAAGCGCTCTCGGGTTCCCTCTACCTCATCCATAGCTAAGTAGACAGTTGAACCTTCAACTAATTCGACTTCCTTTTCAGCAAACATTCCAGTTCTTATTTCTGGGCCTTTTGTATCTAATAGTATGGCTACTGTTTGTCCTTTTTCTTTTGCTGCTTGGCGAATGTTGTTTATACGAGCACCATGCTCTTCATAATCTCCGTGTGAGAAATTGAGCCTCGCAACATTCATTCCAGCATCGATTAGCTCTTTAAGTGTCTCTACTGACTCTGACGCCGGTCCAATTGTACATACTATTTTTGTTTTCTTCATAATGGGTGTTTCCTCCTAAGTATATATGTTCTTATATTGAAAGTTGATTAGATAATTGATAGAGGCCATCATCAATATTGTGTTGTTGTTCTAATGCTTCAATAATATCATGATGGATTAATTGGTTATTTTCTATACCTACCATTCTGCCTTGTTTTCCGTTGATTAACAAGTCAACAGCAAAAGCTCCTAAGCGACTTGCCAACACACGATCAGTAGCTGTAGGCGAGCCACCACGTTGTGTATGCCCAAGAACGGTAACACGTGTTGAGAGGTCTAATTTCTCATTGATTTGATCAGCATAATCAACCGCACTTCCTACACCTTCTGCTACCATGATGATACTATGACGCTTACCTCTTTCATGACCACGCTTTATCTTTTCAATGACCTCATCAAAGCTAGATTCACGCTCAGGTATTAAAATACTTTCAGCACCACCTGCTAATCCAGCCCAAAGTGCTAAATCACCTGCATCTCTTCCCATGACTTCGATCGCATAAACACGCTCATGAGAAGTTGCCGTATCTCTAATCTTATCTACTGCTTGTATAACCGTATTAAGTGCTGTGTCAAACCCAATGGTAAAATCAGTACCAGGAATGTCATTATCAATCGTACCAGGTACACCAATACAAGGAAAACCTTGTTCAGTTAATTTTTTCGCACCACGGAACGATCCGTCTCCACCGATTACGACAAGACCATCAATTTCAAACTTCTTTAATTGCTCAATCGCTTTCTTTTGACCTTCTGGTGTTTTAAACTCCTCTGATCGAGAGGAATATAACATAGTTCCACCTTTTTGAATAATATCACCAACAGATCCGATCGTCAGTTCTTTAATTTCTCCTTCAATTAGACCTTGGTAACCATAATAGATTCCATATACTTTAACACCGTGGTAAATGCAACTTCTAACAACTGATCGTATAGCTGCATTCATACCAGGAGCATCTCCACCACTTGTTAGTACTCCTATTGCTTTCATTTTTTCACCTCATTGCTATCTCCATCTGTATTTCATATTTTAAAACAAAAAATCGATAAAAGCCATTCTAAAGGAAATAAAAACGGAGCTGATTAACAGCTCCACTTTTTATGATTGAACAACAGTCGTCACTGCACCAATCTGTTTATACTTTTCCCAACGCTTCTCAAGCAATTCTTCAGCTGATAAAACTTTTAAGTCTTGTAAATATGTCTCAATATTCGTTGAAATAAATTCTGATTGTTTGGTTATGTCACGATGAGCTCCACCTTGAATTTCTTCTATAACCTCATCAATAACTTCTAACTCTTTTAAGTCATAAGAAGTAATTCTCATCGATTCTGCAGCTTTTTGTGCTAAATTGGAATCCTTCCAAAGTAAAGCAGCCGCACCCTCTGGTGAGATGACGGAGTATGTTGAGTTCTCTAACATCAAGATGCGATCACCAACACTGATGCCTAGTGCACCTCCACTACCTCCTTCACCGATCACAATACAAATAATAGGGACAGTTAAGCCGGCCATTTCTCTTAAGTTCCTCGCAATCGCTTCACTTTGACCACGCTCTTCTGCAGCTTTACCGGGATAAGCGCCTTTTGTATCAATAAACGTAATTATAGGTCTGTTGAATTTTTCAGCCTGCTTCATTAAGCGTAATGCTTTCCGATAGCCCTCTGGATGCGGCATCCCAAAGTTTCGGCGAATATTATCTTTGGTGTCCTTACCTCGTTGATGACCAATAATCGTGACAGGTTGTCCTTTAAATTTGGCAATTCCACCTACAATAGCTTCATCATCCCCATATGAACGGTCACCATGCATCTCTAGAAAATCTTCAAAAATATGATCAATATAATCGAGTGTCGTCGGGCGTTCGGCATGCCTTGCCATTTGCACGCGATCCCAAGGTGACATGTTACCGTACACTTCTTCTTCAAGCCTTTCCAAGCGACTTTCAAGTGTGGCAATTTCTTCGGTAAGATCAACTTCACTTTCATTCGTGAAGTTTTTAAGCTCTGCAATCTTCTCCCTTAGTTCGACTACTGGCTTCTCAAACGGTAAGACATTTTTCATGACACGTCACCTCCAACATGATGAATTCCTAATATAGTTGACAGCGTTCCTTTCATCTCATGTCGAGGAATAACACGATCAAGTTGTCCATGTTTAAATAAAAATTCAGCTGTTTGGAAGTCATCTGGTAGTTTTTCACGAATCGTCTGTTCAATAATTCGACGCCCAGCAAACCCGATTAATGCTTGAGGCTCTGCAAAATTGTAATCGCCCAAAGAGGCAAAACTAGCTGAAACACCACCAGTTGTCGGGTTAGTCATATAAGAAATAAAAAGACCACCCGCACGGTCAAAACGTTCTAAAGCAACCGAGGTCTTAGACATTTGCATAAGACTTAATACACCTTCTTGCATTCTTGCACCACCCGAAGCAGTAAACAAAATCATCGGGATTTGTAATTCATTAGCTCTTTCGATTGCTCTTGCAATTTTTTCACCTACAACTGACCCCATACTTCCCATACGAAAACGAGCGTCCATAACTGCAATGGCTGTTGGATAACCATCAATCGTTCCTTTTCCAGTTACAACTGCTTCATTTATACCGGTCTTCTGTTGGTCTTTTTCTAGTTTTTTAATGTAATCAGGGAACTCTAGTGGGTTTTCTGAAATCATATCTTGATCCCACTCTTCAAAAGAGCCTTCATCTAACAAATATTCAATTCGTTTAGGGGCTGACATTTGGTGATGATAGTCACAATTTGGGCAAGTTAATAAGTTTTTTTCCAATTCCTTGCGATAATAAATTTTACGACAAGAAGGACATTTGACCATTAAACCTTCTGGGACATCTTCATATTCTTCTTGTTTGGAAATGGTTGCATATTTCCTTTTCTTATTAAACATATCTTTAATCAAGCTGATTCCTCCTTTAGCCCGGACACTCTCAATATAACTGATCACAGGAAAAAATATTGTCGATTTTTATTCGTAATCAGTATGAAAATAGTCCTTTTAAGACGTATTAATTAAACTCGATTGGTAGATGGAGGCATGTAAATTAGCTGCATCATTAAATTGTCCTTCTTTGATCAATTGATAAAACTGGTGATATTGTGAATCATCTACCCTTGGCTGATCAATCGTTTCAGTAAAACCTGCGACAAGGTGCCATATTTTTAATAACAAATGATTTTCAATTTTGCTAAATAAGTGTAAGAAAAGCTGTGTATGGAGATTACAAGCCGATTTCTCGTTGAAAAAATCACTAATATCTCCAACATCACAGCTACCATCATTTAATTTCTCGAGACAAATTTTTTCTAATAAAAACTTCACTTCAAGAAGTTCTTGTTTAGTTTCTACTTCCCTCAAGACAAAGGTAGATAATAACTCGACGGAATGGTAAGGTCGATAGGTGCGTAAAAACGTTCCTTCACCATGACGCGTTTCGATTAAACCTAATAGTTCAATAGCTCTTAGCGCCTCACGAATCGAAGAACGTCCTGCATTTAACTGTTCGGATAATTCGCGTTCTGAAGGTAAACGGTCGCCGTCTTTTAGTTCATTATCCTCAATAAAATGACGTATTTTATTCAGGACTTCTTGATATACCTTCATTTTTGACCGATTTGTCATATAACGCACCCCAGCAATCGATTCCTACGATTTATGATTCATCAATTTGTGTTAACTTTTCTGTATGTTTTCTAACCTCTTCTGGATCTACATTAACTCTAGCAACGCCTGATTCCATAGCAGCTTTAGCAACAGCTCCTGCGACTGACGGTGCAACACGTGAATCAAAAGGTTCTGGAATCACATAGTCTGGTGACAATTGATCGTCTCCGACAAGTTCAGCAATAGCTTCAGCCGCTGCTACTTTCATCTTTTCATTGATTCGTGTGGCTCGAACGTCTAATGCTCCTCTAAAGATACCAGGAAAAGCTAAGACATTGTTCACTTGGTTTGGAAAGTCTGAACGTCCAGTTCCAATAACTTTAGCGCCTGCTTCTTTAGCATCTTCAGGCATTATCTCAGGATCAGGGTTAGCCATGGCAAAAATAACTGGATCATCATTCATACTTTCTACCATTTCTTTAGATAATGCTCCCCCAACAGAAACACCTATAAAGACATCGGTACCTTTAATTACCTCTTCTAATGAACCTTCTACTTTATCTTTATTAGTCATTTGAGCGATGCGGTCTTTTACCTCATTCATTCCATATGTACGACCTTCAAAGATTGCCCCTTTAGAATCACACATAATGATATCACGTACACCAAAGTTATAAAGTAACTTGATAATAGCAATCCCTGCAGCTCCTGCACCATTGGCAACAACCTTGATTTCAGAAAAGCTTTTTCCTGATAACTTTAAAGCATTAATAAGACCAGCTACAGTAACAATTGCTGTACCATGTTGGTCATCATGGAATATTGGAATATTTGTTTCTTTCTTTAAACGCTCTTCGATCACAAAACAGTTGGGAGCTGCTATGTCCTCTAAATTAATTCCACCAAAAGTCGGTTCCATCAATTTAACAGCTTGTACAAATTCATCAACATCATGTGTGTTTAGCGCGATTGGAAAGGAATCGACACCCGCAAACCCTTTGAATAATGCAGACTTTCCTTCCATAACTGGTAGAGATGCCTCAGCACCGATATTACCTAAACCTAATACCGCAGAGCCATCGGTAATAACTCCAACCATGTTACCCTTCATGGTATAGTCATATACAGTCTCTTTATTATCATATATTGCTTTACAAGGCTCGGCTACACCTGGAGAATAAGCCAAGCTTAAATCCCTAGCGTTTTTAATTGGTACTTTCGAATGAGTTGCTAGTTTACCTTGATTTGCTCTATGAATGTGTAGTGCTTCTGCTTTTAAGTTAGCCACATATACCGCTCCTTTATTATCAATCCATATTAAAATGGTCTGACCACTAACCGAATTAATTATAACAAAATTCATGCTCATGTAAAGTATTTCTTACCTCATTGTTGAAAATATCAAAATGATAAAAATTCTTTATTTACCCTCCTGAATAACAACATTTTCAGGTTTAAATTCTGACTTTAAAATAGTAATAACCTTTTCGTTCAAATCAAGGTCAAATTTAGGCGAAAGCTGGTACAATTTCCGATAGTTTAACGAGTAAACAGCTATAGGTGTTGTACCAGGAAACTGATGATGAATCTCTTTTAGTTTTTGTAATTGGGCTTTCTCATCACTTGATTCTAAACGAATAAAGATTTGGTGTTCACTATTTTTAGGAAGTTCATCAAGTTCTATTTCTTTAATTTGGTTAATGATCACCTGCCATTTACCTTCTCTCTCATCCAGTCGTCCCTCTATTTGAACCATTTGATCCTCAGATAACCACCTTCCAACTTCTCTAAACACTTTGGGAAAAATGACGGCATCTACTTCCCCCGTTTCATCTTGTAACGTCGCAAAGGCCATTTGTTCCCCACGTTTAGTGCGGATTGGTTTCAAACGGGATATAGAAGCTGCAATCGTGCCACCATAATTAGCATGTCTCTTTAACCATTCATTAATCGTCAATAAACCTTTTTGCATCAGTGCACGCCGAACAGTCGATAACGGATGTTGACTAATTCTAAATCCCATAACCTCTTTTTCCATATTTAATTCTTTTAAAATCGGAAAAGGCTCAACTTCTGTATATTCCACTTTGACTTCAAATAAGTCAGAGTCCCAGTTTGACTGTTCATCTATGTCTGAGAATAACTCTCCTTGATCCATAGCTTGTACCGTAGAAGCCAACAACTGAGCGCGATTAGAATGGGTTTCATCAAAGGCTCCAACAATAATCAATGATTCAAGTAATGTTCTATTAATAACTTTTAATGAAATACGTTGGCAAAAGTCAAATAAATTCTTAAACCCTTTATTGGACCTGGCTCTTATAATCTCATCAACAGCCTGTTTACCAAGCCCTTTAATAGCTAACAAACCAAACCTTACGGATTTAGGTCCTTCTACTGTAAATTTTCCAAAACTATGATTAATTGATGGTAATAAGACGTTTATTCCAACCTGCCTTGCTTCATTAATATATTGTTCCAATTTACTTGCATCGTGCATTACTGAGCTTAACAGTTCGGCATAAAAGTAACTTGGATAATTTGCCTTAAAGTAAGCAATTTGGTAGGAAATCATCGAATAGGCAACCGCATGACTTTTATTAAAGCCATAATCAGCAAATCGTTCAATCCAATCAAAAATCTTAATCGCCACTTCATACTTATAGCCGTGTTTCAGACAACCATCAATAAAAGATTGCTTCATCTCTTGAATGGCATGAGCATCCTTCTTGCTAATCGCCCTTCTTAGTAAATCAGCCTGTCCCAATGAGAATTTAGCTAAATGGTGTACAATTTGCATGATCTGTTCTTGGTAAACTAAAACACCATACGTTTCTTCTAAGATAGGCTTTAAATCTGGATGAATATAGTTAATAGACTCTTTATTGTGTTTTCTGTTTGCGAATGTTTCAATAAATTGCATCGGACCCGGACGATAAAGCGCGTTTACAGCAACAATATCTTCAAATGATGTAGGTCTGATGACGCGAAGAGCTCCCTTCATACCATCAGACTCTAATTGAAAGACACCAGTTGTCCAGCCTCTTTGCAATAATTTAAATGTTTCAGGGTCATTTTTGGGAATTTGATCTAGCTTAATACTATACCCTTCCCGTTCTTTAATTTGCTGAATCATTCTTTCAAGTAGGGTTAAATTCCTCAATCCTAAAAAATCCATCTTCAATAGCCCTAAAGCTTCTAAATCATTCATCGGCAATTGCGTGAGTAGCACACCTTCTGTGCCATTAAACATCGGTACCTTCTCTAATAATGTCTGGTTACTTATAATCACTCCAGCGGCATGAACTGAATAATGGCGTGGGGTTCCCTCGATCACCAAGGCAGCTTGAAACATTTTAATTAGTTGATCAGATTGTTTAATATATTTTTTTAGCTTGCTGTTTTCTGAAATAGCACGTCTAATTGATGATTGGTGTTGTGATAACTCTTTTAATAAAAATGTCAGCGTTTCACGGTTTATCTTAAAAACTTTACTGAGCTCTCGAATGGTTGATTTAGCTTGAAAAGTTCCAAAGGTAATAATTTGCGAAACCCTATCAGAACCATATCGCTCTTTAACATATTGGATGACTTCGTCTCTACGATAATCAGAAAAGTCAATATCAATATCTGGCATCGTTTGACGTTCCGGGTTTAAGAAACGTTCAAATAATAATTGATGTTCAATCGGATCCACTTCAGTAATATCTAAAAGATAAGCCACAATTGAGCCAGCTGCTGAACCACGGCCTGGACCAGTTAGGATATTTGATCTTTTAGCATAACGAACTAGGTCCCAAACAATTAAGAAATAGTCTGCGAAGTCCATTTGATTAATTACTGAAAGTTCGTGGTTCAACCTTTGTCTCGCTTGCTTTATATTTTGATCATGATACTTAAGTTTAAGTTGCTGAACACAAAGTTTTTCTAGCAATTCCTTAGAAGTTAACCCATCTTGACTAGGGTATTGTGGAAGAGTGAACCACTTTGCAGACATAGAGAAATGACATCTAGCAGCAACTTCTATAGTTCTCTGAAAAGCCTCATTCCACTGATCTAGTATCGTTTCACCATAGTCATCTAGAGTTTTTAAATGTGTTCCGGGCAATTCCTTTAGTGATAACTCGCTTATATGAAGTCCATCTTGCATAGCCCGAAGTGCCTCATAACCTATTCTATCCTCTTCCTTCAGATATCGAACATCATCAGTTATAACAGCCTGATCTCGGAATTCACTTCCTTCTCTATGTAACCATGCTTGTACTTGATCTTGATTACGACTTGGTTGGACATTGATTAACCAATATGGCAAGGATGAATGGATTCGATCCATTAACTGCATTAGATAATCATGCTCTTCTAGATAAATAAGCTCCTCCATAAACGTGTGGTAAAAGGAGATAATGGGAACGAGTTGTCTCGCTTCTGCAATATCTTCAAGCATGATCGGGTGTTTTTCAATATTCTTCTTATTGGATAAGCGTACTAAGGATTGATAGCCAACTTCATCTTTAGCTAACAGGATCATTCTTATCGGTCTTTTTTCCTCTGGAAGTTGAACATCACAAGTCATCCCTACAATTGGGTTAATTTGATATTGTTCACACAACCTTGTAAATGTATATACACCATGCAATACCTCATGATCCGTTAAAGCAATTGATTCAAAGCCTAGATTTGCCGCTGATTGAACAAGTTGCTCTAAATCAATCGTACTGTTCATTAAGGTATAACTACTATGTATTTGCAGATGAACAAAATTCATTAATTCCACCTTCATTTCCATTTCAGCATAACAAATCTTTTCTCAATCCCTAAATTTATTATATATGACAAAAAGGGAACTTGAAATCTTTCACATATAAAACCTTGAGAAATCATATATTTTCATAAGACAACCTCAGTGTGAAAGGTTGATAAACATGGAAGAACGATTTTTTAGTGCGGTCATCAAATGTTTTTTTATAGCCTTTGGTGTTTTAACAGGTGGTGCGCTGTTTGGAAGTTTAAGCGCTTATTTAACCGGACAACCTCCTATTACAGAGATGCTAATAGCAGCAAAGAAATTAAGAATTTGGGCGATCGTCGCTGCAATTGGTGGCACATTTGATGCCATTTCAACTTTCGAAAAAGGAATCTTTGAAGCTTCTACGGTTGATTTATTTAAACAGATCATGCTGATTATCTCGGCAATGGGTGGTGTCAAATCAGCTTTAATGTTAATTAGTTGGATTACTCAAGGGGATTTGTGATATGCACATTCCCCCTTTTTACAAAAAGACGACATGGCAAGCATTTTATATTGGTATCTTAACGGGAGTTGTCATCGGTTATTTATTTTTCCTTTATGTATACGGACAACATACTGAAAGGTGGATTGAAGAGAATTTAACATTAAGGAATGAACTCAATCAAGTACAGCAAGAAAATGAATTACTTAAGCAAGATAAGGATGATCTAAATAAAGCTAATGAACAGCGATTGACTGTCCAAGACATTGAAATTGAGTGGGAAAATGCAGATGATTTAGACCTTGATCGATTTACTATGCATGAATTAAACGAACGTGTACAAGATGAATTACAAACAGTGATGGGGAGAAATATTGAATCTATTTCTGAACAACGTGACTTTTTAATTCGCTCTGTCGAAAATAAAGTCTATAACGTTAGAGATATTGATTATGAATTAGAGGTTCACCATATAACCATCTCACCTACATTAATTATTTCATTTGTGATCCATGTTTCTAGCACTTAAACAACCTATCATAGCATATAGATAATTATAATCAACCATTTGGTAAAGGCTACTCCTAGGTATGAGCCTTCAACTAGGTAATTGATGAAAACGTGTATTTATTAATGAATATGCAATTATTTGATAAGTCGCTTTCACCTATTGTGCTTAAGAAATGTTGGAAATTCTTGAAGTGAAATATGACTTTTTTATGAAAAAATTTTCAAATTAGCTATTTTTCACGTTTTTTGGGTTATAATAAGATTACAAACTAATAAATCATATCCCAACTTAAACATATTATGAAGGTGTTTTGTCAGTGGATCATGAAGTTATTATAAAAAGAGGTGAGTAATATGTTTGTTGTCCAAAAGCAACGAATGGCAAATCAAAAACTAGACCAATTGCTTAACGGATATTCCGCTTACGCAGAAACAGATGAACTCATCCGACTAATGAGACGCAGAATTAATTCACACAATTTAGATATCCATGTCGATCAAACAGATATTGGTTGTTGGTTCATTCCAAAGAATTAATACTTATATGCAAAACCTCCCATAAGCTATCACTTATGGGAGGTTTTTTGGTTCAACTATATTGCTGACAAACATGGTCCAAGTCCTTAATAAGCTCCTCTGCTTCATCCCACGTGTCAACACGGGCACCAGAAGCCATTGGATGGCCACCTCCATTATAATTAGCTGCAACCTCATTTATAACAGGACCCTTTGAACGAAGTCGCACTCTAATGACATCTTCTTCTTCCACAAAAAATACCCAGGATAATACCCCTGCTATATCACCAGCTATTCCTACGAATGCATGCGTCTCCTCTGCAGTCACTTGATATTTCTTTAGCATATCCTTAGTGATCTTAAATACAGCTAAGCCACTCTCTCTTGGCTCTAAAGCCTGTAACAACTCTCCTTTGAATTTAGCAATATTTAAAGACACTTGGTACATGCTGTCATATAATTCTTTGCGATCAAAATCATATTGCACTAATTCTTGAGCAGCATTGAATGTTCTTTCTGTTGTGCTTGGAAAAAGGAACCTTCCCGTGTCGCCTACAATTCCAGCATACAAAAGTCGTGCTGAGTGAGCATTTAATTTCCAACCCTCTTCTTTTCCTGCTAAGTATAATTCATAAACCATTTCACTTGTAGAAGAGGCATCCGTATCAATCCACATTAAATCTCCATATGGCTCCCTATTAGGATGATGGTCTATTTTAATGATTTGCTCACCTTTACGGTACCTTTGATCACAAACTCTCTCTTCATTTGCAGTATCGCAAACAATGACTAAGGCTCCTTCATATTGAGCATCTGAAATATCATCCAGCCTCGAAAGATAGTTTAAAGATGGATCTTCCTCACCTACAATATAAACATTTTTTTGAGGATAGGTCGTTTTAATTAACTCAGCAAGCCCTGCTTGAGAACCATACGCATCAGGATCTGGTCGCACATGCCGATGTAAAATAACCGTTTGGTATTGTTTGATCTCTTGTATAATTTGTTCTTTCACTATGGACATCCTTTCCTATACAATGACGCTAGCATTTTATGATAAAAATCGTTACAATAGATTCGAAAGAGTTGATTAAAAAAGGAGAGTTCTATTTTGCTAATACTTATCTCAATTTTTGTTGTATCATTTATTCTATATATATATTTCAAAGTGCGAATTACCAATTATAAAAATCCATTATATATTTATTACACAAATGGTAAAGCAAGAATCGCTTTAGGATTATTTATTTCAACTTTCGGAATGAACCAATATTTATATTATCTATCTCAGCTTGCCTTATTCATATGTATAGCCTTTCTCGCCTTAGGTATTGCACAAATCGTTTATGGTTATAAAATTTATAAACACTACAGGGGCGAAATTTTAAAAACTGAAGTCGTTAACGGTTGATAAATTGAGTCATAACCATAGCCTTACCAGCTAACTCACCTTCATCATGTGAGATCACTTGTACATCAATCTTAGCAAATTTCCGACCAAGCTCTAATACTTGAGGAATGATCGTTAACGATGCACCAATCTGAACAGGTTTCATGTAAAAGATTGATAAATTCTCAATCACCATGTCTCCTGTTTTTTCTTTCTTTAAGGATTGATTACAAACCTCTGTTACTAAAGAAGCGAAAACACCATAAGAAAGTGTTCCTAGATGATTGGTCATCTGTGGTGTCACTTCCGTTTTAAACTCATTGGTTTCCTCATGAAATAACAACTGCTTCTGAACGAGATCGTCGATTGTTTCTCCAATCTGAGGCTGTCTTTGACTGCTCTGTAACCCCTTTATCACATCTTGTCTAGTTATAACACCTTGAAAAATATGCTCTTCATCGACGACCGGCATTAATTCAATTCCTTGCCAAACCATTGTATGTGCCGCACTTGTTAACGAAGTAGTGACCTTGGCTACTATAGGCTTTTTAGTCATCACTTTATCTATAGTTAAGTCAATTCGTTTATTAATAATGTCCTTTGAAGTCACGATTCCCACAACTCTATTTTTCCGGTTTAAAACTGGGTAGCGACTATGTTTTGTTTGTTCGTTTAAAACATGCCAAGCCGATACTTGATCATCTTCGTATAACACATAGGTTTCATCAATTGGTGTATAAATATCATCGACAATGACTATTTCTTTCTTAATTAGCTGATCATAAATGGCTCTGTTTATCATCGCAGCCACCGTAAATGAATCATAAGAGCAGGATATGACTGGTAATTCATAACGATCGGCTAACGATTTCACATGGTCTGTCGTATCAAAGCCTCCAGTAATTAAAATGGCTGCTCCAGCATTTAATGCTTTTTCCTGAGCTTTCACTCTGTTACCGACAATAAGTAAAGATCCTTTTTCCGTATAACGCATCATAGCTTCTAGCTTCATAGCACCAATAACAAACTTATTTAGCGTTTTATGTAATCCACTACGTCCACCAAGGACATGACCATCGATTATATTGACAACTTCTGCGAAGGTTAACTTCTCAATGTTTTCTTTCTTTTTCTGCTCAATTCGGATTGTACCAACACGTTCGATGGTACTAACATATCCCACATTTTCAGCCTCTTTAATTGCCCGGTAAGCTGTTCCTTCACTAACTTCTAAATTTTTCGCAATCATTCTCACGGAAATTTTAGTCCCTACTGGAAGGGATTCAATATAACTCAGTATTTGCTCGTGTTTAGTACTCATATTTACTTCACCTATTTCTTAAGCCATATAAAACCATTATACCTCTTGTATCATTTTGCTTCAATTTTCCAATGCTGAACATCATATTGCGTAGCCCATAAAAAAACGTCCCAAAAGTCAGTTATTAAGACCTTTGGGACAGCTCGATTTATAGTGTGAGTTCATCTCCAGGATTCATGACCTGGCCTACCCCTGCTTGTAATGAGTTGGCAAAAGCTTGCCCATCCTGTTCAATAAGTGGGAATGTATTATAATGAACAGGTACAACCTTTTTAGCTTTAATCCACTCAGCTGCAAGCTTGGCATCTTCAGGTCCCATCGTAAAATTATCACCGATTGGAAGAAAAGCTAAATCAATATCATTTAAATCACCAATTAGCTTTAAGTCAGAGAATAAACCCGTATCACCTGCATGGTAGATGGTTTTACCATTAATCGTTAATAAGATTCCACCTGGCATCCCTGTATAAACGATCGTTCCATCATCTTCATTATAACTTGAACCATGAAAGGCTTGTGTGAACTTTACCTTTCCAAAATCAAATTGATGAGAACCCCCGATATGCATAGGGTGAGTGTTTAAACCTTTATTGCCTAAGTAAGTTGCTAATTCAAATGGGGCAACCACTAAAGCTTCATTTTTCTTAGCAAGCTGTTCAGTATCACCAACATGGTCATTATGTCCATGTGTCAAAAGGATTACATCAGGCTTAACCTGATCTACATTCAAATCACAAGAATCGTTTCCACTTATAAAGGGGTCGATCAAGATCGATGTGTCATTGTTTTCAACTTTAACAACAGAATGTCCGTGGTAGGATACTTTCATCATAAAACCTCCATTTTTAAAATTTTCTCAATTAATTACTTCTTCATCATTCATTTATTTCCCTTTTTCAGTTAAGATAACACATAACAAATAAGAATTTTAGAGGTGATTTAATGAATCATAGAATTGATCAACTAATTAATGAATTAAAACAAAGAAGTATCGACAGCATGTTTATAACTTCAAAGGCAAACATTTTTTATTTTAGTCAGCTTTATGCAGAAGCACATGAACGCCTCATCGCCTTATACATAGACCAAAAAGGAAATCGTGTGTTAGTTGTGCCTGCTCTTGAACTTGAAGACGTTAAAAATACGGGATGGAAAGAAGCGATCATCACCTATTATGACCATGAAGACCCATGGGAGAAATTCAACGAATGGGTTAAGAAAACAGGGTTCACTCCTTCATCAATAGGGATTGAAGAAGAAAGCTTGAATGTTCAACGCTACAAACTCCTACAGAAGCATTTACCAACTAGTGAATTGGTCGATGGACAACTGTTACTTAACCAGATGAGAGTTATAAAGGATGAATCTGAGGCAAGTATACTACAAGAGGCGGCTAAGTTTGCTGATTTTGGTGTTGAGACGGCTGTCAAGCATATTCAACCTGGCAAGACAGAATTAGAAATTATTGCTCAAGTTGAATACGCCTTAAAGAAAGAAGGCATACGTCATATGTCATTCTCAACATTAGTTCTTTCTGGAGACAAAACTGCTGCTCCTCATGGAAACCCTAGCACTAAAGTCATTGAATCTGGTGACTTTGTCTTAATGGACCTAGGTGTTATTCATAATGGCTACTGTTCAGACATCACCCGAACCGTAGCAGTAGGGGATATCTCTGATGAACAAAAAGAAATTTACAATACTGTTCTTAATGCTGAATTAGCTGGATTAGACGCTTGCCAAATAGGGACGCCACTCGGGGAAATTGACCGTGCGGCACGTGATGTCATCGAAAAGGCTGGCTATGGAGAATATTTTACTCATCGAATTGGACATGGACTAGGTATTGATGTACATGAGTTCCCTTCCATGGCTTCAAACAACCAAGACCCACTGCAAGCTGGAATGAGCTTTACGATTGAGCCTGGAATCTACCTACCTGGTGCAGGTGGAGTTAGAATTGAAGATGATGTCCTAATGACAAAACAGGGAGCTAAAACGTTAACTAAATACCCGAAAGAGCTCATTATTTTATAATAACCTTATTTTGAATTGAGACATCGTCTCTCAAATAGAAATTAGATATGTCTACACCTGGTAACTCTTTTTTTAGGTTAAGAAGGAATTTAAATTAGTGTTATTACCCCAATAATTATTTTAGAACCATAAAATAACACCTCCAGCAGGGAAATTGCCAGAGGTGTTATTTGCTAGTTAAAAACTATAAATTGTGCAATAAGGACAATGATTGGTAATGTAATGACTGTTCGCTGAACGAAAATAATAAATAACTCGTGTAATTTTAATGGAATATTTGACCTTAAAATAAGGACACCAATTTCAGACATATAGATTATTTGTGTAATTGACAAAGCACCGACCACAAAGCGAGTTAATTCACTTTCAATGCCACTTCCAATAACAGCAGGTAAAAACATATCCGCAAACCCCACAAGCATAGCAGGAGCAGCAATACTTGCCTCTGGAATATTCATTAACTCTAGCAGTGGGATTAATGGGTACGATAATACTTGGAAAATAGGTGTAAACTCAACAATAATTAAAGCAATTGCTCCTAGACTCATGACAAGTGGGATTAAACCTAACCAAATATCCATCACTGTTTTGATGCCATTTTTAAATTGATCACTAAGGCCTTTTGCATGACTAGCCTTGTTTAATGCCTGAATCCATCCCCATTTTACGGGTGAGATCCCTCTTGGATTGGATTCATTAATCTGCTTTCCAACCTCTTCAAAATATGTCTCATCTTTACGGGATAGTGGTGGGATTCTAGGTATAATGATCGCTGCAACTAAGCAAGCTACAACGACTGTTATATAGAATGGAATGAATAAATGCCCAACACCAATCATGTTAGCGATCACTAAACTAAAAGCAATAGATGCAACGGAGAAAGTTGTTGCAATTACTGCAGACTCCCTTTTGTTATAGAAACCTTCATCATATTGCTTGGTAGTGACTAGTACACCAACTGTGCCAGCACCCATCCAAGAGGCCATACTATCTATTGAAGAACGGCCTGGCAAAGTGAATAACGGACGCATAATCTTTCTTAATAGAGCACCTATGAATTCCATTAAGCCATATTGCATTAATAACGGCAAGAATAACCCTGCAAATAAAAACCAAGTTAACAGGACTGGTGCCAAATCATATAACACAACTCCACCAGTATCCCTAGAGATAATCATTTCTGGCCCAAATTCAATCAATGTGAGAATCCCTACCAGAAAACCGAATCCCCGAATTATTAAACCAAACGGAGTAACCATAAATAACTCATTAAGAAATTCATTTTTCTTAAACAGTTTTCCATTAGTCGTCTTGGCAACGACCGTTGTCAGGAAGGAAACACCTAATAATAATACGACAAAATGAGCAATCCATGATTCAAAGACATTAAGTAACCCTGTTGCTAAAATACCGATACCAATGGTAAATTCGCCATCAAACTTTACAGGTACTAAGAATAACAAGACACCAATCAATGCAGGTATTAGAAATCTCCACTTATCCTTTGAAGCTGCAATCCCTACATCTACTTTTTGTTCTAATTCCTCCATATTAAACTCCCCTATTCAGTTAAATATTTGACAATACTTCATCCAAAATAGATAGACCTTGTTCTATTTCTTGTTTAGACACAACTAATGGAGGGATCATTCGGATAACCTCTCCCTCGTTGCCACAAAGATAAAACAATACTCCTTTTTCTAGACAACTATTTAATACATCCATGACTAAGTCACCAACTGGCCGAACATCAATTTGTTTTAACTCAATTCCGAGCATTAAACCAATGCCTCGCACATCCTTAATAGCATCATGTTTATTGGATAATTCATTTAATAAACTGTAGGCAAACTGACCAACCTCTTTTGTGTGTTCAATTAGTTGCTCTTCTTTAATAACTTCTATAGAAGCAATTGAAGCTGAACAGGCAATTGGATTACCACCAAATGTAGTAGCATGTGATCCTAAAGGCCATTGCTCCATTAACTCCTTAGATGCAACTGTCGCACTTAGTGGCATACCTGCAGCGATCCCTTTTGCAATAGCCATAATATCTGGTGTCACATCAAAAGTTTGTGCAGCGAACCATTCACCTGTCCTACCAAACCCTGTTTGTACTTCATCAAAAATTAATAGAATTCCGTGTCGGTCACAAATTTCCCTCATTTTCTTTAACCAACCTTTTGGTGGAATTACGTATCCCCCTTCACCAAGAACTGGTTCTACAATCATACAAGCCACTTCATCCGGCTCTACCTGGTGTTTAAAAAGTGATTCAGTATCTTTCTCTAGCTTGTGTGCGAAATATTCATCGTAATTTAGTTCATCCGGACATTCAGCCGGGTTAGCATAAGGTAGCTGATAAGTTAACCAAGATGGCTGTAGATATTTACGATATTTACTCTTGGAGGTAGAAACACTTAAGGCACCAACAGACCTACCATGAAATGCTCCAGTAAATGAAATCACATATGGTCGTTTAGTTACATGCTTAGCTAACTTGATTGCACCTTCAATAGCCTCTGTACCACTATTTCCAAAGAAAAAATTATCTAATGGATCTGGTAGAACCTTTTGCAACTCTTCAGCTAACTTCAAAATAGATTCATAAATAATAACTCCTGATGGCCCATGAACTAAATGGTCAGCAGCATTTTTAATAGCAGATACTACTTTTGGATGTCTATGACCAACATTTTCAACTGCTATACCTGAGGTGAAATCTAAATATTTTTTGCCATCAACACCGTAGTAGTAACACCCCTCTGCCTTTTCGACTGGCAAATTTGGGTGGTCCTTAGCCATTCCCGGAGCTAAATAATCACCAATTCTTTCTGTCAATTTAATCCAATTCTGATTTTCTTGATGCATCTTTCATCCCTCCAAATAACCGATCAATTTATGGTTTATAATAATACATAATAATGCATAAAAATTCAATAGAGGGTTTAAAAAACATAAAAAAAACTAAGGTCAATCCTATATCAAGGATTCCCTTAGTCTAATTACAAGCATTAATGAAGATAAAAAAGAGGCTAAGCCAAAGTAATTTAGCTAAAGAATATTCTGTATAGCTGATTCAAATCCTTTAGAAATATACTTTGCTAGCCCAGTGTGTGGTTAACTTTAAGTGTACCTTCACTTAACTATATTCCAACCTTTTAAAACCATCATTCCACTAAATTAAAGTAAATTATTGACACCTTTATAGTCTAAATCGTGAGCCTCTGCGACTGCCTGATATGTTACATATCCGTCTAATGTATTAATCCCCTTCAATAAGTGTGGGTTATCAGAAACGGCCTGTTTATAGCCTTTGTTAGCTAATTGCAATGCATAAGGAACGGTAACATTTGTCAATCCGATAGTTGAAGTTCTTGGTACTGCTCCTGGCATATTAGCGACTGCATAGTGAACAACACCGTGTTTATCATAAGTCGGATCATCATGAGTGGTAATACGGTCTACTGTTTCAACGATGCCCCCCTGGTCAATAGCTACATCAACAATAACAGATCCCGGCTTCATTTGTTCTACCATACGATCTGTTACTAACTTAGGCGCTTTTGCTCCAGGTATTAGTACAGCTCCAATTAATAAATCAGACTCCTTAACGGCTTCTTCAATATTTAATGGGTTAGACATGACAGTATTAATTTGGTTACCGAAGATATCATCTAACTCACGAAGGCGTGCAGGATTTAAATCTATAATCGTCACATCGGCTCCTAAACCAATCGCAATTTTAGCAGCGTTGGTTCCTACAACACCACCACCAATAACTGTTACTTTACCACGTGAAACACCTGGAATACCACTTAGTAGTATACCTTTTCCACCTTTGGATTTTTCTAAAAATTGTGCTCCAATTTGTGAAGCCATACGGCCAGCCACTTCACTCATCGGTGTTAGTAATGGAAGTGAACCATTATCTAATTGAACAGTTTCATAAGCGATTCCCACAACTTTGTTATCAATTAAGGCCTTAGTTAATTCAGGTTCAGCAGCTAAGTGTAAATAAGTGAAAAGAATTAAGCCTTCATAGAAATAATCATACTCTTCAGGTAAAGGCTCCTTAACTTTCATCACCATTTCTTGTTCCCACGCTTCTTTGGCAGTGGATACTATAACCGCACCGGCTTCCTGATATTGTTCATCAGTAAAACCAGAACCTTCTCCGGCCGTTGTTTCAACAAATAATTCATGACCTGCATTCTTTAAAGCAACAATTCCTGCAGGCGTTAAAGCAACTCTGTTTTCATTGTTTTTAATTTCCTTAGGTATACCAATTCTCATGATTTAACCTCCAAATCCATTCATTATTAAAAATTATGTAACCGCTTTTACTATAACATGTGGGTAGATAGTTGTGGTATCATTTTCTACAAATGTTGGTGAATAACATCTAAGCCTCCGGTAATTTCAATAACAGACCCTGTAATCATATCTGAATTATCTTCACATAGATAAGCTACTGTTCTAGCGATATCTTCACCAGAGCCTGGTCTACCAATTGGTGTTTCTGTTTGTTTGACCTTCCTACTACTTTCAATGCTACTTTCCTTCATCTCACCGACAATTTTCCCAGGAGCGACCATATTGGCTGTGATCTGATGCTCAGCTTCTTCAAGTGCTACTGTCTTCATTAAAGATGCGAGTCCCACTTTTGCAGATGCAAAGGCAGACCGGTAAATCCACCCTGAACTATGATTAACACCTTGAAAACCTAAAAAGACGATTCGTCCAAATTGTTGCTGACGCATAATAGGCAAACATTTTTTTAAAAGATAAAACGATGAATCTAGATTGCCTTTTACCATATGATTCCACTCGTCTTCAGTATAATCGATCAATTTCTTACGTTCAAATATATATGGACCCGCATTACTTACCAAACAGTCGATTCTTCCAAAGCGTTCAATCGTTTCATCTATGGCTTGGTTTATACTTTCTATATCTAGGGTATCTAAATAAGTAATATGCAAGTGAGATTGATGCTCCTTGAATTCTTGTTTTAATGCTTCAGCTTTTTGACGGTCTGATCGAAAAGTAGCTGTAACAGAATAGCCATTGTCTAAGAAGTATTCAGTCATTTTACGACCTAATCCTTTAGTTCCAGCTGTAATAAAAACATGTCTCATCAAAGGACCTCCATTTCCCTCTGATTAACTAATCCCATTCTATCATGAATATTTTGGGAAATGAACGAAACAAGCTCAAAGTGTATATTCATATTATTGTAAATATTCAGAAATTATTGTTATAATAAAGATTACATTGTTAAGGAGGTGTTCTGTTTGGCATTTGAATATCATGATATTGTTATAGCAGTTGACGGTTCAAAAGCTTCGGAATTTGCCTTTTATAAGGCCATTGACATCGCTAAAAGAAATCATGCAAAATTAATTATTTCACATGTCGTTGACACTAGAGTGTATTCCACAATTGAAGCGTATGATCGCAGCGTTTCTGATCGTGTAGAAAACGATGCCCTTGAATTATTGCGTGCATACAAAACACGTGCAGAAGAAGCAGGTGTTGAAAATGTCATCACTGACCTCGAACATGGATCACCTAAAGTGAAAATCGCAAAAGAAGTAGCACCAAGACATGGTGCAGACTTAATCATATGTGGTGCAACAGGTATGAATACTGTTGAACGCTTTTTTATCGGGAGTGTATCAGAACATATAACAAGATACTCTAAAGTTGATGTACTTGTTGTACGACCTGAGAATGAATAAATTGGGGGATTCCCCCAATTTATTTATTAAGAATCGCTACCCTTCTCTTTAATATATCGATACTGATAAAAACGAGTAGCAAAATCACAAATTTCTTTAGAAGTTTTATAATTTACGGATGCTCCAATACCAATACTAATAATCGGAATCCCCTGAAATAACTTTTTTCGAAACATCATAATGGCCAAAGTTTTAAAGATATTTTTGGCTGGTACTTCAATAAGTTCCTCGTCAATCAACTGTGACTGTTGATTCATAATGGAATTATAATCTTTTACTTGTGATTTCAAATCCTTCCATGCCTTATACTGTAATCTCCTTGGCAAAGCCCCAGCTTGGAGAACTTTCAAGGCTAATACCATCTCAATTGGATTATTCATATTATAGCCGAAACAGGTTCCGATGAGCTGTAATGTTCGTAAATTAAGAGCGGTCAATAAAGGTAAATCAGCTCCAAGAAACAGCCAACCACCTGAACCTGTTATACCACCTTGGATAAAACTATAGACACGATTCTTTGCCACCTGTTGATTGGCTAAGTACGTAAGCTTTTCGATTGATAATGTTTTTAAATCTTCAACCTTCTCAATTCTTTCGTCATATGTTCTTCCGAATTGTAGTACACGATTATATTCCTCAGTTTGTGTGTTTGTTCCTTGAAGAAAGGTGTAGGTGTAAATAAACCAATCATCAATACTCTTAATAAGTTTTTTCCTTAAACTTGTAGGCAACTTACTAAACTGGTTTTCTATCCATAACTCGTAAAGCTGTTCAAAATCATTAGCAACATACGATGAAATCTCATTTTCCCACTTTTGTATCGCTTTTAAAACACGATCCTCTCCCATGAACAACGACCCCTTTTAACGATCATTTTTAAACCATTGTTCTATTTGCTTAATGATGTTATTCATTGCATGAACATCTTTAAAAGACGGGAGTTGAGCTAGCATCACATTTTTAGGGTCTTGAGTAGCTGCACCTTGCTTTTGAAGCACTAGAATACTCTTAGAGAACTTCTCATTTTTAAACATTGATTTAGGTAACTCAAGAACTCCGACTATATGCGCATGTTGTTTTAAATAAGCTTGCAGCTGATCTTTTTGCTCACTTTCAAATAAAAAGCTTGGAACGACAAAAAATAAATAACCACCGTCTTTGGTATATTTGATGCTTTGTTCAATAAAAAGATGATGAGCAAATGAATGACCTTCCTCTGCTTTTAATTCATAAGAAGAAGCTGTTTCATCATCAGGATAAAAACCAACCGGTAAATCAGAAGCTATCACATCTACCGGTTCCAGTAAGATCGGTTTTAAGCTATCCTGATGGAACAGCTCCACTTCTCTTTCTTGTAAATTAATATTATTAAAAGCTAAGCGTATTAATGTGGGGTCGACTTCACTTCCATAAGCCTCAATATTAAAGTTCTTTTGATGATTAAGTAATGTTAACAGCAAATTACCAGAGCCAACTGCTGGATCAAATAATCGATATTGCTGGGTACCTTCCATAAACTTTTGAATTAAGTAACCCATGAACATTCCAATCGTATCAGGGGTTATATAATGGTGTTGTTGTGTTGCACCCTTCATTCCCTTTAATATAACTAGTTGCATAGCTTTACGACGAACTTCAGGGTCAAACTCTTCAAAAGTTATTTGATTGATTTGATTACGTAATTGTTGTTCATATTTCGGCTCTAAGTCCTCAGGTAAATCCTGGTCGAATAGTAGCTGACTTGAAGCAATAAGTGCTTCAATATATGGTGTTTCTTCTTTCTTTTCAATTAATTGTGTTGTTTCATCTAACCACTTAAATAACTGATTAATTTGTTGCTCCATCAAAGTCCCTCCGTCTTCTAGGTTCCATGTTATATTTTAGCAAATTCAGGTGGACTTTGATAGAGATATGAGTTATTCAGGTGTATTTGGAGGTGTGGTTCCACCAGCAAAGTTTTGATTTTGAAACTGATTGTTTTGTTTTTGTTGATTTTGATTCTGTTGGATCATATTTTGCACCTTATCAACTGCTTGAGGTGCTAAATCAATTAATTTTTCCACAAGATGCGTTCCCTCATCTAAATGAATCATTTTAATATCATGAGGATAAACGACTAAAAAAGCGATTGGTGTAATTGATACACCACCACCTGTTCCTCCACCAAAAGGAAGATTAGAGGATTGGCTATCGGAGTCTTGACCTCCACTACCTTGATTGAATTCACTTCCTCCAGCAGCAAAACCAAATCCAACTTTAGAAACAGTTAGAATGACAGCTGATTTGTCAGGAGTTTCAATTGGATCACCTACAATGGTATTGACGTCAATCATGTCTTTTAAATTTTCCATTGCTGTGACCAACATATCTTGAATTGGATGTTCACTCATTTAAGTTCCACCTCTTTATTTTTTTATATTGCCATGCTAAAACAAGGGCATTACGCATAATTTGACCGATTCTTACCGATAATATACATTCTAATTCAGACTGTAAAATGCTCTTATGATAGTTAGGAATAACTTTTAATTCAGGGTTTAAATCACTTTTCATTAAACTCGTCATCCAGCGACAACCCAAGCTTTTAAGTGTGTAAAGAGTACCTACAATAATGGCTGTTTGATTAGCCGCTTTAACACCTAATTCACTTATCCAATGAAAATGGTGTAATTGAAAGGATTGAATTAATCTTTTTAAATGAGGAATGACATCCTTAGTAATGTCAATAACTTGTTGAATAATTTTATACTGATCTTTTAAATCGTCGTAGCTATACTCTTTTTCTTTTTCAGGCATATGATGATTTAACATTTTATCTTCTTCAACAACATCTAAGTTAAAATCTTCATCCAAATTCATTACTGGAATGGTACGCTCGAAAATGTTAAATCTTAACCATGACACTGTAATGAAGAGATCCTTCTGTTTATTCGCATATGTAAGCATAAATTGAACAGTCACCTTAGTCGAAAGGATCAAAACAATTAGGACGATAATGAGTAAAAGGATACCTATTGCAATTGCCAAGCATTTTCACCTGCCTTCTTAACTTATAGTTCAGCAATAATTGGAAATTTATACACTCACAGATGAAAATGTTGGTAGGATTAGCAATAAAAAAGGAGTCGGGACAAAGTGTACTGCTTAAACAAGCACTATTTCACTTAATTAAGTCCCAACCTCCAAGGCTCAACTCTGTATTTTTATTTGTTATAAACAGGGTGTCCTCCAACTACCGTTTGCTTCACTTCAACCCTTTCAAGGTCAGATGCGCTTATTTCAAATGGATCTTGATCTAATATAACAAAATCAGCAAAGAAACCTGGTTTCAATTTACCTTGTCGGTCTTCTTTTCCAATGACCATTGCTGGTTTAGTTGTATATAAAGAAATTGCTTCAAAAACAGTTAAGCTTTCTTCAGGTAAATAAACGTTGCCATCAAAGGATGATTGTCGATTAACAGCTGCTGAGATACCTCGGATCGGAGCAACCTCCTCAATTGGAGCATCTGAGCCCCCAGCACATAAAATCCCTTCACGGATAAAAGTTTTCCAAGGATATGAGGTTTCAATCAAATCCTGACCTACTCGGTCTATAGCCCATGGGAAGTCAGATGATACAAAAGTGGGCTGAATATCTAAGATTACAGGTAACTGTGTAAGACGTTTGATGATATCAGGCCTCATAATTTGCGCATGAATAATTCGATCGTACTTTCCTTCAGGAGCAGGGATCTCCTCAAGGATTTCCACTATTATTTCTACTGCGGCATCGCCAATTGCATGAACAGCAATGGCCATGTTATATGCTCTTGCTTTCTTAATTAGGTCATATAGTTCTTCATCTGAATGAATCAATACTCCCTTAGTTGTTGGATCATCAGCATATGGTTGCGATAAATAGGCTGTGCGTCCACCCAATGCACCATCTGAGAAGATTTTCATAGCCCCAAATTCTAACCAGTCATCCCTTTGATCTGTGTTATAACCAGCTTGCTTAAAATCATCCACGACTTCATGGTGAACTAAAAGATGAGCTCTGAAATTGTTTATGGTTCCTACCGTGTTCTGATAAGCTTCATAAGTCTTTTGAAAACCACCGTAATAAGCTAAATCTTCTGTATGACCACTTACAATCCCATGAGACAGTAAATCATTTACTGAGGTGTTGATCGTTTTTTCAAGGTAAGCCTGATCAGCTTCTGGCATATACTCTTTAATCAATTCTTGAGCTTGATCTAAGAAATATCCAGTTAATCCACCATCTTCATCATATTCAATAACACCACCTTCTGGAGTGGTAGTTTGATTATGAATACCTGCTATTTCGATTGCCTTGCTATTGGCAACTAAAGCATGACGACAAACTCTTGTTAAGACAACTGGATGTTCAGGGCTAATTGCATCTAACTCATTACGGTGAATAACTTTCGGGTTATCCCAATTATTTTCATTAAACCCTTCAGCAACTAACCATTCACCTGGTTCCAATTGTTTAACTTTGGTTTCAATTTGCTTAAGTAATTCCTCTCTTGATTGTGAATAAGTTAAATCTAAGCGTAATAATCGTTCACCATGACCGATAATATGTAAATGACTATCGATAAAACCAGGTAGCATAACACCATCAAATTTAAATTCTTGTTCAATTGGATACTGTTCTCTTAATACATTTGGTTCTCCAACAGCCATAATCTTCCCATCATTTTCATAAATGGCATTGACACGATGCCCTTCTTCTTCCATCGTATAAATTGTACCGCCATACCATAAATTCCCCATTAAGATTTCCCCCTTAAATATATTAAATATGAAAAGGGACAGCTACTGCATTCACTGTCCCCTTCCACCATTAGTCATCCACTGTAAAAACATACGCTTTTGATGATGCTTAACAAAACGTGTTCATCGTTTTTACAGACGACTAAATGTTAAGCTTCAACCACCATTTATTCAATTTACTGTTGATTCATTTGTTGTTGTGCTTGTTGAACAAGACGTTTAGTGATTTCTCCACCTACAGAACCATTAGAACGAGATGTTGAATCTGGTCCTAACTGTACACCAAACTCTTGTGCAATCTCAGTTTTCATTTGGTCTAGCGCTGCTGCTACACCAGGTACTACTAAGTTGTTAGAGTTATTGTTACGAGTAGCCATTTCTTTCACCTCCTCGCTAACTATTGTGAGAAGGTGAGGTTAATATAATACAATGCAAATCATGGAAGTAAATTAAAATAACTCATCATAGATATCTCCCTGATTTTGCTTAGATGATTTAAACGTGACGGTTTCCATATCATTAATGGCTTTTTCGATCTCGTCGGTGAAGTCAATGGGTGCTTCAAATTGATTGACTTTTTCTCTTCTTGGTCTTGTTTTAGGTGCCTTAGGGACAAAAATTGTACAACAATCCTCATACGGTCTAATGGATATATCATAGGTGTTGATTTGTTTTGAAATATTAATAATATCAACCTTATCCATCGCAACTAATGGTCTAATAATCGGGTAATTAGTGACTTCATTAATAGCATGCATACTCTCCATTGTTTGACTAGCGACTTGTCCAAGACTTTCACCAGTTGTTATCGAAAGAATTTCTCGTTGTCTAGCTACTTGCTCACTAATTCTCAACATAACTCGACGCATAATCGTCATCCCGTAGTTTTCGGGTGCATTCTGAAAGATCTTTTGTTGAATGTCCGTAAATGGGATTAAATGTAGTTTAATTTCTCCACCAAACTTAGTCAATGTTTGAGCTAAATCCTCCACCTTTTGTCTTGCTCGGTCAGATGTAAACGGTGGTGAGTGAAAATGAATGGCTTCTAGTTGAACGCCACGTTTCATCGTTAAGTACCCAGCAACTGGGCTGTCAATTCCTCCAGATAACAACAATAGTGACTTTCCTGTTGAACCTACAGGTAATCCACCTTTACCAGGAATTTTCTTAGATGTAATATAAGTAGCATCGTGTCTTATTTCAACGCGAATTTCAACATCAGGATTGTGAACATTAACCGTCCAGCCTTCTGTATTTCTTAAAATATGCCCACCTAACACTTGATTCATTTGTTGTGAAGGGATAGGAAAATTCTTGTTAGGTCTCTTAGCTGTGATTTTAAAAGTTTTACCTTCTTCTAAAAGTATCGCCTCTAATACAGCTTCTTTAATTTTCTCTTCATCATTTTCCACTTTTATTGCTAAACTAAATGATTGAATACCAAAAATATCTTTACAACGTTCAATGATTTCTTCGTAATCTTGCCCATTTAACAAAATGTACATGTGGTCTCGTTTACCTTTTATGGATAGGTTAGGAAAATCAGATAAAGCTTTTTGTACATTAGATCTTAACTTATTAATAAAGAATTTTTGGTTCTTTCCTTTTAACGCTAATTCACCATAACGTATTAAAACATGATCATAAATCATAGCATTACCCCATTACATTTTCATATTGTCGTATAATATTATTAAAAGTTTGTAAGAAAGATTCGATGTCTTCTGCTTTTTGGTCAAGATTCATACTCACTCTTACTGCACTTGATGCATCACTCTGATCAATACCACATGCTAGAAGAACATGACTTGGTTCGTTCTGCTTGGATGAACAGGCTGATTTAGTTGAAACCACGATTCCCTCATCCATAAAGGCATGGATCAAGACCTCTGGTTTAAAACCTTTCACTGAAAAGTTTAGGATATGAGCTGCACCGTGTTTAGGGGAGTTGATCGTTACTTGATCGTACTGCTCTAATACCTCACGAAGATTGGCTTGATATCTGTACAATTGATCATAATTTGTTTGACTTTCTTTTGCCAGCCTAGCTGCTTTAGCTAAGGACACAGCACCAGCAACGTTTTCAGTTCCAGGTCGGTTCCCTTGTTCTTGTTGACCACCATGGAATAGTGGCGCTAATGATACAGACTCCTTTTTGATCAGACATCCTGTACCTTTTAAACCATGTATTTTATGGCCAGAAATGGTTACTGAATCGATTCCTTTGTGGTCATATGGAAGTGGTAATTTACCAAAACCTTGAACATGATCAATATGAAAAAACGTTTTCGGATATTGAATTAACATATCAGCAATATCTGAAATAGGTTGAACCGTTCCAATTTCATTATTGACATGCATAATCGTTACAAGAATCGTTTCGTTAGTTAGTGCCTTTTCTAAATCCTGAAGGGAGATCTCCCCATGCTCATTAACAGGTAAATAAGTTACTTTAAACCCATTCGCCTCTAAAAATTTACACACCTCTAAAACAGAAGGGTGTTCAATTTGAGTGGTAATTATATGTTTTCCTCGATTTTGATAACGATAAGCAATTCCTTTTATAGCCAGATTGTTACTTTCTGTTCCTCCTGAAGTAAAAAAAACTTCACTGCTTTTAACCTTTAAAATTGATGCAACTTGCTCTTTTGCTTTATTAATTAGCTTCTCTACTTCCCCACCAAGACGATGGATTGAAGACGGATTAGCAAAGTATTCTGATGCTACTGTTTGGTACGTTTTAAGTACCTCTATATGTGGTTTGGTTGTTGCACTATTATCCAAATATATCATAAAATTAAGACCCCTTCTCTTAACTTCATTGCATCAAGTTATCTTACCATGAAAAGCTAGCCTATTTCAATTAGGAAAAACGAATGTATAACATTAAAAGAAGCTACCTCACTAGGATCCAGAGATAGCTTCTTTATCGATGATTTCAAATATTTCATATAATTCGTCAATGGATATTCCATCATTACCATCTTTAAAATAGTCACGCCATAGATCCAATGAACTGTCATCAATTTCGCGCATTTGATTAATGGCTTGTGCAGAATGGACGCTTTCTGAGCTATAATCAGATTCATCCTCATTATCAGGGTGCTCATCAGCAGATTGGCTAACTAAACGATCAATGTTAAAGCTTTCTTTATTAAGTAACATTATTTCCTCGGAAATATAACTGGTCTTTGCAGTAAATGTAGGTTGATTCATATCAACATACAAAACAATCACTACAATCCATGTAACAAGAAATAAGAAGGAACTAAGTCCTAGAATAAGTTTTTCCAACTCGCACCTCTCCTATCTATGTACAGCAAAGCTCTGTGTTTCTTCAATTTTCTTCAACGCTCCAGACTCAATTTCCTCTAAAGCTTCACCAGCTTGTTCTAGAGCTACTTCATATTCAAAATTGAGAAATAATTGCTCAGACTCAGAAATCTTTGCTGCTAAAACAGGATATTGACTTCGATACCTGTTAGCATATTGGATCACACGTTCAGCTAATTGAGCTTGGTCTATAATTAAGTTAGTTTGTTCAATTGCATGATCCACACATTTTTCAGCTTTTTTTAAGGATCCCGACAAAACATCAATATCTAGAGGGTGAGCATTCAAGTGTGAATTCGCTTCTTCAATCAATTCAAGAGCTTGTTCAACTAAATCCAGTAAATAATTTGGTATCCCTGGTAAATTACTTTTTTGAAGTTGCTGACGTACATGACTAATTCTTTGCTTCAGCTCATCAATATCATCACGTGCGCTAAGCTCATCCCTTCTTAAGTTATAGAGATAATCGTCAAATTCAGCACGTTGTTCATCCCATTCTGCAAATTCATTCAACCACTCTTCTAGCTCTAAACGAATGGTTGAAAATGGCTGTTCTTCATCTGCTTCAATTAAGGTACTTATTCTAGCTGCCTTTTTTTCTAGCTGATCGAGTGATTTTTCAAGATGATATTGTAAGTCATACTTTTCATCCTTTAGATGATAATTTTCTTTTACGGCCATCACATTTTCCTTAGTCTTGGTAAAATTCTTGTGGGCTTCATCTAGTTTTTCATCAATAGCTCCAGCCTTTTGAAGCACATAGTTTTTATCATACGCTTCCTTTTCTAGCTGATCGTAAATCTCAACCATTCTTGATTTTATTTGCTGCAATTGTTCATTTACTGATTCATCATTTCCTTTATTTAACTGTTCCACTAAATCAAGCAGTGTTTCATGATGTACCTGAATTTCTTTATCAGCTCCTAAATGCTGGATTCGATAGCCTTCTTCTCGCATTTCTCTCAACCCATTTTGTAACTGATCTAATTCATCTGGGATGGTGTGTTTGCATAAGCGATATAATTCCGGGAAATGATCAACTTTGCGATTCAACTCTTCTAAACGTGATTTGACATCATGGATCAACAAGTTTGCCTCTGTATAATTTCCCGAACTCGTAAGCTCTTCATATCTAGACATTTCCTGTTGAATCTCATCCAACTCCACTTCAAAGACAACTTCTGCTTTCCCAAGCTGATAGCCATTTTGTAAAACCTTTTTTCTCACTTCACTAATCTGAGGGGGGATTCTTTCAGCTTCTTCTCGACTATCCTGCTCAGAATGTAATAACCGATCAACCTCTTCAAAAATCTCCTCAATGGTCTGCTCGACTTTATTAAGACGTTGTTCTACATGATTTAAGACACGGGATGCCTTTCCAAACTTATATCGCTCTGCCAACTCCTCGGCATCAAGCAGATATTCTTCTAACAACGTGAACACTTCGTCATTAATTTCATCCCACTCGCTTCGCCAAGCCTCGAATAACTCCTCTGTTTCTCCAGTTAAATTTAGGTGTTTTACTTTCCCTAACTCCTCAGCTACTTGTCGCTCCATTAATTGGACTTTTCGCCACTCTAACCCGTCGACACGGTTGTATATTTTCTTTCGTGCAACCACTCCGACTAAAACAAAAATAACTATAATTATAAATAGACCTATTATGTATTCCATCGAAAGCCCCCTCACCTAAACCATTCCGTTAATATACTTAACCATATGATAGCATGTTTAAGTGAAATTTTGATAAATATTTTGCAATTTTATTGCTAAAAATGACTAAAATTTGTATATACACTCGAATCTTATTCGATGAACCATAATTTTAGCACTTCAATATAAGATTTCACAAATAATTCTTGACTATCATCCCACTGATACTCCTTCTTCCAATCGTTGGCATATGTAAAAGGAGCATTAATCAAACTTTTTAATTGAATATAAAAAGCTTCTTTCTGGACACGATTTAACTTGTACTTTTCTGTTACCTGATCAGCTAAAGAGTTTAGTAAGAAGGTCTCCTTAGCTACATATGTCGAAAATAGTTCGCGAATAAAAATATTATCTAAAGACAATTCGCGTTGAATAAAACAAGTGAATTGAAAATGACGTTTCTTATAATGTATAATTTCTTCAATTACTTGAAAAAAGTGATCGGGTGAACCTTTAGATGGATGGCCCTCCATTAAACTTTCTAAAAGAGCTATATAACCTTCAAAGTAGTCAACAGTCATATGCTCTAACAAACCCTGTTTATTTTTAAAGTAATAACTAATAAGTGATACATTGACATCTGCTTTGTCGGTAATAGCTCGGATTGACGTACCCTTAAATCCATTATAGTAAAACAATTCGCCAGCAGCCTGCATAATTTTTTCTTTTGTCGTTTGATCCGTCATCCTATCACCCCTTAAAGGATATTATTCGATAATTTTAGCAAAAAACCTTTTTAAAATTAAGGTCTAATTTAAAGGAGCGTATAATTAATGTTTGAAACACAAAGTTACCACGGAACTAAAGAAGAAAACTATGAACAAGTAATTAAGCAACTTGATAGCCTCTTAGAAGGAGAAAATGATGTAACAGCTCATCTTGCTAATGCCAGTTCCTTACTAAATCAGTTTTTAGATCAGGTCAATTGGGTTGGCTTCTACCTCATGAAAGAGGGAGAGTTAGTATTAGGTCCATTTCAAGGATTACCTGCTTGTGTGAGGATTCCAAACGGAAAAGGAGTTTGTGGAACAGCTACAGCTGAACAAACAACACAACTTGTCCCTGATGTTCACGAATTTCCAGGGCATATTGCTTGTGATGCACAAAGTCAATCTGAGATCGTCGTTCCAATCATCATTGACGACAAGATCTTTGGCGTTTTAGATATTGATGCCCCTGTAAAAAATCGTTTTGATGAGATAGACAAAACTTATTTAGAAAGATTCGTAGACACTTTAATCAAACACATTAAAGAATAAATCCTTGACGTATGAGTCTATTCATTCTATAATATCCTTTGTGTAAAATAAATGGCAGCCTAGGTGAACCTACTATGTTTGCATTTTGTACCTCTATTAAGAGGTGTATCGCGTAACTCTCTGCTGCTGGAGCGATGGTACATGAAAGCAAAATGTGCATAGCCATGGAACACACTGTTTTTATTTTATGCAAAATAAAATAAAAGGAGGAGATGCTCAGTGGCACGTTTCACAGGCTCTCTTTGGAAAAAATCACGTCGTTACGGGATTTCTCTAAGTGGTACAGGTAAAGAATTAGAGAAGCGCCCTTACGCACCAGGACAACATGGTCCAACTCAACGTAAAAAGTTAACTGAATATGGTCTTCAGTTACAAGAAAAACAAAAACTTCGTTACATGTTCGGTTTAACAGAACGTCAATTCCGTCGTATCTTTGATGACGCAGCAAAAATGAAAGGTGTTCATGGTGAAAACTTCATGACAATACTAGAATCACGTCTTGATAACCTTGTATACCGTTCAGGTCTTGCACGTACTCGTCGTCAAGCACGCCAATTAGTAACTCATGGTCATATCACTGTTGATGGTGGTCGCGTCGACATCCCATCTTACCGTGTGCAGCCAGGTCAAACAATTGGTGTTCGTGAAAAATCTCAAAACCTAGATATCATTAACGAAGCAATCGAAGTTAACAACTTTGTACCTGAGTATATTACGTTTGATGCGGACAAGAAAGAAGCGACTTATAACCGCTTCCCAGAGCGCTCAGAGCTATCATCTGAGATTAATGAAGCGTTAATCGTTGAGTGGTACTCAAGATAAGCAGTATTTCATTCATAGATCTCATAAAACACCCTCATTTTTTGAGGGTGTTTTTTTTTGGTAAATTTTTCGGTTCCCTGTTGTTCCGTATGATTTTTCCATATTGGATAAAGTTAATTTTATATAACCTATTTATAACTCAGGTTGTAGAAAGGGGATTTATGGTGAAAGAGAAAAACAACGGGTTTTTTCAACGCTTCCTAAACGTCATTGAACGTACAGGTAATAAACTTCCCCATCCCGTTACGTTATTTGCAATACTCGCTGTATTAGCCGTTATAGCTTCTGCTGTTTTTTCAAGTATAGGGATCCGTGTTGAACACCCAGGTGAAGAAGGAGAAATCGTAGAAGTTACCAATTTATTAAGTACTGATGGAATAAGGTATTTATTCGAAAATATGGTTGAGAATTTTATCGGATTTGCTCCTTTAGGTGTCGTCTTGGCAACTATGTTCGGGATTGGAATCGCTGAAAGATCCGGATTAATTAGTGCCTGTTTACGCGGGTTTGTCATGTCTGTTCCAAAACGATTAATTACAGCAGGCCTTGTATTTGCTGCGATTATGTCTAGTGTAGCTTCTGATGCAGGTTATGTTGTTTTACCACCACTAGGAGCAGCGATCTTTGCAGCTATAGGTCGTCACCCACTTGCTGGACTAGCTGCGGCCTTTGCTGGTGTTTCTGCAGGATTTAGTGCCAACTTACTACTATCTGCAACTGATCCAATGCTTGCAGAAATCACTATTTCCGCAACCACGATCATCGATGGGGAATATGCAGAAACCATGAACGTCGCGATGAACTGGTACTTTATCATCGTTTCGGTATTCTTACTAACCTTTATTGGTTCCTGGGTAACCGAAAAGATTGTTGAACCTCGCCTTGGCGAATATAAAGGTGAATACCGTGAATCAATGAGTGGTTTAGATACTATAGAGAAAAAGGGATTAAAATGGGCCGGAGTATCTTTACTGATCACAGTAGTAGCGATTACCTTACTAGTTGCTCCACCAAACGCACCTTTAAGGGCAGATGATGGTGGAATTATTCAATCACCGTTTATGTCATCGTTAGTTCCGATTATTTTAATCTTCTTTTTCGTCCCTGGACTATTTTATGGGATTGCAACCAAGGCAATTAAAAATGACAAAGATGTAGCAGACCAGCTATCAGATACGATGGCAGCGATGGGGATGTTTATCGTTCTAGCCTTTACTGCTGGTCAATTTGTTGCCTATTTTGGAGAATCTAACATGGGAATGGTTTTAGGTGTCTATGGTGCCGAATTTTTAGAAGCTGCAAATTTAAAAGGGGTACCGTTAATTATCGCTTTTATATTAGTTGCTGGTTTTATCAACTTATTTATAGGGAGTGCCTCTGCAAAATGGGCCATGATTGCACCAGTTTTCGTGCCAATCATGATGCAATTAGGCTATTCCCCTGAACTTACACAAATGGCTTATCGTATCGCCGATTCTGCCACTAACATTATTACACCATTAATGACTTACTTTGCTATGATTATTGCATTTGCACAAAAATATGATAAAAAAACAGAAATCGGAACACTTATTGCGGTTATGTTTCCGTATTCAATTGCCTTTTTAATATCTTGGACGCTGATGTTAATCGTATGGATGTTATTTGGAATCGACTTAGGTCCAGGTTCACCAATTTTGTATGACCCTAACTAATCAAGCAAAGCTAGACCCATTTAGCATAGTAAATATAAAAACGCTCCTGTGGGAAAACGAAGCCACTTAGACCCCACAGAGAGCGTTTTTATGAATGAATAAGCTAGATACAAGTCCTGTTCTAAATATTTTCTGGCATGATTGTTTCTCGATCAGACATTGTTCCTAATTCATAAGCCTGTTGATAAGCTTCATGCCCTCTTCCAGTGATGATGACCCAATCACCTGGCCGGCACATGTCAATTGCTTTTTGTATCGCCAAAGTACGGTCGGGCACAACTTCACCTTTCCCTCGCCCATGACTTAGGTTAAGTTCACTTAACTCCTTTAACATCTCTTCAAATGAAACGGAATTAAGATCATCCATCGTTAATATATAAAAATCACTAATTTGGCTTGATAAATTAATCATATCTCGCCTTTTTGAGCGATCACGGTTTCCTCGAAAACCAAAGACATGAATTAACCTATTCTTAGCTGCGTCTTTAGCAGTTTGTAACGAATGATAGATCGCATCTGGTGTATGCGCATAATCCAACACAACTTTTACTCCTGATGGGTGTTGTAATATTTCAAACCTACCTGGGACTCCTTTAATCGTTTTAATGGTATTAATAATTTGCTTTCGTTCACCAAGTATATTCTTAGCAACAGCATAGGCTAGTGTTGCATTATATAGGTTATGAAGACCTGGCAATGGTACTTCAATATCGATTTCCTCACCTTGTTCAGATAACGTGACTACAGGTTGATTAACCGTTTGTGTAGCTGAGATTGATATGTCTGCTAAATCCTTCCTTCCAACTGTACAGACTTTTTTATGCTGTTTATTTAAGTCGTGATACAGATTAACTCCCCACTCATCATCTACATTGACAACAGCTAACCCATCTTTTTTCATTTGATCAAATAACTTTTTTTTAGCATTAAAATAGTCATGCATATTGTCATGATAATCAAGGTGTTCATGTGTCAAGTTTGTAAAGACACACACGTCGAATTCAACACCTTCTAAACGGTGCTGAGTTAATCCATGTGATGACACTTCCATCACAATAATTTCGTCCTGACAATCTTTAAGAATTTCATATAACCTTAAAGCGCTTGGTGTGGTATTCTGACTTGGAAGACTTTCACCATTAACGGAATAGCCATTTGTTCCAATTAAAGAACAAACTTTCCCATTCTCTTCAAAAATATGTTTTAGTAATGATGTGGTCGTCGTCTTCCCATTTGTTCCTGTTACACCAATTACCTTTTTACCTTTTAAAGGGTTGCCATAAAACCTTTTAGCCAATTGACCTACTGCTTTCCTGCTATTAGGGACTTTGATATATGGCACAGGTAAATCTTCAAACTCCTGCTCACCTATAATCACAACTGCCCCTTTATCAATGGCCTGATGAATATACATATGTCCATCAACATCATACCCATTAATTGCAAAAAACAACGAACCTGCACGAGCTGTTCTTGAATCATCTGTTAGGTTATAAATGACGGTATCCTGGATGTCGCCTTGAATAGAATGATAAGGTATATCTTCAATTAAATCGATTAAATTCATGATGATTCATTCTCCTTATAAGTAAACCACGTATATATCCGTATTATATATCTCCCAAATGATTTTAAGCAATAAAATTAAGATTAATTCACACACATTTAGAGCTTTATAACCATTTTTGCCTTAATGGTTAGTGCACCCAACAACTAAAAAGCTAAATCCTTATCTAAAATAAAAATATTTCAAAAGTTTCGTCCATTATGATAGAATATTGCATATAATTAAATCATATTAAACTTATAGGAATTATAAGTTAAGGAGGTAATTGTATGACAGAACAGAATAATCAACCACTTAGTTTACCAAGAATCGGTGATCCTGCACCTGATTTCGAGGTGAGCACGACACACGGACCAAAGAAGTTATCTGACTATAAAGGGAAATGGCTAGTTTTATTTTCACACCCAGCTGATTTCACTCCAGTTTGTACAACTGAGTTCGTTGCGTTCCAGGAAATATATCCAAACCTACGCCAATTAAATACTGAGCTTCTAGGACTTAGTATTGACAGTAACCAATCACACATCGCCTGGGTAAGAAACATTGAAGAAAACTTTGGTGTAAAGATTGAATTTCCGGTTATTGCAGACCTTAATAAAGAAGTTGCTTCAAAGTATGGAATGATCCATCCAAATGAAAGTACGACTGAGGCGAATCGTGCTGTTTTTGTTATTGATGATAAGCAAGTTATTAAATCCATCATTTATTACCCATTAACAACTGGTCGGAATATGGATGAAATTGTTCGCTTAGTAGAAGCTCTACAAACGACAGCTAACCATCAAGTATCTACACCAGCTAACTGGCGCAAAGGTGATAAGGTAATTGTTCCACCACCTGCAACACAAGAAGAAGCTGATAAAAGAGCACAAGATAATCAGTATGAAGTGGTCGATTGGTACTTAACTAAAAAATCATTAGATTAATCTGTTAAAAAAATCAGGTGTGCAAAAAGTCAAAATAGTGAATGATAGTATATTCCCTATGAAGGATTTGATATAATCTTTCATAGGGATTTTTTCTCGAGTGCTTAATGTTTCTAACAAAAAGGGGGATTATATGGGGAACGAAGACGAGTTTTATGAAAAACTAAATAAAAAACAAAAACAAAACCTTCGTCGCTTTCTAAAACCGTTGAAATGGATAGGTATGATCCTTATTCCATTAGTCATTATCGGTTTATTAAGCCTCAATTGGATTACCGAATATATTTGGATGGAATCTGTAGGCTTTGAAAATGTGTTTACGACGATATTATTCAGCAGAATTACACTAGGGGTAATAGGCTTTGTTCTTTATTTCCTAGTTACTTTTACCACGTTATTTTGGATCCATCGTGCTTACATTCACTTTTTAGATCACGCGATGATTCCAAGGATCATTCTTAATAAGAAATCTGCACACACACTTATATTTTTAATCGCACTACTATTTGGAGTTATCGGAACATCTATGGTTCAAGGAATTGGTTGGGAACCTGCTCTTAAAGTTTTAAACTTCGAATCTTTTGGACAAACTGATCCTCACTTTAATCTTGATATTTCTTTCTATATTTATGTTTTACCTTTCTTAGAGTTTGTTATTAATCTACTTTTAGGTTTAACGGTTTTCATGACGATCATCGTTGGATTAGCTTACTCTGTATTTAATATGTATAGAGAAAGTCGTTTAGCACAACTTCATTTAGGAATTAGTATTGCATTAATTGGCCTATTCCTGGCAGCCAACCATTTATTAGAGCCATACGGCACACTATTAACTGACCAAGTAAATGTCTTTCAACGGAGCGTCGTTCATGGATTAAGTTATACTGATGCAGTCATAAATATTCCAAAAGCCTATGTCCTAGCAGGTATAGCCGTTATCGGGATTATTATGATTATTACAGCACTACTGCGTGGTAATTTAATTTGGATGGCTATTCCAGTAGCTCTTTATATCACGATTGCATTGGCTGGGCAATTGGTTTCTGTTGTTGTTCAGAACTATGTCGTGTCACCTAATGAATTTCAACGTGAAGCGCCCTATTTAGAACATAATTTAAACTACACGTTAGAAGCGTACGCTCTAGATAACATTACAGAACGGGAACACCCTGGCTCACAAACACTTGATGAAGATATGATTGAACGCAATCAGTTAACAATTGATAATGTTAGAATTAATGATTCACGACCTATTTTAGATGTGTATAATCAGTTACAAACAATTAGAACTTACTACCAATTCAATGATGTCGATATTGACCGTTATCATATAGACGGCGAATACCAACAAGTATTTGTTGGAACACGGGAGTTAAATACATCTGACCTACCACCCCAATCACGAACTTGGGTTAATGAAAAATTACGGTATACACACGGGTATGGTATTGCGATGAGCCATGTTAATGAAATCACTGAACAAGGACAACCAGAGTTCATTTTACAGGACCTACCTCCTCGTGGAGACATGGATATATCAAGGCCACAAATCTACTTTGGTGAAGAATCTTCCCAGAATGTAATTGTCAATACAGAAGTAGATGAATTTGATTATCCTACTGGTGACGAAAACATGACAACAAGGTTTGAAGAAGATACTGGAATCTCTCTAAGTGGTATAAATCGATTACTATTTGCCATCGATGAAAGATCACTCAGAATGTTATTTTCTGATCAACTTAATGACGAAAGCCAGTTACTAGCAACACGTAATATTATGGATCGTGTTAATCGTATTGCACCTTTCTTTGATTACGATCAAGATCCGTATGTCTTCGTAAGAGAAGATGGCTCTCTCGCATGGATGATTGATGCTTACTTAACAGCAAGTAACTATCCTTACTCTGAGCCCCATCAGGAAGACGAGAATTATATACGTAATTCTGTTAAAGTAGTGGTTGATGCTTATAGTGGAGAAGTTGACTTTTATGTAGTCGAGGAAGACGATCCTTTATTACAAACATATATAAATATTTTCCCTGAATTATTTAATACAGAAATTCCAGAGGATGTTCGAGCACATTTCAGATATCCTGTTGATTTGTTTACGATTCAGTCTAACATGTATGGAACTTATCACATGTCGAACTTAGAAGTGTTCTATAACCGTGAGGATCGCTGGGAATTTGCGACTGAACGATACTTTGATAACGACATAACGATGGATCCGTATTACATTACCATGCAACTACCTGATGAGGATTATGAAGAGTTTGTGTTAATGTCTCCATATACACCAAGAAATAGACAAAACATGATTGCATGGATGGGAGCACGAAACGATGGAGATAATTATGGCGAATTAGTTGTTTACCGCTTCCCAAAACAAGAGAATATATACGGACCACAACAAATCGAAAACAGAATTAATCAAGACAGTCGAATATCTCAAGAGTTAAACCTATGGTCACAAGGTGGATCACAAGTGATTCGGGGTAACCTATTAACCATCCCAATAGAGGATACGGTTATGTATGTTGAACCGATTTATATCGAGTCTTCAAATGCTACTTCACTTCCAGAAGTCAAACAGGTTGTTGTGGCATATGGTGATTATATCGTGATGGAGGCAACGTTCGAAGAGTCACTTGAACAAATCTTAGCCTTAATCGAAGCTGGAGTACCTGGAAATATGCCAGATATTGATGATGAGGAGTTAGGTGATGAAATCGGTGATATTGGGGATAATCTTGAACCAGATGATGACTCAGACACTGAACAGCCTGACTTACCTATTCTAAACGCTGAAGAAACCTTACAAGAAGTATCTGACTTGTTTAATGAATACCAACAAGCTCTTTCAAGTGGCGACTGGGAACGTGCCGGTCAAATCATGAATGAAATTGAACAACAGTTAAGTAATATAGAATAATATCTCAAAAATATAGCTGCCCCAAAAAGTCAGAACAATGACTTTTTGAGGCAGCTTTTTATATCTTACTCTTTAAAATCTATATCTCTTAAAAATGGAAAACTACTTGGGTATTGGTAAAAACCTTCAAGTTGTTCACTTAAACCAGCTAGTAAAACCGAATGGTAAAGTGGTACAATCGGAGCTTCATCAATAATTAATTGTTGAGCTTCATGATATAGTTGTAGTCTTTCCTCGTCATCAGTTGATTGACGTGCGTCTTCTAATAATTGATCAACTTCATCATTTTTGAAGAATGAGCGATTTCCTGGGGCGCCTACATTTTCTGAATGGAACATAGGATATAAGCCATAGTCAGCATCTAACGTAACTGTTCCCCAGCTTCCTACTAGCATATCATGTTCGCCTTGACCAGTTAATTCCAGGTAAGCACCTTGTTCCACTTGCTCAATTTCAACATCTATACCAATCTCTGCAAGCTCTGATTGGATGTAGACACCTGTATCAGCTGTTGTTCGATCGTAGACATAGATATCGGCTGAGAATCCATCTTCATATCCTGCTTCCTGAAGCAATTGTTTTGCCTCTTCTTTATTATGTTCGATAGGGTCAACTTCCCCACTATAACCGAATACAGTCGGTGCTAATGGTCCAATTGCTGGTAATGGAATTCCTTCAAGTAAACCATCAATTAACCCTTCTTTATCTATCGCCATACTTATAGCTCTTCTAACGCGATCATCGTCAAAAGGTTCACGCTCTACATTAAACCCAAGATATGACATACTTGCACTTTCTGATTGCTTTACGTAAATATCTTCTTGTTCATCAATCATATCTACATCGCTAGCATTTACTGGATAGATTAAATCGGCTTCACCTGTTTGTAACTCTGCAATTCTTGTACTATCCTCTGGAACTTCTTTAAACACAATAGAGTCTACCTTCGCCTCTTCTCCCCAATAATCTTCATTCTTGACGAGTTCAATATAGTCACCAGACTCGCGCTCTTCAAACTTAAAATATCCAGTTCCTACAGGATTTTGATTGACTTCTGTTAACGGTTCATTTCCTTCTTCCATCGCCTGGTAATCCGCTTCAATGGACTCTGGGCTGATGATATGACCACCTGGATGCGCTAGGTGTGCAGGAAGGGCAGAGAAAGGATAATCAGTATGAATATGTACAGTATATTCATCTACTACTTCTACGTCACTAATCATATCGAATAGAAAAGCTAGTGGTGATCCTACCTCCGGATCCAGAACTCGGTCTAAGTTAGCTTTAACTACTTCAGCATTAAGCTCATTTCCATCGTGGAAAGTTACACCTTCTCTAATCTTTGCTTCCCAAACTGTATCCTCAATCGGTTCTAAGCTTTCTGCTAGTCCTGGTTCAATTTCTAGATCCGTATTCATTTGAACTAACGTATCATAAATATTAGTCATAACATAAAGTGAGTTTCCATCATTAGCTGCATGAGGATCTAAAGAAGTCGGTAATGAACCAAGGTCAACATCCAGCTCCTTTGAATCGTCAACTTCTTCACTGTCGGCACAAGCAGTTAATAAAATAGAAAGAGTGACGACTAATAACCCTAACATGATTTTTTTCATAATTTTCACCTCTTAGATGTTTTTAAGAAGGCTAAGATGTAAAAGTGTCTTATCGATAAAGACGAACATTAGGCAGGTGGTATTTGAACCAGTCCGTTCGGAATTCCTTTAGCAAAAACACCTATGTATCAGCCTTCTTTAGTTTAGTAACCTATCAAATCATAATATAAAAGTCATTATTAAGTCAATAAATCCGATGAGTTTTATAAGGTATAAGTGTTTTGAAAAAGGGATGCTCTAATAGTCAGCATAATTGACTATTAGAGCATCCCCTACTTAGATTTAAATTTTATACATGACGAATTAAGAAATATTTTTTCTTTCCACGACGAATAACAGTAAACGAATCATCAATTCTATCTTTTTCATCAACAACATATTGCAGGTCCTGTTGACGTTCATCATTAATATAAATAGCACCATTCTTAATATCTTCTCTAGCTTGTCGTTTTGATGATGAAATATTCGCTTCTACTAATAAGTCGATTAACCCTTTTTCTGATTCTTCTAGAGCAAATGAAGGAACATCTTTAAAGCCAACTTCAATTTCTTCTTTGGTCAGACTCTTAATGTCTCCATTAAATAAAGCCTCTGTGATTCTTATAGCCTGATTTAAAGCTTCTTCACCATGAACCAACTTTGTCATTTCTTCTGCTAGTCGACGCTGAGCTTTACGTTGTTCTGGTCTATCTTGAACTTCCTGCTCTAGCTTAGCGATTTCTTCAAGTGGCAAAAATGTAAAGGACTTTAAGAACTTAATCACATCACGGTCATCTGTGTTAATCCAAAATTGATAGAATTCATATGGACTAGTCTTTTTCTCGTCTAACCATACAGCGCCACCCGCTGTTTTACCAAATTTCGAGCCATCCGCTTTAGTTATTAGTGGAACAGTCAGGCCAAATGCTTTAGCCTCTTCTCCTTCTTGACTAGATCGACGAATTAATTCTAGGCCAGCTGTAATATTCCCCCATTGGTCACTACCACCAATTTGTAGAGTACAATTTTCTTTCTGATATAAATTTAAAAAGTCTAGTGATTGCAGTAACATATAAGTGAATTCTGTATAAGAAATACCATGCTCAATACGAGTCTCTACGGATTCTTTAGCCAGCATGTAATTAACACTAAAATGTTTACCAACATCTCGTAATAAATCAATTACAGACATCTTAGATAGCCAGTCAAAGTTATTAACGACCATAGCTCCTTTCTCATGGTCATTAAAATCAATAAAGTTCGATAATTGATCTTTAATATTTTGACTCCATTCTTGAACAACAGAAGCTTCATTCAACTGACGTTCTTCATTACGTCCACTGGGGTCACCAATTAACCCAGTACCTCCACCAACCAATGCAATTGGTCGATGCCCTGCATCTTGGAATCGTTTTAACATCAAAACAGGTAGTAAATGCCCAATGTGTAAACTATCAGCAGTTGGATCAAAGCCACAGTATAATGCGACTTGATTTTCATCCAAATGTTTCTCAAGACCTTCTTCATCAGTTATTTGGTTCACTAAACCTCGGTCCCATAATTCTTGTAATAAACTCATGCCTTTTTCCTCCTATAGGTTGTTATTGATGTTTTAATACATATAAAAAAGCCCCTCATCCACATAGGGACGAGGGACTCGCGTTACCACCCTAGTTGTAGCTCATTTCTTGCTACCACTTCATTACGTTAACGATTTTTCAACCGTTCTCTATTTATTACAGCAGAGAATGCTCCAAGCCGTAATTCGTCCTATGTCTTGCACTGATTCGCACCAACCACCAGCTCTCTTTAGCATTGAGACATATTCCTACTTCAACTCTTCCAAGCATCTAAATATTTAATTGGATATGATCTATTTTTAGCATGATTCCAGAAAAAATGCAACTATTTAATGACTTATAAAAGATATGACTATGACTTAGATTATGCTATAATATATTCGACATTTAGGAGGTTCGGAAATGAGTGAAAATGGTTCAAATAAAAATAAATTTCTAGCATTTTTTCAAAGGGGGAAGTTCCCAAAGTATACTAGAATTTCATTAGATGTAACTTGGAACATTACTCTATTCTTTCTTGTGCTTGGCCTTGTTACTGTCTTTTTTATGGGTGGTGTAGGGGCAGGATACTTTGCTTCACTTGTACAAGGGGTCACAATCGATGATAAAGATGAAATGGAGCAGCTTATTTATAATTATGAAGAGACTTCCGAAGTTTATTTTGCTGACAACGTTCGCTTGGGTGAACTTCGAAGTGACATTCATCGCGAAGAGGTAGCATTAGAAGACGTCTCTGATGTTTTAATTGATGCGATTATTGCTACAGAAGATGAGTACTTTGATGAACACCCAGGGATCGTACCAAAAGCAGTTATGCGTGCATTGTTTCAAGAGTTTGCCGGTTCTTCTAGTCAAACTGGGGGCAGTACGTTAACTCAACAGTTAGTAAAAAACCAAATCTTAACGAGCGAGGTTTCCTTCGAACGTAAGGCTGAAGAAATTATGATCGCCTTACGATTAGAGAACTTCTTTGAAAAAGATGAAATTCTATCAGCTTATTTAAATGTTATTCCATTTGGCAGAGATTCCTCGGGACGTAATATTGCTGGAATTCAAGCCGCAGCGGAAGGTTTATTCGATGTAGACGCAAGTGAATTAAACTTGCCCCAAGCTGCCTATATCGCAGGCCTCCCACAAAGCCCATATGCTTACACCCCTTTTGAATCAGGAGGGAATTTACGTTCTGAAGAAGCAATTGAACGTGGTATTTATCGAATGCAAGTTGTACTAAATAGAATGCTTTCTGCAGATAAAATCACGGAAGAGGAATATGAAGAAGCTATCAATTATGACGTCGTTGCCAATCTAACTGATAAAAAAGAATCGATTAGATCAGAGTATCCTTACTTAAATGATGAAGTGGAACGTCGGGCCAGAGACATACTAGCCAAACAATTAGCAGAAGATGAAGGCGAATTAGAGGAGTACGAGAACAACTCCGATACCGAGAGTTATTATAAAGAGTTAGCTGAGCGAGAATTAAGATATAGTGGTTTAGAGATTCATACCACTATCGATAAAGAAATATACGACCGTTTCCAAGAAGTCACTTCCGAGTACCAATATTTTGAGCCCACTCGGTACGTCACGGTAACAGATTCTGAAACTGGTGAGTCTAGAAATGTCGAAGTACCTGTTGAAACTGGTGCGATGCTTATGGAAAATCAAACAGGTAGGATCATTGCATTTGTAGGTGGTCGTGATTTTGAACGAAATGAAATTAATTATGCAACTTGGAACTATACATCAAATGGTAGTGCGATGAAACCTTTACTTGGTTACGCCCCAGCTATTGAATTGGGCTTGATTCAACCAGGTTCACCTATACCAGACGTCATTGTTTCTTATCCTAATGACGGTGAGGAAGACGGGTACACACCGACGAACTACAACCCACTTCAAGAAAAAGGAATTATTAGTGCTAGAGAAGCACTATATGATTCAGATAACGTACCAGCTATTAGATTAATGGGCGATGTCTTAGATCAAGGAGAAAATCCAAAAAGTTATTTAAGAGAAATGGGCTTTGACCATTTAAGTAACGAAAATACGTATCGTCCAGATATCCTTGGTACAGAAGATTCAACTGTTGAAGAAAATACAAATGCCTATGCGACATTTGCAAATGGTGGAGAATTTGTAGAAGGTTATATGATTGAACGTATATTAGATCGTGATGGAAATGTTATCTATCAGCATGAACCTGAAATAGTCGAAGTGTTCTCTGCACAAACGGCCTATCTCACTATTGACATCCTTCGTGACACGGTTGAATCAGGTACAGCAACAAGTCTGAACTATAATCTAGATCAACCTAACGTTGATTGGGCAGGAAAAACAGGTACTTCACAAGAGTGGAGAGATGCATGGTTCATTGGCTCCAATCCAAATGTCACTTTAGGTTCCTGGATTGGATATAGAAGTTTGGAGTATACTCAAGGCGACCTAACATTAAACTGTTCAAACTGTACGCATAACCATAGTAACCGAAACTTAACATTCTGGGCTCAACTGGCAAACGTCGCAACTGAGATTAACCCAGAGCTGATGGCCCCTGAAGGATTTCATGAAAGTCCAGGTGGCCTTGTTACCCGGAGTTATTGCGAGGTATCAGGCGACTTACCAAGTGATGCATGTAATGAACTAGGGCTTGTTTCAACTGATTTATTCAATATTGATGATGTTCCGACCGATGAAGATGAAAGTGTTGTCTCAGGTCAATATGTTGAAATAGAGGATGAAGTCTATGAAGCCGTTGAAGGGACACCAGAGGAATTTACACAAGAAGGATACTTTATTAGACATGAATTCATTGAAGACAAAGGTTGGGACAATATAGAGGATTTAAGTAAATTAATTCCAGATAATGATTCATGGTCGAATTTATTTGTCATTGAAAACGAGGAACCCGAAGATGAAGGTCAACCTGAAACACCACAAAATGTCACCATTAGCAGTGGTACATTAAGCTGGAGTGAAGTTAGTGGTCAGGTAATTGGCTATAGAATTTATGCTGCTGATTCTGAGGAAGATGAATATGAGTTGGTTGATCATACCACTGAAACATCTTTCGACTTACCAACCGAAAATCGACTTTACGCCGTACAAGCAGTTAGTCTATTCGGACATGAATCCGACTTATCTGACCCTGCTACCTATGGAACCATTGAAGTTCCAGATGAGGAAGATGATGAAGAAGACTCTGATGAGCGTGATGATAATCGTGGTGAAGATGAGGATGAATCTGACCCAAATGATGATAGAAACAACTCTGACGAAGAAGATGAAAATGAAGATGAAGATGTTGTTGATGATGAAGAAGAAAATGAAGACGAAGATGAACATGAAGCAGATGACGAAAACGATGAAACTGATGACGAAGATGATGATGAACAAGACATCCCATTTCTTGACTAGTTTATTAAAAGCTACTGATTTATTCAAAATCAGTGGCTTTTTTGTATATAAGTCCTACAATTACCATGTTATAATTTAACTATATATGATGGATTTTAGGTGGTGTCGGATTGAAACATCCAAAAACATATCATCAAAAGGAATTAAATAAGCATGGAAAGAGTGTTATTGTAGAAGGGCCTATATCGTCTGAAGAATTAGAAAGCTATTACTTTGATCAACATTTAACAGCATTTCGCCCTCCACAAAAACAATTTGAAGCTGTCAAGTCTATTGCAGACTTTGAAGAAGGCCGAATTATCATCGCCCGTGATCAAGATAAAATCGTTGGCTATGCAACTTATTTACACCCTGACCCATTAGAAAGATGGTCTCATATCAAGATGGATGATTTAATTGAATTAGGTGCCATCGAAGTCTCAAATGATTACCGTGGCATGAAAGTTGGCTCAACCATCCTAGAAGTATCCATGATGGATAAACAAATGGAGAATTATATCATTATAACCACTGAGTATTACTGGCATTGGGATATGAAATCAACTGGACTAAACGTTTGGGAGTATCGAAAAATAATGGAGAAAATGATGGGAAAAGGTGGATTAAAACCTATGTCCACAGATGATCCCGAAATCGTGTCACACCCCGCTAATTGTTTATTAGTTAGGATTGGGGATCACGTACCCAAGTCTTCAATTGAGAAGTTTGATTCAATGCGTTTTATGGGAAGAAAAGATCTTTGGATTTAATTGAGAGGTGAAAGACATGTTAGTCGAAGAAATTATGACCTCAGAAGTAATAACTCTAAATGCTACTCATAAAATTGAGGAAGCAGTTGAGCTGCTAAATAAACACCGAATTCGTCACATCCCAGTCGTCAATGATGACTCCCATGTGATAGGAATTTTATCAGACCGTGATGTTCGGGATGCAGCTCCTTCAATTTTAGAAGAAGAACAAAATCTCGATATCCTTCAAAATGATGTATCTACCATCATGACAACACCTGTAATTACCGTACATCCACTAGATTTCATCGAAGATATTGCCTCTATTTTTTATGAACACGAAATTGCCTGTGTACCTGTAACCCAAAACAATGAATTAATTGGAATTGTTACTGAAAAAGATTTACTATACCGACTCATCCAACTAACAGGTATACACGAACAAAGCTCACAAATTGAAATTAAGGTTCAACATAAAGTAGGCGTTTTACCTGATGTGACTAGGATTATTAGTGAGCGAAATACGAATATTTCATCTGTATTTATTTACCCCTATCAAGATAGTTTTAAAGAGAAAATTATAGTCCTACGTGTTCAAACGATGAATCCAATGCCTCTGATCGATGAATTGAAACAACATGGTTATGAAGTGATATGGCCAAATATACCGGGGTTATCAAAATGATGAGTAGAGCTGCCTTCGTCTATTCCGATAATTTTAAGAACTATAAATTTCGTGATGATCATCCATTTAACCAAAAGCGTGTTGAATTAACTTATGATCTACTAATGAAAAGTGATGCTTTAAATAATAAACAAGTACTCTCACCACGGATCGCTTCTGAGGATGAAATTGGACTTGTTCATGATCGTAAATATATCGAGGCAGTCCAATTAGCAAGTCGAGACCAATTGAAAGAAGAAGAAGGGTTAGAGTTTGGTATAGGAACAGAGGATACACCGATGTTTTCACAAATGCATGAAGCTGCAGCTCAGCTCGTCGGTGGGACATTGACAGCAGTTGATGCCGTTTTAAGTGGCGATTACATACATGCTGTTAATTTTGGTGGTGGTCTGCACCACGGCTTTAAAAGAAAAGCCTCAGGGTTTTGCATTTATAATGATGCAGCCATAGCCATACAATATATTCGGAGTAAATATGATTATCGCGTTCTATACGTCGATACAGATGCTCACCATGGTGACGGGGTACAGTGGATTTTTTATGATGACCCAAATGTCTGTACACTATCAATTCACGAAACAGGAAGATATTTGTTTCCGGGTACCGGAAATGTCAATGAGCGAGGACAAAATGAAGGTTACGGAACCTCTTTTAACGTTCCTATCGATGCTTTTACCGAAGACGAATCCTTTCTTGAAGTTTATAGAACATCTCTACGAGCAATTGCAAACCATTTTAAACCTGATATTATTGTTACGCAAAACGGGGCAGATGCCCATGCGTTTGATCCACTAACCCACTTATGTTGCACGATGAAAGTGTATGAGGAAATTCCTAAATTAGCCCATGAAATTGCTCACGAATTTTGTGATGGAAAATGGGTTGCCTTAGGTGGTGGTGGTTATGATATCTGGAGAGTCGTTCCCCGTGCATGGGCACAAGTTTGGGAAGTAGCCAATAATGGTAACATCCTTACCGGTAACCTTTCAAAGGATTGGTTAAACACGTGGCAACAAGAAAGCCCAGTTAACTTACCGTCTACATGGCAAGACCCTGATAACCTATATAAGCCAATTCCACGGAAGGAAGAAATCACCGAAAAAAACCGGTTATTACTTCATAAGCTATTAACACCCATAATTAACGAGCAAAAATATTCATAATTTATTATTGAGTCTGGGCTATTCTCGTTTGGTACCAGACTCTTTTTTATACATCAAGGTTCATATTTCATTATAAGTCTCATAATTTTTAAAGCGAGTTAAAATTTTCTACAAAACCTGTTTAGGAGAGGTGAATTGAGTTGGGCGTGATAACAGGGGCAGATTATATTCGGCGAATTGATCAATTAAATCCTGACGTCTGGGTTGATGGTCATCAAATAGATGGAAAAATATCAGAGCACCCTGCATTTAAAGGCGTTATGAATAGTCAGGCTAAACTCTATGACATACAACATCAAGAAGCAATCAAAGATACCATGACCTACATATCACCTGAAACTAATGACCGAGTAGGTATTTCCTTTTTAATCCCCAAAACAAAAGAAGATCTTATCCTAAGACGTTCAATGACCCAAGAATGGGCTAAAACCAGCGCTGGCATGATGGGACGTAGCCCTGATTATATGAATACGATCCTCACATCCTTTGCGGCATCTAAACATCTTCTTGAAGGGCAAAAAAATTGCTTTCCTAACAATTTGTATTCCTTTTACAAAAAGGCAAGAGAGGAAGACTTGACTTTTACCCATACTTTTATAAATCCTCAAGTTAATCGAAGTCGTTTCAAAATAATAGAGAATACTGATGACATTATTGCCGCTAAGATTGTGGATAGAAATCAAGAAGGGATTGTCGTTAAAGGAGCTAAACTTCTTGCTACACAAGGAGGAATGACGGATGAAATTTTAATCTATTCAACTCCTGGTGTCATCGATTCCTCTTATTCATACTCATTTTCAATTCCGAGTAATACAAAAGGGTTAAAATTCATATGCCGTGAGCCTTTTTGTCATAAAGACTCTACCTTTGATTTTCCGTTAAGTTCTCAATTTGAAGAACCAGACAGTATTGTAGTACTTGATGAAGTACTAGTACCATGGGAACGAGTTTTTTACTATGATAATGTTGAAATCGCTGACCAATTTAAAAGGAAAGGTGCATATACTCAGTTAACCTTACACCAAGTTGTTTCTCGACAGGTCGTGAAAATGGAGTTTGTTCTAGGTGTCGCCCAATTAATTGTAGATACGATTAATACGAGTGATTATGAGCATGTTCCGTGTAAAATTTCAGAAATTATTGTTGCGTTAGAAACGATGAAGGCTTTTTTGATTTCATCTGAAGAGAAAGCGACTAAAGATGAGCATGGCGTTATGCTACCTAGTATTAACCCTTTATTTGCAGCTATTAATACATTTTCCAAAGTTTATCCTAGAATGACAGAAATATTAGAGCTATTGGGGGCAAGTGGAATGGTATTAATTCCAACAGAAAACGATTTCAAATCCGATATAAGAGATGACTTGGACCAGTACTTACAAGCGAACTATAGAGATGCGATTAGTAGAGTAAAACTCTTTAGGCTCGCTCGGGATATATGTATGAGTGCATTCGGTACAAGGCAAACTCTCTATGAACGCTTTTTCTTTGGCGACCCTATGAGATTGTCAAATCAATTATATACAGATTACGATCGTGAACACTTAAAGCAACGTGTAGAAGAATTATTTTTGAAATAGTTTAACATGTATAAAGAAGAATGATGAATGAATAGAGCTTTTTAAAAAAAGGCTCTGTTAAAGTCCGTTGTTGTTATGGTGATTCGCATCCGGTGGACGCTTTCCGTGGGCACGGCTTCAGCTAACTTGGGAAGAAAAGCGTTTCCCAAGTGGATCTTCAGCTCGTGCTGTTCCCACAGGAGTCGCCACCTTCGCTCCCACCATACAACAACTAAGCGAAAATCTTCTTATTATCAACACTAAACTTTAACAGAGCCTAAAAAAAAGAGAGAAATAATCTACTAAAATAAACCCAGCAGCGTATTCATAAGTAATTCGCTAACTGGGTTTATTTGTGATCAATTTTATCGACGTTCATAATTCAACTCAAGAATTATAATTTCGACTCTTCTATTCTTTTGTCGGTTTTCTGCCGAATCATTTTCAGCAACAGGACGATATTCTCCATAACCTGTCGCCTTAAAACGTGTCGGATCTAAACCTTGCTCCTCCACAAAGTAACGGAGAACGCTACTAGCTCGAGCAGTCGATAATTCCCAGTTTGATGGGTATCGGTAACTATTCATCGGGACATCATCGGTATGCCCCTCAACGTTGATGTCATTTGGAATATTATCCAGCAAAACAGCTACTTTATCTAGAAACGGCAAGAAGTCATCTATTAAACTAGCTCGGCCTGATTCAAATAGTACCCGCTCCTCTAAAACGAGGACAATCCCACGCTCTGTTCTGGTTGCAGAAACAACATCATTTAGTTCGTGTTCATCCAAGTAATCTTGTATTTCATCATGTAACTCTTCTAAGTTCTCCTGGTCTTCAGCAATTTCCTCTGCTAATTCCTCGTCACTTAAATCTGCATAATCCTCTTCATCAAGTAATCCCCCGTTATCCTCTTGATCTTCATGATCAGTAGGGTTCTCCAACGGTACTGCTGATGGAAGAAAGTCAAAAATCACATTATCACGATAAGACTCTGCAACGGCATTGAATTTAACCGCATCAATTTGTGACATGGAAAAGAGTAAAATAAAAAATACTAAAATCAAGGTAACCATATCCGAGTAAGTAACCATCCATACGGGAGCTGATCGTTTAGGTTGTGTTCTCTTTTTACGCTTCATTTTGCGTCTCCCCTACTAGCTCCTCTTGTTGTTTTTCTTTTAAGTCTTCATTTGATAGAAAAGCACTGAGTTTTTCTTCAAGGATTTTAGGGTTTTGTCCAGACTGAACACCGATGACCCCTTCAACAATCACCTGCTTCATAAACACTTCTTCTTCAGTTCTGATGACTAGTTTTCCTGCAATAGGTAAGAAAACTAAATTAGCTAAAACCATCCCATAAAATGTCGTTAATAAAGCAACAGCCATACTTGGTCCAATCGTTTCGGGATTATCTAAGTAATTTAACATGAGGATTAAACCAATTAACGTACCAATCATCCCCCAGGCAGGTGCATACTCACCAGCCTTTTCAACAATCGCTCGACCTCGTTGATGACGTTCTTCCATTGCGGCAATTTCAGCATTCATGATATCGTTAATCACTTCCGGCTCAATCCCGTCAATAGCCAAATATATACCCTTCTTTATAAAGTTATCTTCCATTTCTTCAACTTCATTCTCCAAGGATAACAATCCCTCACGGCGTGCCTTTTCTGATAAAGATATAAATAATTGAATAAGTTCCCTTAGGTTATGATGATCTTTCTTAAAAGCTTCACGAAAAACTTTAAAACACAATTTCATTTCATTAGAATTAAAGTTCACTAATAAGGCTCCAGTTAGTCCTCCAAGTACAACAACGATTGAACTAACTTGAACAAACGAACTTACTCCTGATAAACCATCATTAAAAAATATACCAAATAAAATCATGGTGGAACCTAGTGCGATTCCAATCGGTGTTAACAAATCTCTCTTTTTCATTCCTTCTCACCCTATTTCTATAAACCTGTCTAATCTATATATCGACATTATTTTTCTTTTGTTGAGTTCCGATTTATAATTCGGTGAGGTAAGGTTACCTGTTCTTGTTCGATCGACTCGCCTCTTAGTAACTTAGTTAACAAACGCATTGAAACAGCACCAATGTCATACATAGGTTGGACAACTGTTGTTAAAGTAGGGCGAACCATAGTCGCCAATCTCGTATTATCAAAACCGATAACTGAAAGATCTTCTGGTATTCGAATCCCCTGGTCTTGCGCACCATGAATGACCCCTAATGCCATTTCATCTGATGAAGCGATAATAGCTTTTGGGGGTTCTACTAAGTTAAGAAAATGTTTAACTGCATCCATTCCAGACTGATAACTTTCATCACCTGCATAGATCATTGTCTCATCAAGTTCGAGGTTATGTTCCTTTAATCCTTCTAAATATCCTTGCTTTTTCATCTCGTTAATTTGAGCGTTCAATGGTGCCGTTACAAAGCCGATTGATTCGATTTCTTGATTAACCAATTCGGCAACCGCATCTTGCATGGCTTGCTGATAATTAATATTGACAGATGGTAGGACATTAGATTGATCAACCGTAGCTGCTAAAATAACGGGTACACTCGCCCGTTCAAATGCCTCGATATGTTCATCAGTAACTGAGGACCCCATAAATATAACGCCATCAACTTGTTTTTCAAGCATATTGTCTAATAAATCGAGTTCCTTCGTTTGCTGTTGGTCTGAACTGCTTAAAATAATGTGGTACTTATACATGGTGGCAATGTCTTCTATACCTCTAGCTAACTCAGCAAAGAACAAGTTAGAAATATCAGGGATAATTACTCCTACAGAAGTTGTCTTTCGACTCGCTAATCCTCGTGCAACTGCATTCGGCCTAAAACCTAATTCATTAATGGCATCTAATACTTTTTGACGGGTTGTTGGTTTAACATTTGTATTCCCATTTATGACTCGTGAAACGGTTGCCATAGATACATTTGCTTTTCTAGCAACATCATATATTGTTACTCCCATATTCTCGACTCCTTATTTTAAGTTGGTTATTGTTTGATCATATTGTAAGCATATGCCAATATTCTATGTGCTGCAATAGTCTTGGGCTCCACATTAGCTTAAATTCACCACAAACAGTAATCTATTTAATGATTAATATTAAAGATTCAAAGCTTCCATAAATTGTTCAAAGGTGGGTATGTCCATTTGTTGCTGTGAATCAGATAAAGCGACTGCAGGGTCAGGATGGACTTCAGCCATAATCCCATCTGCTCCAATAGCTAGAGCTGCTTTGGCAGCTGGTAATAACAAATCTCTTCTTCCCGTTGAATGAGTAACATCGACCATCACAGGCAAGTGTGTTTCTTGTTTTAATACAGGAACAGCTGTTATATCTAGCGTATTACGAGTTGCTGTTTCATACGTTCTAATACCACGTTCACATAAGATGATATCTCCATTCCCCTGCGAAATGATATACTCAGCTGCATTCATAAACTCGTTAATGGTAGCGGCTAGACCTCTTTTTAATAAGATCGGCTTTTCAGATCGACCTGCTTCTTTTAACAACTCAAAGTTTTGCATATTACGGGCACCGATTTGAATAACGTCCAGATATTGATGAGCCACTTCGATATCTTTCGGGTTCACGATCTCGCTAACTACTTTTAAATCATGTTGGTCCCCCACCTGACGAAGAATCTTCAAACCCTCTACACCTAACCCTTGAAAGTCGTAAGGCGACGTTCTAGGTTTAAAAGCTCCACCACGTAAAAGATTAATTCCCTGTTTCTTTACAGCTTGAGCAACTTCATCAACTTGTTGATACGACTCAATTGAACATGGGCCTACAACCAATTGTTGATGGCCGTTACCCACATCAACATTGTCAATAGAAACAACCGTATCAGTCGGCTTCTTCTTGCGTGAAACTAACAATGTTTTACGATAATCATCCTCTTGTAATTCCTTGGCTGCTTTAAAAATCTCTTTAAATAAATGCTCAATCGTTGAATATTCAAAGGGACCTTGATGTTTTTCAATAATGTGATCCAACATCTCTCTTTCCCTAACTGGGTCATATGCTTTCATCCCTTGTGATTTTTTAATATCACCTATTTGTTTTACTAATTTTCCTCTTTCATTGATTAATTCTAATATTTTTATATTCACATTATCTAACTCATCTCTTAATTGATCCAAATCATAACTACTCATCTTATACGCCTCCTAGTTTATATGAAACTATATTTATGGTACATTATCTTTAATGAAGACTGTTTCCACATAGTTATTGTCGCCACCCTGGAAAACTGAACACACTTCACTTTTTCAGGGGGGATTTAGTATATCAATCACATTTACATAGTTTAGTCCTTTAATGCAATCATCTACCTTAACCTATAATTATAACGAACGATTAGGAAATTGTCATTAAGTCTATGTAAGAACCACCATATCTCTTATTGAGAACCACAAAATGTCGAGGTGAAAGGAACATGACTGATCAATTATTCGCACTGGATATAGGAACAAGAAGCATTGTCGGGATTATTTTACGAAAAGCTGATGATCATTACCAAGTTATTGATATGGTGGCCAAAGAGCACCGTGAGCGTTCCATGTTAGATGGTCAAATTCATAATGTGTTAGCTGTTTCTAAATTGATTCAAGAGGTAAAAGAAGAGCTCGAATGCAAACACGGTTCCCTAACCCATGTATGTGTAGCTGCTGCCGGTCGCGCACTTAAAACTAAAACTTCCACAGTTGAGGTTGATATTGCCACTCAGCCCCTTATGAATGAGGATGACATCTTTCACTTAGAGTTAGCTGCAGTACAAGAAGCTCAGTATCAATTAGCCGAAGAAGAACAAGGGGACTCAAGTACCCAGTATTATTGTGTTGGGTATTCTGTTTTACATTATTATTTAGATGACCAAAAAATTGGCTCTTTAATCGACCAACAAGGGGAAACAGCTAAAGTTGATATTATTGCCACATTTCTACCTAAAGTGGTGGTTGAATCTTTACTTTCGGCATTACAACGAGCTGACTTAGAGATGGAAGCTTTAACACTTGAGCCAATTGCGGCCATTCAAGTATTGATTCCTCCTTCTATGCGCCGATTAAATGTCGCGTTAGTCGATATTGGTGCCGGCACAAGTGACATCGCGATTACCAATAAGGGAACAGTTACAGCTTATGGAATGGTGCCTAAAGCTGGAGATGAGATCACTGAAGCCATTAGCGAACAGTATCTACTAGATTTTCACCAAGCTGAAGAAGCTAAAAAACAACTGGTCAGGGATTATTCAATGGAAATAGAGGACATTTTAGGTTTCAAATCTGAAGTTACTATTGAACAAGTCACAGAAGACATCCGTGATTCTATTGACCAACTGGCAGAAGCAATATGTAAAAAGATACTCCACCTCAATAACCAATCACCAAAAGCTGTTATGTTAGTAGGGGGTGGTAGCTTAACTCCTAATCTAACATCAAGTATTGCAACCAAATTACAGCTACCTGATCAACGCGTCGCTGTTAGGGGGATTGATGCGATTCAAGGGTTAAAAGGGCATGACCAACTTCCGATGAGCCCTGAGTTCGTAACTCCAATTGGGATCGCCATCGCAGCTAAGAAGAGCCCCGTCCACTATATAAGCGTGGAGGTTAATGACCGGATGGTTAGATTATTTGATGTCAAACAATTAACGATTGGGGACTGCTTATTAGCTGCAGGTTTGGAACTCAAAAAATTATATGGTAAACCAGGAATGGCCATGATGGTTTATTTTAATAGTAGAAAAATCACTCTTCCTGGCACATACGGAAAAGCACCAACCATTAAAGTGAATGGTAAGGCTGCCTCCATCCAAGACCCAATCAAACACGGAGATAAAATAGAAGTGATCCCAGGAATTGATGGTGAAACACCAAGCTATACAGTTAAAGATGTAGTTGGGGAACAACAAGGTAAAACGATTTGGGTAATCGATCAAAAAGTACAAGCTGATTCATTAATTAAAGTTAATGATCAACCAACCCATCTAGACCATCAGCTATTAGATGGAGATCACATTTCCTGGTCAAATGTAGTTACTGTTAGAAGCTTTCTAGAAAATAACGGATTTCAGCATGTGATCGAGCAAATGAAGCCTTTTGAAATAACATATAATAATCAGCCACTAACCATCTTCCAACAACAAGTTGATTTAACACTTAATGATCAGAAAACAACGTTAGATCAAACATTAGAAGATGGAGATCAATTATCATATCAACTTTTCCGTTATATTACACTAGATCAACTAGCTGAACGCTTAGACCTTGTTCTTTATACAAACCTAACAATATTTTTCAATAACCAACCTGTTGACATAACGAAGTGGTCTTATGATATTAAGCGAAACGGACAATCTCTTAATCCTGATGACATCATCTATCCAAATGATGATATTAAAATCAAGCCAAAAGACAGCGAACCATTTATCTTTCAGGATATCTTTAGGTTTGTCGAGTTTGATTTAGATGAGGTTAAGGGGAAACGATTTAAACTTTATCGCAATGACGAAGAGGTTGGTTTCTCGGCCCCCATTCAAGAGGGAGATCAACTAAAAATTGCTTGGATCAGTCATGTTTAGTAAATGTTAACCAATGATTAATCTTATGTAAGTGATTTTCCGACGAACGTCAGATGAATTTGGCATTCGTCGGAACCCACTTATGTGACATGTATCTTCCCTCGATGTGAGCGTTGATACATTTTTTTGATTATTAATTGTAAGATAAACACAATCGCGAAAATTAAACCAAGTGCTACTGACATAGCACCAGCAATAGATACATCAAACCAATAGGCGATTGCATAACCAACTACTGACCCTAAAATTCCTACCATCGCACTGACAGCAATCATAGTACTAAGTCGTTTAGTCATTAAATAGGCTGTCGCACCAGGTACGATCAACATGGTTACAACTAAAATCGAGCCAACACTTTCGAATGACGCCACAATTGACAAGGAGACCATCCCCATTAATAAATAGTGGATGAACACAACATTAATTCCTAATGCCGTTGCCAAAACTGGGTCAAATGAACTGATTTTAATTGGTTCGTAAAAGATAATCAATATGACCGTATTAATCACTAATACTGTTCCTAACATCCATACTGCTTGTGGTCCAAGATCCACACCAAATAATGTGAGTCGATTCCAAGGAACAAAGGTAATCTCTCCCATAAGCACATGATCAATATCTAAATGGACTTGGCGAGCGTAAATGGAAACTAAGAACACTCCTAAGGCAAATAAGCTAGTAAAAACAATTCCTATCGAGGCGTCAGTATGAATCCCTCGATTGTATAAAAACTGTACTAAAAACGCCGTTAACATACCAATTATTAGCGCACCGATTAACATATAAATTGATGATAAGCTTTGACTGATTAAATATGCTAAAACTATTCCTAGTAACACAGTATGACTAATTCCATCTGATAACATGGCCATCTTTCGGATGATTAATAGACAACCAATCGTCCCACAAGTCACCCCTACTAAGGAACCAGTTAATATAATCCACATTTCATAACTCATCTAGATCACCTTATGCTTTCTTGTGGTTTGTTGGTTCTTATGTGAGCGTCTCAATTTTCTAAATACCCAATTCTTATAAACAATACCTCTTTTAGGGGCAAATAATAATGATAGGAAGAAAATCGCTGCTTCACATAAGACAATAACAGGTCCAGTCGCCACTCTTAAAGCCAATGTGCTAAAATACGTCCCCAATAAGCTGGCTATACCACCAAACGTTCCAGCTAATAAAAGCATCACAGATAATTTTTCCGTCCATAATCTTGCTGCAGCTGGTGGAATGATGATCATAGCTGTCATAAGTACTACCCCAACTGTTTGGATCCCTATAACAATAGCACCGACTATTAGCAACATTAGTAGATTGTTAATCTTATTATAAGAGAGCCCCAAGGCTTTTGCGAAGTTGGGATCAAATGTGATCAACTTAAACTCTTTATAAAACAAAACTAAAACAGTGACTAATACTAGAGAAACGATGGAAATAATCTGTACATCCTGACTTGATAACGATGCAGCTTGCCCGAAAACAAACTCATCTAAGCCACTTTGATTTCCTGCTAAGTTATTGGATATATATGTTAATAATACAACCCCAAACCCAAAAAAAACGGATAAAACAACCCCGATTGAAGTATCCTCTTTGAGTTTAGAGTGTTGAACGATATACTGGATACAGTATGTGGCTATATATCCAGCAATTACAGCGCCAATTAATAAATAAATAAGTTCTTTATCTCGAACAACGATAAAGGCAAGACAAACCCCTGGTAATGCTGCATGGGCAACAGCATCACTGATCAGACTTTGTCTTTTTAACACCGCAAAACAACCAATCATTCCACTTGTAATTCCTAAAATAGTGGTCCCTAAGAGTACCCATTGTAAATTTGGATCTTGTAGCCATTCAAACATCAAATCATCCTCACGAATGTAATACAGATGGATTGGACTGATTTGTATTTAAAACCTGTAAACTTCCACCGTAAGTTTGCTGGATATTCTCTAAGGTAAATACTTTCTCAGTTGGACCAGCATGTAAGACCTTTTGATTGAGCAAAATTAACCAATCAAAGTATTCACTAACTGTTTGCAAGTCATGATGGACCACAATGACTGTTTTACCTTGCTTTTTCATCTCCTCTAGAAGTTTAACGATGGCCTTTTCAGTTGCGGCATCAACACCTGTAAAAGGTTCATCCATTAAATATATTGGAGAATCTTGTGCTAAAGCTCGCGCTAAAAAGACTCTTTGTTGTTGACCTCCAGAAAGCTCATTAATCTGTCTTTTCTCATATCCATCCATGCCCACTTTTTTTAAACAACTTTTCGCTGTATCAATATCATCTTTACTATTGCGATGCCATCTTTTTTGCTTTCTATACATACCCATAAGCACCACATCTAGAACATTTGTTGGGAAATCCCAATCAACTTCTTCTTTCTGTGGCACATACCCGACTTTTTGTCGCTGTTTACGGTAAGAGTCACCTAGTATTTTTACATCTCCTGAGACTCTAGGTACGATGTCTAAGATCGATTTAATAAATGTGGACTTACCAGCACCATTTGGGCCGACTACTCCAACAAGTTTCCCAGTAGGAATGTTGACATTAATATCCCGGAGTACGAGTTGTTTTTGATAAGCTACTGAGACATCCTGCAATTCAATAGCATTCATAAGATCCCTTCTTTTTTCAGATTATTTTAATGATGAAACAATGACATCAATATTATGTTTAAACATGCCAATATAGGTACCTTGCTCTGTACCTTCTTCACCCATAGCATCAGAGAATAACTCCCCACCAATAGTCACTTCTTGGCCTCTTCTTTCTGCTCCTTCAATGACTGATTCCATAGCACGCTCTGACACACTACTTTCAGTAAAGACAGCCTTGACTTCGTGATCAACTAATACAGAAACAATGTCCTGAATATCAGCCACGCCATAATCAGAATCTGTACTTAACCCTTGTATTCCAATGACTTCAAAGTCAAATGCAGTTGCAAAATACCCAAAAGCATCGTGAGCTGTAACTAGTATACGACTTTCATCAGGAATTGTTGCAAGTTCATCTTCAGCATACGTTTTTAATTCTTCTAACTCTTCTTGATAATTTTCCGCATTTTCCCTAAAGATTTCCTCATTCTCTGGTGAAAATTCACTCAATTCATCAGCAATGTAGTTAACAACAAGAGCCCATAAATCTAAATCAAACCAAATATGGGGATCTACCTCATTTGGATTTTCCATATCCTGCTGCAGTTGGTCGTCTGGAAGACCATTAGCTACAGCTTTTGTTGGTTTTTCACTATCTATTTGTTCTAGTATATCACCCATATTGCCTTCTAAATGCAACCCATTATAAAAAATCATATCCGCATTTCCGAGTTTACGAATATCACTTTGAGTTGCCTGATATAAGTGTGGGTCAACTCCAGGCCCCATTAGTGCCTCCACTTCTACTAAGTCCCCACCAACATTCGTCACTGCATCTGCAATTTGGCCCGTTGTTGTTGTAATAACAATTTCACCATTTTGTCCTTTTCCATTATTCTCACCACTACCACAAGCAGCCAAGAACAGGATCATCACAATGGCAAACATCATCATAAACTTTTTCACCAATCATCTTTCCTTTCTGTCATCTCAAAAGTTGACCTAAGGCAAATTCTTAATTAAAAAAATCTATCTTATGTTTATGTCACTCATTTTTAATGGTTACACTTTTTGCCCTCAGGCAAATTTATTTGCATAAGTAAAATTTAATACAAATGATGTGAATTGTCAATATCTTTAAATCTGTCCTATTAATTCTTTTTCAATCAGTCATAATTTGATAAAATAAGGTGTAATCAACTTTTTCGGAGGTAAGACATGCCAACTCCAAGTATGGAAGATTATATTGAACAAATTTATATCTTAATTGATCAAAAAGGCTACGCGCGTGCCTCAGATATAGCTGAAAGGTTATCAGTTCACCCTTCATCCGTTACAAAGATGGTAAAAAAACTTGATCAAATGGACTACCTTCATTACGAAAAGTATCGTGGGTTAGTCCTGACTGATAAAGGAAAGAAGATTGGCAAAAGGCTTGTATATCGTCATGAGCTTCTTGAACAGTTTTTGGCCATTATCGGTACCGAAGAGCATAGTATCTATGAGGAAGTTGAGGGGATTGAACATCATTTAAGCTGGGATAGTATATTCAGAATTGGTGATCTGGTCGAATACTTCCAAGAGGATCCAGAGCGTCTAAAAGCCTTAGAAAAGGTCCAAAAACGAAACAGTAATCAAGATTAAATATCCCCTTAAGAGATTAATGTCCATCTCTTAAGGGGATATTTTTATTGTGTAACTTCAGTTAATTTTTTGGCCGTTACATCCCAATGAGAAGCGTGAAATTCAACTTGTCCATTCTTAAAGTAAAAAACTTGTGGAGACTCATGCTTAATATCAAATTGCTCAGCAATTAAATTGGATAATTCACGATTTTCTTGAATGTGAATAATATAAGCTGGTATATCCGATTCCTCTGTAAATTTTTCAAACTGTTTCTTAGCTTCATCGCTAATTGGACAGGTAAGACTATGTTTTAGAAGTAAAGCTTCATCTTGACCGACCATTGTTTGCAATTCATCTTCTACAGTAAGTTGTTTAACTGTCATGATTCTAAAACCTCCTCATCAAATAAAAAGTTGCTGGTTAGAGTCAACCAACAACTTATAGTTTATTTTATGTGTTTTGTTGAGAACGTTCAAATAATTGATTTGCCTCTTGACGTTCTAATTCTTCTGTTACTTCCTCAATCGCATCAGCTACATCTTGAGCAACGCCTTGTCCTTCTCGCTGTTCCTTAAATTCATTTACTTTTTCCTGGAGTTGATCTTTTGTTTCTTTAAACTGATGAGAAAGCTCCGTTCCCTTTTCATATGCAACATCTTTCCACTCATCAGCACGTTCTCTTACATGTTGAGCACCTGTGTTGATATCGTGGCGTAATTCTTTACCAGACTTTGGAGCAAATAACAAGGCTACTGATGCACCAACAATCCCACCGATTAATGATCCAATCATAAAATCTTTGCTGTTAATGTTACCCTCTTGTGTTTGGTTTTCTTTACTCATTCCAACTCCTCCTTATAATCCCTATTATTTTTCCTTATATCTTTTCCACAAATGAATTGCCGCTTCCCCCCATTTAATGGTTTGTGAAGTCTGAGCAGCATGTTCATTAGCTTGGTCCTGAATTTCCTCAGATAGTTTTTGTAACGATTCGTTAAATTGGTTCACAGTATATCCTATTCCTTTAATACCATCAAATAAAACATCCATTTTTTCGGTTTTTTCAGTTATATCTTCTGCTAAACGGTTTGTTTTATTAAGTAGGCGTTCTGTTTCTTTAGAAACACCTTCCATTTGCTCCTCAAATCCCTTGACCGTACTTGCCACATTATCTAATGTTTTGGTGACAGATTTCAAGGTTCTCGAGATATAAATAACAAGAACAATAAATCCTATAGCAAAAGCGATAGCAGCAATTAGTGCAGCGATATGTAATAAATTCAAAACTAGATCACTTCCTTCCAACTCTTGTTATATTTAATCTATACCCGGACGACAATCTTGTCAAACTTATTAGTGAATTTACGCCATAATTTCAGTATAATGGTTTCATAAGTTGTTATACATTTCAAAGGAGGCAAAAAAATGCGTGATCCTAGAATCAATAAACTAGCCGATCTACTAGTCAATTATTCAGTCAAACTGCAAAAAGATGAAAAGTTATTAATTGAAAACACTGGCATGCAACGTGAATTAGTTTCTGCCATTATTGAAAAAGCATACGAAGCAGGTGGCCATCCATTCGTTGAATTAAAGGATCCAAAAATTATGCGTAGTCTTTTAAAAGGTGCCAATGAAACACAGTTAAAAGCTTGGGAGAAATATGAGTCCACTGTTATGGAAGACATGGATGCGTACATAGCGATCCGTTCCGGTGACAACATCAATGAATTATCAGATGTTCCGGGTGAGAAAAATAAACTGTTTGGTCAAACTGTGATGAATGTACACCGTAACATTCGCGTTCCTAAAACTAAGTGGTGTGTCTTACGTTACCCTAACGAATCAATGGCCCAGTTAGCAGAAATGAGCACTGAAGCTTTTGAAGATTTCTATTTTGATGTTTGTACGTTAGACTATGCCAAAATGAGCAAAGCTATGGATGCATTAGTAGAAAAAATGGAAAACACTGATGAAGTGAAAATCCAGGGACCTGGTACTGACCTGACCTTCTCGATTAAGGATATTCCTGTGATCAAGTGTGCTGGTGAAATGAATATTCCTGATGGTGAAGTTTATACAGCGCCTGTAAAAGATTCCGTTAATGGAACACTTACTTATAATACTCCATCTCCGTACCAAGGGTTTACTTATGAAAATGTTAAACTTACATTTGAAAACGGTAAAATAGTTGATGCACAAGCTAATGATACAGAACGTATTCAAGAAGTGTTTAATACAGATGAAGGTGCTCGCTATATTGGCGAATTCGCTATAGGAATCAATCCATATATTCAACATCCAATGAAGGATATTCTATTCGATGAAAAGATTGATGGAAGTTTCCATTTCACACCTGGACAAGCTTATGATAATGCCTACAATGGTAATGACTCATCCATTCACTGGGATATGGTAAATATTCAAAGAGCGGATTATGGTGGTGGAGAGATGTATTTTGACGGCGAGCTAATCCGTAAAGACGGAAAGTTTGTCATTCCTGAATTGGAAGCGTTAAATGCAGACCAACTTAAATAATATAGGTGGTATTGTGGGCTTCCGTAAGGGGGTGGAACGTTAATTAGACTGCTTCTAATTGACGGTAATTGCTTCACAAAGTGGTGGAACGTTAATTAGACTGCTTCTAATTGACGGTAATTGCTTCACAAAGTGGTGGGACGTTAATTAGACTGCTTCTAATTGACGGTAATTGCTTCACAAAGTGGTGTAGCGTTAATTAGACTGCTTCTAATTGACGGTAATTGCTTCACAAAGTGGTGGAACGTTAATTAGACTGCTTCTAATTGACGGTAATTGCTTCACAAAGTGGTGTAGCGTTAATTAGACTGCTTCTAATTGACGGTAATTGCTTCACAAAGTGGTGTAGCGTTAATTAGACTGCTTTTCTCGGGCATTTTGCGCTTTATACGGGGCAAAACGGTCTTGAGAACACTTCTCTCAGACTCTTTAACACACCATATTGCTCATAACTTCATTAAACCCGACACACAGCGTAGTTAATGAACATCATACATCTGATGAATTTATAAAAGCCGATCCAACATAATTGGATCGGCTTCATTCATTAAGCCAAGGCTTTAAAAGCTTCTTGATATTTTTGAATATCTCCTGCTCCCATAAACAAGATCACACTATGATCATGAGTTTTTAATAATTCGGTATCACCTTCTGGCAACAATTTAGATCCTTTGATTTTTTCCTGCAGATCTGAGATAGATAAGTTCCCATCTTTTTCCCTTGCAGAGCCGAAAATATCACACAAATAAACATAATCTGCTTTTGATAAGCTCTCGGCAAATTCATTTAAAAACTTTCGTGTACGTGTATAAGTATGAGGTTGAAAAACAGCTACAACCTCTTTATCCGGATATTTTCTTCTCGCCGAATCAATGGTGGCTTCAATTTCCCTTGGGTGATGTGCATAATCATCAATAATAATTTGGCCATTTTTCCACTCGGTTTCAGTAAATCGCCTCTTAACACCTTCAAATGTGTAAATTTTCTTGATTTGCTCTGCAGTAAATTCTTCATAATCACATAAAGCTATGACGCTTAAAGCATTCAAGACACTGTGCTCACCATACGTTGGAATTTGGAAAGTGTCAAAGTAAGTCCCCCTTACAAACACTTCAAATTCTGTTCCCTCAGGTGATTCTTGAACATTCTTAGCATAAAAATCATTCTCTTCAGAAAAGCCGTAATACACAACTGGAACTTTCGCATGAATTTCTTGCAGTTTTTGATCATCTCCGCAAGCAATAATGCCACGCTTCACTTTAAGTGCCATCGACTGAAAAGCGTCAAAGACATCTTCAATGTTTTCAAAGTAATCAGGATGATCAAAATCGATATTAGTCATAATCGCATAATCCGGTTCATATGCCAGGAAATGCCTTCTGTATTCACAAGCTTCAAAAGCAAAATACTCACTATCCGATCGCCCACAACCAGTTCCATCACCTATTAAATAGGATGTTGGGACATTTTCACTTAATGTATGAGCCAAAAGACCAGTTGTCGAGGTTTTCCCATGTGCTCCAGTTACAGCAATACTTGTATAATTGTGAATGTATTCGCCTAAAAACTCATGGTAACGATAAAATGGGACACCCAATTCCTTTGCTCTAACAATCTCTTCATGTTGGTCATTAAATGCATTACCTGCAATGACAATTTGATCCTCTTGGATATTTTCTTGTTGAAATGGCAAAATAGGAATATGTTTCTCACGTAATGCTTCTTCAGTAAAAAATGTCTTTTCTATATCTGAACCTTGAACTACCTCACCTGAATCGTGCAAGATTTGAGCTAACGCGCTCATTCCTGTTCCTTTTATGCCAATAAAGTGGTAAGTCGACATCAATCGAACCCCCGTTTTTTATCATTCTATAATTAATATATGTTTCAATTTATATTTTGCTTTTTTTATTATAGCAGAATTCTTAGTATTATCCAGTATGTACAGAAATCAATCTTATTACAACCAGATTAATATACGTCACAAAAATAAAAAGATTGATTGCGTTGGCAATCAATCTTTTCTTCTTAATCACCTGCATATTCCACTTTTTCCAACCGTGGATTTGGGTTAAAATTCCGTCCTTGCTTTGCTTCTTTTTCACCGTTAAGTAAGACATTGTCGCCTGTAAAACCGATCTTAATTTTTAACAGACTACTACCAACACCATACATATCAACTGGTACTTGCAAAGATTCAAAGCGACGAATTTTCTCCTCTGTGAAGCCTCCACTTGCCACGATTTTCACATGATGAAAACCTTCGTCATCTAATGCTTTACGTAAAGCAAAAATAAGTTGTGGGTTAACTCCTCTTGGGTCAAATGAACCCATAAGATGTTGATTACGTAAGAAATACTTATCAACCATGTTTTTAGATGTATCCAAACGTACACCCTTCAGTTCTTCTCCAAATGCACGAGCAACTTTTAATGAATCTGTAATCACATCATTGTTATAATCAACCAAAGTAACTAATTCATCATTAGGGAATGTTTTTTGATAAGCCTCAGTAGCTTTAACTAAATCACCTTTGAACATTTGAATAAGCGCATGTGGCATCGTTCCCATACCATGCTTACCCCACCATTCATTCATCGCATGTGTCGCCTGAGCTGTGGAGCCACCAATATACGCAGCATAACCATCACCGGATTGCTGTGTATAGTGATCATCACGATCCCCCATAAAAATAACTGGCTTTTGCTCTCCTGAGGTACGTGCAGCTTTAACGACATTATAAACATTCGTTGCTACTGAAGTTCTTCGTCCCAAAATGCCATCAATAATTCCCTCAAGGTAACCAAAATCTTGATAACGTCCTGTAACTGTCAAAACTGACTCATAAGGACTAATTTTGTCACCGTCTTGTAAAGAATAAATCTCTAAATCCTCTGGGTTATCAGCAAAGGTGTGCAGTAAAGCAATTGCTTCATCAGTGCCACATAATACTGCGTCACTTTTTTGAAAAAACTGCATGGTTACCTCATTGTCTGATAAATGTTGATCAACAATCTCTTTAGTTTTCAGGAAATAAACAGCAGAAAACCAACCTTCTTTAATTCGTTCATCAAATTTAAATGTTTGATTGGTTAGGCGTTTAATCATCCCTTTTTGTTTCATTTCAAATTCTTTCATCGTAGACCCCTCATCGACTATTGTAATTGGGTTCATCCTAACATTTCTGTTAGTCTTTTTGAACCATTTATAGCTTAAACGGACTTCCTACCTCAAATTGATCATCTAGTACTAAAATCCCCTTTTCCTTCGGTGCATCTGGAATATTTAGTTCCTTAGCAGAACAAATCATCCCCGTTGATTGTACTCCTCGTAATGTTGAATCTTTAATCTCAAGACCACTTGGCATAATTGCACCAACCTTAGCGACGACCACTTTTTGTCCTGCATCTACATTGGGAGCTCCACAGACAATTTGTAACTCTTCATCACCAACATCAACTTGACAAACACTCAATTTATTAGAGTCTTCGTGTTCTTGCTTATCTTTAACATAACCTACAACAAACTTAGGTGACAAATCTAGGTCTAATTTATCTTCTAGTCCATTTTCATTAAAAATCGTTTCAATTTTGTCTATGAACTCTTGGCTAACATTCAACAAGTCATAATCAGCAACATTCATCTTCTTAGAGATGTTAAAGATATTATAACCGACCGGTTCATTAGAATCAGATATAGAAATCTTGGTTACGTCTTTAGAAGTTCTAGTTGTAATGTTTTGGTCGGTTTGTTTTAAGGTTAGTATTAATACATCTCCAATACCTTGTGGATTATAGACTACTTGCATAACTCTCTACTCCTTATCATTTTCAGGTTTTTTCTGCGCTAGAATAAAAATTGGCTCTAAATTTCGTTCCTCATACAAAAATGGTAGTGAAGTAATCGGAATCCGTCCTTCAGCAAAGAACTGCATCATCATTTGAGCTAATATATCATATCCCATTTTATTACGAATGTCTGCAAAAATACAGACATCTTGGTGTGGAACACCGATCGCTAGCTCTCCTTGACTTTTTGCCTTCATTTCTTCTAATAGTGCTTCATTTAGAATTCGACTAGCGTCATAGCCGTCGTTAGTAGATAGAAAATAAAACGTATTACCTGCTACCTCATCTACTTTCATATCAGTAGTCAGACGCCTAACATTAAACATGGCTACTTCTTTGATTCTTTCCCTTTCCCAACTTTCCTTGTTAAGCATATCCTCATCAATTAATCGGTAAGACTTACCTAAATCAATAGCGTAGTATATACGGGTTTCAGCAGTATGTTCTGTAAATATCAAAGGAACACCTTCGTTGGATTCCTCTGGAAATGATCCTGAGCGTATAACAGGGTAAATTTGGGATTCTTTACCTTCTAAAGTTTGCTCCTCATTCATTATAGTTAACGCTTCTTTTATGTGCGATTCTAACTCATCTAAAGCAGCATCTTGTCTATTTTCCCATTTAGCAATTACACCCGGTAGAGAAATAGTAACACCTTGTTGGGTGCTTTTCCATTCTACTCGAAATGTATCTTGATCCCGATCAAAATGGGTATTCCATTCTTCATTTTGAAAGCGTTCTTCTAACATCTTTTTCATTTTGACACTTGTCATTTTCATCAGTAATTGCCCCCTTTTCCGAAGCACTAGCCATTATTTTATCATGTATTGACTAGAGTGGAAAGTTAGGCACATATTGTCATATAAGATGGTAATATTCGGAAGGAAATTGAAACAGCTGAAACATCTTCGACCTTACCAAAATGTTCAGTCTGTGGGTTCATCAGGCTCGTGTTGTTTCCACGATGCATAGGACGTGCTAGTGTTGATGCCACAGGACATGGCGTTTTCACCGAACAGGAGTCTACGTATTATGCCTACGTTAGTGGTGGCTTTTCTATTTAATATAGAGAATGTTTATTACCTTTTGATTGACGTTTTGCGCTTCACAAGATGGTAAAACGTCACTGAGACTGCTTCTCGATGACATTTTGCGCTTCACAAGATGGTAAAACGTCACTGAGACTGCTTCTCGATGACATTTTGCGCTTCACAAAAGACCAAAACGTCATTGAGACTGCTTCTCGATGACATTTTGCGCTTCACAAAAGACCAAAACGTCATTGAGACTGCTCTTCGATGACATTTTGCGCTTCACAAGAGACCAAAACGTCATTGAGACTGCTCTTCGATGACATTTTGCGCTTCACACGAGACCAAAACGTCATTGAGACTGCTCTTCGATGACGTTTTGCGCTTCACACGAGACCAAAACGTCATTGAGAGCCCAAGAACATCAAAGTTAATGAACACCAACCACTCACACTTATTTTGTATCTAGTTTCATATCTCCAAATTTTATATAACCTAATTTACGAAGCCACTCTGACACGATTAAACTAATAATCATGGGGCCAACTACAAATAAAAGAATGTCGATCCACAGCAGTTCTACTGAAAAACCCATTGTTTCAAAAGTCATAATAGGTCCTACTAAACCACTTGTTCCCATTCCGGCACCGATTGCATTATTTTCTAATTGCAACCAAACAGTAGCCACAGGCGCTAAAACGATTCCAGCTATTGTTGGTGGTAATAGAATAATAGGCTTTCTAACCACATTAGCTATCTGTAGCATTGACGTGCCAATTCCTTGGGAAACTAAACCACTAATACCATTTTCCCGATAACTACTAACAGCAAATCCAACCATTTGTGCCGCACATCCGACCGTCGCTGCACCTGCAGCTAACCCTTCCAATTCAAGCATAACCGCGATCGCTACACTCGAAATCGGTGCAGTTAAAGCAAGTCCCATTAAAGCAGCTACTATCATTCCCATTAGAAAAGGTCTTAAATCTGTTGACCAATTAATAATAGCTCCAAAGCCTTCTAATAAAGCCGAAATAGTCGGGCCAATAAATGAAGCGACGATGAAACCAACCACAATGGTGACAAATGGCGTGACAACAATATCAACCTTTGTTTCACCACTCACTAATTTACCAATTTCGATTGCGATTAAGGCAGCCACAAACGCTCCTGCTGGCCCACCTAAGTATGCTCCATAGCTTCCGGCAAACAAGGCACTATATAATACTAACGAAGGTGCTCTTAGACCATGTGCAATGGCAACACCAATCGCTCCTCCGTATATGATGTCTTGCGTAATGAAGTTACCAATCTCTACAAAAGCGTTAGGCATAAACGGGACTTGTTCACCCAACGTCTGGATGATCACCCCAATAATTAAAGAAGCAAATAACCCTAATGCCATATAACTTAACGACGTAATGACATAATTTTGAAATGACGGTTCGATTCCTTTACGTTTAAGAAATGCTTTCACAAATGAAACCCCCGGTTAATTAATTTTCTTCTACAGACTTGATCATTTGAATCATCATCTCTACATCTTCACTCATTTGTCTTACCTCAGTTATAGTGGACATCTTAACTCCACCAATTCCTACATGTATTTCATAGCCTTCATTTTCATCTTCACGTTCAACCGCATGAAGATATGCAAAGGCATCATCACTTTCATAAGTTCTTAAGTGTAGGGAATCCTCCTCAGAAATTTGATTATAAAACCATTTACTATTAGGAGATTCAAATTCGTTAATCAATAAGACAAACGGTTGGTTTCCATTTGAAAAAATAATGTTATGGTCACTTGTTTCAACAACCTCTAATTCATCAGGTTTATAGATATCAAATTGTTTAAATGAATAATTAGTATCAATTTGTTCATTTGAAAGAAAAACATCCTTCAAATGTTTGTCTGCTTCATTTAATACATCCTCTGTTGATTGAGTACAAGCTGTTAAAACAAATAATGACAACCATGCGACAATAATTATTTTCATTCTACTCATATCTACACCTCCATAATCCTACTTATCTATAAAACAATTATAATCAAAAATAAATGTGATTGGTTTGACAAAATCTAGTTACCTGTTCATTATTTAAAATATAAGTATTATGTCATCTTATATTTTATAGGAGGTTAACTTATGAGCTATTCTATTTATCTAGCAGGTCAAATTCACGATAACTGGCGTGAACAACTTAAACAAAAAGCTGCGGAGAAAAATCTCGACATTACTTTTTACGGACCACAAGAAGATCACGGATTATCAGATGATATTGGTGAAAACATTCTGGGTGAGCAATCTAATAACTTATATCGTGATGATGCAGCATCCAGCATTAACAACTTCCGTACTGAAATGATGATGAATCAGGCGGATGCGGTTATTGCTTTATTCGGCGAATCCTATAAGCAGTGGAACACCGCCATGGATGCAGGTATTGCAATTGGGTTAAATAAACCTCTAATCTTAATTCGACCTGAATCACTCATTCACCCTTTAAAAGAATTATCAAACCGAGCAAATGTGACTGTTGAAACGATTGATCAAGCTATTGAAGTATTAGTTTATACACTTAAATCATAACACACTAAAGAGAGATGATCGGAGGACCAAGTGTCCAATTCATCTCTCTTTTTTATGAGACTGGGACCATACTAAGTGAAGTGATGCCACTTTTATCCAAGCCTCTTTTATTTAACTATTCTGTCTAATGGTATCTACCGTTGATTGGTCAACTGATTTAACTAATTTTACTAGTAACTCTTTTGCTGCAGCATAATCATCAACATGAATGATAGATGAGCTAGTATGGATATAACGTGAACAAATGCCAACAACCGCAGATGGTACTCCTTCATTGGAGATATGTACACGTCCAGCGTCTGTACCACCTTGTGAGATGAAATATTGATAAGGAATATCATTAGACTCAGCGGTATCCAAGATATAATCTCGCATACCTCGATGTGTAACCATTGTACGGTCAAAAATTCTTAATAATGCACCCTTACCTAATTGGCCAAATTCTTTATCGTCACCTTCCATATCATTAGCTGGTGATGCATCTAGTGCAAAGAATATATCAGGGTCAATCATGTTAGCCGCTACTTGTGCACCACGTAACCCGATTTCCTCTTGAACAGTTGCACCAGAATAAAGTGTATTCGATAGCTTTTCACCTTGTAATTCTTTTAATAATTCAATCGATAAGCCACATCCGTAGCGATTGTCCCATGCTTTGGCCATAATCTTCTTCTCATTAGCCATTTCTGTAAAAGGACATACAGGAACAATCGGTTGTCCTGGCTTAACACCAATGCGCTTAACATCATCTTCATCATCAGCACCGATATCAATTAACATATTCTTGACTTCCATTGGTTTTTTTCGCTGCTCTGGCGTTAAATTATGTGGTGGGATTGAGCCAATAACACCATCTACTGGTCCATTCTCAGTAATCACTTGGACACGCTGTGCAAGCATCACTTGATTCCACCAGCCTCCTAATGTTTGAAAACGAAGCATCCCATTTTTCGTGACCTGCTTAACCATAAAGCCCACTTCATCCATGTGGCCAGCCACCATTACCTTAGGACCTTCACCTTGGCGTACACCAAATACTCCACCTAGACGATCTTGTATAACCTCATCAGAATACTTTTGAAGTTCTTCTTTCATAAACTTTCTAACCAAATGTTCATTACCTGGCGCACCTGGTAATTCAGTTAACGTTTTGAACATATTCTTCGTTTCCTGATTCATTATGTATCACTCCAAATTTTATTTTGTCCACTTTTATTTTAACAGAAAATTAACATTAATCCATCATTGTTTACCACCAATTTTAGTTTAAGTTACCCATAATTAAGACTATAATAAGAATATAGAATCGTCAGAGAAACTGGAGTGAATTAAATATGAAATGGTATAAGCTAATCGTCCCTGCTGCAATTGGATTATTAGTTGGAGCGATCGTCGCCAGAAAGGTTAAACATCAACTACTCCCTGAAATAGCTTTAAAGCGAGTTAAAGAACATTTTGCTAAGGAAGGTCCCATTAGTGGTTCGTGGATTATGATGGAGCAAGAAGAATATGAAAGAGATGGGCAAATCTTTCATGTTTATAAAGGGGGAATCACCAGAACAATTGATGGAGAAAAAAAACAATATACTTTTTACGTCAACGCTTCTGATGGACATATCTTGGAGATCACTAACTTAAATTAACTAGCTAATGGATTAAGTTTCGTAGAGTTAAAATGGATCACAAGTTTAATAAATGAAGGCTAAGACATGATTAAGTTTTCACATCGAGTTCAGACACTCACGTTTGTAAAAATATACTTCAGTCTTAGCCTCTTTGTTTAATTGGCTATATTTCTCTTTAGATTATGTGAGACAACCTTATTGATATTCATATCGCTTACGATCTACTTGATCGATAACATGTTTATTTTGATCAAATTTTAACGCACGATAGAACGCATCATGATAGAAAATAAACCAACTATTTTTTTGGTAAGCTTGATCTTGCAAGGCTTTTTTCTCATGAACACTTGTTACCGGATAATCATCATATGCTAATACCCATAGTGGATTTTGGTGGCCATGTGTCGGCATTAAGTCTGCCATGTGAATAAAGCTCTCATCCCCATCATCAAAGGTAATAACACTATGACCATTACTATGCCCACTCGTATGAATCATTTTCAGATCAGGAAGTACTTCAATTACTTTCGAAAAAGTCTTCACTTGCTGTTGAATAGGTTTCCAATTTTCCTCCCAATAAGTATTTTTAGAACGCATATTGGGGTTTCTCATCTCTTCCCACTCAACATCTGAAGTATAAATTACAGCTTGGGGAAATGTAGAAATTAATTCACCTTCTGAATATTTAGTTAAACCACTAGCATGATCAAAGTGCAGGTGGGTCATTAAAACGATGTCAATATCACTTCGAGTTAGACCTAACTCTTTTAATGAACTTATGACACTGGATTCTTCTAAAACGCCAAAGTTTCGTTTCTGCTTGTCATTCATTTTACCTAAGCCAATACCAGAGTCGATTAAAACATTCTTCCCGTCTACCTGTAAAAGGATTGGGTCACACCTCAGCTCAATTTGGTTGAGGTCATTGTGAGGGTATTTTTTACTCCACAAAGGCTTAGGGACAACACCAAACATGGCCCCACCATCCATGTGGGTGACACCACCATTAAGCCAGGTTAATTTAGCTCGACCTACAGTTAATACTTCCATACGTTTATCTCTCCCTTTGAAATTATTCAAATGTCGCGATACAACGATAAATAGGTTGTCCTTTGTTTGAGAACTTTTCTTCATATTCTGTCATCACATTTGATTCATCTTCTAATTCATGAAGGTCAAGTGTTACATCTTCTAATTTCATGCCAAATTGTGAAAAACTAACCAATGTATATTCAAAAAATCCACGATTATCGGTTTTTAAAATGATTTTCCCTTGATCTTTTAATACATTTTGATATTGTTCTAAAAAAGTTTTATAGGTTAAACGTCGTTTTTCATGGCGTGTTTTCGGCCAAGGATCAGAAAAATTCAAATAGATAGTATCAATTTCATCTCTTGCGAACATATCCCTTAGGTCCCTAGCATTTTCATACACAAGCCTTGCATTAGAAAGTTCACTTTCCTTAATTTTATCAATAGCACTGACTAAGACATTCTTATCACGTTCAATGCCAATAAAATTAGTTTCAGGATTTTTCTTAGCCATTCCTTCAATAAATTGACCCTTTCCAGTTCCAATTTCTAATGCTAACTTTTGTTTTTCAGTAAACAATTGATTCCAATTACCCTTTTCCTCATAAGGATTCAACACGGCTATTGAGTCATTCTTCTTAATATAATCTTCAGCCCACGGCTTGTTTCTAATTCTCATAAAGACACCCTTTTCAATGATCTTATATAGTTATTTTACTGTCATTTCTATTATACAAGAAAAAAATCTATATCCAAGGTATGTCCTCCTTAGATATAGATTGATGATTAAATATTTATAAATGATTGCTGATTACTTTTTAATTGTTTTTCCCACTTTAGTACCTCATTAACCTCATTACGCTCTAGATGCCAGAGATAATATGATAACGATTGGGCAACTTTATACCATTGAAAACGAACCAGTAAATTGTTAGTTAATTCAATTCCATACTGGTTCAGCCATGATTCCCAGTCTTCACGTGGAATATATTGATATAGTAACATGCTTAAGTCCATAGCTGGATCTGCAATGACAGCATTATCCCAATCTATCAAATAAAGATGGTGATCCTCACCTAGCATCCAGTTTTCGTGATTTAAATCGGCATGACAAACCACTTTTTTCTGATTCTCTACATATCCAATTGAATTGGATAAGAACTCGACAGTTTTCGTGATATCGTCTTTTTCAATCACATCTAGTTTACGACATTTTTCTATCAAGTTCACTAGAAGGTGCCAAGGTTCTAACGGTTTTTTACCCATTCGCATAAACAAGTGAAGGATTTCCGATGAATGGTGGATCTTACTGATCAATTGAACGACATCGTCTTGTTTCATCTCTTCTTTTGTTAATACTCGACCTTCCAGCCATTTTTGTGCTGTAATAACATCACCATTAGCAAGCCTCTTTGTCCAAACGAGCTTCGGAACAATGCCCTCTGCTGACAAGATTGCTAGAAATGGGGATGAGTTTCTCTTTAAAAATAGTTTTTGTTGATGACTTTCAGCCAAATAAGCCTCTCCAGAACTTCCACCAGCCGGAGAAATTAGCCAATCGGAACCCAGTATTTGTTCCATTTCATTCACCTACACTTTAACGAGTCGTTCGACAAAAATTTATAAAGTCAGACTAGATTAGAATAACCTATCTTCCCGTCATTAATCAAGGGGGATCTGAAATAAAATTTAATTTCTTAAGATCAAGCGTTTTACGGAATCCTTCTTAACCCTACAATAATCGGTATCTTGAGTGTATCCATCCGCTTGATAACTGATGCTTTTTTCTGATAATAGTTCAATTTCTCTTGCTTGAAACGTGTCGATTTCTTTAAGAGAAGTGTGTCTTCCGACAAATACAGATAAAAATACAAACAACAATTTCCACCTAGATATTTGATTAACAACCGTAATGGTAAAATGATGAGGGTTGATCGTTGCTTCTGGAGCAATTTTCATCCCTCCACCAAAGTAAGGATGATTACTAATGGTTAACATCCATATATTATTCTTTTGGATTGGCTTTCCATCAACATATAATGTGACATTCTTAGGTTGATAGATAAATAGTTTGACAACTAACCCGTAGACATAAACCAGTGGAGTTAGCCGTAAACGATTCAACCATTTTTTCATTCGAGATTGATTAACAAATTTAGCCACTTCAGCATCGAAGCCGAATCCCATGCTTGTAGCAAAATAATTCTCTTTATTTTCTCTGTCCTGATCTAATTCATATAAACCAAACCAATAAGGTGAATAATTTGCCTTAGTAAAGATTCTTTCAAACTGATTATACGGGTTAAGACCTAGGTCACATCCACGGGCTAAATCATTTCCTGAGCCTGTAGGGATAAAGGATAGCTTTATGTTAGAGTTTCCTTTTAGCCCATTAATGACTTCAAAAAACGTTCCGTCTCCACCGATAACAGCAATTAGTTCTAATTCGTCTCCATATATTGAAATAACTTCTTCAGTGAGCTTTGTAGCATGTCCTTCATACTCTGTTAAGTACACATTGATCGATTCTTCATCTAATTTATAATGCTTCAATAAAGAATGATAAACTTTTTTCCCACGTCCGTTTCCAGCAACAGGGTTAACCACGAACACATACATCTTTTAGCTCCTTTATCGAATTTTAATCACTGATTATCTTCAAATGTTTGAGATTGAAAGACACTTTGATCATCTTCATCATCTTCCCATTCAGGTCGTTTTATAGATGTTATTTGGGTATGCTTTAATAACGTCTCAGCTACTTTAAGTTGTTGAAATTTCAAAGGAAAACTCATTTGTCTATGTTGGTTAACCCAATCTTCAAAGTTGTTCGCATCAATATACTCAGTTTTATACGGTGAATGATGATCAGTTATGAGATGTTGATTAGTTAAAACCATTTTCTTAATAGGGAAAGACAACTCGTCATGCCTCAGAATACTATTAATAGCCCCTTCCATTCTTTTTAAACTAATATTTGGATTAACTGTGGTTTCTTTACGTGACTTCGTTTTTTTGAGCCAAGTGCGTTGATCTAATGGAATATAAGATATCTGTTCATTGCCTCTGTCCTCTAACCAGGTTATACATAGGATCTCTATGGGTGTAATGATAATGATCTCTGCTTCTAACAGGGCATTTTTCAATTTAAAAATCGGTTCAAAAAGAACTAAATATGTATCTGGCAGTCTTTTTAAAAGCTCTTGTAGTTTGTCATTATATTGATAGCTACGATCTAAAAATGACACTTCTTGGAGTGTGCTAGATGCCCATTTTAATTGAAATTGGAAAATTTTATCTAAAAATACTTGTTTTAACTCAACTTCTGATTGTGGGAGACTTTGCTCACGGTTGGATTCAAATTCTTTATCTACTTCTTTGGTTCGCTTAAACAATTTTGAAAACAGTGAATCTCTTGGCCTTTCTTCCTCCTGATCAGCAATTTGCTGTTCATTCTGTTGCATCCATTGTTCTAGGATCCCATGATAGTTTTCCTTTTTAAGCCGGATAAATTGTCCTGGATAACGAAAGACATCAATTTGATACCGTGAAATATAATCTTGCAACTTGATTAGCTGTGCCATCATCATGCCACCTTAAGTTTTTAATTGAAAAGACTGGATTACCTGATACTTAGGTTTTTGATTAAGATTTATTTGGTAAATATTAAAATGATCAACCGAAAAACGATAAACAGAACCCCTACTTATAAGCTCCGAGGATAAAGGATTAGTTAATGACATGCTTTGATCTTTCCATTTTTTAGCCAAAGTAATATGAGGACGATAAGGACGGTTTTCCATCTCAAAACCATTTTTAACAGCTGATTTCTCAATCAATTGTTTGATTAGATCTAAGCGTGGGTGACCTTCAACATGTGCATAGGTTACTCGTGGTTGTATCTTTTTACCAAAAAAACGAATCCCATCTACTTTTAAATCAAAAGATTCTGGAAGATCAAGATTTAGAATGGACTTGGTCAGCTGATCAATCTTTTCATCTGAGCAGGGTCCAAGGAATTTTAAGGTAATATGGAAATCTGCTTTTGCTACCCAAATTCGATAATCAACGTGAGGTTTTAACCGTTCCTGCCAATCAATCAGCTCTTCGGCAACTTTGGTGGGAACAGGTATACCTATAAAATAATGAGGAAGATTTGTCATTCATCATCACTTCTCCTTCGTTATTACTCCTTTAACAACGCTAATTCTTCGTCTAACAATTCCCGATACTCACCTAATTCTAGGGCCTCATCTAACTCTAATGTTCCAATCTTTAGTCGTTTTAAATAGCGTACTTCCTTATTGACTGCCTTAAACATCCGTTTAATTTGATGGAATTTTCCTTCTTGAATAGTGATCTGCACCCAAGAAAAATCGCCAGCTACCTTTTCAATATATAATGATGCTGGTTTTGTTTCATAACCATCATCTAATGTGACTCCGTTCTCAAATGCCTGTACCTCATGATCACTAACTCTTCCTTTAATGGTAGCTTCATATACCTTATCGACTTTCTTTTTTGGAGAGGTTAATTGATGGGCTAATTCCCCGTCATTAGTAAGTAAAATCAGCCCTTCTGTATCCTTATCAAGCCGTCCAACCGGAAATAAATGAAACTTATGATAATAAGGGTCTAGTAGATCAGTCACACAACGATCCTTAGCATCGTGTGTGGCTGAAACGATCCCTTTCGGCTTATTTAGCATAATGTAGATGAACTCTCGGTAATCAATCAATTCTCCATTAACGATGACTTCTGATTCGTATGGATCTACATGTGTCGAAACATCCTTTGCTTTTTCACCATTCACTTCGACTGAACCATTTTTAATTAACTTTTTCACTTCTTTTCGAGAGCCAAAACCCTCATTAGCCAACAATTTATCTAATCGCATTGTCACTATCTCCTAAATAAAGAATTTTGAAAATCGATTAATTCGGTCACCCAATAAATGTCTTAATAATGTTGTTTTATAAGCTAGCCATAGATAAACATAACCACCGATTAATACCGAAGCAAATAACTGCACAGAAAGTTTAATTTTCGTTGGTTCATCACCAAACGGTAAACCGACTAACCATCTAATAAGGAACACAGCGAGTCCCATTACAATAGTTAAAATCACAATTAGTTGAGACTTCTTAAATAATGGTTTAACTTCAAAACGTGTTTCTTTATATAATTTAACAATATTTAACGAAGATGCAGCTAATACCGCCAAACCTGTTGCAAGTACCGCTCCTTTAGCCTCTAACCAATAAATAAAAGGAACGTTTAAAGATATTTTAATCAATAGTCCAACAGCTAAACTTATTAAAGTAAAGTTTTGTCGATCAATCCCTTGCATCATCGAAGAACTGACGGTAAACAAGGCAAAAAATAATGATACCGGTGCATAATATGCTAACAGAGGACCTGCATAACTTATTGATTCTATATCATACAACACACCATAAACTTCAGTCGAAAGAATGGATAGACCTACAGCAGCCGGGAAAATTAATAACATAACAATGTTAAAGGCTTGACTAATATACCTCTGGTAAAGCTGATGATTATTTTGGGTAAATGCATGAGTAATGGATGGTAGTAATGCCGCAGCCAATCCAATTCCTAATGTTACCGGTATAATTATCAGCTTATGTCCATACAAAATAATCACAGAAAGTAGCGACTCTGATACATCAGCCAGTCCGATATTTGCCATAGCACGGTTAAATGTTAATTGGTCAACCATTTGATAAAGTGGTGTTGCAACTCCCACTAAAACAAAAGGTCCGGCGTATGAAAACAGTTCTCCATACATTTGCTTATGAGTTAAAGAAGGTGTGCTATTTGCTGAAACCTTATACTCTTTTTCAATTAACGGTTTACGCTTTTTGTATATACTTGCTAAAAGCAAACTAGAAATCAAAGCTCCAATAAAGGCAGCAAAAGCTGCTAGACCAACTGCAAATGTAATCGTTCCATCAAATATATGAATAACAACAAAAGCTCCAGCGAGTAAGAATATAATCCTCGCAATTTGTTCGACTACAATGGATATAGCGCTAGGTCCCATGGAGCCGTGCCCTTGAAAGTATCCCCTAAGTAAACTCATAGGTCCGACAAGCAATAAAGCAAAGCTAACCATTTTTATAACAAATGTAACATCACTGATCGAGTTGGCGAAATCGCCATCATCAGGGACGAAAAGCTGCGCCAACCACTCAGCACTAAAAAACATAACAAGAAAAGCTAGAAAGCCTGTACCCAACAGCAAGAATAAACCTGATTTAAACATGGCTTCTTTCGTTGCATAGTCTTCTAAAGCGTTATACTTTGAAACAAACTTAGCCATCGCCATTGGTATACCTAATACAGAAAGTGCTAAAAAGATCTGATACGGATTATATGCATAAGCATATAAAGCACCACCTGCTTCCCCAACTAAGAAGTGAAAGGGAATAACATATAATAAACCTAAAGTCTTGGTTAAATATCTAGCACCTGTTAACATCATGGTGCCACGTAAAATCGACTGGGACATTATTTTCACCTACAATTATTGTTCAATCTAACTCTTTTATTTTATCATATACAGTGAATAAAAAAACGACTAGAAGGGTATGAAATCATTTTGAAATATGATGTAGTAGTTATTGGTGGAGGTCCATCGGGATTAATGGCTGCAATCACAGCTGGTAAAAATGGCGCCAAAACCTTACTTATTGAAAAAGGGAAAAAACTTGGAAGAAAGTTAGCCATTAGTGGTGGGGGACGATGTAATGTCACCAATGTTCTTCCGGAGAAAGAATTAATTGAACATATTCCTGGTAACGGGAAGTTTCTATACAGTGGATTTTCGATATTTAACAATTACTCAATAATTGATTATTTTGAATCGCTAGGAGTAAAGTTGAAAGAAGAAGATAAAGGAAGAATGTTTCCTGTTAATGATTCTGCCAAGACAGTTGTAGCTACATTAGTCAAACAGCTGGATATTCATGGCGTTGATACTTTGCTGAATACTAAGGTGGAGGCCATCCATTATGATGAGCCAATGCACAGAGTAATTATTAAGGAGCAAGAGGCGATCCAAACATCATCAGTTATAATTGCTGTAGGGGGAAAATCCGTCCCACATACAGGAAGTGAAGGACAAGGCTACGCATGGGCTAAAAAAGCTGGACACACCATTACTGAGTTGTATCCAACAGAAGTGCCGATCACATCTGACGAACCATTTATTAAACAGAAAGTCTTACAAGGGATTTCATTACGTGATGTTGCTATAACTGCATTAAAGCCCAATGGTAAACCAATCAAAACTCATCGTTGGGATGTTTTATTTACTCACGAAGGTATTTCTGGACCAGCTGCTCTTAGGTTAAGTCAGTATGTTGTCAAAGCACTGAAGAAACATCAATCAAATCATATTAAAGTTTCTATTGACTGTTTCCCAGATTTAACAGAACAAGAATTAATGAATCAATTTATGAATTTATCAAAACAATCACCCAATAAATCCATTAAGCAAGTATGGAAGCCTGTTATCCAGGAAAGAGTACTATTATATTTAATGGAATTAGTCGAATTAGACCCTATGACCACTTACCATCACCTTGAGAAAAGAAAAGTTACAGATCTTGCGCATAAAATGAAACATTTTGAGTTTAATGTAAATGGTACACTCTCAATAGAAAAAGCCTTCATTACTGGAGGTGGTGTCTCACTAAAGGAAATAATACCTAATCAAATGGCCTCTAAGCTAATGGATCGATTATACTTTTGTGGCGAAATACTTGATATTCATGGTTACACAGGTGGATTTAATATTACGGCAGCCTTCACAACTGGCTATATAGCAGGGTTAAATGCTGCTGAAAGAGCAACAACTTTTAATTATTAATATGGATCACCCACACGAAATAGCACCCTATAAAATAGGTAATAGTCGTTCTATTTCAAACGTGGTGTTGTATAAATTAACATCAACGGCTCGAGATCTACCCACGGCGAACGCTCACCGAAAACAAGTTATACAAATGGATTAAACATCAACAGCTTAAAATGCCCAACACATTTAATAAATAGCAAAAAAGCCTGAGTCAATATGAATGATTGATTCAGGCTTTTTGCAAAGATAATAAAAAAACTAAGAGATTATTCTCTTAGTTTTAATTGCCCGGCAGCGTCCTACTCTCACAGGGGAAAAACCCCAACTACCATCGGCGCTAGAGAGCTTAACTGCTGT
>NZ_JABXWU010000010.1 GCF_014595945.1 Alkalibacillus aidingensis
TTCGGATGATCATTTTTTGATCATCCGAACCTTTTTATTCGTAGAAACTAGTTTTGTCCCAGCCTCTTTTTTGCCTCTTAAACCATCACGCTGAACCGTATCATCGTTAATGGTAAAGACCAAGGAAAAAGCATGTCGACGATCTGGAAAAAGAAACGCATTACTCAGGGGCCGAATTAACTGCGTTAGTGCTAAGTTTAGAATTAAGGCCACATTGCATATGTCGTAATTTCACTACCTAGTTCCATTTAGTTGTTACCAATATTATTAAGTAATGATAAAAAAACTGTACAATTGAGAGAATACAAAGTTTATAATGACCCATACCCAGCGTTTCCTCCCTAAACCGAATGCTGCGGCTATTATTCCTAAAATGGGCATAAATCCTATTAAACCAGCCCATGTGCTAATTTCGAATCCAGAGTGTTCCATAGTGAGAAGAACGCCTAATGTAACCAAAAAAGTTGCTAATATAGACTGAGCAATAATAATTGAAACTTTTCGATCCTTTTTAAAGAGTCCACACTGCTTTAGCAGTTTGAATATAATAATCTTTTTCATTAGCTGTTTTTCTGAGCAAAAATAAATGCATTAACTAAGCGTAGCGGCTCTTTTCGTTTTGGAAGAGAGCCAACTAATAAACCCGATTCATCTAATATCCCATCCTACTGGAATTGTTTTTCAAAATCTCTCATTGTTGATTCAATTTCTATTCGATTTTTATCTTTGTTAATTTTTTTCAGCAACTGGTTAGTAGTCATTTTTAAGTACTTTAGTGTTATATCATAGAAAAATTTTCGCAAGTACTATCCCCTCCCAAGTTAATATTTAACATATCAATACAATAGTTTATTTAGCGTGGTTCCAGACCTTAGAAAGCATCAAGCACCAATGATGAAGTCACAATTAACGACTTCATCATTGGTGCGATCATGTGAATATCTAAATAGATAAGGTAACTATAAATTTATGGTTAATAGTTTATTGATCTTTATACAACAATATTTCTGATAGTTGATAATTTTTAATCATTTATGACTAAAAATTCCCTAAATATGTTATTATTATGGAAAAGATATGAAAGAGAAGGTCCGTTTTGATAGGATTCTATGATAAGGAGAGGGTAAATTCATGCATTTACAAGATGTATTACCGTTGATGTCGAAGATGTATTTGTCAAGGACAGTGGATAGTTTTTTAAAAGATGTGAAGTTAAACAATGAAGAGGAAATGCGGGACATTATAATTAAGAATATTGATGAGTTTAAGAATGCTGAAAGAGTCAAGCTAAACTTGGACTTTAGGGAAGCGAATCGTGATATTACATTAATGAATCGATTTATCTTGAAATGTTTACTTGGAAGCGAAGGTTACATTCTTTCAGAAAAAGAGATGCATGAGAATGTTTTGGAACTTGAAAGGCAGATACTAGAGGATAGTCAGGATGATTATTTTGTTGAGAATAAGATTGATGAGACGGCTTTCCGAGTGTATAGTGCAGTCTTAGATACGGCTTGGAGTAAAGGAGAAGCCTTAACATCTGATGAAATAAATATTTTATATACGCTTCGTGAAGTCCTTGAGCTGACAACAAGAGAGCATTACATAATGGAAAGTAGAATCGGTAGATTTCCTCAAAAGGGTAACAAACTACATAACTCAAAACATGTGGATCGATCTCTTAAGGATCTTCAACTTAGAGGAATATTATTGCGGTTCAAAACGGATGATGTTTATTACGTCATACCTCATGATATTGTTAGAGAAGTAAGGTATGAGATGGGAGAAGAGCTTCGTACGGCAACTTATATTGAGTTATTGAACTCATTAAATCTAAAACAGATAAGGACAATCTTATCTACACTCAATATAAATATGAGTGGTAACAAAGATGAGTTAGTAGATAAGATCGTGAAATATAATATATTACCTTCAAAAGCGCTCTCTCATTTAAATACTTCAGATTTAACACAGTTGCTACGTTCACTAGATGGATCTAATGTGAGCGGAACAAAGGATACTAAGATACAGAATATAATAGATTATTATGAAAACGTGACGACAACTGAAGACTCAGACCCTACAGATGAACGTTCTATTTATTATGATTATTTTGATGATCTAGCTTCGCGTAACTATAAAGCTTTACGGGCTAATAAAGTAATCGAGAAGGATAACCAGGTTGAGAAATATTTTGAGGAAGCCACGCGATACCTTTTTGAGAAGAAACTTAAAATGCAATTAGAGAACATGAAAGGAAGTAAGCACGCTGACGGTAAAATTAAGATTAGTTCTAATGTTAGTTTATTATGGGACAACAAAAGTGTAGAAAAGCCTTACACTTTCCCAGAAGAACACCTTGAACAATTTTTAGGGTATATTAGATCAGAACCTACACGAGTTTCGATATTCTTGATAGTAACCAGTGACTTTACTCAAGAAGCAGTTCATCAGGCGCAAAAACTTAAAGCATTTTCAGAAGATGATACGGATGTTGCTATAATTACAGCTGAAAACTTAAAATATGTAAGTGATGTGTGGGAAGAGTATTCGGGTAAAAAGGATCCAGAATTTAGCCATCAAGTACTGAACTTAACAGGAGGGCTTAATAGAAGTTTACTTACTAGTCGAATGGAGTGGGCTTTGAAGTAGTGTTCAAGAACTTCTCAATTAAAGTTCTTTGGGTTTGTTAAATAAAGTGTGTAAGTAAGAAATGCGTACGGTTTCTTACTCGCACAGTTTTTTTATTTGGTAGAATATAAGTTTAAAACACCAATAAAGCCGCTCCAATAATTGCAATTATAAATTTATTCATTTTTACTACTCCTCATTTTCTAAATGATGAAATTAATTCCTATGAAATAGTTACCTTAAGGTTAAAAAAGGAAATAAGTGAAGTCAAGTTAGTTTCAAATATCAATCAATTTATCCATAAAAAAGTAGCACCTAAAATTAATAAGATAGGTGCTACTCACTCTTTATTGGTTTTGGACCAATTTCATTAGAATCATACCCTAAATGGTGATTCATCTCACCTTTTAACATCGACTCAAACATGGGACCAAAGATGTTCTTTAACGCATTTTGCATGTTTTCCACTGACTCTGGTTGATACTGTTCAATAATCTTTTAGCTAATTCTACGGAGTTAAGATCTCTTTTCAATTTCCCCAATAAACACTCCTTTAAAGTATGCCTGTGGTGGTTTCTGCAAATGAGTATTGGGAGAAGTCTTTGAACATGAACTGAACTCCCATGAAGAGTCATATGCTGTGACGAAAGTTGAATCTTATTCGATGATTGCAGGTGAAGCCAATGAATCGCCATCAATCTTTAAGAACCCGATCACTTGGGTAGGATTGTTAATCTTAATTGGTTAAAGCGGTAGTTTATTATGGCGTTATAAACGCTTGCATCATTAGTGTTAACCGTCCCTTACGGCCGAGATCCAAAATACAATAGCTTGGTTTAATAATAAAAAAAACGTTGATTACAATTTAACAGATGACAAATTCTATTATTAATGAATGTGAACCATTCATACATTGAGCATGGACGAAAAAGGGTGTTAACCGTTATTATTATCAAATATTAACCATTAAGATTGAAAGGCCTATTGTTACTAGTCCCCTTTGAACAGTCAAACGTTTGAAGGTTTTTTTATAGTCAATAAAAGAACAAGTGTTCTAAAAAGTGATATAATAATGGAAAATAGGAGATAAAAGGAGTGAGAGGTTTAATGCAAAATGATACAAATATCCTAATTTACCAAACAGAAGAAGGAAATACAAAAATAGATGTAAGATTAGAAGGTGAAACAGTTTGGATGACTCAAAAGGCAATAGCAGATCTTTATCAAACATCACCACAAAATATCACATTACACATAAAAAATATTTATGAAGAGTGCGAATTAAAAGAAGAATCAACTTGTAAGTATTTCTTACAAGTTCAAAATGAAGGTTCAAGAGAGATAAAAAGAAAAGCAAAACATTACAACCTCGAGATGATTATTGCTATAGGTTATCGAGTTCGATCCCATCGAGGGACACAATTCCGCCAGTGGGCGACCGATCGTTTGAATGAGTATTTGGTCAAAGGCTTTACAATGGATGATGAACGTTTAAAAGAAATGCGTAATTTTGGTCAAGACTATTTCGATGAACTCCTTGAACGAATTCGAGATATCCGTGCTTCTGAGAAGAGGTTTTATCAAAAAATCACTGATATTTATGCTACATCTGTTGATTATGATCCTAGAGCAGAAATTACACAGGAATTCTTTGCAATTGTTCAAAATAAACTTCATTTTGCTATACATGGTCAAACGGCGGCCGAATTGATCGCAAATAGAGCTAGTGCTGAAGAGGAAAATATGGGTTTGACTTCTTGGAAAGAAGATAAAGTTCGTAAGCCGGATGTTACAGTCGCAAAAAATTACTTAACTGAAAAAGAGATAAAGTCATTAAATCGAATTGTAACAATGTATTTGGATTATGCAGAAGACCAAGCGGAGAGGCAAAGACCAATGTACATGAAAGACTGGGTTATTAAACTAAATGCATTTCTTCAGTTTAATGAAAGAGATCTTCTTGAAAACGCTGGAAAAGTATCGAAGGTCGTGGCTGATCAAATTGCCATTGAGCAATATGAAAAATATAACCAAAACCGCCTAGAACAACATAAAAAAGACGATTTTGATGAATTTGTTCAAAAAAATCAGTTGAAGAAATAACTACAGAGCATATAGAAGAATATATATGAATTACCAGGAAATTTTACTGAGCCATAGCACAAGAAAATAATGATCCATTTAAGTGGTTAACCTCGACATGACCGAATCCCAAAAATAAACCCCGTATTACCATAATGAACTGACCCGAGGAAATGGGACAAGAAAAAACACCTATGCTGCCACGGTCCTGTATTCAACAGGACTGTGGCAATTTAATTTTGAAAAAGGTCGTATATAATTGTAATAATACATGTAATTTATTACTTTTTCTATTACAATAGTAGTTGTTAGGGTCGCTCTTAATTGAGCGACGAATTCTTCTGACTTTAGCGAGGAATGGAAGGATTCAATGACGGCATTATCAAAGCAATTGCCTTTGCGGGACATGCTTGTGGTAATGCCGTTTTCTTTTGCTAGTGCCTGAAAGGCATAGGATGTATATTGTGCTCCTTGATCACTGTGTAAGATGACTTCATGATTCTCCCTTCCGTTACAAGCCTCACGTAGCGTATCCAAAACAAAATCCACCTGTTGCGAGTCACTAATTTTGTAAGCAATAACTTCGTTATTATACAAATCCATAATAGTGGATAAATACAACATTTTTGGCCCGTAAGGTAAGTATGTTATATCTGTCACCCATTTTTGATTCGGTTTCTCAGCTTTAAAATCTTGTTTTAATAAGTTAGGAACTATAATTTTACTTTCTCCTGCAATATATTTTTGTCGCTTTACTTTTACACGACACTGGATTTCGTATTTTTGCATCACTTTTTGAACTGTCTTGCGGTTCTTCTTAATCTGATAATCTTTCCATAAAATCTCTCTAACTTTTCGGTGCCCCACTCGATGTGAAAGTTGTTTACAGGTATTAATGATAAGTTGATGAAAATCTGGGATTTGTTGATTTACCCTTCTTTTCCATCGATAATATGTCGAGCGAGGGATTTCAAAACACTCGCATATTTCTTTCGTCGTAAACCGATCTTTAAAAGCTTCAACAACTTCTACAAAAATTTCTGGTACCACTTCCTTTCGATTTCTTGGTACTTTCCCATTAGCTCATCCCGCATTTCATAATAAGTGACCTTTCTTTTTAATTGCGCTAGTTCACTATCATCCTCAGGACCTTTACCGAAGGTATATTGTTTTCCAATCGGTTGAGCCAATCTGTGATTCTCACCATTACGATGCCATCTCATCCAGGTTTTGATTTGGCTTTTACTCTTTATTCCATACCTTTCCATAATCTCACGATTAGTCCACTCACCAGTTAGCTTCAAACGAATTACTTCTTGTTTCACTTCTTCAGGATAAAATCGATTTTTACCCATAAAGAAAAACACCTCCTAAATTGTCGAATACTTTTACATACGACATAGGGGGTGTTTTTTCCTGTCTCATATTTTTGGGTCACTCTATAACGTGGTACGGGGGTTATATACTGCAATGTAAGCCTTCCAGTTTGGATTAGTCTTTTTTCTAAACTCTACATATCATGATGCGTATTTTGTTTTTGCCGTGAATGATTTCGTTGTTTTACTTTGTGTGAGCCTTGCATGGGTTTGCCATATGGCTGTTGCGGACTCTTTGGTAAGTTTGGTTCTTCCTGCTGTTTTGGCCCTTTTGGTTTTCCACTCATTTTCTATCTCCTCCTTGCTGATTTACGTATAGCTTTCGACAAGGGGAAGAAATCTATACTTTGGAAAGCTTAAAAGGCATCAAATATTGAAGGACCTTATTTTCATGATGCACAGGACGTACAAATGTAGGTGTTAACATATGCTTAAAAACTCCTCAATCAACCCAATCCTATCATGGGCTTGTAAGTATTAATGGTATAATCACCAAATCCTTATCATATAGCCATGTTGAGTTTGTTCCCCGATTCTCTCCACATCAATTTGCTGACTTTGTTGGTTGTAATTATACCTCAACCATCCAACATAAAGACCGTCTTGTGCGGCAACTTGTTCTTCCCACAAGCCTACGCCACTAATCCATTCACCTGTAACATCACCTGGTGGTTGGCCTGGTTGGGGATAACTTGATCCCATAGCTGCTATTACTGTACAGCCAGAAATGGCAGCTAGTTCTTGTGGAAAATAACTCGCCGCAACTCTACATCCAGTCAGAATAATTTCGCAGTCATGACAAAACTTTATTCTTCCTTGTTGAACTAATGAGTTAAGGTCCTGGATGTACCTAGCATGATCGGAATCGATTGGTAACCTGTATGAATAAAATCCTGCATGGTCGATCCCACCTAATTTGACGCCACCTCGATTTCCATTGGGGCTGTATGGCCAAGCATGAGAGAAGATATAAATTTTTTCTAAACAGTCTTTTCCTTGATTGGTAGCTTGCTCAAGTGCTTTAAATATGTCTTTTCCACTACTCCACTGCTTTGTGTTCTCTTTACCTACTGCTCGCTCTCCCCAGGCTAAAAAAGCACCTTCATCCTCTCCAGTGGCGGCAAGGGCTAGATTTCTTTTATTCATATAAACACTCCTTTTCAAGGTATGACTATGCAATAAAAAGGAGTTTTATGTCATTCGCATATCGGAGCCAGGTTATTTATTCACATTTTCTGTAATTGCGTAAATAGTTTTAAATTCTTTTCCAATTTTCTTGAGTAGCATTATCGCAGTGGACAGTAGCAGGTGGGTGTCGATGGCCATATCTCACCTTGAATAGCAAAGCTTAGGAAAATACTTGACGAAAAACCTAAAAACTTGTCAAATTATTCAACAAACGGTATGATTAATCTTGGATAAAGGGATTTATGCCCATATCTAATGACTAGTGACAGCTGACTGAAAATAATTTAATAAACTGGCAATAAGGTCTTTAAGTAAGTTATTGCTTAAGTAATAGTAGCCAAAGTAAGAGTAGAGTTGAGAAAACGACTACGTCTTATTTTGGCTTTTTTAGGCTAATTGGAGAGGAAAATGAAACAATGAATCATGAAAATTCAAAAGTTGCAAAAAATAAAAATGAACTTCTTGACGAATATATCCATTTGGGGGAGGAAGATCGGTTTACGTTAGTGCCTGAAAATGCCCCAGCTCTTATTGTTAACCTGAATGATGAAATTGCTTATGCCAATAAGTTCTGTCAACATATATCCGGTTATAAACCTGAAGAATTAGTTAAGACCCATGCTAATGAAATAATCGTAAATGAAAGTATTCCATTAAGTCATTTATCAAATGACTCTATTCAAATTATACAGGCAGAATTGCTCAAGAAGAATCGTGTAGAAACTATTGATGTGGAGCTTAATTCTATACCTATTTTCAAAGATGAAAGTATAATCGGTAGATATCTCATTATTAAAGGAGAACAAGATTATAGAAAGCACAAGCTTGTGGAAGAGATTGATGATGATACATACTATAACCGTTTAGTCGAATACTCACCTCATGGCATTATTGTATTGAAGGGTGATATTATTAAACAAATCAACTTGTTAGGTATGAATATGATAGAAGGTAGCAACAGAGAATCGGTGTTGGGTCGATCTATTTATTCTCTAATTTATGACGAAGACAAAGATACTCTTAGAAAAAAGGTAAATAAAGTTAAAAAAGGCTTTAATACCAAACCGACTAAACTAAAATTGAAAAAGCTGAATGGAGATATGGCTGAAGTAGAGGTACAAGTCTTACCAACTTTATATCAGAATAAAAAAATGATGCACTTGATCTTAAGGGATTTTACCAATGAAAACGAACATTTGGATTTATCACCACTAATTGCAACGGGGATGGCTCAAGAGTTAAACAAACCGATCATACGTATAAAAGGGTTTGTGGAACTTATAGATCAAGGTGTACATGATGAAGAATATTTAAAGGTCATCAAGGAAGACGTTAATTATATCCAAGAAGTGATCAAAGAGATATTAAGTTGAATTCAAACTCAAACTGTGTTAAAGTATTAAAGGCTAATGTCTTACTGTCATTGGTTTTTTAAACGACTGGAATTATAAAAACTAATACTTTTCAAATATAGTATGGTAAATGGATGGAAACTATTAACTATTAGATGTCTGTCCATGGCCTAACTTCTTTTTGTAGAAGTTAGGCCTTTTTTTATTTTGGCTCGGTTAACAGAATCCATTGTTGATCTGTCTGATTAAAAAGTGTGTAATATTTAAAATTTGAGGGTAAGTCAGCAGTAGAAAAATTAGAATCAACGATATGTTTTAACAGCGCCTTAATAATGTTTATGAAAGGGGAAGAGGATAAAAATGATAACGGAAAAAAACATAGACCAAGAAGACCTCCTAATGCTTAACACGACATTGAGTAAACTGTTAAAGCGCTGGTTTGGTAAAGGACCGGAAAATTGTTTTACATCATTTCATGAGAATAAGTTAATAATCAATGTGAATAATTTTACGACCCCAGCTGAAGGGACTTTAATTGAAAACGATAAGTGTCAATTAGCTTACGAATTTCGCTGTGGTGTCATGGATGTTGTGAAAAATCAGTTCACAGATACACTTAATCAGTCTTTTGGGCTGAAATTTAATTATTTTCATAGTGATTGGAATTTCAGCGATAATTCAGCCCTCTTATTATTTCAAAATGAACATTCTAATTGGGACGATGACCGTATAGGTACTAAGTTGAAAACGGAATTGACCCATCAAATCGAATGTGTTGGTAAGGACATGCATCAAACACCGGCAAAAACTCAGGTGGTGAAAATTAATCCAAAAATGTTTGCCGTAAAGTGTGATGGAGTCATGGTTCAGGTCGAAAAACAATTATATGCTCAAGGACACATAAAGATCCTGCAACAAAGATCGTTCGAGATCCGTGATGCTTATCAAGATCAATATAAAGTGTTTGAAAGTGTCTTTGGAAAAGCAATTGAAAACATTTATATGATCTGGGATTACCGTAATGATCAAAGTTATATTTTCTTCTGTACAAAATAGGACCTACTAAAAATCCAAAATAGGCAGAGGACCATGTTAATCTTTGCCATTTTGGATTTAATTATATTGTTTAATAAGCATATTTAACTAAAAAATCGCACCTTAATACTAAGACCTCGTTATTAGGAGGGGTGGTTGTGAATAATGATAAATTAAATGAAATTAGCAGCTATATGAGTAAATTGTTAAGAAAGAGCTTCGGTAGAGGACCTAAATCGTGTCAGGCTGTTATGTCTGATCAGTTTTTAGTGATTTATGTTCGTGGTTTCATTTCACCAATGGAAGAGGTTCTAATGGAACAAGGTCAAGAGGTTCAAGTGGAAAAAGCAAGATCAGCAGTGATTAACCATTTGATTGATGAATTGACAGGGGTTATACAAGTTTCCTTAGGGATAGAGCTAGAAGAACCATATGATGATTGGAATTTCTAAAGCAACTCTGGAATGATTACTTTTAGAATTAAAAACCAATTGCCTAGTGAGAATGATGATTTACCTATTAATCCGTCTTTATTAGAAGGTGAAGTCGCGAGGGTTAGTGAATTAGTTCAAAAAGTACCCGGTAAGATTCACGTCTATAAGCTGTCTACATCTATCTATATAGTAGAAAGGATCGGGATCTTAATTCCAATTGAGAAAGCTCTGATTAAGAAGAGGTTTAAAAAAGAATTGTTAATAACGAAGGATACGTTAGAAAAAAGCTATTTTCATCGTTATGGAAGGTTTAATGAGATATTTAATAGCGAAATTAAGGACATTTTTATTGACTGGTTTATTGATGAGGATAAGTCGTTGATGGTATTTATTTTAGATAAGAAGTAATCTGTTTATTTTTATTTTATGACTGTTTCCAATCCACTCTCAAACTACATACCAAGAAGGGGTTCTTACACACAACTTACCCACCCGTTGGCTATTTCCCCCCTAATTTTTACCTGGTAAACAAGCCTGCCTATCTATTAGTAAATTATTTTAATCTATTAGTTTTAGTGATAAACTATAAATAGATAATAATGTAGAATTATATGTAATATTGTCGAGTTATTTTACAGATAAAGATTACATTAATCTACCAAAGGGAGTATGAGAGTTAAAATGAGTAATGAACATACTAAATCAGACGTTATACTAATTGGTGCTGGAATTATGAGTGCGACGTTAGGATCATTGCTGAAAGAATTAGCTCCAAACTGGAATATTAAAGTCTTTGAAAAGTTAGATCGTGCAGGAGAAGAAAGTTCTAATGAATGGAACAATGCTGGTACGGGACATGCGGCACTGTGCGAATTAAACTACACCAAAGAACAATCAGATGGATCCATAGATATTAGTAAAGCGATAGATATTAATGAACAATTTCAAGTTTCTAAACAATATTGGTCTTACCTTGTCAATCAAAAGCTTATTGATCGCCCACAAGAGTTTATCATGCCTTTACCACATATGAGCCTAGTGCAGGGTAAAGAAAATGTAGAATTTTTAAAAAGACGATTTGATGCGATGTCTAACAATCCACTATTTAATGGTATGGAGTTTTCGGACAATCCTGAACAGTTAAAGGAATGGATTCCATTAATTATGGAGGATCGCGAATCAGGTGAATCAATCGCAGCTACTAAAATTGACTCTGGTACGGATGTTAATTTTGGAGCATTAACTCGTAAGCTGTTTGATCATTTAGAAGACCAAGACGTAGAAGTTAACTATAAACATAGTGTTGGTGATTTATATCAAAATAGTGATGGTTCATGGGATTTAAAAATAAACAACTTAGAAACAGGCGCGGTTGAGCGGCATAACGCTAAGTTCGTTTTTATCGGTGCTGGGGGAGGAAGTCTTCATCTCCTTCAAAAGTCAGGCATTCCTGAAGGTAATAACATTGGAGGCTTCCCAGTTAGTGGACTGTTCATGGTGTGTAAAAATCCAGAAGTTGTTGAAAAGCATCAAGCTAAGGTTTATGGTAAAGCACCAGTAGGGGCACCACCAATGTCAGTCCCACACTTAGACACAAGATATATCGGTAACGAAAAGTCGTTGTTGTTTGGACCGTTTGCGGGTTTTTCCCCTAAGTTTTTGAAAACAGGTTCCATGTTTGATTTAATTACATCTGTTAAGCCTAACAACGTCCTTACGATGTTATCTGCTGGTATGAAGGAAATGCCACTAACTAAGTATTTAATTGGCCAGGTGATGTCATCAAAAGAAAAACGTATGGAAACGTTGCGAGAGTTTATTCCGAATGCAAAGAGTGAAGATTGGGAACTAGTTGTAGCCGGACAACGTGTACAAGTCATTAAGGATACTGAAGAAGGTGGAAGAGGAACACTTCAATTTGGAACTGAGGTTGTTAGTGGTTCTGATGGTTCGATTGCTGCACTACTAGGTGCATCACCAGGTGCATCGACTGCTGTTTCAGTTATGCTTGAAGTACTTGAACGATGCTTCCCAGCGCAAATAAAAGAGTGGGAACCAAAGATTAAAGAAATGATTCCTTCTTATGGAAAATCATTAATGGACCATACGGAAATGATTCCAGAAATTCATCGTTATACAGAGAAAGCTCTTGGATTAGCCGATCAAGAAGCTAAAGACGAAGTAGCTGCAACGACATAAATGAAGGTAATTTGTTTAAAGAGGCTAGGATTGAACGAAGCAGTCCTAGCCTCTTTTTATGGGGATAGGTAGAGCTCTATGAGGCGATTTATCTATCAAATGACAACTCTATCATATTCAGTTATAATAAATAGGTTGTAATCACCTTTCAAGCAGTAGAAAGGGGTTTTTTTGTGATTCATTTACAAAATGTAAGTAAACGTTTTGGAGACTTCCAAGCGATTAAATCGGTTTCTATTGACATAGATCAAGGCGAAGTATTTGGGATCATCGGAGCAAGTGGAGCAGGGAAATCAACGTTATTACGGTTGATTAATCTGTTAGAGATGCCAGATCAAGGTAAGGTGCATGTTGGAGGTCAAGATTTAACTAAGTTAACTAGCAAAAAACTTAGACAAGCAAGGCAATCTATTGCGATGATTTTTCAACACTATAACCTTTTAGGAAATAAAACTGTATATGACAATGTAGCCGTTCCATTAGAATTAGCTAAAATCTCAAAACAAGAACGACAAAATAGAGTCTTGGAAAGTTTGCAATTCGTGGGGTTAGCTCATTTAAAAGACCAGTACCCAGCTCAATTAAGTGGGGGTCAAAAGCAACGTGTAGCGATCGCACGAGCTTTGGCAATTCAGCCACAAGTGTTATTATGTGATGAGCCGACTTCTTCACTCGACCCCAACACGACCGCTGAAATTTTAAATGTGTTAAAAAGTATTAATGAAAGACTAGGCGTGACGATTGTGGTTGTTAGTCATGAAATGGAAGTCATTAAAAGTATCTGTCGCCGTGTTTCGGTTATGTCAGATGGTGAAGTTTTTGATACGGTAACTATCGAACCAACAGGAATTCGAACAATCGACCATAGTGCTAAAGGGTTTGTGGAGCGATTGACTAAGGATGGTGACTCAAACCATGCCTGATGTTTTAATGCAATATCAAGCTGAGATATGGCAAGCAATTGGGGAAACGTTTATCATGGTAGGGTTCTCAATTTTAGCGGCGATTTTAGTCGGCTTGCCTGTTGGGACATTTTTATTTTTATGTAGAAAAGATCAACTGTTAGAAAATCAACTTGTTTTTTCATCGTTGAACCTTTTAGTTAATATCATCAGGTCCTTTCCATTTCTACTGTTAGTGATATTTTTGATTCCATTTACGAGATTTATTATTGGAACGGCTTTTGGTACAGCTGCGGCGACTGTCCCACTAACCATTATCGCTATTGCTCATTATTCTAGATTGGTTGAGCAATCCTTGTTAGACATCCCTAAAGGTGTCTTGGAAGCGGCTGTTTCAATGGGTGCTTCTATCAAGAATATTATTTTTAAATTTTTGTTTGTAGAAGCACGTTCGGGCTTGGTGCTGGGTCTTACGACATCAACAATAAGCTTTATCTCATATTCGACAATTATGGGAGTCGTTGGAGGTGGGGGCATTGGAGACTTTGCGATCCGCTATGGTTACCAGCAATTCAGAACCGATTTAATGATGTATATGATTGTAATCATGGTGATTCTAGTGCAGTTTATTCAATTTACCGGAATTACCATCGCAACAAAGATAGACAAAAGATAGGAGAGTCATAACATGAAGAAGTTACTAGTTTTACTCACGTTATCACTATTAGTTTTAGCTGCTTGTGGTGATAACGATGATACGAATGAAAATGAGGAAGCACAAGAGCCAGAACAAGAAGAAGTAACCTTAGAAGTTGCTTCATTAATTCCGCCAATGACTGAAATTCTAGAGCTTGTTGAGCCTCAATTAGCTGAAGAGGGCATTAATCTAGAAATCGTCGTGCTAAGTGATAACATTCAGCCTAATGAAGCATTAGCAGAAGAGGAAGTGGATGCAAACTTCTTCCAACATGTTCCTTATATGGAGGAGTACAACCGTAATAACGATGCAAGTTTAGAAGCGGTTACGCCGATTTACTTTGCTAACTATGGCGTTTATTCAAAAGAGTATGATGCTATGGATGAAATTCCAGAAGGTGCTGACATCGCCATTGCAAACGACATTTCAAACATCGATCGTTCGTTAGCGCTACTAGCACAGCATGATGTCATTACGTTACAAGAAAAAGAAGGCCCATATTATACTCAAGCAGATATTATAGAAAATCCAAAAGATTACAATTTCAAAGAAGTCGATCTACTTATGCTAGCTAGGACCTATGACGATGCTGAAGCAGTCGTGATGACACCAGCTTATGCAGAGCCGTTAGATCTCACACCTAAAAGTGATGCACTTCTAACTGAAGGAATCGAAAACGAATTTGCGATCACTCTTGTTGCCCGTGAAGATAACGTCGACTCAGAGCCAATACAAAAGTTAGCAGAAGCTATGACAAGTGAAGACGTACGCGACTTTTTAGAAGAGAACTATGATGAAACATCCATTCCAGCATTTTAATATCGTTGAAACAGGACTATCTCTATTGTGGGGTAGTCCTTTTATTTTTTGGCTTATGGATGAGTGGTGGTGAGGGGCGCACATCGTCGGTGACGAGATTGATCGAGTAGGGTTGGCTCTCAAGGCCAAAAGAGTTGATGGAGTGGAGAGAAATGTCCGATAGAGCAGTTCTCGAGGCCAAAAGAGTTGATCATTTGGAGAGAAATGTCCGATAGAGCAGCTCTCGAGGCCAAAAGAGTTGGTCATTTGGAGGGAAATGTCCGATAGAGCAGTTCTTAAGGCCAAAAGAGTTGATCATTTGGAGAGAAATGTCCGATAGAGCAGCTCTCGAGGCCAAAAGAGTTGATGGAGTGGAGAGAAATGTCCGATAGAGCAGCTCTCAAGGCCAAAAGAGTTGGTCGAATGGAGAGAAATGTCCGATAGCCCCACTCTCAAGACCAAAAGTGTCAATCGTCAGAGGTAAAAGTCCGGTATACTCACTAATTTATCCAGTATTTTATTTTGCTTGATAGTAAGCCCAACGATTTGTTCCAACTTTTACCAGGTGTTGATCTAAAACTCTCCTTACTCTTTTTTCGGAATCAATAACCTGACACCAGTCATGAATAATACTTGTCGTAATCCTCATGTTGGGGAACAGAAGCATTAACTCTTCGGTAGAACGGATAATAGCGGTTGAGGCAAATTCAGCATGTGTGCATTTACTGCATATACACCTTCGTCCTTCTACATAAACCTCAAAACTCCCACAACAAGGGCACTTCATCCCTTTTCTTAGTTGATTATATTCGTAATCTGGAATATTTTTAACAGGTGACTCTGTGATATGGAGAGAGATTAATTTGTCTGCTAATCGTTTATGGTAATTATTCAATGTTGTTGAGGACGAGTCGAGTTCAGTTAAGTGACGTTTAACTTGGGTTGGGAATATCAAAGGTTGATTAAGAGGTGCTTGATATAATGTGAAAGTGGGATTGATAAAAACGACGGAGGCATCGATGTTGTTTTTAAAGCCCTGTTGAAGGAGTAAATGTTGAAACAAAGATTGACTACATGCTATCTGGTGAAGAGGATTAGTGATCTCATAGCGAGGTTTTTTAAAGAACTGATCAGAATCGTAATAATAATCTCCTTCTAAATTCTTAATTTCATACAGGTAAATGGATGTTGGCTTGATGATGAGAGAATCAATTTGGAAGGTGGTGTTATTGGATTTAAAAAGAAGGTCGTTTAAGATGAGGCAGTCAGATTGAAGCTTCGCTGTAAATGAATCGAAAAGTACTTCGCCTTCATATCCTCTTTTCAACTTCCTAAAATAATGCTTGTCCTTAGTGGATAAATCCATTCGGTCGTGGAGTGATTCAAGAATTTTAAGTTCGGTAGGTTTACTTCGTGGCTTATATAGCATAGCTCACATCCTTTAACAATTTAACTGTTATTATACTAAATAATCAAAATTAATTGAAGGTATCCATCTTGTATTACAGGAATTTTCTAAAAAGCTGGTAGACAGACCCAAACGAGCTTTATCCCCCCACCAATCTCCCTCCAAAAAGCCTTCACACTATCTCTAACTAGCTTCTATGCTTTATAATATGACCAAATAAATACAAGGGGCGTTATACGATGTTTGATGTCTTAAAACCAGGGAGTCAATTAGGCAAAGTTGGTTTAACTCTCTTAATAATAGGGGTCGTAGGCTTTGTCATACTTGAGGTATATTACACGCTTTATCTGCAGGAAAATCAAATGGTTAGTTTATTTTTCTGGGGAGCAGGATTTGTGGGTAGTGTGATGTATATTGTTGATCTGATTAAAAATCGAAAGCTTAAGGAATAGGTACCACGGTGAAATCCAAGACAATGAGTCATACATAACTCACTGTCTTGGTTCATTTTTAAGAAGCTGTAACCGTCTTTTACCCTTTTCGATCAGTCTTTGCCATTTAAAATAGAGTTCCTTATATTTAGAGAGCTCTTTATAGTTATCGGGAACGTCAACTGGATCCTCTATGCCATTGACGACTAAAGTGATTTTAAAGCGTTCGCCTGGTTCGTCAATAAAGTAGGACCCAATTTTAAAGGGTTCAGCTTTTGAAAATAGATCATGGAGACGTAAATTAAGCTGACGAAACATCTCCATATTCACACCTCTTGTATAGCCGATATTAATGATTAACTGCTTTCCGTCAATAAAATCTTCTGGTAAATAGGGTGCAGAGATTAAATATTTTAATGGAATATCAAAGGAATCCCCTTCAACTGTATGTAAAAATAAGGCTCCTTTATTTTTACGGATAAATGCCTCAATATCATGGAAATCAATATTTATATCACCACTATTCTCCAAAAGTTGTGTTAGGGAGTGTATGGCTTCCTCTTCAATGGCATCAAAAGTTGAGTTAGCTTCATGAAGAGGCGTTTCATCATCAATTAACTCCATTAATGCATCACTTTGGAAGTAGATAACTGCATCACAAAGTTCTTTCACCCTGAGATATTGTATGGCTGCTGTTTGTAATCGCTTCTTCCCTTCAAAACGAAATGGGAAGCGGAAAATTCCGATTACAAGAGGTTTCTTGTCTTTTAAAGCACGTAAATTTTCAATCAATCCTTCTGTTTCACTTGGATTCCCACCTATGAATCTAAAGAAATACAAATAGTCTTGTAAGGGATTTGGTGAGAATTGCTTGTCCGATCGTAAATCACCTTGGTTAACATGGTAAATTTTTGCGGGTGTATCCATTCTCTCCTCTCCTTAATAACACTTTTCACCATTATAAGAAACACTAGCTAAGTAACTTGTCAAAAGCTGTTACAAAAAAGAACTTATTTTGTAGGATGATGAAACATCCTCACAAATGATGGAATTTTAAATTATAAGAGGAAAATCATTCATCTTTTATTTTAGATAGTAGCTCTCCTAGAGTAGATAAGGATTCTTGAAGTTTTAATTGTTCTTCGGTATTCAACTCTGATAAACGTTCTTTCACCCTTAGTTGCAGAAACTGTTTCTGGTCTTCCAAAAAGGTTTTGCCTTCCTCTGATAATTCGATGTACGTTTTGCGACGATCTTGTTCACTCTTCATTTGAGTAATGAGTTTTTTCTTTGATAGTTTTTGAATCAATGGGGTTAAATTGGATTTTTTAACCGCTAATTTTTCAGCGATATCACCCATACTAAGAGAATGATGGCACTCTATAATATAAAGGATATGGAAGTGAGTTGGATGAAGGTCATGATTAGATAAGCTTTGTGGGTTTCCGAATAACTTTTTAGGCATAAATGGGATGACAAAAAGAATCTGATTAACGAGTTCATTAGTTTGATTTTCAGGCTGTGTCATGTAATTTCCTCCTAGGTGTTCGATAGTGTTTTGACAAACGACTTCATAAAGCAGATAATGTTAAATAGTTATTGAATCATAACTAATCGTAGGAGTGGGTGTTAGTACTTTGAGTTCTATTATATCAGTTAAAGATCTTACCAAAACATATAAAAAAGTTGATGCAGTTAAAGGGATTAATTTTGAAGTAGAAGAAGGGGAAATATTCGGCTTTTTAGGTCCTAATGGGGCTGGGAAAAGCACGACGATAAATATGATTTGTACGATGTTGAAGCCGACTTCTGGCAGTATTGTCATTAATGGGTACGATGTGAAGAAGTCAAAAGATAAAGTTCGGGGTAGTATTGGCATTATATTTCAGGAAAATACACTTGATGAAAAGTTGACGGCATATGAAAATTTAATGTTACATTGTCGCTTTTATCAAGTGCCAAAATCAGAGCGTGATGAACGAATACAAGAGGTGTTAGAAATAGTCGACCTTATAGATGAGCAAAAGCAGCGTGTAGAAACTTTTTCTGGGGGAATGAAGCGGCGCTTAGAAATTGCGAGAGGCCTATTACACTATCCACGGGTATTATTTTTGGATGAACCGACAGTAGGACTCGATCCCCAAACACGTGCCCATTTGTGGGAGTACATATTAAAACTCAAGGAGAAGAAGGGCATTACCATGTTCTTGACGACACATTATTTAGATGAAGCTGAAATTAGTGATCGTGTAGCCATTATGGATCAAGGTAACATCATTGCCATTGATTCACCGAAAGCTCTAAAGGACCAATTAGGTGGGGATATTATTGAGCTATCAACTGAGGATAATGATCAGGCGTTGAAAGAAATTAGTGAGAAAGTCAAGGAAGCGGAAGTTACTGTGAATGATGACATCATCCATTTGAAAGTAGCAAGTAGTGATGCCTTTATTTCGTCGTTTATTAAAACTTTGGATATTCCTATTACAAGTTTAAATATACGTAAACCAACATTAAATGATGTGTTTCTAGCCTTTACGGGAAGAAAGATCGGGCAGACATCAGAATAGGGGGAGAAAAACGTGGAAGGAATTATCGCCATTTGGCAACGAGACCTGATGAAATTTTTCCGAGATCGTGCTCGATTATTTGGTTCATTTACGATGCCGATCTTGTTCTTATTAATTTTTGGTGGTGGTATGAGTGGTACGATGGAAGCGATGATGACTGGGAGCATGCCAGGTGAAGCTGACAGATTTAATTATGTTGAGTTCGTCTTTCCGGGAATTGTCGCGATGACTCTGTTAATGACATCTGTTTTCTCGGCGATGTCAGTCATTGAAGATAAAGACTTTGGCTATATGAAGGAGATTCTAGTTTCACCAATTTCACGAGTTAGTATTGCTGTTGGTAAGATGCTTGGTGCTGCGTCTGTTGCAACTATTCAAGGTGTACTGCTTTTTATTCTTATCCCCTTATTAGGTTTATCCTATAATCTTAAGGCCTTGGTTCAAGTTATACCTTTTATGTTCTTATTAGCTTGTGCTTTATCGGGCTTAGGGTTATTGTTCGCTAGTTTAATTAGATCGACTCAAGGCTTTCAATTAACGGTACAAATACTGGTCATGCCAATGATCTTCTTATCAGGTGCCTTATTCCCGGTAAGCAATATGCCTGCATGGATGGATGTGATTGTGAAAATTAACCCAGTGACTTACGGAGTAGATATCATGAAAAAAGTTATGATTGATACAGAAAATTTGTCGGCTACTGTTCTAGATGCTATGGGGCTGAATATTACTTTGTTTGGTAGGCAAATCACGATTTTTGAAGAAATGTTGTTTATAATTATTTTCACGATCGTACTCGTCTTATTAGCAACAGTAAGTTTCAAGCGAGCAAACGCATAATTAAGTCTTTCCTTTAAAGTGTCAGGACTTGTGTAACCTGGTTTTTTATTAAAAATTTGTGAATAATGATCTTAAAAAAGTTTGCTCTCCTAAAAGTGGGTATCTATCCAATAAAATAAAATAGAGGTTAAAGCTTTGTTAAGGAGAGATTAATTTGAGTACGATCGCTTTAATTGAACCTAAGCATATTGTTAGAAATGCGTTAAAGAATCGACTTACAGATGAAGGGTATTACGTTTTTGACTTTGAATCGTTAGATAAATTGTTCTTACAACTAGATGTTTTAGTGCATGTTGACCTTATTTTGTTAACCCAATATGACTTAGCAAACTACAAAGATTATGTAAAAAGAATACAAAAACAGCGTACGATCCCGATTGTATTGTTATCAGATCACTTAAATAAAGAGGAAGTTAATGAGGCAATGGATTACGGAGTTATAGATTTTATATTACTTCCGATTGATTATGAAGATTTAGTAATGAGGGTATCGAAAATCCTACCCATTTCTTCTGTGACTCTTAAGGTAGACGACTTACTAGAAAATGAAATTGCCCGTGCTCAAAGAGGTGACTATTCCGTAAGTATTGTGGTGATCGAAGCTAAAGCTAATAATTCATTTTCTTATAACCAATCTTTAAAAATTATGAAGTGGTTAAAAGAAGAGTGTTCAGATGCTCTTCGCAAAACAGATATGGTAACAGAGTTCGGCGATAAGGTTCTAATCTTCTTGCCTATGACTTCCATTCAAGGGGTTCATACAGTGGTTAAGAAAAATAACTGATCATTTAACCACCAATCAAGGCGAATATTCATACAATGATTTGAAGGTTGGATACGCGTCTTTTCCTGATGAAACTAATAACCATGTGGATCTTCTGTCTACTGCTCATGGACGACTTAATTTGAAAACAGAAAGCCTAGTTTAACTTAAATATTGGCACTGACATAATAACAACTTATTCCATCATGAATAAGTTGTTATTTTTTTATTTACCGTTATATAATAAGATCGGAATACGAAATGTTTTTGTATATTAAATTCAGCATTATCTTTTATAAAAATATTGTGGAGTAAGTTAGATAGATAATAAATTCATATGACGTGGATTACTTTATGGGGTGATAGGCACTGATGATTGACGGAAAAGGCTTCGAGGGGTGGTGTAGCGTTAATTAGATCGCTTCTCATTGATGGTAAAAGCTACATGAGGTGGCAAAACGGTATTGAGACCGGTTCTCTCGTACATTTCACGCTTCAACAGGAGCAAAACGTCCTTGAGACCACTTCTATCCGACACTTTGCCTCATCCTATTGCTGATCATGTCCTTGAGCCCTTAATAAGCACCAGAAACCTATTATGAGTAGTACTACCTAAATGCAAGCTATAAAACATAAAGGAGAAACTGCATGAAAAGGGTAATAAAAAATAAAAGAAGAGATAGTTTTACCTGTTCCATGATCTTTATTTTGACACTGATGATTTTCGCACCAGTAAATACGAGTTTCGCGCATGAAACTGAAACTCATTTAAATCTAAATAGTGAAGCGGTTATTATGATAGACGGAACCACAGGGGAGCCTTTATATACTAAGAATGAAGATAGGACGATGTATCCGGCTAGTATTACGAAAATCGTAACAGGAATCATCGCGATTGAGGCAGGAAATCTCGATGAACTTGTCACAATTAGCGAGGAAGCTACTCAAGTAACGGGTACAAGTGTTTATTTACTTGAAGATGAAGAGATTACCCTCAAAAACTTAATTAAAGGAATGTTGATCAACTCGGGAAATGACGCCTCAACTGCCATTGCTGAACACTTTGCTGGGAGTGAAGAGGCTTTTGCTAAAAAGATGAATGAGTTTGTTACTAATACAGTTGGAGTGACTGACACTAATTTCGCTAATCCACATGGCCTTTATCACCCTGATCAGTATACGACTGCAGAGGACATGGCTAAGATCACCCAATATGCATTGGAAAATGAAACATTTCGAGAGATTGTTGCAATTAAGGAGTATGATTGGGTTGGAGAAGGTTGGGAAACAACTCTATATAATCATCATGATATGGTTAGGCAATATGATGAGGTATTTGGTGTTAAAAATGGTTATGTTAGCCAATCCGGTTATACATTAGTTACATCTGCGCTTGAGGAAAATCAAATCGAGCTGATCGCTGTTACGTTAAATGCCAGTACTGCCGATCAAGCATATGAAGATACGAAAGAGCTATTGGAATACGGTCTTTCAACTTATCAAACTAATGAAGTGGAAGAGGGAACTGTGTTTGAAGATGATCAACAAAACAGTTATGAGCTTGAAGAGACATTATATTTTACTAGTTTGATTGATGAAGAGTGGAGTAGTGATGTAGATAACGATGGTAATCTAATTGTACAAGCTGAAAACGGTGAAACACTTTATGAAAACAAACTCAACTTAAGTGAGGATGCCACTGTCCAAACGACTAGCACTGAAGAAGAAAAAGATTTACCTAAAGATGATGACGATGGTCATTCTATGTGGTGGTTATACCCTATTCCTATTGTTGGATTAGCTTTACTGGCCTTACGAATTTGGAGAAAAGGTATGTTTAGTAAAAGGATTTTCTAAAAATAAATTACCATAAAAGAGTCTGAGCGATAATTATAGGTCAATCAGACTCTTTATTTAATATTTCCACTTAGTAAAATTTCATATAGAATTAGAGTTACTAGATGAAACAAATCATAAGTTTTTATCTTGGCATCACTCTATGTTGTTTTAGTAGAATTTCACTAAATGATATGGCATGAAAAACCTTAGGAGTGTTTATGTTGGGAAATCATATTATAAATGAAGCTTTTTGGCTAAGGGCCATCGCCTGTTTAGCTGTTGTGGCAACCCATTCTGTCGATACAACTTTGCTTAATTATCAACACTCAGCTTCTCAAGTTGAGGAGTACGGGTTAATCTTTGTTCGTTTTATGGGGTATTTTGGTACTCCTACTTTTATTTTTATTTCTATATTACTATTGGCAAATGCTTACCCAAAAGGTGTGCCGACTGATTTTTTGGCTAAAAGGGTTAAATACATATTGTTGCCATTCGTGTTTATGGCTTTTGTGTTTGCGATTGTAGAAAATAATTCTATAAATAGTTTTATTAATGGTTTAATATATAACATCTTTTTAGGTGGGTATACGGGGTACTTTATTATAATTATCTTTCAGTTTTATATATTATATATGTGGTTATATAAGCACCTGATGAAATGGTCACCCAAGGTTGTTTTATCAGTCTCTTTCATTATTAATATTAGTTATCTGGCGTTCTTTAATTTCACTGAACCGATCAATATTCCATTGGGTGAATATATTTGGATGAGAGGATATTGGTTGCCGTTTTTAGGTTGGATCTTTTATTTCGCACTAGGTTTTTATTGTGGGAGATATTTTGATCAATTAAAACTTAAACTGAGGAAGTTCCCGGTCTTAATCTGTTCCTTACCTGTATTCAGTCTATTGTTAGTAGTGGTTATGGTTCGTGGTGATATGATTACAGCCGTTTCGTCTAAAAGAATAGATATTATTTTATATACGGTGAGTGTAATATTTCTAATCGTTTTATTGGCATCTTATACTCGGAAGGTCCCGGGATTCATTCTTACGATTAGTAAACACTCGTTTCACATTTATCTTGTTCATAAGATTTTCCTTCATTACTTACAGCGAATAGAGGGTCTCCACCCATGGCTTTATTTTATCTTTGCGATGGTGTATGCAGTTCTTGCATCGATTCTCATTTCTAAATGGGTATCTAAAGTGAGGGTCAGTAAGTTTCTGGTTGGAAGAGTACTGCCTGTTCCCAAGAACTAACCTACTTAATTTTATGAAAAAGGCTGGGACAAAAGTGGTTACACTTAATTTGTCCCAGCCTTTTAATGTTCAATCGGAGGTTCGTTCACGTTTTCTGTATGGTAAAGCGTGACATGTAAATTTAAGTTACGGTTAATAGATGCATAAAAAACATCCTTAACATCGTTAACATCTTTGGCTATTAGCTTCTTTTCAAGCCAGGTCTTATCTAAATTAAATTCACTTATCACATGCTCATAGACTTCCCCTTCAATAATAACTAGGAATGTGATTCTGTTACTTGTTTTACATATTTAGTAAATTGGGAGGTAAATTATTATTGAGAAAAAACGTTTAAGGAGAAGATTATGAAACAAAAACATGTGGCATTAATTGTGGTGATCATTGTCGTCAATTTGATGAAAAAAACCTGGAGAGATATACCCAAGTATTATAAGAGTATGATATATGTTAGTTCAGTCAATGCCTTATACTATTATATTTGTAATCGACATTTAATTTGGGAATTTACGCCCTTCGGCATAAGCTGGAGATTACTCAGGGGGTTACACATCTTAGTTGTCACACCACTTTTAGTTCTAGCTTTTTTATCAAAATATCCGGAAATGTTCTCAAAGCGATTAATCCATTTATTCAGATGGGTATTCGGAGTTACAATTGTTGAACATTTAGCACACAAACAAAAACTGATTCAATATAAACATGGCTGGAATATATTTTGGTCAGGTATTGTGTATCTACAAATGTTTTTGTACAGTCATCTGTTTAATCGCCGTCCAATAATGACTTTATTTATGTCCTTTTTCACGATTATCCTGTTTGTAGCAAAGTTTAAAGTTCCACTCAGAACCAATCACCCATTTTCGAGAAGATTTAGCCGTTCGGTTGATTTCTTTTATCATTCCATTCTCGAGGACGTATTTTAATCACATAAAGGTCTTAGAACAGAGGACTAGCATGCTTTTATAGGTTTGAACTCTATTGGGAAGTCATTTATAATAGATAAATTAGGTTCCAAAACTAATAGTCTTAGGTAGGTGTATTCTGATGGAACCATTAAAGATGACGACCCTTCTAGATTTAATAGGTGAATTACTATCTGATGAAACGTCAATTGCTTTATCGGATACCGATCAGTACCTATATTATTTACCTAGTAAACAAATTGATCTAAAGATTAAATCAGGGGACCCTATTTTAAAAGGAACGATTACTTACAAAGCCTTACAGATGAAGCAAAAAGTATCCGAGTATATTGATCGCGATGTGTTTGGTGTGCCTTATTATGGAATGGCAGTACCTTATAAAGATCAAGGTGAGGTTAAGGGATGCGTGACTGCGATCTTCCCTACATTGACCAATGCTATGTCAGTCGTTTCGATCAAAATGGATGATATCTGGGTCCCAACTCCTTTCGATGAGGTTGTGTACATAGAAGCTAAGCAACGAAAAACATATATAGTTAGTCAAAAACATATGGGGACGCACAAATATACACTTAACGAATTTGATTATTTCTTACCCCGTGACTCATTTATTCGGTGTCACCGTTCATTCATTGTCAATGTTAATCATATTGATGAAATTTATCCAGATAGCCATTCTACATTCACATTAAAGATGGTTGATGGTAGTATCATCCCAGTTAGCCAATCCCATTCTAGTTATTTAAGAAAACTGTTAGGATTGTAAATTTTCTGCCTTATCCGTCTATTTTCTCGTTCACCGTAAGTTCATTAATTTCCGTCTAAATCAGCCCTTTCCCGTTTAGAAATCGGGTAAAATATAAGTGTAAGGTTTAAATATTTAATAAGGGAATGGTTTAGATGGAAAACATCATTGAACGTATACATGACCCAGCCCTAAGAGAGCGAATCGTTACTGCAGAGGAAGCAGCATCTTGGATTAAAGATGGTATGACGCTCGGACTAAGTGGCTTTACTCGAGCAGGCGATGTCAAGGCGGTTCCTTTCTCCTTAATAGAACGTGCTCAAAATGAATCTTTTAAGGTCGACGTATTTACGGGGGCTTCTTTAGGTTCTGATATTGATCGTTTATTTGCTGAAGCAGGTATCTTAAGAAAACGTTTGCCGTTTCAAGCAGATCCGGTTATGCGTAAGGAAATAAATGCAGGTTCTTTTCACTTTGTGGATCAGCACTTATCACATACATCTGAATTAATTCGTTCCAATGTAATGGAATCAATTGATTATGCGATTGTTGAAGCGGTTTCGATTACTAAAGATGGAATGATTATCCCTACTACTTCAGTAGGAAACTCAGCTATTTTCGCTCAGTATGCCAAAGAGGTGATTGTTGAGATTAACTCTTCTCAGACTGAAGCTCTAGAAGGTGTTCATGATATATATACTTTAGAACAACAAGGCAAGCGCCAACCGGTACCTCTAACGAAACCAGACGATCGCATTGGTGAACCTGGTATTAAGGTAGATCCGAGCAGAATCAAAGGGATTGTTATGACCGAACAATTAGACTCACCTTCAAATATCGTCCCACCTGATGAAGAGACCCAAATAATTGCCGGACATTTAACAAACTTTCTAAGAAAAGAAGTGAAAGAAGGCCGTTTAACGAATAGTCTTGCTCCTTTACAATCAGGAATTGGTTCTATTGCGAATGCCGTGCTTCATGGGTTACTAAATTCCGAATTCGAAGACCTTCAAGTTTATTCTGAAGTTCTACAGGATGCGGTCTTTGACTTAATTGATGCGGGTAAAGTGGACTTTGCTTCATGCTGTTCAATTACTTTATCCGAGGAAAAAATGAATCAAGTATTTTCTAACTTTGAACAATATAAAGACAAACTCATAATGAGACCACAAGAAATCTCTAACTTCCCTGAGATTATTCGACGTCTCGGATTGATTTCAATTAACACAGCTCTAGAGTTTGATATTTATGGTAATGTCAATTCCACTCATGTTAGTGGTACTAAGATGATGAACGGAATTGGTGGCTCAGGTGACTTTGCCAGAAACGCGCGTTTAGCAGTCTTTGTTACTAAATCTATCGCTAAGGATGGGAAGATCTCAAGTGTCGTTCCATTTGTTCCCCATGTTGATCACACAGAACACGATGTTGATGTTTTGGTGACAGAACAAGGCTATGCAGACTTAAGAGGTTTAGCGCCAAGACAGCGAGTTGAACTAATTATTGAAAACTGTGCTCACCCAATGTATCGTGATCAGTTAAGAGAATATTATGAAGAAGCGTTACAAAGAGGCGGACAAACGCCACATGTTCTTGAAAAAGCCTTATCTTGGCATACTAACTTGGCTAAGTACGGTACGATGTTAGAGAGAGAACCAGTGCTCACTTAGTTTGTTATATTATACCCATTTAAATAGTCGAACAGTGACCATACCAAAATGGTCACTGTTTTTTTTGTACCTTTATTCATGCTAAATCCCTTGTTTTAGCACATACTAAGGCAAAAACATGTAAGGGAAGGCTAATGTATATGGAAATCATTCAAGACCGAATCAAAGTAGAGCAGCTTAAGAATCGTGTCGTTTCAGCTGATCGTGCGGCTTCATGGATTAAAGACGGTATGACCCTTGGGCTAAGTGGTTTCACGCGTGCAGGTGACGCTAAAGCAGTACCCATGGCATTAGTTGATCAAAAGAGAAACGAAGACTTTAAAGTGAATGTTTATACAGGGGCTTCTTTAGGCTCTGATCTTGACCGATTATTTGCAGAAGCAGGTATATTAAATAAACGGCTACCGTTTCAAGCTAACCCTGTGATGCGTCAGAAAATCAACGATGGTCAGATTCATTTCATTGATCAACATTTATCACACACTGCTGAATTAATCAGAGGAAGAGTGTTAGAACCGATCGATATCGCTGTGGTTGAAGCAATCGGTATAACGGAGGATGGTCAGCTGATTCCAACCACGTCTGTTGGGAACTCTCCGATTTTTGTTGAGCAAGCGAAAGAGGTAATTGTCGAGATTAACGTTGCCCAACCTCAAGAGTTAGAAGGAGTTCATGATATTTACCAATTAGACAAACAAGGAGAGCGCGAACCCATTCCTTTAGTCAAATCAGATAACCGAATTGGCACAAAAGGTATTCCGTTAGATTTTGAAAAAGTGAAAGGAATCGTGATTACTGACCAACAAGATTCACCATCAACCATTGTTCAACCTGATGAAGAGACCAAGATGATTGCAGGTCATTTAATCGACTTTCTAAATAAAGAAATTGAAGTAGGGCGATTGACTAAACAGCTTGCCCCTTTACAATCTGGAATCGGATCGATTGCTAACGCGGTGTTGCATGGGTTAATTGATACGGACTTTGAAGATTTAGAAGTTTATTCTGAGGTGTTACAAGATGCTGTGTTTGACTTAATCGATGCTGGGAAGGTTCGCTATGCATCTTGTAGCTCAATTACATTATCGGAATCAAGAATGAAACAAGTCTTTTCTAACTTTGATCAGTATCGGGAGAAATTAACATTACGGCCTCAGGAGATTTCTAATCATCCTGAAATTATTCGCCGCCTCGGCTTAATATCGATTAATACAGCTTTAGAAGTTGGCATTTACGGAAATGTCAATTCAACACACGTTAGTGGTACAAAAATGATGAATGGCATAGGTGGTTCTGGTGATTTTGCTAGAAATGCGCGATTAGCCATTTTTGTGACCAAATCGATTGCTAAGGATGGGAAAATCTCTAGTGTTGTCCCGTATGTTTCCCATGTGGATTCAACGGAACATGATGTTGATGTCATTGTTACCGAGCAAGGTTATGCAGACTTACGTGGGTTAGCTCCACGAGAGCGAGTCCCTTTAATGATCGACCGTTGTGCACATCCGATGTACCGTGATCAATTGAGGGAGTATTATGAAGAGGCTAAAAAACGGGGTGGACATACGCCACACGTATTAGAAAAAGCTTTATCTTGGCATACCAACTTAAAAGAAAATGGAACGATGCAGTTATAAATTCACTAAATAGAAGGGGTTGGGACACAATTGACATATTGTGTTCCAGCTATTTTTATTTCAATTCATTGATTACGACACATAAATAAAACTTTAACCTAACTTGATGGGCGTCAATTATTTTTGAATATCTTCATTGTACACTTGAGTTAACAAATGATTGGGAGGTATTCGGATGAAAAAAGCAGTCTTTCAATTAGAACCATTAACTTGTCCTTCTTGTATTAAAAAAATCGAGTCAACGTTAGGTAAAACATCAGGTGTTCATTCAACTAAGGTGCTATTTAATTCAAGTAAGGTCCGAGTTGAATTTGAGGAGAATCAAGTGGGTGTGCAACAAATAGAGGGGGTTATCAATAAGTTAGGTTATCCAGTCACATCTAAAAAAGTATCTTAAGTCAGTAAAAAGAACTTAAACCTAAAACGGGTTTAAGTTCTTTTTTTACCTACCGATCAAATTCCCCCCAATTCTTGACGACCATCAATTCATTTAAACTGAACTGGCTGTATGATGAAGTTAAGAAATTCGGAGGGGGGAGAAGTCATGAGATGGATCCACAAGTATAAAAACGTTATAACAGCATTATCTGGTTTATTAATCGTTTTAGCTTTTATAGCTAATAAAGCAGGTTACAGTATAACTAAAGAAGTGGCACTGATTACAGCGACTGTGATTGCTAGTCTTCCAATCTTTCTTAAAGCACTCCAAGCTCTAAGATTGAAAGCTTTTAGTATCGAGCTTTTAGTGACGATCGCAGTGATTGGCGCGCTTTACATTGGTGAATATGTTGAATCAGCTGTTGTTACATTCCTATTTCTATTTGGAGCCTACTTAGAAGGGCGAACTTTAGAGAAAACTCGCTCATCACTTAAGAAATTGACCGATATGGCACCACAAGAAGCAACGGTTATACGTCAGGGCGAAATCATGAGTATAGGAATAAAAGAAGTGGTTGTTGGTGATCGAGTCATCATTCGGCCCGGGGGAAAAGTTCCTGTAGACGGCAAGGTTATCACAGGTCATGCCAATTTAAATGAATCAGCTGTAACCGGAGAAAGTGTACCAGCACATAAACAAATTGGCGATCAAGTATTTAGTGGTACGATTGTTGATGATGGCTATATTGAAATTTCCGCTGAAAAAGTAGGTGACGATACAACATTTGCTAAAATTATTGAGTTGGTTGAAGAGGCGCAAGAGTCAAAGTCAAAAACACAACGATTCCTTGATCAGTTTGCGAATATCTATACACCGTCAGTGATTGTTTTATCGATCCTTGTGTTTCTGATAACGAATAATTTGCTTCTTGCGGTCACCTTTTTAGTAGTGGCTTGTCCGGGTGCTTTAGTCATTGGAGCACCAGTATCTAACGTTTCAGGGATCGGAAATGGCGCCAAACAAGGTGTCCTCGTTAAAGGTGGAGAAGTGATGGATCAATTTTCTAAAGTCGATACCATTGTGTTTGATAAGACGGGAACTTTAACGAAAGGAAAGGCAGAAGTTACAGATGTTCATCCTTTTACAAATGAGGACCCTGATGAACTATTACGCTTGGTTGCCGAAGTCGAAAAAGTATCGGAACATCATTTAGGTCAAACGATTGTAAAAGAGGCTAAACAAAGAAATTTAGATATTTCAAATGATCCTAACCAAGTGGAAGTGGTCAAAGGAAATGGCCTTCAGGCACAAGTAGAAGGGCACTACCTTGTTATCGGCAATCGCCAGTTAATGAATCAACAGGACTTATTTATTTCCGAGGAAATAGACAACTATGCGACACGTCGCGAAAGGGAAGGCAATACGGCGATCTTCTTCGCTATCAATAACGAGATTAAAGGCATTATTTCAATAGCGGACCAGATAAGAAAAGATGCCGTCGAAGCACTTGCTGAACTAAGAGCTAATGGCATTAAGAAGATGGTTATGTTAACTGGGGACAATCAGCATACGGCGCAGTTAGTTGCTGAACAACTAGGTTTAGATGAATATCATGCTGAACTCTTACCAGAAGAAAAGGTAGAGTTTGTACAGAATTTAAAACGAAAAGGTCATGTTGTCGGTATGGCTGGTGATGGAATTAACGATGCACCTGCGATTGCAAGTGCGCATATTGGCTTAGCAATGGGTGAAGGCGGTACCGATATATCTATGGAGACTGCAGATGTTGTTCTTATGGCTGATCGACTAAAGCAGTTTGCCCATGCGTATGCATTGTCCAAAGCAACGATAAGAAATATGAAGCAAAATATGTACTTTGCAGTAGGTATCGTTTTTGTATTACTCATAGGCGTACTGACTGGATATATTCACTTAGCTTCAGGCATGTTTATTCACGAAGCAAGTGTCTTAATTGTCATACTCAATGCAATGAGGTTACTCAAGTTTAGGCCACAACAACGAAAAGAATTCAACATAAAAAATCAACCTGCTTATACGTAATCGTCCATCATGCGCTGAATTTCATGATAGAATAAATTATAACGGAGGTGGTCGAAATGGGATTAGAAGTTGAGCATACTTGTAATCACCATAATCAGTGTATCTCAATTGTACCGATCTTTAATCATTTAAATCAAGATCAGATGGATGAGATTATGAGTAAGGTTAGGTCGGTTTCCTTTAAAAAGGGCGAGGTTATCTATCATTCGGGTGACGAATCAGATTCGCTTTACATCGTTAATAATGGCAAGATTAAAATTTACCGATTGTCTGAAACGGGTAAAGAACAGTTACTTCGAATTCTATCACCGGGTGATTTTACTGGAGAGCTTGCTCTGTTTAAACAGAGTACTCATGAGGCTTATGCAGAAGCGTTAGTGGATACAACAGTTTGCATCATTAAGCGCCCAGATTTACAGCAGTTTTTGTTAAAATACCCATCAATTTCAGTACGGATTCTTAATGAATTTTCCAATCGCTTAGAACAATCGGAGAAACAAACAACTAGGTTTGCGACAGAAAGCGTTGAAACACGGATTGCTTTATATTTGGCTGAGTGTGTTGAAGATGAAGATCATTATGAATTCACATTACCAATGAATAAAAAGGACTTAGCCTCCTATTTAGGAACAACTCCTGAAACAATCAGTCGTAAATTAACAGATCTAGAGACAAAAGGTCTAATCAAGCAGAAAACGCATAAACGAATAGAGGTAAAAGAATTGGATGGGTTACTACTCATATAGTCCAAAAATACTTATGTAAGTGGGTAAGGTCATCGACGGAGGATTTTGTCCACTATCTTCTTTCTAAAGAATAGCTGAGGCTGGGCCATTTCCCAACCTCTTTTTTTATGTCTTTTTAATTAGCGTGATGAATTCTTTTAAGATTTTAGCGGTTAAACCCCAAATGACTTGCCCTTGATAATAATAAAAATTCTCTTCATATTGAAGTGTTTGCCATTTGTAATCATCTCCGTTAACCAGATCATCATAAGGGAAGTTTTCTTCTGGCTTCATATCAATGTTTATGTAATGAATCTTTGGCTCATAGTCGATGAAGAATTGTAGTGGAACAGTAAAGACTTCTTCAACTTCGTCGGGGTTGATAGAAAAAGCGTCTACAGGTTGGATCATTCCGACAAAGACATTAGCCTTCATACCAAATGGGGACACGAATAGTCCGAGTAAGAATATATCTTCTATTTGCTGATTGGAAACTCCTAGTTCTTCATATAACTCTCTTTCTCCGGCATCTTCTGGCCCTTGGTCACTGTTGTCTATTTTTCCCCCTGGAAAACAGACTTCTCCGGGCTGCCGGCGCATCAGTTTAGATCGCACTTCGAAAACAACATGCGTTTCTCCATTGACCTCCATTAACGGCAGGATGATTGAGTACTCCCTTGACTGTGACATGCCGAGGATGGTTGGCGTGTTGTTTACGAGTTTTCGCTTGATTGTTTGTAAGTTCACTATAGTCACCTCGAATAGTTCTGAGTTCCGTTTTTAAGTGTCGTGATTAGCTACCACTTATTATAACATTAATGGTAAATATCACTTCTGACTAGCTTATTCAACTCTTGGTTTAGTTGGGTCACAATCAGGCATGGTCACATTTGAGGATTCTGCAAGCTTCATAAGATAATAGCATTCTTCACGGTACATATGATCCGCCATAAGCTCAGAGAATGTACTAAGGACGGTATTTGATAATTCCATCTCTTCTACTTCATGCAGGAAGGTCTTAAAAAGGTTTAATTCAACCTCAACATCATGGTTAAATCGATTTAATGCTGGAAAGGAATCAATATTTGAGCGTAAATACCCAGTCAGTTCAACAGCCTTTAGATAAAACTGGTCAAAGTGCTCTGCGAATTTTTCACTTTTTTCTTTAAGTCGTTTTTCTACGCCGTCCAGTTCATCATTAATAGCACCGGCGTGACCAGAAGCATCCAGCAACCAAACTAGGTGGTGATGAAGTTCGTGAAAGATGGGAGGTGTGGCGCCTTGCTTTAAGTAACTGAGAACTAATTGATATTCTTCTAGTTCATTTACCATATGGTTTAAGAAGGTTGGTGATAGGTGGATCCCAATGTCCCCGACTAAGTGACGTCTAATAATAGAGAGTTTGAATTCTTTTAATTGGTTGGTCACCATTTCAACTTGGGTGGTGAAATTAACAGCATTAGCTTCCGTTAAATGTCTGGACTGTTCAAGCAGTTGATCAAACTGCTCGACAAACTGTTTAGCGATTTGAACATCCATCACTTCATCAGGATACAAAGAATCACGAATAAATCTAGAGTGGTCTCCAAGAACCTGAAGCCAGAACTGGTGTTCAAATGTAGCACTTTCTAAGTAAGTTTTCATCTAGATGTCATCCCCTTTTATTAATTCTCTTATAACTTTATTCTTATGAAGAGTGATTTATTATCTATAACTCACACTGTGATTAAAAACTCTTTTTGAAAAGCATTGTCAATAACGCTTCTCCTTCGTGTGAAGCGCAAAATGTAAGAGAGAAGGGGCTTCGATAACGTTTTGATATCGTGTGAAGCACAAAATGTAAGAGAGAAGCAAACTCAATACTGTTCTGCCACCGTATAAAGTCCAAAACGTCAATAAAAGCACCAACTAACCAAAAGTTAATGACATCCTATCCATTTTGTGTCATGACCTGTCTCCATTTTTGGACACTAAGTTTCACGGGGGCGATGAGTGTTCCTTTTACAGATTGCCGTTAAGGTTCAGTGGATTTTTCAGCATGAATCAAGCCACTTAGGGAAAATTGTATATATAGGGAGATCTTATTTCGGGATGATGTGCCCTAATCACCTAAACACTTGGGAGAAAAAACCTGCTTTTTGATTATTGACAAAATACTTTGATTGATTGGCCTATCCTTGTAACTCTTGGCTTAATATGGTAGTGTATTAAACGGCGTTTTATCTGAAGTTAGGCATAGGTTTGTCAAGTGTTTTTATGAGAAGTATAAACATTGTTAAAAATGTCATTATTTGTTTATATGTTTAATAGTTCCTGATATGGGTATTGAAGAGACAGGCTATAGTCATGATATTTGATTTTAGAGACATGTTTGATGAATTGGAGAAATTTTAGAGGAGGATCAATTTATGTCACCCAAACGTAAAACTAAACAAAGACCCAAACCAAAAGGGTTAACATCTTTTAGTGCAGCACTAAAGACACCTACGTTTATCATTTCAATTGCTATTGCCCTTATTTTCTTGGCTTTTGGGGTCTTTTTAGAAGACTTTGGAGATTACATGGATGTTACTTTTAACTGGGTTGTAACCAATCTCGGTTGGTCGTTCATCCTAGGAGGAAGTGCATTCATCTTAGTAACCGTTTTCCTAATCTTAAGTCCACTTGGAGAAATTAAATTAGGTGATGATGATGAAAAACCTGCTTTCTCAACAGGTGCTTGGTTTGCGATGTTATTTAGTGCAGGTATGGGGATCGGCTTATTATTCTGGGGTGTATCTGAGCCAATTAACCACTATGATTGGCCTGCTTATGGAGAAGGTGGTACAGCAGAAGCTGTGCATATGGCATTACAGTACTCCTTTTTCCACTGGGGCTTACACCCATGGGCTGTATATGCAGTAGTTGCTTTATCACTGGCATATTTCTCATATAGAAAAAACCTGCCAATGTTATTAAGCTCTACCTTAGAGCCGTTGATCGGAAGAGATCGCTTGAATGGTGGTTGGGGTAATACCGTTAATATTATTGGTGTTATTGCGACGTTATTCGGTATTTCTACATCACTAGGTCTAGGAGTTATGCAAATTGGTGGTGGTTTTGAAACTCTATTTGGGATTCCGAATGATACTGGCCTGTGGTTAATTATTATCGTCGTCGTGACAGCACTTGCCATTATTTCAACAACGACCGGTATTGATAAAGGGATTAAATGGTTAAGTCAGGCTAACCTAGGTGTTGCCGCGTTGCTTCTATTGTTTGTCTTTATTTTAGGTCCGACACTATTTATTTTAAATTCGATGACCCATTCAACAGGTTCCTATTTACAAAACCTATTCCAAATGTCCTTTGGTATTGATGCAGCAGGTGAAGGTGCAGACGGTTGGTATGATGCTTGGACAATCTTCTATTGGGCATGGTGGATCGCATGGGCACCATTTGTTGGTTCATTTATTGCTCGTGTATCTAGAGGACGTACCATTCGGAGTTTCGCTGTCGGGGTTTTATTAGTCCCAACGGCAGTAAGTATCCTATGGTTTAGTGTCTTTGGTGGAACGGCTTTATTCCAAGAACACTTTACCGATAGTAGTATTATGGATGCAGTTTTCGAGGACGAAGCTCAAGGATTCTTTGCGTTACTTGAAGGCTTCCCATTCTCAAGCTTACTTATCGTCGTTGCGATGATATCATTAACTGTGTTCTTCATTACGTCATCTGACTCAGGTACGTATGTAATTGGAATGTTGACCTCTAAAGGTAATATGAACCCACCAATTGCTTTACGTATTACTTGGGGATTAATTGAAGGTGCGTTTGCGGCAGTCTTATTAATGGCTGGTGGTTTAGCAGCGTTACAAACAGCATCTGTTGTTGGTGGCTTTCCATTTATGATCATCATGTTCTTAATGATGTACTGTTTAATATATGCGCTATTTAAAGAGTTGAGTGAAGGTTCACTACCAAGAGAGAGACAGCGTATTTACCACGCACTTGAAGATCTAACAGAAGAAAATAGGGTTTCAGAAGATGTCATTACAGACCCGGATGAGGTAACAGAAGAAAATAAATAATTATCAGTTCAGGGGTTGTCCTGCAGTCAATTTTTATGACTGTTGGGACGACCTCTTTTTATTTAGATGGGGCGATGAGGACGACATAGTTAATCTTACTTAGGCTAAATGCCCTGAGTTTTACTGGTAGCCTTAGCCATTTCTTGACTTAAAAAATGCCCTCATATACACTTAAAAAAGATTGACTGAAGCATGGTTAGATGTAGTTTGGGGTCTTGGAGGATTAAAATGAATAAAGAAAACTTTATCCCTGTCATTCTCGGTTCAGATGATAATGCATATGGAATGGCAAGGGCATTTCATCAGGAATATGGAATTACTAGTGTGGTAGTAACTAAGGGTGAACTTCTTTCAACAGCTCATAGTCAGATTGTTGATAAGAGAATTTTCGAGAATTTTGATGAGCCCGAGTCGTTTGTACAAGCCTTATTAACGTTAAAAGATGAACTTAAAGAGCGGTCTGAACACTTAATTTTAATTGCTAGTAATGAGAACTATGTTGAACTTGCAGTGAGAAATAGGTCTGAGTTAGAGCCTCATTTCATTCTTCCTTTTGTTGAAGAAGAAATGATGGATGCCATTATTTTTAAAGAGAATTTCTACAATTTATGTGAGAAATATGATCTCGATTATCCTGATACACTTATTTTCACCAAGGGTATGGACCCAGAGCAGGAATTACCTTTTGGGTTTCCAGTTGTTGTTAAAGCCTCTGATAGTATGAGGTATTTTAATGCACAGTTTCCTGGGAAGAAAAAAGCTTACGTCATACATAGTAAAGAGGAGTTTGTTCAAACAATCCACAATATTTACTCTTCAACCTACGACGGAACGCTGATTATCCAGGACTATATTCCAGGAAATGACACCGTTATGCGAGTACTTAATGCTTATTGTGATCGTAACGGTAAAGTAAGAATGATGTGTTTAGGACGAGTTGTCCTAGAGGATTACACACCTGTTTTAATTGGAAACTATGTAGGTATCGTCGGTGAACAAGATCAGCAATTGTACGATCAGTATAAGACCTTCTTAGAGGAACTTGGATTTACCGGTTATGCAAACATTGATTTAAAGTATGACCGACGCGATGGTAAGTATAAAATTTTTGAATTGAATATTAGACAAGGCCGTAGTAGCTATTTCGTTACGGCAAATGGCTATAATATGGCAAAATACTTAGTTGAGGATCGTGTGTATCAAAAAGACTCGGAAGTTGATTACGGTAAGAATGAGGTGTTGTGGCATTCTGTCCCTAAAAAGCTGTTAGTCAATTACACGATGGATGAAGATCTAAAGTGCCAAATTAAAAAATTAATTAGACAGAAGAAAACTTCCACCACGCTTTTTTATCAAAAAGATTTCAATTTACTTAGGTATGCAAAGTTACTAAGACAGTATTTTAGTTATTATAAAAGGTTTAAGAACCACTTTAAGGTTAAAGAATGACGTATTAGCATAAAGCCGTGAAAGGATTGAATATTTGTGCCTGTTTTAGATAAAACAGATGAAAAAAAGGTAGATCAATATAAGGAATTTGTTAGGAATTCCACTCACCGATCGTTAACACAAGATTATAATTGGAAAAATGTTAAAGACGATTGGGGTAATGAACAAGTTTATATTGAAAGAGATGGGGAAATAGTTGCCGCGTTGTCTTTACTTATCCAAAAGACACCAGGTGGATACTCTTTGTTGTATGCACCTAGAGGACCAGTTTGCGATTTTTATGATCTTTCCTTAGTTACTGAACTGGTTAATGAGGCTAAGGAAGTGGCAAAAAAACATAAAGCATTTGTGCTTAAAATGGATCCAGAGGTTTTGTATACAGATGAGCTGGATCAGAAGTATCGTCGTGCTGGTTTTGTTGTGAGAAATTCAGATGATGACCAGGATGATTTAATTCAGCCGATGATGAATATGGTGGTTGACTTAGAAAACAAAGATGAAGAATCATTAATGTTAGGTTTTAAACGAAAAACTCGAAATAACATCAGACGAGCATTGAAAAAAGGTGTTAAAACAACTTATTCAAGAGAAGATGATTATTTAGAAAAGTTTTATGAGATTTATAAAACGATGGCTGAGAGAAATGGAATCGCAACTCGTCCTTTCGATTACTTTATTAAATTGCGTGATTCCTTCGAGGGTCTTCGTATTTATTTAACTGAGCATGAAGGGGACTATTTATCTGGAGCAATTACGATCAATTACGAAGGTAAGATGTATTACATTTATGCAGGTAGTACGAATGAAAAGCGTAATTTAAGCCCAAACCATGTCATGAATTATGAGATGATGAAGTGGGGCATTGAAGAAAATGCCATTCAATATGACTTAGGTGGCATCTTTAGTTTAAATAAAGAAGAAGACGGATTATTTGAATTTAAACGAGGATTTTTCAAAGAAGAAGAAGAGGGAGTAAGAAGGTATATAGGTGAAGTGGATTATGTCTATAAACCTTTCATTTATAAATTATTCGTTAAGTTCTTACCAATGATTAAACAATTAAGACGTAAGCTGAAAAGGAACTAATGGATTAGATTCTTAATCATACTACACTAGCCCAGTTAGTTATCATTAAAAGCTAACTGGGTTTTTTTAATGTGTTCCAAGACTTTCTTAAAGATATGATCATAAATTGATATAAATTCATTTAAAACTTATAATGGAATTAATATAAATGTGTTAAATGGAATTTAGCAGTAAAAAATTGAATATATACTGCGAATTAGAGTTTATAAACGTTGAAACTGTTAAAACTAAGGTCAAACTAAAGCTTTTTTGTCCGAATTGACCAAAATACGTTTTAATCTCTCGAAAGGTATATCATGTTAAAGTACTGGTTGATAAGTTGTAACGGTCATTCATTGATAAGTGAAAAGGGGTAATATTTATGAGGTTAGAAACACTTCTTCAGGCGGTAAACGTATCTAAAACATTTAAAGCTGAAGATGTTGTGATTGAGGGAATCGCCTATCATTCTCAGAAAGTAAAACAAGGTGATCTATTTGTATGTGTTCGTGGGTTAAAGACTGATGGACATAAGTATTTAGGACAAGCCATGCGTAAAGGAGCTGTTGCAGCAGTAGTTGAGGAATTTCAGGAGGATTTGGATATTCCTCAATATTTAGTTGAGGATAGTCGTTTGGCTTTGGCGCGTTTAGCCGCTAAATTCTATAATAATCCATCAAAGAAGCTTAATATGATTGGAATTACGGCTACAAACGGAAAGACGACTACAACTTATATGACTAATGCCATTCTTGAACGCCAAGGCTATAAAACGGGAATGATGGGGACTGTAACCGTTAAAATTGATGATTTGTCGATTCCGGCTCAGTTAACTACTCCTGAATCATTGGACTTACAACAATACTTGAGTCAAATGTATCACCGTGGAGTTTCCCATGTTAGTATGGAAGTGTCATCGCAAGCATTAGAGATGAACCGTGTCGAACAGGTTGATTACGATATTGTGACTATGAACAACATTAGCCGTGAACATATTGATGCACACGGGTCATTTGAACGATATTTTGATATTAAATCTAGCTTAATTAGGCATGCCAAACCTGATGCCTTTGCTGTACTAAATATGGACTGCCCTTACACATCAAAGTTAGTCGACCAGACTGAAGCTAATGTATTAACTTACAGTGTTAATAATGACGAAGGTGATTTGATTTGTGAGAATTTAGACCTTTCAACTGGTCGAGCTAATTTCACAGTCAATTTAACTAAACCTTTACAGACTAAAACACAAAGATATAAACCGATGACATTCGATGTGAGCTTAGCTGTACCTGGTTTGCATTCAGTTTATAATGCGATGATGGCTATTTGTATTTCTTTACTTTCAGATGTAGATGTTGAGACTATTCAAGAAACCTTGAAGTCTTTTGGTGGTGTTGAGCGCCGATTTGAATTTATCTATGAGGATGATATTAAGGTCGTTGACGATCACTTCGCAAATGCTGGTAATATTGATGTAACCCTTGAAACGTTAAAGAAAATGGATTATCGTAACTTACACTTAGTCTATGCGATAAGAGGTGAGAGAGGTCCAACAGTGAACCGTGAAAATGCTGAAGCCATTGCCTCTTGGGCTGATGAACTAGGACTTGAAAAAGTGATTGCGACTAAAAGTGAATCACATGTAACAGACAAAGACCGTGTCACTCAAGAAGAACAAGCTGTTTTCCAAGAAGTCATGGATCAGGCTAATATTGATGTTGATATCTTTGATGAATTGCCTCATGCAATTGACCAAGCACTTAACGAAGCACATGAGGGCGACTTGATTTTACTAGCAGGTGCCCAAGGGATGGACAGTGGAGCGAGTATTGCTTTAAATGAAATAGATAAGCGAAAAAAGCAAACCATTTAGTCCAATATGGTAAGGAACAGATTCTACTTAAAAGAAGGTTGATTTATGAAAAGGAAAAAAATAGGTGTACTAGGTGGGATGGGATCTCAAGCTACTTCAGTTTACTTTAATCGGGTAGTTGAACAAACTGAAGTGAAGAATGACCAAGACCATATAGACATGATCATCTTAAACCATGCAAGTTTACCTGATCGTACAGAAGTGATCCTAACGAATCGCGAAGAAACCTTCTTAGAGCCAATTAAAAAAGATATACAGCTATTAACTGACGCTAATGTTGATTATATTGCGATGACCTGTAATACAGCGCATTACTTTTTTGATTTGTTACAGGCGACTACATCCGTTCCTATGATTAATATGGTTGAAGAAACTTTAAAATTAATTGAACAGCATTATGGAAGAGGCTCGAAAGTAGGTATACTAGCTACAGATGGGACGATTGTATGTCATACGTATCAAAACATGTGTGAACGTTATGGTATGATTCCTCACGCACCAAATGAAACCATTCAACAACAGACGATGGATTTAATCTATCGAGTCAAAGCGGATGAAGAAGTTGATGCTGGTCAGTTAGAGACCATAATTCATCACTTAATGGTTGAGGAGAAATGTGATTGTGTCATCTTAGCTTGTACAGAGTTATCATGTATCAACATTGGATCGACTTTTAATAAGCATACAATTGATGCCATGGACGCACTAGTTGGTTCAACGATTCGCTTAGCGGGAGGCAAACTTAAATCATCAGTTCTCCCATATGAGAAAATTAAATAATGAACGTATTAAATTCGTATAATAAGAGGCTGGATATAACGAAGTGAAACAATAGTAAAGCCAAACCATGCACTAGTTAAGCGATGGATATTCGCAATAGCTAATAGTTCGGTTTTTCCATTGATCAACACGTTTGTCTAAGCCTCTTTTTGATAATTGTAGATTTTTATCGCTTAACATTATAAAATGTTTATGGATGATTGCATCATAGAGAAAGGTTTGGTTGATGTTTATGAATATTTTAATCACAGGTGGAACGGGTTTTTTAGGAACTATTTTAGTGAAGCGCCTCGTGCAAAAGCAGCATCAAGTCTATGTTCTAGTTAGGAATCAGTCGAAATTAGAAGCTTTGTATAAACACTTTAATGAACAAGAGCGCCAACAAATCAAGGTAGTAGAAGGTGATTTGCTTGATGAAAACTTAGGTATCAGCTCTTCAGTATTAGCCGAATTAGCGAAGAAAATTGATGCTATTTACCACACTGCCGCGTATTTGTCATTTGATGAGGAAGAAAGGCAACGTGTATTTGACATAAATTTAACAGGGACTAAGCGAGTATTAGAATTGGCGACTTCCCTGGATGTGGACAAATTTATTCATGTAAGTACAGCGTATACGTTAGGTGAGCAAACGATCGGGGAAGAAAAGCTACATTCAACGAACCGTTCATTCGTTAACACATATGAAGAAAGCAAATGTCATGCCGAGCATTTAGTGATGTCTTATCAAGGTCAAATGAATGTCATGATCATGCGTCCAGCAATTATTATAGGTGATTCATTTACGGGTGAAGCGGATACTACCTTTGGATTATACGGCATTTTACGGACGGTTAAATTACTTAAGAAAAAGGTTGAGCGAAAAGGGGAACCTAAGCAAAACTTTAGGCTATTAATTGAAAAAGATACAGTATCCAACTTGGTACCAGTTGACTTTGTGATCAACATGTTGATGCTAGGATTGACTTATGGCGAAGATGGAAAGATCTATCATATTACCAATCCCAACCCACCAACCAATGGTGAGATTTTTGACGCTATTCGTAAAGGGTTGGATTTCCCTCATGTGGAAATTGTGTCTTATTCAGAGGCAAATGAATTAACCGAAGAAGAGCGGAAACTGAATCAGCCATTAGAGGTGTTTGAGCAGTATTTAAACCGTTCAATTACATTTAAAAGAGAGAATACAAAGCGCTTATTAAAACAAGCTAATGAAGCAGATTTGTCCATGGATCAAGAGATGCTTTTAAGGATTATTAAAGGTTTTGATGAGCAAGAATAAAAAGGAGACTAGTCACATGATGATGTGAACTAGTCTCTTTTTGTTTAGTTATTTTGATTTCTTTTTCTGTTGCGACGTGGTGCTTGATTTTTACCGTTACCACGTGGTTTTTGTCCTTGACGGTAACCACCGCCACCACGGTTCCCACCACGATTACCGCCACGGTTTCCACCACTACCTCGATTTCCACCGCCGCCACGACGACCACGTCCACCGCCGCCACGGCCTTTTCCACCTTGACGGTTAGATACTTTTTTGACTCTTAGTGGTTCAACAGCAGATAATTTAACAGGGGTTTGACTTGGTTCTTTTGTTAATAGCTTGACTGCTGCAGCTACGACATCGACTGCTTCTTCTTCAGATAGTAAACGTTTTGCAGCCTCATGATAATCTTTACCTTCACCGGATAATACAGCATGTTTTAATTGTTCGATCGCTTCTTCTTGTAAGCCTTCCAAAACAGCATGGTAAGAAGGAATTGGTTGTTGTTCAATCTTACGTTTGGTTAATTTTTCAATCGTTTTTAAATGGTCCATTTCACGAGGTGTGACAAACGTATAAGCTCTTCCTTTTTCCCCTGCACGTCCTGTACGCCCAATTCGGTGTACATAGCTTTCAGGGTCTTGAGGTAAGTCAAAGTTATACACGTGTGTTACACCAGAAATGTCCAAGCCACGTGCTGCTACGTCAGTCGCAACTAGAATATCAGTCGCTTGGTCTTTAAAGCGACGAATAACTTTTTCACGTTTCACTTGTGGAATATCACCATGAATTCCTTCTGCTGAATAACCACGTTTCATAAGTCCTTCAGTTAGTTCATCTACACGTTTTTTCGTACGTCCAAAAATGATAGCCAAGTCTGGGGACTCGATGTCTAAAGAACGACATAGAACATCAAATTTCTTGTCTTCTTTAACATCAAAGTAATATTGATCGATATGATCAACAGTAAGCTCTTTAGATTTGACGCGAATAATTTCAGGCTCTGACATAAATTTTTCAGCTAATAATTGGATTCGTTTTGGCATGGTAGCTGAAAATAAAAGCGTTTGATGTTCTTGTGGCATTTCAGCAAGAATCGCCTCTATGTCTTCAATGAAGCCCATATTTAACATTTCATCTGCTTCATCTAATACGACGGTTTGAATGTTACCTAGACGAATCGTACGTCTTCTAATATGGTCTAACAAACGCCCTGGTGTTGCGGCAATTAATTGTGGTCGACGTTTTAACGCACGAATTTGTCGGTTGATATCTTGTCCACCGTAAATAGGTACAGTTTTAACGCCTTTTACCTGTCCGATTCTATTTAATTCCTCTGCGACTTGAATAGCCAATTCACGTGTTGGAGCTATAACAACTCCTTGAATATCTTTGTCTTGAGGGTCAATCTTATCAATCATCGGTACTCCAAAGGCGGTTGTTTTCCCTGTACCCGTTTGAGCTTGTCCGATCATATCCTTACCTGATAAAGCTACAGGGATGGCTGATTCCTGAATAGGTGTTGTTGTTTCAAACCCCATCTTGGCTAGTGCTTCTAATATACTGCCTTCAAGGTTTAATTCGTAAAAAGTTTTCAATATTGTTCCTCCTAAGTATTTTTACCTCTATTATTTACATAAAAAAAGTAGCACATGCTAAATGTCGGAAAAAAAGTTGCTTCCTACACTTATTAGTAGCTACAGATTACTTTTCTTCTTATGGTAAATTTAACAAATACGACTAAGTATAACCTTTAGCATGATAAAAGTCAATTTTTATATTTTTCCCTTCGATTTCATTCTAACAAATAATCGGTCGATATGTGTAATCAAAAGGTTTAATTTGGTAATTTTCTTCATATTCAAATGTAAGATACACTCTTATCATGTATAATTAAAGCTAAGGTATGTATGTAATTAAATGACAAAAAGGGAGTTTAATTAATGGGGAATTTAAGAGGATTTGTATGGTTGGCCATATTTTCGGTACTTGTAATAACAGGATGTCAAGAACAAACTATAGAATTTGAAGACAATCAATTAGAAAGTGCAATTATTGATGAGATTGATGCTGATGAGGAAATTATACATTCTGATGTTGAAGGGGTACAAGAGTTAGATTTAGCTAATCAAGAAATTGAAAGCTTAGAGGGACTCGAGGCCTTTACCAAATTAGAAAGTTTGAATATAGAGGGAAATAACGTTTCCGATCTAACACCCATTATGGAATTAGAGAACTTGAGCGAACTTAATATTGTTCATAATCCTCTCCTAGAAGATGAAGAGCAAGTTGCTCTTTTGACTGAGTTAGCTGAGCGTCAAGTAGTTCTTATGGATGAAGAACAGATTGGTGACCCAGACGGACCTGGTGGGTTTTTGTGGAAGGTAGAAAACGAGGGGACAACGGTCTATTTACAAGGGACCATTCATGTGGGCCCTAAGGATTTTTATCCCCTGCATGAAAAGATTGAACGGGCTTATGATGAAGCAGATGTGATTGTTCCTGAGATCGATATGAATAATATCGATCAAGGTGAAATGCAGGAGGTTCAATTCGAATTAGGCATGTATCAGGATGGATCGACTATTGGTGATCATATTTCTGATGATTTATATCAGCAGTTAGAGGAAACACTAACTCAATTTAATATGTCAGTTGAAATGGTTGAGATGTATAGGCCATGGCTATTATCAAGTCTGATTCAGCAATTAATGGTTCAAGAATTGGGTTATGTTTATGGTGTGGATGAGTACTTTCTAAATCAGGCGATGATGGATGATAAAGAAGTGGTGGCACTAGAAACAGTCGAACAACAATTAGATGTCTTATCAGGTGCTTCTGAAGAATATGAAATCACCATGTTAGAAGATACGCTTGTAGATTTAGAAGAGTATGGTGAGGAATTAACAACCATGTTTGACATCTACCGTGAAGGTAATGAAGAGGAACTTCTAGATTATCTATTAGTGGAAGTTGAGGATGAATCAGAGGTAGATGAGGAAGCCACAGCTTATATGGAGGCCTTAAATGACGAGCGCAATTATGGAATGGTGGATAAGATCGATGAATTTTTACAATCTGAAGATGAGCAGACCTATTTTGTGATTGTTGGAGCTTTACACTTAATTTTAGAACCACATGTCGTCTCACTATTGGATGATCTTGGCTATGATGTTGAGCGTGTGCATTAATAGATGTAGGAGGGTTTAGATGATTAAAGTAACGTATTCAGGTGATCGAGAAGCGATATTTACAGACGAGCGAATTAATCAACTAAAAGAAATTAACCATAATCTTTATACTAAACAAGGAGCTGGTTCTGAATTTTTAGGTTGGTTAGATTGGCCAAGCAATATATCTGATGAGTTTTTAAATCGTATTCAGGAAACCGCAAAAGAAATTCAAAATCAAGCCAATGTCTTAATTGTTGTTGGGATTGGTGGCTCTTACTTAGGTGCTAAGGCGGTGATCGAAGCGCTTCAACCTTATTTTGAGAAAAATCATGAATTAGAAGTGATTTTTGCTGGACACCAGGTAAGTGGAGCGTATTTGAAACAGTTAATGGATTATGTTGAGGATAAGGAAGTGGCGCTAAACGTTATTTCTAAATCAGGGACCACGACCGAACCGGCACTCGCATTTCGCTTTTTACAGCAATACTTAGAAGATCGATATGGTGAAGCTGCAGCTAACCGTATTTATGTGACAACCGATGAGAATAAAGGTGCCTTACTAAATCTGGCTAAAGAGAAAGGCTATAACCGTTTTGTTGTACCTGATGATGTAGGGGGGCGCTATTCAGTTTTTACTGCTGTTGGCTTGTTACCTATTGCAGTTGCTGGTTTTGACATTGAGCAGTTGATTCAGGGTGCCAAACAGTCTGAAACCGAATTGGCTCATGTTGATGTGGAGAGTAATCCAGCTATTCAGTATGCAGCTGTTAGGCATCAGTTATATGAGCAAGGTTATACGAATGAAGTACTGGCTACATTTGAACCTAAATTAGCCTATGTTCAAGAGTGGTGGATGCAGTTATATGGTGAGAGTGAAGGAAAGGACCAGAAAGGAATATTTCCGGTGTCTGTTATTTATACGACAGACCTTCATTCCTTAGGGCAGTATATTCAAGATGGAAAGCGTGATTTATTAGAGTCATTTTTGATTATTGATGAAGTGGATGAAGACTTAGAAGTTTTTGAAGCTGAAAATAATGCGGATCAGTTGAATTATCTAGCTGGATTATCCTTACACGAGTTTAATATGGTTGCTTATCAAGGAACGTCTAATGCTCATTTATCTGGAGGGGTACCACAAATAGGGATTCATTTAAAGCAGATAGACGAGTATCATTTAGGTTATCTACTATATTTTTATATGTTAGCTTGTGCTTATAGTGCTTACCTATTGGATATCAATCCGTTTAATCAACCAGGTGTAGAAGAATATAAAACCAATATATTTAAATTACTTAAAAAGCCGGGATATGAAGATTAAATAAAAGCCGGCTCGTCATTTGAATTGACCAATCCAGAACAGGTCATAAATGACGAGTCGGCTTTTATTATTTTAAAACTAATAAGGCTGCACCTAGCATGCCAGCTTCATTCCCGAATTGTGCAATTTTTACATCAATGGGATTAAGTAAGTGATTTTCCAACTGTTCTTCTAATAGTCCAAACCATTTGTCTGCTGATTCAGAGACACCACCACCGATGACTACAACTTCCATATCAAAAACTGCTTGTAGTGTACTTATGATCACAGCAAGGTCACTTGTAAATTCTTTTATAAGCTGTTGAGCCTTAGGATCATGGTCAGCTTGTATGAATAATTCCCTTGGAGTGTAAGATAATCCTGACTCCTTAATACGCCTTTTAAGAGCTGTTCCAGATACATATTGTTCAAAGCAGCCATGATGACCACAAGGGCAGGGCTGTCCATTCGGATATAAAATCATATGACCAAGTTCAGCTGCGCCACCATTTGGTCCCCCTGATACGACGTAATCATCTAAAATAACACCCCCACCGAGACCTGTTCCAAGTGTTAGACATACGGTACGATTATAGTCTTTTGCGACCCCAGCTTTAGCTTCAGCCAATGCTGCAACATTGGCATCATTATCGACTTCGACTTTTCTACCGGTTGCTTGCTCCAACTGTTTTTTTACCTCTGTACCGGACCAGCCTGGAAGTAGCTCAGTTGCGTAAACAACCCTCCCTTTTTTGGAATCTACAAAGCCATGAGTACCAATGCCAATACGCTCAACATCGGGGTGTTCATCTAAGATTGCTAAGATTTCTTTTTCTAACATGTCATATAATGGGAAGGTTGTAGGGACTTGTTGATCTAAATGGACTTTAAAATCTGAATCAACAATTCCCATCCGTACCTTTGTCCCACCTATATCTATACCTAATACTTTCATATTTTAACCTCCCATTATCAGTCACGTTCTTAGCTATATTGTACATTAATTAATGTAGAGAGGTGGAGTATTTTCGATAAATTCCTAAAAATCTAAATTTATCCCACACTCCACTCCCTTAAATGTATTAGTACTGCACATCTTCCGTCCACTGCATGAAAAATCTTATGAAAAAGACTTAACAAGTTACGCAAAATCTTCTCTTTTTCATTAAAATTTAATAGAAAATCATTTTGTCTTGTACGATTAATGTTAAAATTAGATATAGTGCAGAAAACTGAAGAAAAGGAAGTAAAATATGGACGAAAATAACATTACACGCATTCATTTAGATGGCAAAGAGATCATCCTGATCGGTACGGCTCATGTGTCTAAACAGAGTGCAGAACAAGTTAAAGAAGTCATTGAGTATGAACAACCCGATTCAGTTTGTGTTGAGTTAGATGAACAACGTTTTCAATCGGTTAGTGAAGGTAATAAATGGAAGAAAATGGATATATTTAAGGTAGTAAAAGAAAAGAAATCCACCTTATTGTTAATGAACATGATGATCTCATCATTTCAAAATCGTGTGGCAAAGCAATTTGGGATCAAACCTGGTCAGGAGATGATTCAAGGGATTGAATCTGCTGAAGAAGTAGGAGCAGAGTTGGTTCTGGCTGATCGTAACATTCAAACGACATTCTCAAGAGTGTGGCGAAGTATTGGTTTATCAGGTCGAGCGAAGTTGTTACTTTCTGTGTTTTACAGTATTTTTAATCGTGAAACCATCTCTGAACAAGAGCTTGAACGCATGAAGAATCAAGACATGTTAAATACGGTGATGAATGAATTCACTGAAGCATTTCCAAGACTTAAAAAACCATTAATTGACGAACGAGATCAATACTTGGCTCAAAAAATAAAAGAAGCACCAGGTAAGAAGATAGTTGCTGTTTTAGGTGCGGCTCATGTTCCTGGAATTAAAGAGGAGATTTTTCAAGAACAAGATTTAACCAAACTAACGAAGGTTCCTCCAAAATCTAAGGCACCTAAGGTTGTTGCATGGGCGATTCCGATCATCATTTTATCCATTATTGCCTACACATTTTCTGTCAATCCAGATGCCGGGTATCAGCAAACGTTAAGTTGGATTATTTGGAACGGTTCATTATCAGCAATTGGTGCCATAGTCGCACTCGGCCATCCAATTACTGTTTTAACCGCCTTTTTAGTAGCTCCACTAAGTTCGCTCAATCCAATGCTGGCGGCAGGATGGTTTGCTGGAATCGTTCAAGCTTATATTCGTAAACCAAGTGTGGCTGACTTTGAAAATTTATCAGAAGATGTTTTATCTTTTAAAGGCTTCTGGCAAAACAAAGCCACACGAGTCTTATTAATTGTTGTCTTAACGAACATCGGGAGTTCATTAGGTACCTTTATCGGTGGTGCTGATGTCATCCGAGTTTTTCTTGAAAATATTTTTTAATTAAAAATCCTCCTTCATTGAAGGGGGATTTTATGTATGTAAGAAACGGTAAGTCTTCCTCATATTATGGCTTGCTACTCAGCTTGATATCAATTAGTATATACAAAGGAAACATCTAAAGTTTTTGAAATGAGGTTTTATAAATGAAACCATCTATTTATGGTTTAACAAAAGAAAAATTACAGAATTGGTTAGTGGAAAACGGAGAGAAACGTTTCCGTGCTAATCAAGTTTGGGATTGGCTATATAAAAAACGTGTTAAGTCATTTGCTGAAATGAAAAACGTGAATCAATCAACAATCGAATTGTTAGATAAGAACTATTCAGTGCAATCATTAAAGGAAGCGATTAAACAAGAATCGAAAGACGGGACGATTAAGTTCTTATTCGAGCTTCCAGATGGTAACCATATCGAAACTGTACTCATGCGTTTTGATTATGGTTTATCAGTTTGTGTGACTACGCAAGTTGGATGTAATATTGGTTGCTCCTTCTGTGCGAGTGGAATTTTAAGAAAGAATCGTGATTTAACGAGTGGGGAAATCGCTGAGCAAATTATGAACGTACAGCACCATTTAGATGAACGTAATAATGATGAGCGTGTTAGTCACATTGTTGTTATGGGAATTGGGGAGCCATTTGATAATTACGATAACACGATGGACTTTTTAAGAGTGGTTAATGATCAGGATGGACTGTCAATTGGTGCGCGTCACATTACTGTTTCAACAAGTGGTTTAGTGCCTAAAATTTACGAATTCGCTGATGAGAATTTACAAGTTAACTTAGCTCTATCTCTCCATGCACCTAACAATGAGCTAAGAACTAAAATTATGAAGATTAATCGTGCTTACCCGGTCGAAGAACTGATGAAAGCTGTTGATTATTATTTAGAGAAGACCAATCGAAGAATTACCTTTGAATATATTCTACTGCATGATGTCAATGATTCGAAAAAAGAAGCGAAACAGCTAGTTGAATTGCTTAAGGATAAACGACACTTATCATATGTGAACTTAATCCCTTACAACCCGGTTGCTGACCATCCGTACGACCGAAGCAGTAAACAAAACATCCTAACATTTTATGAGACACTTCTTAAAAATAACATCAATTGTGGTGTTCGTGCTGAACAAGGAAGTGACATTGACGCAGCCTGTGGGCAATTAAGAAGTAAACAGCTTAAAAAATCTAAAAAAGAATCGGTTAAGGCATAACTAAAACTTGGCGTTTTCAAAACGCCAAGTTTTTTTGCTTCCATATCGGTTTAACTTAATTACTAACTACTGCATAAGTTATTACAGTAGAACTAAGAAGGATGTGACAGCATGGCTCTATACATCAACAACGGAAAACATCCCAATGTTTATAAAAACAAGAAGCCTGTGAGTGAACCTAATCAAAATTTTTCAAAGATTGATCGCTTAAGCGAATATATGGCTGAACAACAGCGAGTGAATCGGGCTTTATCAAACAAATATAGTTTCTTAAATCAATACCAAAAACAACAAAATAACAGACAGGATCGATTACAAAACCAATTACAAGAGCTAAATAAAAAGGCTTCTAACTATGATTCGTTTAAAGAACAAATATTGGAGAGGTTACGCGTGTTAGAGGGTCAAAGTTATCAGGTGGAAAAGTGGATTAAGGGTGAGCAAAATGTAAAAGTGGAGTTGGTTGACCAAGTAAAAAAACTTAACGAAACGAATCAAGAAATTAAAGAGCAGTTACATGAACAGGATTTAACGAAATCAGACATTTTAGAGCAAATGGATCAACTAATTGAAGCCCACCAACGCTTATCAGATCAAATTGTTGATTATGATAAGGATCAAAAACGGATGGTTGAAAGGATTGAAAATCAAGAGGCGTTAATGGAAAAAGTTCTTAGACAGATGCTTAATCTTCGCTCTATATTTTATGAGCGTAGTCATCATTTAGCTGATAAAATTGAGGATCACTACGAATTAACGTCAACCTATTTCCACAAAATGTTAACAGGAAAAGATCAACCGTTAACCTTGCTGATGGATCAAAAAGATAAAGAGGACTCAAAAAAAGGATGACTCTAACTAAACGTTGAGTCATCCTTTTACTTAATTTAAATTTTTTCGTGTAGATCAGATAATTGAGCATCGAATTCGTTCTCAGGGTCGTTCAAATCATAAACGCGTGCTGTTTCGCTTCCGTCATTTACATGTTGAATATACACTTTCTTTCCATGGCATTGGACATTTTTCATATCCGGTGATTCAGCAATTTCTTGTGCTCGTATTCGATCCATAAGTAGCGACCTCCTTTTAGGTTGGGTCATCCTCATACAACCCATCTAAATCAACTTCTTGTTCGTGGTGCATTTCATCTAAAGGAAATACAGTTGCTGTTTGTTCATCATTTAACTCTTGTATATAAACGGGAATACCATGGTATTTAACATTAATCATGACTAAAGAATCGATAATTTCTTTGGCTCTTTGTTCATCCATTATCCTCCCTGCCTTTCTTACACATATTTTTTGACAGGAAGTACAAAATATACGATGAACAAATGGGTAAAAAATCCCTCACCAGTAATGGTAAGGGATTTAGTCAGTTTAGGATTATATGGGGTTGAAGCCTTAAGATGTTAAGGTTGACGCTTTATTCGTGATGATTTTGTTCAACTGGAAAAGCTTCGAATATTTTACCACTTCTTATACCTTCAACGAGCTGCTGAAGCCAATAATAATAGGCCTTGGAGTACTCAATTTGGACATAAATGGATTGTGCTTCATTTTTAATTTCTTGTGACACATCATCTGAATTAATCACTTCTTCCAAAATGGGTTGAGCTTCTTTAATGGCATCTAAGTTAAGTGTCACCTCACGTTCCCATTTTTTGGTAAAGAATTTATTGAAAAAGCTAAAGAAATTCTTTTCAGCTACAAAAGTTTGCTTTCGTGTCCCTCTTTGAAAGGATTGTTTGACAATATCAAATTCTTGAAGTTTCTTCACACCGGTACTCATACTCGGCTTGCTCATTTTTAGTTTCTCACGCATCTCATCAAGTGTCATACTTTCCTCGAAATACATCGTCCCGTATAAGTTACCTACGCTTCTAGTAACACCATATAAATCCATTGTTTCACCAAGTGATTCGATGACAAGATCTTTTGCTTGATCAATTGATTCTTTAGCTTGCTCATCAGTTGGCTTCATTTAACAACCCCCTAAATTAAGTTTGTTAAATATTTTTCATATAAATATATTGTTAACTATTAAGTTAATAATGTCAAAAGTAAAAAAAGCTTTGGCCTCCCAAACCTGTATCATCACAGGGGTTTGTTTAACATATATTAATTTTTTTCGTCTTTAACCTTTGACAGTTCTATTCGTAAATGCTAAATTTAAATCATAAAATTCGTTAAGAAAAAAATTAACAAACTTAACAAAGGGGAGGCGTCGCAGTTGTCATTAAAACAAATGTACATCGACGGGCAATGGGTTAATGCTAAAAGTGGTCAAACCCGTGAAATTATAAATCCATTTAATCAAGAAATTATTGCTACTGCAACTGAAGGTGATCGGGAAGACACCAAGCAGGCGATTGAAGCAGCGAGGAAAGCATTCGATGAAGAAAGTTGGACTAAGACACCAGCAAGCGAACGAGGAGATATCGTTCAAAAGATCGCTAATTTGATCCGTAGAGATAAAGAAGAACTAGCCAAACTTGAAACGTTAGATACAGGTAAGACGTTAGAGGAAAGTCTAGTGGATATGGAAGATATTGCAGGAGTTTTTCAATACTTCGCTGGACTTGCTGATAAAGATGAAGGTGAAGTGATCGCTTCACCGATTCCGAATTCAGAAAGTCGTGTCGTTCGTGAACCAGTTGGGGTTTGTTCGCAAATTACACCTTGGAATTATCCGTTATTACAAGCTGCATGGAAGATTGCGCCAGCACTGGCTGCGGGTAATACCATCATTGTTAAACCTAGTGAAATTACACCATTAACAACTGTTAAGGTGTTTGAATTAATGGAAGAAGCAGGTGTTCCTAAAGGAGTAGCTAATTTAGTTTTAGGTGCAGGAGCCACAGTAGGTGCCGAATTGTCAGAAAGCAACCAGGTTGACCTAATTTCATTTACAGGTGGTATTGAAACAGGTAAGAAAATTATGCAAGCAGCAAGCAATAACGTGAAAAAATTAGCGTTAGAGCTTGGAGGGAAAAACCCGAATATTGTCTTTGCCGACGCTGATTTTGAATTGGCTGTTGACCAAGCTTTAAACGCCGTATTTTTCCATGCTGGACAAGTTTGTTCTGCAGGTGCGCGTCTTTTAGTCGAAGAAAGTATCCATGATCAATTTGTCGAGGCACTAATTGAGCGTACAAAAAATATTAGATTAGGAAATGGGTTTGATCAAGATACGCAAAGTGGCCCACTTATATCTGCAGAACATCGGGGTAAAGTTGAGAAATATGTAGAAATAGGTATTGAGGAAGGGGCCAAGTTGGTTGTTGGTGGTAAACGTCCTGAACAAGAAGAGCTTCAGAATGGATTCTTCTTTGAGCCGACGATTTTTACTAACTGTACTTCCGATATGCGCATCGTTCAAGAAGAGGTCTTCGGACCAGTTTTAACAGTCGAAACCTTTACAAGTGCTAATGAAGCTGTTGAAAAAGCAAATGATACGATCTATGGCCTTGCAGGAGCTGTGTTCTCCACTGATATTGGCAAAGCTGAGGAAGTTTCTGCGCAGCTACGTATGGGAACGGTTTGGATTAATGACTTCCATCCTTACTTTGCTCAAGCCCCTTGGGGTGGTTATAAACAGTCAGGCATTGGTCGCGAATTAGGTAAGCCTGGATTAGATGAATATACAGAAGTTAAACACGTTTTCCGAAATAAACAACCAGAACCTCTTGGTTGGTTTAAATAAACAATCCTAAATAAATTATAATTTATGTTAAGCTGGGACAAAAATGTTTTGCTAAGAAGGTTTGATCTAGTGGTACAATTAACCATTTAATTAGCATTATTTCACTTTATTATGTCCCAGCTTTTCTTATATGGTAATGGTTTGACCGTCATACTTAGTAAATTTAAACCTTGTAAAATGTTCGTTAAAGGTGTCTTTATAATCCTTTAGAATCCCAATAGCAACTGCCTCTCCAAGCTTGATCCCCTCTATACTATCTGATCTCCAGTGAACACCAGCAGCATCACGACCCAAAGCAATGTTACTGGCAAGTTTATTAAGTTCACCACCTACAGTTAAAGGTTCTCCTTTATAAGGATTAAGCGATAAACCGTCTGAAGAAGCAACTAAAGGTTCTGGAATCGTAAAATCCTCATCGAAAAAAGCTTTTAACATGGTAATGCCTGCTCCTGCAATACAAGCATGACCTGCAGGGTATGCTGGGTGTGTTGGGCATCCTTCTGCAAAAGCCATAGGTAAAAGGTAGGTTCCGTATCTTTCTTCAATATAATTCAGGACTCTAGATTCAACTAGTTCTTGATGAATTGGAGCATATAGGTTGCCAGATAAATATTGGTGAACAACTCCCCCAAATTCTTCTGGTCTCACCCGCCTATGAACAAGCCACTTTTGAAACCAAGCAGCTTCTAATGCATTTCGAGCGGATTTGGTTACCATATCTAGGACATGAGCTGCTCCGAAAGTAATAAACCCAACCTGTGACTGTGAGTTAAGATAAGGGTTGGTAGGGTTAATAGCCTCACTGCCATAACTTAGCAAAATTAAACAAGCGTTAAGAAAGGCTTGGAACGTAAAGTCACGATGTACCCACTCACCTAGGTCACGGGCGTTTCGAACATAACGTCTTTGAGGGTCGTAGATGTTCTGCTCTGAAGGTTTCCTGCCATTTTGAACTTTTAACCACTCATCATAATCAGTCATGTAGTCTTCGCATGAAATAGTTGTACGATACTTTTGTCTTAGAATGTTATTCCCATAAGGGATATCTTGCCACATAAATTGAGAGATAATTGGTCCAGTTAATTCTTCTAAAGAATCACCTCTAAATAAGGTTCGTGTTGTTACTTTCCCTCGAACCTTAGGACCTTTAAAATTTGAAAATCTAGATAGGTCTCTTGTGGCTTCTATAATCAGTCCATTCTTGTGATATTCAGTAAAGGGTATATCACGTGTTAGAGCACGCCAGTATAACTCAGCCATCTCACTAGCATGCCAGCTGGAGTCAATTGATGGTGGATTTGGAATGGGGAAGTGGTGTGAATCATACCCCAATAAGTCAAAAGCGTAAGCTGCTTGAGGATTTGCTAGCTTTAAATCTCCTCCTAATGGTATCGTTTCAAAGCTGTCAGGTTTACCACTTTTCAACGCATTAATTATGGCATTATAAGCAGATGTTTTTACTAAACCAGATTGATCATGAGGCAATCCTTTAGAGTAATTGCCAATCTTATTTGAATAGGTTTGTTCATCATTGTTGCAAGTGTGATCCGGAACTGGTGAATCTCTTTTATTCTCTGCGTTATTTAACCGAATCTGGAAGGCAGCAAGTTTCCTTTCACCACCTCCTAGTGGGGCTAGTTCCTCACACTCAGAGTCAATAAGATGATTTAAGAAATCATCAAAATCATTCAAAATTTCACCACCCTATTAACACAGTTTATAATAACCTATGTCAAAGGATAGAGTGTGATTGTACATTTCTAGAAAATATAGCCCAATTATTTACCACCCACCAGATACGCTTACGCATTCACCTGTAATAGCTGCAGCTTTCTCTGATGCTAAGAATACAGCTGTATCAGCAATTTCCTCTGGATCAAGTAGCCTTTTCATGGGTTGCTTGATCAGTAAATTTGCTTCAAGGGCTTCTTGTTCACTAATACTATCTTGTTCAGCTAGTTTAGCAAGTTGATTTTCAATTAGTTTGGTACGCGTTGCTCCTGGCATAATGGCATTCACAGTCACTCCATCATTAGCCGTTTCGATCGCTACAGTTCTTGTTAAGCCGACGACCCCATGCTTAGCTGATATGTAGGCTGCTTTATAGGGTGATGCTGACTTCCCATGAACAGAGGAGATGTTAATGATACGACCAAATTGTTGTTTTTTCATATAAGGAACAACGTATTTTGTCGTTAAGAATGGCCCTGTTAACATAACGTTGAGTAGTAAATTCCACTTCTCTAAAGGAAAATCTTCAACCTTGTCAATGTGCTGTAATCCAGCGTTATTGATTAGAACATGAATCCCACCATATTCCTCAGCCACATGTTTGATCAGTTCGCGAATCTTTCCCTCATCGGTTACATCAACTTGAAATCCTTTAGTGTTTTGTAAAGTTGAAGCGGCTTCATTCACTTCATCTAAATCCAAGTCACAAATGAAAACTAAATAATCTCTTTCACTAAACGCCTTAGCGATTGCGTATCCAATCCCTCGGGCGCCACCAGTAACCACCACAGTCTTTGAATTATATTGCACTATGAGCCCTCCTTATTTGTCGTTACAAATATTATACAATAAACGGACTGAATTTTCAGATTATTAGTCATTCCTAGTAACTTCCTTGTTGATGGATAATGTTCAGTAACTAATCTTTGTGTTGGACTCAATGATCTTATGAGCAATTTCGTGGTTCGAGGAGCGTTTCAGTGACGATTTGACCTTGTGATAGGCGCAAAATGTTATCGAGGAGCGTTTTCAGTGACGATTTGACCTTGTGATAGGCGTAAAATGTTATCGAGGAGCGTTTCAATGACGATTTGACCTTGTGATAGGCGTAAAATGTCATCGAGGAGCGTTTCAATGACGATTTGACCTTGTGATAGGCGCAAAGTGTCATCGAGGAGCGTTTCAGTGACGATTTGACCTTGTGAGAGGCGCAAAATGTCATCGAGGAGCGTTTTCAATGACGATTTGACCGAAGTGGAGTTACAGCACTCAAAATAGACAAGGTTGTTGCAACTTCTATAAGGTGGTGTCTACATATTAGTCATTCACCACATTACAGCTTTAAAGTTAACCTATATAAAGAGTATTTGGTTATATATAAGAGAATGTAAGAACATTTTAAAGAATTATAAAGTTTATATTGTAAAAATCGGAATATTTGATACTATATAGATGTAAATTATAATATATAGCAAATTTTAGAAAGGGGTGTTGTGTTATGGTTACTTCGTTAATCATGATGTCGTTAGTTGTGTTATTAACTTTATTAACCATTAATGTGGTCGATCATTTCATGACAACGTTTAAAAAAAGAAAAGCGCCACTTCACATAGAACGAGTATCTGACCAAGATATAGAAGTGGGTCATCGTTAATGAAACATCTCGATTAACAAGGTACTAACCAGTTTCCCAAAAGCTGATTAGTACCTTGTTTTTATTTGAGGGCCTACATAACCTCCATTGGTTAGACATATTATGGAATAAGGACATGAGTGGTCTAAAGGGGGGGAGTTAAGTGTCTCAAATAAAGATTAAAGAAGACGAGAGAGAAAGGCGATTTGGACAAGAGCCTAAACCACCTAATGATGTTGAGGAAAATAAGGGTTTAGCTGTCGTTGCCTATATCCTCTTCTTTATTCCATTATTGGTTGCTAGGCACTCGCGCTTTGCAATCTATCATGCTAATCAAGGATTATTACTATTAATTACGGCAATCTTGATATACACTGCAGGACTTATAATCCCAATAATCGGTTTAATGATCATTATACCTATAGGCTGTTTATTCATTTTTATTTTGTGGCTGATTGGAATATTAAATGTGATAAAAGGAGAAATGAACCCTCTTCCCCTCATTGGACATTACCAAGTGATCAAAATGCCTCAAGAGGGTTAAAGTGCTATTCCCTACTTGAGGTAATGCTCCCAGTTTAGGCTAATTTTAAAATCAAAGTTAGGATGTTCATAGACAACTTCAAAATTATCATCATCTTTAATATTCTCCTTTAGATCAACTGGAGCGAATAAGAAAAATGGGTTTGAAAACTCAACACCTGCACCGTAGTAATAACTTAACCAAACTAACTTAGAACAGTAAATCGCACTCCAAGGGTCATCTAGTGAAACAAATGGTGTAAATGAAAACGGGGGTACGGGATCCTCGTTTTGCAGATTTTCATTATACTGGTTTAAGTATCCTTCCGCATACTGTGCCGCTGCTAAGCCGATATTTGGATCTTTACTACGCGCATGTAAAACTTCCGTGTGAGTGGATAAGAAATCTGTGATCAGTGATTTCCTTACCTGGGGATCAGAAGTAACAGCTTCAATCATGTGTTGTTCGTCCACGACAATAGCGGAGTGGCCTATGTAGCCTGATGGAAAGGTATCTCCATAATTATCACTAGCTACAAGAATATCACCAGGTTTAAAGTCCTCAAATGGCTCTTGTTGATTTGACCTACTACTGAATTGGAAGTGAAAAGGGCGCCGTACTTGGGTGTTGTCCACACAGACGACTGTTACTGGTTCACGATGCCTATTTTTAAGTTGCAATGTGCGAACGGGTTCAAAGGCACCTATCCTTTCTCCATTCTGATATATTTCAATATATTTAATGGGATAGCTATCCATATTGATATGAAAGGTAACTAAGTCTCCAACGATATTTGCAGAAACGAGTGAATCCATTGTTAAACCACCTCATTATGATGAAATCTACTATTAACATATAGGTGTTTTGTTTAATTAGTGCTTGTCTAGCTTCTCATTTTTTGATTCGTTAATGGAATACTCGAGGTGGCTTAACTTGGTTCTTTTTTAACGAAACGTGTAGATCATGTTCTTTATTAATTGAAGCATAAAATACGTCATCTTGGCGGTGAATTCCTTGAGCATCAAGTTGTTTTTTTAGCCAGGACGGAGTAAGTCCTAGATCTTCTAAAACATGTTCATAGATCTTCCCTTCGACAATGACAGGGAGAGCAATTCCTAATGATGGTTTCACGATATTCATGTCAGAACGAGTCACATTAAGAGCAGAAGGTTTCTTTAAAACACTCATTTCACCATCTGATTCAATAATTGCCGTTTCCACTTCATTTAAGTCAAAGATATCTTTTTCACGTAAAAACTGTAAAATATTATCAATGGAGTAACCAATCTTTTTGATGTTCTTCTGTAAAAGCTGACCATTTTGGATCACTATAGTGGGTTCGAAGGTGATTAAGCGACCAAAGCGTCGATTAGACAGTTTAAATTTAGTCACAACCTTTTGTAAGACTCCTACAGCAACAACAGCAAGTGCAGTTAGAAAATGACTGATTGAAGGGTCTGCTAAGTCAGCGCCAACGATCGAGCCGAGTGAGATAATAATCAAAAAATCAAAAACAGGGAGCTGGCCAATCGCTCTTTTCCCCATAAAGATAGTGACAAACAATAATAAAGGAAGAATCGTAATGATCCGACCAAGAACGATTAAAGAATCCTTTAGTATATCCTCCATGACTGATCCTCCTTAGGATAATTGGTAATTATAGCTTTAACGTTTCTAAGAAAAATATCGTTAGCTTTTGAAAATCAATAAAAAGCGACCCATCTTGTGAGTCGCTTTTCTAGACACCATTATGCTCTTAGCCATTTCCAAATTTCCTGAGGAGTAGCATTCTTACCGTAAATTAAAATTCCAACTTTAAAAATCTTACCAGCTAACTTCATGAAAATCCAAATACTAACTAATAAAATAGCGATACTGATCAGGATTTCTAGCCATGGCCATTTATCCAAAATAGCTAATCGTAAAATTAAAACGGTTGGTGAAGTAAACGGAATATAACTCGTAACTTGTGCAATGGTACCTGTTGGGTCTGAGACGATTGGTCCAATAAAAATCACAGGTAAGAATGGTAGCATCATGACCATTCCTTGGAAATTGCTTCCTGATGCTGCATCTTCTAGCGTCGCTCCTAAACCTACAAAGATAGAAGCGAATAATAAATAACCTAATACGGCTATAAACACTAAGATCGCAGTCTCTGGTACAAATAAATATTCAAGCACGGGTACATCCTCTAACAGCCAGATCGCAAGTGGGAGAGCAAAGGTTAACCAAACTCCGACTTGGATTAACCCTAACACAAAGTACCCTAAGATTTTTCCTTGCATAAGTTCACCAGGTGTTACTGATGAAAGAATGATTTCTGCTACCTTATCCTTCTTTTCTTGAGAAGCACTTTGGAAGATCATCATTCCCGTAATGACAATTGAAAAGAGAATTAAACCTGCAAATATGGCTGGAATCCCTTTTTCAAAAGGATCAGCACCTAAACCAGCTTCGGCTTCTTCTATTTCTCCAGTCGCGCCTTCGTCAGTCTCGATAGATTCAAAATGAATCGGCATACTAGCCAATTGAAGCTGCTCTTCAGTTAAGTCAGCTTGTTGTAATTGTATTTGTTTTAAAGGTTGCTCTAGAATACGGATTTGCCCGTCAAACGCCGGATCTAGTCCTTCACCAGCTATATAAGTAACAACACTTTCATCGATTGTTTCTTCATTTAATTCGATGTAAGCTGAATTTGCTTGGGTGGCAATTCGATCTTCCATTGTATCCCAATCATCTGTTGTAGGTACCACTTCCCAATTGATCATAGGGTCGTCTTCTATAAACGGTTCAACCATTTCCCATACACCGAGCTCGTCGTTCATGTAAACTTTCGTTGCACTAGTCTGATCTTCATTATCACTTAGCAAATTAGGAACAGTAGCAAAAATAATAAAGATTAACGGTGTTAAAAATAAGGAAATAATAAAGGATTTGTTTTTAATATTTCGCTTAATTTCCCATTTCCCAACCTTAAAGCTGTTACGCATGGGAATCACCTACTTCCTTAGCAATAGATTGACCAGTAGCTACGTCGATGAAAATTTCATGAAGTGAAATCCGATCAACAGATAGTTCCTGGATATTTAATGATTCAGGTATTTGTTTAATCCAAGATGGTACTTGAACATCTTGAGTTAAATAAAGTATAGAAGTCAGACCATCCTGTTCAACACGAGTGACTTGAGGGATGGTTTCTAACTGTCTTAGCTCATTATTTCCGTAGATGGTACATTTAAAGTTCGCATACTCTGCTTTAACATCATTCATCGAACCATAAATCACTTTTTGCCCTTGGTGAATCATAAATAGTCGATCGCACATTTCTTCGACTAAGTTCATTTGATGAGAACTTAATAATATTCCAGTTCCGTTACTGGCTAATTCCTTAATTTCTTGTTTGAAGACTTCCTGACTTACTGGGTCCAACCCAGAGAAAGGTTCATCTAGGATTAGAAGTTCTGGTTCATGGATTATTGAGCCAATAAACTGGACTTTCTGGCCCATACCCTTTGATAGCTCTTCCACAGAGGCATTTTCTTTTCCTTCCAAACCGAATTTTTTTAAATAATCCAATGCACGCTTCTTTGCTTTTTCTTTTGGGTAATCTTTTAACTCGGCAAAATATAATAAAATATCCATTACTTTGACGTTTTTATAAAGGCCACGTTCTTCAGGTAGATAACCTATTTTATGACGTGGGATCCCTTCTCCATGATGGCCATGGAATGTGACTTCGCCTTCATCCGGATACATAATCCCCATAATATTACGGATCGTCGTTGATTTACCCGCACCATTTGGACCTAAGATGGCCATGATTTCACCTTTATTTACTTCAAAGGAAATGTCTTGCAATACCTTTGTCTTCTTAAATGACTTCTCTAAGTTATGAACACTTAGAACGTTTTCCATAAAAACCTCCCCTTTCACTATAAGACCACATTACCTAAGCATTACTATTATGGTGTCTTCTAAATCTAAAGGTTCTCCTCCTTACTTAAAGCTTCTAGAAATGTATCACGTATCTCTTCTTCCGTATAATTGTGTTGCTTAGCTGTTTGTATGGCTTGTTTTACCGCCTGATAGACCATATCTTTCTGGACTTCATCCTTAAGAGATTGATGAACATCTGAAACGAATGTGCCTTTACCTTGAGATGTATGGATCAACTCTTGATACTCCAAGTTTTGATACGCCCTCCTTGTAGTAATGACACTCACTTCTAAATCATTGGACAAGGACCTAATGGAAGGAAGTGAATCTCCAGCTAGTAGTTGGCCACTTGCGATTAAAGCTTTTATCTGCTGTTCAATTTGATGGTAAAATGGCTCACGTGATTGTTTTGAGAGTTTAATCGGAAGCTTCACTTCACATGTCTCCTTCCGTTGTTATTAACATAAATAGTCGATTTCAGATACTTTCTTAAGAGCATAATGACCAAGCACCTAAGCTGAACCAAGTGATGATTACAGTACTAAGGGCTATTATACTGTTCATGTCTATATATACAGTTTATGTTTTAAGTTAGAGTTATTCAAGTGCTTTTATGAATGATGGTAAAGGTGGTTATATAATCAGCTTAAAATGATATGATAGTACCTACAGAGTCTTAAGGGATAATAAGGGAGAAGAGTTATTACATGACACATGAAATGAAAAAGAACAAGTTTAGATTGTTACTAATGCTAGGTGCCTTAACGGCTATGGTACCTTTGACGATTGATATGTACTTACCAGCTTTTCCGGTTTTAACAGATGAACTAAATACAACTGTTTCATTGACACAAATAAGTTTAACGGCAAGTCTACTAGGGATCGCTTTTGGCCAGTTAGTGGTCGGGACATTAAGTGATGTACATGGTAGAAAGAAACCATTAGTTATCTCTATTATAGTATTTATCATCGCTTCTATTATTTGCGCTATTGCACTGAATATATGGGTGTTGATCATGTTTAGGTTTATTCAAGGTTTTGCTGGCGCTGGCGGTATTGTCATCTCTCGTTCTATTATTAGAGATTTATATGATGGCAAGTCTATGACTAAAATGTTCTCATTATTAATTCTGGTTATGGGATTAGCGCCAATATTGGCACCCATGATTGGAGGGCAAGTATTAACATTTACTTCCTGGCGTGGAATCTTTGTTATTCTAGCCATATTTGGAGGATTGCTAGCCTTAGTCACCACCTTTCGTCTAAAGGAAACATTATCTGTTGAGCACCGTTCAGTGGGTGGTTTGAAAAATTCATTCTCGATATTTGTGCGCTTAACCAAGCAACGAACATTTATGGCCTTCGCGTTAATTCAGGGGTTTACAGCAGCATATCTATTTTCCTACATATCTGGTTCTTCATTTATTTTGCAGGACATTTTTGCACTAACTCCACAGACTTATGGTATTGTATTTGCTGTAAATGCATTAGGGTTTATTACACTTAGCCAAGTAACAGGGAGATTAGTTGACTATGTTAAAGAAGAACGCTTATTGATTGTTGGGTTTGGGATCGCTTTAACAGGTGGAACATTCCTATTAATCGCCTCTTTAATACAAGGGGGGATGACTCCGGTATTAATAGGTTTATTTTTTGTTATTTCCAGTGTAGGTGTCATCAACCCTACAAGTCTGTCTTTAGCAATGCAATCACAGACTAAGAATGTTGGAAGTGCCGCTGCTTTACTTGGGTTGTTTCAATTTATATTCGGTGGTATTGCGGCTCCGATAGTCGGTTTAGCAGGAACAGAGTCTGTCTTACCGTTAGCCTTAATTATAATAACTTGTCAGTTTTGTACCATTATTTCATATATGTTAATGGTTAAACAGAAAATAAAGCGCTGAGTACCTATTGAAGTTTTGAAGGCTGCTTATCTTAATAGTGAGTTGGCCTTTTTAGGGAGTCCATAGGCATACCGTTTGCTTTTTAAAGCGGATTCATCAATAATGTGTACAAAGTAGTTCTCAACTGGAGGTTAGATCATGAAAGTAGAAATGTGGTCGGACGTTGTTTGTCCGTTTTGTTATATAGGAAAGAGGCGATTCGAAGCGGCGTTGGAGCAGTTTGAAGGTCGTGATCAAGTAGATGTTATCTTGAAGAGTTTTCAATTGGATCCAACAGCTAGAAAAGGAGAGCACAGTGATATTCACGCCATGTTGGCCAAAAAGTATAATGTGCCATATGAAAAGGGTAAAGAAATGAATAATCAAATGGCTGAACAAGCAAAAGAAGTTGGTTTAGAATTTAATTTTGATTCAGTTATTCCAACCAATACGAAAGATGCACATCGCTTAAGTTTATTGGCAAAAGAAAAGGGTAAAATGTATGAACTGATGGAGCAATTAATGAAGGCTTATTTTACCGAAGGCCGTGATGTAGGTAGTCATGATGTGCTGATAGATCTTGCGAAGGACGTCGGGATTGACGGTGAAGAAGCAAGAAATGTTTTAGCTGGTGATGATTTTGAAACAGGTGTCGAGCAAGACCAACAAGAAGCTGGGCAAATTGGAGTTCAAGGTGTCCCATTTTTTGTTTTTAATCATAAGTATGCCGTATCCGGTGCACAACCAACGGAAACCTTCCTGGATGTTTTGCAAAAAGTTTTTGAAGAAGAGAAGAATGAATCAAAGGTTCAAATTCTTAATGACCAATCAAAAACTGAATATTGTGATGGGGATTCTTGTTCATAAACAAAACGCCATTGGTTTTAAAGAACCAGTGGCGTTTAATTTTATACCAAAGGGTAATAACCAGTTTCTGCTAACTTGTGTGCAATGAGATTATACCCATGTTTATTTGGGTGCATACTTCCAATCGCTAATAACTTCTTCCTTCCTTGATCAAAATGAGGAAGGATGTCAACATATTGGACGATATCAGTAGCAAAATTCTTAAGAATTTGGTTAAAACGATTGACCCAAAAGAGACTATAGCTTAGGTCTGGGTAAGGGTTATAAAGACCGATCAACCGTACGAAATAGGGTGTGGAATGTAAGCTTTTTAACAGCTGAATTTCATGAAGAATGTAAAGAAGGTTTTCGTAAAATTGTTGTTCAGCATGCTCAAAGACGATTGGATTGTACGTCTTTAAAAACATCCGGTTAGCATATAATAAATCATTTCCACCTGTAGTAATGGTAATCATGTTAGCTGGAATCAAGCGAAAACGAACGTGTGGATCTTGTAGCATAGCTCGTAACTGACCACTTGTCATTTTATTTTTGGCAAAAACTTCTGTACGAACTGGACGCCTTAACGTTTTAAGGCTAATTTGAGCATAGCGACTCACGAACCCTCCACTGAAATAATTACCGACACCAAGAGTTAATGAATCGCCTAATGCTCGATAAAACAGATCATCTCCCATTGAAAACACCCATCCTTCATAAGCCATCTCCTACATATAATGAGGGGAGAGGCTAGAAGGTATGGGTGAATCACACTAAATTATAAAAAGAATGGGAATGTTAAACCTCTTAAAAGACCAAATGGGAAGCGACGACGTCTAAAACGACGGAATCTTCTTGGGTAGCCATAACCTGGGCCAAATCCTGGACCAAAACCAGGTCCAAAACCAGGGCCGTATCCATCAAATATACGTTCACCCTCACCGTCACGTTCGTAATCGCCCCAAGGCATAAGAAGTGTTACACCATCATCACCGGTGTCGTCGATAATCCCTTCAACCATCTGTCCGTCCTGTAGTTGAATTTGAACCAAATAAAGATGATGCTGGTGACACATGTCTTGGATTTGTTTAGGATCCATATGTGTTTGATCCATATGATGTGGATTCATGTGGTTTGAATCCATGTATTGTGGTCCCATTTGCTGTGGTGACGGCATCATAGGACCTTGCTGTGGTTGCATAGGCATATGACCACATGGTTGTTGCATCTGTGGTTGTTGATGATAATGACTCATTGAAGTATGACCTCCTTATTGTATTCACCCATAACATATTCAAATATTAGGTAGATGTTACAAGAGTTGGGCAAGAGTGTAGAGTTTTTAGGTGGGACATTTGACTTTAAAGTTGAGGCAGCTGTTTAAAGTACGAAATGGATTAGGATGTTCATTAGCTGTTGGGTAGTTGGTGTTTTTCATTGACGATTTGGGCTACACACGGGGTCAAACCGTCAATGAGAGCAGCAGTCGATGACGTTTTGCGCTTCACATGGGGTCAAACCGTCAATGAAGGCACTAGTCGATGACGATTTGGGCTTCACACGGGGTCAAACCGTCAATGAGAGCACTAGTCGATGACGATTTGGACTTCATAAGGAGGCAAACCGTCAATGAGATCATATCTCCCGTACAATTTACCCCACAAAGTTTCTCATCATATCATTGAGGCCGACACAAAACTCGTAAAGAACATTAATTTATCTAATGCACAATTTAGGTGTTGTGAAATTTGTAGGACTAACTCAGCGGTGGTTGAACTAAGCATCTAAGAAACTTGATTTATTGAGACCCTGGGGAATAAACTGCTGAAATGAAGGTGTTTAGCTCGAGGAGATCCCTAAAGCTATTGGTCAATTGATGGAGAGGGTGATTAAAGAATAATTGCTTGAAGTTATAAAAGTAAGGGTTTTGTTGGAATGAATAGTCTTGTCTATTTTGGTAATTTTTCCAATTATATTATACCACAGTTTTCCAATTTATTTTAGTCTATTATTATATCCTTAAACCTTCTATGATAAAGTAAGATTATTTTAAGGAGGTTTTCTATGTTAGGCGTAAACAAAGGAACTGTCTTATTAAAACCTCATCATGAAGATTATCATCTAATGTTTGAAAAAGAAAAGGTCTTACTAGAAGAGTTATTCGGAGACCATGTTGTAGCAATCGAACATATTGGTAGTACATCTATTAAAGGTATCCAAGCTAAGCCAATTATTGATATTCTAATAGGGGTTCGTGACCTTGAAGCATTTAAACGGATTGAAAAGGTCAACATGAGTAAGAACGATTACTATTTCCTACAGGTGAAAATAGAGGGAAAAGCAGTCATCGCAAAGTTCTCAAGTTTAGAAAACCTTACCAAAACTCACATCCTACACGTCGTAGAGTATGATGGTGATTGGTGGCATGCACATACGGTCTTTCGCAACAGATTAAACGCAGACCCATCTCTTGCCAAGGAATATGAGCAGCTTAAAATTGATTTGGCAGAAAAATATCATGACAATGAGCGGGCTTATATGGATGGAAAACAAGCCTTTGTCAATCGTATCGTTAATGGGAAGGTCTGAGTTACAGAGTAACCCTATTAGTTGCAGTAAGTTTTCTCTCTTGGGTAATGTCGTATCACTTCAAATGTTCGTGACTATTAATACAATTGTAGCTAGAGGTGAGGTAGTTAGTCGACTACCTTACCATCCCAAGAACTCATCCCATCAGCTACGTTTACAACATCAAAGCCCTCATCAGCTAGTATCTCACTAGCTTCAGCCGAACGGTTACCTGTTTCACAAATAATCACATAAGACAAATCAGGTTGAAGAGGGTCAAAGTCTCCATCTTTTAACTCAGATAAAGGCTTGTTAATTGCTCCCTCGATATGGCCAGCTTCATACTCGCTATGTTCACGCACATCGACAATGGTGAATCCTTCTTCTTGTTTGGTTAATACCTCATTTAGTTCGATTGTTTGGAAATCAGCCTCGGCCTCAGTACCACTTCCACAAGCAGAGATTAACATAGTTAATAATAATGTTAGTAAGATTAAAATATATTTTTTCATAAAAAAACCTCCTAAAATCTAATATTAGTTATAGCATTGTTAAAATGAATTGGATACATACACTACCGGTTATGAGCTTTTACGGTTAGAAGTAGAACTGGTACGATGCTCATTGGAATGGATTATATGAAACGAGATCTTTAAAAAAAGGGGGACAGGAGATGAAGTTTATTCCTATTAATCCAATTCAACATCGAGAAGTTACGATAACATTTAGAAGAGACTCCTATAAAGTTAGCTTTGGTCATGATCGAAACTTTGATGATGAGGAATATATAAAATTTCTAGATGTAAAAGTTAGTCAATTCCCGAGTGGCTTTGTATTAGTGAAAGAGCGTGGTGAATTTATTGGGCAACTAGAGCTTTCCATTCGACTATATGAAGGACGACAAATTGGTTATGTACATTTGTTTTATTTAATTCCTAAAGAAAGAGGAACAGGAAAAGGTTTCAAGCTTTATAGCTACGCAAAAGATTTTTTTGAAAAACACCATGTTAATGAATTTCACTTAAGAGTATCACCTACCAATAAACGAGCAAGGAGATACTATGAAAAAATGGGCATGAGAGAACTCAAACCTGAAGTCAATGGTAAGGTGATTAGAATGGTAGGGGAGATTTAACCCTTTTTAATAACGAGCCAAACAAACGTCGCAAAAAAGACGATCCAAAATAGAAGAAATCCGTTACTAAACACAAAATCAAGCATGATGATTCTCCTTTCTTTCTTCATATGTTTACATAGTTGAACAGAAAAAGCTATGGAGAAATCGTGAAATGAGAAGGGAAATCAATAGCTATAATAGAAATTATATAGTAAAGGTTTTAAAGAAAGAGGGAGAGTATGTCGAAGCCAGTAGATTTAGGAAATCAAATATCTCTAATAGACTTGTATGATTTAGGGTTACCTCAGCGAACAGGGTCTTATGTAATACAGGCTGAAGAGTTAACGATCATTGAGACGAGTGCAAGCCCTTCTGTTCCTTATTTACTAGAAGGACTTCAAGATTTGGGATTAAAACCCGAGGATGTCCATCATATTATTGTGACACATATCCATTTAGATCATGCGGGTGGAGTTGGGCTATTATTAGAGAGTTGTCCAAACGCAACAGTTTATGTTCATCCACGCGGAAAACGACATCTGATTGACCCGTCTAAGTTAATTAAAGGTGCACAAGCAGTCTATGGTGACAGATTTGATGAGTTATTCGATCCAATTGTACCAGTTCCTGAGGAGCGTTTAGTAGCAAAGGATGATGGTGATACCCTGGATATTGGTTTTGAGCGGAGGTTGACTTTTTATGATTCACCAGGTCATGCTAAGCATCATTTTTCAATTCATGATTCATTAAGTAATGGCATATTCACAGGTGATACGATCGGTGTCTTCTACCCACAGGTTAAAGGTGTGGATTTCGTTTTACCATCAACTTCACCTAATCAATTTGACCCTGATGCCATGTTAGCATCGCTACAAAAAATAGAAGACTTAGATGTTGATACGATCTTCTTTGGACATTTTGGGAAATCTGACCTTCCTGATTTAGTCTATCAACAAATACGTGAGTGGTTACCGAAGTTTGTAGAAGAAGGTGAGAAGGTGTTAACCAGTCATAAGGATTCGGATATGAACACTCAAACACGCGTGTTAATCGACCGGCTTAATCAGATGGTGATGAGTTATTTAGATGAACAACAATTAGACCGAAATGATCTTGTTAATCAACTTCTAAAAATGGATATGGACGTATGTGCCATGGGGTTGATTGATTACTTACATAAAAAGGTAAGGAGTGTTTAGGTTGAGCTTCACCATGCTACTAGCTTTGGTTGTTGGAGGTATTATTGGAGTATTAGTTGTCGCTATGGTCAATAAAAAATCAGATGACTGATACAAGCCGGTCGTTTAAGATCGGTTTTTTTAATTGGAGGTTGGATTTAATTATTAAGTGGGTCAAACAAGAGAGTGGGGTGCGTCTCTTCCCGTAGTGGTTGTTTAAACGTGATTCCGGTCAAAGAGAGACGTTCTCACTTCCCATAGCAGTCGGTAAAACAAGACTCCGGTCAAAGAGATACGCTCTCTCTTCCCATAGCGATCGATCAAACGAGATTCCGGTCAAAGAGAGGCGTTCTCACTTCCCATAGCAGTCGTTCAAACGAGATTCCGGTCAAAGAGATGCGCTCTCTCTTCCCATAGCAGTCGGTCAAACGAGATTTCGGTCAAAGAGAGGCGCTGTCCCTTCCCATAGCGATCGATCAAACGAGATTCCGGTCAAAGAGAGGCGTTCTCTCTTCCCATAGTAGTCGGTCAAACGAGATTCCGGTCAAAGAGAGGCGTTCTCTCTTCCCATAGCAGTCGGTCAGACGAGATTTCGGTCAAAGAGAGGCGTTCTCTCTTCCCATAGTAGTCGTCAAACGTGATTCCGGTCAAAGAGAGGCGTTCTCTCTTCCCAGAGTAGGTCGTTAAAACCTGCACCTGTCAAATAGAAGCAGTTTCCCCCCACATCCCTCTCATTCTAAGAAGAACCAGGAAAATAGCCTCTCTACCACTTCATCACCTCCCTAAAGCGACCATCCCTTGACAAAAAATGAAAAAGTTCCCATAACGAATTTTTTTTGGGTTGACTAATTGGCTCCAAGCGAATATAGTATAATATGTGTTTATTTCCGAGTAAGTTTATCAGAAAAGGAGAATTAAAATGTCAACAACTAAGATTCAACCGGTTAGTGAAGTAAAAGATCCAGTCACTGTTGATCAACAGGATACTGGTTTAAATAAACCACAAAACAAGTTAATTATTGGTGCGCTTGCTGTTACAGCTGTTTTAATGATTCATTTAATGACATCATATGATGGAGTTCAAGCGTTACTATTGATTATTGGTCTATTATTAGGTTATACGTTATTTCATGCTAGATTCGGGTTTACATCGGCATTCCGTCGTTTAGCATCAGTAGGGAACGGGCAAGCATTAAGATCGCATATGCTCATGTTAGCTGTTGCTGTGACACTATTTGCACCAATTCTAGCATTTGGAATCTCGTTTTTTGATACACCTGTGTCAGGCTATGTATCGCCAGTTGGTGTTAGTTTACTAGTTGGTGCATTTATGTTTGGTGTAGGGATGCAATTAGGTGGTGGCTGTGCATCAGGGACGCTATATGCTGTTGGTGGCGGCCGCTCGGTGATGTTCGTTACTCTATTATTCTTCATCGTTGGTTCAACAATCGGGGCATATCATCTACCATTCTGGACTGAAGAAATGCCTGCTTACCAACCTGTTTCATTAGCAGAAACAACTGGATGGGGATATGGAGGTGCTTGGTTAGTTTCCATTGCATTATTCGGTTTAATTGCTTGGATTACATTAGTCATTGAGAAGAAAAGAAAAGCACCGAAAATGGCACCTCTCCCGACTGAAAAGGGTTGGAAGCGAATCTTCCGTGGGTCATGGCCATTATTTGCAGCTGCAATCGCTTTAGCTGTGTTGAATGCTCTGACTTTAATGACACGTGGTCAGCCATGGGGTGTCACGTCAGCATTTGCCTTATGGGGATCTAAGGTTGCTGATTTTATTGGTATCGATGTAGCTAGTTGGAGTTACTGGCAAGGCGCTAATGCTGCTGCCTTAGAAGCTTCCATTCTAGCAGACTCAACAACAGTCCTAAACTTTGGAGTTATTATCGGTGCGTTTATTGCATCAGCAGCAGGAGGCTTATTTAAGTTTTCTAAACTGACAAAAGGAAATGTATCCGCAGCGATCATTGGTGGATTACTAATGGGTTATGGAGCTCGACTAGCATTTGGTTGTAATATTGGTGCTTACTTTGGTGGTATTGCTTCATTTAGTCTACACGGCTACATTTGGGGAATACTCGCCTTAGCAGGAACGTTCTTAGCTTTATATCTAAGGCCGTTATTTGGACTCTCCGTACCCAAATCAAAAGACTCATTCTGTTAGAGGAAAACTCCCATGTGAACTATTCGCATGGGAGTTTTATTATGTTGAATGGTGGAAAAATATGTTACCATGCTTGTGGGAGTGGTATAAATGAAAAGGTTAATCCTACTTTTAGTGATGTTCCTTATTAGTTGTGGAGTCCTTGAAGAGGAGCCTACTAAAGAAGATGTAGAAGTGTTTATTGGAAACCTAACGTTTCATGAAGAAAGTACATATGCCAAAATTAATTCATATACCATGACGTTTGGTGAAGGAGATGATCTCCGAGTAGAAGCATATTTGATTGAAGACTTCTATGATGAAAATGATCATTATCTGGAAACACACTTAACGCATTCAACCACTGAAGATGGGGATGATGTAGAGGTTGTCAATGAACCACATGCAATTCTACTTGATGATGAAACGGACATACATCAGTCGATCGATTTAAGTGAAAGTGAACAAGAACAGGTGCTTCAGCATATTGAGCAGATTTTTGATAGTAAACATTAATGTATTGGTGAATCGTGAGTGTGTAAGTGTTATAAACATGACAGTTTTAGAGTTCTATTGTTAGTGGGCTTAACCTTAGTTCTAGCGTTATTTACAGCATTTGGACGTCGTGCTTTTTGGCCAGCTCAACCGAAAGTAGGAGAGGATTCGTTAGAGAAGAGTCATTTTTGGGCGAAAATGAGTAAAGTGGCCACAACCAAGCCGATTTTATTAGGACTTTTGTTAATATCCCCTTAAACAATAGGGGCTTTTTTATTTTAAAGGATTTTTGGTTCGAATGTCGAAATATACTACCAAAAGGGAGGTAGATTCACGATGACTTATCGAGTGATGAGAGATATGAAAATTCCACTACGAGATGGCGTATTACTGTCAGCTGATCTTTATTATCCAGAACAAGATGGTGAATATCCAGCGATTGTCGTACGTACACCTTATGGAAAAACACGTGAGAAGGAGCATCAGCAAGGGGAGTATTTTGCTGAACATGGTTATGTGGTTGTAAATGTTGATGTGCGTGGTCGTGGTGACTCAGAAGGAGAGTTTGTTCCATATAGAAATGACGGGGTAGATGGCTATGATGTGATTGAGTGGGTGGCAGAGCAGCCTTGGTGTGACGGTAATGTTGGAACTTTGGGTGGCTCTTATTTAGGGCGAATTCAGTTTTTAACAGCGCTTGAACAGCCACCGTCTTTAAAAGCGATGGTACCTTTAGTCACCCCATCTGATCCTTTTGTGGAATGGCCTACAGGTTTGCCAAACCCAATGCATATTTGTTGGCTATATATGACCAGAGGAAAAGTGATGCAAAATATTAATTTAGTTGACTGGCAAAAGGTTTATTGGCACTTACCTTATTATGAAATGGATACTGAGACTGGGTGGTATTCAGAGCAGTGGCGCGAGGAAATTGAGCACCCGTACTTTGATGATTATTGGAAACACATCGCTTATCAGCATCGTTTTGATGAGATTGATGTGCCAACGTTACATATATCGGGATGGTATGATGATGAGCAGATTGGTACCCCATTGAACTTCCGTGGTATGGTGGAGGCAGGAAAAGACAATCAACATTTGTTAATGGGTCCTTGGCCACACCAATTAAATAAATCGACTAGACTGGGTGACTTAGATTTTGGTGAAGACTCTTTGATTAATATGAATGACTATCAACGTCGATTTTTTGATTATTATTTAAAAGGCTTAGAAACAGATTTTACTGAAAAAGATCCTGTTGATATTTTTGTGATGGGTGAAAATAAGTGGTATCAAGAAAAATCCTGGCCACTACCAGGTACGAAGTGGACGGAGTTTTACTTGAGTAGTGGTGGGCGAGCGAATAGCCGTTTTGGAGATGGTAAGTTAGGTGAAAAACTACCAGCTGAAGGTAGTGCAGAATTGGATCAGTACGCTTACGACCCAGCTGACCCTGTGCCATTTATTACGGAGATGGTATCTCATCAAATAGGTGGTCCGGATGATTATTCCTCTGTCGAGCGTCGGGATGATGTCCTTGTTTATACGAGTGCCGTTTTAGAAGAAGATGTTGAAGTAACAGGTCCAGTGAAAGCGAATCTATTTGTTTCAACCGACGCGAAGGATACTGATTTTACGGTGAAACTACTAGATGTTAGACCGAGTGGAGTGGCGCAACGGTTAACGGATGGATTAGTACGAGGTCGATTTCGAAATGGGACAGACCAACCTGAATTAATGGAGCCTGGCGAAGTCTATCAAGTTGAAGTCGATTGTTGGAATACATCACATGTCTTCAAAAAAGGTCACCAGATTCGAATTGAAGTTGCTTCGAGCGCATTTCCTAAGTATGATCGAAACCTCAATACAGGAGATACCTTAGGGAAAACATCTGAAATGAAGGTGGCTAATCAGACCGTTTATCATTCTGAAAAATATCCATCTTCTATAACACTGCCAATTATTAATAGAAATGGGTGAGTAAGATGAACATCGATACGCCGAGTCTATTGCTTCATGAAGAGAAGCTAGAAAGAAATATGCAACGAATCTCTGACTTTGTACAGTCTCAAGGGATCGCTTTACGTCCTCATACTAAAACCCATAAAAGTGTAGAGATTGCAAAAAGACAAGTTCAAGGTGGAGCAGTTGGTGTAACGGTTGCTAAATTAGATGAAGCGGAAGTGCTGATTGATGGGGGTATTGATCATGTCTTTATAGCCTATCCTTTAACGGCGCCAAAGAAAGTTGAGCGCCTAAAAGCCTTAAGCGCACGAGCAGGTTTAATTGCAAGTGTTGACTCTAGGGTTGGTGCCGATTTACTGAGTGATGCTTTTTCAGAAGCTCCTCTAGAAGTATGGATCAAGGTTAATTCCGGGTTGAATCGATGTGGGGTTGAACCGGAAAATGAAACATTAGAGTTAGCGCAGTATATCAGTACCCTTCCTGGACTTAAGTTAACCGGCCTATATACTCATGCAGGTCACTCGTATGCGGCAAAGTCTGAAGAGCAACGTTTTGAAATTGCTAAACAGGAAGCAGAAAGTATCGTGAAAAGTGCCGAACTGTGTGAAGAAAAGGGGATTCCAATCCCAAATAGAAGCGTAGGTGCTACGCCAACGTTTATGGAGTCTGGAAAAGCCTCTGGTATTACGGAGGTTCGCCCAGGTAATGCAGTGTTTTTTGATATGGTACAAGTCGGGCTTGGGGTGGCTAAAATAGAGGATTGTGCTTTAACGGTTTTAGCAACGGTAGTGGCTAAGCATCGTGATCGCTTGGTTATTGATGCAGGAAGTAAAGCTCTTTCTTTAGAACAAGGAGTTCACGGAAATAAGAGCGTCGTTGGTTTTGGTCATGTCGTTGGTTATCCTGATTTAGTGATTGAGCGCTTATCTGAAGAACATGGCGTTATTCCTGTCGATGGTTATACACCCTTAGATATCAACGACACCGTAGAAATTATTCCTAATCATGCATGTGTAGTAGCTAACTTATTTAACCGTTATACGATTAAAAAAGAAAACGGCATCGTCCATTATTGGCCAGTGGATGCACGTGGTGGTGTAAAATAGCCTTTTAAAATTGGCTCTGTTAAAGTTTGGTGTTGATAATTTAAGGAATAGTTCTTAGTTGTTGTATGGTGAAAAGCGAAGCACCATAACAACAACGGACTTTAACAGAGCGTTAAAATTAAGGGAAAGGTCGTAAACTTCTGTTTAATTAGTGTTTTAGTGAGTTCACACTATGCTAATAATCTTATAAGAACACCTAGTTGTTCGGTAGGAATTTTTTATCTTCTGAATATTATATATTTATAGAATGTACAGTCTTAGATAGTTATAATTATTAGTAGAGTTACAACATTGGTTAACATATCTAATCATATGAAAAAGAACTGAGGAGGAGTCTCATGCATCGTTTAATGTGTAAAGGTAAAATTCATAGAGCAACTGTAACAGAGGCTGAACTGGATTATGTTGGCAGCATCACAATTGATTATAAGCTAATGAAAGAAGCGAACATAAAACCATATGAAATGGTTCAAATTACAAGCCTCAAAAATGCAACGAGGTGGAAAACCTATGCGATCCCCGCACCTGAAGGTTCCAATCGAATTTGTCTAAATGGACCACCCGCTCATTTATTTAGCCCAGGAGACATTGTGATTATCCTAAGTCTAGGGCTTATGACAGATGAAGAAGTCGATGATTTAAAGCCAAGAGTGGTATTTGTTGATGATGAAAACAACATCACTAAAATCGAAGAGCATGACCTACACTGGCCAGAAGGTGTAGAGTTATAAAGTAAATCTAAAAAAGAGTTGCCGAAATTAAAATAAGGCAACTCTTTTTTAGATGATTATAGCACAATTTATTTGAACGGTTTTTCGACAAATTTCGAGAAGTGACAGGCACTTAAACGGGAGGTACCAGGCACTCATATGCGATCATTAAAAACTAAGATTATTACGTTGGTGGCGTTGTTGCTGATTTTGGTTATTTTGCTTATTACGGCTATTTTTTCTTATATTGAGTGGAGTAAGACGAAGGAGAATATTGGGCAGCGTGCTTTGGATGTGGCGACGTCTATTTCACATACGCCGGAGGTTATAGAAGCATTTGAATTAGATAATCCATCAGAAGTCATTCAACCTATAGCTGAAGATATTCGTAAAGCAATTGGAGCAGAGTTTATTGTAGTTGGTAACGAAGATAGTATTCGTTACTCGCATCCTAATGAAGATCGCCTTGGATTGAGGATGGTAGGGGGAGATAACGACCGTGCATTAATACATGGCGAGTATTATAAATCCGAAGCGGTCGGGTCATTAGGACCTTCTTTAAGAGGTAAAGCACCTATATTCAACGAAGAAGATGAAATTATTGGAATCGTTTCTGTTGGTTTTATGCAGGAGGATATCAGAAGTATTATTTTTGATCGACTAAGGACTTTATTTATGAGTTCCTCTATAATATTGGCGCTCGGTGTTTTAGGGAGTATTTTTCTAACTAATAGTATAAGAAAAGATATATTAGGTTTAGAGCCTCACGAAATTGTTCAACTCTATCGCGAGCGAAGAGCCGTCCTACGTTCAATTAAAGAAGGAATCATTGCTATTGACCGGAATGGAAAGATTACGATTATGAACCACTCGGCGAGGAAAATGCTAGACTTAACCGAAGAGGAAAAGTCACAACACATTGATGAAGTACTACCTAACACTAAGGTGTATCAAGTATTAGAACATGGAGAGCCAGAATATGATGATGAAATGATCTTAAAAGATCGGGTTGTTATTGTGAGTCATACCCCTATCTGGGAAGAAAATGAAGTTGTCGGTGTCGTGGCTAGTTTTCGGGATAAAACGGAAATTCAGGATATGATTAATACACTGTCAGAGGTAAAAAATTACTCAGAAGATTTAAGAGCACAAACCCACGAATATACTAATAAACTTTATGTTATATCAGGTCTATTGCAATTAGGTAATTATCAAGAAGCTATTAATATGATCCAAGAAGAATCAAAGCAACACAATCACCAAACAAAAACCTTATTTTCCAATGTTGAAGATCAATCTGTACAAGCTATTTTATTAGGAAAGTTAGGAAAAGCATCTGAGAAAAAGATTGATTTAATTATTGATGAAGGTAGTTCCATGTCAACATCACCAGAGCATATTAGTACATCCAAACTAGTGACCATTCTAGGTAATTTAATCGATAATGCGATGGAAGCAGTTAGTCATAAAGAACATGGGAAAGTTGTTTTTTCTGTAACAGACCTAGGGAATGATATAATTTTTGAAGTAAGTGATCAAGGTGATGGAATCCGTGAAGAGGATCAACAGAGGATCTTTGATAAAGGATTTTCTACTAAAGGACATAGAGATCGAGGATACGGCTTATTTATTGTTGAAGAAGTTGTACACGAACTAAACGGAACCATTGAAGTCCATAGTGAACCAGGTCAAGGGACTGTATTTATCGTTTATTTACCTAAACAAAAAAACTAGAGGTGATAACCATGCTTAAAGTCGCTATAACTGAAGATGATTATCGTGTGGCTTCCATACATGAAGGCTTCCTTGCACAAGTTGAGGGGTGCGAATTGGTCTTTAAAGCTCTGACTGCAGAAGATACTTTAGAAAAACTTAAGCAAGTCGAAGTCGATTTAATTTTATTAGATATTTATATGCCAGATCGGTTAGGTATCGATATTATCGAGGAAATTAAAAAAATTAGTCCACGAATTGGGATTATCATGATTAGTGCTGGTACGGATAAAGAGATTGTCCATAAAGCCCTCTATAAAGGGGTTTTCGATTATATAATAAAGCCTGTAACCATGGAAAGGTTCGTCAAAACCGTAGAGAAGTATAAAGACTTTTTAGCCCAATTGGAACAACGAGATGAAATCGATCAACAGTTTTTAGACCAATATTTTGGACACCGAGAGCAACAAAGCCAAGAAGAGAATACCCCTAAAGGAATTGATCCATTGACCTTAAAAAAAGTTAAGGAAATTCTTCATAATGAAAATGGAGTGACAGCTGAGGAAATGGGCGAACAGATGGGAGCTTCACGTACGACAGCTAGACGTTATTTAGAGTATTTAATCTCAGAGGGTGAGTGTCATGCTGAACTTGAGTATGGGATCGTTGGAAGACCAGAGCGCCGTTATTATAAGAGCTAGAGTGAACCATCACTTTAGCTCTTTTTTTATTAGTCCGTTAAAACTAATGTGTTGTTCATAGGTTGATTGAAATTTGACAGAGCAAGAAGTCGTACTAAATCAACTTCGTGAACAAAATGAACAAAATAAATAAAAAGTTAAAAATGAGACTTATTTTGAAAACGGTTACATCCTAAAGATTAAGAATTATCATAGTAAACAGCAAATTTAATTGTGACATTTTTATAAAAATGATTTGAACAATAAGGGGAGGAAAAATTATGAAGAAGTTATTAGGTGTTTCGTTTTTAGTACTAATGTTAATCTTCTTAGCTGCATGTGGTGATGACACATCGACTGAGGAAGATACAGAGAGTAATGAAGATACTACATCAGAAGGTGATGTAGACAGTGAAGAGAATGGAGATTGGGAGCCTGAACAGAGTATTGAAATTGTCGCTCCAGCTGGTGCAGGAGGCGGTTGGGATACAACGGCACGTATGACTGCACAAACACTAACTGAAGAAGGTTTGATTGATCAGAGCATTGGAGTTGTTAATGAGCCAGGTGGTGGTGGAGCCGTCGGTTGGGCTAGTATTGCCAATAAAGAGGGAAGTCCATATGATTTATTCGTTTCATCTTCACCAATTCTACTTGTACCATTGAATGGTCAGTCTGAATATGGTCATGAAGATTTCACGCCAATTGCAAATATAATTGCTGAGTATGCTGGGTTTGCTGTAAGAGAAGATGCTGAGTGGGATACTTTACCAGAGTTGTTTGAATCAATGAAAGAAGACCCATCAGAAATAACAGTTGTCGGAACGTCTTCTCCAGGTAGTATGGACCATATTCAATTCGTTCGCTTTGCTAAAGAGGCTGGTGTTGATATTACACAAATTAAATACGTATCAGCTCCAGATGCTGGTGGGGTCACCCAGTTATTAAATGGTAGTGCTGATGTATTCTCAACAGGAGTCGGTGAAGTTGTCGAACAAGTTAGATCTGGTGATGTTCGTTTACTAGCTGTAACTTCAGAAGAGCGTCTAGAAGGTGATGTCTTATCGGAAATTCCAACAGCTAAAGAGCAGGGTATCGACGAAACGTTTGTTAACTGGCGTGGCTTCTTTGGACCACCAGAGATGGACCAAGCAGCTATTGACTATTATGAAGCAAAGTTTAAAGAATTAAGTGATTCTGACGCATTTGCTGAAATTCGCGACAATTACAATTGGGAAGAAATGTTCATGGGTAGCGAAGAATATGAAGAGTTCCTTGACCAAGAGAAAGAATCATTTCAGGAAATTCTAGATGAATTGGATTTATCTGAAGAATAAATAATTAAAAGAGGAAGTCAACGGGATTCTACCGTTGACTTCTCCATATTTTAGAAAGGCTGAGGGGAGGCGATTAACTGTGCTAAAAGGAGTAAATAGAAAGTTAGGCTTAGTCATTTTTCTATTATCAGCAGGCTATTTGACCTTAAGCTATAATCTTCCGACGTACCCATATATTCCGGTAGATGCGGATGTTATACCAAAGACACTAGGATGGATTTTATTAGTTTTATCTATTGCCTTATTTTTTGCAAAAGATCAGGATAGTGAAGAGCAGAAAGCAAGACGTCATATTCCTAGAGAAGATGTGAAAGCTTTACTTGGTGTATTTGTATTCGTGTTCATTTACATTACCTTGTTTGAAACTATTGGATTTATCATCATGACTGCCGCTTTTGTGTTTTTCTGCTCATGGTTCTTAGGATATAAGCAACATGTAGTCAATGCATTAGTATCTATTTTATTTCCGGTATTTTTGTATAGTGTATTTGTCTTTTTATTAAGTATTAATCTACCACAAGGAATATTACCGTTTTAAAGGAGGGATCATATGGGAGCGGTTGAAGGAATTTTAACAGGTTTTGAAGTGGCCCTTAGTTTAGAAGGGATTATGTTTGTTTTATTAGGTGTTTTTGTTGGTACATTCATTGGTATGTTACCAGGGTTAGGGCCGATTAGTGCCATTGCCATTATGATTCCTATTACATATGGCATGAATCCAACTTTAGCGCTTGTTATGATGGCAGGGGTCTATTATGGTGCAGTGTTTGGTGGTTCAACATCTTCTATTCTATTAAATGCACCAGGGATTTCTGGAACAGTAGCAACATCATTTGACGGTTATCCTTTGGCACAAAAAGGCCAAGCTGGTAAGGCGCTGGCGATTGCAGCGATTTCTTCATTCGTTGGGGGAACCATCAGCGTAGTTTTATTAATGATTTTTGCTCCAGTTCTTGCTAGTGTTGCTGTTTCATTCGGGCCACCCGCCTACTTTGCTCTAATGCTACTAGGTTTGACGGCGATTGCTAGTTTATCAGAAGGGTCTACCATTAAGGCGTTGATCGCAGCGATCGTTGGTTTTATGATTGCAACCATTGGGATTGATCCACAAACGGGGACAGGAAGGTTTACGTTTGGAAGCGCCAATTTACTAGATGGAATTGACTTCTTGGTTATTGCTCTTGGTTTATTTGCTATTGCAGAGGTTTGTTTCTTAGTTATGAATCGTCGCAAGAAGTCAGTTACAAATGGAAAAGATATCGGAAGTCTAAAACTATCTAAACAAGATGCAAAAGAAATCAGTGGTCCTGCCGGGAGACAGTCGTTCCTTGGTTTTATCCTAGGTATTCTTCCAGGAGCTGGTGCGACAATTGCATCATTTATTAGCTATATAACAGAAAAGAGAATCGCTAAGAAACCTGAGGAATTTGGCAAAGGTGCTCTAAAAGGTATTGCTGCTCCAGAAGCATCCAACAATGCAGCAACTAGTGGTTCTTTTGTACCTTTACTCAGTCTTGGTATTCCTGGTTCAGGTACAACGGCAGTCATGTTAGGGGCATTCTTAGTCCTAGGTGTTCAGCCTGGTCCAATGCTAATGGGAGACCAACCAGAGATTTTCTGGGGAATCATCGCGAGTATGTATATCGGTAATATCTTTCTACTGATTCTGAATCTACCATTAATTCCTTACATCTCAAGAATCTTAACGGTGCCTAGACCTTTACTAATCTCATTAGTCATCATGTTTAGTTTAATCGGCGTCTATGCGATAAGCTTTAGTACATTTGATTTATACTTATTGCTCGCATTTGGTGTACTTGGATTTATCATGAGAATCTTTGCGTTTCCTGCTCCACCGTTCATTTTAGCCTTCATTTTAGGAGGTATGATGGAACAATCCTTTAGGCAGGCAATGACTAGTTCTGGTGGTAACATATCAGTTTTCTTTACAAACAATATTTCTCTAGTATTAATTATTTTGTCGGTAATCTCTTTCGCATTCCCGATTATTAGGAACTTACGTAAGAAGAAAGCTCACTAAAGAAGGTTTATCATGCGAAATATCCTTCAGACGAGTAGAGGTTCTCTGTTTGCATGGGTGTCATTGGTTGGAGTTTTTTTGCTTGGTAGAGTCACATTTCTTGAATCTTTTTCAACCGAACAACAATTCACATTACTCATACTAGTCGTTGCTATTTATTTGTGGACAGCTTCCTCCATGCCTTCGGGTGCAGCCAGTGTGTTTGTATTAGCTTTAATCATTGGTTTTGGGGTAGTAGAAGAAGCAGAAATGGCTTTCCAAGGTTTCTTATCGACAGGGCTTTATTTTATTGTACTGCTCTCTTTAATTAGCCAAGTATTAGTGAAGGTTGGCTTTGATCAAGTCGTGGCGAGGTTGTTTCAGCGGTTAAGTGGAGGGCGATTAATCAGAATTATGATGATGTTACCTCTTATTATGCTGTTACTTCCGATTATTTTACCGTCGGCTGTAGCGAGGTATAAAATTTTATATCCTTTAACCGTTAAGATCAATGATTTGAATGGACTTAGAAAACGGAGTGCCTTTCATAAGTTTAGCCTTTTTTGTGTAAGTTATATCAATCAAAAGGCAACATATGTAGTGTTTACTGGTGGTGGGTTTGCCGTTATTGCTTATCAATTAATGAGTGATTACGGTGTTGGTCAACTTCAGTGGCTTGAATGGTTTATGTTGATGGCACCTCCCCTATGGACTTCGATCTTATTAACGTCAGTGATCGTTTGGTTTTACTTTAAGTGGTCTCAAAATGGTCAAGATGAACTAAAGCTAAACCAATCTAAACCTAAATTAGATCAAGATCACAAGCCTTCACATGAACATTTCTGGCCAGTTGTGATTGCTTTCTCCGTAATGGTGTTAGCTTGGATGGTTACCGACCCAACGTCCGTACCGATTATACTTCCACCTATGCTACTGGTTGCATTTTACGGCTTGCCAAGATTCGGTTTGGTCAATAACCAGGTTATCAGAAGCTTTGATTGGGAAACGTTTTTATTATTGGGAACTTCATTTTCTTTAGGATTCATTATGGCCGAAAATGGTACGGCTGAGATGATCGCGCATGGATTAATTCAGCTAGTGCCAAATGGTACATATAATTGGCTAATGATCGTTTATTTTATATTCTTTATCGGAATCTTAAGAATGATGTTCACCAATTCAACATCAGCCATTGTCGTTATTTTCCCAATCATTCTGTCTTACGGTGATTTAGTCGATATATCTCCGGTTGCACTCGCATTTTTAATAATTATGGTTCTTGGTGGTATGCTTCTAATACCAATTCATGCCCCGACTACTTATTATGCAAGTCAAACAGGCGTCTACACAAGAAAAGAACAATTGGTCATCGGTGTGATCTCAGGAACAGTCGTATCCCTCGTTGCCGGCCTAGCAGTATTCCTATATTGGTAAGAAAAAGCAGCCCCTTTTATTGAACTGCACCCCAAAAAGTGGACAGTATTAAAAAAACTACGCAGCTAAAAGGTGATCCCGATACTGATTC
>NZ_JABXWU010000011.1 GCF_014595945.1 Alkalibacillus aidingensis
TGAGCCAGGATCAAACTCTCCAAATAGTGTTTGATTGGCTTCTTACTTATCATTCGTTGTTTTCTCTCTGAGTTAGAAAGAAAACCGAATTGACGTCAGGCTATTTTGTTTAGTTTTCAAGGTTCAAAGTGTTTGTCGTTTTTCGCGACAAGAATTAATTTAACATAATAGCTAACAAGTGTCAACACATTTTTAAATGTTTTTTCGTTAGCATTTGTCGTTAATTGTCTGTCTCGCAACGACGAAAATAAATATACCATACCCCTATTAAAGAAATCAATAGTTTTTAGCACTTTTTTTATTTTACATAAAACAAATTACGATTAGGTGTATATTTAAGGCAGTCTTTCTGGCTAGCAAACCGCTTATAAATATTAAATAATAAAATATAACGTTCCCTGATTGCCTCTTTTACTTGTTCTTCTAAGTCCATATGAGTGAAATCATATAATAACTCATCCATTTCCTTCCTTAGTAAGTACTCAATTTCCTTTTGCTCATATTCATTTACCATTAATCCAATCATTTCATCCACTTCCATTCTTCTCTTTTTATACTTACATTTTTTCCATACATCATCTCATTATGTACAGTAACCATTCTAAAAGTATGCATTTATTCATATATATATTTCTGTAAAGTAATCTTCTATAAAAAGGTTGGGTAGCAATGTTCTTTGCATTAAATTGGACAAGGTTAAAAAAGGTTGGAATAGTTATTTGTTTAATGGTCTTGTTTTATTTATCTGTTCATTTTTCATCTTTAGTGGTTTTAAACGTTGGGGCAGATTCAACTCCGTCGGGTGCAATCACAAAAAGCTTAAAAGGTGAAAGGGAAATTTCCCTAACTTTTAATGTGATGTGGGGGGATGATGTTATAGTAGATATCCTTGATGTTTTACAACAGCAGAATACTAAAGCGACTTTTTTCATAAATGGTGAATGGGCATTAAGAAACGAAGATATTGCCGAACTTATAATTGAAGAAAATCATGAAGTGGGATTACTTGGCTTTAAGGGAGATCCATATGAAGATCAATCTACTTCATATATAGAAGAAGATATCCAAAATGGGGTGACCGTATTATCTAATTTGGATTATGACCCTCTATCTCTTGTTAGACCTCCAGAGAATGAATACAACCAAATGGTTATTGATACGATTCAACAACTAGGGTATCAAACAGTTTTTTGGAGTGTTTATGCGAACGTTAAACACGATAGTGATCCTGAGGAAGTTAGTAACCATCTAATTCAGGAAGTGGATGAAGGAGATATCGTCTTGTTTTTTGCTCAAGATAATCTAACTGCGACGCCCGAGATTGTCGAACGCCTGATTAAACAAAAGAAAGAAGATGAGTATCAGTTTTACACGATCTCAGAGCTTCTTTCCCCAGCAGATGTGGAATTAAACCCACTTGAATAACTTATTTTTGGCTATTTTTTTGATTTGACTTTTGATGATTAGATTTAGATTCATTTGATTCAGATTGAGTATCTTCCGGGTTATTAAAACCAACAATCCGGTGTAGTTTTAATAACTGATAAGTATTACATGCGAGCAATGGAACAACCATTAATATTATCCACTCTGCATCATCAGTTCGTAAAGCCGGAACCCATTCGATGGTTGTGACCACAACCATAAAGAAAATAGCAGGTAAGAAGGCACGTCGATGAGTTTCCATTGCTTTTACATAGGCTACAGCTAGTCCATATAAGAATAAGACAAGTGCCACTACTATGTAAGGGAATAAACTATCAGGATCATCGGCTCGTGTATACCTTAAATAGATCAACTCAAACAAAACAAATCCAATCATAATTATTTGCGCATGCTTCCAGAAGTATCCGAAGAAACCTTTACCAAACTGGTGTAAAGTTAAATATGCAAAAAAGCCCATTTGTGCGATGACACTATATACAAGTCCATAGCCTGCATACCATAATAATGCGCCAAAGATTTCCCAAGTATTAAAAGGATCTAAATATGGTTCATAAGCATGCGATTGGACAAAGAAGCTTGTTATAACGGTTGAAAGAGCACCAATGACAAGTAATGTTATAAAGAATCTAAACCAGATACGGACTGTCACAATTCGTTCCCCCTAAAGAAAATAGTCGTTACCACACGTATTTTATCATGATTTGGATGATTTTGCTTTCTTCATATATGTATATTTTTTCACAACCATCTAATATTAAAAGTACTGATTCCTAACTTGAGGAGCATGTCGATATGATTAGACAATGCATCATAATATTTATGATACCCGTATTTTTATTAGTTGGGTGTAACGGTGGTGGTGAAAGCCAACAGTCTCAAAGTCCTGACTACGAACAAACGAAGAAAATGGTTGTTGATATACTAAAAACGGATGATGGTAAAAGTGCATTGCAAGAAGTTCTTAAAGAAGATGAAATGAAACAACACTTAGTCCTTCAATCCGACACCATTGGCCAAGCTATTGAAGAGGCAATTAATAGCGAAGAGGGAAAGACTTTTTGGAAAGATCTATTCGAAGATCCAGAATTCGTACAAAGTTATATTGACGCAACGGAAGATCAAAGTATCGAGATCATGCAAGGATTGATGCATGACTCGAGCTACCAAGAACAAATTATAACCATTTTTAACAACGAAGATATGCAAAAGATGATTCTTAAAATTCTTCAAAGTCAAGATTATAAGCAACACCTAGAACAAACAATCGAAGAGACATTAAACAACCCAAGATTTAAAGCGCAAATCACGGAAGCCTTAATCAAAGCCGCCCAAGAAATGGACCCGCCACAAGAAGAACAGGGTGGTGCTGAGGAACAGCAACAAGACCAACAAGGTGGTGGAAATGGTGGTGGTGACTCAGGTGGTGGAGGTGGTGGAGCATAAATGACAAGATGTTTTCTGATGTCATTAAATAATTTCTCTTCTCTACCTAGTCACTCGCTTAAACTTGATCTTATCTAATAAAAGCTGCCCTAAAAAGTCGATTTAAAGACTTTTAGAGGCAGCTTTTCTTTTTACTTAATCATTTGCACGTTTAATCACTTGATTGGCAATGGATAAGAAGATTTTACCTGTCGGATGATCCTCTTGATAAACACCCGGGGCAAACATGTCTTCCTCCTCATAAGGCTGTTGTAACGGTAAGCGACCTAAAACATCGGTATCAAGAACCTCAGCTAGCTTATCGCCACCACCTTCACCAAAGACGTATTCTTTTTGTCCTGTGAGGTTACTTTCAAAGTAAGACATGTTTTCCACCACACCTAGTATCTCATGATCGGCCTTAAGAGCCATTTGTCCAGCACGTGCTGCAACAAATGCAGCAGTAGGATGTGGTGTTGAGACGATTAATTGTTTAGAAGACGGTAACAGCTCTTGAACATCTAAAGCAATATCCCCTGTACCTGGTGGTAGGTCCAATAATAAATAATCTAGATCGCCCCATTCAACTTCCTGGAAGAAGCTCGTTAACATTTTCCCTAACATTGGGCCACGCCAAATGATTGGCGAATTATCTTCTACAAAGAATCCCATTGAAATCACTTGTACGCCAAAACGCTCTACAGGGATAATTTTCTTCCCTCGAACTTGTGGGCGATTTTCAATCCCCATCATATCTGGGACACTGAAACCATATATATCTGCATCAACAATACCAACCTTTTTACCTAACCTGGCAAGAGCTATCGCTAAGTTAACTGTCACTGTTGACTTACCAACGCCTCCCTTACCACTAGCGATCGAAATAAAGGTTGTACCTTTTTGACCAATTAAATTAGCCTCTTGTTCATCATTTGCCTCTGATAAGTATGCGTTACGCTTTTCTTCTGGAAGTTCAGTGAATCGAAGACCTACTGTAGCTGCACCTTCTTTTTTAAGCATACCAACAATCTCTTGTTGTAACTGTAATTGCTCACCAGAATTAGGTTCGGCTAAAGCAATTTTGACACTAACATGACCTTTATCCTCTTTAATTTTGACGCTCTCCACCGCATCGGTTTCTTCAAACGTTTTATGTATATGTGGATCTTGTACTGGCTTTAATAACTCTCTAACGCGCTCTTCTGTAATCAACTAGGACACCTTCCTTTAGTATGAGTTCAATTTAACGCCACGGCTAGTATAACATAAATTTTAAAATCCCTCAGTTCTTAACTCTTATTAGTTTTGATCGATTCGCTGTTCGGTCGAGGCGTATTCAATAATTCCCTCATATATAGATGATGCCAACACTCGTTGGTAATCCTCAGTTATTAACAATTCCCTTTCCCCGGGATGAGAGAGAAAGCCAGCTTCCACTAAAGCTCCAGTTGTATCAGCGTTTTTTAAAATATATATCTGATTAATACCTAACGCTTGTCTATTGGTATCTGTTGAATCACGCAGTCGAGCTTGAATTGAACGAGCCAAAGCCTCATTATCTTCTCCTGGATAAAAAAATGTTTGAGCACCACTCCAACTTTGATTCAATACCGAATTGAGATGTATACTGACAAATAGGTCAGCATCTTTATCTTTAATAAACTTGACTCGCTCTCTGATATCATGCGCCTTCCTTTTTGAATAACCACTCATATCACTAGGTGCTAAGTCAATATCGTCTTCTCGCGTTAAATACACCTGCGCCCCCGCTTCCTGCAAGTAATCTCGAAGGAAAAAAGAAGTATTAAGCGTAATGGTTTTCTCTTTAATCTCGCCATGATCGGCACCTCCATCGACACCTCCATGTCCTGGGTCGATTACAATTACTTTATTAGCAAGGGGCATGGTCACATTCGTGAAATGGGTTGAACTAGGCACAGGTATTTTAAGCAAGTAAATTAGTAACAATAAGCCTCCAATCCACAAACAAACTAAAAACAATCGTCTCATCGAACAAACCTCCTCACCTAAATATATGGACGAGAAGGTTTGTTCATGATTAATATACATTTATTTATGTTCAAAAGTTCCTCTTAAAGAAAACCAATCCGAAATGCGGTTAGCCTCTTCTACGTCCACCTCTTTTAAGATAGCATGTCGGCCAGCAAAGTTATTTAACATCGATGAACGAACGGTTGCTAATTGCTGTTTACGATGCAAGAGGTTTTGCTTTCTTTGCATCGATTGAACTTTACTATGTTTCATGACCAACGTATCCTTGCCGAAGTCTCTCATAACTATGGTTAATTGTTCATCGTCTAGGTGGTATCCGGCTGTATGGTAACGAAGCCAACCTAATAATGCTCCTAGGATCATTAAAACAATTGGTACAACTATAAAATTCGACAAGTATATTAACACCATCACGAATAAGATAACAGGCAGAAATAGTGTCCTAACTAAATAATAAGGAAATGCACGTTTGGGTACGGATGTATATGTTGTTGGAACCTGTTGATATTCTGGCAATAGTCTTTGTAAAAACGATTCAATCTCCTGAGTTTTAATAATAGGAAATATTAACGTTCTGGCATTAGCATTATTGACCTCTCCACCTGCAATCTCTACATAGAGTGTTGCAAACCCAAGTGGTTGCCTAATTAAACTTTCTTTAATCCCAAAAGCCTGGATTCGCTTGAGAGGGAGAGTCATCTGACGCTTTTCTAATAAACCACGAGTAATAAAGAGCTCATTATGTTGGCGTGTCACTTGAAAATTTCCATACTTAATGACTGTCCCCAGAATTCCTAAAATCCAGAGGAATACTAACAGAAGTATTGCTAAGAACATAACAATTTCAAGCGTCTGTGTCATCATCCATCGCGCCACTTCATCATAAGCTTGTTCAGGTATAAAACGTTCAATCTCACTAAACGCCACGAAAAATAACGCTAAAATCACTCCCACACTTCCAGAGGTTGATCCTGCAATAATTAATCGCTTGGGCGACACCTTTATCGTTGGATGATTGGCAGCCTCATCTTCTGAATCCTTAGCATCCAAGACTTCTTTTCTAAGCTTTAACTCTTGCCGAATCGCCTCACCTTCTGTAAATGTTACCGCACTTAATGATGCATCAGCACTCTGATCACTACCGGCCGTTTCGATCTGTACTTTAGTCAGCTTGAATATTCGGTGGATGACCCCTTGTGTTAAGTCAATTGATTGGATTCGGTTTTTAGAAATATAACGTTCTTTCCTAATTATCAAACCTTGTTCAATCTTTAACTCATCACCCACTATCGAGTACTTAAATCGAAACCATGCAAGAATGCTATAAATAATCAAAGCAGCCATTATACTTCCTATGCCAAAAGCTACATATATAAACATCCCATCTCCAAATGAGGCAATTACAATTGCACCAATAACATAGATTAAATTCTTTAATATATATATAACATTAAAAATAATAGCGGTCGGGTGAAGTCGTCTAGGCTCAAACATCATCTTCATCCACCCGTGCCAACTCCGAAATTTGATCTCGTAATTTGGCTGCTTCTTCTTCAGGTAGAGCTGGTATTTCATGAGTTGTTGCCGCTGTTGAAACCGTTAAACCAGCTAATTGATATCGTTTTAAAATGGGACCTTGTTTAGTATCAACATGCTGGACACGAATCATCGGCACCAAGGTCCGTGAAACGACAAGAATCCCATACTGAATATAGATTTCCTGATCAAACACTTCATAACGCCAGCAACGCCAACGTACTTTAGGTATTAAAAAAATAGATAAGTAAGTTAAAACAATCGTCAGAACAATGGTAATCACACCAAACCAAATGGTTAAGTTTAGGTATTTTCCGGCTATAAAAGTAGCCACAACCATCAACCAAGGAATAATCATCAATAATGCTGCTGATAATTTCCAAGCTTTAATAGCATCTTGTGCAATCTTTAAACGTGGTGGTTCTCTCATCTCATCCTCCCCTTTATGATTGACTACTCCGGGAGCGACCATTCATGAATGACTCTCGTGTCGCCAACCATGTCGTGAATACCTTGTTTTTGTGAATCGAATGCGACCACTAAATATAATAAACCTGTAAAAAACAATACCCGGTGAAAAAAGCGACCAACTATTTCACGGAAGATTAAATCACTCCATTCAAGTGGTCTGAAATCTTTACGGATAACTCTGAGCCCTAAAATTCTTTTTCCTAAAGTTTGATTAAAATATTTGGTCATAACCAGGAAATACATATAAAGGACAATCGTATTGACGATGGTTGTCACGGTCCAAAAACCAATCTCATAGACCGCACTACCCGTTAGTAATTGATAAGGAACAATAACGATTCCATTAATACTAAAGACAATCACCAAGTCAATAAGGTATGCCCAAAAGCGCATCCAAAATCCAGCGAAACGAACATTCTCTAAAGAGTCAACTTGTTTTACTGATTGATCCAACTGATCCTCACACAATTAAGGCACCCCCTTACTCCGTATACAAATACATAGCTCTAGGCGAATTAGAGACTCGTAACATCTCAGTTAGGCCTGATAACTGAAGCTCATCACCGAACATTTTCTCTGCAGTCATTCCAAACAACGAACCAATACCTAATGAATACTCGTACTCCACAACTTGCGCATTCTCTAGGTTATAATCTTGTTGAAGCTGTTCAATTGTATCATCTAAAGAGCCTAGCTCATCAACAAGCCCGACATCCTTAGCTTGGGAACCCGTATAAACACGACCATCTCCCAATTCACGCACAGTAGCTTCATCCATATCTCGACCATTAACAATGACATTGACAAAGTCATCATACATTTCATCAATCATAGTTTGTAAAATATCTTCCTCATCCTCTGACATTGGACGTGAAATCGACATGATATCCTTATACTCACCACTCGTAATGGTGTTAAAGTCAATTCCTAAATCATCAGCCAATTCGGCAATATTGATCGACTCCATAATGACACCTATCGACCCTGTTAATGTCGCAGGGTGGGCAAAAATTTGCTCCGCTGGTGCAGACACATAATAACCACCTGAAGCTGCCGTATTACCCATTGATACATAAACAGGCTTGTCCTCCTCTTGCAAACTGACAATCTGATCATGAATCTCTTCACTCTCAACAACGCCTCCCCCTGGCGTATTAACTCTTAATACTACTCCTTCGATGCCCTCATCTTCTTTAGCATGATCCAACATTTCTAATAAAACTCGATGATTATAGGTACTAGCATTAATAACCCCACCTACATCATCACTTTGAATAACCCCGTTTAAATGAATCACCGCTACTTTTTCTGAGCCTGTGCCATCTTCACGAACCTCTTCGGCAAAATCGTTTTCATCAGATATCAACTCGCCCCATTGAGTAGTTGCAACAGTTGATGAAAACTGGGCAATCAATGATACAAAAAACAACCCAACAGCAATCGCTAAAGCTGTCCAACGTTTTTTCTCCATTATTAATCCTCTCTTTCATCCACATAATATATGAGAGTTTGTAGCTATATATTTTTCATATTTTATCCAAGAACACTCAATTAATTTACAAAACTTAGATCTATTATTGACGATAAACCACTCTTGTTCGACAAATGATGTCATGTAATGCTTTCTTCTCTTGATTCCATCCTGCTAACATAAAGCCAATAAGTAAGGGCAATGCAGATATGATATAAGCAAACAGTCGACCAATTGACTTTAACATACTGATTTTCGTCATATCAGGATTAACCACTTGAATCTTGCAAATAAGTTTACCAGGAGTTCCTTTTAGCGTGCTAGCTGTAAAGATAACGACAAAAACCACATTGTAAATTAAACTTGCTATCCCGTCTGAAAGTGTCGATTGTTCTCCACTTGTTGCTTGCCAAGATTCAAAATAAGCTTGGTCATTGATTAAAACAGCAATCATCCACGCAAGAACTAAGACAAAAATTCCATCTATAAACCATGCTAAAAAGCGTATCCAGAACCCGGCAGGCCTGTGTTCTTCTAAAGGCACACTTACACTCCCCCTTCACGCATTATTCTTTTCTATATAGTTTACTATTATATCATTTTTCATGATATTACCAACTAATTATGAATTATATTGGCGTTTTGAGGGTAAGAGCTAATTCAAAAAAATGGATGACTAAGCAATTAATATTGGCGATTCAGCAGCAATGGATTATATTCACACCTACTCAATATACACAAAAAAAACAGAGAACGAGGGTTAGCCCTCTGTTCTCTGTTAACTCCAAATTAATGTTTATGCAGCCACTGCACTCTCATGATCCTCTGGTCGGCGCTTTTGGATATACCAAATAAGCGCAATGATTACAATACCAATAATATCAATATAAACGTTAGGGACAATTAACATTAAGCCAGCTGCAATTAACGCAAATCGCTCCCAGACGTATGTGCGACGCTGGAAATATCCCATAACCGCACTACTGATACCCATCATACCAATTAACGCAGTCGCCACAGCCAAGATCAACATCATAAACGGATGTTCAAGCGGCGTGACAAGAATCGGATTGTAGACAAATATATATGGGATAATAAAGGCAGCGATGGCCAATTTAACGGCAGTAAGCCCACTCTTAAACGGATTCGACTTAGCTATTCCTGAGCCGGCATAAGCTGCCAGACATACTGGTGGAGTAATATCCGCAACAATACCAAAATAGAAAACAAATAAGTGAGCAGCAAGTACTTCAACACCAAAACCGTTAATCAACGCTGGGGCAGCAATCGTAGCTGTCACAACGTAGTTTGCCGTTGTTGGAAGCCCCATCCCTAGGATAATACACGCAATCATCGTAAAGATTAATGCAAGCAACTGTACATCATTAGATAGAGCAATAATACCGGATGCTACTTTACCACCCAGACCAGTCATTCCAACAACACCAGCAATTATTCCCGCTGTACCAACTGCACCAATTACCGGTAAGGCAACACGTGCACCTTGTTCAATGACATAAATAATTTTCCTAAACGACATACGAGTTTCTTTACTAACAAGGCTCACGAGAAATGCTGTTAAAATACCCATTAGTGCTGCACGTTGAGGCGTAAAGCCCATGAATAACGTGGTAATAATCGCAACTAAAGGTAAGAGCATATAACCCTTCGTCTTTAAGAGATGCCATGTGTTAGGTAACGTTTCCTTCGCAACACCGAAAATACCCTGTTTTTTAGCTTCATAATGTGATCCCATAAAGATACCTGTAAAATACAACATCGCTGGGATCAATGCAGCTAACATAATGGTTTGGTAATCGGTACTCGTATACTCAATCATGATAAAAGCTGCAGCACCCATAATTGGTGGCATTAATTGTCCACCGGTTGAAGCAGAAGCTTCTGCTGCCGCTGCGAATTCTGGTCTAAATCGAGCTCTTTTCATCATCGGAATTGTAAAGGACCCAGATGAAACCGTGTTCGCAATGGAGCTACCAGATACCATCCCTTGTAATGCACTTGCGGATACAGCTGCTTTTGCTGTACCTCCCGTAAAACGCCCTGTTAAGGCAAACGCTAAATCATTAAAGAACTTCCCAATTCCGGAGTGTACTAAAATAACCCCAAATAAAAGGAAAAGGAAAATAAACTTAGCGGAAACCTGAACTGGAATACCGAAAATCGCATTTTCTCTATACCAAAGGTCTGTCATCACACGCTCAAATGAGAAGCCTTTATGTGAGAGAATTTGAGTAGGTATGAGATTACCGTAGAGTGCATATAAGATCACTACACTCGCCACGATGACAATTGGTAAACCGACTGCCCTTCTAGTTGCTTCTAACAATAACAGAACACCAGCAACCGCTACAATGACATCAAATGTCTCATAACCGTGGACACGAGCATTAAGTATTTCATCAAAAAAGATGATTTTATGATACCCAACATATATTGCTGTAAAAGCCAAAATCACATCGTACCAAGGTACGCCTCGGTCATGTAATCCTTTCTTCGCTGGATATAGTAAGTAAATTAAACCTAGAGCAGTTCCTACATGTATAGCTCCTTGGATTTGTGATTGCAACGTACCATTTAAACCGGTCCACAAATGGAACACTGTTAAATACACAGCCAGAAACGTAACAATCCAAGCCCACTTTCCAATATTCGTCCTTGTGTTACTTTCCCTGTCATATTTCCTAAGTAACTCTTCTTGATCAACTGCTTCACCATTTTCGTTTACTTCTGGTGATGGGTTTATTGGTTGCTCATTCCGATTATCAGTCTCGTTGTTCTTTTTTCTAGACACACCTTTCACCACCTTATAAATGGGTTCAACCTGCCAATACCCCTACATATTTGGCATAAAAGGGACCGGCACACTGTGTCGGTCCCTTTACATGTACTAAATTAGTTCACTTTATCTCTCTTATTTTAAATCATCTAAACTCTCAATACCTGTTGATTCACGTGTAATGATCTGCATAACCTCAGGGTAAATATGACCAATAAACGCGAAGTTACCAACTGCTGCACCTTCGAAGTCACCTTCACCATTGTAAGCCTCTTGTGCTGGTACGTGAACTGTCATACCTAGGTCCTGATCATCTCTTCCAATGTCTGCTAGGTTCTCAACAGATGCACCTGTTTCAGTTGATGTAACGTTAACACCATCAATATGGTTATTCCAAACAGTTGCCATCTCTCCACCTAGTGGATAATAAGTACCACCAGAGCTACCAGTACCTAAGATTAATTCTTCCGGACGAGAATCTGCTGTTGCACTAACATCAGCAATCTCACCTGATACATCTAAACCTTGCTCCTCATAATATTCAGCAGCACCAGGGTGAATTGGTAAACCATCAGAACCATTTAGAGCATTCTCAAGAGTCATATGGTCTGATTGAGCGTGTGTATTTTCATCTGCATGCTCTACAGATACACGAGCGAGTTCATAAGCTAAGTCGTGATCAATCGTATTTGTATTACCAACTAATACAGCATAAGCCGTTACCGTTTCCACATCTTCATCCATGAAATCGTAAGAATCAGCTGGAATTGTATAACGTAAGTAACCTAAGTTCTCTTCAACATACTCAATAACATCATCAGACAACCCTACTAACTTAGCGTCACCTGTATTCGCCTGTAAGTCATCAACACTACCTGCCGGAAGTCCTAATAGACCAAATGACAAGTCAATGTTTCCATCTTGAAGACCATCACTAGCATCACCGAAACCTTCTTCGTAAGTATCGATGTCATCGTCTCCTAAACCTGCACCTTCAAGAATTGAATTCGCTGCAGCTTGTGTACCACTACCTGCAGGTCCAATTGCAACACTAGAGCTACCTCCACCACATGCTGATAGTACCAATGTTGCTAAAAACCCTACTGAGATTAAAAGTAAAATAGACTTTCTCATGTGAGCTTTCCCCCTATATTATTATATTTTACTAGATTACTATTACGTAATCTAGTATTTACACAAAATAGAAAATAATCATTCTTTTAGGTATTCTAACTTATTTTATCATAAAAATCTAATAATTAGAACTATACTAAATAAACTTGTCACTTTTCGACATTTGACTCTTACTCTCTATTAGGCTATATTATGTAATAGCAAGGGGAGTAGCGACCGTATAATACGGTTGATGAATCGTCATACCCGGTGACTGTTCACCCGGTTCATCAAGTCATACGCAAGACCTTGGCTCTATTTTACTATGGAGCCGAGGTCTTTTTGTTTTTTAGACCATTTATTATTTAACCCTATTAAATCTTTATTGTCAAATCAAAGGAGGAACCATACTATTATGGTGTATATTGTCTTCATAATTGCTGCCGTTTTTGTCGTATACGGCGCGATCCAATTAAATAAATATGGTGATGTTATTAGTCAAAAATCGGCAATGAGTGGTGCGATGGTAGGAACTGTCTTAATTGCCGGGGCAACTTCACTTCCAGAGTTAACGACAAGTGTTACGGCTGTTTACATTGATAATGTCGATATTGCTGTTGGTAATATGTTAGGAAGTAATGTCTTTAATTTATTAATTATTGCACTTATTGATTTTATTTACCGAAGAAAAAGAGCTTTCGACCATGTCAACTCAAGTCATCAACTTCCCGCTGCTTTATTTGGGGTTGTTATGACCTTAATTGTTATTGTAGCACTAATTTGGGATTATAACGTTAGCATTTTTAATATCGGAATTGAAATGTTCGTCTTGGTCGCTTTATATATTGTTTGTGTAAAACTCTTTGATCAAGAGGAGCCTGCCTTAGAAGCAGACGAGTTGATTGAAAATGAGGATATTTCGTTAAAGAAGGCCATTCGTTATTTTGTTTTTTCCGCAATCGCTGTTTTAGTTGCTGGTAGTATATTATCCATTTCAGGGGATCTTCTCGCCGTACAAACTGGCATGAATTCAAGCTTTGTCGGTAGTGTACTAATCGCCGCTGCTACATCACTACCTGAGCTAGTTGCAGTGATCGCAGCTTTTAAAATTGCTAATTATGCCATGGCGATTGGGTCAATTTTGGGAAGCAACCTTTTTAATTTATTACTAATTGCTTTTACAGACGCCTTTTATCAGAAGGGGCCTATCCTACAAGGAGCGAGTCCTTCAATGATTGCTACTGCATCTTTAAGCCTTGGAATGATGGTGATCACGCTATTTATGTTGATTCGAAAGCAAACCAAAAACCTGATCACATATGCGTTACCACCTATGATTATCATCATTACTTATATAGTCGTTTCATATCAAATTTTTAATTATTGATCAAGCACGGGAGTTCCCCGTGCTTTTTTACTTTATGATTTAAAGTAAAGGTAGCATCATCTAGGTTCTCTGTTTGCTAGCTTCTTTAAATTCCTGATCACTGCCTTAAAACACTAAACTGCCTTCACAAAAACATAAAAAACGCCTCTTCCATAACAGAAGAGACGTTTGTATACATATAAATATATTAACGCTTCGAGAACTGTGGTGCACGACGAGCGCCTTTAAGACCGTATTTCTTACGTTCTTTTTCACGAGCGTCACGAGTTAATAGACCCGCACGCTTAAGTGGTGTGCGGTACTCAGGATCTGCTTCTAATAAAGCGCGAGCCACACCAAGACGGATTGCACCAGCTTGACCAGTGAATCCACCACCATTAACGTTTACTAAGATATCATAGTTACCAGTATTCTCAGTTACATCTAATGGTTGGTTAATTACACGACGTAGAGTTTCGTGTGGGAAGTAGTCTTCCGCATCTACTTTATTAACAACGACTTTACCATTACCTGGTACTAGTCGTACACGTGCTACAGAACTTTTGCGACGGCCTGTGCCGTAGTATTGTACTTGTGCCACTTAGATTACCCTCCTTCTTAATTACCCGCGAAGTTCGTAAACTTCTGGTTTTTGTGCTTGATGGTTGTGTTCAGCGCCACGGTAAACGTGTAGCTTCTTGCCCATTTTACGACCTAATTTATTTTTAGGTAGCATACCTTTAACTGCTTGTTCAAGCATTTTCTCTGGATACTTCGTACGCATTTCTTCAGCTGTACGCTCTTTTAAACCACCTGGGTAGTTAGAATGGCGGTAGTAAATCTTATCTGTTAATTTCTTACCTGTTAGTTCAACTTTATCAGCATTAATGATGATCACATTATCGCCAGTATCAACGTGTGGTGTGTAGCTTGGTTTATGCTTACCACGAAGTAGAGTTGCCACTTCTGTAGCTAGACGACCAAGAGTTTGGCCTTCAGCATCAACTACATACCATTTACGCTCAACGTTATTTTCGTTTGCCATAAATGTTGTACGCATTGCGTTTCCCTCCTATATTTTCCGAAATCATTGTCTTTTTTATCTCATCACGAATAGTTTTCCGGGGCTATACGTGGTAATGATAAAATGCCATAGAATATATTATAATATCTATGGTATGGATGTCAAGCATAAGCGCGATATTTCGCGACTTTTTGCTAAAGATTATTTTCATGTTGTGTTCTGTCACTAATTCTCTCTAAAGGGTCGACACAGATTATAGATTCTATACAATTTTCATGGCGTTCATAGAAACTTTTTGTTCTGCTGCCAACACTGTATTGCGCAAGAGCATCGCGATTGTCACTGGGCCGACACCACCTGGAACCGGTGTGATCGCACTGGCTTTGTCATAACAAGAGTCATAGTCACAATCCCCAATATTCCCTTGATTATAACCGGCATCTAACACAATGGCACCTTCTTTTAGCCACTCACCTTTAACAAAACGAGGTTTTCCGACAGCAGCTACTACTAGGTCCACTTGTTTAACAATTTCTTCTAAATTCTCCGTTCTAGAGTGACTAATCGTTACTGTTGCGTTACGATTTAACAGCATCATGGAAACAGGCTTACCTAAAATTGGACTTCTACCAATGACCACTGCATGCTTACCTTCAATTGGAATTTGATAATAATCAATCATTTCCATAATAGCTGCTGGGGTACAACAAGGGTAGGCGTTTAGCTGAAAGGCAGTTGAGCCGAACCCATGACTAGTTACTCCATCAACATCTTTTTCTAGAGTAATTGCATCGAAGGCTTGACGTTCGTCAATATGCTCAGGGACAGGGTGTTGCAATAAAATTCCATGAACTTGGTCATCTTCATTTAATTTTTTAATGGTTGCTAACAATTCTTCTGTCGTCGTTTCTGACTTCAAGTAGATTCGTTCTGATTCCATACCAATCCGCTTACAAGCATTCGCTTTCATTTGGACATAAGTGTGTGATGAAGGGTTATCTCCAACTAATATCGTTACTAACTTGGGAGTAATTCCTTGTTTTTTCAACACATCAATTTGACCTTTTAACTCATCTTTAATAGATGATGATACTTGTTTTCCGTCTAATAGTAATGGCTCTTTCAATTAATATACCTCCTGAAAGTTTAAGAGAAGTAACTTCTCCTGCCCAGACGACCGACAAAATTCACATGTAGCTCCCTTATGGTTAGTTCCATTTAAGAGTCGTCAGTTACTACATGCTTAATTTATAACACTTGCATAGCTTTATTAGCAATATCTTTGCGATAAAACAGACTGGATGAATCCATTTTTTGAACTTCCTTATATACCTTGCGTTGCGCTTCAGTTAGTGACTGTGCTTGAGCACCTACTAAAAGAACTCGCCCTCCATTAGTTAACCACTCGTCGCCCTCCCTTTTGGTGCCTGCGTGGAAAATTAACGTTTCTGAATCCAGCAAATTTAATCCGATTATTGGTTGACCCTTTTCATAGCTACCTGGATAGCCCTTTGATGCAAGGACAACGCCGACTATCGCTTTTTCTGACCATGAAATACTAACAGGCTCTTCATGTAACACGTTAAGGAGGACTTCTGAAAGATCGTTCTTCATGCGAGGTACAACAACTTGCGCTTCTGGGTCTCCAAACCTAGCGTTAAATTCAATCACTTTTGGACCTTCTGAAGTTACAATTAACCCTGCATATAAAACTCCTGTAAATGAACGACCTTCCTTTACTAACGCCTTGGCTGTAGGCTCTAAGATTTGTTTGATAGCTAATTCATATATATCTTCAGGAATTTGAGGGACAGGTGAATAAGCTCCCATCCCACCTGTGTTAGGACCTTGGTCATGATCAAAGGCTCGTTTATGGTCCTGGGAGATGACCATCGGATATACATGTTCACCCTTCACAAAAGCCATCAGTGAAAATTCTTCACCTGCCAAAAATTCTTCGATGACGACACGACGGCTAGCACCTCCAAATTGTCGTTCCCCAAGCATGGACTCAACTGCTTCATAGGCCTCATCAAGAGTCATGGCAACGACCACTCCTTTACCTGCAGCTAAACCATCTGCCTTAATCACAATAGGTGCACCTTGTTTGTTTATGTAAGCTTTTGCATGGTCTACATTGTCAAATGTTTGATATTTAGCCGTTGGGATCTGATAATCTTTCATTAGTTGTTTGGCAAAGTCCTTACTTCCTTCAATCAACGCTGCTTCTTTCGTTGGGCCGAAAATAGCGAGATCTTCTTCATTAAACCGGTTAACGATTCCATCTATAAGTGGCGCTTCAGGACCAACAATGGTTAAATCAATTTTATTTTGTTTAGTAAATTGCACCAATTGTTCATGATCGTTTTCATCAATCGACTGGACTTTCGCTACATCTATCATCCCCTGATTTCCCGGTGCAACATAGACAGTGTCAACTCGGTCACTTTGACTGATCTTCCATGCTAATACGTGTTCTCTTCCTCCGCGCCCAATAATCAAAACCTTCATCGTGTCACCCCTTAGTTTATTCCGGCAAAACCTTATTTAACCCGGCGTTCGCCGAATTTTTCGGCAAACGTCGCATTACCCTCTAATGTTTAAAATGGCGAACTCCGGTAAAGACCATCGCGATCCCATGTTCATTACACTTATTAATTGAATCCTCATCACGAATCGAACCACCCGGCTGAATAATTGCACTAATTCCTGCTTGATGTGCCGCTTCAACGGTGTCATCCATTGGGAAAAACGCATCTGATGCCATCACCGCTCCTTGTGCTTGCTCTCCAGCTTGCTCAATGGCGATCTTCGCTGCTCCTACTCGATTCATCTGTCCTGCACCAACTCCGATTGTCTGTTGACCATGAGCAAGCAAAATCGCATTCGATTTAACATGCTTCATCACTTTCCATGCGAATGTTAGATCGATCCATTCTTCCTCACTTGGGACACGGTCTGTTACAACCTTAAGTTCTAATATATCTTCTGAGTACTGGTCCTCATCTTGGATCAATAAACCACCAGATACAGTTTGCAGCTTCTCTTCTGGTTCATTTTGTTTAATCGGCACCTCTAACAAACGAATGTTTTTCTTTTTAGTCAGAGTAGTCAAGGCTTCGTCTGTATAGCTTGGTGCAATGATAATCTCCAAGAAAATTTCACTTAATTTCTTAGCAAGGTCTTGATTGACTTCCTGATTAAGTGCAATAATTCCACCAAATATAGAAATGGGATCAGCTGCATAGGCTCTGTGATAGGCGTCTATAATTGAATCCCCAATCCCCACACCACACGGGTTTGTATGTTTGACTGCAACTGCTGCCGGTTCTGTAAATTCTTTCACAATAGCTAAAGCCGCATCCGCATCTTGAATGTTGTTATACGACAATGCCTTACCATGAAGTTGTTTCGCATGTACTAAAGAGGATTCATTGGCAAACGCCTTTTTATAAAAAGCTGCTTGCTGGTGTGGATTTTCGCCGTATCGTAGCGTCTCTTCATGCTCAAAAGTAACGGTTTTGGTTTCGGGAAAGCGCTCGCCAGCTTGCTCAGTAAGGTACTCTGCTACTAATGCATCGTAATGAGCAGTATGCCTAAAAACTTTTGCGGCTAGCTGCTGTTTAAAATCGTTCGTCACCTCAGACTCCGTAATGGCCAACAAAACCTTATGATAATCGCTTGGGTCAATCACAACCGTTACATCTTGGTAATTCTTAGCCGCTGCCCGTAGCATTGCCGGACCACCAATATCGATATTTTCAATCGCCTCACCAAAAGAAACATTCTCCTTAGCTATTGTTTCTTTAAATGGGTACAAGTTAACAACTACTAGATCAATTGGCGTGATTTTCTGTTCTTGTAAAGCTTGCACATGCCCTTCAACCTCACGTTTTGCTAACAATCCGGCATGTATATTTGGATGGAGTGTTTTAACTCGACCGTCTAAAATCTCGGGGAACCCTGTCACCTCAGAAATCCCAATCACGTCTAAACCATTTTCTTCTAACACCTTTTTCGTACCACCTGTTGAAATAATCTCAATACCTCGTTTATTTAACTCCTTGGCAAATTCGACAATTCCTGTTTTATCAGACACACTAATTAACGCGCGTTTTACTGACATTTAGTTCATCCTCTCTCATGATCTTCGCTAGCGTTTTGGGATAGATGTGATGTTCAACTTGTTTTATTCGCTTTTGTAATGTTTCGTATGTATCTTCTGGTCGAACTGCGACTATTTCCTGGGAAATGACTGGTCCTGTGTCGATTCCTTCATCAATGTAATGAACCGTTACACCAGTTTGTGCAACTTCTGCCTTAAGTGCCTGACCGATCGCATCTTTTCCTGGGAAATGTGGTAGTAATGAGGGGTGAATATTAACTATACGTTGCTGGTAAGGCTCTAGTAACGTAGAGCCTACCAAACGCATATACCCTGCTAAAGCAATCCAGTCTATCTTGAATTGTTTAAGTATCGTTAAAATAGCAATTTCATATTCACCTTTAGTTGCATAAGCTTTGGGAGCAAATGACTTAGTGGGAATGTTTAAACGACTAGCACGTTCTAGAGCATAAGCATCTAAACGGTCGGTGACCAATAATACAACCTCATAACCTAAGTTTGATTGCCTTGATGCTTCCACTAACGATTCAAAATTTGACCCACTTCCTGATGCAAATACGGCAACTCGCTTCATAGCATCATTCCTCCAGCAAACTTTAATACTCCAGTATCATTAACCGTTCCAATCTCATAGGCTGTTTCGCCTAATCCATCAAGTATTTCCAGGCATTGTCGGACATCTCGTTGATCAACGACAAGTACCATTCCAATCCCCATATTAAAGACGCTATACATATCACGAATAGATAAGTTTCCATAATCTTTAACAAAAGAAAAAATTTCCGGCTTAGGAAATGTATCCACATCAATCGACGCTCCTAATCCCTTTGGAAGTACTCTCGGGATATTTTCATCAAAACCTCCACCCGTAATATGAGCAACACCTTTTAAATCAATCTGTTGTTTCAAAGCTAGTATTTGCTGGACATAGATTCGAGTCGGGGTTAACAAGACATCTTTTAACGGTACCATAAACGGTGGATAAGTTTCATTTAAATCTAGCTGAGCATCTTCTAAAAGCACTTTTCTAACTAGTGAGAATCCATTACTATGAATACCGTTAGAGGGCAAGCCAATCAGACGATCACCTATTTTAATCCGATCACCTTTAATGATAGAGGATTTTTCTGTCACACCAACAGCAAACCCAGCTACATCATACTCACCCTCATCATATAGTCCAGGCATTTCAGCTGTCTCTCCCCCAATTAAGGCACAACCCGCTTCCTCACAACCATCTGCTATCCCCTTCACAATTGCTTCGACTTTTTCAGGCTTAGCCTTACCTAATGCTAAATAATCAAGGAAGTATAATGGCTCTGCACCCTGTGCGACAATATCATTCACACACATCGCTACAGCATCAATCCCAATTGTATCGTGTGATTCTGTCATAAAGGCTAGCTTTAGCTTGGTGCCAACTCCATCTGTACCGGAAACCAAAACTGGTTCATGGTAATCTAGGGACGATAAATCAAACATCCCACCAAAACTACCTAAACTACCTAAGATCCCTGGACGATTTGTACGGCTAATGTGAGATTTCATGCGCTCAACTGCTTCATAACCCGCTTCTATATTCACTCCTGCTTGGCGATAAGCATCTGTCATGATTTACTCGCTCCTTGACTGGCAACTTCACCGACAAGTTGACCTTTTTTATGTGGTAGCTCTGAATCTTCATATATTTCCGTTGGATACTTCCCAGTGAAGCACGCTAGACAATGTCCACAGTTTTTACTTGAGTCATGACGGCCAATTGCATCGACCATCTCATCTGTTGGTAAATAGCTTAGTGAATCAGCATCGATTTGTTTCCTAATTTCTTCAAGAGAATAATTAGATGCAATCAACTCTGAAGAAGTAGAAGTATCTATGCCATAGAAGCATGGGTACTTGATTGGTGGTGAGCTGATTCTGACATGGACTTCTTTCGCCCCTGCTTGTTTGAGCATGGTTACAATCCTTCTAGAAGTTGTACCACGAACGATTGAGTCATCCACCATCACCACTCGCTTACCTTCAACAATTTTCCTGACTGGAGATAGCTTCATGCGAACCCCACGCTCACGCATTTCCTGTGTTGGTTGTATGAATGTACGACCGACATAACGATTCTTGATAAGTCCAAGTTCATAAGGAATCCCGGACTGCTCAGCAAACCCTATAGCAGCAGAAATACTAGAATCAGGTACTCCAGTCACCACATCTGCTTCAACTGGTGCCACCTCTGCTAATTTCTTACCTAACCGTTTTCTCGTGCTATGAATATTGTCCCCATCAACATTACTATCTGGACGTGCAAAATAAATATATTCCATCGTGCATATAGATCGGTCAACAGGGTCTGTAAAGGTACTAGAATGAAGACCGTCATCATCAATCACCAAAAACTCACCTGGTTGAACTTCACGTACATACTCTGCACCCACAACGTCGAAGGCACATGTCTCAGATGCAACGACATAAGTAGAGCCTATCTTACCTAAAGATAACGGCCTCATTCCACGTGGGTCTAATGCTGCGATTAATTTGTCTTCCAATAACATGACCACCGCAAAGGCTCCTTCAAGTTGCCGAAGAGCCGCTTTCATACGATCAAGTTGAGGGACTTTCCCACCTCTCCTAATTAAATGGGCAATCACCTCTGTATCTGAAGTCGTTTGAAAGATACTTCCAAAGCTTTCTAACTCTGCACGCAATTTGGTCGCGTTGACTAAATTACCGTTATGTGCAACTGAAAGTGATCCAGTATGAGAATGAAAAAGTAAAGGCTGAATATTCTCATAAGATTTCTCACCCGCTGTTGAATACCGAACATGGCCAATTGCACTCTCCCCTGTTAATTTAGCTAACGAGTGTTCATCTAAAACTTCTGTGACCAACCCATGACCTTTTGTTTGTTGTAACCTCTGACTATCCGACACCACAACACCAGCACCTTCTTGACCACGGTGTTGCAAACTATGCAAACCATAATAAGTCATTTGCGCCGCTTGAGAGTGACCGTATACTCCGAAGATCCCGCACTCTTCATTTAAACCTTTGATGTCAGTAAGCATGGGATCGCTCCCTTCCAATAATCTGTTAATGTTTGAACTGAAGCCTTAATCACACCTTCTCCATTCCATTTCACATCCAAGTAGCCATCTGTAGTGACTTTTCCAATCCAATTGGCATCGTTAACTAGTTCTTCAAAAGCACGAAGATTTTCTGCTTTTACCGTGACGACAAACCGTGATTGAGTTTCACTGAACAACTCTAGCAATTGACTACCTGATAGATTAATATCTAAGCCATGTTCTGTGGTCATGACCTTTTCAGCTAGAGCAACAGCTAAGCCCCCTTCAGATATGTCATGCGCTGATTCAATCACACCTGTTTGGATAGCTGTTAATAGCTGCTTCTGTCGATCCTTTTCCTTCTCTAAATTAATCACTGGTGCTTTGCCTTCATATTTCCCAGTCAATAACTTTTGAATCTCGCTTCCACCAATCTCTAAATCTGTTTCACCAATGACATAGATGTGGTCCCCTGCTTGTTTGACGTGTTGAGTTGTAATATGATTTAAATCATGTACTAGACCAACCATACCAACGACTGGCGTCGGATAAACACTCACTCCATTCGTTTCATTATAAAGTGATACATTACCACTAATAACTGGCGTACTAAGTTGTTTACTTGCTATAGCCATACCATCTGTGGCTTGTTCCATGGACCAGAAATTTTCTGCTTTCTCAGGATTACCGAAGTTTAAACAGTCGGTTAGGGCAAGTGGCTCGCCTCCAGAACAAATGATATTACGCGCTGCTTCTGCAACAGCAATTTTCCCACCCGTTTTAGGATCTAAGTGTAAATAACGTGAATTACAATCTGTTGTCATGGCTAAAGCTTTTCCCGTATCCCGAATACGAAGGATCGCTGCATCGGATCCCGGTGAAACGACGGTATTCGTTTGCACCATATAATCATATTGGTCGTAAACCCATTCCTTATTTGCAATCGTTGGAGCCTGAAGCAACTTAATTAACAGTTCCTCTGGGTTATCTATTTTAGGTAAATTAAAAGACATCGTTTGATTGATTTGATAGTCCTTTGGTTCTTTGGACGGTAAATGATAAATGGGTGCATCTTCAGCTAAAGCATCTACCGGCATATCTGCAACCACTTCACCATTATATGTTAAACGTAACTGCTTCTCTTCGATCACAGTTCCAACTTCTACAGCTTCCAGGTCATACTTTGCAACGATATCTTTCATTTCTTGTTCGTGACCTTTTTTAACAACGATTAGCATACGCTCCTGCGACTCTGAGAGCATCATTTCGTATGGTGTCATATGTTGCTCCCGCTGTGGGACTAAATCAAGGTTCATTTCTATTCCCGTACCAGCTTTACTTGCCATTTCGCTTGCAGATGATGTTAAACCAGCTGCTCCCATATCTTGAATACCAACTAAAGCATCTGATTTCGTAATTTCTAGACAAGCTTCAATAAGTAGCTTTTCCATAAACGGATCGCCAACTTGCACAGCAGGCCGGTCTTCCTGTGATTCATCGGTTAGCTCTTCTGATGCGAAGGTTGCTCCGTGAATGCCATCACGACCCGTTGCCGAACCAATATACATCACCGTGTTACCAATTCCTTTGGCCTGACCGACTTGAATATCTGTATGGTCGATGATCCCAACACACATCGCATTGACAAGTGGATTCCCTTTGTAACAATCATCTATTTGAATTTCTCCACCGACTGTCGGAATCCCAACACAATTTCCATAACCAGCAATACCTGCCACTACTTCTTCAAACAAATACTTCGTGCGTGAATCGTTAAGCTCACCAAAGCGCAATGAATTTAGTAACGCAATCGGGCGCGCGCCCATCGAAAAAACATCTCGAATAATCCCGCCCACACCTGTGGCCGCTCCTTGATAAGGCTCGATGGCAGAAGGGTGGTTGTGGCTTTCAATTTTAAAGACTGCTGCCTGCCCATCACCGATATCGACAATTCCAGCCCCTTCTCCAGGACCTTGTAGAATACGCTCTCCTTCTGTTGGGAATTTTTTAAGAAGTGGACGAGACTTCTTATAACTACAATGCTCACTCCACATCACTGAAAAAATTCCTGTTTCTGTATAATTCGGTGTTCTTCCAAGAATCTGTTCAATTAGCTGAAATTCCTCATCCGTTAACCCCATGTCTTGATAAAGCTTCTTTTCTTTCACTTCTGTTGTATTTGGTTCAAGAAGTAATGGCATTCTGTTCCCTCCAATTCTTTAAGATCGACTGAAATAAACGTAATCCATCAGCACTACCTAATAATTGATCAACCGCCCGTTCTGGGTGGGGCATCATGCCAAGAACATTACCTTTTTCATTGGTAATCCCTGCTATATCAGCTGTTGAGCCGTTTGGGTTTTGTTTGTATTTAAAAACAATCTGATTGTTAACTTGCAAGCTTTCTAGTGTTGCTTCATTGCACTCATAATTTCCTTCAGCGTGAGCGACCGGAACTTGGATGGCCTCCTTTAGTTGGTATTCACTTGTGAAGATAGTTTGGTTATTTTCAACGATTAGTTCCACCGGGCGACAGATGAATTTTAATTCCTCGTTTCGTTTCATCGCACCTGGTAGTAACCCTGCTTCAAGTAAAACCTGAAATCCATTGCAAATACCTAGTACCGGCTTTCCAGAGTCTGCAAACCCTTTAACAGCTGGCATAATGTTTGAGAAGCTTGCAATCGCTCCAGAACGTAAATAATCACCATATGAAAACCCACCAGGTAGTAACACGGCATCATAATGAGCTAAATTAGTTTCCGTATGATCGACATAGTCAACTTGCTCACCTAATTCATCACGGATCGCATGAAAAAGGTCTGTATCACAATTTGAACCAGGAAAAACGATCACTGCAAATCTCATGCTGTCACAACCTCCTCTGTTTCGTATCGATAATCCTCAATAACCGGGTTGGATAGCAGCTGTTCGCACATCATTTCAATCTGTTCGTTGTCATTTTCAGTCGCACTTTCTTCTAAAATAAACTCCATATACTTGCCCACATGCATGTCATTTACATTGTCTATGTTCATCGTACTTAACGCTTGCTCAATTGCTTTACCTTGTGGGTCTAACACACCCTCTTTTAATGTTACGTACACCTTTACTTTTACCATTGTCTCCCCACTCCCTTATAGAAGAATTATTTAACTGTGTTTGCAGTTAATCGGTTCAAAATCGTCTCATATGCTTTTTCAACATGACCAATTCCTTGGCGAAATACATCTTTATCTAATCTTTCGTGAGTCTTAGCATCCCACAAACGACATGTATCAGGGGAAATCTCGTCTGATAAAATGATTTCGCCTTCCTGATCAAAACCAAATTCCAATTTAAAATCTACTAAAATGACGTCACATGCTTGAAAGTGATCGATTAACTTCTGGTTGATACCTAAGGCCATCCCCTTCATACTAGCTAATTCACCTTTGGTAACTAACTCTAGTAGATTGATATGATCTTCATTTATCAACGGATCACCGAGTTCATCATCCTTATAGTAGTACTCCACAATGGTTTGATTAAGTTTGGCCCCCTCATCTAAGCCTAATCGCTTAGCTAAGCTACCAGCCGCTATATTACGAACAACGACTTCAATAGGAATAATCGTTGTTTTTTTAACTAGTTGCTCTGTTTCTGAAATTCTTTTAATAAAGTGATTAGGTAGTCCAATAGCTGATAATTGGTGGAATAAAAGCGACGAAATTTCATTATTTAGTCGCCCCTTTCCTTGTTGCCTCTCCTTCTTTTGACCGTTAAACGCCGTCAAATCGTCTTTATATTGCACCCACAAGGTATCTGGTTGTTCCGTTTCAAACAAACGCTTAGCCTTTCCCTCGTATAGCAGTGGACCTTTTCTCAAAATAACGCCCCCTTATTGGCAATTGGCTTAAATAATTGAAGGTTCAATCCGTGGGCCTAGTCGTTCTATCCGTAGATTTCGTTCTCCAATCCGTGAAAGTCAGCGTTCTATCCGTGAGGAGCAACTATAATCCTACACGTTCAAAAATCATATCGACATTCTTTAAGTGGTAAGTTGGATCGAAACAATCCTCTAACTCGGATTCGCTCAGTTCTGAAGTGATTTCTTCTGTTGCTCGAATTAAATCTGGGAATGAACGTCCTTCCTCCCATGCCTGCATAGCTAAAGGTTGCACTAAGTCGTAGGCACGCTCACGAGCGAAGCCTTTATCAATTAGTGTTAACAACACACGCTGTGAGTAAATTAATCCGTAAGTCCGATCCATGTTAGCTTTCATATTGTCCTCAAACACAGTAAGCTTCTCCACAATGCCACTAAATCGATTAAGCATATAGTCAAGAGCGATTGTAGCATCTGGAATAATGATACGTTCTGCTGATGAGTGTGAAATGTCACGCTCATGCCATAGCGGAACGTTCTCATAGGCTGTCATCATATAACCGCGAATTACACGTGCCATTCCGGTCATATTTTCAGAACCAATTGGGTTACGTTTATGCGGCATCGCTGATGAACCTTTTTGACCCTTAGCAAAAAACTCCTCAACTTCACGAGTTTCGCTTTTTTGCAAACCACGAATTTCTATTGCCATTTTTTCTATCGATGTTGCGATTAATGCTAAGGTTGACATATAATCGGCATGACGGTCACGTTGTAAAGTTTGGGTTGAAATAGGCGCCGGTTTTAAGCCAAGCTGTTCACAAACATATTTTTCAACAAATGGGTCAATGTTAGCGTATGTACCTACTGCCCCTGATAATTTTCCATAAGCAATGCCTGCTGCCACTGCATCAAAGCGCTCTATATTGCGTTTCATCTCTTCATACCAAAGGGCTAACTTTAAGCCAAAGGTAGTTGGTTCAGCATGGACACCGTGAGTACGCCCCATCATGATAGTGTATTTATGCTCTTTTGCTTTTTCCTTGATTACATTCAAGAATTGCTCTAAGTCATCTCTTAAAAGATCATTAGCTTGCTTTATTAAATAGGATAATGCGGTATCGACAACATCTGTTGAAGTTAGGCCGTAATGAACCCATTTCTTCTCATCACCTAGCGTTTCTGAAACGGCTCTACTAAAGGCAACAACGTCATGGCGTGTTTCCGCTTCGATCTCTTTAATTCGATCAACGTCAAATCTAGCTTTTTCTCGAATCCGCCTAACATCTTCTTTAGGGATTTCGCCTAATTCTGCCCAAGCTTCAGAGGCTAAAATTTCAACCTCTAACCAAGCCTTAAAACGATTTTCCTCTGTCCAAATGCTTCCCATCTCTTCTCGTGTATAGCGTTCAATCATGTTGTACCCTCCAAATTGATAATTGTTTAATATGTTCTAATAGGTCTTCTATGTTATCACCGATAAAATTAATATGTCCCATTTTACGGTTTGGTTTTGCCTGATCCTTACCATATAAGTGTAGCTTTGCTTTTAAATCACCAGGAATATCTGAATAGACCTTATCAACATGCTGTCCTAAGATATTCGTCATGACAACAGGTGTATATAAATTAGCTTCTCCTAATTTCCAATCGCAAACAGCACGAATATGCTGTTCAAATTGTGATGTTTCGCAAGCGTCCAACGTGTAATGTCCTGAATTGTGTGGTCTTGGTGCTACTTCGTTTATGTATATCTCACCACTAGCAGTTAAAAACATTTCCACCCCAAGTACCCCAACTAACTTCAAAGATTCCGCAATTTGTAAAGCTAGCTTTTTCGCTTTAGACTCGGTTTTTTCATTAATTCGAGCCGGTACAATCGATTGGTGTAATATATGGTTTTTATGAATGTTTTCAGAGACTGGATAGGTCATCGCTTCACCACTGACACTCCTAGCAACCATCACTGAAATTTCCTTATCAAAGGCAATAAACTGTTCTAAGATACATGGTCCCTTTGCTAAGATAGGTTCTGCATCCTTCAAATCAGCTTCACTTTCTAATTTCATTTGGCCTTTGCCATCATAGCCGAAGCGCCGTGTTTTTATAACGGCCGGATAACCTATCTTTAAAAGACCACTCTTCAATTCTTCCATACTGCTGATTAGTTCGTAGCCAACGACATTCGCACCACTTCGTTCAATCGCTTGTTTTTCATAAGCTCGGTCTTGTGTGGTCTGAATAAGTTTACTTCCTTGTGGCACATATGCATGCTCTTCTAACCATTTCAAAGTCTCTGAATCCACATTTTCAAACTCGTAAGTTATGACATCTGCTTCCTCTTTTAAGTGTTTAGCAGCTTCAAAGTCATCATAAGCTGAGACAATTTCAAGATCTGCCACTTGACCTGTTGGCGAATGATCTTTTGGATCTAAAACAACCACACGAAAACCCATCTGCTTAGCAGCTATAGCCATCATTCGTCCAAGCTGTCCTCCACCTATGACTCCTATTGTCTTACCCGGCTGTATAGAGTTCACCATGATTTTAACTCCTCATTACTTTGTTCAACTTTCTCTTGTAATTGCTCACGATAGGTCAAAAGTTTTTGATATAATTTTGAATCAAATATAGCAAGCTGTTGAGCAGCTAATAACCCAGCATTCGTTGCACCAGCCTTACCAATCGCTACTGTTGCTACTGGAACACCACCTGGCATCTGAACAATCGATAACAAAGAATCCAAGCCATTTAAAGCTTTGGATTGAACTGGAACACCAATGACTGGTACAACTGTCTTAGCTGCAACCATTCCTGGTAAATGTGCAGCTCCGCCCGCCCCTGCAATAATCACTTTTAAACCACGATCATAAGCTTGCTCTGCATATGTATACATCTTCTCAGGCGTACGATGTGCTGAGACCACTTCCGTCTCATATGGTACCTCTAACTCTTCTAGAATCTCACATGCGTGCTTCATCGTATCCCAATCGGATGTGCTCCCCATAATGACTCCAACAACTGGTTTCATCGATTCCATCCTCCCTGTTAAAATAAAAATGCAGATTACTCTCCTACACTACAAGGAAAGTAATCTGCACATATGTATCCCAAAGAGACACTACGTCCTTTATGATTAGATAACTTCCCTCATAGTCTAGTCGTTTACGGCGACTAGGTAGAAACTTTTGGGCCTTATTCCCAACTTTATATGAGGGTATTTAACTGTTAACCTTCGTAATTACAGTGCCATTATAACATCATCTCAACCATAATGAAACATATAAAACCAAAAACCGTAAAAAAATATAAAAAATCAAATTAATGTTCGGATTTTAGTAATTTACTTCCCATAAGCACAAACCATGTCCAGGTGCGGTCATTCCCACCACCTGACGATTAAAGGTTTCCAAGCCGTCTTTTATACATGATGAATTTCGTTTACCTAACCCTATTTCAACTAAGGTTCCAACAATAATCCGTACCATATGGGTTAAAAAACCATCTCCACGCACTTGAAAAATGACACGCTTCCCCTCTTGCCATACATCAAGCGAATAGATTGTTCGGGTTTTATCTCCCTTGACATTCGATTTTGAAGCAGAGAAAGCCGTGAAATCATGTCTTCCAACTAAAAGTTGTGCCGCCTCTTGGATTTTTTCAACGTTTAAGGGCTTCTTGACATGCCATTCGTATAATCGCTGAAATAGATCGTACTCATGATCATTAAGTACGATATAACGATACGTTTTACCCTTAGCACTTTTTCGTGCGTGAAAATTATCGTCTACTTTTTCAACCCTTTGGATTTGAATATCATTTGGTAACAACGTTTCTAAAGCACGGTGCCAAGCATTTCTATCAAGGGATAAAGGTGAATTAAAATGAATCACTTGGCCATAAGCGTGGACACCAGCATCCGTACGACCTGAAGAATAAATGCGTACTTCTTCACCGTGCATTTTAGCTAATGCCTTTTCAATAACAAGTTGGACCGTTCTTTTTTCTAACTGAACCTGGTAACCTGAAAAATAAGTCCCGTCATATGCAAATGTGATTTTAATCCGTTCCATAGCTATTCTCCTTACGTTCTGGTCAACCAAAAAACAATCATGATACCAATAAATACAATCGCGGCAAGAAGATCAACCTTCTGAAACGTTAATTCTCTTAGCTTGGTCCGACCTTCTCCCCCACGATAACCACGTGCTTCCATCGCTAAGGCTAAATCCTCTGCACGTTTAAAAGCGCTAATAAATAGTGGAATTAACAGAGGGATAATGGCTTTAACACGTTCTTTTATCGGGCCTGTAGTTAGATCTAATCCTCGTGAAGCCTGAGCTTTTGAGATCTTGTCCATTTCCTGCATTAATGTCGGAATAAAACGAAGTGATATAGACATCATTAAAGCTAATTCATGTACAGGAAACCGTAACTTATTTAAAGGTTTTAATAAGGCCTCAACTGCATCTGTGATCGAGATTGGTGTTGTCGTTAACGTTAACAAAGTTGTCATTAATATCAACAAAAATAACCGTGCAGAAATATTAGCCCCTTGAATCAAGGCTTGATCATATAGATTAACCCCCCAAAACGAATATAAAATATTCCCTTCACGAGTTAGGAAAATATGTAGTATGAATGTTAAGGCAATAATAAACCAGACAGGCTTTAACCCTTTTAGGATATATGAAACCGAAATACGTGAAATGATTGCACTTCCAATCGCTAGGGTAAAGAGAGTCATAAAGCTCATCCAAGTTTCCGCTGAAAAAATAACTAAAACAAATATAAAGACGATCAGAATCTTCAAACGTGGATCTAATCGGTGAATAAACGATTCGCCTGGCACATACTGACCAATAATTAGTGACTGATTCAAGAACGCGCACCTGCCTTCACGAAGTCCACCAAGACCTGGCTAATTCCCTCCATGTTGGACTGACATTCATTAACTGATACTCCTAACTTGTTCTCAATATAATTAGCGCATTCAAAAACCTCTGGAATATCTAAGCCAATATCCCTTAACCGTTCTTTCTTCTTAAACAATTCCTTAGGCTCACCGATCATCTCGACTTTGCCTTGGTTCATGACAATAACCTGATCGGCATAAGCTAATGCATCTTCCATATGGTGTGTAACTAACACCGTTGTCTGCTGACGGCTTTGATGTAAATGACTAAAAAGTTTGAGCATTTGACTTCTTCCTAATGGATCTAATCCAGCTGTCGGTTCATCTAAAACTAGTACACTTGGTTCTAGTACAATCACACCTGCAATCGCCACACGACGCATTTGTCCACCACTTAGTTCAAAAGGAGACCGGTCAAGTACGTCCACTGGTAATCCCACGTTGTTTAATACATCTGCCAGTTCGTCCTCTTTCCTATCTAAATCAAACCCGAAGTTCTTAGGACCAAATAAAATATCCTTCTTAACCGTTTCCTCAAACAGCTGATGTTCAGGATATTGGAAGACAACTCCAACATGTTTGCGCAAATCTTTCACTTGATGATTCTTTTCACTACTAAGCGTAAATTCCCCTATAGTGACCTCTCCTTGTATGGGTTTAATCAAACCATTCAAATGTTGAATTAACGTTGACTTACCGGATCCTGTATGGCCAATTATAGCCGTAAACGAACCACTCGGAATATGAAACGATAAGTTATGTAACGCTTGGTGTTCAAAAGGGGTATTATATTGGTAAATATAATCTACTTCTTTAAATGTAATGTCCATAGTTCATCCACCAGTTCCTTAAAATCTAACGGCTCTCGCTCTAAAGTGATATTTTCAGACTTCAATTGATGGTATAATTTAGTGACAAAAGGGGGTTCTAGACCAATATTCTCAAGCTCTTCACCTTTTGCGAACAATTGTCTAGGTTCACCCTCAAACCAAACCTCTCCTTGATTTAAAACCAAAACACGATCGGCAAAAGCGGCTTCTGTTAGATCATGCGTAATCGAAACGATCGAAAGGCCTCTTTCTTCCTTTAACGTTTTCATCGTTTGTAGTAAGTCCTTCCTCCCCATTGGATCTAACATCGTTGTTGCTTCATCGAAAACAATAACTTCAGGCAACATGGCCAATACACCTGCGATCGCAATTCGTTGCTTTTGTCCTCCCGATAAACGATGGGGTTCATGTTGCTCATATCCATCCATGCTAACTTGTTTTAAACTCTGTTGGATACGCTCATACATATACTCAGGATCAACACCTAAGTTTTCTAACCCAAACGCTACATCATCAAGAACAGTCGTACCTACAAACTGATTCTCGGGATTTTGAAAAACCATTCCTACCTTTTGCCTAACCTCAATTAAGTTCTGCTCTGTGAGTTCTATGTCATCTATAAACACTTGTCCCTCAGATGGAAGCAGTAATCCATTCATCATCTTGGCAACCGTTGATTTCCCTGATCCGTTATGACCAATTAAGGCAACCCATTCTCCACGGTCTATAGATAAATTTATATCATTTATTACTTTCGACGAATCATCCCGGTAACGAAATGATACACGATCAAATTTGATCAACCTCTTGTACACTCCTCAATCACACTTTTTTTCATTGTACCACATAGTTTGTTTTAATTTTTATCTTAATTGCGTTATATATAATTACTGAAAAGACTAACAGAATACGGATATTGCCGTGGAAATAACAGGTACGTAATGACCCCAAATGATGCGTTATCTCTTCTAGTCACCCAAGGCCGATTACCCTCTGAACAGGAGAAGAAACAAAAAAAGGGCACAGCTCCCACAAGTTAATGGAATCTGAGCACCCCTTTCTTATCAATCATTCAATTAGTCAACTAATTCAATAATCACTGTCTTTGCTCCGTCACCTTTACGCTCACCTAGCTTAAGGATACGAGTGTAACCGCCTTGACGTTCTTCAAAACGTGGAGCAATATCAGAAAATAGTTTTTGTAATGCGTTATTACCTTCTTCATCTGCTTCTACTTTACGTAGATAAGATGCTGCTTGTCTGCGAGCATGAAGGTCTCCACGCTTACCTAATGTAATCATTTTCTCAACAACTGGACGTAGCTCTTTAGCTTTAGCTTCTGTTGTCTCAATCCGTTCATGAACAATAAGATCAGTAGCTAAGTTACGTAACAGAGCTTTACGTTGGTCAGTTGTACGACCTAATTTCGCTTTTGCCATCCTCAAAACCTCCTTCGTTTAGGAATTCATACGATGTCTTTTATACTTAATCTTCTTTACGTAAGCCTAAGTTAAGGTCTTCTAGCTTGTGTTTCACTTCATCAAGTGATTTACGTCCTAAGTTACGAACCTTCATCATGTCTTCTTCGGATTTTTGTGTTAGTTCTTGAACCGTGTTAATACCAGCACGCTTCAGACAATTATAAGAACGAACGGATAGGTCTAACTCTTCAATTGTCATTTCTAACACTTTTTCCTTCTGGTCTTCTTCTTTTTCAACCATAATCTCCGCATTTTGCGCTTCATCAGTTAAGCCAACGAACACATTTAAATGTTCTGTGAACACCTTCGCACCAAGAGAAATAGCTTCTTCTGGGCGAATGCTACCATCAGTCCATACATCTAATGTCAGCTTATCATAGTTACTGATTTGACCGACACGTGTATTTTCTACTTGGTACGTCACACGCTCCACTGGTGTGAAGATCGAATCAACTGGAATGACACCAATTGGTTGCTCATCACTCTTATTTGCATCTGCAGGGCGATAACCTCGACCCTTCTCAGCGAAAATCTTCATGTTAAGCTTACCATTACCAGTAATCGTTGCAATCTTCAAGTCAGGGTTTAGAATCTCAACATCGCTATCATGCTGTATATCTGCTGCCGTAACAACACCTTCACCTTGAGTCTCAATCTCTAAAGTTTTGGCATCATCTGAGTAAATCTTTAAAGCTAACTTCTTAAGATTTAAGATGATCGTTGTTACATCCTCAACAACATAATCTAAAGTTGTGAACTCATGTAAAGCACCTTCAATTTGAACTGATGTCACTGCTGCTCCTGGAAGTGAGGATAATAGGATACGACGTATAGAGTTACCCATCGTTGTACCATATCCACGCTCTAATGGTTCAATTACAAACTTACCGAACTTAGCATCATCGCTAACTTCAATTGTTTCAACTTTCGGTTTTTCAATTTCAATCATTCACAAAACCCTCCTTCAAAACGTCGAAACAACGATGATTACTTATCTAAAATCATCGTTATTCGCCAAAAGCGGGTGGGTCCCACGTTTTAAAAACGCGGAACAAAAACCCAAATAACCGTGCAAAGCTTTTTTAGCTATCATATCCCATTATAGACGGGATGACAAATTATATACTTCTAATTAAACACGACGACGTTTTGGTGGGCGGCAACCATTGTGAGGTACTGGTGTAACATCAACAATTGCAGTGATTTCTAGACCTGCAGCTTGTAAAGAACGAATTGCTGCTTCACGACCTGCCCCTGGACCTTTTACGGCCACTTCAATAGTTTTCATGCCGTTTTCTTGAGCTGATTTCGCCGCTACTTCTGCTGCCATCTGAGCTGCAAATGGAGTTGATTTACGAGAACCTTTGAAACCTAAAGCTCCAGCACTGCTCCATGCTACTGCGTTACCATTTGTATCAGTGATGGTTACGATAGTGTTGTTAAAAGTAGAACGGATATGAGCAACACCGGATTCTATATTCTTTTTCACACGACGCTTTCTACGCGTTGTTGTTTTATTACCCTTACGAGCCATGACTAGCATACCTCCTTTTTTCTATTATTTTCGCTTATTCGCTACTGTACGGCGTGGACCTTTACGTGTACGAGAGTTGTTCTTTGTCTTCTGACCACGTGTTGGTAAGCCACGACGATGACGGATTCCACGATAAGACCCGATCTCAATTAAACGTTTAATGTTTAGAGATGTTTCACGACGAAGGTCACCTTCTACCGTGTAATTGTCCATCTCTTTACGGATATTTGATAGTTCTTCTTCAGTTAGATCACGTACGCGTGTATCTTCACTTACACCAGCTGCTTCTAAGATTTCTTTAGCAGTTGAATGACTAACACCGTAAATGTATGTTAATGAGATAACAACACGCTTTTCACGTGGAATATCTACACCTGCAATACGAGCCATGAGTGCATTGCACCTCCTTTAAAATTATCCTTGTTTTTGTTTGTGCTTAGGATTTTCACAAATTACCATTACTTTACCCTTACGGCGGATAACTTTACATTTTTCACAAATAGGTTTTACTGACGGTCTTACCTTCATTTTTCCTACCTCCTTATTAGATCGGAGTCTACTCGTTATTTATAACGATATGTGATTCGACCTCTTGATAAATCATAAGGTGACATCTCAACCGTAACTTTATCTCCAGGCAAAATACGGATAAAGTGCATACGAATTTTACCTGAAACATGTGCTAGGATTTCGTGTCCGTTTTCCAACTCTACTTTAAACATTGCATTTGGTAGAGTCTCAAGGACCGTTCCTTCCATTTCAATTACATCGTCTTTCGCCATCGAGAGAATCTCCCTTCTTCCAATCTGTCAGCGCTTCGTTGACAAATTTTGATATTGCGAAGCGAAGTTTTCCGTTCGTTACACGACCCGTCTCTTCTAGGCTAGTTTTAACTTCAGGAGAGACAAAATCAGTTAATTCAACATGATGAAGGTTTTTGCGCTTCGGTCGATCAAATTTTCGTTTATCTCCATCTGCTAGCATAACAAACTTTTGATCCACGAATCCAATAATCACTGCATACTGGTTTGCTTCTCGACCTCTTAGTATTTTAACTATTTGTCCGAGCTTAGGACTCCCCGATTCACCATCGTTCAATCGTCATCACCTTCACTTAAGCTTTCGTTAAAATCTCATAACCATGATCCGTAACAGCTATCGTATGCTCAAAGTGAGCGCAGTATTTGTCATCAGCTGTTACAACAGTCCAATTATCATCTAGTGTTCGAACAAAACGTTCGCCTAAGTTAACCATTGGCTCAATAGCTAATACCATACCTTTTTTCAAACGTGGACCTTTATTAGGTGGTCCGAAGTTTGAGATGTGAGGATCTTCATGTAAATCTTGCCCAATACCATGACCACCATATTCTTGAACAATCGTATAACCATATAGTTCAACATAACTTTGAATAGCATGTGATATATCGGTTAAACGATTGCCAGGTTTAACTTGCTCTAAACCTTCATATAATGATTTTTCCGTCACATCTAGTAATTTTTGTGTTTCTTCATCAACGTCTCCTACTGGATAAGTCCAGGCCGAATCACCATGGTACCCTTGAAAATTGGCACCGATGTCGATACTAATAATATCGCCATCCTTTAATGCTCGATCACTTGGAATCCCGTGAACTAACTCCTCATTGACTGAAACACATATACTGCCACGAAAACCGTTATAACCTTTGAATGATGGTGTTGCTTGGTGACTTCTGATGAAGTCCTCAGCAATCTGGTCCAATTCATTGGTAGTGACACCAGGTTTAATATGCTTTTTTAACTCTTGGTGAGTCAAAGCGACAATTTTACCGGCTTCACGCATTAATTCTATTTCTCGTGGAGTTTTACGAATAATCATTTAGCTAAGCCTCCGATTGTTTCGTCGATCTGCTTGAACACATCATCGATATGCTGATCACCATCAACATCTACTAGATAACCTTTATCTTGATAGAAATCTAATAATGGCTTTGTCTGCTCCATGTTTACGCTAAGGCGATTTTTGACGGTTTCAGGTTGATCATCTTCACGTTGAATTAAAGTAGCGCCATCAAGGTCACACTTACCTTCCTCTTTAGGAGGGTTAAATTCAACATGATAAGTCGCTCCACACTCAGGGCAGATTCTACGACCTGTTAAACGATCAACTAACTTCTCTTCTGGTACTTGAACATGTAAAACATAATCAAGTTTATTATTTAAATCATCTAAAAGGGCTTCAAGAGCTTCAGCTTGAGCAACTGTTCTTGGGAAACCGTCTAATAAGAAACCTTTTTGGCAATCGGGTTTACTTAAACGTTCTTTAACAATACCCACAGTTACTTCATCAGGTACTAAATCCCCTTGATCCATATATGACTTTGCTTCTTTTCCTAGTGGCGTTCCTTCTTTGATCGCAGAACGGAACATATCTCCAGTTGAGATATGAGGGATATCATATTTTTCCACGATTTTTTCTGCCTGTGTGCCTTTACCAGCACCTGGCAGTCCCATCAATATAAGATTCATATCTTTCCCCTCGCTCTCATTTATCCATATCCGTTAAAGCCCTACTTGATAAAGCCACGATAGTGACGTTTGACTAATTGACTTTCTAGCTGTTTCATCGTGTTTAATGCAACACCGACAACAATTAGTAAACTAGTTCCGCCAATTTGTACAGCTGCTGGCAAGTTTGCGATACCTCCTAAAATAATTGGGAAGATCGCTACAACAGCTAAGAATAAGGCTCCAACGAACGTTAAGCGGTACATTACGCGAGTTAAATACGTTTCTGTATTCTTACCAGGTCTAATTCCCGGTACATAACCGCCTTGTTTTTGTAAGTTTTCAGCCATCTGCTCTGGGTTAACTTGAACAAATGTATAGAAATACGTAAATGCAATGATTAGAGCAAAGTAGAGAACCATACCTACTGGCTCATTGTAATCAAAAATCCACTGCATTGTTGCTGCAAATTCATTACCTTCAAAAAATCCAGCTATCGTCTGAGGTGCGACAATAAAAGATATTGCAAAGATAATTGGGATAACCCCAGCTGCATTAACCTTTAAAGGTAAATGCGTGGATTGACCTCCAACTGGAGAGCGATTAACTGTTCGTTTAGCATACTGGATTGGGATTTTACGTAGCGCTTGTTGAATGAAGATTACACCAACAATTACGGCAATAACCACTAATAAAATGATTCCCAAAATAGCTAGGTTGATAAACAGCTGATCTCCAGAACCTGCAATATACTGTTCCCATAATTGGTTGACACTGTTCGGTATTCCGGCAACAATACCTGCAAAAATAAGAATGGAAATACCATTACCAACGCCGAATTCAGTGATTTGTTCGCCCAACCACATTAAGAATGTTGTACCACCCGTTAAGACAACCGCAATAATGAAGTAAGTCATCGGACTAGGATTACTAATCAAAGCACCTTCTGTCATGTAGTTGAACCCAATTGACATACCAATTGCCTGAATGAATGCTAAAATCACTGTGAAATAACGCGTAAACTGAGCTAGCTTACGACGTCCCATTTCACCTTGCTTACGCCATTCAGTAAATTTCGGAACGACATCCATTTGCAGTAGCTGCATAATAATCGCAGCTGTGATGTATGGGAAAACACCCATAGCAAAAACGGAGAATTGACTTAACGCTCCGCCTCCGAATGTGTCAATGAAACCAAATGCATTGACATCATTCATCATCGTTAATGCTTCTTTATCCGAAAAAGGAACAGGAATAAATGTTCCGAGTCTGAAAACAACTAAGATAGCAAGTGTGAAAAGGATCTTTCGTCGGATGTCAGCTACACGCATTAAATTGGAAAGTGTGCGGAACATTAAATCACCTCAGTTTGACCGCCTGCCGCTTCAATAGCTTCTTTAGCAGAAGCTGAGAACTTATGAGCTTTTACAGTCAATTTTTTCTCTAGGTTACCACTACCTAGTACTTTAACTCCTGCTTTCACTTTGCTGATGACACCAGTCTCTAAAAGAAGTTCTGGTGTTATTTCTGTACCTTCGTCGAAACGATTTAATGAATCTAAATTCACAATCGCATACTCTTTACGGTTAATGTTTGTGAAACCACGCTTTGGAAGGCGTTGATATAAAGGCATTTGTCCACCTTCAAAGCCAGGACGTACACTACCGCCTGAACGAGCTTTTTGTCCTTTATGACCACGACCTGAAGTTTTCCCATTTCCTGTAGCCATACCGCGTCCTACACGATTACGCTTTTTACGAGATCCTTCAGCCTTTTTTAACTCATGAAGTTTCATTCGAGCACCTCCTCTTTACGTTAATCGTCACTTACGCTTCTTTTACTTCTACTAAGTGGGATACTTTGTTAATCATTCCACGGATTGCAGCTGTATCTTCATGAACAACTGTCTGACTAATTTTGCTTAAGCCTAGAGCTTTAACCGTGTCACGTTGATCTTGTTTTCTACCAATAACACTACGTGTGAGGGTAATTTCTAATTTGTTAGCCATGTCTTATCCCTCCTTATCCTAACAGTTCCTCAACTGATTTACCGCGTAACTTAGCAACGTCCTGTGCTGATTTAAGTTCACTTAAACCTTGAATAGTTGCACGAACCATATTGATTGGTGTATTTGAACCTAAAGACTTAGATAAAATATCGTGAATTCCTGCTAATTCTAACACCGCACGTACCGGACCACCTGCGATTACTCCAGTACCCTCAGCTGCAGGTTTTAGTAGGATGTTCCCAGCACCAAATTGACCATGAATTTCGTGTGGAATTGTCGTACCTTTAATTGGTACACGGATTAAGTTTTTCTTACCGTCTTCAATCGCCTTGCGAATAGCTTCTGGTACTTCGTGTGCTTTACCAGTACCGAAACCAACGTGACCATTTTTATCACCAACAACGACTAGTGCTGTGAAGCGAAAACGACGACCACCCTTCACAACCTTAGATACACGGTTAACTGTAACAACGCGCTCTTCGATATCAAGCTTACTTGCATCAATTTTTGTGTTCATGCCTTTCCCTCCTTTATAACTTTATTAAAATTCTAAACCTGCTTCACGAGCAGCTTCTGCTAATGCTTTAACACGACCATGGTATAAGTAACCACCACGATCAAAAACGACTGATTTATAACCTTTTTCTGTAGCACGGTTAGCGATCAATTCGCCTACTTGCTTAGCGGCTTCAACATTACCCGTACCTTCAGCTTTGAATTCAGGGTCAACCGTTGAGGCACTAACGATTGTTACACCAGTAAGGTCATCAATCAACTGTGCATAAATGTGTTTATTCGAACGGTAAACATTCAAGCGTGGACGCTCTGAAGTACCGGTTAAATGACGACGAACACGGCTATGACGCTTTTTACGAACAGCGTTTTTATCTTGTTTCGTAATCATCTAGGTCACTCCTTTCTGTCTTTTAACGGATATTATTTAGCAGTCTTACCTTCTTTACGACGTACATGTTCGTTCTCATAACGAATTCCTTTACCTTTGTAAGGTTCAGGTGTACGAATAGCACGAATGTTAGCTGCTACAGCACCGACTTTTTCTTTATCAATACCCTTAACAACGATCTTTGTGTTAGATGGACACTCAATATCAACACCTTCAGTTGGTTCAACCTCAACTGGGTGTGAATATCCAGCGTTAACCACTAACTTCTTACCTTGCATTTGAGCACGGTAACCAACACCGACAACCTCTAAAGATTTCTCGTAACCTTTAGACACACCTTCAACCATATTAGCAATGTTGCTGCGTGTTGTACCGTGTAATGAGCGGTGTTCCTTAGATTCGCTTGGGCGTTCAACTGTTAATTGATTATCTTCAATGTTAACTTTCATTTCATCGTGAATTGTACGAGACAATTCGCCTTTAGGGCCTTTAACTGTAACTGTTGTACCATCCACTTTAATTTCTACATCGTTTGGGATTTCAATTGGTTTTAAACCTACACGAGACATTCCCTTACACCTCCTGACTGTTCAGTTTTGATTACCAAACGTAAGCTAGCACTTCGCCGCCTACTGCTTGCTCACGAGCTTCCTTATCCGTTAAAACACCTTTGGAAGTTGAAACTACAGCGATACCTAGACCGTTTAATACGCGTGGTAGCTCTTCAGCTTTTGCATACACACGTAAGCCAGGCTTACTGATCTTTTTAATTCCTGTAATAACGCGCTCGTTATTAGAACCGTATTTAAGGAATAGACGTAAAACGCCTTGTTTATTATCTTCAACAAATTCGTAATCGCGAATGAAACCTTCACGCTTCAAGATATCAACAATCTCTTGTTTCAGTTTAGAAGCAGGTACTTCTAACTGATCATGACGTACCATGTTTGCATTACGAATTCTTGTTAGCATATCTGCAATTGGATCTGTCATTGACATTTTTACATTACCTCCTTCCCCACACTGGGCTTACCAACTAGCTTTTTTAACGCCTGGAATTTGACCTTCGTATGCTAATTCACGGAAACAAATTCGGCATAATTTAAATTTACGAATGACCGAATGTGGACGTCCACAACGCTCACAACGAGTATATTCACGTACTTTGTACTTAGCTTTACGTTGTTGTTTCGCAACCATAGATTTTTTAGCCACAATTTTCCCTCCTTTAGGTCAAGGTTACTGTCTGAACGGCATTCCGAATTGTCCAAGTAATTCGCGAGCTTCCTCGTCCGTATCAGCAGATGTAACAATTACGATATCCATACCACGTACTTTACTTACTTTATCGTAATCAATTTCCGGGAAAATCAATTGTTCTTTTACACCTAAAGTGTAGTTTCCACGTCCATCAAACGCTTTGCTTGAGATTCCGCGGAAGTCACGAACACGTGGTAGTGAAACTGCAATCAGTTTTTGTAAGAACTCATACATACGCTCACCACGTAGTGTTACTTTAGCTCCAATCGGCATTCCTTCACGTAAGCGGAAACCTGCGATTGATTTTTTCGCTTTAGTAACTGTCGGTTTTTGACCGGAAATTAACTCTAATTCTTCAACTGCATTATCAAGTGCTTTTGAATTTTGTACTGCATCACCAACACCCATATTGATTACGATCTTCTCAACTTTTGGTGCTTGCATCACAGAACTATAATTAAATTTTTCTACTAAACTTGGTACGATCTCTTCTTGATACTTCTTTTTAAGTTCGTTCATCAAGTAGCCCTCCTTTCATCGCTAGACTATTTATCTAATGCTTCACCAGATTTCTTAGCTATGCGAACTTTTTTACCGTCACGAACTTCATATCCAACACGAGTTGGTTCATCCGTTTTAGGATCAATAGGCATAACGTTAGAAACATGAATTGGCGCCTCTTGGTTTAAGATTCCGCCTTGTGGGTTTTCTTGAGAAGGTTGTGTGTGCTTCTTCACGTGGTTCACACCTTCTACTAAAACACGTTCTTTTTTAGGAAAAGCTTCTAACACCGTGCCTTCTTTCCCTTTATCTTTACCGGTAATCACTCTTACCTTATCGCCTTTCTTTACATGCATGAATCGTGCACCTCCTTAACAAGGCTCATTTTTCTCTTCTATAAAACTTCTGGAGCTAAGGAAACGATCTTCATAAACTTGTTATCACGTAATTCACGTGCTACAGGTCCGAAGATACGAGTTCCGCGTGGGCTTTTATCATCACGTACGATAACAGCTGCATTTTCGTCGAAACGAATGTAAGATCCGTCTTTACGGCGAACACCACTCTTAGAACGAACGATTACTGCTCTAACAACTTCGCCTTTTTTAACAACGCCTCCTGGTGTTGCTTGTTTGACCGAACAAACGATAACATCACCAATATTAGCTGTTTTGCGTCCAGAACCACCTAGTACTTTAATCGCTTGAACTTCACGAGCACCAGAGTTATCAGCAACTTTTAAACGACTTTCCTCTTGAATCATACGATAGTAACCTCCCTTCGGAAACATTCTTCCGAGCGATCTTTAATTAAATAATAACAGCTTCTTCAACGACTTCTACTAGACGGAAACGTTTGCTAGCTGATAATGGACGAGTTTCCATAATGCGTACAACGTCGCCTGTTTTAGCTTGATTATTTTCGTCATGAGCTTTAAATTTCTTTGAATACTTAACACGCTTACCATATAATGGGTGGAATTTATATGTTTCAACTAAAACAGTAATTGTCTTATCCATTTTATCTGAAACTACACGACCACTATATACTTTACGAGATTTACGATCAGCCATTGAGGTTAACCTCCTCTCAATTATCGATTATTAACGCCGAGTTCTCTTTCACGAATAACTGTTTTCATACGCGCAATTGCTTTTTTAACTTCGCGAATACGTACAGTGTTTTCTAACTGTCCTGTAGCAAGTTGGAAGCGTAAGTTAAACAGTTCTTCTTTTAATGATTTAACTTTTTGTTCGATTTCGGCAGTGGTTAGTTCTCTGATTTCATTAGCCTTCATTGCTATCACCACCAATTTCTTCACGTTTTACGAACTTCGTCTTTACTGGAAGTTTATGAGATGCAAGACGTAGTGCTTCACGAGCAACCTCTTCACTTACACCTGCTACTTCAAACATTACTTTACCTGGTTTAACAACAGCTACCCATCCTTCAGGAGCACCTTTACCGGAACCCATACGAACTTCTAGTGGCTTAGCTGTTTTTGGCTTATCTGGGAAGATTTTGATCCAGACTTTACCGCCACGTTTCATATAACGAGTCATTGCAATACGAGCAGCCTCAATTTGACGGCTTGTAATCCAAGCACCATCTAGCGCTTGCAAACCGAATTCACCAAATGATACTTCAGTTCCACCTTTTGCATTACCTTTTAGGTTTGTACGGTGTTGTTTACGATATTTTACACGTTTAGGCATTAACATATTGCTGATCCCCCTTCCTTATTCATCAGTTTTAGTTGGAAGGACTTCACCACGATAGATCCACACTTTAACACCTAACTTACCGTAAGTGGTGTCAGCCTCTGCAGTACCGTAATCAATGTCTGCACGAAGCGTGTGAAGTGGTACAGTTCCTTCGTTGTATTGTTCAGCACGAGCGATATCTGCTCCACCTAGACGACCAGAAACTTGTGTTTTAACACCTTTTGCACCTGCGCGCATAGCACGTTGGATTGCTTGTTTCTGTACTCGGCGGAAAGATACACGATTTTCTAATTGACGAGCAATATTTTCAGCAACTAATGTTGCATCTAATTCTGGTTTTTTAACTTCTACGATATTGATATGAACACGTTTACCAGTTAACTGGCTCAAGTTTGTACGTAGTGCTTCAACTTCTGAACCACCTTTACCGATAACCATGCCTGGCTTAGCAGTATGAACGGAGATGTTTACACGGTTTGCTGCGCGTTCAATATCGATTTTTGATACCGCTGAATCTTGTAGGCGGCCTTGGATATATTCACGAATTGTAATATCTTCATGCAAAAGATCTGCGTAGTCTTTTTCAGCGTACCATTTAGACTCCCAGTCGCGAATGACGCCAACACGAAGACCTTTAGGGTTAATTTTTTGACCCACTACTTATCCCTCCTTCTTTTCTGATACCACTACTGTAATGTGGCTAGTGCGCTTATTAATAGCGCTCGCACGCCCTTGTGCACGTGGGCGGAATCTTTTTAGCGTTACACCTTCATTTACGTATGCCTCAGATACAACTAAGTTATCAACATCTAACTCGTAGTTGTGCTCTGCATTAGCAACAGCTGAGTTAAGAACTTTTTCAATCTGTGGTGAAGCAGCACGGTTTGTGTGCTTTAAGATTGCGAAAGCTTCGCCTACTTCTTTTCCTCGAATTAAATCGATAACTAAACGAGCCTTACGAGGAGCGATACGTACCGTTTTAGCTACAGCTTTAGCTTGTTGCATCATGCATACCTCCTCTCATCTAGCGATTTGTTTTCTTATCGTCACCAGAGTGACCTTTAAACGTACGTGTTGGTGCAAACTCACCTAGTTTGTGACCAACCATATCTTCCGTTACATATACTGGTACATGTTTGCGTCCGTCATAAACGGCGATTGTGTGCCCTACGAACTGTGGGAAGATTGTAGATCGACGAGACCATGTTTTAATGACCTGCTTACTACCTTCTTCACTTAACTTCTCGACTTTTTTCATCAGATGATCATCCGCGAAAGGTCCTTTTTTCAAACTACGACCCATGAATAAACCTCCCTTCGTGTTTAAGCAACTAATTTTTTAGGTTGCTTACCATCATTACTTCTTGCGACGACGTACGATATATTTGTCTGAAGCTTTGTTACGCTTACGAGTTTTATATCCAAGCGTTGGTTTACCCCATGGTGTTACTGGAGAAGGCATTCCGATAGGCGCACGACCTTCACCACCACCGTGTGGGTGATCGCTAGGGTTCATTACAGAACCACGTACTGTTGGACGAATACCTTTCCAACGGCTACGTCCAGCTTTACCAACTTTAACAAGCTCATGCTCAGTATTACCAACTTGACCTACTGTTGCACGGCAAGTTGCAAGGATTCTACGAGTTTCACCTGAAGATAGACGTACTAATACGTACTTTTCTTCACGTCCTAGTACTTGAGCTTGAGAACCAGCTGAACGTACTAACTGTCCTCCACGACCTGGTTTTAACTCAACGTTGTGTACAGTTGTACCTACTGGAATATTTTTAAGTGGTAATGAGTTTCCTAGTGTAATATCAGCTTTTTCACCTGACATAATCTCTTGGTCTACTTTTAGACCTTTAGGTGCAAGGATATAGCGCTTCTCACCATCAGCGTAATGAACTAGCGCGATGTTAGCAGAACGGTTAGGATCGTATTCGATAGTAGCAACGCGTCCTGGTATACCATCTTTATCACGCTTGAAATCAATTACACGGTATTTACGCTTATGACCTCCACCTTGATGACGAACGGTTAATCTCCCTTGGTTGTTTCGACCTGCACGCTTTTTAATTGGCGCAAGTAGGGATTTTTCCGGCGTGGATGTCGTAATTTCATCATTTGTTAATGTTGTCATGTGACGACGTCCATTTGAAGTTGGTTTATACTTTTTGATCGCCATCTGTTTTCCCTCCTTTTAAATTAAAATATCTTTTTATACACCTTCAAAGAAATCTAGATCTTGACTATCTTCTGTAAGTTTAACGATTGCTTTTTTACGATCTGGACGGTAACCACCGTAACGACCCATTCTTCTAAACTTACCTTTTAAGTTCAATGTGTTAACCTTATCTACTTTTACATCAAAGATTAACTCTACTGCATTTTTAATTTCTGTTTTGTTAGCTTTAGGTGATACTTCAAACGTATACTTCTTATCAGCCATTAAATCAGCAGAGTGCTCAGTGATAATTGGGCGCTTAATGATATCTCTTGGTTCCTTCATTATGCAAGCACCTCCCCTGCTTTTTCAGCTGCTTCTTTAGTAATAAACAGCGTGTCATGCTTCACTAAATCTAAAACATTGATTTGATCTAATGATAGAACTTCAACACCTGGTAGGTTATTAGCTGAACGTGCCACATTTTCATCAGCATCAGCTGTAACGATTAATGCTTTACCTTCAACATTGAAGCTATTTAACATAGATACAACTTCTTTTGTTTTTGGTGCTTCGATGTTTAAACCATCTAACACAAAAATATCTTCAGTCTTCACTTTAGAAGCTAGTGCAGATAATAGTGCTAAACGACGGACCTTCTTAGGTAGCTTGTAGCTATAGCTGCGAGGTGTTGGACCAAAGACAGTTCCTCCACCTACCCATTGAGGTGAGCGAATAGATCCTTGACGTGCACGGCCAGTACCTTTTTGGCGCCATGGCTTACGTCCACCACCACTAACTTCAGAGCGACCTTTCACTTTGTGAGTTCCTTGACGTTTAGATGCTTGTTGCATCACGATAGCTTCTTTTAAGACTTTTTCGTTAGGCTCAATACCAAATACGTTTTCTGCAAGTTCAGCATCGCCTACTTGAGATCCCGCTTGGTTATATAGTGCTACTTTAGGCATGACATATCCTCCCTTCGTTAGTTAATTGTTACGCCTTAACCGCACTTGAGATTTTTACGTAAGACTTTTTCGCACCTGGAACATTACCTTTAATAAGGATTAGGTTATTCTCAGTATCAACCTTAACCACTTCAAGGTTTTGGATTGTTACAGTTTCTCCACCCATTTGTCCAGGTCCCTTCATTCCTTTAAACACGCGCATTGGGTCAATTACACCCATCGCACCTGGTGCTCTATGGAAGTGAGAACCGTGAGTTTCAGGCCCACGACCTTGGTTGTGACGCTTGATCGCACCTTGGAAACCTTTACCTTTAGATGTACCAGTTACATCTACCATTTGTCCAGGTTCAAAAATATCCACACTCAATTCTTGACCTACTTCATACTCGTCAAGATTTGCGTTACGGACTTCACGAACGAAGCGCTTAGGGTCTGCTTCAGCTTTTTCAGCATGACCTTTTTCCGCTTTATTTGCGCGGTTTGGTTTCTCATTAGCGAATCCGATTTGGACTGCTTCATAACCATCATTTTCGTTTGTTTTCTTCTGAAGTACAACATTACCCTCAGCTTGAACAACTGTTACAGGGACTAATTCTCCATCATCAGAGAAAAGCTGTGTCATACCGATTTTACGTCCTAAGATTCCTTTCGCCATCCGTTACACCTCCTAAAAAAATAAATTTATAGTTTAATTTCGATATCTACGCCAGATGGTAAATCTAAACGCATTAAAGAATCCACAGTTTGTGGAGTTGGGCTCAGAATGTCAATCAAACGCTTATGAGTACGCATCTCGAATTGTTCACGAGCATCTTTGTACTTGTGTGTCGCACGTAAGATTGTATAAACAGAGCGCTCAGTTGGCAATGGGATTGGACCAGAAACCTCTGCTCCAGCACGCTTTGCCGTGTCTACGATTTTTTCAGCTGATTGATCTAACACCTTGTGATCATAAGCTTTTAATCTAATACGAATCTTTTCACTTGCCATTACTTTCCCTCCTTTACGCCTATCTTTTCAACAGACATTCTCCGCGGAAATTTCCCCACACCTTGCCATGGCAAAGGGGCCGGGTGTGTCAGCAACCTTCCACTTCATCGCCTTGTTTCGACTGCAACATTTCTCATTATATATAAATCTCTCTTGTTTTTCAAGGGAAATCACTATATTTCCTTTTGCAGCCACTCAAGTATTATACAAATCTAGACTATAAATTTCAAGCCTCAAGGTAATATTCAGAAAAATGTTATTGCGAGCATGTAAATCGGTAAGGTCTAGTGCTTTGTTAATCATGTAAATTATGTTTTGTTGGGCATATGTTATATGATGTTCAGTAACTTTTGGCTAGGCCGTTTTTTTAATTGACGGTTCGGGCTTCATACGGTTGCAGAACGTCATTGAGGGTGCTTCTCTCTTACATTTTGCGCTTCACATGAGACCAAAACGTCATTGAGACCACTTCTCTCTTACACTTTGCGCTTTACAGGAGGCCGAAACGTCACTGAGACTGCTTCTCTCTTACATTTTGCGCCTCACTTGGTGTCGAAACGTCATTGAGACCGCTTCTCTCTTACATTTTGCGCTTCACACTAGACCAAAACGTCATTGAGAGCCCAAGAACGTCTGAGTGATTATGAAGATCATCCGTCTATTATGCTGCTACAGTAGGGCTATTAAACAAAATAAAAAACTACCGAGTAAAATTCCCCGGTAGTTTTTATATTAAAAGATTATTTAATTACTTAACGATTGTTGATACAACGCCAGCGCCTACTGTACGTCCACCTTCACGAATTGAGAACTTAGTTCCTTCTTCGATCGCGATTGGAGCGATTAGCTCAACGTCCATTTCTACGTTGTCACCAGGCATTACCATTTCTACACCTTCAGGTAGTTGGATAACACCAGTTACGTCCGTAGTACGGAAGTAGAACTGTGGGCGATAGTTTGAGAAGAATGGAGTGTGACGTCCACCTTCGTCTTTTGATAGAACGTAAACTTCAGCTTTGAAGTTAGTGTGTGGAGTGATTGAACCAGGCTTAGCTAGTACTTGGCCACGGCTAATATCTTCACGTGCAACACCACGTAGTAGTGCACCAATGTTATCGCCAGCTTCAGCATAGTCTAGAAGCTTACGGAACATTTCTACTCCAGTAACTGTAGTCTTGCTTGACTCTTCAGCCATACCGATGATGTCAACTTCGTCACCAACTGATACTTGACCACGCTCAACACGGCCAGTAGCAACTGTACCACGACCAGTGATTGAGAATACGTCCTCAACTGGCATCATGAATGGCTTGTCAGTGTCACGGTCAGGGTTTGGAATGTACTCATCTACTGCGTTCATTAGTTCGATGATTGCATCTTCGTACTTCTCTTCACCTTCGATTGCCATTAGAGCAGAACCGCTAACAACTGGGATGTCGTCACCAGGGAAGTCGTACTCAGATAGTAGGTCACGAACTTCCATTTCTACTAATTCTAATAGCTCTTCGTCGTCTACCATGTCTACTTTGTTAAGGAAAACAACGATTGCAGGTACACCAACCTGACGAGATAGTAGAATGTGTTCACGAGTCTGTGGCATTGGGCCATCAGCTGCAGATACAACTAAGATCGCACCGTCCATTTGTGCTGCACCAGTGATCATGTTTTTAACATAGTCAGCGTGACCTGGGCAGTCAACGTGTGCATAGTGACGGTTGTCAGTTTCGTACTCAACGTGTGCAGTTGAGATTGTGATTCCACGCTCTTGCTCTTCAGGCGCACCATCAATTTGGTCATAAGCCATTGATTCACCAGAACCAGAACGCTTGTGTAGTACTGTAGTAATTGCTGCAGTTAAAGTAGTTTTACCATGGTCAACGTGTCCAATTGTACCAATGTTAACATGGGGTTTTGAACGGTCAAATTTTTCTTTTGACATTTATATTTCCTCCTTAAAAATAATTATTTTTAATGTATTTATATTGTTAGGTTATCTTTCGAGGTTTCCCTCGAAAGATAACTACTTACAATACTCTTTATACTTAATTTAAACTAAAAAATCAATTATTGGCCACTATTTTTCTTAATAATTTCTTCAGAGATTGATTTTGGAACCTCTTCATAGTGACTAAAGTGCATAGTGTATGTTCCACGTCCTTGTGTGTTTGAACGTAATGCAGTTGCATAACCAAACATCTCGGATAGCGGCACGAATGCATCTACTACTGATGCATTACCACGTGAACCCATACCTTCTACACGACCACGGCGTGATGTTACATCACCCATGATGTCTCCCATGTATTCCTCAGGAACAACAATTTCAACTTTCATCATTGGCTCAAGAAGTACTGGGTTACATTTATTTTTAGCTGCTTTTAATGCCATAGAAGCAGCTACCTTAAACGCTGTCTCGTTAGAGTCAACATCGTGGTAAGAACCATCATAAAGTGTAGCCTTAATATCAATTAACGGATAACCAGCTAAAACACCATTTTCCATTGTTTCTTTAATTCCTTGCTCAACAGCTGGGATGTATTCACGAGGAACAACACCACCAACAATTTTATCAACAAATTCGAAGCCAGCACCTTCTTCGTTTGGTTCGAATTCGACCCAAACGTGACCGTATTGTCCACGACCACCTGACTGACGTACGAACTTACCTTCAACCTCTGCTGAACTACGGAATGTTTCACGGTAAGCTACTTGTGGAGCACCAACGTTAGCTTCAACTTTAAACTCACGCTTTAGACGGTCGACGATGATATCTAGGTGAAGTTCACCCATACCATGGATAATCGTTTGACCAGTTTCTTCGTTTGTTTCAGTTTTGAATGTTGGGTCTTCCTCTGCAAGTTTACCTAAAGCAATCGCCATTTTATCTTGGTCAGCTTTTGACTTAGGCTCAATCGCAACCGCAATAACTGGATCTGGGAATTCCATTGATTCTAGGATAACATTGTCTTTTTCAGCACAAAGTGTGTCCCCAGTACCTGTATCTTTAAGACCTACACCCGCTGCAATATCACCAGCATAAACGGCATTTACCTCTTCACGGTGATTGGCGTGCATTTGTAAGATACGTCCGACGCGCTCACGCTTGTCTTTAGTAGAGTTCTTTACGTATGAGCCACTCTCTAGGATACCAGAGTATACTCGGAAGAATGTGATCTTACCAACATATGGGTCTGTTGCAACCTTGAACGCTAAAGCAGAGAAAGGCTCTTTATCGTCTGATTTACGAACAACCTTTTCTTCTGTTCCAGCCATATGACCTTCAATTGCAGGTACATCTAACGGAGACGGTAAGTAGTCAATAACTGCATTAAGTAGTAATTGAACACCTTTGTTCTTAAATGCAGAACCAACTAGTACAGGGTAGAATTCAACATCACAAGTTGCGCGACGGATTGCTTTTTTCAATTCATCGGTTGTGAACTCTTCACCCTCTAAGTATTTCTCCATTAAATCTTCATCTAATTCAGCTACAGCCTCTACTAGACGAGTGCGATACTCTTCTGCTTGATCTTGGTACTCATCTGGGATTTCCTCAATTGTGATTTGGTTACCCAAATCATCTCCATAGAAGTAAGCTTTCATTTCTACTAAGTCAATGATTCCTTCGAAGTCATCTTCAGCACCAATTGGTAACTGAATTGGGTGTGCATTAGCACCTAGACGGTCTTCAAGTGTACTTACAGAGTATAAGTAATCAGCTCCCATTTTATCCATTTTGTTAATGAATACAATACGAGGTACCCCGTAAGTAGTAGCTTGTCGCCAAACAGTCTCAGTCTGTGGTTCAACACCTGACTGTGCATCTAGTAGGGCTACAGAGCCGTCTAGCACACGAAGAGAACGCTCAACTTCTACTGTGAAGTCTACGTGTCCTGGCGTATCGATAATGTTAATACGATGGTCATTCCACTGGGCTGTTGTCGCAGCAGATGTGATTGTAATACCACGCTCTTGCTCCTGGTCCATCCAGTCCATTTGGGAAGCACCCTCGTGAGTTTCTCCCAGCTTATGAATGCGTCCTGTATAGAATAGGATACGTTCAGTAGCTGTTGTTTTACCAGCATCAATGTGTGCCATGATGCCAATATTACGATACTTGTCTAAGGAGAACTCTCTTGGCATAATAATTTCTCCTTCCTGTTATTAGGTTTTTGTTTGATTGATTACCAACGATAGTGAGCAAACGCTTTGTTCGCTTCAGCCATCTTGTGCATTTCTTCACGGCGTCTAACCGCTGCACCTGTATTATTTGCAGCATCTAAAATTTCATTAGCAAGACGTTCTTCCATTGTCTTTTCACCGCGTAATCTTGCATAGTTTACGATAAAACGTAGACCTAATGCTTGACGACGTTCAGGACGCACTTCAACTGGTACTTGGTAGTTGGAACCACCAACACGTCTAGCACGTACCTCAAGTACAGGCATAACATTTTTCATAGCTTCCTCAAAAACATCCATAGGCGTTTGACCACTACGTTCTTCTACTAGATCAAATGCTTTATATAGAATTTTTTGAGCAGTACCCTTCTTACCATCAACCATAATCTGGTTAATTAAACGGGTAACTAGTTTTGAGTTGTGAATTGGATCTGGTAATACATCTCTTTTTGGTACTGATCCTTTACGTGGCATATTTGTTTCCTCCCTTCGATGAAGACTTTATAATAATCGTTATTTATTTCTTAGGTCTCTTAGTTCCGTACTTAGAACGACCTTGCATACGACCTTCAACTCCTGCAGTGTCTAATGCACCACGTACGATGTGGTAACGTACACCAGGTAAGTCCTTAACACGTCCACCGCGAATTAGTACAACACTGTGTTCTTGCAGGTTGTGACCAATACCAGGGATATAAGCTGTTACCTCAATTTGGTTTGATAGGCGTACACGAGCGTATTTACGTAGCGCTGAGTTAGGCTTCTTTGGTGTCATTGTCGCTACACGTGTACAAACACCACGCTTTTGAGGCGCAGGGTTATTTGTTTGGACTTTCTTTTGAGAGTCATAACCTTTGTTTAACGCAGGTGAGTCTGAACCTTTTTGTTTTGACTTACGTCCTTTACGTACAAGTTGGTTAATAGTTGGCATGTTTATTTCCTCCCTTCTTCATTTTTCAATGCCACACATCCAGGTGGTTCATAATTGGGCAAAAAAACAAACTTTATGTATTATCAAAATACACAAGTTTACTTTTTAATTGCCACTGTAGCTGCACCAACATCAATCCCGCAAGCTTCTCCTAATTCTTTCATCGAATCAACGTAGTTTACGGTGACCTTGAATTGATCAGCAATTTTTATGATTTTATCTGTAATACGTCGTTCTGCGTTTTCGGCAACAACGACTTCTAGTACCTCACCATTTTTCATGGCCTTTTGTACTTGTTTTGCTCCAATAATCAAACGATTTTGTGCCTGCGCTACTTTTTCATAAGACATTCTTCCATCCTCCAAAGTAACCAGGTTAAATGAAGCACCTTGAATATATTATCACTGTGTTATGTCTATTGTCAATATATATTGTAAGAAAAACTCGAGTAAAGTTCCACCCTTGTCATTACAGTGTATATTCAAGGTGCGATAACCTGTTATTGGTCTTAAATCATGGTAACTCTTATCGAGTCAGCTTTTCACGATTATATTAGATCGTCAATCACTGACTAGGATTCGGTTGTTACTTCTTCTGCTTCGACTACTTCTTCTTCTGTTTCGACAAACTCTTGATCTTTTACTGGTTCTAGATTGCGATATCGATGTAAGCCAGTTCCTGCTGGTACTAGTTTACCAATAATGACGTTCTCTTTAAGACCCAATAACTCATCATACTTACCTTTAATTGCAGCGTCTGTTAACACGCGTGTTGTTTCTTGGAATGAAGCCGCTGATAAGAATGAATCTGTCTCAAGTGAAGCTTTAGTGATACCGAGGATGATCGGTTTAGCAACTGCTGGTTGACCACCTTCAACGAGTACCTTTTGGTTAGCTTCTTTAAACTGTTGGAAGTCAAGAAGTGAACCTGGCAGTAAATCAGTGTCCCCACCTTCGATTACACGTGCTTTTCGTAGCATTTGTCTAACCATTACTTCAACGTGTTTATCGCTAATCTCAACACCTTGCATACGGTAAACTTTTTGAACTTCTTTCAAGAGATACTCTTGAACACCTTGAAGCCCTTGAACCTTGATTAACTCTTTAGGGTCAATTGAACCTTCAGTCAGTGCTTGACCTGGTACAACCTCGTCACCAACTTCAACTTTCATTCTTGCATTGTACAATGCTGAGTAAGTTCTTGGTTCGATATCTCCTTGTACGACAATTTCTTTCTTATCTTTAAGTTCATTGATCTCTTTAACCGTACCAAAGATCTCACTGATCACCGCTTGACCTTTAGGGTTACGAGCTTCAAACACTTCTTGAATACGTGGTAAACCTTGAGTGATATCGTCTCCTGCTACACCACCTGTGTGGAATGTACGCATTGTTAGCTGTGTACCTGGTTCACCAATAGATTGCGCCGCGATAATACCTACCGCTTCACCTACATCAACCTGATCACCCGTAGCCATGTTACGTCCGTAACACTTCTTACAAGCACCATGGTGTGTATTACAAGTGAATACAGAACGGATTACTACTTGCTCAACACCAGCCTCAGTGATTTCTTTAGCAATGTCTTCTGTAATCAATTCATTTCTGCCGATGATTACTTCATTAGTTTCTGGGTTTCTCACAGATTTGAATGCCGTACGTCCAACCAAACGGTCATATAAAGGAACAATAATTTCGTTACCTTCACGTAACGTCTCAACCGACATACCACGGTCAGTACCACAGTCTTCTTCACGGATGATAACATCTTGTGCCACATCAACAAGACGACGCGTTAAGTAACCTGAGTCGGCTGTTTTTAGTGCTGTATCTGCCAGACCTTTACGAGCACCGTGAGTGGATATGAAGTACTCTAAAACTGTTAAACCTTCACGGAAGCTTGATTTAATTGGTAGCTCAATGATTCGACCTGATGGGTTTGCCATTAGTCCACGCATACCTGCTAACTGTGTGAAGTTAGATGCGTTACCACGAGCTCCTGAATCACTCATCATGAAGATTGGGTTAAGTGTACCTAATGAATCCATTAATTTATCTTGGATAACATCCTTCGCTTCAGTCCAAATGGCAACAACACGGTCATAACGTTCTTCTTCAGTGATTAGACCTCTACGGAACTGTTTTAGAACTTTATCAACCTTCTCTTGAGCTTTCTCTAGCACCTCTTGTTTATCACCTAGGACAACGATGTCAGATACACCAATGGTAATACCTGCTTTTGTTGAATATTTAAAGCCTAAATCTTTCATTCGGTCTAACATCTTAGACGTCTCAGAAAGTTTGTAGTATTTGAAGACCTCAGAAATGATATCTCCTAAGATCCCTTTCTTAAACGGTTTAACCAAATCTCGATTCTTTAAGACTTCCTTAAGATCTTCGGAAGTGTCTACAAAGTAAACATCCGGTGTAGCAACCTCTAAGTTTGATGATGTTGGTTCATTAATATAAGGGAATGATTCAGGTAAAATCTCATTAAATATTAACTTACCGACAGTCGTCACAATAACTTTCTTGTTTTGTTCCTCTGTGAATTGAGGATTTTCTAGCGAGCTTGCTTGAACACCAATACGGCTGTGTAAATGTACATAACCATTATCATAAGCCGTAATTGCTTCTTTTGGTGTCGAGAAGACTTTCCCTTCACCAAGAGCCCCTTCACGTTCAAGTGTTAGGTAGTAGTTTCCTAATACCATGTCCTGTGAGGGTGTTACAACTGGTTTACCATCTTTTGGATTTAAGATGTTTTGCGCAGCCAGCATTAAGATTCTAGCTTCCGCTTGTGCTTCTGGTGAAAGTGGAACGTGTACCGCCATTTGGTCACCATCAAAGTCAGCGTTATATGCTGTACACACTAATGGGTGTAAGCGAATAGCGCGACCTTCAACCAACACTGGTTCAAATGATTGAATCCCTAAACGGTGCAATGTTGGAGCACGGTTTAACAATACTGGATGCTCTTTAATAACATCTTCTAATACATCCCATATTTCAGGACGTAAACGTTCAATGTTACGTTTAGCTGACTTAATGTTATGTGCTAATCCACGATCAACTAACTCACGCATTACAAATGGTTTGAATAATTCAATTGCCATTTCCTTTGGCAATCCACACTGATACATTTTCAAGTTTGGACCGACGACAATAACTGAACGGCCAGAATAGTCAACACGTTTACCAAGTAAGTTTTGGCGGAAACGACCTTGCTTACCTTTCAGCATATGAGATAGAGATTTTAACGGACGATTTCCTGGACCAGTAACTGGGCGACCACGACGGCCGTTATCAATTAATGCGTCAACAGACTCTTGAAGCATTCTCTTCTCATTCTGCACGATAATAGTCGGTGCTCCTAGGTCCAACAAGCGTTTTAAACGGTTATTTCGGTTAATCACACGGCGATATAAGTCATTTAAATCAGATGTTGCGAACCTACCACCATCTAATTGAACCATTGGTCGTAATTCCGGTGGGATAATTGGTAATACATCTAAAATCATCCACGCTGGGTCATTTCCTGAATGACGGAATGATTCTAGTACTTCTAGGCGTTTAATTGCACGGGTACGACGCTGTCCCTGTGCGGTTCGGAGTTCTTCTTTTAACTCTTCAACTTCTTTTTCTAAGTCGACATCTTGAAGTAACTTACGAATGGCTTCGGCACCCATTTGTGCTTTAAAAGAAGTACCGTATTTGTCATAGTAAGCACGATACTCTTTTTCAGAAAGAAGTTGTTTCTTCTCTAATGGAGTGTCACCTGGCTCAGTAACAATATAGGCCGCAAAGTAAATAACCTCTTCTAGAGCACGTGGTGATAAGTCAAGGACTAACCCCATACGACTTGGGATCCCTTTGAAATACCAAATGTGAGAGACAGGGGCAGCTAATTCAATGTGCCCCATGCGCTCACGACGTACTTTTGCCTTTGTCACTTCTACACCACAGCGATCACAAACGATTCCTTTATAACGAACACGTTTATACTTTCCACAGTGACATTCCCAATCTTTGGTCGGTCCAAAGATACGTTCACAGAACAAACCGTCTTTTTCTGGTTTGAGTGTACGGTAATTAATTGTTTCTGGTTTTTTAACCTCACCGTAGGACCATGAACGGATTTTTTCTGACGCAGCTAATCCAATCTTCATATACTCAAATCTATTTACATCAATCAAGGAGCCTACCTCCCTTATATTCTTGAGAAATTAATTCCAAAGTGCCTAATCTTATTCAGAAGATCCTTCAGGTTCATGTTTTTCAATATTGACATTCAACTGTTCAGATGACTGTTCTTCATCCTCTAAGTCACGCATATCAATTTCTGTTTCATCATCAGTCAACATTTTGACGTCCATTCCTAAGCTTTGTAGCTCTTTGATTAATACGCGGAATGATTCTGGGACACCTGGTTCTGGTAAGTTTTCACCTTTAACAATTGCCTCGTAAGTCTTAACACGACCGACAACGTCATCCGATTTAACAGTTAGAAGCTCTTGCAGTGTATAAGCCGCACCATAAGCTTCGAGTGCCCAAACTTCCATCTCACCGAAACGCTGACCACCGAATTGTGCTTTACCACCAAGTGGCTGCTGTGTAACAAGTGAGTATGGCCCTGTAGAACGAGCGTGAAGTTTGTCATCAACCATGTGCTCAAGTTTAATCATGTACATAACTCCGACTGATACACGGTTGTCAAACGCTTCACCTGTACGTCCATCATACAGAATTGTTTTGGCATCTCTTGGTAGACCAGCTTCTTCAACCGTTTCCCAAACATCTTCTTCACTTGCACCGTCAAATACCGGTGAAGCAACACGTATACCCATTTCTCTAGCTGCCATACCGAGGTGTAATTCAAGCACCTGACCGATGTTCATACGAGATGGTACACCTAATGGGTTAAGCATGACATCCACAGGCGTTCCATCAGGTAAGAACGGCATATCTTCAGCCGGTAAAATACGGGAAATAACACCCTTGTTACCGTGACGACCTGCCATTTTATCCCCTTCAGAAATCTTACGCTTTTGGACAATGTAAACACGTACAAGTTTATTCACACCTGGAGATAGTTCGTCACCATCTTCACGGTTGAATATCTTCACATCGTGAACGATTCCACCACCACCGTGTGGAACACGTAATGATGTATCTCTGACTTCTCTAGCCTTTTCACCGAAGATGGCGTGCAGCAAACGTTCTTCAGCTGAAAGTTCGGTCATACCTTTTGGTGTAACTTTACCAACTAAAATATCTCCGTCAGTAACTTCAGCACCAACTCGGATAATTCCATTTTCATCAAGGTTCTTAAGTGCATCATCACCGACATTTGGAATATCACGAGTAATTTCTTCTGGGCCTAATTTTGTATCACGAGCTTCAGACTCAAATTCTTCAATATGAATGGAAGTAAATACATCGTCTTTAACTAAGCGATCGCTCATGATCACGGCATCCTCGTAGTTATAACCATCCCATGTCATAAAGGCTACTAACGCATTACGCCCTAACGCTAATTCACCCATATCCATTGATGGACCGTCGGCAATAACCTCGCCTTTTTTCAATCTGTCGCCTTTCGAAACGATCGGTTTCTGGTTATAACAAGTTCCTTGGTTTGAACGAATGAATTTCTGGAAGCGATAGCGGTCTAAATCACCTTCTACTTCTTTTCCATCAACTTCAACAATCCTTCTCACATGGACTTCCTTCGCTTCTACCTTTTCAACAATACCTTCATGCTTACATACAATAGCTGCACCAGAGTCTTTCCCTGATACGTACTCCATACCGGTTCCGACAATTGGCGCTTCTGGCTCAATTAAAGGTACTGCTTGACGTTGCATGTTCGCACCCATTAATGCACGGTTCGAGTCGTCGTTCTCTAAGAATGGGATACATGCTGTCGCAGCAGAAACAACCTGCTTAGGCGATACGTCCATATAATCGATTTGGTCTTTTGAGACAACAATGTTCTCACCACGGAAACGAGCAATAACTTCATCGTCTGCAAACGTACCATCATCATTAAGTCTTGCATTGGCCTGTGCAACAATGTAATTATCCTCTTCATCCGCTGTTAAATATTCAGCCTCTTTAGTCACACGACCTGTTTCTGGGTCGACCTTACGATAAGGTGACTCAATAAAGCCAAATGGATTAACTTTTGCATAAGAAGAAAGTGAGTTAATCAAACCAATATTCGGACCTTCTGGTGTTTCAATTGGACACATTCTTCCGTAGTGGGAGTAGTGTACGTCACGAACTTCCATACCTGCACGTTCACGTGTTAAACCACCAGGCCCTAATGCTGATAGACGACGTTTATGCGTCAATTCAGCTAATGGGTTCGTTTGGTACATAAACTGTGACAACTGTGAACTACCAAAGAATTCTTTAATAGATGCAATCACAGGACGTATATTAATCAGTTGTTGTGGTGTGATGGACTCAGTGTCTTGAATGGACATTCTTTCTCTGATCACACGCTCCATACGAGATAAACCAATACGGAATTGGTTCTGCAACAGTTCACCAACTGAACGTAAACGACGATTACCTAAATGGTCAATGTCGTCAGTATTTCCTACCGTGTGCAAAATGTTAAAGAAATAACTTATAGACGCAAGGATGTCTGCATACGTGATATGTTTCACACCGTCATCTACATTACCATTACTAATAACATTTAGTGTCTTCTCACCGTCAGGGTCTGTTGGATCAACTATTTTGACGGATTGAATTTTAACAGGGTCATCTAACACGCCGTCTTGAGGCTCAAGAATCTTCTCTCCGACAGCCTCTTCAGACTTCTCTAAGTATGGTAGTAACTTATCTAGTAAACGACGATTTAGCTTATCGCCTTTACGAGCAATGACTTCTCCTGTTTCTTCATCCGCAATCGTCTCAGCTAGAGTTTGATTGAATAGACGATCTTTTATATGAAGCTTTTTGTTCATCTTATAACGTCCAACCCGTGCTAGGTCATAACGTTTTGGATCAAAAAATCGTGAATATAAAAGGCTCTTTGCGTTTTCAGCCGTTGGTGGTTCACCAGGGCGTAAACGCTCATAAATTTCAATCAGAGCTTTTTCACTATCTTCCGTGTTATCTTTCTCTAAGGTGTTGCGAATATATTCGTTATCACCTAATAAATCAATAATCTCTTCATCTGAACTAAATCCTAAAGCACGTAATAGAACCGTAATCGGTAGTTTACGAGTACGGTCGATTCGTACATGAACGACATCTTTAGCATCTGTTTCAAACTCTAACCACGCACCACGGCTTGGAATCACCGTCGCAGTGTGGCCACGTTTACCGTTCTTATCAATCTTTTCATTAAAGTAAACGCTTGGAGAACGAACAAGTTGTGAGACAATAACACGCTCAGCACCGTTAATAATAAAGGTACCTGTGTCTGTCATTAACGGGAAGTCTCCCATAAACACTTCTTGTTCTTTTACTTCACCTGTTTCCTTATTAAGTAGACGAACCTTCACGCGTAAAGGCGCATTATAGGTAACGTCCCGTTCTTTAGCTTCATCCACAGGGTACTTTGGCTCTCCTAAAGTATAATCTACAAATTCTAAGGAGAGATTACCTGTAAAGTCTTCTACAGGGGAAATGTCCGCAAACATTTCTCGCAAACCTTCATCTAAGAACCATTGATAAGATGCAGTTTGGATTTCGATTAGATTAGGTAGTTCTTGCACTTCGCTAATTCGAGCGTAACTTCTACGCTGGCGGTGTCGACCATATTGAACTAGTTGACCTGTCAACTGCTTCACCCCTCAAACAACCAAATATTTAAAACAAAAAACCGTCCGACAAAAAAGCATGCCGAACTTGCTTGATCCACTTAGTTTCACAAGCATATATTAAAACATTTGTCATCAAAACAAATGTTATATCAAACCTATAGATTCATAAGCTATACGATTGACCTTTTGTATGTTAAACTAAACACAACCAATGTTTACATTATTGGTTTTTATTGACTTAGATATACATTTTTGAAAGTTTTTAAAAAATAACTTGACAAAGAAACGTATCTATTGGCATTTTTTAATACTATCACACAGACATTAGCTAGTCAATTTATTAGACTTTAGTACAAAGTAACCTTTATCACGTTTAACGACTTCAACGTGATTAAACAAACTCTCCATTTTCGTTCTAAGCGAAGGCGCACCTTGTTTCTTCTGAACAACCACCCACAACTCACCAGATTCACCTAACGCTCGGTAGCTATCATCGATGATTTGATGGACAACCTGCTTACCTGCACGAAATGGTGGATTAGTAATAATTGCTGCCAATTCACTACTTTTAACTTGCGCTAAACCATCACTCAAGTAAGCCGAAGCATTTTCTACCCGATTTTGGTTTATATTTTTTTGAGCTAATAAGATTGCTCGTTCATTCACATCTACTAGGTGAATTGTTCGGTTAGGGCACTCTTTTGCCAAAGTTATTCCAATTGGACCATACCCACATCCAACATCCAATAGCTCACCATCTCGCTTAGGTTCTTCAAAACTCTCTAATAAGACTTGAGTTCCATAATCTATTTGTTTTTTTGAAAAGACGCCATCATCTGTTTGGAAAGTTAACGAGTGTGATTTAAGTGTGGTTTGAAATTGAAAAGGATTACTTTCACTCTTGGGGTTCTTAGAAAAATAGTGTTCGCTCATTCGCTCGACCACCTTTTTAACTAATAAAATGTATTAACGATCGGCCTGTCTCAAGTTAAATTAAAATACATTCTATTATCATTTATCAACTAACATAAAAAGTATAAACAAGCTCGCTGAGTGTTCAGCGAGCTTATTCATATGATTACGTGTTATTATTTTAATTCGATTTTCGCGCCAGTTTCTTCTAGCTTTTCTTTCATTTCTTCTGCTTCTTCTTTAGCTACACCTTCTTTAATTGTTCCAGGTGCGCCATCAACTAGTTCTTTTGCATCTTTTAAGCCAAGTCCAGTGATTTCACGAACTGCTTTAACAACTTTGATCTTAGAAGCACCAGCGTCTTCTAATACAACGTCGAATTCAGTTTTTTCCTCAGCTGCTTCCGCGCCTGCTGCTGCACCTGCTGCTGCAACTGGTGCTGCTGCTGTTACACCAAACTCCTCTTCAATTGCTTTTACTAAATCATTTAATTCTAAAACTGACATTTCCTTAATCGCATCAATGATTTGCTCTTTAGTCATGATTAAGTTCCTCCTTGTAATTTGTTTTAATATTTTTTATCCGGCTAAGAGGCTATTAAGCGCTCTCTTCTTCTTTCTGTTCTGCAACTGCTTTCGTTGCATATGCGAAGTTTCGCACTGGTGCTTGCAATACGCTGAGTAGCATAGATACAAGACCATCGTGTGATGGTAGTTCTGAAAGTTCTTTCAACTGCTCTACAGTTGCTACTTCACCTTCAACAACTCCACCTTTAATTTCTAGTGCTTCGTTATCTTTAGCAAACTGACCTAGCACTTTAGCTGGCGCTACTGCGTCTTCTTCACAGAATGCAATGGCTGTTGGTCCTACTAACACTTCGTTTAAACCTTCAAAACCAGCTTTTTCAACCGCACGGCGTGTCATTGTGTTTTTGTAAACACGGAAATCAACACCAGCTTCACGTAGTTGTTTACGAAGTTCATTAACTTGATCAACGCTTAAACCACGGTAATCAACAAGAACAGACGTTTTACTATTCTTAAAACCCTCTGCAATAATGTCAACCTGTTGTTTTTTATGCTCTAGTACTTGGCTCATCTTCCCACCTCCTAGTTTAATTGTCTATACCGTCCTTAAGGTGATTGTGTATTAAAAAATGCCTCCATGTAGACATGGAGGCATGATTGGACAAGATTGTACACACTCGTACAATTTATACGTTCATACACACCTCGGCAGGAATGTTTAAGCTTATTATAAGCTCCTGCTGTCTACGGTATATTTATTATTCATTTGTACAACAAAGGTTATTATAATTCAAAGCTCAATCCAAAGTCAACTATTTTTTTACTTGCGTAGGTAACTAGATACATCTACACGAATTCCAGGACCCATTGTAGATGAAATAGAAGCATTACGCATGTAAGTTCCTTTTGATGACTGAGGCTTAGCCTTAACAAGCGTTTCAGTAATTGCTTCAAAGTTTTCAACAAGCTTTTGATCGTCAAAAGATACTTTTCCGATCGGAACATGTACGTTCCCAGCTTTATCAACACGGTATTCTACTTTACCCGCCTTAATTTCTTGAACTGCTTTTTCGATTTCGAAAGTAACAGTTCCAGTTTTAGGGTTAGGCATTAAACCTTTAGGTCCTAGTACTCGACCAAGTTTACCAACTTCAGCCATCATATCAGGAGTTGCGACAACTACGTCGAACTCGAACCAACCTTTGTTGATCTGATCGATGTACTCAGCGTCACCAACATAGTCTGCACCTGCTGCTTCTGCTTCCTTAGCTTTATCGCCTTTAGCGAATACTAATACACGTTGAGTTTTACCAGTACCGTGTGGTAAAACCATTGCTCCGCGGATTTGTTGGTCAGCTTTCTTAGGGTCAACCCCTAAACGGAATGCTGCTTCTACAGTTTCATCAAAGCTAGCAACCGATGTTTTCTTTACTAATTCAACCGCTTCACTAGCTTGATAAGCTTTAGTGCGGTCAACAAGCTTTAAAGCTTCTTGATACTTTTTACCTTTCTTAGCCATTTCACTTCCTCCTCAATGTGGTTTTAACGGTTAAACCTCCCACTAAAGAAAACTCGCTTTCAGTCGAGCCTTTAGGCGAAGTCAGAGGCTTAAAGCTATTTAGCTTTATTCAAATTCTAACCATTATGCCTCTGTTCGAATTTCTAATCTTACTCGTAATAAAGGTTGCGAAAGACTATCTTTCGCAACCCAAAAGCACACCTTATCAATAGGATGGGATTAGTCTTCGATCGTAATACCCATACTACGAGCAGTACCTTCAACCATACGCATAGCTGAATCAACATCAGCAGCGTTTAAATCAGGCATTTTCGTTTCAGCGATTTCACGTACTTGATCACGCTTAACTGTAGCCACCTTATTACGGTTAGGCTCACCAGAACCTGATTCAATTCCAGCCGCTTTTTTAAGAAGTACTGCAGCCGGTGGTGTTTTGGTTACGAATGTAAATGAACGGTCTTCATAAACCGAAATTTCAACCGGGATAATCATACCAGCTTGTTCTTGTGTTTGAGCATTGAACTCCTTACAGAATCCCATGATATTAATACCAGCTTGACCTAATGCAGGACCTACTGGTGGAGCTGGGTTAGCTTTACCCGCAGGAATCTGAAGTTTGACGACGTTTACTACTTTTTTAGCCACGAGACACACCTCCTTAAAGTCCGTGATGTGGTAACTGGGGATCTCTTTTTCCCCTCCCACTCATTTTTATACCTTAGCTTTTTCAAGCCATAAGAAACATAAAAATTTTAGCATCTTTCCTCAAATTATGCAAGTAATTGATTACAATTTTTCAATCTGAGTAAATTCTAGTTCAACAGGGGTTTCTCTACCAAACATATTAACATGAACTTTGATCTTCTGTTTGTCTAAATCGATATTTTCAATTGTACCCGTGAAATTAGCAAAAGGACCATCTGTTACACGAACAGTCTCCTTCACTTCGAAATCGATTTCTTGAGTTGATTCTTGAACACCCATACGCTTAAGGACGCGCGCCGCTTCATCAGGTAATAATGGTGTTGGCTTTGATCCAGAGCCCGTCGAGCCAACAAACCCTGTCACTCCCGGTGTATTTCTAACAACGAACCAAGAATCATCTGTCATGATCATCTCAGTCAATACGTACCCAGGAAACACCTTCTTCATAGAAGTTTTACGTTTACCATTTTTCACTTCAGTTTCTTCTTCTTCAGGGACAATCACACGGAAGATCTTATCTTCCATCCCCATCGATTCAATTCGCTTCTCTAAGTTTAGTTTCACCTTATTCTCATAACCAGAATAAGTGTGAACGACGTACCAATTCTTTTCCATTCTTTTTGGCTCTTAGCCTTCCCTCCTATTCGATATTAACCTAACTAAGCGCATGTGATCACGTCTTGGTCTATTAGATTAGTTGGTGACTATCACTAGTAAAAATTCTCGTTAAATTATAAAAAACCCGGCTAGCGGGTTTTTTGCTTTTTAACATTATATCACATTTATGAACATTTCAATCATTTAAAACCTACAATAGTTCTAAAATTGAAGAGATTCCTAAGTCAACAACGGTAAAGAATACCGTCACGAAAAGAACCGTCACGATGACAATAATTGTATAACGTGTTAATTCATTTCCCTTAGGCCAACTAACTTTACGCATTTCTCGATTAACATCTTTTAAAAAGCTAAACACGATTGTCCCCCCTAGCTACCTACCGACAACTATTTTGTCTCGCGATGTATTGTGTGTTTACCACAGCGTTTACAAAATTTCTTTATTTCGATTCGTTCAGACGTTTGTGAACGTTTTTCTGTTGTATAGTTTCTTGTGTTACATTCTGTGCAGGCTAAAGCTACTTTTTTTCGCATATGATACCCTCTTCTTAGCCTATTTTATCACTTATAATAATCTATCACGCAATAAGTATAATGTCAAACCTGTCAACTATTTTACTCATACTCATTCTCTATAAAGAAATTTCGCTTACTGATAAGTATCTTTCAAGTTTCCTTTTAACCCTTTGAAGAGCGTTATCGATTGATTTAACATGTCGGTTTAATAACGTTGATATCTCTTGGTATGAACGACCATCTAAATATAGGTGTAGGACTTCGCGTTCAAGATCACTTAATAGTTCTTGCATTTTAAATTCCATATCACCATACTTTTCACGGTTAATTAGTAACTTCTCCGGGTCAGCCATTTCGTCCTCGGCGATAATGTCAATGAGTGTCCGGTCAGAATCTTCTTCGTAGATCGGCTTGTCCAATGAGACATACGAATTTAACGGAATATGCTTTTGTCTCGTTGCAGTTTTAATAGCCGTGATGATTTGTCTAGTAACGCATAGTTCAGCAAACATTCTAAACGATGATAATTTATCCCCCTGAAAATCGCGTATCGCTTTATAAAGACCAATCATCCCTTCTTGTATGATATCCTCGCGATCAGCACCAATTAGAAAATAGGTTCTAGCCTTGGCCCTGACAAAGCTTCGATATTTATTGATCAAATATTCTAAAGCCTGTACATTTCCCTCTTGAACAAGTTCTACAAGTTGCTCATCTTCTAATTCTGATAAATTTTGATGATTTTTACCTTCTTGTTTGATGTCCACACAGATTCCTCCCAAGCTGAACCGGGTCAATAGACCTTAACCGTAAACTGTCATAAACTCTTAACAAAACGGAAAAGTTCTGTAAATATAAACTCATTATACAGGGTTTTAGAATTTTCAGTCAACTGAATCTTGCTATTTATTTCCTCTCCGCCATTTTTCGAAAGTTTTCAACACATCATCACTTAAGGGGATTTTTGCCTTAGGTTTAACTTCCTCTTGCTTCTTTAAATCTTTTTTAATATCAAGGTCAATTGCGTTAATTTCCATAAGCAATTCACGAGCTGATTTTCTAAGAGCGCCTTGGGAAAAGATCGTCCATTGTTCAGCAAAATCTGAAGTGGCAACATAAACTTTGGTTCTCACATCTTTAACTTGTTTAACCAACTTCTCGATCTTTTCATCTGCTGTTTCTTTTTCTTTAGTAAAGATAATTTTCACTTTTAATTTCGTATAGTTTCTTTCTGGGTCTCTTACGGTATATGCATCAAACACAACAATCACTCTATGCCCTGTATATGCTTGGTATTCTGCAAGCATTTCGACCAAGCGAGTCCTTGCTGCTTCTAGATCGGTGTCACGCAATGCTTTTAATTCAGGCCAATCACCGATCATATTATAGCCGTCTACGATCAAGACAATCATCTTAATCCCCTACTGGAAAACGTTTTCGGTAAATTTCATACATTAGAATACCTGCAGAAACCGAAGCATTTAACGAAGTCACATTTCCTCTCATCGGCATTCGCACAAGCCAATCGCAATTCTTGGCCACCAATCGACTGATTCCTCGCCCTTCACTGCCAATGACCAGTGCAATTGGCATGTCGTAGTCCGATTCGCGATAGTCTTGTTCACCACTCGCATCTGTCCCGACAACCCAAACGCCTCTTTCCTTCAACTCCTCGATCGCTTGATTCATGTTAGTCACCCGTGAAACAGGGATATGTTCTATAGCACCCGTTGAGGCTTTGGCAACGGTTTGTGTTAATTGGACAGAGCGCCTTTTAGGAATAATGATTCCATGCGCACCAACTGCATCTGCGGTACGCATGATTGAACCTAGGTTATGTGGATCTTCTAATTCGTCAAGCAAAATAAAGAAAGGAGCTTCCTGACGATCTTCCGCTGTTTTAAACAAATCATCTATAGTTGTATAATCATAAGCAGCTACAAGCGCAGCCACTCCCTGGTGGTGATCGCCGATGGGGTCAAGTTTTTGCTTTGGTACTTTTTGAACGTGAACACCTTGCTGTTTAGCTGTATTGATAATTTGCTTTTGCACTTGAGGCTTCATCGTTTCTAAAACTAAAACTTTATTGACTGAACGACCAGACTTCAATGTTTCTAACACAGGATTCTTACCGGTAATCCACTCTTCACTCATCCATACTAGCCCCTTTCTTCAATATCTAAAATAGCTTGTGATATTAAGTAATCTAAGCGATCATATTCTTCGTTAAAATATAAATACCCAATCAAAGCTTCAAACGCGGTACTATAACGATATGTCTGAACATCAGTACTCTTAGGAACGTTAGATTTAGCATTACGACCACGCCTTACAATCGCCTGTTCTTGTTTTGTTAATAAATCATCTTCAAGCCAATTGACTAATACATAGGCTTGAGCTTTTGCTGAAACAAAAGATATAGCCATTTGATGTAAAGCTTGTGGCTTAACCTCACCCTTTTGAATCAAATACTCTCGTATATACTTTTCATAGACTACATCTCCCATATAGGCAAGAGCTAAACTTTTCATCTGGTTCGGGTTAATCTCATGACTCATTGTCTTTTCCATCTCGTTCCTTGTGGAGTGTCTTCTAATATAATCCCCAATTCAGCTAATTGATCTCTAATCTCATCTGCTCGCTGAAAGTCCCGGTCTTTTCTTGCTTGATTTCTTTCTTCGATCAATGCTTCTACATCATCATCCAGAAGCTCTTCAGATGCTAATGGAAATCCAAGTACTGCTGTGATCTCATCAAATAAATTCATGAATTGATCGATGACGTCCGTTGAAGTTTGATCATTTTCCATATAAAGATTGGCATCCTTTGCTAACTCAAATAATACAGAAATCGCATTTGCTGTATTAAAATCATCATTCATTTCCTGCTTAAATGTTTGGCGATGGCGATCAATTCTATCCAACCACTCCTGGCCATCGGTTAAATCCATGCTTACCTTGCGTCGATGACTCAAATTGTCATAAGCCGTTTTAATTCGATCATAGCTATTTTTAGCACTTGCTAACAATTCATCACTGAAGTTGATTGGGTTGCGGTAGTGTACACTTAACATAAAGAATCGGACAACATTAGGGTCGTGTTTCTCTACTAAATCATGCACTAAGATAAAATTACCTAATGACTTCGACATCTTTTCATTATCAATTTGAATATAACCATTGTGAAGCCAATAGTTAGCAAATGTTTGATCATTTAAGCATTCCGATTGTGCAATTTCATTTTCATGGTGTGGGAAGGACAAGTCTTGACCACCAGCATGAATATCAATCGTATCACCTAAATATTTTTTAGCCATAGCTGAGCATTCTATATGCCAACCTGGTCGACCTTCACCCCAAGGACTATTCCATGAAATTTCACCATCTTTTGCAGCCTTCCATAGAGTGAAATCTAACGGGTCCTCTTTCTTTTCACCCACTTGAATTCTAGCACCCGTACGGAGTTCATCGATAGACTGATGTGATAACTTACCATACTCATTAAACGCTCTCGTTTTAAAATAAACATCGCCATCAGCTTCATATGCGTAACCTCGATCTATTAACCCTTTAATAAATTCAATAATCTCATCCATTGTCTCGGTAACTCGTGGATGATAAACCGCTTCTTTTACATTTAGCTGACTAACGTCTTCTTTATACGCTTTAATAAACCGGTCTGCAATGTCTGGTACTTCTTCTCCTAGTTCGTTTGCTGCCTTAATTAATTTATCGTCAACATCAGTGAAATTTAAAACATATTCCACATCATAACCGACATATTCAAAATATCGTCTCACTGTATCGAAGACAATGGCAGGACGCGCGTTACCTACATGTATATAGTTATAAACGGTTGGGCCACATACATACATCTTTACCTTATGATCCTCTATAGGATTGAAAGTTTCCTTCTGACGAGTTAATGAATTATATAATTTAATGGTCATGATATTCATCCCCTTTCAGTTCTTTCAACTCATCCTGTAACTGTGCAATCTTCTGCTCTAGCATGTTACACTTTTCTGCTACTGGGTCAGGCAGTTTGTGATGGTCCAAATCCTTTCTAACCTTGACTCCATTTTGCACAACAATATGTCCTGGAATTCCCACAACAGTTGAATACTTAGGTACATCCTTTAAAACAACAGAACCGGCTCCGATCTTAGAATGTTCATCGATTGTAATTGATCCGAGCACCTTTGCACCTGTTGCGACCAAAACATTATCCTTAAGCGTCGGATGACGTTTTCCGGCCTCTTTACCTGTTCCCCCTAGTGTTACACCCTGATAAATGGTTACATTGTCACCAATTTCGCACGTTTCTCCAATTACAACACCCATCCCATGGTCGATAAAAAATCGTTTACCAATTTTAGCACCAGGATGTATTTCAATGCCGGTAAAGAACCGACTAATTTGTGAAATCAACCGAGCAATAAAATACATTTTCCGTTTATGAAAGCCATGAGCTACTCGGTGAGCCCAAATTGCATGCACACCGGCATAAGTTAAAATCACTTCAATCCGGTTTCTCGCAGCAGGATCTTGGTCAAACACTACATCTACATCCTCTTTTAACAACTTTAAGAACTTAAACACCCTATCCCTCCTTGTTGCTGTTCTGAGGTAACTCAATTAAGAGAAGGAGGTCGAAAAAACTAAAAAACGCCTCTGTCTATTAATATAGACAGAGACGCTTCGACCACGCGGTTCCACTCTGTTTAGAGGTATAACCTCTCAACTCTTTATGCCTTTAACGCGGCTAACCGCTTCATTCTACTACCCTTTTCGAATGAAGACTCAGAGGGGCATTTCAAATACGAACCTAAAAGCTGCTCTCAGCATCACAGCTATCTCTGTCATTAGGTTGATGTATTTTACTTTTCCTCATCAACGTTTATATATATATGGCTATTATATGCAATAAGTGTTCGTTATGACGAATGTTTTAACTGACTTAATAACTGCTCTAAACGATGGATCACCGTTGATTTTCCGAGCAAGTAAATCGCATTAGGTAACTCTGGACCATGTGTTTGAGCTGTTGTTGCTACTCGAATTGGCATAAACAACTTCTTACCCTTATTACCTGTAGCCTTCTGCGTCGCTTTAATCGCGGCCTTAACATCTTCAGGGGTTAGTTCCTCTAAAGCTTCAATTTCCGTTTTGAAATGGGTTAACATATCTGGAACATGTTCTTGATTTAATACTTCCATACACTCTTCATTATAGTTTATTTCTTTTTTGAAGAACAGTTCAGTTAACTCAACAATTTCTGCCCCATAATTAAGCTGATTATGATATAACGCGATTAATTCTTCGACCCACTTTCTTGTAGACTCATCCATAGACTCCTCTACTTTGCCTGCTTCAATTAAGTGTGGCAATGTTAAGTCAATTACACGTTCATTGGAGCTTTCTTTAATGTATTGATTGTTCATCCATTTTAGTTTGCCAGTATCAAATACCGCAGGTGAAGTGGATAAACGCTCTGGATCAAAGATTTCGATGAATTGTTCTTTAGTAAATAACTCCTCTTCTCCAGAAGGGGACCAACCCAGTAGGGTAATAAAGTTGAATAAAGCTTCAGGCAAGTACCCTAAATCAGCATACTGTTCAATGAATTGAATGATACTTTCATCACGTTTACTTAGTTTCTTGCGCTCCTCATTGACAATCAAAGTCATGTGAGCAAATGTTGGTACTTCCCAACCGAATGCACGATAAACCATCATTTGCTTAGGTGTATTAGAAATATGATCTTCCCCACGTAATACGTGAGTGATTTTCATTAAGTAGTCATCGATCGCACACGCAAAGTTATAGGTTGGTGTTCCGTCTTTTTTCATGATGACCCAATCGCCAAAGTCGCTTGATTCAAATGTAATATTCTTTTTAACGATGTCATTAAACGTATATGTTTCATTTTCAGGAACACGGATTCGAATACTAGGTTGGCGCCCCTCACCCTCAAATGCTTCAATCTCTTCAGCCGTTAACTCGCGATGGGCTCCAGAGTATTTTGGGACCTGTCCTTTCGCTCGCTGTTCTTCACGCTCTTGCTCCAACTCTTCTTCTGTCATGTAACATTTGTAAGCTAAGCCACGCTCAAGAAGTTCATCGGCATACTTTTTATAGATGTGCAAACGGTCCATCTGGCGATAAGGACCATAATCACCACCAACATCAACACTCTCATCCCAATCAATGCCAAGCCACTTAAGGTACTTTAACTGACCAATGTCTCCACCTTCTACATTTCGCTTTTGGTCTGTATCTTCAATTCGGATAATAAATTTTCCACCCGTACTTCTTGCAAATAAGTAATTGAATAATGCAGTTCTTGCGTTTCCGATATGCAAATGACCTGTTGGACTAGGTGCATAACGAACACGTACTTGTTGTTCAGTCATAACTTTTGTTCTCCTTTCCGAAAATACATCTTAATTTATATTTTACATAAACTAGTCTTGACGTTGTACTAATACGACTGCTTGTGATGCAATTCCTTCTCCACGACCGGTAAAACCCAATTTTTCAGTCGTTGTCGCTTTAACATTCACCTGATCTTTTTCGGCATTTAGCAGCTTAGCAATATTAGTTCTCATCTCTTCTATGTACGGGGACATTTTAGGTGCTTGTGCCATAATAGTACAATCCACATTCCCTAAAGTATAACCCTCTTGCTTAACCTTTTCCCAAACTTCCTTCAGCAATTCTTTCGAGTCAAAATGTTTATACTTAGGGTCATCGTCAGGAAAATGCTTACCAATATCGCCTGCTCCAATCGTCCCTAACAATGCATCAGCAACTGTATGTAATAACACGTCTGCATCCGAGTGACCTAAGAGACCTTTCTCATATGGAATCGTCACCCCACCAATGATACACGGTCGACCTTCAACTAGTTGATGTACATCAAATCCATGTCCAATCCGAAGCAATGATGGTTCCTCCTTGTTCATTTCTTGCCTATTTATTTTTAGCATATTTTCAGCCTTTTGTATATCTTCAGGTGTCGTTAACTTGAAGTTATTGTAGCTTCCTTCAACAATAGAAGGGTTATAGCCAATGAATTCTAGTAAGGCAACATCATCTGTCGCTAAGACTTCCTCAGTTTCTGCATATTCGTGAGCTTTCTTTAAAACGTTAAACGAAAACGCTTGTGGTGTCTGAGCAGAGTACAGCTGATCACGGTTAAGCGTCTTTACTTCCCCTTGATTCACCTGTTTAATGGTATCTGTCACTGGAACAGCCAATAATGCCGCTTCTTGCTGTTTAGTTTCATTATATAATCGGTGAAGTTCCTCCTGTGTAACAAATGGACGGGCACCATCATGTACAAAAGTAATCAGAGAATCCTTCAACGCTTTAACAGCCGCTCGCACACTATCTTGTCTTTCCTTACCACCAAGGACTACTTGTTTAATTTTCTGAAACTGATATCTTTCAATGACCTCTTTCATCGTTGCTTGTTCATCTGGATGTACTACTAAATAAATGAACTGACACCAAGGGTCGTTCTCAAAAACTGCTAACGTGTGAGCAATTAACGGGCGATCACCTAACATGATTAACTGTTTATTCTTTCCTGCCTTCATACGTTTACCTTGTCCGGCTGCTAAAATAATTGCTTGATAGTTTCCCATTTATATAGTCCCCTATTCCGTAAGAAAATACATAAGAAAGGGCTGACTTCGTACCAACATTCGTTTTCACAAATAATTGGTCGCCAACCCTCTCTATCTATTCAAACATATTTTATAAGAAAAAGGCTCTATTGTGCTTTTCCCATCGCTTTTGGTTTGGCAAATATCATTCTACCAGCTGATGTTTGTAAGACACTAGTCACAATTACGTCAATGGCATCACCAATATAATTTTTACCTTCTTCAACAACAATCATCGTTCCGTCATCTAAATAAGCAACACCTTGTTTATCCTCCTTACCAGCTTTGATGACATGAACATTCATTTCCTCACCAGGTAAAACAACCGGTTTCACAGCGTTAGCTAAATCATTGATGTTTAAGACGGTCACATTTTGAAACTCCGATACTTTGTTTAAGTTAAAATCATTCGTAACAAGAACGCCATCTAATAACTTAGTTAATTTAACTAACTTACTATCTACTTCATGGATGTCTTCAAAATCACCCTCGTAAATCTGCACATCAACAGGAACTTCTTTTTGTAATCGATTAAGGATATCAAGACCACGTCTACCTCGATTGCGTTTGAGTACATCTGAAGAGTCTGCGATATGTTGGAGTTCTTCCAGGACGAAATGAGGGATGATAATAGATCCCTCAAGAAATTGAGTTTCGCATATATCCGCTATTCTCCCATCAATAATCACACTTGTATCGAGAATTTTAGGGCGAATTGTCAGATCATCCTCTGTTTTTAAACCGATTTCTTTTCCTTTATCACCTTTACGGACTGTTAACAATCCCACAAATTCATTGCGACGTTTGAAACCGACTTGAAATCCTAGATAACCTAAAATCACCGTAACAAACAATGGAAGGATCTCAGAAACGATCGGCATTTCCATACCTTGTAGATAAATATTTACTAAAAATGCAATGATAAGACCGACAATTAATCCTAAGCTACCAAACAATAAATCTGCAACTGGAATTCTAACAAGCTTTTCTTCAATAATTTTAAGGAAATCTACAATATAATCAACTAACCAAAATGTTAATAAAAATAATATAATTGCACCAATCACTAAACCAAAGTAAGGAATTAACCAACTTGGTTGTTCAAAGCCTGCTAGCCCAGCTAAATCAGGAAAATATAAATAGCCTAGCATACCACCAGCTATAACCATAAACAGCTGTATAATCTTCTTTAACACCTTTTGCACCTCCTAGAAACTATTCTCACCAACCTTATTTGTGAAAATAAGCAAAAATATCTATAAATGATTACTAGGGTAAAATTATACCATGATTATTTAAATACCGTCAAAGTAAAATTCTAATATTATATCACTAGTTTTGATTGTATGTCAATTGTGTTACAAAATAATATTTTTGTCATAATTTAATCTAAGCTGACCTTTAATGCCTCTTGTACTGAATCTACACCCACTAATTCCACCCCTTTTGGTGGTGTAAATCCCCCTAGATTTTTACTTGGTAAAATAATGCGTTTAAAGCCTAATTTATGTGCCTCTTGTACTCGTTGTTCAATGCGTGATACTCGTCTAACCTCACCAGTTAGACCAACTTCTCCGATCAACACATCATCTGGGCGTGTCGGTTGGTCTCGGAAGCTTGAAGCTATACTAATTGCAACGGCTAGGTCTATGGCTGGCTCATCCAGCTTCACTCCACCTGCTACCTTTACATAGGCATCCTGGTTTTGTAATAGTAACCCTGCACGCTTTTCAAGCACTGCCATTAATAACGGAACTCGGTTATGGTCAAGACCTGTCGCCATTCTCCTTGAATGACCAAATTGAGTAGGGGAAATTAAGGCTTGAATCTCAACTAACATCGGTCTGGTTCCTTCCAATGAAGCTACTACAGTTGAACCTGCAACACCTTGGGAACGTTCTTCTAAAAAGATCTCTGAAGGATTATTAACTTCGACTAACCCTTGCTCTTTCATCTCAAAGATCCCCATTTCATGAGTGCTACCGAACCTGTTTTTTACACTTCTAAGTATTCTAAACGTGTGGTGACGTTCACCCTCAAAATATAAGACTGTATCTACCATATGCTCTAATAATCTAGGGCCGGCAATCGCCCCTTCTTTTGTCACATGACCAACAATAAAAATAGGGATACCTTTAGTCTTAGCAACCTTCATCAGAGCGCTTGTACATTCACGCACCTGTGAGACTGAACCCGGAGCTGAGGTCACTGCCTCGTGATAAACTGTTTGAATAGAGTCAATTACGACAAAGGATGGATTCATTGAATCTATTGCATCAATTACATGTTCTAAGTTTGTCTCTGCCATAATATATAATTCGTTTTCACTGACCGCTAATCTGTCTGCTCTTAGCTTGGTTTGTTTTTCAGACTCCTCACCAGATATATAAAGAACACTTAAATTCATATGAGCGATTTCGGAGGATAATTGTAGTAACAAGGTTGATTTACCTATTCCCGGATCTCCACCAATTAACACTAATGATCCAGGTACTACTCCACCACCTAAGACACGATTAAGTTCACCCATCCTTGTGGTCACACGTGCTTCTTCTTTCGAGGACACTTTATTAATGGATTGTGGTTTTTTTCGCCGGTTACTATCATTACTTCCAAGTGCATGACGATTTGACTTGTTTGATGAAATTTTCTCCTCTACTAGGCTATTCCATTGATTACACCCCGGGCATTTACCCATCCATTTAGGTGATTCATATCCACATTCTTGACAATAAAAAACAACTTTTGCCTTTGCCATTGCCTGACTTCCTTTCTATATGTCTTAACCCCATCTTAGCACAATAAAAAACAGCCGGATATGACTGATTGATACCCGGCTGCTTCACTTCATCTATTCTTCTGTTGTTTCTAGTTGCTTAGTCGATGATATATAGAATTCACCTTCATCATTCACATCTATTTCTACTGTTTGCCCCGTCTTGATAGTACCTCGTAATAATTCTTCGGAAAGGAAGTCTTCTACATTCTTTTGGATCGAACGACGTAATGGTCTAGCACCATATTCTAAATCCATGCCCTCATCAGCAATTTTCTTAATTGCTTTTTCTGTCAGCGTGAAATTAATGTCGTTGTCAATTAGACGATTTTGAAGTTGCTTAACCATAAGTTGTACAATCTCCTGAATGTGTTTCTCTTCTAGAGAGTGGAAGACAATGGTTTCATCAATTCGGTTTAGGAACTCTGGTCGAAATGCTTTTTTCAGCTCTTCCATTACTTTAGACTTCATCTGAGCATAATCATGCTGTTGATCATCAAGGCTAAAGCCTACATACTTCTGGCGCTTCAACTCATGTGCACCAACATTTGAAGTCATAATTAATACGGTGTTACGGAAGTCAACAACCCGACCTTTAGAGTCTGTTAATCGGCCATCTTCTAGCACTTGTAATAGGATATTAAATACTTCCGGATGCGCTTTTTCAACCTCATCCAATAGAATCACTGAGTATGGTTTTGTACGAACTTTCTCAGTTAGTTGTCCTCCTTCATCATAACCGACATAACCAGGAGGAGAACCAACTAGACGTGAAGTCGCATGTTTTTCCATGTATTCAGACATGTCAATACGAATCATTGCATCTTCATCACCAAACATTGATGATGCCAATGCTCTAGCTAATTCCGTTTTACCGACACCTGTTGGGCCAAGGAAAATGAAGGATCCAATTGGACGTTTAGGGTCCTTTAGCCCAGCACGAGCACGACGAATCGCCTTAGAAACTGCTTTAACAGCTTCGTCCTGACCAATAACACGATCATGCAACGTCTCTTCTAGGTTAAGCAGTTTTTCCTTATCATCTTTTGCTAATTTGGAAACCGGCACACCAGTCCATGTAGATACAACATGGGCAATATCATCTAACGTCACTTCTGAGCTTTCTTTTCCTTGTTTTTCTTTCCATTGTTCTTTTGTTTTAGTTAATTCGTCTTTTAGTTTTTGTTCTTTATCACGTAAGGAAGCTGCTTTTTCAAATTCTTGACTTTGAACAGCCGCATCCTTCTCCTTCTTAACTTCTTCAAGCTTTTGCTCTAGCTCTTTTAGGTTAGGTGGTGCTGTATAGCTTCTCAGTCTCACGCGTGATGCAGCCTCATCAATTAAATCAATCGCTTTATCTGGTAAGAAACGATCGGTGATATAGCGGTCAGACAACCGAACGGCACTTTCAATCGCTTCATCTGAAATCGTTACGCGGTGATGTGCTTCATAACGATCTCTTAATCCCTCTAATATTTGCTGTGATTCTTCTGGTGTTGGTTCATCTACTTGTATAGGTTGGAAACGACGCTCTAGTGCTGCATCTTTTTCAATATACTTACGGTATTCATCTAATGTTGTGGCACCAATACATTGTAAGTCTCCTCGTGCTAGAGCTGGTTTTAAGATGTTTGATGCATCAATCGCACCTTCTGCTCCTCCAGCTCCAATCAACGTATGAAGTTCATCAATGAACAATATGATGTTACGTGCTTGACGAATTTCTTCCATCACTTTTTTTAGGCGATCTTCAAATTCGCCTCGGTATTTTGTACCTGCAACAACCGTTCCCATATCTAATGTCATTACACGTTTATCACGTAAGATCTCAGGCACCTCATTATTAACAATTTGTTGAGCTAAGCCTTCTGCAATAGCTGTCTTACCTACACCTGGTTCACCAATAAGGACTGGGTTGTTTTTTCTGCGGCGACTTAGAACCTGAATCACCCGTTCTATTTCTTTACCACGGCCAATTACTGGATCAATGCCACCTTCTCTAGCTACAGATGTTAAGTCTCGAGCTAATGAATCTAGTGTAGGTGTATTAGCGTTATTGGATTGTTTTTGCTGACGCTGATTTGAAGTCGATTCATTGCTTCCTAACAGCTGTAGCACTTGCTGACGCGCTTTATTTAGGCTGATCCCTAAGTTATTAAATACACGAGCAGCAACACCTTCACCTTCTCGAATTAAACCTAGGAGAATATGTTCTGTACCGACATAAGAATGGTTTAATTTACGGGCCTCATCCATAGATAATTCAATGACCTTTTTAGCGCGTGGTGTGTAATGGATCGTTTGAGAATTATTTTGCCCTGTGCCTATTAACTGTTCAACTTCTTCTTGGATTTGTTCGGCAGTCACATTAAGTGATTGAAGAGCCTTAGCAGCAATTCCATCACCTTCTTTAACTAACCCTAGTAATATATGCTCTGTGCCAATATTGTTATGCCCTAATCGAACCGCCTCTTCTTGCGATAGCGCAAGTACCTTTTGAGCGCGTTCAGTGAATCTTCCAAACATCATCTGTATGACCTCCTTTATAAATCAATACTGCTCCAATTGTAATCTTTCACGTATTAGATTTGCTCTGAAAAAGTCCCTCTCATTGGGTTGGAGTGTTTTTTTGGCATAATGCTGTAAAAAGCCCGGCTGAGTTAAAACCATTAATTCATTTAATATGTTCTTTGAGATGTTTTTAATTAATCCTAAATCTATTCCTAATCTAACATCGGACAAGCATTTAGCTGCCTCTTTTGATTCTATGATTCTGCTGTGGGCTAATACACCATAGGAACGGAAAATTCGGTCTTCCAGCTGCACTCCTGACTGCTGCATAACCCATTGCCTTGCTCTTCTTTCACTTTCTATCACTTGTTTGACAACACTTTTAAGATCTTCAACTATATCTTCTTCAGACTTACCTAATGTTATTTGATTAGAAATCTGATAAAGCTGACCTAACGCTTCACTACCTTCACCGTATATTCCACGAACAACTAACCCTAACTTATTAATTTCAGGAACAATTTGATTCATTTGATTAGTCATGGTTAAGGCAGGTAGATGCATCATAACAGAAGCGCGCAAACCTGTTCCGACATTCGTTGGACAACTTGTTAAATAACCTCGAGTCTCATCAAAAGCATACCGTGTCCTTTCTTCAAACCAATCATCTAAGTCTTGAGCTTGCTCCAGTGCTTTGGATAACTCAAAACCAGGGAAATAAACTTGAATACGTAAATGATCTTCTTCGTTGATCATCACGGATGCCTGCTCATTTTCAGATATTAATACACCACCAGTATCGGTATTCTCTGCTAAGCTAGGACTAATTAAATGCTTTTCAACTAATACCCTTTTTTCTATAGGTTTTAACTCATTCATTTTAACAAGTTGAAACTGCTTAAACGACTCAAACGATTGCTGATTATATTCTTGTTCAACGTGTTGTAGCACTCTTTGCATGGAATCTGATTCATCACTTGTCGGAAAAGCCACTTGATCTAGGTTGCGTGCTAAACGAATGCGACTACTTAATACAATGTCACTATCATCACCTTCTGTATTCATCCAAGGACTGATCGCATCATTGATAAAATCTTGTAATGACATTACGCATCACCGCCTTGCTGTTCAGCATCTAAATCTCTTTTTAACGTTCGAATTTGATCTCTCACCTTAGCAGCCTCTTCAAAAGCCTCTTTTTCTATTAACTCACTTAGCTGTTTTTTTAATTGATCTAACTCACGTTGTTTGTGTAGAGTACCTCCGATTCGCTTCGGGATTTTCCCTACATGTTCAGTATTACCACTATGAACCCTTTTAAAAATAGGTGTAATATAGGATTCAAACGTTTGGTAACATTGACTGCACCCAAACTTCCCCTTACTACGGAACTCCTGGTAAGTTAAACCACAACCATCACAACGAACGATTTCATTCGTTTGAACTTTTTGTTGTTGACTAAACGATTGATCAAACGGAAACATACTCGTTAAAAACTGGTGAAATGATAAACCATCGTCAGTAAAATTCATATACCCCTCTTGTTGTGCACATTGCTCACACATATGAGTCTCTTTCTTTTGACCATTAACAACCTGTGTGTAATGAACAGAAGCCTCATTTTCTTGGCATTTCTGACACTTCATCATCACCCCTCCAATCAATCATGCATCTTGATCGTTGTTAGTAATTCCTTAAATATTTTTGAGCGAATTTGGTCTCTTTCAGGTAATGGAACCATTAAGATATCTCTATGCATAATTCGTCTCATTAATCTTGCTTCCCTTTCAGTAATCAAATTTTCTTCTTTTAACCTTTCAACTAAATCGAAACTGGATTGCTGAGATAACGGCTGATTGCTAACTACACCCATTTCATCAATTAGCTCTTGCTTCGATTTTGGTTTTAAACGAATGATTCTTATATATCCTCCGCCACCTCTCTTACTCTCGACGAGGTACCCTTTTTCTAGTGTAAAACGCGTTTTAATCACATAGTTGATTTGCGAAGGAACACACTCAAATCGGTCAGCAATTTCACTACGTTTTAGCTCAACAACATCACTATTGCTTGATTGTATAATCTTTTTTAAATAGGCCTCAATAACGTCTGAAATATTCCTCACCCATTAATCCCTCCTTCGAACCAACAACTATTTTGTCTTCGAAGAGTTCAAAGACCTTTGACTTTGACTATCTTTGACTATAATTATATTATACCCACTAACTAATCTTTTGCAAACATTTTGCTTTCCATACAAAATCGACAAAAAAACTCTGCATCTGCAGAGTTTTTATCTTTCATAAATATACGTTACATGGTCCAACTTACTGATTCGGTCTAACAAATCATTACGGTTAAATTGTTGATTTTTTTCTAACTCAATATAAATGTTTCTTTGCTCAGGATTCTCACTTTCGATTTCCATTCTTTTAATAAGTAAATCAAATTCATCGAATATCTCTAAAACATTTCCGACATGAACATCCTGCTTAACTAATAGGTGTACCCAATTATCAGATTTTTTCTTAGTAAAAATATTTTCAAAAGAATTTAAGAAGATCAAACTTAGTAAAACTACAGCTGTTGCAAAGATTGCTAATGCATACATCCCTGCACCTATTACAAGCCCTAGACCTGCCACTGTCCAAATAGAAGCAGCTGTTGTTAACCCCCGAATGGTGACACCGTGAACTATGATAGTTCCAGCACCTAAAAAGCCAATACCACTAATAACATAGGAGGGAATACGCGCAGGATCAAAACGGATGGTATGATGCTCTGATATGTACGAATCAAAACCATATAAAGACAGTAGCATCATTACACATGCACCTACTCCAACTAATATATGTGTACGAAATCCTGCTGAATGCTTTTTTAACTCACGCTCAAAGCCAATTAATCCACACAATACAGTTGCAAGGAGAACACGATACACCATCACGTCAAAATTCTCCCCAAACAAAGCAGTTAAATCAAACACATCCATCCCCCCTGACAACCTATATTTCATCCTATATTAATATATCGTACGAAATAGTAAATGATGCTGCTCACAATAGAAAAACACGAAACAAGGAACTAATACATGTTTGTGAATCCTAATAATCATAACTAATAGTTTATAGGAACCAAAAAAGAAAAGTCTAAATTGCTAGATAAGTTTTTATGTATTATCGTAGGTGTTTAATCAATGATAAACAAAAAAAGCCAAGAAGACAATACTCTTCTTGACTATATTAAATGAATTGCCCGGCAGCGTCCTACTCTCGCAGGGGAAAAACCCCAACTACCATCGGCGCTAGAGAGCTTAACTGCTGT
>NZ_JABXWU010000012.1 GCF_014595945.1 Alkalibacillus aidingensis
GAATCAGTATCGGGATCACCTTTTAGCTGCGTAGTTTTTTTAATACTGTCCACTTTTTGGGGTGCAGTTCAGGGGGCTTGAAAGCTTTTTATTCGCTTATAAATTTTTAACCATGGTTACGTGTGGAATACCTGCATCCATAAATTCGCAAGAAACTGTTTCATAACCAAGTTTTTTGTAAAATTCTTCAGCATAGGTTTGCGCGTTTAACTTTGTTTTCGCAAATCCTTTCGATTTCACATGATCTTCCATGGCTAAAATGATATCTCTGCCATAACCATGGTCACGTTCTTCTTTTAATACACAAATCCGTTCTAGTTTACCGTACTCATCAACTAACCTAAGTCTGCTTGCTGCAACGGGACGACGCTCTAAGTTATAACCGATAAAATGTGTAGCCGTATCATCATGTTCATCCATTTCTTCTTCGATTGGTACTTTTTGTTCTTCTACAAACACAATTTTTCTAATATCATATGCTTCGTCTAATTGTCTTTTAGTTTCTACTTTCTGTACATTTAACATGTCGTATTTCCCCTTACATATTCAATCGTTTAGCAATCTTCGCCAAATTTAAACGTTTCATAAACTGTCCAGCTACCATCTTCAAGCTCATAAAGAAGCTGGAAACGGTCAACCGTATCTTTAATATCAAAAGTATTCATTCTTAAGCTACCGTAAACATCAGAATGCTCATCCTCTGATAGGTCTTGACTAATCGTGATATGAGGAACAAATTTATGCTGGCGTTCACCTGGGAAAGGCTCCTCGTGCATCTTTTCGTTTAAGTAAGTTAAGCTCTCGTGGTCTTCAACACGTAAATAAACCGTATGTGTCACCGGGCTAAATGAACTAACACGATTAATCTCAATATCAAATGGCATCATTTCGTTTGCAAGTTTTTGGCACTCTTCAGCAACTTGATCAATTCTCTCTTGTGAAGCCTGGAATCTTTCTTTTAAAGTAATGTGTGGTGGAATTAAAGAGTACCTAGGATCATAACGCATACGGTATGAGTTTGCGATGTCTTGTACTTCTTTTGATGGAAATATAGCAATGCCATAGTTTACAGAAGTCATAGTAAATCCCTCCATGTTTTCAATTATTGTTCTCCGATTGTTTAGATTAATGAAGTATAAATTTTATTATAACAGAAAATGGGCAAAAATAAGCCCCTTCATTTTGCTTATTTTCGGAAAATATCCCTAATAGCGTCTGGTAACCCAGCTTGCCACTGCTTCCATGTGTGGTCACCTTCTAACTCTTTATACGTATAGTCACTGACTTTATCTTTAAGTAACTTATTTAACTCACGATTAGGGTGGAAAAAATCATCAATGTCACCAAACGTGGTCTCTACTTCTTCTTCATCATCACCAATTGAATGGTAAATAGACATCGTATCGATTTCATCAGATTCTTGAACCATATTCTTTAAGCGCTCATCCACATATGGTGATTGCATAATAACTTTCCCAAATGTGTTTGGATATGTTAGTGCAGTCATTAGAGAAACGGTACCACCTAATGAATCCCCCATTAAGGCTCGACAAGATTTTACGTGGTAGCTTGGAAGCTCACGGTCTAGGATGGGAACCACCTCAAAGCGTAAAAACTTAATGTACGCAGCTTGCTTATCACTATCAGGGTGGAATTTATCCCACCGGTCCTCTCGATCTTTATAATGTATCCCACAAAAGATGGTATTTTCGATTTTACCTTCTTTATGTAGTTCATCACTTACATTTGCCAGACGACCTAACTGATAATAGTCATCACCATCTTGAACGATACACAGATAGTACTTATATAATGGTGAGTAATTTTCTGGACGGTAAATGTTAAGTGTGATTTCTTCATCAAGATATTCACTATCGATTACGCGTTCAACCATTGATCCATCTCTACCCAAGTTGAAGACCTCCAGTTGTGTTATCATTTTATTAGTTTAACATATTTTCACTTTATCGCGAATATTTCGATTTCTCTGTTAACCTTCACATGGTATAATTAGTAAAAGGGGGAGTTATAATGACGACTTATTCAAACCATATAAAAAGTCAAGAAGTCGAAAAAGCTGCTCGTGATTACCTTGAAAAACGAGGTGTCTCTGTTACTAGTATTGCAGAAATCGTTTATCAAATGCAAAAACCTTACAATGAAATGTTAACTTTAGAAGAATGTATAGATAGTGTTGACCGTGTTTTAGAAAAAAGAGAGATCCAGCATGCGATTCTTGTTGGTGTAGAATTAGATGTTTTAGCTGAACAAGGAAAACTCTCTGAACCATTACAATCGTTAGTTGCTCAAGATGAGGGGCTTTTTGGTGTTGATGAAACTATTGCTCTAGGGGCAGCTTTAGGGTATGGAAGTATTTCAGTGACTACTTTTGGTCATTTAGATAAAGCCAAAGTGGGAATTATTGAGAAATTAGATACTAAAAACAGTGGCCAATGTCATACATTTTTAGATGACATTGTAGGTAGCATTGCAGCTAATGCTTCTAGTAGAATTGCTCACAGAGAGCGTGACATTGAGGACGGTATGAGTAAACGTGACATTGAAAGGCGAGACATTGAAGCAAGATTCTAGTCATGAATGATTTTGAAGGAGGATTCGATGGGAAACGAACTATTAAACGTGGTTAAGACACTGAATAATGGTGTCAAGATGCCTGGGTTTGGCTTAGGTGTATATAAAGTTTGGGAAGATGCTGACGCAAGAGATAGCGTAAGAACAGCGATTGATCATGGCTACCGATTAATCGATACGGCCTCTTATTACGATAATGAAGACGGGGTCGGTGCAGGAGTTAAGGAGTCATCTACCAATCGAGAGGAAATTTTCGTTACATCAAAGGTTTGGAACGAGGAACAAGGGTATGATGAGACACTTCGAGCATTTGAGCGAAGCCTAAAACGCCTTAATTTTGATTATTTGGACCTCTATTTAATCCATTGGCCAGTTGGAGATCTCTTTAAAGATACATGGAAGGCGATGGAACGTCTTTATGATGAGAAGTTAATCCGTGCAATCGGGGTTAGTAACTTTAACATCCACCATCTTGAGAAGTTGATGAACCAGGCGAATGTGAAGCCTACAGTAAATCAAATTGAGTATCACCCTCACCTGACTCAAAAGGAGGTCAAAGCTTTTTGTGAAAGTGAAGAGATCCAAGTAGAGGCTTGGTCACCATTAAAACGGGGACAGATTTTTAAGGATGAGACCATTCAGAGTCTTGCAGAGAAATACGGGAAAACGCCAGCACAAATTATTCTTCGCTGGGATATTGATACGAATGTCATTACGATACCTAAGTCTGTAAATAAAGATCGTATTATTGAAAATAGTCAAATTTTTGATTTTAGCCTAACAGCAGAAGAGGTTGAAAGCTTGAATCAATTAAATAAGAATGAGCGTACTGGCCCAGACCCTGAGATTTTTAGTTAATGTTAAGGTCATGTATGCATAGAAGAGAATTGAACTGATATTGATCAGTTCAATTTTTTTAACAGAAAATTAAACTGATATTTAATTTTTAAACATAGTTTAAAAAAGTATTGCATTAGCCTAATCGTGGTGATATGATATTCAATAAATATAGAATTTTCAGATTAATGAATTAAGTTCAAATTTTAAACATACATTCAAAAATGAAAACGCTTTCTAGAGGTGGGTGGTAGTAAGTGAATTTAACAGAACGAAAAATGAAACGTAAAAGAGAACAAATTCTACAAGCAGCTATTAGCATTATTAAAAGACGAGGGTACAGTGGAACAACAATGGAAGAAATAGCTTCTGAGTTACTGATGACGAAAGGCTCACTTTATTATTATTTCAAAAATAAGAGTGATTTAATGTATCAATGTCATAACTTTACATTATCGCAAGCAATTGAAGATCACCATGACATCTTAAATAGAGGCCTATCTCCAACTGAAACTTTCTATGAAATGGTCAGCCTACATATTGAGTACGCTGTTGAACAAAAGGAAACATTTAATCTAATTATGGAACCAAAGCGTTTCTTTGCAGGGGAGAAATTACCACTAGTATTAAAGTTAAGAAAGGAATATGAAGAATTATTCGACTCTGTGATCGCAGACGGGGTACAAAAAGGTGAATTTTCACCTAAAGACCCAAAAATAGCTCGTTTATTTATATTAGGATCAATGAACTGGATTCAACAGTGGTATCGACCTGATGGAACGCTTAATAAACAAGAGTTAAAGGATATTTATTTTGACTATATAATGAAAATTTTAAGATGAAAGGAGTAAAGTATGATCGTACAAGAGATTGATTTATTTAATAGGTCTGGAATTAAAGTTTTTGAAGAACGGCCTGAAAACCTTAACGAGGTCTTAAGTCAAAGTGTTCAAAAGTTCCCTGAGAAGGAGGCGATTGTATCTGAAGAAATCAGTCTAACTTATAGGGAATTAGATGAGTATTCTACAAAGATTGCAGCCTATCTTCAGAATGAATGTTTAGTAAAACCAGGAGACCGTATAGCAACTGTTATAGGGAATCGGTATCAATTTGTCCCTATTCTCTTTGCCTGCTCGAAGGTCGGTGCAATTATGGTACCTGTGAATGTTAAATTAAGCGTCGAGGAAAAGAGTTACATATTAACACATTCAGATATCAAAGTTTTAATGTCTGAGGGAGGCTATCAGCAAGAAGTAGAACAAATTAAATCAGTTCACCAGTCGTCATTGCCAGATGAAGAATCAATTTTTTATCTGGACCATGATTATTTATTTAGTCAACTACTCAACCATCAATATTCCTATCAACCAGTAGAAGTGAAAGAAACAGATTCCGCATATATTTTATACACCTCAGGAACAACAGGAAAGCCAAAAGGGGCGATCCTTAGTCACATCAATGTAATCCACAGCTTAATGAACTACCAACAAATATTTCAAACTCACCACGACTTAAAAACATTAATAGCAGTTCCATTGTTTCATGTAACAGGTCTTGTCGGTCAGCTATTACACATGGTTTATATCGGGGGTACGGCCCACATTATGAATCGTTATCAGAACCAAAAGTATATAGATCTAATATTGAAATATCGTATTAATTTCCTGTTTAATGTCCCAACCATTTTTATCATGATGTCAACCGAGGAATCCTTCCAAAATAACAGCTTTGATTTTGTTACTAAGGTTGCATTTGGTGGTTCTCCGATCTATGAACAAACATTTAATATGTTACGTCATGCTTTTCCAAATGCTGAATTGCATAATGCTTACGGCTCTACAGAAACAACATCTCCGGCTACGCTAATGCCAGTCAAGTACCCAGAATCAAAGGTAAGGTCAGTAGGTAAAGCAGTTCCTGTTGCAGACATTAAAGTAGTGGATGAACAAGGTATTGAATGTCAACCAGGTCAAACAGGTGAGATTCTCATTAAAGGTCCAATGGTAGTTAAAGGTTATTGGCGAAACCAAGAAGCAAATGAGAAAAACTTCTTAGAAGGATACTGGAAGTCCGGAGATATTGGTTGTATGGATGAGGATGGTTATTTTTATGTTCTGGATCGTAAAAAAGATATGATCAGTCGAGGTGGAGAAAAAATTTTTTCTATTGAAGTTGAGGATGTGTTAAAGGCTCATCCTGAGGTTAATGAGGCAGCAGTTGTTGGAATTCCTGACGCTGTCTATGGAGAAAGGGTTAAGGCATTTATAGCTTCTGACCACTTAGACGAACATCATCTCGATAAAATCAAGTTACATTGTAAAAATAGGTTAGCCAAATACAAAGTCCCTGAAATCATTGAAATCGTTGATGAACTCCCAAGAAATGCATCGGGTAAAATTCTTAAAACGCAATTAAAAAATAATAATGGAGGGTTATAAAATGCTGAAGGAATTATCACCACGTGTTCAAGAGTTAAGAGTTGAGCTTATTGAGTTTATGGAACAATACATCTATCCTAATGAATCTGTATTTGAAAAACAGTTAGAGAATGGAAAATCACGCTGGGAAGTCCCACCGATAGTTGAAGAGTTAAAACAAAAAGCGAAGGAAAAGGGACTTTGGAATCTGTTTATACCTAAAGAATACGGGTATGGAGCGGGTTTAACAAACTTCGAATACGCTCACTTATGCGAAGTTATGGGTCGTTCATTAATGGCTCCAGAGATTTTTAACTGTAATGCGCCGGATACTGGGAATATGGAAGTTTTAATTAAATATGGTACAGAGGAACAAAAGAAGAAGTGGTTAGAACCTCTATTAGAAGGCGAAATAAGATCTGTTTTCTCAATGACTGAACCCGATGTAGCTTCTTCAGATGCGACAAACATTCAAGGTGAGATTATTAGAGATGGTGATGAATACGTCATTAACGCTAAGAAGTGGTGGTCTACTGCAGCTTTAGATCCACGTTGTAAGGTAGCTATAGTGATGGGAAAATCAGACCCTAACGAAAAGAAGCACTTACAACAATCTATGATTCTAGTTCCTTTTGATACACCTGGTGTAGAAGTGAAAAGACCTCTAAGTGTCTTCGGTTATGATCACGCACCACAAGGTCACGCTGAAGTTCACTATAACAATGTTAGAGTCCCAAAAGAGAATATTTTATTAGGGGAAGGTAGAGGATTTGAAATTGCACAAGGTCGCTTAGGACCTGGTCGTATCCATCATTGCATGCGTGCAATTGGGGCTGCAGAGAGAGCCTTAGAATTGTTAATTGACCGTGCAAATAAAAGGGAAGTATTTGGAAGTAAAATGGTCGATAAAGATACTGTGCGTGAGCAAATTGCTAGAACAAGAATTGAGATTGAACAGGCAAGACTACTCACTTTACAAGCAGCTAATACGATTGACCAAGAAGGTACAAAAGCTGCCCGGAAAGAGATTGCGATGATTAAGGTTGTCGCGCCAACTATTTCTTTAAATGCAATAGATCGTGCGATGCAAGTACACGGTGGGGGAGGTTTTTCACAAGACTTTCCATTAGCAGAGCATTGGGCAAATGCTAGAACGTTACGTGTACTAGATGGTCCGGATGAGGTTCATTTAAGAGATATTGCTAAATTAGAGGTAAGAAATCAGCTTAACAATCATTAAGGGGGTTGATGTATGAAGAGTTACTTCGTTACACAATTAGGGGAACCTAAAGATGCGCTAGTAGTTAAAGAGTCAGCTCAACCTAATTTGCAAAATGATCAGATATTAATAAGAGTGGAGGCCTTTGCCTTAAACTTTTTTGATATTTTGCAGTGTCAAGGAAAATATCAGGAAAAACCAGAATTACCTTTTACCCCAGGTGCAGAAGTGGCAGGCGTCATTGAAGAAGTTGGTTCAGCTATTAGTAGCTATGATGTTGGTCAAAGAGTATTGGCAACGCCTTTATTACCAAATGGAGGATACTCTGAGTATGTAGCAATTCATGAATCAAATGTATTTCCAATTCCGGATGAATTGAGTTATTCAAAAGCTGCCTCCATGTTCATTACTTACCATACAGCTTATTATGCATTAAAAGAACGTGCTCAGTTAAGACGTGGAGAGAGCGTACTCGTTCATGCAGGATCTGGAGGGGTCGGTTCAGCTGCCATTCAATTAGCAAAAACAATGGGGGCAACCGTATTTGCGACAGCTGGAAGTGAAGAAAAGTTAGGTGTTTGTAAAGAGCTCGGTGCGGATCATGTCATTAATTATCGTGAGGAATCCTTTGAAAAAGTCGTCAAAGAGTTAACAGGTCATAAAGGTGCTGATGTGATATTTGATCCTGTAGGTGGTGACGTTTTCCACCGTTCTCGAAAATGTATTAACTTCTCGGGGAGGATTTTATTAATTGGTTTTGCAGGGGGTGACATGCAAGATGCTCCGATGAACCACGCTTTAATTAAAAATTATTCATTAGTAGGTGTACATTTTGGATATTTCCGTCAATTGTTTCCTGAAAAAGTGAAAGAAGCACATGAAGAATTAATGGTATTGTATCAACAAGGATCTATTAATCCGTTAATCTATCAAACCTACTCATTCAACCAAGTCGTAGAAGGTTTGGAGGATTTAGCATCTAGAAGAACCTATGGGAAGGTTGTTGTTCAGCCAATCATAGAAGGGAGTGATTAAGTGAGCGATATTGTAACTTCTAGTATAGAAGGAAGTGTAGCGTATGTATGCATGAATCGGGATACAAAGCTAAATGCCCTATCTAGGGATTTAGTAAAACAGTTGTTAGTTACGTTAGATCAAGTTTCAGCTGACGACCAGGTTAAAGTAGTTGTTTTAAAAGGGCATGGAAAGGCATTTTGTTCAGGTGGTGACTTGGAAACCATGTCAACAATTGAAACCGCTTACGAGTCACTGGAATGGATTGACTCAGTTGCTGAGCTAACAACGAAAATTAGGTCGTTGAAGCCATATGTAGTAGCGAAGGTTCAAGGTTATGCAGCAGGTGCAGGTTTTAGCTTAGCAATGGCTTGTGATTTTGTCATCGCAAAGCAGGACGCCAAATTTGCCATAAGCTTTACTAATGTGGGTTTAATACCAGACTTAGGGCTTATTAAATCTTTAACAGACCGAGTATCACCTCCTTTGGTTAAGGAGTGGGTCTCATCAGGAAAGGTTTTAAGTGCTAAAGAAGCTTTCGATTACCAGTTGATTAATAGAATTGCTGAAGGTTCTTTAGATGAGGAAGTGGAAGAGTTTATACAATTTATCTTAAATGGACCGAGTGCAGCTAATCGGTATGTAAAAGATATTGTTAATGTAGCCGGCGAGTTAACTTTTGAGCAATGTATCGAGAAAGAAAATAAGATTCAAGCAATTTTACTTCAAACAGAAGATCACCAAGAAGGTATTCAAGCATTTTTGGAAAAAAGAAGTCCACAATTTAAAGGACGTTAATGAAAGTTATATCAAAGGGGAGGCTTTAAGATGAAAATAAGTAGAATGTTATTTTTTGTGGCGTTATTGAGTGTCCTATTGTTAGCAGCTTGTGGTGATTCGGGTGATGGCGAAACGATCGAGTTAAGAGCAGCAACAGGGTTGAGTTCTCAACACGCATGGTGGGATGCAACCATGGTTCCGTGGATGGATCGTGTTGAAGAGTTAACAGATGGTCAAGTACAATTTGAAACATTTACTGGTGGTGAGCTCGTTGATGTTCCCGATGAAGCAGAAGCAACGCTAGATGGGACGATTGATGTTGGTTTGATTCTACCAATATATGAACCCGATCAATATCCAATGGCAGAAGTGACGATGTTACCACTAGCTCATTCAGATACGTTAATTGCAACGCGTGCTTGGAACCGTTTATTAACTGAAAGTATGGAGCTACAAGATGGTGAAAGTTATTCAGATATGCAATTCTCAGAGTTTAAAATATTCCCAACATCGACAACTCAGGAGTACTCGATTTCCACTACAGGACATTCATTTGAAACGGTTGATGATGTAGAAGGGACTTCATTAAGAACCCCTTCAAGAATACATGAGCTTTATTCTGAAAAGACAGGGATTAATAGTGTGACTATGCCTGCTGTTGAAATGTTTGACGCATTAAGCCGTGGATCGTTCGAGGGTAGCTATTATAGTATTGCAGACTGGTCCGGTTATGGATTCCAGGATTTATTTGAGTATACGCTTACTGGAATTAACTTTGGTCACTTTAATGCATTTATCGGAATGAGCGACGATCGTTTTGATGAATTACCAGAAAATGTTCAAGAGGCAATGGAACAAGCCGCTGAAGAAGTGTTGATTCCTGGTGGCGAAGAGTGGTTAGATCGTGCCGAAGAAATGATTGATTATAACGAAGATGAAGGTGGAGAATTCGTTGAATTTGATACTTTAGATCAATCGGTTCAAGATCATTTTAATGAAGGTATTGAAGAGACTTGGTTAGAATATGCAGAATTGCTTGAAGACCAAGGACTACCGGGGACGGACTTAATCATTCTTTGGAGAGATCTCATCATTGAAGAAGGTGGAGATGTCCCTGAGGCTTTAAAGGATATTGAGTAGTAAACATACCCCCTAAACCTTACCACTCCTATGTCAAGGAGTGGTAAGCGTTACATAAGTACTTTATTTAATAAGGAGGGGTTTAAGCATGGATAACATAGTTATTATCGCCATTATATTAACAATGGTTGTTGTCTTGTTAATGTCTGGTTTATATATCCACTCGGTTTTATTTGCTGCAGGTATTATCGGATTAATTATGCTAGAGGGCTTTAATTATCTTCCAGGGTTATTAGGAAATGAGTCGTTTAGAAGAGTTGCTAGTTATACATTAACAACGATTCCTTTATTCGTTTTGATGGCACAGTTTATCTTACAGGCAGGGATTGTTAGAGACGTCTTCTACCTTGTTAATAAAGCTGCTAGAGGAAGAAATAGTGTTTTAGGGATTTTAACATTATCAATTGGTGGTGTGTTAGGGGCAGTCTCTGGTTCTGGGACAGCTACATCGGCATCGTTAGGTCAAGTGGCTATTCCTGAATTAAGGAAGCATGGTTACAGTGGTAGGTTAGCCGGTGCTATCGCTGCTTCGGGTGGGTCCTTGTCTGGAATTATTCCTCCTAGTATTATTCTAATTCTTTATGGTGTTGCAACTGAAACTCCAGTTGGCGCATTATTTATTGGAGCCATTATCCCAGGAATTATTGTTCTGCTAGTTTTTATTACGGTCATGCTAGTCTTTTATCAAGTAGAAAAGAAACGGTCATCGCAAGCTGAACTGCCTGATGAGGAAGGTCAGCTAGAGGTTCATGGTAATCAACAAGTAAATCTATTACGATTATTCGTTGTTAGTTTTGCTGCGACGATGATTATGTTAGTTATCTTTGGTGGGATTTACTCAGGGTTATTCACCCCGACTGAAGCTGGTGGAGTGGGTGCTTTTGTTGCCTTTTTAGCTGCAGTTTGCTTAGGTAAAGTGAATTTTCAATTTTTACAACAATCATTGGTAGAAACCATTAAACTAACGGGAATGGTCATGTTGATTATGATTGGTGCTCAAATCTTTGGAAGATTTGTTTCATTATCATTGCTACCTCGTAAATTAATTGATTTATTAGAACCAATTATGGAGCAGCCAGCGATTGTGTTAATTCTCATTTCACTTTTTCTATTTGTGTTGTTTATGTTTATCGAAGGTGCAGCTGTTATTCTAATGACGATTCCAGTCCTATTACCTATAATGAATGCGTTACAAGTTGATTTATTATGGTTTGGTGTTTTTGTGGGTATCATTTGTACGATTGGATTAATTACCCCTCCTGTTGGGCTGAGTGTTTATGCGGTTTCAGGTGTTAGTAAAATTAGATCAGAAGCCATTTTTAAAGTGTGTATGATTTTTGCGTTATCTGCTTTGGCTATCGTTTGTGGGTTAATGATTCTATTCCCTGAAATTGCAACATTCTTACCAAGCTCTATGGATTAAAAAGTGAAAGGGTGAATCTAAATGGTTGCGATTGAAAAAGCTTATCATATTTTTGAAAAAATAAAGCTAATCGGTGTATGGATCAGTGGCATCAGTTTATTTGGAATGATGTTATTTATCGTGATAGATGTGGTATTAAGAAATTTGTTTAACTCATCTATCAGTGGTGGTTTTGAAATGGTTCAAAACTACTTTATGACATTAACCGTATTTCCGGCGTTAGCTTATGTTTATTCATCCGGGGTTCTACCCAAAATGGATCTATTAATAGAAAGGTTTCAGGATCAAGTTAAGAAGTTAATTATCTTCTTTATGATTGCTTTAGAGGTTTTCATATTAGCGATTATGTTTTATTTCTCACTTGATTATGCGATTAATGGTTTTGAACGAAGCATGTCATTTCCTGCGGCAGGAACCTTATATCCGATTTACCCGTTTTTGTTTTTAATTCCTTTGGCCTTTTTCTTAATTGTCATTGAAAACATGTTTATTCTGATAAAAAATATCATGTTTAAAGAACCATCTTTTCTTTTTAAAGGTGATTCAACACAAGATTCTGGGGAGTAAGTGAGGTTAGGTCATGAGAAAAATATATGTTGTGACTCAAAAAGAGCTTGTCAATTCCGATCGTTTACAAGGCGCAACGGCTATTGTGATAGATGTGTTTTTGGCAACTTCGACAATTACATTTTTATTAGAGAAAAATTATCAGCCGGTTTATGCTGCTGAGAACCAGGAACATGCTATGAATATTGCGAATCAGTTAGGTAGTGATACCCCGTTAATGCTCGGAGAAAAAAATGGTGAATCCATTAATGGGTTCGGTTTCCCTGATCCACGATTACTTAAGCATAGTGAGCAACAAAACGCAGCGATTATTTGCTCTACCAATGGAACACGAGCTATTGAAGCAGCGAAAAGAGCCAAAAAATTATATATATCTTCTATAACGAATGGACATTTAGTAGCCAAGTCTGTTGATCAAGAATCGATCAATCACTCTCCAATTGTATTAGTTTGTTCAGGTAATGGAGGACATTTCTCATTAGAAGACTTTGTAGGGGCTGGTCATATTATTGATCACTTACTTAAGAGTGGAGAATTTGAGTTAAACGATGCTGCAAAACTAGCTAGAAATACCTTTATAAACGTTAGGTCAAATAATTTTATCGATTTATACAGTTGTGATACAAAGCACTTATTAGAAAGGCTAGGTTATCCAGGTTCTGTTGATTATGTCATTAATCAGTTTGAGAAAGTAAATGTTATTCCAGTGTATCAAGAAGGAAAGATTATGAACATATCATCGGAGGTTACTCAATCATAGGGAGGTTAGGGTATTGACACAATTAGTAAATGTTCGTGTTGAGGATCATATAGCGATTATTGAATTGAATCATCAGCCGTTGAATGTACTAACTAAACCATTTTTAGGTGATATTCATTCAGCTGTTGAAGTAGTTACATCAAACGAAGAGATAAGGGCATTAGTGATTCAATCTGCTTCAGAGAAAGCTTTTGTTGCCGGAGCAGATATTAAACAATTTTCAGAACTGGACCCGTCTTCAGGTCAACAGTTAGTCGAACGTGGTAAACAAATCTTTGATCAAATACAGGATGCTAGATTTCCAGTCATATGCGCTATTAATGGGGTTGCATTAGGAGGGGGGTTGGAATTAGCTCTTGCTTGCGATATTAGGGTGGCAGAAAGTAAAGCTAAATTAGGACTACCTGAGACTGGGTTAGGTGTATTACCAGGCTATGGTGGAACACAAAGACTCGCTAGATTAATAGGTTTGGGTAAAGCTAAGGAGATGATTTTTACAGGTGAACCTCTTAAAGCTGAAGAAGCCTATCGGTTGGGGTTAGTTGAACATCTCGTTAGTGATGGTAAATCACCAAAGGTGGCATTAGAGATAGCTGAGAAGATTGCCAAACAGGGTCCTATAGCCATAACAAATGCAAAAAAGGCAGTTAACCAAGGCTTTGAGCTGCCACTCAATGAGGGGCAGCAAATCGAATCAGAGTTATTCGCACAACTATGTGAAACTCAGGACATACAAGAAGGTGTTGAGGCATTTCTTGAAAAAAGAGATCCAGTTTTCAAAGGTGAATAGTTAGCAAGAGAGGAGGATTTCATGACCACTAGTCAAGATTTTGTTGATCACAAATATATTAACTGGGAGTTATTTGAACAATTTTTAAGAGAATCCGTTGAAGGTTTACCGGATAAACTGATGGATGTTAAGAAGTTTTCAGAAGGATACTCGAATCAAACCTATCTTATTCAGGTCGGTGAGTGGGAAGGAGTTATGAGAAGACCCCCTTTTGGAGAAATTCCACCTAAGGCTCATGACATGGAAAGAGAACATAATTTGTTAAAGAAAATTAATCAAGCGTTTGATCTAGCACCCAAGCCATATGTCTATTCTGAGGGTAACCAGATAATGGATAAACACTTCTATATAATGGAAAAGAAAAATGGAATTGTTATTGATGAAAAGATCCCAAGTTGGTATGGGAAATCGGAAGATATTGGGGGCATCATTTCTGACCAAGTTATTGAAACCATGGTTAAGATGCAAGCAATCGATTATCGAAAAGCTAATTTGGAAGGTATCGGAAAACCAAATGGGTACTTGGAGAGACAGGTACATGGTTGGATAAAACGATTCAACCGTTCAAAAACGGATGATGTTCATTCATTAGAACAACTGGAGCAATGGTTTGTGAATAGTATGCCCACTACAAAAGAATCAACCATTGTTCATAATGATTTTAAATTAAATAATATAGTATTGGATGAAAAGGTAGTAGGTAAAGTAAATGGTATCATTGATTGGGAGTTATCAACGATAGGAGACCCAATGACAGACTTAGGTTCAACAGTCGCGTATTGGGGAGAAGCAGGGGATCCTGATTTAGGTATTAATGTCGTTACTGATCAACCTGGATTCTATAGTCGACGTGACTTTTTAAGTCGTTATGCAGAGAAAAGTGGTCGTGATTTATCTGAAATTACGTTTTATGTTGCATTTGGTTTTTATAAATTAGCAGGTATCTTACAGCAAATCTATTATCGTTGGAAAATCGGTGAATTAAAAGATAATCGTTTTAAGGAGTTAAATCATTCAATTAATAATTTACTAGAGATGGCTGAATTAACTAGTCAGAACCGTTTGTTATAGGGGGTTACCAATGAGTGAGGGGATATTCTATTACACTCCTTTAAAAGTTAGTGTCGAGCACATTTATCAGCTCTCTAAGATTTTAGGGTTTAAGGATGATGTTTATTATGATCGCAAAGAGGCTCAAAACCAAGGTTATGCGGACATATTAGCTCCCCCAACCTTTATGACATTGGTCGACTATTCAAATGATAAAGACCTTTATCAGATGTTTGAAGCATTAAATATTGACGGTTCAAAAGTGTTACACGGTGAGCAATCTTATGACTATCTCCAACCTGTTGTTTCAGGAGACACTTTAGAAGCAGAGGCTAGAGTGATCGACAAAGTTGATAAAGGCGATAAACGTTTTTATAAGGTGAGAACGGACTACTATAATCAATCAGGGAACAGAGTAGTTGTTGGCGAGGCAACATATATTGAATTGGATGTTAGGGATGAATAAGATGGAACAGGAACCGTTTGAAAAAATAACTCAAACCCAATTAATGGAATATGCTCAGATTTCAGGGGATTTAAACCCTATTCATATCGATGAGGGGGTTGCAAAGGAACTAGGTTATCAAACAAACTTTGCTCACGGTATGTTGATATTAGGCCTGATTACCAGGTGGGTTCAAGATCGATACAAGAGTTACCAATTATCATCTATAAATACACGTTTTATCTCACCAATTTATAAAGAAGAATCTTTATATTACTCGGAATCTATAAAAGAATCTGAGGTATTAGATGTCGAGATTATCAGTGAGAAAAATATAAGGAAACTGATAGCTACAGTCAACTTATCTAAACGATAGCCTATAGTTGAGGAGGAATAATATGGGTAAAGTATATTTAATTAATGGAGCACGAACACCTTTTACGGCCTTTGGTGGATCGTTTGTTGACACAGATGCAGTACAGTTAGGGGTAGCAACGGCTAAGGAGGCTCTAAAGCGATCTCAAGTATCCCCATCTAATGTGGATCAAGTAATTTATGGGAATGTGATCCAGTCTGGAAAAAATGCTGCATATTTATCACGTCATATTGGTCTGTACAGTGATGTACCTAAAGAAATACCAGCGTTAACGTTAAATCGCCTGTGTGGATCCGGTTTACAATCTGTTGTAACGGGGGCACAACAGGTCTTACTAAATGAAGCGAATATCGTATTAGCTGGTGGTTCTGAGAACATGTCACAGGCTCCTTTTTCGAATTTTAAACAGCGTTTTAAAGGGGTGAAAATGGGAGAATTAGCTTTTGAAGATATGCTTCAAGCAACATTAACTGATCAGTATACAGGTAAAGGTATGGGGATGACGGCTGAGAAGCTTGCAGAGTTACATGGCATCTCTAGGGAAGAGCAGGATGCCTATTCAGTGGAATCCCACAAGCGCGCAACTCAAGCCGTTGAAAATAGGACGTTCGAAGAGGAGATTGTGCCTGTTGAGGTAAAGAAACGTCGAGATACAGTACAAATTTCTAAAGATGAACATATCAAACCAGACTCGACAGTTGAAGTCATGTCAAAATTAAAACCCGTATTCAAACAAGATGGAACGGTTACTGCTGCTAACTCATCAGGCATTAATGATGGGGCAGCTAGTGTTGTTATAGCTGGTGAAAAAGCGATTCAAGAGCACCAGGTATCACCTATGGTAGAAATTAAATCATGGGGAGTTGCAGGAGTCGACCCAACTATTATGGGAATTGGACCTGTCCCTGCTATTAATCAGGCTTTACAAAGAGCTAACCTAACTATTGATGATATGGATTTAGTAGAAGTAAATGAAGCATTTGCTGCTCAGTATTTAGCAGTTGAAAAGGAGTTAGGGTTAGATCGTTCTAAAACGAATGTAAACGGGGGAGCTATTGCGTTAGGTCATCCTGTTGGTGCTAGTGGAACCCGTGTTTTGTTAACAGCTGCTTATGAATTAAAACGCAGAGAAGGTCGCTACGCCGTTGTTAGTTTATGCATTGGTGGTGGCCAAGGGATAGCTGTGGTGATTGAGAATGTCTAAGCTACCTTTAATTGTTGCGCCGATGTTTTTAGTATCAACTCCTAAGATGGTAATTGAAGCAGGAAAGTCAGGAGTAATAGGGTCGTTCCCCTTATTAAATGCTAGACCGATCGAAACATGTGTAGAATGGTTAAAGGAAGTAAAAGCTGAGCTAACTGATCAGCCTTGGGCGGTCAATTTTATTGCTCATAAAAAATCAAATAAACGATATACTGAGGACCTTGAGTTAATTAGGGAATACCAACCACCGATTGTAATTACCTCTCTTGGTAGTCCAAAAGAAGCCATTGAGGTCGTACACGGCTATGGTGGGACTGTTTATTCAGATGTCGCAACAGTGGAACATGCTAAGAAAGCTGCTCGATCTGGTGTGGATGGGTTAATCCTAGTCTGTGCTGGAGCTGGAGGCCACGGTGGAACATTAAACCCATTTGCATTTATAGCTGCCGTTAAAGAATTTTATGACGGTAAAATTGTTTTATCAGGCAGTATATCAACAGGAAAAGATATAGCAGCTGCTCAACTAATGGGAGCAGATTATGCATATATGGGAACTCGTTTCTTGGTGGCTAAGGAAAGTCATGCACCTGAAGCATATAAAGACATGGTACTTGAGTCAACTATGGAAGATGTTATATATACAGATGCTTTTAGTGGTGTACACGCTAATTTGTTAAAGCCGAGTTTAAGAAAACAAGGAATTGACCCTCATGAGTTGACTTCAAAAGGAGAAGTTGATTTAACACACTTAGTTGATGTGAAAGCATGGCGAGATCTTTGGTCGGCCGGACATGGAGTTACAACGGTTAAAGAGAAGAAAACGACTAAAGAAATTATTAATCAGTTAAGCGAAGAATATGGAAAGGGGGTCATGCAACTTGTACCAAACGTTAAAAGTTGAACAGGATGAAGGTATCTTAACGGTGACATTAAATCGACCTGATGCGATGAATGCATATACTTATCAGATGAACGAGGAGCTAATGAATGTTTATCAAAAAGCGAATCAAGATGATCAGGTAAGAGTCATTATTGTGACAGGGGCAGGCCGAGCCTTTTGTGCTGGCATGGATCTTGATGAAGGTGATACCACGTTTCAAACTGAAGATACGATAGAATCCTTTCGTGATATTGGTGGGAAAACGAGTCTAACGGTTTATGAACTAAATAAACCAATTATCGCGGCCATTAATGGTCCTGCTGTTGGCATTGGTCTAACGATGACATTACCAATGGATCTAAGAATTGTTAAGAAAAATACCAAAATCGGATTTGTCTTTGGAAGAAGGGGAATCGGACCTGAAGCAGCATCGGGCTGGTTTTTACCTCGTGTGGTACCAATGGGGAAAGCCTTAGAGTGGACGTTAACTGGGAGAATGATTCCGACCGAGGAAGCATATCAGGCTGGGTTAGTTCAATATGAGGAGGAAGATCCGTTAAATAAAGCATATGAGATTGCTAGAGAAATCGTCGAAAATACGGCAGCTACATCGAATGCATTTACTAGACAGTTAATTTGGCAAATGAGAGGAGATCAACATCCTGAACGATCGCATTTAATTGAATCAAAGTATTTATATTGGGCTAGTAGAAACAAAGATTCAAAAGAGGGGATCGAATCTTTTATGGAAAAGCGAAAGCCAGATTTTCCACTATCAGCTAGTGATTTACCAAACTTTTTTACAGAAAAGAGGGAGTAGTCATGACAATAGGTGTATTAGGTTCAGGTATTATGGGGAATGGAATTGCTCAAGTTTTTGCTATGAGTGGGTACAACGTGACTATTGTTGACTTGAAGGAATCCGCACTAATTAATGCAAAGCAGGCAATCGAACATAGTGTAGTTAAAATGCTAGAAAAGAAAAATTATGAAGAAAGTGTTGAGTCAATTATTAACCGAATTTCCTTTACAACGAATCAAGAAGAGTTAAAGGATGCTGAGTTAGTTGTTGAAGCTATTGTAGAAAATATTGAGGCAAAAAAGAGTGTATTTAAGGAGTTAGAGGAAATTTGTGGCGATTCAACGATTTTGGCGACGAACACATCGAGTTTATCCGTGACAGAAATTGCTGCTGTTACAAATAGGCCAGAAAGAGTATGTGGCATGCACTTCTTTAATCCAGTACCGGTTATGAAATTGGTTGAAATAATTAGGGGGGAAGAAACATCTGAGGCCGTTATCAATCGAATAAAGTCTTTGACGGATGACATTAACAAAGACCACATTTTAGTATCAGATGCCCCTTTATTTGTCGTCAATAGAATTTTAGTGCCGATGATTTCCGAGGCCATATTCGTTTTGGATGAGGGGATTGCTTCTGCAGAAGATATAGATCAAGGAATGATGTTAGGTGCAAATCACCCGATTGGACCTTTAAAGTTAGCTGATTTAATTGGTTTAGATACGTTGCTGTATGTTCAACAATCTTTGCTAAATGAAACAGATGACCCTAAGTACCGTATACCAAGGTCGCTAAAACGTTTAGTAAGGGCCGGACATTATGGGCGTAAAACGGGTAAAGGGTTTTATAATTATAAGTAGGTTTAAATAGGGTTCAAAATCCCTTTTTCTATTTCGACCCCCGAAGTAATTTACAAACTGGTAGACTTACTATATTATGAATATTAAGCAAATAAACAAAATTGGGGGAAGAGAGAATGCTAGTTTTTAAGAATGCATCGGGATTTGACGGGTTAGGTAAGTACTTTGAAAATCAAGTAATTATCGTTGAGGATGGTCAAATCAAAGAATTAACTGATACATATGACATTCCGAGTGACGCTTTGGTCATTGATTTGGCTGGGAAAGTTGTGTCACCTGGTTTAATCGATGTCCATACACATTTAGGTGTGTTTGAAGAGGGGAAAGGACCTTCAGGGCATGATTTCAATGAAACAAGTGATGCAAATACGGCACAGGTTCGTGCGATTGATGGAGTAAATCCTTTTGATGAAGGGTTTGAGGATGCGCGTCAAGCAGGTGTGACAACGATTCAGACGTTACCGGGTAGTGCTAATGTGATCGGTGGCGAGATGGTCATTCTAAAGACGGTAGGAACCGTTGTGGATCAGATGGTGGTGCGAAATCCGTCTGGGTTAAAAGCAGCAACTGGTGAAAACCCTAAACGTGTCCACGGTGGGAAAGGAAAGCTTCCAACGACGCGAATGGGTGTGGCTTCGGTTTTAAGAGATAAGCTATATGAAGCGAAGACGTATATAGAGAAGCGAGAGAAAGGTGAAGCAGATTATAAACTTGAGCTTGAGCATATTGCAAAAGTGTTAAAAGGTGAAATGCCTTTACGTGTTCATGCGCATCGCGCCGAGGATATTGCAACCGTTTTACGGGTAAAGCGTGAGTTTGAGATTGATGTGACCGTTGAACATGGCACGGAGGGTCACTTAATTCCAGAGTTTATTGCCGAGCACAATGTAAGTGTCGCTGTTGGTCCGACACTAGGTTCACGTTCAAAGGTAGAATTAGAGAATAAAGGTTGGGGAACATTGGCTGTATATGCTAAACATGAGGTGCCGTTCACGATTACGACAGACCATCCAGTTGTACCTATTGATCACTTAATGACGAGTGCGATTATGGGTGTGAAAAACGGGTTATCGGAACAAGAGGCGATGAAGGCTCTAACTATTAATGGTGCAAAACATTTAGGGATTGAAGAACGTGTTGGATCAATTGAACCAGGTAAGGATGCTGACTTAGTCATCTGGAGTGGTGATCCGTTTGATTTAAGAAATAAAGTCGAAGCAACTTATATTAATGGTGAGAAGGTCAATTAATTATTAGTCATACCAGGAATCTTGCAGACTGTCTAAAACTAGTGGTTTTTAGACAGTCTTTTTACGTTAGGAGACCTTGTTTTCGAAAGTGAGGTAAATTAGAATAGTAGTTAGAATTTTCTAACATAAGGGGCATCAAAATACGTTTAAGGAGTGGGCTTTTTCATGAACATTGATGCAAATGTTGTGGAAGGACTTGGACAGACTTTAAGTCAAGTGAGGCGTCAAACGCTTGGAGACCTATTGTTAAGAACCAAAGAGCGTATGCCTGAAAAATTTGCCTTAGCATACGGTGAAAAGCGACTAAACTATGCAGAGTTAGATGATTTAGTGAACCAGACTGCACATGCATTTTTAGAAAATGGCATGAAAAAAGGTGACATGATTACGGTTATGTCGAAGAACAGTCTTGATTTTGTCGTGGTTATGTTTGCTTTAGCACGAATTGGGGCAGTGATGATTCCGATTAATTACATGTTAGGTGTTGAAGATGTTCGTTATATTTTGAAGCATGCTAGAGCTAACGGGTTAATTGCTTCTAAAGAATGTGCTCCTGTTCTTGACGAGTCTTCGGGTGAATTAGAAATCCTGCATCGATATTTAATGGATTATGATTCAAATGAAGATCTACCCGATCAGCTTTCTCATTGGTTTCCACTAGATGAAGCAAGAAAAGGAATGTCACAAGATTTAGTCAATGCTGATCTTGATGATGACGATCTGGTGCACGTGTTATACACGAGTGGGACGGAATCACGTCCTAAGGGGGTCATGCTAAGTCATAAAAGCATTATTAGTGAATATATGAGTTGTATCGTAGACGGAAAAATGGAAGAGAAAGATGTCTTAGTTCATGCATTACCTTTCTATCACAGTGCACAGTTACACGTCTTCTTAGGACCAAGCATATATCTAGGTTCAAGTGGAATTGTTTTACCAGGTGCAAGTCCTGACGTCATATTGGAGACGATTGAGAAAGAGGGTGCAACTCAGTTATTTTGCCCACCTACTGTTTGGATTGCTTTACTACGTCACCCTGATTTTGACCGGCGCGATTTATCTACGCTACAGAAGTGCTATTATGGTGCAGCAATTATGCCAAGGGAAATATTAAAAGAGTTATCTGAGCGATTACCCAATGCAGAGTTTTGGAATTTTTATGGTCAGACAGAAGTGGCTCCATTAGCGACAGCTCTTCAACCAGAAGATCAGCTTCGTAAGCTAGGATCTGCAGGAAAGCCGACGTTAAATATGCAAACGAAGTTAGTTGACGATGAAGGAAATGAAGTGCGCCGTGGTGAAGTTGGAGAGATTGTTCACCGGACTCCACATGCGATGAAAGGGTATTTACATGATCCAGAGAAAACTGCTGAAGTATTTAAGAATGGTTGGTTTCATAGTGGTGATTTAGGTGTGATGGATAACGAGGGTTATATTACAATTGTCGACCGTAAGAAGGACATGATCAACACAGGTGGTGTCAATGTATCCAGTCGAGAAATTGAGGAAACCATCTATCAAATGGAAGGTGTGTCTGAGGTCGCTGTAATTAGTATTCCAGACCGTTATTGGATCGAGGCAGTCACGGCAATCATCGTTCCCAAAGATGGTGTTTATATGACGAAAGAAGCCGTTAGTGAATTTTGTAAGCAACATTTATCAAAATTTAAAGTGCCAAAATATGTAGAGTTTACAGACTCCTTACCAAAAAATCCGAGTGGAAAAGTGCTGAAACGTTCGCTAAGAGATCAATATGAGGAGTTAGCTGAAGGATAAATGATATGAGCTGTTCCTAAAGCCTTTTGTATAGGCCTTGGGAGCAGCTTTTAAGGTGCGATGCAGGAATTTGTCTTTTAAGCGTGTGACTGGGGAATGAGAGTGCGCCTCTATTCCTGGAGCGCAGCCATAAAGTGTGTGACCGGTCAAAGAGAGCAGTCCTCAATTCCCGGAGCCCGGGCATAAAGTAAGTGACCGGTCAAAGAGAGCGGTCCTCTATTTCCAAATGCCAACACCTAATCACTCAACCGGGAGCATAGAACCAATTTCATAGTTATTCATACTCTGTTTGGTTTAATTTTGCATGAATTTCGGAACAAAACATCCATATTGTTAAAGTCTTGCATCAAATTCCCTTATATAAATTTTCACCCTATCATATCAAACGTTTGTAAAAACCTGTTGCTTTTGCCTCAAAACCACGTCTAATATAGAATCGGTGGGCCGTATGTCTTTCACGGCGGTTCCCACTATTAAGAACTAGTTTAGTCGCCTCATTTTGTTTAGCCCACTTTTCGGCTTCATCCATGAGTTGTTCACCAATCCCTTGGTTTCGATAATCGGAATCGACGACTAAAGCGACAATTCTGACGTAGTTGTCGTTGTTTTCGTAGTGATAGCCGAGGATCATACCAATCATGCCCACTAGTTTTCCGTCTTTTTCTTTAACTAATGTCTTGTATTCAGGGCTTGAATTAATTTTCTCCATTCGATGTTTCATTTCTTCCTCAGTTGTTGGGTAGCCTAGCTCACCTATTAAATAGGCTAGTTTGACCATATCGTCTGAAGTGGCTGGTCTAATCATAACAGACTCCTTTTCAAAAATTATTCTGTTTCAGTCGGGCGCTCAAGATGAATCGGTTGATCTAACGTTGAATAACTAGGTCCGGATAAACGTGCAAGTGGGTTTAAGGCTTGTGCGTCAATTTTATTTCCATCTTGATAAACAGTGTGATCAATATGATATTGGACAACCTTTCCGATTAGTAAATCGTTATGGTACTCACCATTTTCCCCAAGTGGTATATGATCAAAGAGCTCGCATTCAAGACGAATTTTGCATTCTTTAATACCAGGGACCGACACTTTGTCGCTTGGGATGGTTGTTAAATTGGCTTTGTCAATTTCGCTAATGTGCTCTTTGTAAGGGGCGGAGGTTTGGTTCATTTGCTCAATTAGATCAACGTCAACTATATGTACGACGAATTCCTTTTGGCTTAAGGCGTTTTTAGCCGTGTGTTTGACTATTTCTCCGTCAATTCTACCAACAGATATGGCAACTAATAGTGGCTCGGCGCTAATCATATTAAAAAAGCTGTATGGAGCCGCGTTGATGACGCCTTGCTCATTTTGAGATGTGACGAATGCGATTGGTCTTGGGATGATACTGCCACTTAATAGCTTATAATTTTCCTGTTTGTTCAGGGTTTTCGGGTCAATTGTTTTCATGAGTATCCTCCTTATATGGATTACTATATACGTTATTATATTATCAGAAAATAACAAAAGGTTAAAAAGTTATGGAAGAAATTATGCTATAATTGTTAGTAATATGAGTGAGGAGTGAGGGGATGTCATCGTTTTATGAACTGGAAAGGAAACGATTACTTGCGGAAAAGTCATGGTGGTTAGCCAAATTAGGAGAGTCTATTTACCATCAGTATCGGATGGGGAATTTATATAGTGAAGAGTTGAAGGAATTTGGAGAGAAGTTACAGACACTTGATGAAAGGTTGCATCAGGTGAGGGTTAATGAAGAGAGTATTAAGATTAACTATTGTGTATGTGGTCATGAGGTTGACACAGAAGACAAATATTGCGGTAAATGTGGAGTGGAATTAAGTCATTTACGGGCTAATCGAAAGGGAATCGCCTGTACTTATTGCCAGACAGAGTTAATGGCGCAGGCGAACTTTTGTCATGTTTGTGGCATGAGGCATGAGCAAGGTCAGGAGGATTTGGCGTGATTTATTGTACAACGTGTGGTACTGCCAACCCTAAAGAGGCTGTTTATTGCATGCACGACGGATTACCTTTACATAAAGATTTTGAGGTAGCTGAAGTTAAACATAATGACATGAAACCTTGTCTATATTGTGGGACAGAGTCGATTGAAGGTGCGAGTTATTGTTACGTTTGTGGTGAATCAATTAATGAGTTGACCCAAAAGCAGATTAAAGGTCACCCTCACACGGTAACATTTGAACGAATATCGAAAAATGACGTGGTCAAACAAGCGTTCATGGTCATTCCATTTGTCATGTTCTCACTGCTGTTAATAGTAATGGGCATTCAACTAACGACTGAAGAGGTTGATCGAAATCAAAATATCGCATCACTTCAATCTCCAAATATTTTTACGCAATATCACAATACTGTAAGACATTTGGATCGCTTAAAGTTTGAAACGACTAACGGTGGCGGGTACGAACGGGGGACAATTCCCACCGAAGCTGATGAGCCCCATTTTTCGATCAGTGAATATATGTTGTTAGCGAATGGAACATCAATTAAGTTTAGTGTAGAGGAAATGAACCACTATGATGAGGCTAATTCTAGCTATCATTCGTATCAGATGTACTTTTCGTTAGGGGTTGTCCATTATTTAGTTATTATTTTAATAGCCACCTTTATTAGCGCCTATCTTTACAGCATATGGCGCAAAGAGAATCATTTAACGAATCAAGTAGTTAGTTCGTTAATGTATGCTGGTTGGTATGCTTTATTTTTTGCTATTCTGACCTTATTTGTAAAAGATGAAACAGTTATTGAACATGACTATGCTGACCAGTCTTACCTGTTTAATTACCCTATGATTGACACCTTTTGGAAGAGTTTTTTGATTGCTAGTATCGTTTTTTTTGTGGGACAGTTAGTATGGGGTAAGCATAAATTACCTGTCGTTTTATCTGGTGTTAAAGTGGGGGCCATGTGGTTTTTAGTCATACTTACATTATTTTATTTAGGTAGTACTCTATTTTCTTTAGTGACGTTAACAGATAGCTCCTACTTTAATACAGTATCCAAATCTTCATCATTTATCAGTCTGTTCATTGTTATAGGCCAGATTGCTGTTTTGGCGTTGAACATGGGCTTATTAAATGTGTTGTATTTAAAAGGGAGTATCTTTTTTGAAGAAACCTTATATTACCATCTCCTCACACAAGAGCTTGGGTTTGAGGTTGAGCGAGTAGATCCGATGTTTGAAGCGTTTTTCGAGCCATTATATTCATCACATCTATGGTTTTGGGTGAGTATGGTTGTGGTATTCGGCCTCCTATTCTTTGCAGGACAACGAGTGGAGTTTAAAAATATTAAAAATCAAATATGGTTTATTTCCGGTTTTGCGTTGATATTTGCCGTTTTAAATTCCATACTCGCAAAAGGGACAACGACAAGCATGAAACAATTAGGTGATGAAGGAGAAAATTATACTCGACTAACAGGCTTCGAATTTATCACCACCTTTGGGATTACCTTGATCTTAGTTTGGTTAGTTGTGTTTATGGGAGTACTATTAAGAAGAATGATGACAAAAACATAAGGAGGAAACAACAATGAAAGCAATTATACATGAAAAAATAGCTGGCTTAGCTGGTTTAGATTTGAAAGAGGTAGACGAGCCTGAAGTGCGTGAGGGAATGGTGAAAGTCAAATTAAAAACTGCCGGGATGAATCGTCGAGATGTGGCTGTGACTAGTCGTCATAAAGTGGCAGACCCAGCACTGATTTTAGGTTCAGATGGTGCGGGTGTTATTGAAGAAGTTGGTGAGGGCGTGACAGATTGGCAGGTTGGTGATGAAGTCATGGTTAATCCAGGTTTAGGATGGGAGAAGAATAGTGATGCGCCCCCTGAAGGGTTTGAAATTGTTGGCTTACCTAATCACGGAACATTCGCGGAGTATTACGTCGTGGATGCTAAGCATGTTGAGAAGAAGCCAGAATTTTTAAGTTGGGAAGAAGCTGGTGTGTTAGGATTAGCTGGGTTGACGGCTTATCGCGCGTTGTTCACTCGTGGTCAAGTGAAAGCTGGCGATACGGTAATGCTTCCGGGAATTGGCAGTGGTGTGTTAACATTTGTTTTGAAGTTCGCCAAGGCTGTCGGCGCGCGTGTGATCGTGACTTCTCGTCATATGGAGAAGCTTGAAGCGGCGAAACAGTTAGGCGCTGATGTCGCCATTTCAACAGAGTCTAACTGGCAAGAAGAATTACAGGGGGAAACGGTTGATTTATTAATTGAAAGTGTCGGTCGTGCTACTTTTAATAAGTCTTTAGATATCATTCGACGTGGTGGGACAGTTGTGACATTTGGCGCGACGACTGAAGATTTAGTTGAGATTGATATACGTAAGTTTTTTTATGGTCAATATAATTTATTAGGTTCAACGATGGGTAGTGCTGAAGAACTTCGTGACATGCTAGCCTTTGTGGAAAAAGAGCAGATTAGACCAGAGATTGACCGGATGTTTAGAATTGAGGACTATCAAGAAGCATTTCAGTACTTACGAGATACGAAAAACTTTGGAAAAATTGGATTTACTATTAAGTAATGGGAGGACTGTCTTGCCAAGTCTGGTACGTAACTTGGTGGGACAGCTTTTTTTATTGGATATTCGTATCTAAATGTAAGCAAAATCCTCGTAACATTTGTCGACATCCTACGTCTAATTCAATAAAGGAGGCTTACCGGTGTTAAGAATAATAGGAGTATTTATGATATTAGTATTGGTCATAACAACTGCGTGTGGTACACAGTCATCTGGTGATGGTGGCAATAGTGAAGATTTTGATCAGCCACAACCTGATGAACACAGAACGTTTACTGGTTATATTGCTAAGCTTGAAGATGATCGCATGTTAGTGACTGAAAATAAAATTGAAGAAGAAGAGGCAAATCACGAGGACCTGGATGATTTCGGAGAGAAAGCAGGTTCTGCTGTTTATTTTAGTATGGATGAACTTGATGGAAGCTTAATTGAGACACTTTCTGTCGGTGATTTTATTGAAGTTGACCACGAAGCTATAGCTGAGTCTTATCCAGGACAAAGCTCTGCACTAGATGTCAGACATTTAGATGACGATTAGGCGGTGAAAAAATGAAAAGCATTCTTTCAATAGGGATGTTATTTATGTTATTGGTGTTATTTGGATGTGAAAAGAATAACTTAGAACTTGGTCAAGTCGTTACTAGTATAGAGGTGTACAAGTGGGATAACGAAGAGCTAGTAACGACGATTTCTGATGACGAGTTTATTGATGAGTTAATCCATAAGCTAAATCATGCCGATTCGATCACCACAGCTAATTTAGATTTTATGTTACCAGATTATGTTATTTATTTAAAACACGATGAGGAGACTTTATATGAGCTTGGGTACTACATGAGAACGTTAAAGCTTTCAGGGATAGATGGTAAGTATTTAGATTTTGAAGCGGATTTATTTTATGATGTTGATTTGGCTCTTCCAATTGAGTGATTACTAATCCTCACATTGATTTACTTTTATCACCTTGCCATTGAACCATACTACTCCCCTTTTCGTTCCTTATCAACCTCGTCTGCTATTCGTTTTTCGTCTTTTCTCTACTGTTTGTACTACCTTTTGTTAGAGGAGGTAAATTGACATGAATATTACCATTGCTCCAGATTCATTTAAAGGAAGTCTAACGGCTAATCAAGCAAGCGATCTTATGGAACAAGCTTGTTTAGAAGTAAACCCGTCAGCAATTATTCGTAAAATCCCTATGGCTGATGGTGGAGAAGGAACCATAGATAGCTTAATTTATTCGACCAATGGAAAGCGCAGCTATGTCCAAGTGTCTGGTCCTTTAGGTGACACGATTGAGGTGCCTTTAGGAGAAAGTGGTATCAAACCTGAAGCATATATTGAAGTAGCAAGTGTATGTGGTCTTGTCCAAGTTCCAAAAGAAAAGAGAGATCCATTAAAAACATCATCTTATGGATTAGGAGAGTTAATTAAAATTGCTTTAGACAAAGGATATCGGCGGTTGATGATTGGACTTGGAGGGAGCGCAACTAATGATGGTGGGTTAGGAATGCTCCAAGCATTGGGAGCTAAATTTATGAATCGTGATGGTACTGAAGTTGGGCGCTTTGGTGAAGATTTGTTCGAAGTCGCATCTATTGATTTTACAAACTTAGATAAGCGATTAAATGAGTGCGAAGTGGTTGCCGCAACTGATGTTAATAATCCTTTGTGTGGTGAAAATGGTGCGTCATTTGTGTTTGGTCCACAAAAAGGAGCAGGCCCTGAAGTAGTTAATAAACTAGATCATGCGCTAAACCATTACAGTGATTTAGTTGAGGATGAGTTAAATCAATCGTTTAAATGGGTTGAAGGTTCTGGAGCGGCCGGTGGTATAGGTTTTTCCTTACTTGTGGTAGGTGCGACGATTTCTTCTGGAGCTGAAATTATGGGAGATTTAGCAAAACTGGAACAATCGATAAAAACGAGTGATTTAGTCCTTACTGGTGAGGGGAAGAGCGATGTCCAAACCTTCTTTGGGAAAGTACCTGGTTTTACAGCGAAGTTGGCGAATAAATATGGAATTCCCTGTGTTTTAATTTCTGGTGCGATTGATGACCAAGAAAGAAAGTTACATCAATTATTCACAGGTGTTTTTTCGATCGTAAATGAGCCAATGTCATTTGAAGAATGTATGACCAAGGCAGACGAACTCCTTTATTTTCAAACGGTTAATGTCATTCATTTTTATCAAAACTTACTGGAGGAAAAAGAAAGCTGAGGGAATTAGATGGTTTTGTGAGGCGAAGCTGAATCATGAGATGGAGACACCATTTTTCAAATGCCCCCGTATAAACAAAAAAGTAATACCGTAACACTTTTCTGTGGATGATACGGTATTACTTTTTTTATTTTGGCTCTGTTAAATTTTAAAGTATTTGAAGTTTATTTTGTTAATGATGAATTTGTTCAAGAATGTCCAAAAAGTTATTCAACTCTTTAATAGAAAGTTCTGGATCTTCTTGGCCTGTTTTTTCAGAATACATTCCTTCTCTTACTTTTTCCAGCCTATTAAATACCTCCTCTAAAAACTCTTGATCACTAGTTGTTATTTCTTCTTTACTAGCTATTTCAAATATTCTAGGGGCAGTTTCTAACCTAATCTGTTCATTATATTTCAGTTCTTTATCTAAAAGTAATTCACCAATTGTTAGGGTGGTATCTATCTCTACTAAACTAGAGTGGAAGTTATATAATCTTTCAGGGCTAATATCAGATTTCTCGGTCAACGGGAACTTCATAGCTGAGTCAACCTGATAATATAGTCTGTTTAAAAATTGCTCATAAGCACGATCATTGTGTCTTTTTTCACTATAAAAAAGGATACTGGTTATAGCAAATAATATAATTAGCGCTATAAGAATCCACCTTTTTTTATCAAAAAATAATTTCATGATAACCCCTCCATAACTGATTATATTTATCTGTTTCACTCCACGAAGTTCCAAATAGTTCCAATAAAATAAATGTTAACATAAATGTTCAGTCAACTCCATTGCCAGTAGCGACAGCCACGCCATTAGAACGCTCCTGTATCGATTATTTCCCTCTAAAAATAGTTTCCTCTAAAGTTTGTGATTTCCTGTCAGAATTGCTTAATCCCCTCTAAAAAACTTCTTTCTATATTCATTTATTTCTTTTCAACTCATATTTATTAAAAAAACTATCATAAACATAAAAATAATAGTCGTGTCAGGCTAGGCGTTTACATATACATCTATTAATCTTAACTCGTATTTTTATGATGTCTAGTTACACACTTATTTTCTATCTGCTTCGATTGTTTAGATGAGGAAATCTTTGGCGTAAGCCGTTCAACAAAGAGAGCTTGAACATATTTTATGTTAGGGAAGGAGGTATTTTGATGAACAGGTGGATTCAAGATGCCGGGCATGGTGGGTCAGACAGTGGAGCTACTCATGAAGGCCTAAAGGAGAAAGAATGGACATTGGAGGCTGCTCTTTACGTCTTTGATCGTCTAAATGAGTTAGGTATTCAAACGGATATTACGCGTACTGAAGATATTACTCTTGATCGTCATAGTCGAACAGAAATGGTTCGCCAGTATGATCGAGCTATTTCCCACCATTTTAATGCAGGTGGGGGAGCAGGAGCTGAATTCATTCATAGTATATATGCGGAAGGGGAGTTCGAACAAAAGCTAGAAGAAGAGTTTGCTAAATCTGGTTATCCGATTAGACGAACGTTTACTCGAACTTACCCGGGAAATGATCAACAAGACTATTACTATATGAACCGTGAGACAGGAGATTGTCGTGTAACGATTGTCGAGTATGGTTTCTTAGATGGACCTCACTTAAACCAATTAAAAGATCGCAATTACCGAGTAGGGATGTATGAATGTGTTATTCGGGCTATTTGTCGTGAAGAAGGAATTGATTACCGTCAACCTGGTGATTCTGAAGTTTACTATCGAGTGGTAGCTGGATCATTTAAGGAATATAACAATGCAACCAAATATGTAGATACACTAAAGGATAAAGGTTTTGACGCTTTCGTTGCACGCCATGAGATTAGCTCTAGGGTCTATTATCGAGTCATAGTGGGCTCTTACAAAAAAAGAAAAAATGCAGAAAAACAAGTTGAGGTTTTAGATGAGGTGGGTGTCAGTAGTTTTATTGATGCTTATCAATCTTAGTTTCGAAAGGGGTGAGGATCATGGAGTTAATGAACTATATCATGGATGAAGCTTTAATTTTAGTTCCTGTCTTATTGATTTTAGGTAAGATTATAAAAGTTTCATCAATTATCCAGAATCGATTCATCCCATTTGTGCTACTAGCTATTAGTGTCGTATTTACCACTTTAATGATGGGTCTATCTGTGCAGACAATCATTCAAGCTATCCTCGTCACTGGTGCGGCCGTCTTTGGACATCAAATAACTAAACAATTAAGAGACGTCCAATAACACCTAGAATCCCGAACGGTTAGGAATCGTTCGGGATTTTTTAATAACTAGTTATTAAGATGCCGAATTTGGTTGAATGACCTCCGTTACTTGTTCAACTTTCCATTGGTCATTGACGTAAAGGCCAACAATTTTCATATCATAGCCCCATGAATTCGCAAGTTCTGTTGTTTCTTTAATTTGTTTGACTTGCTCTTCTCTTGGGACTGGATTTCCAGCACAATCATGATGTCCTGCAATCACTAAAACCTCGGATCGGTGACCATGGTGTGAGATCTCGACTCGCTTTTTAATAGATGCTAGTGTTTCTTCATTTCCTTCTAAAATAACTTTTGTTGGGCCAGCGTCGTTAATTTTGTCTACATACTGAACTTGAAATTGTTCCTTTACCCAGTTCATGACTGGCTCTTGTACTCGTCCGTCCATACAGTTAATGGCTGTTCCAAAAGTTCCATTTGTCATTGCTAATTCCTCCAAACTCCAATGTATATAGTTTGTAGTTGCAGTGGTTCTAATTCTATTATAGCAGACTGTTTATTTGTGTCATGAGATATCGTGTGAACATATTAGGAAAATGAAGGAGTCTTAAGGAAGGGTAGCGAATTAGTGTTTATAGATAAAATGTCGAATTTGATTAGGAATGTAAATAAAGAAGGTGAAAGTGTGAAGAAAGTTGTGTTTATTATTTTTTTGGTGCCATTATTTATTACTTTAGTAGGTTGTCAATTTATAGAGGAAAACCGGGCGAAGAATATAACTAAGGGTTATTATCAAGCATTAGTTAATAGCGATTATGAAGAGGCTTTTGATTATCTATATTTATATGATGTGGCTGAAGACCATTCGCCAACAGATGGTACGGTTTTAAGTGAATCTGTAGCTAAACAACATTATATGGACAAGGTGCATTATTTAGAGGAACAGGGTTATCAAGTTAAAGACTTTGAAATTGAAGATATCAGATATGAGGATGGACATACTTTTTTTCTTGAGCTCTCATTATTTGTCGAACATGGTGGAGAGACTTTCGAGTGGGCTGAGACAGTAGACATTTGGGATGGAGAAGTATGGGTGATTGAGAAGGACGATCCGTTTGCCATTTATCGGGATGGAAGGCTGAACATTGATTTTGATGAGTAAATATGAGCGTATCTATTAAACAGATACGCTTTTTTTAAATATTTTTATCAAGTTGCGACTTTTTTAATTAAACATACGTCTTAATATCGAGTATGGATTGGGAAGTGGGGGAGGACGTTGTCGAATCGAAAGAGAGAGGATATATCGGATTGGTACGACCTTTATAGTGATGCTATTCTTAAATTCATTCTATTGATGGTACGTGATTATCAATTAGCAGAAGATCTAACACACGATACGTTTATCAAAGCTTACAAACATTATGATTCATTTAAGGGTCAGTCAAAAGTTAAGACTTGGCTATTTAGTGTTGCTCACCATGTCACGATTGACCACCTTAGGAAGCGAAAACCACTTGCTTATTTAAAAGAGATACTCCCAACACCAGATCTGGAGTCTTTACCTGAAGAAGTGATCGAGCTAAAAGAGGATTCTAAAGAATTGTATGAGGCAATAGGTAAGCTTAAACCTTCTTATCGAAAGGTGATTATGTTAAGGAAAATCAAGGAATTTTCTATAAAAGATACGTGCGCCATATTAAATTGGTCCGAAAGTCGAGTGAAAACAACTCTCTATCGTGCATTACCAGCTTTGGAGAAACAACTGAAGAAGGGTGGATATTCATATGAAGAATCGGTATCAAAAGCCCAAAGAAGAATTTAATTTCAACAGTTTGAATGAAAATATGGTCTGGAATATGGAACGTCAACGCTCCCTCAAACAAAGGCTATTAAATAGTATGGATCAGTTAGAGAAGCCATCCCGTCGATTGCAATCATCTTCAAGGCTTGTTTTCCCTGCGACTGTGGTGGCGTTCATGTTCTTTATTGTGATCGGTTATATCATCTTGCCATTTGGTCATGATGGAGAAGTCCAAGCACCAATAGATGTAGAGGAAGAGGAAGATCAAGAGGATGATAACACTGATGATTATACAGATGATGAGTCTGAAGGTGTGGAGTTAGATACAGATCGAGATACTGAAAATCAACCAGTTCGCTATCACGGTCGGGATCGTAAACAGGATTCCTATCTAACGTTAGGCTTGGCGGATGAAATGGCTATGTATCTAATTGAGGCGAATGTTCCTGATCTGACGATTGAAGAGGCCGCAACTATTAATTTTTCGCCGGATGATAAAGTGAGAGAAATGCTTGAATCCGAGTATGGATTAATCACCGCACGTGGTGATATTCCGTTAGAACGTTATCAGGTAGTTGATGAACATCTACAGTTATATTTTAACGAAGAGGACTTAACTAATGTACGAGGATCGACGGGCGTTAGTATGGGATTGTTTAGTATTAGTGCCTTTGCTTCTAACTTTAAAGGTGAGGTTGATGCTTTTACTGGTTTTGGCGATGAACAGATATTCTATCATCACGGTGAGGAGTTTGACTTAGATGATCGAGACCTTGGTGGGAAGAGATACTACTTTCCTATCAAGACAGAGAAAGGAGTCTTCTTAGCAAGTAACTATTCCTATATTGAAGGAATCAATTCATTGTTCGATGACTTTTTTGGTGCCCCTGAACAATCTGACTTGATTGATCTTTCAATGTTATCAGTCGAAAGTCTCGAGGAGAATGGAAGTGAGTTGGATATTTCTATTGAAGGGGACTTGGAGAAGGCTGCTAAAGACAACTCAATGGAAGAAGAAAATATCAAAGAGTTAGTATCACATGGTCTTGGTCTAAATATTAAACACCATGAAGAGTTTTTTGAAAATCCTTTACAACAGATGAACATTCGCTTTAATGATGAGGATTATGACCAACTCACTCTTGATGACATCGTTCCGAATGTGATTGAAAAGGTGTGGGAGTAAAGATCCGTGCAAATTGGTGTGGGGGGGAAGCTGACTGTGGATGGAGTAATTTATTGATGGAAAAAGTGGAAAGCTTTGAATAATTTAGTACGATGATGACTATTTCATAATTGGCAATGGAAAATGCATGAATGAAAAATTAAGATTTTCCCTGTATGATAAGGAAGGAGCCTGGTATTGAACCAAGCTTCTTTTTTTGAATTGAGCTTATAATTAACAAAAAGTGTGATCTATATCACAAAAATATCACATTCTAGCCAAAAATCTCTCACGTTTAATAAGCTTCAGAGTTGTTATAATCGGGTAAAATATATGTTAGAAAGATTATTTTCCCTTTGAAGGAGGGGATGGTGATGATGATGTTATTTGAGGATCCGGTGTTTGGCAGTCGGATGTTGACGTTGTTGACATTGACGTTTCATGTGATTTTTGCCACTCTGGGTGTTGGTATTCCACTGATGATTATGATTGCTCAGTGGGTGGGAATTAAGAAAAATGATTTACATTATATAATGATGGCGCGTCGATGGGCGCGAGGATTTGTCGTGTTGGTAGCAGTTGGTGTTGTGACAGGTACAGCGATCGGACTACAGTTAGCGTTGTTGTGGCCTAATTTTATGGAGTTGGCCGGACATGTAATTGCTCTACCACTCTTTATGGAAGTGTTCGCGTTTTTCTTTGAGGCGATTTTCCTAGGGATTTATTTGTATACTTGGGATCGGTTTGAGAATCAAAGAAAACACCTTTTACTACTTGTTCCAGTTGCAGTCGGTGCAGCAATGTCGGCGTTTTTCATCACAACGGTGAATGGGTTTATGAATGCACCTGCTGGTTTTGACATTGTGAATGGTCAAATGACCGGTGTGAATCCGATTGAGGCGATGTTTAACGCAGCGACACCGACAAAGGTTAGTCACGTCGTTGCAACAGCATTTATGACTTCAGCGTTTGTGTTAGCGGCTGTTGCAGCTTATCGCTTAATTCGTGGTTCTGATCATGTCTATCATAAAAAGGCGCTTCATTTAACGATGAAGATTGGTTTAGTGTTTGCGGTTGCTATCGCTTTAATTGGTGACTTTGCAGGTAAATATTTAGCAGAGTACCAACCTGAAAAATTAGCAGCTGCTGAATGGCATTTTGAGACAGAACGAGAAGCACCACTTGTCTTGTATGGTTTGTTAGATGAGGAGCGAGACGTTCGTTATGGACTTGAAATTCCTTATGCTTTAAGTATTTTAGCACATAATCACCCAAGTGCTGAGGTGATTGGTTTAAATGAGTTTCCAGAAGATGAGCAACCACCGTTATTTATTCACTATTTCTTTGATGTAATGATTACCATTGGCATGTGGATGATCGGACTGTCACTCGTCTATTGGTTCGCGATTCGTCGTGGCTGGGCTTTTGCTCAGGCGAATTGGTTCAGGTGGCTGATCGTGTTAGGGGGTCCACTTTCCATGCTCGCGATTCAATCCGGCTGGTGGATGACTGAGTTCGGTCGTCAGCCGTGGATTATGCGTGGGGTGATGACTGTACAGGAAGCAGCCACACAAAGTGATTATGTCGGTTTAATGTTTGTCTTATTTGCTGGATTGTATTTTATCCTAGGTGTTGGGGTCGTTGTTGTGTTAACGAAAATGTTTAGAGGTAATCCGGTTGAAAAAGAGTTAGCTGAACAAGGTGGTGATCGTTCATGAGTTATGAAATTATCGGCATGGCTGTGTTGTGGACGTTCTTGTTCGGCTATGTCATTGTCGCATCTGTCGACTTCGGTGCTGGTTTTTTTAACGCTTATAGTTTGATGACGGGAAAGCAGCATATTTTAACTAGAGTGATCCAACGTTATTTATCACCGGTATGGGAAGTTACGAATGTGTTTTTAGTCTTTTTCTTTGTGGGCATTGTCGGATTCTTCCCATCAACGGCTTATTATTACGGTAGTATTTTGCTGATCCCGGTGAGTATTTCGATTATTCTCCTAGCGATTCGTGGTTCTTATTACGCCTTTGAAACTTATGGTGCCAGAGGACATAGAGGCTATGCGTTTATGTACGGGGCGACAGGTTTGATTTTACCGGCATCATTATCTGTTGTACTGACGATTTCTGAGGGTGGATTTGTTGAACTGACAGACAGTGGTCCCCATTTAGATTACTGGGCATTATTCACAAGTCCATTGACGTGGAGTATTGTCGTATTGAGTGTCGCAGCTGTCCTTTATATTTCAGCGGTCTTCCTTACTTGGTATGCAGACCGTGCAGGTGACGTTGAAGCGACAAAGGTGTTACGTCGTTATGCCTTGATTTGGGCATTGCCAACGATTGTTACTGCGGGTGGAATTGTTTATGAGCTTCGTTCCCATAATGTCGAGCACTTTGAATCACTTATGAACTTATGGTGGATGTTTGCGATTTCGTTTATATTTTTTGTGGCAAGTGTTTGGTTAATTTGGAACCGTAAAAAGTATGGCGTAGCGTTTGTGATGCTAATTGGTCAATTTGCCTTTGCGTTTTATGCTTACGGAATTTCCAAATACCCATACTTGTTGTATCCACATTTAACGGTGTTTGATGGCGTGACCAATGATTCGATGGCGATTGCCTTGATTATTGCATTTGTTGCTGGCTTGGCATTGCTGTTGCCGTCGTTGTATTTACTCATGCGCTTGTTCCTGTTTGATAAAAAATATGTATCTGGAAAATCTAAGTAGAGGTGAACGAAGTGAGTGATTTTCTAATTTCATACGCACCATTTATTGTGTTGGTGATCGCAATAGCAATTGCATTTTTTGTTGCGATTGAAGATATTTATAGAGATGAATAATCAAGGCTGACCACAAGCATTTCTTAAAATGAGAGTGCTTGTGGTTTTTTTATGATGTAATCGTTTCTTCCTCCTCAAAAAATCCATAAAGAAACATATTAAATCCAATGAAAAATAAAAGTGGAAAGATATTAAGCATCAGCCAAGAGGTGATTGCAGTGATGGGGTTTTCTACAATATTTCGCATTAGACCAGGAACCATTAAGATCACAAATATTAAAATCCATCCCGTACTGATTGAAAATAGGAATTTAAAGGTGCGTTTGATTTTTGGTGGATTTCTTAGAGGCATATTAACAAGGTCATAAATATAAAAACCACAACTAATAGCTGTGAAGAGAAAACCATACCCCCAAAAAATGAAGTGAAAACTGATAAAATCGGACCAAATCATTGTATCTCCTCCTATTATAGCTGTTTGCCATAATTATACAGTATTGTTTTTATGTTGTGTATGGATATTTCGTAATCTTGATGAGATCCCGATATAATTCCAAAGGTTATTTGCTGGTGTGGAAACTTTAAAGCGAAAGAAATAAAATAATCACGTAAATTCCATTGTTGAATTTACGTGATTATTTTTATGGTGAATGTTTCTCGTCTGGTAATGGTTCTGCAGGTGGTGGAGGTCCTTCTGGAACAGGCATAGGCTCCATGATTTGTTCTCCTTCAGGTAATGGTAATAATCCGTTATCGTATGATTGATTTTTATTTATATCTAAATTAATGTTTTGTTGGTATGTTGAATCGTGAGTGTCATCGTCTGATTCCGACGCAAGATGATTGACGGCTTGTACACCGAGTAAAGTGAGAGTTGAGATCACAATGACAAACAGGACCGAAAATATTTTAAGTCTTTTCAAGTCATCACACTCCTTATCATTATTCTATGTCTGGTGAGTGTGAAAAAAACCGGGAATCTGTACCAAATCAATGCCATTTTTATATGAGGGTTAGTTTTGGCGGAGTTCTAATTAACGGAATGAGTCGTGATCGAGGGGGAACCGTCAATTAGGGAGGTTCTAATTAACGGAATGAGTCCTGTCTAAGGGGGAACCGTCAATTAGGGAGGTTCTAATTAACGGAATGAGTCCTGTCTAAGGGGGAACCGTCAATTAGAGAGATTCTAATTAACGGAATGGGTCGTGGTCGAGGAGCAACCGTCAATTAGGGAGGTTCTAATTAACGGAATGAGTCCTGTCTAAGGGGAAAGCGTCAATTAGAGAGGCTCTAATTAACGGAATGAGTCGTGGTCGAGGGGAAAGCGTCAATTAGGAAGGCTCTAATTAACGGAATGAGTCGTGGTCGAGGGGAAAGCGTCAATTAGGAAGGCTCTTATTAACGAAATGAGTCCTGGTCAAGGAGAAAATGTCAATAAGGGAGGCACTCATTAACAAAATGAGCCCTCACCAAGCCGAAAACGTCAATAAGACAGCATCTAATTAACGAAATCACCACCCTGTGTAGTCAAAATGTCAGATAGACTAGTCTAAATAAATAAAAAAGCATCAAATTGAAATTCAATTCGATGCTTTCATAATTCTCAAGTAAATCAACTGTATATGAGTTTATTTTGTTTTCTTAAGCAAGTACAACAGGTAAGGTGCTCCAATTAAGGCTACAACAAGTCCTGATGGTATTTCTTTTGGAACGAGTACGGTTCGCCCGATAAAATCAGCGGCGACGAGTAAGATTCCACCAAGTAATGAGCTTGTGATCAGTAATGGCAAGTGATTAAATCCAACAATCCGTCTGGCCATGTGTGGCGCGAGTAGCCCAATAAAGCCAATCGTTCCGACGAAGGAGACCGCAATCGCACTAAAAGTGACACTCGTAATTAAGGCAACTAACCTTGTTCGGTAAACATTTAGGCCGTGACTAGTTGCTAATTCATCACCAAAAGCAATGGCATCTAATGAACGAGTTAGATAAATCGCTAAGGGCAATAAGACGATAAACAGAATGAAGACAATTTGGACTTCATCCCATGTCTTCGCATACGTACTTCCGGAAAGCCAGACAAGTGCAGCTGCAACTACAAGGTCAGCTTTTACAACAAGAATTTGGATAATTGCTGAACCAAAGGCTGATAAGGAAATCCCCATTAACGCTACTAAAATTGGCTGCAATCCATTTCGCCAAGCGGATATTAATATCACGACTAGAGCTAAAAATGCGCCAATTATAGCTCCAACTGGCATCCACGCAGCAGGTAAGCTAGGAAATAAGATGAGAAACATCATGGCACCTGCTCCACCAAGTGATGTGATTCCTAGGATACTGGAATCAGCTAATGGATTTCTTAAAACACCTTGTAACATCATCCCACTGATCGCCAGCATCACTCCGACGATAAAGGCAATTAAGACACGAGGGATTCTAAATTCGGCAATGATCGGACTGAACCACTCATCGACTGAAGCCCAGGCTACGCCTCCATAAGAAAAAGAAACGTAGATCATGATAATGCTGATGACTGCGAGTATTGGGTAAACCAGCTTTTTTGAAACTGGTTTTTTTGTCCCACCAAGCGTTTTCTCACCACGTTTTTGTTGTTTAGCAGTTTTATAGGCTAAGAACATCAGCCATGGACCACCAACAAGCGCTGTCATGGCACCGACTGGAATTTCCTGACCAGGTTGAATCCATCTAGCAATGGAATCAGCGGTAATTAGAATGACACTCCCCCATAAGAATGAATGGATAATGAGCTGTCTGTGTCCGGTAATCCCAATTAGACGAACGATGTGTGGAGCAATTAGTCCAATAAACCCAATTACACCGACGACACTAACCACAACGGCAGCAAGGGTAATCCCAATGGTCCAAGCGAAAAACTTTAAACGGTCAGTTGATTGCCCTAAAGATCTAGCCATATCTTCTCCTAAAGCAAGCACGTCAAGAGACTTTCCTAATAATAATGCAAGAATAATAGCAATTACAATAAATGGTGCAGCAAATATAGTGCCTGACCAATCCATTTGAATTAAAGTCCCTGAGCCCCAAAGGAACAGGCCGCCCGTTTCATTTTCAAATAATAATTGAAGTGCTGCTGTTAAGGATGAAAATAATAAGGTAATGATCATTCCCGTTAAGGCTACACGTACGGGATTTAGTTCTTTACCAGCTAAAATTAAGACGAAAATCGTTGTTAAAACAGCACCTGCAAAAGCCACTAAAAAAGAAAATTGTGCTAGCCACGACGGGAAGAAGACCGCTGCAAAGACAACGGCAAAAAAGGCCCCTGAGTTGATTCCTAACGTACTAGCTGAAGCTAGTGGGTTGTTGGTTAACGTTTGGAATAACACGCCAGAAGCGGCTAATGCACCACCTGCTAAAATACCGATAACTAAACGAGGTAAACGCATTTCAAGGATAATATCCTGGATTCTTCCAGGCTGCCAGACGTCAGTGATTAGCTCTACGATCGTAAACCCAGCTTGTCCTTGTGATAAATTGATTAAACTGACGAAAAATAAAAGGAAAAGTCCCGTCATTAACGAGATGAGGGACTTTTTTTCAAGAAAAGACATATTACTCAGACACCATGCTTTCTACGACTTGTTCAACAAACACTTCAGCGGCTAGTGGTCCACCAAATAACCAAGTATCGCTACCAATATCGTAAGTGCGACCTTCTTCAACGAAGTTTAAGTTGCTCCATACACTGTGGTCAGCTAAGTCTTCATAAAGATCATCGCCACTTTCCACGACATATAAATAGTTAGCATCTTCAAAGTTGGTAAATGCTTCTAAGTTCACTTCGCTATAACCGTAAGCTTCAAACTCTTCTGATTCGTATGGGTTTTCAAGACCAATTTGCTCCATTATTTGTGAAACCATTGAATTTTGGGTGAATAGGCGGAAAACCGGAGCCTGATCAGCACTCCAACCATAAGTCAGAATCGTTTCATAAGTGCCAAGCTCAGCTTCTTCTAAGGTAGTTCTTGCTTCAGCATAGGTTTCTTCTAGGTCAGCTAGAATATTCTCTGCTTGTTCTGATTCTCCAACTGCTTTTGCGATTTCTTTAAACGTATCTTCCATTTCTGTATATTGGTCGACTGTACCTTCTTCTGGGTAAGGGTTAAAGAAAACAGTAGGCGCAATCGATTCTAATTGTTCTTGAATACCTTCGTGTCTAAATTCGATTGCAATGATTAAATCAGGATCTAATGCAGAAATCGCTTCTAGGCTTGGTTCTTGGCGAGTTCCAACATCAACTACATCTTCACCAAGTGTTTCATTGATATTAACGTATTGATGGAAACCGTCGATATCTGCCACACCCGCTGGTTGATGACCTACAGCAAGTAGATCCTCAGCATATGTCCATTCAAGTGCAACAACTGTTTCAGCTTCTTCCTCTAATTCAACGTCTCCTAGTGCACCTGAAATAGTGATATTTTCATTTGTCTCCTCAGATTCATCATCATCATGATCAGATATTTCTTCTGTAGAGTCACCATCTTCAACTGGTTCTTCTTGGTCCGAATTACAGGCTGCAAGAAGCATACCAAGTATTAGTACGAACATTAGTGCTAAAATTGATTTCAGTTTCATATTTTTCATATGTAAACCTCCTGTATGTGTCAGTTTTTGTGAATGATAATCATTATCAATTATCTGCCATCTTGATAATAAACCCAAATGAAAAAAAGTGCAAGTACCTTTTTTTAGTAAAAAGATTAAGACAATTGACTTTTGGTGATAAATCAGCTAATCTTTACTTGAGAATGATTATCATTAATTATTAACAACAAAAGGTGTGTGCTCGTATGGCAAACCATCAGATTCAAGCAGAGTCGTTAACATTAGGGTACGACGACCATATTATTATAGATGAATTAAATTTAGAAGTTCCTAAAGGTGAGATCACTGTATTAGTTGGCGCAAATGGATGTGGGAAGTCTACTCTATTAAAATCTATGGCGCGCTTACTAAAACCGTCCACAGGTGCCGTTTTATTAGATGGTAAAGATATTGCAAAAACTCCGTCAAAAGAGGTGGCGCAAAACTTAGCGTTATTACCACAATCCGTCATGGCTCCTGAAGGGCTGACTGTTTATCAATTAGTTAAGCAAGGTCGTTATCCACATCAATCTTGGATGAAAAAATGGTCTAAAGAAGATGAGGATATCGTTGAAAATGCCTTAACTTTAACGAAAATGCAGGATTTACGAGATCGCTCCATCGATGAACTATCTGGTGGGCAGCGTCAACGTGCCTGGATTGCGATGACACTTGCACAGGATACAGATGTCATTTTACTAGATGAACCTACAACTTATTTGGATATGACGCACCAAATTGATATTCTTGATTTATTGTTTGATTTGAATCAGCAAGAAGGTAGAACAATTATTATGGTGCTTCATGATCTAAACTTAGCTTGCAGATACGCACATAACATTGTGGCAATTAAGAATGGCGATGTTTATGTAAATGGTAAGCCAGAAGATGTGATTACATGTGAGAATGTCCACACTGTATTTCAAATGCATTGTCAGGTCTCACAGGATCCGATTTTTGGTACGCCACTTTGCATCCCGCACGGTAAAGGTCGTTGCTTGTTTAAACAACAATTAGAAGGTAATTTTAATGCAGTTAAATAATATTCAAGTAACTGAACTTGCGGGGTTTCGAGTTGTATCTGCAGTTGAATCGATGGATGAATTGCTCATGCCCAAGCACCTATTTGAAGATATGGATTTGTTATTTAAAAAGTTAAGTACACGTATCGATGCACCAAATGAAAAAGTTCTAGCCTCGATGTGGATGAGACGCTTTGCCTTTTTAACCGTTGCACAACTATTTATGTTTAGTAAATATCGCCTTGTATGGACAGGTGATGTGAGTAATGTCAATTTGTTGGATCGAAAGCGAAATGATCAATGGCTTCCAGATATCGTGCTAAATGACGGGGAATGGAAGTCTAGTGACCAATCAGAGATTTGTTTAAATCAAATCCTCAAGCAATCTGGAGCGAAAATGATCGATCAGTTACATGAACGTACGCGAGTGTCAAAGCGCATTCTTTGGGAGAATATTTGGAGTTACGTCATTTGGATGTATTCAACCAAGTTAATGAACCATCCTGATTATGAGTTGCGTGCGCGTTATGACCTTGGTTTACTAATGAACGATAAGGTATGGCAAGGAGCAGCTGATTATTCATTATTTAATGAGTTTGCTGATGGACAAGCGATTGATCATATATTTGCTCATTTTAAGCGAATGACCTGTTGTCTAAATTTGAAAACACAATCTTCAGGAGGAAAACCTTGTCCATATTGTCCGAAACTTGAAATCGAGAAGAAATCTGAATCGAAAGTTGTTTAGGATCCGACTCTTTTTTTGAGGGTCGGATTTTTTCGTGGAAATGTAGTATAGGCGAGGGTGGATGATGAATAGGTGGTTTGAGTGATGAATCCCTGTCAATAAATGATGAATCCAACCACTACATTTTATAAGTATATGAGACAACTAGTCGACATATGATTAATTATTGACAATATAATTTATGCTCGCGTATAATGAATGACAGTCAGTCAGTTAATTAAAAAGTAAGAAACGAGGTTATTATGGTGGATAAACGTGAGCGCATTATTCAGGCTGCCATTGAAGTATTTAATGAATTAGGAATAGAGAAAACAAAGGTCTCTAAAATTGTAAAAAAAGCTGGCGTGGCACAAGGAACGTTTTATTTATACTTCCCTTCAAAGCTATCAGTCATGACAGCTATTGCTGAGAAGGTTATTGAGCAGTATGTCCAGAAAATTGATGAGATGGTTGATGAAGAGGGAAGTTTACCAGAACAGCTGAATCAGATCATTGAGGCCATGTTCACCGTATCACGTGAATTTAGTGATTTAAATATGTTAGTTTATGCTGGGTCTTCGTCGAGTGATCAGATGAATGAATGGGATAAGATTTATTCACCACTTTATGAACGCGTCCAAGAACTAGTGGCTGAGCATCAGGAAAAAGGGATGGTGCGGGATAATACAGAGTCGTATCGCCTAGCTAAGTTAATGGTGGGGTTAATTGAGACGACGGCAGAACAAGTTTATTTGTATGATGAGTATAAAGAAGATGAAGAGAAAGCGCAACGAGAAGCTTTAAAACTCTTTCTAGAACGTGCTTTGCAATAACTGTAGTAGTGGCTATTACTAGGGTCTTAAGTAGTGGCCATTTATTCTCCAACTGCAGTGACTGACAATCAGTCACTTTATAACTATAATGACAAACTCAAGCGAAAGGAGCTGGGTTTGCCTCGATTAAGGGGGATTCCGATGAATAAGTACTGGTTTTTTGTAGGGATGACTTGTTTGCTTGAACTTGCTTGGGTATTTGGTTTCACTACTGCCGATAAGTGGTGGCATTGGGGATTAGTTGGGATCGTAATCGTTGTTGATTTTCTATTTTTCTCCAAAGCATGTGAGGGGCTGCCAACAGGGACGGTTTACGCTATGTTTGCGGCAGTAGGATCAATTGGAACAGTCTTGATGGATGTTTATTTGTTTGGTGGTAGTATTGATTTTGCCAAACTATTTTTTATTGGTTTATTGATTGTCGGGGTAATTAGCCTTAAGATAGCTGATCAACAAATTGAGGATGGTGAGAAATCATGATGGGTTGGGTATTCATTGCGTGTGCTGCAATATTTGAGATGGTTGGAGTTGTTGGCTTGAAGTTATTTAGTCAGGTAAAGAAGCTTATCCATGGTGTCTTGTTTTTTGGTGGTTTTGCACTATCGTTTCTATTTTTGTATCAATCGTTTAATTTTGTACAGATTAGCATTGCCTATGCGGTATGGGTTGGGTTAGGAACGGCAGGAGCAGTCGTTATTAATATGATCTTTTTCGACGAACCTCGAAGCATAAATCGGATCATGAGTGTCATTTTAATAGTAATTGGTGTCACAGGGTTAAAATTGGTGTCGTAAAGGTGTCGAAAACTTCCCAAATTTTTGATACAATACTATCGGAAAATTGACATGAAGGAAGTGATTGGATGAACCTATTAAACTACTTCCAAGATCATCACAGTGAGATTTTGTCTGATATTGAGTCAGTCGTTAAACACGAATCACCGTCACATCGAAAAGACTTGACTGATCGTTGTGCGGACTATATATATGAGTTGTTTTACGATCGGTTAGGTGTCAGAGGTGAAACTTATTCTAACGAAAAAACGGGTAAGCATTTGAAGTTTGAAATCGGTGAGGGTGAGACAACGGTTGCTATTCTAGCTCACTATGACACGGTTTGGGATGAAGGAACCTTATCTTACTATATTGATGGAGATAAAGCCTATGGACCAGGTACGGTCGACATGAAAGCAGGGCTTATTCAAGGTATGTGGGCGCTTAAAGCTTTACAAGAAGAGGGGAGGTCATTAAATAAGAAGGTTCGCTTTTTAATAACTTCAGATGAGGAAATTCAAAGTCCGACTGGTAAGTATTTTATTAAAAACCAGGTAACAGATTGCGATGCCGTATTAGTTGTCGAACCTCCGACTGGCTATTCAGGATTGTTAAAAACAGCTAGAAAAGGTGACGCGGTGTATCAAGTTAGTACAAGTGGTGTAGCTTCACATGCGGGTAATGACCCCAGGCCTAATGCTAATGCGATTAATGAAATAGCTCATCAAATTATTAAGTTAGAGAGTCTATCTGATTTAGCTAACGGGACGTCTGTTAATGTTGGTGTGATTAATGGTGGGACGTTATCAAATGTCACGGCCGAGCATGCAGAAATTGAAGTGGATGTTCGCTTTACAAAAAAAGAAGAAGCCTACCGAGTCGATCAGGCAATACAGAATTTGGTACCAAAGTTACAAGAGACAAGCCTCCAAGTTAAAGGAGGGGTCAAACGGTTTCCAATGGAGAGAACTGAAGGAACTCTTCAGCTGTATGATCACGCAGAAAAGGTCGCCTTTGATTTAGGAATTGAACTTGGTGAATCTCTATCAGGTGGAGTCAGTGATGGTAACTTCACGTCTGCTATGGGGATTCCAACTTTAGACGGCTTGGGTGCGATTGGTGATGGCTTACATGCCACACACGAACATATAGTTATAAGTGAAATTCCGAGAAGATCAGCACTATTGGCAGGATTATTGCATCGAATCTGTAAATAGCAAACAAAACGCTCAGAAAATATTCTGAGCGTTTTTTAACGTAATATTTAATTTCCTTCTTCAACTAAAGCTCACGATAGTGAAAATAGGGTATTACTTTATGGTTTTATTCTTAATAACGGATAGGATGCCGATGATGACAGCGATAATATGCGTCAGCAAAAAAGTATAAACATTAAAATATATACTATTGGTGTACTGATTAAACCAACCAAAGCGGAAAATTTTAGAGTTAGGGTTAGAAGGTGTGCCACCCAACGCAATTACTAACTCACGTGCATAATTGACGATTGGGAGTATCAATAAAGCGCAGGAAATGAGGGCTAAGGTTAATATGACTACTCTTATTTTCCTTTTCATTATGTTGTATGATATTTCCCTTGATATTTTATAAGTTAAAAAATAACTCAAAATAAAAATAGGTGAGAAGAGCATCATAATCAAAATACCAAGATTTCCATTACCTGACCATACATCAGGATTAATCGTAAACATATTTTCTATGAGATAGAAACCAAGAAAAGTAAGCAGAATACTTATGAAACCAAAAATATATATTTTTTTCAATAAACCACCTCTTTGATCTTAAACTAAACTGATTCATTAGTTTAAGAACGACTTTTCACAATCTCTATAATCATTTTAACATAAATTTTCCATTTACCTTTTAAAAAATATAGTCCACCATAACTTATGTTAACTAACACTGTTACGGCAATAAAAAAAGGATGCCAAATCATATGTGATTTACATCCCTAAATAGTAAGTTATTTTATATTTTCTCTTCTGTAACTGAACGAGTTATATTTACGTAAGTGTATCTTTTTCTATTTGTTTTAGTTGATAGAAGTGGCCACGTTGGTTGATAAGTTCTGAATAAGTTCCCGATTCCACAATTTGTCCTCGATCTAGCACGATAATCTGATCCATATCCTCTAGTCCTTTAAGGTTATGACTCACGTAGATCAAGGTATTAAATTCAGCAGCGGTAAAGATTGAATCCATCACCTGCTTAGACGTGATCCCATCTAGTGAGGAAGTGGGTTCATCTAACAACCACAAGTTCGCTTTTCTTAAGAGAGCCCGTGCGATTGCTAGTCGTTGCTTTTCACCACCTGATAGATTGGCCCCTGCTTCATAAACAGGGTCATCTAATGAAAATCCTTCAAGACCAGCTTGTAATAAAGCTTCTGCCAACTGATTCTCACTCAATTCTCTTAATGGAAGCAAGTTTTCTCTGATAGTTCCATGGAAAAAGTGAGATTCTTGTAAAACGGTGTTCGTTTGTTTCCAGATGGATTCTGGATTTATTGCCTCAATTGGATGACCATTAATTTGGACAGCTCCACTCTTAGCTTGCTCTAACGCTAAGATAAGTTGGAGGATCGTCGACTTTCCTGAACCACTCGCCCCGACAATCGCTGTCTTTGAACCAGGTTTAATCAAGAGATTGAGATCTTGGAGGGCTAAACGTGGTTCATTAGGGTAAATAAATCTTACGTTTTCAAAGGATATTTCGATAGGTGTTTCAGACAGATTAATCAAATTATGACTGGATTGATTAGATTGATCTTCTTTTGAAAAAATCCGAGCCGCAGCCTGTTTATTATCCTCCCAATATTGTGGAAAGACAGACATAGCACCCGTATTTTCGAAAACCGTCAAAGTAATAAGCATGAACATAGCTAGAAAGACACCGTTTAGTTGATCAGTAGAAATTAAATACCCACCAACAGCTAGTACTAACCAAGCGATCAATAAACCAATTAATCCATCAAGCGTTTGACTGGTTAAATCTTGTTGTTGGTTAAACCCTTGAGCTTCAACGTATTGATCGTTGGCTCTTTTAAATTGCTCTTCCTGCTTGATTAATTGTTGATGGACTTTTAAATCGCGAAAGCCAAATAAATACTCTGTTACCTGTTCAGATAAGTCACTTCTTTGTTTGTGAATGTTTTGATCAATTTGACGCTGTCTAGCTGCAAAAAAAGCTGGCAAAACTGTCATGGATAAAATCATCCCAACGACAAGTAAAATAGCAATCCATACCGAAAAGAACATGGTAAAAAGAATCGTACTTAAAAATATTAAAGCTAACACGATTGGTGGATAGAAAATTCTAAGGAAGAAGTTTTGTAAAGACTCCACATCTGCGACGATTCGTGATAATAGGTCACCTGAACGAAAACGATGCATGGTTGCTGGTGAGCGTTTTAATAGGTTTTTGAAAAATGTCACCCGTATATGGCTAAGCATGGTAAAAGTTGCTCGATGTGAAAAGTAACGCTCACCATATCGAGTGATGGCCCGAGTGAAACCTAGTAATTTTACAAGAGCGATCACGATTGTTAATGCATATATAGGGACACCAAGAGCAGCCTGAGATAGTAAGTAGCCGCTCGCTGCAAATAAACCTACAGCAGCAATACCGGCGATGAAGCCAAGAATGATTGTAAGAATGACATCTCGCTTTTCTTTCATCAATTGTTTCATAATTCCTGAAAAATCATTCATGCCTCATACCCCCAGTTTTTTGGTTTACTCCTACTAATTCTCGGTAGGTTGGCTCTTTTTTTAGTAGCTCTTCATGAGTTCCTTTAGCAAGTAATTGACCTTGATCTAAAAGTAAAATTTGATCAGCTTGCTTAATCGTGTGTAGTCGATGAGCGACCGTAATCATTGTCGCATTTTTAGCAAGTTCATTTATCGACTGTTTTAACGTTTGTTCAGTTTTTAAATCTAAACCGGTTGTCGGTTCATCAAATAAGATCAGTGACGGTTTTTTGATGAATGCCCGTGCTAGAGCTAGACGTTGTTTTTCGCCCCCTGATAGACCACGGCCACCTTCACCAACTAGCGTATCGATACCTTCTTCAAGGGATAAGATTAAGTCAGTTAACCCTGACCACTTCGCTGCTTGCATGACCTCTTCTTTTGTTACATGACGGTTTTTCCCCATTGCAATGTTGTCATAAATCGTTCCTGCGAATATATATGGATGTTGAGTAATATAGCTGACATGTTTAAACCACTCATCTTCGTTAAGTTGATTTTGGGGAGTTCCACTTATAAAGAGTTGGCCAGTGTGGACAGGTAACATACGTGTGAAGATATTGAGTAAAGTCGTTTTACCTGCACCACTTTTCCCGACAATAGCGACATGACTGTTTGCTTCAATAGTGGCATTTAGATTTTGTAAAGTCGGGTGATCTTCATCATAATAAAAGGAAACCTCCTCAAGTGTGATTGAAGGTGGTAAGGATTCAATGGATTGATTGCCCCAAGTGATCTGTTCAGTCGGCTCAGCTAGGACTTCTTCTATCTTCTTCGCTGCAGTCATGCTTTCTCGTCCTGTGTGAAAGGCACTACTTAGATCTTTCAACGCAACAAAAAACTCAGGAGCTAAAAGTAAGATGAAGAAGGCGGTTGTAAATGCGATATTCTCGAAGATAATCAATCCAAGCGAAAGCTCAAGTGCGATTAATCCAACACTTAACATAGAGATTAGTTCCATCATAAAGGAAGAAGTAAATGCTACTGCAAGAACACCCATTGTTGCTTCACGAAAACGAATGCTACTTGCTTCGATTTTACCCACTTCGTTTTCTGCCCGACCGAAGAGTTTCAAGGTGGTTAAACCTTTTAAGGAATCTAAAAATTGACCAGAAAAAGCGGATAATTCGTTAAGCTGCTCTTCTGATTTCTTCTTCGTTTTAATACCAATTAATGCCATAAACAACGGAATAAAGGGTGCAGTTATTAGGATGATTAAACCGGATGTTACGTTTTGTGTAAAAATTACTATGAGTAATACTAACGGAATGGTAAGCGCTTGGATATTTTTCGGTAAATATTGGCTGAAGTAACCATCAACTTCTTCAACGACATCAAGAATCATGCTGACTTTTTTCCCTGACTGACCTTGTGTGGATCGCTCAAGAGGTTGTTTTGACAAATGATCAAGAATTTTTACTCGAAAGACACGCTTGGCTTGTGTCGTCATTTGAATACCAATTCGTCCATTGATATGGTTGGTTAGCGTACGCAATAACATGACGAACGCCAGGAATCCAAGATGTGGCAAAATACTATGGAATGTTGCATTGTTTAGAAAGATTTCATATATGATTTGAACGATTAGATAAGCTTGTACAACGATGGTCGCCGCTAACATTACACTGATGATGGTTAAAATCATTAGCTTTTGTCTTTGTTGTTTCACAAGATCTTTTAATAGAGACATAAGAAACGTCCTTTCATTAATCTACCTCTATTTTAAGCCTATAGGAACAGTATTTAAACAAATACGGTTATAAACGCTCAATTCCTTCTAGGTTATGTCTAAAGTAAGAAAATTAAGATATAATGGGTAGTAATGAAAGAATAGTAGATGAATTCTATGCAATAGAAGGGAAGAAGCAGTTTATGAAGTGGATAATTCCGTGGATAATGATCCTAGCTATATTAGTCGGCTGTCAATCAGGGTCTGCCGGTACAGAAACTGAAGATGCAGTGGATGAGATCGATGAAATGAACGAGGCATTAGTTGATTTTCAAGGTGGAAATCCTGATAATACTGACGAATATCTTGGGGCATGGTCAACTTATACAGGAGAAGATGAGGCTTATCAATTATTACAAATTAAAGAGGAGGACGGTGAGTTTTTATTTAATTTTGATGCGATTGATGCACATGGGCGATTATCGAACTCCTATTTCGGTGAGATGGACGAGCCAGTTCAAGGTTTTGGCGAATTTATATATAAAGCTGACCAGTTTGGAACTTCTGGGCAATTTGAGATTGAATTCCAAGAGGATGGTCTACTTGTATTTCATGAAATAAATTTGGAAAATCGAGATGATACGAGAGTTGAGGAATTTTTCTTTGGTCGTAAATTAGAGAGGCAATCATAATCAAACACACTGCTAGCTGGTTGGTTCAGCTTAGCAGTGTGTTGTTGATTTAATATAGGTCAATTTCCATGTCGACTTTCTCACCGACATCTTCCCAGTCTTCATCGTGTGGTGCACTAAAGACTAAGCGAACATTTTCCACATCTTCAGCACTTGAATTTTCTAAGACATAGAAGAAAGTTCCACTACTTTGGGTGTTCGCCATCATATCACCTTCGATATGATCACTTAACCACATGTCAGGGTCTAGCTGCTCACCAGTACTCGTCGCCATAGTCCCTTGGCTAGAATAGAAAGTGATGTCATCGTCAGACGTGTTTTCCACATGGATATCGACTTGAACATATTCTAATTGGTCGGTTTCCATAAATTCAGCCATATCCCCCTGAAGTTCACCGGATGCTGTTGCAACTTGCTCAATGGTTAAAGTGATCGGTCCGGTTTCAAATGTATGGGCTTCTTCAGTTTTCCGGTGGAGGGTAAAGGTACCAGCTTCATTTTCAATTGTGTCACCTGGCTGGGCTTCTTCTGCCTCTTCAGCTAATTCCTCACCTTCTTCAGCACCCTCATCATCTGGACCCGCATCGTCACCGTTTTCCTGATCATCTTGTTGCTCCTGATCCTCACCATTAGCGCCTTGATCCTCAGTATCATCCTGCTCGGCACCACAAGCTGCGATCATTATAAAAAGAAATAATGACATAAATAATAGAGATATTTTTTTCAAAAGTGTTAACCCCCTCTTATCCATGAAGGATTGTGTTTTATATGTTTTGTCGTCGTTATTATTTCCAATGAGGGGCAAAGTATGAATTAGTCGGTCCTTAAATTGAATTTCAATCAACAAAAAGTGGGTGGTAATCACCGTGATCTGGGGGCAATCAACAATTTTGAGAGGTCTATCAACAAAATTGGACGTGTAATCAACAAAAATTACGTTCCAATCAACAAAAATGGCGGTGCAATCAACAAAAATTATGTTCTAATCAACAAAGTAACGTAGCTGACATTCGAAAAGTGGCAGTCAATCCGTGAAAAACAGCGTTCAATCCGTGTAATCACCGGTCTATCCGTATGTAGGAAAGCACCAACATAAGAAAACCACTCCGGTTCAGAAGTGGTTTACTTAATGGTACAGCTTTTAAAGGATTGGTTTTCGTAAATTAAGCAGTTCATTTGATAGCCAAAAGTGTAGCCTCCATCGATACCAATTTTATTTGCTGCAAAATAAATGTCAGGACTTTTTTGAATGTTAACAGTAGGTGTATGTCCAAAAATAATTGTTTTTTCGGTTGGGAGGTTAGTTGCTTTAATAAACTCATCTCGAATCCAAAGGAAATCTCTTGTTGATGTGTCTTTCCAATTTTCATGGTTGGGGTCAATTCCGGCGTGGACGCAGATAAAGTCATCATGTTCATAGTAATAGTTAAGGTTTTTTAGAAACTCAACGTCTTCAGCATGGTTTGACCGGATATATTCAGCCCATTCTTCGGTTTCTAAACGATTAAAATCTGAGTGCCTTAAATCACCGACGTATGATTCAATCGTCTCTATACCACCGTGAATATAGAAGTTTTTAGAAACTTCAAGGGGGTCCGTTATAAATTGAAAAAACCAATCATCATGATTTCCCCTTAAGGCTACGGCTCCTTCGTTAACTAATTCCCTTACGAATTCGATCACTTGTTTACTTTTTGGGCCTCGATCCACATAATCACCTATTAAAATGAGTTGGTCATGATTTGGTGAGTAATTGACCTCCTTAAGTAATCGCATGAAAGGGTCTAAGTGTCCATGAATATCACTAATCATTATATGTCTTTTCAAAATAACACCTCTAATGGCAAATTAAATCTGACAAACTGGTTACTAGCTATATTGTACCAGAAAATGGTTATTATTGGTGTTATTTTCTGTGATTTATGAGTCTTCTTGATCACTTTTCCATCGTCGATAGTAAGAATCTGCAAGAATGATGCCTAATGTAACTAAAACTAAAATACCGGCAACAATCGAAAGCGTTAAACTATGGTACACTCGGCTGAGCCCAGCTGCTACAGCTGTTACTAAAATTAACATGACCATCCCTACATTTTTGGACATGAAATCACTCCTCAAGTTCGTTACTCCTATTTTGCTTGTCTAACCAAATTTTATGAAGACTGTTCGGCTGATTTCAAGGTAATTGCACATTGATTGTTTTTTGAAGTAGTTGTAAAATTGTAACAATAATCGTCAATGAAATCGGATAGTGATTTGTTTGTCATCTATTGAGTTCTACCTATGAATTTATATTTGCTGTTCAAAATGAAGTCGAAGGTGAAAGAGTATGTTGAATCAGTTGAAGAAGTTTGAACAAAAGCATCGGAGAAAATGGGTTTTATTCATTGTCTTAATGATCACTTGGTTTGCTGTTCACACTGTGGTGATGGTCATTGATGGCGTAACAGATGACCTAGAAAAAAGTGATGTCGCCGTTGTTTTAGGAAATAAGGTTGAACGAAGTGGGGAGCCATCAGATCGCTTACAGGCCAGATTGGATAAAGCTGTTGATCTTTATGAACGAGGTTATTTTGATCACATCATCGTCAGTGGTGGGATTGGTGAAGAAGGATTCGATGAAGCAGATGTTATGCGGGCTTATTTAACAGAAAAAGAAGTACCGATTGAAAAAGTCACGACGGATTCTAACGGATATAATACCTATATGACAGCTGAGAATACAAAGTCCTTACAAGAGGATTTAGATATTGATTCAGTGACAGTGATTTCTCAATACCATCACTTGACTAGAACGAAGCTCGCTTTTCATAAGGTCGGGTTTGATCAAGTTTATTCAGGTCACGCTGAATATGTTGAGCTAAGGGATGTTTATTCAGTTGTTCGGGAGTTTGTCGCTTATTATGCTTACTTATTCAAATAAATCAACGGAGGACTTATGAAAAGAATTATCTACATAATACTTATAGTTACTGTGATCATCCTATTAATCACATTTTTAGGAAATGAATTATCGAAAGCAAGATCATTTCAGTTATTTGGTGATTTAGTCGATCACGTTGAGACGGAGGAGCATGTTGTCGCTTTAACATTTGATGATGGACCTGGTATCCATTCTGAGGAAGTGTTGCAAGTGTTGGATGAACAGGAGGTAAAAGCTACCTTCTTCTTAACAGGAGAAGAAATTGAAAATGAGCCTGAGTTAGCGCAACTTATGGCAGATCGTGGACATGAGATTGGGAACCATTCGTATTCACATGAACGAATGGTGTTAAAATCTCCCTCGTTTATTGAGAAGGAAGTTCAAAAGACAAATGGGCTTATTCGAGAAATAGGCTATAAGGGAGAGATTCACTTTAGGCCACCTTATGGAAAGAAGCTTTTCATTTTGCCGTATCATTTAAGTCAACATAACCAGAAAACGGTTATGTGGAATTTAGAACCAGAGTCGGATCCAGAATTGGCACGTGATTCGGAAAAAATGATCACATATGTTGAAGAAGAAGTGAAACCTGGGTCTATTATTTTGATGCACGTCATGTACGAAAATCGTAAGGAATCTTTAAAAGCGATACCAGGGATGATTGAAAGCTTAAAGGAAAAAGGTTATACATTTGTAACAGTCTCAGACCTGATGCAGGATCAAGGTAACTAGGAGGGTCGATATGATGAACTTTTCACATGAAGAAAAACAGTATATGATCAATCAAATTCAGAGTTATTATTTTGAAGAACATGGTCAGGAAATAGGTGAGTTAGCCGCTGGAAACTTTCTTGAGTTTGTTTCAAATGAACTCGGTCTCTTTTTTTATAATCAAGGGGTCCGTGAAGCAAAAGAGGTTGTGGAGCAAAAATTAATGAATGTGGATGAGGATTTAGTAGCTCTTGAACGGCCGGTTAAAAAAATGAGATAGGTGAGGTGGCCAACCATGGATGACTTATCATTAGTAATTCTTCCAATTCTTGCGGTGTTTGTGGGTGTATCGGCTTCCAAGTTTTTTAAATGGTGGATCACTCCGGTTTATACTTGGCTAGCTTATATCGGATTTATTTTGCTATATGAACTTGGGCTATATGGGCGAATGGAAGTATTCAAGACGATTGTAGAAGAGTTTCATACTAGCATTTTTTTAGCCTTGATTGCTACATTAATAAGGCTTACTATTGCTGGAATTGATAAGAGAAGAAACCGTATTATTTATGGTGCAGCGATGTTAACCTTTCTAGGGCTCATGATTGTAGGCCACCAGATGCAATATACGACTTATGAAGAGGTAATGTTAGATTGGGTAGAGCTAGATGACATAGAAAGTGTTGAGGTGAGGTTTATTGAACAAACAGGTGAGCAAATCTCTATAGGTTCAAGGTCTTTTCCAGCAACTAGCAGTACTGATGTGACTATAGAAGACCCACGATTAATTAAGAAGTTGGTTGAAGCTCCATCTAATGTGGAATTAAGAGAAGTTAATTTCCCTAGATTTGGCAACGATAAGTATATATTGATTAATTATTCTAAAGAAGTAGGTAGGCAAACTTTAAATGTAGAAATGGACGGAATTAGGGTTGATCGGGATTTTTATCAAGTGGTTGGCGATGAGAGTGTTTACAATATTGTTGAAGGTTTTGTCGAAAATGAAGACATATAGTTAAAAACCTCCTACAACGAGGAGGTTTAGCCTATTTTCTGAGATCGTCTTTTTCAATTAAGCTACCAAGTTCAACATCGAATTGGTTACCTGGGTCATTTAATGGGTAAACTCTTGCTTTACCATTCTGATCATCGACGTGTTGTATGTAGACACGCTCTCCGTTGTACTGGACATCTTTCATGTCTGGTGAGTTGGCAATTTCTCTAGCTCGTTCTTTGTTCATTTAAAATCCTCCTTTTTTAATGTGGACCTTCTTCAACCAAGTCATCTACTTGAACTTGTTGTCTTTCCTCAACATCTGTTAATGGAGACACAGTAGCAGTGTTGTTCTCTAGGTCAACATCTTGGATAAATACAGGTTGCCCCTGATAGCTGACGTTAATTAATACTGGGGCTTCGTATATTTGCTGTGCGCGCTGACTTTCCATAAAATCCTCCTTTTTTAAAAAGTCTCATTAATACTTTTTGTTATTTTATGTTAAATATACATGGTTATTGTGCTGACTATGATGTAGTAACCTAAAGTGACATCATCATAAAAACGCTCAAGGATGACATGACCTTGAGCGTTTATAGGTGTTTGTATTAATAATCTTCTTGACCGTCTTCTTTTAAAGATGCCTCAGGTTGACGGTCATCTTCTTCCACCTTTTTAAACTTGTCTAAATTACCGGCATTTTCAATATCCCCTGAGGCCTGATAGCCACCGATTTCCTGATTTGAAGTGGTTCCATAAAGCCCCATGCCACCTAGTTTGGCATTGACATTTTCTTCATTACGTTTCTTTTGATTATCTTTAGCCACGCTATACCTCCTAAAGTTTAAAGCAGTGTCATCCTATGGTTATTATTGATGTAAGTTTAATCGCTTATACATAAGAAAGACTGTAGTCTGACTGAAGCCATTGTGTGAGGTTCATTTATGTATGGTAAAATGAATCAAATAAGCTCATTAATGGAAATTTAAATCTAACATTAAAATGGCGAATGCCCCACTGGTGAAGCGATTGTGGAGGAAGTAGAAGAGCTGACTAAATGGAATAATAATTATTATTGGAGGAATCACATGGAAATTTTCGAAGATTTTTTAGCAAATATCGATCAGCCACAACATCGTGCGAGAGTGGAAGAGGTTTTGGATTGGATAGCTCAAAAGTTCCCTGATTTAAAGCCGGAATTTAAGTGGAATCAACCCATGTTTACCGATCATGGTACATTTATTATTGGCTTTAGTGTATCCAAAAAGCATATGGCCGTTGCTCCTGAAAGGGAGGGAATTATTCGTTTTTCTGAAGAAATTATAGAAGCTGGCTACGATCATACCAAAATGTTAGTTCGTTTCCCTTGGGACCGTCCCGTTGATTACTCTTTATTAGAAAAAATGATTGAGTTTAATATTAAGGATAAAGAAGATTGTGCGACTTTTTGGAGGAAATAAACTTAAGTGGCTATTAGATTAGGGTTGACGCTGAACGTGAGGGCTGATATTCTAATCGAATAGAAAGGTCGTTCTATATAAAATGAAGGAGAAGTGATTCAAGTGAGTCGATCCGTAAAAAAAGAAACATTACTTAACGTAGCTGAACGATTATTTTATGAACACGGTTTTCGTGGTGTAGGGTTAAAACAAATCATCAGTGAAGCGAATGTTGCCACGATGACTCTTTATAATCACTTTTCTTCCAAGGATCAATTGGTTGAAGAGGTACTAAAACAACGAGAAGAACGGTATTGGTCTTATTTAGATGCTCATGTGGAAATGGACTCAGATTCCCCATTCATTCTGGCTGTTGAAGCTCATGGACGATGGTTAAAGGAACAATCCTACCAAGGGGATATGTTTTTAAGAGCAATCGAGGATTATGCGGGGACTGATAATGAGATTGAAAATATTGCACGAGGGCACAAATCCAAATTACTTAAGTATTTTCAAGAGTTGGCTCAAAGAAAAGGAATAGAAAACGAACGTGATTTAGCTAATCAATTTACGTTGTTGCTTGAAGGAACGACATCGATGACGACGCTAATCGGTGCCGAGAAGGCAACAGAGCATTCTATTGCGATGGCGAGGACAATTGTCCAACATACATCGTAATTTTTTTACCTTTAAAATAGAAAGGTCGTTCTATATAAAATGTGAAGTTAGGGTGAATCCACATGAATTTTTCAAGGTTAGTTTTACCTGGGATTACAATGATTGCTGTAACCTATGGGTTAGCTAGATTTAGTTATGGATTACTTCTTCCGGATATGAATGAATCACTAGATATGTCTGAGTTTGTATCAGGCGTGATTTCGTCGTTATTTTATTTGGCTTATTGTTTTACTATCGTCTTATCGACAGTGATTACAACAAGAGAAGGACCAAGGAAGATGATTCTAGCAGCTGGTTTATCAGCCTTTTTAGGTTTACTTTTAATGTCGGTCACGCCAAATACTTGGATACTTGCTTTCGGTGTGTTGTTTGCTGGAGGAAGCACAGGATTAGTGTCTCCACCTTATGGCGCGGCTATATCACTTTGGATTAATAGGAATCAACAAGGAAAGGCAAATACATGGATTAATTCAGGTACTAGTTTAGGAATTGTCCTCTCAGGGTTAGGTTCAATTTTACTAACACCGAATTGGCGACTGACGTATTTCATCTATGCGATCTTAACATTACTTGTCTTGATATGGAATTTTAGAACTATACCGAAAGTTGCAGCAAAATCGAGTGCAATGTTTCAAAAAGGAAACCTCTCTATTCGTGGTGTGAAAGGTGCTATTCCTTTAATTTTAGCATCTCTTATCCTAGGAATTTCTACAGCTGCATTTTGGACTTTTTCAAGGTCGTTTATAGAGGTTTCAGGTAACTATAGTGATTGGCAACTATCTGGTTTTTGGGTTGCTATCGGTTTGTTTGGGATATTAGGTGGTTTTTCTGGTTCTTTAATTGAAAAAGCAGGATTGTCATTCGCTTATAAATTAGGGGCATTATCGATTGCGTTAGCATCTATGATTCTAGCAATTGCACCTGCCAATTGGTTTGTGTCTTATTTATCAGCCAGCGTCTTTGGTGGTTCTTATATATTTTTAACAGGGGTTTTATTAGTCTGGGGCATCCACGTATTTATCACCAATGCATCATTAGGCATTGGTATCCCGTTTTTACTTTTAGCTGTCGGTCAAGTTATAGGTTCATCATTTGCTGGGTTATTAATTAGTGAATGGGGCTATGTCATTTCGTTCATTTTATATGGCTTTGTGGGCATACTCGCAGCCTTTATAGCCCCAAAGAAGATAAGCAAGTACAGTCCTGTCAATAATTGAAGATTAAAAGAGTTGATGGATAAAAAGTAAAGACTGTCATTATTTAGAATATTTTGATTACAGGGTCTAAATAATGGAATAATATGTTAGTATATATTTAGAGAGGACCTCTCAACACCATAATGAAAGCTCATCATGGCAAAAAAACGTATAGATATAGCTTCTCAACACTGAAATGATGGGTCATCATTCATAAAACCGTTAAGAGGGAGGGTGCTGGATGGGTTTTATTATCTTTCTCATCATATTTCCTGCTATTGCAGTTGGGGTGGGTGTTTTCAGCTATTTAATGGTTAAAAAGTGGTGGGTTGTTCCCATTGCTACTTGGCTTTCTTATGTCATTATTCAATTACTCTATTTTTTAGTCGGGTACGGAAGGGTTGACCTCTTAGCTACCATTAATGAGGCATTAAATCCTTATAGTTTGGCTATATATCCGTTATTTGCGATCTTTATAGTAGCTATTATTAAAGGATATAAGGTAGATTCGGTGACTAATTGAAGGGAATTTGGTTCATTTTGGAGGTGACGATCTTGAGCTCAAAACAATCATTATATTTAACTATTGGGTTACTGATCCTTTTTTCAATATTATTGATGATTCAAGCAGGATATGCTCCATTTTACGGACTGATTAATCTATTTGAATGGGGAACGCGTTATGTTTTACCGTGGATCGCGTTGTATTGGTTGGTTCACTTGGTGAAAGTGATCAAAGCTGACCGAAATAACGAGGAGAAGTAACCGACTCATTCACGGTGATATTTATAAAGATCCAATTGCTATGGTGATAAGAATTGCAGATAGTGTGGGTGATTTAAATGGTGCAGAAATCCTTGAACTTGAAGGTCAAGAGCTTCAATTTCATCACAACGAAAGCATCGAAAGGGAAGCTGAGGCCGTTTTCATGCATATTAACTTTGAAGATCTAGGTTATGGTATTCAGTATTTCGTTGAAGAAAATGATATTGAAGAAGAAGCAAAGGCCCTTGCTAGAGATATTATTCAAAATAATTAAGTTCGATACCCAGGAAATATTTATTAAAATTGAAACAGGAATGTTGAAAAACAAACAGATTAACAAAAGAGTAAAATAAAGTATTTCTAGAACGATTGCCCATTTGATTCAACAGAGTCATTTTCCCGGCAAATAAGGCTTTAATAAGATTTCTAAACTACCCCCGTTAGTAGACTATTATCACAAACTTCCTATAAATTAAGAGAGATAACCCTAAGCTGAACCGGCTATCTCTCCTTTAAAGTTTGTCCATTTTTTAAAAGGAGTAAGACTCTCCGTCATTTGGCACTAACACGTTGTATGAGATTCCTTTTTCATTGGCAAAGGTTCTTAGATCTTCCCTTGATAATGTCCAATGGTTAACAGCTTCCATATGGACTGCAATAATCTTTGCGTTAGGGGCAGCCTTATATACTTGATAGACATCATCTTTCCCCATCACTAGAGATCCTCCTTCATTGAATTGATTATCCCCAGCATTGACGACAATAATTTCTGGATTGTGTGTGTCGATAACTTCTTGAACACCATCATACCAAACCGTATCACCAGCAACATATAACGTTTTCTCTGATGAGTGTTTAAATACAACTCCACACACGAGTCCTGCAGCTTTTAAGATTTCGCCTCTTCCGTGTTCACCTTTTGTCTTAGTCAATTGGATATCTTGAAAGACGGTATCCTCTTGTAAGACCTCGACATTTTGGAAACCGGCATCGCGTATTGCTGTAGCATCTTCTTCATTTTGGGAGTATAGTTTAATGTCTTTTGGCAAAGCTTCTACAGCTGCCATATCCCAGTGGTCAGGGTGAAGATGAGTGACGATCACTGCATCAATATCTTGAATGATCTTGTCAATGGATGTTGGCAAGCTTACTAATGGATTGTTTTGATCTTGTCTTGGCGCTTCAGGTAAGCCAACTTCAGGTCCAAAAGCTGGTAAAGTCCCTTTTTCCGCTAACATAGGATCAATTAAGAACCTTTTACCTGCATATTCAACAATAATTGTCGCATTACGAATTTGGTGGATATTCATATTTAATAACTCCTTTATCTTTTGAAAATTCCTCTGTACAATTATATTCTAAGCTATAGTCAGTGACCGGATACATAGATTAGATAAAGTATTTTGTCCACTTTACTTTATTTATGAAAGGAGATAGATGATGTTAGACAAAACTGATATACATATCCTAGATGAGCTATCTAAAAATAGTAGAATCTCGATGAAGGAGTTGGGCGAAAAAGTCCATTTAACTGGGCCAGCCACTTCTGCCAGGGTAGAAAAATTAGAGGATCATGGAGTTATTGAAGGATATACTATTAAACTAAATCAAGCTAAATTAGGGTTCTCTATTCATGCTTTTATAACTATCATCACACAAAATATCAATCATAAGCCATATTTGACGTTCATAAAAACGCAAGAGGAATATCTAATAAATAATTATAAAATTAGTGGAGATGGGTGTTATCTGCTCGAGTGTAGATTTCAATCCTATGAAATAATGGATCAATTTTTAGAGGAATTGAATGAGTTTGCAAACTATAAATTATCTATTGTCATTAATAAATAATTGATAATCACTAATAGGAGGGCATCATAGATGGATAAAAAAGAGTTTTTTATGTATTACTACAACAAGAATGTTGAAACGGATCGTGAAGAAGTTGGTGTGAAACTTGACGGTTTTGTCCTACCACTTAAAGATGGTAAGCAAATTGGACATAATGAATTTTTAGATAAATTTATCGACTTCCTTGAATCTGAGGGTTGGTCGTTTACAGGGTTGAGCGTTCAAATTAATGCTGATGGAAATGAAATTAAAGATATTGATGAGTAAAACTTAGATCAGTAAACGTTTATCCTATGATGACTGATTAATTCAAATGCTTAAGAAAACGTTCAGGATTGTTTAAGAAGTCTTTGGTTAAAGTGACATGCTCAATGTCCTCAAAATGTCTTTGACCCATCGTTCCATCTTCAATTACGTAAACATTCGCATAAGGAATTGCCATTAAGATGGGTGAGTGGGTGGCAATTATAAATTGACCATCTTGCTCAACCATTTCGTTTATCATGGCAATTAGCGATAATTGCTTAATGGGGGATAAGGGTGCTTCAGGCTCGTCTAAAATGTATAGACCATTGGGTTTAAATCTTGCTTGAAATAAATCTAAAAAGCTTTCACCGTGTGACCTTGTATCCAGACCTTCTCCGTAAGCATGGTTTAAATCGTGCAAAGTTCTAGCATAGGGAAGTGCTTCAAGACTGTTTGGGTCTCTTTGACGAATGTTTTGTAAAGCTTCAGTTGATTCCTCTTTCATGGTTTTCAGTCTTTGTGTGAAATTGATAAAATCATTAGCTCTAAAGAAAAAACCACTTTGCGTTTTGATCTTCCAAGTCAACTTCATGTGGTTACTTAAACTTCTAGCAGCAGTCAGGGTAGGGTCGTCATCGATATGTTCACCACCGATTAAAATGCTGCCTATATTTGAGGCAATGGCTTCAAGTAAGGTAGACTTTCCTGTTCCGTTGTCACCGACTAAAATGGTGACAGGCTTGTTGAAGCGTAACTCTTGGAAGTTTTGAATCAGAGGTAAATTGAACGGGTATCGATCGGTTTCTAAGACGTTTTTGATTTGCACTGATTTTAGATGTATCACTGGTAAGCCTCCTAATCTTTAGACTATGTCGATTTAAACACCTACTGTTTAAACCAAAAATTAAATAGCATAGTTAAGGTAGATTAACATAATCGTTAGGCCTGAGAGCTGATGGATATAATTTTTGCTTTCATGGAGATACTTCCAATCAAGATAGGCATGAAAACCAACAAAGATCGTTAAAAAGAACATAAGTAGGAATTTTACCAACTGAATATTCGAAAATCCTACGTTCAAAAACGTAATAACTGCAGCAGTAACGATGATGATCGTTCCATAAATCCCAATGGTGAAGCCATCAGTTTCTGAAAGCTTCTCCTTATTTTCCTTTCTACCAACCAAAAGGTAATAAATTAAACTAACTATACCTAATATAATCGATGTCTCCAATGTGACGTCTGTGATCATAGTTTATCTCACTTCCAAATAAGATTTAAGAATTTAAGAATCTAACTCTTCCCACTCAATTTCATCATGTTCTTTTAATCCTTCGATAAAGTCCTTTAAGTCAATGTCATTGGTGATTTCATAACTCCCTCTAACAGAGTTATAGATTAGTAAATAATCACCATCAGAATAGACACTGTATGATGAAGTTGAGTTATAGTTTTCGTCGGTAGGGTTTGTCACTGTAAACCTTACATGGTAGTTCATGTCCATAGAATGTAACCGTTGATCACTTTCTTTTAGGTTAATATCAGAGAAAACATCTAGAATTTGCTCCATTTGTTCTTCGTCTTTAATAATGGCACGCTCATTATCTTTTTGGAAACCTGTTTCATCTTTGAATTGCTCCGTAATAGATATTTCCTTGATTTCACTTTCCTCATGCAGCCAGTCAGAAGTGGCTTCTGTAAAGGAAGCATATTTAGTAAGCTCAAAAGTGATGAGAAAGACGATGAATAGAAGCACTGCCCCACCAATTTTCCATTTATTAAATAAATTTGGACTAGGATTACTTTTGCCTGCATCAGTATGGTCGTTATTTCGGTCGGTATAAGTAGCGTGTAGAGCTGTTGCAATGAAATACACAATAAAAATGATCAATGCCCATAGGCCAAGCTTACTTGCTTGAGGTATATCTGAGCCTTTTGTGATTAAGAAGCTTAATAAAAAAGTTAATGGAAGGTATAGTAATAAAAATTGTTTAATATGGGATGTTAACAGGTGTCGGTTGCTCGGTTGATCTTGTCTTTTATGTGTCATATGAATTCTCCTTCGACCATTTAGCTTTTACATAAACATATGCTAACATATTTTTACTAAGAGTGAGGGTTATTTCTCGAATATTTGTTCAATATTGGTGAAGCCACGTTAGTGGACTTGACTTATAGATATACTAGATCAGCTTTTTGTTAATTAGCTAGCTATTTATGTTGATTGAAAGTGTGTAATTGTTGATTGAATACTGATTTTTGTTGATAAATGCTCAAGTTTTGTTGATTGAAAGCCTATTTATGTTGATTGACCTACGAATTTTGTTGATTTGATTGATCGGAAGTGTGGTTTTTCCTCTTCATCAACCATTCTTTAAATGATAAACAACAGACATAAGTCATGATGATCAAGACTCCAATCCAAGATGACACGGTTTCTGGTATGAACTCAAATGATGGTAGGTAGTTATTGATCCAATTACTTAAGTATTTTAATGTCAGAGCCAAACTGAAGCCAACACAAATACTTAGTAAGAAGGAGAAGAAGTGGCTTTTGATTTTCCCCCAGTAGACAAACGTGAAAATTCCCGTGATGACAATAAGATTAGCAATATATTCCATTAATAAAACACCCCAAAGTTAAGTTATTTACAATATAACATATAATTTAGAAATTTTTGTATTTCAGTCTGAAATATGGTATTTTACATATATAACTTTTTGTAAATGGTTGGAAAATTTTTCTTTAGATAGAGTGAAGGATGAAGAAGGTGTTGCTGCCGTGTTACCACCTAAAGAGATTTTAAGCACATGGAAGAAGTTTGACAATTTCCCGATGGAGACGTTGACGAAGCTGTGGTATTTTGAACAAGAACAGGAACCTAAGCAACGTTCGGTTTCGTTAATGAAAGAACATCGCGAGCAATTTGGAGTATCAGGAAATTGTTTTGACTTAGCGATTTGGTTAATGGATAAATTTAAACGGGAGGGGATCCAGACTTATCCAGTCGGACATGACTTGTATACAGATAGGGCACACGTTGCAGTCATAGCAGTAGACGAAATGGGTAAGAGATATTTTTGTGATCTTGGAGACCAGTGGATTCAGCCGATTTTGGTTGATCGATTTGATGAAGATTTTACCCATGAGCCGTTGGGTGGTTTCTTCCCAGCAGCCAAAGTTCAGGTACTACCTAGTGGGGGTGAGGTGGAAATTCGCTATCACCGTCCGAATGGAAAATATTCATCACAAGCTTTTAGTCTTGAACCGATCGACTATAGTGAATTCGTGAAAATGGCTGAGCTTTCCCAACGGACGATTCGAAAACGTCCATTAGTTGAGTGCCGAATTCCTCATGAAGCAGAGGTTGTCCATTGGGAATTTAATGATTGGAAAAGTTTTTTGAGTTCAAGTAAAGGGCTGTTTGATGAACCACCATTAAAGTCAGTAAAAAGTTGGGCCACGCGAATTCACGAGCAAACAGGGATGGATCAAGAGTTTGTGGTAGGTGTGTTGAGAAAATATCAAGCGTTAATGGGCGTTAGATAATTTTTAAGTGTGGTAGGTAGTTAGGAGGGGGAAAATGTCAGTTAACCCATTATTGTTGGAGTTTCCAGATCAATTTGAAACGGAACAATTCATTATAAGAAGCCCTAGACCGGGTGATGGTAAGGCTTTGAATGAAGCGATTGTTGCTTCTATTAACGAATTGTTGCCATGGATGGAATTTGCTCAAAGCATTCCAACTGTCGAGGAATCTGAAATAAATATTCGTAAGGCTTATACGAAGTTTTTAAATCGTGAAGACCTCAGATTATTAGCCTTTCACAAAGAAACTGGGCAGTTAGCTTGCTCGAGTGGTTTACATAGGATTAATTGGAAGATCCCTAAATTTGAGATTGGTTATTGGACGGATTCTCGCTTGACGGGAAAGGGTTATACGACAGAGATTGTAAATGGCATCACAGATTTTGCCTTTAGTGAATTAAAGGCGAAACGACTAGAAATTCAATGTGATGCCAAAAACGAAGGCAGTCAAGCAGTTGCTGAAAAAGTAGGATTTGAATTAGAAGGAATACTAAGGAATCACAGTTTGTCTGTTAATGGTACAGAGTTACGAGATACTTGTGTATATTCTAAAATAGTTTAAACAACATCAAGCGTTTATGAATTTTCGTAAGTTTGGTAAATCTCTTTTTTGGCTAGAATTTCGTTTGCTTCTGCTATTTCAGCATTGTCATCAACTGCGTCACCTGGGTAGTCCTGTTCATCTCTTAATGGGCGATAGGCTCTTACACCGTTTTGAATCGTAAACCCCGCATTTGTGCTGTCATCAGTTGGAAATTTAAAGGTTTGTTTACGTTTCTCAGTCATTATGCTCACCTCATCATTATCTTGTGATCAATTGTGATTTTTATACGTTGGTACGCTTCCTATAAGTAGGGCAGTTATGGCTTAAATGATTCAAAAATTGGAGCGAGGTCAATGGTAACCATTGAAAAATTGTTTTCTTCGGTGATGACTGGTGTCATTATCATTTATTTGTTATTGGATTGGCAGTTTGTTATCGTAGCTTTCTTATCGATTCTTTTGCTTGCGGGTAGTCTATATTCTGTTGTAGCAGATTATCTGATTGAAGTGAAACACTTTCAACATAAGACGGTTGAGTATTTATATTCTCTGTTTTTATACGCGTTTGGTGGGGTCTTGGTTATTGCTTTGTTTCAAATTGTTCAAGGATCTATTCCAGACTTTACATTATGGGCACCATGGCTTTTTTTAGGTGTGTTTCCAGCTCTACTTTACTTTCATGTTATGTTGGTTTTTAGGGTTGTATTTCGAAGGTTTTATGACTAAGAAGCTAATGATTCATATCAAGTACCGCCAGAAGCGGAATAAAAATGTTGCAGCTATTGTTTGAACCTCTAAGAGCAATCACTAATTTCGGAGGGGAGAATATGTTTTTGAAAGATTTACCTAATTTTCCGATTAGGTTAAAAGGAAATATTTCGAAACAGTTTTTAGAGCGAGGGTTAAACGATTTTCATCAGACTATTGACTGGGTTGCCCACCTACCTTATGGGCGAACATCCAAGCGAAGTCAATATAAGTTGGTCCTTTCTGAGGAGAAAGGAACTTGTAGTACTAAACATGCATTACTTGCTAAGTTGTCTAGTGAACAAGGGCGAGAAGACATCAAGTTATTTACGGGAATTTATGAAATGAATAAAGTAAATACACCAGAGATTGGTGAGGTGTTGGGTCAGTATGATTTAGAGGCAATTCCTGAAGCTCATTGTTATTTAAAATATGGTGATGAGCGCTTCGATTTCACGAGGGTTGAAAGTATGGATGACCCGATTGATTCCTTTCTAATCGAAAAAGAAATTACTCCTTTACAAATTGGAGATTTCAAATTTGCTTTTCATCGTGTTTACATAGCGAAATGGTTAAGAGAAAAAGAATTAGCTGATCAATTAACCGTGGATCAAATATGGGGAATTCGGGAAGAGTGCGTAGGGGCTTTGACAGTGCAATGAGGAAATTGATGTAGCAAGTGATGGAATTTCATACATCTCTTTAATATTTATTTCCGGTTAAATTACATGTATTTTAGGTATTCGGAAAGGAATAAGTGGTATAGCATTAAACAACAAGGAGTTATTCCATGTGGTTGGATTTTCTCAAATTGGTAACACTATACCTGTTAATCTTCTGTGTGTTGCGACTGTTAGGGAAGTCGTTGTTTTCACAATGGACACCTTATGATTTTGTGACGATTGTCTTTTTAGGATACTTAGCTTTTATTGCGATTGATATTGATGGTTTTTTTAGTGCCATTATCGGTATTTTAATTATTGGGTTTGTTTATTTAGTGGTCTCACGTTTGAGTCTGATCCAACCATTCGATCGTTATATTGTTGGGGAGGCCACAATTTTAATCAAACATGGAAAAATTATTGAAAAAAATTTAAAACGAAGCCGTTACTCGTTAACAGAATTATTGTCGAGTATTCGGATTGCTGGTAGTCCGGATATAAAGGATATCGATTACGCTTTGCTGGAGCCAAATGGACAAATTAGTATTATTAAAAATCGAGACATAACGCCGGTCACGCCTAGACAATTAAATATAGAAACTGAGTATAAAGGTTTACCAATTGCTGTTGTCATTCAAGGTAGAGTACAAAAAAGAAATTTGAAGTCAATTGATAAAGACGAGGATTGGTTGATGAAGGAACTGCGTTTTAAAGGATACAAAAGTCTAGATGGCATCTATTATGCATATGTAAATGATCAAACACATTCTTTAACCGTGGATACAGTTGAATAAACATGCTAGAGCTGATGTCTTGTTTTTGGTTACAAGGGCATCAGCTCTTTTATATTGTTTACCAAAATCGTCTTCTTTCAGGCAGTTTGTAACGATTGGTAGGTGTTATATTATTATGTTTGTGTTCAATGACAGGATTCGTGTCTTCATCATGTTTTACTAAAGAGTCTAGCTTTTTAATGGCATCTTCTAATTCCGAATCACTTAAATCTCCTTTCGCATACATACTACAAAGCATTCCGTAAGCAATGGCTTTGGTATTAATATCTACATTAACAGTCAAGTCGACATCGGAATTCCCACTGTCCTTCAACAAGGTATTCACTTTGTTTTCAACGGGGTCACCCATTTTGATCCCTCCTTAATGATAGGTAGAAGGGGATGCTATAAGAGCATCCCCTTTAAAGCTTAGGATTAATACTTTCCGTCTCTTTGATCTAAGTCTGAATCCGCTTTTGTTCTGACTCGAGCTTTAGAATCACCGTCTACTTTGATGTCTATATCTAACCATGAGTTTCCGCTGTTTACAACTCTAGCAATATTCACATTTTTATCTTTAAGTGTATTGTCACTTTTAAGGTCACTATCTAATTTTGATAGAGCATCTGCATCATTTTTTGCGTTTGCTGTAACGTCTCGATCTCTATTAAAGTAACTCATAACAACCCCTCCTTAAGTTTAAGTTACAATATTATATTCTTGTTTTCTAATAGTGGTTGGACAAAGGTACAAACTAGGTTATAGACTTTTGCGCATATTCGATCAGAATGCTCACAGGAAGTGATTTAATGGATATAAAAAGTCATTGAGTTTCGTGCGAAGGTGAAGCCCTGCCAGTGGCAAGCGAGTAGTCAATCAAGCGTTTTATTTTAAAAAAAGAATTCGAATTTGTGTTGTTACCTAACAAAAATTTTTAGAACCAAAAAAGAAGGACTGTCTAAACATAAACCTGACATAAAAGTCAAATTCATGTAGACAGTCCTATGACTATTAGTTAAAAATCTTAAGCATCGTCTAGTACTTCTAAGGCATTAGCAGTTTTTTTGGCAAACTGTAAAGGTGGCTCAATAGATTGAAAGTGAATATACATTAAACGAGGATCTTCGAATAACCAGTGATTGTGAACCGCTGTTAATTGAATATCTTGTTCCACTAGCCTTTCGACAAAAGGATTAATCTCATGTTGCAGAATCACCGTTTCTCCTAAATTGAGCGTGTTCCCATTTTCATCAGGATTTTCAAATGAGAAAAACTGTGGGAATACTAATGGAGAATTGGTTTCACGTCCCATAATGCTGGCCTCAAGGTCTCTGACTCGGGAAGCCACACAGACACCATTAACAACCTCAGAATCTGCGTTTAAAATCTCAGCAAAACGTTCACAAATACTAGCAAAGTCTTCTCTACTATTTCCCTGATTTCTATTTTGTAAACCTCTTAATCTATGATTAAATCTATTGTTGTTTGACATTCTAACCACCTCCTTTCACTACATCCATACGTGAAAGGAGATCGCTTTGCTTGAGTGAATATCTATTATGATATAAAAATGGTAGATTTGTTGATTAATGTGATTCAATAGAGTGCTTATGATTTGTTTAAGTAGGCAATACCATCTGGATGAATACCGACATCAATTCGTGTTTCTTCTTTTAAAGTTTCCATATTAATTAGTGAGATATCGTTGGTTTTGTTGTTGGCAACATAAGCGTAGCTACCGTCGTGGTTGTGAGTGATTCCACCAGCCCAACGACCGACAGGAATACGTTTAATTTCCCACGGTCTTACTTGGCCGTTCACTTTCTGTTCCGTTTGAATCACCGAGACATCATGCGAGTAGCGATTGGCAGTTAATGCGTACTTGCCATCAGGTGTGAAGATGAGACGAACCGGTAATTCGCCAATTCGACGTTTGAAAAGGGTCTCGTAATTCTCGCGATCAATCACATATAATGTGTTGTCTTCTTGGTTAGCAACATAAATATGCTTGCCATTCGGGTGAACAGCCAATCCTTCTGGGCCTTGTCCTACAGGGAAGTGATTGACGACTGTTTCTGTTTCAACATCAATCTCGGTCACGTTATGACTACCGATGTTAGGTACATAAATCGTTTTCCCATCTGGTGAAAATGAAATCATATGTGACTTATCCTGATAGGTTGGGAAAATATTTTCGATCTCATCAGTTTCTGTATTGATAACAAAAATCTTACTACAAAACGTGCTTGCAAGAAAAAGTTTTTTGCCGTCTTGGGTAATATCAACCCCATGTGGGAAGGCGAATTCAGGGTGTTCAATTGTTTTGGTGATTTGGAATGTGTCGTTATCCATGACATCAACGGCGTTACCTAAAGAACAAGCGATATAGGTTTTCTTCCCGTCTTTACTGATTACAACTTCGTGTGGGTTGTGTGACGTTGGGATGGTCTTAATTGATTCTTGTTTTTGCAAATCAACAATCGATAAGGTGTCCTCATCTTTGTTTAGTACGATTAAGTAATTTTCCATCATGAACCTCCTATATGTATAAATATTTAACAAAATCATTTTAACATTTAAAAAATTCAAACGCGACAATTTTTATTCGAAATCCGAAGTTTTTTAGGTGTGTGTTATAATAATGGAAATTATCTGATAGTGGTGAGAGGGTGTTGGTGATGATTAGAAAAATGATGGAACTGGATTTGAAACAAGTACAACACGTGGCTCGTAAAAGCTGGCATGATACATATGAAGGCATCATCCCACGTGAGGTGCAGGATCAGTTTTTAGATCAAGCTTATAGTGATGAAAATATGCGGAGACGGTTGGAGCATGGTGGTGTTTGGGTAGCTGAAGCGGATGGTGTGGTGACTGGGTTTGCGAATTTTTCACCGGTGAATCGTGATGGACAAGCGGTTTTAGCAGCGATTTACTTACTGCCAGAGAGCCAAGGTCATGGTATTGGGACCAAGTTGTTGAATGCCGGGTTAGAAGGTTTGACAGGTTTACGTCAATTGTACGTTGAAGTGGAAAAAGATAATCAAAAAGGCCTGAAGTTTTATGAAGCGCGCGGCTTTGAAGTTGTTGAGGAATATGATGATGAGTTTGCAGGTCATATTTTAAAGACGTTGAAAATGGTGAAAAAGGTTTAGGCCCATGTGTGTAGTTCGGGTTGGGGATGGTTGACAGTCGGACGAGAGGTGTTGACGGTCGGATGCGTGGTGCTGACGGTCGAATGAGTGGTGCTGACAGTCGGACGAGAGGAGCTGAACGCCGGATGAGAGGAGCTGACGGTCGGATGAGTGGAGCTGACGGTCGGATGAGTGGTGCTGACAGTCGGACGAGAGGGGCTGAACGCCGGACGAGAGGAGCTGACCGTCGGATGAGAGGTGTTGACGGTCGGTGACGGTCGAATGAGTGGTGCTGACGGTCGGATGAGAGGGGCTGAACGTCGGATCGCGTTCGCCGACAGTCGGATCGTCTACCTAATCGACATCCGGCAGCAGCAATAAATACATAATTAATGGAGGTGTTTGATTATGAACCACAATATTACAGATGTTCCTGGTGTGAAAGTTGGTCATCAACAGAATTATAAGGCGAGAACCGGCTGTACAGTGATTTTGACAGAGGCTGGTGCGACTTGTGGTGTCGATGTACGTGGCTCAGCGCCGGGGACGCGCGAGACGGACTTGTTGGATCCAGTTAATTTAGTCGACCAGGTCCATGCGATTAGTTTAGCAGGGGGGAGTGCTTATGGACTCGATGCGGCTAGTGGCGTCATGAAATTTTTAGAAGAGAACGGAGTCGGTATGGATGTTGGTGTAGCTAAGGTTCCTATTGTCCCAAGTGCAATTTTATTTGATTTGGCTGTTGGTGATCCAAGTGTGCGTCCTGATCAAATGATGGGTTATGAAGCTGCTCGTCTGGCTGAAAGTGGTGAAGTTAATCAAGGAAGTGTCGGTGCTGGTTGTGGTGCGACGGTTGGCAAGATAGCGGGGTTCGAGCAAGTGACAGATAGTGGGATTGGTAGTGCCTCAATTAAGCTTGATAACGGTTTGATTGTCGGTGCAATTGTGGCCGTTAATGCTTTCGGTGATGTGCGTGACCCAGAGACTGGCGAGATTGTTGCTGGAGCAATTGAACCGGAATCAGGGCATTTTTTAGAAAGTGCTAAGGCCATGCGTCAAATGGTAGAAACGGGTGGTTTCCCAGGAACGAATACGACGATTGGTGTGGTCGCATCAAATGCTAAGTTGACTAAGGCTGAAGCGCAAAAAGTAGCACAAGTGGCGCAAAATGCTATCGGCAGGACCATTTCACCGGCGCATACGATGTTTGATGGTGATACGATATTTGCTTTAGGTACTGGTGAAGACTCTTATCCAGTTGACTTGGTTGCCTCACTAGGATGTGAGGTTATGGAAAAAGCAATTTTACGTTCGGTTGATAAAAATAATTGATGATTTTTGAATAAATTTTCCACTTTCGTTTTAGAATAAGAGAGGAAAAAACGGAGGTGAAAGTATGGCACGTATAGCTGTTGAGAACAATTTATCAGATGTAAGCCAAGCTTTAGCACAAGAAGGGCATGAGGTTGTTGCATTAGAAGGTGATCAAGTGCCTGATTGTGACTGCTGCTGTATTTCAGGTCAGGATGAAAACATGATGGGAATGAGCGACAAAAAGACAAACGCTCCCGTCATTAACTGTGATGGGAAATCTGCTAACGACATCGTGGAAGAAGTCAACAAACGTTTTCAGTAAAAAAATGAAGGTTGAATTGACTTTAGTGTGGTCAATTCAACCTTTTTCGTTTTATTGAAAGAAGGGGAACTTGGCGAGTGCCAAGTTTAGTCCAATTAATTGAGGAATGATTAAGTTAATTAGTGAATAGCAGGAATTATTGATGAATGTGCTACATAGTTGATGAATGGCTGTGATGATTGTGGAATGCGTTTAATGATTAGTGAATAGCAAGAATTATTGATGAATGTGCTAAATAATTGATGAATTACTACTGTTAATTGCTGAGTGTGATTAATTTATTGTGGAATCGCTCGCTTTTATGCTTGAATTGCACAATTAACTGATGAATAGCTCCTTATAATTAACGAATTCACCTCGCCAATTACTCTAAAAATAAAAAAGCTGAATGTCATATCCATTCAGCTCATTTCAAGTAACCGAAATTCTTCAATATTTTATATCTGTTGACGGTGAGTATCCCTTGCCAGTATCGTCTTGATATCGCGAATTCTTCTGGGTACTCGTTCCAACTCCAGGTGATATTCCAAATGCCATCACTACTCATTAGTTCTACATAGTATTGTAAATTGGCCTCAACTAACCTCCCTAAGCGGCTGCATAATGGATGTTCTGGATGATCGATGTAATCAAGTGGTAATGTTTGATAGTCTTGCCCCCATTTGGATGGGTCTTGTTCGATAGTTTGTTCGGCAAGCTTTAGCACTTTCTCCATCACTTCTGCGAGTGGATAAGGCATGGTACGGTTGAAAATATATTCGTGGGGTCTAATGATTTTGAGAAATTGTTGGAAGTTTTGGATTTCGTGCATGTCCATTTTCGGTACGGTCATTAAATGGTCAATGGCAACTCTAGCTGTTTGCCAACCTAATTGGGCTGCTTCTGATTCGATCGGTGACCAATGAATTAAAAATGCTGATAATTCAATACTCGGATTGAAATTCCAAAATTCTTGAGCTTCTTCTTGCCAGGTCCATTGTGGTGCATGGGGATAGTCGTTATTCTCTGGTAGGACGGATGGCCACATGCCTGATTTGACTTGTTCGGTTTGAACTAAGTATGAGATGAGTGATTGTACCATCTCGTGATTAGCGTCGACATTCATTTCGATTAAAATTTGTCCAGCTGCCCAAGTTGCCATAGGTGATGATGATGGCAGCCAAATATCAGGCTCTATTCCGTTTCCAAAGCCACCATCTTCGTTTTGAAAAGCGGATAAGTATTTTAAGACATTTTCTTTCCTTCCGTCTTGAAAATGATATTCCCACCTAGCATTCTCCAAGGGCCTTGCCGAGCGTTTCATCCATTGATTGGCTTGATTAAATGCTTCTAAGACTTGGTCCATATGTACTCTCCTTTCGAGTTGTCTATATAGGTTATTCTCGATCTCTTTACATAATCCCTTCCCAAATTGTCTGTAATGAGCCGATCCTATACTCATTGGAAAGCTTTATTTATTTACTCGATATTCTTTCCCATCTCTGCTTCTTTCCATGAACCCGTATTCAATTAAATATCGTCTTAACGTGACATAGTCGTGATAAATTTGTTTTAAAATCTGATTCACTTCTAATTCTGTATAAGATTGGTCACGATCAAAATTGGTAAGAATTTGTTGAAGGACAATAATTTTTCGTTTTTCTTTACTTGGAAATTGTTTCAGTGGTTGGTCAAGTCCTTTGTCAAAACAAGTGTTTAGTATTTTTTCTCGTTCCTCTTCAGTAATGGCATAGCGTTCGTCCACCATTGTCGCCCCCTTGTGAATGTTAATGAAATGGTTTCCTTCGTCTTGCTTTTCGTGGAGTGATTCCATGAGTGCTAAAAAGACTTTGGCTTGTTTTTCTTTTTCTTTTAATTTGAATCGATGATGTCTGACAGTTGATGTATTTTTGGCATTAATATGTTCAGAAATTTCTTTGTCAGAACGTCCAGCTCTAAATTGACGAAGGATTTCTTGTTGCGTTTCTGTTAAGCCAGTGTACTTCTTCTCCATAGAGATTAAATAATCAAACATTGAGCCATGAGTTTGTTTGATGTGCTGCTGAGTTGCTTTTTCTGCCTCGTATAATGTTTCTCCAATTGGATAGATGATGCCTTTTTCATAAGGTTTTTCACAAATGAGGCAGATAAAAGCATCTTGGTCTGGGTTGTAAATATAACCTTTAGAAAGTTCTTCACTTGATGCATTCCAAAATAAATCATCTGACATATTAAACACCTCTTATTTCTGTTTGGTTATTAGCTAACATTATATACTTTTGTATTAATATTTGCAAACATAACTTTATTTTGTTGTTTTTTGATTACCTTTTTGAAAATTTAAAAAATGTTTAGTAGTCTGTCATTTAATGGTAAGCTATAGGAAAGAAAGAGTGGGGGAGAGTCATTTGGGGATTGTACAGAAGATCATGTTAGCTATTTTCTTTAGTGTGGGTATCGGATTTTTCGGATTTGTTTTAGGTTTAATTTCGCTGTTTTCAGGTGGACAGAACTTCATGGCACCTTTTATTGCAGGTGTCGCCTTAGGTTCAATTATTTTAGTCAATTTGCGATTGTTCAATGCTTTTAATAAAAAGCTTTATAAGAAGATTGCTTGGTCTTTTTATGGTTTGTGCGCAATTATGTTAGTTAGTTACATAGGTTATAGTTATTATTTAGAAAGCATACAGGTGGTTAGCACTCAGGATGTTGACCTTCGTGAGTATGAACCTTTTTCGTCGAATACAAAGGTAGTTGAGTTAGAAGACGAAGCAACTTTTCAGATTAATCATAACCCACCGAAATTAGACGGATCGACTGCTTTATATCCGGTTTATGCTGCGTTTGCTCAGGCTGTTTACCCTGAAGGAGATTATGATCCTTATAGTCCTTCCAGTGAAGTTAAGTCCACACAAACGGATGGAGCTTATCAAAGGCTCATTGATGGAGAGGTAGACATTATTTTTGCCCCTGAACCGTCTAGCAATCAAAAGCGAAAAATTGAGAATTCAAATTTAGATGTCAAATGGACACCGATTGGACGTGAGGCGTTTATCTTTTTTACCCATTCGGATAACCCAGTTGATCGACTTACAACGGAAGAGATTCAAGGAATTTATGCTGGCGAAATCACCAACTGGAGTGAAGTTGGTGGTCGCGATCAAGAGATTAAAGCCTTTCAACGACCTGAAAATAGTGGTAGTCAATCAGCTTTAAGGTCATTTATGGGAACCAAACAGCTGATGAAGCCACCACAGGATGATGTTGTGTCTGCAATGGGTGGAATAGTCGAGCAAACACAAGATTATCATAATCACCGCTATGCGATTGGCTTTTCGTTTAGATTTTTTGCCAGTGAAATGGTGGATCGTGGTCGTATTGAATTTATTGAAATAGATGGGGTTTATCCAGATCAAGAGTCAGTTCGAGATGGTTCGTATCCTATTGCGTCAGAGTTTTATGCGGTTACAGCTGACAGCGACAATGAACATGTTGAAGGTTTTCTAGAGTGGATGAAGTCAGAACAAGGCAGGTGGATTATTGATCAGACGGGGTATGCTCCTGTGGTGGAGTAAAAGTGACCATGGAGTACTGTGTAGTCGTGATAAATAGTTTGGTTTAAATAAAAAAATGCCCCCTTATTGTGAACTATACCCCAGTTAGTGGACTTAAAATAAAAAGTCCCCTATCTGGGGTTTATTATGTTAATTGTTGT
>NZ_JABXWU010000013.1 GCF_014595945.1 Alkalibacillus aidingensis
ATGGTCATTTCTAACACCCGGTTAGAAATGACCATTTTTAATTACCATTTACTGGTTTTGTCCCAGCCACTCTTTATTTCTTGGTTAATTCTTGATTTTCTTTAACACTAATTCTATTCATAAAATAAGCAAGTACTAACCCAATGACCGCAAACACTCCAGATAGGAAGAATGATGCATTAACTCCTCGTAATTCACCAGTAATACCTTCTGTTGGTACAGCCAAAGTTACCATAATTGTGACCATAAGCGCCGTACTGATCGCACCTGACATTTGCCTTAGCGTATTATTTAACGCGGACCCATGCGGAATATACTTTGGTGGTAAGACGTTTAGCCCTGCCGTTGTCACTGGCATTAATACCATGGCTATACCTAACATGCGGAAGGCATTAACGGTTGTTAAATAAGTGAATGTTGTTTCTGGTGTTAAAACGGCAAACATAAAGGTCGTTATAATCACCATTGTTAAGCCAACATACAGCAACCATTTTGGACCGTATTTGTCGAATAACCGTCCCGTTATGGGGTTCATCGCTCCCATTAATGCCGCTCCTGGAAGTAACATAAGACCTGACTCAAAAGCGGTAAAACCGAGTGTATTCTGCATCATAATTGGTAGAATAATTGCTCCACCAATCATTGAGAAGAAGACAGTCATCCCAATTACCGTAGAAATCGTAAATATTTTATATTTAAAAATACGAAACTCTAAAATAGGTTGTTCCAATTTTAATTGTCGCTTGATAAAGATTGTTAACGTGATAGCCCCGACAATCGCTGATAAGTATACCTCTGGATGTGTCCAACCAACATTACCTGCAACACTGAAGGCATACAGTAATCCACCAAATCCTAGTGTCGAAAGTAAAATAGATAAAATGTCAATCCGTGGGAAATCTCGTTCGGTTACGTTTTTCAAAATTAAATAAGCCATAATAAGATCTAAAATAGCAATCGGTAAAATGACATAGAACAAACTACGCCAAACAAATTGTTCAACTAACCATCCTGAAAGTGTCGGCCCAATAGCTGGCGCAAAGGCAATAACTAGCCCAAATATACCCATAACAGATCCCCGTTTTTCAATCGGGAAGATTAAAAATATAATCGTCTGCATAAGTGGAAGAATAATCCCCGCACCAGCTGCTTGGAATATACGCCCAGCTAATAAAAGACTGAAATTCGGCGCAATCGCACAAATGAGTGTGCCAAACGTAAATAATCCCATCGCAGTAAGAAACAAGGCTCTCGTCGTGTATCTTCCTATTAGAAAAGCAGTGACGGGTATCATCACTCCATTTACAAGCATAAAAATCGACTGCAACCACTGTGCAGTCGCTTCATCAATCTGTAAGTCATCCATTATATGTGGTAACGCTGTTCCTAACAACGTCTGGTTTAAGATCGCCACAAACGCACCTGAAATTAGGACAATCATTAATGGTAAGCGTTTGATCGGCTCTTTTGGTTGGTCTTCTTCGTGTGTCATTCTATTCCTTCTTTCTAAATCTATATTGCCTAACAATATATAATAACAGATATATTTCGTTTTGCGAAGGAATTTATTTTATTAAATGAATTTAACCGTATTTTTCGGAATTTAACCGTATTTTACATATTTTAACCGTAAATCGGAAAATTTAACTGTAAAACCCCATAAATTAACTGTAAAACTCATCAATTTAACTGTATTTCTAAAATCAAAGTCTCGGCATTACGCCGAGACTTTGTTCAACTTATGATTTTTATGATTAACTTACTTTTCCAAACCTGGTTTGGCACCTTCAGGGATCGGCGAGATATATCCTATTTCTGCAGTACGCTCTTCAAGTTCACGCTTGGCTTGTGCTAATAACTCCTCATTCTGCATGACCTCAATGGCCGTTGCAGCCATCACTTTGCCAGCATAAAGCATACCCTTCTGCCCAATGGACATACCCACTTGTGAGACAGCCTGCCATGAATGAAGTGACGTGCCATTTGCAAAACAAGTCGTTAGACACTGTGTAGTTGGGGTAACCCAACTTACATCAGCGACATCTGTGGAACCAGTCATTTCATCAATTTCCTCACGATCGACAACAAAATCAGTTAAAGAATGACCTTTTAATCCTTTTGCCCAGTAGCTATCACGTTCTGCCTCCGATAAGGTCTCACGAATAGCTTTGGCAAACTCCCTCTCTTGATCGGTATAAGTAGGTGGGGCCATTCGCGTCATACTACTCTGAACGACATCATCCAGTACATGGTTATGCACAAGGTCAGATGAACCACTATCAAATACAATCTCAAGCTCGGTTTCTGTCATTAAAGCGGCACCCTCAGCAATTTTACACACCCGTTCATACATCTCTTTCGCCTGTGGTACTGTACGTCCTCGAATTAAATATAAAACCTCAGCATCTGATTGGACAACATTAGGTGAGTGTCCACCTGTATTCGTAACTGCATAATGTACTCGAGCTTCAGGAACAATATGCTCTCGCAAATAGTTGACCCCAATATTCATTAGCTCCACGGCATCGAGGGCACTGCGACCTAAGTATGGACTTGCTGCCGCATGTGCTGAACGCCCTTTGAACCGGAAATAAACTTGCTGTGTGGCTAAAACATCCATCCGCAGAACCGAATTGACAGGAGCTGGATGCCAACAAATCGCAAAATCGACATCAACAAATAAGCCTGCTTTCACCATATATGCTTTGGCATCACCACTTTCCTCAGCAGGACAACCATAATAACGAACTGTTCCTGATAAGCCATGTTCTTCCATGTAATCTTTTACGGCAACAGCTGATGCGAATGATCCGGTTCCTAAAAGGTTATGACCACACCCATGGCCATTTCCTCCTTTTTCTACCGGCTGATACTCACTAACACCTTTTTCTTGGCTTAAACCAGCAAGTGCATCATACTCTCCTAAAAAGGCAACGACTGGTTTACCACTACCAAAGCTGGCTACAAAAGCCGTCTTTATACCAGCCACTTCTTCTTCAACCGTGAAGCCCTGTTTAACCAAGTTTTCAGCAATATATTTTGCAGACTGCTTCTCTTGAAAGCTCGTTTCTGCAAATTCCCAAATCTTTTCACTCATCGAAACAAATAAATCACTCTTTTGTTCTATGAGATCTTCAATATTCTTAACATGATCCATTAACGACGCCCTCCTTAAGTTATGGTGTCCAAATAAATAAGTGTGCGACGGTTACGAAGATTGCACCTAATGCATAATGGATTAAAATAAGTGGCCAAATCCATTTAAACCATTTCACCCAAGATATCTTAGCCATCGCTAGAGCAGCCAGCAATAACCCTGCAGTTGGTGCAAAAATATTTGAAATTCCATCGCCCATTTGGAAGGCTAAAACAGCTGTTTGTCGGTCAACACCCACTAAATCGGATAGTGGTGCCATAATCGGCATACTTAAAGCCGCTTGACCACTGCCAGAATTCACAACAAAGTTTAGAATACTTTGAGTAAAGTACATACCCATCGCTGCTAAGCCAGCTGGCAAACCTGATACTAACTCAGTGACACCATGTAAAATAGTATCGATAATATATCCATTCTCTAAAATAACAAGCGATGCGTAGGCAAAACCAACAACAAGCGCACCAACAACAAGTTCCTGACACCCCCGCACAAACGCCTCTGCAATTTCATTGACACGCATTCGGTTAATAAAACCAACCAAAATTCCCATAATTAAAAAGATCGCTGAAATCTCTGGAATATACCAGCCATACTCCATTACTCCAAATGCTAAAGCAATAAGTGTCGCCCCAAGAACACCGATCGTCCATTTCTGTCTCACATTTAACTTTTCATGTTCGTTCTCTGTGCTCTGTTCCTCTCTTTGTTGGTCTTCTTCATACACCAAGCTCTTCGTTGGATCTTTTTTAACTTTTTTAGCATAACGCATAACATACCAAATACTTACTGCTAAGAAAATTAAGTAAAAGAAAACACGCACTTCGAGCCCCGAGAAAATTGGAACTTCAGCTAACCCTTGAGCAACACCGATCGTAAAAGGATTCATAAATGCTGCGGTAAAGCCAGCTGACACACCCACCAACACTACTGCTGTACCGACCAATGAATCAAACCCTAGCTTCATCATCAGTGGGACCAAAATTAATATAAACGGTAAGGCTTCCTCAAACATTCCGAAAGTAGCACCCGCCGCACTAAAGAAGATCATCACAACAGGAATCAGGTAGAGTTCTTTACCAACCATTTTATGCGATAGTGAAGCAAATGCACTCTCTATAGCATGTGTTTCACGAAAAACCTGAAAGGCTCCCCCTACAATAAAAATAAAGAAGATGATCATGGCACTATCAAGCATCCCCTGGTGAATCGATGTGAAAAACTCTAAAAACCCAGTCGGATTTGAATCCACACTTTGATAGGTACCATCAACAACTACTGTTTGTCCATCATCATTAGTTGTTCGTTCATACTCACCCGCCGGAACAAGATAGGTAAGTACAGCCATTATAATCGCTAATACAAATAATATGACAAACGCGTGTGGCGTCTGAAATTTTTTCTTTTGTTCTGTCATTAGTTCTCTTCCCCTCTATAAATTGAATTAATTTAATTTTATTACTTAATAAACAATCAATCAATTGTATATTTATTCATAAACTAAATTCATTAGAAATAGAAAAAGAGAAGATATACTAGATCAAAAGCTATCTCACAAAAAATTTTCACTAAAAAACCATCGTCACGCGAACGATGGCCCATTTAAATGTATACCTATTAAATTAGATGACACCTGTATTGATTCATCAATCATTTCATTTTTCTCAATATAAGTTAGCGTACCATAAGTAATCAAAATCAAAATAATGACAATAATAATCAGGGCAAGGACAACTTTTTTCCCACTAAAGTTCGAATTCATGCTTATGCCTCCATTTTAGTTCACTGACTACCATTATAATTGTTGTGAATGATGATGCAAGTTATTAACTTTGATAAACAATCTAATAAAGAACTGTTCCCTTAGTTGAGGCAACTTTAGGGACAGTTCTTTTTCTAGTCCCTTACCTACTAACCTTTTTTACTTCTTTTTAAATTTACTCCCTTTACTTTTGGATCGAAGTCGGTTGAGTCGATTAGTAGTTGACTGCTTTTGCTCATCAGTTTTGATTTGATTAATCACCAGTTCCCTAACTTGATCTCCTTCTAATGCTATATCAAACCATGTCCCTTCCTGACTACCTTTGGGTAATTCATCTAGGTTTAACGTTACTTCCTTTTTAAGTGACTCAATAAGGATGGTAGCTTTTTGACCATCAACTATTCGATCAAGAACTCCCTGATATGTTTTCATCTTAACCTCCTACACATGCTAAACCTTCTGATTCAATATCTCCTAATCGGCCTCCACCAATACCGTGGACCTGCGTTAAATCTTCTACACGGTTAAAAGGTCTCAGGTCAATAATCTGTTGTGCACGGTCTGGTCCGATATGAATAATCTCCTGTAATTCCTCGTATGATGCTGAATTTATATCCACACAATGATCTACTGATTCCTCTTGTTCAGGCTGATTAGAATCCTGTTCTGTTGATTCCGACTCACTAGGCTCTTCAGCTGCTGGTGTAATCGTACCATCTCGTCGCGTCTCTACCTGATACGCCTCGCCATCAGTTGTTACTACGATCGTCCCATGAACGTCAGTGCCATACAAATCAATCCCAGAAGCTTGCACTCGTTCAACAACCTCTTCGTGTGGATGTCCATAACTATTATTGGCTCCGGCAGAGTAAATGGCAACTTCAGGGTTAACCGCCGCTAAGAAATCGGGCGATGTTGAGGTGCTTGAACCATGGTGACCTAACTGTAAAATATGGGCATCAAGTTGAGCGTTCCCTCTTAACATAGCCGCTTCACCTGTCGCTTCTGCATCACCTGTAAATAAGAATGAAATGTCGCCGTAAGTCATCCTAGTTGACACCGAGTCGTCATTGAAATCCCCAGTTAACTGACTAGGGTGAAGCACCTCAACTTCAAGCACACCAATTTCGTATGCTTCTCCTACACGTGGTTCATGATAGCCAACATCATTCGTCTCAATAGCAGCAAGAGCATTTTCATAAGTCTGTGATGTTCCTTCATTTCCCGTCATCCAAACTTCATCTACACTAAAGTTCTCTACGACTTCTTCCATTTGTCCAATATGATCCGCGTGAACATGCGTGCCGATTAACAAATCCAACTGTTCAACACCAAGGTCATTTAAATAATAAGTAACATCGCTACTCGTCCAATCCCCTGTATCAATTAAAATGTGGTAATCTTCACCCTCATGTGTATAAGTTAATAAAGTGGAATCTGCCTGACCCACATCAAAATAATGGGCGGTTAACTCATCCTCAATTTCACTCGATGGTTTCTCATCCTTTTCATTGGTTGGTTCCTTGACATCCATTGATTGACCTGCTTCAGGCACCACTTCTTTTTGTTCTGGTACTTGATCGCCACTAGTCTGATGCTGTGCAGATTCTCCTCCAGTTCCACAACCTGCAAGCACTATGATAACTGAAGCGATCACGACTGATAAATAAGCCTTCCTCATCTCACCTCTTCCTTTCCTGCATCCCTCATAACCTAAAAATAATGACCAGCATAACTAGCTTCCGATCCCGATATACTGTTCACTAGCTATTCCTCATTTAAATTCTCTCTATTCTTTTAACGATTTAAATCCATACTTTTTCCCATTTTCATAGTACTGTATGGCTCCAGAGGCTACTGAGAAAAAGACGACAATCATTAGCAACATAATCGTAGCCGAAACAGGCATCTCTTTCATCAGCCAAACTGGGGTCCTTCCCTCCGCAACATATTGTCCGAACAACGTTGCCCAAACGATAACGACAAATGAAATAACACTGTACCTAAAAATCACCTGCCATTTATTTTGCTGACGCAATTGCTTCCATTTTTGATATCTTTTTTCTTTAATTTGCTCTTCCTGAAACAGTCTGATCATCGCAAAAACTAGTAATGGAGTCATTACTAAGTAATAACTCAGTACCGAATGAAAATCGACAACTAAAGGAAAAGCTAATATAACTAGAACTAACAATATGAATAACACGTTCCTCCCACTCATTAAACCACCCTTTCTAGTGGGGAAACTTACAACTTTACCCCAAATTGATGATTCACCACTTATATCAATGTATTCAACGTTACAGATCTAAAATCCTATTATAACAAACATTTAACAGATTTTTACCATATAAAAAGGAATATCCCTTGCTGATACCGTAATTAGTAAATAAGACCTTTAGGAGGTATGCTCATGGCGTCAGAAGAAATCATTGAACCGGTTCAATTATGTAATCGGAAGGGAAATATTAATCAAAAAAGTGTAGGTTGGTCTCGTACACCACTAACTTCTTGTAATCTAAACGGTAGTTTTTTACGAAAGAAGAAATGGAATTATTGGTGCTTTACAAGCGATGAACTCTTATTTTCGATTACACTTTCTCACTTAGATTACGCAGCTGTTGTATTTGCTTATGTACTAGATTTAGAGACATTGAATTTCAAGGAAAAGTCAGTCCTGATGCCACTAGGAAAAGGACTCATTATCCCTGATAATGTTTGGGAAAGTGCCTATTTTGAAAAGAGTGGTATTTCAGTTGAGTTTGTGGAGATGGGTGATGCGACAAGAATCCATGTGAGTTGGGATGCCTTTCATGATCAACAAAAGCTTGAAGCACACCTATTAGTTGATCGCACATATGATCATGACTCCCTTAACGTCGTCATTCCTTGGAGTCATAAACGCTTTCAATACACATCCAAACAAGTGGCTCTACCCGTACGGGGTGAAGTTAAGTGGTCAGCAGGAACGTATTCCTTTCAACCGACATATGCGTTTGCGACGTTAGACTTCGGGCGTGGGAAGTGGCCTTATCATGCTAGATGGAACTGGGGAGCTGCTGCCGGGTTCGTGAATAACAACAGAGTTGGCGTTAACTTTGGAGGGCAATGGACAACAGGGACTGGTCAAACGGAAAATGGAATTATCGTCAACGGGCACCTCCATAAAATAAACGATGAATTAGACTGGCTTTACGACAGACACAATTATATGAAAACATGGGTTATACAAACCTCTCATTCTGATCGTGTCAAACTTGTATTTGACCCTATATTCGAACGCGTATCTAAAACTAACAGTGGCCCGGTCAAATCGAAGGTACACCAAATTATTGGGCATTACTCCGGAACCGTACAACTTCACCATGGTGAGGAACTTGAGTTTCACAAGCTACTGGGTTGGGCTGAGGATCATGAAGCGAAGTGGTAATTTCAGGACAATCCAGAAGGTAAAAGAACACTATGCGAAATTTTAAAATAATTTACCCCTTGTCTGCGTATGATTTAATATAGGAGAAAAGCTTGGTTCGTTAAAACTGACAAGACCGTCAAGTAAAAGTCATAGGGGCTGGTTGTTTGAGCTTTGCACATCATTTTGTCTTATTAATCGTCACGATCGGATTGGCTCTTATACTACGTGTCGTTCAACTTCGTAGTTTTACAAAAATTGATCTATATATCTTTGTGTTTGGACCACTTTTGATCATGAGCGTCATCATGCTTTTCTTTGCCTTAATGGATGTTAATCGAATGGTATTTATAGATATCGGGCGAACTATGGCCATACATACCACTTTTGGACTTCTCTCCGGTTACTTTTTTAACCAAGTGATCCAACGGTTATAAAGTTTATGATAGCAAAAGGATGGGACAAAATATTGCCCCATCCTCTTTTTAATCTCTTTTAAACCTGTTCAAGATTTTTGTAATTGGATTGACATTTAAGTCTTGAACTTTAGGTAAATCTGTTCGATAGAATTGATAAGTATTTTTACCCTTACTCTTAGCGACATACATGGCATGGTCAGCCTTATTAATTAAGGTATCCATATCCTTCGCATCTTTCGGATACATACTTATACCGATACTAGGTGAGATTTGTACCTCTTCACCCTTTATTTTGATTGGTTTTGACAAGGATTCGATGATCCTTTGTGCAGCGCCTACAGTTCCTTCTTCACTTTCATCTTCAAGGACCACAATGAATTCATCTCCTCCAAGTCTTGCAATAAAATCCTCTTCTCGTAAATTATTGACAAAACGTGAGGAGATGACCTTCAATAACTCATCACCTGCATCGTGACCGAGTTGGTCATTGACAATCTTGAAACCGTCTAAATCGATAAATAGAGTGCTAATGTTTTCACCGTGACGTTTTGACTTAGCCATCAATCGATTCATATGATCCTCTAGAAATTGGCGATTAGGTAATTCCGTCAGTTCATCGTAATAAGCCATATGTCGGAGCTGTTCTTCTAGTTCTTTTCGTTCCGTAATATCTCTCGAAACGAGCAAGATTTCATCCGGAAGTTGAACAGCTCCATCAAAATGCTCTTCGTTAAATAATGGTGAAGCTTTAACCTGAATCCATAGCCATTTACCAGATTGATGTCGAATCCGGTATTCAGCCTCCTGAGTCACACCCGTAGCCATGATGTTATAATATAACTCTTTCATCACATCCTGATCATCAGGATGAACAAAGGATAGAGCGTCGTTCCCTTCGAACTCTTCATGACTAAATCCTAAAAACCAATTATGAGAAGGGGATGAATAAACAATTTTGCCATCTTTATTAACGATAGCAATTAGGTCATTCATATTGTTAGCAATAACTTGATATTGACGTCTCGTTTCTGTTAAGGCCTGCTCGATCTCTTTACGTTCAGTGATATCGCGATCAATGGTCAATATACAAGGCTCGCCTTGGAAAACAATAGGGACTCCAACAGATTCAACATCCCTTTCACGACCATCAAGTGAAACAATCTTCTGTTCAACTGGTTTAGGAAAACGAGCATTCATACCCTCTTCATCAATCCAAGTCATTAAATTCTGCTCATAACCATACTGTATGAAATCGTATATAGGTTTACCTTCAATATCCTCAACACTTTGACCACCTAACATTTCCCGGGCTCGGTCATTGGCAAAGACGATTTTCTCATCTTTTTGGACAATAACCGCATCTGGCAATAGTTCAATTAAGCTACGATATTGTTCTTCACTTTGCTTAATTCTTCGCTTGGTTTCAACTTGATCAGTTACATCATGAGACACAGAAAAGGCTCCAATTACTCGACCCTTATGATCTTTTAAACATTTAGCATTCACAGAAAGATACTTATTAACACCATTTTCAGATTTAGCTAACAATTGTTGATCCTTAACTTTCTCATTATTCAATGCTCGGATTAATGGCAATTCATTAGGCGCCAAGAGCTCGTTCGTTTCAGGATCGAAATACTGCACATATGACGTCCACTTCTCAAACGGGATATAGTCGTCGTACTCCAAATCAATATACTCACTGATCTTAGAATTAGTTCGTGTCAAATTTCCGTTCTGATCACAAACAATGAAACCTTCATACATATTTTCAAAAATACTTTCCATGAACTGTTCATGACTCTCTATTTCATTAAGGTGATGCTGTGTTTGTTTTAGAAATATCAAGATCACTGGAGCTACTATTAACAGAACAAAACCTAAATCAAAAAAGAATTTTAGATCTAATCCGTCTACTTGAATTGGACCGAATACAATGTCAAATAATCGATAGGCGAACTGCCCAATTAATAATATGACAATGATCATGATAAATTTCATCAAGATCGGATATTTTTTATACTTTACTGAGTCCTTAGTGTTCATTACGGACCTCCACACATATTAAAATTCGACAAGGATTGTTAATCACAAAGTTATCAGAAATACCATTCCCAAATTGACGATATCTCAAACTAATTTCCTACACTTATCTTGTCTATATGTGGTGGCGAAAGTCCTACAATGCTATTGGCGAATAGCAAATAAAACCACTATGCTGCTAATCGTGCTTTCATCTTATCTAAAGTCTTAAAGGACAATTGAACTAATGGACCAATCCCAAATGCGACAATAATCGTCCCAACTCCAACTGGGCCACCAATAAAAAACGCAATGATAAGGATTAAAATCTCTAACCCCGACTTAGAAACAGCTAAACTTAAACCTAACCTTTTGTGTACAGCCATCATCAAGTTATCGATCGGATTACGTGCAAAATCCAACTGCAAGTAGCTTCCAATTCCAGCACCCATACAGATAATACCTAGAATAAATAGAGCGATCCGTGCTACAAAATCACTTACCGTAACCCCATCAAATACGATTAGTAACCAAAAATCGATAAAAACACCGATTAGGAAAATCGTAATGATCGCTGAGTAATCAAAGCGGTCTTTTAGCAGATAAGCATTGATAATAATTAATAAGATCCCTACAATGAATATCCACGAACCAACAGTTAATCCTATTAGCTCTGATAACCCGACAAATAAGGCATCCCAAGCACCAACGCCCAAACCAGACAAAATAAGCATCGTTACGCCAAATGACAGCGTTAACATACCTAACACATAACAAACAATCGAATATATTAGCTCTTTTTTCATTTTTTACACCTTTTCTCTACTATGATTAATTGCAACTAAGATATCTTATCATAATGGAAAATTGAATAGCAATGAATAAAATAAGTCGGAAATAAATACCGTTTCTCGGTAATCATTAGCTTAACAAGTTTGACAAAACAATGGAAAACAAGGCGAAGAAAAAGAAAGCTTGGCTTAATATAAACAAAGATAAAAGGATATAGATATTAAAGTCCTTATCTCCCTTTTGCCATTGATCAAGTGCATAAATTGAATAAGCTAAACCACCTAAAAAGATAATAACCCAAAACCAATTAGTGGAAAAAAACACAATGAATAACAAGAAAATAAATAAAAAGATAACACCAGCTATGTTTTTACCAACATGAAAAGGAATTTGATTCATGATTAGCCTCCATATAAATTATACTTCTATCAATATCATATGTTCCAATTCGAAGACCAATCCTTCTTTTGTTATACTTTAATAAAATAATTCTAACGGTACATTTCAAGAGGAGGAGCACTATGAAGATCATATCCATTGAACCTACTCCGAGTCCTTACTCGATGAAGATTATTGTTAATGAACGTTTATCAGATATGGAAACAGAAAATTTCACTAAGAGCGATGACTTAAATATGGCCCCACAATATGTTCAAGATTTATTTAAGATTGATGGGGTTAAAGAACTCTATCGCGTCATAGATTTTATTGCCCTTGAGCGCGATCCAAAAGTGGAGTGGGAAGTGATCTTACCCCAAGTCAAAGCAGTCATGGGATCCACTGATGATTTAGCCACTGAGGATATGAACAGTGACCAAGAGGTTGAAGAATCCTTCGGTGAAGTTAAGGTTTTCATTCAATTATTTAGAGGGATTCCCTTGCAAGTCAAGCTAGAAGAAAAAGATGGAGAGAAGCGTTTTGGTTTGCCTCAACGTTTTACAGACGCTGCTATGGAAGCATCTAAAGACACGACCAATATGTTAATGGAACGCAAATGGGTTGAGCATGACCCTCGTTATGGTGATGCTGAAGAGATTGGACCCGATATCGTCGACGAGATAGAAGCCACATACGATGAAAAGCGTTTAAATACACTTGTTTCATTGGCACAAACCGGAGATGTGTCGGAAACAAGACAGGCCAAACAGCTTGAACCACTCACAACAGTGAAACTTGAACAAGATGATTGGAAAGCTCGTTATGCTGCTTTAGACCGGATGCCGGATCCTACAGTAAAGGATTTACCCTTACTGGAAAAAGCGTTAGACGACCCGAAAATGTCGATCCGACGCTTAGCGACAGCCTACTTAGGAATGATCGAAGAAAAAGAAGTTCTTCCACATTTATACAAGGCATTAGATGATAAGACGGTAACGGTAAGAAGAACTGCTGGTGACTGTCTATCTGACTTAGGTTTCACTGAAGCCATTCCGAAGATGATTGACAGATTAAAAGACCCCAGTCGAATTGTACGCTGGCGGGCGGCGATGTTTCTATACGAATATGGGGATAAAACAGCTATTGCTGCTTTAGAAGATGCTCTAAATGACCCTGAATTTGAAGTGAGAATGCAAGCTAAAATGGCCTTAGCTCGAATCCAAGAAGGCGAAAAAGCACAAGGTTCTATTTGGAAACAAATGACAGATATGACTAAAATGAAAAAAGAACAAAAAAGTAAATCGGACTGTCCCCAAAGCCATAAAAATCGCTAAAAAGGCACTCTGTAGCAAAAAAATCGCCTCTTTCGTTAATTTGTAAGTGATAAACCAACAAGCAACGAAACCGAGGCGATTTTATTATGAGTAACACTTGGGCTACTATTTTAAAAATTATAAACATGGAGCAAAACTGGTTTTAGTCATTCAGAAAGAGGGTTCTGGTCAACCTCTTCCACTTGAATTTACTCTCTTCCTACTAAATCCTGTTCGTAAGTCTGAATACCAGCGGAGTCAACCACATTCAACTTTATGATCCAAGGAGCTTTTGCAGTCATTTTTAAATCTGATTCACTCAAGGTAAAGTCATGATCTTTATTTGTGAAATCAGCTTTTGTAAAGTGGTGAAGTACATTACCATTAGCTGATTCAACGGTCAAATCAATTGTTTCTATATCCTCAAGACCATCACGGTCCGTAACAGTCGCTGTAACATCTATTCCCTGATCTCCAGAAATTTGATCCGGCGTAACTTCTAAAGCAACTTCTGGATCATAGTTTAAGTCTTCAGGATATTCAACCTGCCACTTTCCTTCGTAACTAGTCAATAAATTAGTACGTCCATCTATTCGAACGGTCCATGTTCCTGGCTCAGGGAAGTTGATTGACACATAACGTTCATCTACTATATCTAATAGCCCTGCCGACTGAGCATCAGCTGCATCCACATCTGTCACATCACTACCTGGACCATAAAGTGAAATATATATATTCTCTAGTTCTAGTGACCATGAAAGGTCTGCGTATGCCTTTAGAGCTCCTTCCTTCACCTCAAAGGTATGGGTCTCATATCCTTCATTTGTTTCCCATGAATTAGGCGCGACACTTCCTTCATAGGCACCTTCTTCAGTGACCACATTTTCAGGATATTCAAATGATACAAGGTCATCCATCGTTACTTGATCTGGTATATCATTATGAATAGCACGTTCTACTGCCTCTTTAGCGTCTACAAAACCCGCACCTGCTTCAAACTCTTCATATCCATGCATAACATCCTTATTGGCGGTTACCTCCAATAACCTAATCAATTCGATTGGACTTAAGGTACCCTCATTATTTTGTTCATAAGCATCAATAACCAGGGTTAAAATTCCTGTAACCATAGGTGTTGCCATTGAAGTACCACTAGCCGAACCGTAGTAAGTTCCACTTAACGTCATAGCATGCAGTGGATTTTGGGCTGACACTATATTCTCTCCGGGAGCTACTACTGATGGACGGTATAAACCTATAGGTTGATTTTCAAAATCCCAGTTGTCTTGCTCTTCCTCATTAGCCGAATAATAGGCTTTTGCATTCGCAAGTGCCTCTTCACGATCAAAGTTGCCATTTTCCTTACCACGCGAAGAGAAGTCAGTCACATTATATGACTTATCTGTAGCACCAATCCCTAAAACATATGGTGATGCTGAATAAGGGTTACATGTATTACTATCAGAGCCTTCATTTCCGTAAGCAAATACACTTAATACCCCTAACTCATACGCTTCCTTTGCTGCTATATTAGTAGAATTATTTGGATCAAACTCACATCCATCTGATCCCCAACTATTTGAAATCAGTCGAATATCTGCTTCATCATTTTTCACAAGGTCAATAATATGATCATAGGCTTCCAGAGTATAAACTAAAGCCATACCAGTAGATGTGCTGTAGCTGTGTACCTCTGCATCTGGTGCCATACCTCTAAGTTGACCATCAGATGCCTCTCCACTACCGGCAATCGATCCGTAGACATGCGTTCCATGTCCATATTCATCATTATTGACAGGTGCTCCCTCATCTAACTCGATATCAAAAACACTCGTTTCTAAATCTATCCCATCTGGTGTCGAACTTACATATAAATTATCCTCAGTCACAATTGTCCCTGCTACTTGCCAATTGCGAACTTGATTATCTTGAACATCAGGATGTAATCCGTCTAGCCCTGTATCAATAATCGCTATTTCTACACCCTCTCCTGTATAACCAAAAGAGTCCTGAAGATCATCTACACCCGTCATTTCACGTCCTTCTGCATTAAATAGTGATAAACTTTGGTTAGGTTCTATATAACGAACCTCATTCCACTCAGAGATGTCTGCAATTTCACTTTGATTTAATAGAATTCGTGCGAAGGGTAAATGATCATATGAATGATAGCTCCGACTATAATCATCTAATTTAGATACACTATCTAAATCGTCAAAAACAACGATCACATCATGATACATCCCCTCATCCGCAACTTCTAAAGTTTCAATTAGTGTATCAGATAATTTCTCAGTTAACCCTAATACAGAAGCATTTGATTGATTGAAGTTAACGGCTGATAATAGAGTCATAAAAAATAATATGATAACAGCTACTATTCCTAATTTCTTAACTCTAACTGACATTCCATAACCCTCCATAAATTAGTTTTACAATTTGATTATAGAGGAAATTTACTTCAGTATGTTGAAAAGTCAGAAAAATAGGAATTTATAACTCCAAAATATACCATGGAACAGCTAATGATTACCTAATTCTGTTCCAATATATTACAAGAAAAATTAAAGAGAACTGTACTCAACAGACTCTCATTAGCTAAACCAACTCGCTTAAGGTCTTTTTCAAATCAGTATATTTAAACTGAAAGCCTTCGTTCTCTAATCGTTTAGGGATACAGTTCCTGCCTGTTAACGCTAAGCTCGGTTCAGTTCTCATAATTAAATATGCTCCTAACCAAACAAATGGCGTTGGTGCAGGCGGTGCCCAACCTTTCCCCATCGACTCTCTTAACTCTTTCATAAAAGTTTGATTCGTTACCGGGGTAGGTCCTGTTGCATTATAAATGCCTTGATAGCGCTCATTTTCAATCGCTTCTAGGAACATACGGTTTAAATCATCTATATGTAACCAGCTAATATACTGCTTCCCAGATCCTACCGTACCTCCTAGACCATATCGTGCTAATTTTTTTAAAGGTTCTAATGCTCCACCATTTTCCCCCAAAACAAAGCCAATCCGAAACATCACTTGCCTCGTTTGATCAAAGGATTGTTTAAAAAACTCTTCCTCCCACCATTCGCAAACCTGAACAGAAAAACCTTTACCATGTGGAGCTTCTTCATCACACACTTCACTCGTATTACCATAGATCGCTAAAGAGCCTGCTTGCACAACGACAGACGGTGGTTGCTCACAACGATTGATTGCTTCTGACACAGCACGTACCGACTCCACTCGTGATGATACAATCTCTTCCTTATTTGATTTTGTGTAAATACAATTGACACTCTTACCTGTGAAATTAACGACAGCCACACTACCTTCTATTTCGTTGACCCACTCACCTAAATTGCGACTGTCCCATTGAACATATTTAATTCCATCCTCACTTGATTCTGGTACTCGCCTTGTCAAAACAACAACATCATAATCTCGTTCCTTCAAATATGCAGCAAAAGCCTTTCCTAAGAAACCTGATCCTCCCGGAAGAACGACACGCTTTCTCACCTAATCACTCCTTTAAGTAATAATTTATCATACTTTTCTCAAAACTTCTTCCACCGTTATGAGTTTTGGGGGGTGAGCCAACAAGATTTTACCTTCCTCTTGGCTAATTTTCTGATTAGTTCTATAATAACTCTAGACAAGGAGGCTAAATCATGCACGAAGTAAGAAAAATTAAAGAAGAAGAATACAGAGATCTTGTCATCTTACATGAGCAAGCTTATACGGCTCATGCCGCTGAAAACGATGAAGAGATTGATCAATTAGTTAAAAAAGAAAAGGAGAATTTAAACGCCGCCCGTGGTGTTCAGCCATATGGTGTGTTCAAGAACAATCAGTTAATCGGCTCCATGAAATTGTTCGACTTTGAGATGAATGTGTTTGGAAGCTTTTTACCTACTGGAGGTCTAAGCTCTGTAGCCGTTGATTTGTTACATAAGAAGGAGCGAGTGGCTAAGTCATTGGTTGACTTTTATCTAAAACATTATGACGAGCGTGGGTACTCACTGGCTGCTTTGTACGCTTTTCGCCCTGATTTTTATTATCAAATGGGCTTTGGCTATGCAACCAAGAAAGATGTCTACACCGTGGCACCACACGCCTTTCCGAATTTTAAACACAAAAATGATTTAACTTATCTGAAAAAAGGCGATGAACAATTACTTGTTGATTGCTATAACGAATTTGCAAGTCAGCATCACGGTCTAATTAAAAAAATTAAACTCCAATATCAACGAACTCTTGAAAAATTTCAATATAAAGTTGTTGGGATTAAAAAGAATGACAAGCTGACAGGTTATGCGATTTTTTCCTTTAAAAAGCGTGAGGAAAACAATTTTCTTTCTAACAATATATCCCTCCATGAATTTGTCTACCAAGATCGAGATGCACTGCAGCAATTATCAACCTTTTTCCATACACAAAAAGACCAAGTTCACCGAATTACTTTTCCAACGCAAGACCCGGCGATTCACCATTTTTTCACTGATGCACGCGATGGATCAGATGAGTTAGTGAATTTTGTTTATCATCAAACCAATAAATCTGGACTTGGCCTCATGTACCGAGTTATTAATGCCAAGCGATTCTTTCAACAAGTTAGTAAACATAACTTTAACAACAGTAATCACTCGATCACTTTCCAGATTTCGGACACGATGTATCCTGCGAATGCTGGCGAGGTGACGGTTAAATTCACCAATGGGAAACCAACTGTGGTTCAAGGTGCAAAAGCAGATACGATCGTTAAGATGGATATAGCTGATTTCTCTAGTTTAGTTTTAGGAGTTGTAGAATTTGAGAAGCTTCATTTATATGGCAAAGTTGACGTGTCTAATGAAGAACATGTCAAAGCAATTAATGACACCTTCTACACACGCGAAAAACCTATTTCAATGACTAATTTTTAATGATTAAAAAGGCATAGGGATTTTTCCTCCCTAAGCCTTTTCTTATTAATTCTTAACAAATTATTGAGCTGTACAGCCACCTCTTTAGCAGCACCCAAACGACCAATTGGATGAATCCCTTAAGATTCAGTTTCCTCTCTCAAATCATAAAAATGTGATATGTCCCCTTGTGTGACTCGAACTCCCGATGGAACCTCTATGACAATTGCCTGCATACGTATATTTGAATCGACATGGCTCATAGAAGGAAGCCAACTTTGAACATCCGTGAATCGACTAGTCACAGCCTCATCAGTAATTAGCTTATAATCGAAGAATTTCTCAGCCATAGCTCTAAAATGTAGTGTATTAAAAGATTGATCGATAATAGGGGCTGGAATATGATCCTGCAAGGCTACACCAGATAGGTAGACCGTTTCTGGTGTATAATGCTTGACAGAGACCTGCTGATTTAATGCTGAATTCTCCTTCACATAAATTGGGACCATTCTTAAACCGTCATGGGTGTTCTGGTTTTGGTCAATCTTGATTTCATGATCCTCGAGATCAAACTCCCATTCATAATTAACAGCCATATCATCTAATTGATCAGCATCTCCTGTTCTTAACGCATGTTCATCAGGTGAAATTTCCTCTACACTATAGTCTCCATTCCCTAGCTCATATCCATTACTTTTGTAATCAACAGCATGTTCATCAGCCATCCATATATATGTAATAGCTGCCATAATAAGCAAAACACTATAGCCACTTAGTATATAGCGTGTTTGATTCTGCCTGATTCTCACCGGCACCATTACTGAAGCTCCTTTAGTAACGGAAAAGGCGATTAGAACAATAATTACTAGAATCATCGCTATTGGAAGCAGTTGCATTACAGCTGTCATACTCTAGCCTCCCATCGGTTTGTCAATAAAATCATCAACACAAATAGTACCCCAGCTGTTCCAATACTCTTTATGAGTAATACAATTATTGAATCCTCCAATGCATAGAAAGGAAAGATTCCTCCAAAAAATCCTACTCTTTGTTCGACGAGTAGCAGACCAACAACAGTGACGGGAATGATTATTTTAAATAATCCATACCACTTCATGATTAAAGCTAGCGTATACCCCACCGAACTTAGTAATAATAAATACATAAATAGTACAGCCATACTAATCACATATTCTAGCAGTCCGAAACTCGTAGCAACCATAAGTTCACTGCTCAATAAAGCCGTTAACGTTTTAAATAAGATACTACTGCCGACCGCCATAATAGCTGCCACTGCGCTCATCGTGACCATAAATGCGATATTCGCTAACTGACTAGCTAAACGGTTCGTAATAAAAGCGTAATCCATTTCCCAATGTTCTCTTCTTACCATTCCAAACGGGATCACAAAGGCCCACACCAGTGTAAATATATAAATCATATCACCGGACATATAAGAGAATTGGTAGCTAATTCCCAGACTTGATCCACCACCCGTTGAACCAACTCCACCGATACTAAACAGCATAGCAATTAAATGAACAAATACTAACGATGAAAACACACGGGTAAACGCACGCATTTTTAACATATATTGCCTTTTAACAACACCCTTAAGACTCATCTCGATCAAAGACATCATCAATGCCCCCTTTCGATTGGTTCGTGATATAAACACACAAATCAGCTGGTGATACTGGTTTAAGTTGGACTCCTGAACGGTGTAACGATGTTTTCAATTCAGAAGATAAATCATTTTTGACAACTATATAACTCTGTTCGGAACCCATGTTTTTGCGATAAATAACTTGCTCTTCATTAATCTGTTCCCAAATCACAGAAGACTGCCCAATTAAACCGATCGCATATTCCTTGAGGTCAGCCATTGATTCATGAAGCTTTAGACCACCATCATTGATCAAAATAATCTCCTCTAACAAATCCTCCAACTCGTTAAGTAAATGACTTGATAAAATTACAGTGCGAGGATGTTCGAGGTAATCTTTTAATAATGCACGGTAAAAGTCTTGCCTAACCGAATAATCCATCCCTGTTGTTGGTTCATCAAAGATAGTAAGTGGTACTCTTGAAGCCATACCAATGATCGCATGAAACGTACTGCGCTTCCCTTTAGAAAGCTGATCAGGATAAACATCAAGACTGATAGAAAAATAGTTAATGAGTCGATCTGCTAACACCTTATCCCAGTTAGGATAGAAATTTTGGCACTCCCTTAATACCTTAGAGACTGTTAAATCAGGTGGCAAAACCATTTGATCATCAACAAAAATAGAATTGGCTGATACTTTCAAACTATTAAATGGATGTTCCCCGAAAACTTCTAAATCTCCACTTGTTGGTCGAGTTAGTCCTGCAATCATTTTTAATAATGACGTTTTTCCAGCTCCATTACGTCCAATTAATCCAGTAATCGTCTGTTCTTTAAAATTGACACTCAATTGATTAATTGCTCGGTGACGACGATACATCTTCGTGACGTTGTAACACGTGACAACTCCCATTAGGATTCCCCCTTTTTCCTAATCGCTTCAATCATTCGAAATAACTCTTCATTACTGACATCTAGATAGTTCACCTCTTTCACCAGGTCTTCGATCATCACTTCCATCATCTCATTCTTACGTTTTTGCAAAATAATCGCGCGCGCGTTCTCCTTAACGAACATACCAAGTCCTCGTTTTTTATACACAATGTCGTTTTCAAGTAATTGGGTAAGCCCCTTAGCCGCTGTCGCAGGATTAATATTAAATAAGTCCGCTAATTGATATTGCGAGTAAATTTTGTCATCGACACTCAAATTGCCATTTATAATTTCAGTTTCTAACCACTCTGCAATCTGAACGTAAATGGGTTTCATACTGTCGTGGTTTAAAATCATTATCTTCCCCACCTTCATCACACGTGACATAGTGCATTAGTGATGTAATGTACTAATTAAATTTTAACTTAATTTGGAAATAAGTCAATAGATATTTTTCTTATCGTTTAACGGTTGGTATTCACATAATACTTGTATAATAATCACCAATCATTCATCATTCTTAATAAGATGTCAGTTGTGGTGAATCTAAATAATTTACCAACGAAGTCAGTCATTGTACATATAATTCAGAACTTAATGACTACAAGAATAAGGAGTTTAAATATGAACATATACGTCGATGCAGATGCTTGTCCAGTTACAGATATCGTTATTAAAGAAGCTAAACTACGTCATATCCCAGTTGTTTTAGTTAAAAGCTTCTCTCATTTCTCACCTAGTGATGAACAAGACGGTGTCAAAACGATCTATGTCGATACAGGGGCAGAGGCAGCTGATTATAAGATTATGCAGTTATGTCAAGGAGGGGACTTAGTCATTACCCAAGATTATGGTTTAGCTTCCTTAGCCCTACCAAAAGGCTGTACGGTTATACACCACAAGGGGTTCGCCTATACAAATGAGAATATTGACCAACTTCTTCAGTCGCGTTATTTAAACGCCAAAGCTCGAAAAAGCGGTCAAAAAACAAAGGGACCGAAAGCATTCACTCAAGAAGACCGTGAAAAATTCCAAGAAAAGCTAAAAATGTTATTAAATAATCACTCCTCATAAAACCAGTACACCGACTTTCTAGCCGTCATTTAAAGTCATTTATATGCCTCAAGTAATTTTCAAAATTTATGAAAAAATATAGTTTGTTCGAATGAGGACTTTTTCATAAATACAAAAGTCCACTCAATATTTTTCAATCTATTAGACTATTAACCTCCTCCTTTTAATGTGCTAATATTTTAACAATTCCAAATGTAGGAGGTGCAATTGCAGTAGAATTCATCCCTTTTTAACCACAAGATCGGCATAATGTATTAATTATTTTAAATTGTTAAGAGGAGGATGTTGATGAAAAAGTTATTAGCAACACTTGGGATAATTGCTTTATTGGTCGCTCCAATCTCGACAGGAATATCTGCAGCAGCAGAAGATGAAAGCAAAGAGGATTATTTAGTTATGTTTGATGGTCCTGCACAGAAAGGTTTACTTAACGCCTTTGGAGTTGATGATGAGGATATTTTGCGTGATTACGATTTACTCCCTGTTTACCATATTAATCTGACTGAGGGGCAGGCAGAAGGTTTAGATAACCATCCTCAAATCCAGCACGTCGAGGAAAATGCCGATGCGCAAGCTTTTAGTCAAACCGAACCATGGGGTATCCCACATGTTGAAGGAACAGATTCCCGGGATGAAGGCTATACCGGTGAAGGTGTAAATGTTGCGGTATTAGACACTGGTATTGATGCTAGTCATGAAGATTTAGACGTTGCTGGAGGCCATTCAGTTTTTGATGATGCAGAAAATAGTGACCCTTATTACGATGAAAATGGTCATGGTACACACGTTGCTGGTACAGTTGCTGCTTTAGACAATGACTTAGGTGTTGTGGGAGTAGCTCCTGATGCTAGTGTCTATGCTGTAAAAGTTCTAGACAATAGCGGAAGTGGATCTTATGCAGGAATTGCAGAGGGTATTGAATGGTCGATCCAAAACGACATGGATATTATTAATATGAGCTTAGGTGGCTCACAAAGCTCTAGCATTCTAGAAGAATATACCGACCTAGCATATGAAGAAGGAGTCCTTGTTGTAGCTGCTGCTGGAAATGATGGTAATCGTGGTGGAAATAATGATTCGGTAGGTTACCCGGCAAAATATGACTCTGCTATTGCAGTAGCTGCTGTTGATGAAAATAACCAACGCGCGACTTTCTCTAGTACTGGTCCAGACGTTGAATTATCGGCACCTGGTGTCGATGTCCTAAGTTCTGTACCTGGTGATAGTTATGATACTTACAATGGAACATCCATGGCATCTCCACACGTTGCTGGAGTAGCTGCACAAGTATGGGCGGAAAAGCCTGAATTATCAAATGTCGAATTACGTGAACTTCTCCAAGATACGGCTGATGAACTTGGTGCCTCACATCAATATGGGCACGGGTTAGTCCAGTCATACGAAGCCATCCAACACTAGATTAATATAGAAAACCCGTCTAAGCTTTATAAGCATTAGGCGGGTTCTATTTTTATTACCAAATCTAAAACTGTATCTGTTGATATCGGTCAAACCACGGTTTAGCTTGCTCAATTTGGGTTGCCAATTTAAATAAGCGTGCATCATCGCCAACGTTAGCCGACAACTGCATGCCAATCGGCACACCACTTTCCGTCCAATATACTGGAACACTCATAGCTGGTTGGCCAGTAACATTAGCGATTGGAGTAAAGCTACAATAGTCTACGAAATTTTTCATTAAAGCATCAGGCTGCGACTGTTTATGTTCACCAATTTTCACTGGAAGCTTATTGATTACTGGTGTTAATAACACATCGTACTGCTCAAATAAGGAAAGGAACTTCTGTGATTCGATCTGCAAAATCACCCTAGCTTCTTCATATTCTAAGGCTGTCATACCACTTCCTTGTCGGTACACCTGATGAGAAAGTGGCTCAAGATTTTGCTCTGATGGTTGCACACCTGCCATCGCCCCTAGATGTTTGATCACCACAGAACCTGATGCCACCCACACTTTAATAAATTGTTCGGCAAAAAGTTCAAAGTTAATATTAGGTGAATGCACGTCAACATCATGCCCTAACCTTTGCAACAAGTTTACCGTCTCATCAAAAGCCTGACGCGTCTCTTGATCAATTTGTGCTTGTCCATTCCAATCAGATGTGGCAGCTATTCTTAATTTACCTTGGTTAGATGAATTGACCACTTCTAAAAAGCTAGAGGAACTCCTGAAAGTCGGATAGAGCTCTGTTGATAGCCCCCCACGCACAGCATCCAATAAGATTGCACTATCCCGAACTGACCTAGTAATCGCATGATTAATTGAAATTTGATTAACATACGGTGATATCGGTAACTGGCCACGTGAAGGCTTGAATCCGAACAAGCCACAACACGAGGCAGGAATCCTAATCGACCCACCACCATCACTGGCATGAGCAAATGGAATCATACCAGAAGCAACTGCTGCTGCCGCACCACCACTTGAGCCACCCGGCGATCGTGTTAAGTCCCAGGGATTTCGTGTCGCTCCAAATAGTTCCGGCTCTGTTGTTGGTAAAAAACCAAACTCTGGTGTATTGGTTTTCCCTAGGAAGTTAAGCCCCACATCACGGTAACGTGACACCAACACATCATCCTGTTCGGCAATCACATGCTGTTGAAGCCTCGACCCATTCGTAAACGGATGACCTGCGACTGGATTTAGATCTTTAATTAAGAAAGGTAACCCACAGAGGGGATGGTTCTTGCGACTATAATTCTCTACATTTTCATAAGCTTCTTCAAACATCGTATGTACAACGGCATTTATTTTCGGGTTTAGCTGATTAATTTGGTCGATATAATAAGCTGTGACTTCTTCAGCAGTAACCTCTCCTCGGTCGATTAATTCCTTTTGTCCCAATGCATCTAACTTCTGCAATTCATCCAAATATCGCATCCATGTACCTCCCATTTATGACGACTAAAACATACTACGGATTAACGTATAGATTAACCGTGGTAAATATAAAAGGATATCCCCGACAAGAAACAACCAATCCCAAAAGTTTAATTGACGCTTTTTCTCTAATTCATTAGCTGGCCTACGCTCTTTTCCCACAAAGTCACTCTCCCATTAGAGAAGGTGATCTATGTATTGATTTAATGAATAAAGGGTGTAACCATTTCTACCGGTAACTGTCTCTGCTGTTATCATGGAATTTAAAATAGCCTCTTCTGTTGCATCTGTTACTGCTTGAAATGCTTGATCTATATCTTGTTCATGAATTGTTTTTATTGTCTGTAGACGTTCATTCTTTTGATGGGGTACACGATTAGCAGTTGAAAAGCCAATGACCACATCTCCACTACCATTTCCCATAAACGACCCAGTTCGGCTTAAACCATTTCCTGTTCGCTTGATCATCCTCTCTAATTGACTAGACGTTACGGGTAAATCAGTTGCAACAACCATCATAATTGAACCTCTATCAGCTTCCTGTCCATAAACTCTAGTCAATTCTCCTAGCCTTTCGCCGACTTTAATTCCATTTAAGCGAAACTCATTAAGCTGACCAAAGTTCGATAACACTAAAACACCAATATGGTAGGTATCATAGGGAAAAGCTAACTGACGGGATGATGTACCAATACCACCTTTTAATCCAAAGCACTTCATTCCCCGACCTGCACCAACACTACCTTCCTCCACCTTACCTTTCGCATGATCAATTGCTTCTCTAGCATGTTTCTTTTGAACCGATAACTTTCGAATATCATTAAGTACCATATCATTACATTCACCAACCACAGGATTGACTGTACCTGTCGTTACACCAATAGACGAGTCTTGATCCAACATGTATTCTACTAACGCTTCCTGACAAGTCCCTACCCCTAACGTATTGGTCAACAAAATCGGTGTTTCTACCGTGCCTAGCTCATTAATTTGAACAAGACCCGTTGATTTACCAAAACCATTAAACACATGACTAGCTGCCACCATCTTATTCTGGAACAGGTTGCCACTACCTGGAACAATAGCTGTCACACCAGTTTGTATATCACCATTCATTAGAGTTGAATGTCCAACTTTTACTCCTGGAACATCGGTTATTTGATTACGTTTCCCTGTTACAGTTGTTCCAATGTTGATCCCATAATCACGAATACGCTTCATGTTGACAACCACCCTTTTTCTTTAAGCTTAGAGATTGCTTCAATTCGATTACTGACTTCAAGCTTATCGAAAATAATCGATATATAGTTTCGAACGGTACCATGGGTCAAATATAATTCTTTAGCGATTTCCTTAGTACTTTTTCCTTCTGCTATTAAAGCAGCAACTTGATTCTCTCTTTCTGTAAGAGGATTAACTTCCTCATAGGCAATGTCAATTAATTCAGGGTCGTAAACTCGTCTACCATTCATAATCTTTCGAATTGAACTCGCCAGCTCTTCACTTGGACTATCCTTTAATAGATAGCCGTAAACGCCTGCTTGTCTTGCCTTTTCAAAATAACCTGGCCGTGCGAATGTTGTTAAAATAATGATCTTGCAATCTTCTTCAACAAGTTCTTCGGCAGCTTCTAAGCCACTTTTTACAGGCATTTCGATATCCATCAAGCAAATGTCTGGTTGATGGCGCTTGACTAAATCTATGGCTTCCTCACCGTTCCTAGCTTTTCCCACTACTTCCATGTCATCTTCTAAGTCTAATAAAGACCCTAATGCACCTAATAGCATCCCCTGGTCCTCTGCTATGACTATTCGAATCACTCAACTGCCTCCTTTCCACTTTGTTGAATGGTTTTCGGTATCGTAATCACTACCCTAATACCATCTTGGTCTATAATTGATAGGCGACCATTCACAAATTCAAGGCGTTCACGCATTCCACGAATACCATGCTCATTAGATTTCTCACCTTGACCTTTACGACCGATACCATTATCGGTCACGGCTAGTTTCAACTCATCTTTCATTTCATCAATTTCAATCCAACAATGAGTTGCCTCACTATGCTTGACGACATTATTGACTGCTTCTTTTAAACACATGCTTGCGACATTTTCAATAACCGGTGAAGTCTGTGTCAATCTACTAGATCCCTCTATTTCATAGGCGATCTGAGCAGCTTCTAAGATTTGTCGCACGTGTTTAAGCTCTTCTTCTAATCGAACGCCACGCATTTCTGAGACCATTTCCCTTACCTCTTTTAAAGCCGTACGAGCAGTCTGATTAACCTCTTGCATTTCTTTAGCTGCTTGATTGGGATTATCTTCGATGAGCCTACCTGCTAGGTCACTTTTTAATCCGATCAATGAAAGCTTTTGACCAAGCGTATCGTGAAGGTCACGAGCAATTCGTTGTCGCTCCTCAAAAATCATTAATTGTGAAATCTTCTCATTTGCAGATTCTAATTCACCTTCAAGCTTTTGACGTTTGATGCGATTATACGTGTTAAAAGGGAGCAAAATAACCCCAATAATCGTAATCACGATAAACGGAAGCTGTGTAAAAAATAACTCCGTTTGGGTATAAAAGCTACCATAAACAGCAATAAGCGTCGTCACCAGATGGATAATATAAAGCGTTAGAAAACCTGCCTTACGCTGAATATTCCCGATAAAATATGCTAAGAACAACGACATATAAACGTATCCATAAAACAAAGCCATACCGATACTAATAAACATTTTTATGGAGACCCATAAATAAATCGACCATCCATTAGAAAAAATTGAAAGTCGGTAAGCAAGGAAAAAAGTTAAAATCAAGACAATACCTAACACAACTTCGACAAAAGCATTAGATCGAAAAATGAAATAAAACGGTAAAAAACTAAAAATAATCCAAACATATATATTTAAACTTAAATTTCTAGGTATAAGGTTAAACCAATTTTGTTTCAAACATGAACCCACCATTCTATTCTGATTTCTCTATTATAACATTCTTTTCCTTCAAGCTCTTTTCCTATAATAGTTGTAACTTGGTTTGGTGAAAGGTGCGCAGTAAGTGATTGGCTATCGAGCTAAATGTCATTGTGATCAACCTGAATGCAGTAAAATCCGATAGAAATCGTCTAATTGATGATTTAAACAAAATAAAGCCACCCCTATTAAGGATGGCTTTACCTATTTATTCATTAATGGGTTGGTGATCTTTAAGCAAATGTTTGATTGAATGAAAACTGACAAACGTTTTCTTCTCTTCATCATATAACCTAAAATTAATTGACTTTAAGCTTGATTTAATCGTAATCGTCGTTGCCTCTTGGAGTGGAGGTGTTTGTTCGTGAACCGTTTCTAAGTGATAGTTCGGGACTTTAGGGCTTAAGTGATGGACATGATGGTATCCGATATTACCTGTGATCCACTGTAACACTCGTGGCAGCTTATAATAGGAACTACCATCAATGGCAGCCTTCACATAATCCCAATCTGATTCATCTTCAAAATAAGAATCTTCAAACTGATGCTGCACATAAAATAACCAAATCCCTAAAGAACCACTGACAATCAAGATGGTAAATTGAATGATAAAAAATGCGTAAAATCCAACTAACCAAATTAGACATAAAGACAATCCGACAATCGATAAGTTGGTTAAATACGTATTCCATCGTTCTTGCTTTTTGGCATCTTTACGGTTCATGCGATTAGTTACCAAAAATAAATACATAGGCCCCAATCCGAACATAATGAGAGGGTTACGATAGAGCCGATATTGCAATCTTTTCAACGGTGATGAATTAATGTACTCATCTACCGTCATGATCCATACATCTCCAGTGCCACGCTTGTTCAAATTACTACTCGTTGCATGGTGAATAGCATGTTCACGCTTCCACTTCTGATAAGGGAACATGGTGATTACCCCCGTGATCGTACCTACCAAATGGTTTAACTTCCGATTTTTGAAAAAAGACCCATGACAACAATCATGAAAAATGATAAATACTCTAATGACAAATCCAGCTGCCACTACAGATAACAAGACCGTTAACCAGACCGAAATGGATAAGCTTTGATAGGCCAAAAACCAAAGCACTAAGAAAGGGATGACTGTATTCAGTAACTGCCTAGAACTTGCTCTTGTATCAGCATCTTCAAAAGGTTTAATTTTCTTTCTTAACTCACTTAGTTTTCGATTAGCCATACCATCACCTCTACTTTTATTCCCTTCCTATCTTAAGTGGTTTGATCACCTCTTCACAGTCATGATCGTCACAAGTGTTATATGACAAATGTCACAACTTGTCCTAGACTATTCTGATAAAGTCAACTTTCGAAAAACATTCAAACTTATTTAAGCCACTATTTCCACAAACATGATAAGGTGTTATTAAATTGGAAATAATGTCGTTAGAAGGAGTTGAATGTTTATGAGAAAAGTCATATTAGCTCTAGTCGTTTCTTCTTTATTTGCTATGACAGCCTGTGGGGCTGAGGAAGAGGAAACAACAGAAGCAGACGCACTAACTCCCATTGAAGTTGATATATTAATGGAAGATCAAATCGATACTGGTGAAACAACCCTTTCAGTACAAGTTATTCATGATGACGCGCCAGTTAATGATGCTAGCGAAGTCACATTTGAGGTTTGGCAAGATGGCGAGAGAGATGCTAGTGAGATGATTGAAGGATCACTAACCGGAGATGGGGTGTATGAAGCAAGTTATGTTTTTGAAGAGGATGGGACATATTATGTTGTCTCACACGTAACTGCTAGGGATCAACATACCATGCCTAGCCATGATTTGGTCGTGGGGGATGTCGACACAGAGGCTACTCAAGTAGACAATCCTTCTCATGAAGAAAGTCATGAGATACACAATCAAACAATCGGAGAATTAAACGTTGATTTTTCAGTGGTGGAATCAGATGAACAAAATCATATACAGGCTGCCATTACGTATAAAGGAAAAATGCTAAAGGCTGCCGATATCACTTTTGAAATTTGGACAGAAGCAACCTCTGATGAACGTCAGTGGCTTTCGGCTGTTGAGGCTGAACCTGGCACCTATCAAGCCAACTTTGACCAAAACCCTGATGATGATTACTTTGTAACAGTTCACATTGAAAATGAAGAATTGCACGATCATATTGAATTTGAGTTATAATCTATCTTCAACTGCATATGAAATGTTGATAATACAAAAATCGCCCAAAGTCAGCATGAGTGACTTTGGGCGATTTTATTATTGAAAACTTTGAGGGTTATTACCTTGTTGTGTATTTTGTTGCTGCATGTTTTGCTGTTGTACCATATTTTGCTGAAAATTTGGGATCGAAATATTGGATAAAGCATCACCAGCTTCGTTACGGTAAATATTTTGCTGTGCTAAGTCACCAATTGACAGCATACCAACTAGCTGGCCATTTTCAACAACTGGTAAACGACGCACTTGGTTTTGTGCCATGAGCGCTGCAGCTTCGTGCACATCCATACTTGACTCAGCCGTTAACAATTGACTACTCATGCACTGGTTAATTGGGCAGTTTCCATCTTGCCCGTGTGCAGTCGCACGTAGAGTAATATCTCTGTCTGTAATAATCCCTCTTACTTGACCATTTTCAACAACTGGTATTGCACCAATGTCATTTTGCTCCATTAAGGCTGCTGCTTCTTTAACAGTTTGCTGTGGTGAAACAGAGATCACATTATCACTCATTAAATTGCGAATAGCATTTTCCACTAAACTTCACCCCTTTCAAAGTTTAGCTTTTACCCAGAGGTTGAAATTATACAAGGAACGACTTATCCCATTAAATTCCTACACAAATTCTTCCTGTTGTGATTTCTACATAAGTTTTGATCAAACCGATATGATAAAGGTAAAACAGTTATCTTTTCTCTTCCCAATAATTAATTATCAAAAATTGACACTTAGACATTTTTGAAAACAATTGCACCATAAACTTGTACTATATGGTATGATTGATTTGTAATTATTTAGGGAGGGGAATATGAATGCGTAAGAATTTATTGCTAGTCATGCTGCTAGTTGGTTCATTATTAATTGCAGCATGTGGCGACCAGAGAAGCGACAAAGAAGTCGTAGTAGATGCGTTTGAATCAGTACTAGAGGCAGAAAGTTATAAAGCTGCTTCTGATGTAGATTTTGATTTTAGTTTAGATATTAATGATCCATTTGTTGAGCCATATTTACAGATGATCAATGATATTGAATTAAGCTTTGACCAGACATATGATGCTAATAAAGAATTACAAGAAGCTGTTATCTATTTTGAAGGTCAAATGGCTCCTTTAACCATTAATGTTGAGGTTCCATTCTTACAAGACCTTGCCAATGAGAAAATGTATATTGAAACAGACAGCTTAGTAGACAACCTTGGGATGTTATTCCCTATTCCAGAGGAAGCTAAAGGGAAATTAATTGAAATTGACATCGAAGAAGTTGACCCACAAGCGCAAGAATTTGATCAGGCTGAGTTAGAAGAGCGTATGCAACAAATGCTCACTGAGCTTTTAGAAAATAAAGATGATGCAGACTTCACTAGAGGTGAAGATGATGAGTACATCGTTTCTTTCGGTGAAAATGATGTCCGTACATTAATCGAAGAGTTCTTTAATGAGTTTAGTGATTTACTAACACCTGAAGAGCTTGACATGATTAATGAGGATCTTGATGAAGGATTTGACGAGTTATTCGAAGTATTAACAATCAACCAATTCGATGTTGCCGTTGAAGTTGATGGTGATGAATTAACGAGACAAACTTTCACAATCGACTTTAATATTGAAGATGCTGGTGAGTCAATGGACATGGCTTTCATCGTTGATACTACCTACAGCAACATGAATGGTGATGTTGAGTTCACACTTGATCCAGAAAACGCAGACATCATGGACTTCGATGAACTAGATCAAATGATGACGGATATGATGATGCAAGGTGGATTTTAAGTAATAAGCTAACTATAAAGCATGTGATTTCGAATCGAAATCACATGCTTTTTTTAATGAACTGACCACGGTGTTCAAAAACTCTGATCAAGTATAAAACCTAATAATTGACACACATAAATTACTAATGTATAGTTACTTACATAATGTAAGTGTGTAAGGAAAGGAGGGTTAACATGAACAACTTTCACACTAAGCCAACTACTTATGTAGACCATGTAAAAATTAAAGTAAGCGACTTACAGCGTTCCCTTCGTTTTTATCAAGAAGTAATTGGTTTTCAAATATTAGAAACGACAGATACATCTGCTAAATTGACAGCTGATGGCAAAACAACTTTACTTACGATTGAGCAGCCAGAAAACGTTAAACCCAAACAAAGAAGAACAACCGGTTTATACCATTTTGCCATTCTTTTACCTAACCGTTCTGATTTAGCTAATATCTTGACTCACTTTATTGACCATAATATTCAAATTGGTGCCTCAGATCATCTAGTGAGTGAAGCGATTTATTTATCAGATCCCGATGGTAATGGGATTGAGGTCTATATCGACCGCGACCCTTCAGAATGGGAATGGAACAATGGTGAGGTAGCTATGACTGTAGATCCTCTAAACTTTAGAGGTGTTCTTTCTAGCAAGAAGGAAAATGAATTGTGGCAAGGGCTTCCTCCCGAAACAGTGATGGGACATATTCATTTACATGTATCAGATTTAGAGAAAACGGAAGAATTTTATTCCAAAGGTCTAGGTTTTGATGTCGTTTGCCGGTTTGGATCTCAAGCACTCTTTATTTCTTCAAATCAATACCATCACCACATTGGCTTAAATACTTGGAATGGTGTTGGTGCACCGTCACCATCCAAAAATAGTGTTGGTCTTGACCATTTTTCAATCGTTCTACCTAGTCATGAATCGAGAATTGAAGTTGTAGCTAATTTAGAAAAAGTTGGCGCATCTGTCAGAGAAGAAAATGAAGGCTTGATTACGACTGATCCTTCAGGAAATGACATTTATCTCAAGGTTTAAAAAGAGAAGTAATTAAGGGGAGAACATCACAATGGGATTCTTTACAAAACTATTCAAACAAACATCTAAGGGGGAATTTGAAATGACTGAACAACTAAACATCGGAATTATTCTAGGAAGTACTCGTGAGGGGCGCGTTAGCCCTCAAGTTGGAAAATGGATTAAGGAAATCGCTGATCAACGTGGAGATGCCAATTATGAAATTGTTGATATAGCTGACTATAACTTACCATTACTAGGTGAAGATGAAACAGAAGGTATTACTCACTGGAATGCCAAACTTTCTGAACTGGATGGTTTTATCTTCATCGTGCAAGAATATAATCACAGCCTATCAGGTTCATTAAAGAATGCATTAGACTTAGCACGTGAAGCATGGAATAACAAGGTGGCAGGAATAGTCAGTTACGGTTCTACTGGTGGCGTTCGAGCAGCTGAACACTTACGAGGAATTTTAGGTGAACTAATGATTGCAGATGTTCGTGCTAATCCTGCACTATCATTATTTACAGATTTTGATAATTTCACTCAATTCAAACCACAGGATTTACACACTGACAACGTTAATCAAATGCTTTATCAAGTTAATAATTGGGCTAAAGCGTTAAAATCAATCAGATAAATAGTTAAATGACTTCGGGTGAATACCGGAGTCATTTTTTATAGCGATCATTTAGGTAACTACATATACACTCGCATAACTTCTTCTATTTTATTAATAATAAGGCGTACGAAAGCCATTTACATAGAGAGGAAGATATAGTGTATGGGTAAACCTGGTAACCAAGTCCCTCTATCTAAAAAATTTCAACAAAATATTGATTATTTACAAAAAGAGCTTCGTATAGATGACAGCTTTGATGTGATCCATCATAAACTTGAACATGACGGCCGGAAAATTGGCATGTTCTTTGTCGATGGATTTGCTAACGATATGGCTATGATCCAATCCTTGAAGGGCCTTAAACACCTTGAGGCAGATGGATTTGCTGATGATCCTATCAAGACACTAACTGAGGTGATCATCCCCCACCAGGAGGTTGAAACTTCTGAAGACTTAGAAGAAGTAATTGGCCAAGTCTTAGCTGGACAAGCAGCTTTAATTGTTGAGGGTTGTACGGAAGCCATTCTTGTTGATGCTAGAGAATATCCTGCTCGCTCACCACAAGAGCCTGATTTAGAACGTGTTGTTCGTGGTCCACGAGATGGATTTGTGGAAACGCTCGTCTTTAACGCGTCACTGATTCGCCGACATGTACGCGACCGTTCTTTAATTATGGATTATATGCAAGTCGGAAGTCGGGCCAAGAAGGATATTGTCATTTCATATATCGACAGTATTGCTGACCCCGAGTTAGTTAAGAGAATCAAAAAAGAAATCGAGAATATTGAAGTTGATGGTCTTTCTATGGGTGAAAAGACTTTAGAGGAATACTTATTTGGTAAAAGCTTGAACCCCTATCCATTAGTCCGTTACACAGAACGTGGAGATAGCTCCGCCGTTCATTTAATGGAAGGACACATTATTATTATGGTAGATGGTTCGCCAAGTGCTATGATTTTACCAACAACGTTTTGGCATCATCTACAACATGCTGAAGAATACCGGCAAACTCCTATCATTGGTGCTTTTCTACGTTGGATTCGCTTTATCGCGATCCTAGTTGCTTTATTCTTACTACCTGTATGGTATTTATTTGCTACCAATCAAGACCTTTTAGGTGACAGTTTTGCTTTTATCGGGATTGAAGAACCCGGTGAGGTTCCGATATTCCTCCAATTTCTCATAGCTGAAATAGGCGTTGAAATGTTGAGAATGGCTGCCATCCACACACCTAGTGCACTTGCAACAGCTCTTGGTTTAGTTGCAGCCATTTTAATTGGAGAGATAGCAGTAGAAGTAGGGTTATTTAACCATGAAGTGATCTTATACTTAGCTGCTGCCATTATTGGTAATTATGCAACACCTAGTTATGAATTAGGTTTAGCTAACCGTGTATTTCGCCTTATTTTCTTAATTATTGCTGCATCTTTTGGTGTGACTGGGTTTTTAATCGCCATCTTCTTATGGTTCTTATTACTAGTCAGAACGAAAACATTAAATGTCCCTTACCTATGGCCTTTTATCCCATTTAGTCCGAGAGACTTTTTCTTAATGCTCGTACGCTCGCCTATTCCTTATAACAAGAGAAGACCACGTATCCTTAACACTAAAGATCCAACTAGTCAAAAATAAGCCATGAAAAACCCTGCCTCCTACTGTGCTACGAGGCAGGGTTTAAATTTTAAATGAGTCTTATTTGTGTAAAGGTGGAACAACTAACCAACCTTTTTCCTTATTTAATCTTAGCGCTTTACCACTTAACTGAGCCGTATTCATATGATATTGTCCAAATAACATGGCCAAATCCTCACGTGTACACTGACTCATAATCGTGCTGAACAATACTAGACCTTTACCTAATATTGCAGAAGCCATCGCACTAATTTCTGGGTCATTGAATTTAGCTCCTGATGGAATTTCCTCTAAGTCAGCATAAGAACGCTCTGGAGGTGTCGGTGGAAGACTGACACCATGTTCTTTTAAAATTTCTTCGACATCTTCCATCTGCTTCTCCATACCTTGAAGCATCTCTTCTAGTAATCGTTTTAAATCCCGATCACCCGTGTGATTGCTCAATGTCTGCAGCTTAGCATAATCCAACTTTTCTGCAGCTAAAAACGACCACATTTGATACACTTCACCATAATGTAATGGTTGTTCTTTAGGATTTCCTGATAACTTTCCCAAATCAATCTCTCCTTTATCTGTTTCATTCGTTAATATTTTCTCTAAATCGTTCCACCCTATTCATTAATTGTTAATAAATTACTGTTGAATTGAACAGTTTTACCCCCAGTTGCATACCTATACACAGAAACCCAACTAAAGGATGTGGAAAAATTGTTTTATCACATTAAGGAGCTTCAATATAACGCAAAACCAGACCGCCCAGATCCACTTTTCGCTAAGCAGTTACAAGAGATCTTAGGTGGTCAATTTGGAGAAATTTCAGTCGCCATGCAGTATTTATTCCAAGGCTGGAATGTGAGAATGGATGGGAAATATAAAGATTTATTGATGGATGTTGGAACCGAAGAATTAGCTCACATCGAAATGTTGGCAACAATGATTGCTCGACTACTAGATGATGCACCAGTTGGAGATTTAGAAGATGCCGCTAAAGACCCAGTTATTGGTGCTATTTTAGGTGGTATGAATCCACAGCACGCGATTGTATCAGGGCTAGGTGCTATGCCATCTGATAGTGTAGGTAATCGCTGGACAGCAGATTATATTATTGCAAGTGGCAATTTATTGGCTGACTTCCGAGCTAATTTAAACGCTGAATCCCAAGGACGTCTACAAGCTACTCGTTTATACGAAATGACTAATGACCGTGGGGTTAAGGATATGCTATCATTCCTAATCGCACGCGACCGTATGCACCAAAACATGTGGTTGGCAGCCATTGAGGACTTAGAAGAACATGAAGGTGTGGTTGTTCCAGCAACATTCCCGTCTAATCAAGAGAAAAAAGAAGTGGCCTATGACTTCTATAACTTCTCACGAGGTGATGAGAGTGCAGAAGGTCGCTGGGCACACGGCCCAAGTATGGATAGCTGTTCTCACTTTAGATATATCCAAAACCCTCCTGCTTATGGGCCAGTTCCAACATTAAAACCCGCTCCTCCATACACATTTGATACAAACTTTCATATTCCACCACAATTTTGTTAATGTGGTGAACCTAACTGACCTGGGGTAGGAATCCTTAGGTCAGTTCCCGTTTTTATTCAGAATGTGATACTCTAGTAACTTTTATGGTATGATGGCAATTAGAAAATGAAGTGTTTCATGATCACTAAAGGAGTTAAGAACATGGATTGGTTTTTTTGGGAACGAATAATTACATACGAAGATTTAGTCGAAATTGGAATTGCTGTTGGAATTATCTTAGTATTCCTGCTGCTTAGAAAGTTTTTCACGGTTTACGTATTTAAATTTTTAAAGAAAATAGCAAAAAAGACACGAACAGAACTCCTAGATTACATATTTGATGCTTACGAGCGCCCGTTCCGTTGGTTTTTTATCATTATTGGTATTTATGCAGCTGCATTTTACTTCCCCTATATTGATCAAGAAAATGAACTGTTTCGCCAATTAATTCAAGCATCCTTTATTATTATTATTACTTGGGGAATCTTTAATTTAGCCTCAGGCTCCTCACTGATGCTTATGAAAATTAACGACAAGACAAGCCTTGAAATAGACGAAATTCTAATCCCATTTCTTTCAAAGGCCATTCGTTTTGTTGTGGTGGCTATTAGCTTAAGTATCGTATTGCAAGTCTTTGGCTACGATGTCAGTGGTTTTGTCGCTGGTTTAGGTCTTGGTGGTTTAGCCTTTGCTTTAGCTGCACAAGAAGTCATTAAGAATCTCTTTGGTGGTGTGGTGATCATTACAGAAAAACCTTTCTCAATTGGTGATTGGATCGCGACACCGAGTGTGGAAGGAACGGTTGAGGATATTAACTTTAGAAGTACACTCATTCGTACATTCTCAGAGTCCTTAGTAACCATTCCGAATTCAACCTTGTCAAATGAACCGATTACCAACTGGAGTGAGATGGGGAAACGCCGAATCTACTTCAACTTAGGCGTAGAATATAGAACACCAAAAGATAAGCTTGAGACGGTTGTTCAGCGAATTCGTGATTTGCTGGAGAACCATGAAGGAGTACACCCGGAAACTATTTTCGTTAGGTTCGATCAATATAACGATAGTAGCCTAAATATTATGCTCTACTTCTTTACCAAAACAACCGTCTGGGCAGAATATCTAGAAGTTAAAGAAGAAATTAATTTTAAAATCATGGAGATTCTTAATGAAGAAGAGGTATCCATCGCATTCCCAACCAGAACGTTATATTTGGATACTGAAGAGGACGCTGCTAGTCGCTTAGCTAGTCCATTTAAGAGAAAAGAATAGAAGAAAAGCTGGGGCAAAAGTGACTTTACTAGTGCCGTTTTAAACGGATAAATATTTTAACATATGAAAAAGGCAACCTAATTTTAGGTTGCCTCTTTTTTAGCCTTTAAATTTACTAGTAAATTTATCGACGAATAATGCAATTGCACCATCACCTGTAACGTTAGCTGCTGTACCAAAGCTATCTTGAGCCATGTATAACGCAATCATTAAGGCAATCGCTGCTTCTGTAAAGCCTAGCATGGACCCTAAGATCCCAATCGCTGCCATAATTGCTCCACCTGGAACACCTGGTGCTGCAATCATGATTATCCCAAGCATTGCAATGACTGGTAGCATCTCGAAGAAACCAGGAGTACTATAACCATCTAAAACTGTCATGACAGCAACTGTACAACTGACAATAGTAATAACACTTCCCGATAAGTGAATCGTTGCACTTAGTGGAACACTAAAGTTAGCAACTTCTTCACGAACTTTATTTTGCTTAGCCTGTTTTAAAGTAACAGGAATCGTTGCTGCACTACTCATTGTTCCTAAACCGGTAAAGTAAGCAGGTAACATAGTTTTTAGCAACATAAACGGATTGCGACCGACATATAGTCCAGCAGCAGTGTACTGTAAAATAATCCAAGCCCAATGTGTCGCAATTGCGACGACTAATACAACACCAAAGACTTGTAGTGTTTCAAAAACTGTACCTTCTGAAGCCAATCCCGCAAAAATACCAGCAATAAAAAGTGGCAGTAGTGGGATAATGATTTTTACAATAATCAGTTCAACGACTGATTTACCCTCATCAAAGACTTGGATTAATGTTTCGCTATTCAACTTTGCTATCGCAATACCAAATGTAAACGCTAACAATAATGCGGTGATTACACCCATTAGTGGGTCAATAGCCAAATCAATATACCCTTCTAAAGCACTACCTTCCTCTGGTGCTCTACGTTCTGATGCCACCATCGGCATTAGCGTTGTTGCAACGAAAAATGCGGCAATACCAGCCAAAATCGTTGATGTATAGGCTGTTCCTACCGTAAGACCGACTAGCTTCCCAGACTCTTGACCGAGTTTTGACACACCTGAAGCAATGAAAAACAATATAATAAGAGGAATCATAAATTCGATAAATTGACCGAACAAATCACTAAATGTTATTAAAACACGTGTTAACCACTCAATCCCCATTAAACCGACTATAATACCAACGATAATACCTGCGACTAATTTAGCGATTAATTTCACTATCTCCTACCCCTTTTATCTATATTTTTTGAACATTTATACTTATATTAATCCTTTATAAATGAGTTCTCAATAACTTATAAAATAATCGAAATAGTGAAATTATTTATAGGAAAAAATATTGCTAAACTCCTTTCTCCTACCAAAAGAAAAGAGACTGGGACCTAGCATCACTCACTAAGTAATTTCCCAGCCTCATAGACCTCAACATTATCTAACCACTGGACTAACTGCTCGTTGGTCTTGTTGCATTATATCAACTAAGTCATCAACCATAACACTTGCTGTCGGGAACTTCCCTGCTCCTGGCCCTTCGAATTTGAGTTGACCTACATAGTTCCCCGTAACTACAACTGCATTATCAACGCCTTCTACCGCAAATAGTGGGTGATCTTCATCAACCTCTAGCGGTCTTATATATAACTGCAATTTATCACCTTCAAAAGCTAATTTAGCGACGTGTTTAATACGGTGATTCCGTTTGCTAGCTCGCTTAATACTCTCTAAATTGACCTCTTTAATCCCTTCCCGTTCGACTGTTGTACAGTTTACTTGCTTACCTAATAACAGTTCAGATAAGATAACCAATTTATATAGAGCGTCATAACCTTCGACATCATTAGTTGGATCTGACTCAGCGTATCCTTGGGCTTGAGCTGTCTTTAAAGCTGCCTCTAATGAAGTGCCATTCTCCCTCATTTCAGTTAGAATATAATTCGTCGTTCCATTTAATATAGCTTCTAGGCGAGCAACTCGATTCACTTTAAACACATCTCTTAACGTCGAGATAATGGGAATAGCACCGGCCACAGCAGCCTCATAATATACCTCAACACGCTGTTCATTTGCTTGTTTTCTTAATTCAAAGCCTTTATAGGCAAACATCTCCTTATTAGCGGTAACAACATGACACCCTTGATGAATAGCTTTAGTTAAATACGTATACGCTGGCTCAACCCCAACGATTGCTTCAACGACAACATCAACTTCTTGTGCTAAAACATCATCAATATTTGACGTCACTAAAATATCTTGATCAATATCACGTTGTTTTCGTTCATCATTAATTAACACAGCAACAATTTGAACTGGTCTCCCAATTAGTTCTCTTAAACGTTTTTGCTCGTGGTTTATTAACTCATAAACACCACTGCCAACCGTCCCAAACCCTAGTAACGCTACCTTAATTGAACTCATATAGAGCCCTCCAGCTTAAGATTTCACATGCACCCCTCTAGTCCTCTCACCTGTTGCCGCTTCAATAGCCTGCTCGAGATCATCAATCAAGTCTTCTATATTTTCAATCCCAACTGACAAGCGAATTAAATCCTCTGTCACACCTGTTGTTTTAATCTCCTCTTCACTTAGCTGTTGGTGTGTTGTACTTGCTGGATGAATGATTAAGCTCTTGGCATCACCAACGTTAGCTAGGTGAGACCATAACTCAACGTTATTAATGACATTTGCTCCTGCTTCGCGGCCACCTTTGATACCGAAGACAACTATGGAACCCGCACCCTTAGGTAGATATTTCTTAGCCAATTCGTAGGAATGATGGCTCTCTTGCTCAGGATATAATACCCATTCCACTCCAGGATGACCTTCTAGATAGTCGACAATCTTTCTGGTATTAGACACATGCTCTTTCATCCGAACGTGCAAAGTTTCAAGACCTAAGGCGATTTGAAAAGCATTATATGGACTTAGTGCAGCTCCAGTATCCCGAAGAACTTGCACACGTGCCTTAGTGATAAAAGCCGCTTCTGGTAAGGCTTCTGCATAGACAATACCATGATAACTTGGATCTGGTTCAGTAAACCCTGGGAACTTTGGCGAATTCCAGTCAAACTTCCCACCATCAACTAACACGCCTCCGAGAGTAGTCCCATTACCACCTAACCATTTAGTCGCTGAGTGAACAACAATATCAGCACCAAAGTCTATTGGTCGAAGTAAGTAAGGTGACGGAAAAGTATTATCAACAATTAGTGGAATTCCAGCCTGATGAGCGACTTCAGCAACTTTTTCAATATCTAAAACGTGTAACCCTGGATTTCCAATGGTTTCTGCAAAAATAGCTTTTGTTTTAGGTGTAATCGCCTGCCTAAAATTCTCTACATCTGTTGGGTCAACAAAATGTGTCGTAACCCCATGCTTTGGCAAGGTTGTCGAAAATAAGTTATACGTGCCTCCATATAACGTCGAAGCCGCAACAATTTCATCCCCACTTTCAGCAATATTAAAAATAGCAGCTGAGATCGCAGCCATACCACTTGAAAATGCTAGTGCACCAACTCCACCCTCAAGCTGTGCAACGCGTTCTTCTAGTGCGCCAACTGTTGGGTTACCAATTCTTGAGTAAATAAATCCTTCCTCTTGTAATGAAAATAAATTTGCCGCATGTTCTGTATTATCAAACTTATAGGAATTCGTCTGATAAATGGGTAACGCTCTAGCACCCGTTACCGGATCCGCCTCTAAGCCACCATGAACACCAATTGTTTCTAAGCGATAATCTTTTTGACTCATCTTCACCACTCCAGACCTATATTTTTATTTTTTCAAGTTTGGACAATTGCTTTTTGACAATATGCCCCCACTTATCAAACTCAACTAAAAAGCCATCATGACCAAAGACCGTGTCAACCTCAAAATAGTCAGCCTCACCACCAACCATTAAAACTTGCTCAATAAATTCTTCAATTGACTCGGGTCGGTATAATAAATCGTGTTGAAAACCTAAAGCATAAACAGGGACTTCTAGCTGCTCGATCGCATTCTCTAAACCTCCTCGTCCTCGGCCAATATCATGACCGTTCATAGCATCAAGTAGGGTTAAATAACTATTAGGATCGAATCTTTCCACCATTTTTTTAGCTTGGTGATCTAGGTATGAAGCAACTTCATATTGACCCTTTGAGAAACTGCGACCAAAACGTTCTTTAAACAATTCCTCAGAACGATAGGTGATCATACCAATCTCTCGCGCTAGACCTAAACCTGCTGTCGGCACTTTACCTTGTTTCCAATTTGGATCTTGTTTAATAGCTAAACTCGAGATATGATTAAATGCTATTGCATAATCACTAAACTGTGGTGTTACAGCTATTGGAAAGATAGCATCAACAAAATTCGGATACATTAAGCCCCACTCTAAGACTTGCATCCCCCCTAGTGATCCACCAATCACAGCCCTAAGATGACTCACTCCTAGCTTTTTTAATGCTAGAAATTGCACTTCAACTAAGTCACGAATCGTTAGGCTGGGAAACTCCTTACCATAAGGTTGATTAGTATTAGGGTTAACAGACTTTGGCCCTGTGGAACCATCACACCCCCCTAAGACATTAAATGTTATAACCTGATACTGAGCGGTATTTAAATAACCGTCCTTACTTATTAGTCCACGCCACCAACCGGGATGCTCTTCAGTTCCCACAGCCCATTGGTTACCCGTTAACGCGTGACAAACCAATATGACCGGGCCATCAGTTGGGCCTACCCTTTCATATGCTAAATTGATTTCATCAAATAAATAACCGGATTCCAAAGTAAAATTAGGGATTGTTACCACCGAATCGACTTGATGATCAACCAATACCATCCCCCCTTAAAAATCAAAAAACCTCTCTACCTGAAAGATAGAGAGGTCAAATATTACACCTATTTGGTCTCTCTCATCTTTCAAAGCAATAAATTGCTTTGCAGGAATTAGCACCTTTCAAACCGATGTTTGAAGGTTGCCGGGCGTCAACGGGCCAGTCCCTCAGCCACTCTGGATAAGAGTTGAAATTGTTATTCAATTATTAATATTAAATTATATGCATCATACCATGGCAATTATAACCATGTCAATCATGATTTTGATTAAGCATTTTGAGTTGATGATTCTTCAATTGCTTTTAGTTTCTTTTGTACTTCCTCTTCAGATAAACCATGTTCCTCAATGTAGCGGTTGCGAGGATGTACACGACATTCATGTGAACAACTTCTTAAATAAAAATGTTCGTTTTCCTCAGAACATAAAATCTGTTCATTACAGTCTGGATTTGCACAATTGACATAGCGTTCGCACGGTTCACCTGTAAAATAGTCTCGACCAACGACATTATGCTCTACCTGATTAATCGGAACACTAATACGTTCATCAAACACATAACATTGTCCGTCCCAAAGTTCACCTTTTACCTCTGGGTCTTTACCGTAAGTTACAATCCCTCCGTGGAGTTGACCTACATCTTCAAAGCCTTCTTCTTTCAACCAACCGGAGAATTTCTCACAACGAATACCGCCTGTACAATATGTTAAGACACGCTTACCTTCTAACATATCTTTATTTTCCTTAATCCATTCAGGTAGCTCGCGGAAATTACGAATGTCAGGACGGACTGCGCCACGGAAATGACCAATATCGTACTCATAATCATTACGAGCATCCAGTACGATCGTATCTTCTTTCTGCATTTCTTCATAAAACTCTTTGGGTTCTAAATATTCCCCCGTCACTTCGTTCGGATCAATATCGTCTTCATCAAGACTTAAATTAACAATTTCATCCTTATGACGTACATGCATTTTCTTAAATGCATGTTCATCCGCTTCGTCGATCTTAAATGTCATATCTGCGAAGCGTGGGTCAGCATGAAGTGCCTCCATATACTTATCGGTTTGTTCAACTGTACCTGAAACAGTTCCGTTTAAACCTTCTTCAGCTACAATAATTCGACCTCTTAAACCAAGGTCTAGGCAGAATTGTAAGTGCTCATCACGGAACGTCGCTGGATCATCAATTTGTACGTATTTGTAATAAAGCAACACTCTGTAATCTTTGTTTGACATAATTACCACCTTGCTTCAAATTTATTTTAAATGATTTATTAGTGTAGAAATCAACACTGTATTATACAATATTACCTTGCAAACTTCAATCCTTGGGCATTTTGAGTGCGTTGTTAAATTTAATGTTTAGAAGCATTCACAAAGTAAAGGAAATGAATAAGCTAAACTATTGCAGCCATTAGACAATCATAATAAGATATTTATTATGACTAAATCCAAAGGACGGTTTACATGAGACAAATACATAGTGACATCATCCCATTTAGAGGAAGCCATTACGAATTTGGCTATATGCAAGGTCAACAGTTAAAGCATTCTCTAACGATTAAAAACAGAACTAAACATTGGAAAATTAGAAAGCCACGCTTCCAAATCAACATCGAAGAAGCCAAAGCAAAATTCATGACATATGCACCACAAATGTGGTCTGAATTTGAAGGCTTAAAAGATGGTTTAGAAAAACCTATGGAAGAAGTATTGCGCGACTTTGGTGGCTACCGAGTTGAAATCGATAAAAGTGGCTGTTCAGTTATGACAGACACAGATTACATGATTCGTAATTACGACTATCAACCCCAAACCTACGAAGGACGCTATAGTCTATTTCAGCCAACCGATCAAGGGTATGCAACAATCGGACCAACTTCTAGGGTGACTGGACGTATGGACGGAATGAACGAAAAAGGGTTAGCTATGGCCTATAATTTTACTCATCGCAAAAAATCCAAGGACGGCTTTGTTTGCTACATGATTGGACGCATGATCTTAGATACTTGTGCGAATGTTCACGAGGCGATCCAACTTCTTAAAGACATACCACACCGTAATGCCTTTAGCTATATCGTCTTAGACCCAAGTGGACAATCCTATGTCATTGAAACCAGTCCGCGTGGTGTTGAAGTTCGTCAAACCAACGTTTGCACCAACCACTTCGAAACCATGACTGACGAAAACCGCCATCACTTAGAGGATTCTTACAAACGTATGGAGGCCATTAACAACCAGCGTTCCCAAGCAACTGATCCTTACAAAGCATTTAGACTACTAAATGACACAGATAAAGGAATTTTCTCAAAAAAATACAAAAGTTGGGCTGGTACCATCCATACTTCTGCTTACTTTCCCAAAGAAAGAAAAGCCTGGTTTGCATTAGGCGGTGATCAGGAGCCAGTTGAATTTGACTTTGGTGCTTGGTTAAAAGGTGAATCAATAGAAACTGAACAAATCTTCGGTGAAGTAGATACAAATATCCCATTTGCTCACCTGGATTAAAGGTAAAGCACACAACAACTAGGGGGAAGGTTGTTGTGTGCTTTTGTTTATGTTATCGATATTTACGTTGTTCTTATGACTTAACTACTAATACATGACACTCCACATCTTGTACAACATGGTGACTCACACTGCCTAAAAAGAATCGTCTAACTCCACCTAAACCTCTATTCCCGATGATAATCAAATCGACTCCTTCATTTTTAGCAAAGTCAACAATCGTACTTGATGCATGTCCAGTCTTAACAATGACATCCTTGTTATTCTTCAAATCTTTAAGGTAGTCTTCAGCGTACTCCCTGGCTTTTTCAGCAGATTTCTGACATTCCAACGCATGCTGTTGATAAGCAAAAGAATCAGGAACAAAGGACATTTGACAGACAATCATTACATTAATTTCCGCCTGTTCATTTTTCATGGCAATCTCTTTAGCTTGCTCTAAAGCTTTGTGACTTGTCTCAGAACCATCATACGCTACTAATACTTTTTGAGCTTTCATTCATAATCACTCCAGTGTAGAAGGATTTGAAAACCTTGGTTCCACCTTTCTTAGTTTAATAGTATCAGCTTAGCGCGCCTCTCAAATGTGATATAAATCACAAAAATGGTGTAACCTAATGACTCTTTTGTGAAGTCAATCATAATTTGACTATGGTTAATTGTTTTTTTACCCTAATTATTAAACTAATTCTAAATTAATTTGAAGATTATGTTAGAATCAACACATAATTTATTAACATTTTTACTTCACCACAAACTTAAAAGGAGGATCCCCATGAGTGCCCCTTACATAAAAGAATTGTTAGTAGGACGCGTGAAAAAAATAGGTGATTCAGAAGCCTCAATCCAAAGGGAACGACAATGGGAAAGTGGCATGTTTAAAGAAGGAACCAATGATCAGTTATGGCTTAGTCGCACGGGATTAGCAAGCGATGAAGTAGCTGATAAGAAGAATCATGGTGGGCCTGAAAAAGCCATCTTCGCTTACTCAACATGTCACTATGATTATTGGAAGGAAGATTTGGGATTAGAGAAGATCGGAATTGGAGCTATGGGAGAGAATTTAGCTGTTCAATCAATGGATGAACACTCTGTTTGTATCGGTGATCGTTATCAATTCGGAGACTCCGTGATCCAAGTATCACAGCCACGCAAACCATGTTGGAAGCCCGCACGTCGGTTTAACATCAATGACTTTGCCTTACGTATCCAACAAACTGGGAGAACTGGCTGGTACTTTCGAGTATTAGAAGAAGGATACGTCCAAAGTGAAGTAGAACTATCATTGTTAGAGCGACCTTACCCACAATGGACCATCGCAAAGTGCAACGAAATCATGTATGAAAAGAAGGATGACATAAAGCTTAATAAAAAGCTCTACTCCTGCGAACTCTTAGCAGATAAGTGGAAACAATCTTTAGCCAAACGATTAACCTAGACAACAGATCAGTAACAAGAAAATATAAAAGAGACTTAACTATACGAGATCTAGCAGGTACTAATTAGAGTTCGATTAAACTGCATCACATTTTATAGATATAAGGACTGGCAATTGAAATGACTATAAATATAAAAAAATGTACCAAGGAAGACTTAAAAACACTCCAAGAAATAAGTGTTGAAACCTTTAACGATACCTTTAAAGAGCAAAATTCATCTAAAAATATGAAGTCCTATTTGGAAAAAGCATTTAATTCTTCCCAGTTGGAAACAGAGTTATCTAACAGGTTTTCGCAATTCTTTTTCGTTTATTTTAATCAAGAGATCGCTGGGTATTTAAAGATCAATACGGATGATGCTCAGTCTGAAGAAATGGGTGATGAATCTCTTGAAGTCGAAAGGATTTATATAAGGAGTAAATTTCAAAAACTAGGGCTAGGTAGATATCTGCTAAATAAAGCAATGGAAATTGCAATCGATCGCCATAAAAAGAAAATCTGGTTAGGCGTATGGGAAAAGAACGAAAACGCTATTGCATTTTATAAGAAATTAGGGTTTGTTCAAACTGGATCCCATTCTTTTTATATGGGTGATGAAGAACAAATTGACTTAATTATGATAAAAACACTCAAACAATAAATTAGGACATGAACCAAAGCTCTTTAACCAATAAGGGAGCGATTGTAGTAAATGGATTATAAAACTATGGGGCTGGGACATAACTGAGTGAAGCTCTATTCTACCAAAAACACTTTTGTCCCAGCCTCGTTCTAATAGGGGTTTTCTTGAATTTCTACTATGGATTTCCAACCGTTTTTTTTAACGTGAGCACGAATTTCACCTGGTAAGGGAACTAATAGTTTCGTTATTTTCGTTTATTGTGTATTTCCTATTAACTATATCTGTTTATACCATTCAGCAGCTGCTTTAACCTCACCGATATTTAGTTGATGCCCCTGATTTTCCCAATGTAATTCAACTTCTGCTCCAGCTCCTTCTAATAAGGCCTTCAAGTCTTCAGATTCTTGAGCGGGACAAATTGGATCATTTGTTCCTGCAGCAATGAAGGCCTTCTTTCCTGCTAGGTCTGGGAGGTCAATCCCTCTACGCGGAACCATTGGGTGGTGCATGCTTGCCGCTTTGAGCGCATCCTGGTAATGAAACATTAAACTTCCTGCAATATTAGCGCCATTTGAATAGCCAACAGCCACGACGTTTTGACGATCAAAGCCATAGTCTTGGGCTGCTTGATCTAGAAACTCATATAATTCTTTCGTCCGAAATATTAAGTCCTCTTCATCAAATACCCCTTCAGCTAATCGACGGAAAAATCGTGGCATACCATTTTCTGAAACATTTCCACGTACACTTAGAACATTCGCTTCAGGGTCAATATAATCCACTAAAGGTAGTAAATCTTGTTCGGTCCCACCTGTTCCATGAAGCAATAACAGCGTATGTCCGGTTAAGTCTTTACCTTCTCTAAAAATATGTTTCATCACCGATTCCCCTCTCTGATTTCAGCACTATTTCGTATAAAAGTATTGTCTCATAATTATATTTGTTCACAAAATTTGTTGACTTGACATTTCGGTGCTTTTGACAGCTCATTTTGGCCTTGAGAACTGCTCTATCGGACATTTTGATGCTTCTGCCAACTCATTTTGGCCTTGAGAACTGCTCTATCGGACATTTTGATGCTTCTGCCAACTCATTTCGGCCTTGAGAACGGCTCTATCGGACATTTCTAGACTTCCTACCACTCATTTCGGCCTTGAGAACGGCTCTATCGGACATTTCTAGACTTCCTACCACTCATTTCGGCCTTGAGAGCTGCTCTATCGGACATTTCTAGACTTCCTACCACTCATTTCGGCCTTGAGAACGGCTCTATCGGACATTTCTAGACTTCCTACCACTCATTTTGGTCTTGACAGCCATTCAAGTTACTTTTATCCGCTAACATATATCATCCATTAGTGATCAAGGTATTTACCATGATCAGGTATGGCAATCTGGTCAAAGTTCTCAACTAATGCTCGTAGGTTCTTAGTTAATTCTTCACCTGTTAAAGGTAAGCCATGACCTGTTATCGCAACGGTAGGTTTTAGTGCTTCTAATTTTTCAACGGACTTTTTAGCCACTTCCCAATCCGTCGTAAGATACCTCGGTGGCCCACTAATATCGGGCCTTTGTGTAATCACATCCCAAAGATTCTCCTGTTCAACTGTGACAAACGCATCCCCAACAATTAACGCCCCATCATTTTCTCGATAAAACGAAACGTGTCCTGGCGTATGCCCTGGCGTATGTACCCACTTGAATTTTGGTAATTCTGGGACAGACCCGTCTTCTGGTAAAGCTTTTACATGATTCCCTAAATTAACTGGTTCATTAGGAAATAAACGAGACATTTTAGCCACCATACCACCTTCCACTGATGGGTCTGGCTCCGGATAACTCTTCTCACCAGTTAAGTACGGAATTTCAAGCTCATGAGCATAGACAGGAACATCCCAATACTCAATCAGTTCAATGATTGCACCAACATGATCAAAATGACCATGAGTTAAAATTATCGCTTCAGGACGCTTCTTAGCACCAAAACGATCCTCAACCTCCGAAATAATTTGCTCAGAAGAATTAGGCATCCCTGCATCAATCAAAACAAAACGATCTGATTCAGGATCACCAACAAGAATAATATTTACAATCTGTATCGTATAACTATAAAGGTCTGGTAAAACCTCTATACCCAAGCCACTATTTGCCGAAGTGGCAGGAATAAATTTATAATCTTTACCATAATTCATTTCACGGTCCATAGACCATCCCTCCTAAACACAATGTGCACTCTTATCTTTCCTATTCATAAAGGAACTATTCGCGTTTAGAAGGTGGTAGTACCCTATCTTTTAAAGAACTCTTCAGCCCTTTTCAAATAAACATCTTCACCCGGCATGAGTTCAAAGTCTTCAACAATTGCTTCTACAGGACACACTGAAACGCAAGCGCCACAATTAATGCATATATCTGGGTCGATATAAAATTGATCTTCCCCTTCTTCTATACAATCAACCGGGCAAACGTCTACACATTCTGCAGCCTTCTCTGTTTGACAAGGACTTGTAATAACGAATGCCATAACTTTCTCCTCCTTTTCACCTCTAACCTAGTCATTCTTATGACGAAACCTATACATCATTTTATAAATAATCACTGTCGAATAGCAATCTTTTGACTCATCCAAAAACTAGTAACCTCCATCTAGGATGGTATTACTAACAGGAATGACCATGGGTTTTATCGTATTTGGCCTGTTCGCTTCCACTTTAAGTCCATTAATTGAAAGAAGCTATACTCATGAGTGGACACTCGGTCAAATCTCTATTGGTGCAGCAACTTTGGCAGGTTTCCTCCAAGCAGTTCGTTGGGGATGGGACCCTTTTATAGCTCCTCTAGTAGGGAGGATTTTGGATGCCAAATCTGTCGTTAGCATCCTATTGATCCCACTATTCACTGGAGGGGCTTTACTCTTAATAGTCGCCAATATGCAGTTGATGATCTGGTTAGTCAGCTTACTTTTAATATTCCAACTAACGTCGACAATGTTTGTAACGACTACGGATACATTAGCAACACATGCAGCTGCTCAAACAGATCGCGTGAAAGTGATGACTTCTCACACTGTCGCTGTTGATTTAGGAGCGGCGTTAGGTCCATTAATGTCATTCTTAATTATCGAGTTCGCTACGTTAACGACTTCCTATTTGTTTGCAGGTGCTCTCTTAATCTTACTTGGTATTGGCTGGATGACATATAAGAAATCCAACCAATACCAACCCGTGTAAACTTTATTCAGAGAGATTGTGGTAACAGTCTCTCTTCTATTAGCTCCATTTTCGACGGTTGTTTGACATAATCGATGATTTGCTTGGTCATGTTAGGGTATAAATCGATGGTATGTAGCTCACTTAATGGAATCCATTTTACGTCTGTTTGCTGTGGGTCAGGGTGATCCGGAAATCTAGGTACAGATCCTTCCTTAATCTTACATTCAAACATTAAGCCGATTTGATGCAACTCCCCAAAACGATAGTCACATAGATGTGGCGCATATTCATAAGTAAAAGCTAATGAGCCAACCTCCACATCGACTGCCGCTTCTTCCTTCGCTTCTCTTTTAACCGCTTCAATGACTGACTCATGTGGTTCAACTCCACCGGCAGGAAAATTATAATGAACACCTCGCTCATCGTTAAATTCCACTAGTAAGATCGATTCGTCTTCGATAATAATGGCACCTGCTCGTACTCTTATGTGTACAGACATGATATAACCTCCTTCTATGAATACCACTTTGGTTGATGAAGCTCAAAATAGTCATGATCCTCCAATACTTCATAGGCTCGCGCTTTCAAAAACTTAAATTGGTCACGTTCAAATGCACTTCCCCAAACGATCGCTGACACGATATGCATCGCACTATATAAGCCATATAACTGCCAAAACAACTCGGGTATTTCTTGTCCGTCAAAATAACCGTCGATACACCCGTTAGTAAAAGGAATACTGATGGGTTTAGAAAAATAGCCTAGCTTGTGGAGATCATGAAACGGGTCTCCCCAATCCATTCGTTGAAAATCTATAATTCCTGCAAACCTTCTTTGGTGAATTAAGAGGTTATTAGGGTGAAAATCATCATGTTGCAAATGGTTAGGGCGCCCCTTCATCAAACCTTCATTTTCTTTAATATATTGTTCAACCTCTTTCATAATGGTTTGATCAAAATCCTTATCCTTAACCCTTTTAAGATAGCGGTCACTTTTTGCCTTCTTCGTTTGATACCAAGTAGGTAAATTTTTAGGAGCTTTCATAGAGTTTAGCTTTCTTAACTCTTCTCCTGCTTTGTATCCTGCTTGATATTGCTCATCACTTGTTAAGTCACTCAATACCTCCTCACCGTCTTCTCCTGGTAAATAAGTAAGCAGCATATATGATTTTTCAGACTCAGGAAGGTCACCGAATTCAATAGCACGTGGAACATAACTAGAATAGTGATAACAGTCCCTAATCGTTTCAAACTCTAGCCTTCTTTGTTTTTCATTCTCGCTTGAAAATAATCTAAGTAAGTACTGATCGTCTACAACATACTTCTCATCAAAGGAAAACCCTTTATGAATCTTCCTAATCGACCGGGAATTCTTGACGATTTGAATCTTTTCAATTGTCGTATCCACCCAAATTCCTCCTTACTCTCATTTTCGATTCACCTTTATCACCCTTTTCTATGAAATTCCGTTCTACTGCTAATGAAATAATTAACGTAAATATAATATTTTTTGACTTAATCATGAATAAACATAGGATAAAAGCTTATAGGGGGGACAAGGATGTTACATCATGCTACAACTAATGCAATTCTACGTATTGTCTTAGGTCTAATTTTTCTCACCCATGGGTTGGACAAGTTCCAATCAGGGATCGATCAAACGGCTATGTGGTTTAATCTTTTAGGATTACCTGGGTTTTTGGCTTATTTAGTTGCATGGTTAGAAGTCTTGGGTGGCGTGGCACTAATTGTTGGTTTAGCTACTCGCTACACTTCTGCTGCATTTATCCTATTACTAGTGGGAGCATTATTTTCTGTGAAGTTAAGTGCTGGTTTTCTTGGGGATGGTTCATCTGTAGGTTATGAATTCGACTTAGCATTATTAGCCATAGCCATTCACTTATTCAATGTTGGTCCAGCTACGGCATACTCAGTTGACCTTTATCTGTATAAACGAAACCATGAATCCTAATCACCTTACCAAAATAAAGATGCTTTATAATATACTATAATATTGGCAAAATTCAAATACCAATTTAAAATTTAAGAAGTGATTTCAATATAAAAGCCTTGACCCATATCTTAGGTCAAGGCTCCTTGTTATTCTTCGTCTTCTTCTCCTTCATCCGATTCCTCTTCTTCTACTTGGTCATCAGGATGTTCACCGTCGATATAACCAAAGTGGAATTCATCAAATAACCACTCGCCATCTTCTTCAACTACATTATAGTTATAATGGCCACGGTATTCTTCAGCGTCACCGGAGATGGTTATATTAATTAAGTAATTGTCCTCGAATAATGGATAAACTTCAAAACGAGTTGTATTCTCATCTTCAAACGTTACGGCGTGGTCAACTTCTGCCCATACTAACGTTCCATCTTCGTCCTCAGTTACACTTTCAGCCATTTGTTGAGCTAAATCTTCTGTAACTTGAGCATTTTCTAATAAATAGTCCGCAACCTCATCAGCTGTTGCAAAATCTTCAACTTCTTCACCTGCAACGTACACTTCTTCGATTGCATCGCTGTAGCTTTGAACAGCTTCAAGTACTAAGTCTTCTGTACTCGCCTCTGCTGAAGCTTCTTCAGCTTCTTGATCACCCTCATCTTCCTCTTCAGGTTCTACCTCTTCTTCTGGTTCTTGACCATTTTCTTCTGGTTCCTCTGCCGCGTCATCCCCATTACATGCTGTTAAAACCAACAATGCTGCTAGGAGAATTGCTAGAAGTCTCATGGAAACCCTCCCAATTTTCAAAATTTTTTCTCTAGCCTGTATTTTACAGCTCGTCCGATATGAAGTCAATGGAAAAATTACGTGTTTCGAAATATTTTGGATTTACTAAATTATTAAAGCAGTGGCTTTAACCACTGCTTTCACTACATCTTTATTCTAACTTTTCTAGTTATTAATCGAACTAACCAAAGCATAGCAACATTGATGATTATGGATACCATCACAGCTATACCAAATGGATACTCAACATGACCAAAGTCAAAGTTGAAAAACAATTCATTCTCTCCCCAAAAATAATCAGCAATCATGATCGTCACAAAACCAATGATAATAAACCCAAGTCCAATCAACCAACCAAACCGGTAAAAACCAGCTGTAATCATCCAACCTACAACGTAATACAGCAGACTAATCACAAAGTAATGAATCACTAACTGTGCCATTTCACCAAAAGCTACCTGATTAATTTCAACTGGCACTTCAATGAATTGAATAACTAGTATTTCAATTAAAGTCAATAGGGCTATGACAATCATATATGTCACTATAATTCCAATAGCTGCTAACAACGTTCCACGATAATAATTCCACCTTGAAACACCGTGAGAAACCGTCTGTGATAGAAACACATATACGGATAACAAACCAATGACTAACATATATATCTTAAACCACTCTAATGAAAAAACCATGATATTTTCAATAGATGAATCCACTGAAGTCATGAAACTAGCCATCAGATAATGTGCAAACCTTGCAGTTACTAAGGTCGTCAAAAACCAAAACGACCACTTCATCTGCTCTGTATATAAGTGGTGTACGACATGTCTCATTTATATCCACCTCCAACACTTCACATTTTAATCCTAATTCGTCTCGTAATTGTTCTAATCAAAATTAGTAACACTGTGATCACGATCAACGAGCCTACTACTGAGAGCATCACTGATATATGACTTAACTCAAGTGGTAGCCAATCAGAAGAATTTTTCCAAACTTCACTTTCCCAAAGGAAATCTGTTACCATCATAAAGACAATTGCAACTGCAATAAAACCAAACCCAACAACCCATCCATAGCGATAATAACCAACACCTATTAACCAGCCAATGTAATAAAAAATTATAATGGAGAAGCAATAAAACACAAACGCAGATAGCCAAGTGCCACCCATTTGGTTAGTCCAAGTATCCAGTTGAGTTTCAGCGTTAAGTAGGCCAATGACCTCATGTTCAATAAGTGTAATTAAGATGGAGGAAACTGTTAATCCAACAGCAACACCAGCCCCAGATAAGGTACCACCTAAGAAATAATCTTTCCTAGTCACACCCTGCTTGACATAAGTCGGTAAAAAACTATACGCACTGATAATCCCAATGATTAACATAAAAATAGGTGTTGAGTTATAAGAAAATAACAAGAAGTCACCACGACTAAATTCTTTTAATAAAGAAATTACGGTAAAGCTAATTTGAATTAAAAGAATAACGGAAAGGAAGATAAACGCCCACTTCATTTGTTCATAAAGCATGTCAATCGTTACTTTTTTGGCATTCATGATTCTTCACCATCCGTTAAATGTATAAATAAATCTTGCAAAGATACTGGCCCCACATCTAATCCATTGTCCCTTGCTTTCTCCAATTCATCATTACCTAACGTACCGTAAACCATCACAGCTTTTGTTTGACCTAAGCGCTGTTCATTTAGAATTTCTTTATCTTGAGTAAACTGATCAACCACGTCTGCATCACCTGTAATTGAAACGCCTTTAGAGACTAATGATTCATAATCTTCGTGTAGTAGCATTTCACCTTGGTCAATAATCACAATCTCATCAAATAAATGGTCCATTTCAGAAACTAAATGCGTAGATAATATAAACATCCGAGGACGATTGGTCTGCTCTTCTAATAGTTCCTTATAGAAAATTTCCCGAGTCGGTGCGTCCATTCCTAAATAAACTTCATCAAAAATGGTGATTGGCGTCCGACAAGCTAAGCCCATCACAACATTAAAGGCTGACTGCATCCCTTTAGACAGCTTATTTATTGGCTTATCTAAAGGTAGCTTAAACCTTTCCAAAAGATACATAGCATACTCATCGTCATAATTAGGACGATATCTTTTAGCCACTTCGAGCATGTTTTTCACCTTTTCAGTTTCATCTTTATAATCGACATCATAAAGTAATGCGATTTTTTCCATCATTTCAGGATTCTCAAAAACATCCTCACCATTCACTTGGATTTGACCAGCTGATGCTTCTTGAAAAGCAGCTAATAATGATAAAAACGTCGTCTTGCCTGCTCCGTTTCTACCGATTAACCCATAGATCTTATTACCCTCTAGAGAAAAAGAAACATTCTTTAACGCCTGAAAGTCTTTATAATTAACTGAAACCTCTTTAGCTTCAATCTTATACATCCTGATCACTCCTTTTTACTTGACGAATCATTTCTAACATCTCACTTTCAGAAATGCCGAGTTTATCGGCCTCCTGTACCAATCTAAATACATAATCGTCTAAAAAAACTTCTTTTCTCTTTCGTACCAATTTCTCTTTTGCTCCTTCCGCTACGAACATTCCTACACCACGCTTTTTAAACAAAATGCCTTCTTCAACTAACTGATTAACACCCTTGGCAACTGTTACATGATTGATTTTGTAAAAGTTAACAAGCTGATTAGTTGAGGGTGCTTGATCACCTTCTTTCAGCTGATCGTTTAAAATTTGATCCTCAATCAGCTCCTTCACTTGTTGGAATATCGGTTTGTTGTCATCAAATTCCTTACTCAACGTGGGGTCACCACCTTTTTATGCTCAAATGTATATATGGTTATATAGTTGAGTATATAACCATAACACTATAAAAGTCAAGAAAAAAGAGAGCTTTTTGGCGCTCTCTTAAGCTTTGCTTTATTTTTTATCAGGAAAAAACGTGTAGGACCACGAGTAAATGAAATCGACCACAAAGACAATTGCCCATATCATTCCAATTGAGTACGTCGCCTCATTAGGATAAGGCGATAGTTCAGCTATACCCACTTCTATCCAAGACCGATCAGATAAATAATGCATGATCTCAGCAAAATTTGCCGTGCCATAAATCCAAAAAATCGACTGAACCGTAACAAAAACGACTAAATGAAGCGTCGCACTTGTTCGATACATTTTCGCTACATATTTAGGATCCTTTTGACGTTGCAACGTACGGTAATCTTCCTCAGTTAATAAATCTACCCCACGCCACTTACTAAATTTCTGACGCATCCAACGATCCATTTTAAGGAAGTCGTAAAAACCAAAGGTACAAGCATATAATACAAATATACCAATCACTATCTGAAAAGAAGAAACCTCACCAGTTTGTTGATAAAAAATGAATGCAAGAATAGCTTCAAAAGCTAAGATAACTAGAAAAGTGAAGATAAACAACATACTTACTTTTCTTTTATTCAAAAAATATCTAAAAAAGCCAAATAACAATAGGGCAATAACTGACAAGACTTCAGCAGCGATAAATATCGACCATTGATATAAAACAATAAACTCCACCAAAAGCCCTTCAACCCCTATTTTTTATTTGCATGACGATAAGTTGCATGCATAATTTCATTGCGATATTCTTGTAACCCTGGCATCCCCAAATCTTCAGCAATCCCTACTTCAGCTTTTCGATCATAATTCACACGGACAAATTCAATACTATTACTTCCATGATTACCATCAAGAATGACATATGAAGCATCGGTTAAATCCAATGAGTTGCCGACACTTCCGACATTGCAGAGCATACCACTTGGGTAAGTATGTAAAAAGCTTGTGTGAATATCTCCATAAAACACAATTTCTGGTGTCTTCTCTCTGAAGCCTGTCAACTCACTATGTTCAAACATCGATAAGCATTTCTCAACAGGATGCCATGGTAAGATTCTTTCAAATTCACTCCTAGGGGAAGCATGAATCCCTCGAATTAATTGGCCATTCATTTCGACATCAATGCAAAACGGCAACTCTTTCAAATATACGTAATCTTCCTCTGTTAATCTATCTTTATACCACAATAAAAACTCATTATCTGTATCATTCTGAATAAACACATCCCAATTACCACGAACCACTCTATGGCAATTTTCACGTACGAGTCTAATACACTCAGACCCCTGAGGACCTTTACCTACTAAGTCACCTAAACAAAAAATTTGATTGACTGATCGTTGGTCGATATCTTTTAACACTGCTTCAAGTGCTGTTTTATTACCATGAATATCAGAAATAATCGCAATTCTACTCATTAAAAAACCTCCTACAATTGCTTAAATGATGTAACCATCTCACTAAACTTTTCTTCTTCTTCTAAAAATGGCCTTACATTATTCGGATAATATTCTGATAATTTATACTTGTATTATACTATAAAATGGTAATCAAAATGACACAAAGCTTTTTCTTGGGATATAGAATAAATACCTATATAATATTTTTGAGAGATTGAATTCAATCGTTTAAAGGATGGCACAACTATGAACCTATTAAGAATATTTAAGAATAGTCTAAGGCTCCCTAATAAGCAGGCGTTGTTTTCCCTTAATCGCGAAAACATGCGTGACACAATGGTCTATATTCTAATTCTTATATTTATCCTATGTTTACCTGATGCTGTACGTATTATCTACAATTTCATGACTGGGGAGAGTTCAGTGCCAACGGATGTGTTTATCGTTCAGTTCACTGTCCTTTATCCGTTAATGATTATTTTCCTTATGGTGGCTGGGGTTTCGCTACATGCCTGTACGGCTTACGTAATTAGAAGCTTATCTAAACGAAAACTAGCTTACCAGCAGCTTTGGAAGATGACCTCATATGCGCTTACAATCCCAATTCTATTGCTAATAACTTTTAGAATGTTGACGATCGAGCAGACATGGATTAACCTAATTCCTTTTATAGTCTCGCACTTGTTACTTTATAAAATGATCACCGTTTTCCCTAAAAGAGGCTAAGTGAGTTGACCCTCCTCACTACCTTTAATAGTGACATCCCTTGTTAACGAAAGCCGGGATGAAATGAACTCATAACGCCAAATAGAAATCCGTGTGCCAATATAGCAGCACACGGATTTTACATTAGATTTGCTCTTTTACTGTCTGATAGAAAAAAGTCATCTCCGGTAAATAGACACTACGAATATCAACAACTAATTGATTAATCACTTTTTCAGTATGAATATAATTAGCTAGCTTTTGCCTATTCAATGCTTTAAGCCACGTCCGTTCATTTCGGATAAACTCATACTTGGCTATTTCTGTGATTGCTTGTCGTTCCGAATTGGCTGAAATTCCTTTCGCATCTAAAAAGTCGAAGAATACTTGGTGAGCATGCTCGGTTGCAGCTTCAAACATATGAATGTAACCAGCTTTCTCAAGTGCATTTTCCAGTGGCTGGTCACTATATTGCTGCAAAAGTTGAAAGCTTTGCTCGAAAGTTTCAAATCGTTGTCTCCAGCGAATTTCTTTATCTGAATTCATACGGATGGATCCCCTTCTATCATCTAGTTTTTCATTTAAATTGAGGCCGAGCCTACTAACTATCGGACACTTTATCCACTTCCGACTCTTAATTTGGTCTTGAGAGGTGCTCTATCGGACATTTCCTCTGCTTCCGGCTCCCTTTTTGGCCTTGAGACCCGCTCTATCGGACATTTCCTCCGCTTCCGGCTCCCTTTTTGGCCTTGAGAGCCGTTCTATCGGACATTTCCTCCACTTCCGACTCCCTTTTTGGCCTTGAGACCCGCTCTATCGGACATTTCCTCTGCTTCCGACTCTCTTTTTGGCCTTGAGAGCCACTCTATCGGACATTTCCTCCGCTTCCGACTCCCATTTCGACTACGAGACCCTATATTCAAGGAAAAGCTTTTCTCCTAGTGAATATAATTGAACTAATTGTTATTCTTAGCTTTCAGCAGGGGTCACATACTCATCGCGTCCTGCGCCTATTCCTGCTAACGTCATGAATAAACAGACGATTAACAGAATAAACAACGAAATGTCCCATGAGTGAAAGATATCAAAAATCATTCCGATTGCAAATGGACCTGTAGCGGCTAATAGGTAGCCAACTGATTGAGCCATTCCAGATAAGTTTGATGCTTGCTTGGCATCACGTGCTCTTAGACTTAGTAAAGTCAATGACAAACCAATACTAGCTCCCTGTGAAACACCAACCAAGATAACACTAATTGATAAAACGACTAAATGGTCACCAACTAAAAGCAGAGTTAATCCGGTAAAATAAACAATCCCCATGACTAGCATCAACATTCTCTGATTTGTCAATCGGTCGGCTATGTATGGTGCAAGCATCGTTGAAGGTAAGCCAACAATTTGCAAGATCGATACCATCCACCCAGAGGCAGATAAGCTTAACCCACGGCTATATAAAATCTCTGGTAACCACGCTATTAAACAGTAGAACAGTAATGATTGTAGTCCCATGAAAATAGTGACTTGCCAGGCAATTTTAGATCTCCATACTGATGTTTTTGCCTGGGTGTTTGGTAGTTTAACATTTTGGTGTTCGTCTGCTTTCTTCTTACGCAATTGTGGTATCCAAACAATCATCGCAACGATTGTTAAGACGCCCCAAGCAATCAGTGTCCCTTTCCAACCCAAATTTAACCCATGAGCCATCGGAACACTTACTCCAGAACCGATACTTGCTGCACCACTCATAGCTAGTGTATACATTCCTGTCATTAAGCCAACTTTTGCTGCAAACTTTTGCTTCACAATACCCGGGAGTAAAACATTACAAATTGCAATACCAGAACCAACTAAGAGCGTCCCAAAAAATAATAATGAAATAAAATCAGTTGGTCTGATAAATATCCCTACTGCCAGTAAAATTAACCCGATCATTACTGTTGCTTCATTACCGAATTTTCGAGCCAATTTAGGTGTTAACAATGACAATCCCGCAAATGCTAACAAAGGCAAAGTTGTTAACAACCCGGCTAAACTGTTTGAAATTCCCGTATCTAAACGAATATCTCCAATAAGTGGACCGATCGCTGTAATAGAGGGGCGTAAATTAAAAGCGACAAAAATTATTCCTAATATTAACAAAGTGTTTTTTATACTTTTTGGTTGTTGGCTTGATAAAGTTTGTTGCATAAGATTACCTCTTCTGATCTGATCTGTTCTCTTATCTAGTGTATGTCAAATTTCCTTAAAAAGAAATGGGGCCTCTAGGTATTATGACATCAAAAATATTCTTCGGGGACTTATAATGAGTAGTGTGCCTTTTATTGAATTCCCCCTTAAATACGTAAAACCTTCTCCCGATCACTTAGGAGAAGGTTTTGTTTATACCTAATATTTTAGGAACGATTGAATTTCACGATAATTCGTTATGAATATAGCTGTTGTTCATACTGACTTTGTTGTCCTTGTTGATCAAGTTGCACATCTTGACTTGGTTGATTTTGATCTTGACTATTTTGACCATTGCCAGACATTTTAGATAGGCTTGGCAAAACATTCTGTAATTGACCAGCTTTACCAGTCATCATACTATATGTCACAGCGCCAACTCCTATAGAAGCGACGATCGGTAACAATTGAACATTTCTCTTTTGCACATACTCACATCCTTTTTAGGTTTTATAAGCATAGTATGAGTAATTGCTATTACAGTATGATTAGCAATAGATGCCACTTGAATTTCAAGTACTACAAAGGCTTGTATCACAAAATAACATTGACAAGGTAAATATGAATAGTATATAATGCTCTTAACATTATAAACCGAAATGTTTTGTCAAAACTTTGTCTTCTTTATGATTTTTAGCATATTACTAATACTGTTATTGGTTGTATGAAAAAGATCAAATAGGATAAAGTTAAGATTATGATGGGTCGGGTATATTTCGTCATCCTTTTACGGGGCGAGGTATACCCTTTTTTTATCATAGGGGGTGTTTAGATATGGAACAGAAAATTAAAAAAGGGACACTTGAATCGGATATTAGTAAAGCTTTAACTCAGTGGGAAAAAGATTTTCTTGGACGGGGCTCTGTATCTGTAAAAACGGATATTATCAGGGATATGATTATTGTTTGCTTAAACGGCGTGCTAACACCTGCTGAATATAAATTGTGTGAAACTATGGAAGGTAGACTTTCCATTAAGAAGAACCGCCAGGACCTTGTTGAGACAGGCTGCGAACATTTAACTGATTTAATCAAGCGCCTAACGTCTGTTGATGTGATTAGTTTCCATACTGACATCAGTACAAAAACAGGTGAAAGAGTTATTGTTTTTAAACTAAACAAGAACTTAGAAAATAAATTAATTTAAATAAGATAGGGAGACCTTTAAAGCAAGGAATTGGGTTAAAGGTAAACCGGCATAATCCACAACTGTTAAAAGAAAAGCTACGGCTTTTTCCTTTTAACATGTGGTTTATGCCTTTTTTTATGGTATCAAACAACCCTCTTGCTTCTTATAAGGAATCAATTGAAAGGAGGTGACTATAGTGTTTGACATTATGGTCGGAAACTTATTATCACCAGTTGTATTATTTTTCTTATTGGGAATGATTTCAGCTATTTTCAAATCTGATTTAAAGTTTCCAGATGGGTTAAGTGAAGCACTTAGTATTTATCTATTAGTCGCGATTGGATTAAAAGGGGGAATCGAACTCTCCCACTATTCAATAAATGAGGCATTCCAACCTATTTTGGGAACACTTTTTTTAGGGTTAGCCATTCCTGTAATCACTCTTTTTGCTATGCGATTAATGGGTATTGACTTTAAAAATTCTGTCGGATTAGCTGCTACTTATGGTTCAGTGAGTATTGTTACCTACGGTGCTGCCATCTCATTTCTAGATGAACAAGCTATCAGTTATGAAGGATTAATGAACGCCATGGTCGTATTATTAGAAAGCCCAGCAATTCTCTTTTCTTTATTGATCTATAATATTTTAAGTAAAAATGGTGACCAGTTAACACACTCACATTCTTTAGGCATTATGCCATCATCCATTTCAATGATTGATAAAGAAGTCTTAAGAGAAAGCATTTTAGGAAAAAGTATTGTCCTTTTAGTCGGTAGTTTACTGATAGGTCTTATTGCTGGTGAGCAATCACTACCAACTGTAGAACCACTATTTCTAGACTTGTATGACAGTATCTTGATTTTATTTTTACTGAATATGGGCCTAATCGCAGGAAGTCGTTTGCCAGAAATACGCTCACACGGGCTCAAATTGGTATTATTTAGTATAATTATGCCGATTATTGGTGGAACATTGGGGGTTCTGACTGGATATTTCGTGGGTCTATCTGTTGGAGGGTCTGCGTTGATGGGTGTCTTAGCCGGGAGTGCTTCTTATATTGCCGCGCCAGCTGCACTTAGAACGTCAGTACCTGAAGCGAACCCTTCTATCTATTTAGGGCTTTCGTTAGGGGTTACTTTCCCATTCAATTTAACAATAGGTATACCTTTGTATTTCCAATTAGCACAATTTATTCATTAAGAGGAGGAATTTTAATGTCATTTACATTAGTTTTAAATACAATGGACGGACGAGCACAGCAGCCAGTCACTAAGTGGGCTAAAAAATTTACAAATACAAAATTTGTGGAAGTTTTAACTACAACTGATTGTCCAACGCAAAAAATCAATACTTCAGATGATTCTTATTTATCGTTACTTAAAACGAACTTGGAACTTTCAAAAGAGCAGAATGATATCCAGGAAGTTATTATTATTGGTGTTAGGGACCGTGAACAGCTTGAAACTGATAAATTGCTTGAAGTTAAAGAAGCTCTCCGTGTCATAGATGGACTTAATACCAACCTAAAAGTCATTGGCGTGATGATCGATAGAGATTGGATAGTAGAAAGTATTGTCCACCTTAGCACTCAGCCTCAATAATTAAATATAACAGAACCTATTTTAGAACATGAGAAGCTGTTTAGACTTTTCATGTTCTATTTTTTTACTCCCTACTTAGACGGACCTTCAAGAGATACTCTAAACTTCTATACATGTGGATGAACGTACCCTATTGTAGGTGGGCTCAAGGCGTATTACTAAACATTATTCGTCTAATCACTATATAATAGTCGCAGAAAGGTTGATGCATTATGGAAAAATATCGAATTAATCCAAGTAAAGGATTAGAATTAGGGCTTTATACTTTAGGTGACCATTTGCCAAATCCACATACAGGTGAACGTATTTCAGCTCAACAGCGACTAAATGAAATTATTGAATTAGCACAGCTTGCGGAACAAGCTGGACTTGACTTTTTCAGTGTTGGCGAGAGTCATCAGGATTTCTTTACCACTCAAGCTCATTCTGTCGTTTTAGGTGCGCTCGCACAAGCTACAGACAAAATAAAAATCGCAAGTTCTTCAACAATCATCAGCACGCTAGACCCTGTGCGTGTTTACGAGGACTTTGCAACGATTGATTTAATTTCCGATGGACGCACAGAAATAGTTGCTGGTCGCGCCTCACGTGTGGGAAATTTCGAACTCCTAGGTTATGACCTGCGCGATTACGAAGGATTATTTGAAGAGAAATTTGATCTATTACGTCAAATTAATGAAGAAGAAGTCATTAATTGGAGTGGGGAATATCGCGCTCCTTTAAGAAACGCAAGGATACTCCCCCGTCCTAAAGAAGGGTGGATGCCTATTTGGCGTGCGGTTGGTGGTTCACCGGGAAGCGCCAGGAAAGCTGGTTATGCAGGAGTGCCAATGTTCATGGCTCATCTAGGTGGACCAGCTAGTGTCTTTAAACGGACAATTGATGCTTATCGTGATGCTGCACGTCAAGGAGGTCATGACCCAGCTGAACTACCTATTGCTACAGCAGGCTTCTTCTATGCAGCTGAAACATCTCAACAAGCCTTAAGAGACTTATACCCACATATTAATGAAGGGATGAAACGAACCAATGGGCAAGGCTTTCCAAAGCAGCATTTTGCTCAAGGAGTTGACCCTCATAACATTATGAACATTGGAAGCCCACAAGAAATCATTGAGAAAATCTTATATCAACATGAATTGTTTGGCCACCAACGCTACATTGCACAAATGGACTTTGGTGGGATGCCCTTTGATCGTTTAAAGAAAAACATTGATATTATCGGTGCAGAAATTTTACCCGCTATTAAGAAATACACAGCCCAAAAATAGGAGGGAACGCCATGAAAGTAGTCGGATTATCTGGCTCAATTGTTGGATCCAAAACTAGAACAGCAATGGACTACACGATAGAAAAACTTAAAGAAAAGTACCCTGATATTGAAACAGAGTTAATCGATCTCGCTGATTATGACATCCAATTTAGTGATGGGCGCCATTATTTGGATTATGAAGGGGATACTAAATATGTCACGCAAACAGTAATGGAAGCTGACGCTTTGATTATTGGCACACCTATTTTCCAATCATCCATTCCTGCAACTTTAAAAAATATTTTTGATCTACTCCCAGTGAATGCATTTCGGGATAAAGTTGTAGGAATGCTTGCGACAGCTGGTTCACCTAAACATTACTTAATTGTTGAACAACACTTAAAACCCATATTAGGTTATATGAAAGCACAAATTGTACAAACTTATGTATTTATTGAAGAAGAAGACTTCTATCAAAAAGAGATTGTCAATCACGATGTCTTATTTCGCATCGAACGTCTAGTTGAGGACACTTTTGTTTTAACAGAAACATATCAAAAAGTGCGTGAAGCCGAAGAGGCAAAATACGACTTTTAAAATTCTCTATAGGGTTGATGAGGGGTAGCTGTCCACCTTTTGAGGAAAGTGGTCACTATTATTAATCAAAGTGGTGTTACAGTTAAGTTTGTTACATTGATAAAGCATGGACAGATTAGTCCATGCTTTATTTTTATATTAAAAAGGGGTGACTATATAATTTTCTTACGCTGTAATAACACCGCGCCAATCACGATGAGACCTTTAAAAGCATCTCTTAAGAGTGGTGGAACACCAAACAGGTTAAGTAAGTTATTAAGTACTGCAATGATCAGCATTCCGTAGACAGTTCCTAATATAAAACCTCGACCACCCATCATACTCGTACCACCAACAACTGCAGCTGCAATTGCGTCCATTTCCATTCCTCGACCAGCACCTGCAAAGTCCATCGAACCTACACGTGAAACCTGAATAATTGCGGCGATTGAGACCAATAATCCCATTAAAGCATAAACTCGCAACTTTACTTTATCTACATTAATTCCTGAGAGTCGTGCTGATCGTTCATTTGAACCGACAGCAATAATTTGACGGCCAAATGTTGTACGTTTAGAAACATAATACATAATTGCTGCGATGATAATCCAATATACAATGGGCATAATCATCAGGTTACCTATTTTAAAGCTGGCAATTTGCAAAAATTCAGTTGGCACACGCGGGTTATACCCTTGCATAAAGTGCTGAGTAACACTTCTAAACACCATCATAGCACCAAGTGTAGCGATAAAAGGTGGGACTAACCCTTTTGTGACGGTTGCTCCAATTAATGTCCCCAGCAAATAACCAAACGCCATAGTTAGAAGTATAGTAAAAATGATAGCTGGAACACCTGTTAACCCTATCATCGCAAAGAGTCCGCGCTCTCCTATATCGACTAAGGTCATTGCGAAAGCACCAGTTGCTACAAGTGTGGCACCGACTGATAAATCAATACCACCCGTCATAATTACAAAGGTCATGCCTAAGGCGACAATCGCAATACCAGCATTATTACGCAGGATATTAATCCAATTATTCACCCAGGTTTGAAACCACTCTCCAAAAGAATTAAAGTCAAAACCTAGTACTAAGGTTTGTAGGACCACCATTACTAAAAGTGCGATAAATATACTGAACAAAGGGTCATTGACCCACCGTTCCTTAAACCAATCAACGAAACCTCTTCTAACACTTACTGTTCCTGCTTCCATAATGATTTACCCTCGCCTTCTATAGTTACGTCTCCACCCGTTGCTAGCGTCATAATTTGATGCTCGGTCATGTCTTCTCCAACTAATTCTCCTTGAATGGCTCCATGATACATCACCAATGTTCGGTCACATACACGAATAATTTCTTGTGCTTCACTAGACAGAACAATAACTGCGATTTTTTGATCCGCCAAGCTTAAAATAATATCATATATATCTTCCTTCGCCCCAACATCAACTCCTTGTGTTGGATTATCAAGAATAAGAATTTCTGGGTTCGTATTTAACCACTTTGACAAGACCACCTTCTGCTGATTACCACCAGAAAGCTTCGTAATGTTCTCTGTCCATTTCCCCATCTTAATGTTTAGGCTATCACGCTGTTTGATAAACTGCTCCCGATGGATTTCACGATTAATAACTCCAAACCTTGAGAACTTTGGCCAAGTCGCTACTGCACTATTTTCTAATATATCCATATCACTGATAATGGCATTTTCTTTGCGATTTCTTGGTAAATAGGCGATACCGTGATTAATCGCTTTCATCGTGCTATCAATTGTCACTTCTTTACCTTTTAAAAAGATTTTCCCCGACGAAATGCCGTTTGCGCCAAAAATTGATTGAAATAGTTCACTTCTCCCATCTCCAAGGAGACCTGTGAATCCTACTACTTCTCCGGCTTTGATCGAGAAGCTAGCGTCCTTAAATTGTTGATCGTATGTAAGATTTTCAACACGTAATACTTCCTCACCTGTTTCGCGTGAACGGGCTAGTGGTTCAGTACGAACGTCATGGCCCACCATGAAGCGCGCTAAATCGTCAGTTGTCACTTCTGATACATCCCCTTGTGAGACAAGCTCCCCATCTCGTAGGACTGCATAGCGATCACAGATATGTTTGACTTCCTTTAGCTTGTGAGATATAAAGATTAGTCCAACACCTTGGTTACGTAAAGTTTTCATCATGTCAAACACGCGCTCAATTTCAGAGTCAGTTAAAGAGGTTGTTGGTTCATCCATTATAATAATTGAGGCATTTGTAGACATAGCACGACAAATCTCAACAATTTGTTTATATGATGAATCAAGATCACTGACCATCGCTTTCGGATCTAAGTCAATATTCATCCGATTAAACAAATCCTGTGTATCTTCAATCATCTTTTCATGATCAAGCATCCCGAACTTCTTCTTTGGTTCGCGACCCATAAACATATTCTCATAAACTGGTAAATCGTTAATTAAGTTCAACTCCTGGTGAATAAAAGCTATCCCCGCTTCTTGTGAGTCGGCAGGCTTATTAAACTCTACTTGATCACCATCTTTGTATATAGCTCCTTCATCTCGTTGGATGACTCCACCTAGAATATTCATTAATGTTGATTTACCTGCTCCATTTTCCCCAAGTAGAGCGTGGATATGACCAGCAGTAAAGCTCAGAGATACATCCTTTAATACATCATTACTGCCAAATGACTTTCGAATGTTTTTCATTTCAATCTGCATATACTCACTTCCAAACTAAGGATTAAGGAGAGATCGCAGTCATCCTACCACCTCTCCTATTATTATTTTGGATAATCTAGTAAACTACTAATCTACATAATGGTTTAGTAAGGGGAATCCCCATCTAAGAACTCTTCATAATTATCACGGTCAACAACTGTTGTTGGAATGATTTTATCATCTTCTACATCTTCACCATCTAGGATATCTACTGCCATATCAACAGCATCCATAACCATAGCTGGACTGTATAAAGCAGACTGGATCCAGATGTCTTCATATTCAGGCATCATTTCGAAGTATTCCTGCATACCTCCCCCACCTGTCACAACTTGAATGTCATCACGACCTGCTTCTTCAATCGCCTGAATGACACCAACAGAGGTTTCGTCATCTAGCGAGTAAACGGCATCAATTTGATCATTACTTGTCAAAATATCAGCAAAATCACTTAAACCTGCTTCTCTAGTGAATTCTGTAGCGTAAGTGCTTACTTCCATATTTGGTGCAATTTCTTCTATCGTTTCTTCAAAACCTTCCATACGCAGGTCAGAAACTGAGCCGGCAGATGGCACTTCTAAAGCAACAACATGTCCGGTTTCGCCAATTTTATCAACAATATAGTTTGCACCCTGAACACCCATATCTTTGTTGTCACCAGCTACACGGTAAACACCATCAACGTCGATAACGATATCAAAGTTAACGACTTCAACGCCTTGGTCGATAGCATTTTGAATCGGAACCTCCATACCTTCCCACTGAGGGAAAGCTACAACAGCTTCTGCTCCCCACGTTACTAAGTCATCTAACTGGGATGTCATTTCATCAGCACCGCTACTCGTTTGAATTTGATAGTCGATTTCATCTTCTAATTCTTCAGCGCGTTGTTCTGCATGGTAAGCTACGGCTGCTACCCAACCGTGTGTAACCTCTGGAGCAAGAATCCCTACCTTATGCTTATCATCATCGTCGCCACCATCACCATTTGATCCTCCCGATTCTCCATCCGCTCCATCTGTACCACAGGCTGCTAATAAGAGAACCATAGAAAACGCTAATACGATAACCAACAAAAACAGCTTTCTCATAATTAACCCTCCTAAATAAATTATGGACCCCCACTAAATGTGAGTTAGTATATTTATAAATGTGAAGCATCTTCACACTTTAAATATCATGTTTTAAGTGGATCACCTGATTTAACTCAAGTGATTTTTGAATCGCTTCCATAATACATATCACCTCTTGCACATCCGTAAGAGGGATCGTATCGTTTTTCTTTTGTTGTTCCAAACAATCTATGAAATAACCTAATTCCAACTGAAAAGGGTCTTGTTCAGATATTGGTAGAGTGGATGTTTTCTTACCGTCATTAAACTCGAATCTATGATTTGCTGAACTCGCCCCATCAATGTTTTCACCAGCTTCCATCGTATAAACCAACGACTTGTTTTCTGACTGAGCGCGATAGCTCATCGTAAATGGATAACCATTCGGCATTTTATGAGAGGCCTCAATCCCTGCTCTAACTCCACTTTTGAAGTTTAGTGTTGTTAGCACCTGGCTCCAAGCTCCTTGTTCATTTTGGTGACCAATCGCATAAACAGATTCCACATCACCAAATAATGAATAAGCAAAGTCGATATCATGGATGTGAAGGTCAAATAATGCACCTCCACTTTTTTCAGGGTCTTTAAACCAATCACTCCATGTTGGGAATTGACCTAACCTTCTTGCCTGAAACCAATCAATATTAGGTAACTGATTCGTAACCGAATACTCTTTTAGCACTTGGTATTCAGGCCAAAACCTAAGTACATGACCGACGAACAGCTGAACACCTTCGTCTTTAACTGCTTGAATGATTCGATCGGCAGAAGAAGCCGTTAGTGTTAAGGGTTTTTCACAAATAATATGTTTGTTGGCTTTAACCGCCTTTAAAATATAATCTTCATGCAAAAATGTCGGTAGGCACAAATCAACGACATCAATATTAGGGTTATTTAAGATCGCTTCATATTCATGGACAATCTCAATATCATCATGAATTAAATCATCTTGATCCCTCTGGTTACTACGGGTACAAATCGAAGTAACCATAGCATTGTTAGTTTTCTGATAGGCTTCAAGATGTGCTTTTCCGATAAACCCTAAACCTACTAACCCGACGTTCACCATAAACGTCTCTCCTTTTATATCAGTTTCTGCCTGAGAAAATCATAAGATCGTTTAACAGCTTGATTTACCTCTTCTAAATCTTGGGGTCCTTCCGGGGTAAACTCCACTTCAACACTTATGGGTCCTGTGTAATTTCCTTGTTTTAAAATATTGAATAAACGTGTGTAATCTAAGTAGCCATCACCAATTGCTGGGAAGTGAAATGTATCATGCTCACCTAATTTATCTTTTAAATGAATGAATTCAACATGGTTGATAGATTTTTCGAGGTCTTCATATGGCTCTTGGTGTCCGTAGAAAATAACATTTGCTGTATCGTAGTTGATTTTAACCCGGTTATTAAATTCGTGAACGAGCTTCATTAACGATTCACCGGTTGCAAAGTTATTACCATGTGTTTCAATAACGAGCGTTTTCCCAAGACGCTCACACTTTTCTACAACAGGCTGCAGATTCTTAACTAATGAGTTTATATCATCAATCACATCAGTATCACCATGCGAATCTCCTGTTGCCGTCACAACATATTGACAATTAAAAACTTCAGCTAAATCAATGTTTTCAACTAATTGTCTAATCCCTTCATCTGTCATGACATTACTGTGGGCGCTAACACCAACACAAGTTAAATCATACTTTTTCAGTAAGCCTAAGACTTCGTAAAACTCAGCTTCTGTGAAATCAGTTGTCACGTGCGCGGTATGGTCTCTTACAGCAGCGATTTCTACTTGCTTAAAACCTGTATCATGTGCACCTTTTAGGGCCTCTTCTAAAGAAAAACCATGATAAGTGTTAGTATTCAATGCGAGTTGGTTAAACATCTTACTTACTAACCACCTTTCTTCGGGCATTTTCCGTTTTTATCACATTCCGTTGGTGACCATTAATCTTCAAGAATCTGTTCAATGACCCTTAGTGAACTAATTGCATCCTCACCTTTTACTGGAGGCTCAGTATCATGAATGATCCAATCAACAAACGAATCAATTACGCCCGTACTCGTTTGATTGTCATTGGTTTGAATCGGTTCTAATTCAAACTTCACTTTTCCCCCATCTGGTTGTTCAATGATTATTTGATCTTCAGGATCGTGATAAATTTTCATAATCCCTTTTTGTAAGTAAATGGTTGTCGAATTATCCTCTTCACCGTAATAGGTCCAGGAAAAACTCCCTTGACCTAATCGGCCCTTTTTCGTATTAAATATCGCGACGACATTATCACAAACCTCTATAGGTTGATTGTTTTCATCAACCTTATCTAAGGACCCAGTAAATGATTTCACTTCAGTAATTTCATCATCAATTAAGTAGTGAATGAGGTCGATTTTATGAATACCTAAATCTCCTGCAACACCAGAGTGAGAGCGTTCCTTTTTGAAAAACCAAGTTGCGTTAGATTTAGTCACCCCCCAACCTTCAGGGCCTCCGTGACCGAAACTTGTTTTAAAAGTAATCACATCTCCATATTCGCCACTATTGATAATTTGACGAGCGCGCTGATGTACTTTGGTAAAACGTTGATTGTGGTCCACCATAAGTTTCTTACCTGATTCTTTCTGAGCTGCTAAAATAGTCTTGGCCTTGTCAACTGACACAGCAAGTGGCTTTTCACATAAAACATGCTTACCCTTAAGTAAAGCTTCTGTTGAGTGAATGTGGTGCACCTCATTTGACGAACAATCACTTATTGCATCAACCGTTGGGTCATTGATTAATTCCTCAAACGTTGCTGCAACTCGGCCACCAAACTCTTTTACCATACCTTCAGCACGGTGGTGATTACGGTCGTAGAACACAATCTCATCAACATTTGGGTTTTCAACATACTCAGGTGCATGTCTGAATCGGGTAATTGATCCACACCCAACAATTCCTACTGTCAATCCCATACTTACTCCTCCCCTTAATTCAGTGTTGATTCTCTAATGATTAACTCATCATCCAGCACTACGCTGTCCACTTTCTGACCTTGTAAGCGATTAATTAGCATACTTGCCGCTGTTTTCCCCATTTGGTACATGGGTTGAGCAACGGTCGTTAAGGTTGGATTCGTCATATTGGAAAAACTAATATTATCAAAACCAACCAGTGCGATATCGTCAGGGACCTTTAACTCCTGAACATTAACCTCTTTTAAAGCGCCAATAGCTATAGTATCTGAGACTGCGAATACCGCGGTCGGACACTCTTCTAGTTGAAGTAACTTCCTCATTGCCTGTGAACCATCTTGAAAATCTAAGCCCTGCGTATGATAAATCCACTCTAACTTAATAGGTAAACCGAACTCCTTCAAAGCTCGCTCATAACCTTTTCTTCTTTGTCTTGCATATAAAAACTTTTCATCAGAATTGATTAAAGCAATCTTTTCATGACCTAACCTGATCAAATGTTTTGCGACTTTATAAGCTGCCCGCTCGTTATTAATTGCCACATATGGAATTCGCTCCTGCTCATCGTATTCACTACACATGACAATCGCATGTTTCTCAGCTAACTCCTGCAATTTATCCATATTAACGGTAGGGTCCATCGAAATAACACCGTCTGCCAGTTTGTTTTTAACCATATTAAAAAAAATGTTCTCCCGATTTGGATTCGAGTCGGTTTCACAAAGTAAAATATTGTAGCCCTGTTCAATCGAATAATCTTCAATCCCATTTATAATTTCGGTATAGTATGGATTTGAAAAATTAGGAATAACGACAAGAAGCAAACGACTTTCTGAGTTTCTTAGATTTCGCCCTAACATACTGGGTTCATAGTTTAGATCTTTAATTGCTTGCTCGACTTTCTGACGCGTATTTTCGGTAACCGCATGAGCATTATTCAATACTCGAGATACAGTTGCACTCGAAACTCCTGCTTTATTTGCGACTTCACGTATGTTTGCCATGTTGTTTCCTTCTTTCTGTTCTGTAATCGTTTACAAATAAATGATAAAATATTTTGAATAATAAGTCAACAACCTAATGAAAACGGTTAAATTTTATAAATTTTGCTTTAATTTTAAAAATTCTTTGCTATAATGTGATGTAACGGATTACATAATTTGAGGAGGTCGAAGTAATGAAGCTCGGTGTTTTTACAGTTCTTTTTTCTGACAAATCTTTTGAAGATATGCTTGATTATGTTGCTTCAAAAGGAATTGAAGCAGTTGAATTAGGGACAGGTGGATTCCCTGGGGATGCTCATTGTCAAGTGGATGAGCTATTAGAGAGTGAAACGAAAAGAAACTCCTTCTTAGAAGCATTAGACAAACGCAATCTAACCGTAAGTGCCTTAAGCTGCCATGGTAACCCTCTTCACCCACAAAAACATATTTCACAAGAAAATGATGCCTTATTTGACAAAACGGTTCAATTAGCAAAAGAGTTAGGCATTCCTGTTGTTAATACGTTTTCGGGGTGTCCTGGAGATCATGAAGAAGCCAAACATCCAAACTGGCCTGTTGCTCCTTGGCCACCAGAATTTCAGGAAATTTTAAAATGGCAGTGGGAAGAAAAAATTATCCCGTACTGGAAAGAAAAAGCTCAATTTGCTGAGAAACATGGTGTGAAGATTGGATTAGAACCCCATGGTGGCTTTTCAGTACATACACCTAAGAACCTCCTCCAACTACGTGAAGCATGTGGACCAGCCATTGGGGCAAACTTAGACCCTAGCCATATGTGGTGGCAAGGGATTGACCCTGTTGAATCAATCAAAATCCTCGGTCGCGAAGATGCGATTCACCACTTTCATGCCAAGGACACCGTGATTGATCAACCTAACGTAAATAAAAATGGATTAACCGATATGACTTCTTATGCAGACATGAAAGACCGTGCGTGGTATTTCCGGACGGTCGGGTTTGGTCATAGCTCAAAAGACTGGGCTGATATGATCAGCGCCCTTCGACTATACGGTTATGACTATGTGGTAAGTATTGAACATGAGGATGGATTAATGTCTATTGATGAAGGTTTTACAAAAGCTGTCGACACACTCAAACCAGTTATGGTTAAAGAGTCTGTTGAAGATATGTGGTGGGCTTAGATATTTCGCTATCTTTCATTTTTTAAGTCACCACCCCTCTCTCTAATACGCTGAGTATAGCTCAGCGTATTTTTTTATTATCATCTAACATTTAAAAACAACGCTCTGTGAAAGTTTAGTGTTGATTATTATAAGTTTTACTCTTAGTTGTTGTATGGTGAAAAGCGAAGGTGGCGACTCCAGGTCGGTGAAAACGCCACGTCCTGTGGCATCACCGACACTAGCACGTCCTGTGCGTCGCGGGAATAGCGCGAGCTGAAGATCCACTTGGGAAGTGCTTTTCTTCCCAAGTTAGCTGAAGCCGTGCCCGCGGTCGATTAAATTCGGCCACGTCCTGTGGCCAACATCGACATTTGACCGTCCAGGTCTTCAGAAAGGTCCACCGAAGCGGTTCACCATAACAACAACGGACTTTAACAAAGCCAAAAACAAAAGAAAATGCGAAGGGTTAGCCCCCTTCGCATCTATTTTATGAATCTTGATGTTTTCTCTCTGTTTGATCAATGACCTTAGTACCTGTTAAATCACCTGTGACATTTAATGCGGTACAGCCCATACCAACTAGCGCATCAACAGCAACCAGTAACGCAACAGCTTCCATAGGTAACCCTAATTGAGCAAAAACAGTGGCAATCATTACAATTCCAGCTCCAGGAACACCTGCTGTACCAATTGAAGCTAAAGTTCCCACAATGACGACGGTCAACATCGCCGTAAATGATAAAGGATCCCCAATAACCATGGATGCAAACACAGCTGAAACAGCGATTCGAATAGCTGCACCATCCATATTTAAAGTAGCACCAAACGGCAGACTAAAACTATATAAGCTTTTATTTAACTGAAGACGTTGAGCTGCATTGATTGTCAAAGGTAGTGTTCCAGCACTACTCTGTGTTACAAAGGCTGTGACCATCGGTGTGCGTGCGGCTTTTAAGAATTGAAGTGGTGAAGTGCCAGTTACCTTGAGTAAGATCATATACAAGGCTAATTGAACTAGTAAAGCAACATATAAGACACCAACAAATTCACCTAATGATCTAATCGTCTCCATCCCATGACTGGCAACTGTCGTCGCAATAATCGCAAATACACCAATTGGTACGTATTGTAAAATGACGGCCATAATCTTAAACGCCGCTTCATTCAATGCCTCAATGACTTTATAGACCGTTTCTCCAGACTCTTTAAACTGCTCTGATGACCTTAAATATGAAATGGCTATCCCAAAAACTAAAGCTGTAAAAATGATTCCTAATAAATTCAGCTCACTAAACGCCGTCACAATATTTTCTGGAACAATATTTAAAATAACACTTGCAATCCCCGGGTGCTCAGGAGAATCATAAGCTTCATCAACATCAAGCACCATACCTTGCCCCGGTGAAAAAATACTCGCAACGGTCAAACCAACAATAATAGCTACTGCAGACGTCACAACATAATAGACAAACACCTTACTACCCATTCGTCCTAAATCGCGAATATTAGCTTGGTTAACCCCGACAATTAAGGTAAATAAAATTAAAGGTAAAATTAAAAACATCAGTAACCTTAACAACAAATCACCAAATGGTTCTAAGTACGGAACCACACTTTCACCAAAAACAAGACCAACGATCACACCTAAGATAAGACCGACCGTGATCTTCATAATCAGCGATGCATTCCAGTATGATTTAAATATAGATTGCACCATTCATCTCCCCCTCTTTTAAACTATTATATTAAACCGACTAATCTTATATGAATTCATAACTTTTACTATCATATTCTCATATAAGACATTTGTCAAAGTATGTGATGATCTAAAAGTTGAAGGGCAAGATGGTAAAAGAGTGTTTATGACAGAAGTTGTTGCTGATAGTGTTCAGTTCTTAGAATCAAAAGGTGATTCAAATAGTAGTCATCGACAATCATCACAACAACCTAATCAATCAAAACAAACACCGAGGAACCAGAGCCAGTTATGGGCGGTGGAGTAGATTTATCAGATGATGATTTGCCATTTGATATGTAGAAAGGTTAAAAGTGGCTGGGACAAAACCAGTAAATGGTAATTAAAAATGGTCATTTCTAACCGGGTGTTAGAAATGACCA
>NZ_JABXWU010000014.1 GCF_014595945.1 Alkalibacillus aidingensis
CCAAGAGACTTACTACCTGTGCAACCATGCCCAGCACCAACTAGACCACCACAGTGCCCGACCATCTTTCCTAATAATGGTTAAATCTATTATAAGAGACTGGCTCAACCCTGCAGCCAGTCTCTTTTTTAAAAACTACCCTATTTTATCTTCAATCATTTTCAATAACTTAACCTATCTAAAAATTGAGTACGAGTAGAATGGTAAAGATCTAAATCATGTTCATTCAATTCCTTTATCGTGTTGATTAAAGGCTGCGAAATATTATTTAAGGACGCACGATTTTTAGTCGTATTACGCTTTTTAACCATAGAAAAATCCCAATTAAACTCCTTTTCCATGAAAGATAACGATTCATTATATAAGTCAGTAAAACCGATAAAAGTAAAGTGATTCGCGATATTTTCCTTAGCCTTTTGGATATCGTTAGGATCTCCGCCTGACAAATAACGAGTGGCTAAGTTCACGGTTCGGTAACGAATATTTCGTACATCTTCTTTACGTTTGAAGCGTTTATTCTCAATACCATCATCCTTCATATATGCCACAAACCTCTCAAGGCTCATTTGACTAACCGGATGGTTTAACGGATCTCGTTCATAGCTTCTAATATAGTAGTAAGTTGATATGACCCGATCAACAGGATCACGTAATATCGTTATATATCTTGCTGGTTCGTTAAGCACCTTAAAATACTTGTTATGCCAAACATGTATCCTTTCCTTTTGCCTTCCTAACAAATCCCACATCGTTTGACCACCCGTTTTAGGGATATGCACAAAGACAATCGGATTTTTCTCATCAATGGTTTGCTGATCAAAAATTATCATATCATCACCGCTCCTTCTCTAATTTAAACTACTGTATTATAAGTAGCCTAATAGAAATTTGTATAGGACAAAGGAGAAGAATTTTAAAAAAGGTTGATTGCCATAGGGATGAAGACTATTTTTGTCTATTTTCAGCTTATTCTCTAACCAGTCTATTAGTTCGTTCATATTATATAGTATAAGAACTTATTTGCTAGCTAAAAAGATAGGCAACTAGGAGGGGATCTAGATGATTGATCATAACCATGAACATTCATTATCCAAAACAAAGCGTCAAGAATTAAAGGGTCATAAAAGTTTGGTTATATGGTTAACAGGGCTATCAGGTGCAGGAAAATCAACTATTGCTAAATATTTAGAAGAAAAATTATTTTCCCAACATGTTCACACGTTCCTTTTAGATGGGGACGTAGTAAGAAATAGATTAAATCAGGATTTAGGCTTTAGTGCTGAAGACCGTCATGAGAATATTAGAAGGATTGCAGAGTGTGCGCGGCTTTTCACTGATGCAGGATTAGTGACTATTACAGCAACTATTTCCCCATATAAACAGGATCGTGAATTAGCTCGATCTTTATTTGATCAAGGCGATTTCATTGAAGTTTATGTTAAATGTTCATTAGAAGAATGTGAAAAGCGAGATCCAAAAGGCTTATATCCAAAGGCCCGTTCTGGTGAAATAGAGGAATTTACCGGAATCTCTCAACCTTACGAAGAGCCAGAAGAACCTGAAATCATAGTTGATACTACTGAACAGTCAGTAGACGAATCAGTTAATCAAATTCTTCACTATATTGAACAGAATCTATTTTAATAAGGAGGAATTACATTGACTCAACAAGAGCCACACGGAGGAAAATTAGTTCATGCGTTTAATGATCGTTATGATTACCATTCGATTAAGCAAGAGGTAGAGATCGATTTAATGGCGTTAAATGATTTACAGCTCATTTCAAATGGGGCTTATAGTCCGTTGAATGGCTTTCTAGGCAGCCAAGATTACGACTCAGTCCTTCATCATATGCGATTGGACAACGGGATTATTTGGCCGCTTCCTATTACGTTACCAGTTAGTGAGCAAGCAGCTGATTTACTTACTGTTGGCGATCCCGTTAAGTTAACTTTTCAGAAGAACGTATATGCTGTTCTTCACCTTCACGAAAAATTTAGACCTGATAAGCAATTAGAGGCCCAAAAGGTTTACCAAACGAAAGACCTTAACCATCCTGGAGTTTTCAAGTTAAATAAACGGCCTGAAGTATATCTAGCTGGGCCTATTACATTGGTGAAGGGGATCCACGTGAAAGAAGCATTTTCTCCCTTTTATTATAGCCCACGTGAATCACGTGAGCTTTTTGTAAAAAAAGGGTGGAAAACCATTGTTGGCTTTCAAACTAGGAACCCGATCCATCGTGCTCATGAGTATATCCAAAAGTGTGCCTTAGAAATAACCGACGGACTTTTGATTCATCCTCTAATCGGTGAAACAAAATCAGATGACATCCCAGCAGAAGTTCGTATGGAAAGCTATAAAGTACTGCTTAATCAATATTATCCGTATGAGCGAGTATTACTTGGGGTCTTTCCAGCATCTATGCGTTATGCAGGGCCAAGGGAAGCTATTTTCCACGCGTTAGTTCGAAAAAATTATGGCTGCACCCACTTCATTGTCGGTCGTGATCATGCTGGTGTTAAAGACTATTATGGCACCTATGACGCTCAAACTATTTTTAAAGAGTTTCCAGAAAGAGAAATCGGCATTCGACCCTTGTTCTTTGAACACGCCTTTTACTGTCAAGCTTGTCAGACGACAGCGACAACTAAGACCTGTCCACACAACAAAGAGCGAGTACAATTATCTGGCACAAAAGTAAGAGAGATGTTAAGAGAAGGGAAAATGCCTCCGGCTGAATTCAGCCGAAGAGAAGTCGCTTCTACTTTAATGAAGGGGTTAAGAACATCCTCTAATTAAAAGTGATCCCAAGAAATTGGGGTTCCTTTTTTTATTTCTTTGTTTACTTCTTTTCCAAGTAATCGATCATAGTATTTAGGAGGTAAGCCATACCCTGGGCGAATCACGCGCATGTTTTCTTTAGATAAACGATCTCCAGCTTGTAAATCCTTTGTTACATAAAGTGAGCGGCGTAATTTAGTCGAATCCTTTTCGGCATCCGTTGGCCCATAATGGACGGTTCCTAACCCTTGCCATGCACATTTCGTTTCATCGACTAAGTTTTTTAATTCATCTGGTTCCATTGAGAAAGCAGAATCGACGCCCCCTTCTGCACGTGATAAGGTAAAATGTTTTTCAATAAACGATGCACCTAAAGCAACGCTAGCAATCGCAACTCCAGTTCCTAAAGTATGATCAGATAAGCCAACCTGACAGTCGAACATCTTTTTCATATGAGGAATTGTTTGGATATTAGTATTCTCTGGTGAAGCTGGGTACGTACTCGTGCATTTAAGAAGAATTAAATCGTTGCACCCCGCTTCCCTAGCTGTTTCAACGGCTTCTGCAATTTCTGCTACCGTCGCCATTCCGGTTGAAATAATTATGGGTTTTCTTGTCTTAGCGACTTTTTTAATTAAAGGAAGATCGGTACATTCAAAAGAAGCAATCTTATAGCACGGAACATCAAAGCTTTCTAAAAAATCAACCGCTGATTCATCAAATGGCGAGCTAAAGCCAATTAACCCTAATTCTTTACAACGGTCAAAGATGGCTTGATGCCATTCCCACGGTGTATAAGCTTCATGATACAAATCGTATAGTGACTGATTCTTCCAGAGGCTTTTAGCATCATCAATGACAAAATCATCGTGCTGAAGGTCAAGCGTCATCGTATCTGCCGTATACGTTTGCAGTTTAACTGCATCTACTCCTGCTTGCGACGCCACTTCTACCATTTCTAGAGCACGCTCAAGTGATTGATTGTGATTTCCAGACATTTCAGCAACAATCATCGGTTCTTGCTGTTCTCCAATTTCTCTTCCACCAATATTCATGATAAATCCCCCCGTATCATTGTCGTAATTCCGTTTTTACTTCTTGCCAGTAATCAGCAAATAAAGCCAATGTTAATACATCGTGATATTGATGATTTTTGATAATATGGTCTTTCAGGCGTCCCTCGATATGAAACCCTAGCTTTTGGTGGTAATTCAAACTTTTTTGATTCATTTCAATGACTTCTGCACAAATTTTATGGAGCTTTTGTTCTTGGAATATCTTATCAATCGCTAAGATTCCCATCGCCGTTCCCGCACCACGTGGAGCCTTTAATTCGCCCATATAAAAACCCCAATAGCAACGCCTATGTTGACGATCCAAACTAGTCAAGTTAACTAGACCAATTGGTTCATCTCGATAAGTGAATAACCATACTAACTTGTGGTCGTCTTGTTTGACACGTTCAAACCACTGGCGATGCTCTTCTGGAGTAATAAAGTGATCCGTATACATTGCTTGGCGTACGTGCTTGGAATTGCGCCAGGTTAGCACACGATCTAAATGTTTTTCAGTTAAATCGATCAAATGATAATCTGATAAACTCACGGTTCTCCCCCCAATATAAGCGGAATGGCTGGATTAACATTAGGAACCTTGGGAAAAGTCGAGAGAGCAAGCTTAGACATGGTTCTAACTTGTTGTGGGTCGTTGATTAACTTTTCGATCGATCGTACTATCTGATTCTCACTGACTTTTTCACTCGTTCCTAAATATTCAATCAACCCAAGCTGATTAAACACACTAATAAGCTCCGATTGATTGCTAGCGGTTTTAATGACGATCGATGGCAGACCTAAATAGCCACGCTCATAACTTGAACTTCCTCCTGCACCAATGGCCAAGTCTGCTTGTGCGATTAACTGAGCCATATAATCTATTTGGCAATGAACATTCGCCTGAAGGTGGTCTTGACACCACTTTTGAATTTGTGGTCGATTGGGGTTTTGCTTTCCGATCACCACATCGACCATTAAATCTGGATCATTTAAACGTTCTAGCGCCTGAAGAGTTTTTATCGTTTCTCCTGTTGGGTCCGTTCCACCAAAAGAGATGAGTATTCTATTGATTTCGCTACCTCTAGATAATATCTTTTCCCTTTCCTTTTTAAATTCGTTGCGAAGAATTAGGTACGTAGGTCCTAACAGCGTGGTGGTGTACTCAGGAATAAGAGATTGATAACGTTTGTTGTATTCTGGATGAATTTGATAATCTAGTAATAAGTCACAATGATGTCTGCGATTGGCCAGGTCATCGATTACCATCATACGTTTGACATATGGCTTAATCAGGTTTTGCCACTTTTGATCAATTTCATAATGGTCAATAATGAGACAATCAACCGTACCACTTCTTCGTAAAATTTCTTTAGTTAATTCAGCATCCTCTTTCCAATTAAACCGCCTATCTGTCTCATCTTTTCGAAAAGAATGGACGTTATACCCTTGACTCGAAAATAAATGAGTAGGATTCCCTTCAAGTTCTTTACAAATAAATGAAACCTGTGCACCTTGTTGAGTGAGCTCATAAGCTAAGGTAAGACAACGCATCACATGACCTAAGCCTATTTCAATCGAGCCATCCACGCGAATGAAAATATTCATGGTTGATCACTCTTTCATGTCCTTTTTTGTTCAATATGAGCGTTGATGTTCACCCACGACGGGTGTTCTTTTAGAAGATCTAATATATCTTCCATAGTGAAATGGGAATTTGTCGGGTAAATGTGTTCAATTATCCGTTTAATTAACTCGAAGTCTTCTGGAGTATCGACTGTCCAACGGTAATGACTAAGGTCTTCTTTGTGCTTCACCTGCTCGACATCGAATTCATTTAAGTGCTTCAACATATACGATGTCACATGCTCTCGATCAGTTGGTGTCGTTGCCTTCTGGTGTAGTGTTTCTAATGTGCTCTGATTTAAAACTTCTGTGTCCATTCCCCGTGGATAGGTGCGAATCATCGTATTGGAAACGTAATCAGATTTAGAACTGCGAAAACACTGTACGATTCGGTCAACAATAACCGGGTCGATCACCGGACAATCAGAAGTGAGTCGTACGATGACATCAGCATTAAAAAACCTAGCCGCTTCCACATAACGTGATAAAACATCCTCCTTAGACCCTCGATAGACAGGAATATCAACTTGTTGACAAAAATCAACGATAGCATCATCTGTGGAATTTTCAGTTGTCGCCACTACCACTTCATCAAGCATACTAGCTCTTTGCAATCGATCCAGCTGATAGTGCAACAAAGGCCGGTTTAACACTGCTTTAAGCACCTTCCCAGGTAACCGAGTTGAACTCATACGTGCTTGAATAATAGCTGTCACTCGCATACCATCCCCCTCTTTACTTTGCATAATGCTCAATCACCTTTTGAATTGCAGTAATCACATTTTCAACATCCTCATTTGACATCGCTGGGAACAAGGGTAACGTGATGATTTCTTCGTATAATTGCTCTACGTTTGGACAAATGCCTTTTTTATATCCAAGGTGTTGGTAGTAAGGTTGATAATAAACGGGAATGTAGTGAACATTCACCCCAATGTTTTCGTGTTGTAAAGCGGTAAATATCGTCTTCCGATCAGTCGTTAATTCTTCTAGTTTTAAACGAATCACATATAAATGCCAACTCGAATCACACCCGTTTGGTAGATTCGAGGTTTGAATTGGAGATAGTAGTTGAAAGGCTTCATGATATTTTTTAGCAATCTGCTTTCGCCTTTGAATGAATGAATCTAGCTTTTTTAACTGACTTATTCCAAGAGCTGCTTGTAAGTCTGTCATGCGATAATTGAAGCCTAAAAATTGCATTTCGTAATACCACGGTCCGTGATTTTCTAATAGTTTACTAGAATCTCGGGTCATACCATGTGTTCTAAATTGGATGAGTTTTTCATAATAATCTTGACGGTTAGTCGTTACGATACCACCTTCACCCGTCGTTATTTGCTTGACCGGATGAAAGCTAAACATTGTCAGATCACTGATTGAACCAACCTTCCGACCGTGATCAGTCGCACCTAAAGCGTGCGCTGCATCTTCAATAATCGTTAGGTCATGATCCTGAGCAATTTTTAACAGCTCTTGATAATTACAAGGATTCCCCATATAATCGACGGGCAGAATCGCTTTCGTTTGGTCCGTTATTAATGACCGAACCTTTTGGAGGTCCATATTCCAAGTATCTGGATTAGTATCACTAAACACGGGTGTCGCTCGTTGATATAAAATACTATTGGCTGTTGCTGCAAACGTCATAGGCGTTGTTATGACTTCATCCCCCTCACCTACTCCTGCGGCAAAACAAGCTGCGTGTAAAGCTGCTGTCCCATTAGCAAAAGCAACACCATACTTAGCCCCTACGTACTTGGCAAGTTCTTCTTCAAATTGATCAATTTTAGGACCCGTCGTTAAAAAGTCACTAGTTAGCGTTTCAACCACCGCTTCAACATCATCGTCACTCACCCACTGTTTTCCATAAGGTAAAAATGTTTTTCTTACAGGTTGACCACCGTGGATGGCAAGTTTAGATAATTTCTTCATAGTGATCCCCTTGCCTGTATCGTTTAATCCAGTTTTCCGTGCGACGAATCCCCTCTTGAAGACTAATCTTTGGCTCCCATCCGATTAGCTGTTTGGCCTTATCATAATTACAAGTAAGTTTGGCAATTTCACTTTGTAGATGAATGTGTTCAACATGTTCAATCGGCACTTGTTCATTGGCGATCAATTCGGCAAGTTCATTAACGCTAATATCCTCACCTAATCCAGCATTGATAATTTCACCATTGGATAGATCGGAAAAACCTGCCTCAACGACAAATCGGGCACAATCCTCTACATAAAGTAAATCTCGTGTCTGCGTTCCATTGCCGTAAATTTGTAGTGGACGCTCCTCTAATTTATTGTTAAGGAAAATAGCGACGACTCCACCCTCCCCATTTGTTTTCTGGAAGGGCCCATACGTATTAAACGGACGCAAAACAACAGTTGGTAAGCCGTAAGCATGGTAATAGGACAACACCATATTTTCAGCAGCGATTTTAGCTCCTGCATAAGGGGAAGCAGGTTTCGTTGGGTCTGTCTCACGAATTCCATTAGCTTGCACAGCCTGATCATATACCATACACGTACTCATAAACACTAGCTTTACATGGTATTTCTTACAAGCTTCTAACACGTAAAATGTCCCAACTGTATCGTTCATAAAAGTCGTTTGGGGATCATCAATGCTATCTTGAACATTAATACTAGCTGCTAAGTGATAACAAACGTCAAACCGTGTTGAAGAGAATAGATCTTTGATTAGTTGTCGATCCTTCATATCACCTTGGATAAATTCCATTAAATTACTATAACTCATTAATCCCCTAATATTTTCGACTCGACCATTTGACAAATCATCGATCACCCAAACATAATGGCCCTCATTTAATAATCGTTGGACTACCCAACGACCGATAAAACCGGCTCCACCTGTCACTAAAACATTCATGTTCAACCCTCCTTTAAAATTTAACTCAATCGTTTGATTAATTGAGTCAGTCGTCGTCCAGCGGTTCCCTCTTGCTTCGGGTAAGCATGTGCTAAAAATTGTTCTCGCTTTTGCTTAACCCTTTCTCGTAGGCGTTCATCTTCAAAATACTTATCGACCAACTTAGCTAATTTAATCGGATCTTCCTGTACGAGTTCATCCAACATGTCGTAATATCCCGTGTACCCAGGGAAGGACTGATTGAAAATGAATACTGGTTTTCCTGCAATCATCGATTCAAGTCCGACTGTTGAAGAATAAGTCACTACGGCATCAACATGGTGAATCACATCATGTAAGTGAAACCCCTTAGTCGATTTTAAATTCGAAAATTCCTTTAACAATGGGTGATCGTGAACATTCGGGAAATCCCGAAGTATGATATTATATGGTTCATTTTTGGTAATGGCTCTTAAAAACTGACGCCATTTGTTTAGGTTCTGTCTCCCTCTCACAGCAAGTAGAATCGTTTTTTTATACGGTTCAATCCCTACTTTGTCTTGAAATGATTTCTTTGTTTTGGTCGGCTTTTTAAAGATTAAGTCAAACCTTGGGTGTCCGATGATTTCTGTTTTAAGTTCACTGCTATTAACGCCTTTATCCTGATACCACTGCTCTTCAAAATGTCCATAGACCCCGTCGATATAGGCAACCTTTGGTAAATACCCAAACCCACTAGAGAAGATTCCATGCTGTAAACAGATGGTAGGAATCCCCTTTTCTGCTGCGACCATCACAAGTGTACGACTTTCCGGGTAATGGGTTGAAGGTACGATCACACATGCAGTCGTTACTTTACTAAATAGATTTCTGGCTTCAACCATTCGGTTAATAATTTTTTCTATTTGCTGAAGGAAATTTTTCTGAAAGTGTTCGTTTTGGACTAGTGAATGATTTGAGTACTTCTCCATCAATTGTTGTGCCTGATTTTTAACCTTCTTTATTCGATGTCTCATAGACTTGGATCGTGCCGAATATTGGTCAAAAAACTCCGTTGGGAACCTAGTGTGTCGCGGGTTTCGTTTATAATGGCGTTCCATCATGATCAGTGACCTTGACGGTTTAAACTGAGATCTTAAAATTTCGTTTGGAATTCTTAGTAAATTGTAAACATCGTACAGGACTACCTTTCCGCCTTTAGCAGGTCTAAGTTGACGGCGACTATGCTTTTTAACAAATTCATTAAACACCATTTGAATGTCTGTATCATCCGTTACTTGATGATGAAGCGTCTTATAAAAACCAGGTTGTTTAAGCGAATTTAATAGTGGTTGATTACGTCTAATTAAACTTCCGAAATGACATAAATAAGAAAGAGAAAAGCCTCCATACTGAAGGTTTTCAAACATCTTCAAAAACTCAAGATACAATGACCAGTAATTCTTTTCATAATGACTCAATTGATTCCCCATATCATCACCTAATCCTCAATCAATTAATTGTTCACTCAATAACAATTGTCGTACCTCTTCAACAGAAATAGGCGTTACTCGATTCGAACTATAGGTTCCGTGATCCGTACGGTTCGCTCCAAGATTCCACAGACCCGATTGTTGATGACCAGGGATGATATACATCTCCTCTAACTCCCATGCCATAGTCGATTCGTCATAGGTCATTAACTCTTCATACATCTTCTCTCCAGGTCTTAAGCCAATTTCTTCAATTTGAATGTCTTCGTGGTTTAATTGATGCTTTTGACAAGTTTCATCAATCACAACCTCCGCTAAATCTTTTAATAAAATAACCGGCATTTTTAAAACGAAGACTTCCCCACCTTCAGCTTTCTGTAAGGCTTCCATCATTAATTCTGTCGCCTGATTCAGAGTCATCATAAACCGAGTCATGTTAAGGTCAGTGACGGTAATTTTTCGCTGAGTGTGAATCTGTCTTTGGAATAGAGGAACAACAGACCCCCTTGAACCTAAGACATTACCAAAGCGAACACTAGCAAAAATGGTTTTGACCTCCCCTTTACTATACTCAGTTGAAGATATGAGCCTTTCAGCTGTCAGTTTAGTAGCACCATACGTATTGGTTGGCGAAACCGCCTTATCCGAGCTAGTAAACAGAACTTTCTCTACCCCTTGTGCCATTGCAGCTTGAATGACGTTATAAGTTCCGTGAACATTCGTTTGCACCGCTTCATACGGATTATACTCACATGATGGAACGTGCTTCATTGCCGCTAAATGAAAAACATAATCGATATCTTGCATCGCACTAGATAGACGTTGGTAATCTCTTATATCACCGATTAAATAGCTCAGGTTATCATAATGGTTGATCTCATTTTGTAATAGATATTGTTTATATTCGTCACGGCTAAATACTCTAATAACTTCGGGTTCTTCACGTAATAAACGGTTCACTAATCGATCACCAATTGCTCCTGTACCACCGATAACTAATATTTTTTTATCCTTAAACATTGCAAACTTCCTCTCATTATCTATGAGTGTTCCTATCACATTACTTAGATCAACTCTTATAAAATAAGTCAATATATCACATCTATATTCTATATAAGTAGAGAGTGTATAGACATAAGTGTTAAGAATAAGAAATTTACGAGAGAATTGGGGTTATTGGGAGAGGAGTTCACAATCAATGAGATTCTTAAGGAGCAGCATAGAGGAGTGTCTTAATTGAATACCCTGCTTAGTTAAAAACGATTCTAGACTTGTTAATGTTGAGGTTTGTCGAATATTTCCGAGGAAATATTTGAGATTGTTTACCAGCTTGTGAGATTCTTGATAGAAAAAAGGGTCAAGATCTTGAAAATAGTCAATGGGATTAGGACTGTTCTGCTTCCAAATAAAAACAGGCTTACTTGCAATCATTGCTTCTAAAGCAACCGTTGATTCATAACTAACAACTATATCAGCGTAACGAATAAGATCATATAACTGGATGCCTTTTGCCAAATAGACATTTGAATAACGCTTTGAATAAGTTCGTAGTTTTTTGACATGAGTGCGTGGCTTGATGATGATGTTAACGGGTTGATTGTTAAGTTCGCGCATAATAGATTCCAGATCGTTAAATTGCTCATGGTGACTGATGATTAGGATGTTTTTTTGTTTAGGATGAATCCTAAGCTTCCGGTTAAATGTTCGTCTATTAGTTTGAGGTGGATGGTTAATTTCATCAAAACGCGGATGACCAATGACTTTGATATTTTCTGACGGCACACCTGAATTCAGATAGAGGTTTCTCTCATAATTTCCATAAACCGCTAAGAAATCGGCTAATTTCGGTAAATAACCGAGTGGCGATGCAATAATTCCATGTTGCATGCATATCGTGGGAATCCCATGTTGTCTGGCAACTAACGCAAGTGCCCGCCCTTCTAAATGATTAGTACTTCCAAGCACAAAACCAGAAACTGATATATGCTTCATAAAATTCTCGGCTGCCTGGAGCGTTGGAATAATCTTTGATAACTCATTTAGAAGATTTTGTTGAAAAGTCGTGTCACTAAATACAGGGTGATAGGTTTGTTTATTGAATAATTGCTTGAGCTGCCTTTGATAAGGCTTTATTTGAGTCGTTTTTTCAAATTCATTAAGCTGTTCAATTTGAAAGGGAGTTGATGTTTTTGGATTCGTTTGATTCCTTAAAATGATTAAATCTCGCTTGTGATAATGCTTTTTTAGTAACTTAAATGGTATACGTAATAATTGATCATGAAAGACGATTGGACTTTTGGTATGGGATTGTTGACTATAGCCAGGTGGTAATAATCGATTAAACCGTGTTTGGACAGGTTCCAACTGTTTGGACGATGGTTTATTTTGTGAAAATTGCTCAACGGTCTGATTGTCTTTAATCAATTGATAAAAATGACTACATAAAACAATTGGAGTGCCATGATATTCTACCGATCGGAAGCGCTCCAGAAAGTCGACGTATAGATTCCAATAATTTTGCACATATGAGATCATGCTCATTCATCACCCTTTAGACGTGAGTATAAATACGTTACGATCTATGGCATGAGTGTTGATACGGCTCTGTTTACCTTCAATTTGCTCCAGCTTATTAAAAAAATGACGTATCTCACGTTCGGTTAAACGGGGAAATCGATATTTAGCATTTCTATTTTTCCGGCGTTTTCTCTTAGTAGACGAAAGGTCTAATGTGGAATTGTTTTTTATAGGAATTTCTTTTAAAGAATTAATTAGATGCTGATAGGCATCCGTTGCCGTCCAACCACTCACATGATAGTTAAGTAAATTCAGCTGTCTTATCGTTAATGATGGATGATTAGGATTCTCTTGAATATTTGCCACAGTTTCTTGAACGTCTTTTAAGGTAGTTGCTTGAATACTAAAGTCACTCGGCAATGGGTCATCGAAGTCTGAAGGAGAAATGGGTTTATAAGATATCGCTGGTTTACCTAACAAACCTGCTTCAATGCCGGTTGTGCAATTGTTATGAATCATCAACTTAGAAGCCAAAATCCAATCAACAACGTTTCCATAAGGAGCTATTGTGATATTCGGTTGCTCATTGAAATGTCGTTTATACACTTCTACGTTTTCAGCTGGATGTGGCCTAATCACAATCATTTGATAAGGATTTTGCGAACTTAAATAATCAATCAGTTCAATAAACGAAGAAAATAGTTTCTTCATATATCGATAGAGATCCGAATCATCATGTTTTTGCTGTCTTCTCACCTGATTGTAAACCGCAAAACGAGTATTAATTAAGAGGAAATCACCGTATTCTTCGCGTATTTTATGAACCCGTGGATGATACAATCTTCGGTACTTCTCCTTTAACAGATCAAAGCGTGGATTACCTGTTAAAAAAGTTTTTGTCTTGACGTGTGGGTAAGCATCAGTGATTACCCCCTGTTGGTGCCTTCCCCAGCAATAGATGTGATCTAATTGATCAACAAATTCCTGATTCATACGACTCTCAATGTACCCTTTACGATTCGGAATAATTAACCCCTCTTCATCTAATTCAACTAGACGATGTCCAACTCTTTTGACTAGTTTGAAAACTCGTGATTTATATGGATCAGGATAACCCTTCGAGAAAAAAATCCCCGGGGGACCTTCCTTTGCCACACGTTCAACTGCTACATGTTCGCCAAGTACCACACGAAACCCTTCATTAATCGCATGGTAAGCCAGCAAAAGCTTAGCATCCAACTCCCTCACTTTCACCTCCACTGGCAAATATAACCACGGGCCTAGTGAGGAACCTTGTGAATCAACCATTCTTCTCCCCCCTTTTACCATTATATGAAGAGGACAAGATTAGGTGATTGGGTGCTTAGTGTAAGGTTTTTTAAGATGAGAGAAGTTAGGGGATATGATCGTCACTTACCACAAAAATACATAAGTATTTAATCTTAATCGTTTAATAATCAAAATGAAATATAAAAATTCTTAACATCTAGCAAAATGATTTTAAATATAATGATAATTATATATACTAGTAAATAGATCGGAATTATCAATTTTATAAACTAAAGGTAGGGTAGTTATGGAACCAAAAATATTTGTACTACACGAAAATGAAGAATGGACAAAGCCTTTGTTCGATGCATTAGAGGAATTGGGAGTTCCTTATGAGGATTGGTTTGTAAACGAAGGAACCATTGATCTTTCAGAGGTTCCACCCGAAGGAGTATTTTATAACCGAATGAGTGCCTCCTCCCATACCAGAGGACACCGTTATGCACCTGAATTAACATCTGCTGTTCTGGCTTGGCTAGAGGGACATGGGCGTACGGTACTTAACGGGAATCACGCCCTCGACTTAGAAGTCAATAAAGCTCGTCAATACAGTGCTTTAGAAGCTCATGGTATAAGAACACCGAAAACAATTGTAACAGTTGGGAAAGATCAACTTTTAAGGGCTGCTAAGAAGATGGATCAACCATTTATCACCAAACACAATCGTGCTGGAAAAGGACTTGGTGTTCAGCTATTTCATAGTGTTGAAGCATTAGAGAATTATGTCAATAGTCCTGAATTTGAAGTTCCAGTAGACGGAATTACGTTGCTTCAGCAATATATTGAATCAAGCGACTCTACTATTACTAGATGTGAGTTTATTGACGGAAAGTTCTTTTATGCCGTTCATGTAGATACTTCTGAAGGATTTGAACTATGTCCAGCAGATGCTTGTACAATCGATGGAGATTTCTGTATGACAACAGAAAACACGAAAGAAAAGTTTAAAATTTTGAGTGGCTTTAACCACTCGATTATTGATCAATACGAGTCCTTCTTACAGGAGCATGATATTCATTTTGCTGGAATAGAATTTATCAGAAACCAAGAAGGTGAACTTTTTACTTACGACATTAATACTAATACCAACTACAATGCTGAAGCAGAAGCTAAGGTAGGCCTTTATGGAATGAAGCAAGTTGCCAAAGCTCTAGCTAATAAAATTCAGTTAGTCACAATATAAGAGAGATAAAGAAAAGGAGATCGATTACATGAGATATGGATTTTGGTTACCTATTTTTGGAGGATGGCTTCGTAATGTCGAGGATGAACAGATGCCACCAACATTTGATTACGCAAAAAGAGTGATCCAATCTGCTGAACAATGGGGATATGATACGACTTTGATTGCAGAGTTATATTTAAATGATATCAAGGGAATGAAAGCTGACGGGCTTGAAGCTTGGTCAACTGCAGCTGCCTTAGCTTCTGTAACAGAAAAGATTGAAATCATGGCAGCCGTTCGCCCAACTTTCCATAACCCAGCTGTGACGGCCAAAATGGCTTCTAACATTGACCATATCAGCAATGGAAGATTTACTTTAAATGTGGTTTCAGCTTGGTGGGAGGAAGAAGCTAAACAATACGGTGCAGAGTTTACTGCTCATGATGAGCGTTATGAGAGAACGGAAGAATTCCTCGATGTCGTAAAAGGTATGTGGTCAGAAGAAAGTTTCAGTTACGACGGTAAATACTATCAAATAAAAGATGCAAAATTAGCCCCTAAACCTGTCCAAAAACCGAATCCGGTATTATATGCAGGTGGAGAGAGTCCACGTGGTAAGTCTATGATTAGTAACTATTGTAACGCCTACGTTATGCACGGAGGCTCTGTTGAAGAAATTAACGAAAAAATAAATGACATGAAAGACCGAAGAAAAGCTTCTGGAAAAGATCCATTCTCATCATTCGGAATGGCTGCTTATGTGATTTGCCGTGATACTGAAGAAGAAGCACAAGCTGAACTAGATCGAATAACCAATGTGAAAGACGCTGAAGGATATGCAGGTATGAAAGATTTCACGTCAAAATCGAAGCTAGAACAAAAATTAACATTATATGATTATTCCGTATCGAACCGCGGACTACGTCCAAACTTAATCGGCACCCCTGAACAGATTGCGGAAAAAATTATCGCTTATGAAAATGCAGGTCTAGACTTGCTATTATTACAAATGTCACCGCAATTAGAAGAAATGGAACGCTTCTCTAAAGATGTCATGCCTTTAGTAGAAAAAATGCGCGTTACTAATTAGTGAAAGGTAAAAATCTATTGCACCCAAAAATGGCTGAACCTCACAAAACATTTTTGGGTGCAATATTTATTTTAGACCTTACTAGCGATGGGTCTTCCAAAAACCTGACAACACAAATAAAAGGTGCCACCCGAAAGTAGCACCTTAATCTATTAATTATTTAATTCTTGAAATAGGTCATACAATACATTAGCTGTTTGAATACAGTCTGTTTTAACATGTCCTTTAAAAGCTCCTTCATGAAAGCCTTGATATAATCCTAATGCATGACCTTTTAGAATGTCTTCTTTAGCCCAATCACCAAAGTTTGAAGTATCTTCAAATACCTTCTCCTCAGAAGCATCTAACTCCTCATCAGCTACCTACTCATAAGCACGAACGACAATAACAGCCATTTCTTTTCGATTTAATGTCTTGTCTGGCTCAAACGTTGAATCTGTTGTTCCGTTAGTTATTCCAGCCACATAAGCGGCATTAACCGCTGCTTGGACATCACCGTCTACATCATCAAATGGATTTGCTTCATTACTATCAATATCTAATAGATTAACTAAAGCTTGAATAAATTCACCACTTGTTATTTGTTCATGTTTGTCAAAACTATTTCCAAAGAGTCCATCAAATACTCCTTCATCTGCAAGTGTTTCTATTTTGCTATAAGCTTGATCAGAAGCCGGTACATCTTCAAAAGGAAATTCTACTCCATATTCCACTTCAGAAATACGACCTTCTGCTTCATATTCAATAGGTTCATCAAATGATTTAATGAAATCTACAGTTGCATCTAAATCAACTGCGCCGACTTCCATATTTTCTGATACCTGTCCGATGAAACTATCATCACCACCACCGTACATATAGTTGTTTACAACGACAGTGTAAGTTTCATCAGGGTCAATTTTAGAACCGTCTGGTAAGAAAATACCGACTACTTCTTGCGTTGTATCCTACCAAGTATAGCTAAACCCACCAACTATAATCAGGTCCATGTTCCTTTGAAATTTGATTATTCAATACTTCTTCTAAACCTGAACCTTTAATATCTACCTTATTTAATACATTGCCAAATGGTTGTACCGTGAAAACATCACCATACGTAATGTCACCTTCGTTAATGTCAGCACGTATTCCTCCACCATTCATAAGAGCAAAATCAGCATCCATTTCCTCTTTCATACCGTCAGCAATTAAATTTCCTAAAGCGTTATCACCAATCTCACCACGTTCAGGATATCCACCCTCTAAGTCAAATTTGCTTCTCCAACTATTTCGTTCTTAAGCTCAGCTACTTCTTGTTGACCCACAATCTCTTCTACATAATAAGGATCTAAAATTAAATCTTCTGTATCCTTATACTGAACATTGGCAGCAACCATTGGGAAATCCATACCATCATAGCCTTCAGTCCCATTTTCATGCTCGCCACCATCGATCATGCGTAATAACTCGTCAACACCTTCATCAAACTCATGATTACCAAGTGTCCCAACATCAAAACCAATTGCTTAATAGCTGTACAGATACATAATCATCACCTTGTGCAGCATTCACACTACCAAAAGGTAGAATGAGAGATAATGACATGACCATCAAAATCCATTTCTTAGTAAAAAGAATTTTCACATTTACTCTCCCCTTTTTTATGTATTTTCACAACAAATATCACATACTTTTAATAGGTCTGGTTGGTGTTTATGGTTACAAAAAAAGGAGGATCCACTCTTTTCCTAACGGGGTCAGTTGTAGGAGAGAAAACAATAAATAACACACTAAATGGGAGTATGTTAAATGCTATGTTATTTTAAATGTCATTTGTGATACTAATAATGAGTTGTTCCTGTTTTTGAAAGGTTTTTTTGGAATTTTATGTTAAAATACATAGAGAGAAACAGAACAGGCTTATTTAAATAACGGGCAGAAGAGTTGAATAACAAGAGTTTCTTTTTGTTATAAAGAACAAAGATATATCACAATTTTAGGAGTGTATTTATGAATGATTATATCAAAACGATGCGAGAAATGATTGGAGATGAGACTTTATTAACGGTTGGTTGTGGTGCAATTATTGAAGACAATTTTGGGAGAATTCTTTTACATAGAAGAACTGACTATGATATTTGGGGAATTCCAGGTGGTATATTAGAAATTGGTGAAACCTTTGAAGAGACAGTTAAAAGAGAAGTAATGGAAGAAACTAATCTTTCTTTAAACCAAATTGAATTGTTTGGTATTTATTCTGGAAAAAATGGATTTGCTCAATATGCAAATGGAGATAAAGTTTTTAGTATTCAAATTATATTTTGGGCAACTGATTTTTATGGAAAACTGAAAGCGAACAGCGAGAGTAAAAATTTATGTTTTTTACATAAAAACGAAATACCGAAAAATATAAACGAACATCAGTCTCCATTTATATTGGACTGGGTAAATGGTGTATCAATACCAGTAATTAAATAGATAACTCTTATTGTATTGACGGGGACAATAGTTGTACAAGGCGACCAACCAATTTGTCGTCTATTTATTTTGCTTGATAAATTGTTAGAATTTTATGTTAACACTATATGGTTAAGTAGTTAACTCGATTAATTGGATTAAGAAAATACTTAATATAAGTTTTAGGAGGAATAGAAATGGACCATATTGAAGTAGTCAATTTAGCACCTAAATTTTTAGAATTTTATCAAAGGGCTAACCGTGAAGGCGTTGATTGTGAAGAACGATGGGAGTTATGGCAGAAACATTATAATTTCGCAGCAGTCCCACCAGGTGATGAAGGTAAAAAGATGGCAAGAAAGATACTAGATGAAAATTGGGTTAAGTACAGAGAGAACATTGATTATATAAAGGATTGGCAACCTGACAGTAATGCAATTGAACAATATTTATCGGAAATAAAGTCTTTATTGGGATATGAACAACCAATTAATATGATGATAATTTACTTTGTAGGTGGATTTGAAAACAATCCATTTGTTGCTCCATATGACGAAGGACGGATAGCGTTATGCCTTCCAATAGAAAGTGAAATTTCTAGTATTACTCTATACCATGAAATAACACATATTGTACATTTAAAGACCGCAAACTTAACACAAGCGTGGGAAAGGACAATTGCTTCAACAATTATACAAGAAGGTTTAGCGACACAAGTAAGTAAATATATGGTGCCAGGAAAACCAGATCAAGATTATATTGAACATAAAGAAGGGTGGCTCGATTCCTGTCAGTTAAAACGAAAAGAAATTTTAGAAGGGATCTTGCCGTATTTAAAAGATTCTTCATCAGAAACAATTATTAAGTTTACATTTGGTGCTGGTTCCACAAATACTGATAGAGAAGTATATTTTGCTGGTTGGGAAATTGTAAGAGTTTTATTAGAACACGGAGAAACATTTTTGAAGATTGCATGGATTCAAGAAGAAGATATACCAAATTACATACGTAATATTTATCAAAATTTATTTAACTAACTAATTGGGGCGTTAGTTCAAGAACCGTATCGTCTGTTATGGCGCTAACGGGGAGGATAGTTAAATTAAACTTATTGGAGCTTGTATAAATGAAAAGAATTATTTTAGGTATTTTATTAATCGTAATAATAGCTGGTTGTGCTAATAACAACTCAGAGTCAAATGTGTACTCGATTCCTGATATTGATAAAGAGTTTGTAGAAAATAAAGCTGAAATTGGTCTAAACAAAGAAGAAGTTAAGGATATTTTTGGTGAAGAGTATATTTCGGGAAATGTGGATAGTTCAGACATTTGGTTTTATGACGGTGTTAAAGATAATTATGAATATGATCCAAGGTTAGAAGCAGTATCACATGAAGAAATTAAAAGTGATAATGTAAAATATCAACTATATATTAATTTTAATGATGACGAAACTTTTAGGTATTCATATTTTTATAAAGGTAATGACGGAAAAGTATGGCAGTTTTCATTGAACCCTGATGGAACAGCAACAGAAGAAGCAGTAAGTAATTAAATTTTATATTGCACTAACTGGAGCTTTAGTTGAAAAAGAAAAATTAAATATTACTATTAAAAACGCCCAGAAAAATCTGGGCTCCTTCTAACCATTTAAGAAATTATGACATTCTGATTTAAAGTATGAGAATTTCAAAAAAAATAACTTCATAGACTTTGAGGAGTTGGGAAGGTTCATAATGACTTTCCTAACTAACTCCTGAACCAAAGTCATAATCATTTGGATTCAACTCCATGTTATCACCTAATAAAAGGTTAGCTATTTCAGCACCCAAAAATGGGCCACTAGTAATTCCTGATGCACCAAGTCCATTAGCAATAAAAATGTCAGGACGATCTGGTAGTTCCCCAAAAACAGGATGCAGATGCTCTGTGGCTGGTCTAAAGCCAACGCGAGATTCAATAAAGTTGGATTCCGTTAGACCTGGTGCAAATTTAAAGACTATTTTTAAAATATCGTGGATACTTCTGGATTTCACGGTAGGCTGAAAATCTTCGTTTGGCTCGTGCTCCGCTCCAACAGCGATCACACCATCCTCAAAACCAACAATATATTTATTATTCGGAAGCATTACCACTGGCCAATCAGCAGTTTTTTCATCAGGCATGTGTAAATATAAAATTTGCGTTTTTTTCGACTCAACTGGAAAAGTAACACCAACATCTTTAAGAAGCTTTTCGGCCCAAGCGCCTGTTGTCATAATGATTTTCTTACCTGTATAAGTCGTGCCATTAACCGTAACTGCTGTAGGCTGACTCTTCTCTAATTGTGCCTCTCCTTCAATCACTTCTGCCCCATGATGTTGAGCTGCTCTGATTAATGCATTACAGAATACTCCTCCATTCACTCGGGCGCCACCACCAATTCGAACTGCTCCCATCCGGTCAGACATAACTGGTGTAGCCTGCTCCACCTCTTGATCAGAGAGCTTCGTAACTTCTCCAATTTCCGGAGCTGACTCACGTCGGCTTACCACATCAGCTACCATTTTATCAATCTTGTTTTCATTTTTCTGCAAATGAAGCGAACCAACTTGAGCATAAGTCGTTTCAGTTTCACCAATCTTCTTTAGTTCATCAACTAGTTCAGGGTAATATTTCGCACCCTGTTTAACCACTTCATATAGTTTAGCATTTCGCTTTTGTGACAACCATGGACTAATGATTCCTGCAGTCGCGCGAGTTGCTTCTCCTTGATCTTTTTTATCAATTAATAAAACCTGCTGTCCGGCTTTTGCTAAATGGTAGGCCGTTGAAGCTCCTAAAATTCCTGCGCCAATGACGATATATTGTGTCAAAATGAATATCTCCTTTTATTGAAAGAACTCTTTTGATGATTATTTTAACAGTTTCTTCTAGCTCGGGGAAGTGGCGTCAGCGTGAACGCGATAAATAGTTACTAGAGTAGCTTCTATTGGATATTTTGCTCATGCTTTAGGGTCATTTCGAGGCAGGAAAACAGCTTTGAGGCACTTCTCTCTTACGTTTCGCCCTTCACACAGACTAACCCCCATGAAAAAGCTGTCTCCCACCAAGGAGACAGCTTCCTAATTTTCCTTATTAAATAATATCCTTCTCTACCTGTCCATCTTTCATCACATATTGGATGTTATCATTATCCGCTAATGACTCTAGATCATCTAACGGATTACCTTTTACAATAATCAAATCAGCTAACTTACCTTCCTCTAAAGTACCGACTTGATCTTCCCAGCCCATACATTCAGCAGCAGTCTTAGTTGATGCGACAATCGTGTCCATCGCTTCCATGCCAGCATCTCTCATTAATGCAAGTTCACGTAAGTTGGTCCCGTGTTTCATTACCCCTGCGTCAGTTCCCATAGCAATTTTCACACCGGCATCATAAGCTTTCTTGAAACTCACGCGATGTTGTTCGATGACTTCTTTGGATTTATCCACAGCTGATTGTGGCATGCCTTTTTCATCTGCTGTTTCTAAAACGGATACTGGTGCCAACAATGTGGGTACTAAATAAGTCCCGTTCTCTAACATCAATTCAACCGCTTCATCATCGATAAAAATTCCGTGTTCAATCGAATGAATACCTGCTCGCACCGCATTTTTAATTCCTTCTGCACCTTGTGCGTGGGCCATGACTTTAACACCTTTACGGAACTTACCTTCTTCAACGATTGCGCTTAGTTCATCATAAGAAAACTGTGTGAACTCAGGATGATCGGTCGGACTTAGTACACCACCTGTTGCATGAACTTTTATAACTTCAGCCCCAGCTCGTAGCATTTCACGTGTTTTTTTCCGAACTTCTGAAACACCATCACAGCGTCCGTCTGGCATACCGCGATGTCCAGAAGGTAAAATATCCATCACATCTCCAGATAGCTGGGTGCCATCACCGTGCCCACCGGTAATCGTTAACGCATTAATACTTAGCTGCAAGCGTGGACCTGAGATCAATCCATCTTCCACAGCCTTTTTCACCCCTAAATCTGTTCCTAATGCATCGCGAACTGACGTCACACCAGCTTGAAGCGTGTTTTCTAAATATTTTTCTGCTTGATAATACATGTAAGAAAATGGTGTCGTTAAGCGCTGGGATAAAGGCGAATATTCCATCATCATATGCACGTGCGTATCAATCATTCCCGGTAACACGGTGCCACCTTCAGCATCCACCACCTGCTCATCACCCGTTACTTGGTATCCTGATCCTTCCCTAACATAAACGATTTTTTCACCTTCAACGACCACCACTTGATTCTGTTTAGGTTCTTCCCCAGTTCCATCAATCACTAAAGCGTTTTTAATCAAAGTTTTTCCCATTAAAGATTCCTCCTCTACCTATTTTCAACATGGTTTATCTTAAAAAAATTGGCTCTGTTAAATTTTATTGTTGATAATTCAAGGAATAGTTCTTAGTTGTTGTATGGTGAAGAGCGAAGGTGGCGACTCCTGGTCGGTGAAAACGCCACGTCCTGTGGCATCACCGACACTTGAACGTCCTATCCATCGCGGGAACAGCACGAGCTGAAGATCCACTTGGAAACGCTTTTCTTCCCAAGTTAGCTGAAGCCGTGCCCGTGGAAAGCGTCCACCGAAAGCGAATCACCATAACAACAACGGACTTTAACAGAGCGTAAAAATTAAAGTGTTTGTACCAAAATTCCGGCAATCACAACTGACGCAACCGTCACCGTCGTAAAACCACCAATCAGCATCGGTGAAATTAATTCATTAAAAATCAACTTCTCTTCCTTTTCATTGCGTGCGACACTACGGCTTACTTCTTCACAAAGAATATAATCACCTGGGAAACCAAACAATGCCGTTAATGCAACGGGCATTCCTTTATACGGATGCCACTTAACAAGCTTAGAAGCAACAAAACCACCAATAGCTATACCAGCTGTACCGATGATTAAAATTAGTAAGATCGCAGGTAAGTGCTCCAGTACTTGTTGGGGTGTCACATCAGCCATCGTACCAATGACGACAAAAATGATTCCGATCATGGTTAAGGTAAATGAATTAGCTTTGGCCAATGATTCGTGTTGATAAAAGCCCACTCGTAATCCAATAATACCGATTGCTAAGCACCAAATACTATAATGAACTGGTGTTAACTCACCTAAGCCAACACCAATAGCCCCACCAATAAACACCCAAAATAATCGAATCGTGGTACTCTTTTGCACAGCTGTTTGTGCTTTCTCCTTCACTAAATCACGATCTATTTTGGCCATCGGGACAAAGGTTCCATCATCAATCTCTTTTTTCATAATCACGGCATAGCCTCGCATGAAGTTAAGTGCTAATGGCATGCCGACGACCCCTTGGAATGCGACGATCAAAGCTGGAATGACAACAATTGCAGTTAAGCCAATTTCCGTTAATTTTTCTGATGTAATAAGTAAAGCGACAACGCCCCCACTTAGTGGGCCTAAACCTGCAACAGCTGTCTCATAACCAAATACGACTGTCACTAATGTTAAGACAACAACACCAGCGACTAAAATACCGGCAAACCCAATGATCACTGCCTTATACTGACTCTTCAATACCGAAATTGGGATTAATGTCCCCATATGTACAATTGCCGGGCCGATTAGAACCGAGCCTAATACGGCAAACTGTGACTTATCTAATATGTCACTCGGGAAAATTCCTGTCCAAGACAGAACTAAAAATCCAGCCATCGCCGTTAATAACATAGGAACACGGGCTTTGGACTTAATGGACAGCCACTCCCCGAATGCGATTAATGCGAAAATTAATGTTGTTGCTATTAATGGATTACTAATTAGTTGATCCACGCCCAACGCCTCCCTCTTAAGAAATTAAGATAAACTATAACACCTGGTCCTAATGACTGTCTAGACCAATTTTCTAACTTTTTTAACTAATTAAAATAATCGAATAAATGTATGAAAACGGTTAACATAGCATCTTAATTGGAAGGTAACGCTTTCAAAAATCACAAATGAAAACGCTTAAATTGAAGCAAAAAAATTTATCATAACATCCTCCATCGTTCACTATTTTTGACATAAAAACGACACAGATGAAATCGCATCCAAAATTTGGCTCTTATACGGTTGGATTATTTATGCAAGCTAATCATTAAGGAGGTTGTCGTTAAAATGGATTTTATTCGGGGCTATAAATTAGAAAAAAATGAAGCTGGCGATGGCTATACCATCGTTTTTTTCTTAGATCAAAATTACACAGAATTCGCTAAAGAACTAGATGCAGTCAACCAAAAGCCTGAAAAAACAAGTCATAGCTTTAAGAGTTTTATCAAAGAGCATTTTCCTAATATGAAAGTAACCAGTGCAAAAGTGTTTTTAGGTTCTGCTTTAATTATGTCTTTTGCCATAATGGCTAACGAGGATCCTGCTCAAGCGACAACACATGAGGCCGACCAACAAAAAGTTCAACAGCAGTCTACAACAGACGTTCATCGCGTCCAAAGTGGTGATACATTAAGTCATATAGCCAAGGAAAATAACACAACTGTCGATGCGATTAAACAATTGAACCGACTAACGTCAGATACGATTTTTGTTGGTCAAGTTCTACAAATCCCAGGTTCTAATACATCAGCACCTAGTACCGTTTCGTACCAGGTTAAATCAGGGGATTCTTTATCCGTTATTGCTAGAGACCATGGTACAACTGTTGATGCGATCAAATCTGCCAACAATTTATCAGGAGATGCAATTTTCATTGGACAGTCGCTAACTATTCCCACAGGACAAACTAATGCAACACCCAATTCAAATCAAACAGAAGCGCCGACTGGCAATGTCACACATACAGTTGTCTCGGGTGACTCGTTATCTGTTATCGCGAGAACTTATAACGTCACTGTCCAAGATATTAAGAGCGCTAACAACTTAACTTCAGACACGATTAGAATTGGGCAAGAACTTAAGATACCAACCAGTGAACAACCAAACAACATGAGTGAATACACGGTGAAATCAGGAGATTCGTTATCAGTCATCGCTAAACAACATAACGTCACTGTTGATCAACTTAAAAACGCTAATAATTTAGCATCAACAACTATTTTCCCAGGGCAAAAACTTGTGATTCCATCAGCGAATAATGAGCAAACGCCACAACAACCACCTACAAAACAGACACCAAATAATGACACATTACAAGTAGGCGCTGAAAACGAACAAGTTAGATCGTTGCAATCGAATTTAAACACGTTAGGATACTTCAACCAACAATCGACTGGCTATTTTGGATCAGTGACTGAGCAATCAGTCAAGTCCTTTCAACGTGATTACGGTTTATCGGCAACAGGAGTCGTTGATGGTAACACCCAAGATCAAATTAAACGAGCACTGGTGAAAAAGAAAATTGTCGATGATTTAGATACGTATACGGGAGTTCCTTATGTTTGGGGTGGATCTTCACCGTCTGGCTTTGACTGTTCAGGTTATATTCACTATATGTTTAATAAGCATGGTGTTGATATGACCCGTTCTACTTCAGGTGCTTATTACAACATGGGTGAGAAAATTAGTCGGGACAACTTACAACCAGGTGACTTAGTCTATTTTGCTGTCAACCAACCGGGTGTGATTTCGCATGTTGGTTTCTACACAGGAGATAATAGCTTTGTTTCAGCAACATCTTCAAAAGGTATTTGGGAATATTCAATGGACAACTCCTACTGGTCTCAGTATTACGTCGGTGCGAATCGACTTTATTAGATGAAAAGGTGTGATATTGATGAAGGGCAAATTTCTATTCATCACAGCATGTTTCATATTAATGACTGCTTGTACGGCTAACGAAACTGGGCAACAAAATGATATGGTTGACCATCCTTATATGAGGTTATCAACCGATCAAAATCAAGAAGGTCCGGAAAATCAAGAACCAAATCAATTAAATGATTTAAACGACGATGAGGGAATTACCCCAGATTATGATGAGGAAGATTTACAAGATGATATTGGACTTGAGCCTGATAATGATCAAGATCAAGTTCCAGAAGAAGAAACTATCGAAACAGATGAGAACGAAGAGCATCGTATTGATGATGATCCAAGAACAGAAATTGATTTCGCCAATCTACAAGCACTGCCATTTGAAGATTTTGATGAAAGGTGGAATGCCGTTTCAGATGAACAATTTTCAGAGTTATATATTCACAACTATGAAGACGTCTCTGAGCGAAGTGAGACCATCTACCGGGCACAGTTAACACCCTATTTATTCTTAGACCTATTCGTTTATGATAACTACATCTACCAATTACAAATGGTAGGACAACCGAGTAGTGAGGCTCAGCGCTTTGGCATGTTAACTGGTTGGAGTCAAATCGTCTATATCCTTCACCCTGAATTTGAAGTTTACGATGTCGATCCTATTTTCCATGAAATTGGCGTAGGGCCTAATGCAGACCTATCCAATGTTAGCAACTCAACCTTTCACCTCTTTGATCTGAGATATGACATTGAGGTTGAAGATGGTACGTACATTTTTACGGCAACTTATGAGGAATAGCAGACTATAAAGATTCTTAAGGAGTAATGACGTATGAAAAAAACAGCATTCATCATCATCGTCATATTATTGCTTTCAACCATTCCCATTCAAGATCAACAACAAGTCTCAAGTCAGACCAATGAAAGACATGGTTTATTTAATATGTCTTATATTTACTTTGGTGGCTTAAATAGTTATGTGAACCAAGTCGATAAAACTCGAGACGGACTACATGTAGTTTCCCCTAACTATTTTGATGTCACAAGAGAAGGTGAATTAGATATCACATGGCGCCTTCAGTCATCTTTTATTTCTGAGATGCAAAGTCGTGGCATTAAAGTCGTCCCATTTCTTGCCAATCACTGGGATGTTACAGCCGGAAAACAAGCGCTGGAAAATCGCGAGAAGTTGGCACAGGATATTGCTGATGCCATTAGACGATACAACTTAGATGGGGTCAATGTAGATATTGAAGGGGTCAATCACGAGTATCGCGAAGAGCATAATGAATTTATTCGACTACTTAGAGAACATATTCCTGATCATAAAGAAGTATCAGTTGCCGTTGCAGCGAACCCAAACAATTGGCAAACTGGTTGGCATGGTATTTATGATTATAAAGAGTTAAGTAAGTACTCAGATTATTTAATGATCATGGCTTATGATGAAAGTTGGGAATCACCTGATAGCCCAGTTGGTCCAGTATCCAGTTTACAATTTTTTGAACGATCGATCCAATACGCCATTAATCAAGGAGTTCCACGCGATAAAATTGTAGCAGGGCTCCCTTTCTATGGTCGTATGTGGAAACTGGACGGACCAACTGACGAAGGAAGGCCGATTAATGGCATGGGATTAGCGCATAATCGTATCGAACCACTCGTTAATGATTTTAATGGAAGCATTAAATTTGATGAAGATACACAATCCACATATGCCAGATTTCAGATACCTGATGGTGAAAGTGCCTTCGTAGGTAGTACCAAATTAACCCCAGGAGATTATGTCATTTGGTATGATAACGAACCAGCGATTAGGTCAAAGCTAAGATTGCCAAAGGAATATAACATTAAAGGAACCGGTTCATGGGCATTAAGCTTAGAAGCACCTGGTATGTGGGATTACTATACACAAGCCCTTAATAGACAGGTATTTACAGACGTTCCCATTCACTATTGGGCAGCTCCAAGTATTGACGTAGTGAATCAAAAAGGTTGGATGAAAGGAACATCAGCATCCAGGTTTTCACCGACTAATAACTTAACTCGTGCACAAGGAGCGGTTGTGATCGTTCGTGCACTTGAACAACTCGGGCACGAACCTGACACCTACCAATTTAATGATCTAGACGATCACTGGGCACAAGAAGAAATCGAAATTGCTAGAGATTTAGGATATTTAGAAGGGAAATCCACCACAGAATTCGACCCTGATGCTTATTTAACAAGAGCTGAGCTTGCAAAAATTTTGGATAATATTTTCGAGTATCCATTAGAAGATGACAGTAATCCATTTTCCGATTTAAGAAGTGACCATTGGGCTTATGACTCAATCGTTGCTCTGTATAGACAGGATATCATTGGTGGTTTTCCAGACGGTAGCTTTCGCCCTGGTACACTTTCCACTAGAGCGCAAATGGCCGCTTTAATGGAACGGATGGAAGATGCTTTTGAGGGGGCAATAACAAATGGTAACGATTAGACATGTAAGCCTAATCGTTGGGCTAATCTTACTTCTATCTGCCTGTACGGATCAAGAAACTCAACAACCAACTCAAAACGATGATTTAGATTTATTCCAACATCTATCGACTGAAGATGACGACCCTGATGAGGAGAATCAAACAGACGAAGACCAAAATCAGTCGCAAGAAGCTCCCACTTCGGATAACGAATCAACGACTCCTCTAGAACATGACGTTGAGGATTCTGACTTACAAATCATTGAAGATGATGAGGTTTTAGAAAAAATCATGTTCGTTGTCCAGGACGATGTTAAGATTGATTCTGTATTAAATGACTATAACAGCGATATCCATGACATATATGAAGAGATGAATATGGCAACGGTCTTTATGTCTAAAGAAGAAATACGTAAACTGACTAATGACCCACGCGTTACACATGTAGAATACGATAAAGTGGTTGAAATCAGTCCTGTCCAAGTCGTGGAATGGTCACAAGAAGATGTTCAGTCACCGGCTGCTTTATCAAGTCATTTCACTGGAAGAGGTGTCAAAGTCGCTGTTATTGATTCAGGTATTTCACCACATGAGGATTTAGAGATTTCAGGTGGGGTGTCGATGGTGAATTACACTAATAGTTATCGTGATGACAATGGACATGGGACACATGTGGCTGGAATTATCGGAGCACGCGACAATGACCGAGGTATTGTTGGGGTGGCTCCAGAAAGTGAAATCTATGCCGTCAAAGTTCTGGATCAAGACGGTTATGGCTACATGTCGGATGTCATTGCAGGTGTAGATTGGTCGATTCAACAGGGAGTCGACGTCATTAATTTAAGCTTGGGTAGTGAAAGATACTCACCGATCTTCGAAAACTTAGTGAATGCAGCAGCTAGTGAGGATATAGTCATTATAGCAGCAGCCGGTAATGACGGTACCCCTGAAGGAATAGAAAATAATGTAAGCTATCCTGCACGATACGATCATGCAATTGGGGTTGGTGCGATTGATCAAGACCAAGAACGAGCTGACTTTTCCTCAACTGGGAGTACGGTTGAACTTGCTGCACCTGGTGTAGACATTCTGAGTACGTATTTAAATAACCATTATGTGCGAATGGATGGCACAAGTTCTGCTTCCCCTTTTGTTGCAGGCGTCGCTGCTTTGTTAAAACAAATCAATCCGAACCAATCATTTGCCGAAATTCGCCGAATCTTACAAACGGATAGTATTGATTTAGGAGACGAAGGGCGCGATCCATGGTATGGCTTTGGCCTCGTACAATCTCCTTACTACTTTCGTGATGTCCATGGACATTGGGCTAAGCCTGATATCCTGGCAACTTTCGAACGAGAATGGATGATTGGTGGTGCCAATCAATATTTTAGACCTCAAAACAATTTAACACGCGCACAAGCAGCGGTTATTTTTTCTCGAATCTTAAATTTGGATGGGCCTGTTGAAGATTCAAATGACTTTACGGATGTTCCAAATGATCACTGGGCAATCCAGGAAATTCAGTTGGTAGCTGAGAGTGAGTTAATGATTGGTGGAGCTAATCAAAAATTCCATCCCAATAACTATTTAACCAGAGAACAGATGGTGGTCATTCTTTATCGGGCATTATCACCAGAAACAACGGACACTACGAATCCGTTTACTGATATAGAGGATGATCGTTGGTCAGTGCAAGAAATTAGCACGATGTACAACCTAGAAGTCGTTCGAGGAATTAATGAAACTACCTTTGCACCGACAAACTCATTAACTAGAGCTCAGATGGCTGTTATGCTAAATAGAATCATGCCTTACTTTGAAGAAGAAGATATCGCTGCATAAACAGAATAAGAGGCTGGGACAAAAGTGTTTTGGCTTTTCTTTAGAAAAACCTTTTGTCTCAGCCTCTTCTGTATGAATAGTGATAAATGAGTTTTATGGTTAAATCATTCTTCTTGATTACTTAACTCCAGCTGCAATTCTAATTTGACTCTGATGAGCTGGACTAATCGCTCCATCTTTGTGGCGCGTACTATTTTTGAAATGAATATCAGTATGACCAGGGAAGTTATTATCCGTAATATATTGCACATCGTGTGGCATGGCACTCATGGAAGCAGCGATTTTTCGTCCGTCTACTTCAACAATGACAGCCCTTTCCGTCCACGAGAAACCACCCCAAATTTCCCGAATAATTTCTGTATCTCGAGCAGTTAATGGTTCCACATCGGCATGGTTAGCACCAACTGTTCGCTTCATTTTAAACGTTTTTCCTGTTTGAAAGTCTGTTACAGTTGCTGTTTTTCCAATTGAATAAAGATATTGCGCCTCTGTCCACCAGTCTAGGTATTCACCACGACGCTCACTAACTCGCTCTTGGACAGGTATATGGTGGACAGGAATTTTCAAACTTTGTCCAACTTTTAATACTGAGCTTGTCGTTAAATTATTAACCTTTAACAACTCTGCTTGGGGGATTCCATATTGTATACTAATATTCCAAATATTATCTCCCGACTGAACTGTGTGTGTCGTATAGGTTACCGTATTCGTTCTCTCTGTTAGATATAACGTTTGCCCCACACGAATAGTGTCAGAAGTGAGGTCATTATAACTCTTTAATTGATTAACAGATAGATTGAAACGCTGAGCAATACCGGATAATGTATCGCCACTTTGAACGACGTATGTCGTTGGACCAACCTGAGCAGGAGGCTGTTGTTCCTCAAAGGATTTGGCTACTTCTTCTTTAATTTTATCGTGAGTCTTCGGACCTACAACCCCATCAACAGTTAGCCCATGTTGACGTTGAAAATCTTTAACTGCTCGATCCGTCACCTCACCAAAGTGTCCTGTCGCTTTATGATCAAAGAAACCCAATCGTTTTAATTGAATTTGTAGTTTTGTAACGGCTGTACTTTCGCTACCCATACGGAGAGTCGAATTGGTCGTTGCCTCTCCTTTCACCTCATCAACTCGTTCAGAGGATCTCGTTAAAATCGTCGCCATCTGTGCTCTAGTAATCGACTGCTTTGGTTTAAATGTGTGATCACTAAACCCTTCAAAAATTTGTTGTTGTTTCATCGCAACAATTGCAGGATAGGCCGTAATCCCTGATGAAACATCAGTAAAATAAACCGGCTGCTCGCTACGATTTGAATCATACGTATCCTTAAAAGCATTATTCATCACAATCGCCATTTGCTCACGAGTTAGTGAATCTTTTGGCCCAAAGGTTCCATTCGCTTTTCCAGAGAAAATCCCGCGCTGTTTAACGATCTCGATTTCCTCATGTGCCCAATAATCTTCCTCAACATCCGAAAAAGAGTTTCCTACTGGCTCAACCGGCTCAAGTCCTAGTACTCGGACCAATACAGCTGCCGCTTCAGCCCTGGTAATCCTTTGGTTTGGACCAAAACTTGTTGCCGTTTTTCCTTGAAACCACCCCTTCTGATTTGCATATAAAATATCATCATGAGCCCAATGATTCTGAACATCTGTAAAAGGTAAATTTAATGGTAGATTCGACTGCGCTTCAACTAATTCACTTTTTGACACTTCCTCTCCACTAACAGATTCATGTCGATCAAGTGGGATGGTCATGACAAGTGCCGTACCTAGCATGACCTTTGCTGTGACAATCTTCATTCCACGGTACTTTTTACGTTTGATTTGTTGGACTTCTTGATGCAAGCTTTGTTTTTGTCTTTTGGTTGGTCGAGTTCCAAACTCTGCCGAAAATTCCTCATTAGCTGGGTCTAAGTAAACAACCAGGACTAAACCTTCATTGGTTTCTTCAATTCGATACGACTTAACCATCGATTAACACCCTTTTCTCATCTATGAATTTAACCTCTTCTACGCCCAAGGAAATAAAACACACCACCTGCAAGAAGAATAATGAGAATCCAGCCCCAAACCGGCATGCCCTGATTGAGTTGAACATTAACAGGATGGTCAGTTCTCTCAACATATTCCTCAATATCTTCTCCACCAATGGTAAAGTTTCTCGTAACTGATAGCTCCTCTTGGTTATCTGCTGTTGCCTGAATATCCACCGTATAAGTACCTTCTTCTATAGCTTCATAATCCCACGGAAAAACATGCCTCACCTGCGACTTTGGTGCCATGAGAAGCCTGCCAAATTCACCATCAAATAACTCCTCACCGTTTTCATTAGAAACAAAGTACTCACCGTGAACACCATCTTGCAGTTTATGGGCATCATTAATTAATTCAACATATACGTTTCCTGTATCTGTTGTAAAATCAGTTTCACCTATAGTTAAATTCGAATCTACTTCTTCTGGCAAATTAAGTTGTGTTGCGATCGTATAAACTGTTTCAGTATCAATAATAAATTGAGCCTCATCCTCACCAAGCTCTTCAAAATCATCATCCTCTTGACTAGGTATAATCACACGGATCGCCCCTAACAATGTTCCGCCATCTAATTCAGGAACACTAATTTCAAAGGAAACCGTTTCTGTTGATAACGGATCCAGTTGTACTTCCTGAGGTACAGTCATAAAATCAGATAATCGAATCCCATCATCTAGAAGTGTCATGTTGGGACTTTGAATGTCTTGTCCATAAGTTATACCACCACTTGGGTGCGTATAAGCATTTGCACTCTCCATCATAATGGTTATTTCATTTTCTAAATTATTAGTTACTTCTAATTCAAGGACTTGCTCATCACCCGGGTCAACCATTAGATCAAAATAACCAGTTGTACCCTTGACCTGATTCTCTGGATAGGTAACCTCTAACGAAATGGGAGTTTGTTCAGCAGGATCTGAGAAAACAGAGTAGGGTATTAAATGTATAATAAAAAATAAAACGATAACAACTCTAAACTTCATAATTTCACCTCATGAATTATCCTACCCAAAATAAAAAAAGCCATGTCCTTAAGACATGGCATAAACATTAATTAATTATTCAACTTGTGACTGTGGACCAGAAGTTAACTCAACAGTAATTGTTGATTTATATGTTCCAGCAAAAGCATCTTTTGGATCTACTTTTAGGTTAAGGGCGTCCTCGTCAAATGAGACTGTATATTGACCCATACCACCGTTAACTCCAGCACTTAAAATAATACCGTCAAAGAAGTTCATTGCTTCAACACCATCTGGTTTCGAAATCGTGTCTAAATCAGAAGATCCTTCTCCTGCTTCTAAATGAACTCCACCTTGTAAGTTAAGAGTACTTGTTAACTGTCTTCCCTCTAACTCATTTTCAAATTGACTTGCCGATAATTCAACAGTCCAGCCACTACCAGTACCTGTAGCATCTGTAATTGTAAAACCTTCTAAAGAACTTAACTTATCTAACTTAGTACCATCAAGCTGAATATCACCAAATCCACCAACGATCGGTGCACCTGAAAGTTCTAAGCTTCCACCTTGGAATTCTGTGCTAATATCAGAAGTCTTAGTATCAGCCGCCAAAGCTGTAACTGAGCCTGTAAATACGATACTTGTTGCAGCAATAATCATTGCTGACTTTTTAAACATATTTTTCATTATATATTTCCCCCTATACGGTTATTTGTAATATTTATAAAATTATGATTTCTATATTTAGCCATAAAAAATCCCCCCGGATCAAAACGAAATGGCTAGTATAAAACCTATAACGAATTTGGAGAGAAGTTGATTATCTATCTAGGGTATTTTCTCTTTTAGCTCGCTTTAGCAAGCGCGTCTCCCGCCTGCAAGATTTATAATACTCTATTTTCCACTCTAAATCTATGTAAAAATTTTACCAATTTAGTAGTTTCTTTCCATTTCTATTAGACGCGTAATATAATCAACCAATTCAATCCGTATGAATGTGCGCTCAATCCGTGAAAACGCTGCTCCAATCCGTATGAATGCACGCCCAATCCGTGAAAAAATGGCCACCTACTCGTTTGAGTAAGTGACCACTCGATTTTATGATAGTTCGTCTTCTAATGCCGCACGTGTATTCGGTCCGTAAATGCCATCAACTTCATGGGGGACATGCACTTCTTGAAATCGTCTGACTGCATCTTCTGTTTGTGGTCCATAAATTCCGTCAATTGGACCTGGCGAGAAATTAACGTCCTCCAATGCTTGCTGAATTTTTCTAACGGCTTCTCCTCGACTACCTTGTCGGTAAGTTCCCCTTGGTAATCCAGATTGGCCGGACATCTCTTCTTCTAATGCTGCACGTGTTTCAGGTCCAACGATTCCATCGACTTGGATATCGGCACGGTTTTGAAAGTTTCTCACAGCTTCTTCCGTCTCTTGACCAAAGATTCCATCAGCTCCATAGCTTGGTAGGCTCTCGCCAACCTCCATTAAATCATTCTGCAACTCTTCTACTTCTGGACCTGAATCACCTCTTCTTAACAAATCGTCTCCTGAATCATCTGAGCTACCTGACTCATCGGAATCACTGGAACCTTCTGAATCTGATTCTTCTGATTCACCATCTAGACGGCTGCGCACTTGATCCATATCAGTTCCAGGGCACCCTGTACTTGTTCCACTAAACTCGTTATGCCCTAGTAAATCACTTGTGCTTAGGCCAAATCGATCTAAATTATACTCAGCACGCTCATCAAACACATGCTCTTGTTCCTCGGTAAAATCTCCATTACCTACTACACAAATATGATACGTCGTGCTATTATGATTGGCCACTCCATTCGTAATCACATCATGGTCATAGCACAGCTGAACAGTCCCATCACGTAAAATAATCTCATGATAACCACCTGTTTCCCAGCCACGTTGCTCACGCCAATACTCCTCAAATGTCCAAACATCTCCACCATTTGATGCACTATGGTGTCTTGCAATGTGGTGAATCTCAGAACGCTTACGGTCTCCACCCATTGTTTGACCTCTTAAATCCTCTATTTCAGGCACTTATATCCCTCCTGTCGGTTCAAACATGGACACAAAAAAAACTTTACCATGGTGATCTAAACATTAAACACCAAGGTAAAAGGAGAATTCATATATATAAAATTCATTTATTTAAAATAAGTGCCATACTAACGACCTAAATTACAAGATTTTGATTCATTAGTAACAGCCAATCTTGACGTAATTCTGCCTTAATCATGATTAAAAGATTCTGAGGAACTATCATCTTCACTTTTTCCGGCAGACCCTTCTAACTCCACTTCTTTAGACTCATCACTCGACTTTTGCTGTTCGGATTTCACGACTGTATGTGTATTTCCTCGATTAACCAAATCCGTTAGTAACTGATTGACATCAAGCCCCGTTAATTCTTTTAATGGTTCTTGAATCTGGGTCATCGTATTAGTAATTGATTGACCATAAGACGAAACACCATTTCCTCCTCCTGTATCAATCACCTTAACCGACTCAATGTTAGATAACGGCTTCGAAATCTCCTTCGCATACTCAGGTAACATGTCAATTAATTTCTCAACAATAACGACCTCACCATGCTTGGAAATCGCTTCAGCTAACAAACGTTTTGCCTCTGCTTCTGCCTCACCTTTTTTACGTATCACTTCCGCATCAGCTAGCCCTTCTTCACGCTTAATACGCGCTTTTGTTTCTCCGTCAATTTGTGAACGGCGCGCCTCAGCTTCAGCCTGCTTCGTTACCTCGTAATATTCAGCGTCAGCTTTTGCCCGACGTACTTTCGCTTCCTCTTCTTCTAATTTAACTAAACGCTCTCGTTCTAAATGCTGTAATCGAAGCTGTTCTTCTTTCTTCTGAGCATGTAATTTCAGCTCTTGTTCCTGCACTTCCTTATCTAAACGGGCCTTCTCTAACTGATAAGACTGTTCAGACTTCGCACGGGCTCGCTCTGTTTCTTCTTTAATCGCAGCGTCTTTTAAATCTTTTTGTTTCTTCGCTTCAGCAATGTCGGACTGGCGTTCAAACTCTTCTTCCTTCGCCTCTTGATCATTAGTCGCTCGGTGAATCCGTGTTTCTTTATCAGCATCTGATTCCGCTAACTCAGCTTTTTTACGAATCTGAGCAATTCGAGGCTTCCCTAAGTTTTCTAAATAACCATTCTCAGGATCTGCATCACGCAAATCTTGCAGCCCTAATGAGGTGATTTTAAAACCCATCTCATCTAACTGTTGTTGCGCGACTTTGGTTACTTGACGGTTAAACTCCTCTCGATCCTCGTTAATGCCTTCAACCGTCATCTTCGATAGGATCGCTCGTAAATTCGCATTCAGCACCTCAGAAATCTCATCTTGAATTTCTTTAGGTTTTTTCCCTAAAAATTGTTCTGCATAGATCGCGATCCCTCTAAGCGTATCAGCTACCTTAACCATCGCTACTGCATCAGCAATAATCGGTACGCCCCCATTGGTGTATACTCTTGGGGTCGTAATTTTTAACTGGAAGGCCGTCAAATCTACAGGTGTCGCCGTCTGGTGCATTCTAAGAAGATGACCACCCCCGCGAATAATCTTCATTGACCGCCCCTCTTCATCAGTAAAAATATTCGTCTCTTTCGCTGGATTACCTAGACGAGGACCGGCAATAATTAATGCTTCATTAGATTTCGCTGTTTTATAGCGAAACTTCATCCACACCCACCAAATGATCGCAAATATAATCGCCACAACTAAGAGTGGAATGAGAATCGCCAAAAAACCTAATACCTTCATAACATATCCCCCCAAACTAAAGTCATATAGAAAAGGTAACCTTAATTGATAATATTACCCATTAAAAGATTCACCTTATAAAGACTATTTATTATTGGAAGAAAATATGTTTTTTACGAAGGTTAATGGTTTTCCTTTTGGCTTAAGTGGTAGTCTTGAAAAGCTTTTGTTGCGACTAATGATGTCATTAATATTAGTTCAAGAAAATTTTCATAAGCACCTGTTTCCACTGGGCGATCAACCAACATCCCAATCGTCATTATAAAAACACCGATAAAATACCAAAACCAAGTTTGTAGACGGCCAACAATAATCGAAGCAATTAACAAACTAACCGTCACCACCATGATCATCACAGGCATCTCACCAGACTCCTGGACTCTGTCATAAGTCAACACTCCCATATGCCAATTCGGCTCTAACGATAACACCCAAACTTCAGTCATAAGCTCTACGATAATTAAGGCCATCGTCAGAAAAACAATAGCTAATTGATAACCCGGCTTCTTAGCCCAGAGCACCCCTACTCTTTCAACTGTATCCCAAGCAAACAACACTAACAAAGGCGTGATAAACGCATGCAGCCAATATCTCATTTCATTTAACGTCTCTAAAAGGTCACCTTCTCCAATATACTTACCAAAAGCCTGAATCCCGTTATCATATACCAACGCCAAAATGACTAACAACAGTACATTCGAAGTGACTAACCAACCATGACGATAAGCCAATCCCAAACTAAATAACAACAAACAAAGATAAAAAATCGTCATTAAAAAGAAAAATATCGTATCCATAAAAAACGCCCTTTTTACTTTGATTGGTCTTGCAAATTCCTACACTGTAATATGCCCAGAATGATTAAGATGAAATCAAACTTCCATTACTGACGATTTTTAATCCAACCAGACATGACACACTCCTCCTTTAAATCCTACATTCATTTCTATAATCGGAACAAAGACGGAAAAAGGGGTTAATTTAATCAAACTTTTTGGTTACTTATAGAAAATAATAAAGAGATCATTTAAAATGAGATCAAGGGAAAAATTGGCAATACCCACTATACTTCAATCAACAGAAGATGTGTGAAAAGACCTGCAAATCAATCATTTAGAAATGGAGAATTTCTTTGGCATGATCAAACAGAAAATGTATGATAGAAAAGTTTACTCCGAAAAAACTCTAACTTCTCAGGGTTACATAGGGGTTTGCCACTCAAATTATTTTTAATTGATGATAGAGATAAAGTTATAAAACGAGAGGGTGACCGTTTTGAAGTCAGAACATATTAAAAAAGGGTTAATCTGGGGGCTTATTGTATGTCTGGGAATAAGTTTGATTGTTAATTATAACTATTATCAGAAGCTACAAACTGAAGAAACATATTTCAATAATTATCTCGCTGATTTTTATAGTGAATTAAATAACGTTCAAAACAATCTCCAATATATTCTTGAAGAGGAACCTGTTGACTATGAGCTACAAAAATATATGATGGCTGTTAGTAGCCACCTTGTTATTATTGAACATTTACTCGAAAGTACTCCATCTTACTTGAGCGACATTGACCATACCCAGAATGAATTTAAGGCCATTAATGCTCTAATACGCTACGGAGACTCAGAAGAGGAAGTTGATGCATTCTTAGAGGATGGAGTAATAGACGAAAATGAAGATGGCTTCCTAAATGATGTTGAAGAACAACTCTTACAACCACTAATTAATCAGTTAGAATCTAATGAAGGCCATTTACGAAATGATATTAGTGTGGATAAATTTAATCAAATGACAAAAGAGTTAGTCCACGATCCATTCATGGATGATCTTTACTATCAACTCTTAAATGATTGGTTCTAGTAAAATTAGCTTATTTCAGAACAATAAGTCTAAAAGTAGATCGATTCCATCAATCGCTTTATTTTCGGATTGCTTTATTGTCTTAAGGTGCTAAAAGCCGTCTAAGCTCTTAGCACCTTTTCATTATTCATACTCTTTTTCAAATGTTTTCGTACTTCTCACTGTATCAATGTGGCGTACTTTCTGCTCGATTTGTTCACGTTGATTTTCTAAAAACGGTGGCAATGCTAACTTTTCACCGAGTGTCTCATAAGGCTCATCACCCATAAAGCCTGGTCCATCTGTTGCTAATTCAAACAGGATTTGTGGGGCAACTCGTGCGTATAAGGATTGGAAATAGAAGCGATCAACTAATCCTGAATTAGGTAGATTGATTTGGCTATACCAGTCATGCCATTCTTTAAGTTCTGCTTCGTCTTCTACGCGAAAAGCAGCATGATGCACGGTTCCATACCCTTGACGCGCTTGTGGTAAAAGCTTATTATGTTCAACAATCACTTGAGCTCCGTTTCCACCTTCACCCACTTCATATAAATACATAGACCCTTCAGAGCCAACTTCTCTAAACGAGTAAACCTTCTCTAAAATCTTTTTCATATGATCTAAATCCGAAATGCGAATGTGTAGTGGCCCTAAGCCAGTGATCGCATATTCTAACGGAATAGGTCCGTCCTGCCATGGTATTCCTGGTGCCACTCCTTTGTCATGTTCATCCGATACAAGCATATACTGTTGGTCGTCAAAATCAGCAAACGGCAATACTTTTTTTCCAAATTGCTCTTGAATACCCTGATGTTTGACTTCTAAGCGATCAAAGCGTTTCACCCAATAATCTAACGCTGCATCACTAGGTACGCGAAAGCCAGAGCGATAGATTTCATTCGTTCCGTGCTGACCTTTAGGGATACCTGGAAAGTCAAAAAACGTCATGTCAGTTCCAGCATTCCCTTTGTCATCGGCGAAAAATAAATGATACGTCTGAATATCGTCTTGGTTAACAGTCTTTTTTACTAGACGCATGCCTAATGTGTATGTGAAAAACTCATAATTCTTCTCTGCGCTACTTGTGATGGCGGTGATGTGGTGCAATCCTTTTAAAAGCTTCATGTCCGAACCTCCAAGCAATAGATTTTGAATCAACTCAAGTATAACAAAATTTCCCCTCGTTCACGTCAGTTATGCTTGTTCAACATTCACAAGATTTCAAGCACGATCTTTGATTATCCCATTCGAAAACAATTAAACTTAAAGGTAACCCAATTTGAAAGGATGTTGAGAATGGGACAGGATATTAAGGGGAAAATTGCTTACATAACAGGTGCCGGTTCTGGGATTGGTCGCGCAACAGCATTAGAACTAGCTAAAGAAGGCGTACACCTTGGCCTGCTAGCTCGTACGGAAAGTAAACTTGAAAAAGTTGCAGAAGAAGTTAAAGCTCTCGGGGTCAAAGCTGAAATTGCCCCAGTTGATATTGCCGATTTAGATGGGGTCAATCAATCGATTGATCAGTTGCGATCCAAACTGGGGAGAGCCGATATTTTAATTAATAACGCAGGGGTCGGTTCAAAAGGGAAATTTCATGAGACTGATCCTGAAGAATGGAAACGGCCATTTGAGGTCAATGTCTTTGGAACTTACCACGTGACACGCGAGGTCTTACCCGATTTGATTGATAAAAATCAAGGGGATATCATCAACATTTCATCGAGTAGTGGATTAAAAGGAACACCAGAATCATCCGCTTACTGCGCGTCAAAATTTGCTTTACAAGGAATGACAGAATCACTCATGCAAGAGGTACGTCCACACAACATTCGCGTCTTCACGATGAATCCAAGCTTAGTTGCGACTGAACTCGTGTTTGGTGATCAATTGGAAGAGAGAAATGAAGATAAATTCATGCAGCCAGAAGACCTCGCCGAGTATATCGTCGCCCAGCTTAAACTCCACCCAAGGATCTTTATTAAACAATCACTTCAATGGGCAACCAACCCATTTTAAACTTAGAAATCGCCATGCTCGATCAAACCTAGCATGGCGTTTTTTTATTCCACAATAAATGGTGCTATTCAGCAATAATACGTTCGTATTCATGACTAATTCGTTGGGATTCATTATTTAAGAACCGTGATTCAGCATTAATCAGGCTGAATTCATTAATTAACCTCGCTATTTATCAATAAAATCCACGATTCATCAATAAATCTCGCTATTCATCAATAAACCTTTCCAGCCATTAATAACCCCCCCGACTCCATAAAGAACCACTTATTTACCCACTTCGCATCATTCAAACTCCTTTAAAAACGCCACCTGCTCTTGGTCGACTTCTACGCCTTTTTTCCCAATCCAAATACCGTGACCCCAACAGTCCAACGTTACCAACTTGGAATTTTCAATATGCTGTTGTGAGTGTTCAGCATGGGCGAAAGAAACGGCGTTATCATATATGCTGTGGAGAATTAAAGTTGGACAAGACACCTTCTCTAAATCCGATACTTTTAAGGTTTCAGCCAATTCAATATCAATCATAAATCCGTGGCCGGCATTAAAATGTTTAATCACATCCCGTAACTGATCCAATCCATCATCAGATACTTCTTCCATTACCTGTTCATAGGAAAGCGTACTTAAGATTGGTAAGGCACGCTTGAAAATTTTATCTGGAAAGCGTTCACTCAAGTAGTTGACCGTTTTCCATGTTGCATCTCCCGTTGAGGGTCTAAACAACACCTGTGAGACACGATATAAGAGGTCACTTGAAGATAACCAGTGCTTGGAGACTGCTGCTTGTAACGACAATGATTTAAAACGGTCCGGGTAGTGAGAAGCCAAATAAATCCCACTCGGTCCCCCAGCTGAAATCGCGATTAGATGAACTTTATCTAGTCCCAGATTATTTAGTAATTCCACATAGTAACGGCATGCTTCAGATAAACTTACACCAATCTCTTTTGCCGTCCCTCCGTAACCGGCGCGAGAAGGCGTGATAATGGTATACCCGGCATCAACCAAAGCTTGATAACCAAACTCCTCATAACAATTTGAATGGCCGCCGTGCATCACTAAAATCTCTGGCCCCGGACCATCAATCACCGAGTATTCTAATGTTTTACCCTCAAAAGTAAACCTTTCCACGCGACGCTTCATAAAACATCTCATCCCTTTTATTTCTTTAGTATGGAAAGCCGTCTTAAAATGAATCACACCCTCATAGCTTGATTCATTACTCTTGAATTAGTCTCCCTAATACGATTATAATCATTAAACATTTCCCAGCAAAGACAAAAACACCCGTATCGAATGAACACTTTTCCGACACAGGCGCTTACTTACTCCATTATTCTTTTAACAATTCTAATCGATAGAAAGCCAACCATTGCACCAATTATGTGTAAAATAATTTGATCAACACTAAATAATCCGATTCCCATTAATACTTGAATAATCTCTATAGGTAAGCTTAGACTGGCTGCGATCATGATCACTTGCCTCAACTGCTTTACTTGTGATAACAAAAGTGGTAACAACATCCCTAACGGCATAAACAATAAAATGTCTCCAAATATATAACTCGACCAGACCGCAAAAGGATAATGATCTATATTTAATAGGTAAGTTACGATCGTTTCAAAAGGAATTAAGTTGTGTGACGCCCCCGTATAAGTCATATTTAACCCTTCATTTATAGAAATAAAACTTGCATTTAGTAATACGACCGAAAATGAAATGAATGCAAATATGACTAAATGGTTTGTCCTAATTTTAACTTTATCCATATAATGCCCCCCATACTAAGAGGTATGTCCAAATTCAGCTGATTATTCCTGTTCTCCCTTTAACCATGCTAAAATTTTCTCCAAATCTTCACGTTCTTCAGCAATCAAACGCTCAACAATCGATTCATCTGCATGTTGAAGTTCGGCACTTCCAGGGTTCCCCGCTTCTAGTTTCAGTAAATATAATAACAAGGCGTCTAAAGAACGGTCATCACTTGGTTCTCTTAAATGTTGTTCAACCAAACGTTTTAATAAATGATCCTGTTGTTGATCAGACATCGCTCTACCCCTTTTCCTAATTGACTTTAGAAACATTAAACTGATTGACTGCAGGTGTTCCTTCTTTCTGTTGATCCGAATAGGTGTAGCCACGCAAACTCGCTTGAATAGGCAGATCCTGCTTCCACTTCAGTTGAAAATTAGAAAATGAAAGTTGTTCAGTCGGTTTAATGGTTGCCTCTCCTAACGGCTTAAGCCAAATTTCTTCGTCTGATTGATGAATTCGTTCCCATGAACCAGCTGTCCTCAACTGATTACTCGTGTTCGGGGTCACATACTTACCAGAAAACTGAAAAGGATGATCTTCAGAAAACTTCAAACAAATATATGGATTGGTTATGGCTGACGAGCCTACATTTAAGACGTGATAGGATCCAATCATGATATGTTCACCGACATCGGCTAAATTCAATGAATAAGAAAAATAACTTACCACACCATCTGACTGGCGAAACTGCTGATTAATCAGTTTTTTTATATCAGCCATATAGGTCTCTTTTTCTCTACGCCACTCATCCATTTGACTAAATAGTCGATTACCCTCTTCAGTGCTCATATGACCAACCACCCTTTCATAAAATGAACCATAAGTAGCACATAACTAAATCTTTCCTCTGATCAATTTATGAAAAAATAATCAAGTTTATGAGTGACGACATGTCTAATCCCTATATGAGGAAACTTTGGACTTAAGAGGTGGTCTACCATTGCATAAATATCGACTATTTAATACGAAGGACGTAGAAGAATTAAAAGAGCGAATTGATATGTACGAGTCAATTTTCCATGAATTGAACGATCGTGACGGATTTCAAGACTACTTCTTTCTCAAAAGCGAAGTCCATGAGTTGAAAAATAAAATGGAACGATTAGAAAGGGGTTTGAACGTATTGCAAGAACATCAGGAAAAACAGCCTAACCAAGAAGGGCGACAACCTAAAGAGGATTCACCCCCTAAGCAACAGGCACCAAAGAACTATTCAAGCGAGATCAATGACATTCTTAAGATGTTAGCAGATGTCAAAAAGGAGCTGACTGGTGTCAAAAATCAAATCCAAACAAACCAAGTAAAAGAATCAGACTCAGGAGATAGCCAGTCCATAGAATCCTTCACCCAATCAGCAATACAAGACTTAAACCAAGTCAATAACGATAGCACTTCGATTAGTACCAACACAGAACCTAAGGTAAATAAACCTGCTAACCAACTCAAGCAAGCATCTGACTTTCATCAACTGCAACAACTTATTAATCAATCTAATGAGGTTCAATCAATAAAACCACAGAAAAAACAGTACCCAAAACCTAAGACCACACGGCAGATGAAGCACAAAGCTAAACAGGTTGAAAAACGACCGATGAAGCATAACACCAATCGCGCATTCAAGGCACAAAAATATACTAATAGACAAAAGCAGCATCCACGTGCTCCACTCAACAACAGCCAATCCACATTAAACGAGCAAAAGACGGAGCCTGAAACACCTCAATCAACCAAATTTGAGAACTTTTTTAAATCACCATTTTTCAAAAGGAAATGATTTGTCCAAATGAATACTTTGTTCATTTCTAAAAAGTGTTACCAGGACCTGCTCAACCATGCTAAGGTCCATTACCCATACGAATGCTGTGGACTATTATCAGGGAAATTTGAACGAGCGGAGCACTTCTGGATTCTACATAACCAACTTAAATCTAGCAAAAGGTTTCTAGTTAAACCTGATGATCTTCTTAACGTCATCGACCAAATTAAGCACCAGAAAGAACAACTATTAGCTAATTTCATTCTCACCCACATACGGACTGCACTCCTTCAGAGACCGATTTAGTAACCCACCCTAATCGTCAACTGATCATGTTAATCTTGTCATTAAACCAAGATCAGCCGGTTTTAAAGGGGTTTGAGTTATTAAATAAACACCATTTCCGGGAATATCCACTCAAGGTCGAAGAAACTTAAAAGGTTGTAAGTCAAATAGTGGGTTGAGCTAACAAAATAAACTTTTAACAAACTAAGAGCATGAATCAGAATACTTACTAAATAAAACCAGTCGTGAATATCATCATTCACAACTGGTTTTACTCATTTCAAAAAGGGCTTTAGGAACTGCCTCTTTTTAACTTTGAACTTATTTAACGATTAACACCGGGCATTCAACACGCTTGGCCACTTTGTGACTTACACTACCTAAAATCATCGTCTGTAGATTATTTAACCCACGACTTCCTACCACCGCGCAATCAAAGTCATGATTGTTGGCAAACTCTACAATCGTAGGGCCAGGCTCACCATGAAGAATATGAACCTCATATTCAACGTTTTCTTCTGTTAATAGTTCTTCAACACTACTCACTTTCGCTCGTCTCGCCTTAGCAATCTCATATTTATTCGAATAATGTAAGACATCCTGTTTAGACGTGTCACCATCAACGACGTAAACGAGATCGATTTTTCCACCTGAACATTTTGCTAGTTGGATGGCGTGATTAGCAGATCTCAACGAGTGATCGGACCCATCACTTGCAAGTAAAATGCTTTTATACATCATCAATCACCTCAGCTATGATTAATGGCCTGAAGACAAGCCACCAATCTTTTGTTTTAGAGCTTTACTCTCACCGTTTAATCCAGTATAACTTACTACCGTTCCATTTTGCTCGAATTTTCCTTCAAGTTTATCTAATGCACCTATAGCCGAGTCATCCCACAAGTGCGCATGCGTTAGATCAATTTCTACTTCTTCCCAATGACCTTGCTCAAAATCAATCTGATCAAGGAAATCCGTAACTGAAGCGAAGAACAGTTGACCTTCAACCTTGTAAATCATTTTCATTTCGTTGTTAGCAATCTGCTCTGTGACTTTCACTTTAGAAATCTTTGCAGCGAAGAAAATCGCACTTAATAATACTCCAGCTAGAACGCCTTTAGATAGGTCGTGCGTGTAAACAACAGTACCCACGGTCGTTAACATCACTGCAGCGTCCGTTTTCGGCAGTTTATGAAGATTTCGGGCGGATGACCAATCAAACGTCCCAATCGAAACCATAATCATCACCCCTGCTAGTGCAGCCATTGGAATTTGAACCACGATACCACCGAGCGCAATGATTAAGAACATTAAGAAGACACCGGCAACCAGTGATGACAAACGCCCATTACCACCAGATTTGACATTAATAACTGACTGACCGATCATCGCACAACCAGCCATACCACCGAAAAATCCAGCCGTCACGTTGGCATAACCTTGACCTCTGCTTTCCTTATTCTTATCACTTTCTGTATCGGTCATATCATCGACAATATTAGCCGTTAATAATGACTCTAGTAAACCTACAATAGAAAGTGCTAATGCATATGGGAAAATAATTTGTAATGTCTCAAAGTTAAGTGGAATATCTGGAATTAAGAATATTGGTAACTGTTGCGTTAAATTACCTAAATCCCCAACTGTACGTACATCGATTCCCATAAAGATCACCACAGATGTAATCACGATAATTGCCACCAATGGAGATGGAACTGATTTTACAAATCGTGGAAGAATATAAATAATTGCTAACGTTAAACCAACTAATGCATACATCACCCAGTTTTCACCGTGAAAATGTTCAAACTGTGACGTTAAGATAAGAATTGCTAACGCATTAACAAATCCCACCATCACCGAACGTGGGACAAACTTCATAATCGCAGCTAATTTAAAAACACCGAATAATATTTGTAAAATACCAGTTAAAATCGTCGCTGCTAATAAATACTGTAAACCGTAATCTGCAACAAGCGTAATCATCAGTAAAGCCATTGCACCAGTAGCACCCGATATCATACCAGGACGTCCACCGATAAAAGCAATAACCACCGCAATACAAAATGATGCATAAAGCCCAACCATCGGGTCAATACCAGCAATAATGGAGAACGCAATCGCTTCAGGAATTAACGCTAACGCAACCACAATTCCTGCAAGCACATCACCTCTCACATTTCCAAACCATTCTTGTCTAATTCTTGATATCATTTTTGGCTTCCTTTCTATGATCGTTTAACTTGTTGTGTGTGGAAGACATCGCTTTTCACACAAAACACAATAATGATATCACAGTGCTTTTCAACCACCTAATCTGATGGAAGCGTGTACATTGGACAAATGCTTTGAATTACTCAATAATGCTTTTATTTTCAACCACATTTCAAATAAAAGACATTTTTTCGCCATAATTAAAAGTGTAATTATTCAGATTATAAAGACTAATCCTAACCACATACCGAACACGTCATTCACTCTAATATAACCCTCACTTAGCGAAGTGACCACAGGTGTTCTTATATAGTTAAAATAGGTTTTTCGTGGACACGGGTGTTCATTTTCAGTTTAAAATAGGTCAACCCATCGTGACCACGGGTGTTCACTTTCAGTTTAAAATAGATCCACCCATCTTGACCACGGGTGTTCACTTTCAGTTTAAAATAGATCCACCCATCTTGACCACGGGTGTTCATTTGGTGGCGTTGAGGTGAAGTTCCGTTCATCTTTTAAAGTCGGATGTTCAATTCCAAGCTTGTGCGACCAAAGTGCGATCTGCTGACCTGGCTTATTTACCTTCGCCCCGTACTTCTGATCACCATAAAGTGGACACCCGATATTCGCTAGTTGCACGCGAATTTGGTGGGAACGCCCCGTATGTAGTTTCACTTTCACTAGCGTGAGTCCTTGATCATGGCCTAACACTACATAGTCAAGAACTGCCTTCTTCGCCTGCTTCTGATTTTTCCGAGTTACAAACACTTGATTTCTCTTCCTATCTTTATATAGGTAGTTTTTCAGTCTGGCCTGCTGCTCATCAGGCATTCCACGCGTCACTGCCAGATACTCTTTTTGAACCACATTCCTCCGTACCTGATCTGATAGTCGTGTTGCTGCCTTCGATGTCTTCGCAAACACCATTACACCACCAACCGGCCGGTCCAACCTATGAACCAACCCTAAATAAACATTCCCCGGCTTCTCATCACGAACCTTGATAAACCTCTTCAACTTCTCTAAAAGATCCTCATCCTTCGATCGATCCGCCTGCACCGGCACATTTACCGGCTTATCCACCACTAATAAGTGATTATCTTCATATATAATATTGAACTCACTCAACTTTAACTCCCCTTCATTTAAATAAAACACATTTGGGGCTATGATAACATAGTGACTCACTACAAAAAAAAACAACATTATAATGCCCAATCTCCACAAACTATTTTTGAAGGAGCTTCAGATGTGTCCCCTCGTCCGACCGTGGGTGGCGTTTGTCCGACTGTCAACCACCCTTGTCCAACTCTCACTGCAGTATTGTTAGATACTTTGTTCACTTCAATAAATAACCAAAATCACTTTGATAATCGAAATTCATTAAATATTTACGAGTATTTGTTTTACCTATTTTTTCAAAGCTCGATTGATTGAGTAGAATTTTAGAGGTGCTCGGCGAACTAATCTGAAGAAAATCTCGTAATCCTCGGTTGGTAATTTCGGGGCTTATTAGTAGGAAGTGATCTTTGAATGCATTGAGGTGAGCATCCTTATTACGACCATGACATCTCCTGCATTCCCAACGTCGCTTAGTCCTATTCATGCCGAGCGCACCACAGTACGGACAGAAAACCCCTTTTCGAAAATCACCAACATCAATATTATAGTGGTCTTCCATTTTAAAACCTGCATACTCATGGTGATCTTTAAAATAATGAGCTAATTCAGAAGTTTCTTGTTGGGAAATAATCCTTTGGCTAAATTGATCGGAAATTTCTCGGACTTTATTAGTAAGAAGGGAAATTGGAATGACTCTCTGAAGGTGGGGTTGGTCATTTGCAGAAATATCAAGGATAGCTTTCGGGTTTGCCATGACGACGACGGTTTCGATTGGAAGGTTTGGACCGTTGAAAAAATCAATTCTTTGACGAAGTTGGTGCTTCTGTTCTTCAACTTGAATTAGGGGATCATCATAATTTTTAACTTGGCCATTCAATGTTTGAATCATTTGGTTGAATGATGAATTAAATGATAGGATGCCCGCTGAATTTTTCACTTCGATAATTAGAATGAATCGATCGGTAATTAATGTAGTATCCATTTGGAAGTGATTTTGAAATAGGCGAAGACGTAAATCGTGTAAGATGAAAGGGGTAAAATTAAGTCTACTCAATGGGTAGTCAACTCTAAGCTCACCAACATAACCTGAGCGCTCACGGTATAGGTCATTTTCAATCCTTCGAAATTCTCGATGATTTTGAAAAAGTCTTTGATGAGCTGCAGAAGCTTTAAGTAGTTTCAAGGGAATTTCATGATTTTTCACAATCATTGAATCAACTCCTAGAATTTATTATACAGAATAAACTCTATTATACCATAAACAGGAATATATGTTCGGTTCTTTTCAAGTGTTGTCAGGTAGGTGTTCGACTCTCAGTTCGTTTAATCCGTCCGTCAGCACCCTCTGTCCCACCGTCAACGCCTCTCATCCGACTGTCAGCACACCCCATCCGTCCGTCAGCGCCTCTCATCCGACTGTCAGCACACCCCATCCGTCCGTCAGCGCCTCTCATCCGTCCGTCAGCACACCTCATCCGTCCGTCAGCGCCTCTCATCCGACTGTCAGCACACCCCATCCGTCCGTCACCAATCCCAATCCGGCGTCGAGCAGAACTCATACTCCCAACACCCAACATCAAACCAAGCATTGCTTCTCCCCTATTCAATTGCTACACTTAAACTAGATTTTTTACTTGGAGTTCACTCATGAAAAAATTATCTATTTTCACCCTACTCGTACTATTGTCGGCTTGTGGATCGGACTTAGATTATGAAACTGACGATGTTATCGCTCAGGTCTATGGCGAAGATATCACTGTTGAAGATGTCTTGATTAGTCATTATTTTGGTGAAGAGGATTCACTTGAAGAGGCGCTTGATCGTCATATCACCGGGGAGTTACTCCTCCATGAGGCAAAGGAAATGGGGTTTGATTATAGTCAAGATGAGGTCGACCAACAACTCGAGCATTTTCAAGATAGTGGAATGGTTGAACATATGATGCAGGAAGATGCTGAATTTTGGGAGCATCAATCTGAGCGTTTAGGGATGGAAATTGAAGAGATTTTATATCAACGCCAGGAAATTAACCATATCGTAAGTGAACATGCTTTGTATTATATTGAAGAAACTTTTCAGGAAGAGGATACCACTTCTCTTGAATTCCAAGATCGATTAAGTAACCATATCCAAAATTTAAAGGAAGTCCATGCTGATGATATTGAGGTTTACTTATAACCACCACTTATAACTAGGTATAACCTAAATCCATTGGTAAACACTAATGCAAGCCAAATTATTGCCACTCAACAACATTAAGTCCATTTAGGAATTGCTTTTATAGCCAATTCCTTTTTTTATACAATAAAATTAACACGCTACATCCTAAAAGAGATTCACATAAAAAATTATCATTCTACTGACACAAAGCTGTGACCTTGTCGTCTAATGTAGTGAATTTAGTAATCGGAGGCAATCAGACATGTCTAGAAAAGAAATCGTTTCCGACTGGTTTTACCAATACAACCAAGACGTATACAACTTTCTCATTTATTATACCGGTAGGACAGACGTCGAAGATTTAGTACAAGAAGTTTTTATTAAGGCCATTAAAGGGCTCGATAAATTCGATGGTCGATCTAGTCCAAAAACCTGGCTCTTTAGCATTGCGCGCAATGTGGCCATTGACGAAATACGCAAAAATAAACGCCGTGGTCATGACCAAAATGTTGCTTTAGAAGATGCGATTGGGCTTGGACACCACAACACTCCGGAATCAATCATAAGTAATGATGAATCCAAGCGAGAACTTTACGATTCCATCAACTCACTTAAGAATAACTATCGGGAAGTGCTCATTTTGCGTGCAATTAAGGAATTGTCCATAAATGAGACTGCGTCAGTATTAGATTGGTCAAACCAAAAAGTAAGAACTACTTATTCTAGGGCCCTAAAAGCACTTGGGAAAGTCCAAGGAGGATTTCAAAATGAGTGATTTTAATGATAAAAAGCTGGAGAAAGAATTGAAATCTTTTCCTAAATATAAAATGGATGAAGATACCATTGAAAGCATGCATGCTGAACTGATGAAGACTGCTGAAAAATATGATCAGAAGGACAAAAGGAGGATGTTCATGCGACGCATAGCTGTTGGAGTGACAACTGTAGCTGCCGTAGTAATTGTAGCGTTTATTGCATTAAGTTATACAGGTAATGATATAGCTGATGAGGCTGGAGATGGACCAATTGAACAGGAGGAAGGAGCAGATAATAATGCTCAACCGAATGCTGCGGATGATGATGAACAAGCAGGTGAAGAACGTGAGGATGAGATGACGGAAGATCATGATGAAGCCGAAGAAGAGGCTGAAGAGGTTCCAGAGTCTGACCAAGATCCAGACAGAGTGGTTACCGAAAAGTCAGAAGTAATTATAGAGCAACTAGCTGAGGAAAATTACGACGAAATTGCAGAGTTTGTTCATGAGGACCAAGGTCTCCTCTTTTCACCATATGTTAATGTCAGTGAGGATGACTTAGTTTTTGATAAAGAAGAAGTTGCGAACTTCAACACTGATGATACCGTTTATGAATGGGGCGTACAAGACGGTAGTGGTCACCCTATCGAATTGACACCTCTTGAATATCATGACGAACACATTTACCTAAATGATTATCGTTTTCCAGATGAAGTGTTATTTGATGAATATCAAGCCCGTGGGAATATGATCAACAATATCGATGAATTTTTCCCGGATGCTCACACGGTTGAATACTTCCATGCTGGTGAAGATGATCAAGAAGAGGCTGCCATGGATTATAGTTCCGTCAACCTCGTTTTTGAACAAAACGAACAAGAAGAATGGAAACTCGTCGCGATTGTGACAGATCGTTGGACGATTTAATTCCCAAAAAACTTGCTGACTATGGTTAGTCAGCAAGTTTTTTTACGTAAACTCTTTTAAAAAATCATAATATCTTGATTATTTTAAACTTATACGGAGGTAGATCTAGAATTCATAAGGATTTAACATCTAAAGGTTATTTAATCATAAGCTTTAATTACTATTTGTAAGTAATACACATATTTGTGGTTTGAGTAATCCATAAAGAAAGCGTAACATTTTAAACAGTTGTTTATTTTACAAGCTTAACTAATAAAATTGCTACATACAGAAAAATAGTAGCAATCAAAAGGGAGTAGATAACTAATGTTTAATTGGAAGAAGTTGGGGGTAATCGCTAGTTTATCTTTATCCCTCATCATAGCTGCTTGCGGGCAGGACGGGGAACAAAGCCAAAGTCTTAGCGAAGAAATGAATTATACCATAACCGGGCTTGAACCGGGTGCTGGCCAAACGGAACTAAATGAACAAGTGATAGAGGATTATGAGAACCTTGATGGCTGGGAGCAAGATACCTCATCAACCGGAGCTATGTTATCAGCTTTAGATCAAGCCATTAATAACGAAGAACCAATTATCATTACAGCTTGGTCGCCACATTATAAGTTTGCCAAATGGGATTTAAAATACCTAGAGGATCCTAAAGGTATCTTTGGAGGCGAAGAACATGCGGCAACCATTGTCAGAAACGGTCTGAAAGAAGACTTACCTAACGCTTATACGATCCTTGAGCGTTTCTATTGGGAGGTTCCTGACATCGAAGCAGCGATGCTAAAAGCTGAAGAAGAAGATTTAGAGATGGATGAGTTAGCTCAGCTATGGGTAGATGAAAATCAGGAAACAGTTGCAGAATGGACTGAAGGAATTGAACCGGCAGATGGTCAATCAATCGAACTAGCTTCAACACCTTGGGATACAGAGCTGTTTACAGCCCACATAGCAGAGATTGTATTAGACCAACACGGCTACAATGCAACACTTACTCCGCTTGATCCAGCTGTTGTGTTTGAATCCATTTCAAGTGGAGATGTAGATGCTTCTCTTTCTCCTTGGATGCCTTCAACTCATGGTGCTTTATACGAAAACCACGAAGGTGAATTTGAAGATTTAGGACCAAGCTATGAAGGCGCTAGAATTGGGTTAGCTGTACCGACTTATATGGATGTTGATTCACTTGATGATTTTGAACCTAAAGAATAGACTTATCATACTAATAAAAATGCTCTCCTATCAATGAACTGCACCCCAAAAAGTGGACAGTATTAAAAAAACTACGCAGCTAAAAGGTGATCCCGATACTGATTC
>NZ_JABXWU010000015.1 GCF_014595945.1 Alkalibacillus aidingensis
TTCAACAAAACGTGAAAGACGCTTGTGTTTCGACTTGGATGATCTCTTACCTAGTTTTGAAGGTGCTTAAACCTTCACAATTCTATAAAGTCCGGTGGTAATGGCAGAGAGGTCACACCTGTTCCCATGCCGAACACAGCAGTTAAGCTCTCTAGCGCCGATGGTAGTTGGGGTTTTTCCCCTGCGAGAGTAGGACGCTGCCGGGCTAATAAATTATAATGTTATACATGAATAGATTTTTGGAATCATTGTCTATACTAGGTATGGTATGTCATTATTCCAGCGTAGCTCAGTGGTAGAGCAGTTGGCTGTTAACCAATTGGTCGCAGGTTCGAATCCTGCCGCTGGAGCCATGTGCTTCCTTAGCTCAGTCGGTAGAGCGCATCCATGGTAAGGATGAGGTCACCGGTTCAAGCCCGGTAGGAAGCTTAGATGACAATTATGAATACGGCCCATTGGTCAAGTGGTTAAGACACCGCCCTTTCACGGCGGTAACAGGGGTTCGAATCCCCTATGGGTCATTAAAAATAACTAAATTGCACTTGAATGTGCTTTGGGAGGATTAGCTCAGCTGGGAGAGCACTTGCCTTACAAGCAAGGGGTCGGTGGTTCGAGCCCGCCATCCTCCACCATTAATTTAAGTGTAAAAGCCGGCCTAGCTCAATCTGGCAGAGCAACTGACTTGTAATCAGTAGGTTGGGGGTTCGAGTCCCTCGGCCGGCACCAGTTATGGAGGGATAGCGAAGTTGGCCAAACGCGGCGGACTGTAAATCCGCTCCCATCGGGTTCGTAGGTTCGAGTCCTACTCCCTCCACCATACTGGGCCATAGCCAAGCGGTAAGGCAACGGGTTTTGGTCTCGTGATTCCCAGGTTCGAATCCTGGTGGCCCAGCCATTGTGAGCCATTAGCTCAGTTGGTAGAGCATCTGACTTTTAATCAGAGGGTCGGAGGTTCGAATCCTCCATGGCTCACCATTTACATAATCTAACACAATTTTCTGGGGCCTTAGCTCAGCTGGGAGAGCGCCTGCTTTGCACGCAGGAGGTCAGCGGTTCGATCCCGCTAGGCTCCACCATAATATTGTGAGGTAAAGTTGTTTTCTGTTTTGGGAAGCAACTTTTTTTAATGTGAAAATACTGAAACGCTATATCGAGCGTTTCAGTATTTTTTATATAAAGGTTATTTGTTTACAAGCTGTGTTTCTAACTCTTAATCGAGATATTGTTCAGTAACTTATTTGTTAATCAGCACTTCTAATTAACGTTATGAGTTTCATAAAGTGCCGTTTCGTCAATTAGCCGGCAACTAATTAACGTTGTGTGATTCATAAAGTGCTGTTTCGTCAATTAGCCGGATTCTAATTAACGTTATGAGCTTCATAAAGTGCTGTTTCGTCAATTAGCCGGGTTCTAATTAACGTTATGAGCTTCATAAAGTGCCGTTTCGCCAATTAGCCGGGTTCTAATTAACGTTATGAGCTTCATAAAGTGCTGTTTCGTCAATTAGCCGGCAACTAATTAACGTTGTGTGATTCATAAAGCATCGTTTGGTCAATTAGCCTATTTCCACCGGACGCCCCCTCCTTCAATAGTCGCCGTCTCGTCAATCATCCTTCTTCTGTCGGGCGTTTTCATCCTATTCGATAAACCATAATGTCACTGAGCTCACTAACAACTAGGTCACTGCACATCATAGTTATGACAAGAAGTCATCAATACTTATAAAAAATTCTAATCTAAGTAATTAGTGATTCAAATCACGACATGTCATTTGGATAATGTTTACCATGTAATTAGATTCCTATATAGGTGGTGGTTTGATGAATACGAATAATGATTGTATTGAACTAGATGTACGTGAAGACATACAGCTAGGTAAAGAACCGTTTGAAAAAATCATGAATGCAGTTGGATGTTTAAATGTTGGACAGGCATTAGTTTTACATGTTCCATTTCAACCGGTGCCTTTATATCAGGTGATGGAGAGAAAAGGGTTTGATTGTCAAGATGAAGAAGTTGAGCCAGATCATTGGCGAGTCGTTTTTTATAAAAGAGTGGGTGAGGATTAATGATGACTCTAGATAACCGAGGAATGAGACCACCTGAACCTATGGTGCGAACGCTTGGGGCGTTAGAAGAACTAAATCCAGGTGAAAGGTTAATGATTATCAATGACCGAAGACCTATGTTTCTTTTCGAAGAGTTAGACGAGCAAGGAATTCAATATGAATGTGAGCCTCAAAAGGACGGGAGTTTTAAAATTATAATTCAGAAGTAAGGTGGTTAAATGAATTCATTTTCGAAAGTAGACATTAAAATCCCCTTTTCCTTTATTTTATTTAGTTTGATTGCCTTAGTGGCTTCTCAATGGATTGTTTTTCAAAATGTTGATTTAATTGTTGAAGGGGTTTTTAGAGTTCCTAACTTGTGGATGGCAACCCATTTACTGATATTAGGTTTTGCTGTCATGGTAGTTATGGGGGCTATGTATCAAATGGTTCCTGTTGTATTTATGACCCCGATTTGGAGTGAACGTTTCGGTTATTTGCAGTTTTGGGTGACAGCTTTAGGAATTATATGGTTAAGTGTGTCACTTGGCGTAAAGCTGGATCATGTCGTATATGGAGGGGCAGTAGCTGTTACGGGAGTACTTATGTTTTTGTTCCAAATGTTTATGTCGATGAAAAAGCAAAAGGAAAAGACAATAGTGACATGGTTAGTTACAGGAGCTTTGATCTCCTTCTTGCTAACTGTAATCGGGGGGCTTTTATTAGCGATAAATTTCTCGTATGGTCAATTGTTTAATCATGAGAGTTTAATTAAGTCTCATGTCATGCTTGGCGTCGTAGGATGGTTTACGTTATTAATTATTGGGTTCTCATATCAGCTAGTACCTATGTTTAGTTTATCCCATAATTTTTCTATGAAATGGTCCAAAAAACTCTATGTGATTTATGTATTAGGGATTATCTGTCTAATAATTTCTTTCTGGCTGGATTATTCACCATTTGAAATAATTGGCTGGTTGTTATTAGTAATTGGCTTTACCTTATTTTTATTGGATATGCGTGAAATCTTGACCAAACGCTCGAAGAAACGATTAGATCGTTCGTTTTTATTTGCGACCTTCGCCATCTACTTTGGCTGGGTAACACACATAGTTGCTTTAATTATAAGTCTTCTAGGGTTGGGGAATGCCTTTATTTGGGGCTGGTTAGTTTACTTATACCTAATGACTTGGGTAATTTTCAGTATTTTAGGTTACTTAAAAAAGATTGTCCCAGTATTATGGTGGACACTTAAGTATTCAGACCGTGTAGGAAAAGAGAAAGACATTCCAACGATTAAAGATTTGGTCAATGAGAAGGCAATTGGATTTATTTATATAGGTGTAGTTACTGGAACGTTAGGCTTTGCTTTTGCCTTATTAATTCAAAACGCTTTGCTAATTCAATTATTTCAGGGATTAATTTTGCTTTCAGTAGTATGTTTTAGCATTTCGATTGGACGGATCATTTTTAAATAGCTCTTTATTTGTTGTCATTTTGGTTCACTAGTATGTGTTATATAAATCTAAAAAAAGCAAACCATAAAGGGTATAGCATTCTTTTTGTTTGTATATTTATTCAAATTTGTGTCAAGTTGAACCAAATGCTTTTAAAGTATAGAATGGCGACAGATGAAGGGGGTATAACGGTGAGAAAAAAAGTAGGACTAGTTGGTGCACCTATTACAATAGCTCAACCTCATTTTGGTGTGGATTTTGGTCCTGATTCTATTCGGTATACAGGTCTTATTAAAAGACTGATGGAATCGGGTATAGATCTCGTTGACCATGGCAATATAAAAGTTAATAATGTTGGTAAAGATCAAGTAGACCCAAAAACAAGTTTAAAAAATCTTGAGGCAGTGGCTGAGGGTAATAGTGCTATTGCCCAAAAGGTTAAGGAGATAAAGAGTAAAGGTGAAATGCCTCTTATTTTAGGAGGAGATCATAGTATTGCGATTGGTACTGTTGCAGGTCTATATGAATCCTATAAGAATCTAGGAATTATCTGGTACGATGCCCATGCGGATTTAAACAGTGCAGAAATTTCACCATCTGGTAATATTCATGGTATGTCTTTAGCCGTCAATTTAGGGATAGGTCATGAAATGTTGACTTCGATTAACGGAAATCAGGCTAAAGTGAAGCCAGAGAATACGGTTATTATTGGTGCAAGGTCTATTGATGAAGGTGAAAAAGAACTGATTAAAGAATTAGGAATAAAAGTATATACAATGCATGATATTGAGCATAAAGGGATAGGAACAGTCATGAAAGAGGCAATCACCTACTTAGAAGAGCGAACAGATGGTGTCCACTTGAGTTTAGATGTTGATGGAATCGATCCGATACATACACCTGGCACAGGAACTCCAGTTGAAGGTGGTCCATCTTATCGTGAAACTCATTATGCTATGTCAATGTTACATGACGCTGATATAATTACATCTGTTGAAGTGGTTGAGGTAAACCCACTATTAGATGAAGGAAATAGAACAGCTCATGTTGCTAGTGATATGATTGAAGTGTTATTTGGTAACAAATACTTATAATGTTGATTTAGTCTAGATAGTGCATATCAACGTCGATCTGGAGGTACAACTAATCCAATCGACGTTTTTTTGCCGTTAAATTGTGGTAATTATTAATAGGCTAAAGATTTAATTGACTTTAAGATGTGATATAATGGAAAAAGGTGAAGTAGGCTTCTGATGAATATAGATGCGCGAAGGAAGTGTAGGCATGACCTTAGAAGAGCTAGATTTAATACAAGTGTTACGGATTGTCGTTGATGTAGCCCTTGTATGGTTCGTTATATATAAATTATTTTCAGTAATCCGTGGGACGAAGGCAGTCCAATTATTAAAAGGAATATTTGTAGTCCTTGGTATATGGTTTTTTAGTTCAATCTTAGAACTGAAAACTGTTCAATGGCTAGTTTATCAGGCAATTACATGGGGGTTTCTTGCTGTTATTATTTTGTTCCAACCAGAGATTCGCCGGGCGTTGGAGCAGCTTGGTAGAGGTAGTTTCTTTGCGAGAAATACCCAATCTGAGGAAAAAGCCATCCATGAAACGATTGATGCAATTATTAAATCGTGTAACTACATGGCCAAAAGAAGAATAGGCGCCTTGATAAGTATCGAACGCGAGACAGGGATGGGGGATTATGTCGAAACAGGCATCCCTGTTAATGGAAAATTGACAAGCGAATTATTGACTAATATATTTATTCCAAATGCTCCGTTACATGATGGGGCAGTTATTATTCGACAAGATGAAATAGTTGCAGCTGCTTGTTATTTACCACTTAGTGAAAGTCCGTTTATATCAAAGGAGTTAGGGACTAGACACCGTGCAGCCATGGGTGTTAGTGAAGTTACAGACGCATTAACGATTATCGTTTCAGAGGAGACAGGAAGTATCTCTCTTACTAAAAACGGGGAGTTACATCGTAAATTGGATGAGGAAGCACTACGAAAAATGCTACTAAAAGAGTTAAGTCCAACAGAAGGAACAACATCTTCTAGAGCATGGAGCTGGAGGGGTAAACGTAATGGATAACTGGATTAGGAGCCCTTGGTTTACCAGAGTCGTTTCTTTATTTTTAGCGATCTTGCTTTATACAACGGTGGCTATTGATGAGGCTAATACATCACGATCAAGCGATATCTTCCTTCCAACAGCTTCCACTGATACAGAAATGATGGAGAATGTTCCACTGCAAGTTGTTTTAGATGAAGAGGATTATGTTGTACGAGGTGTCCCTGATGTTGTTAATGTAACGGTAGAAGGGCCAAGAAGTGTGATTACCCAAACGGTAAGACAACGTAATTTTGATGTCCTGATAGACCTCAATGGACTTGGCCCAGGTGAGCATCAGGTGGAAATTGAGCATTCGGGAATTTCAAATCAACTTTCTGTATATACTGAGCCACAAACAGTTGATGTGACCATAGAAGAGCGATCGTCGGTTACTCTCCCTGTAGAAGTTGATTATTTTGGACGAGAAGATATAGATGAAACTCAGGTGTTTGCAGGGCCACCAGAGGTTATACCTAGTGAAGTAGAAGTGACAGGATCAAGTGCTGAAATCGACCGAATTGCTATGGTGAAAGCAATTGTAAGTTTTACAGAGCTTTCACAAGATGGAATAGCACATGATGCCCCCGTTCGTGTATATGATACACAAGGAAATGAGTTAAGTGTCTATGTTGATCCTTCGACAGTTGACGTTGAAGCAGACGTTTCAATGAGCGAAAAGCGTTATCCATTAACATACGAAACAACAGGAGAATTGCCTGATGATTTAATATTACAAGATATTAATATGAATCCTGTGTCAGCAACAGTATTTGGTTCAATCGACCGTTTAAATGATATTAATTTGCTCGAAGCTGTGCAAGTTGACTTATCCGATATAACTGAAACGACAACGGTGGATGTTGATTTACCATTGCCGAGAGGTACAACTAGAATTGAGCCAAATACCGTAGAGGTTGAGGTAGTTGTTGATCAGGCTGTTGAAGATCTGGTAGAAGATGTGGAGATTGAAATAGAAAATGTAACAGAGGAGCAAGAGGTTACGTTTATCGAGCCAGATGAGCCAATTATAGATGTTATGGTGTCTGGTACGAGTGATGATTTAGATAACCTAGATCCTGATGATATTAGAGCCTGGATTGATGCAGATGGTTATGTGGAAGGTGAATTTTATATACCTGTTCAACTAGAAGGTCCTGAAGATATTGAAGTAACAACAGATTTAGACAGAATAAGGGTCAGAATAGATTAGGTAAGTTCGAATGATATGGATGTATGAAATGAAGGAGCGGAATGAAGAATGGGAAAATATTTTGGGACAGATGGTGTCCGAGGAATTGCTAATACAGAATTAACACCAGAACTAGCCTTTAAGCTTGGAAGATATGGTGCCTATACACTAACTAAAAATACAACTGAGAAAGCGAAATTACTCGTCGGAAGGGACACACGTATTTCTGGAGAAATGCTTGAAGGGGCATTAGTTGCAGGCATTCTGTCCGTTGGAGTTGACGTTATGCGCTTAGGCGTTATTTCCACTCCAGGTGTCGCTTACTTAACGAAAGCCTCAGGAGCACAGGCTGGCGTGATGATCTCAGCTTCACATAACCCAGTTGAAGACAACGGAATCAAGTTTTTTGGCGAGAATGGGTTTAAACTTTCCGACGAGCAGGAAGAAGCTATAGAAGAATTGTTAGAAAATGATTCTGAAGAACTTCCAAGACCGATTGGTGTAGATGTCGGTCAAGCGATGAATTATTTTGAAGCTGGTCAGAAATATTTACAACATCTAAAGCAAACGGTTGATACAGACTTTGATGGACTAAAAGTTGTCCTCGATTGTGCACACGGAGCCACTTCTTCATTAGCTTCACATTTGTTTGCAGACTTAGAAGCTGATATTTTATCCATTGGTTCATCACCAGATGGAACTAATATTAATGATGGTTATGGTTCAACAAGTCCAGAGAAACTTAGGGAAACAGTCATCGAGCAAGGAGCGGATGTTGGTTTAGCTTTTGATGGCGATGGTGACCGCTTAATTGCTGTCGATGAGAAGGGTAATATCGTAGATGGCGATAAAATTATGTACATTTGTGGTAAGCAATTGAAAAAACAGGGGCGTCTCAAAAAAGACACGATCGTCACAACAGTGATGAGTAATATTGGTCTTTATCGAGCGTTAGACGAACTAGATATTGATACGGTTAAAACAGCCGTCGGAGACCGTTATGTCATGGAAGAAATGAGAGCTAATGATTATAGTCTTGGCGGGGAACAATCAGGTCACATTATCTTCTTAGATCATAATACGACGGGTGATGGGATGTTATCTGGTTTGCAGCTCTTAAATGCCATGCGTGAATCGGAAAAACCACTCTCAGTATTAGCAGCTGAAATGGAGAAATTCCCACAAGTATTAAAAAATGTACGTGTGATTAATAAACAAGAAGTACAAATGGATCAGACGATTCAAGAGGAAATTGATCATGTCGAAGCAAAGTTGGGTAATAAAGGAAGAGTGTTGGTAAGACCTTCAGGAACAGAGCCAGTCGTTCGCGTGATGGTCGAAGCACCTACCAAAGAGGAATGTGAAAAATACGTGGATAAAGTTTCTACCGTTATTGAAGAAACATATGGCTTGAAAGATGCATAGGATAAAGTAAGCATAGGGGATGACTTGACCATTCCTTATGCTTTCCTTGATTATTAAAAAAGTGATTGACCCTAACTTCAAAAATAAGTAAAATGTGGGTAGCCCTTTTTGCTAAGGACTTTATTCAAGAAAGGAAAGGAGCTTAAGATTAGGGATTCTTTGAAAGCGCCAGGACTATTTCTAGGTCGGAAATTAGAAATAGTTGACGAGGAGGAGGTTCATCGAGTGTTCGGCGGATGCCTCCCGGTTGCCACACCTCAACTGTCATGTATGAAGTGAAAACATAGAGGTGACTCTATGCACAACCACTTCTTACAAGGTGATCAAAATTATAACGAGAAAGGGGCAAACAAACGCCCCTCATATTGGTATGCATTTGTTTGCCTCTTTCGATTAGGAGGTAACACATATGTGTGGAATTGTCGGATATATTGGAAATGAAGATGCAAAAGAAATCTTACTAACAGGACTTGAAAAGTTGGAGTATCGTGGGTATGACTCAGCTGGTATTGCGGTTCGTTCACAAGAGGATACCGATTTATTTAAGGTGAAAGGTCGTATTGCCACGCTAAGAGAAGCTGTCGATGAAAACGTAGCAACCAATATCGGTATTGGCCACACACGTTGGGCAACGCACGGCGAACCAAGCGAAACCAACGCTCACCCACACCAAAGTTCTACAGGAAGATTTACTTTAGTTCATAATGGTGTTATTGAAAATTACCAAGAGCTTAAAAGTGAATACTTATCTGACGTGAACTTTGTCAGTGAAACAGATACTGAAGTCATTGTTCAACTCATTGAACGCTTTGAAAAAGAATCAGGTAGTACACTAGAAGCATTTCGTAAAACAATTGGCTTATTACACGGCTCATATGCCTTAGCTGTATTAGATCGTGAACAAGAAGACGTTGTTTACGTTGCGAAGAATAAAAGCCCATTATTAGTTGGATTAGGTGACGACTTTAATGTGGTCGCAAGTGACTCGATGGCAATGCTACAAGTAACTGATCAGTTTGTTGAATTAATGGATGAAGAAGTCGTTTTAGTTGAAAAAGATCAAGTAACGATCCAAAAGCTTGATGGAACAAAGGTCGATCGTGATCCTTTTGTAGCTGAAATTGATGCTAGTGACATCGAAAAAGGCACTTATCCACATTTCATGTTAAAAGAAATCGATGAGCAACCATTTGTGATGCGCAAAATCATTCAAGAGTACCAAAATGAAAATGACGACATTAAACTAGACGAAAATGTTCGTCAAGCTATGGCAGACTGCGATCGCGTTTATATTATTGCAGCAGGAACGAGTTACCATGCTGGTTTAATTGGTAAAGAATTTTTGGAGAAAATCGCTCAAGTGCCAACAGAAGTGCACATTGCAAGCGAATTCTCTTACAATATGCCATTACTATCTGAAAAGCCACTGTTCGTCTTTATATCTCAAAGTGGTGAGACAGCTGATTTACGTTCTGTATTAGTTGAAACAAATAAATTAGGTCATCCAGCACTAACCATTACAAATGTGCCTGGATCTACCCTTTCTCGTGAAGCAGATTACACATTACACTTACACGCAGGGCCTGAAATTGCTGTTGCTTCAACGAAAGCATACACAGCACAAATGGCTGTTTTAGCGATTTTAGCTGTTGATACAGCACGCGCTAAAGGTTTAACACTGGATTTTGATCCGTTAAAAGAATTAGCGATTGTCGGTAATGCGATGGAAGTATTGTGTGATCAGAAAGACCAGTTAGAACAAATTGCGCGTGATTATTTATCAACGACACGCAATTGCTTCTTTATCGGACGTGGATTAGATTACTTCGTCGGATTAGAAGGTGCACTTAAACTAAAAGAAATTTCATATATTCAAGCAGAAGGATTTGCTGGTGGGGAATTGAAGCACGGTACGATTGCTTTAATTGAAGAAGGTACACCAGTCATTGCCTTAGCGACTCAAGAACACGTGAATAGTTCAATCCGTTCAAATGTGCAAGAAGTGGTGACACGTGGTGCTAATGCATGTATCATCAGCCCAGAAGAGCTATATCGTGAAGGTGACGCCTTTGTGATTCCTACTGTGCATCCATTATTAACACCACTTGTGTCCGTGCTACCATTACAGATCATTTCTTACTATGCAGCACTACACCGTGACTGTGATGTTGATAAGCCAAGAAATCTGGCAAAATCAGTTACTGTTGAATAAGGTTTTAAAGAACAAAACCACTTGTTGTCTCCCCGTAACTCTCTTTTACAAAATGTAACTACTTCTTACAATCTGTAAGTAGTTTTTACAAAGAAGGGAAAGCGGAGGCACTTATGTATCGGTTCTTATGTATCACTCTAATCAGAATCGGGAGCGTACCGTTGGTACTCCTTCTCGGTTCTTTTTTGTTTGAGTAAAAACCTGATGTAGGTTTATAATAAAGTTTGATTATTTAAAACAAAGAATGATCATTTGTAATAAAGATTGATTATTTATAATAAAGATTGATTAAAATAACCTCTTCGGATAAGATGTCCATAAGAGGTTATTTTTGTTTCGGGAGATGAATTAATGGCGAAAAGAAAGCGTGAATCCACTACTGACAAGAAAATTAAGAACGGATACGGACAAGGATTTGGGGTCACCTTAAAAAGGGGGGGAAGTTCCGCTTTTTTTATTCAACTAACGCACGCCATTAATGCAATAATGAGTAATTAAGAAGCCATTTGACGACAAGCTTCTGCACACTCGCGGCAAATTTTAGCACATTCCTGACAATGTGCATCTTGAAACTTTTCACATTCAATCGCACACGCTTCACAAATTGTGGCACATAATTGACAGAGTTGTTTTGCGAATGCACTGTTTCTTGCCATATAAGATATAGCCTGCAAACAAATTTCTGCACAATCATTTAAAGTTTGAATACAATGAGCTCTTGCTTGCACATCTGGTTCTTGTAAACACGCTGTTGTACACTCTTCACAAGCTCTTGCACACTTTGCACACGCTTCAATACAGTGGTCCATATTAGTTGGTGATGCTGATAATACTCCCATATCAAAAACCTCCATATAATTTTATCAGTAGTAGTATTCACACCAACTTGTATCGTTACTCACTAATTTCATATTCCACGCAACTACTTATGTTAGTTGAATAAAGCTTTAATCTTATGCATTAAACTCTGATAATCTAAGTGTATTATAAGTTTCTATATTTGGAATTAAATTCCCCGAAATAATGAAGTCGTTAATTGTAACTTCATTTCGTTGGTGTTTGATGCTTTCTAAGGTCTGGAACCACGCTAAGTAATTATCCAAATACTTAGTCGCCACACCATTAAAACGCTGTATCCAACCCTTTAGACGTCGATGGTAGTTATTAACGTTCTGAATGTGATAAAACCCTTTGGTGCGAACTTTACCATCTGATTTGAATTGATAAATATTCATCCCTTTGCTGATACCACGTTTCTTTGCGGAAGCACCACGCTTACGCGATTTTCGTCCTTTGATATTCTTTTTGCCTTTTTCAGAGTACAAGAAATAGGTCTCATCCATATCAATGATACCTTGAAACGTTGATACTTCTATTTGTTTGAGAGAGGTCAATAGTTTATCATAACCTTTCTAATAAATAAAAGAGGGTTTGAAGAAAATAAATAAACCTTGTTTTAATAGACACACCCATGGTTTTAACCTTATTTATCAGCATCAACTATTTCACCTATACACTTAAGGTAAACGCCCCGCTAATTATATAGATTTTACATAAGACAGACATCGGAAAATATTGCACAAAAATGAATTTCAACATATGCGACAAGAACCGACTAATATCTCCTACTGCTTGAAAATTCATAATATTTATATAAATAATACCAATAAAAAGAACATACATTCTGTTTTTTGGTTTATAATTATATATACATTATCTCTTTTTTAAGTAATAGATTTAGGAGGGATTATATGGAAGGTGATTTTTCGATTCGTACAAGAAAAGACCTGATTAATAAGTATTCAGAATTTAAAAGAAACCGTATTTTGGCTTCTTTTATAGAAAAAGAAAAAAATTTTCATTTGTTAAATTTGGCTCTTCAATATCCTGCAAGAGAAAATAAGGAAAAGGTTCAAAAAGCTTTTGAAAACAAGAATTATGAATCTTTCAGAAGTTCGAGATGCAGAAAAAGCTCATATGGCTTTCCACGACGAATTGCAATATGGCGCAGGATATGATGAAGTTGTTTGGGATTTAACTGGGGTGGCAGTATCTTCACTAAGTCTATTATTTGGCGAACTGTCACAACAATTTCTTCCGTAGCATACGGTATGGTTGATATTGCCCAAAATCAGAATGATAGTGCTATTGCTTCTTACGTAAGGGGTGGGGCTATTGCCTTTGAACGACTTGAAAATCTGTTAAGTAACCAGAACTACGTCCAAGTGGAAATTGAATTCGTGGCGCTAGATTTATGGAGTAATCAACAAAATCAACAGCAAATGTATATGCAAGGAAACATTCATGAACCGTCTTCTGCATATATCGTTAAACGAGTGCAACAATCTAATGGTAGCTGGATTAGCTACACAAACTAAAAAATAGTAAAAAGTATTGGGTTAAATTTAACCCAATACTTTTTTTTTAAAAAAAAATTGATACAATTAAAGGTATTAATTATAAATTTATATAAAAAATGGGGGTAACTATGAAAAACAAAAAGAAGTGGGTGCTATGGACTTTTATCATTCTTGGGGCTGTATTAGTATCTTTTTTTATTTATGACCAGATGAAATATACTACTTTTAACGATGAAATGGATATAGTTAGAAGTGAATTTAACCACGATGAAGAAATTATCATGGTCAGAATAGAACAACGCAAACGCGACTCAGAAACAATAAACGTGATAAGTATAAACGATGGCGAAACAATCTCAGATATATCTAAAATCCTTTCAAACACCAAACTTAAAAAAAATAACCCTGAATTTTCAAGCGAAGATTATTACGAGCTTGTACTTAGTTACCCCAATAATTATCCTTCTACAAAAATATCAGTATATAAAAATCAAATACTAATAAGTGAACCTTCTGTGCATGGTTCATATAGGGTAACTGAAGATAATGACCTTTATTCTTATTTAAAAGATAAGGAATTTGAATGGGATGAGAGATTAAATATTAATGATTAAATGTGCTTTTCAAGTTAGGTTTGTTTTCTAGTTTTTGTTATTTTGTCCTTTTTAATTATAGGCGCCGTCAAAGTTCATTGTTGATAATTTATGCAGATAAACCGAACATTGCCTCGTTGATTTTTACAAATCACTGGCGCTACTGACTCCTGGTCGGATAAAAGCAGAACGTTCTGTGATCATTACAGTCATATGAAATACCTGTTTTAAAAGTATATTTTGATAACAGTTCACTTTTAATCACAACATTTGTAGGTTTATAGGTTTCAAACCTTTGCAATCAGTGATTAAGTGAATAATCGTGTCCATAGGAGCTAATATATAAAAGGGTGGGTCTACACCCTTTTATATTAATAGTTGAATGCTTCATTAGATAGGACTAATACATTCCCATAATAATTCATATTTCTGACACTATTATCTGTTACGTTTTTTGTTTATTTAAATTCTTTTTTATGGAATTTAAATAAATGGTAATAAAATCCTCCTTAGACATATGGCCCTCGTGAACCACTTTTAGATTATATGCTAATTCTTCCCACTCCCTTTTAAAACAAGTAGGCACGTCCATCAAAGTTCAGTTCATTCTCAATTTACCTAGTATCCGCCTAGTTCCCGGTGTTAATTTTTTCTTATTTTTTATCTTCCTCATTTAACCAATTATAGTAAACACTATTATTTGATAGATTATCTTTTCGTAAAGATTCGTTCGCAATATCTTCAAGTCCATTACGAACAGAAACAAAGAAGTAATTGTTAGTCTTTTTAATTCTATGATCCGTCTTGATTTTTCTGATCGCAGATAAAACTATATCGTTGATTTCGTCCCCGTATATTTCAAATGTAAAAGGTACAGTGTATTCTTTTTCAATTTCTTTCTTGGCTCTCAAATGTCTATGGCAAACTAAAAATGTAGCATTTGGCACTTAATTTATGTAGGCTTGTGAAAAAGTCGCACAAATAAAAAAATTCCACTTGCCAACCTCTCAAAATAACTTTAAACTCCTCGTTGGACCAACAACGTTCGACAGGAGGCTATTAGGAGATGTTAGCAGTGGAACAAATTGATTATATCAGATATGAAGTGAACCAAAAAGGAGCAACATATGCCAGTGTAGCAAAAGGCATGAAAGTGGACCCTCGTACAGTAAAGAAGTACGCGGATCAAGAAGAGTTTAAAAAGAAAAAACGTCAACAACGAGTATCACCTATTATGGAACCTGTTAAACCCATCTTAGATAAATGGATTAAAGAGGATCTAAAAAAGAAAAAGAAACACCATAGAACAGCGAAAAGAATGTATGAACAGTTAGTTAAGAATCATAGTTTTAAAGGGTCCGACCGGACGGTCAGAAATTATGTTTCTAGAAGAAAAGAAGAGCTGAGGGATGAACGGGAACAGGCAGCATTACCATTAGAAACAATAGCTGGTACAGCACAAGTTGATTTTGGAACAGCACCTTTTGACTATCAATCAGAAACAATAGAATTGCCTTATTTAGTCATGTCATTCCCTTACAGTAACTCATTCTACTTTCAAGTTTTTCCTTCGGAAAACACAGAATGTCTACTGGAAGGATTACAACGAATGTTTATTCACATGGGTGGTGTTCCACATACCATCAGGTTTGATAATTTATCGCCAGCTGTTAAGAAAATTTTAGCAAAAGGTGAACGAGAATTAACAGATACGTTTGAACGATTTGTTTTACATTACGGATTCCAATATGAATTCTGTAATCCCGGTAAAGGAAATGAAAAAGGTCATGTTGAAGCTATGGTGAAATATGTCCGCAACAACTTTTTTCTACCTGAATGTACGATCGTCGATCTAGATCACTTTAACGAATCATTATGGGCATTAGCAGAAAGCGACCGAGCACGTCACCATTACCAGAAAGATATATTACAGTCTGAACTGTATAAAGAGGATGAACAAGCATGGCTAGTATTACCAGAAAAACCTTTCGATTGTATCCGATATGAACAAGTTAAAGCAGACAAGTATGGAATCGTAACAGTTGATAAAAAGGAGTATTCAACTTCTCCTAGGTTTGCCAAGCAAAAGATAACTGTTCAAATAGATTACAAGACTGTTGCGATATTGAATGAAGATTACGATATCATTGTTAAACATAGAAGGTTATATGGTGTTAAACGCCGGTCCATGTTATGGCAACCATATTTAGATCTGCTATCCAAGCGTCCAAAGGCTATAAAATATACGAGTATCTATGAGCAATTCCCGCCCGTGTGGGCTTCCTATTTAAGAAATTGTACGGAAGAAGAACAAAAGTTAGCGTTACGTTTAATAGGCCGATTATTAAAAAATAATGATTTCACACCATTAAATGAAGCGCTTAGAATGGCATCACAAAATGGACACCCGAGTGTTGAGCACATTAAGCATTGCTTTTATACCATTCATCAGGATTCAGATAGTTATAAAACGATTCAACCACATGTACAAGTGCCAGATGTTCCCCCAGCAGCTAGAGGGCTGATGCACTATGACTCCTTGATTCCGAAAGGGGGTGCGTCACAATGAAGGACCAAATTGCAGCATATGCAAAGCGATTAAAATTGAGTTGGATACGAGAGCATTTTGATGAAATAGAAGCAACGAACAACCAAGAGTACCTTTTACAATTATTCGAGAAAGAAGTTCAGAATCGAGAAGAACGAAAGGTGAACTTATTACTTAGCCAGGCGCAGTTACCCAAGACAGGCAACCAGCCTTATCAATGGGATCACATACAAATCCCACAAGGGATTAATCGAGAAATAATCCTGAATGGTGAGTTCATTCAATCAAGAGAAAACCTCATTTTATACGGAGGAGTTGGTACTGGGAAAACTTATTTGGCAACCTTAGTCAGTTTAAATGCCATACATAGGTTTGGCAGCAAAGTGAAATTTTTTACTGTGGCATCGTTGGTTAATAAGTTAATTGAAGCCAACCAAAACGGAAATCTTCCTAAATTGATTAAGCAAATTGAAAAGCTAGATTTATTGGTCCTAGATGAATTAGGGTATATTCCACTTCACAAGGAAGGCGCAGAGCTTTTATTTCAGGTAATCTCGATGTGCTACGAAAATAAGAGCATTGTGATTACAACAAACTTACAGTTTGGTCAATGGAACCATGTATTTGGTGATCCAATTTTAACGGAAGCTGTCATCGATCGTCTCATTCATCATTCTCATTTATTAGTATTTAATGGTGAGAGCTTCCGGTATAAAGAATCATTAATTCAATAATAAAATGAGGGTGGCAAGTGGCATGCAATTTTAAATGCCATTACATACATTTTTTACTTGCCAAATACATCTCAAAATAATACCTACCCAATCATACATCTGTTGATAATCATTTGAAAAGTTTGAAAGGGTATGGTGGATGGATTCAGGTATATATTTTTTTAATCCATCTTTCAAGAGTTGGTTAGTCTCTTTTTGTTGAATATTAGAGTCATGCAATGATTTATCCATCAAATCTTGGGAGTAATCCGTATCTAATAATGTATCTATTTTATTTCCTTTATTTAAACCTTTATTTGGGACAGCCTGTGAGTCTTGCCCCTCAACGGATAAAAAATTTTTACTGGTTCGATTTTCGAACTGGTACTGGTTCGATTTTCGAACCAGTACCTTTTTTCTCACCGGTTCGATTTTTGAACTCCCCTTCTCCTTCAATAGATTCGGCTACTTTTTTATTAGTTTTATAAACGTGTTTCCAATTAAATTCGACTGACCAGGGGTAGTCTGAAAACTCTTTAATATGAAGTCGATATTTCATATGCCCGTCTACTTCTTTTCGCTGAATGTAGTTGTTATTCAACAGTTTTTTGAGTCCGTTATTTACTGCTTCACGTCCTAAATGACATGCTTATTGAAGTTCTAAAATGAAAATTGAAGGCTATTTCCTGCTCGCTGCCATCCGTAGAGTTTTATCTTACGTCTAAACGAGAAAAGGCTATGTTTACTGGGTATTAGAATAGGTGAGGAGAAGCGTTCAAAACCGGTTTCACAGCAGTCAACTAGTGAATTTAATTTGAACTCTAACTTTATGGGGGCACCTAATTTGTTTTCGGTTTTTTTAATATCTATACGCGCTTTCACAAGTATTGGCTATTGGTTCATAATAACAATGTTGTTTATATTGTCCTGCAAACGGCTGACCATACCATGTAGAAGGACAGTCGCCATATGGGTTAAAATACCAAAGAGCATACATAGAAGGATGTTGCCTCCAATATTTTATTGCCTGGCGTGCTAATTTTTTTCAACCTCTCTTGCTGGGCGATAAAATAAATTACCTTTTTGTACTGCTTCAAAGGCATAATTTCCACCTTGTACTTGAAAAATTACATCGTCTATGGACCTTACATCCTCAAAATCCAAACAATCAGCTCTTGCGCGATTTACAATAACATTTCCAACCATAAGCATTCCTAATTGTCCTTCACCCTCGGCTTCTGCTCTTATCATCCTTGCCATTAAATCAATGTCACTTTGGGTATAAGCCACTCTTGTCACTGTTATCACCTCTGAAAGCATTATATGAAATAAACTTCAGCAAGTGTCTTATTTATAAATTCAAATCTAATTGGTTGCACTATTCATGAATCCATACCCAAAGGTTTTAAGTTGTTCATTACCCAAGATGTTCAATCCTAGCGACTTGTGACTAGAGTTTGTTTTTATAATTGAGCAAAAACTGTCTCCTTTTAATTTAGCTTTACAAAGGTTAATTCGCATTACAATTTTCATCACATTTAGTATGGTGCTTATATTATAATATTGTTTTTTTGTTTAACATATCATGTTTAAACCAACCATGAAGTATAGAGCCATGGTTGGTTTAGTTCAGAACTTACCAGCCGTTGAAAATGACCGTGTGATGGAAGTTAACTTATATGAGTTTTACTTTAATGATGCAATGACACTTGACTATCAATTGGAGTTTTTCGAGGAACAGTTGTTAGTAGATTAGTAGTGAGTAGTTGGATAGAGGAGTGGAAATAAATACTCCTCTTTCATATATAAAGAGAGGGTCCTTATGAGTCGATTCCAGCCTAATTTAATAACCAAATTTATTCTAGCGTCATTATTATGTGTTATTGCTTTTTTTTTTGCGCGATGATCTTTGGAGCAGCAGACTTAAGTCTAACGAATGCTTTTCAGGCATTGTTTATAGGTGCAGCGAAAAAAGGTGGTTTCTCGCCTTTTCGAATCGTATTAGCTGGAGCAGCTGTGTCAACTTTCTTATATGCTATTGCAGAAGGTATCGGTATATATTTTAAAATTAGTAAAGATGTATCCATGTGGACGACTGGGGGGTTAGTTGGTACAACCTGGACCCAGATAATGATTATTGTACCTATAATTGTGATTTCATGTATTTTAGCTATTTTATTATCTCGGCAGTTATCAATTTTGAGTTTGGATGAAGAGTTGTCTATTGGATTAGGTCAACGAACGCAGATAATAAAAAGCATCTTATTTTTGGTTATTATTTTTTTAGCTGGCGCTTCAGTGGCATTAGTAGGTAATTTAGTGTTTATCGGTTTAATGATTCCACATATTGTTAGAGGGATTGTTGGTACAGATTATCGCACCATTATTCCTATGTCCATTATTATTGGCGCAACATTCATGTTAATAGCTGATACAGTTGCGAGAACCATTAACGCACCTTACGAAACACCGATTGCTGCGATCACATCTTTTGTCGGTCTACCTTTTTTCTTATACATCATTCATAAGGGAGGACGTGCTTTCTCATGATTCCGCAACATACCATTTATAAGCAGGTTACATTGGTTATTGGGTTATTAGCAGCAATCCTCCTTACTTTCATAGTTGGATTAGGGATTGGCTACTCGTCGATTCCTTATCACCGGATTCTTCCTACCATGTTAGGGAATGGTGAATTTCGTGAAAGCTTTGTCTTATTCGAGGTAAGGCTCCCACGTATGTTAATTACATTATTAGCTGGAATGGCTCTGGCTCTTTCTGGGGCTATTTTACAGTCACTTACAAGAAATGATTTAGCTGACCCGGGGATTATAGGGATCAATTCTGGTGCAGGTGTAGCGATCGCTATTTTCTTTTTATTTATCCCAATTTCACCAGGGAATTTTACTTTTGTTTTACCTCTAGTTGCATTTTGGGGGGCTGTGTTGACAGCTGCTATGATTTACTTGTTTTCATATAAAAGAGGAGTTGGTTTACAACCGATTCGGTTAATTTTAACGGGTGTTGGTTTTTCGATGGCCCTGTCTGGTGCGATGGTTATTTTAATATCATCTGCTGAAAGACAGAAAGTTGACTTCATCGCTAAATGGCTCGCAGGTAATGTATGGGGAACTGATTGGCCATTTATAATAGCTATACTTCCATGGTTATTAATTCTGATTCCACTTACTTTTTATTTAGCGAATAGACTCAATATTATTGCGTTCAGTGAACAAGTGGCCACAGGTGTCGGTATTCGAATAGAAAGGGATCGAGTGATTCTTTTATTAATAGCGGTTGGTTTGGCTGCTTCTGCTGTCTCTGTTACAGGTGGAATTGGTTTCGTAGGATTAATGGCACCACATATTGCCAAGGCATTAATAGGTAAGCGTCATCAAATATTTTTACCGATTGCTATTCTAATTGGGGGATGGCTCTTATTGATTGCCGATTTGGTCGGTCGTAATTTAGTCGAACCTGATGGAATACCGGCTGGAGTAATGGTAGCGTTGATTGGTGCTCCATACTTCTTATACCTTCTTTTTAAAAAGATATAAATGACAACCACTTATTCAAGGAATTAACTCACCCTAAAATAGTTAAAAGTATAAGTGAGAAGACTACTGAATTGTGTAACATTCGGTAGTCTTTTTTTATTATCATAGTTGGTATTGGATCAAACAGGACTAACCAAAAAAGATGCAGCGGCAGTAGATAGTGTATTTGGAACCATTACCGATTCACTAAAAAAAGAGGAAAAAGTTCAATTGATTGGTTTTGGGAACTTTGAGGTACGTGAACGATCAGCAAGAAAAGGACGTAACCCTCAGACTGGTCAGGAAATTGATATTCCAGCAAGTAAAGTCCCTGCGTTTAAACCAGGTCGTCAATTAAAAGATAGTGTTTCCTAGTAATTTTTCGTTATAATGATTGAAGTGCAAGAAGCTTGTAACTATATATCCATTGATCAAATGAAAGAAGGTTCCCATTACACATATTAATGAGGCCTTCTTTCTTTTTTTATACTTTTGAATACCCCCTTCTTTTCCTTTCTAACATGGAAATTCGTTCGCCATAATTTTTGTTAAATTAAAACCAAGTGTCTATTTATGGCAAAATATGTTATATTATATAAAAGGAGGGGGTTAAATGAACCAAGGAATTGGAAAAGCAATCAAGTTTCATAGGTTAAAAAGAGGGCTTACTCAAAAAGAAGTGTCCGAAGGTATTATTTCGGTGTCATACTTATCGAAAATTGAAAACGATAGTATTGAACCACCCCATGAGGTCGTTCAATCTATTTATGAAAGGCTTCAGATTACCACGGAACAAACTAAATACCATAAGAGATATATTAACGAATGGTTCGATACTCTACTTAAAAAAAGTTTCATACAGCGAATCAGTTGTATGAGAATCATATTAAAAATATCTTAATCAGTGAAGATTCTTCACTATTTTACTTAACCGAAATACACAAACTCCGTTATTTTATGTTATCAAAGGCATTTAAACAAGCTGAAAAACAAGTTTTTATCCTTCAGCCCCTAATTGATGACTTTAACTCCTTGGAATCTTACTACTGGAATAAATTTTATGCCGACTATCTTTGGACTAAGCAATCCTTTCACTTAGCGCTTAAACACTACCAAGAAGCAGAGTCTTATTTCCATCAAGCTTACATATCCCAAGAAGAACAGCATGATTTAATTTTTTGCATAGCAACAATCGCAAGTGCACTTAAAAATAACCCACTGAGCTATACATACACCAAAAAAGCTTTAAGGTACTATCAGGAAAAATATGATTTGTATAAGTGTGCCGAGTGTCATAATTTGTTGGGTATTATCTATCAACGTGCTAATTTATTTGAACAAGCAGAGGATAGTTATCAAAATGCGCTAATGATTGCTAACCAGCTGAATATAAAGCGTCTAATAAGTCTTTGTTATCAAAATATCGGAAAATTACACACGATCAAAAGAGAGTCTGAACAAGCGATTCACTATTATAAATTAAGCTATAAACTCCGAAAAGAAGGACCGACTTATTTAGAGGTTATACCAATTTCAAGTCTCATGAAGGAGTATTATCAAGTAGGAAAGTGCGATGAAGCAAAGCATTGGCTAACAAAAGGGTTATCAAGGATTAAAGATACAGAAACAATTCAATCTATTTATATTGTTGAATTTAAAGTTTATCAAAAGATTCTAAACCAATGCAGGGACGATGAATGGGCTCATTATATTAAACAAGAAGTATTGCCATTTTTCGAGAAACAGCGTTTATATGAGCCATTAAAACAATACTTGAAGATTTTAGGTGATTATTATTATGATAATCGTAAATATAAACTTGCATCTGAATACTTTTCACGTTCTTCAGACATTCCAATTAACTAAACGGGGGAATTTAAAATGAAAAAATTAATTAAGATCTTGTTCGTGTCTTGGTTAATGACACTTTCGTTAACAGCTCATATTAATTATGACCCTTTGGCTAATGAGGACTATCCATGGCCTATTGAGCCCATAGAATCTGATTTTCTTGAAACGGATGAACACATTTAAAAACATGTCACGTAGTAAAAGGAGAGACCTAGATATATTTCTGGATTTCTCCTTTTTTAATATAATTGTTACAAAATTAGTTCTATCAATCACTTTGGTGAAATAATACAATAGATGCATTCACTTCATTTCTATCTCATGGTATTTTATAACTGTATTTATATGATGTGTTATCACCCAATCAAGGGAGGAAAAGTATGAAATACTTATTTCAGATTGTTTTTTTTGCAGGAATCTCAACCTTTTTAATATCCTGCATCAATCAAGAAGATGAATTTATTGAATCATTAACCCATGAACATATAGCTATAAATGATGAACATCTGCTAACCGGCGAACAACTAGAAAATTTAAACGAGTTACAAGAAACGATATTAAATTTATTTATTGAGCGAGAAGGTAAAACCTTAGCAAAGGAATTTATTAGCGAACCACTTATAGAGTCTCTATTAAACCAGAGAAATATGAATAAAAATAAAGAGGAAATAATTGAGGAAAAAGGAAGTCATTTAAATAACTTATCTACTGAAGCAATTGGTAACATGACTATTGAATCTGTTGACATTTACGATATTGATATTTTTTATGATTCGGGAGAGGATGAACAAATACAGATAGAAAATATATTCGTGCAGTATGTTTTTAACTTTGAGAGCGACCATACAAAAGAATTTGAATTAGCCTTAGATTTTGTAGATGAAGAATATAAGTTTCGTGATCTGTACTTAATTGAATTAGAGTAGTGTATAACCAATCCACAAACATATATAGTTATTTCCTTGTTAAGTCACATCTGATGATTTTGTTATTTCTCAAGACTACGTGTCATATAATGCAGTCATAAAATGATAAGGACAAAGTATCATTTTATAGGGAACGGACCTAATTTTTTTAAGATTTTCAGTCCTACTACATTATTCCAAAGGATTTGTTGAATCTATAATTTCATTGGCAATATTTAAAGCTTCATCCTTATTATTAGCTGGAGCTGCTATTATAATACCATCTTCTACATTCCAACTACCGTCTTCTGGAAATTTAGTAATAAGTACCTCCTTAAATTCATCATTTTGATGTAACTCCCCATACTGCAAAATACTTTCTCCACGTTCATTTTGAATAGTATAAATAAGTAGTCCACCTAGTTGTTCTTCTAGATCAAGAATTACGGTATCTTGTACCGCATTATTAGGTGGGATTTTTTCTCCATTAACACTTATGAAACCTTCAAATTGATTTTTATCAAAAATGGAGTTTTTTAATTCACCATTCACTTCAATTTTAGCTTTTTTTCCTTCTGCATCACTCCCTAATTGATAAATGAACCCTTCGTATTCTTTGTTAATGCTTGTGGGTGATTGTAATAAAAAAAACAGGTATATAACGCCTACTATAAGTATGAATAGAATTATTTTATTAAGCTTTCTCATCTTTTCCTTCACCTTCTTTACATGTTCAAATATGTATTTATGAATATTTACTAAGTATTATGGCTTTAATTATATTAGTGTATATGTCCTGGTAAGAAAGGATTTAAAACAGGTTGAGTAACAGCAACTTCTTGATTGTGGTCATAGAATCTATAATCTTCTACAAACGATGATTGTGTCCCATAACCAGTCAGATAAGAACTAACAGCAGCATTTATGCTACCGTATTCATCTGCAGGTATTCCTAAATTAAATTCATCTGTTGGTTTTGAATATGGACCTTGATTGTCGATTCCAGCAAAAGTGTGAGAATGAGCTAAGTCTACACGATTGGATACAAATGAAAGTTCTTGGTTTGAGTCACTAGTTCCGTATGGTTTTACATAAGCAAATATAACTGTTTGAGTACTTCTGTAAGTCACTTGGTGTGTATCAAGTGTTACTTGCTCATATTCAGGACCCAATAGTTCATAAGGTGTCCATTGGACTACTGGAATTGTTCCAATAATTTTTTGCACGTACACACTCGCTAATTCTTCTATGGTACTTAAAACAAGGTTCTCACCTGTATTTATATGAACACCATCTGCCCCATTTGCTAGATTTGAATCAGAGGTTTTCGACATAGCAAATAATTGTTGTACTTCATATCTATCTCCTTCATGATAGGTATCCATTCTATAACTATACCAATCTACTGAATCTGTTGATGGAGGTGTTGTTGCATTGATAGAAATATCATCATTAGCTTTTTCATTCAATTCATTTAAATCTTCTTGAGAAAGCTTGTCTACTCCTAGCTCTAAAAGTTCTTGCTCGATATCGTTAGTGTTAAGTCGCTGTAATGTTCCATCTCTTTCTTCAGACAAATCACTTAGTCTTTGCTCGCTTAATTCACTTAATTTTTCTAACACTTCTTCAAATTTTCCCCTTTCCTTTTCATTATGCTTTTCTTGTGTCATTGTATTTTCAATAGTTTCATCGGCTGACAATGGAATATAAAAGAAAATCGTAAGCACTGAAACCAATGTGACAACCATTAATTTATTCAAATTTATAACTCTCTCATCACAAAAATATTCATTAAGTACTTAATAACTAAATTAAATGAAAACAGCTGTTAAATTTATCTTAACGCATATGTGAGTATTTTTGTATTGATATAAAAACAGAAAAACCCCTTGTTTTTTTGCAACTTTATTCCACTTATTGAAAAATAATTTGTCGATTTGTAAAAATACGGAAGATTATAGACTATTTGTTCCTAATTGATAAGATAAAGTATATTAACTTGCTAGTCACATAGTCATTATTCAACTAATACCTTATTATAATATATATCTACTGGGTTCAGATAAAAGTGACAAGTCATAAGTTGTGATTTTTAAGATTGTGAAAATAGGGAGTAACCTAAGAGCCTCTACAGCATACCTTAAGCATGTTATAATGTTTAAAACATACTTTATTGGTCTGGACTAATAGATGTAGTATCTTTAAACTGAGATGAGGGATTAATTGTGGATCAACGAATGAATGACGACTTTTTGCTGACAATTGGTCTATGGAAAAAGTGTCAAAAGAAGTTCTACAAAAATTTGATAAGGATTGGATTACAGGGTATGACCTATCGGATATCGACATTCAAAGGAATATTGTTTACGTTTCACGTCTAACTCATTGTGCTTTGATAGAAGATTTTTCTTTTTTTGATGGAATAAGCAAAAAGGAGAATTTTGCTCTCAAAGAAGTTAAACAATGGAATGTAGATGGAGGTTTATGTATATATTCTTCTGTTCTACTATTTGGATTGTTATCTTACAATCGTGTGAGTGATTATTCATTTATGAAATATCATCAAGGTTTCTATGATTACACTTTCCCAGATGGTTCTTTACCAAAGATGCTATTCCCTAAAACAATTGGGCTTCATGCCTGGATTAGCATTAACGGAAGTGCTGTCGACCCTTCAATCATGCAATTAAGAGAACATTTTGGAACTGATGAAGAATTTTATATAACTGGAAAGTTGATTGATGGGTTAGAATATCATGGTTATCAAGAAAAAGACCTTACTCCTTTTTCTTATATCGAAGCTATAGCTGAGAAAAGTGGCTACATATCAATCAGTGGGTACATCATCATTATAAACTATCTATCAAGGTGGCGGAAAAGATAATAAAAACAGAAACATCTCCATGAGTATTGATTCATAAAAAAAGAAGCGGCTTATTAATTTAAACCGCTTCTTTTTACTAACTCAACCGTCCCCAATCAACGTTTTTATGATATTAATAACCTTTTTATAATGACAATTCTTGATCCTAATCGGCTTACCAACTTTTGCTTCCTCTGTTTAAGCTTAGAAACTTATTTATATTCATTAAGTGGTTGCATATCGGCAGTAAAGACCAATTTTCTCTCAGGGATTAAATTGATAACTTCACCATTAATCCTTTCTACTGGATATATAACCATATAAACCTCTTCACTTTCAACCAGAGAAACGTTATTTATTTGTCGACGTTGGAATTGACCAAATAATCCATTAGGTCCATTACTATAGTAATTATGGTCCATAACATGACCATTTTCATCTATTAATTCAACATGAAAAATTTGCTTAGGTAAAGCCTTACTATAGTCAGAAGAATCATACCATAGTCCAAAATGAATTTGTTCTAAGTTGGGTAAATAAAATAAGTCAGTAATATTAACCCCTAACTCTTCAAAGTTCTTATTTTCAATTTCAACTAATAATATTTCGTCATCAACATATTCACCTGATTCCTCCTCCCACATAATGGGGTTGTCATTCCCGAGTTTCATTTGAATCATATCCCATTCCTTCACCAGTAAATAAATTACTAAGCACATAAAGATTGCTATTATCACCAAAGTTACAATTAAAAACCCTCTTTTTTTATCCATACCATACTCCTTTTCACGCAACAAAAAATATGGCTAGAAATTATTTCTATGCCATATTTTAAAAAGTTTGTATTGATGTTTAGTTTGGACTTGAAAAATTGCCCTGCCCCTGATTCCAAACTCCAAATGTATCAACAATAGTATCATAGTAATCAAGTGCATTATTTGTTGCTGTTAGATTACTAAAAGATAAAGCATGGGACTGTGCATGATGTCCCCATGTTGGATCCCTATATACACCGTCATATGTCCAAGAAACACCGACAAGTCCATCCCAATCCCAAATCTCCCAAGCCTTTACTTCATCATTATATTCTGTAGGGTCATTGACTGTGGCTACCTTTCCTCCATGAAAATTGTATTGAATAGTATCTATTGCATTAATTGCTCGGTCAATCGCTTCATAGGTATCCCAGGCAACAAAAGCCAAACTAAGCCAACCTTTAGCTGAATTTTTAGATACTTCCCAAAAAGAAGCTATTATTGACACTGTTGTTCCAGCAGAATAATATTGATCATCCTTTGAATACTCAATAAAATTTCGTTGAGTTTCATAAACTCCATTAAATGTATATGGGTTGTGTCCTCTATCATCCAACGCTTCCACATATTGATTGCTTCGAGTATATACATGATCTGCAAGTTTATCATTCAAAATTGTGCCTGGATTACCTGGTAAGACATCGGTAGTAGCAGAATTAATATCAGACATAGAATCATCACTTAATGATACAATGGTTTGGCCATTTTCCTTATTAATAGTTGTATTAGATAATTCTTCTACCTTATCTAATTCTCCATCTTCTAGCAACTCCTGAATTTCCTTTAATTCATCTTCTGTTCTTTTAGTGTTTTGAATTTGGTTAAGGTCGATTACATCATATTCAACATCATTAATATTTGCAATTATCACATCGTTGTCATTATCCGTTACCGTTTTATGAACTGTACCATCTGCAAAGTAATCAACGATGACACGATCACCGTCAAACATATAGTCAATATAGACTAAGTCTACCTTTCTATCATCATCATATACCACTTCTAAAATATCAGCTTCATCAGGAACTAACCCTTTAACAATATCACTTTCAAATTCCCGACCCCCATACTCTAAACTTTTGGATTGAATCAATGTATCAGCTTCTTTAAAACGGGAGAATATCTTATCAACTTGTTCTTTCTCCTGATCAACATCGACTAATTGTAGATCTACATCTGCATCGACGTCTAATCCTTGATCAGCTCCAAATACTGAACTAGCAGTCACTAAAGAGACAACCAAAACTAACAAAATACTCCAAATTTTTTTCATGAAATTTTAAACCTCCAATTTTTTAAAAAATAGTAAGTCTTTGGTGGTCACTTCTATTATAAACTACAAGTTAAATCACTTGTATTGGGAAAATTAAATGGTTAAACCACCTTGTCCATCGTAGAGACTTTTTGTTCAACAAACTCTGGAGATTCCATATTTAATAAGAAATCAAAGAGTTTTTTATTCGTCTCCTTTAAAGCCCCTGCCTTTTTACGTCCAATAAAAACAGATTGCTTAAAATCAGCATAATCATCATCAGTAAAGCGAAATACACCCACATGATCAAAGTGCGTGGCTAAATATCTAGCAATCTTTTTATCGGCAAAACGATAAGATGGAATAACGTAAATCATTAGTCCATTCTTTGCTAGATACTTATTTGTTTGAACCAAAAATTTATATTCTTTTCGATCAGCACTATCACCATCATCACCACGCATCTCGAAATGTATGGGGGGTTCAAATATAATAATGAAAAAGCATCATTACTAACAACCATACTTTCAAGTGGTGCATGAACTAGGTGATCTAGCTTTTCGCTCGCTTTTTCTGCTCTCGCATTATCCAATTCTACACCATAGGTTGAAATATGATGGCGTTTTTCGTCTTCAACCAATTGATTAAGAATATCTCCTTCCCCTGCTGTAGGGTCGAGAATACTACAATCCCCTGTGAATTGAATTAATTGTTTAATATAGTCCCCTTGCTTTTGGGGACTCGCGAAGAAACCCATTCGTAATGATATTGGCATTAATTAACGATTGTTCAATACCCGCATTTTCTGAGTAATTCTTTATCGTAACAAAACCCATTATTAAAGGCGTAACATTCGTTGTTGCCATAACCTCACCATTTTCATTTTTAAGTAAGATAGCAAAGTTATTATTATCGACATACCTACACAAATTAACAGAGAACTTTTCATCTAAGAATTGAACTGTTTGATCTAGTTTAATAAAATCCATATTTCTTCCTCCTCGTGTTTAATAAATAAAAGAGGCTGGGACAAAACTAGTTTCTACGAATAAAAAGGTTCGGATGATCAAAAAATGATCATCCGAAC
>NZ_JABXWU010000016.1 GCF_014595945.1 Alkalibacillus aidingensis
AAAAAAAATCACATTTCTTTGGGGGCAATTTTTTTCTTACGTTCCTCCAATTCACAAATTTGTTCATCCAAATGATTAATTAATTTTTTCCTATCCCAAAAATTCATATTACCAATTATCTTACCTGATAACGGTTCTGGGAATTTGCCATCTCGAACCATGCGATAAAGCTTTTGACGATTAATATTAAAAGCTTCACAAACCTCAAAAGTGTGCATGATATAGTTCCATTCATTCATAATCGTTTACCTCCTTCCCTGATTAAAACTGTACAAATAATAAACAGTTTTGAGCATTTGTGTGAAAAAAAGTCACATTTTTAAAACACAAATATAAGGTGAAAAAACATAAATTCAAGGTCAAAAAACACCCAAAAGTGAAAAACACTATAAAAACAACTGTTTTTGAGTAATTCATTGTTTGTAGAAACCTCTATAACGAAGGTTTCAAGAAATGAATCCACCTTAAATAAGTGTTTTTTAAAAGAACCAAAAATCCTACCGCACTCCACTCCGTTCCGTTTGGTCGCCTTCACATCTTCCAGATGCTCGTCGTAAAAAACATTACTTTATTAGTTATTCAAACAATAATCATCAAACAATAAACTTTTAAAACAATGAACATCCATTTATTTACAAAATATAGTAGACATTTGTAAAAAACGTTCAAATCCCTTGGGACACAAGGGATGAAGCAATATAATTTTTAACCTTACTATAAGAGTATAGCAATATACTATATACTCCTTATAGTAAGGTTATTTTTTTACACGCCAAATCCATTGGGAGAGTAAGTGCGAACCCAATTTTGGACAAAAGTCTACTTTTATATTTTGATGCTTTTTACATAAAAAAGAGAAGGAACCAATGTCCCTTCTCTAGATTATTAATCCTCTTGGATATAAAACTGACCTTTTACGGTTTTTGGTATCCCATACTTTTTACGAGTCTCTTGATTTGTTTTCAGTTTCTTGAATCCACCGAAACTTTCAATGTAACCAGATTTCAAAACCTTTTCAATTTCTGTTTTACTTGCTTGTTTTTTTCTCTTCTTTTTTATCTCTTCATCGTAAATATGGACTTTGATGCCACGAAAATCTATCGAATCAAGCATAATATAGTCCTGTTTTTGGCGTTCAAATTCTTCTTTAATACGATTAATCACTTGGTCCCCAATCTCTTTAATTTTGTGGGGAATTTGGCGTCCATCTTCAGGAAATATCTCTTCTGCAATCTCATTTCCCAAGAAAGAGATGATAGATGTTTTATTCAGGTGTTTGGACCGTTGAAATCCTTTAGAATCCAAGTACTGAGCTCTTTTTTCAGCTTCCATCAAGCCGTCCTCAAAGTCAGGAATATAGTAGTAATTGATGAGTTTTTCTTCATGGCTACCATCGTTCTGTTTCTCGATTTGTTCCTTATACAAAAGTGATTTTTCGGCTATTTTTGGGTGTATTTTCGAGAACGGAACTCGTTTGATGAAGCCAAGAATTTGTAACATCAACACTTCTTCATAGATTTGATATTTAAACGCTTTGCTTAATCCCTTTTTATTTTTCTTCGCCACAAAATTCCCTGAAACTTCTGCTAGATGAGAGAAGGAGACGAAGAAATAATTATGGCCATCGTAATTAAAATGCTCATAAAATTGTTTTTTCCCGATTGAATTCAACGTACCATATACTCTAAGTCTCGTATTGGCGATTCGGTTTCTGGTTCCTGAGAAATATTTTTGAAGAGATTCAGAGAATTCACCTGCTTCGATTCTGTGAGGAACCTCGTAAATAAAGGATAGGTTCTCAGAGTACTTCTCGTTCATGTTATTCTCGAATTCCGAACGGACCAGTTTGATACCTAACAACTTACAAACCAATCGAATGGTCTGTTTGAACTTTAAATTCGAAGCTTCGGCAATCAACTTCATCGTCGTCTTCGACTGGCAATTCGAGTGACAGTTATAATAGTACTGGTTCATTTTCTCGAAGTAAGAAATGAAGGCCGACGGCTTTTCATCGTGGTGAAAATGACAATTAAAATTGGTTGAAAGCAATTCGTCGTTATCAAAGAAATGAACAGGGTGAATCATACCTATCATTTCAAGTACTTCAGGTTTGGAGAGTTCTGGTTTTTCTTTACCGACTAAAATATTATAATAATGGGAATATGCTTCATGGCCGAAATACTCTCGGGCTATGTATTCTCTTTCCTCATCATCAATGTTCTCAGTCACTTTTAAATCGGTTTGGGCTTTCTTCTTGGTGACCTTCCTCTTCTCTTCCACGTACATTTCTCCGGTATCATCATCGACTTTGGTTTCTTGAATTAACTCTCGTTTGGTTTTGAGTTCCGATTTATCAATGAGTTCCACATTGAAGTGTTTTAACCAACCTTCCATCGATTTGCCTGTTTTATCTTCTGGAAGTTGTTTTAATGAGACCAAAAAGGGCTCATTTTTCAAATGGTAGAAGCCGGCTAAACGTAAAACCCGTCCCTTGTCAAAAACAGATGTATCGATGGAATTTTGCCACGATTCCTTGAATATCTTGGCCAGCGAACGAAGAAAACGACTATATTCTTCCTGTTCGATGTTTTTATCACCAGAATTCTTCAGATATAAGTGAAATCCGTTGGCTGTTTCGATTATCATAAAGTTTTCTAATACGCCATCGTTATCTTTTAAGAAACCATGTTTCTTTTCTTCGATGTATTCAGTCGGATTCGACTGATACACATCCCATTCCTTCTGAACCTCTTCAGGAACCACAGATAATTTTTTAGGATTCTTTGGTTTGAAATCGAAATCAAACGAAAAGACATTCACATCGGTAATATCACTTTGTTTGGTTCCTCCCGACTGGATGTTGAAGAAAACACCGACTGCATTCTTTTTATTATCGGGGTGGTTCGCGGAAGCCAAGTAATTAATTAATTCTTTTCCATCTTCATTCACAATTGTTTCTAATTGATTCGTTTCAGCGTTCCGTCGAACACCCTTTGAAACTAATTGCGTAATGGTTTCAAATTTTATATCTTTATAGATGGCCCGACTCCGATAAACTCTCGGTTCACTTATTCTATCTTGAATCGTTCGAAAGTAGATTGCTAGATTCGGATTCTCTTCTTGAGGTCCAAATACGAATTCAAGCTGTTTCTGCAGCATTTTTGCTCTTGCTTTTTTATCTCTATGTATTTTTGGCATAATAAAAGTCCTCCTAATTTAAAAAATTAACTTTTTTAAACCGGAGAACTCTTTCAAGGTTTTTTCCTTTTCTTTTTGCAAAAAATTATAAATCTGCTATAATAAGCATATAATAAATTAGCAAAAGGAAATCAATTTGGTCGTTGGTTCCTTTGGAAGTTCTCCGGAGAGAAGAAGCTTTGCCGAGCTCTTCTCTTTTTTATTTTTTATCTCTCTATTTTTCTATCATCTTTTTTAATCTTCTGTGAAATCTTCTTGAAATCAATTTTATCATACAAAATTCGATTAATGTTTTTAAACTTTATTTAATTCAATCTAATACTATCTAATAAAACGATAGAATCACCGATATATCAACATTTTCAATCTTTTTCTCTACTAAAAATTTTTTAATTTTTTTTATTCACTTCTTCTCCCACCTTATCGTACACTTCATTGATATCCTCTTGGGTGTCTAGTCCGATGTATCTTTTGGTTACATAGACATTCGCATGATTGAAAATCTCTGATAAAACGTTGAGCGGAACACCATTTTGATATGCAAAATACCCAAATGTTTTTCGCAGGGCGTGCCCTGAAAGCCGTTCTAATCCGACGTTTTCAGCTGCCTTTTGTATAATCTTGAACGCACTAGTTCTCTCCAGTCGGTCTTTGTTTTGGTGTGGCGAGTAAAAAAGATAGTCATTTTCTGATAAGTTCATCTCAAAAATGTAATTCTCGAACAGCTCCTGCATTTCCTTATTTATTCTTATTTTTTTCGAATCGAAAAGAATCTCTGAATGGCTTACTGACGAAGATTCAGATACATCTTTGACTTTTAAATTTAAAATGTCCGTCACTCTCAAACCAAGGTTTAGAAAAGATTTAAACAACAAATGGTCTCTGGAACCGTGTCTGTTTTTCAACAGTTCCTGTTCAATTTGTCTGATAGTATTTATATCTTTAATTGGTTCTATTTTGCGTTTTCGCAACATGCTAACCTCCTAATATTAAAAAAACCTTTCTTAGTTTACTACTCATTAATATAACATACTTTTTATCATTTTGTTGAAAAAAGTGCATATTTTTTTCTAAGTTTTTCTAAAAATCTATCTTGTGATTCCTTTCCTTTTGAGTTCCCGATAAAGCGAGGCCCTTGAGACGCCTGTGCTTTCGCATATTTCTTTCACTGTTTTGGAAGTTTCTTGGTACTGGCGAATAGCTTCTAGTATTTGTGGTTTTTTCCACTCACGGGGTCTTCCAAGGTGTTTACCTTGGGCTTTGGCATTTTCGATTCCCCTGCGTTGCCTTTCTTTGGTTTGGTCTCTTTCGAATTCGGCGAATGCTGACATCACTGCAAACACCATTTTTCCAGCCGGAGTTCTCGTATCAACTCCTAGTTTGATAATGACCAAATTAGCATCTTTTTCTTCTATTCTTTTGGAATTTAATAGTGATTGAACAGCTGAACGACCGAATCGCGTAACGTCTAAAACAACAACCGTATCTTCCGGTTCTAACTTCTCAATTAAATCATTCAGTTTTCTTTCTTTGGAGACACCTGTTATTTTCTCAGATATAATTTCGTCGCAGCCATATTTCTTTAATTCTTCGATTTGTGATTCATCGTTCATTGATTCATCCGATACTCTAGAATATCCATAAATCATGGTTATTTCACCCCCCTTATTTGATACAAACCTTAGAGACACTATAATCCTTTTTCTATCGATGTCAAGAAAAAAGTATCAAAAGGTTCACCTTTGAGACATATTATTTGGAAAGAAAACCCCTCGAACGTTGAGGGGTTCTCTGGTTGGTTTTTTAGACACTTCTTTTTATTTCTCTGTTCTAATTCGAATCGATTCAATCAGAACTTCAATTAGATTATCAGAAATCACAGAAGAAAACACGGAATTTAAATCAACTTTTCTTCCATTATATAAAGAAACGCCAAATTCACACATTTTCTTGGTGGAACCAGTTAACTCTGGTGCATTGAAGATATATTCTTCTCCGTTCCAAGTTCCAATATCGAGTAATAAATGACTGTTTTCATCTAACCTCTCTACATCTTTATAAGTCTTAAAAATTTGTGGGTGAGAAGCGATGTAAAGCGCAGCTTGGCTTTGGCCGTCTTCAAATTTATAAAAATCTAGCAACTTGTTAAAATTACTTTCATGTTCCTCTCCATCAAAATACATCGATTCACCTCTTCTATTCATAATCGTAAAATGCTTTGATTTCTCCGAGGTCTTGAAACTTGTGCTCTGAATGCATTTTAACATCTACGGTTTTTGCGTTTTTTACGACGGAAACAGTGAGGTAGTTCCCGTTCCCCACATTAATCACCACGGTCTCCTGTTCATTGTTCGACTCCAAGAGATAATGTTCTCCATTGTTGAAGGTTGGGATTCCTTTTTGTTTCAGTTCTTCTTTTGAAAGGTTTTTGAATTCCATTCGAACAGCTCCTTTATTCTTTATAAGCTTCTACAATTTTTCGAACCGCCGCATTCAACACATGGGTTTTAAACCCTCTACCCTCTCGTTGAGCAATCTCGTTGAATTCATCGTACAACTCATTTTCTAATAAAAAAGTTAATCTTGTGTGTGTATCTTCTATCGTTGTTTTTTTACGTTTTCCTTCAACCTCTGAAGTCAAGAAGGCTTTGAAGTCCTCAGTTCTTTCTTCTGTTTCTTCTAGTGCTTTCGTTTCTTTTACTTTCTTTTCTTTAGATTCCTCTTTATCTTGTTTCTTATTAATTGAAAATGGGTCTCTTACTTGTTTTTTATTTGACATAGTCTATAACCTCCTCAGCTAATTCGAAATATGAATGAACTAAATCGTTCGTTTTATCCGTTAACACAGCAGGTTTACCCTCATAGGCCACTGCTGAGGCGAACCGAATAGATTTAGGGATAATGGTCTCAAACATATTAATTTCTTTTTGATAACAAAATTTTCTTGTCTCCTGTAGCATCTGAGTATGAAGTGTGGTCCGGGAATCAATCATCATACCTAGAACTCCAGCGATATTTAAGTTTTTATTTGAGTCTTGGAATTTCTCAACCGCTTTGACCACTCTCTGTACACCGGTTACACCAAATATTTCAGGTGCGAACGGTATGATAACTTCGTCCGTAAAATTCAATACGTTTCCTACTACGAGCCCAAAGTGAGGGGGTGTATCAATAAAAATATAGTCGTACTTTTCTTTTAATACTGAAAGTTTTTGATTAAACAACTCATATGGTTCTTCATATTTGTTCAAGTTAGGCAATATTTCGAAATCCAAGAAATCCATATCTTCATTAGAAGGCAGCAAATCAATATTTTCTCCAACATTTAAAATGACATTCTTCGGGTCTTCATCTTCAATCAGTACATCGAACAAGTTCTTTTCAATTTCATCAATCGAGATTCCAAAAGAATTCGCAGCATTCGATTGACTGTCAGTATCGATGAGCAAAACACGTTTATCATACTGTGTTGCAAAAACAGATGAAAGATTAGTAATGCTCGATGTTTTTCCAGACCCCCCCTTCGCGATAATCGACGATATCACCTTGGCTTGTCCCATAAAAATCATCTCCTCGTATTAATAATAAATAAAACATTTCAGTAATAAGTTTAAGTTATACCTAATATATCAAATATTCATTGATATGTAAAATAATTACTTTTAACAATTAATTATAATTATTCATGGTTATTGTTAATGAACAATGTTAAGTAACATTATTACTGTTAAGTATAACTATTACTTATTAATAATATTCAATAGTTTTAATGAAAATCCTTCATGAATATTTATTTTATTCAGAAACACTTAACACTTATCCAAACACCTTAGTGGTGCACTCGATATGGTTTGTTAATTAAATCGGTTCATTTCATATATTTAATAAAAAGTAAGTGTATTACTTTTCATTTCTAATTAAAAATATTACTGTTAAGTGATAATATTAAATAATAATAAACAATGTTACTTATATTTTTTATTAAAATTATTAATTTTAAATAATACTATTAAATGTTAATGCTCCTCGAATCTTATTTCCCATGACCATCTTTTTGTGTCATTAGAAGATGAACGTTGATGTGACGGGTGTTTGAAGCGATTCCACAAAACTTCTACATGTATTATACTTGGGGGTTTTGAATGGATGTAGACCACAAATGTTGATGTAGTGGGATTTTTAAATGACACAGAAAACGGGTGAACTATCACAAATAAATGGTGAGTGGTAGAAGTTTAAAAAATGAAGAATTGAGGATATAATATAAAGAAAGACTATCGTCAACTAGATGTATAGGAGTGACCTAAGTTTGGCAGGCAGGGGTAGGTTATTTTCTTCTATCACAAATAAATGGTTATAAATTAAGACAGCCACATGGGGCTGTCTTAATTTAATATTAATACCCTGAACCAGTAGAGACACCTGTCACATCGAAATATAAATCGAATAAGGTGTTTCTATATTCGTTCTCAATGTAATCTTCATCAGGTTTGTTCCAATTATCACAACCGGGCACAGGGACATTACTTTGTGTACACGATTCATCTTCATCTCGAGTTACTAAGATATCTATCTCTTGGTGGAGATAATCCCAATATTCAAAGTTGGTTGGTGTTTTTTCTTCGTCACCCCAAGAACTTGTTAAGGTCGAGTAATATAAATCGGAATCAACACTGTTGAATCGAACAGCATATTTGCCGGCCGAGTCATCCATGTTGTGACTATTCTCCGAGGAATCCCAATTCGTGTAATTGGATTCAGTTATCTCGTATCTGTCTGAATCACTATTGTTCCACGGTGTGGTATCATCTCCTGTTGTTGAACCATCCATGTCCTCTTCGGAACCATCATCCCACAACAAGAATGCCTGATATCCATGACTGCTGCCCCATTCGACTTCAGTTGGTCCCTCAATGACCATGTTGACGGGTTCGTGAGACCAGAGGGAGACTGGGTTATACGTTTGGTTGAGATTTTCATTCTCTTCATTCGAAGGCATGGGTATGCCTGATTCACTGAAGACATCGATTCGAATAGCGTTCCATCCTTCATGGGGTAAACGGTGGTCGAGTAAAGTGTTTGGAACATTGGTGTTATAACCATTGGTCTCGTATGTATCATCGGTTGTCGACCACTCATCATTTTCATCTAGTAATCTAAAACTCATTTCGTTTAGTTCACTACTATGAGCGACTTGCTGTGCGGTTCCGTCATCGTATACAACATTTGTTGTGATGTCGTAGTAATGACCCGTTTGGTAAGTCGTATCGTTAAATGCATTTGGTGTCGGAGAACTTCCTGAACCATTGAATGGTTCTGCCTTGATTGGTCGACTTGGATTATTAACCTCAATGTCGTGACTAGTATCTTGGGTTTCGTCGAACACGTCCAGTCGGTCGATTCCTATTAAATCAAATTCAAACTCCCCATGTGCCGGTTCGTATTCATCTTCGACGAACGACCAATCAGGTAAGCCATTGTCGTACTCATCATGCGGGTAATCACAGTTGATGTTGAATCCGTTGGAATTCGGATTTGGAATGTACAATTCATTAATAGCATTCGGTTGATGTTGGTTTCCTTTAACATCGGTGTATCCGTCAGTCCAGTCTTCTCCAATATAATTCACTTCTTCTCCGGTGGAACGGACGGTCGAAGTCCATACATCATCTTCGAATGTAATGTCTTTATTAGAATCGTCTTGCCAAATCACGTCACAAGTAAATTCGTCTCGGTGTCCTGAGTAACCTTGGGAATCATTGTTAGACGTGATTTCGGTTCTGTTTGAGTAATGTCGGGTCTGGAGAGAAGGGTCTTCATAGGTATTGTTGATATAGTTATAAACAATCTCTCGACTGTTACCCATATCCATGTTCTGTCCAGTATCACTTTCCACGTACATTTCATCCAAGCAATTGAAGGTTTCATCTAGCGTTTCGTAGTATTTTTCACAGCTGTAATCACCGTATTCTTCGTCTTGATAAGTCTCTTCTTTTTCAATTTCTATGGTCACGTCGGTGACATAGTCGAATCGGACGTCTTCTCTATCCTTATATCCGTTCTCGATATACTCGTAGGACTGGATTCGGGAATCCTTTCCGTGTTCGTAGTCGAATTCATTGTCTCTCGAACGAATATCGGATTTGTCGTTGGCATCATATGAGATTTCTAAATCGTCGGTACAGCTGATATTTCTCACAAACCCGTCGGAAGGACGAGGGAAATAAGTCTTGTTACAGGTTGGTTCAGTAAAATTCGTATAGGTTTCTTCAACCGTGTTCCATTCAACTCCATCAAGTCGTCGGTGAACGTCTGGTGTACTTTCTCCTTTTTCATGAGTCTCAATAACCCTTGAACTCGGAGAACCTTCTACTACCTCGACGTCTTGGACATAGATAACTGTTCTATCATCGTCATCGGAATCGGTCCAACCACCAGCTGTGTGAGTGTATTCATACTCTGGTATTCTATAATCATCTCCATTGAGAGAACCATAGTTCGTTTCGTCTTCGATAATCGTATTACGTCCCTCATTGAAACCGTTGGTATTATAGGTATGTTGAATCGAACTTGTACAGTCTCTTGGACTGAAAGGTCCATAGTAGTGTATCTCACAGGTGATACTGGTTAAATCTCCAATTCCGTCCGAGTACACTTCCTCTTCGTGGTTTTCTACGTTGACGACGGAAAATTGATATTCCTGATGATGATATGTTCCATACTCTCCCGTATGCGCGTCGTCGTAACGATAATACTGAACATTTAAGAAAGGTGTTTCATAGATTCGACCAGCTGCCGAGTCATTCGAATCATCCCGTGTCCATCTCGAGAATTGCTGACTCGTAGAACTGCCATCTCTTGTTTCAATTGAATCGGAGGAATCGTCGGAAATCTGGTCGGAACCTTGTAAATCTCGTAAGTTAGAATTAATCGGTCCAAAAAAATCAATGGTTGAACGAGTCAATTGAGGGTCGAATGTCTGGTCGATTTTTTCGTCAGATTCGGGGTTTTGTCCACATATCTTCTCCTCACCATCTCCGTACTCTTTCCAACAGACTGGAACAATCGCCCGCTGGTCAACATGGGAGGTGGAATTTGGTGAAAGACCTGCTTGTCCTTCGTTTTCGCCGTAATTTGTTCTATACTCAACGTGGATGACCCAGTAAGATTTAAATTCATCTTCAAAGGTTTCTCCGTTCATTGTCCCATCAACTTGAAACTCTTTATAACCTGTATCTTTGAATGATGTATCCTCTTCTCCTTTAACATTACGAACTCTAAAACCAGAATCTTTAGTGACTGTCCTTGTCTTTCCATATTCCTTATTAGTTTCATACGATTGAGGTGTATCATCTGATTTTGTACAAGTGTAAGTGTAATTCTCGTCGTCCTCTCTATCCCCATAAAACGTTTGTGTTGGTTGATATACATCATATTTATCATAGGTTTCCGTTTGCCTGATTTCAAAATCACTCTGGTATAAATCATCATCATACGTTGTATCAGAAGTTTTAACTACTCTAGTATTACTATAAGTGTGGTTTCTCTCATTATCCTCGGATTCATAATCTCCTTCAATAGTATCGGTCACGACACAGGCTGAGGTACTATTTGCGACAGGTGTTTTCGGTTCTGGTTCTTCATCCCCATCCTCAGCAAGAAGGATGGCAGAGCTCCACACAAAACTAATCAATAAAAATAATGATATTTTCTTATACATTTAAACCCCCTTTGCTAAGTCCTCGATAAACTGAGGTGGTTCGTAAAAATCAATTAATTCAAACACTTCTTCTAATTCTTGATTCGCAAATTCGTAACGAGGTCGAAATGGACTATCTTCCATAAAGAAATCATCTAAAGGTCTTTCGTAACTTGAAAAATTTTCGACCACTAAATCAATGGTTGATTTACGAAAAGACAATGGTGTTTTTTTATCATGTCCCGTATTGGACCTACCGTTAAATTCCATCCAGTCGTGTATCACCCATCTTTTAAACTCTTCTGCAGCTGAATTTTGATATTCAGTGTCGCTACTCACTTTATCTCCTACGATTTTTTCTTCGAACCATTCAATGTATTCGTTGGTCTCATCATCTAAATTGTTCTTAAACTCACCAACCGTCAAAATTCCTCGTTCTCCTCTTTCACTCCATTCAGTTACATTCCAGTCGTCATCAAAATCTATAGGATACTTCGCTTCTACCATCACCGTATCATCCTCGTTTTCCTCAACAAACTCTTCCAAAATCTCATTGATACGTTGTTCGTCCTCGGTTAAATCAGACTCTTCTTCAACTGTCTCTTCTTCTTCCATATCATTGTTTTCTTTATTTTCAACAGTTTCGTCTTCTTCCTCAGAAGATTCTTCTTCTTTCGGTTCCTCTTCTACTTCCTCGATATCTTCATCGTTATCCACTTCATCGACTACTGTCTCATCGTCAGAACAAGCAGCAGCAAACATCACCAAAAACATCAACATCACAATAAAAATAAACTTAAATTTGTACATTGTAGTACCTCCTATATAAGTAAAAAACGTTGTATTCATTCATTTCTTCATTTTTTATATCTACCTTTATTTTACCATATGAAATATCATTTTGTTGAAAAAAGTCTAAAAAGTTTAAGAACCAAAAAAGGAGGAGCCGGAGAACTCCACCTTTAGAGGGATATAAACTCGTTACCCAATAGTATATAGTTTTACCAACTTCCTTTGTTTTGTTGGTAACCACTTTATAACTCAAAAAAACTGGATGTCAATCAATTATTTGAAATAGTCATCTTTTCCTCTTTCTAGCTCCATCTCTTTGGCCTTCGCCTTCTCTTCTTCTCTTAACATCTCTTCCTTGGTCATACCAAAGTAATTGATGTTTTGTTTGATTAAACGCTTATCCCGCATCGTTTCAACTTGCTGTTGGCGAGTCTCTATTTGATTGATTTGTTCTTCGAGTTTATTAATTTGAAAGTCCATTTTTTTAGCTGCCACATACTGTCGTTGGTTCGATAGATTTTGTTGGTATACCGGGCTTGGGGGCCTTTCATGCTTTTTGTTTTCGAAAGTCTTCTTAATATCCTGAAGCTTACTTTTCGTTTTATCAAACCCTTCTCGCACTTGGTCCTTGGCCTTTTCAACGTCAATGTCTTGGTTCTTTTCTCTCTGTTTCTGTTTCAATTTCTCCGTTCGCTGCTGAATCCTTTCCTTTATCAACTTCTCTTCTTCCTTTTGTTTCTCCTCCGGAAGACTTGATTGATAACGTCGAAGAGCCGATATCGCTTGGGCATCATCGAGGATTTTATCAGCGTCAAATACATTATTTAATTTAACGGTTTGGGAATCATCTTTTTTAGAGGTCTCAATATGCTGTGGAGGAAGTTTTTGATTTCGATTGGTCAGCTTTTGCGTTTTTAATTGACGCAAATTCGCTTTCTTATCAGCAACAATTTTATCCGTTTGTTCGTCAATGTGATAACCATTGAAACTCTCTCGTTTGTATTGTCTCTGGGTTGGGGTCAAAGCCTTTCTCTGTCGGTTCTCCAACTCTTTTCTCTGAGTTTCTTGAAATTGTTTTTGGTAGGGAGATTCTTTTTGTTTCGATTTTTTATTCAGATATTGCTCTTTCAATTCCTCTTTCTTTTGTTGACTGGAATCAACTTCACGCTCCTTGACCGACTGTTTCAAGTCCTCGCGTTCGTTTTCAAGTTCTTTAACTTCTTGATTATATTCTCTAGCTTCCTCTGCTTTTTGGGTGTTTTGGGCTCCGATTTTCCGAGTCGGAATTTTATCAATTCCTTGTTCCTTATACGATTTCTCAGATATTTTTGGAACGTGCTCGTAACCATTTTCTTTAAGAAACTCGTTATGGTGCTCGGCCCATTTTTCACGAATTTGATTAACTAAATTTCTGTCTTTCCAACCATTCTCACGATATTTTTTAGAGTTAAAACCATCTTCATTCAACTGGCGATTAGGTATCATCAGGTGAGCATGCGGATTATCATGGATTAAGTCCTTTTGGCCATCTATCATATAAGACTCATTTTTCTTCGAGTCGTAATCCATTTTATGTAGTGCCATATCCACAGGTAAACCGTTTTGAACAAAATTCTTTTCCGCAAACTCTTTTACCATTTGCTTGTTCGTTTCTTGGTCTACTTCTGATGGAAGAGCCAATTGAAGCTCCTTCGCAAATTCAGCCTTGGCCCCTTTACCGTTTTGGCCATAATATGTACCATCTTTTTTCTTGTCCGCGTTCTGGACCTCGTTCCATAATCTTTCTCTATCCTTAGACCATTCAGGATGTTTTTCAGGTAGCAGGATTTCTTTATAATGAACATCATCTTTCTTCGAATAATCAAACGTTTTATCGAGGGTGTTATCTTTGATTTTTTCTCCCGAACGGTAAGCAATAGCGTTGGTTGCCATTCGATTATTTTTTAATCCAATTCTATTCATCTGACAATAAAACATACTCATTCAATCACCTCCTTTTAAATTCATATCCGATTGGATGATAACTCATTTTTTAAAAAACGATAGAAGAAAATCGATTTTGTCTTATTAATATTTTTCCGATTGATTCCATCCGTCCCCGTTTAAAAATTCACTTTCCGATTCATTTTTTTCCGTTAATTCATTTTCATTTTTTCAGCCGGCTGCAAGCCCCCTCGGAGAGCGCGTCTCTAATTCCACTTTGCAAAAGTGGGGAGATGCGCCCTCCTGACGTTCGGGGAAATCAATCGGAACGATATCAAAGAAACAATTTATTAATATTAAAAATGATAGATGGGAGAACCCAAATAAAGAAAATCAATTTTTTCCTACACATTTTCAAAAAATCAATTATAAAATCAATAACTCGAAACCATAGACGAATTTAAATCGGTCGATTTTTTTGGAAAGCAAAATCGGAAACTTTTAATCGGAAAAACGAAGATATAAAACTGGATGTTTTTCAAAAACAATCGTCGAAAAAAACATTTTAATTGCCGCGGTCGAAAGGTCATAATCGTGAAAACTTTTAGCGGCCAGCTGCGCAGGCCAACCGGAAAAAATCGAAGAACCATTCGTTCGACGAACCCCTCGGGGAGAGTAGGAAGCGAAATCTGCGTAAAATTATTTTATTTTTAAACTTCTATTTAAAGAAAGGAGGAAAAGTTATGTCGGAGCATCAAAGTGAAAAAAACGAGGGAAAAAAGTTAGATTTTACGAGGGTGAATGAGAGAACTTCAAGTAAAATCATGCAGGAATTAGAAAAGGAACGAGAAAAGGAGCAAAGAGAACGGGAACTGCAAAAGAAAAAAGAAGAAAAATTAAATAAATTACAAAAACGAAAGGCTAAACTGCTGGTGCAAGAGAAAGAAGCGCAGGAAGACCTTAATAAAAAGATGAAAAAAAGAAGAACTCACAAATTAATTGAAATCGGAAGTCACCTTCAATCCTTTGCGGGCCCTCACGTAACTGAAAAAGGAAAACGTTACTTTGAAACAATAGATGAAGGCTTCGAAACCATCAAAATGCTTATCGATAACTGGTATGACTATGCGAAACTCGAAAAAGAATTGGAAGCACTCAAACAAAACCCTTCTAAAAACGCCGAAAAATCAAGTTTTGAAGAAGAATTCGGACGATACGTTATAAACGAATTTAAAAAACGAAATATTCACGACAAAAAAGCTCAAGAGAAGTGGTTGAAAGCCTTTTTCGTTCAAATAGATAAAAAACAGCAGCAAACAACGAAGGGAGGTCAGGATGGTCAAACCCAGAAAAAGACTGAGAAAGAAAATGGAGAAAAAGAGTCTGGAACTGAAAAACATAGAAAAGACAATTAATCGATTAATTAAAAAACAAGGAGGTAAAAATGCCGGGAAAAGAACAGATTAAACAAGATTTAGAACTATGTGCAAAAGCCATGAATGGGGTTTTAGAAACTTTAATTGAAGTTGAAGAGGACTTACACGAATACTCGGTCGTTCTCGAACGAGACGATAATGACTTAATGATTTTAATGGCTGAAGTTGAGGAATCGAGAGAAAACTTTCTCGATTTGTTGGCCCGATTCGAAGTTATATCCGAGATGAAAGGGGGTTGATATGAAAAAACAACTGTACATATTTCTCCTCCTCCTTCCCTTCTTCTTTTTCCATCCGGCAGAAGAAATTGAAGCCTTTTGCCCACCCGGAAGCTTCTCTGAACAAAGCTATAACGATGATAACGAGGAGTTGAACGAGGAAGGGAAGCCGGTCTTCGAATGTCAATCTATATCAGAAGGCGATGGATGGGATGTGATGCAAGAAGGAGACGGAGCAGACCTTGAAATTATGACGATGTTCCGATTACTAGCTTTGAATGTTGGTTATTTTTCCTTCATTTTATCATTCTTCACCGTCATTTATGCGGGATATTTATATACAACTTCTGGTGGCCAAACCACCAAAATGGAAGAATCCAAACGTTATATTTTTTATGCTTTCTTAGGGATGTTTTTCGGGGGAATGTCTGTCGCTTTAGTTTCCATTATTGGCGGAGTATTTTCTTGAGAAAAATCTACAAAAACCTAAAAAACATGGTATAACCTGTAAGGTTAGAAACCTTACAGGTTAAGGACCGATTTTCTTTTTTATTTTATTTTTGGAGGTATTATGAACAAAAAATTTTTTACAACAGCTTTAGCAAGTGTATTTTTAGTAACATCGGCTTTTTCCGTGAACGCCGAAGATTCCGGTGAAATGACGGTGAGTGGCGATGTGGAACCAACCGTAATTGATTTCTCCGTTCCGACCGAAACTACATTCTCTATCAATCCAAACGAAGATGAAGGTGAAACTTTTGTTGCGCCTGAGTTCGAAATCGAAAACCACACAAATGCTCCTATTAGTCTTTCTATAAATACATTTGAACACAAAGATTTGCATGAATTCGAAAACGTGGCCATCGATGAATTCGAAGACTGGAAATCTTTAACCGTATCGGAATCAGAACAATATTTATATTTGAATTTACTTCCGTCTGACTCAACTGAGTGGTTAGATGAAACAGCTGGATTTGCAAGCGCTCATGATGTTCAGGATTCCGAGTATGAAATGGTCATCGGAAGTATGGAAGAAAACTCTAGTGTAAATTTTGAAATCGATGGAAAGCATGGGTATGGATTTACAAGTCCACTAGAAACTGAATATACAGTTGAATTTTTATTTGAATTACAATAAACCAAAAAAGACGCAGCCAATTGGCCGCGTCTTTTTCGTTTCCAAAAATTTCCCAAACTTTTAATGAAAGGAGTGAGTTATTTAAAACTCATTGCTAATTCATAAATCATTTTATTATTTTGTCAATAAAATTCGTCGTTTTTTAGTGTGAAAAAACCGCACATAAAATGGCTTTTTTAGTTGATAAATCAACAAAATCAGCTATCATATGAGTGCTTTTAAAAGCATGAAAGGAGTTATTATTTTATGAACAAAAAGAAGATATTTTTTATTGTTGTATCCATTGTTCTTTTACTTCTAGGTGGTCACTTTTATTTAAAAAGTCAGGAAAAAGAATCGATTGTCGAACCGATTGAAAAACAACAAGAAGAAAAAGAACAACCTGAATTTGGTGACGACGGAGATGTTGAAGATAATGGACTCGATTTAGGGAATTCCGAAGAAGTGAAATCAGAACTTCAAGAAAGAACCGATGAATCGTACATGAATTTCAGGGTGAATTCAAACCCTTACTTCCCGGAATCAGACTCCAAAGGGAGCTTGATGTTAGAGAATAAAGAAGAAAACAGTCACGGGGTTCAAGTGATTATTGAAATGGAAGATGATGAAGTCTATAAAAGTCCTTTAATCAAACCCGGCCAGTCGATTCAAGAAACGAAATTGGATAAAGAAATCGAACCGGGAGAATACGAAGCCATTGCTTATTTTGATACATATGACTTAGAAAACAAAAAGAAGAAAGGAAGAAGTGGCGTTAAAATCAACCTCACCATAGGCGAAGGGGGGTCGAATGAAAAGTAAAAAATGGTTGGTGGTATGGGTTGTTTTATTAACAACCTTTATCTTCATCCCCCCAAAAGAAGTAGAAGCTTTCCCCGGAATGGATTCGTTTGATTATTCCAATCAAATAGGAAATGGATGTACCGGTTCGGAATTTAATTTTTTAGATTTCGAGACTTTTAATAACGAGATTTATATGAACCACGACGCCGCGGCCGACGAAGGAGTGGCGCTTGGTTGTGGTTTCTTCTATAAAAAGAACTTTGATGACAATATGTCTTCGTATGATTTTATTTACGAAGAACTATTGAAATCGTATTACTCGAAGAACGAACAGAGAATGAATGAAGGAATTAATATTTCAGATATTACGAAAGAAGAAGTCGAAGAACGACTCGATGGTTTAGAACACGACTTAAATCAACGAACGATAAAGGTTTCAGATATCCAACAAGAAGCTGAATACATCGACCAACATTTTGGTGAAACATTCACATTATGGAGAGATAATTACATAACCGAGGACGGAGAAGAAGTCTATGAATCTCCAACAATTTTGTGGGAAACTGACCAAAGCGAGTACAATCAAAATATTTCTCAATTAGAAAGTGTAGGAATTGATAACCCACAACAAACCGACCACACCTCCTATAAGACGTATGGTTCTGATGGTTTCTTTACCAATGGGTTTGGAACCATGATTGGAGAATGTGAAAGTTATGTCAATGAAGAAGATGACCGAGATGAACCATTCGATTCAGACACGAGAATGTCAGATATTGATGGAGATTATAATGAATTGTTATCGGAAGGAGAAAAATTAGATGATACAGTTCAAAGCAACTCCAATAACCGAGTAACAGGCGCTCTAGCAGACGGGACAACAGGCGTCGTCGGGCCTTCGGTCGGTGAATCAACGAATGACGGAAATAATTTAACTGGGATTAATTGTGCGGATTTCGGTATCATCGCTTCTATGACCAAAATCTTTGACCCTGTCAACATCACTAATGTAAAACCGGTGATGAAAGGCGTTCACTTTACTCAAAACATAGCCATCGGTGTAGCAACGTTGTTAATTGCTATTTATGGTATTTACTTAGCAACGGGTAATCTAACCGTCGACCCATTCAAATTCGTATTAAAAGGATTTGGTGTGGTATTCATCGTAGCCTTTTTACCTTATTTCGCTCAGGATATTTTGAATATCAACAACTTCATTGTCTATCAAATCGGACTCGAAGGGATTTCAGCCGGAGACGGAGAAGCGAAAGCTGCATTAGGCGCTGTCGTTGCAGCACAAGCATTGAACTTCGCTTTGGTTGCTGTCGCGCAATTAATGTTCTTTGGAGTTGGCATAAGTTTATTGCTAATTGGAGCTTTAGTTCTTATATTCTTATTAATCATCGCAGCCAAAGTCATTATCACCCTCTTATTCTGGTGGTACTCAAGAATGTTAACGATTTTCTTCCTTGTAATTTTGGGACCTATCTTTATGGTTTTGATGTTGTTCCCGAAAACCGCTGAATACGGAAGTAAGTGGATTAAAATGTTTACGTCAGAGACCTTATCACAATCGTTATTTGTATTAGCTTTATTTACCATTTCTCAAATCTTCAGTGGATTAGGAGACATCACAAGAATCCTAGATATTAATCTATTAGGAAGTGTCTTCTTGGTTTATGCAGGAATGATATTTTTAAGTAAGATTCCTTCTATCATGCAAAATTTGGTTGGACCATCTCTAGGTGCCGTCGGTTGGAACGATGCTGTTGGTGTTGGAAACGCTGCAGGGAATGCGGTTAAAAATGCAGGCATGGCAGCAACTGCTGCAGGCGCACAAAAATACCGAATGAATCAAGCAGACAAATTACAAGATATGAGACAGAAAGTGAATAGTGGTGAAGCGACACCTGCTGAGGAGAACGATTATAACGAGAAACTGCAATCTCTTAGTAAACGAAGTCGAAGAATGGATTCGTTTAATCGAATTCAAGACCAAGTCAAGAACGGTAAACTCGGAGGAGGAAATCCATTAGATGACATTCGACAGTTAAAATCATCTGAACCCGTTGATATTAACCATGATTATTCTCAATCTTCTCAGTTTACATCTGCTCGTGACGATTATATGACCTCGATGGATATGGCTAATAATAAACAAACAAATTTAGATGAACGAATTCGTAGTGGAGGACTTTCTAGAGATAGTGAAGAGGCAGAAAAACGGCAAACTGAAATTGATAATGATAAAAACGAAGCAACGAACAAGTTGAAGAAAGATATTATCGAAACGATGAAACTAACAGATGAAAATACCCATCCATTAATGAAAGAGATGAAACAAAACAAAGTATTCGGGGACATCAAGAAGAAGTATATGAACCGTCAAGTGAGAAATTCTCAGAAATTCCCACAAGAAGAAGCAACAGAAGAAAACAAAAAAACACCAAAAGAACCAAAAGAATTAGATACCATATATCAAAACATGGATGATGTGGATTTTGATTTAAGTTCCCCTAGTTCCGTCAGACATAAACACGGTATAAGCGACCGAGCACCCGACAGAGCTGGCGAAAAAATTTGGGATGATGGACAATATAAAAGTTCATATTCGAGAAACCATGTTTATCGAGACTCAGTTCTAGGTAAAGAAGGAATTAACTCTCTATCCAGTAAAAAATTTAATACTAATAACCGACATGAATTTGCTTTTGTTGAAATTAAAAATCAACAAGGACAAATCACAGGTGGCATGGCCATTGATAACAAAGATAATATCATTCATAATGTCGCCACTTCTGGTTCAGACCCTCAATCGATAAAAATGATAACCGATACATCCGACGCCTTAGGCGCTGAGGTTATGGAATTTAAAAAGAAAGGTGGAACCGTTGAACAATATGCGGAAGCCTTACCTAAAATGGGATTTGAAGTAGTCAGCCATACAGAAAAAGATGATACGATGTATGCGGTTCGAATTCAAGACCCTAATTTTGTCAACGGTCCAGATACGGTAGTCTCCTCTGAATACAAACAAGATGCTAAACAAATAGCGTTGGATATTCGAGACGGGAAAAATCAAGAAACAAAATCGAATGAAATCCCGGAAATAAAAGAAGAAAAACCAAAACAGGAACCAGAAAAAGAATGATGAAATAAAAAAGAAGTAAATAAAAAGAAGTGTGGAATCAACCACGCTTCTTTTTTACGGAAAACTTTTATTAATAAGAAAGGAAATAATATTAACCTCCAAGTCCCTCAGACTCAAAGGTACTTAATATATAACACCCTTCTTATAAAAATCAAGCAAATAATCGAGAAGATATTGTATATAATTTGTTATAATAGAAATAGGAGGTAATTCAAATGAATGTCCTTTTTACCGATGAAGAAGCTCGACAACTTGAAAATATTCGAATCAAAGTTTTATTCTCTCAGAATCCCATGGAAATCGATTACTATCATTCTAGAATCAATAAAATCATTCGACTTGGCCATGAGAGATGGTTACGTGAAGAGAAATGAGAAAGGCGGCGAAAGCCGCCTTCTCCCAGAACTAAGAACTAAACGTATTTAGCCATTTGTTCAACGATTACATCAACTAATACATTATTTCGTCTTTCATTCGACTCAAATACGCGTTCCTTTTTCATCATTTCCTTCGCTTCTTCCTTCGAATCCGCGTTTTTCAAGTATTCCAAAGCAATCTCATCTCTCATAATCTCCTCCTTAAATTTAAAATAGTCTATTCTCTACAACTCTTTCTCGATTTCTTTCAAGAAAGTAACAAATTTATCCGGTTCACCTTCAACTAACAACTCCGGTTCATCTTCTTTTACTTTATAACAGAATAATCCCTTACAACTGTACTCTACGACCAACGAATCTACTTTTACGGACTGTTCTCCTCTGGTTTTCAAGAAGTCTCCAATCACACCGTATCCATTGTTTTTACTCGTGTCCACGTCTTTCAATAGTTTGACCCAATGTTTATTTTCTTTGGTGTGCTTCTCATCAGAGTTATCGCAACTCTGAAAGCTGTAAATCACCTCTTGGTCCTCTCGGTTGCCCATCTCTTCGTTAATCTTAACTTTTAAATCTTTCAATTCCTCGTTAGAAAAATCTTTTAAATTAATATCACTCATAAATTCCTCCTAAAAATTAATTTTCACTCCAACGGTCGACCAGAATATCCACAATCACATCATTGATTCGTTTATTTTCATCAAATAAGTGTCTATCTTTTAGCAAATCTTTTGCTTCTTCTCTCGAATCCGTTGCGTTGATATATCCTAGGACGATTTCATCCCAATCCCACATATACTCCTCCTTATTAATTATAAATTGGTCACATTTCTAATATTATTCAATTGAATTTTTTGTTTCTTCACATCGACAAATTGGCCGACAATTGAAATCGAATCGCCTTTCGATAGATTTTTGAACTCATCGATAGTTTGAACTTCACCAATTAAATGTCGGGATTTAGGTTTAGAAGCATCTTTCATATAAATTTCTCCATCTGAATCCAAGTCTTCAGCTGTCACGTTAAAAATAAACCATTTATCTTTCAGTTCATCCACTTTATAAGACAAGTTATTTTCTAAATAAGAAAATAGATTGATTTCATCTTCCACCTTGATTTCAAGTGCATCTTCAACTTCTTTTTTCAATGTTTGGAATTCTTCCATTTTCATTTCTTCTTCACTTGGAACAGGTTCTTCCGAATCAACAACTTTATTATTTTCACGATATTCACTTAAATATTTATCTGAATCGAATGGAATCGCCGTCATTTCTTTCATTTCTTCATCTTCATAAAAACGATTCTGTCGGTCGTAAACCGGGTTTAAGTTACCTGTCACAAACAACATATGTAAATCTTCAATACGACGGATTTCATCGGATGAAAATAAATTACGTCGAGTACTTCCTTCAGACGTACTTTGACTTCTATCTGAAACTGAGGTTGTTTTCGTGTTAATTTCAGTCGTTCCTAATAATGACTGCAATTCATTTAACGTCTCCGTATTGGAGAGACCCGGTAAAATCACTTTAGTTGAAAGACAATCATATAATTCTCCACGTTCGTCTTTTGAATAAACCTTGTTTAACTGACTCAAAGACTGAACTGCCAGAACAAGAGACACGTTGAATTTTCTTAACGTTGCCGAATAACTCCCCATATTAGGTATTTTTCCGATGTTGGCAAATTCATCGATAAAGGCAAACACGTTTTGGCCTTCTCGATTTTTCTTCAATTTATTAAAGACTTGTCCGAAAATCGGTGAAATCAACGGTGCATAATACGCAGCTTCATCTTCAGGGAACTGTAAGAACAATACTGTTGGTTTCTCACGTAACATATTTGGGTGAATATCATCTCTTGAAACAAGTCGTGTGATTTTTTCAGTTGAAAATGCTTTAATACAGGAATCCAAAGTCCCCTCAATCCCAGCCAGTTGGCCTTCTGATTTCATCGATTTCTCAAATTTCTTCCACAAAACCTCGCCACGAGAAGATTGTTTGACCAATTCCCCAATGGTCTCATAATCAGACGTTTCAAAAGCTCGAATCACATTGGAGATATTCTTCTCTCCAAACTCCCACTCATAAATCATAACGGCAGCAAACGCTGGGACGGCCATGTTTATCCATTCTGCACCACTAACACCACCGCCTAATTTATCTGCTGCTTGAGATGAGGAATTAAACAAAATCGTTTCAGATAAATTGTAAACTTCATCGGTGTCTTCACAGTTTTTCAATAAGTTATAACCCATTGTATCTTTTTTATCAGGGTTCCAAATTAATATATTATAACCTCGATTTCTTAATGAAACAGCTGTGTCTTTAGCAATATCCCCACTTGGGTCGGTCACAATTGCACTAAACGATTCATCCATTTTCAACAAGTTCGGAACATACGTATTTGAACTTTTACCAGAACCCGGAGGTCCAATAATTAACGAATTGGTAAAACTCGTTTTTTTATTCAAACGAACATTTTTAGAAACAACAATCCCGTCATCTCCAAATAACTCAGGTGATTGTTTTTTTGCTTCTTTGGGACTCAATTGTTCGGCAGTCCCGTGCTTTTTAAGTCTTTTATCCTTATCACCAGAATTAATATATTTCTTTTTAAGAGAAATAAACAAAACTGTAAAAATCCCTGACAACACAATAAAAACGACAATCGGCAATAAAGGTTTCAAATCCCGTTCAAATAAACCGACCAAAGCATCCACTAAAATATCTTTCGGATTACCGAAAATCAAATAAACAATCAAACCAGAAAACATAGCACTTATAAGAATAATAATACTTCTAATAAATTTTTGAACTTCATCTTCCTTAAAAACTTCAGACATTCTCCACCTCCTGTATTAAATAGTTAAAATAAAACATTTCTTCTTTTAAAGCTTCGATTTCATTGTTGAAATAATCCACAACATCATTTTTGTCCCAGACGTTCATGTTCCCATACTTGGTTATCGGTTCAGGAAATTGGTTTTTCTTAACCATTTGCCGTAATTTAAATCGGTCAATACTCAGTAGGTCACACAAGTCTTTAGTAGAAATGAAATTAGAGTTCATCTCCATATAACAGTCCTCCTTTCGTGTAATTTAAGAACCGTCTATACATTAATAGATTTTTCACACAGATGTGAAAAAAAATCACATTTCTTTGGGGGCAATTTTTTTCTTACGTTCCTCCAATTCACAAATTTGTTCATCCAAATGATTAATTAATTTTTTCCTATCCCAAAAATTCATATTACCAATTATCTTACCTGATAACGGTTCTGGG
>NZ_JABXWU010000017.1 GCF_014595945.1 Alkalibacillus aidingensis
ACAACAATTAACATAATAAACCCCAGATAGGGGACTTTTTATTTTAAGTCCACTAACTGGGGTATAGTTCATTTTGAATAACGAGGGAGCTTTTTTATATAAAATTAAAATATCCAGTGGCTAAAAGCGAGTACATGATGTGATACTTAGAAACATTAATTTCAAGATATTATGTATCTTTTTAAAAAAGTGTGTATGAATACGTTTATAGATGGATGTTTGAGGGATTCTATTCTTAGGTGTATATAGTCAGTCCATATCCATAATTATCCTACTTAAAGTGGCTAAATGCTGTTTAACAGAAATATTAGATTCCCTTATAATGATCAATGGATATTGTTTTCACAATTTTTTCAATTTGTGAGTTGTCCTTTAAGGCTCTTGTGAACAGAGTCTAAGTAAAAACAAAGGAGTAGATCTATGAATTGGTACGAGAAGCTAAATGAATATTTTCCAGTAGAAGAAATGAAATCGAAGGAACATATGGAGATGTTACTGAAGGAAAAAAGTGACGTCTATCATAAGGATGAAGGCGAATACCACGTCATGATGTATGCTGAGTTTGATTCTTTTATTTTTATCGATTATGTTTATGTTTCTCCGAAGGCAAGAGGTAAGGGAATTGGTCATCAGTTACTGGAGAAGTTAAAACAGCGGGGAAAACCAATTATTCTAGAAGTTGAACCGGTTGATTATGAAGATACAGATACTGAAAAGCGGCTTAAGTTTTATCAGCGTGAAGGGTTTAAACATGCACAGTCGATTGGATATACACGACGGTCATTAGCAACAAATGAAGTGAATACAATGGAGATTTTGTACTGGTCACCTGAAGAGGAATCTGAGGAAGCTATTTATGAAAAGATGAAAAAGCTTTATGAACAAATCCACACCTATAAAGATGAAGAATTGTATGGCGAATCGTATCAGCCAGTAGATGAGGTGTTGAAGTTTGAACGTGATAGAGGATCAGATTTGTTTTCCGACTTAAAGAAATAATCAATATTTTAGTTTGGTGAACATCACTTTTAAAGTGAGTTTTATGCTTTGATCACAGAATTAAAAGCTACCCATTCGAGTTGGGTAGCTTTTTAAATTGAACATAAAGTTTTTCCTATGTAAATATTTTTTGGTAAAATAGGTTTAATAATTGAGAATAAGGGTAAACCATTAATAAGGTATAAGAATTTATTGTGAATATTTCATTACAAGTGGCTAGAGACCCTATTCAATATTATGAATTTGTAGTATAATTAATTCAAACGTCAAATTAAATTAATTTTAAACTAAGAACCTTTTCAATATATTTTGTTTCATGTCTTAAGCCGTTTTAAAAGGAGAGTGAATGGCATGGTAACTTTATTTACTTCACCAAGCTGTACATCTTGTAGAAAGGCAAGAGCATGGTTAGAAGAACATGAGATTCCATTTGTTGAACGTAATATTTTCTCAGAGTCGTTAACTTCCGACGAAATTAAAGAGATATTGCGAATGACAGAGGATGGTACGGATGAAATCATTTCAACTCGTTCAAAGGTATTCCAGTCCTTGGATGTAAGTTTAGATCAAATGCCTCTTAAAGATTTAATTAACCTCATTCAAGAAAATCCTGGTTTGCTACGTCGTCCAATCATTGTCGATGATAAGCGACTACAGGTTGGTTATAATGAGGATGAAATTAGACGTTTCCTACCACGTAAAGTACGTTCATTCCAATTAAAAGAAGCACAACGCTTGGTCAACTAATCATGGCTGAAAGAGCCGAACTAGCTTAGCTGGTTCGGCTTTTGCCTATTTACTAACTTAAATTGACGTTTAATGTACCTGTTTTTTCGATGATACACCAATTAGACAGACTAATACGATAACAAAAAGTGGGAATAAAATATGAACCATAGGTATTTGAGTGAAGAATGATTGAACCACTTTTTCTTTAAGAATTAGTTCTGCACTTGTATATGCAATTAAAGCTGCGCCAAAATAAGTAATGATCGGGTATTTGTTCATGTAATGTAAGATAACCTTACTACCAAAAATAATAATTGGTACTGAAATGAGTAAACCAAAAATGATTAGGTGGAAGTTTTGGTTAGATGCAGCAGAAATGGCTAGGATATTGTCGAAACCCATGACTACATCAGCAATAACAATCGTTTTAACAGCACCAAACATGGTTGCTGAAGCAGAGATGTTGTGGTCTTCTTTGTCATCCAGCAGTAATTGAATGGCAATATAACACAAGAAAATTCCACCAATTAACTGCACATATGGCACCGTTAATAAGTAAATAGCGATTGACGCTAAGATGAAGCGAATTAAAATTGCAAAGGTTGTCCCAAGTATGATCGCTTTATTTTGCAAGGGCTTGGGTAAATTTCGACTAGCCATTGCAATAACAATTGCATTATCCCCTCCAAGGATTAAATCTAATCCAATAATGATCAGTACTGCTTTAAGGATGTCCCAATTTATATCAAAAAAAATTTCCACCAAAAATCCCCCTTTTTATACGTGACAAATATGTTTAAATGTTTTAAAATAGTGGACTAAATACAAGAATAAAGATAAAGCTTGTATACCTTTGTAATTAATGAAACAAGGACAAATATGGAATTTTCAAAAACAGAGTCAAATCCATTTTCAATTAAGATTCACTTAACATAAAATATGAACAAGAACACTCCTTTATGAAATGATTAGTTCATTTTATAAACGGGTAATGTAATGAGTAAGAGGTTTAAGGTAGTCCTTCCCAGCGAATTAATTGCTCATGAGAAGGGAGAGGAGAACGATGGAAATAGAAAGAATAAATGAAAATACGTTAAAGTTTTATATAACTTACAGTGATATTGAAGAACGTGGATTCAGTCGCGAAGATATCTGGTATAATCGCGAAAAAGGGGAACAGCTTTTTTGGGAGATGATGGATGAAGTTAATGACCAAGAAGACTTTAATGTTGAAGGCCCATTATGGATTCAAGTTCAAGCTTTAGATAAAGGCTTAGAAATCGTCGTGACTAAAGCTCAGGTTTCTAAGGATGGCAGTAAACTTGAATTGCCAGATGTTGACCATGCCGACCTTACAAGCGACATGGATGAGAAAATCGAGAACTTAATTGAGGATAACTTGTCATCTAAAGATCAATCATCTAATCGTCAAGCGAAGAATCAAAAAGGTAAAAAACACTTAGATGATGATCTAATCTTGACTGTTCGATTCGAGGATATAGAAGATGTCATCTCATTAAGTCATGCTATGAAGGATTCGCGCTTCATTGATGATCGTTTATATGCTTATAATGGACTGTATTATTTACACATCGGCTTCCCAAACGGTTTCTTAAGCGAAGATGAACAAGAAAATTATATCAGTCACTTATTAGAATATGGAGAAGAGTCAAGTCTAACGGTTCATTATTTAGCGGAATACGGTAACGAAATATTCGCAAAGAACTCATTGAAGCAATTAAGAAAACACTTTAAGTAAAAAATAGCTGGCAAGCTTTTTTCCGAAGCTTGTCAGTTTATTTTTAGTTTTTAATGGAAAATATATCCAATAAAATAAACTGAAAAAGTTAGTTTAGTTCTATTTATAATTATCTTTATATGATCGATGCCCTCATTAAAAAATCGGGAGATAATTGGTTTTTCAATGAGTTTATCTACTATTTCTAAAGGTTGCAAAATTGTAATAAATTGAGTATGTTAAATTTATGCTGACCTTCATAAAATACTCTTATTGATTTTATAACGAAAAGAGGCTTCATGAAATGCTGAAATGGATTCAAATCCTACTATTCACTATAGTTGTAGTAGCAGCTGGCATCGTTGTTTATAATATTTGGGAAGTTCACATCATTACGGCTTTTTCCATTTTTGTCACGATTTCAGCTGTATTAATTGTATTTATGATCTTTATTGAAAACAGGCACCCATCTCAAACGCTTAATTGGATCTTAATTTTTGCGGCTTTTCCTGTATTAGGCTTCTTTTTCTATCTTTTCTTTGGTCGAAATTATACGAAGCAGAAACGTTATGACGAAAAGCAGGAGCTTGATGAACAAGCCTTTAACAAGATCGAAGGTAATAAACAGATTGTTGAGCAGCATTTAAACCAGATGGGTGACCATCAGAAAATGTTCTTTCGACTGGCTCATTATCTTGGGAATTCTCCCATCTCTTTTAATACGGAAACTAATGTATTAACAAATGGCGATGAAACTTTTCCAGCAATATTAGACGCATTAAAAAAAGCCGAGCACCATATTCATATGGAATATTATATTGTTCGTGATGATGAAATTGGTCAAGAAATAAAAGACATCCTTATTGAGAAAGCCAAAAGTGGTTTGGAAGTTCGCTTTTTATATGATGCAGTTGGCAGCTGGAAGTTATCGAATGAATATAAAGATGATTTGCGAAACGCAGGGGTTAAGTTTAAGCCCTTCGCACCCGTTAAACTTCCATTCATCGGAAATCGAATAAACTTTCGTAACCATCGTAAAATTGTCATTGTTGATGGTGAAGTTGGGTTTATGGGTGGATTGAATATTGGTGATGAATATTTAGGAAAAAACACTTATTTTGGTGAGTGGCGTGATACCCATTTATATGTACGAGGAGAAGCTGTACGTTCGTTACAAATGATATTTTTGCAGGACTGGCGTTATGAAACAGGCGAATCATTATTAAATCAAGATTATCTCTCACCAGAGATGTTAACTAATGAGTACTTTGGTGGTGTCCAGATGATCGCCGATGGACCAGATACCCAGTGGGAAAATATTAAAAAATTATATTTTTCCATGATTATTTCCGCTAAAAAATCAATTTGGATTGCTTCACCTTATTTTATACCGGATGAAGATATTCTCACCGCTATGAAAGTGGCAAGTATGAGTGGGGTAGACGTTCGTTTATTAGTTCCTAAAAGGCCGGATAAGCGTGTGGTCTTTCACGCATCAAGATCTTACTTTCCTGAATTAATGGAAGCAGGGATTAAGGTATACGAGTATGGCAAGGGTTTCTTACACAACAAGGTAGTGATCGTTGATGAAGAGTTAGCTTCGATTGGGACTTCTAATATGGATATGAGAAGTTTTCATTTAAACTTCGAAGTCAATGCCTTTTTATTCCGTACTGAGAGCACGAATAAACTAGTAGAGGATTTTAAAGGAGATTTTTCTGTTTCTGAAGAGATTGATCCAAAGGCATTTAAGGAAAGATCGATATTCATACGCTTGGTCGAATCATTATTCCGTTTGATGTCACCGTTACTGTAAAGTTGAACGATAGTCTGGTTGCAAAACCTTGATTTAATTTTAGTATTGAAAAGGGGGACACATAAAGGCCTATGTGATCCCCTTTGATATAGTCTTTTAGAACATATCATAATAGAAAAGGAGTTGATGTTTATTGATAAAGGCTGTTAATGCAGAGGGAAAAGAGTTTATTGCCTCTAATCAATCTCAGGATCGATTAGAAAAGCTTCGCAACCAAATGATGTATTGTCCAGCTTGTCAGGAGAAGGTTGTATTAAGAGCTGGAAAAATCAACATTCCCCATTTTGCACACCACCCTGATTCAACTTGTAAATTTGGAACTGGTGAAACGGAAACACACCTTTTAGGCAAGATAACACTTGCTAACTGGTTAAAACAACAAGGTTATCTTGTTAGGTTGGAACATTACCTCAAATCAGTTCAGCAACGAGCTGATCTACTACTTAAATTCCAAAACCAATATTACGCTATCGAGTATCAATGCTCACCACTGGAACCTGCCCAACTTGCCCAACGAACACGTGGTTTTCTGTCACGCCAAATTATCCCCGTTTGGTTATTTGGCCCATCCTATTATCGACCTTTAACTCGATCGAGTCTCAAAGTTCGACCCGCGTTAAGGTCATGCCTGACATTATCTTCGTATGTACCTCCTCCAAGACTTATTTTCTATGAACCTAATCAACAATTATTCCGCATTCATGAGGTTAACTATCATCACTTAGATCGGACATTCACGAATAATTCAATTGTTCACAGTCAAAAAACCACGTTTAACCAAATCATTTATGGATCATTCCTTGATAACCATACCTGGTATCACGATTGGCTCAAAGCAAAGCGGCATTTCCGCACTCGGCAACGTCAGTTTATTAAGGATGTTGACCAGCATTTCTTTCAATATTTATATATGAAGAATCTCCACCCTCAATACTTACCTTCCTGTATCTATTTACCAGTTAAAGATTATCATCTAAATCAAGAGCCTGTTTACACTTGGCAAAGTTATATTATGTTAGATTTGTTTAAAAATAAAAAGGTCGGTGATCGGATTTTTTGGCAAGAGGTTACTAAACTTTGTGAGAAAATGACCAAATCAAACCTGCCGACTGCCTATCCTATCGATCCCCTTCAGCCAGTTATGGATTATTTAACTTTACTTGTTAAACTTGGTTATTTGAAACAGATAAATGACCACACATTTATTAAAGCGAAAGAAGTTAGATATCCTAAGACATTAGAACAAGCATTACAGTTTGATGAGAAGCTGCTTCATGTTATGAAAAAGTATCGTTTAAGATGAAATTATGGGATCTTTGTTTTACTTCTTGTTGGAATTTTTATAAAATAAGGAATAGTAAGAATTAATTATTACTTAGGAGGTTACATAGTGGCTGAACAATCTACCGGTTTAAAAACAAGAGAAGAAGTACCAACGGAATTAACATGGGATTTAGAAGCAATCTTCCCGACTGATGAGGATTGGGAGAAAGAATATCAAGCATTGCAATCTGAGTTTCCCAAAATCACAGAATTTAAAGGACGTATTGCGGAGTCATCTGATCAATTGTTAAACATTTTAAAGTTAGAAGATGAATTAAAGATCCGCCTTCAAAAGGTTTATGTTTATTCTCATATGCGTTCTGATCAAGACACGGCAAATAGCAAGTATCAAGATCAGGATGCGCGAGCACAAACGTTAGTCACACAGATGATGAGTTCATTTAGTTTCGTTACTCCAGAGATTTTAGCAATGAGTGATGAAAAGATTGAGCAATTTATTGAGGAGAATGATGAGTTAAAGCATTATGAAAAAACGTTACGTGATATTATGAAATCGCGACCACATGTTTTATCAGAGAAAGAAGAGACTTTACTAGCTGAAGTTTCGGAAGTGACTTCGACACCAGGCAATGCATTTAGTATGCTAAATAATGCTGATATTGATTTTCCAACCATTAAGGGTGAAAACGGAGAGGAAGTTCAGCTTTCACACGGGCGATATCGTGACCTTTTAGATTCAAAGGATCGTTCTGTACGTGAATCAGCGTTTAAAGCGATGTATGATACATTTGGTCAGTATAAAAATACCTTCTCAGCAACGTTAAGTGGGCAAATTAAGAAAGCCAACTTCTTTGCGAAGGCACGGAACTATTCATCTGCACGTGAAGCCGCGCTTGATCGCAATAATATTCCTGAATCGGTTTATGATAATTTAGTTGATTCCATTAACGACCGAATCGGACTACTCCATCGTTATATGGATCTTAAAAAGAAAATGTTGGAAGTTGATGAACTTCACATGTACGATATTTATGCTCCACTCGTAGATGAAAAGATTGAAGTAACCATTGATGAGGCCAAAGAGTATGTTTTAAACGGTTTAGCGCCATTAGGTGAAGAATATACGTCAATTGTAAAAAAGGGTTATGATCAGCGTTGGATCGATTGGATTGAAACCAAGGGAAAACGTAGTGGTGCTTATTCTTCTGGTGGTTATTTAACTAATCCGTATATTCTAATGAATTGGCAAGATAATGTGGATAACCTATTTACACTAGCTCATGAGTTAGGACACTCACTCCACAGCTATTACACACGTGAAAATCAGAAGCCTAGATATGGAGGTTACTCTATTTTTGTGGCAGAAGTTGCATCAACAGCGAATGAGGCACTATTAAATGACTATTTATTAAAGACATTGGATAGTAAGAAACAACGCTTATATTTATTGAATAATTTCTTAGAAGGTTTTCGTGGTACCGTGTTCCGTCAAACCATGTTTGCTGAATTTGAACATGAAATTCATCAGCGTGACCAAAAAGGTGAAGCCTTAACAGCTGAGAAATTAACGGAGATTTATTATAACTTAAATAAAAAATATTTTGGAGACAACGTTCATGTAGATGAAGCGATCGGCCTTGAGTGGGCGCGTATTCCTCACTTCTATATGGGTTATTACGTATACCAATACTCTACAGGTTATGCAGCGGCTACGACTTTAGCTGCAAAAATTTTAGATGAAGGTGAATCAGCAGTTGAACGTTACAAGGACTTTTTAAAAGCTGGAAGCAGTGAGGATCCAATTGATGTTCTTAAAAAAGCAGGAGTCGATATGACGACTAAAGATCCAATTTTAGGGGCATTAGACGTCTTTGAAGCAAAATTAGATGAGTTTGAAGCATTATTAAACGAGTAATATATATTAAGTAAAGTAAACCCTTAGTTAGAGAAGCGCAGTCGTGATCTCTAACTAAGGGTTATTTTAGAGCTCTAATGTATTTGTTGGGGGAAGCGACACAAAGTTGAATTCTCCGTTTGACTTAACACTAAAAAAGAGGCAGGACATCTAAACTGTGTCCTAGCCTCTCAAACTAACGGTATCGGTTGTAGGAGTTTCGTTGAAATAGTGTGTAAATCGCTAAGAATAAGACGAAAAACAATAGTGGAAATGTGATTAAACGAGGAACGAGCTGCATCATTCCTAAAATGTTAAATAAAAAAGCACCCATAATTAGTAATAACCAAAAAAGAAGTGTTAGCATAAACATCGTTCCTTTCTGATAATCATCATATGGTGCTTTTCCCACAAATATGTTACGTGCCCTAGTTAATATATTTCCAGAAGGTTCCGTATTTAACAGGGAACCTTTGAACGATCTGTGCTAATTGTAATTTTTTAAGCTCTTTCTCCGTTTTCTCCTCGCTCCAGTCAAAGACGACAGCAACTTCTTTAGAACTGACAAACTCGAAGTGTGAAAGGAAGTCGGTTAATTCTGGCTTAATAGATGGTCTGACTTGGCGATTCATTAGTTCAAATAATGCATTGACATAGGTATGATATTGATAAAGTCCAGATACTTTTAGACCATCTTGATTTTCCTCGCTATTGAAAAGGACAATCGTAGGTATTTGTTCAACTTCCATTTCTTTAGCAACATGAATATCACATTGTAGTGCTTTTTTGGCAGTTTTAGAATGGAGGTCTTTTTCAAACTCCTCAACGTCCAAATTGACTTTCTGGGCTACTTCCATTAAAACGTCTTCATCTGAAATATTTTTCTGATCCAAGAACAAATACTCCTGCAGCTTTCTTAAGAATTTTGTTCCTAGACGTTGCCCCTGAAGTTCAGCTGCTTTGATGGCTAGTGATGTTAAAATGGGTGATGAAATGTGATCGGTTTTCACTTGATCTTCACGTGACCTAGAAAGGCTTAATTTCGATTTTTGGCGTTGTCGCCAGGAAGATCGTTTAAAAGATGTAATGTCAGTCTTTTTGGGTCCTGTAACGACCGATCGCAACTTAAAATAACAGCCATACTCAATCGCCAGCTTTTTGATGTAGGGTTCAAAAGACCAACATTCAGGGCATAATGGATCGATAAAATAATATATTTCTACAGGTTTATTGAGTAAATTACAAAAGTCAACTTGGGAATTATCATTCGATGTAAGATTGTTCATCACATCAGCTGTTTTATCCACCACATCGATTTCCCCTTTCGACCGTTACTATTCCGGTGTATTCATCATATGATTCGCTGTCATGATTAACCTCTCGTATATTGAACTTTTATAAGGTTCTTCAATTTCAGCTTCTTCTAACGCTTCGTTCATGCATTCTAACCACGCGTCTCTTCTTGTTGGCGTAATCGGAAATGGATTGTGCCTAGCTTTTAACATGGGATGGCCATGTTCTTGAATATAAAGAGGTGGCCCTCCAAAGAACTGGGTTAGAAACTGTTTTTGTTTCCGAGCCGTTTCTGTTAAATCATCAGGAAAGATCGGAACTAAATCAGGATGCTTACCTACACGCTTATAGAATGCTTCAACAAGTCGCTCGACAGCTTCCTCGCCGCCGATTGCCTCATAAATATTACCATATTGATGTGTCATTAAAATTCCTCTCTCTCGTCTTTTTATTGTAGCAACGCTTTATATTTGTATCAATCAATATGAGTAGGGAAATGCTGTAAATTAAGGGTTTTAGGAACTAAAGGATTCAAAGAAACGGACAATTTTGTTCTTAGTGTGTCGTTTAGGGATTTGATATTGTTTTAACAAATGGTTAAAAATCTCCTGACCATACTCATATGAATTTACCTCTAGTTCTAGCTCGAAGTCCTCTGTCTGATTATATTCACTGTGGTCTAAAACTAAGGTGAATTGTTCTTGATCCTCTTCAATTCGGTGAGTCGTTAAGGCACCTTGATATTTTAACCTTTTCTCATCAAGGTCGATACGAGCTAATTGTTTTGAAATATTAGGAGGTAACGATATTTGATCGCGTAACCATTGTTTGACCTGCTGTTCAGTTAAATCATCATGAGTTTCAAGCAAGCCATCTTCATGTGGTTGTTTTAATGTGGCAACATAGGCTTGGTGTTTTTGCCGAATTCTAAGAGCCATTTGGTTTTGTCTCAGTTGAAAATCATCGGTTTCAAAGTAGTGGTTTACTTGTGTTTTTGGTGTTGGTGTGGACTTAACAACTTGATCAATTAATCGCAGATACTCTTGTTTAGTTAACAGGTTTTTAAATTCTATTTCAATTTCTTGCATGACTTTCACTCCTAAGTAAACTAGTATTTATTATGAAGGATAAATTTGTATGATTCAACGATTATGACTGTTAGTGAATTGTGATACAATGGAATTGATTATGACATCAAGGGGAAAGCGAGGGAGAAGGCGTTTGAAATGGGACATCTTTTTAGCACCTTATAGTCAAGCAGTAGATGAATTAAAAATTAAATTAAAAGGGATGCGTAAACAATTCGATTATGAATCTCGACATTCTCCCATTGAGTTCGTCACCGGTCGTGTTAAACCGATTACGAGTATTGTCGATAAAGCGAAACGACGTGAGATCCCAATTCCTAAAATAGAAGAGGAAGTTCAAGATATTGCTGGACTTAGAGTCGTTTGTCCGTTTGTAGATGATATTTATGAGGTTGTTGAGATGATCCAGCATCGCAATGATTTTGAGATTGTTGAAGAGAAGGACTATATTGAGAAGAATAAAGAAAGTGGATATCGCTCTTACCATGTGATTATTCGATATCCGGTTCAGACGATTCACGGAGAGAAAAAGATATTAGCAGAAGTCCAAATCCGGACTTTAGCTATGAATTTTTGGGCCATTAATGAACATTCTTTAAATTATAAATACTCTGGGCAGATTCCAAGTGATATTAAAAATCGCTTGAAAAGAGCAGCAGAAGCGGCTTTTCGTTTGGATGAGGAAATGTCCAAGATTCGCCAGGAGATTCGTGAAGCACAACAATTCTTCCGTCAAAAGAAAGAACATTAAATGTATTACTTTATAAAGGTGGGGTGAAATTGAAGTTTGCAGTACAGTGCCGTGGAGATCAAGCTTCAAAAGAAATTAAATCGAAATTTAAAAGCTATTTATCGGAATTTAAATTAGAATATAATGAAGAAGAGCCTGATTTAGTGATTTCAGTTGGAGGAGACGGGACACTATTAGAAGCTTTTCATCGTTATGTTCATCGTTTGAACGATACTGCATTTATCGGTGTACATACAGGACATTTAGGCTTTTATGCGGATTGGGTGCCCGAAGAATTAGAGAAATTGATTATTGAAATTGCTAGAACACCTTTTCAAGTTGTGGAATACCCGTTACTTGAACTTACTATTCGTCCAGCTGAATATGATGAAGAGCATTGTTACTTAGCTTTGAACGAAACGTCAGTTAAAACAGCAGAAGGGTCTGTTGTTTTAGATGTGGAAATTAAGGGTGAGCATTTTGAGACGTTCCGTGGTGATGGATTATGTATTTCTACACCGTCTGGGTCGACGGCTTATAATAAAGCGCTAGGTGGCGCAATCATCCACCCATCTTTAGAAGCTTTTCAAATTACTGAAATGGCTTCTATCAATAACCGGGTCTTCCGAACAGTTGGCTCGCCTTTAATTTTACCGAAGCACCATACGGCCGTCTTAAAACCGAAAAATGATCGTAGCTTTTTAATTACGATTGATCATCTTTCCATGACTTTCAACCATGTTCATAGTATTCAATGTCGTGTGGCAAAAGAGCGTGTACGTTTTGCACGTTTCCGACCATTTCCGTTTTGGAAAAGAGTACACGATTCGTTTATTGCTAATGAACGATCAAACGGACTTAACTAAAAGATAGGTGAATTTGGATGAAATTCGAATGGAAGATTACAAGAAAGCATGAAGATTGGCTCGTACGTGATTATTTACTCCACGTACGGGCTTTTTCAAGTCGTTTACTAAAGCAGGTTAAGTTAAATGGTGAGATTTTACGTAATCAACAGCACTGCACAGTGAAGGAGCGTTTGAGAAGTGGTGACCGGTTAGTCGTTTTTTTCCCTCCTGAACAAATAAGTGAAGCACTCCAACCTATGGAGCTTAAATTAAATGTGATTTATGAGGATCCTTACGTTCTAGTCATTAATAAGCCTAGAGGGATTGCTGTCTCACCGAATATGAACGACCGACATAGGCCAACTTTAGCAAGTGGTGTATTGGACTATTTTAAGCAAATTAATGTGGAGTCAACGGTTCATATTCTGACGCGCTTAGATAAATATACTTCTGGTACAGTCTTGATTGCAAAACACCGATATATTCACCACTTGTTACAGAATGAAAAAATCGAACGTCAATATGTCGCCGTTGTACATGGTCAATTGAAACAGAAGAAAGGCACGATTGACTTACCGATTGGTCGAAACTTGCCCTCAATTATTGAACGAAAAGTAACAAAACAAGGAAAGCGAGCCATCACTCATTATCAAGTCGTTAAAGACAATGGGCAGGACTCGCTTGTTAAAGTTAAGCTTGAAACAGGACGTACCCACCAAATTCGCGTTCATTTAGCACATTTGGGTCACCCATTACTGGGAGATGACCTTTATGGTGGGATGACAACAGAGATCTTTGGTCAGGCTTTACACTGTCAGTTATTAGCTTTTAATCATCCGATTTTAAATCAACGCATTCACTGTTATGGATCTTTCCCCACTGAAATGGAACGATTGATTTAATCATCGTCAGTCTCAAACATATAAGTTTTCTTACGAGAATGGACATTCAAGATCAGGCCAATTGCCGCCATGTAGACGAGCAATGACGTTCCCCCGTAGCTTAAAAATGGCAGTGGTAAACCTGTTAGTGGTAGTAATTGGATTGACATGCCAATGTTTTGGAAAATTTGATAGGAGAACATACCAACAATTCCTACGGATAAATACGTACCAAATGGATCGCGACACTCAAGAGCGATTTGAATAATTCGGTAGATAACCAAGAAATATAAGATAATCACGACACTCGCGCCGATAAAGCCGAATTGCTCTGCAATTGCCGTAAAAATCATGTCGGTATGACGTTCTGGTATATAAACCTCATACTCCCCAACCCCTTTACCAAACAATTGACCAGAGCCAATGCCTTTCATGGAATTAAGAACCTGCATAGCAGAGCCATCCTGGTAAAGGTGAGGGTTTTGCCATGCTTGAATTCGGTATATAGCATGACGAAACGGTGTATCCATCATAAATTCAACAAATCGATCAGTATAAAGTAAATAAACCATACTAACGGCTAAACTAATGGCAGCCGTAATCCCTAGAATCGTAAAAATAACTCGCCAGCGAATCCCTGAAATCAATATTAGGAATCCAGTTATAGATAATATGACTAGGGAGGATCCTAAATCAGGCTGCATTGCAATAAGTACAAGGGGTGGGATAGTTAGAGCAAGTATTTTGCTTAATAGAACTAAATCATACTTTAAATCTTTATGAGCCCATTTTTCATTATGAGACGTAATAACATGTGCCAGGGTAATCACAAGAAAAACCTTCATAAATTCAGAAGGTTGAATCGATCCGAAAGGCAAATGATACCAACGAGTCGCTCCTAAGCTAGTAGATCCCCAAACGAATAATCCTGCTAACATCCCTACACCAATGATATATAGAGGCCAGGCTAATTTACGATAGCGGTCAAAGTCTAAGATCATAATTAAGGCAACACCAAAAGCACCTAGGAGAAACCAAACAATTTGTTGGAAATAAAAATTAATATTGGTTAAACGTGCAGGTAAATTTGGTTGCAATGTATATAAAGTAAAGCTACTAATCGCGACAAGCGCTATTATAAGAAAGATTAAGAATGTATCAATTCTTTTTTTATTTCCACTACTGTCCATGGATATACTCCTTTTAATTTATCATCTCTTCTATTTTCAAGCATTTGTCAATATTCGTCAACGTGAACTTAATAAACGTTATGAAACTTTAATGATAATTATATAATATAAAAAAGTAAATAGGTTAATGGTGTTGAAATTGAGAATAAATTAGGTGACGGCAACTATTGTGAAGTTCACTCAAATAGGCATACACGCATATGATAAGGTGATATTGACTCTAGAAGAAAGGAGATCACTCATGCCTGACAATCAAGTGAAGCCACCCCTATTATTCATCGCACAACGTTCTGAAAAGGGCCCGACGGTAGAAGCACAGCCCTTCTTTTACAGTAATCAGGAAGTATTTAAACAAATTGAAGAAGAAACAGACATTGAATCAAAAAATAATGAGTCCAAAGGTCCAACCAAAAGACGGAAGTTTCAAGATATGACTGTTGAAGAAAAGTTGAATTATATGAATGATATGCCATCCATTATGCCGAAGATGAAATGTGAAGTGGTAACTGATCGCCAAACATATTTAGGAACTGTTGAGAGATGTGATGACGAATTATTGCTACTCAAGTCTGTTAAAAATGGATACCGTGTTAAGATTAAACGTTCAGATATACAAGATGTCCGTTTAATGGGTTTTTAAAAAGATAATCTAACAGACGGCTGAGTTTGATAGAGCTCGGCCGATTTTTTTATGGATTTTTATAGAACGAAAAAAATGAGCCTACTCGTAATGAGTAGGCTCATTTTTTGATTGACTTATATTAAAGTGCGTTGGTTGCTGGTAGGCAAGTCACGTGGCAGAAGCATTTTAAATCAACAGTAATGCAGATTCCAGTTGCACGTAGATTAGCTGTTTTTTGTCTTGTTGGATCAGGGAAATTAGCTTGTGAGTCAGCCGGATCTCTTAATAGTTCAAGAGTTGCGCAACAATCGTCATCTACATTTCTTACACGGAAATAGAAGCTTGCAACGACTGTTCTGTTTTCATCGTCTCTAACTCCGAACCCTCTGAATGGATCACAATCACAGTATAATAAAACAGGTACCGTATCTAGGTTATTTGGTGATTCATCACCTAGAAGATCCTGAATAGACTGCTCACAGCCAATATCGCAATCGTCAACAACATCACTTTGGGCATCAGCGATTTGACGTAGAATATCACATACACAATTATCGGTAGTGTGGTGATGCTTTTCTCTACAAGACATTAGCAAATCTCCTTTCTTTTCAGGTCATTTGACCTTTACTTACGCTAATAATGTATGCATACATCATGGGGTGGTGTGGGCATTCGCCAAATTAACCAAATCAGATTTCTTATCATGAAGTTTTATTGAAAAAGGGCACTAACCTAACCTAAAACAGCAGAGGTGAATATATTAGTAACGAACGTCTAAATCATCAAAGGAGTGAAGAACATGTCCGATTCTAAAAAAGAAATCCATGTTAAGGACTTAATTATTAAAGCAGACAATGTTCATTTTGAGCCACCAAAGAGAGAACCACATCCTTTATTCGGTCCAAGAATGATGGATGAGGAGCCTATAGAAGAAACAAAAGAAGACCATCATCATGTTGAAGATGAGGTAGAAGCGAAAGACGATAAACATGAAGAAGACGATCGTCGACCACCATTCTTCTGGCTCTAATAGTACTTAGGAACTCGGATGATTCGTTCGAGTTCCTTTTTATTTTGTATCTTTTTGACATATTTTGTTATTAGGAAGGTGTGATCGGATGTCAGAGCGAATCATAACGATAATGAAACATTTACAACAACTGGCTAAGGAAGCTGGTCAATCGCCAGAACAAAAATTTCAAAAGCACACTGAAGACTTTACTAAATGGGAAAAAATGCTTGAAGAAGATGCAACACGTCTGAACAAGTGGTTAGAGGATTTTGGTAATAAAATTGAATCCAAGAAAAAATAGCTCAAATAATGGGAATACTTCACGAATATATTAGTAGACAAACGGGTATATGAATAATAAGAGGAAGGAGTTGGTAATATGGGCTATATTTTACCTGTTAACCAACATCAATATCAGAACTATCATCGACGAACAATCGATGAGAAACAATCCTCTATGACCGTCGATAAAGTATTTCGTGTTGAATTAGATCGTCAAAGAAAATGGCGCCATGATTATGAACAAGAGAGGAAGCATCGCCTTTTGGAAAGGGAAAGACAAAGGCAATCTACGTTATTAATGGGATCAACTGACCAATTGTATCCCCTTAATCAAACGGTAGTTAGTCATGAAATGAAGGGGAATTGGTCTCATGTAACAGGAAAAGGCCAACACTTTAGCGAAACCATATAATAAATACGTCCATCTTTGACCAAAATGGGAAGGACGAGGTCTCGTTAAAGGTAGGTTTTAGAAAATGAAAATAAAACAATTAAATGATGACTGCTATTGCTTTGAAAGCTCCGTCAATATTGGTTATGTGCATAAGGGTGAACATGGAATGATTATAGATGCGGGGATTGACCAATCCTCCATTCGTAAGGTCGTTCGTCAATTAGAAAGTAAACAACTCCCGATAACTCATTTATTTATTACCCATGCCCATGCTGACCATTATGGCGGCGCTTTTTATTTAAAAAAGCATTATAACATTAAAGTGATCGCTCCTAAGCTTGAAGCAGCAATTGTAGAAAATCCAATTATTGAACCTATTTATATGTTTCAAGGAAATGCCCCATTAGATGAGTTGAGGAATAAATTTTTAGAAGGTCCACCGGTGCAGGTTGACCAAGTGGTAGATGAGGGAACGATCGAGATTGATCGTTTTCATTTAGAGTTGATTTTAACACCTGGACATAGTTATCACCAACTTGCTGTTGCAACAGAAGGAATTCTTTATGCGGCTGATAGTTATTTTGGAGAAGAGGAACTGGACAAGCATAAGATCCCCTTTATCATTAGTGCGAAGGACACGATAGCTAGCTTAAAGAAGTTGGTGGAGACGAACTATGATGGGGCGATACCTGGACATGGTAGGTTTGAAACAAATTATCATGAGACTTTGCAGACAAACATTAAGTACCACCAGAAAATTTTAGACAATCTTGAAAAAGAACTGAAGAATCATCCTGAAGGGTGCTCTCATGAAGAGATTGTCGCTAAGTTGTGTGAAATGTATGAGATCAAAGCAGATCAACTATCAATGTTTTTATTATTTCGAACTGCCGTGACATCTTATATAACGGCACTTATTGAAGAAGGAAAGATAAAGCACGAAGTTAAGAACTACCGAATAGTATTTTATCCATCCTAGACGAAGTTGGTTTTTCTAATCAACTTCTTGATAGTCGGTGGTATTCTCTGACGTTTTGCGCTTCATTAGAGGGCAAAACGTCAATGAAATCATTTCTCTCTAACATTTACCCACCAGCCACATAAAAAACTGAGGCTTTAAACAGGCATAATAAATAACCCGTTTTCTTTACTCCACTCAGCATACATTACCTCTTCAATCGTTAATCCCTGTTTTTTCACCTCTTCTTTGACTTGCTTAATATCCCAGTCGATTTCGTCTATATTTTCTTCAATAATTTCACCATCCGAAATGATATTGATTGGTAATTCTACGGGTTTAGGTGCTTGATTAAGTACTTCATTTGTTGGAGTTTGATGAATGTATTTCCTAAGTACATTTATGGAACCATCTGTTTCAAAAACGGCATATTCCACTTCCTGAAGAGAAAAGACTCCTTTATCGCGCAATAGGTGCATAAGTTGGTTAATATCGAGTTTTGATTTTTTCATTACGTCTCGTTGAATTTCACCACGACGGATGACAAGAGAAGGATACCCTTCTAGTAACTTTCGTGATTTTCGATACTTTTGTGTGATGATTTCGGTGATAAATATAAGTATCCCCCATAAAGCAATGGCATATAAGATCATGCTTACCCCAACTTCAGGGTCATATAATGCGTTTCCAACTAACTCGCCTAATACAAGGGCTGCGATAAAATCAAAAGGTGTGATTTGGGTGATTTGAGACTTTCCAAGGACTTTTGACAACGTATATAGAGCAATAAAGCCAACTAATGTTTCAAACGTTATTCTGGCAAAATCAATAGCTTCCAAAGACCACACACCGCCCTTAGATACAATATATTTAATGAGTCACTTCTATTTATTATGGGATATGTGTAGTTCTTTCATGCATGAGGAAGGTCATAAAAAAAGCTTTCAAGCATTGGGTGAACTATACCCCAGTTAGTGGACTTAAAATAAAAAGTCCCCTATCTGGGGTTTATTATGTTAATTGTTGT
>NZ_JABXWU010000018.1 GCF_014595945.1 Alkalibacillus aidingensis
CGATTTAGTACTTGTTTTAATTGTACCATTCGAAGGTGTTTTATATTGTCTCAAATTTTTAGGTTAGTCTATTGATCGCTAGTAAGGTTGCGGGTTCTTTTTGATTTGTCCAGAGGGAATCCCTCATATATATCTTACCACGCTGACCGAAAATGTTGCCAGCATTAATTATTCTTCTAGCCTTTGTTTGAGGTTACTATAAGAGGTAACTATTAATGTGAATTTTAATTGATATTCTTTAAGTTACAGTGTGAAGATAGCTGATTTGAAAAGCTGGAACAGTGGTATCTAATAATGGTAACGATCATTGAAATGGGGTGAAAAGTAATTTATATTGTTGCATAAATTCTTAATAAATTATTCTATTTTGTCGGATGAAGGGATATATAGATACGGTTTTAGGAAACGGATAATGGTTACTACTATAGAAAGAGGGGTTATCTAATCGTGAAAATTATTGTGACAGTAGAAGTTAACGAGGTATCTAATAATGGTAACTATCATTAGAATAGATGATTATGTAAGGTAGCCATTCAAAAATGAATGACTAATTAGAAAAAGTTTTCCTTCAGTTGAAAACCTCAAGATCGTATCCATGAGTATTTACATAAATTTTGGTGAATTTTCTCTTCTATTCTCGATAATGGATGGACCATTACAATAAGGCTTGATTCTTTTATTCGCTGCATTACGGCTTTATCTTCTTTAAATCGTTTAATTATATTTTGGGTTCTTTTAATTCCAGTACCGAATTGTGAACGGTTTGAGAAACTATTATCAGCAATTACAATACACAAGTGATGTTGTTCTTCAGGGTTGTTTTCTGCAACTATAGCAAATTTAAAAACCTTTTCAGTCAGTGTTTCTATTGGCTCTGTGCTAAGGTCCAGTTCAATATTCAGGTAAACAGGTTTTCTTTTCTTCCGCGGTTCAACTTTGGTAATCCAATCGGGCTTTACAATTGTCATGGTTTTTCCTGATCGTAGATTACTAGTATTACTTTGGGTCATATATTTAGCAACTTTCGAATGGAAAGCACCTTTATTTTGACGGTGTAAATTTCTGAATTCTGGAATCCATTCTTCATAACGAAGGTGTGCTGGTGAAATAGAGAAGAGATTTTCATTATACAACAATCCGTACTTAACCTGTTTAGAATTTAATTCAATAATTAGACTTTCGTTTAGTTTTGTCAAAATATTAATAACGGCTTTTTGTGTTGCAAGATAGTGAAGGACATTTTTCTATTGATTGAATTTGTATATTTTTGACTTATTGTATGATCCATCAAGAAATTTATTTTCAATTAACAATTCAATGCTTTTGCTACCGACTGTCACATATTTAAAACGTTCTCCCTCAAACCCATTGCTATAATAATTACTTCGAATAAGATTGTATTCTTCGAATTTTCGTAAGCGATTTTTAAAACTGTAATCTTTGAGTCGATTATTGAACAATGCTGAATATGCTTGATAAAATTGTTGAACGGAAAGCAATCGTTGCTGTTCCAAAAAGGCAAGGTATTCAAGATCCGAGGCTTTTACCTCTAGCCTTTGCCTTGCACTTTTTCTAAGAATAATTTCCTCTTTCATTTATATTCCTCCTAGTATTGTAGTGAATTTTGTAATCTTGTTTGTCTACTCGAAGTTCCTCCATTTCTCTCTCTTATTGTCAGAGTATAAAAAGTATCGCTTAGGGTTAGCAAATGTCCTAAGTAATTAACTTTTCCAAGTAATCAACTTAAACATACCCAATTGAAAGAGCCTAAGTGTATTACTTACGGGGTTCAGAAATAGTATATCGTCTAAGATAATAAATTCTAAGTGCAAAATAAAAAATATTGAATGAAAAACATTTTTAAAATTATGGTATAACGTACTATTAGACGACCAAGAGGAATCCTAAAAAATCTACTTTTAGATGGAGGGAAATTCTTGTTGAAAGGCCTTAAGGAAGTAAAAAAATTAAAATAATTAAAAAAATTGGTGTTCAAGAGAAATTATATGAAATATATGAGGAGGGATATTGTTGAATATGTCTCTTCGACTGAATGTTCAATTTTTATTTTACTAGACTTTTCGAAATGGTAAAATATAGTTAGTGATTTCTAAACTGAAAAGATGTTGCTAAAAAAATCACATATATATTATTTAAAAAATGTAATTTATAGGAGTATAATTCATGAATCAAGATGAATTGAAGAAGTTAATTGAATCAGAAGTTGAGTCATTTAGCAAGAATATTGATGTAGATATTTTACAGGCGCAAACGCATCATTCTATATTGATTACCGGTATTGAAAATCAATCATCTATCATTCGAAGTATAGCAGTTTATATGGTTGGTCTAATATCACACGCTATAGAAGCTAACCTTCAGGTCAGGGCGGATTTAATAGAATATACTGAAGTTGGAAAAGAAGAAATTGTACAAAGTGTAATAGAAACAATTGGTGAGGATAATAACCTCAACCAAGATTTTAAAGAAGATGAAAGAAATCCTTGGTTAGCTGAAGCTTTAATACACTTATTATTATTTATATCAAATAGGGTAAAAAATCTTCATCCAGTTGGGGAAGTGTTGGTTGTTGGATTAGTTCATGACGATCCAAAAGATAAAGGACTAGATTTAACAGCATTATATCAATCTGGGACACTGGGATTAACTATTGGAGAATGTAAGGCCTATAAGCTTAATCCAAATAGGGCGATATCAAACGCAATGGAATTCTTTGATGGTGTAGATAGCAAGAGGAAGACAGGAAAGAGGATTAGGTCTCAAGTTCAAACCTTAAGAAATTTTTTGCCTAAAGAATTGTCAATGTCTGCTACGCATGGTTTTTGGAAGAATGAAAGATGTTTCTTAACCACACCAGTTTATGATAGTTCAATTACAAAAGATTGGTCAAGGAGCAGGAAAAAAACTTTAGGATCATTAAAGGTACCTATAGATAAAAGGTTAGTAATTCCTCTAGCTATTGAAGGTTTTGATGAATTTTTTGATAGTTTGGCAGACGAAATGAGAGTCTTTGTGAGGGAGATATAGAATGTTTGATAATTATTCCTATAAATTATTTAATGATTTACCCAGATTACCAGACCTAAATATTGAAGAAACTAGACGGTCTTTATCTAGAGCTTATATATACTCAATTAAAATGAAATTGGGTTTAATTCATGAGGAATTTAAGTCAGTCCAACTTGAAAGTTTAAGTGAGGAAGAGCTTGAGAAAATAGAAGAAGAAATAGATGAAGGAGACCCTACATTATTTAATGAATTATATTTTGAGTTAAGAAGGTTGGGGGATACATTAGAGAGTAATGCAATATTTGATAAAAATGAAGATGGTAATTCCATTAAAGCTGCAGCATTTGTTTCAGCTGAATCTTTGTCTTTATTAGCGACTTTAATTACAAGTGATGATTTAAATTATGAAGAAGAGTCTTTACTTTCTAATGAGATAATATATACAAGAGCTGAGGCAGCAATGTTGTTTTTAATAGCGGGTTATGATGCAAATGCTCAAACAGAAATAAATGAAGTAGCAAAGTACATAAATAAAGCAACTGATGAGAGAATAAGAGATAATCTAATCAAAATCGAAGAATGGTTTTTGTCAAACCTTGTTGCCTTGTTAACTAATAAACTATGGAGTCTTGAACGAGAAAAACCTATGTTTGAAAATAATGATAAAAGAAAATCATTAAGTCATCTGATAAAAGAAAACAAGGTTAAGATGTTTTCATCTATTGGAGATTCGATTATTTATTACATTGATTGGCTAATGGGCGATAATGAAGAAGGTTTCACATTTGCAATAGAAGAACTTGTTAAAATAAATCAAAGTGCTTATAAAAATAAATACGCTCTTTTTCCAGAAGTCTATCATTTTTCGAAAGTACTAATGGAGATGATTAAAAGGACTTCATCGAGATCCCTCTTTCATAATACACCGTTGTCACTAAATAATGAATTGGAGTTTACATCTTATCTTAAAGGAAGAGTAAAAGGGAATAGTATGCTTAATTCTAGACCTTTTATATGGGAGTCAGCTCAAGAATTTATTTCACAGTGTCTTCCCGGGCCAAATAAAAACGTAATAGTGAACCAACCGACTGGAAGTGGAAAAAGTTTTATTGCAGAACTTGCGGCTACTCATTCTTTATCAAATGGATGGGTCCTTTATTTAGCTCCTACAAATGCTTTAGTTCATCAAATAAAAAAGGATTTAAAGAAATCCCTACAATTCTATGGTTCAGTCGATATAAAAACCTTTGTAGGTGGGGATGAGTACACAAAATTAGAAGGTGAATTTATAGAAGAAATTGATGACCCTCAAAAATTTGTAGCAGTAATGACTCCGGAGAAGTGTGCTATGTCTTTAAGGATCACTCCAGAAATTTTTAAAAATTGTTCATTGTGTATCTTCGATGAATGCCACCTTTTAGGAGAAGGTAGTAGGGGGGCAACAGTAGATTTGGTGTTAGGGCAAATAATATCTATTAATAGTAATATAAAGTTTGTTCTAATGTCTGCTATGTTAAGTAATCCCAAAGATATATCAGATTGGCTTGATAATGTAACCTCAAGCGAATCACAAATAAGCTCTGTTTTGTGGAAACCTACGCGTTCTATTAGGGGAGCTGTTGGTGTTGAGTATGCTTCTTTTAAAGAAGCAAGGGATAACGCAGAAGCAAAACTGAACTCACTTCCTGATCATAGAAGAAATGTGGATTTTAACCCCAAATTATCTATTTTATATTCTCTATCGGGAATTTGGAGACAGAATTACAATGATTATTTATTAATGGATACAGATTTTCCAGCTAATTATGTATTATCTAGAAGAAAAGTACATGAGAGTTGGATTAAAGAAGTTAATGCAAAGAGTTGGGTAAATAAAACTTCTAGAACTTTGGGAATTGAACTGGCAACTAAAGGAATACCGACAATTGTTTTTATTCCTAGTAATAGGCATTATCCTTTTACACTTGGAAGAAATATTACTTTAGAACAATATGAAATTGATTTATCGAATCTGGAGCGGAGTTTTCTTTTATTAGCAGAAAAAGAATTAGGGATAGAATCTGAAGTAAAAGAACTTCTTTTAAAAGGTGTGGGAGTACATACGTCATTCATGTTAGATACAGAAAAAGAGGCGGTTGAGAATGCCTTTAAAGGACAAAATGTAAAACTACTCTTTGCTACAGGAACATTAGCTCAAGGATTGAATTTGCCTTCTGTTGCGGTTGTTATTGCAGGTACTAGAATAGGAGATGCAAGGGAAGCAAATACTCCTGAAGCACTGACAAGATCTAAAGCATTGATACTTAATGCAATTGGAAGGGCTGGAAGAGCAGGATTTTCTAATCAAAGTTTAAGTATAATCGTTCCGAATGAACCAGTTATTTTCAAAAAAGAAAATATAGATATTGATAGAGCATTGTCTGAAATAAATGTATTACAAGAGAACGATGCTTCTATAATCGTTAGTAGTCCACTAGGAAAGTTTCTAATAGATATAATGCGAGATGCTATACAAGAAGATAGGGCTTCATTACAAGAACTAACAATTATGTCGATGCTAACTTCCAATAATGAACAAGATGATGAAACAAACAAAAATACGCTTAGTAAAACCTACGCAGCTTCTATAATGAAACAAAGAATTAACAATGAAGAATTAATTAAAGTAACAAATAAAATTACAAATATAAAAAATGAATTTATAAAAAATGCAAATGCTCCTGATTGGTCTATAGATGTTGCAAGAAAATCTGGTTTTGACTTCTTTACTACAAATAGCTTCATAAAGATAATATTGGATATTATACCCGATAAAAATGGGGTATTAGAGTGGGATATAAGAAATTGGACTATCTTATTGTTTAAGGGCATGGAAAGGTTACCTCCATATTTCTTACAAAGACTACTCCCTCAAAGTATTACGCAAAAAACCACGTTTATTAACATGATGGCTCAGTCAGCAGCAAATAAGATTAATGAATCAAACCTTTTTTGGACTAAACCTGATCACTGGGACATGTATTGGAATGAGTTTTTGAATATTACTTGGTTATACATGGAAGGTAAAAGTTACGCAGAAATTGCGAAATACTATTTAAACATTGACGGAGAAGTAGATTCTTCAAGATCTGCAGGTAAACCAATTCCAGACACATTGTCTTTAGTGAAACGGCAAATTGAAGAAATATCAAGCTATGCTGGGTTATTAGTAGCGGTTTTAGAAGAGGTATTATTCAAGGACGAACCTCTCCCATTTAGTTTAAATGTTCTTCCTTTAGCAATTAAAAATGGTTTAAAAGATCATCATACCTTTTACTGGTATAGTTATGGGATGAGAAATAGAATGGTAGCACATAAATTGGCTAACGCATTACCACTGGGTGAATTTATTGATGAGGATACATCCCGAAGAAAAGTTATTCAATTGAAAAGATTATGGCTTAGAAATCAGATTGACATAAATAATCTTTCATCTGAGGAACAAGAAATATTAGAAGCTGCAAGTATGGTTGTTAAAAATTCATAAGGAATAAAAAAGTATAAGTGGCTGGGACAAAACCAGTAAATGGTAATTAAAAATGGTCATTTCTAACCGGGTGTTAGAAATGACCAT
>NZ_JABXWU010000019.1 GCF_014595945.1 Alkalibacillus aidingensis
CGATTTAGTACTTGTTTTAATTGTACCATTCGAAGGTGTTTTATATTGTCTCAAATTTTTAGGTTAGTCTAGTAGATTGAACGTACCCAGTTGGTTTTCTTTTTGTCGTACTCATTATTGATCAAATTATCTAATTGATAATTTTGCTTTTAATTTATCTAACATATCTTCTGTCATCTTTTCTAAATCATACTCCGCTTTAAAGCCCCACTCTTCAGTGGCTGCAGAAGCATCGATGGAATTTGGCCAACTTTCAGCAATGGCTTGACGCACTGGGTCAACTTGATAATCCATTGTGAATTCTGGTATATGTTTTTGAATAGCCTGTTCGAAATGCTCTGGTGCTGCACTCATCGCTGTCACATTAAAAGCATTACGATGTTTTAATTGATTAGGATCAGCTTCCATCAGTTGAATAATCGCATTTATGGCATCAGGCATGTACATCATGTCCATATGAGTGCCTTCAGCTATATATGAGGAATAACGTTTATTCTTTAATGCCTCATAATAAATCTCGACAGCATAATCAGTCGTTCCTCCACCTGGTTCAGTAACATTTGAGATCAATCCAGGAAATCGAACTCCTCGGGTATCGACCCCGAACCTATGGTAGTAATAATCACATAATAATTCACCAGATACTTTATTAACTCCATACATGGTTGTTGGACGTTGAATGGTATCTTGTGGAGTTTGGTCTTTCGGTGTTGTTGGGCCAAAAGCGCCAATTGAACTCGGTGTGAAAAACTTAGTGTTTAATTCACGAGCTACCTCTAGAGCGTTCATCAAACCATTCATATTTAAATTCCAAGCCAGCTGAGGATTATTTTCCGCCTTTGCTGATAGTAAAGCAGCCAGATGAATAATCGTATCAACGTTGTGTTTTTCAGCTAAATCATGAATAGCCTTTCCATTTGTGACATCAAGAATCTCAAATGGGCCTTCGGTGACAACCGGACTATCGATTTCACGGATATCTGTGGCAATAATGTTGTCATGACCGTACTTTTCTCTTAATGTTGTTGTTAATTCTGAACCAATCTGGCCTAATGAACCGGTTATTAGTACCTTTTTCATGTCTATTTCCCCCATTCCCTTTTAACGTGGCTAGCTTTTTATATAACGCCCATTTCTTTACCGACTTTTCCATAAATCGCAATGGCTTCATCTAGCATCTCTTTTGTATGAGCTGCAGTTGGCATATTTCTTACCCGACCAGTTCCGCGTGGTACCGTTGGGAAAACGATCGATTTTGCGTAAACGCCTTCTTCATTAAGTCGCTTACTGAACTCTTGTGTCGTTTTTTCATCACCAATAATACATGGGGTAATCGGCGTTTCACTATTACCAATATCAAATCCTAATTCTTTAAGTCCTTTCTTTAGGTAATGACCGTTTTCCCACATTTTATCGTGAAGTTCTGTCGACTCCATTAATAAGTCAATAGCTTTCGTACATGCTGTCACATCAGCTGGAGATAAAGACGTCGAGAATAGGAATGGGCGTGAGCGTACTTTCAACCAGTCAATCAGGTTCTTCTTACCGGCTACATAGCCACCTACAACACCAATCGCTTTTGATAAGGTTCCCATTTGGAAGTCAATTTTATCTTGTAAACCAAAGTGCTTAACAGTTCCAGCACCTTTTCCTAACACTCCAGAACCATGAGCATCATCAACATAAGTAATTAAATCAAACTCCTCAGCAATCTCTACGATCTCAGGTAGTTTAGCTACATCACCATCCATAGAAAAGACACCATCTGTAATGATCATAATTTTGTTATACTGACCTGATTCTTTAGCTTCCTTGGCTTTATTACGTAGGTCCTCCATATCTGAATGATTAAAGCGCAGAATTTTCGCTTTTGATAAGCGGCAACCATCGATAATAGATGCATGGTTAAGCTCATCAGAAAGGATTGCATCATTTTTATCCATAACAGCTGAAATCGCTGCCATATTACAATTAAAGCCAGACTGATAAGCAATTGCGCTTTCAGTACCCTTGAATTCAGCGATCTTCTCTTCTAGTTTAACGTGTAAATCAAGCGTTCCATTAATTGTACGAACGGCTCCAGCACCGACTCCGTGTGATTCAACAGCTTTTGTTGCAACATCTTTTAAGCGCTCATCCGTTGCTAAGCCTAAATAGTTATTGGACGATAAGTTGATTAATTTTTTGCCATCAATCGTAATAACAGGGCCATTTGCTCCTTGTACTGTATCTATTTCATTATATAGCCCTTGATCTTTTAATTCTTGTAGGTTTTGGTCTAAAAATTGATCTAAGGTTTTACTAGGCATGACGTAACCTCCTAATATTTTAGTTATTCTATGATTCCCCATAAGTATCATAACATGTTTTTAATCGCTCGTAACCTGCTTTTAAGTCGTTCACTTAATCTTTCCTTTTACAAGTAGTGACGGCGAATTTACTGTTGAATCGATTAATTTTTTATTGAATACGGGTTTTTAATGATGAATCGCTCGTTTTTTTATTGAATACGGGTTTTTATTAATGAATAACCTTTCATAACTAATGAATACAATTGATTTAATGATGAATTTATGGAATTACTACTGAATTTCCAATATTAATTGTTGAATGACTCAATTCATTGTGGAATGAACGACTGTTACATTGCCGTGGGAGGGTCACGGTGTTGCCATTCTGACGTTTGGGTGTTCTCTCCAACTGTGACGGTTCTTCTTCCGACCGTCGCGGAGCTCACCCGACCGTAACGGTGTTACAACCGGTCTTCAGGCATTCAACACGACTGTCAATGTTTTCACGTTCTTACATAGAAAAAGAGGCTGGGACAAAACTAGTTTCTACGAATAAAAAGGTTCGGATGATCAAAAAATGATCATCCGAAC
>NZ_JABXWU010000002.1 GCF_014595945.1 Alkalibacillus aidingensis
AAAGTTTGTCGCCTCAAAAAAGCGACCTCTTAAATATAACAAGTTTCGACATGAATGTCAATAACTTTTTTGTTTCGTTTTTTAATTAAACAAAACTAAATTCTTTTGCAAGATTGCTAAAAAATTGTAACTTAATTCAACACGAATGTCAATTTTTTAACTAATAAATATTCAGCGTCGCGCAAAAGCGTTTTTTGCGCAACGTTGAATATCATACCGTGTTTAAAATCAAAAGTCAATAACTTATTTAAAATTCTTTTTCTCCAGTCCAGTCTAGCATTCCACCTTTTAAATTATAGGTGTTATACCCTTGTTCATTTAAAAATAAACAAGCATTATGACTTCTTCGACCAGACCTGCATACCATCACGTAGTCTTGATCTTTTGGTAATTCATCTAAACGTTCAGGTAAGGTTTGTAACGCGATATGTTTTGCACCAGGAATAATCCCCGTTGCAACTTCCTCATCTTCGCGAACATCTACTATAACATATTTTTGTTCTGATTCAAGGTCTTTTTCTAATTCCTCAGGTAAGATCTCTTTCACTTCATCAGACATAACATGCAACTCCTTCACCTTGGTTTTTATAATTAAGCTCTGCTATTTAATGATTCGTTTCCAATGGACAGTTTCTGAAGACCTGGACGGTCAAATGTCGATGTTGGTCACAGGAACAGACTAATCATAACCTATATTTCCACATCAAACGTTTTAATTAGCTACTATATTAACTAACTTCCCAGGTACAGCTATAACTTTTCTAATGGTCTTTCCTTCAATCCACTCTTTAATGATTTCATTTTCAAGTGCAATGGTTTCTAATTCTTCCTTACTTGCTTCTTTAGGGACTTGTGCTTTAGCGCGAACTTTCCCCATCACCTGTAGAACAACCTCTACTGTATCTTCTTCTAATTTAGACTCATCATATGTTGGCCATGATTCATACGTAATACTTTCTTCATAACCAAGGATTGACCAAAGTTCTTCTCCTAGATGTGGAGCTATTGGTGCTAATAGCTTAACAAAGCCTTCTGCATAGTTACGTGGAACAGTATCTGTCTTATAGCACTCATTAACAAATACCATCATTTGTGATATAGCCGTATTAAAACGTAGGTCTTCAAAGTATTCAGTTACCTTTTTAACTGTTTCATGATAGACCTTATCTAAATCCTGGTTTTGATTATTAGTAATCGCATCGGATAAGCTTCCATCATCTTGGACAAATAGTCGCCACACACGATCTAGGAAACGTCGTGCACCATCAAGTCCGTTGGTACTCCACGCTACCGAAGCTTCAAGAGGTCCCATGAACATTTCATATAGCCTTAATGTGTCTGCTCCGTGTGTATTAACAATATCGTCTGGATTTACGACATTCCCTTTAGACTTACTCATCTTTTCATTACCTTCGCCAAGAATCATACCTTGGTTAAATAGCTTTTGAAACGGCTCTTTAGTTGGGACAACTCCTAGGTCATACAATACTTTGTGCCAGAACCTTGCATAAAGTAGGTGAAGTACAGCATGTTCAGCTCCACCAATATAGATATCAACGGGTAGCCACTTTTTAAGTTTTTCAGGATCTGCAAGTGCTTCATCGTTATCTGGGTCAATGTAACGCAGGTAATACCAACAGCTTCCGGCCCACTGTGGCATCGTATTAGTTTCAATACGCCCTTTCTTACCTGTTTCAGGGTCAGTGACCTCAACCCATTCTTTAATATTAGCTAATGGTGATTCCCCAGTGCCAGATGGTTTGATCTCATCAGTCTTAGGTAGTTCAAGTGGTAGATCTACTTCATTAATTGCTGACATCGTACCATCTTCCCAATGAATAATTGGAATCGGTTCACCCCAATAGCGTTGGCGACTGAATAACCAATCACGTAGACGATATGTCGTTTTACGTGTTCCTCGCCCTTGTTCTTCTAACCAATCAATAGCTTTAGTAATGGCTTCTTCTTTCTGAAGACCATTTAAGAAATCCGAGTTTACGTGTTCACCATCTTCAGTATATGCTTCTTCTTCAATGTTACCACCGGCTACGACCTCAACAATTGGCAAGTCAAATTGCTGAGCAAATTCATAGTCACGCTCATCATGTGCTGGAACTGCCATAATCGCTCCTGTACCATATGACATTAGAACATAATCAGCAATCCAGATTGGCATTTTCGCCTCACTTACAGGGTTAATAGCATATGCTCCTGTAAATACGCCTGTTTTCTCCTTTGCTAAGTCAGTTCTTTCAAGGTCACTTTTCTTCTGAACCTCTTCAATATACTGATTAACTGCTTCTTGTTGTTCTGTAGTAACAATTTGTTGTACCAATGGATGTTCAGGTGATAGCACAGCATAAGTAGCTCCAAAGATCGTATCTGGCCTAGTCGTGAACGCTTTGAAGTTCTTATCTGTTCCATCAATGTCAAAAGTGATTTCTGCACCTTCTGATTTTCCAATCCAATTGCGTTGCATGTCTTTTAGGCTTTCAGGCCAATCTAACTCTTCAAGATCCTCAAGAAGCCGATCTGCATATTCGGTAATCTTAAGGATCCATTGTCTCATCGGCTTACGGATAACAGGATGACCACCGCGTTCGCTTTTTCCATCAATCACTTCCTCATTAGCAAGGACTGTTCCTAGCGCTGGGCACCAGTTAACTGGAACTTCATCAATGTATGCAAGACCTTTTTCATAAAGTTTAATAAAAATCCATTGTGTCCACTTATAATAATTCGGATCTGTTGTATTAATTTCACGATCCCAATCATATGAGAAACCTAGCGATTTAATCTGACGCTTGAAGATTTCGATATTTTGTTGAGTAAACTCTGCTGGATCATTACCTGTATCAATTGCATACTGTTCAGCAGGAAGCCCAAATGCATCCCAGCCCATTGGGTGTAACACTTCATACCCTTGCATACGTTTCGTACGTGACAGGATATCTGTTGCGGTATAACCTTCCGGGTGACCGACATGAAGTCCTGCTCCTGAAGGATACGGAAACATATCTAACGCATAAAACTTAGGTTTCTCGGATTCCGTATTGGTTTTAAATGTTTTATTGTCTTCCCAGTACTTTTGCCATTTGGCCTCGATCTGTCGATGGTTAAATGCCATCTTTCATTTCCTCCTTTATTAACTCTTTCTATATGAAAGTCGGCTGTTCACAAGATTACACGCGAAAGCCTGGATTTCAAAAAATTACACTCTGTTAAAGTCCGTTGTTGTTATGGTGCTTCGCTTTCGGTGGACGCTTTCCGCGCACTGAACTTTAAAAGAGCCAAAAAATTAAAAAACTCCCGCCCCAAAAGATTGGGACGAGAGTTTTAACCCGTGGTACCACCCAAATTAGTACACTCATACATGTACTCACTCGAGTTCCTTAACGCGGAGAACGATGTGTACTACTAATAAGTTCATACACATAACTAAAAGGCGAGTTCAGAAGTGGCAAAAGTAACTTACACCAACCGTTACCTCTCTGGATTTGCCAGTTTTCCTACTACTCCTTTATCATTGTTAATTTTTTATTGTTTATTTCACTTTTTATTCAGTAACATTTTCATTGTGTTAGTCATTTTCAATGTTAAAATTTAGTTTAATCAAAGCGTTTTCTTTTGTCAAGTCACAACAGCCCAATAATTACGAAACCGTGCCTTGCTCGACTTCGATTCCTAAAATTTCGCCAACCTGCATTAAAGAAAACAACTCATAAACCTCTGATCGAACATTCTCTAATTTGACCTTGGTCTCCAAAGCTTTCAACTCTTCAACAAAGTGAATTAGCAAGCCAACACCTGTCGAATCAACAAAAGGAACCTCAGATAGATCTAGTTTAACACCATGTATATTAACGACTTCTTTGACTTTAGGAATTAACTCTTCTTCAAATAACTCAGTAGCTTCTAGGTCAAGGTCACCAATAAAGCTAATCTGAATCAAATCTTGTTGATGGTCAATATGAAATTTCATTATCTGCCCCCCTAGTTAAGAACGATTTCCCCATCTAAGACAATCGCGCGCACCCATCTATAGTCTTGATGAAGCTGTCTACGAAGGTTTCCGATTTGTAGAATTGTGTCTTGCCATGCGTAGTCAATCTTTATTTCTTGATTAAATGGCACGGACACCAATGTGGCTTGTCCACTTTTAGAGCCAGTCTCCTCAATATAAATATTCGACTGAGCAAAAGCCTCACCACCGATTAGTGCTCCTTTTATCGTTATAGAACCACCTGAGTAAAATTCAGTATGATAACTCCCATTCCTAATTACTTCTATATCACCTGAACAATAAATTTTACTATTCATAGCATATGGAATAATAATTTTAGAATTAGGTTCCGGTGGCATATGACTAATTGCACGTAATTGTTCAATCAGGTCTCTTAAGTTATTTAAGTCTCTAGGTTCTGAGAACGTGTCGGATGATACAAACTGGACAATCTCCTTCAAGTAATTGGCAAGTGTTAACCACTCATCTTCAAGAAGCTCCTTGTTCTCCTCAACCTTATCTACATAATTCTTCATTAATGGCTTTGCGCCTTTAAATTTTTTCTCGAGTAATATGTTAAGTAGTGGTAATATACCTTTTTGATCAAAGTCTGAACTCTTAAAGGCTCGAGCTCGAATGATTTGTTGAATAGCATGAATGATCTTATGAATATACTCAGATAGTTCCTCTAAAATACGCCCTAAATTTGAAATAAGCAAATTACTTCTACCTGCTGTTAACTCGGAATTAATTACATTCTGACTTATATAAATCCCATTTCCGGACTTAATATCTGCATGATCAACCCTTCCTGCAATCTTCACATTACCAATAGCGTCTACCTTCATCTCTTCTTCAACATTGCCGTGAACTTCTACATCACCAGTAAATGTGATGTTACCAGTCTCGATATTGACATCACCTGGATGAGTTAATGTTGGGAGAATCTGTATTTTGTAGAGTGAACCTCTTGTTTGAATCTGTGGCTTTCCTGATTCAGCTGCGACAATTTGGTCATCAATCACCTCTACACCTTTACCTGCTTTAATATTAGCTGGAAAACTTTTAGCAGGTGGAATTAATTCACCTAATACGGTTTTACCTGGCTTTCCAGGAATAGGTTCGACGATTGTGCCTAAAACTTCTCCTTGATCTACAGAAGGGATATAAGCAGTCTCACGAAAATCAACCGTTCCATCTTCATTAATTTTCGGTTTGCCTTTTTGACTAACAATATCAATATTAAAGTCGACCTTTCCGTTCTCACCAGGTTGTGGCTTTGTTCCTTCAGCAATAACTATTCGTTCTTCCTTTAATGTCTGACAGGCTTGGCGAATGTTCGCATGGTTAATTCCATGAACAACCTTTAACTGATCTAGTTTACTAATTAATGCGTTTGGTTCTAGGTGGTTTTGTATCGTTTCTGTCGGACTACCGTGGATTTCTAAAAAACGTTCTGCCTCTTGATCGACTAAGTGATATTCTTTTACTTTCTCCGGTGTAATATGGCAGACCACGGACAGATAATCATCATCAAAAGTTACATTCCATTCCATAGAATGAGTTTCCTTATCTAACTCGTATGTAAGTTCATCCTTTTCAGTAAAGATGGTTGATGTTAAAAATTGTTCACCATTCTTAAATAGTTTAACCCCAACTCCTGGCTTAATTGTTGCATAATGTTGATCACCTTCTAGTATGGTCACCTTCCCGTCTCTAATGACAATCAAATGATCATCTGGCTCCATTAAAGGATGATCGTGATTCACACTCACTTCTTCTGAATCATTAACTGACCAATCAACTACAGCCTCATCTATTAGGCTTTCGTAATCAGTAGAGGTAGGTGGTGAATCATTAGTCAAAATAGAATCCTTCTTTTCACTAACGGTTAACTTGACTTTAGCATCCTTTCCACCAACTAGTAGAATACCTTTTTTGCCGTTATCTAAAATCTCTATATCAACTTCTTCAATTGTCTTACTCAAGATATTTAACCCATTCTGGATGGCTTCATCGACATCTTTTCCTCTAGAAATTAATGTTTGGCTAATCATAATCACCTCCTCAGGTATTCATTGGGGAGTTAAACCCTTTTAAAGAGGCATTCTCAGCATCATTTTGTAAGATTACCATCGTGATATCATCTTTTTGTGGTTGGTTTTTCGTAAAGCCGAAAATATGATCAACGACGGCTTCCTCTAATTCATCGGCCGAGGAATGATAATTATTTAACAAGGTTTCTTTTAATCGGTCAAGTTTATAAAATTCACCGTGTTCGTTCTGAGCTTCAATAATACCATCTGTATAAAAGAATAAAACATCTGAATGTTCAATCTTAAAACTCTTCTCGGGATAGATTTGATCAGGTAACCCCCCGAGCATTACACCTTCAACGCTTTCAATCGGGTTAACTCGACCATTTTGAACATGCAAAGGTAACACGTGACCTGCATTAGCGTAGGTTAGGGTATTTTCCTCAGCATCCCAATCACAGCAGAAAATAGTGACAAACGATCTCAATTTTTTTAGGTCTTCATATATAGCATTGTTCATAGCAGTTAACGTTTCACCCGGTCCACTAGTACTCTCAGCAGCCGACCGAAATGCGCCCCTTGTCAATATCATCAACATGGCTGCAGGAATTCCTTTTCCCATGACATCTCCAATTACAATTCTGATTTTACCATTAGGTAGCTTATAAAAATCGTAATAGTCTCCCCCAATTAAACGAGCAGGGATTGATGAGCCTGTCAGACGTCCATTGTCTATCTCCAAATTACAACTATTTAATAACTGCATCTGAATGTTTCTAGCTAAACGGATCTCTCTTTGTAATGAGCGTTGATCTTCATCTATTTTAGTATCGGTAGAATAATAGGATTTGCTATAGTCACGGCTCACGTACGACACCTCTCTACTTGTAAACTTTCCATTATTTTAAACATCCCGAGCGTATTAAAAATTTCCTCTATTTCTAAGTTCATATTGTTGATGCTTAATTTAAATGATTGTTCTTGTGAAGCGAATATGATATCCATTATACCTCCAATACCTGTCGAATCGATAAATTCAAGATTTTTCAGATCAATCTCTAACTTATCAATTGATTCCATTTGTTGAAAAGCTTGGTCAAAAGCTGACCTAGTCGAGATATCTAAAATACCCTCAATAATGAGTTCAAAGTGAGTCGAATTGTGCTCAATTTGTTTAATCTTTAGGCTCATGGGCCATTACCTCCTGATGGTCTGGTCTTTGGTTAAAACTATCCATTTGTTCGATCATCTTCTCAGCCACATCTGATAACTCAGTTGCTTGTTGTTCAATCGTCTCTACTAAATCAGATAAGGTTAAGGTGATCGTCGTCACTTCTTCTTGCTTTTCATTAGCAAGTTCTTTTACTTTTTTTAGTTTGTATTCGATTAATTTCGTATCACCTGTTGCCTGAAACTGTAAATGAGATTCAAACGAAGCTAAAAAATCTTCGAATAACTCAAGGTCTCTACGTGTATTTTCAGTTAGTTCAATAGATACATCATAAAGTTGTTGCACGGTCTTTTCGGCATCTTCATTCATCAAAAAAGAAAGCCTTTGAACTTGATTCACATAATCATAAAACTCATTTGAACTGTTTTGAAGGTTACGTGCAAGTTGATTTATTTCTTTAATCACTTTATCAAAATAATCATTTGATCCGTATAACCGATGACTAAAAATCCCTTGATTCAATGCCTCTAATTGACCAGCAATGTTGTCCAACTGGTTAATTGAAGATTTCCAGCCATTATGAAATTTAGATAATAGCACGATAGCCACAATTATTCCGAGGACTAGAGCTAGGTTTATAATAACCATGAATTCAGTGTTACTCGAAAAAATGATTGGTTGCAGTAATAGGGTTAAGCTAACTAACCCTAACAAAATCAGGATCATGGTATAATTTTTTTGAAAACGCTTTGCTTTAGAATTCATCGACTCACCCATAACTTTTTATAATTTCATCACTAAAACCATTGAAGATCCATTTAAATCAGTATATAGCCTAATTTGATCTACTATTTTTAACATTAAAGTGAACCCCTGTCCTAATGATTGTTTAGAGGAATATCCAGATAACAGCACTAAATTTGGTAAATCTCTGATTGGGAAGCCATTTCCGTTATCTTTAATGATCACACGAACTTCCTGCTCTTCTTTAATAACCATCATACTTCCGGAATGTGCATGTTTGATCACATTAGTAACAGCTTCAGATACGACCAATAACCAGCTTTTCAATTTAGTAGTTGACACACCTAATTGCTCAAACGTATTCATCATTTTTTGCCTGCAGATAGGGATATCGTGTCTTTCCAAGATGGTATGACCAGTTAGTATAGAGCCATTATAATTTTCATCAAGTTTATAGCGATCGATTAATAAGAACTTTTCCTGTGAGGAAGCATACATAGCATCACGATAGATTTCCCATTCTTTTTGGCTAATAGCTGGTGCTTTGGGCTTACTAAGGTTAATAAGCCTCTCAATATCCTGCTGATGTTTTTGATATACATTTGTTATCGCTCTTTTCATCTGCTCAGAAGCGTCTAATTGATCGATTTCTTGACTAATATCTTGCTCATTTTCACACCACTCAAGAAGTTTAAATGTATAGTGAAAAAACAAACCATCATTTTTAGAGAATTGCTCAGTTGATGATATAGCCGTGTAAAACAAAACGTGCGATGCATCTGTTGAAAGATTCATTTCTTCTCCCATTTCTTTTGCCAGAAACCCGACTAATGCTTTATGCAACAGCTCAAATAACTTGGCGTTTGAATCTATTTCAACCAATTGTTGTTTTGAACTACTGTTAGTTTTCTTAAGTTTATTTAAAATGGATTTCATTCACCCAATCACCATCTTTCGGTAAACACCTTTTACTGTTTTAATGAAAAATTTAACATAAGCTCATTTTTACTTTTTATATCGGAATATCTAATCAAATATGAATACGACTATTAGACTATGTTTATATTATCTCATAAATCTTATCAAAAACTAGAAGGAATTGTTTTTTTCTTCCTGGAGCTTTTGTATTCTTTATCCCCCATCGCTTAAGTGTCATTATTTACCCTCATACAATTATTTCATTCTATAAGCCGATCATGATAAAATTGATTAATCGCTAATGAAGAAGGAGTTATTAAATTGGAAAATCCATTCCCTTATTCGTTCGATCACAAACGTTATCACTCATGGAATTATCATTTGAAAAGTACATTTGGTCATAAAGTCTTTAAAGTTGCCCTAGATGGTGGCTTTGATTGTCCCAATCGTGACGGTACGGTAGCTTATGGGGGATGTACTTTCTGCTCAGCAGCTGGTAGTGGTGATTTTGCTGGTGACCGAACAGAGGATATCGAAGTACAATTTCATAAAATAAAAGATAAAATGCACGATAAATGGAAAAACGGAAAGTATATGGCTTATTTCCAAGCGTTCACCAATACTCATGCACCGGTTAGTGAGTTACGTGCAAAGTTTGAAAAAGTTTTAAAACAAGATGGGGTTGTCGGCTTATCCATTGCAACTCGCCCCGATTGTTTACCGGATGATGTCGTTGAGTATCTAGCAGAGTTAAATGAACGAACTTACCTTTGGGTGGAATTAGGCTTACAAACGGCACACGATCAAACAAGTCAACTAATTAATAGAGCTCATGATTTAGATTGCTATTATGAAGGAGTTCGTAAGTTAAGGGCACACAATATTCGCGTTTGTTCCCATATTATTAATGGATTACCTGAAGAAGATTACGACATGATGCTAGAAACAGCCAAGGTTGTTTCGGCAATGGACGTTCAAGGAATTAAAATCCACCTGCTTCACCTGTTAAAAAACACACCCATGATTAAACAATACGAGAAAGGAATGGTGAAGTTTCTTACACGCGATGAATATGTTCAACTAGTCGTCGATCAATTAGAAATTTTACCAGCAGAGATGATTGTCCACCGAATTACTGGGGATGGTCCAATTGAATTAATGGTAGGACCGATGTGGAGTATGGATAAATTTGATGTCTTAAATGCGATCGATGCAGAGTTTAAACGACGGTTTAGTTGGCAAGGGAAATACTATCAACCAGTAGGAGTGACGAACTAACATGAAACAAATCATCCCATTCGCTCATCAATTGTTAAAAGATTCTATCCAACCTGGTGATACGGTAGTTGATGCAACTTTAGGAAATGGCCATGACAGTCTTTTCCTAAGCTCGTTAGTTGCAGAACATGGACAAGTGTTCTCATTTGATATCCAAGAGAATGCGCTAAATCAGGCAAAAAAACTTCTAGAGCAACATAACATCAATCAAGTAGAAATGATTCATAGAGGACACGAACATGTTTATGAAGAGCTAAGTGATCGTAACATTGGAGGTGTTGGTGGTGCAATCTTTAACTTAGGTTATTTACCGGGAAGCGACCATACGATTACCACCACAGCTGACACGACGATACCAGCGATCAATGGTCTTCTAAGGTTATTAAAACCCGAACGATACATCATATTAGTTATTTACCCGGGACATAAAACAGGAGCTGAAGAAAAAGTTGAACTACTAAACTACCTTAAGACTTTACCAGCAAATGAAGTCGACGTGGCAAGGTATCAAATGGTCAACAGAAGTGACAAAGCCCCGTTTGTGATGGCAATCTATAAAAAATAATATTTTAGTGAGAAGAAAAGGCAGAACTCATCTAATGACTATGATCGTAAAAAGATTACGATCATATAACTTAAAAATGACCTGCCCCCAAGCAGCAATTTTTTAGAACTCTAATAAAAGGAGCTGACATATTATATTTTTTAAAGAAATGTGGTGAGCTCCTCATTTATCACTTAATCCCCTTTTGCTGTATGATCTTTAAATCATGATCCTTTAAACTTTCGATAAGCTTTACCGTTCCAGTAAATAACCTTCGCGCGCCAACCCGCACGATTTAAGATTTGAGAAAAACTCCGTTTAGAAGACTTTAACTGTTTCACTTTTGGATCTGATAAATATAAACCGACTAATCCATCGACAATGAGCTGATGGAAGCGATGGTTAGGTAAATTCTCCAGTTCATATTTAGCCCTGGTAATAAAATTTGAAATTCTATTGGTTTTTTCCTGTTCATCTTGATAATATGAACAAAAATTTAAGTCGCCTTCAACTTGATCTTCATACTGATCAATAAAGTAATCAAGTAAAATATGTAACCCCTGTAATGCTGGAAAAAAAGCTTTCCAAACTTCCTCCCCCCGATGTTGATTAGCTAATCCGTATGAGATAAGGCAAAACACACCAAGGGTCGATCCAGTGGCAGCAGAAAATTCATACCACCTTAGTTGATCATCCTCATTCTCCTTATTAAACCATTCAGTTAATCTCGGTACACGTTCACTTACGGTCACATGCTTATGGACTTGCAAGTCTGCATACAAAGAAGCTAATCGATAGACATAAGGGTAAATTTGCTCATAACCTTCAATTTGTTGAACAATACCCTGACACTCACGGACTAAACTTTTTAAATAATCAGCATCATCCTGTTCCATTCGATATTGATAGTAATTAATATCACTTCCGATTTTATCAAGGGAAATGGCATCTAATAAGGACTGATGAAGCTGTCTAAAGTCTTTAGGATCTAAAGATGTACTACGATCACATAAATTATCAAGGTAATCACTAATGGATTGATAAGCAACCACAAACGAAATCGCCTCACGCCACCTTTCTTTCGCTAAGGTTGCATAAATCGCACCTCCTTCACAATGAAACGTTTTATCTTTAATACTAGCAAGTGCTTGTTTTTTTAATTCATCATTAGGAATTTGGTTCGCATGATCAATCCAATTTGTTAATTCCTTATTAACGGTTGGAAATATGTAGCGATAACTAACTGACAGTACTTGTGACAATGTACTAGGAATCTTCATATAATTTGTATTGCCCTCCTACTTCAATTCGTTTAATCGGCGTTCTATAAAGGCTAATGCATAATCTAGTACCTCTTTGCGCTCCGGCTCATTAAATACTTCATGATATAATCCTTGCCATATTTTAAGTTCTTGATCACCAATTTTTAATTGATTGAACCAATTTTCTACATTTACTACAGGAACTAATAGATCTTCGCCAGCTTGTAAGATCAAAGTCGGAATATCAGGGTACTGTCCGACCTTATTAAAAGCAATCGAAATCGCTTTTTCAAACTCGTGGTACCATCTAACAGATACTTTTTTTAAATATAATGGGTCTGAAGAATCACGAGTATAAAATGCTTTATTTCTAGTTGCCATTTCCGATTGAATATTGGAATTAAGCAGCATTGATGGAGTTAATATATTTAACAGCTTTGAAAGATAGTACAGGGGTTTACCAGGACGGTTGGAAATACCTAAAGCAGGAGATGATAAAATGACACCTTGGATTGGTGGATTTTTCTCTTGAAGTAGTCTAATTGCAGTTAGCCCTCCCATACTGTGGCCTATTAGGAAAACAGGAAGATGATACATCATTGCTTGATCTATCCACTGACTAACCACTTCAATATACTGATCAAACGCCTGGATAACCCCTTTTTTTCCTTCAGATTGCCCTTGTCCAGGTAAATCACCGTAAACAACGTGGTAACCTCGTTCACTTAGTTGGGCTGATAACCAATCATAACGACCAGCATGTTCAAAAGCACCATGAACTAAGACGATAACAGCATTTGGAGACCCACTTTCTTTAATCAGCATTCATTACTCCTCCTATTAAACCATCTGAATAATCTGTTATAATAATATTACCATAATATACAAACAGGGAGTGAAGATAATACTCTTTGTAATTCTATGAACTTTTTCGTAAACTATATTGATGATCATTAAGAAACTAAGGAGGCCAACTATGCTACTCCCTTATAAAGGACAGTATCCACAAATTGACGAAACCGCGTACATATCTGAAGATGTAGTGATTTCTGGGGACGTAACAATCGGGGCAAGAAGCAGCATTTGGTTTAAGACGGTTATCCGTGGTGATGTTTCACCGACTAAAATAGGTAACGACGTTAATATTCAAGATCAAAGCATGCTCCACCAAAGTCCTAACCAACCACTCATCATTGAAGATGGTGTAACTGCCGGTCACCAAGTTATGTTACACTCATGTACTATTCGAAAAAACGCACTTATCGGTATGGGGTCAACTATATTAGATGGCGCTGAAATTGGTGAAAATGCATTTATAGGAGCTGGGACTTTAGTTCCTCCAGGCAAAAAAATTCCCCCTAACACCCTGGTATTTGGTAGACCAGCAAAAGTGATAAGGGATATTAATGAAGAGGATCTTAAAGAGATGGATCGGATTCGCCAAAGTTATGTTGATAAAGGTCAAGTCTATAAGCACGAGCAACAAAATAGAAAGTAACATTTGGTAGATAGCTTACTATATAAGATCTTTATACTCATTAATCTAAAAAGCGTGTTTGATCAGTGCAGATCAAACACGCTTTTTCAAACCATTAGAGTTGGTTAATATATTCTTTCAACTGTTCAATTCGATCAGTTCTTTCCCAAGTGAAGTCTTCATCAGTACGGCCAAAATGACCATATGATGCGGTTTTCTTAAAGATTGGTCGTCTCAAATCTAACATGTTGATGATGCCAGCAGGTCGTAAGTCAAAAGTTTCCCGTACAGCTTCAACTAAACGGTCTTCCGATACAACTCCTGTTCCAAATGTGTTAACAGAAATTGATACAGGTTGAGCAACACCGATCGCATATGCAAGTTGGACTTCACATTTATCAGCTAAACCTGCTGCAACAATGTTTTTAGCAACATACCTAGCAGCATAAGCAGCTGAACGGTCCACTTTTGTTGCATCCTTACCACTAAATGCACCTCCACCGTGACGTGCATAGCCACCGTAGGTATCAACTATAATTTTACGTCCAGTCAGACCAGCATCACCTTGTGGCCCTCCGATCACAAAGCGACCTGTCGGGTTAATGAAAAATTTAGTTTGATCATTGATTAACTCAGATGGAACAACTGGGCGAATCACCTTTTCCATTAAATCGGATTTTATCTGCTCTAAGTCGATTTCTGGATGATGCTGAGTAGAAATGACAATCGTATCTACACGTTCAGGATGACCTTCATCGTCATACTCAATCGTAACTTGTGTCTTCCCATCAGGGCGAAGATATGGCACGACTTCTGATTTACGAACGTCAGCTAACCGTTTGGATAACTTATGAGATAAAGAGATTGGCAGGGGCATTAGTTCTTCGGTTTCATTAGAAGCAAAACCGAACATCAGCCCTTGGTCACCTGCCCCAATAGCCTCAATTTCATCATCAGACATTTGTCCTTCACGCTTTTCATAAGCTTCATCCACGCCTTGTGCAATGTCCGGTGATTGTTCGTCAATCGATGTAAGGACTGCGCAAGTTTCATAATCAAAACCATACTTTGCTCTTGTATAACCGATTTCTTTAACCGTGCTCCTTATAATAGCTGGAATATCAACGTAAGTCGTCGTTGATATTTCACCAGATACTAGCACTAGTCCTGTAGTAATAGTTGTTTCACAAGCTACACGAGCATTTGGATCTCGTGTTAAAATTTCGTCTAAAATAGCATCTGAGATTTGGTCACACATTTTATCAGGATGACCTTCTGTTACTGACTCAGAAGTGAATAGGCGACGTTGATTCGTCATATCATTTATCCTCCCCAACATATTGATCAAACGGATCTTAATCTCATATCCTAGTGAAAAGCCTTTCACTGACAATGTATAAAAATTATTAACGATTTATTTTGATGCGTGATTATAGTTTAATCAAGTTCATCATGGTCAAACGTTTATCTTTCTTCTATAATTAAATGGATTAGAGCGTTATGTTCCTAAATAAAAAACCTTTCCCCATCATAGACAAGGGAAAGGTGATTTTAGCCTTTCACTCTTATCGTCCAAGGATTGCCTTGCATCAGGATAGCACCTGTCACTAATGTGTGATGGTTGCCGAGCTTCATAGGGCCTGTTCCCTCCACTTGCTCTGGATAAGAGAAATACCGTTTCTGCATAATAATAACGCGAAGCACAAAACGTGTCAACTCATGTCTATATGTGCATTTTGTGAATTTTTTATAAATAGTATGGTTTATTAAAATTAATGTGTTATACTATTAACCAAATCGTACTAATAAGAATAACAATACATACAAATGTAAAGGGTGATATCATATGAAAACCATAAATGTTGATACGCTAATCTCTCGCTTTTCCAGCAGCGATGCCTTACAAGAAAATTTATCCGTTGCTGAGTTAGTTGAAAAAATACTAGCTAGAGATGAAGGGATTTTAACCTCAACAGGTGCGATTCGTGCTACTACTGGTCATTATACAGGACGCTCACCAAAAGATAAATTTATTGTAGAAGATGAAGAAACCAAAGACCAAGTTGATTGGGGTACTGTTAATCAAGCAATTGGTGAAGATCAGTTTCTCAACCTTTTACAAAAGGTTACCGACTATTTAGACCAACAACAAGAACTTTACTCATTCCGTGGATTTGCTGGTGCTGATGAGAAGCATCGCCTTTCCATTAAAGTAGTTACTGAATTGGCTTGGCACAATTTATTTGCTAACCAATTATTTATTCGACCAGATGATGAAGAGCTTGCTAACCATCAAACTGATTTCACCGTAATTTCTGCGCCACATTTCAAAGCGAACCCTGAAGTTGATGGCACTAATTCAGAGACCTTTATTATTATATCATTTAAACATCGAATCGTCTTAATTGGTGGTACTGAGTATGCAGGAGAAATTAAAAAGTCTATTTTTTCAGTGATGAACTATATGTTACCACAAAAAAGCGATATTCTTTCCATGCATTGTTCGGCCAATGTTGGAGAAGAAGGTGATGTTGCTTTATTTTTCGGTTTATCTGGAACTGGAAAAACCACTTTATCAGCAGATGAAAACCGTCGTTTAATTGGTGATGACGAACATGGTTGGTCACAAAATGGTGTTTTCAATATTGAAGGTGGTTGCTACGCTAAATGCGTTAATTTGTCTGAAGAAAACGAACCTCAAATTTACCATGCTATTAAATTTGGGTCGGTGTTAGAAAACGTCGTCGTTAATGAACAAACAAGGTTACCTGATTACGATGATACAAGTCTAACTGAGAACACAAGAGCAGCTTATGCGATCAATCATATTGATAATATTATTGAACCTAGTATTGCCGGTCACCCAAATACGATTATCTTCTTAACAGCAGATGCTTTTGGAGTGTTACCTCCGATTAGTAAATTAACTAAAGAACAGGCAATGTATCACTTCTTAAGTGGTTATACGAGTAAGTTGGCAGGAACAGAGCGAGGAGTTACCGAACCAGAAGCTACTTTTTCTGCTTGTTTTGGATCACCATTCCTACCATTACCTGCAGCAACTTATGCCAAGATGCTCGGTGAGAAAATTGACCAACATAAGGCTCAAGTCTTCTTAGTCAATACCGGATGGACTGGTGGATCTTATGGTGAGGGAAGACGTATGAAATTAAGTCACACTCGCTCAATGGTTCATGCGGCATTAGAAGGTGAGCTTAATAACGTAGACTTTAAACAAGATGAATTCTTTGGATTACACATGCCAACGACTTGTCCAGGAGTTCCAAGTGATGTATTAAATCCGAAGAAAACTTGGGCTGACGGGAAAGCGTATGACACAAAAGCAATTGAATTAGCCAATAAGTTCCATGAGAACTTCCGAAAATTTGATCACGTGACTAAAGATATTAGTGAGGCAGGTCCAATTTACGGTCGATAATATTCACTAATTATCATGTCATGACTTCACTTAGCCTTTTAAACATAAAAAAGCCTAGAAAGGATATAGCTATCCTTTCTAGGCTTTTTGGTTTAAACGTTTATGCACTTCATTAATGGTCAGGTTTAACACCTGATCTTTCATCATAAAACTGAATTGCCCATTTTCTTTAATATTAGAAGGTAAACTATCTAATAAAACCGGCCCTTCCGTTTCGTAATAATGGGGTTGATCGCGCAACTCCTTTACCTTAGCAAAGTAGACATTTTTTATAATATCGCCACCTTTGCCATCAACATAATATTGACCAATAAACTCTAAGCTACTAACGACCCCACCTGTCTCTTCATATACTTCTCGCCTGGCTGCATCACGAGCGGTTTCTCCGGCCTCCACCTTGCCACCAGGAAATTCAATACCACGGTCTTTATGTTTCGTCAATAACCATTTACCGTGATGAATCGCAACAACCCATACGTGCTTTGGTTCCTTTGAGAAATATTGCTCATTCATCACAAACCTTACTGTATTGTGATAGTAATCTTTAAATACTTCCACTCCAACACGATCCTTTTCCTAGTTTAATTAAAGTTAGATGTAATGTACGTCTATTATAAACGGTTGGTTCCCATCATTCAATTGTATCTCAAAAACGATCGTATATTCACCATAAAATTCAGATTGATTATTTTGTTCAACTTTAAAAGTTTGATCAGAGGTTTCTGTGACTTCATACTCATTCTCCTCTTCAAACCATGGAGGTGTAGAAGTCGGAACAATATATAATCCATCACCTTTCTCTTCATAATAAAAATCTACAAACTTATTAGTAACCTTCTCCGAAGAAATAGAAGTGAAATCACCTTTAAGATCACTCATGGTATCAAAATCTTTTACACGATAATCATCATGAACATCCTGGACTAGCTTATCCATAAAATCTCTCATCACCGACGCAATCTGTTCATGTGTAATCTCTTCTTCCTCTCGTTCGAAATCTTCAGCTTTCTCCTTCGCCAATAAACCTACTAGGTGGTTTTCCTGAAATGAACCAGTCAATTGGTGAGGAGCAGCACTTAAAGTGATATATGAATAAGGAACCACAAGTAAAAAAGTTATTGACATGAACAAATAGATTAGTTGTTTCACTAGACAAACCACCTTTCCTTTTAATATATGACGAAGTTAAGAATTTGTTAGCCAATTTCTTAATCTCTACTAATATTATTACATTTATAGAGTGCATATAAACATAATACTTTGAAGATTTTGATTTTATGATAAATCTGTTAAGTAAAATAAAAAAACCTTGACCCCATTTCGTGGCCAAGGTTTCTACACGTTATTGTTCATCAGTAATTTTGTCGAATTCCTGAAAGAATGGCATGGATTCAATATGTCTTTTAGTTGTTTCATCACCTAATTCGTAAATCATCTTGTAGCTTTTCATAAAATAGTAATCATATAGGTCATTTTCATGATCATTATGATACTCTCTAAAAGGGACATTGGCTCTAAGCGCGGTGTCTAATTCAGCACTTTGCACACTATCTAGACACTCTCTTAACGCAATAATCTCTTCTGGATCACCATAGATGATAAAATCATCATTGTTTCCAGCCTTATATTCAGATATTTCGCCTCTTTCAACGCTGACATAAAATTTTTGTTTGTCCATCTTTCCCACCTCTTTATTTAATGTGGCGAGAAATACTCAATTTATACAAATGTTAAGTTGAAATGATGTGCTCAAACTGACGATAAGTTCGTTGTTCTAACCGTTTTTGATGGACATTCACACCAATTCCAGGCTTTTGTGGCACTTTAACCTTTCCTTTTTTCACTTTAAAAGGTTTTTCGATTATGTCTTCTTCCCAATATCGCTCAGACTCTGATAAATCGCCAGGTAGAGTAAATTGTTCCAACGAAGCTAGGATGACATTATGAGCACGACCAATCCCTGTTTCTAACATACCACCACACCATAATGGAACATTGGCCACTTTAGCAAAGTTATGGATAGCCATAGCAACTTGATATCCACCAACACGACCGAGCTTAACATTAATATAATCGGCTGCCTTTAGTTCGATCGCTTGAAAGGCATCATGCTCTGATTGGACTGATTCATCTAAACATATAGGGGTATCCATTTGTTCTCTTAATTGATGATGGTAGTAAAAGTCGTCTTGACGAAAAGGTTGTTCGATCATTTGTAAATTTAAATCATCCAAATTCTTCAAATGTAACATATCCTCTGGTCCATAGCTCCCGTTACCATCAAACATAACTGGCGTATCACCTATGTATTGTCGCGCTTTTTCAATTGTTTCTCTTTCTTTTCCTTTTTGAACCTTTAATTTATAGCGTTTGTAACCTTTATTGCTATACTCTTTCACTTGTTCTTCAATATCATCGGTTAGTGAAAGAACTACTCCACTTTCAACTTCATCATACTTACCACCTATAAGCTCTTTTAGACTTTTGTTCTGCTGTTTACCATAAAGGTCCCAGATTGCCGTTTCAACTCCAGCTTTAGCCATTTGATGACCCTGAACGCCTGAAAATATTTGATGAATGTCTTTAGGATGCTCAATTTCCTTCTTATCGAGTAGTGGCAATAAAAAATATTTTAGCATATTCCAAACCGTTGTGGTTGTTTCAGGAGTGTAAAATGGATCTGAAAAAGCAACACATTCCCCGTAACCTATATTTCCTTTGTGGTCATGGGCTTCAACAATTATAGTGTCACGAACAACAACTAGGCCATTAACCGTTTGAAATGGTTTTTTTAATTTCATGGATACTTGTCGCACAATGAGCTCTTTTAAGTTCACGTCTCCCCCTCCTTTTGGTTAACCTGCTCTGCTAATCGGTGTCTTAATAACTTCTTTGCAGCATTCCTTGGCAATTCTTTAACCACGTGCCAGTCTTTCGGGATTTTATACTTAGCTAGATGTTGATGACAAAATTGCTCAAATTCATCATTGTCTATCGAACGGTCTTTAACAACGATAAAGGCAACCGGTACTTGTCCCCAGCGATCATCCTCCTTACCTACAACACCTGCGTCCTTAATTTGTGGATGTGATTTCAAAATCCCTTCTATCTCAGCCGGGTAAATATTCTCACCACCAGAAATAATTAAATCTTTACGACGATCCACGACATATAAAAAGTGATCCTCATCTAAATAACCTAAATCCCCTGTTTTTAGCCAGCCGTCATTGATCGTTCTTTTATTTTCCTCTGGTCGATTGTAATAACCTTTAGTAACAGTCGGTCCTTTCACAACGATCTCACCAACTTCATGAACACCTGCTTCCTCACCATGATGACTCATGATCTTTAACCGGTTAGAAAATAACGGTTTACCAGCTGATCCAAGCTTGTTAAACGCGTTGTTCTCATCAAGAGTACAGAACTGTGAAGCAGTTTCTGTCATTCCATATGTTTGGTAAACTGGAACTTCCTTAGCGCGACACTTCTCTAATAGTGGTTTAGATGCAGGGCCACCTCCTAAAAGCATGCAGCGGAATGTATTTGGATAGAAGTTATCACCTAACTGTTCTAGTAATTGTTCTAACATGACACTGACTACTGAAACAATCGTGATCTCATTGTACATAATATCTTTATGTATCGCCTCAACGTCAAATGTTTCATGTAAGTGAATGGGCATCCCATAAATGACACTTCGATAAATGATTGATAGGCCACTAACATGGAACATAGGTACGCTTAAAAGCCAACGATCATGCTGGTTCAATCCGAGGTTTAAGGCCGAGTTAATAGCGCTCCACCAATGGTTTCCGTAGGTTAATTGAACACCTTTTGGCTTTCCCGTTGTACCGGATGTATATAAGATATGAGAAAGTTGAGAAAGGTCAACCTCTTCATCTAATTTTACTGGTTCAGATTCTTCCATCAATAAATGGTTGAGCTTAATACTAGTCAGACCTGTAATGTTTAATTCACTTACTACATTGGAGTAACCCTCACTATACAGTAGCCACTCAACTTCACCATCTTCTAATTGAAAACAAATCTCTTGAGACGTTAATCTTGTGTTAATTAAAAAACTCACCGCCCCCAAATAATTAAGAGCATGAATCAACACCAAAAAAGGGTAGCTATTATTTGCTAGTACTCCTACGTGACTGTTGGGATGAATTCCTTGTCGTCGTAAATTGGCCGCCATACTTTTAGCGTGGATCTCTAACTGTTTAAATGTGAAGGTGTCACCGTTCGTCAAAACAACTGCTTCAGTATTAGGTGAAAAATCAGCTCGTTTGCTGAGCCAATGTCGCATGGCTGTCATGAAACTATTCCTCCTTTAGGCGTGATTAAAGCTAGCTAATTAATAAAAAGAAATCGCACCAATCATCTGGTGCGACTTATCTTTTTATTTTAAGTATTGCTTATGGGAAGCGTGGGAATTGATCGAAGTCGGGTTTACGCTTTTCTTTAAATGCGTCACGACCTTCTTTAGCTTCATCGGTTGTGTAGTATAATAACGTCGCATCTCCACCCATTTGCTGTAAACCAGCAAGTCCATCTGTATCTGCATTGAATGACGCTTTTAGGAAGCGTAAGGCAGTTGGTGATTTTTCCAACATTTCCTGACACCATTGAACCGTTTCTTCTTCAAGCTTTTCAACTGGAACTACTGTATTGACTAATCCCATCTTCTCCGCTTCTTCAGCATTGTACTGACGGCATAGGTACCAGATTTCACGTGCTTTCTTATGGCCTACAATACGTGCGAGTAACCCCGCACCATAACCGGCATCAAAACTACCGACTTTAGGTCCAGTTTGTCCAAAGATCGCGTTATCAGCAGCTATTGTTAAGTCACATACGACATGAAGAACATGTCCACCACCAATAGCATAACCAGATACCATTGCCACCACTGGCTTAGGAATCACGCGAATTAAACGTTGTAAGTCCAAGACATTTAATCGTGGGATGTGGTCAGTACCAACATAACCCCCATGACCTCTTACAGACTGATCTCCTCCAGAACAGAAAGCTTCATCACCTGCACCCGCTAATACAATGACGCCGATTTTAGAGTCGTCACGTGCATAAGCGAACGCATCGATTAGCTCTTGTACCGTAAGAGGTGTAAACGCGTTTCGTTTGTGTGGACGGTTAATGGTAATCTTAGCGATGCCATTATATGTTTCATAAATGATCTCTTCGTATTCTCTTTCTTTAACCCATTCTACAGCCATTATAATCCTCCTCGAATCATTCTATTGTTTTAAAAAACTCAATACTATTTTACCAAAAATTTCGGGATTTTCTAGGTGAACAGCGTGACCGGCACCACTTACAATTTGATGTCCTGCGTTAGGAAGTAACTTGCACATTTTTTGATTTAAATTGGTAAACTTTTGATCAAGCTCACCAGTTATTAACAAGCTAGGTGTATCTATGTTCGTTAATTCACCCCACAAGGAAGGCTGAATACCCGTTCCCATTGTCCGAAGCGATAAGGCTAAGCCAGATGCTTTCTGATTTAGTCGCTCATGTCTAATTCGCTCTTTAGCGTCATTTGGTAAATGCTCTTGTGTTTCAAATAAAGGGATCTTCTCCCAGTAGTCAACGAACGTTTGTAAACCATTTTGTTCAATATAACAAGCTAACTTCTCGTCTTGTTGAACTCTTTTGTCTTGCTCTTCACCTTCTAACCCCGGGGATGCTCCGACCAATATTAGTTTATCAATGATATTCGGAAAAAGCCATGCAAATACTAATGCTGTCCTTCCTCCCATCGAATACCCTAATAAGTTAAATGTCGATATTCCCATTTGTTGGATAACAGCTCTAAGTTCATCACAAGCCTGATTCATCCCTTCTAAAGCATAAGTAATTGATAGGCCATGTCCTGGTAAGTCAATTAAAATTAACTGATAATGCTCCTTCAGTTGTTCTTTTAATTGATCCCACGTCGATGTAGTACCCGTAAATCCGTGAAATAAAACTAGAGGCTCACCTTGTCCCTCAGTCTCCACATAATACTTATTATTCCCCACTTGATAATACATTTATTGATCCTCTCTTAAACGGTGTTCTAAATAACTATTAACTTTAGCTCTCATAGCTCTATGCCAAGCAAGATTATCATCGCGATTGGTTTGTACTTCAATAATTTCTAGACCATCGACTGGCTTCTTGGCGATCTCTTTAAGTTCATTTTGTGTGGTCACTTGTTGATAATGATAACCTAAAGCTTCGACCATTTCCTTGATTGGTGGATCATAAGGTGTCCCAAACAAATACTCAAAATGTTTACCATATTCATGCTGTGGTAGAAAAGAAAAAATGCCACCACCGTTATTGTTTATAACGATAATTCGTATGGAAAGACCATTCTTTTGCCCGATTAATAAGGCGGTATAATCATGTAAAAAGGATAAATCACCAATCAGTAACGTTACTTCTTCTCCTGAAGCAGCAACACCAAACGCAGAAGAAATAATCCCATCTATCCCATTGACACCTCGATTAGCACGAATACGAACAGCTTTGTTACATGGCAGGAAGAAGGTATCCATATCACGTATAGGCATACTATTACCAACAAATATCGTTTGTTCACCAGGAAGATTTCTGGAAATGACTGATACCGTCGACCCTTCAGTTAATTCCTCACTTGAATAGTTAGTTAATAGCTCTTTAATCCCATGATCTAACGTCAACCATTCCTCAGTCCAGGCCTGATTTATAACAGGTGGTTCTTTCTTTAACATTTCCTTTATTAAACTAGCCGTGTCACTATAGATAAAGGTTGTCTCCATCCCTGTAGGCTCACGATAGCCTGTCTGTTGGTCAACAACGATGTGAAGTTCGGGTGGATTGTTAGTGAGCCACTGCAGGTACGGTTTAGAAACAGGCATAGATCCAAATCGAATAATAAAGTCAGGCTTATAAGAATTGGCAAATGCTTGGTTCTTTAATAAGGCGTCATATGTAGAAATCACATAAGGGTTGGTATCATAGGACTGTCGTCCGTGACTTAAGACATCTGTAAGTAATGGGACTTTCCAAGCTTTTGCTAGGGCTAAGACCGCATCACTTTCTTCTTGTGTCGTTAATTCACCACAAACAATTAATCCACGCTCTTTTCCCTTTAAAATAGAAAATACTTCCTCTAGTTGGTCAGGTGTGACCAGCTCAAAACCACTTACTGACTGTATGTGAGGAGTTTCCGATTTTCCCCATAAATCAGTAAGGTTTAAATCTGGTATCAAGGGATCTCTAAAGGGAAAGTTAACTTGAACAACTCCCTGATTAGGTTTATTAGCGATCTCATAGGCCCGACTCGCTTGTCTTCTAGCATAAGCTAACATCATATCACTTGATTCTGGCAAGGCCATTTCATAAAACTGTTTTGTATATTCACCATACATCTTGATTTGATCAATGGCCTGAGGGGCCCCGTTATCTCTTAACTCGTGTGGTCGGTCTGCCGTTAAAACGACTAAAGGGACCCGACTATAATATGCTTCGACAATTGCCGGATAATAATTGGCGGCAGCTGTGCCAGATGTACAAACAAGGGCGACAGGCTTTTGTTTTGCCTTAGCAATCCCTAAAGCGAAGAAAGCAGCTGAACGCTCATCAAAATGAAGCCAATCATTTAGATGGGGGTGCTCCGCAACTAGCATTGCTAAAGGGGTGGAGCGTGAACCTGGCGAGATCACAATATCCTCCATCCCTTTTTGATAAAGCTCATCTACAAAATATGAAACATAGTACGTTTTTGCTTCCATTGTCATGAGAGTGATCCTCCTAATGCATCTAACATAGGTGTAAATTTCAAATTGGTTTCTTCGTATTCTGCTCTCGGATCTGAATCAACAACAATGCCACACCCCGCAAACAAAGTAGCTTGATTTTCGCGAATTAAACCAGAACGAATGGCAACTGCAAACTCCCCGTCCAATTGATGATCTACCCAACCAATAGGTGCAGCATACCACCCACGTTTCATTGGCTCATGTTCTTTTATATAGTCCATCGCCAACTGTCTGGGTTCTCCTCCAAGTGCTGGCGTTGGGTGAAGTTTTTTAAGGGTATCAAATATGGTATAACGATCCTTTAAAACACCCTCAACAGGTGTAAACAAATGCTGAATCTTACTTAACTTACGAATAATAGGTTCACTAGGGATATCGATCGCATCACAATAAGGATTAATGGCATCATAAATCATTTTTACGACATAATGATGTTCTTGTAAATTCTTTTCATCATTTAATAATTGCCATGCTTTCATATCATCTTCATCTACCGTTGAACCACGTGAAGTCGTCCCAGCTAGACAAGCCGATTGTAATTTTTGATTTTTAACTTCCACTAAACGTTCAGGAGTCGCACCTATAAATGTATCTTGTCCATTCTCCATCACGAATAAATAACTTTGCTCTTGCTGATCATCCAGCGCTTGCATTACAGATTCAATTGAGATCGCTTGATCGAATTTAGCTTCTAACTGACGAGCTAATACGACTTTGCCAAGTTGACCAGACTTGATCGTTTTTACAGCCTTGTTAATCAAATCTTCCCATTGTTCATATGGCAGGCGATCAACTAGTTCATCTTGCTGCTGTTCTGAATAGCCTGGTGTTGCCAGCGTTCTAACTTCCGCTATTTTTTCGTCCATTTGTTTAGCCAGGTTGTTAATCGATGAATGTTCATCTATCCATTGGTTAAAAGTAAGGAAACATTGTTGCTGACTTTGAGATAACATGTATTTAGGTAAAACCAGCTGAGCATTAGGGAAAGAACTCCAAATCCCAGCGACGTTTTCATCATTAAAAAAGGAGAATCCTCCAAAATAGATAGGGCCTGTCCCACTTAAATCATTTCCAATTGATTCAAATTGTGACAAACGCTGTTTCACTTTGGTTTCCATTTCAATGAAACGGTCAGTAGCTTCTTCAACTGATAATACATCCTCCTGACCAATTCCAACTAGTACTAACTCTTCATTGGGGCTTTTCCAAAAGAATCGTTCACCAGTCTTCGCTTGATGACTAGCAAAAAAGTCAATCGCATCCACCCAATCAATTGGTATAGTCACTGAAACAAACAAGCCAGAACCAGACTTTATTTGATTCTGTGCTGATTGTAATTGTTCATATATTGAAAGTTGTTTTGTTTTTAACATGGTCTTTTCCTCCAATTTTTCTCCACTTATGAGAAAAGACATTTATTAAAAGGCCTACCTTTTATTTTATGACTTTTTTACGAAGACGACAAGAAGAATCCATTTCCTTTGATTGACATAGGACCCCCCATTCTCTAAACTATTTTTAGTATGTGCAATACAGAAAGGGATGACAAGGGATGAGTACAGATCAATCAATCAAAGAAGCATTAGGGGAAAAGTCTGGATTTCAAGTCTGGTGGCGAATGCTTCGTCCTCATACACTTACCGCATCTTTTGTTCCAGTATTTATCGGAACTGCAGCTGCCACTATGGAAACGACACTTCATGTTGGATTATTCCTTGCCATGTTGCTAGCGTCTATCCTGATTCAAGCTGCGACAAACATGTTCAATGAATATTATGATTTCGTAAAAGGTTTAGATACAGAAGAATCCGTAGGTATAAGTGGAACGATTGTCAGAGATGGAATAGCTCCTGATAAAGTACGTAATCTTGCCTTTATATTTTATGGCATTTCCGTATTATTAGGGCTTTATATTTGTCTAGAGACAACATTTTGGATTGCTGCTATTGGCGTCGTATCCATGTTATTTGGTTACTTGTATACAGGTGGTCCCTACCCAATTGCCTATACCCCATTTGGGGAATTATTCTCTGGTTTCTTTATGGGTACGGTCATCATTGGTATTAGTTATTATATCCAAACAGAATACTTAACGACTGGTATTATTTTATTGTCTATACCACCTGCGATTTTAATTGGCGCGATTTTACTTTCCAATAGCATTCGCGATATTGAAGGTGATCAAGAAAGTGGTAGGAAAACACTAGCTATTTTAGTTGGTAGAGATAATGCCATTCGCGTTCTAGCTGGATTTTTTATCACAGCATTCGTGATCACTTTATTTTTAATCATCGACGGTTTACTACCTATTTGGGGATTCATAACCATCTTGAGTACAAAAAAGGCCTATAACGCTTATTTAACATTCAAGCAAAATCATACCCCGTTAGAAATGATGCCAGCGATGAAGTATACGGCTCAGACAAATACGATTTTTGGATTACTCTTTGGTATTAGCTTTTTAATTGAACATCTAGTTAGATTCATCAATTAGTTCATGCATATCTTCATGGTTCACTGTAAATATTAAAGGAGAGATGAGAAATGGATTTAAGCCATACACTTTTTGAAACTTTAAATATTGAAGTTGAAGAAGCCAAAAAAGACTATGTCGTTCTTTCGATGCCTGTAAATGCAACAGTTCACCAACCACTCGGTTTTTTACACGGTGGCGCTTCTGTTGCTTTAGCTGAGTCAGCAGCTAGCCTAGGAGCGTTTTTAAATGTAGATGCAGATAGATACAATGTCTTTGGCATTGAAATTAATGCTAATCATGTCAAAAGCAAGCGTGAAGGAATGGTCTATGCAACAGCCAAACCCATCCATATCGGTCGTATGACCATGGTATGGGAAATCAACATTACTGATGAAGGGGATCAGTTAATTTCTACATCTCGTTGCACAATAGGTGTCGTTGAGCGCACATAACTAATGAGGTGAAACCATGACAGATGTTCAAAAATGGGCAAAATTAAGACATGCCTTATTAGAAGAGAAAGAACAATTAGAAAAGCAAATTGCGCAATTCGAAGATACTCCAGAATTTATTGAGGAATCAGTCGGTGAGTTGAATTCCTATGACGATCAGCACCCTGGAGATATGGGTACGGAGCTAGATGAACGTCATAAAGATGTGACATTTTTTTATCGCGCACAAGAACAACTTAAGGAAATAAATAACGCGCTAACAAAAATGGACAATGGAACGTATGGCATTTGTGAACGAACAGGAGAACAAATACCTTACGAACGACTCGAGGCCATGCCAACAGCAAGATATAAACTATAAACTATATAGTCTTGATAAAAACACTGTTTTTTAAGCAGTGTTTTTATTTATATTTTTTAGTAATTAAGGTAACACTGGAAGCTAGAGAAATAGAGGTGAAAAAAGATGTACAAACTTTGGAGAGCCTATTTTCAAATGCCCGTTTTTTTAAGGTTATTACTTTCCGTACTGTTCATTATGTTGCTTTTTGGCTTCCTCATCCATCTAATAGAGCCTGATGCGTTTCCTACCATGTTTGAGGGGGTATGGTGGGCTTTTATCACTGGTTCGACTGTTGGTTATGGAGATTATGTACCTGAAACAATCATAGGCAGACTTTTTACCATATTATTATTATTAGCTGGTGGGGGATTGTTAACCTTCTACATGGTCACTATTTCAGGTGCAGCTATAAAACGTGAAGAGGATTATAAAGAGGGGAAAATCGATTATCACGGTAAAGACCATATCATCATTGTAGGATGGAATGAGCGCTCCCGTAATTTAATTGAACTAATTAATAAGCAATATGATCATGGTGAAAACATTATACTAATTGATGAAACACTTTCTAAGGATCCAATCAATCATGCCAAAATCCATTACGTTAATGGCGATCCATCTGTTGACCAAACATGGAAAAAAGCTAATATTGATCAAGCAAAAAAAATTATCATTACTGCTGATCAATCTATGATAGAACGTGAAGCAGACATTCATTCCATATTAGTGACAATTACTGCTCGAGGGTTAAATCATCGAATTCCTATTTTAGTTGAGATTCTAACCGATAAACAAAAAGCAAACGCAGAAAGGGCCGGTGCAACAGAAGTCATTTGTACGAACGAATCCACCAGTACATTACTCTTCCATGAGCTCACCGGCCATGAATATGTTAAAGCGTTTGAATATGTCATGTCACTGTTATCCAATCAACAGTTTGTTGTTCATAAAGTTGAAGACGAGTGGGTAGGACAAACGATCTTAGAGTTAACAATGTATGCCAAAAAAAATGAAAAGTTGTTATTAGGTATTATTCAAGATAACAAAATACGTATTAATCCACCAGCAGATCAGAAACTTACAAAAGAAGATCAAGTCATCGTAACGAAACAACTATTGCAATAAAGCATGTTCGACTTTTATCAGTAAATCTTGGGCTTTTTGTATATAATTTTGGTCTACTTCAGCATCTGAATCCTCAGGTGCTGAAAATTGGTTAAAGCTTGCTTGGATATTACCTGAAATACTATCATGGTCTATTCCATCTTCATAACGGTGGACTAACACAAATGGTTTACCAACGCGAACATGGGCATTTTTCTCACCAATAATCCCAATTTCAGTTGATACAGGAATACGTAAGAAGGCATACTCATGTTCATCATTATTTAACAAGCAATCAAAATAGGCATGATCGTACTCCCAATTCCCACCGACTTCGAAATTTAATCGCTTTAAAATATTTTCAATATCCTCGAAAGAATAAGCTTGATTTTCTATTCCAGAATCAAGTGCAATCATCATATCACCATCTTTTTTTATTGGATTGTTCATAGTGTGTACGGTTTATCTAAATTCATGACCTACATCCTGTTGGTAAAACTTTTATCTTAGAGGAAATAATTTTGAAGATGATTGATGATTTGTTTATGACCCCAGCAAAAATAAAGGCGCTAAGACCCCAGAGTGTTCTCTATGAACCAGGAGGCTTAGCGCATGCCCACGGAAAACAAAATATGTTTTCCCGTATTTATCATTGTGATGTCCTAGCCATATCTTAGCAAAATGACTTAAAGTGACATTTCTAAAATTTTCCGAACATCGTCTTCATGTAGTTTATTAAAATTACCAAACGGTCCACGTTTCATAGCACGATCAACCATTAAATCCAATTTAGAGTCGTCAATATCATAGTCAGCTAATCGTGTTGGCGCATCTAACGCACTCCAAAATTGTCGTAAACGATCAATGCCTTCCATACCAGTCTCAATATCGGTTTTATTGGCTGGGTTGACGCCAAAAACGCGTACAGCTAATTGTTTGAAGCGCTTCGGATCAACATTTAAATTATGCTTCATCCAATTTGGGAACAAGATCGATAAACCACCTGCGTGTGGTATATCATATACAGCTGAAACAGCGTGTTCTAAATTGTGAGTTGCCCAATCTCCACGATAACCCATCTGTAGTATTCCATTAAATGCCATTGTACCCGCATACATAATCGTTTCTCGATGTTCATAGGATTCTAAATCATTAAGTAATTTTGGTGCCGCTTCTATAATTGATTTAAGAATTCCTTCAGCCATACGATCTTGAACAGGTGAATTGGTAGGGACATGAAAGTACTGCTCTAAAATATGGCTCATCATATCTACAATTCCATATACAGTCTGATCTTTTGGTACTGAATAGGTATGTACTGGATCCAGTATCGAAAAGACCGGATATGAAAAAGGTGAGCCCCATCCATATTTTTCGTTTGTTTCCCAATTCGTTATAACTGCCCCAGCATTCATTTCAGAACCTGTTGCTGCCAAGGTTAAAACCGTCCCTAAAGGTAATGCATCCTTAGGCTCGGCCTTCTTAGTAACAAGATCCCATGCATCTCCATCATACTTAGCAGCAGAAGCGATCGTTTTAGCACAGTCAATCACGCTACCTCCACCAACTGCAAGCAGGAAATCGATCTCGTGCTGTTTACACAAATCTGCCCCCCTATTTACCGTAGATAGACGTGGGTTAGGCTCAACACCTGATAATTCATATGCTTCATAACCATTATCATTTAACTTTTTCATAACATTAGTATAAATGCCATTTCGCTTAATACTACCCCCACCATAAATGACTAAAACGCGTTTAACTCCTGCTGGAATTAAGTTAGGTAGTTGCTCAAGTTGTCCTCTTCCAAAAACTAACTTCGTCGGATTATGAAATGTAAAGTTCTCCATATCTTTTACCCCTTTCCTTCGACTACTATTTATTATGTATGATTCAATTTAAGTTAGCAAAAAAAGTGCCTTAAAGATTAAATCTTTAAGGCACTCTTATATTTACTGACGAAATGTTTTTTCACGCTCTTTAGATTGTTCAATCCAATCCTCAAGTTTGTCTTTTAACACATTAAAACCAGCTGTCTCATCTTGTTTAGGAGTCGCTGCTTTAAATGTCTGTTTTTTCTTAGGCTCCGTTTGGGGTTTTTCCTCTGTTGCACGAATGGAAAGTGAGTATTTCCCACGGTCTTCCTCAATATTTAATACTTTAACTTTCACTTCATCACCAACATTAAGGTGTTCATTTATGTCTTTGACATACCCATGAGTGATCTCAGAGATATGAACTAGACCTTGTAGGTTTTCCCCAATTTCGACAAAGGCACCATAAGGTTGAATACCCGTAACTTTACCTTCGATGACTTGTCCTTCTTCAATTACTTTTGTCATATTATACAACTCCCGATTCTATTCTTTAGCACCGACTCGTATTGTAACATAAACACAACACTTATTCAAAAGGCTGTTCAAGTACAGTGTAGTTTTTATCTGGTTTCATTGAAAATTCTTTGGGCAAAACCCCTTAGGTAACAGTTTTTCCGTAAATGAAAATAATATTTTTCTAAAAAAAGATGTTTAAAATTTTACTGACCGGTTATAACTATAAATGTAATACTTTCTCGTATTCCCCCTTTGGCAAAGTGCAGTTCACTTTGCCTCTTTTTTTTGTTTTGATATAGTGACGATATAACAGTGAAGGGGAGATTTCGATGAGTTCATTTAAACAATCAGTTGATCGTGAATTTACTAAGGCTGTAAAATATGATTTTCGTTATCGTGTTTTCGGCCGTGATGACCTCTTACCGATGTGGGTAGCTGATATGGATTTACCAGCACCTAAAGCCTTACAAGAGGCTATTATTGAGCGAGCAAAACACAACCTATACGGTTATACCACGTATGATCATCATACATTAAACGCAATTAAACAATGGATTGAAAAACGCCATCAATACGCAATTGACACAAATTTAATCTCTTTTAGCCCTGGTGTCATTCCTTCTTTACATGCTCTTGTCCAGTCCTTTACAGAAGAAGATGACCAAATTGTGATCCAACCCCCAGTTTATCCGCCTTTTTTCTCAGTGATTAAAAATCATAACCGAACAGTCGTTGAGAACCCATTAGTTCAAAAAAACCACCGTTATGAAATAAACTTTGAACAGTTAGAACAACAATTTAAAAATGGTGCTAAAGCATTTATTCTCTGTAGTCCACATAATCCAGTCGGTCGTGTATGGACTATTGGTGAGCTAAACAGGATTGCTGAATTATGCATTAAATATAAGGTCTTGTTATTTTCTGATGAAATACATAGTGATATCATTTTCAGACCTAATAAGCATACTCCGATCGCTAGTCTTAATGAAGAAATCAGTCAATTAACATTCACCTTAATGGCACCTTCTAAAACTTTCAATGTAGCCGGTCTTCAAGGGTCATATGTCATCAACCCTAACCAAGAGGCTAAGAAGCAATTTGAAAAACAATTAGGTAATCAAGGGCTAGGGATCTTAAATACATTTGCTTATACAGCGATCGAAGCTACGTATCAATATGGTGAGAAGTGGCTTGAGAAGTTAATAACTCAATTGGAGGAAAATCGAGATATTCTAATCAAATCACTTAATAACAGTGATACTCAGATTAAACCAATAACTCCAGAAGGTACCTACTTAATCTGGTTGGACTTCTCAGAAACAAGTTACACTCATAAGGAAATAGTCGACAAATTGAAAGATGAAGCTAAAGTTGGTTTAAATGACGGAGTTACTTTTGGTAAGGACACAGGGCGTTTATTTATGCGAATAAATATAGCCTGTCCTCCTTCTATCGTCGAAGAAGGAGTCAAGCGAATTATTGAGACCTTTGAACGATAAGTAAAAGAAGAGCGATGCTTACCTTCTGATAGGTAAACATCGCTTTTTTCTTGTGGTCTTTATATTAAGGGTGTTACTTCTCTGTTGTTCACATCTCTCTAACTAAAGAGTGACTTCACCCTTTGTCTTAGGCGACATGAAGGTGTGGTACTTGATCAGTTTAGCTTCTTCTGCTAGATTACCGGGAGTTGAGAGACGCTCTCTTTGACCGGACCATGCTCACCTATCTCACTACTGGGAAGAGAAAGGCTACCTCTTTGACCAGTGCATGCTCATCTACCTCACTACCGGGAAAAGAAAGGCTACCTCTTTGACCGGTGCGCACTCGCCGACCTCACTACCGGGAATTGAGAGGCTCTCTCTTTGACCGGAGCGTACTCGCCGACCTTACTACTGGGAATTGAGAGGCTACCTCTTTGACCGGTGCGCACTCGCCGACCTCACTACCGGGAATTGAGAGGCTCTCTCTTTGACCGGAGCATGCTCATCTACCTTACTGCCGGGAATAGAAAGGCTAACTCTTTGACCGGAGCATGCTCATCTTCCTCACTACAGGGAATAGATACAAGCTCTTTTTGACCAAAACACCCTTCACGCTGGCTACTGGGATTAAAGAAGCCTATAGAGATAGCCGATCATCCACGAACAGTTCCTTAGCCAAGCTAATTACTATTCTTCCTCTTCTTCACCTACATTCTCTGCTGGGTTATCAGTTTCTTCTTCGCCTTCTTCATCCGACTTTAAGATTTCAGCGCAAGCCACTCGCTCACCTGCGTCACCTGCTGGTTGACTGATCCCGTCATCCTCTTCTTCATGAATAATTAAGGCCTTTCCTCCATTTTCAGCGAAGAATGAATCTTGTCCGTCTAATAGTGTGGCATCTTCAATCGTATATTCAAATGTTGCTGTTCCATCATCTTCAACTAGTAAATTAGGCATATCACCAACATGACTACCATCAGGGTGCATTAACCCATGTTCAGCCTCCTCATCAGTTGACCAATGTCCTCCTGCTGTTTCAAAGCTTGGTGGCTCACATTCTGGATTCTCATGAATGTGAATCCCATGAAACCCTGGAGATAAACCAACAACTTCAGCCTCGATGTCAACTCCTTCTGCTCCCTCTGTAAACGTTGCCTCACCAATGACATCATGGTCACTGTTGATAATATCACCTGTCTTGACCGTTTCATCATCAGATTGACAGGCCGACATAATTAGCATGAGACCAACAAGTATCCATATTCTCATTTTCTATCACCTCAACTTCTAGTATAGGTAGACAGAAAACAATTTAAACTCTCATGTTAGAGTCAAGTTATAAAAAAAGCATAGCGACTAAATAAGTCACTATGCTTGTATATTACGGATTCTGATCGGTCTGTTCTTTTTGTTCATGTTGTTCGTTTATCTTCGTATTAGGATAGTTGTCTTGAAAGGATTGCTCTTGTTTTTTAGAGACTTTAACAACTAAACGAAACAAAAAGAAAGCAGCGATTATAAAAATAATTAACGTAATAATTGCGGGAATGTATAACGTTTTGTCTTCAGGAAAATACAAAAATTCCATCATAATAAAACACCTACTTTGGCTAGCATGTATCACTATTGTACCAAATGTAGGTGCAAATTTCATAAATAATATTGTTTCAGCTTTATGACAATATTACGATTCAAGTTGCTTAACTAAATTAGCCATTTCAATTGCTCCAACAGCTGACTCATAACCTTTGTTACCCGCCTTCGTACCAGCACGCTCAATAGCCTGTTCGATTGTATCAGTTGTTAAAACGCCGAAAATGACTGGTATGCCTGTATCTAAACTAACTGATGAAGCTCCCTTAGCTACCTCACCACTTACATACTCAAAATGTGGGGTTGCACCACGGATAACCGTTCCTAAGGTAATAACGGCATCATATTTTTTACTTTCTGCCATTTTCTTAGCTGCTAGTGGGATTTCATAAGCACCTGGAACCCATGCTACTTCGATTTGATCTTCATTTAGGCCATGTCGCTTTAAACCATCAATTGCCCCATCCAGTAATTTTTCCGTAATAAACGCATTAAATCTACCGACAACAATTCCTATTTTTAAATCGTTTGCAATTAAGCTTGCTTCATATGTTTTCATTTGATTAACCTCCTAATTTTAAAACAGATGCCCTAATTTATCACGTTTGGTATTTAAGTATTTTTCGTTATCTTTATTAGGTGTCATCTGAAGTGGGACTCGTTCCATAATTTCTAAGTCATAGCCGTATAATCCTTTGATTTTCCTCGGATTATTGGTCAGTAATCGCATTTGTCTAACACCTAGGTCTTTAAGAATTTGTGCGCCAATACCATAATCGCGTAAGTCTGCAGGATAACCAAGTTTTGCATTCGCTTCGACTGTGTCATAGCCTTCTTCTTGGAGCTTATAGGCTTTCAATTTATTTAATAACCCAATTCCACGACCTTCTTGACGCATATATAGTAAGACACCTTTACCTTCTTCTTCAATTTGCGTTAAAGCAGATTCAAGTTGTGGACCACAGTCACAACGATGTGAACCAAACACATCACCTGTCAGACACTCACTATGAACTCGCACCAACGTCGGTTCACTTGGATAAATATCACCTATCACTAATGCAATATGCTCTCTTCCGTCAACCACATTCGTATATGCAATAGCTTTGAAATCACCAAAAGATGTAGGAAGGTTGATCTCAACTTCACGATTCACAAGTTTTTCGTGCATTCGGCGATATTTAATTAAATCCTCAATCGTAATTAGCTTAAGGTTATGCTCATCGGCAATTTTACGAAGTTCGGGAACTCTAGCCATCGTTCCATCTTCATTCATGATCTCACATATCGCACCTGCTGGTTTACCACCTGCTAAAGTTGCTAAATCAACAGCTGCTTCTGTATGTCCTGCTCGACGTAACACACCACCTTCTTTTGCAATAAGTGGAAAGATATGACCAGGACGCTTAAATTCAGTTGGGACAATATCATCCTCAGCTAAACGCATAATCGATTGAGAACGTTCACCTGCACTAATTCCTGTTGTTGTTTCAACATGGTCTATACTTACGGTGAATGCCGTCCCATGACTGTCTGTGTTAACATCAGCCATTAACTCTAGTTGTAACTGTTCAGCCTTCTCTTTAGTAATAGGCGCACAAAGAAGTCCCCGGCCTTCTTTAACCATAAAATTGACCACTTCAGGTGTAGTCTTCTCTGCCAGTGCGACGAAATCCCCTTCATTTTCACGATTCTCATCATCTACAACAATAACTACTTTCCCCTGTTTTAAATCTTCAATTGCTTCTTGTATAGAATCAAACATGATTCACCCCTCCTATCGGTCAAGAAACCCTGCCTCTCGCAACATTTCTAAAGACACCCCTTGATTATTGATTTGATCATTTGGGTTTAATAGCTGATAAACATATTTTAACAGCTGATCACACTCAATATTAACAACATCACCTTCATGTTTAGTCGTTAGAATAGTTGCCTCTTGAGTATGTGGAATTAGTGAAATAGTGAACTGATGATTCTCTAGACCAAATATGGTTAAAGATGTACCATCGACACTAACTGAACCTTTTAACATCATATATTTAGATAATTCTGGATCGACTTCAATATGAAAATACTCCGCATTATCCTTAGTTTCTCGCTTTTTAATCGTCCCCATTCCATCAACATGACCAGATACAAAATGGCCTCCGAATCGACCATTTGCGCCCATCGCTCTTTCTAAATTCACTTTAGAACCTACCGATAAACTTTTTAGAGCCGTATGATGGAAGGTTTCTGGCATAATATCTGTGTTAAAAGAAGTTTTGGTATAATCGGTTACCGTTAAACACACACCATTCACCGAAATACTATCTCCTAATTGAACATCTTCGGTAATTTTATTAACGTTGATCGTTAACTCCAACGATTCAGATCCTTGCTTTATATTTTGTACCGTCCCTACTTCTTCTACGATCCCTGTAAACATTAATGAACCTCCTTCTTTTGAGGTTTGGCAGTAATTTTAAGGTCTTTTCCCACTTGTTCAACGGTTTCAAACTCGATTTGAACAGCGTCTTTCACCTCATCGAACCCTAATTGGCCATAAAAAGATTTACTAAGTGCCCCACCAATTAATTTTGGAGCCATATATACATGAATTTCATTAAATAATTTTTGTTGTATAAATGACGAATGAACCATTGATCCCCCTTCAACATATAAACTCATGATTCGTTGGTCTGCTAACTTTGTCATGAGGTCATTTAAATTGATCTTGTCAGTATTCATACGCCATACCTCGGCGTGCTCGACAGACTGAATAGCCTGTTCCTTATCTAAGTCAGCTTGTTCACCACATACTACAATCGTTGTAGCTTGGTTGTTTTTTAATAATTTGGCATCCAATGGAATTGATAAATATGTATCGAGGATGATACGTGTAGGGCTTAAACCTCCGTGGGGCAAACGGGTGGTTAATTGAGGATCATCTCGTAAAACGGTCTCACTTCCAACTAAAATTGCTTCATGTTGATGTCGATTAATATGAACATCATGTCTTGCTTCCTCACCGGTAATCCATTTACTATCACCGCTGTTTGCTGTCATTTTACCATCTAGCGAAACGGCAGTCTTAAGCGTTACAAACGGTCGTTTGTGACGCATATAATAAAAGAATTTTTCATTTAATTTCAGAGCTTGATCTTCAAGCAATCCAACATCTACATCTATGCCTTCATCTCTTAGCCATTGTACACCTTTACCAGCCACTTTTGGGTTGGGGTCAAGTGTTGCTACATACACCTTCTTAATTCCACTATCAATAACAGCTTTTGCACAAGGTGGTGTTTTCCCATAATGTGAACAAGGCTCCAGAGTGACAAACATTGTTGCTCCATCCGTTTGTCCCTTTGCTTGTTCGATTGCAAACACTTCAGCATGTGGCTCTCCTGGCTTAAGGTGTGTTCCTGTTCCAACAACTACACCGTCCTTTACGATTACAGCGCCAACAGACGGGTTAGGACGTGTTTGACCAATTGTCAATCTAGCTAACTCAATTGCATGATGCATATAAAATTCTGCGTCTTTCAATCGTTAACCCCCTTTAAGTTAGTTTCCGGTTAACGATCTGATCCTTCTCCCATCCAGACTTTCACTGTCGGCTTCAGACTTCCACTGAATCCACCGCAAGTTTATCGCGGGTCACGGACTTAGAACCACCACTGGGTTCATCACCGCCGGTCGGGATTTACACCCTGCCCCGAAAGATCTTTCCACTCGATACTAATACGAAAATATTATAGCATAATCTGTTTTATCGTAGAATTAATTAGCTTTAAAATCTTAGCTTTTCCTAAGTTGTATCGTATGTAACTGCTTCAAAAATTACTCAATTTTTGCTAGTTTCCCAATAATCACACTTCATATGATGTATACCTTGTGAATTGTTTTGCATGATAAATTATGATAGCTTAAAAATGTATGATACACTTAAGGAGGATATCGAAAATGAGTACACATATTGGTGCTAACAAAGGTGATATTGCTGATAAGATTTTACTACCAGGTGACCCACTACGCGCAAAGTACATCGCAGAAACTTTCTTAGAAGATGTTACTTGCTATAACGAAGTACGTGGAATGTATGGATTTACTGGTACATACAAAGGTGAACGCATCTCAGTTCAAGGAACGGGTATGGGTGTACCTAGTATTTCAATTTACGTTAATGAATTAATCCAAGAGTATGATGTTCAAAAATTAATCCGTGTTGGTTCATGTGGAGCCTTACAAGAGGACGTTAAAGTACGCGACGTCATCTTAGCTCAAACTTCAACGACAGACTCACAAATGAACCGCATGACATTCGGTGGCATTGATTTTGCACCTGCTGCAGATTTTAATTTACTTAAAAACGCTTACGATGTTGGCCAAGAACGTGGTCTTAACTTAAAAGTAGGAAATGTATTTACAAGTGATAGTTTTTATCGTGACAATGCAATGGAATTATTCAATAAACTAGCTGACTATAATGTACTGGCAGTAGAAATGGAAGCAACTGCTCTATATACATTAGCTGCTAAATATAACCGTGAGGCTTTAGCTGTGTTAACAGTTAGCGACCACATCTTAACGGGTGAAGAGACAACTGCTGAGGAACGTCAAACAACTTTCAACGACATGATTGAAGTTGCATTAGATGCAGCACTTAAATAAGATTTCTTGAACGTATATAAATCCACTCAGATCATATTCTGGGTGGATTTTTTATTTCGATAACTAATTGTTTACCTTTTTCAAAATAAAGTTGACAATCATGTGTAAGGTTCGTTATAGTAGAAAACAACAAAAGGGAGGAGAGAATAATGAAAAGGAAATTTAGTACTAGTGATTTAACTTTAGGATCTGTCTTTGTCGTCTTACTCATGATTGGTGCCAACATTGCAATTTGGTTTCCTTTTTTAAAAATTACATACGCGGGTGGATCTGTCCCATTATCTTTACAAACGTTTTTCGCTATCTTAGCTGGTCTTATTTTAGGTAAAAGGCTGGGAAGCTTCACAGTCGTCGTGTACTTACTTGTTGGGTTGGCGGGTGTTCCTGTATTCGCTGAAATGAAATCAGGTGCCTACTCGTTCATCTCACCAACGGGAGGATTTTTAATTTCCTTTATCGTGGTAGCTTGGGTTGCTGGTTATATAGTTGAGAAGAGCAAAAATCCTAACATTAAAGTTTATCTAGGAGCTACTTTAGTTGCTTTATTAGTTAATTATGTGATTGGCATTCCATATATGGTGGCATCAATGAACATCGTTATGGAAGTTCCCATGACTATGGGTATGGGAATCGTTTCTATGACCCCATTCTTTATTAAAGATTTTATCATTACCATGGGAGTTGCCGTATTACTACCGAAAATTTTAGGACGTCTTTCGGTAGCAAATTCAGCGTTATCCACCCATCATTCATAAATCGGGCACTAGTGATCAAAAAATCCCCTAGTTCAATACATGAACTAGGGGATTTAACTTTACTTAGCATTTATGATCGTTTTTGCTAATGTCCGTGCCATTACACCAGTAGGTCCTTTTGGTCCAAGGTCGTGCTCAGCTTCAGCCATTGCTGTACCGGCAATATCTAAGTGAACCCAAGGTGTGTCCTCGGCAAATGCTCCAACAAAGGCACCTGCTAAAATCGCATGCGCCTTGCGACCTGGTGAGTTATTTATGTCAGCAATATGACTCGTTGCCACTTGCTTTTTGTAAACGTCTAAATATGGAAGTTGCCAAATAGGTTCATCGACTTGTTCTGATGCAGTTTGAATCTCTTCATACCACTGATCATCATTAGTCATAGCACCTGTCACTTGATCACCTAATGCAACCACAACCCCACCTGTTAAAGTGGCAATATCAACGATTTTAGCTGCACCGTTTTGTTTAGCATAAGTTACCGCATCAGCCATTGCTAAACGACCTTCAGCATCGGTATTGCGAATTTCAATTGTCTTTCCACTCATCGAGACAATCACATCATCAGGTTTAAAAGCATGTCCACTAATCATATTATCAGTAGCCGGGATTAAAGCCATAACATTTTCATTTGGCTTGATATGGCCAATTGCATCCATAGCTCCAATAACAGACGCAGCTCCACCCATATCCATTTTCATCCCAACAATGCCATCTTTCGGCTTTATGGAATAACCACCTGTATCAAACGTAATTCCTTTTCCTACAAAAGCAACAGGACTTTCCCATTGATCTTTTCCTTGATATTTCATGACAATAAATCGTGGTGGCTCATGAGAACCTTGATTAACTGCAAGTAGAGCTCCCATACCTAACTCTTCAATTGCTTCTTTATCCAATATCTCGATATCAAAATGATGCTTTGTCGCAATATTTTCGGCAAAGGCTGCTAGGTCACGAGCCGTTAACAGGTTTGCAGGTAAATTAACTAAATGGCGAGCGATATTAGTACCATTTCCTAAGGCATAACCCGTATCTGCTGCCTGAGCAACCCCTGATTCCTCTTCGCTGATCATATCTAAATTAGTCAAATATACTGGAGCTTCTTCACGATCCGTATGATATGTTTCCAATTGGTGTGGTGCTATTGCAATCGCTTCACCAATAGCTTCAATATAATTTAAACGTTGCTCTTCATTAATAGCAATCAAACTATCTAATGCTAATGACGCATTATTGATTCCATCCTTAGACAGCTGCTTAAATAGTGGCCCGATTTTTTTTCTGAAGGAACCGACCGTTAATTCCGAACGTTTACCTAACCCGATTAGATATAACCTTTTAGCGGGTATTGACCCTAATGTATGTACTTTAGAAATTTTCCCAAATTGATTAGATATATCTCCACTTTTAACCAAGTCGTCCAACTGGCCATTTAGTGAATCATTTAGCTGTTGATATTCTGATTGTCCCTCTTTATTTTCTTCAAAAAGCCCGACAATCAATGCTTCTGTTTGATGCTCTGTTACTTTTTTATTTAATAGATTAAACATTCTTCACACCTCCACATAATTATTATTTATCATAACAGATTATTTCAAATATCGAAATAATTATTTAGGAAATTTGGATTTTGCCATTTTTCAATGTCGCTATTTAGGGTATCATTAGTATTAGAGAGAAAGGACGGCAATTATATGGAGATCTTAAATAATACACCTTTGATTATTGCTTTATTTGCAGTTATATTTGCACAGGTTATTAAAATTCCGATTCAATTTATAGCAACTAAAGAAATCAATCTAGGACTGGCCTTTAGTACAGGAGGAATGCCAAGCAGTCATTCTGCTGCTGTATCAGCCTTAACGACTGCTATTGCCATTGAACATGGTGCTGACTCTCCTTATTTTGCTATATCTTGCGTATTAAGTATCATTGTTATGTATGATGCAACAGGAATACGTCGACACGCTGGCCAACATGCTACGATCCTTAATCAGCTAGTAAAAGATTTCCAAAGGATCGTTGATGATGCGAAAAGTTGGCCTGAAAAAGAGGAAAGCGAAAAACAACAAGAGCTTAAAGAACTTCTTGGTCATCAACCTATTGAAGTGTTCTTTGGTGCATTAACCGGAATACTATTAGCTATCTTCGCTTATGCAATGTTTTAAAGTTTTTAATAGAAAAAAAGCCCACAACCATCATTAATTGGTTGTGGGCTTAATCTATATCACTACTCATTACGTTCTCCTGTAACAGCGACCGCTTCTGAAGTGACAGCCTGCTCCCAATAAGCAACATCAGCTTCAGTGACTTGTCCATTACCCTCTTCAATGACATAAACGTCTACTTCACGTTTACCCCATTCATTAAAGACTTCATCTACCGAATCATAATATAAATCAATTTTATTCCCTTTAATAGCTCCACCTATATCTGTGACAATTCCATACCCATAATCAGGTACGTACAAGACAGTTCCTAAAGGAAATACGTTAGGATCTGCAGCAATTGTTGATAACTCACCACGTTGAACCTCTAATCCAGAATAAGTCACCCCATAATGTGGATGGTCTTCTGTTTTACCCGTTGACTCATAACCAGCTGTATAACCGGTCGCAACCACTTTTTTAGTCGGGAATTGCCGGAAAGCTACTTCAGTTTCAGCTGATGCTAAATCAACATCATCACTTTTATCTTCCAGTACTTGTTCATACCACTCGCTTGATTTATCTGTTAATGCTATCGCCTGTTTAAAAGGCAATTCTGTCGTTACTCTCGTTTCTTCACTATGCACTGAGTTCGTTAAAAAATAGGAGAAGATTAATAACCCTAAAATAACTCCTATTAAAACAAAAGAAAAGTTTCTAATTCGATTACTCATTGCGAACACCTCTTGCCACAAAGCGTAACCATTATCAGAAACTTTTATACACAAACACAACATATTTTTCTATTTTAAAACATTTGATAGCCTTTCTTTCTTAGAATTCGAATGACAATACCAGACACGATTGTACCAATAAAGCCTGTCATTAGAATAAAGACATCAACAAATTGTAAGGCTAATAAATCAGCCCATAAAGCCGGAAAAGCTGTAATCGGTGAGGTTACATAATCAGTCATTGGAACATCATCAACGATTAAAATGACGATCAAAGGAAAGATGAAAGCCATCACCCATGTAGAACGTAATAACATATTTAAAATAAAGCCGATTCCGAAAAACAATACAAAAAACAACAATGAGAGAACAAATACTTGAATGATCCCCATATGTAATCCTCCTATAATAAGACAGTCCACACCCTCAATCATTTTACCTTAAACAAAATAAAAAACAAAGGTAGTTGCATCAACTACCTTTGCCATTTTTGTGAAACTTAATTGTTTCTTAGTGATACATATCTAGTTTACCTTTTTTCAGTAGGAGTCCAACTCCTCCTAATTTTACTAGGTAACGGTTATCAATCACTTTTTTCATAACTGATGCAGAACGGCCGTATAGCTTCTTGTCATCAAAAACGACACCAATAGCATCTGTGTGACCTAATGAAGCTACTGTACCTTTAATATCAGGTTTAAAGTCGACAAAGTCTTCGCCACCGTTAAGTAGCTGCTTTAAGTTATGACCGACTGTATCAGCCATTTGCATAGCGATTTGTGCTGTTGGTGGATATGGACGCTCAGTCTCTTCATTAAAGATCACTGCACAATCCCCTACAACGAATACATCATCGTAGTCAGGAGCACGTAAATCACCACGAACTGGTACACGACCACGGTTAACTTCAAATCCAGATTCCTCAACGATTGAGTTACCACGAACACCAGCTGCCCATACGACGTTCTTAGACTTAATTTCTTCTTGTTCATCATCTTTTTCAACAATGATTCCATCTTCATGACACTTCTTAATCATCGTGCCTAAACGGAATTCGACACCTTTTTCTTCTAAACGATTCATCGCATACTCGACAAGTTCTTCATCAAAGCCTGCTAAAGCTGTTGGACCAGCTTCCACACTAATAATTCGTACACGATCACGTGGAACATCATACTCTTGGCATAGCTCAGGGACACGGTTAACGACTTCACCGATAAATTCGATCCCTGTAAATCCTGCTCCACCTACAACAATCGTAATAAGGTCTTGACGATCTCCATCTTCGTTATTATACTGAGCAAAATTATACTCAATATGGTCTCGAATTAAGCGTGCACTATTAATGTTTGAGATCGTAAACGCATGTTCTTCTAGTCCCTCAATACCAAAAGTAGCTGATTCAAAACCTAACCCGATAACGAGATAATCGTATGTAAGCTCGCCATCTTCTAAGATGACTTTCTTTTGTTCAGGATCAATTGATTCAACTGTATCCTGGACAAAATTCACACGATTAAAGTCAACAACATCCTTAATTGGGATACGTGTACGATCATGGTGTAACGTACCTGCTGCATTTTCATGTAACCATGTTGTTTGATAGTGGTAATCATGCTTGTTTACTAATGTAATGTCAGCTTCATTAACACCTATCACCTTTTGAAGCTTAATCGTTGTCATAATACCACCGTAACCTGCACCTAAGACAACAATACTTGGCTTATCCATTCACATCACATCCATCCATAAATTTTTGCATAAGAATAAAGAACTTTGTGATTTTCTTCACGTAATTACCTAAATAAATTGTCAAAAAAACGTAAAAGTTCACCTAAAATCAATCATAGAACTTTTTATATTATTTTTCAACCCTTTAACCGATTTCTGATGTTTCAGACAATTACCATTTACTTTCTTATTAATAGTGTACAAAATATTTAATATTCAATGCATATGATGTTATAATATCTCATGGTGTTTATTGAATTTATAGGAAGTTGGAGGAATCGATATGAGTGAAAATGTTAGAGATATAGCAATCATTGGCGCTGGCCCTGTTGGTCTATTCACTGCCTTTTACGGTGGATTACGTCAAGCTGATGTTCAGATAATCGAAAGTTTACCACATATTGGTGGTCAATTATCAGCTCTTTACCCTGAAAAATATATCTATGACGTAGCAGGTTTTCCAAAAATCAGCGCCCAAGAGCTAGTCGATAATTTATATAATCAAGCAAAACCCTTTAACCCAACCATTACCTTAGAGCAATCCGTCCAATCGGTTGAAAAGTTAGAGGACAACCTGTTTAAGTTAACAACAGATAAAGATACTTTCTACGCTAAGTCTGTCATTATCACTGCAGGAAATGGAGCTTTTGAACCTAGAAAGTTACGAATTAAAGAAGCTGAACAATATGAAGGGAAAAACCTTCACTATTTCATTACTGATTTGGAATCTTTTCGCGATCGCAAAGTGTTAATTTGTGGAGGCGGCGATTCTGCAGTTGATTGGGCTTTAATGCTTGAACCGATTGCTGAAAAAGTGATGATTGTCCATAGACGTGAACAATTCCGCGCACACGAGCACAGTGTAGTACAGTTAGAAAACTCTTCAGTCGAAATCTTAACACCTTATGTTCCTACTGGTTTAGAGGGGGAAGATATGGTTGAAAAAGTGATTCTACAAAAGCCAAAAGAAGAAGAAGTGCTTGAAGTTGACGTTGACGATGTTATTGTTAATTTTGGATTTGTTTCCTCATTAGGACCGATTAAAGAATGGGGATTAGAATTAGAGAAGCAAGACATTGTTGTTAACACAAGAATGGAAACCAATATTGAAGGAATTTACGGTGCAGGTGATATTATCACTTATCCTGGTAAGGTAAAACTTATTGCTTCTGGATTTGGTGAGGGGCCAACTGCTGTTAATAATGCGATGGCTCGTATGAACCCGGGTACAAAAGTTCAGCCGAAGCACTCAACTCATATGTTTAATGATTAATCAAAAGGTGACAGGTTTATTCGATAAAATAACCTGCCACCTTTTTTCTTTTCCTAGCGAAACGCTTATTACTTCTATTTTGTTTGGCTCTATAGTCAATGTGGTGAGGTCTATTGTTACAACAGTCATGTTGAGAAGTGGTGAATGAACCGTTTTTTGACTCGCTTCCAATGGACTATTACTTTGGGCAGGGCTCAGGCCTCCTCGCCCCAAAACACCAATAACATAATAACAAAGGGGAGGACAAAGCAATCAAGTCAAGGACACATAGTAAATTGTGTGTCAGATGAGCGACCTAAGTGGAATCAAAATGCGTAGACTCCTGTGGGAACAGCACGAGCTGAAGATCCACTTGGGAAGTGCTTTTTCTTCCCAAGTTAGCTGAAGCCGTGCCCACGGAAAGCGAAGCATTTTGATGAAGCGGCATTAGAGCACACCAAGAATTTATAACGCTCAACTACGGACTACAAATTGATTTTGTCCTAACCCTATATATAAAGTATAAGTGGATGGTGAAAATTTCTACGCCACCACATTTGAAATGCAACCTTTTATTTAAGTGACGATAAGTCCATTAACAATTTTCTGGTGTTCCTTCAACACCAGGTGCTTTAAACGATGAGCCACATCCACAAGAAACAATGGCATTGGGATTATCAATCGTAAACCCGCCACCCATCATATTTTGCTTAAAGTCAATGGTTGTTCCTTCAATGATCGGAATATCCATCTCAGCAATAACGATTTTGATTCCATCCTCTTCAAACAAACGATCCGTCTCTTTAACATCGTAGTCAAAACCTAATTTATATGATAGTCCACTGCAGCCTCCACCCTTAACACCGAAGCGTAAGTAAACTTCTTCTGCTGTCTCATCTTTCATCATTTCTTTAACTTGTAAATTAGCCTGTTCAGTTAAATTAATAGCCATTCGGTAAAACCTCCCTTACTTTCAGTATACAAACTTAAACGGTGAGCTTCAATTAAGTTACCTTATCCAAAACTCACCTTCAGCAATAGTGGTTGCCGGTCCTCTCATGAGAACGTGATTATTAGTTAACCAAGTGATCCATAAGTCCCCACCTTCTAAATGAACGGTCACTTCATCACCTTTTTGCATGTGTCCATTTAAAACGGAGGCTACCACTGAAGCACAGGCACCCGTTCCACAGGCTTGTGTAATTCCTGAGCCTCGCTCCCATACTCTGAAGTTTAACTCTTGTTGATTAACAACCTCAACATACTCGACGTTAACACTTTCAGGAAAACGTGAATCACTTGTGATTTCTGGCCCTTGTGTATCAATAGGCGCCTCTTCAATTTTATCAACGTAGAAAATAGCATGAGGATTCCCCATAGATACAGCTGTCACAAATTGTTTTGAATCCATCACTTGAAAGGGTTCACTAATTACATAGTCATTTGGACTTCCTTCAACTGTAACCATTGGAATTTCACCACGTTCTAAGATCGGCTCTCCCATATCAACGGTAACACTATCTACTTGACCAGACTCATTAACGTGTACTTCTGCATCTACTACTCCGGAATTGGCTTGAATGGTAAATTTTCGCTCAGTCACATATTGATGCTCGTAAGCAAACTTAGCCACACACCTTAAGCCATTTCCACAATTCATGGCCTCTGAGCCATCTTTATTAAAAATTCGCATTCTAACTTCAGCCTCATCTGATGGTAAAACTAAAATGAGCCCATCTGATCCGATCCCCGTATAAGGATTCGAGACCCTTTTAGCTATAATTGGTAAATCTTCTTCCTGTAAATGATGTTTAAAACCATCTATATAAATATAACTATTACCTAAACCGTGCATTTTCGTGAAAGGGATTTTCATGATCTAACCTCATTCTTTACTATTAAAATAATGGATTTTCTTCTAAATGCTGGTATATTTTTTCTACGAGTTCATCCGGTGAATCAGCTGTAACACATTCACCGTTAACAATGGCGAACATCGTTTGAGCGCAGATGCCACAATGACTCGTGCACCCATATTCAATAACGTCCAAGTCTGGGTCTTGATCTAACTTCTCAAACGCCTCTTGTGATCCACTAGCTAAATTATTAACACAAAATTCAATGATTGGGTTCATTTGGTACACTCCTCGGGTCTCATCTTTTAAATAATTCTTAGAACCCTGCAAATATGCTAGCATAGCCACTTATTGGCTTGCAATTATGTTGATGTGTCGGGTTTAATTCCACGTTTTTCTAAAGCATTATAAACGGTTTTTAAACGAGGATTTCCTTCACCAACGATTTCGTCCTCAACTAAAACGACAGGATAAAACATGTCTTCTTCGATTACTCGTGTAGCAAAATGGTGATAAGGCTCCTCTTCTGGTGGTTCGTAAATATCGACATACTTATATTTCACATGGTCATGACCATATTTTCTGGAAATGGCTGCCTGCAACCATTCATATTGTTCCTTAGAACTTGGTAAATTAACACAACTAGGACACAACACGTCTGCCCCATAAACGACTAATTCAACCTGTTTCCCCAATTGAATCCCCCTAACGTTATTCAATATATATTTTTAACATCATTGTTGACTAATTACATTTTACAAAACAATCGGTCCAAGGTACAATGATAATAGTTCTCAATAATTTAAAAATCACTTCGTGTGGATAGATTTTTACTCGATTTTTAATTATAATATAAATTAGGAAAGGGGAAGGTTAGCGATGTTCGAACAGGTACAAGAAGTCATAGGTAAATTACGTCCATTTTTATTAAGAGACGGTGGCGACGTTGAATTAGTTGATGTTGACGATGGCATCGTGCTTCTTCGCTTAAAAGGGGCATGTGGTAATTGTCCAAGCTCAGCCATCACTCTTAAAGCCGGTATAGAACGTGCATTAATTGCAGAAGTTCCAGGGGTAAAAGAAGTAGAACAAATTTTTTAATAAAATAATTAATTAAGAAGGAGCTGGTTCGTCCAGCTCCTTTTTTATTGATCCAATTAACCGTAAATTTGTGATTTTAACCGTATTTCTTGCCAATTAACTGTATTTCTTGGAGTTTAACTGTATTTCAAAAAAATTAACCGTATTTCCCACATTTTAACCGTAAACAGGTGTCAAAGCCGTTTCTCCATTTAAGACTCGTATAATATTTTCAGTAGCTAGTTTAATCATCTCTGTTCTTGTTTCTAAGCTTGCTGAACCAATGTGTGGTAAAGCAACGACTTGATCTAAACTTAACAGTGGGTGATCATTGCGAATCGGTTCATTCTTGAAGACGTCTAATCCCGCTGCTTTAATATCACCATCTTTAAGCGCCTCATATAGATCTTGCTCATTAACGACTCCACCACGTGAGCTATTGATAAAAATGGCACCATCTTTCATGTTTTTAAAGGCTTCTTTATTAAACATATCTTTGGTTTCCGGTGTTAATGGTGTCATGCAAACAATAAAATCAGACTGAGATAAGAGCTCATTAAATGAGACATATTTGGCACCTAGCTCACGTTCTGCTTTTTCTTTACGTGAACGGTTGTGGTACAAAATTTCCATTTCAAACCCAGTCGCACGCTTCGCAATAGCTTCTCCGATACTTCCCATTCCTACAATACCAATTGTTTTATGATGAACATCAGACCCTGCAAGCATGTAAGGCGCCCATGAAGTCCACTGATCCGCTTTTACATAATCAACTGCTTCTGGAATTCTCCTGGCCGTTGCTAATAATAGTGCAAACGTCAAATCAGCTGTTGTATCAGTTAACACATCAGGAGTGTTTGTAACCACGACATTATGCTTTTGGGCAGCGTCCAGATCAATATTGTCGTAACCAACTGCTAAATTGGCAACGACCTTCAAATTAGGCGCTTGTTGAAATAACTCCTGGTCAATCGAGTCCGTTAACATCGTAAGAAGCCCGTACGCATGTCGACTTTTTTCAAGTAAGAGCTCTCTTGGAACGACTGTTTCTTCAGAATCCCACATTTCTACTTCATATTGATCTCTCAACTTCTCAACCAAATGATTTGGAATTTTTCTAGTTATAAATATATACGGCTTTCCCATAATTCTTCACCTCTTATCAAAATAATCAATTGCATTTTCTTTTCTTAATCGTACAATATAACAAATACTGGGCTAATCAAATATAAATACATTAGTCTAAAATTTTGAAACAGAAAGGGTTATGACATGGACACTTTAGAAAAAGTGGCTTTAGAACTGTTAAAAGAGCGTGGTGTGACATTAAATGACATGACCGAACTCGTATATTATCTACAATCTCAATATCATGATGACCTATCTAAAGAAGAGTGCTATGACAACGTTGTTAAAGTGTTAAAGAAACGTGAAGTACAAAACGCGATTATTACTGGAATCGAAATCGATCGATTAGCTGAAGAAAAGAAATTAACTGAGCCGTTACAAACGATCATTGAAAATGACGAAGGACTTTACGGTGTCGATGAAATTGTCGCTTTTTCTGTGATTAATGTCTATGGGTCAATTGGATTTACTAACTATGGCTACATCGATAAATTAAAGCCAGGCATCCTAAAAGACTTAAACGATAAATCCAATGGTTGTCACACCTTCTTAGACGATATTGTTGGTGCAATTGCAGCTGCCGCTTCTAGTCGCCTGGCACATAGTCAAGATCATGAGGTGGAAGATGATTAACTTCCTAAGGTTAAACAGTCCATTCAGCCAACGTAGTGACAGAATACGTTGGTTGAATGTCATACTGTTTTAAATCGTCCTTAGAGGTTACTCCCGTCTCAACATGTAGAGTATCTAACCCAGCTTGTATACCTGCTTGAATATCTGTTTGATAATTATCCCCTACCATAATCGCATCACTTGGTTCAATGTCTAGCTGACGAAGAGCCACTTGAATCATATGATGTTCAGGCTTACCTACTACAATTGGCTCAGTCTTAGATACATCTGCAATCAAGTTAACAAATGCACCATTACCGGGTACGAGCCCCTGCTCTGTTGGCACACGAATATCTGGATTAGTTGCAAGAAATGTTGCTCCATTTTGAATATGCAAACAAGCTCGTTTTAATTTGTCGTATGTATTATGACGGTCAATTCCAACAACGACATAGTCTGGATCTTGATCGGTCAATTCCACTCCTAAATCCTCTAACGCGCTTGTTAGCCCAATCTCACCAATCGCAAATGCGGTTGCATTCTCCTTTTGTTGATTAATGTAATTAGCTGCTGCAACTGATGGTGTTAATACTTGACCAACTTCTGCCTCTATTCCAAACGAAGCCAATTTTTCAACAGTTCTTTCCGGTGTTCTCGAGGAATTGTTAGTGACAAATAAATACGGAATTTGCTTTTCCTTTAAACGTTCAATAAAGCCTTTTGCCTCAGGGATAGGATCATTACCTCGATACATCGTCCCGTCTAAATCAATAAAATACGCTTGATATCGTTTCATACTTATAACTCCTTATTCATCGGCTCTTTTTTTAAATGCTGTTATTGGACCCATCTCTTTTTCTAAATAAGTTAGTACTTGATGTGAGAAGTTTTCCAAGGTTTCAAGGTGTTGATTCAATTGGTCTAAAATAAGCTGATGATTAATCTCACTATAATCACGAACAAGCATTGTTCTTAGGCCAATAATCGCTTTAAAACTTCCTTCTTCTTCTGCATCAATGACTTTCTCATCCACTAATATATCGATAATATCCTCATAACTCCCTGGGTCTCTCATGATAAAACCATCAATCATCATGTTACCAACATCAATAATCGACTCAATGGTCATCTGCGCAATTCGTTCTAATGCAAGTTGATGAACTTTGGTTGATGAAAAATGTTCTTCTTTATAAGTTTTTAATAACTGATCCATATAAGATAACGTCTGATCTATTTTTTCCTGCTCAACAAAATACATGATCATCACTCCTTTTCTCCGTCTAGTTTATCATATTTTTTTATGATAACTATAACTCATATCTTTAGAATGATGTGGCAAACTATTAACGATTAAACATTAGGAGTTGAATGTCATTATGATGAACAGGACCCTGTCAGATCAAACTGAACAGGCACAAATTCGCTATGTTAGCTTTATGGGAGATTCTAGGCGCTATGACATAGCTATTGTCAAAAGTGATCAACAACAGGATAAAAGCTTAATAATCGATTTACAGCGTTCACGTTATACTGAAGTCCATGATAGAGACATCGAGGACATTGATTACTTCTGCCATTTCCTACATTTGAACAATTACGAGGCAGAAGAGCTTCAAGAGTATTTAACAAACGTTTTTGACGAAGAAACAACATTACATTAGGGAAATGGAGGTGACCAAATGGCTAAACGTAAAAAAAATGACGACTTTGCAGATGTAGAGGTCCAACAGAATTACCAAATCCCACAGGAGTTTCCTGAAGGGACTTATGGGACGCCAATTAATCAAGATGAGCCGTTACAAGCCAGAGATGACGATCCTAAACGGCGACATCAGTCTGCATTTAACTATGAAAACAAACAGTTACACGAAGATATGCCAAGACAATATCCTACTTCCCATGAACCAGAAGATTTCCCACATCACGAAGGGCTAGAGGATGAAGAAAAAGAATGACCTGAATAGCTCTTCGGCTATTCAGGTCATTTATTCATCGATTCGTTTAAGAACAAAATACGAGCAGCCAAAATTACAATACTCATATAAATAATCCTCAAGCGTAGAAATTTTTGTATCATAAGTAGCTTTGGGATTTTGATCATCATAAAATCCTTTTAACCTTAATTGCCCAAAGCCCCAATCACCTACGATATAATCATATTTCGCTAAAATATCACTGAAACGTTCGTTAACTGCTTCCTCCTGAAAACCGTCACGATAATTATGTACTATTTTATATTGCTGACCCTGTATCTCCATTCATTATCACCTCAATTATCCATAGTGTACCATATATTCATTAATTGTTGCTCTCATGATTTTTAAAAATGTGAACACAATAAAACTAAGTATGAACCAGAAAAGGAGAATACCGTTCATGAAACTACATTATATCAAACATCGTCCACTATCTTGGTTATTCATGCTTGTATTAGTGTGTTCTTTTTTATTTTGTCAATCGATTGATATAAATGCTGAAGAAGAATCAGATGACAACGCTGAGGAAGAATTAAGCGAGTATGATTTACGCCTAGATCTTTATCAAAAAACAGAAACATTAACGAACATACCTTGGTACTATTTAGCCGCTATTGATCAATACGAAAGAAATGTTAATGACTTTCCGGACACTCGCCTTACGGGTATACAGGTACCCGATGAGGAGTGGTACGGTTCACTTGCTTTTGATTCTGAGTCTACCCATTTACAAAAGACGATTCAATTATTTGGTGGATCTGGCTTAGACGGAAATGGAAACGGCTTTGCTGATGATCAAAATGACGAAGACGTTTTATACACAGTTGGCACTAAACTGTTTGAACAATTAAGTAGAGGTCATACTTACGATGAAATTTTAGAAGAGTATTATGACCGTGAAAAAGCAGCCAAATTAATTAACCAATACGCTAAATTGTTTAGACATTTTGAATCAGTTGACTTAAATAAACGAGTATTTCCAATCCCTAGATACCATAATTACTCTTTCCAATCAACATGGGGGGCTGGTCGTGGATATGGTGGTAATCGTATTCATGAAGGGACTGATATTTTCGCTTCTTACGGAACCCCTGTACGTTCGGTCTCTTATGGTATAGTCGAAATTAAAGGATGGAATCGCTATGGAGGATGGAGAGTTGGAATTCGCGATACGGATAATGTTTACCACTATTACGCACACTTGAGTGGGTTTGAGAACGATATTGAAGAAGGATCGATTGTTGAACCTGGTGATGTTATCGGCTATGTCGGTTCATCAGGATATGGACCAGAAGGAACATCTGGGAAATTCCCACCACATTTACACTACGGTATGTACAGGGATAATGGTAAGCACGAATGGGCATTCGATCCTTATCCACATCTAAAAAGATGGGATTTTGAGTAAAAAAAGCTTGTGAGCTAACTTCGGCTCACAAGCTTTCTGTATTATAAGAAATATTGTAGGACATGTAAGACGAAGTAACTTAATGATTCTTCTGTTGCGATAAACATGTTGTAGAAGTTATTCCAAACGATGTATAGAATACCTAGTGGAGCAACTACTCTTAAGAACCAGATCCAAAGAGTACCGATCGTGGTATCTTGAAGACCCGTCTCACGTAGAACTTCGACCTTATTCCAACCCCATCCAACAAATAGAGCTGTAATCATACCACCAAGCGCTAATGTATATTGGTCAGTGATAACATCAACAAAGTCCAAGAATGTACCACCTGGTAGTGGAATATCACTTAAGAAACCAACAGCACCTTGTGATAAAGCAGAAGGAATACCAACAATAGTGATAATAATACCAGCTGTTAGTGTTGCCTTTTGACGACTCCAATCAAAACGACGCATAGCCCAAGAGACTCCAACCTCTAATAATGAAATCGCAGATGAAAGTGCCGCAATTCCAACTAAGAAGAAGAAGAACACTCCAAAGATTGTACCACCAGTACCCCACTGTCCAAAGGCCTCAGGTAAAGTCATAAACAATAGCCCTACACCATCACCTGGATCCATTCCGAAAGTAAAGACAATTGGGAAAATCATTAAACCAGCAAAGATAGCAAAAAGCGTGTCAAGAGCAACTACGCTCCCTGCTGCACTTGGAAGTTTTGACTCTTTAGGTAAATATGATGCGTAAGTAATCATAGCACCCATACCTAATGATAATGTAAAGAATGCCTGGCCAATTGCCATTCCCCATACATCCATATTACCTAATTGACCAAAATCAGGCGCAAACATGAAGTTTAGAGCTTCACCAGCACCTTCCATAGTTAATCCGTAAATAGCCAAGATAACAACAATGATTGCTAAAAGAGGCATAAAGAGTCTATTGGCTACCTCAATACCTTTCTTAACACCAAAGTAAACGACTCCGATTACAATAGCCATAAATAGGATCTGCCAAAAAACTGGTCCTACACTACTACCGATAAAGTTGAGGAAGAAATCTGTATATTCACCCTCTCCTACACCACCAGCAGTTCCAGTTAAGTAGGCAAAGAAATAATAGAATACCCAACCAGCGATTACACCATAGAACGTCAAGATTAACGAACCGGATAAAACACCTAAAATACCAGCTAGTTTCCATCCTTTACCTGGTGCAATTTTTTCAAAGGAACCTATAGCATCAGATTGACCACGACGACCAACTGTAATTTCAGCCAATAGGACTGGTAAACCAATTAAGAAAATACATAGTATATAAGCTAATAAGAAAGCAAATCCTCCACCTTCTCCTAATACATAGGAGAAACGCCATATGTTACCTAAACCTACAGCTGAACCTACGGCCGCTAAGATAAATCCAATCCTTGTTCCCCATTGTTCACGTCCTTGCATCTCATATTCCCCTTTCTAATTCTTTTGTATTTTGGTACATTTGATTCTTAATTGCTTGTATTCATTTTGATAATGTACCAACCCCTTCTCCCTAATTATATTTAATATTTTGTTTTATTATAATTTTTCGAATACTTTTTTTCAAGCTTTATATCGGAAGATTTCGAAAATTATAGTTAAAATGTCACATTTTTTTATGATTAGCGAGAAAGAACACTATTTATCTTAACAAAAACTAAGCAAATCCGACAGGCTTTCATCAAAATTTTAGGAATATTTAATTATATTTTTTTAGGGCTTTTTAATGAGAATCAGTCATTGATTAAACATTGTACTTATACAGCTTGTTTACCAAGATAAAAACTGCCCCACAAGTCAGCTCTAATGACTTATAGGGCAGTTTACACGACATTATATTAATTTTTTTATTAACAAGACTAATCCGATTAAGACTGAAATAGTGATAACTAATCCTATTACTAATGAACCAGTTAACGCTAAGGCTAAATACCCGACAATTGTTGATAAGGCAGCAATTAATGCATAAGGGATCTGTGTAAGAACGTGGTCAATATGATTAGACCCTGCACCTGTTGATGACAGGACGGATGTATCTGATATTGGTGAACAGTGATCACCAAAAACAGAACCGGCCAGTACAGCAGCTAATGCTGGAATAAATAAAGTCACATCAAGAGCAACTGCCATCGAACCGGCAATTGGAAGCATCATACCAAATGTTCCCCAAGATGTTCCTGTTGCAAATGCCATAAGCCCTGCAACTATAAAGATTAGTAATGGCAAGTATGAAGCATTGAAGTCCATTCTCTCTAATTCTCCAACTAAATATTGATCAGTTCCAATGTCACCAATTATCGTGACAATCATCCAAGCTAGAACCAAGATATAAATAGCTGGAAGCATAGCTTTTAAGCCTTCCCAAGTAACCTTAAAGAAATTCGTTTTCTCACCTGATTGTAAGAAATATAATAAGATAGCGGTTAGAACCGATAACACACCACCCAATACTAATGAGTAATTGACGTCAGTATTGGCAAAGATGGTAACAGCAGTAATCTCATCGTCACTTGCCTGAATTCCAGTAATAATCATCGAGGTAATTGTTGTAACCAATAACACTAAAATTGGCGCCAGCAGATGATAAATTTGACCACTTGTATTCTCAATCACTCCACCCTTTAAATCGCCAGGTACATCAGCGTTTTCTGGGTCTATTAAATCTCCTGTTTTCTCTGCTCGAACTTCATGTTTTTTCATCGGACCAAAATCCAATTTAAAGTACACAGATAAAAAGACCAATAAAATCGCAGCAATAGCATAGTAGTTATATGGAATCATTTTCATAAATGATTCAAATGCTTGCAGATTGGTTAACTCATTTGTTGCAATAACTGTGGCAATAATTCCGATAATATAAGCTCCCCAACTCGAAATTGGTGTTAATACCGTAACTGGAGCTGATGTGGAATCGATAATATAAGCTAATTTAGCGCGCGATACTTTTTGTCGATCCGTGATTGGGCGAGAAACTTGTCCAATCGTTAAACTGTTAAAATAATCATCAATAAAGATACCTAAACCTAAAACACCTGTTGTATACTGTGAGCCTTTTCTTGTTGTTACTCGGCTTACGGCCCAATTTCCAAACGCCCTAGCTCCTCCTGTTGCTGTAAGAAATGCAATTAATACACCTAGTAGTAATAGAAAAACAACAAGCTGAATACTCCAGATGTCCCATTCCCCTCCAGCATAGAATAATTCTTGAAATGATAACCAAATACGTTCTAGTGATGCTAAAGGATCAAACCAGTCGATCATAAAAGCACCTACAATAATACCTGCACCTAGTGATAATAGTACTTTTCTCGTTAACAGGACTAAGATAATCATCACTAAAGGTGGCAGTAAAGACAAAATTGTTCCTTCCATGTGTCCTCTCTCCTTCGTAAAAATTTCGAGAATCCCGATATATGACTCTTAATACTATTAGATGTTAATTATTTACCAAACATTACTAAATAATTCCATAACATTCACTAACTAGTATGATCTGAGCCAAAAAAAAAGTAATGATAGAGAAATCTACCATTACTTCACAAGTTCGGTTTCTTTCTCGATCAGTAGCTCCCCGCATTTTTAAGCACGCGCGAGAGTATATACCTTATTCAGATATACACCAGTATACATCTCTTCGACTAGATGAATACTTCGGCATTTAACCCTTTTACGCATGATCACTGTTGTCATCCTCACATACGCTACTCTTGTTAAATGCTCCTCTACCTCATCGATTGATAAGGTTATACTTATATTCTTTTTCGCACAAAAGATATCATATCACAATCACGTTAATCTTGTAAATCGTCATTGTCAAATGGAATCGAAACATCTGGCGAATCACTTGCTCCTTGATTATAAAAATCAGGAACTCGCCCTTGAACTGCACCCACGTAAACTGGAACATTTGTCTCAACAACAGTCGTTTTAGTCGAGAACGGAATAACTATTTGAACATTAGCTTGAATATGTATATCAATCTCAATGAGGGCATTATTTATCCCGTATTCCGTGATCTTTCTTTCAACATCAGACTGTACATCTCCAATCACTCGAAAATGCACTGGAACTTGAGGGCCTAGGTTTGCCAATAACGCATTCCCCGTTGCCTGACCAATCGGAATTCTAACAATGGCACGATGCTCATCAACCGTATCTTCTTGAATGATAATTTCGTCATCTAAGTCAAAATTTAACGTATCCTCAGGTGTAATCTCTCCTCTTTCAATTCTTTTTAAGAAGTTTTGCACCCTAAATGTTGTATTCCTTAACACGCGATTTACTACAACCGAATTCCAATTAATCGAAACAATATTCCCTTCATCATCCGTTTCTATATTTAGCAATTCTTCTGCATCTAAATCATCGGCAATTCTTTTACTAACAGCTTCATTAATGGCTTCTCGGGCAAATTGATTCGTTTTAGTTTCGGCGATCTCAATAAGTGTAGGTTCAATTCCTCTGTTTATAATCCAAACGGATATGGAAATAGCGATAACAAATGCCACAAAAGTCAACATGAGGATTTGACTTAACGTCTTTGGCTTTCTACGATTTATTTTTCTTGGTTTGACTAGACGCACTTGAAAACCCCCTCTAGTCAAATATATGCTCTGACTAGAGGGGGCATGTATTAAAATAGTAAGGGGTGTTAAGGTTTATTTCAATGCCAATAGTGCTTGCTTGCCGATGATCCCATCATACCAGCCATATTTCTCTTCCGCATACTTGGTTACCTTTTGCAAAGGCGCATACAATAACTCATCACGGGTACGTACGCCTGTCGCACGACCTGCTACGATTTTTCGATCATGTAATTTTTCATTTAGTAAATCAACATCTAACGCTCCGCACATAATGTATCCGATGTCATTTGATATAATGAGTAAAGTGGTTTTCGGTAAATCAACCTGAGTAAAAGTAAATGCTTGATCTTCAATCCACATAGGCTCAACGTGAACCAATGACACCAACCTCCTTCTCCTTATAGCTATATGAGAAGAAGTAAAAGAAGTGCCTGTCTAATTTCAATAAAGTTTAGACAAACACTCCTCTAGTACGTCACGAATGAATTCAGGCATATAGTAATGTTTTTCTTTTACTGATGTAATCGTAGGTAATAACCACGGAAAAGAAAATGTATCAGCAGTCGCAATTGTATACTCTCGCTCTGGGTCAACTTCTTCACCGTTAAGAAAGATCGTTTCTACATAATTAGAATCGCCATGGTATTCAATTTCAATATTAGAGTAGACCATTTTGCCAATTACTTCTCCACGAAAGCCTAAGCCCTTTAGTTCAAAATGAATAAAGCGTTCAGATTCTAGCATACGAACGGTTTCAATTAATTCTTGACCAGATAAAACCATTGTGCATGGATTCATTGGGTGTGGGCAACTTTCATGAATGTCCTTTTTAGTTACTTGACCTTGGTTAAATCCCCTTAATAAGACCCCAGAATTTAACATGGCAGCTTCTGCACCTGTCCAGTTTTGAAGCTCTTGAACAAATGCCTTCATAACTGAAGTTTCTTTAAACCAATCGATCGGATAGTCCTTATCTACTTCAGTAACAACTTGACTCATTATATCAGAAGCTAAAGACTGTAACTCATTTATTTTCTTAACGGTCATAGAATCTTCATCAGATGAGATCGGCAGGGCGTGTCCTTCCATATTAGTTACTTGCTTAGATTGATGATCGTATTCAATTCGTACATTTCCGTAGTAATGACCATGTTTTCCTACGGCATTCATAATCGTTTGATTCGCTATTTGACCAGTTTGGAATAAATGATGGGTGTGGCCTCCTAGGATCACATCAACTGGGAATTTCTCAGCAATGGCTTCGTCCTCATAAGCACCCAAATGAGATAACAAAATCACCACATCAGATTGACTACGGACTTCAGGAAGAAGCTGATCTAATGTCGTCATTGGATCTTCGACTATCCAGCCTAGCTTCTCATAAAACAATTTAAAACCGGCCGTCAATCCAATCACGCCAATTCTAGTACCTTGATCAGTTTCAAATATCTCGTAAGTTTTCAACCAGGGTGGATTGCTTTCCAAACTCGAATATACGTTAGCGCATACCACCTTAAAGTTTGCCTGTTCATATAACTGATAAAGATCCTGGTGCGACAGAGTAATTCCTTCATTATTGCCTAAGGTCACTATGTCATATCTAGCCTGGTTGAGTAACTCTATATTGGCTTGTCCTAGAGTGGCCTCTGTAATGGGATTCACTCTGTCTAGATGATCACCATTATCTAATATTAGATAAAAATCTTGATTATCTTCATGTTTTTGCCTATGTTTATTTAATTGATAAGTAAGATTAGGCCAATTTCTAAAGTGACTATGTAAGTCACTGGTAAAATAGATATGAAGTGTCTCTTTCATTTAACTTACTCCTCGTTAGAACGACTGTATAATTAATCTTATGCCAATGACAATCATAATGATACGTAGAATCCACTCAATGACTCGACTATTTAAACGTTGGTTTACTACAGCTCCTAAGTATCCACCTAGCCAAGCTCCTGGAATACTCGCTAAAGTATACAACCATAAGACATTACCAGCAACAATATGAGCACTAGAGGATACCATGCTTGAGAAGAAGATCATGAACATTGAAGTTGGTGCCGCAATATGTGCCGGGAATCCGAACAATAAGATCATTGCAGGTACCATCAACGACCCACCACCAACACCGAATAAACCTGACATCATACCAACAAAGAAAGCAATCATGATTCCAACAATCATCGAATAGGAATAGGACGTTTCTTTACCTGATAAATCAAACGTTCGATTAACATAAAAGCGACCTGTTTTTTCTATTGGTTCACTAGGGTTTTTGAGTAACTTCTTTTTAACAAAAAACATGCTTACCACTAGTAGCATGAGCAAACCAAAATACAATTGAAATGTATCAATAGCTACAAATTGGTTCACATAAACACCTGTTAAAGCCCCTGGGATACTTCCAGTTAGAAATAAAGAACCACTATAGACATCTACTCGCTTTCTTTTTAAGAACGTCAGTGTTGCCGATAACCCTGTAAAAACCATTACAATAAGTGACATCGCAACGACATTTTGTGGGTTTACCCAGGTAAATCCTTCATTAAACTCGGCTAAAAATAATAAGGCAGGAACAAATATTACACCGCCACCTAACCCGGCGATACTACCTATAAACGAGCTTATAAGTCCTACAACAAACAATAAGATAAAAACCATATAATCCCTTCATTCTTAGAAGTTTTTTTCTTTATGTTGATTATGTAAAAAGAAAAAGACATGAGGAGTTGTATAGACGTTGACAATAAATAATCAATTCATACAAACCTCACGTCTTTTATCATATCATAATTGACTAAAAATTAACCAATAGACCCTTCCATTTCGAACTTAATTAATCGGTTCATCTCAACGGCGTATTCCATTGGTAATTCTTTTGTAAATGGCTCGATAAAGCCCATAACGATCATTTCTGTCGCTTCTTCTTCAGAAATTCCACGACTCATCAAGTAAAATAACTGCTCTTCAGATACTTTAGAAACTTTTGCTTCGTGTTCTAATGAAATATTTTCGTTTAATACTTCATTGTAAGGAATCGTATCTGAAATGGATTCGTTATCTAAGATTAACGTATCACATTCAATGTTAGAACGAGCGCCATCTGCTTTCTTACCAAAGTGAACAATACCACGATAGGTCACTTTACCACCTTGTTTAGAGATGGATTTTGAAACAATAGTAGATGACGTGTTAGGCGCTAAGTGATGCATTTTAGCCCCTGCATCCTGGTGCTGACCTTTACCTGCTAGGGCAATAGATAGTGTCATGCCACGAGCACCTTCACCTTTTAATAGAACGGCTGGGTATTTCATCGTTAATTTAGAACCCAAGTTACCGTCAACCCACTCCATAGTTGCATTTGCATCAGCTGAAGCACGTTTAGTAACTAAGTTATAAACGTTGTTTGCCCAGTTCTGAATTGTCGTATAACGGCAATACGCATCTTTCTTAACAAAGATCTCAACGACTGCACTGTGTAATGAGTTCGTTGTATAAACAGGAGCTGTACAACCTTCTACGTAATGGACAGACGCACCTTCATCAACAATAATTAACGTACGCTCAAACTGTCCCATATTTTCAGAGTTAATTCGGAAGTATGCTTGTAGTGGCGTTTCAACTTTGGTGTTTTTCGGTACATAGATGAAAGAACCACCAGACCATACAGCAGAGTTTAACGCAGAAAACTTATTGTCAGAAGGTGGGATTACTTTACCAAAATACTCACGGAATAAGTCTTCATTTTCACGAAGTGCTGTATCTGTATCTTTAAACACAACACCCATCTCTTCTAATTCTTTTTCCATATTATGATAAACCACTTCGGATTCGTATTGTGCGGATACACCAGCTAAATACTTCTGTTCCGCTTCTGGAATACCTAAACGATCAAATGTTTGCTTGATCTCTTCAGGTACTTCATCCCATGAGCGTTCAGATTGTTCAGATGGCTTAACATAATAAGTGATTTCGTCAAAATCTAATTCATTTAAGTCCCCGCCCCATTGAGGCATTGGCATACTATGAAATTGTTCAAACGCTTTTAAGCGGAACTCTAACATCCACTCAGGTTCATCCTTTTGACGTGAAATTTCACGTACAACATTTTCTGTAAGGCCACGTTCTGTACGGAAAATCGAAACATCGCGATCATGGAAACCGTACTTGTAATCACCTACTTCAGGTGCTTTTTTAGCCATACTGTCACCCTCCTTTAAATGATTGTGTGAGAAACCTTTAACTCACTATTCTTCCTTTTCAACACCTTGCTCCATTGCTTTCCAAGCTAGTGTTGCACATTTAATCCGAGCTGGGAACTTAGAAACACCCTGCAGCGCCTGGATATCTCCTAGCTCATCAATATCAAAATCATAACCTTCCATTTCTTTGCCTAACATCATATCGGAAAACATTTCTGATATTTTTATGGCTTCATCTACAGGTCGGTCGATGATAACTTGTGTCATCATTGAAGCAGAAGACATGCTGATTGAACAGCCTTCACCTTCAAACTTCGCATCTTTCACGACACCATCTTCTATTTTTAACTGTAAGTCGATGCGATCACCACATGTAGGATTATTTAGTTCGACTGTAATATGATCCCCTTCTAGCTGTCCACGATTTCGTGGATTCTTGTAGTGATCCATAATAACTTGTCTGTAAAGTGTATCTAGGTTATTAAAAGACATCACCGAAATACTCCTTCGTTTTCTTGAGTCCATCAACAAATATATCGACATCTTGCTTACTATTATACAGGTAAAAGCTAGCTCTTGCAGTCGCTGCGACTTGTAATTCTTTCATTAGTGGTTGAGCGCAGTGGTGTCCAGCACGCACAGCTACGCCTAATGAATCTAGAGCTGTCGCCAAATCATGTGGGTGTACATCATCTAAATTAAATGTCACAAGCCCAGCACGTTTTTTAGGACCATATATTGTGATGCCATCAATTGTTTTCATTTGCTCTAAAGCATACTCGGTTATTTCTTGTTCATGTTTTTCAATTTCATCTAAGCCGATTTCATTTAGAAAATCAATAGCGGCCCCTAAACCAATAGCACCGGCAATGATCGGTGTACCACCTTCAAACTTCCATGGGAGCTCTTTCCAAGTTGAATCATATAAGTTGACGAAATCAATCATTTCACCACCAAATTCAACTGGTTCCATTTCTTCTAAGAGTTCTTGCTTACCATAAAGGACACCAACACCTGTTGGGCCACACATTTTATGGGCTGAGAAAGCAAAGAAGTCAACATCTAAATCTTGAACGTCTACTTTCATATGTGGAACACTTTGAGCTCCATCGACAACAATGACTGCTCCATTCTCATGAGCAATTTTGGCGACCTCTTTAATCGGATTAATAGTACCTAATACGTTTGAAACATGTGTCATTGCCACAATTTTAGTTTTTGAAGTGACTGCTTCTCGAACATCTTCTAATGTGATGGTTCCATCATCTTGTAATGGGATATATCTTAGTTTAGCACCGGTTGCATGAGCAGCTTGCTGCCAAGGAATAATATTACTGTGATGCTCCATTTTCGTTAAGACAATTTCATCACCTTCAGACAGATTTGCTCGCGCGTAACTATGAGCAACTTTATTCAGGGCAGTTGTCGTACCACGAGTAAAGATGACTTCCATGGTGCTAGATGCATTAATAAAGTTCTTAACTTTTTCACGAGCACCTTCATATCCTTCAGTTGCATATGTTCCTAGTGTATGCACACCTCTGTGCACATTAGAATTATAACGATTGTAGTAATCATTAACGATGTCGATCACAGATTGTGGTTTTTGGGATGTTGCAGCACTATCTAAATAGACTAACGTGTGTCCATTCACTTCTTGATCTAGAATCGGAAACTTCGCGCGAACTTCATCCAAGTTGAACATTAATAAACTTTCCCTTCAATAACTTCTCTTAGTTGCTTTTGAACGGTTTCAATTGGAATTTCACGTACTACTGGGTCAAGGAATCCATGGATCACTAGACGCTCTGCTTCTTTTTGACTGATTCCACGACTCATAAGATAGAATAGCTGAATTGGATCTACACGACCAACTGATGCAGCATGACCTGCTGTTACATCGTCTTCATCTATAAGTAAGATCGGATTCGCATCACCACGAGCACCATCAGATAGCATAAGTACACGTGACTCTTGCTCAGCGTTTGCCTTCGTTGCACCATGCTCAACTTTACCTATTCCGTTGAAAATCGAAGCCGCTGAGTCTTTCATAACACCATGTTGTAGAATGTAGCCTTCTGATGCTTTACCATAGTGACGAATGTTAGCTGTAAAGTCCTGTTTCTGGTTGCCACGACCAACTGACACGGCTTTCGCATGCGATAATGAGTTATCGCCCATTAGGTTCGTAATATTTTCAGAAATAGTATTTCCATCATTCATTTGACCTAATGCCCATTCTAGTGTGGCATCACGTTCAACTGTTCCACGACGATTAACATAGGTTGTGGTACCTTTTGCAAAGTTATCAACAGCACCATAAGAGACTTTAGCACCATCTAATGCAAATATTTCGCTTACAATATTGGCAACTGTTTCTTCTTCATCATTATCTGAAACATAGTTCTCGACATAGGTTACTTCACTATGTTGATCTGCTACTAGCAATACGTGATTGTAAAGAGCTGCTTCAGGGTCTTCTTGCCAGAAAACAACTTGAATAGGTTCTTGAACGACCACATTCTTAGGTAAATATAAGAAAATACCACTATTTAATAACGCAGCATGGCGAGCTGTTAATTTGTTTTCATCAACAGAAACACCTTGTTGCATAAAGTATTTTTTCACTAAGTCACTATGCTCATTCATTGCCGTAAACAGATCCTCAAAGATCACTCCTTGATTAGATAAGTCCTCTGAAAGTTTCGCATAAGCAACATCGTTATTACGGACAATAATTAGGTTTTCAACATCTTCACCTAATAAGACACGAATTTTCTCTGGTAATTCATCAATGCTTTGAATTTGTTCACCTGCAACGTCGTGTTTAAAGTTAGTGAAGTTCCAGTTACGGACTCTAGTTTTTTCTAATTTTGGCATAGGCAAGTCTTCAGACTGTTCTAATGCCTGTAAACGTATATCTTTAAACCATGATGGTTCATTTCGTTTCTCAGAATACTCTGTGACATATTGTTTGTCATAAGGTAATTGTGTTTCCACTGCCATTCGTTACCCTCCTATCTGTTACGCTTTTTGGCCAACTGTTTCGTCGTCGATTCCTAGTTCATCTTTAATCCAGTCATAACCTTCCGCTTCTAAGCGTTGTGCCAGCTCAGGACCACCAGATTTAACAACGCGACCTTGCATCATCACGTGTACGTGGTCAGGTGTAATATAATCAAGTAGACGTTGGTAGTGAGTAATAATTAAGCAACCAAACTCATCACTACGCATTTTGTTTATGCCATTTGCTACAACTTTTAAAGCGTCTATGTCAAGACCTGAGTCAATTTCGTCTAAAACAGCAATTGCGGGCTTAAGCATCATTAATTGAAGAATCTCATTACGCTTCTTCTCACCACCTGAGAATCCTTCATTTAAGTAACGTTGTGCCATATTTTTATCAATTTCTAGATCGTCCATTGTTGCATCCATTTCTTTGATGAATTTCATTAATGGAATCTCATCGCCTTCTTCACGACGAGCATTAATAGAAGAACGTAAGAAATCAGAGTTCGTAACACCACTGATCTCACTTGGGTATTGCATTGCAAGAAATAAACCAGCTTGCGCACGTTCATCAACTTCCATTTCGAGAACGTCTTCACCATCTAGTTTTACTTCACCTTTAGTGATTTCATATTTTGGATGGCCCATAATCGCACTAGCTAATGTTGATTTCCCGGTACCATTTGGACCCATAACTGCGTGGAATTCCCCACCGTTAATTGTAAGGTTTACACCTTTTAATATCTCTTCCCCTTCGATTTCAACATGAAGATCCTTAATTTCTAAAGTTGATCCTGCCATTTGAATACCTCCAATTTCTATTAATTCATGTCTGGTTATTCTCAATTTATTATCATTCTCAGTTTAAAACATTTACAAATTATTATCAACTCATCACAAGAACAACCAAGCATTGATTCTCTATCCATTATAGTAAAAAATCCGATGAATTAAAACGATTACGGTCTTTATTCATACAAAAAGATAGAAAATTGTCTCCTAAGATATTGAACATCATTCTCATTTACTGTTTGTCACTTGATTTTACGTGTTGATTTGCTAAGTAGCATCTTCATAACGTGAACCTTTTTAAGGTGCGCTATTGTAAATGAAACCATTCCATTTTGACGGTTGACGATCTCCTTAAACATAACATTATGTATAAAGAAAAATCCACTGTTACAATTGTAAGATTGTAACAATGGATTCACGTTTTAGGTATTTAGTTCATATTTTATTATTAACGGTGAATCATTCGGTCAACTTCCGAAACCATCATTTGCGATTTTTGATATTCTTGTTCTCTTCGCTTTTCAACTGCTAATCGTTTGTCAAGTTTCTGACTGTACTCCTTATAACCAATTCCGTGTGACTGTTGCATTGCCTTCTCCATATCACTCGTGTACGTCAGATCAAGCTGATTGTCATTTAAAATAACTAAATCATCCCTTTCGAATTATTTACATGATTAAGGATAACACGCTCAAGTTTTGAACGAAAATGGCATTCATATCCATTGAAACAAATAAAAAGAGGTATGAACACCTTAATAGATGTTATACCCCTTCTCTTTATAATTCATTAAAATAACTTTGAATAAGTAGCAAATGCTCTTAATTTGCAATTTTATTCATTTGCTGGGACAATCGATCCTTCATATTCTTCTTCCATGAAGGTTTGAATTTCTTCAGTTCTTAGAATTTCAACGATTTTTTGTAGATCTTCATCATCTTTATCCTCAGCTCTTACAGCAATTACATTTGCGTATGGTGAGTCAGAAGCTTCTAAGAATAACGCATCTTCTGTTGGCGTTAGTTCAGCTTCAATGGCATAGTTCGTATTGATGGCTACTAGTGCATCAGCCTCACGCTCATAAAATTCTGGTAACAATCCTGCATCAATACTTGAATCAAATTCTAAATTTAATGGATTTTCAACGATATCATCAACAGTTGCAGCAACCGGATCGACATCTTCATCAATCGAAATAAGTCCATTTTCTTGTAGGATAGTAAGAATTCGACCATGGTCAGCTACTGAACGACTCATAATTACTTCTGTACCTTCTGGGACGTTGTCAGGATCCGTGATATTTTGTGAATAAATTCCCATAGGTTCAATGTGAATACCACCTAGACTTACGAAGTCGTAACCAACTTCATCGATTTGATCCTCTAAATAAGGAGTGTGTTGGAAGAAGTTTACATCCAATGTCCCATTATCTAAGTCTTCATTCGGTAACACGTAATCTTGGTAAACTTCAATTTGAAGTTCAATACCTTCTTCTTCAAACAATGGCTGTGCTTCTTCTAAAATTTCAGAGTGTGGAACATTGGCTGAACCAATAATAATCTCTCTTAACTCTGATCCCTCTGCTTCTTCTTGTTCTTCTTGTTCTTCTTGAGCTTCGTCACTTTCTTCTTGTGCTTCATTATTTTCCTCTTCTTGAGGCTCTGCTTGATCTGCCTCTTCTGCGTCACCAGTACCACATGCTGCTAGAGCAAGTGCTAGGAATGCAATTAGTAAAACAGTAATAAACTTTTTCATTCTAAAAACTCCCCTTATATTTTTTATTTAGAACTTGGTATGATACCAAATAACTACCTTTTATCAATTGCTCTTGATACCCAATCACCAATGAATTGGAACACAAAAACAATGACAACAATGAAAATAGTACAAGCAAATACCACATCAAAATCACGTCTTTGGAATCCTTGCATATAAGCTAAATCTCCAAGACCCCCTGCACCAATAACGCCAGCCATTGCTGTATAGCTGATTAAGGCAATAGCTGTAACTGTAATTCCAGAAATCAAAGCTGGCATGGATTCAGGAAGTAGTACTTTAAAGATAATGGTACGTGTCTTTGCCCCCATTGATTGAGCCGCTTCAACTACTCCTTTATCAACTTCTTTAAGTGCAATCTCTACAAGTCGTGCATAAAACGGAGCCGCTCCAATGATTAAGGCTGGTAAAGCTGCTTTGGGTCCTCGGATGGTACCCATTAAGAAATCTGTAAACGGGAATAATAACAGGATTAATATAATAAACGGAATGGCACGAAACACGTTAACTAAGGTTGCTGTAATTGAATTAACTAAAGTGTTTTGCCATAGGTTTCCCCTTGATGTTAGAAATAGTAGTAAACCAAGTAAAATTCCTAAAATGAACGTCCCAATGACAGAAATAATCGTCATGTATAAAGTTTCATAAGTGGCCGTCCACATCTGATCCATTCGTACATTAGGAAACAACTCATTCATCATGCTGTAACACCTCAACTTCTACACCAGATGATTGGATAAAATCAACAGCTTCTTTAATTAATCTTGCTTCGCCGTTAATTTCTACATAAAGAGTTCCGTAAGCCCCTTCTTGTGTAGGAGAGATTGAACCCTGCAAAATGTTTATCGCCACATCCAGTTTTTTCGATACTTCACTAATTAGAGCACGTTTGGCATTATTTCCGATGAAGTGTAACTTAACAACTTCACTATCTTCTCGGTCGTTAATAAACTCTTGTAAGTGCTCTTTTTGATGTTCTAATGGACTTAACTGCTGAACAAATCGTTTCGTTGTTTTTGCTTGTGGTTTGACAAATACATCTAATACATCACCTTGCTCAACCACTTTCCCCTGCTCCATAACAGCGACACGATGACAGATCTTCTGAATGACATGCATTTCATGGGTAATGAGAATAATCGTCAAGTTAAGCTTCTCATTAATAGAAACAAGCAAGTCTAAAATATCGTCAGTCGTTTCAGGATCTAACGCAGACGTTGCCTCATCACATAATAGAACAGTCGGATCATTGGCCAACGCTCTAGCAATTCCAACACGTTGCTTTTGACCACCACTTAATTGTGATGGATAAGACTTCTCTCTACCTTTTAAGCCAACAAGTTCAATTAACTCCATTACTTTCCGTTCACGTTCTTCTCTTGGAACACCAGCAATCTCAAGTGGGAATGAAATATTTTCAAACACCGTACGTGACCAAAGCAAATTGAAGTGTTGGAAAATCATTCCGATCTTCTGTCGTTCTTTTCGAAGGTCGCCTTTCCTTAGGCGAGCAATATCACGATCTTCTAAAAGAATCTCGCCTTCTGTCGGGTCTTCTAGTCGGTTGATTAAACGGATAAATGTACTTTTACCGGCACCACTATACCCAATCACACCGTAAATTTCTCCTTTTTCTATATCAATAGAGACATCATCAACAGCCTGAACCGTTTGATGTTTTGTTTTAAACTGTTTCGATAGATTCTTAATCGAAATCAATGATTACCCCTCCTTAACTTAAAAATAAAATCCTTTCTGCACATAAGAGAACAGAAAGGATTGACATCTTTCACGTCCTCTTATCTGTCAAAGCATCACGCTTTGCTGGAATTAGCACCTGTTAGACAATTGTCTAATGGTTGCTGGGTTTCATCGGGCCATTCCCTCCACCTCTCTGGATAAGAGATTCATATATTTTACTCTATTATCAGTTTTATACGTTACTAGATTAACGTATTAGTGAAAAATAAAAAACTCTCCTTGCAAGAACAAGAAAGAGTTAACCGACTCATTCTTATCTTGCAATGAAAATCATTGCAGGAATTAGCACCTATTATGATTAAATCATAACGGTTGCCGGGTTTCATTGGGCCATTCCCTCCACCTCTCTGGATAAGAAAATAAATTATTCAACTTTCGATAGATAATATGTTAGCATAGTAACAGATTAAGGTCAATCAATTTTTTTAAAAAAGGATGAAGAAATATGAAAGCACCTTTATTTGAACTCCCGTATCTGGACAACCCACGTGAAACCTTTAAGCTTGACGAGGTTTTAGGTAAGAAGGTAGTCATCCTAACTTTTTGGGTATCATGGTGCCCTGATTGTTCAAGAGATCTACCTAAAAAAGAACAATTTTATAAAACAATGAGAAATGATGAAATTGAAATGCTGACGATAAATGTTCCTGGTCGAGAACGCGAAGAACAAGAAGCACACCAATTTCAAGAACAGTTTCTTTCTCAACCAACCCTAAAAGATCATGGGCGTGAAGTATACGACTTGTACGAATGTGAATCCGTACCGACGACCATCATCATTGATTTAAATGGCGAAATAGTTGGAAGGTTTGGCGACAAAGATGACTTTGTGGAAGTGATTAAAATTGTAGGGAATTATTTTCCTACTCGATAGGAGAAGCTTGGTCCAAACTGTCCAACTTCTATGTAGAAACCGTAGTTGGACAGCTTAGTATTTGGGCTTTAACCCCTCTACTCCCAAAAACAACGTGGTATACTTTTTTATGAATAAAGCGAGTTCGTTGACCGAAAGCGGCTCTTCCCTGGCGTCTCTGGGAAAATAGAGGATAGCTCTTTGACCGGTGACCCCTCTTAACGTGCGTCTTTGGGAATATAGAGGTGCGCTCTTTGACCGGTACTCCCTCTTAACGTGCGTCTTTGGGAATATAGAGGTACGCTCTTTGACCATAAACGATTCTGACCCTGCGTTACCGGGAATATAGACACCACCTCTTTGACCAAAGCTTCCTTCTCACTTGCACCACCGGGAATATAGACTCTGAGTCTTGTCCCGGAACAGTTACTCCACTACTCCTCCGGTTAAAGAAGGTAACTGTATGGCACTATTCATCTACTAAATAAGGACTCATCTCTTTAAGAACAAATGGGACCGAGTTAAATGTGTACATTCGTTCTACTGGTACTCCATTTTTAAATACGATCAAACATGGCACACTTGTTATGTTAAATTGTTGCATTAAATCAGGTGCTAAAGTCGCATTTAACTCAAAGAATTTTTCCTCACCAAGTATTTCTTCGACGTATTTTAGCATTCGCTTAGCTATTTTACATGTTCCACAAAATGGACTGTTAACAAATAGTATATGATAGCTCTTCTTATTAATTAAAAATCGTGCGTGATCGTGGTTTATTTCTTGCATGTTATTCGGACCCTTTCAAGTAATCAATCTTGACATTAAAATTTGCTGCTTGCAGAATCGATGCTAACACGTGATCAGGTGTGTCTTCAACTTGACGATATTTAGCATCGATATACAAATTTTCGGCATGTGATAATTCTTGATTTAATAACTTTCTTAGTTGTTTTCCTGAATCATCAGCATCGGTAAATATATAAACATCGCGTTCAAAGAGCATATACTCATCAATTAATTCATCTAAAGCATAAGCGCTCAGGGTTCCGAATGTGCAAAGAATCATCTCATCTTCTGCTAAGATTTTCTCAACTTTTTTACGATCTTGCTTCCCCTCAACAATTAACACTTGAGATAACATATCCATATTCCACACTCACTTATCTTATAGAAAAGACTGACTCAGGTATCGGAGTCAGTCTTTCATTACTTATCTTATTATATGCTTATTCATCTTCAGTCATTTCTTGATAAGCATCTGCATCCATTAGATCATCTACCTGAGATTTATCAGTTGGCTCAACAACGATCATCCAAGCTTTTTCATAAGGTGATTCATTAACGAATTCTGGACTGTCTTCTAATTCTTCGTTTACTTCTACCACTTTACCGGATACTGGCGCATAAAGTTCTGAAACAGTTTTAACAGATTCAACGCTACCGAATGGCTCGTCTAATTCAATTTCATCGCCTTCTTCTGGAAGCTCAACGAATACGATATCGCCAAGTTCTGACTGTGCAAAGTCTGTGATTCCAATTCGTAGTTTATCGCCTTCGTCTTTTACCCATTCGTGTTCTTCAGAATAACGTAAGTCTTTTGGTAAACTCATATCTTGACCCTCCATATTTATCAATATCACATGTTAATCATACAATAAACACGTGCTTTATGCATTATTTAAGAATCTATTATTTCCAAGTATCAGAAAAAAGATCTTCTTTAAATCCGACTGTTACTTTCTCACCATCTGTAGTAATTGGTCGTTTGATTAACATTCCGTCAGAAGCAAGAAGTTCAATTTGCTCTTCATCACTCATATCCTTCAACTTGTCTTTAACACCTAGCTCACGGTATTTTTTTCCGGAAGTGTTAAAAAACTTTTTAACCAGTAACCCACTTTTTTCAATTAATTTAGTTAGTTCTTTCTTAGATGGTGGCTGATCGACAATATGTATGGATTCATAATCAATTCCTTCTTCATCTAACCATTTTAGAGCTTTTCGGCATGTACCACACTTAGGGTACTGGTAAACTGTTAACGCCATAGCATACACCTCCTTCAACTGCTTCAGTTTAACATAGTTTAACCAACCACTCACATAATTAGACTGATTATGTGATGATAAAGGCGTATAGTAGGTCTACTATACGCCTTTTATGATATATAGAATTACACAACATACTTTTCTTCTTCAATTAATTTGCTTGCAATCTCACGTTTCTTCTCAATCACATTAACATGATCGCGACGTGTGAGCTTTCTTAATGCAGAAAGCATCATGCGTAAATTATCGCCTTCTTCAACAGCAATTAACGTTTCCTTTGCATGTGATTCAATGCGATTTAAAGATTCTTCTACATAAACTTGAGTGTAAAGAAGTTTCTGTTTGCTCTTTTCTTCGCCATCTTTAGCAATCGCTTTTGCGGTACGTAAAACAGCTGATTCCATGTTATAAATTTCTGCAGCAATATCAGCAATGTTTGATAAAAGCTCTTGTTCTTGTTCAATTTTCTCTTGGTACTTTTGCGCTGCAAGCCCAGCAGCTAAAAGTCCAATTTTCTTAGCGTTCCCAACTAAATAGATCTCTTGTTCTAACGCTTCATCACCTGGTGTTTCTGGCATCATGGCCATCAGCTCATTTTGTAAGCCCATTGCTTTTTCCAGGAGTGGCAGCTCACCTTTCATCGCTTTTTTCAAGAATGTTCCTGGGACTAATAAACGATTAATCTCATTGGTGCCTTCAAAGATTCGGTTGATGCGAGAATCACGATAAATTCTCTCAACTTCATATTCAGCCATAAACCCATACCCACCATGAATTTGTACCGCTTCATCAGCAACATAGTCTAAAAGCTCTGTTGCTGTATATTTATTCATCGAGCATTCAATCGCATATTCTGCAATTCCTTTAGCAACTAATGAACCATCATTTAATTCTTCTTTAGATAGCTTACCTAAACGCGACTCAAATAAGCCAACTGTACGATAAACGGCGCTTTCATTAGCATAGGTTCTTACAGCCATATTAGCTAGCTTCTCTTGGATTAATGAAAAGCTTGAGATCGGTGTTTTGAATTGCTTACGTTCATTCGCGTAGCTCACTGCTAATTCTAGTGCACGTTTGGCACCACCAACACCACCAATCGCCAGCTTATAACGACCGACATTTAAAATGTTAAAAGCAATAATGTGGCCACGGCCGATTTCACCTAATACATTTTCAACTGGAACTTCTGCATCTTCTAGCACTAATGTGCGCGTTGATGATGACTTAATTCCCATCTTCTTCTCTTCTGGTCCTGTTGATACACCAGGGAAGTCTCGCTCTACGATGAACGCTGAGAACTTCTCGCCATCAATTTTGGCGTATACTACGAATATATCAGCAAAAGCAGAGTTGGTAATCCACTGTTTTTCGCCATTTAAAATATAATGGGTCCCCTCTTCATTCAGAACGGCTGTTGTCTTAGCTCCCAATGCATCTGAACCAGAACCTGGCTCTGTTAATGCATAAGCAGCAATTTTTTCACCTGTAGCGAGCGAAGGTAAATATTTTTGTTTTTGTTCCTCATTACCGAAAAAGACAATTGGAAGTGAACCAATTCCAACGTGGGCACCGTGTGTAATCGAAAAACCACCAGCTAGTGACATTTTTTCTGTAACTAAAGAAGAAGTAATCTTATCTAGCTCAAGCCCTCCATATTCTTCTGGTACATCGATTCCTAATAACCCTAACTCGCCGGCTTTTTGTAATAGTTTAACAGACTGATCAAATTCATGATTTTCCAGGTTATCTAAAACTGGCCAAACATCATTTTTGATAAATTCTTCGGTTGTTTTGGCGATCATCTTATGTTCATCTGTGAAATCTTCTGGTGTTAACACATCTTCTGGCTCAATATCTTCGATTAAAAATGACCCACCTTTTAATAACTTTTCATCAATCATGTTCCTTCCCCCTATAATCCATTATAGTAATTCAAACACACCAGCAGCTCCCATACCGCCACCAATACACATCGTAACCACACCATACTTCACATCACGGCGTTTCATTTCATGAATGAGTGAAAGAGTTAGCTTCGTACCCGTACAACCTAGCGGGTGTCCTAACGCAATAGCTCCACCATTCACGTTCACAATATCCTGATTGAGGCCTAACTCACGGCAAACCTGTAAAGATTGAGAAGCAAATGCCTCATTTAATTCAAATAGCCCTATGTCATCTAAAGTTAAACCAGCCATTTCAACTGCTTTTGGTATAGCCTTAACTGGACCAATTCCCATAACTTCCGGTTCCACACCGGCAACCGTAAAGGAGAGGAATTTGGCCATTGGTTGAAGACCTTCTTTTTCAGCTTTTTCCCGATCCATTAATAAGACTGACGCAGCTCCATCACTCATTTGTGATGCATTACCTGCTGTTACCGAACCAGTGCCTGAGAACGCAGGCTTTAATTTGGCTAACGTTTCCATATCTGTTCCTTCACGAACTCCTTCATCCTGAGATAGGGTCAGTGTTTTCTCAGTGACTTGGTTATCAGGTCCAATTTCTCGATCGATTACTTCAACAGGAACGATTTCGTCTGCAAATTTCCCTTCACTAATGGCTTGGGCTGCTCGCTCATGACTTCGTACTGCAAAAGCATCTTGGTCTTCACGGCTAATACCATAACGGTTAGCGACTTCCTCTGCTGTATGCCCCATATTCATATAGTATTCCGGTGCTTGCTCGACCAATGTCGGATTTGGCTTAATCACATGGCCCCCCATTGGAATCATTGACATGGACTCTGCACCACCAGCAATAATGGTGTCCGCGTGACCTAGCATAATTCGTTCTGCTGCATAGGCAATACTTTGTAATCCAGAAGAACAATAACGGTTGATCGTAATCGCTGGTACATCATGTGGTAATCCAGCAAGCCCAGCAATCTGTCTCGCCATATTCATTCCTTGCTCAGCTTCTGGCATAGCACATCCGATAATCACATCATCTATATTTCCGTCATAATCGTTAGCGCGTTTTAACGTTTCTTTCACTGTTAAAGCAGCTAAGTCATCTGGACGCGTGTGAGCAAGTGTTCCTTTATTTGCTTTACCGACGGGCGTGCGTGCACCCGTAACAATCACGGCTTCTTTCACGGTTGATCCTCCTCATTAGGTTGGATTTTTTATAATTAACAAGTCGTTTAGTTACGTAACGGTTTTCCTTTTTGAAGCATATGAATCATACGCTCTTGTGTCTTTTGTTCGCCAACTAAGCTTAAAAACGCTTCACGCTCTAAATCTAGTAAATACTCTTCATCGACCTTGGTGCCGTATTTTATTTTTCCACCTGATAAGACCTGTGCTAATTTAGTTGCAATCTTAATATCGTGTTCAGAAGCGTAACCACTTAATTGCATTTGTTTAGCTCCTAAAAGCATGGTTGCATAGCCTGCTTCACCGACAACAGGGACCTTTTCTTTCTTAGGTGGTTGGTAACCTGTTTCACTTAAAGCAATGACTTTATTTTTAGCATCGTGGATTTGGTGGTCACCATTCAAGCTAATGGAATCCTGCTGATTTAAAAATCCATACTCGGCTGCTTCTGCAGCTGAAGTGGATACTTTACCAGTAGCAATCTTTTCAAACACATCATTAGCTACTTTTTGTAAATCAAAATCTATCCCTTGTGGAAGGCCATTTAATTGTTTGATATAAAACTCTTTATTACCGCCTCCACCTGGGATTAGGCCAACACCCGCTTCAACTAACCCCATGTATGTTTCCGGTGATGCTTGTGCCGATGCACTTGGTAGAACAAGCTCAGTTCCACCACCTAAAGTCATCCCAAAAGGAGCGGCAACAACTGGTTTTTCGTTAAACTTAATATTTTGCATCGCTTGCTGGAATTGCTTAACGACCATCTCGATTTCAAAGAAGTTAAACTCTTGGGCTTCCATTAAAATCATCGCTAGGTTTGCACCAACACAGAAATTCTTACCTTGGTTACCGATTACTAAACCACGGTAGTTTTTGTTCACTTCCTCAAGAGATTGATTGATCATTTGAATAACATCTAAACCAATCGAGTTGTTAGGTGAATTAAATTCTAGGAGTGCTACATTATCTCCTAAATCTATTAAACTTGCACCACTGTTTTTCTTAATAACACCATTTGCTTGCTTTTTGAGCTTTAAGTTAATTTCCTTTTCGTTAACAACTTTCTCGACGTAATCACCGTTTTGATAAAAATATAGTTTTCCATTTTCCGTTTTGTAGAAAGACTTTAGTCCAGCGTCTAGCATCTCTTTAACCCAAGTAGGTACCTCTAAGCCTTCTTCCTCCATACGCTTGACAGATTTTTCAAGGCCAATAGCATCCCACATTTCAAATGGACCTAATTCCCAACCGAAGCCCCATTTCATTGCATCGTCAATCTGGGTTATGTCATCAGCAATTTCACCTAGTAGATTTGCTGAGTATACTAATGTTGGTTTCGTGATATTCCATACTAAGTCACCAGCGCGATCACCTTTAGCAGATACTAATGCTTTCAGCTTGCGCTTGGGTCCTTTTTCTTGTTTAGCTGCGCCTGATGCAGCTGTTTTAAGCTTTTGTTGCTCTTGGTCGTACTCAAGAGTTTTGGGATTCAATTCATAAATGACGCTTCCTTTGTCACCTTTTTTCTTAAGGTAAAACCCTTTTCCAGCCTTTGCACCAAGCATTCCTTTCTCGTTCATCTGCTTCATAAATTCGGGAACTTCAAATACTTTCTTTTCATCCCCTTCGACTTGGTCATAAACATTTTTCGCAACATGGATAAATGTATCTAAACCTACGACATCTAATGTTCGGAAGGTTGCACTCTTCGGTCGACCGATCATCGGTCCAGTAACCGAATCGACTTCACCGACACTATAGTCACCTTTTAACATTTCCTGTACGGTTACTAGTAAACCGTATGTACCGATTCGATTAGCAATGAAGTTTGGTGTGTCCTTCGCCTCAACGACACCTTTTCCTAGTACATCTTCTCCAAAGCGTTTCATAAATGATAACACTTTCGGGTCAGTATCTTTCGTCGGAATTACCTCAAGTAACTTTAGATAACGTGGGGGGTTAAAAAAGTGTGTACCTAAGAAGTGCTTTTTAAAATCCTCGGAGCGCCCTTCTGCCATCCCCTCGATCGAAATACCTGAAGTATTTGAACTGACAATCGTACCTTGACTGCGATATTCTTCAACCTGTTCATAAACTTTTCTCTTAATTTCTAGATTTTCGACAACTACCTCAATAATCCAATCGACATCATTTAAATCCTTCATGTTGTCTTCGAAGTTTCCGACTGTTATTAAATCTAAACTTTTCTTAGTTGTAATTGGTGATGGATTTTGTTTAAGAAGCTTTTTCTTACTGTTTTCAGCAATTTGATTACGTGCACGGGGGTCTTGTTTTTCTTCATCAGTTAAGTTATTGGGGACAATATCAAGCATCAATGTTTCAATACCTAAATTAGCTAAGTGAGCTGCTATTCCAGAACCCATAACGCCTGATCCTAAGACAGCTGCGCGCTTAATTTTTCTGTTCATGAATGTGCTCCTCCTATCTACGGTCTTTTTGAATGAATACTCATTCATTTTACCTCAAAAAAATTTGGATAGTCCTCTATCCAATTCGTTCTAATTATTACTATAAATTATTTTCTGATATTTCGCAATCATTTATTTCGTTATTTTGTGTTTAATTGGATAATTTATGTAGGGATGGTTGGGTTAAGGGCTCATGGTCGAATTTAATTTATTTGTGGTCGTTGGGGAGAGGAATCAACACCATTTTCACCTTTGAACTAGTTGCTTTGGCCTTGAGAGCCGTTCTACCGGACATTTCTTCCACAATTACCAGCGCTTTGGGCCTTGAGAGGCGTTCTATCGGACATTTATTCCACGATTACCAGCGCTTTTGGCCTTGAGAGCCGTTCTATCGGACATTTCTTCCACAATTACCAGCGCTTTGGGCCTTGAGAGCCGTTCTATCGGACATTTCTTCCACGATTACCAGCGCTTTGGGCCTTGAGAGCCGTTCTATCGGACATTTCTTCCACGATCACCAGCGCTTTGGGCCTTGAGAGGCGTTCTATCGGACATTTTGATCATACGCCGATGACCTTTTGTCCAATAGAAGCACTCCCTCCAACATCCAACCATTTATTTTTTAAAGACACCTTTTAATACGAAGGCGACATTCGCTGGGCGTTCTGCCAAGCGGCGCATAAAGTAGCCATACCAATCACGCCCGTATGGAACATAGACGCGGACTTTATAACCTTCAGATACGAGCTTATTTTGCAGTTCTGTACGCATTCCGTAAAGCATTTGAAATTCAAATTGACTTTTAGGAATATCGTTTTCTTTAACGAACTCTTTTGTGAACTCAACCATACGGTCATCGTGGGACGCCACGGCTGTATAGTTTCCATTTTGCAAGTGAATCTTAATCATCTGTCTTAAGTTCGCATCGACATCTGCTTTATCAGGATAAGCGACTTCTTCAGATTCTTTATAGGCCCCTTTGACCAATCGCAAGTTGGGACTATATTTATTTAAGTGTTCTAAGTCGCTAATCGTACGGTATAAATAAGACTGTAAAACGGTTCCAACATTGTCATACTCTTTTCTTAGCTCTTCGAATATATCAAGGGTTTTTTGACAGCGTTCATAATCTTCCATATCAATGGTCACGAATACGTTATGCTCTTTAGCTGCCTCTAGGATCTTGCGCATATTAAACATAACTAGCTCTTCTGAGATATCTAATCCCATCGATGTCATTTTAACAGATACTTGGGAATCAAGATCTAATTTATCAATGACTTTGATGGATTTAACTGTTTCAATCATGCGATCCTTAGCTTCTTGTTCATCTGTTACATATTCTCCAAGATGATCAAGTGTTACCGATAAACCTTTGGCATTTAACTTACGAATTGTTTCTGCTGCATGACCAATGGAATCACCTGCAACGAAACGACTAGCACCAAACTTCAGACCATAACGCTTTGCTAATTTGGTAAATGATTTATTATCTGATAAAAATAGGAAAAATTGGCGTAATACTTTTTCCATGACTTCATCCCCCAGTCTGTCGAACAATTATGAAACCGTTTTCTATTTTATCATTTTTTGATAAAAAAATTAATTAGAAATAAAAAAATTACTCTAAACTTCAAAAATTGCTCGAAGTTTAGAGTAATTAATCTATTAGCTCTTCACATCATAACCTTGTTCTTCAATGGCTTCTTTCATTTCTTCTTTTCCTATTGTATCTTCATCAAACGTAACGTCGACTTTCCCACTATCTAAATGAACCTCAACAGAAGCAACTCCATCTAATTCTTTTAAAGCACCCTGAACAGCTTGTTTACAATGTCCACAAGACATTCCTTGTACATTTAATGTTAATTCCATTTATTTATACCATCCCTTCAATCGTTTGATACTATTATTTCGTATTTTCTGATACTTTTCAAATATTTTATTCTGGCTGTGGTGTGGGAGTCGGCTCCAAGCCAGTGTCAGCATACTCTTCATCGATTGCATCGCGAATTTCTTTGATCTCGTAACCATTATCTTGCATCTGTTTAGCCTCACGGGCTATATCGACACAAATTGCTCAGCCAAAGCCCATCTGATCAATGTAGGCAACTTGATCATCGATTTCAGTGACAAAGCAGTGTTGATTATGCTCATGACCTACTTCACCACACCCACAATAACAAGGCATATTTTGAAGTAAATCACCATCATGAATCGCAATTTCATATGCTTCTTTTACTTCCTCCATATCCTCCTCTGAGAACACATCAGCAAGTTCTGCTGACCAGGCTTGTTCTTCAACATGATAAGTTAAAGCATCTAAGGAGGAATCATAACGAATTCCTTCTTCATTTTCTTCAATTTGATTTGAACAAGCTTCTAGAGTAATTAATAACAAAAGCAGTACTAGCATGTATTTTTTCACGACAGGTTATCCTTTCTTAATTAATTTTTTCTATTTATAATTTATCATGTCGGATAAAAGAGGTGGATGAAAAATCATTAAGATTTATTGAACACTACTTCGCCTGATCAATAGCTGCAACCATTGTCTTCTCAATGTCCAAAGCGAAATTTCTCACATCTTCTGAATTAATATTTTCCATTAAGGCAGTTGGTCGTGGCATACCTATTTTCGTTTGTCCTTCACTTTCATAGACAACCACTTTACATGGTAAAAAGTAACTAACCTTCTCCTCCATTTTTAATATTTCACTAGCTGCCTTAGGATTACAGACTTCTAAGATTCTAAAAGACTGATTAAAATTATCAAAACCTTTACTATGCAAAGTCTCTTTAACATCAAAGTCCCATAATACTCCGAACTTAACCTCTTGTAATGAACTTGTGATAGACTCTACTGCGTCATCAACCGTTTTATTCGTTGTCACTGTATAATCAAACATACAATCCCTCCAAAATTAAATTGGCATATATTATGAGTTTACCCAATATAATTTCATTTGAAAACTCGTTTTCAAATCGTAATCATTACTGTTTACAAATCGTAATCATTACGATATAATCATTTACGGTTAATTCAAACACAAAGGGAGAGTTACATCTTGAAATTAATAAAATGGTGCTTTTTTATGATTTTATTACTAACGTTAATAGCTTGTGGCAATCAAAATAATCCTGAAGACCCGGAACCTCAAGCAAACGATTCTGAAGATATTGATGAACAAACAGAAGAAAATGATGAACAAACTGAAGATATAGGTAAAATCATTACTTCCCTTTATCCGATTGAATATATTGTTTCAGAAATTGTCGGTGACTTTGCAGAGGTTGAAACAGTTATGCCTCCTGGAGCAGATGCCCATGTGTATGAACCGTCTACACGTCAAATGATTGAGTTGGCCGATAGTGATGCTTTTTTCTATATTGGTGAAACGATGGAAGTTTTCTCTGATACAATGGCAAACTCATTAGATAGTGAAGGTGTTCATACATTCGAGCTAGCTAAATTTGAGGAACAATTATTCATGGATTATGGTGATGAACAAGTAGACGATCATCACGAAGATGAGCACGGGGATGAGGATGACCATCATCACGAAGACGAACATGGTCATGAAGAAGAGGAAAATGATGACCATGATCATGAACATGGCGATTATGACCCACACTTTTGGCTAGACCCATCACGCATGATTAGTGCTGGTGACATTCTATTAGATGAATTAATAACTTTATATCCTAACCATGAAGAGGTATTTCGGGATAATTACGAACAGTTCACGGACAACATGGAGGAGTTAGATACATCTTTCCAAGAAGCTTTGGTGAATGAAGAGGTAAATATTTTAGTAGCACATGCAGCTTTCAGTTACTGGGAAGAGGCTTATGGAATTAATCAAATAAGCATCAGAGGGGTATCTTCATCCCAAGAACCATCCCAGAGAGAATTACAACAATTATTTGAAACGTTAGAGGATTTAAACATCGATCACGTGATTTTAGAATCCAATCGTGATGATCGACTTGCTGAAACCGTTGCAGATGAATTTAATCTTGATGTTTATCATCTTCACAACTTAGAAACGAGAACAGAAGAAAATGTTGAACATGGTCTTGATTACATGGATATTATGCGAGAAAATCTTGAAGTACTAATACAAACAATGGAAGATTAATATTTTATAAAGGCGGGAAGCGAGTATTCACTCGTTTCGCCTTTCTTTTCATTAGGAAGGGGGTTGGATGATGTCCAACACTTTAATCAACGTTAATGATGTGACACACCGTTATGATCGACATACGGTTTTAGAAAATATCTCTTTCTCGGTTGAAGAAGGAGCTTTTGTTGGTCTGGTTGGCCCTAACGGTTCAGGTAAAACGACGATTATTAAACTTATGTTAGGTCTAGAAAAACTACAAAAAGGATCAATTGAAACTTTCGGAAAACCTATTCATAAATTCACCAACAAAGGACATATAAGCTTTGTTTCTCAAAAAGCTAACTCATTTAATCGTGGCTTTCCAGCAACGGCTAAGGAAGTTGTAGGTATGGGATTAACTTCAAAGTTAAGTCTCCTTCGTCCAACGACGAAAAAATTGGAGCATCATATCTATGAAGCACTTGATCAAGTAAATATGAGTGAGTATGCCAACACTAATATTGGGGATTTATCTGGTGGACAACAACAACGAATTTTTATTGCTAGATCAATTGTAAACAAACCAAGACTGTTAATCTTAGATGAGCCAACTGTTGGTGTTGATACTGAGAATGTAGAACAATTCTACCAATTACTATCTAAACTAAATGATGAACTAGGCATTACCTTAATCTTAGTATCACACGATATCGGTTCGATCACCACCCATGTGACTGATTTACTTTGTTTAAATAAATCGATCCATTATCATGGTAACCCTAGTGATTTTGAAAATATGACTGATGAACAGCGCTCGAAGTTGTACGGTCATGATATGCATACGATCACCCATAATCACTAAGAAAGGAGGGGCAAATGTTGTTAGATGCTTTATTAAGCTTTGAACTATTGAGAAATACATTTTATACTGGATTATTAGTCGGATTTATTGCCCCTTTACTTGGGACATTTATCGTAGTAAGACGTCTATCATTGATTGCTGATGGTCTATCTCACGTCACCTTAGCTGGAATTGCTTTCGGTTTATTTATGCAAAAGAAATACACACTACTGTTTTTGACACCTTTTCATACAGGCATCATCTTTTCAATCATTGGAGCCATCGTGATCGAAAACTTAAGAAGTGTATATAAAGCGTTTCAGGAAATCGCTATTCCGATCACCTTATCACTAGGGGTCGGTTTGAGCGTTGTGTTTATCGCACTTGCAGATGGGATTAATACAGATATATTTGCATATTTGTTCGGTTCTGTTGCAGCTGTGAGTCGCTCTGACCTATATTTAATTCTCGTGACAACAGGACTCGTCTTGTTATTAATTATTTTCCTTTACAAAGAATTATTTGCACTATCGTTTGATGAGGAATTTGCAACCGTTTCGGGTATGCGCGCCAAAGTCATACACTATCTATTTATTATTATGACAGCATTAGTTATTTCCGCTTCAATTAGAATAGTTGGAGTTTTACTAGTTTCTGCTTTAATGACATTACCGGTTGCAACAGCTATTCGAGTGGCAAAAAGCTTTAAACAAACGATTATCTATAGTATTATTTATGGAGAAGTCGCAGTTATTGTCGGATTAGTGTCAGGTTATTATTTAGAAATACCGCCTGGTGGTACCATTGTCATCACCTCTGCTATTTTACTAGGTTTAACTCTGTTGGTGAAAAAGTGGTACCTGGCTTATATTTACAAAGGGTGATAATCGATGAATATTAATGAAGCTCTTACTGTGCTTAAAGATGAGGGGTACAAATATACTAAAAAAAGAGAAGAAATTCTGGAATTCTTCACGGACGAAGATGGTTATCGTACAGCTAATGATCTACTAGAGTATATGGGTAAGAAGTATAATGGGGTAAGCTTTGATACGATTTACCGTAATTTGCACCTCTTTCATGAATTAGATATATTAGAATCAACTGAGCTAAACGGGGAGAAACATTTTCGCTTGGCTTGTGGCCACGATGAACACCATCACCACTTCATTTGTAAATCATGTGGTAAAACGAAAACGATTAATGCCTGTCCAATGAACCTGATCCAACAGGACTTTCCAGGATATACTATTGAAAATCACAAATTTGAAATTTATGGACGATGCCCTAGTTGTCACTAGGACACCGTCCATTTTTTAAATACTCGATGCTTTAACTAGCAATAAGTCCTGTAGTGCCATGGGTTTGTCATAGTAATAACCTTGGGCAATCCGACAGCCGGACCTTAATAAGAAGTCCTGTTGCCAGCTGTTTTCAACACCCTCACTTATTACACCAACCTCACACAGTTTTGCAAGATCAATCATAAACTGGACCATTTTTTCACCATCATCCCCAAGAGCATGGATAAATGAACGATCAATTTTAATATAATCGATCGGTAATTCACGAATATACATCAAGGAGCTGTAGCCTGTCCCAAAATCATCAATACTCACTTTAATTCCAGCATCTCTTAGGACATTTAACTTTTCAAGGTTTCGTTCGATATCCATCGTTACCGTTTCAGTTATTTCTATTTCAAATGCTTCAGGGGGCATTTGGTAGTTTTCTAATGTTGTTAATAGTTCATTAACAAATCCAACTTTTGAAAATTGTTTAGTAGAAATATTGACCGCCACTCGTGGTATGTTAATACCTGCATGAATCAACGTATTATAATCCTGACATACTTGTCTAATGATATGATCTGTCATTGGAACAATAAGTCCCGTTTCCTCTGCAACAGGAATGAATGTAGCTGGTGAGATTTGCCCTTGCTCAGGGTGCTCCCAACGAGCTAACGCCTCAATCCCTACCATCTTTTTCGTTTTCATATCATATTGTGGCTGATAATGGAGAATGATTTCTTCATTAAGAATCGCACGATGTAACTCATGCTCATAAAAATATGAATCTAAATTATAATTTAATGATTCATCAAAGAAACAGAAACGATTCCGTTCCTCTTTAGCATTTTTCAAAGCAACACTAGCCTTCTGATATAATTCCTCAAATGACTCACTATCTAGTGGGTATAATGAAGCCCCAGCAGAAGCAGTAATATTAATAGACACGTCCAAGGTCTGGTTAGATTTCTGCAGTTCATTCATTAAGGATTGAACAACTGAATTAACGTCATATTGGTCACTTACATTAGGTAGAAAAATACCAAATTCATCACCACGAAGACGAGCTACTACACCTCTATCGCTTATTTGATTCTTTAATTTTAAGGCAATTAAACGAATCAGCTCGTCACCAAAATCATTACCATACTTATGATTGATCATATGTAAACGGTCGACATCCAAAATAATTAAGGCGTGTTGAGCTTCATGATTTCCTTTAACTAATGCTTTACTTTCATCAAAGAAAGTATCGAAGTTATATAATCCAGTTGTCGCATCAAAGCTCTCCAAATAATTCACCTTACGTCTAAATACGTTCTCATTTGTTATATCGTTAAACATGACTTGCACGGCAATCCGTATACCATCCTCATTATATATATCAGAGTATGCCAATTGTAACGAACGGTTTTCACCCTTACCATCGACAATTTCGATTGATTGCTGAAAAGCATTTTCATCATGAAAATTAGATGTGTGACTTGAGGATCTAGCCTTTCTAAAGATTCTAGCTGGCACTCCACTTAAGGTTTTCGAAACAAAATCCTCTTTTGACAAGCCTAGTATCTCTTCTGCCTGCTCGTTAAAGATGGTGACCATGCCATTTGCATCACAAACAATCACCCCTAGTGGCGATAACTCCAACATAGCTTGTAGTTGGTTTTTTGTTTCATATAGCATTTTCTCTTTTCGCTTCGCATCATTATAGTAGTTAACTATTATCGTATTTTCACGGGATAGTAATAGATAGAATAAAACTCCAGTTAATATGACATAGAGCCAACCTTTAATCGATTGAAAAAAGGACATCACTTGAGGGTCATTTATCGCTACACTTAACAAGTAGTCTGACGCTGTGATCCACATTATTCCCACTAATAAATAGATCACCATAAACTTATTAGGGTAATTTTTCATTTTGGTTACCATGTTAGAATCCAAGCTAGACAACTTCATAAAATTCTCCCCTCAAAGTTAAAAGAAGCACGAATTTTCAGAGTATAAAAGGTTAGTCACATTATATCATTTATATCGACAATGTCTAACAAAATGTTAGTTTAGCTGACGGTGTGACTATTTCTTAGTTGATAGCTGGATTGATCTTCTTCTTTATGTGAAGTTCTACGTGCTATATTTCCTTTGATGGCGATATTCATTAAAATACCTAGCAGGAAGAAGGTGATTAGCATCGACGAACCACCATAACTAACTAATGGCAAGGTGATACCGGTAATAGGCATTAATCCGGATACAGCACCAAAGTTAATCATCGCCTGCGTGACAATTTGAAAAGTTATTCCATAAGCTAGTAATCTTCCAAACTGGTCAGGCGCACGCTTGGCAATCAGAATTCCTTTAAACATAAACACAAAATACAAGCCAATAACTAATAACACACCAAGAAATCCTAGTTCTTCAGCAATAACAGCCATGATAAAATCGGTATGTGCTTCTGGTAGAAAACCCGATTTTTGTACACTATTAGCTAGACCCACTCCTGTTAGATCCCCACTAGCGATAGCAATTAATGAATGAATTAATTGAAAGCCATCGCCTGTTGGATCGGCAAACGGGTCCATAAACGAAGTCAATCTCCCCATACGGTAATCAGCTCCAAGAATCAATAGAGCGACACCAGCTAAAGCTGCAATACCTAATACTAACAAATGAGTGATTCTAATCCCTGCAAATAAAAGAATCATTCCACATGCAATAATAATTGATGCACCAGTTCCAAGGTCAGGTTGTAATACGATTAACCCAAAGATTATTCCAAGGAGAATTAATGGTGGTAAGACACCCTTGTTAAAGTTATGTAATTTATCTTGCTTATTCGTATATACTTTCGCAAAGTATAAAAGCATCGCAACCTTCGCAAGCTCTGAAGGTTGGAATAATAGTGGCCCAAAGCCTAGCCAGCGCGTTGCATAGTTCCTTTCAACCCCAACTCCCGGAATTAACACAGCCACTAACAAAATAAGAGTCACGACGATAATTATGGGAATGAACTGGCCAATACGTCGGTATGAAAATAGACTAAAAAACAGAAACACGAATGCCCCTACAATTAACCACATTCGTTGGCGATTAAAGTAAAAGGACGGATTATCAATATTAGGGTCCATCCCGGCAAATACAAAGCTAGCACTATATACCATCACTAAACCAATAGCGGATAATAAAACAATGATTATAAATAACGGGTAATCTAAATTTTTTAGATGCTTTTTCACTTCGAACACGCTCCTATATCTACTATCATAACGGAAAAACCTAGTCGAACGGTAGTAGAATTTAGCACTATTTTTAACTATTTAATAGAGACTGATTGGGTTGTATTTGTAGTAGAGGGTTCATGTTCGGATATTTCTTTTAGTTTTGATGGCTGTTGAACTTGAGAATACTTATAGTAATAAAATAATCCCCTGCTAATCTTATTTAGTAAGATCAACAGGGGTATTTAGGCTATTTACATAGCTGGCGTTTGGATTTTCTTAACATCTTCAAGGTATTCTTCGTAAGTCATTTCTTTATCAATGACTCCTCCGTCTTGTTTGATTTCAATAATTCGATTAGCGATTGTCTGAACAAACTGGTGGTCGTGTGATGTGAAGATCACTGAGCCTTTAAAGTTAATCAATCCTTCATTCAATGATTGAATCGATTCTAAATCTAAGTGATTCGTCGGGTCGTCTAACAATAACACGTTAGCATGACTTAACATCATACGTGACAACATACAACGAACCTTCTCTCCACCAGATAAGACATTAGGCTTTTTGAACACTTCGTCACCTGAAAATAACATGCGCCCTAAGAAGCCTCGAAGGAACTTTTCACTCTCGTCCTCAGGTGAATATTTCCTTAACCACTCAATTAGATTTTTGTCATTTCCTTCAAAGAATTCTGAGTTGTCTTTAGGGAAATACGATTGCGACGTTGTAATTCCCCATTTAAATGAACCCTCATCAGGTTCGATTTCACCCATTAAAATTTGCATTAATGTTGTTTTAGCGACATCATCACCCATTAAAGCAACTTTGTCGTCCTTGTTCAAACGAAACGTCACGTTATCTAATACTTTCTTACCATCGATTGTCTTAGATAAACCTTCTACTTCTAAAAGGTCATTACCAATTTCACGTTCTGGTGAGAAAGCGATATATGGGTACTTTCTTGAAGAAGGTTTGATGTCATCGAGCGTGATTTTATCTAAAAGTTTTTTACGAGAAGTCGCTTGTCGTGACTTAGAAGCGTTCGCACTGAACCTGGCGATAAATTCTTTTAGTTCGTTGATTTTCTCTTCTTTTTTCTTATTTTGCTCATGGGCCATCTTCTGAGCTAACTGACTGGATTCATACCAGAAGTCATAGTTACCGACGTATAACGTAATCTTCTCAAAGTCTAAATCAGCAATATGAGTACAAACATTGTTTAAGAAGTTACGGTCGTGTGAAACAACGATCACGGTATTCTCAAAATTAATTAAAAACTCTTCTAACCAACGGATTGCCTGAATATCTAAACCGTTTGTCGGCTCGTCTAATAGTAAAATATCGGGATTACCGAAAAGTGCCTGTGCAAGAAGGACTTTAACCTTCTCAGCTTCAGGTAAGTCCTTCATGTTTTTATAATGAAGGGATTCATCGACACCTAATCCAGTAAGTAAAGTAGCGGCATCACCTTCAGCTTCCCAACCATTCATTTCAGCGAATTCACCTTCTAATTCGGCTGCACGCATGCCGTCTTCTTCAGTGAATTCTCCTTTTGCATAAATGGCATCCTTTTCTTGCATGACCTCAAATAAACGCTCATGCCCCATCATCACTACCTGCAATACTTGTTCTTCTTCATAGGCGTAGTGATCCTGTTTTAAGATCGCTAAGCGCTCACCTTTACCAATTGAAACCTGACCTTCTTGTGGTTCAATTTCTCCTGATAAAATCTTTAAAAACGTCGATTTACCAGCACCATTAGCACCAATTAAACCGTAACAATTACCTTTAGTAAATTTTATAGAAACATCTTCAAATAGCTTACGATCAGAAAACCGTAATCCTACGTTAGTCACTTGTAACATGTAACATCCTCCACTCTAAATATATACCGAATCTCAGTATAACATTTATCTAGGAAAATGCCGATGATTTTACATGGATTTGTTGGGCTGTTTTGGAAATGACCTATGGTGAGCAGTAATTGTGAAATTAGTCAAAGCTGGCATGATGACAGTCGAATTGAACTCAACGACGGTTGAACGAGGGGGCTGAGCGTCGGATTAAGCTTCGCCACAGTCGGATGAGGGGGCTGAGCGTCGGACAAAGGGCTACGACGGGCTGATGAGGGGGCTGAGCGTCGGACAAAGGGCTATGACGGCCGGATGAACGGGGCTGAGCGTCGGACAAAAGGCTATGACGGCCGGATGAACGGGCTGAGCGTCAGACAAAGGGCTATGACGGCCGGATGAACGGGCTGACGGTCGGACAAAGGGCTATGACGGCCGGATGAACGGGCTGAGCGTCGGACAAAGGGCTATGACGGCCGGATGAAGGGGGCTGAGCGTCGGACAAAGGGCTATGACGGCCGGATGAACGGGCTGAGCGTCGGACAAAGGGCTATGACGGCCGGATGAACGAGGCTGATGGTCGGAACAAGGTAGCTGATTCCACATTAACATAGATCATTCAGCAATTAATTTTGGCAATTCCACAATAATTGCTCTTGTTCAATACTAAATAATGCCGATTCATCAATTACGTGAAGTGATTCATGAATAAAAAAAACGAATTCCATAATAAAATCCCTTATTCATTAATTAGTCCACCCTATTCATCATTAAAATCACTCATTCATTAATTAACCCCCCTATTCATCATTAAAATTACGCATTCATTAATAAAACACGGGATCCATCAATTATTTTGCTAGTACGTTTTTCACTTTACCGTTCAACGACTAATCAAAACTCCTCATCTTTACAAAATCATATTTCCTCATCTATAAAAAATCATGTATTGTCGCTGATTTTACCTTTTTATCCCTCTTATAGAATAAAACTTACTTGTAAACATTAACTGAGAGGAAGACAATGAGTGATTTACTCAGAGGTGTAGATATGGCAAAGGTAAGTATTACAACAAAAGAGGTTAGCGTTTGGTGCATTATTACAATAGCTTCAATCCCATTAATTATGACATTGGGCAACTCAATGCTCATCCCTGTATTACCGGTATTTGAAGAAGAAGTAGGTATTTCGCCTTTTCAATCCAGTATGATCATCACCAGTTACTCAGTTTCGGCCATACTACTTATACCAATAGCCGGGTATTTATCCGACCGTTATGGTAGAAAAATGATAATTATACCCGGTTTATTGTTTACACTTGCAGGTGGGTTGGTAGCTGGGATTGCTTCCATTCTTACCGAAAATCCATATGGTTGGATTATCATCGGTCGAATTTTGCAAGGCATTGGTGCTTCCGGTGCCCTTCCAATTATTTTACCGTTAGTTGGTGATTTATATAAAGATGATGCACAAAGAGCAAGTACGTGTTTAGGAATTGTCGAGACGTCAAACACATTTGGTAAAGTGTTGAGCCCGATCATTGGTGCTGTTTTTGCTGTGATCTTATGGTATTTACCTTTCTTTTCAATTGCTGCATTTAGTTTAATTTCTCTAATTGCCGTGATGATTTTTATTAAGGTACCAAAAAAGAACGATCAACCTCCTAAATTTAAAGAATTCCTAAAGGAAACAAAAGAAATTTTCAAAGTAGAGGGCAAATGGCTTTACACCATTTTTATGATTGGCGCCTATTCGATGTTGATTTTGTTTGGAATTTTATTTTATCTTTCCGATATTCTTGAAAAACAATACGAGATTGATGGAATACCAAAAGGCGTTCTTCTCGCGTTCCCATTAATCGTACTTTGCTTTGCATCATATTTCACAGGTAAGAAAATCAAGGATGATCTAAAGTTAATGAAAATTATTATTTTAGGAGCGCTTGGCGTACTTACCATTAGTGTGGTTACAGTTGGTTACACTAGTGATGCATTAGGTCTTCTATTGGTAGCTTCCAGTGTCAATGGGCTTGCGATTGGCGCACTCTTACCAACTTTAGATGCGATGATTACTGAAAATATTAGCCAAGAAACTCGCGGGACCATTACGTCATTTTATAGCTCCTCAAGATTTATCGGGGTTGCTGCTGGCCCACCGATTATTTCTCTAATGATGCCGATAGATATAAATATTGCCTATATCTTGGCTGGAGTAATTGGTGGTTTACTCCTAATCGTGGCGTGGCAATGGATTAATCCCGATCAGACATAGTATTCAAAAAAGCTGCCTCTAAAGTCAAACTCATGACTTTGGAGGCAGCTTCTCTTTAATTTTATAAAATTTTTTGGACTAGCTCAGGGGTGATTCCCATATAGTTTAAGTGAATGATTTTTTAGGGAGAGTTTACCATGAGCTTAGATAAATTATTGTTATCAATTATCGTTATTCGTATCATATCTGGTACGATTGAAATTTCGGCTGCATTTTTAATGTTTAAATTCAATGATTTATACAAGGCCTTTGTTATTAACAGCTTACTTGCCTTTGTTGGACCAGGGGTGTTACTACTGACAACTTTCATCGGTTTATATGGCCTTGCTGGGAAAATGTCCCTACTTAAAGCTGTCTTACTTGTTATGGGAATCTTACTGATCATCATTAGTCTAAGGATGAAATAAATCACTTACAAAGCTATTTGCCCATCTTGAGAATCAGTCTTTAGCTGCTGATGGATAAATTGAATCGTCAGGTTATTAAATTCGTCAGCCTGATCGACATTACATACATGACCACAATTATCAATAACATTCATCTCTGCGAAGGGGTCTGTTTTCACAGCATATTGAACCCCTTTCATAAACACGTGATCCTCAGAGCCAATTAGATAAAGTTTAGGGATTTTCTTTTTATTCTTATCTGCTAGTAGCTGGTCGTAGACATTATCCGAGTGAATCAAAAGACCCGCCCAATTAATAAATTCTTTTTGCCCGATTTTTTTCGCTTCGTTAACGAATAAATTCCGTGAGTGTTGATGATTCCTTTTTGGCATCAAAATTAGGGCAAATAGTGTATATAAAAACATATATGGAACCACGTAGCGAACCATATAGGCTAACTTAAACAAAAGGTCAGTCCAGAACTGCCATTTAATCACAGCTCCACCCAATGTCATCGAAGAGATTCTCTCAGGTGCTAAGCGACTAAGCTCATTCATGACAATTGTACCTAAAGAGATGCCAACGAGGTGAGCTTTACTTATATTAAGATGATCAAGTATCTCCTTGACCTTATCGGCAATTTTGGTAAACGTATACTTTCCCTTTAAGGATTCACTTTCTCCGTGTCCAGGAAAATTAATAAATAACAAATTAAAGTGCTTTCTAAACTTTTTAATTTGTTTATGAAATAGAGAATAATTACCCCCTACTCCATGCAGGAATACAACCCATTCCTTACTCGAATCATGTTTGTACATTTTGTAGTCTAATAACATGATGTACCTCCCCATCTAAACGATCCCTCTAAAAGAATGTATCATAGCCTTGTCTGAATGTCACCTGTATAAATTTGTCGATTCCTTGAATATCTAGTTATTACCATAATTCTGTCATTCATGTATAACTAATTCACTAAGAAACATACTAACAAAAAAAGACAAATGCTACATATTTATATTTTTAGTAGGCCAAGGTAAACACTATAGATTAAGACATCAAGAAATCAAAGAGTAGGAGAATGATTATGGAAGAAAAAAAAGAACACATACATGTCATTATTCAACGAAAGGACGACCCTGATTCAGAGTCATATAAAGAAGAGTTTTTAATCCCCTACCGACCAAGTATGAATATTATTTCTGTCCTAATGGAGATTCGCCAAAATCCGGTTAATAAAGACGGTGAGCCGACATCCCCCGTTCAATGGGATATGAATTGCTTAGAGGAAGTTTGTGGGGCTTGTTCTATGGTGATTAATGGGAAGGCCCAACAAGCTTGTGCGACTTTAGTAGACAAGTTATCACAGCCCATTCGAATTGAACCAATGGAAACATTCCCGGTCGTTAGGGATTTATATATCGAACGTGAGCGAATGTTTGATGCATTGAAGCGTGTTAAAGCATGGATTCCTATTGACGGAACTTACGACATAGGACCTGGACCACGTATGGCTGAGAATAAACGACAATGGGCATATGAGCTTTCAAAATGTATGACTTGTGGTGTTTGTTTAGAGGCTTGTCCAAATGTTAATGATCGTTCTGATTTCATGGGGCCTTTTGCCTTTTCACAAGTACAATTGAAAAACATGCACCCTACTGGTGAAATGAATAGCGAAGAGCGATTAGCATCATTTATGGGAGAAGGTGGACTAGAATGGTGTGGTAACTCCCAAAATTGTGTCCAGTCATGCCCAAAAGGAATTCCCCTAACCACCTCAATAGCAGCTATTAACCGGAAAGCCACAGTACAATCGTTTAGAAGTTTTTTCGGTGGCAACTATTAGAAATTTAGTGGGACTTCCTAAAAAGTCCTTTAATTGAACGAAACACCCATCGTGATCATTGAACATCATGATAGGTGTTTCGTTTTTTTTGGTGATTTGCATTATAAAAAGGGCCACATTTTCATTAATTACGGGACACGAAATAACTTTTGTAGTATCATGATATTTAAACACAAAATTGGGGGAATTCAAACATGGAAAAATTATTGCAAGACTTAGCGAACATTCATGGCCCTTGTGGGTTTGAAGAGGATGTTGCCAAATACATAGCTCATCAATTAAAAGACTCAGTTGATTCAGTTGAAGTAGACGGTGCTGGTAATTTAATTGCACGTAAAAAAGGACATCAAGAAGGGCCTACTGTTGTCGTCGCCACTCATATGGACGAAGTCGGCTTTATCGTTAAAAAGATTGAAGATAATGGTTTAATTCGCTTTGAAAAGTTAGGTGGACACGATGATCGCATCTTACTGTCACAACGTGTGCAAATTAAAACAGATCAAGGTTTACGTTCTGGGGTAATTGGCACCATTTCAGCTCATATGAAAAAGTTTGATGATCCGAATAAAGTACGCGCCCATCAACAGCTGTACATTGACGTGGGTGCTTCATCCAAACAAGAAGTAATTGAACTCGGTATAAATATCGGTGATTCAGTAACTTGGTATCCTTACTTTGAACAACTAACTGAAAATCGGATTGTTGGTAAGGCATTTGATGATCGTGCGGGTTGTGCCATTCTCATCAAAGCGTTTGAAGAGCTAGATCGTAGTGAGTTTAAAGGTGAATTCGTTGGTGTCTTCACAGTTCAAGAGGAAGTTGGCTTACGAGGTGCAAGAGTTGCAAGCCATCAACAACATGCTGATGTAGCCATTGCTCTTGATACAACTGCCGTAAGTGATACAACTGAAGAAATGATGGATCAAACGTTATCATTAGGAGCAGGAACGGGAATTAAAGTACTAGATGCAAGCTTAATTGCTAATCAAAAAATTCGTAAGCATTTAATCCAGCTTGCTACTCAACAAGAGATTCCGTATCAGCTAGAAGTATTTCCAGGAATCGGAACAGATGCTGGTGAACTAAGCTTAGCCAAACAAGGGATTCCTGCCGGGGTGTTATCCATTCCATCTAGGTATGCCCATTCCTCGATTGAAGCGATTGATCTTAATGACTTTAAAGCAACTAAAGATTTACTCGTGGCATTTATTAAAAACATGAGACCAGCTGAAAAGTATCAATTCGATATTCATTAAGCTCGTAATAAATAGGGGTAGCCATTCACGCGAATGGCTACCCCTATTTATTTTATTTAGTTACATCTTTCATATCAGCTGATTTTTTGATAGGTCTCTTCGTTACAAATGACATACAATTCTGCATCACTTGGAATCTTTTCATTTAACCGTCTATTGATATCCAGTTTGGCTCCGTCAGCTATCAGCGTTGCCCCATTGTCTAGTAAGTCGTTAAAGGCATCCTGATAGGTAATCCACTGATCTTTTTTAGAAATCTTGTAAAGATCTTCGCCATATTGCCGACTAATTAATTGCGAATATACTTTACTGACCCCCTCATACATCGCTGCACGGACAGCAATTCTCGATACAGTCTCCTGAGAAAGAATAAACTCGTCTACTTTGACATGAGAAAAGTTTGAGGTGTGTTCTTCCGTTAATACTTCAACAGTCGTATGTACGCTAGGTGCTAATCGTTCTACAACAATTGCAATTGTCAGCGTTTTAGCATCCCTTAAAGAAGGATCCTGAATGCTTTCATCTGAGAATATGATGACCGATTTTGCCTCAGAGATATTAGCCTTTTCAAAGGTCTCTTCAGCCGTTACATCGCCCTGAACATAATGAACCCTTTCTTGCGTCATATCAATAGGTGACTTGTTAAGGGTATCAATAAGCACTACCTCGATGGTAGGATTGGTACTTAATATTTCTTGAATGGCTGCTTCTGTTTTCTTATTCCAACCGACGATAATGATATGGCTCTTCTTCATATAGTTCACTTTTCCTTCCTCCCTTTTTCTCTTAAAAATCGAGAATGCATCGACAATTTTACCGATCACTACACCTAGCAAACCAATTCCAACTAAATACATGAATACAGCAAAAAGCTTACCTGCAAATGTGACCGGTGAATAATCACCATACCCTACCGTTGAAAATGTCGTCATCACAAAATAAAATGAATTCCATAGGCTCTCAAGATTATCTGATTCTAATAAATAAGCGACAATTGTACAAAACACCACAAAAATGACGGTATAAAGAATTAAGGTCAAGTTTCTCATCCTAATCAGACTTAGACCTAACTTAAGAAAAAAGTGCAAAGTAACTCACCCCAGTTCATTATCATTTGCTAAAACAAAAATTGGTATTGTAACTTTATACAAAATACTGATATCTGTCAATAAAGGTCATTTTATTCAAAAGGACATGATTCAATAGGTTTATGGGAATCATGAAAGGGAAAACATAAATAGTTCAGTTACCATACTTATATACATAATATACTTTAATTTACTAGTAGTGAGGAGATCTTATGGCTTTAGACATGACTGAAAATGAAATCACATTAGCAATTATAAAATCGTTAAAAGAAGGAAAAAAAACGGCATTCCAAGAAATAATCGACCAGTTACAACCTTATGATATGGCTCAGCAATATCATCATCTTCCTGCTAAACACCGAAACAAGTTCCTCATCTATCTATCGATCGAACAGCTTACAGAGCTGATTCAGGAGCTTGATAATGATGAACAAGTAAATGCCCTACAGAAATTAGGCATTGAGAAATCAACTCAAGTCCTTGATTTGATGGAAAATGATGAATTGGCTTCTCTCTTATCAGACTTAGATTCTGAACAAATGGAAGAGCTCCTTTCAGAAATGAATAAAGAAGAATCAGCAATTGTTAAGAATCTCATGAATTATCCACCTGAAACAGCAGGGCGAATCATGAACAATCGCTATGTTTGGATTCCAAAACACTATACGATTCGCGAAGCAGTTGATAAACTGAAGCATTTTGCTGAGTTAGCCGAATACTTAAACTATCTATATGTAATTGATGAACAAAAGAAATTAGTTGGTGTTGTATCATACAAAGACTTGCTTTTAGCCGATTTACACGATCAAATTGAAGACATTATGTATAGCCGTGTGGTAAAAGCTGATGTTCATACAGACCAAGAAGAAGTTGCTAAATTAATTACACGATATGACTTCGTTTCCTTACCAATTGTTGAGGATGATCATAAACTGGTCGGTGTGATCACGGTTGATGATGTCTTGGATGTTGTGATTCAAGAAGCTAATGAAGACATTGAAAAACTGCATGCTTCCGGTAAGGCGATTGATTTTAACACGAAACCAATAACTGCCGCTTATCGGAGACTTCCATGGTTGATTTTGTTATTATTTATTGGTCTGATTTCAGGTGGAATCATCAGTGGTTTTGAAGACACGCTTGAAACAGTAGTGGCATTAGCCTTTTTTATGCCTATGATCGCTGGGATGACAGGTAATACCGGAACTCAATCATTAGCGGTCGTTGTCAGAGGTCTAGTGTCTGAAGACCTTGATTTTAAACAAGTAGTCAGATTAATTGTTCGTGAGCTTTGGGTAGGAATCATTATCGGGGTGACTTGTGGGATCTTGATATCCATTATAGCTTATATTTGGCGAGACAGTATGACACTCGGCTTAGTGGTCGGAAGTTCTCTTTTGATCACCCTAATTATTGGGACTTTAGCAGGTACCATTATTCCTTTAATATTATATAAATTTAATATTGATCCCGCCGTTGCATCAGGTCCTCTCATTACCACGATTAATGATATCTTTTCATTACTCATTTACTTTGGAATAGCGACAGCTTTCATTACACGTCTTATGTGACCAATAAAGCGTCTGGTTGAATTCTTCTCACCCAGACGCTTTTCACTACTTTTCTAACTTAGCAGACAAAACTCCTAACAAACACCCTAAAAGAGCACCACCAACCACTTCAACTGGCTGATGCCCCAAAAGCTCTTCTAATTCCTTGTCTCTTGCAACAAATTCAAAGCTCGGGAAATCTCCTGAAAGCTCTTCAAAATGGTCCTCTAAATCATTCACTAATTGAGCGATTTCACCCGTATGACGACGAATTCCCTGTGCATCATACATAACAATGACGCCGAATATAGCTGCTAGGGCCGTCTCTGTATGGCTAATTCCCTTTCTGGCAGCAAGATATGATGTCAAAGCGGAAACACCTGCTGAGTGGGAGCTAGGCATTCCTCCTGTTGTTGCTGCCTGCTTAAGATCCCAGTCACCCGAGACTCTTTTATGTGTGAAAATCTTCAACCCTTGAGCAATACCAATTGCAGAAAGTGCAGTTACAATTCCTCTATTCATTTTCTCACCCTTTATTTTTTTCAGTAAGGAACCCCTACTATGGTGATGCCCTGAGAAAAGTTAAATTATGCAGAGTTAACGTAAAAGTAAATACAAAAAAAGGACGGCAGAACCGTCCTTGATCAAATCGTCATTATTAAGTTAACTGCATGGTCGTTACGCAGGTGTTATCTCCCTCAAATGTGGAAATTTCAGATTCAGTCACTTTTCCATCATGTTCAATCGTAACCTGGTACGTTTGATCGCGTGGTAACCATAAATCAATAAAACCATTTTCTAAGGAATTCACCTTTTCATCCATGACAACATTTCCATCTTCATCTTCAATAAAAAGATCGAATTCTTCTTCCACTAGTTCGCCTTGGCAGCCAGTTAAGCTGTGAATTTCACAAGGGTGTGTTGTATCGACATACGGAGCAATTGAAACAAAGAATTCCTCTTCTGGCAATTCATATGCTGTCTCTTTATCATTTTGATCAGTGACAATCAATTCGTGTGATGTAATCGATGCAGACACATCATCAAAACTACCGTCACTGTAATTATGCACAGTTTCCTTAATATCTTGTCCTTCCAATTCATCTAGTATTGTTTCATCTTCCCCAGCATTGTCATTACAGGCTGCTAGCATGACGACCACTAGTAAACCGATGAGGACGAATAATCCTTTTTTCATGTGTAGTCAACTCCTACTTTAGCTAAGTTTAAGCAAATTAATTTTACCACATCAGCACAACAAGATGGACAAAGGTCACGAAAGTTTCATAATTTGTTTAAAAAGAGGCACGGCAGTTTCTGACTTACCCTCTTAACAATCGCTCTGTTACACAACTTCCTCAAAAAAAGACAACTCGCCTTATTTGGCGAATTGTCTTTTGATATCTACCTATTTTATCTAGACGGATTCTACAGCTTCTTTAACTGGAGTTGTTCCGGCCACAATTTGAAATTCTTTTCCTATGGTTTTGTTATTCTCTAACGTAGCTAAAATGACACGCGCAACATCTTCTCTTGGTATTTCACCCCTATCGACTTTAGAAGCAGCCGTCACTTGCTCTTTTCCTTCATCATTAGTTAATAACCCAGGGTGGATGATCGTATAGTCTAAATCGGTATTCTTTAACCATTCATCCGCATAGTGCTTAGCAGCAACATAAGGAGCAAAGGACTCAGGAGCATCTTGGATCGCTTGACGCGTCGTATCAAACGAACTAATCATAATATAGCGTTTGACACCTGCTTGTTTAGCAGCTTCTATCGTTTTAACGGCACCATCTAGGTCTACCATAATCGTCTTATCCTTTCCGGTATGTGGCCCAGATCCAGCTGTAAATACGATCGCATCCACGTCTTCTGCTGCTTTGGCAATCGCATCAATATTGTCTTGCTCAAGATCAACTAATACCGTCTCTGTTCCTAAGCCTTCAAAAAAGGAAGCCTGCTCCTGTTTGCGAATCATTGCCTTTGCCTCTATACTTTCATGATCCCGAATAAATGAAACTAGATGTTTACCAATTTGGCCATTTGCACCAATAACGAGAACCTTCATTGAATTCATCCTTTCTAAGTAATGAACTAATAAACTTTGTTCCTTCACCTTTAGTATATTAGTCTTGGTTGACCTAACCAAACTTGAAGGCTTAAGATTTTTAAGTTGATTCAATATGGGTAAAATCACCATGCTTTCTGTGGAAAATTATGCTCACCTTAAGATAAAACATCCTAAAAAAGGAACCATAAAGTTTCCAAACGGAAATTTTATGGTTCCTGTCACATACACATTCATATTTAATTCTCCACAAAGCCTTATGGAGACGGCGGGACTCGAACCCGCGTCCAGAGATATCGCCACTTAAGCTTCTACGAGCGTAGTCGGTATATTATCATTCGCCAATTCTTCAGCCTACCGACAGGCTTCCAAATGGCTAGTCTGGTTAGTCTCTTCTGAAGACCTCAGACGGTGGCCTTCATCGTAGCCCACTTAGTTTGAGACCCTTCGATCTACCACATGGGCGATGGTAGGAAGGATCCTGTAGACTGACTACGCAGCTACAGCGAAATCGTTTTGTTTGCCAGTTATATTTAACTGAAATGACGGTTATCGAGTCGTCACCTCGGCTCGCTACTTAAGCTCGACCTATCCCTGTCGAATCCAAAACGTCCCCGTGAAATATAATCACCAACGAATTGGTAACCATTATTATAACACGTCTTTGCCTTGATGCAAATGGGAATGTTTTCTTAATAACGATCCTTCAACGCTCTTTCCACTTCGCGTTTCATTGCTTTTTGTTTCAAGTCTTCACGCTTATCATATTTCTTCTTACCTTTACCTAATCCAATTAATAGCTTAGCTACGCCATTTTTGATATACATCTTTAGTGGCACGAGTGAATAACCCTTTTGCTGTGTTTGACCGATTAATTGATTAATTTCTTTACGGTGAAGTAATAACTTTCTTGCTCGCGTTGGGTCATGGTTAAATTGATTCCCCTGCTCATACTCCGATATATGCAAGTTATGAACATACACTTCACCCTTATGAATTCGGGCAAAGGAATCCTTTAAATTGACACGCCCGGCACGGATGGATTTAATTTCTGTTCCTTTTAAGACCATGCCCGCTTCAAACGTTTCTTCAATATGATAGTCATGTCTTGCTTTTCGGTTTGTCGCAATGGCATTCGATTCTTTTTTCGCCATCTTCCTTCCTCCTCACTGCATCGTTATTTTATCAAAAAACGAAGAGCTTTTAAACTCGTAAGATATCATGGGAAGGGTGATTCCACAATAAATTGAGTCGATTCAGTAATAACTAAGCGATATTCTAGAGTAACCTCTTTCTATTTAACAGTTAATCTCCATATTCAATAATAAAAATAGCTACTCAATAATAACTCACTACGATTCATCAACTAAGTCAGGTAATCGACAATAATTCACAAACTGCTCCAACTCTTACTCAGCTTATCATTAATTTGAAGTAGACATTGTTCCACTCATAATTCTTTAACAACTGCTAAAAATGTTAATACTAAATCATAGACAGTCAAACCCTAGTTGTGGCATTCTATGTAATTAGGGAACCGAAATAAGAGGAGGAACGACTATGATTGATACCATCCAAATTCGCCCTTTACAATTAGATGATGCTGATCATTTACAGAACATGCAAACGGGGATTGAAGATGATTATGTGGTTCGCATCTTTGACCGTTTAATTGAGAGTGATGAACACGCTTTATATGGGCTTTTCACTGAAGGTCAGCTTGTTTCTGTTGCAGGATATTCTGTATTTAAAGATCAATATGCGATGCTTGGACGTTTAAGAAGTGACCAACGTTTCTTAGGGAATGGCTATGCAACAACCTTAATTGAAAGTATTGTGGATTATTTACAAAAAGATGATCAGATTAAGTGGATTGGTGCAAACACACAATTACATAACTTCCCGGCTTTACGGGTATTAGAAAAGCTCCGTATCCCTAAACTGCAACTTCTTCATGCGGCAACGTTATTTAATCGAGAGCTGTTAACAACTCCTGAAGGCGAGACGTGGAAGCCATTAAACACATTGGAAGAAAAGCGTAAGTGGATTAATCCATTAATCCAAGACTCTGATGCTATTTTTCCATTAGAAGCTTATTATCCGTTCCCGACGAGTGAGGCTTTATTTTCAGATGAAGATATCAACGACTGGTTTATGTTTGAAAATGAAAGTCGTGATCGCTTTGTTATTGTGAAGTTCGACCAAAAGCGGCATCAATACGCTCACGTTATTTATCTGTGGGATGATTTGTTTGACCAGCCTGGACTTTGGAATACACTCGATGAAACGCTTGTCGACTTTAAGGAAACTTTCGGAGATGAAACCTATATCCGTTTAGACGTTCCAGATGAGACATATGAAAAGATTCCAAACAAAGATGCCTTCGAATTTCAAGACCCTTGGATTTTACACGGGTATTGGAAATAAAGCTAAATTTGAAAGTACAGCCTAAATCAGTGATTGGTTTAGGCTGTTTTTTATGATTGATATTGAAGCTTGGGTAGTAATCCGTTTGGGGACGAGCGAATTTATCAGATTTAGTGTTTATCTCGGACATATTTAACTGTGGTAGACTCCGTTTTGTCCGATAGACCCCGGCTATTGGACATTACGTAATGCGTTTGACCTCATTTTGGCCGATAGACCCCGGCTATCGGACATTACGTAATGCGTTTGACCTCGTTTTGTCCGATAGACCCCGGCTATTGGACATTACGTAATGCGTTTGACCTCATTTTGGCCGATAGACCCCGGCTATCGGACATTACGTAATGCGTTTGACCTCATTTTGGCCGATAGACCCCGGCTATTGGACATTACGTAATGCGTTTGACCTCATTTTGGCCGATAGACCCCTGCTATTGGACATTTCCTGCTGCGGTAGACTCCGTTTTGTCCGATAGACCCCTACTATCAGACACTACCTAATGCGTTTGACCTCATTTTGGCCGATAGAACTTATTTAATGACACCTACATCAATCTATTAAGAAGTTACTTCGGTCTTTAGAGGAAGTGTGTCCGTTTTACACAAGAATACGAAAGAAAAAGGATACAGCTTATGCTGTATCCTTAGTCATTATCTCCACGTGGTTTTTTCTTCTTACGTTCTTTCATGCCGATGACTTCAAAGTCAATCACGCGCTCTTCAATATTCGTACTAACGACGCGCACTTTTAGCTCGTCACCGATTTTAAAAATATGACCTGTACGTTCACCAATCATCGCTTGGTGCCGGTCGTCATAATGATAATAGTCATCGGTTAGGTAACTGACGTGAACCAGACCTTCTACTGTATTAGGTAATTCAACAAATAAGCCGAAGTTCGTAATGGAACTGATGATTCCTTCAAACTCCTCACCGATCTTATCAGACATAAATTCGGTTTTCTTTAGGTCATCTGTTTCTCGCTCAGCATCAACAGAGCGACGCTCCATCTCAGATGAATGTCTGGCAATATCAGGTAGTTTCTCTTCCCATTTCTGACGAGTTTCATTACTTAGATCACCTTCTAGTAAGTACGTCCGTATTAACCGGTGAACCATTAAGTCTGGGTAACGTCTAATCGGGGAAGTAAAATGTGTATAGAATTCTGTCGCAAGCCCGAAGTGACCGACACTTTCAGGCGCATACTTAGCTTGCTGCATGGAACGTAGCATTAATTTAGAAACAACCAATTCTTCTTTACTTCCTTCAATTTCTTTTAACACTTTCTGTAGAGCTTTAGGATGGACATCATCAAATGTGCCTTTGACGTGGTGTCCTAAGTTAGCGATGAACTCAAAGAACTTCTGAAGTTTACCAGTGTCAGGGTCTTCGTGAATTCGGTGGATGAATGGTACGTCCATCCAATGGAAGTGTTCAGCCACTGTTTCATTGGCCATCAACATAAAGTCCTCAATAATTCGCTCAGCTTCACCACGTTCACGTAAAACAACATCTGTTGGATGCCCCGTTTCGTCGACTTCCACTTCAGCTTCTTTAAAGTCAAAGTCGATCGCCCCACGACTCGTTCGCTTATTACGTAGGATTTTCGCTAATGTGGCCATCAGTTCAAACATTGGAACAAGAGGCTCATATCGTTTTCTTAATTCCTCATCCCCGTCAAGGATTCCATTGACATCTGTATAAGTCATTCGTTCGTCGGTCTTAATCACGGCTGACATGATCTCATGGCTAACAACTTTTCCACTTCCATCGATCTCCATTTCACAACCTAAGGTTAAACGGTCGACCTGTGGGTTTAATGAACAAATGCCGTTAGATAGGCGATGAGGAATCATCGGAATGACCCGGTCTGTTAAATATGTGCTTGTTCCACGCTCCATCGCTTCCTTATCAATCGGTGAGCCTTCCTTAACATAATGGGTCACATCAGCAATGTAAACACCTAATAAGAAGTTACCATTGTCCAGTTGTTCCACACGTACGGCATCATCAAGGTCTTTGGCATCTGCACCGTCAATTGTGACAATCTGCTTATCACGTAGATCTTTACGTCCTTTAAGATCTTCTTCAGAGATTTGATCAGGAACACTATTAGCATGATCCAAGGTTTCTTGATCAAACTCAGACTTAATACCGTGTTTGTGAATAATAGCAAGAATATCAATTCCAGGATCGTTTTTATGTCCTAAAATCTCAGTCACTTCACCCTCAGCACTTCTAACGCCCTCAGGGTATTGGACAATATTGACGATGACCTTATGTCCGTCAACCGCTCCATTTTCATTACCTTCTTTAATGAATATGTCTCCTGGAATTCGTTTATCATCCGCAATCACAAAGCCAAACTTGCCATTATCTTGATAAGTACCAACGATGGGTTTATCACTACGCTCAACAATTCGAACAACGACACCTTCTGGGCGGTTTCCAGCATATGATTCTGTTTCAATTCGCACTAAAACCGTATCATCATTCATCGCAGAATTTAAGTCTGATTGATGGATATAAATATCTCGTTGGTCCTCATCTTCTGGAATTAGGAATGCAAATCCCTTCGAATGCATTTGAATTCGTCCACGAATTAAGTTCATTTTCTCTGGTAGACCATAACGATTATTACGATTTCGAACTAATTGTCCTTCATCTTCTAAAACGTTTAATGCTTTCATTAAATCTTGTAAACCTTCACTATCTTCCATTGTAAATCTTTCTTGTAAATCATCGATACTTTGTGGTCGTGTTGCTTCTTCATTGAAGTAATCAAGTATTTGTTGTTTCAATTGTTCCATTTCCATACTTTCACCTCAGCTTTAACCTCTTTTACTCAGACCAATCCAGTGATTCAAGGTAACGGTACACGTCCTCATGAACTTGTTCTTTAAAATCACTTAATGTGATCACATGAGGGGCACCTTCATACCATTTAAGATCTTTTTCATCACATGCAACATGTTCATATATATAGTTTGCACTTTCCTTATTAATCATTTCATCTTCTTCTGCTTGCATAACGAAAGTAGGTGCATAAATCGTATCTAAATTAGCTTGAACAGATTGAATCAGTTCACTTAAAGAGTTAAACATATCATCTGAGTTATTCATCAGCTCTTCAAGCTCTTGTTCAACCGTTTCACGATCCTTTTGTTGGAGTTGCTTATATTGTTTTGCCTTTACGCGAAAACCGGCTGATAATTCTTCTTTGTTATCGAAGAAAATCGGCGTACAAATCGGCATAACGGCTTTCACAGGTTTATTCATCGCTAGTTTTAAAGATAGGACACCACCTAATGATAAACCAGCTACGGCGATTTCGTCGTAACCTAACTCTTTGAGATGATTATAAGCAGCTAAAACATCCTCCCACCAGTCGTCAGCATTTGTTTCAGCCAGTTCTTCTGGTGGTTTTCCGTGGCCTCTGTAGATCGGCGCATGTGAGGTATAGCCTTTTTTCTCTAAGAATCTGCCAAGCATGCGAACATCTGCTGAATGCCCAGTAAATCCATGGAGTAGTAATACTGCTCGATTTCCTGCCTCAAAGGTAAATGGTTTTGGTTCTTTGATTTTCATCTCTTTTTCTCCCTTCCCGTATTCCATACCTACTTGATGTTACTTTTCCCAACTTAATACAAGTTTAATCATATGTAAACGAACTTAGCTTATAGAAAACTTAACTAAAGTCTCTTAAACATTAGCGTAGTATTATTTCTGTAACGTTTATTAACACTTGATCATCATCCACATTTAAATGAGATCATTAAAACGAGCAGATCTTTTGTCATTAAACCCTAAACTTTAACAGATCCCAAAACATAAAGAAACAGTAAGTGTTACCCACTTACTGTTCCGGTTAAATCGTTTATTCTACTGAACAATATACCCTAATAAAAAGGTAATAACCATAAATAAGATTCCTAAAATGACCGTGATTCGGTGAAGGATTCCATCCATACCACGTGCCTTTTGTTTACCAAATAAGTGTTCAGCTCCTCCAGAGATTGCACCAGATAGCCCTGCGCTTTTCCCCTGTTGAAGTAGAACGACTGCGATTAAGGCAATTGTATTTAGAAATAATAGTGTCGCTAGAACTCCATACATCGCTTTGACCTCCTATGACTACGCACAAATCCATAACATTAATGTAGCATAAGATTGTTCACAATTGCAAGGTCAAATTGAAGTTTAAGCGTGTTTGTTACGTCTGATTAGTTGATGATTGATTTTCTAAGCTCGAATCGTCCTTTTCTGTTTCATTAACATATAAAGCACACGCAGCGTCACCTGTAATATTCACAGCTGTACGCGTCATATCTAATAGACGGTCAACACCTAAGATTAAACCAATCGCTTCGACTGGTAGGTTTACCTGATCTAACACCATTGCCAGCATAATCAAACCGACACCAGGAACTCCTGCCGTACCGATAGATGCTAAGACAGCAATCAAGACTACCGTTAACATTTCAGTTAAAGACAAGCTTTGTGCGTACACTTGAGCAATAAAGACGGTGGCAACACCTTGCATAATCGCCGTACCATCCATGTTTATAGTAGCACCGATTGGCTGAACGAAACCACTGACAGATTCGCGAACACCTAAACGTTTTTGTGCAGTTGTCATGGATACAGGTAATGTCGCACTACTGCTTGCAGTACCGAATGCAACACTCATCGCAGGGATGAAGTTTTTAAAGAACCAAATTGGGCTCTTCTTCGCTAAGAATTTGACAACAGCTCCATATGTTAAGAGAGCATGGATGATTAAAGCTACGAAAACAACCATGAAATACGCAAACATTGAGCTAATAGCATCAATACCTGCTCCACCAACGGCTGATGCAATTAAACCAAATGCACCAAATGGCGCGGTGTACATAATAATGGTGATTAAGAACATAACTAGCTCAAAACCTTGATCAAATAACTTATGAATTCGATCAGTTTTCTTACTAAGGATCGCTAAACCTAGCCCAATTAAAATGGAGAAGAAGATAATTTGTAGCATTTCACCATTTACCATCGCATCAATTGGATTCGTCGGAATAATATTGACTAACGTATCAACAACTGATGGGGGTTCAGTATCACCTTCATACTCCTCAAACCCTTCTGTATCAAGGGCACCAGGCTCACCTGGTTGAACGATTAACGCTAAAGACATCGCAATGGTTAACGCAATAGTTGTTGAGATCAAGAAGAAGCCAATGGTTTTACCACCAATTCTTCCTAACTTCTTAGGATCACCTAGATTGGCTGTACCTAATACTATTGAGATAATTACAATTGGGATAACCATCATTTGAATTAATCTTAAGAAGATATCACCTAAAGGCGTAAAGAAGTAAGCATCGATCGGATCAAATAAATCAGGCAAGAATATGTTCAGGCCAAGCCCTACTAAAATACCTAAAATAAGAGCGTAAATAATTTGCCTCGTCAAATTCATACTCTATTCCCCCCTAAAAATAAATACAATTATAAGAATAACGATTATTAAAAACTTATGCACATGTAAACGTTTTCTTTCTATTTTTTTCTAGAATCCCCAACAATATAGATTATAATCGAAAAGTATAGGTTTGGAAATAACTTTTAACAAAATAGACAAAAATAAACCCTGGATCTTTTTCATACCAGGGTTTATTTTTAGTTTGTGAAATTATAGAGATTCTATTCTAATTACTTATTCAAATTATAAAAAGCTGTTTGTCCAGCATAGAAAGCTGCGTTGAGTAAGTCATCTTCTATACGTAGTAGCTGATTGTACTTAGCTACACGGTCTGTTCTTGAAGGTGCACCTGTCTTGATTTGCCCTGCATTTGTCGCAACAGCAATATCTGCGATCGTTGCATCCTCAGTTTCACCAGAACGGTGTGAAATAACTGCTGTGTAACCAGCTCTTTTAGCCATTTCAATCGCTTCAAACGTTTCTGTAAGTGTACCAATTTGGTTGACTTTAATTAAGATTGAATTACCAATTCCCTTTTGAATACCTTCTTCAAGCTTCTTGGTGTTGGTAACAAATAAGTCATCACCTACAAGCTGTACTTGATCACCAAGACGATCAGTTAATAGCTTAAAGCCATCCCAGTCATTTTCGTCTAGGCCGTCTTCGATAGAGATAATCGGGAATTTTTGCACAAGTGACTCATACCAGTCAACCATTTCTTCAGAGGTACGTGTGACGCCTTCACCTTTTAATTCATACTTTCCACCCTTATAGATCTCAGATGCAGCAACGTCCATTGCAAGTTTGATGTCGTCACCAATCTTATAGCCTGCTTTTTCAACTGCTTCAACAATCGTTTCTAAGGCTTCTTCGTTAGATTTAAGGTTAGGCGCAAATCCTCCCTCATCACCTACTGCTGTGTTATAACCTTTCTCTTTCAAAACGTTTTTAAGAGCATGGAAAATCTCTGCACCTTGACGTAGAGCTTCTTTAAATGTCGGAGCATTAACCGGCATAATCATGAACTCTTGAATATCAACGTTGTTATCAGCATGCTCGCCTCCATTTAAAATGTTCATCATCGGGGTTGGTAGAGTATGAGCTGAGAAACCACCTAAGTATTTATATAGTGGCATACCCTGGAAGTCAGCTGCGGCATGTGCGGCTGCCATAGATACACCTAAAATAGCGTTAGCTCCTAGTTTACCTTTATTTTCTGTACCATCTAACTCAACTAAGTGTTGATCGATTAGCAGTTGTTCGGTGACATCAAAACCGACTAATTCAGGTGCGATGATTTCGTTAATGTTTTCTACGGCTGTTTGAACACCTTTACCTAGGTAACGTCCTTTGTCACCATCGCGTAGTTCAACAGCTTCATATTCTCCTGTTGAAGCACCACTTGGAACTAAAGCAGAGCCAAATGCTCCTGAATCCGTGACAATCTCAACCTCGACAGTTGGGTTCCCTCTTGAGTCTAATACTTCGCGTCCGTAAACATCAATAATGTAAGGCATACATAATCTCTCCTTAAAGGTTATTTACTTTTAACTTTTGAAATGTATATCAGATTCTACAATGGAAATAAACGACAAATTCCACGTATTTCAACTGCTACTAACTTTCACTCAACATTAGTTAGAGGAAAGGTTACTTTTTGATTAACGACTGGCCTGTCATAGCTTTAGGTTGCTCGATGTTTAACAATTCTAAAACAGTTGGGGCTAAATCTCCTAAAATACCTCCATCACGTAGAGCAATCCCTTCTTTAGTGACAATCACAGGGACGGGATTAACGGTATGTGCTGTCATTGGATCACCCTCTTCTGTAAGTACTTCATCTGAATTACCGTGATCCGCTGTAATCACTGCTGTTCCACCTAGTTCAAGGATTTTATCCACTACTTTTCCTAAACAACGGTCAACCGCTTCTACCGCCTCAATCGTCGGTTGTAATTTACCTGAATGACCGACCATATCTGGATTAGCAAAGTTTAAAATCACTAAGTTAGGTGGTTCGTTATCAAGCGTATCTATTAAGGCATCTGTCACTTCATAAGCACTCATTTCTGGCTTCAAATCATAAGTCGCTACTTTGGGAGAGTCAATTAAGATTCGCTTCTCCCCTTCAAAGGTTGATTCTAAACCACCGTTCATAAAGTAAGTGACATGTGGGTACTTTTCCGTTTCGGCAATTCTTAGTTGGGTCATCCCTTGTTTAGCAACAACTTCACCAATCGTATCTTCTGGTGTGTTAGGTGGATAGGCAACATCAACGTCCAATTGATCGCTATACTGTGTCATCGTCACCATGTAGAGGTCTTCTAATGGACTATACTCGTTTTCAAATCCATCAAACCGATTATTAACAAACACATCCGTTAATTGAAGCGCACGATCTGGTCGAAAGTTTGCAAAGATGATAGTATCACCTGATTCAACAGTTGCAATCGGTTGATCATTGTCATCAATCATGACAATTGGCTCTACGAATTCATCGACGACATCTCGATCATATGATTCTTTCACAGCTTCAAATGCACTTCTTTCAAGTTCACCTTCACCAAGGCGAATAGCCCGATAAGCTTTTTCAACTCGCTCCCAACGTTGATCACGATCCATTGCATAATAGCGTCCTGAAACCGTGGCTAGCTGGCCAACTCCGAGTTCATCCATCTTCTCTTCTAGTCGAATCAGATAGGAAACAGCAGTTTTCGGACCTACATCTCTCCCATCTAAAAAGGCATGAACATAAACATCTTCAATCCCTTGCTCTTTAGCTGTTTCTAGCAATCCAAAGATATGTTCCTGGTGACTATGAACCCCACCATCTGATAACAATCCAAAGATATGCCATGCACCATTTGTTTGTTTCACATGGTTAGTAGCATTTGCAAAAGCCTGATTTTGATGGAACTCTTTTTCTTTAATAGCGAGATTAATTCTCGTTAAGTTTTGATAAACGACTCGGCCGGCACCAATGTTTAAATGGCCGACTTCTGAATTACCCATTTGCCCTTCAGGTAGTCCGACTGCTTCACCTGACGCCTTTAACTGGGTTTTAGGGTATTGATTCCAATAGCGATCAAAATTGTCTGTATGTGCTTGTTTAATGGCATTACCGTAAGCTTCATCGCGAAGGGCAAAGCCATCGAGTATGATCAATGCTGATAAAGGTTGATTAGGCATTTGCACCAGCCTCCACTAGTTTTAAGAACGAGTCTTGCTCTAAGCTTGCTCCACCAACTAAAGCACCGTCAATATCTGACATATTTAAAAGCTCTTCTATATTTGCTGGCTTAACACTTCCACCATACTGAATACGTACAGCCTCACTAACTTCTTCTGAGTAAGTATCTTTTAATACTTGTCTGATATGTGCACATACATCATTAGCTTCTTCACTTGTGGCTGTTTTACCCGTACCAATTGCCCAGATTGGCTCATAAGCAATGACAACCTGTTTTAGCTGCTCTTCATTTAGACCTTCAAGAGCTGCTTTGACCTGTTTTTCAACAAATGTAAAGGTTTCATTACTTTCACGCTGTTCTAACGTCTCGCCTACGCAAACGATTGGTGTTAGATCATGATTAAAAGCAGCTTTCGTCTTTTGATTCACAGATTCATCTGTTTCATTGAAATACTCACGACGCTCTGAATGACCGATAATCACATAATCAACTAAAATATCCTTTAACATTTCAGGACTGACCTCACCTGTATAAGCACCACTGTCTTCATAGTGCATGTTTTGTGCCCCAATTGCTACAGGGAAATCACGAGCTGCTTCAGTTAATAAAGGTAAGTGAATAAACGGTCCACAAACAACGGTATCCACTCGCTCACCATCTGGCAACTTCTCACGGATATCCATTAGAAAGCGTGCCCCTTCACCTGCTAATTTGTTCATTTTCCAGTTTCCAGCAATAATTGGCTTACGCATTATTGATTCACCCCGTCTTCTTGATCATTTAGTGCAGCCACACCAGGTAGAACTTTACCTTCCATGAATTCTAGTGATGCACCACCACCTGTTGAGATATGATCCATTTGATCGGCATAATTGAACTTCTCAACTGCTGATGCAGAATCACCACCACCAATCACGGTATAACCTTCCGTATTCGCAAGTGCTTCTGCAACACCTTTTGTACCATTTGCAAAGATTTCGTATTCAAAAACACCCATCGGTCCATTCCAAATAATTAACTTAGAGTCGTTAATGATCTGACTAAAGTGTTCGATAGTTTTCGGACCAATATCTAAGCCTTCCCAATCACTTGGAATCTCTTCAATAGAAACCGCTTTAGTATTAGCCTCACGTGAAAACTCATCCGCAACGGTAATATCAATTGGTAAGTGGATCGATACACCTTGTTCCGTTGCCTTATCAATGAATTGTTTCGCAAGATCAATTTTATCTTCTTCTAATAAAGACTGACCAACTTCATGGCCTAAGGCTTTAATAAATGTATAAGATAGGCCACCACCGATTAAGAGATGATCAACTTTATCTAATAAGTTGTCAATGACACCAATCTTATCTTTTACTTTGGCCCCACCAATAATTGCTGTAAATGGGCGGTCAGGTTGTTCTAACGCTTTACCTAATACGTCAATCTCTTTTTCTAGAAGGAAACCGGAAACGGCAGGTAAATGATGAGCAATCCCTTCAGTTGAGGCATGAGCACGGTGAGCTGCACCAAAAGCATCATTTACATAAAGGTCAGCTAGTGAAGCAAATTGCTGTGCAAGTTCCCCATCATTCTTTTTCTCACCAGGATGGAAACGCACGTTTTCAAGTAAAAGAACATCGCCATCTTCTAACTCACCCACTGCTTTAACAACTTCCTCACTATATACATCATCTGTTTTAAATACGGGTTGTTCTAGGTAATTACTTAGGTGCTGTGCAATCGGGTCTAAGCGCAGTTCATCAACGACTTCACCATCTGGTCGGCCTAAGTGACTAGCTAAAATCACCTTCGCTCCATTTTGAATTAAATACATAATTGTTGGTAACGCTGCTTGAATTCTCGTATCATCGGAAATCTCGCCTTTAGACATTGGCACATTAAAGTCCACACGACAAAAAACGCGTTTTCCCTGTAGTTCTACATCACGAACATTCATTTTTTGTTTCATTAGTTATAACCTCCAAGGCTAAAGTTAAGGAGGGACGTATTAAGTCCCTCCTATTATTTTAGAACAAGTTCTTCTTTAATGAAACTAAAGATTTACCCAGCAATTGGTAAACTTATAGTCCTTGCTCTGCCATATATAGAGCTAAGTCGATACAACGGTTTGAGTAACCAGACTCATTGTCATACCATGAAACAACTTTCACCATATTATCTTCCATAACTAGTGTTGATTGTGCATCAACGATTGAAGATAACGGGTTACCATTATAGTCACGTGATACTAAAGGAAGTTCACTATAACCTAAGACACCCTCCAACTCGTTTTCTGAAGCTGATTTAAGGGCTTCGTTCAACTGTTCAGCTGTTACATCTTGGTCTAGCTCTGCTACTAAGTCAACTAATGATACGTTTGGTGTTGGCACGCGCATTGCCATACCAGTTAATTTTCCATCAACTTCTGGAAGTACTTTCGCAACGGCTTCAGCTGCTCCTGTCGTTGTTGGAATAATATTCTCACCTGCCGCACGAGCACGACGGTAGTCTTTATGTGGTAAGTCTAGGATTTGCTGGTCATTTGTATAAGCGTGAACAGTTGTCATAATTCCACGCTTAATACCAAACTTATCACTTAATACTTTAGCTACTGGAGCTAAACAGTTAGTCGTACAAGATGCATTTGATACAACATGATGCTGTTCACTGTCATAGTCCTCATGGTTTACACCCATCACAACAGTTAAGTCTTCATTCTTACCAGGTGCAGAAATGATCACTTTCTTCGCACCAGCTTCAACGTGCTTGTTCGCATCATCGCGATTGGTAAATAGACCAGTTGATTCAATGACAATATCAACACCTTTATCTCCCCAAGCAAGGTTTGCCGGGTCACGCTCAGCTGATACAGTGATCTCCTGACCTCCAACAACTAAGTTATCACCATTTGTTGTGACCTCTTCAGAAAGCTCGCCATGTACGGTGTCATACTTGAGTAAGTGAGCAAGCATGTCTGCATCTGTTAAGTCATTAATTGCTACTACTTCTACATTTTCATTATTCAACGCTGCGCGAAACACACGTCTACCAATTCTTCCAAAGCCATTAATTCCTAATTTTACTGTCATAAGTAATTCCTCCTAAAAAATAAATGTTAATTTATATAAATAGCAAGTAAATGACGAGCAATAGCCTCATCAATCACTAATACATCACTCTGACCCCATTTTAAGTAGGCTGAAATCGCCTCACCTTTAGATAGTCCCCCAGCCACAGTTATCACTTTGTTGATGTTAGCAAGATGCTCAAGTGAAATACCGAGCGAGTTTACTCTGTGTACAGTTTTCCCGTTTTTGTCGAAGTAATAACCAAAAGATTCACCAACTGCGCCATTTTTCTCAATTTGTTTCATCGTGTTTTCTGACGATTTACGGCGCCTGGCCATCGTCAAGGCATCCCCAATCCCATGAATGACAATGTCAGCACGATTTAACAATTGTAAAACCTCATGAATCGTTGGCTCCTGTTGCATCCTTACATGTAATTCTTCATCAATTTCATCAGGTACATATAATAATCGATACTGCCCATTCGTTCGTTCAGCCATCTTAACGCAAATTGAATTGGCCTGGTATTCATGCAAGTCACCCAAGCCTCCCCTTGCTGGCACGAACAATGGATGAATTTGATCGACTGGTTTTAAATAGTCGCCAACAGCTGCTGTTGTCGACCCTCCAGTTACCGTGACAATCGATTCAGGCTGAAAAGAATCCATTAAAAGCTTGGCAGCCTGTTTTCCAAGCAGTTGCTTAACTTCCTTAGACTCATCTGCATTACCTGGGACAATTTTCACCTGTTTGATAGGCAATTGTTGCTTAAGCTGCTGCTCCATCAAATTCAAATCAGAACCTTCTCGTAAGATTTGATGATATCCGTCAATGATTTCCCTTCCATCAGTGGTCACAAACATCCCTTTCGATGTCACTTTTACCAACCCATGTTCATCGAGAAATTCAATCTCACTACGTATTTGACGCTCAGTTCGCTTCAAATGACTAGCAAGAGCACGACGTCCGACAGGTTCAACAGACGCGATCGTTTTTAAAATGCTGTACCTATCTTCCATTTTCTTGATTAAATCTGGTACGAGCTTTTGTTGAAATTGAAATAATTGGTGCAAAAGGAGTTCACCTTCTTTATCAAAAACAGAATTATGTATCGTGGTCAGTTTTTGTCCTTCGTTTAGTCACAAAACGTCCCACTAAGAGCAAAAAAATATCTTAACTACAGAGTAGCAAAGAGGTTAAACAATTTCAAACGATATCTAACCCCTATGCTAAATGCTCCTGTAAAAAGCGTTCAATGGTCACAAATGAAATATCCTCTGCAGTCAATTCATCATCACCAATGCGAATTACCGGAATCGCTAAAAAATATTTTTCTAACAATTGCTCCTTCTGATAAATATTCTGCTCAAAAATCGTGAAATTATAATCCATCTGAAAAACTTGCAGCAATTGTTTCGCATCTTCACAAAGCTTGCAATTATTTTTTGTGTAAAAATAGATAATTGGATTACTTGTTCGGCTCATAGGAAGTGCCCCCTCTAAGTCAATTTACAGTATACCATTTACGCATTAACACTTCATTACCTGTACTTGAGTAAATGACCTCATCCATAATACTATCAATCAGTTCAATTCCTCGACCACTATCAAAGTTAAGCTCAACAGGTTGCTTTTTAAAGAAGTTTTGTGGCTGAAGACTGTTAGGAACGATAAATCCATGACCCTCATCCTTAATCCGAACAATTAGCGACTGGTTATTAAATAGAACGGTGATATCAATTACTTTTTGTTCATCTTTTAAGTGACCATGCCTCCAAGAATTAGTAACCGCTTCAAACATCGCCAAGTCAACTAGCATTTGATCTCCCGAAAACCACCTTACTAATTGCTCATGAATATCCTTACGAATGTGGTTAAACTCTTGGGGGGATGAAAGTTGGTATTTATAGACATGTTTCATAATTAATCTCCTCATTTAATCATGACTCTTTGACTTTTTTAAATTACAGATGAAAAGGGCTTAAAGAGTTGAAACTCCTTAAGCCCTAAGTAGCGCCCTCGAGAGGAATCGAACCTCTATTTCAAGAACCGGAATCTTGCGTGCTATCCGTTGCACCACGAGGGCAAGTTTAACAGTGATTAAGTGCATATGTAATTATACTTTCTATTCGATTATTTTTCAAGCTGACATTATCTTTGAAACTTATGGAGCATATGTTTAAACTAGGTACATGATGGGGATAACTGAAACTGTTACATAATGGTGAGTTTTTCGTTTGACCTTTTTTGACCAAAGAGGTATGATAATCTTAGAAATAATTAAAATAAGAAGGAGTGACGTAATATGAACTTAATTCCTACAGTCATTGAACAGACAAATCGTGGAGAACGTGCTTATGATATTTATTCACGCCTATTAAAAGACCGAATTATTATGCTTGGTGGTCCAGTTGACGATAATATTGCCAATTCAATCGTGGCGCAAATGTTATTCTTAGCAGCTGAGGACCCGGATAAGGATATTTCTTTATACATCAACTCACCAGGTGGCTCGATCACTGCTGGTATGGCTATCTATGATACGATGCAATTCATTAAGCCAGACGTATCAACTATTTGTGTCGGCATGGCAGCATCAATGGGGGCATTCCTATTAGCTGCAGGTGAACCTGGTAAACGTTACGGCTTACCTAACAGTGAAGTGATGATTCACCAACCATTAGGTGGAACACAAGGTCAAGCTACAGATATTCAAATCCACGCTAAACGTATTGTTGAGATGCGTGAGAAGTTAAATCAAATTTTATCTGAGCGTACAGGTCAGCCTTTAGAAGTTGTTGAGCGTGATACAGATCGTGATAACTTCATGTCAGCTGAAAAAGCTAAAGAATACGGCTTAATTGACGAGGTCATGGAAAAATAATAACTTTTATGACGCACACCTCCCGGATTATCGGGAGGTTTTTTGTTTGGGATGGGGGTTGGGGTTGGGGCTGTGGTTCTTGATGACGCTTTTGGTATGTTTGAGGGCGATTTCGTTAATTAGATCGCTTTTAACTGACGGTTTAGCCATGATCAAGAGGGTTTTCGTTAATTAGACTGCTTTTAATTGACGGTTTGGCCATGACCGAGAGGGTTTTCGTTAATTAGACCGCTTTTAATTGACGGTTTGTCCATGGTCGAGAGGGTTTTCGTTAATTAGACCGCTTTTAATTGACGGCTTGGCCATGATCGAGAGGGTTTTCGTTAATTAGATCGCTTTTAACTGACGGTTTGGCCATGATCAAGAGGGTTTTCGTTAATTAGACTGCTTTTAATTGACGGTTTGGCCATGACCGAGAGGGTTTTCGTTAATGACAATGAGCTTTCTTCCTATTCACTCAAAATCATCTTCATTTTGGGAAGAGAGAAACCCTCTCTTTTCCCAGATGTACGATTTATGTTCGCCTTACAGGAATTTAAAACCCGTTCTATTGGACCAGACCCCTCATCGAGACGCATCTCCGGGAATAGATACCCTCCATTTGACCGTTATGATCGCTTCAGTAACACACTTCCCATGAACAGACGCCTAACGCCTACCATATTTATTCCCCCCAAAATATTTCAAAAAGCTTTCACTATACACGATAAACTTTCAGCCGTACAATTAAGGTATCACAATGATTCTCACCTAAGGAGTGTAACCAAATGAATCAACTTAAATCATCACTACCTAATCATATTTTAGAAATGCTTAATGAATACAAAAATACTCAGTCGACTGAGTTTAACCACTTAATTGCTGAGAGTGGCTATATTCCTAACGACTTAGATTTATTTACAGATGCCCTTGCTGCATTAGCACAAGGTAAAAATATTTTATTAAAAGGTCCTACTGGCTCAGGTAAAACAAAACTGGCAGAAACATTATCGAGTCTTTTTAATCAACCGATGTTCAGTGTGAACTGTTCAGTAGATTTAGATGCTGAGAGCTTTCTAGGATTTAAAACGATTGATTATCAAAATGGTAAGCAGGTGATTGATTTTGTCCCTGGACCTCTTGTTCAGGCGATGGAACATGGCCATTTTCTTTATATTGATGAAATCAACATGGCTAAACCTGAGACGTTACCTTTAATCAATGGCGCTTTGGATTACCGAAGAACCGTAACTAATCCATTAACGAATGAAACGATTCAAGCAAACGGGAACTTCACGGTTATTGCTGCCATTAACGAAGGATATATTGGTACTACGCGTCTGAATGAAGCGCTGAAAAACCGTTTCATCGTTTTAGATGTCGATTATATACAAGGTGAGCAACTCAATGAGCTCATTAACAATCAAACTCAACTTAAAGATCAACAACTCATCAACTTGTTCGTCCAGCTTTCAAGCGATCTAATCGAAGCTGCTAACCAAGGGAAAATTTCTGAAGATGCCGCGAGTATTCGTGCGTTATTAGATGCATGTGACCTCAGCGTCATGATCCCACCTAAACGCGCCATTTTAAGATCGATCACAGATAAGCTTGAAGATGATCGCGAGAAGGAAGTTGTGCGCAACCTTTCGGAGACCCTATTCGCCTAAGGAGTGAGCACCATGATTAAATTTAATGATTCGTTCGTCGATGCGAAACTATTTGTTCAGCTTCAGGATCTTGTCAATATTTTCTCAAAGCTCCCCGATCTGGAGTTCGATTTTCACTACGGTGCTTATTTTAATGTGAGTGAACGAAAAGTTACCGCGAGTCATTTTTGGGATAATTATAAAGATTCGATTCGTGTTCCAGGATATAAAACTGATGTCCTACTTCGCTCACTAGGAACACTGCATCATACATCATTGAGTGAGTGGGAGCAGTTTAATCAGGAAATCCAACAGTCTAATGTGAAAACGTTCATGGAACAAACGTTTACCTTACTAGAGGATTTAAGGCTAGAGGAAATCATCCGCAAAGAGCGTAAAGGAACGATCGACTGGTTTAAAGTAAGGACCGATACGTACACGCATTACTTTGAATCGCAATTACTCACTAATGCGCGCCGTAATTTTTATCTTGATGAATTATTTTCTATGATTTATTTAACGCTGACTTCAAAGACGCCATTCCTTTCGTTTCCTAAGGCCAATCAAGAACAACGGGACATGCTAGAGCGTATTCAACCCATGTTAACTGAGCTATTCGAAGCGAGAACGACTCGTGACATCGTCAATATTTGCTTAAAACTACAACCCATGATTGAGGACCAATATACTGATTCAATTAATAGTTATTTTGTTCCTCCGATCATTCATGGTTCATCCTTTGTCTATGAGCGTCTGTTCGACGAGCTATTGCGCACGGATGCTTTAGAAAATGACGATCAGGAAGAATTAGAAGACGAAGGCGAAACGATTGATGAAACCTTCTCGACCTGGCATCGCGAGAACGAAAATAAAGATCGAGAGCAAAGCTTTCTCCGCTATGAACTAGAACAAGGGACGAAAACAAATATTCTTGGTGAAGGAGCACGGGAGACTGAGGAAGGCGATCAGGCAATGGCAAGTGTGCAAGGAATGTCAGCCAAAACGGATCAAAACCAGTATGACAGCTTAGAAAGTCTAGATGAAAAGAAAAATGAAGAAACTAGCGAGCCATCTTACAAATACGGCAAGGAAAATTTACACGCGATTAAAGTGGACCGTTTTCCAGAAAAGCCGAGTGAAGAAGATCTCATGCTCTATCAAGATTACTTAGTCGACATCGACCAACCGAAAAGGCGTTTATCTCAAACAATCGAAAAAGAACTCGAGCGTAAGCAGAACGCATCTAGGGAACATTTAATGTTCGGGCGATTATCTAAAAAACGCCTATTACCCGTTATGATTGAAGATGAACCACGAATCTTTTATAAAAATGATCAAGATTCCAAGGAAATCGATGCGGCCTTTACGTTATTGATTGATTGTTCCGCTTCTATGCAAAATAAAATGGAAGAAACCAAAAAAGCCGCCCTCCTTTTCCACGAAGTATTGAAAGACTTAAAAATTAGTCACTCTGTTACTGGTTTTTGGGAGGATGGTTTTGAAGCGTCTGATACGGAACAGCCAAATTACTTCCACCGTGTATTAGGGTTTGATGATGTTCTCGTTGGAGGAAATGCAGGAGCAAGCATGATGCAACTGGAACCTGAAGAGGATAATCGCGACGGATTCAGCATTCGTGTAGTTGCAGAGGAACTATTATTACGACCTGAGGGGCATAAATTTTTACTCGTCTTTTCAGATGGTGAACCTTCTGCCTACAATTACAGCGAAAACGGGATTGTCGATACTCACGAAGCTGTGTTGAATACGCGAAAACTCGGCATTGATGTCGTAGGGGTCTTTCTATCAGATGGTGAAATTAGCGAGAACGAAGCAGAAATGATGCACAATATCTATGGAAAAGAACACATGCTCGTCCCGTCGATTAGCGAACTTCCTGATATGTTTTCGTATATCTTAAAACGATTACTCCTAAAAACGTTGTAGTATATTTACATTCTTTTCTGAATATTATAAGATATAGTATAGGGTATAACTTATTGATAAAAAAATAAGTGCAAACCCTCCTTCTGACAACCGTAAGTTTTTTAAACTGTTCCCCCTACTCTAAATCCAACGCCAGGATCGTTTAAGTAGGTGTGAAGCCAGTTTTTATCTATGAGTTTTGTAGCCATAGGTAAAGACTGGCTTTTTTAGTTAAAAAGGTGGCTTTGCAGGAGTTGGTGGTGACGTTATTGCTATCAAGGACATTTCTAGATTTGATGGAGTGGATTTTGGTCTTGAGATGGCTTCTATCGGCCATTTCTCGACGCGATGAGGGGCTTTTTGGCCTTGAGATAGCTTCTATCGGACATTTCTCGACGCGATGAGACTCTTTTTGGCCTTGAGACGTCTTCTATCGGACATTTCTCGGCTCTATGAGGCTCTTTTTGGCCTTGAGACGACTTCTATCGGACATTTCCCGGCTCGATGACGCTCTTTTTTGCCTTGAGACAGCTTCTATCGGACATTTCTCGACTCGATGAGGCTCTTTTTGGCCTTGAGACGACTTCTATCGGACATTTCCCGGCGCGATGACGCTCTTTTTGGCCTTGAGACGCTCTCTATCGGACATTTCCCGGCGCGATGACGCTCTTTTTGGCCTTGAAACGCTCTCTATCGGACATTACTCGGCTCGATGAGGCTCTTTTTGGCCTTGAGACAGCTTCTATCGGACATTTTCTGTCCATCTTAGCTAAGTTTTGTCCGATAGACTAACTTCAAAAATTATCACCCATCTCCCCAATCGTAACAAAGCCAACATTAAAGGAGTGATTGGATGTCTGGTCCACTGAATGGTATTAAAGTTTTAGATTTATCTAGAGTTTTGGCAGGGCCTTATTGCTCAATGATTTTAGGCGACTTAGGAGCCGAAGTCATCAAGGTAGAAGCTCCTGGTGGTAGTGATGAGACGCGTAACTGGGGGCCACCTTTTCAAAATGACGTGAGCGCCTATTACTTATGCGCCAATCGCAATAAGAAAAGTCTAACTGTCAACTTAAAATCTGAGCAAGGCTTAAAAATGATTAAAGAACTGATCAAAGAAAGTGATGTCCTCATACACAATTTCAAAACCGGCACGATGGAACGCCTCGGCCTAGGATATGACACAGTTAAAAAACTAAACCCTGGTATGATCTACTGTTCAATTACTGGATTTGGCGAAACGGGTCCTTACCAAGACCTCCCTGGCTATGACTTTATTATCCAAGCAATGAGTGGACTGATGAGTATTACGGGAAGTGAACAGTCTGGTCCACAGAAAATGGGGATTGCGATTACCGATGTGTTAACTGGTCTGTATGCTTGTAATGGGATTCAAGCAGCTCTTCTCGAACGAACGACATCTGGAAAAGGGCAAAAGCTTGATTTATCACTTTACGACTGTGCCGTTAGCTCATTAGTCAACATTGCTAGTAACTACCTGATATCAGGTCAAACACCTCAGCGCTTAGGCAATCATCACGCCAACATCGTCCCATACCAAACCTTTCCAACTCAAGATGGAGAATTCGTGATTGCAGTAGGCAATGATCGGCAGTTTGCTAGACTCTGTCAAATCATTAACCAACCTGACTTAGCAACGAACCCCAAATACCAAACTAACGCTGATCGTGTAAAGAATCGCCAATCATTAACCAAAATTCTAACCCACACCTTCTTAAATGAACCGACTGATTATTGGGTCAGACAATGTCAGACACAACAAATCCCGTGTGGCCCGATTCAAAAAATCAGTGAACTACCTGATGATCCACAGCTTAACGATCGCGAAATGTTTATTGAAACCCATCATCCAACAGCTGGCCCAATTCGACTCGTTGGCAGCCCTTTGAAACTATCAAGAACGCCAGTTAAATACAAGACACCCCCACCCAACCCAGGTGAGGACACAGAAGATATTCTAGCATCCTTAGGATATGAGAAAGATGAATTAGTAGATTTTAAGAATAATAAGTATATATAGAGGAGGAATTATGACATGAATTTCGAGTACTCAGAAGAGCAAAAAATGTTAAGGCAAACCGTGCGCCAATTTGTCGATACCGAGATTATGCCACACATCCAAAAATGGGATGAAGAAGGTAGCTTTGACCCGACTATTATCAACAGACTTGCTAGCTTGGGGCTAATGGGTGTCTGTATCCCCGAATCTTATGGTGGTAGTGGAATGGATTACAACTCGTTAGCCATTGTCTGTGAAGAACTCGAACGAGGTGACACCACCTTTAGAACAGCCGTTTCCGTACATACGGGGCTTAACAGTATGACTTTACTCCAGTGGGGAAATGAAGAGCAAAAACAAAAATATCTCACCCCACAAGCTAAAGGGGAAAAGATGGGTGCCTTCGGATTAACTGAACCTGGTGCAGGATCTGACGTTGCTGCTTTACAAACAACCGCCGTAAAAGATGGTAATGATTATATTTTAAACGGGCAAAAAACATGGATCTCACTATGTGACACGGCTGATCACTTCCTCGTCTTTGCCTACACAGATAAAAGCAAGCGCCATAAAGGAATCTCTGCCTTTATCGTGGAGCGAACAATGGAAGGCTTCTCCTCAAAAGCGATTAAAGGCAAGTTAGGTATTCGCGCTGGCAACACTGGGGAGTTATTTTTTGATCAAATGAGAGTTCCAAAAGAAAATCTACTCGGTGAAGAAGGTGAAGGATTTAAAATTGCCATGTCTGCTCTTGATAATGGTCGATTTACAGTTGCTGCTGGTGCATGTGGATTAACTCAGGCTTGTCTAGAAGCAAGCGTCAACTACTGTCATGAGCGTGAAACTTTCGGAAAACCGATTGGCCAGCATCAACTCGTTCAACAAATGATTGCCAAAATGGAAGCAGGCTTACAGATGAGTCGTTTACTTGTCTACCGTGCCGGGGAATTAAAAAACCAAGGAAAACGGAACACCCGTGAAACGTCCCTTGCTAAATGGCAAGCGTGTGATTTTGCTAACCAAGCAGCCGATGATGCCGTTCAAATCCACGGAGCATACGGCTATTCAAATGAATACCCTGTCGAACGCTATTTGAGGAACTCAAAAGCCCCGGTCATTTATGAAGGAACTAGAGAAATCCATACGATCATGCAAGCTGAATATGTCTTAGGAGAACGTCAAGATAAGACACTGAATCAAATGCTTCCCCCATGGCCATTCGAGGTCGATCAAAAATAAAGGAGTGATTAAATGATTGAAGTCGAGTCAAAGATTGCTAGTAATTTTATCAACGGCGACTGGTATCATGCTGACTCATCAGAAACACAACCCGTTTACAACCCCGCTACCTTAGAGAAAATAACAGAAGTCGCTTACTCCGGAGAAGCTGAAACGAAGCGAGCGATTGAAGGTGCACAAACAGCTTTTAAAGAATGGTCAACTATGCCAGCGAGAAAACGATCACGAATTCTTTATAAAGCTCACCAACTTCTATTAAATGATGTCGATCGTCTCGCCCATATTTTAACGATGGAACAAGGTAAGCCACTTAAAGAAGCCAAAGGAGAAATCAAATCAGCAGCAAGCTTTGTCCTTTGGTACGCTGAGGAAGCCAATCGCATGTATGGTGAATGGATCCCTGCTTCACAAAAAGGAAAGCGACAACTGGTCATCCCCCACCCTGTCGGTGTTGTTGGGGCAATTACGCCATGGAACTTCCCAGCTTCAATGATTACTAGAAAAGTCGCCCCTGCCTTAGCTGCAGGTTGTACGGTTGTCTTAAAGCCAGCACCTGAAACACCCCTTTCAGCAATGGAAATCGTTAAAATTTTCGTCAAAGCTGGTCTACCAAAAGGCGTCTTAAACTTAGTGACAGGTGATGCAAAAGAGATTGGAAATGCTCTTTTAACAAACCACAATGTCCGGTTAATCACTTTCACTGGATCAACTGAAGTTGGCAAACACTTGATGCGGGAAAGTGCCAATCATGTTAAAAAACTTTCACTTGAACTCGGTGGTCATGCACCGATCATCATTTTTGATGACGCTGACTTAGATCTAGCTGTTAAACTCTCCTTAGCAAGCAAATTTAGAAATGCTGGTCAGACGTGTATTTGTGCGAACCGACTATATGTCCATGAGTCAGTCAAAGAACGCTTTACCGAAAAGCTAATTGAACAGGTGAAACAATTAAAAGTGGGGCAAGGAACGAGAGATGATGTTGATGTTGGGCCACTTATTAATGAGCAAGCAGTTGACAAAGTTAAAGGACATTTGCACGATGCCGTTGAGAAGGGAGCCAAACTTGTATACGGAGGGGATTCACAAAATACTTCCGACTTAAATGGTCACTTCTACCATCCAACCGTCGTCCAAGGAACTACAAGTGAAATGAGGGTCATGAACGAAGAAACATTCGGTCCACTTCTTCCTATTCAGACCTTTAAAGAGGACAAAGAAGCCATCGATGCGGCCAATGATACCAATTATGGCCTAGCAGCCTATGTGTTTACCGACAGTCTAGAGCGTTCCTATCAAGTGATGGAGCAACTCGAATATGGAATTGTCGGCATAAACGATGTCTTTCCAGCCGTTGCTGAAGCTCCATTTGGTGGCATTAAAGAATCCGGAATCGGTAAAGAAGGTGGCCATCACGGTCTACACGAATTTGTTGAACAGAAATTTGTCTCGATAGGTTCTAAATAATGCTAGTGTAATTAAAAAAGTAGGGCTTTCTATCAACTAGAAAGCCCTGCTTATATTCGTTCTGGTTAACGAATCATACTATTTATGTTCTGCAACACTAGTAAAAGTACTAAATGTATTTAGGACTAGAATAAATAAGGGATAAAAGATTATAAGTCCTAAAATGATTATGCCATCCCCAGGACCACCTTGATCTGCTGGGTTGTTAATCGGGAATAAAGAGGCAAAAGTGAGAATAAAAAGAATGAAATACGGAAGCCATAGAAGAACCGACCAATAGGTTGATTTTCGATTCCTAAGCCACATTTTTGTTAAATAGATAATGGCTACAGATAGAAGAAGAACAGAAACGATTACACAAACACCTACCATTATGCCAACAACATTTAATTCCCACCCCGTTAACCTACTTATACGGGAGACATTGACAAAAAGCTCAATCGGTATAAAAATCGTAACAGCATACATCACGCTGATCACATTCACTTTCCAAAAGGTAGTCATATTCTTCCCCCCTACAACTATGATTCTTACCCAACATTATTCTAATGGTTTTTGTAAAACCTCATCCATTTATGTAATTGTCTAATAAACTATCATTGATTGATCAACATCCAAAAGTGTTTCATAGTACCGATTGCTAACTACTCATTTGTTGAATTCTCATTGCTTTTAAAGCTACCAATAGCACCAACCATTAAACCCAAAGTCATGATCATGAAATTTAATGGATGAGGTTGATTAAGATAAAGAAAGCCACCAAATAAAACTAGTAAAATACCCAACAGCTGGATTTGTATGGATGCAGGATTTATAAAACCTAAAAAATAATAAAACCCAAAAACCAATAACAGAATTATAATAAAAATAAGTGATATGAGATCAATCACTAAACTCTCCTCCCTTTCACAACAGTTTTCATTAGGTGTACATTTTGTCGTGTCATAATTAGACTCCCCATCTTTACATGATGACTTTTTTAACCATCTATTCACTGATAAGCAAGTCATAATTCAGACATGGTAGTCATCTTCGGCTAATTATTATTGATGACTTTTAAGTGTTCTGTTTGAGTAAACAAATTTATTTCTTGATTTCCCTTTGTATATGTCACATAACTTCCTTCTCTTTTCCCTTTCGTCCACCCATTAGCTTTTATCACTAATTCGTAGCCTAATGGTATACCGTTTTCCTCAGAAGCTTTTGACCAATGATAGCTATGACCCGATTCTAGCTCCTCAATCATCTCTGCACTTTTAGGAACGGGAAAACCATTTAATTCTACTGATGATTCGTATAATGATAAGTAATAGACAGGTCCAATGATTAGTAGAAAAGTAATCAAGAATAACAAACCCACCTTCTTCCTCATGACACCTACACCCCCACTTCTTAATAATCCCTGTTTTTTACCAATTATTTTTATAACGGACAGTATGATTAACTAGATTCAGAAGTTGTTTACGGTGTTCTGATGATACACTTTCAGATAATCTCGCTCCGGCAATTATTGGAGCCCACTGAAACACTTTATCCTTAGACACACCGCTTCTCTGACAGTAAAGGTTTAAGTACATGTTAGCTAATTCAACTAAAAACTGTGAATACAAAAGGTATGAGCGATAAATGTCTACCCGTAAATCACCTGCACTTGAATCTGTTTGCTACTTTTCTGACCTATTAACCTTTAAAATTTCCTTTAAAGTAGAATGGATATTTTGAAGGCTTATTAAAATAAATCCAAGCATAACAAATGTTACTATTTCCCCTGTTAATATAGATACTATTGCTAATATTAAAGCATATACCCCATATAACCAGCTGTTCATTTAATTCACCTCTCTATATTATTTCAACAATTACTTATTCAACTAAACTGCTTATTATTTCATCAGTTGTGGAGTGGCGTTTTAAATATAAACTACCATTTCCATTACTTCGATGCGTTACTATAAACTTTTGATTAAAATGAATTTTTAACCTCTGTTTCGTAATCGATTGAGTTTCTTTGCATCTCTTCTACCATATCCACCCAATCATTCGTATTTACCATATTTCTATAATATGTATCTGTATATCCATCAGTTGCAACACCTGTCCAAGTCTGGTCTGCATCAACACCCTTGAAATCGAGATACTCTTTATCTATTAGATTATCGTCTAAACTTTTTATATTACTGAATACCGCACTTTTCCACTGTTGAGTAACTTCATTCATGAGCTCCAGCTTTGAAAGGTCTTCAGATGATAATTCCATGACACCATTATTAGATTCGTATTCATTTAGATGATTTTCGAAATAGTATTTGAATTGATATGCCCAATTGATAGGGAAAGAGCTATGATTATAATTCATCTCCTCCGTGTTTAATCGATGTAACCACAGAGTAGCCATCTTAACGACGGTTTCACCAGAATCCCCTATTATTTGATAGTTTTCTTGAAGAATGTCTATTTGTTCTTGAGTGATCTCTCCCTCATCTAATATTTGGTTTAAATAAAAATCATTGACCGCAATGGTTGACGCGAGTCTGATAATGTCATTCGAAAGCACATGAGATGTGTATTCGTCATAGTATGAGTTCTCCTTAGACACATGATAAGTGTAAAAGCCTAACAAAAGGATCGCGATAATCAGAATAGAAATAATTATATTTTTCTTCAAAATCATTAGCAACGAAGCAATCTTATTCTTTAACAAAATTTCACCCCATAATTTACCAATTAACTAATGCTTCAAACTTCTGCCCTTTTTGCTGAAGAGTGATCGCTCTTATTGCACTATCGCTACCCGTTACTTTAAGTGAAAACATACACAATACATATTTTTCAGCTCCATTCGATAACCAAAAAGGACTGCTTATCGCAGCCCATCTATACAAGCATTAATTACTATTTTATTAAGTGTTCTATTTTAGTTCGTACACTATTCAATACTTCTGTGTTCACTTTGCCAAATCTTTTTCTGATAATTCCCTTTGAAAGTGTATAAACTTTGTCGGCTCTCACTGCTGATGTAACTTTAAGAGCACCTTCGTCTAAGTCTTTTTGTTCAATCAAGACTGAATAATCAAGGTCTTTTAATTGTGATGTAATAGCAACAACAAGAATATCATCAGTCATCTGATGATATTCATCGTTTGAAACAATGAGAACGGGACGTTGTTTTCTATTTGATAAGTCACTGAATGGTACTGGGATTAAAACTATGTCACCTTGTTTATGCATCATTCCAAACCTCATCATCTATATCATTATCCCAAAAATCAATGCTACTTTCGCTTGCTTTTGTTAAATCTTCTGATAAACTTTTTTCTTTTTTTGCCTTTAGATATTCAGCAAAGTCTAAAATTTTATCGACTTCTTGCTCTGGAATTTCATCAATAATCTTTAGTAATCGTTCCTTAGCTGTATTCATGATGTCCATCACCTCTTTCATGAATAATTTATTTAATTATACCACTTTGGGTTACTTCAAACCATTGGTGTTTTAGGAAAGCCTCCGTTACTTCAATAACTCTAAAACTCCTGAATTGTTTAACTATTCATATAATTTTAGGCAGATCATTTATACAAACATTCTACTGACCATTAGGCTTCCAAGGTGTTTTTCTCGGAATCAACCTCGGAACATTCCTTTTATACTCCTTATATTCCTCACCAAATTTTTTGGTTAATAAAGGTTCTTCACCAACAATAAAGTATGTGTAATTAATCGTTGTAAATAGGACGAACCAGCCTATTAATGGATAGGAACCAAACACAACTGTTTCTCCTAACAAGATTAATACGACACCACTGATCATTGGATTTCGAGTGTACTGGTAGGGCCCACTGACAACTATTTTTTGGGGTGGGTCCCAAGGTGCTAATGTTCCTTTTCATCGCTTGGCAAATTGATTGACTGTTAAGATCACCAGTATCAGACCAATCAAGATCAATAGTACGCCCAGGATGTAAACAACACTACTGAAAATAACTCCTTGCCCCCACCCTAGTGAGTTAGGGAAAAAATATAATAAAATTAAAGGAATAATGATCGTCACGTTAAATGGTAGAACCAATATTGAAACGATGTGTGAAAGAACTGAAGGTTGCTTATGTTTTGCCACTAAATCACCTCCTGAATCATAATTGAACACTGTGTTGATTAATTGTTATGTTCATCTTAAGATAGAACTCAACACCCTTCAATAGGCAATCCTTTTGGGAGTGTTGATAACTGAACACAATTAGTCTAATTGTTGATTTTATAGGTGGATTAAGCGTTATGGGGCATGAAGATCGCCGAGTCATTAGAACGAAGAAGTTAATCCGAGACAAGTTTGCAGAGCTAATTGAAGATAAAGGACTCGATAAAATTACGATTAAAGACCTCACTGAAAAAGCTGATATTAACCGGGGAACTTTCTATTTACATTTTCAAGATAAATATGACTTATTGGAGCAAAGTGAAAATGAGCTAATTGAAAACATAAAGATAATTGCTATGGAACTTCATACAATTAATGTTGAAGAGTGGGATCAAACCAATGCTCCACCTACATCGGCATTACGCTATTTTGCATTTCTGAAGGAGCATGCGGTGTTTCTAAAAGCCATCCTTGGGCCCAAAGGTAACCCGGGTTTCCAAAATAAACTTAAACAGTTAATGGCAGAACAAATTAAAGCCATGTTCGCACAAAAAAATCAGGAACAGACGGCCGTTCCTTCTGACTATTTTGTTATTGTCTGCTGTTGCTTATAGGTTTCATATTGTTTATATAAATCTTTCATTGCCGAGGCAAGAGCATTGCCTGCCTTCCCTAAATAATGTTCCTTAATCACGCGAACGGGCTCATTTACGCCATCTTCTAAACTATACCCCCTTAAAAGCTGACTGATAAAACTCCTGCCATGTTCAGTGGCTAGTGTACAACTTGCTTCAACAATAACCCCGTATTTTTTATCTAACTCGGCTGTGATGGTTAACGTTTCATAGACGCTTTGAGCGGCCATCCCACTTGGGAGCTTGGCATGCCCCGCGATAAAATATGTATTCACAGTCATCACCTCTTATATTTGTATAAATCCTAATGCTTTCGAAATACGATTGGCTGTTTCTTGACTATTTTTTTTGATGATTTCAAATTGCTGCCCCTCAAACCGACTGGAAAGGCCACTTATTGCTAGGGCAGCTACAACTATTCCTTGATGGTCAAATATCGGGTAGGAAATTCCGGTCGTATCTTTATCCTGCTCGCCTATACTGACTGAGAAACCTTGTTGGTTAATTTCTGCTAATTCCTTTTCTATTTCCTTTTTGTCTATGGTTTCTCCATCTAAAGAGAGTAAAGGCCCTTGATTCAATAGGTAGTTCTGTTTTTTAAACGGCAGGTGAGCTAACAATAGCTTGGGACCGGATCCAATATATAACGGCGTACTTTTACCTACTTTAGTATATAAACGAAGCGATCGATTACTGTCGACTTTATCAATGTAAACAGCTCGATTCTCATGAAGAATCACTAAATGAACAGCTTCATTAATTTTTCCAACTAAATCTTCCATATAGGGTTTAGCTATCTTCTTTAAATCTAATTGATCTAAGACCAAGTTTCCTAACTCTAGTAGCTTTAGACCTAGCCGATACTTACTGTCATAATCTGTTTCTTTAACTTTATAAACAAACCCACAATCCTCCAGTGAAGCTAGTAACCGATACGCAGTTGACTTGCGTAATTGAGCTTTTATTGAAAGTTCTCGTAAGGTCAATTCTTGTATGTCCTCGGTAAAGAAATCAAGCAATTTTAATGCTTTGATCACGCTTTGGCTCATGTGGAGTAGCCCCTTTGCTGATCATTTTTAGAATAGGTAAAAGAACAGAAACAATTACTGCTACTGACATTAAAAGTTTAACCACCGTTTTATAGTAGGATCAGACCCCGTTCCGACTGGTGGTAGGGCTTGATCCGACCGTCGCGCATCTTCGTCCGACCGTCGCGCATCTTCGTCCGACTGTCACGCATCTTCATCCGACTGTCACGCATCTTTATCCGACTGTCACGCACCTTCGTCCGACCGTCGCACATCTTCGTCCGACTGTCACGCACCTTCGTCCGACCGTCGTGCACCTTCGTCCGACCGTCGTGCACCTTCGTCCGACCGTCGTGCACCTTCGTCCGACTGTCGTGCACCTTCGTCCGACTGTCGTGCACCATCGTCCGACTTTCGAGCATCTCCATCCGACTTTCGAGCACCTTCGTCCGACTGTCGTGCACCTTCATCCGACTGTCGTGCACCTTCGTCCGACTGTCAGCCCCTCTCGTCCGTCATTCACAAGTTGGTTGCTCAACTATCGTATGAAATTGTACGCGAAGGATCACAAAGCTTTATAAAACAGTATGATAAACGAGGCTGGGACATAACAAAGTGAAGTAGTTTCAGAGCGGAAATATGAGCACTTCATTAATCAACCGCTTTTGTCCCAGCCCCTATTCATCTCGTCATCTAGGCTTTCAAGTAGGATTCGCTTTCTTCTTGACTCATTTCATTAATTTCGATTTTTCGTTTAGCCATTTCCTTCATATAATCTTCTCCGGGAACAATTTGTTCGGGTGGATAGACTCCTCGTTTCTGAATCACTCCACTTCCAATCATTTGTGCGACAACGGAAATGGTATTGGCTGTTGCCCGTGCCATAGCAGTTACGTTAGTTTCACGATCTTTAAATGTCGTCATCTCATACTGATAGACTTTATGCTCTCCATTCTCTTCTCCACTAACCATGACCCTGAGAAGTACTGCATCATCCTTTTCCTTTAAATCGACAATTGGGCCAATAGCCTTTAAGAACACTTCCCTTGGATTAATGGGGTCACCGTCTAAATCGACATAATAATCCTTACGCGTTAAATTTAAATCGACGAGAAGCTTAAATTTCTCGGCATGACCTCGGTAACGAATCGTTTTATATTCTAGTGTCTGAACATCTGAGAAAGTATCTGGTAAGGTTGATGTGCCACCTGATGTATGAAAAGCTTCTAATGGCCCGAATTTCTCGAAGTGAATCTGTTCAACCTCTGATAAAGCTGGGACCTCCTGCTTTTGATAATTGCGGATAATAAGAGCTGGGTCTGTGTAATGATCGAGTAAACCTTCCATTGAGAAGACGTGATTGTATTCTAGTGGAGGCTCTGGTCTAACAGGTATGCCTCCGACAAATAGTCTAATCGATTCGACTTCATCTAATTGACTGGCGCCATAACCAGATAAAATATTGATCATTCCGGGTGCGACCCCTAAATCAGGAATCACGGTCACACCTGCCATTTCAGCATCTTCTTTTAGTTTCAAAACCTGATCCGTAATATGACCGATATGGCCACCTAAATCAACGGAATGAACGCCGACTTCAATAGCTGTTCGTGCGACGACTTCATTAAAGGAATAAAATAAAGCATTGATGATGACATCATACTCTCTCATAAACTCAGCTAGCGCTGACTGATTAGTAGCATCCACTTGATAGGGTGATAGTTTTGGAGATTGTAGATGGTCACACACCGCTTGTGCCCGTCTGAAATCAACATCTGCCAGACCTATTTCATCGACTTGAGAGCTATTAACAAGGTCTCTTGCCGCTTCTTTCCCCATCAATCCAGATCCTAAAACAGCTATTTTCATAAAGCTTCCCCCTTTATTCTAAACTTACTTGAGGTTAGTCGACATCAATCTGGGCACGTTGTAATTTTCCACTATAATCGACGTAAACGGCTTTCCATTCTGTAAAGACATCTAAAGCTGCCTGACCTGAATCGCGATGACCATTACCTGTGCCTTTCGTGCCACCAAACGGTAAGTGGATTTCTGCTCCGATGGTACCTGCATTGACATAGACAATTCCTGTGTCTAAGTCACGCTGAGCCTTAAATACTTGATTGACGTCATTGGTAAAAATAGAACTAGATAATCCATAGGCAACACTGTTATTGACTTCGATCGCCTCTTCAAAGCTTGAGACTGGAATTAATGATAATACGGGGCCAAAGATCTCCTCTTGAGCTATACGCATATCTGGTTTTACGTCTGTAAATAGCGTTGGAGCGAAATAATTACCATTAGCATAATCACCTTCATCTAAGACATATCCACCTGCTAAGAGTTTAGCTCCTTCATCTTGGCCAATCTCAACGTAACTTTGGATTTTGTTTAAACCTGATTGATTAATAATCGGTCCCATTTTAATCGTTTCATCTAATCCATCACCGATGGTAATCTGGTCCATCTCATGTAGAATTCTCTCTTCTAGTTCTTGTTTGATATTTTCATGTACAATCACACGACTTCCGGCCGTACAGCGCTGTCCACTCGTACCAAAAGCACTCCATACAATTCCTTGCACAGCTAAGTCCAGGTCTGCATCATCCATCACAATCATGGCATTTTTACCACCCATTTCGAGAGAGACCTTTTTCAACTGTTGACCACATTTACCGGCAACAGAACGCCCGACATCATTAGAACCGGTAAACGAAATGACGCGAATGCTGCTATGTTCGACCATGGCATCACCTACTTCTGAGCCTGAGCCAAAGACAACATTCAATACTCCCTTAGGTAGACCAGCCTCTTCAAAAATCTTTGCCAACTCATATGCCATCATTGGCGTTTCAGTAGCTGGTTTCCAAATCACGGCATTACCAGCAATAATAGCTGGGAATGACTTCCATGTAGCAATCGCAATTGGGAAATTCCAAGGCGTAATAATCCCTACCACTCCAACTGGAGCACGAACACTCATCGCAAATTTATCATTTAATTCAGCTGGTGTTGTATGACCAAACAGGCGCCTTCCCTCACCTGCCATATAAAAGGCCATATCGATCCCTTCTTGTACCTCACCTCTTGCTTCTTCAAGGACTTTTCCATTTTCCATTGTTAACAGTCGGGAGAGGTGTTCCTTACGCTCCTTCATTAGATAGCCGACTTGATATAACATTTCTGCCCTTTGAGGTGCGGGAACTAATGCCCACTCTTTTTGGGCTTTTTTGGCGACTTCTACCGCCTTGTCTACGTCAGCGTGTGATGATAAAGGGACATCTACCAACTTTTCACCATTCGCAGGGTTCGTTACTGGTACATACTTCCCTTTAGTGGCAGCTACCCACTCGCCATTAATGTAATTTAACAACTTCTCTTCTTTCACCAATGTGTTCATCCTAATTTCCCTCCATCGTAATTATTTTCAATGAAACTCACTCGTTCTTTCTTAAGTCATCAATCGTAGAAGAAACAGATATTTGTTCTGGGTCGGTTTGAACTTCAATCACTACAGGTCTTTTGGCTTGAAGCCCGTTCAATAAAGCATATTCAAACGACTCCAAATCATTAACTAAATACCCATCTGCACCTAGACTATTAGCCAAATCTACAAAATTGACTGTACCAAGGTCGGTACCAATAACTTTATTAGGGAAATGAATCTCTTGATGCATCCTAATTGTTCCGTACATCCGATTGTTAAAAACAACACTGATTACAGGTATTCCGTAGCGACAGGCAGTTTCAATCTCTTGGACCGTCATCATAAACCCACCATCACCAGATAGCGAAATTACTGGTCGATTAGGTCTGGCTAATTTGGCACCAATTGCAGCCGGCAACCCATACCCCATAGCACCTGATGTTGGACCAATATAGGATTTCTTCTCTTTGAATTGAAAATATGCATGAAGCCATCCAGCAAAGTTTCCAGCGTCGTTCGTTATGATAGAATCATTAGGTAAATGTTGCTGCATAGAAGATATGATATGACTGTTTAGTGGTTGCTCTGTGGTGAGTTTCATAGTAGATGCTTCTTCGTAGATCGAACGACACTCGTTAGACCATTTCGCCCACGTTGGTTGAATCTGCAGTTGGTTGAGTTTTTTTAACGCTTCTTTAAGGTCTGCTTGAATGCCAATCGTCGGTGGATAAACCTTCCCAATGACATCACTTGAAATATCAATATGAATTAATTGTTGTTCATCAGAAATAATTGAGTATCCTTGTGTGGTCACTTCCGATAAACGAGTCCCTAATGCGATGATCAGATCAGCTTGTTTAACGATTTTTAGCAGGTTTTTATTCGTTCCTAAACCTAGATGGCCCGTATATAATTCATGATCATTGGGAAGAACATCATGTCTTCTAAAAGCTGACATGACAGGAATTCTAGTTTGCTCGACAAATAACCGTAGTTCTTCTTCAGCGTCTGAGCTTTTCACTCCACCCCCGGCAATAATTAAAGGACTCTTTGCTTCAGAAATTAAAGTCTCTACTTCGGTTACATCTTCGTAGGCCATTGACGGATTTGGCTTTTTAATACCGGGTCCGAAAGTCATCTTATGGACAGATTTCAGTATATCTTCCGGTAACGAAAGGACGACTGGTCCTGGTCTTCCTGACTGAGCGACACGAATCGCACGTTGCATAATTTCCGGTATACGCTTACCATCCCTGATTTCATAAGCCCATTTAGTGATTGGTTGGAAAAATCGATCTAAATCAACTTCTTGAAAACCCTCTCTACCTCTGTATTGACTATGAACTTGACCTAACATAACAACGAGTGGGGTCGAATCTTGATAAGCCGTATGAACACCAATAGAAAGATTAGCAGCTCCCACCCCCCTTGTCGCCATGACAACACCTGGCTTACCTGAGGCCTTAGCAAATCCTTCTGCCATAAAACAAGCCCCACTCTCATGCCTGGATGAGATTAAGCGAACATCGTCTGAATCATATATCGCATCCATAATTGGGAGGTAGCTTTCACCGGGGACACAAAAGACATGCGAAATACTCTCTCGCTCTAACACTTCCACAATCGCTTGAGCTCCAGATTGTTTTTTAGGAGTTTCTTTATGATAAGAAAGACTTGGGGTCATGCTTGGTTTACACCTCCAGTCTTCAGTTTTTTCATACGTAAGACTGCTTCTTCTAAACGATCATCAGGTACAGAAAGTGAGATGCGAAAATATCCTTCACCTGATGGGCCAAATGCAACTCCAGGGGTGATAATGACCCCTGCTTCCTCTAACATACTTTCTGCAAATTCCATGGACGTAAATCCTTCAGGTACCGGTGCCCAAACAAAGAAGGTTGCCATGGATTTAGTCACATTTAGTCCCAATGATTGTAATGCTGGAATAATTTTTTCCATGCGTTGTTGATAAATGGAGTTATGTTCTTTAACGATTGTGAAGTCGCTATTTAACGCTTTTGCTGCGGCTTTCTGGATGGGCAAAAACTGACTCGTATCCGTATTGCTTTTTACAACCGACAACGCACGAATAATCTCCTTATTTCCAACGACATAACCAATGCGCCATCCTGTCATATTAAAACTTTTCGATAATGAGCCGAATTCAACTGCTATGTCCTTGGCCCCTTCTACTTGCAAAATACTTGGAGCGCGATACTGATTAAACGTTACCAGGCTATAAGCAGCATCATGCGCGATCGCAAAGTTGTATTTTTTCGCATATGAAATCGCTTCCATAAATGTACTTAATTCAGCAGTTGCAGCGGTTGGATTACTCGGATAGTTCAATAACATGAGTTTTGCTCGATGTAGTAATTGAGAGTTGATTGACTGGAATTGAGGTTGATATCCTTTGTCAGGGTGAAGTTTAAAATACTGACTTTTAGCTCCTGCTAGGTGAATGGCCGATTGGTAAACAGGATAGCCTGGGTCGGGAATTAACACATCGTCAGCTGGATTGGTGATGGCGGTCATAAGGTTGGCAAGTCCTTCTTTGGAACCAATTAGTGCCAACACTTCAGTTTCGGGGTCTAAGTCAACATCGTAATGTTCTTGATAAAAGTTAGCAACAGCTTCTCGAAATTCATAACAGCCATGATAGCTCGAGTAGCGGTGGTTGATCGGGTCTTCAGCTTCTTGTTTTAATTCGTTAATGATGAAGTCCGGCGTTGGTAAATCTGGTGCGCCGATTCCAAGGTCGATAATGTCCCTCCCTTGTGCTTCTAATTGTTTTTTTCTTTGTTGAAACTGTGAAAAAATGTACGGAGGTAACGACTTAACACGGTCAGAGACAAATTCCAATAAGCTAACCCTCCCTCAGTACCATTCCAATTAATGAAATGGTGTTTCATATTCTAATTTAAGTATAGTGGTTTGATTATATTTTTTCAATAGTCTTAATTGGGTGAATCGTTTGACAATATGCTGGGGTTTTTGACATAACTCTGGGGGTTTTGAGTGATTCTATATGTTATTTGCCTGTGTTGGGTTGTTTTGATCATGATTCTCTAAACAGGTTTGTGTGATTTTGGTTTTGAGAACGGCTCTCTGAACGATTATCACCGATTTTTAGTAACTTTTCACTTAGAGAAGAAACATTACAACCGCTCTTCCAACTCTAGCAGACATAAAAAAAATGACTCAAGGACAGTTAATCCTTTGAGTCATTTCTTTACTCACTTTCGATAAAAGAGATTAATGATTTTAGCGCTTGCTCTTCGTCAGGTCCTTCGGCTTGTATGTTGACGCGTTCGTTGGTGCCAATTGCTAAACTCATGACTCCCATAATACTTTTTGCATTAACGCGTTTACTACCTTTTTCTAAAAAAACATCTGCTGAAAAGCGATTTGCTTCTTGTACGAATTTTGCTGCTGGTCTAGCTTGTAAACCTGTCTCTAAATTAACCGTCACTTCTTTTTCAACCACGTTGTCTACTCCTCTCTATATAAAAAGCTTTTGATTCATCATTTATATGCCGTAAGCGCTTTAATTGAGCCTATTATAGCACAAATTATAAAGAAGGAAAAACATCCATTATTTCTCTAACAGGTCACCTTTTCTTAACTTCTCGGCGTACTCATCGATCTTGCGAAAACGGTGGTTTAACCCGGATTTACTAATATTCCCTGAGTCCGCGAGTTCGACCAATTCCTTCAGAGACACTTCCTGGTGTTTCATCCGTAATTCGGCCACCTCTCTTAGTTTATCAGGCAATGATTCTAAACCAACCGTTTGATCTATATAACGAATGTTTTCGACTTGTCTAAAAGCAGCACCGATCGTTTTATTTAAATTAGCTGTTTCACAGTTAACTAACCGGTTCACTGAATTACGCATATCCCTCATAATCCGAACATCTTCAAACTTTAGTAACGCTTGGTGAGCTCCAATTAAAATCAGGAATTCTGTAATCTTTTCAGCTTCTTTTAGATATGTGATAAAACCATTTTTACGTTCGTGCGTTTTCGCATGTAATGAAAAGTCATTCATGAGTTGAACTAACGCTTCGTTATGCTCTTCATAAAAGGTGAAGATCTCTAAATGGTAGGAGGAAGTCTCAGGATTGTTCACTGACCCACCTGCTAAAAATGCCCCTCTTAAATAAGATTTCTTACAACAGTCCTTAGCCAAATACTTCTCAGATATATCTCGATGGAAAGTCAAGGGCTCTTCAAGAATACCTAGGTCGGTAAGCATGTTCTTTACACCTTCATGCATTCTAACGATATAGATATTATTTTTCTTTAAGCGCATTTTTTTACGAACGAGCAGTTCAACAGGTATTTCGTATAGATGTTTAATTAATGTATACATTCGCCTTGCAATGGCTGCGTTTTCAGTTTGTACATCTAACATGTATTGATGATTGGAAAATGAAAGCGATCCGTTCATGCGTACTAAAGCAGTTAATTCTGCTTTTTTGCAACAATCATCCGTTTCAATACTTGTTAACTCTTTTTTCGTTTCAGATGCAAAAGACATAGACCATTCCCCTTCACTTCATTCAGTTCCTAGTCCTATTATAACAGGTTATATAATAGTCTAGCGACTTTGTACTCGTGGTGTTTCAACGTGCCATCTGTATGTAGATCAGCAATGTCACCTTCAATCACTTTAACTTGCATATCGTTTAAAGATTCGTAGTCACAAATAACCGGTTCAGCTTTTTCTTTTTCATATTCTTGTTTAATCGTATGTTCGATTTTCTGACCATGTATAACAATGCCATCAACAAATGATTCACCCACGTGATCATGCATCGCTTGAACATGATCGGATGCCGTATAACCATTAGTTTCACCATATTGTGTCATGACATTACAAACATATACAGTTTTAGCCTTTGTTTGACGTAATGCGTCTTTAATTTCCCGGGAAATTAAATTAGGAAGAATGCTTGTATAAAGACTCCCTGGGGCAATGACAATTAATTCAGCTCGTTTAATCGCTTCGACAGCTTCTGATAACGGCTCGATTATTGGCGGGTCGTAAAACACTCGCTTAATTTTTTTATTCTCTTTAGGAATATTGGACTCTCCACGAACGACTGACCCATCTTCAAACTCGGCTTTTAAGTGCATATTTTCATTAGCAATTGGGTAAATTCTTCCCTTTACGTTAAAGACCCGACAGATCTCTTTAATGCCTTTATAAAAATCACCGGTAATTGAAATCATCCCAGCCAAAATGAGGTTCCCTAAGGCATGCCCTGATAAACTATCGCCACTTTCAAAACGATGCTGAAATAGTTTTAGCATGGTGGGTTCGACATCTGACATCGAGGCAATGACTTTTCTAATATCCCCAGGTGCAGGAATATCCAAATCTTCGCGTAACCTTCCTGAACTACCACCGTCATCAGAAACCGTAACAATGGCGGATAAATTAATCGGAAACTTTCTCATTCCCCTTAGTAAGACTGGCATCCCTGTGCCACCACCAATGACAACCACTTTAGGTCCGTTAATATCAGTCATATTTCTGTTTTTCCTTTCTCTTATCAATATCGCGATGGTACACATGTGACGTATATTGGCCTTGAACAATATCTGAAAGCTTCTGAGCCAATGCCACTGAGCGATGCTGTCCTCCTGTACATCCAATACCGATGACTAATTGACTTTTCCCTTCACGTTGGTAATGAGGCAACATATAGTCAAGAAGATCAGTTAGTTTACGAAGGAATTGTCGAGTTTCTTTCCATTTCATCACATAAGATGATACTTCTTGATTTAACCCTGTTAACTCTCTCATCGACTCAACGTAGTGTGGGTTAGGTAGGAAACGAACGTCGAAAACTAAATCGGCATCGATTGGTATTCCGTGTTTAAACCCAAAGGAAACAAATTGTACAGAAAAGACATGTTGCTTCTCTTCTTTATAGGTATGAAGAATTTTCTCTCGTAAACCACGAGCAGATAATTCTGATGTATCAATAATCGTTTGCGCACGACCTTTTAATTCATCTAATATTTCTCGTTCTTGCTTTATTCCGTCTAACGGCAAACCATCGGGGGCAAGAGGGTGTGAGCGACGAGACTCTTTATATCGTTTAACTAATGTTTCTGTATTGGCATCTAAAAACAGAACATGCTCTCTGATATCCTCATCACTCGTGAACTGACTAAGCGTCTCATAGAGTGCATCGAAAAATTCACGTCCACGTAAATCCATCACAACCGCTAGCTTTTTGTTATCTTTATTTTCTTTCATTAATTCCAAAAACTTTGGTAATAACGCTGGGGGTAAGTTATCTACACAAAAATAGCCGAGGTCTTCTAAACTTTGGACGGCTACTGTTTTACCTGCACCAGACATACCTGTTATGATGACTAACTCCACTTTTTGATTTGAATTCACCATGTTTGACCACCCTCATTTAAGTAGGTTATTAACTTTATTATACATCGAAACTCTAACACTGACTATGAATGCTCATTGAACGTTTTATTTAATCGTCGTATAATAGAACGCTTTGTTAATCCAAACAGAAAAACACAGGTAGAGATTAACTACCTGTGCTCCAGAAGCTTTATATAGAATAAAGGGGGTCAATTATTTAAATTCATTATACCCCATAAATGTTTCATGCGTATTACAGCGCAGTTAAGATGTAATTACGGTTTACTGACTTACTTCAAGCTCTTCCAGTAAGTTTTCAATATAGTGTTGCGCTGATTGAGCAGCAATACTTCCATCGCCTGTTGCAGTGACGATTTGACGAAGTTCTTTATCGCGAATATCACCTGCAGCAAAGATTCCTGGGACAGATGTTTCCATGTTTTCATTAGTTGGAACATAGCCCTCTTCATTTGTAATTCCAAGATTTTTAATTGGCTCATTTAATGGTAGCATGCCGATATAAATGAAAACACCGTCGATTTCTTCTTCACGTTCTTCGCCTGTTTCATTATTATAAAGAACAGCGCTTCCGACTTTACCATCTTTACCCTTAATTTCTTTCATCTCTGTATTCCAGTAGAAGTCGATTTTTTCATTGTCAAACGCACGTTGTTGTAAGATCTTCTGTGCACGTAATTCATCACGGCGGTGGACAATCGTGACTTTACGAGCAAAACGTGTTAAATACACGCCCTCTTCAATAGCCGAGTCTCCTCCACCAACGACGAATAAGTTTTTATCCTTAAAGAATGCACCATCACAAACGGCACAATATGATACACCACGCCCGCCTAATTCTTCCTCACCAGGAATACCTAGCTTCTTATACTGAGCTCCTGTTGTCACAATGACGGCACGTGCTTTATATTCTTTATCACCAGCTAAAACCGTTTTATACTCTTTACCATCTTTGATTTCTTTAATATCACCATAAGCATATTCCGCACCAAATTTTTGAGCATGCTGGAACATTTTATTAGATAAATCCGGTCCTAAAATATGATCAAAGCCTGGGAAGTTTTCGACATCCTCTGTGTTGGCCACCTGACCACCTGGCATGCCACGTTCGAGCATTAATGTATCTAAATTTGCGCGTGAAGTATATACGGCTGCTGTCATACCCGCAGGTCCAGCTCCTGCAATAATCACATCATAAATACGGTCCTCTGACATAATCTCAACTCCTTTGATGTCCCTCTCTAATTAATTCCTACTATATCTTATTAGATTATGGTAAAAACGACAACTTTTCTGCTTGTCTTTAAAGTATTGTTTTGCCTTATTCTATCTTCCCCTGCCTGGACTACTTAATCCCATTGGTGTGCTTTTATTAATTGTTCGATGACTGGGTGTTGTTGTTTGGCCTTGTGCCACAGTTGTTCTGCTCGTTCGTGCTGACCCGTTTGCTTTAGAGCATAACCATACCATAAATAATAACTCATATAATTAGCAGCTTTTCCTTTAGGAATTCGCTCAAATCGTTCAACTGCTGATTGGCATTGACCGATCTGGGCCATAAGGATCGCTAACTTCATTTTCTTCTCATCATAAGTAGGATAAGTATTTTCCAAGCAGCTATATAAATAGTCACGCTTCGTACCAAGGCCAAGTTGATGATAAAAATAAACCAGATTGATTCGGCTATGCAATGATTGGGGGTCCTGTTCAAACCACCCTTCCTCTAATGTAAGTGCTTCTTCTCGGTCACCTAATTGAAAGAGTGCATAGGCATACTCATGTTTAGCTGGAAAATACTCAGGATAAATAGTCATTAAGTCCTCTAAAACTTGGAGTGCTTCACCCCACTCCTCATGCTCTAAATGGAAAAATGCCGTTTCCTGATAAATAATAAACTCATCTTCATCATCGATCTCAACATCTTCATCTTCAATTTCTTCAAACATGACTTGGTTGATGACTTTAATTAAGTCTTCAACTTCTTCTTTAAAGTCACCATCCGTATCTTTTTCTAAATATAAATTTGCATACCTTTTAGCCTCATAAAATAACCCTAAATGGGCATGATTGTTAGCTAAAAGATAATAACAGTCCACGTAATCGTCATCATGTGTTTCTAAAACCTTTTGTAATAAATCATTAGCAAGATGATATTGGTGGAGTTCTGTATATAATACTGATAATTGGCATAGGTAAAGCGCATTTGTCGGCGCATGGTCTATTGCCTTTTTCAGCCATTTTTCCGCTTTTTTGAAATTTTTCCTTTTAAAGGCTTTTATTCCGCAAGAAAAATAAAAGTCACCGTCATTTCGAAATGTCGCTATATTTTCAGTTGGATTAGTTGTTTGTTCAGACCTGGTTGGCATAGAGTCCTCCTAGTAAAACACGATCATGATACTTCTATTATATCATATTCTATCACGGCTTTCGGTAGGCTCCATGTTAAAGTTTTGTTGATATTCTACCTGCAATCTGAATAAACTCTACTTTAATTCAACCATTCCAACAGAAGACGTGGTCATTTCCTCTTCTAGTTCGCGAGTGTATTGAACAGTTGTGTCTAAATCCCAGCCTAAATAGTTTTTCATCACTTGGATGACTCCTTCTTTATGTTGAATGACCCAATCTATATCGAAAAATAACGCTCCAGTTCGACGTGTGAAGAAATCAACTGGTTTATAAATAGCTTCGTGTTCAAGACAGTAAATTAATTCAGCGTATACTTCTTTTGCAATCGGTATATGATTAGGAGCTGTTTGGTAAAGGTGCATTATCTGATCAGTATTAGCTCCGTACCGATTAATCCAACGCAGTAGTAACTTTTTAGGGAAATCGTGTTCTTCTGCTTCACGAATTTTTTCCTGAATGTACTGAGCAAATCCTCGTGATCCACCAACTTCCCCACCAGCAATAGGCTGACGTTTGGTTTGTGAGCGTTGGTATGGCTTGCCTGTATTCTCACTCAATCGCCTTGAGACTAAGTTCATCACCTGCTGACTCATTTTGCGATACCCTGTTAATTTTCCACCTGCAATCGAAATAAGACCTGAGTCAGATTGAATCATTTCATCTTTTCTTGATATTTCAGATGGGTCTTTCCCTTCTTCATAAATAAGTGGACGAATTCCAGCCCAAGTAGATTCGATATCACCTGAAGATAAAAAGACCTCAGGGAACATGAAGCCAATTGCGTTCATGATATAATCGATATCAGCCTCTGTTACTGTTGGTGAGGTTAAATCACCCTCATATTGCGTATCCGTTGTTCCGACATAAGTTTTCCCGTCTCGAGGAATAGCAAAGACCATGCGACCGTCCGGTGTATCAAAATAGATTGCCTGCCTTAGTGGAAACTTGGATTGACTAAAGACTAAATGAACTCCTTTCGTGTGAAACAATTGCTTCCCTCGCTTAGATTGGTCCATCATTCGAACATCATCCACCCATGGGCCCGTTGCGTTAATAACTTGATGACTTCTAATCTCATGTGCTTCATCGGTTATTAAATCACGTACTTTCACCCCTGTTACCCGGCCATCGTTATATAATAGCTGATCAACCTTCATATAATTAAAGGCGAGTGCCCCTTTTTCAACTGCTTTTTTGATAACTTCAATAGTTAGCCGAGCATCATCTGTTTTATATTCGACATAGTAACCACTACCTCTTAAGCCCTCTTCCTTTAACAAGGGTTCCCGTTTTAGCGTTTCTTTCCTCGATAACATTTGTCTGCGTTCTAACTTCTTGACACGAGCTAAACGATCATATATACGTAAGCCGATGTTAGTAGATAGTGGACCAAACGTTCCTTTTTTATAAAAAGGTAGCATCATCCATTCCGGAGTAGTGATATGTGGGCCATTTTGATAAACAACCTCACGTTCTTTACCGACTTCGGATACCAGTTTTACCTCGAAGTTTTTTAAGTAGCGAAGTCCTCCATGGATCAGTTTTGTCGAACGACTAGACGTACCTGCCGCAAAGTCTTGCATATCCAATACAGCTACTTTATACCCTCTAGTCGCTGCATCTAAAGCAATTCCTGCCCCAGTGATTCCGCCACCAATCACAAGGACATCCAACTGATCATTTAAGGCTTCTTTTGACACTTGGCGGTTTTGATTCGTAAATGTGCACACGTCCAACATCCTTTCTGACGATCTAGGAAGTAAATACTTGTGTGGTCTTAACAGCCCGCTTCCAACCATCGTATTTTGCTTGGCGTTCTTTATCAGTCATATTCGCGTGAAAAGTACGATCGATGACCCACTGATTCGCGATATCTTCTTTACTATCCCAATAGCCGACTGCTAAACCCGCTAAATAAGCGGCACCTAAAGCGGTTGTTTCATTAACTAATGGGCGTTCAACATCAACACCTAACATGTCACTTTGAAATTGCATTAAGAAATTATTGGTCACCGCTCCACCATCGACACGAAGCTTCTTCAATTGTAAATTGGCATCTTCAATCATGGCGTGGACAACGTCTTTAGTCTGATAGGCTAATGATTCAAGAGTTGCACGAATGAGATGTGCCTTCTCTGAACCACGTGTTAAACCAAAGACAGCTCCTCTCGCTTGACTATCCCAATAAGGCGTACCAAGGCCTACGAACGCTGGAACCACATAGACTCCATCTGTTGAGCTTACTTGGGTCGCATAATCTTCACTTTCAGCCGAAGTTTTAATCAATTCTAATCCGTCTCGTAACCACTGAACAGCAGAACCAGCAACAAAAATGCTACCTTCCAGTGCGTATTGAACTTCGCCATTCACTCCCCATGCTAAGGTCGTTAATAAACCGTGTTCTGATCTTACTGCTTCAGCGCCTGTATTCATTAACATAAAGCAGCCCGTGCCATAGGTATTTTTCGCCATTCCTTGTTCAAAACAAGCCTGACCAAACAAAGCTGCCTGCTGATCACCACATGCCCCACCTATTGGAACATTCTCACCTTGGAAGTGATAGTCCACCGTATGTCCGTAAACCGTTGATGAATCCTTAACTTCAGGAAGCATACTTTTAGGAATCGATAATAAATCTAATAACTCTTCATCCCATTTAAGCTCATGAATGTTATACATAAGCGTCCGTGAGGCGTTGGAGTAATCAGTCACATGTACTTGACCACCTGTTAGTTTATAAATTAACCACGAATCAATCGTCCCAAATAATAGATCGCCGTTTTCTGCCTGTTCACGCGCACCTGTAACATGGTCTAAAATCCATTTCACTTTCGTCCCAGAAAAATAAGGATCAAGCAGAAGTCCTGTCTTTTGCTTAAACAGTTCTTCATGGCCTTGTTTTTTCAACTCATCACAAATATCCTCCGTTTGCCGAGACTGCCAGACAATGGCTTTATGGATTGGTTTACCCGTTTGGCGATTCCAGACAACGGTTGTTTCTCGCTGATTAGTAATTCCTATACTAGCTATTTGTTTTGCATCGACATCGGCTTTTCTTAACACCTCAGACATGCAATGTTGCACAGACGTCCAAATCTCATTAGCATCGTGCTCGACCCAACCCGGTTTCGGAAAATATTGAGTAAACTCTTGTTGTGCCACTTCAATAATCTCACCAGCATGATTAAATAAGATCGCTCGTGAACTAGTCGTACCTTGATCCAGCGATAAAATAAACTTTTCCATTTTTATTCCCCTCACCTTATCATTCTCTTAACGACTTGTATTTTATTCCATTTTATCGAAAAGCAGAGTAGAACTAAAGGAAAGTTCATTTGAAAGTTCGGTTAATTGGAATAAATAGATCTTCAATACTAGTTTTCATCTTGGGAAGAAAAAACACACGTATTAAACCTAATACGATCGTTGTTTAATACATGTGTTTCGATGTGATTGAATTATTTTTTTGATTTTTGTTTCTCAGCTTGTTTTCTTTGTTCCATTTCTTCTTTCGTATAGATCACTCGCATCGGATTACCACCCACAAAGGCTCCTGCCGGGACATTTTCATGAACCAAGGTTGCAGCTGATACCACGGCACCGTCAGCGATTGTCACACCTGGTAGAATCGTACAATTAGCCCCAATCATAACCTCATCTCCAATGATGACATCACCTAAGCGGTACTCTTTGATGAGATATTCATGCGCCAAAATCGTCGTATTGTACCCGACAATGGCATTTTTACCGATATAAATTTTTTCAGGAAACATAACATCTGGCATCACCATTAAAGCGAGTGCGGTCTGGTCATCAATTTTCATACGTAAAAATCGTCGGTACATCCAGTTTTTTAACTTTAATGATGGGGAATAGCGCCCCAGTTGAATAAAGATAAAGTTTTTCATCACTTTAAACAAAGGGACTGTATCGTAAATTTGCCATAGTGAATTGGATTTGGACACAGGGTATCGCTTTGTCTTTCGCATCTGATCACTCCTCGACTATTTTGAGCAAATCAGAGATGTGTTCTAAAACGTAATCTGGCTCTAACCACTCGATAAACTCCCGACCTTTGGCTGACCAAGAAACACCTGCTGTTTTAGTGCCTGCGTGCTGCCCTGCATGAACATCGTGGGAGTTATCACCGATCATGAGCGTTGTTTCAGCTTCACCATCTAAAGCCTTCATCCCTTTTAATACTGGCTCTGGGTCCGGCTTAGCTTGATTAACATCATCTAAACCAATAACGACATCAAAAAATTCGTCTAATCCCGTTAACTCTAACCCTTTAATGGCCGTACTTCTAATCTTGGTTGTAACAATGGCCATCGGAATGCCTTTTTCATGCAATGATTTGATCGTTTCATAAACACCATCGTACATTTGGATATAAGCATCATGATTGGCTAAGTTATGCTCACGATAGGTCTGCATCATTTCATCCACTTGGTCAGGTAGTACCTGCTCAAAAGTGTCTCTTAATGGTGGCCCGATAAACTTTAAAATATCTTCACGTTGATACTCTTGATCGGTATATTGCTGCAAGGTATGTTTAAACGATTCAATAATTAATTCATTGGAATCAATTAACGTTCCATCTAAGTCAAATAGTAATGTCTTGATTGTCATACGACTGCATCCTCTCTCGTTTCGTGTTCCTTATTCTTCTCCATTCGCTTCCAAATATAAGCAATCAGTGCCGTTAATAGGATAGCTGCGACTAAGCGAATTAATAACAGTGGCCATACCGGTATCCCCAGTGGTACAAAGACAAGGGTATCCTCAACAACAGCGTGACAAGTAACTAAGAAGATCAAAACGAGCGTCATATCCTTTTTCGATACATTGTCTTCTTTCACGGCTTGAATCATAAGGCCAGCTCCATAAGCTAAACCAATCGTTAAGCCAGCAACTAGAGTCATTGAAGCATTTTTTTGAACGCCAATCACTTTCGTCATCGGTGCTAGCTTATTTGACATCCAATCTAGCCACTTTTGATCGCGCATCCATTGAATTGCAACCATAAGTGGAATAACAATCGCTGCTAGTTGCAAGATACTGATAAATGCGGTCTGTATAGCAGTAAATACAATTTCTGCCCAACCCTCAGGAGAAGACCCTTCATTAGAAATCAAACCGTATTGAGCAAGCTCACCTCCACCTTGCCAAAACAAGTTAATCATTACAGCCGCAAACATCGCAAGACCGACCCTAACGCTCATAATTAGCCAAAAGTTAACCCCTACTTTGGAAGCGACGGCCGATTCGATAATTAAATTATGAGAAAATGATAGCATGATCGCTAAGATAAAAACTTCTTTCACAGTGAAATCAAAGCTAACAATAGCCCCGATTCCGGCATATAGATTCAGTAGGTTACCGAGGACAAGCGGTACAGCCGCTTCTCCCGGTAACCCAAAGAATCTCATAATTGGCTCCAACCAGCTAATGAGCATCGGAAATACTGGCGTGTAACGGAGCATCATAACAATCACGGTAATTGGAAAAATAATTTTCCCTAAAGCCCATGTAACTGAAAATCCACTTTGTAATCCTTTTTTTAGCGTTTCATTCAACTCCAGAACTCCCTTTTCCTAATGGTTATTTTTTCTTTTTATTTTTCTGCTTTTGCCCAGCTTTTTGTGACTTACCTTTTTTACGTTTATTCAAATTGGTTCCGTCATACAGCTCATCAGCATAACCTTGTTTCTTTCTGTAGTACATTAAGAATAAACTACCGACAATTAATAAGATCGAAACTAACTGAGCAGTGCGCAACTCACCGATTAAATAGAGACTGTCAGTTCGCATCCCCTCAATAAAGAAACGACCAAATGAATACCAAATGAGGTAACTTAAGAAAATCACACCTCGACGTGGATTCACTTTATATCGTAGGATGAGCAAGAAGATAATTCCTAGCGCACTCCACATCGATTCATATAAAAATGTCGGGTGATGATAAACACCATCGACACACATATTATTCATAATCCAGCTTGGAATGTACTGGTGGAAACTTTGATAAACTTCTTGTGAAATCGGACCCCCATAAGCCTCTTGGTTCATAAAGTTCCCCCAACGGCCCAACATTTGCCCGATCAAAATACTTGGTGCAGCAATATCAGCAATCTTCCAGAATGATACGTTCTTGATCTTTGCATAAAAATAAGCAACTAACAACGCACCAATCAATCCACCGTGAATCGCCAAGCCACCTTCACGGATATCAATAATTTCTATTAACGAGTTATAGCGTTCCCACTCAAAAATGACGTAATATAATCTAGCACCAATAATCGCTGCTGGAATGGCAAAGACTAGTAAATCGACGAAAAAGTCCTTATGTAAGCCTAATCTTTTAGCTTCTTTTGTGGCTACAATCAGACCAATTAAAGCACCCAGCATAATCAAAAAACCGTACCAGAATACAGGTAAAGGCCCTAGCTCGATAAATACTCGGTCATACGGTTCATATGCACAAGCTTCATACATGATCTACTCCCCCTTATTCTATTTCGTTATGATCGACGTCTATGACAGCATTTAACCTTTCAGAAAACTCCTCTGCCGTATTCACACCCATTTTCTTTAAACGGAAATTCATCGCTGCAACCTCAATAATAACCGATAAGTTACGCCCTGGACGAACCGGGATTGTTGCTTTTGGCAAACGAACATCCATAATTTTCATCGTTTCTTCATCAAGACCTAGCCGGTCATACTGCTTCTCAGCATCCCAGAGCTCTAAATTAGCTACTAATGAGATTCGTTTAAAATTACGAACCGCTCCTGCACCAAAAAGCGTCATCACATTGATAATTCCTAATCCCCGTATTTCCAGTAAGTGTTCGATTAAATTCGGTGGGTTGCCAATCAACGTATCATAATCCTCCTGGCGAATTTCAACATTATCATCTGCCACTAAACGGTGGCCACGTTTAACTAGCTCTAGTGCTGTTTCACTCTTTCCGATTCCACTTTGACCAGTTATTAAGACACCTACACCATACACATCGACTAAAACGCCGTGCACTGCCGTAGTTGGAGCAAATTTCGTTTCTAAAAAGTTCGTCAGACGACTAATGACACGAGTCGTTTTATATGGCGATCGCATCACCGGAACTCCGGCCTGATCTGCCGCCTCTTTAAGCGCATTCGGAACTTCCATACCACGAGTAATCACAATCCCAGGAGTCACATCTGTACACAAATTCTCCATACGATCACGTACCTCAGGCTCCGTCAAATCATACAAAAACGAAACCTCCGTACGCCCCATTAACTGTAAACGTTCTTTAGGATAATGGGTGAAATACCCCGCCATTTCCATACCAGGACGAGAAATGTCACTGGTGACAATCTCACGGTGGACACCGTCTTTTCCGGCTACTAATTCAAGTTCAAATCGATCAATCAAATCCTGCGTACGGACTTTAACCATCCGTATCTCCTCCTATGTTATAGCTATTAATCACACAAATTTTCTTAGGTTGTTTAGTCCATAAAATCGTTCATAATTACAAATTTAACTATATCACAAAACAATCATAATCGATATGAATCAATCTGACAATTGAAGGGTACTGGAGAGGGTTCTTCACCTGAAAATCGGATCGTTGTCGCTCACGATCGGATTCGTCTCCTGAGCGTCGGATGTATCCCTCTCACAGTCGGACATAGATCGCTCTCAGTCGAATCAACCCTCTCCACAGTCGGACAGACCCCTCTCTCAGTCGGATTAACCCTCGCCACAGACGGACAGAGATCGCTCTCAGTCGAATCAACCCTCGCCACAGTCGGACAGACCCCTCTCTCAGTCGGATCAACCCTCTCCACAGACGGACAGACCCCTCTCTCAGTCGGATTAACCCTCTCCACAGTCGAACAGACCCCTCTCTCAGTCGGATTAACCCTCTCCACAGTCGAACAGACCCCTCTCTCAGTCGGATTAACCCTCTCCACAGTCGGATTAACCCTCGCCACAGTCGGACAGACACCTCTCTCAGTCGGATCAACCCTCGCCACAGTCGGACAGCCCCCTCTCAGTTCCTAACAACAAAAAAACTTGGCTTTCGCCAAGTTTTCTACAACTTCTTCTTTATCGAACAACTTGTTTAAATAAGCTTTGTAACAACACATTTAAAATCGAGATGATAATTGAGGCAATGAGTGCCCACCCGAAGCCGTCGATCACAAAGGTGTCGCCAATAATCCATTGGGCTAGCATTAAGGTAATCGCATTAATCACAAACAAAAACAAACCTAATGTGATAAAAGTGATTGGTAAGGTGAATAGGACTAAAATAGGTTTTACAATTACATTTAATATCGACAATATAAAACTCGCTAGTAGGGCGATCCCAAAGTCTTCAATATAAAAAGCTTCAAATAATTCTGCCACTGCAATAATCGCGATGGCGTTTACGATAATGGCGATTAACCAGTTTTTTAACATACTTCATAACCCCTTTAATGAACCAGCTTACTTAGAGATATTATAGACTCTTATACTGCCCGTTTTTGTAGAAAGATCGACGTCGAAATACTCTTCTCCTTCTTCAGCATAGATGAATTGGGTGACTTTTTTCATCATCTGCTCATCTAATCGTTTGACTTTTGCACGAGGAAGGTCAATATCTACACTACTTACAGTTGTACTAGCTGTTCCATTGATATACATATCCTTTGGCACATATAACTGAATTGATCCTGTTGCGACATTTAAGTCGGCGTGCCGAGCGTCATCATTATGGACATAAACACGAACACTTCCTGTAGTCACATTGGTATTAATTTGATCAACTTCTCCATCGTAAAATACAGAGCCTGTAACAGTGTCTAATTTGACTTTACTTAATTTAGTTTCATCCATGCGAACCGATCCATGCTTCGTATCGACATATAACGTCTCTCCAGTAAAGTCAAACATCTTTACGCTTCCGTTAACCGTTGAAATACGGGCAGAAGTCCATATGATACCGTGAGCTTTAATCGAGCCATTAATGGTTTTAATAAACACGTTTTCATATTGCTGTTTTGGTAAATGGACTTTCAAATCGATGGAAATATCTTTTCGATCTTGTTCAATTTTCAGCATGTCATTTTCATTACTAATAGAGAATGATTGATCAAAGATTCGGTCGGCTCGATCTTGGTCGGTTTCTTTAAAAACTTTTGCTTTCACATAGATTTCAACATTCTCTTCTTCTGTTGGAATAAATTCCAATGTCCCATTAGCTAAATCGATATTCAAATGCTTCACATGGTCTTTGGAATAATCATACGTTCGCTTCACTACTGAATGATTGAAACTAAATTCAAACGGGCCATCCTTCACTCGTTGGAAAGTATCATCAATAAAATTGAAGATTCCTTCAGTAAAGTTCTTCAAGTCACGTTTTAACGTTTTGGAAAAATCACCAGATGACTCTTGTTTTTCAGACGTTTTCTCAGTGTTCGTTTGGCTTTCCTTTGCCTCAGCTTGATCCAGGGCCTCTAACCATTCATCAGCCTCTTCTGCTGTAATATGCCCTTCTTCTAGTAAATTTAGTATCTTTCTTCTCTTTTCACTCATAAGGATTTCCTCCTAATCGTTCCATCTTTCCTACTATTATACGGCAAAGATTAGAAGAAGGAATCAACCAATCGACTGAAAAATTCAATTCCAAGACTCCTACTAGAGACGGAGACTTTAATTACTCATCTAATTCATCAACATCAATTCGATAAAAACTTTCGAATTGCAAGCGTTGTAATGCACTTTCATATTCACCTATAAAATCGGAGCTCTCACGCATTTTACTTAACATGCCTTCTGCTTGTGAACGATGAGCTTTAATAGCTTCAAGTTTCTTTTCAAAAACCGATTCGGTGTCGACAACGATATCTGGCTCGCCCAATACTTCATTGCGATTATTAATAATAGCTGTTGCCCATAGCTCCGGGCGATTTTCTGGCTCGATCCCTTTCACCGCTTCAAAGGCTGCTGCACCCATAGCATTGTGGTCGGGATGGACCGCATAAGGAGGGTAGAAAGTGATCACTAGTGTCGCTCCTAAATCGACAATAAATTGCTTTAGGCGCTGTGCAATATCGTCGCGTGATTCAAATTCAACTGTTTTATCACGATAACCTAACATTTCTAAGTTCATATCTAATACATTACAAGCATCGATTAACTCCTGCTTGCGAATCTCTGGTAATGTTTCACGGTTAGCAAAAAACGGACTACCCATATTGCGCCCCATTTCCCCTAACGTTCCACAAAGATAAGTAACAGGAACGCCTGCTTCTCTAAAGTTTAAAATCGTACCAGATGTCCCAAAGGATTCATCATCTGGGTGTGGATAGATAATGACGACATGCTTATGTTGTGAATAATCCATTTCGTTGACTCCCCTTCCTTACATTCTAAATGGTTTAGGGCTGATTTGTAAGGCTACCATTAGGCGTCCTTGTTGGTCATGCCCAGCTAGTAATAATTGACCTTCATCATTAAACTCATAATCAGTTAACCCTTCAGCGTAAACCCAACCACCTGTCTTTAATCCAACACGGTACGTATCAAAGTCATCTGATTTAATAATCTTTCCACGTTCATATTTAATTTGGGCATTACGAATGTAAGCACCAACATTATGAGCTGTCTTATCAAAATGTTTGGCATAGGCGCCGTTGGTTGTTTCTAAATGAATATAGACAGGTTCATTAGCAAATTGATCGATATATTTTTGAACCTCTTCTTGATTGATCGTTTTCATGTGTATCCCCCCAGTAAAATTAAGTCGTTGTCTGTGCAGTCAACTGACCTTTCATTCGTTTGCGATCTCGCTCTAAAATAGGCTTTAAGTATTGTCCTGTATGTGATTCTGTCACTTCAGAAACCTCTTCAGGTGTACCCGTGGCAATAATTTGACCGCCACCGTCACCACCTTCAGGACCTAAATCGATTAAGTAATCAGCCGTTTTGATCACATCTAGATTGTGTTCAATGATTAAAACGGTATCGCCATTTTTCACTAAACGTTGCAATACCCTTAAAAGCCGTGCAATATCTGCAACATGCAAGCCAGTCGTTGGTTCATCTAAAATATAGAGTGAACGTCCATTACTACGGCGATGGAGTTCACTAGCTAATTTGACTCGTTGCGCTTCTCCACCAGATAACGTAGTGGCTGGTTGCCCTAAGCGAACATAACCTAAGCCAACATCGTCAACGGTTTGCAGTTTGCGCTTAATCTTCGGAATATTTTCAAAGAACTCTAAAGCCTCTTCCACACGCATATTTAAGACATCTGCAATACTCTTGCCTTTATATTTAACTTCTAAAGTTTCACGATTATACCGTTTTCCATGACAAACTTCACATGGAACATAAACATCCGGTAAAAAGTGCATCTCAATTTTAATAATCCCGTCACCACGACAAGCCTCACAGCGTCCACCTTTAACATTAAAGCTGAAACGTCCTTTTTTATATCCTCTCATTTTCGCTTCACTCGTCTGAGCAAACACATCTCGGATATCATCAAACACTCCAGTGTATGTTGCAGGGTTAGAACGAGGCGTTCGGCCAATAGGTGATTGGTCAATATCGATCACTTTTTCTAAATGATCAATCCCTTCGATCGTGTCATGTTGACCTGGTTTTACTTTTGCACGGTGTAAGTTTTTGGATAGTGATTGATATAAAATATCATTGATAAGCGTACTTTTACCTGAACCTGATACACCTGTTACGACCGTCATCAACCCGAGCGGAATGGAAGCATCCACATGTTTTAAATTATTTTCAGATGCATTTCGAATCGTAAGCATCCGTTTTTCATCAGCTGGTCTACGTTCAGCTGGCAATGGAATAAATTTTTGACCACTTAAATATTGACCAGTCAGTGAATCAGGGTCTTTCATCACTTCATCTGGAGAACCACTGGCCACTATTTCTCCACCTTGTGCTCCAGCTCCTGGGCCAATATCAACGAGCCAATCAGCCGCTAACATCGTATCTTCATCATGCTCAACAACTATGAGCGTATTATCCAAATCACGCATTCGTTTTAACGTATTAATTAAGCGATCATTATCACGCTGATGTAACCCAATCGAAGGCTCATCAAGCACATATAAAACTCCGGTTAGCGCTGAGCCAATTTGGGTAGCTAGACGGATTCTTTGAGCCTCTCCACCTGATAAGGTTCCGGCAGAACGTGATAAATTCAAGTAACTTAACCCAACGTTAACTAAAAAGGTTAAGCGATCCTTAATTTCTTTAATAATCATCTGAGCAATTTTCGCTTCCTTTTCACTTAACGTCACATGATTAATCCAATCTAAGCCGTGCGCCACTGATAAATCAGTTACTTGACCAATATGCTTTCCTTCGATTTTAACTGCCAAAGCTTCACCATTTAATCGATAGCCCTCACATGTTGAACACGCAGATTGGGCCATGTATTTCTCCATTGTTTCACGAATAAAACTTGATGAAGACTCACGGTAGCGTCGCGCGATATTATTTAAGACACCTTCAAAGAAGATCTCATTTTCCCTGACACTGCCCTGATCATTTTCGTATCGGAATAAAATCTTCTCTTCCCCACTACCGTATAAGATTTTTTCCAGTTGATCTCTTGATAAATCTTTAACTGGTGTGTCCATATCAATTTGATAGTGTTCACAGACACAAGCCAAAAGCTGGGGGTAGTATTGTGATGAAATCGGTTGCCACGGGACAATTGCTCCTTCATTTAAGCTTAAGGTCTTATCAGGAATGACTAAGTCTAAATCGACTTCTAACTTGGAGCCTAAGCCATCACAAGTTGGACAAGCACCTAATGGATTATTAAAGGAAAATAATCTTGGCTCGAGCTCCGTAATCGTAAACCCACACTTCGGACATGCATGATGTTCGTTAAATAACATCTCGCCCCCATCAATTAAATCGATCACAACTTGACCATCACTTAATTTTAACGCGGTTTCAATCGAATCACTTAGTCTCGATTCGATCCCTTCTTTAACGATAATCCGGTCAATTACGACCTCTATTGTGTGTTTTTTATTTTTATTGAGATCTATCTCCTCGGAAATTTCTCGCATGTCCCCATTAACTCTTAAACGGACATACCCCTCTTTCTTCAGATCCTCAATAACTTTCTTATGTTCACCTTTGCGCCCTGAAATGACTGGCGCTAAGATTTGTAATTTGGTTCGTTCTTCTAGTTCTAAAACACGATCAACCATTTGTTCAACAGTTTGCGCTGAGATTTCCTCTCCGTGAATCGGACAGATTGGCTTTCCTACACGAGCAAATAATAAACGCAAATAGTCATAGATCTCTGTCACCGTTCCAACTGTTGACCGTGGGTTCTTACTCGTCGTTTTCTGGTCAATCGAAATCGCTGGAGATAAACCTTCAATCGCATCGACATCCGGTTTATCCATTTGCCCTAAAAATTGTCTAGCATAGGCTGATAATGATTCTACGTACCGTCTTTGTCCTTCCGCGTAAATCGTATCAAAGGCCAATGATGACTTACCTGAGCCCGATAAACCGGTCATGACCACTAGTTTATTTTTAGGAATCGTCACATTAACATTTTTTAAATTATGTGCTCTAGCTCCTTGTATCGTAATTGATTTCATGAACCATTCATCCTTCCGCTTTCAACTCCAACATCGCATCACGTAGTTCCATCGCTTTTTCAAAGTCTAAGTCTTTAGCAGCTTGCTTCATCTCTGTTTCTAAACGATCGATTAGCTCAGCTTTCTCTTCTTTAGACAGTTTCTTATACTGCTCGATTTGATCATCCGTATCAACATCATCTGCCTCATAAGTTGCACGAATGACATCACGAATGTCCTTTTTAATCGTTGTTGGGGTAATCCCATGTTTTTCGTTATATGCCATTTGCTTCTCACGACGACGATTGGTCTCATCAATCGCGACTTTCATCGAATCGGTCATTTTATCAGCATACATAATCACTTCACCGTTTTCATTACGAGCAGCCCGGCCAATTGTTTGGATCAAGGAACGCTCAGAACGTAGGAAGCCTTCTTTATCTGCATCTAAAATGGCGACCAGTGAGACCTCTGGAATGTCTAAACCTTCTCTTAATAGATTAATCCCAACTAAGACATCATATTTTCCGAGGCGCAAATCACGGATAATTTGAATCCGATCAAGCGTTTTAATTTCAGAGTGTAGATAGGCAACTTTAATCCCCATCTCTTGTAGATAATTCGTTAAATCCTCAGACATCTTAATCGTTAACGTCGTCACTAACACACGTTCTTCTCGTTCAATCCGTTTATTAATTTCACCAATTAAGTCATCAATTTGACCCTTAATTGGGCGTACATCGACTTGCGGATCTAGCAATCCAGTTGGACGGATAATTTGCTCAGTCATCTTAGGTGAATGCTCTAGTTCATACGGACCTGGCGTCGCAGATACATATAGAGCATGATCTACATGCTGTTCAAACTCATGAAACTTAAGTGGGCGGTTATCCATAGCCGATGGTAGACGAAAACCATGATCCACTAACACTTGTTTACGAGCTTGGTCACCGTTAAACATGCCTCGAATCTGTGGAAGCGTCACGTGCGATTCATCAATAACTATTAAAGAGTTATCAGGAAAGTAATCAAGTAATGTATAGGGAGTTGATCCTGGCTCTCTAAATGCTAAATGACGCGAGTAATTCTCAATTCCTGAGCAAAAGCCCATCTCGCGCATCATTTCAAGATCATAATTGGTCCGCTGTTCCAGGCGCTGCGCTTCAAGAAGTTTACCTTCTTCATGGAATTTTTCTAATTGCTCTTCTAACTCTTTTTCGATATTCTTAATCGCCCGTTTCATCTTCTCTTCACGGGTTACGAAGTGAGAAGCTGGGAAAATAGCCACGTGATCACGATCGCCAAGAATTTCACCAGTCAAGGCATCAACTTCACGAATCCGATCAATCTCATCACCGAAAAATTCAATTCTTATACAATGCTCCTCACGAGAAGCCGGAATAATTTCGACTGAATCGCCACGCACACGGAAAGTTCCACGCTGAAAATCAATGTCATTCCGAGCATATTGAATGTCAACTAACTCTCTTAACACTTGATTGCGCTCTTTTTCCATACCAACACGTAAAGACAAAACGAGCTCCTTGTATTCTGTTGGCGAACCTAAGCCATAGATACAAGAAACACTAGCCACGATCAACACATCATTCCGTTCAAATAACGAAGACGTCGCTGAGTGCCTTAACTTATCAATTTCATCATTGATACTAGCATCCTTCTCGATATATGTATCCGTGTGTGGCACATATGCCTCTGGCTGATAATAATCATAATAGCTAACAAAATACTCAACCGCGTTATTAGGAAAGAACTCTTTAAATTCACTATAAAGCTGACCCGCTAACGTCTTGTTATGAGCAATCACAAGAGTCGGACGGTCAATTTCCTGAATGACATTCGAAACGGTAAACGTCTTCCCCGTCCCTGTTGCTCCCAGTAACGTTTGGTGTTTTTTATTTTGGTGAATTCCGTTAACCAGCTCTTTTATCGCTTTTGGCTGATCACCTTGAGGTTCAAATTTAGATTCTAGTTTAAATGAATGTTCCACAACATCATCCCCAACTAAAGTTATTCTATATTATATCTTAACACAAAAATACGAACATGTATTCTATATTGATTTTTCCTTACATTAAAAGAATATTTTTTTATTGGGCATTTTGCAAAAGAAAGGCTTTTTACAACGAAATAAAAAAATTGAAAGAAGTGGCGAGTCACTCCTTTCAATTTCCGTCTAAGCTTATGGTCTCTGATTGTAAGGTAAATCGTGGTGTTTCTTTCACAAAGATCAAGCCTAATTCGTGATCCTCACCTTCGTATAACGGACGTTGCACGAACCTGATTTCCCCATTTAGATCACGAACGTTCAGCTTACAATAGGTTCGGTTATCGCTCAATACATCATAAAACTCATACTCATTTGTCACTGGTACATCGTGAACACGTTCAATTTTTTCACCGATAATTAATCCCATATCATCAGCAGGTGACCCAGGAACAACACCGACAACCGTAATCCCGTCTACTTCAGGTGTATAAACCGGGCGTTTTTCCTGATCAAAATAGCGTGTTAATAACTGAATGAGGATACGCGCCCCAATAGCGATCACGACTAAACTTAGTGATAAGATTGGCTCACCGTAAGTAATAGTCGCTCCACCAATAAGCAAAATCGTTACCCCCAAAACATACCAAGCAACTCTTCTAGCCCCCGTATCACTATACATACCTTGGAAGCGCTGGGAAAACCCAATTATATATGGAAAAAGGACGAAGCTCATGCCACTTCCTTCGCTACCAAACATAGGCCACCAAAATAAATATTCATTTAAGGTAACCGTACCAAAAGGCAGTGGAACCAGTAATGGGATCAACATCAATCGTTTGGCATGATGAATGCCGATGTACTTCCCTCGGTCTCCTTTTTTTAATTGAGGGAACGTGTTTGACCTTTTAGTTGTATAAATTAAGACAAACTCGGCTAGTAATAAAGCCAACATTAAGTAGATCGAGCTGACCGATTCCACCTGTAATATGCTGGTGGTTACGTCCGAGTTGATCACCGTTAAATTCCAGAAATCAATTGCCCAAACAGCGATAATTGTTAAGCCGAGTGTATAAGCAGGCGATAGTAGGTAAACCTGATGGCTCGCCATCAATACAATCGTGACGGCTGACCAAAGTAATAGCCACTCCCATGTCAATATAACTCCAACGGCAACGAAAGCAACTGAGAGGATTAAGCCAAACAATAAACCCCATAACCAGGTTCCCTTCCACTCAGCATGTAGCGGGAACACTCGATGCCCGATTTGTTGGCGATCAGCTTTGATGCGTAAGTAGCCTGTCCAAAATGATAGAGCTATGGCTGCATATAATATAGGCTGCGCAAATAACCATAACAAACCAAAACCTAATTCCTGTAACCAATCTAACCACATGCTGATGCCCTCCTCGTTCCTGTTTGTCCGTATACTATTAATTTCTGCAGCCCTATGATAAATTCCTGCTAATCAAATGTGTACTTATGTAAAAAATAGATGACCCAATAAAGATTGAGCCATCTTTTCTAGCAACATTCATCGATAAATTGTAGCTTATTGGAATAAAGATTCAACGGCTGTTTGTAACTGAACATCATTCGCAGGGTCAGTTACAGCCTCTAGAATTAATTCTTCTAAACGTTCTTCAGTTGCCTCATCGACTACTCCTGTCGCATCTAATCCTTCTGCTTGCTGAAATTCTTCGACAACTTGTTGGGTGTCTTCATCAAAATAGCCATCGGTCCGGTTGATATCGTAACCTAAACCTTCTAGCATAATTTGTAACTTTTCAACTTCTGAATTATTCATATCTAATTGTAAGGGTTCTTCTGTTTGAATGAGCGTCAGATAGTAATAATCCGGTTGTTCTACTTCAATCGTAGGTTCAACCCCTACTTCCTCAATTTCATTACCTTCTGGGGTTAACCAATTGAGTACCGTTAATTTTAACATACCGTCGCCTAAAGGCATCGTTTGTTGAACCGTTCCTTTACCAAAAGTCGTTTGACCAACGATCTCATAGCCACCAACTTCTTTCATCGCTGCGGCCAAAATCTCAGACGCACTGGCACTACCTTCATTAATTAATACAGAAATCGGATAATCCTTTTCGCCACGGCCATTTAAGTAATAAGGCTCTGGTTCAATATCATGACGAGATGTCTGGACATAAGGATCATCGCCATCCATGAAATGACTTAGAACTTGCTCAACTGACGTGAATAAGCCACCTGGATTACCACGGACATCTAATACTAAACCATCAATATTTTCTTCTGATTCAAGTCGCTCTAGTTCTTCAGCAAATTCCTCAGCAGTTCCCTCTCCGAAAGAGCGAATTTCTAAAATACCAACTCGCTGGTCTTGATACTCCTGAACGTCAGCATACACCGTTGTTAACGGAATTGTATCACGTGTAATAACGACTTCAAAAGGCTCATCTTCTCCTACACGGTCAATCGTTAAAACAACATCCGTTCCTTTCTCACCACGGATTAATGAAACAGCTTCAGTTACCGTATACCCTTCCATTGATTCACCATCAACTTCAAGGATCCGGTCGTTCGGTCTTAAGCCTGCTTCTTCTGCAGGTGATTCCCCAATTGGTGCAATAATGGTAATTTGATCATCTCGTTGAGTAACCTCTGCACCAATTCCTTCAAATGAAGACTCTATTTGTGAATTAAATTCTTCCGTTGCTTCAGAATCCATATATTCACTGAAGGGGTCATCTAATGAATTAACAATACCTTCAATAGCGCCTTCATAAAGCAGTTCTTCATCGACTTCATCTCGGTAATTTTCCTGAATCATCTCCATCACTTGATTAAAGAACGCATAATCATCCGAAGGCGACAATTCCTTTCCTGATTCCTCTTGAGGTGGTTCCTCAGAGTCAGATGGATCTGTTGAATCTTCTACTTCTGGTTCATCGCTGCCACTAGCTAATGACATAGCCGTTGCCGTTACCGTTCCACCTACTAAAAAAGCTAGTAACAGTAGAACGATCAAAAGTTTCTTATTAATGTTCATTATTTTTCACCCCAGCAAGCACATTTTGTTCATCTATTAAAGCATATAATTTGATAACTTACTTTAGTCATTATTTCATATGATTATTAAATTTAGACACTAATTCTATTCATATTAAAAAATAAACATAAAAGCACCACACTCTCGTGTAATGCCTTTATGTTACTATAACATCTCTTGTCCGTAAACCGAATTAAACTTGTCTGTTTAAGGTGCACTAATATAGTTCATCGGGTTAACTGCATTTCCATAACCACCTGGGTGAATCTCAAAATGCAAGTGTGGACCTGTTGATGAACCGGTTGAACCCATTGTTCCTACTTGCTGACCTTGAGAAACCGTCTGGCCTGGATTTACCTGAACTGATTGTAGGTGGGCATAAACCGTATCAAATTGTTCGCCGTTTACAACGTGGGAAACGAAAACGGCATTACCAAATCCACCACCACATGACATATTGCCTTCTACACAGCCTGTAATCGTGTCATAAACCACGCCAGTAGCCGCTACATTAATTGCAGTCCCTCTAGAATTCGCAATATCTACACCATTATGAGGTCTTGCCGTTCCATAAATAGGGTGAACTCGATTTGGATTAAAGTGTGAAGAAATATACCCGGTCGTCGGTGTCATAAAACTTGAACTTCCTCCACTATCTGATTGAGCTGCTCGTTTAGCATCCTCTAAGACAGATTCACGTCGACTTAATAATTCCTCTTCTTCCTCTAATGAAAGTTGGATGTCTTCAATATGATCTTCTTCTTCTTCTAAACTAGCTAAAACAACATTTTGTTCTTCACGACGTTGTTCTAATGAAGCAACTAAAGAATCTAGTTCCTGTTTCTGTGTCATTAGCGTGTTGTGTTTATCTTCTAGTTCCGTTTTATTCCCTTCAACTTCTTCTTTATTACCTTCAACCTCGAGCTTTGACTGTTCAACGGTAGCTACCGTTTCTTCTAAGTACTCTTTATCATCAAAGTGATCACTAATAATACTCTGGTCCTGATCCATCAACTTACTAGCTGCACTAGCACGACTGATAAATTCCCCAAAATCCTTCGCACCTAAAACCACTTCAATATATTGAACAGAACCACCATTTCGCTGTAGTGCACGCAAACGGTTTTTCAGTAAGTCCTCACGCTGATCAATTCGTTCTTCGGTTATAACAATTTCCTCTTCTAGTTGCTCTATCTCAGATTCTAGATCAGCAATTTCTTCTTCTAAAACGTTTATTTCCTCTTCAAGTTGTTTAATCTCTGTTTCTGTAATATCGATATCTAATTCTTTTTGTTGAATCTCTAGCTCTGTTTGCTCAATCTCACCAACAATCTGGTCCAACTCAGATTTAGTCTCAGCCTGCTGAGCCTCAATTTCTGATAAGCGATCTTGCAAACTACTGAGTTCTTGGTTAACATTTTGACGTTCTCTCTCAACTTCACGCAGTTCTTCTTCAATTTCTTCTAATGTTTGCCCTTCTACTGAACCAATTTCTGAAAAGGTTAGTGTACTAGCTAATAATAGAATAAGAGTTAAGAACGATATTGCTTTTTTAGACAATTCAGTTTCTCCCCTTTATGGCATATTTTTGGCTTGATGATAGACTAGTTAGATCTTCAAGAATTTGCGTACACTCATGACGCTTCCCCAAATGCCAATTAAAGCTCCAATTCCTAGTAGAATCAGTGATAATTGCCATGCAAACGGATTCCACGGTAATAGCTCAACAAATGAGAAATTGATCTGCTCACTCAAGCTGTTATATAAGAAGTGGTAACCACCAAGGACTAAAACAACTGGTAGAAACGCACCTAAAACTCCTGTCAACATACCTTCAACAAAGAACGGCCAGCGAATAAAGCTATTTTTCGCACCAACTAAACGCATAATGCCGATCTCATCTTTTCTAGCCGTAATCGTCATTCTAATCGTGTTAGAGATTAAGAAGCTAGCTGTTAATAATAATGCCGTAATAAAGATAATCCCTATGTATCTAGCATATTTATTAAACTCTAGTAAACGATCAACCACATCACTTCGATAATTGACTTCATCGACATGATCCATTCGATCAATTCGATTAGCTACACCGGATAAATCTTCTGCCTGCTCTGTACTAATCACGTAAACATGGTTAAGTGGATTATCCTGTTCGAATAATTCGTAAGCTTCTCCCTCTTCACCTAAATCCTCAATCAACATCTCTAGCTCTTCATCTTTTGATGAAAAATAATGATCGGAAACTTGATCTATACTAGCAATTTGCTCACCTAACTCATCAATCTCGTCTTCACTTGTGTTTAAGTCTATATAAACACGAATCTCAACATCAGATTCAATATTATCTGCGATTTGATTTAGGTTTAGAATTAACATCAGGAAGGCGGCAACTAGAATTAAAGTTGTGGTGACTGCACCAACTGCAGCAATCGTCATCCACCCATTACGTATAATGTTTTTCGTTCCTTCTCTTAAATGTCTTTTGGCCGTATTAATCTTCATATCCGTATTCCCCTCGATGTTCATCTCTTACTATTTGGCCTTTTTCCATGGCAATAACACGCTTACGAATGGTATTAACAATTTCTTTACTGTGAGTCGCCATCACAAGGGTTGTCCCACTGGCATTGACCTCATCAAAGATTTTCATAATCTCCCACGACGTATCAGGGTCCAAGTTACCCGTTGGCTCATCGGCAATAATCAATTTAGGGTTATTAACAATCGCACGCGCAATTGCCACTCTTTGCTGTTCACCACCAGATAGCTGAGCTGGAACAAAGCGAGCCTTGTGCTTAAGCCCCACACGATCAAGTACATCCATCACCTTACGACGAATCTTCCTTGGATTTTCTTCAATAACCTCTAACGCAAATGCCACATTTTCATAAGCAGTAAGTTTCGGCAAAAGTTTGAAATCCTGGAAAATAACCCCGATATCTCGACGTAAATAAGGAACATTTCGTTCTTTGATATTACCGACATCTACCTTATTCACATAGACTTTTCCTTTGGTCGGCACCTCTTCACGGTACATCATCTTAATAAACGACGTTTTCCCGGCACCACTAGGACCAACAACGTAAACAAACTCACCTTGATCTATGTTAAGGTCCACGCCATCGAGCGCTGTGACCCCGTTATCGTAAACTTTATAAACACTTTTCATCTCTATCATAGAATCCACCTTTACCTCTTGCTGAGCCGCAACCTATTTGTCATTGCTGGATCGGTTTTTATGACACAAACTGGCACAAACTATCAAAATATTATATTAATTAGTTGTATTCTAACACAATCGGCTAATTCTTGTCCTATTAACCTAGTAGACTTTTTCAAATTTATATGTATTATAACATTTTTCTACAATTTTTAGCGTCATTTTTATATTACATTTTCATTTCAATTCATAGATAGAAAGGATTAGAAAGGGGGGGGATGATTCGATCGACTGTTGGGAGGGCTCGTCCAACCGTCGTGGTGGATCGTCCGACTGTCGAGGTGGCTTGTCCGACTGTCGAGGGGCTTGTCCGACCGTGAGTGGGCTCTGTCCGACTGTCGAGGTGGCTTGTCCGACTGTGAGTGGGCTCGGTCCGACTGTGAGTGGCCTCTGTCCGACTGTGAGTGGCCTCTGTCCGACTGTGAGTGGCCTCTGTCCGACTGTCGCGGTGCCCCGTCCGATCGTGAGTGGGCTCGGTCCGACTGTCGCGGTGCCCCGTCCGACTGTGAACGACCTCTGTCCGGCTGTCGCGGTGCCGCATCCGACTGTGAGTGGGCTCGGTCCGACTGTGAGTGGGCTCTGTCCGACTGTCGCGGTGCCTCGTCCGATCGTGAGTGGGCTCTGTCCGACTGTCGCGGTGCCCCGTCCGACTGTGAGTGGGCTCTGTCCGACTGTCCCGGTGCCTCGTCCGATCGTGAGTGGGCTCTGTCCGACTGTCGCGGTGCCGCATCCGACTGTGAACGACCTCGGTCCGACTGTCCCGGTGCCTCGTCCGATCGTGAGTGGGCTCTGTCCGACTGTCGCGGTGCCGCATCCGACTGTGATCGCTTTTAATCAAAATAAAAAAGCTTTGGAATGAATTCCAAAGCCCTCTAATCTGGATAAGTTTAATTATTGTGAAGTTACGAAGTCTGCAATGTCGCTTGCTTCATCTTCAGAAACGTCTACTGGTGCCATTCCACCGTAACCTTCTAAGATAATGGAAACAACTTCGTCATGATCGAAGTCATCGCCTGCATTTTCTAAGGATGGACCTGCTCCACCAGATAGGTCACCGCCGTGACAAGCTGCGCAGTTTTGCTGGTATAGGTCTTCACCTGCGGCTGTTTCAGAGGCGTCTCCATCATCACCGCCACCACCACAAGCAGCAAGTATGAGTACAAAGCCAAACAGTACTGCAAATAATGTTTTCTTCATTTGTTGACCTCCTAAATCTTGTTTATATTATATGTTTTCCTAAACGTTCAAAAATTATCCTTTAACTTTTGAACGTAAATAGGCGTCAATAAATAGATCGAGCTCGCCATCCATTACTGCTTGGGTATTTCCATTTTCGACGTTTGTGCGATGGTCTTTAACCATGTTGTACGGGTGGAAAACGTAAGACCTAATTTGGCTTCCCCAGCCAATTTCTTTTTGTTCACCACGGATGTCATCAAGTTCCTGTTGTTGTCGTTCAATCTCAAGTTGATAAAGTTTAGATTTCAACATTTTCATGGCTTGTTCTCTATTTTTTATCTGAGAGCGTTCGGACTGACAGGTAACGATCGTGTTAGTTGGTAAATGTGTGATCCGAACGGCAGAATCAGTCGTGTTAACGTGTTGTCCACCTGCACCACTTGCTCGGTAAGTATCAATTTTTAAATCTTCTGTGCGAATATCAATTTCAATATCGTCATTGAATTCAGGCATGACATCTAGTGACGCAAAAGAAGTATGGCGTCTGCCTGAGGAATCAAATGGCGAAATACGCACAAGGCGGTGAACTCCTTTTTCTGCTTTTAAGTAGCCATAGGCATTATGACCTTGAATCAGCAGCGTTACGCTCTTAACACCCGCTTCATCACCTGGCAAATAATCCAGTGTTTCCACTTTAAACCCTTTTCGTTCGGCATAACGCGTGTACATTCTTAGAAGCATAGCTGCCCAATCCTGTGACTCAGTTCCGCCAGCTCCTGGGTGAATTTCGATAATCGCATTATTTTGATCATAGGGTTCACTTAAAAGCATGTTTAATTCAAATTGGTTAAATTCGTCTTTAACCGATTGTAATTGCTCTTGCAGTTCTTCAAAAAGCTCTTGATCATTCTCTTCTTTAACTAATTCATATGAAACCTCAAGATTATCAAGGTTTTCTTCGTTTTTCTTAAAAGCGTTAACGATATTTTTCAAGCGATTCGTTTCATTAATTACTTTTTGAGCTTGCTCTTGATCGTTCCAAAAATCGGGTTGAGTCATCTCGTGTTCAAGCTCATCAATTCGGGCTTGGTCATCTTCTAAGTCAAAGAGACCCCCTAAAGTTTTCTAGTTTTTCTTGTAATTGATCTAATTCATTTCGAATCGTTGCTAAATCCATAACTAATTACCCACCTCAACTAATATCATTATAACCATATTATACCACCGAGAATGATTGAAAAAACGAACATTTAGTTACAATTTCCATATTCTTTGTTATTCCCGGTGATCACAAGTTAAAACCTTCTCCACTCATAAAGAATGAAGAAGGTTTATGTTACTCTTATTAATCTTGACCATGACAGTGTTTATACTTCTTACCACTACCACAAGGACATGGCTCATTACGTCCAACCTCTTTTTTCTTAACATACGGCTGAGGCTTCTTCTTCTCTTGTGGTCGACCACCAGCAACAGCTTTAGTACCAGTAGCGACTTGAACCCGTTGTAAGTTCTCACGGATTTGAGCTTTCATCGCGTATTTAGAAACTTCTTGTTCGACAGACGCGATCATATCTTCAAACATGCTGAAGCCTTCCATTTGATACTCTTGTAGTGGATCGGTTTGACCATAAGCACGCAGGTGAATACCTTGACGCAACTGATCCATCTGGTCAATGTGATCCATCCATTTTGAGTCAACTGTGCGCAGTAAAATAACCTTTTCAAACTCACGCATTTGTTCTTCTGTTAACTCTTGTTCACGCTGATCATATTTCTTCTTCACGATCTCCATGACCTGCTCGATCATTTCATCTGACTCTTTACCTTTTAGGTCATCTGCTGTTAACTCATCTTGCTCCAAAATATTCGCATGTAAGAACGACGTTAAGCCTTCTAAATCCCAGTTCTCTTCATCCTCATCTTCTGTATATACTTCGACATTACGCTGAACGGTTGATTCAATCATGCCTTCAATAATGTCGCGTAAATTATCAGAGACAAGCACTTGGTTACGTTGTTCATAAATAATATCACGCTGCTGACGTAACACATCGTCATAGGCTAGGATTTGTTTACGCGCATCAAAGTTATTACCTTCAACACGTTTTTGAGCGGACTCAACTGCACGAGAAACCATTTTACTTTCAATCGGCTGATCATCAGCTAAACCGAAGCGATCCATCATCGAATGCATACGCTCAGAACCGAAGCGACGCATCAATTCATCTTCCATTGATAGATAAAATTGAGATACACCTGGGTCCCCTTGACGACCTGAACGCCCACGCAACTGGTTATCAATCCTGCGTGATTCGTGACGCTCCGTACCAATAACAGCAAGGCCTCCAAGGTCAGTAACCCCATCGCCTAGTTTAATATCAGTACCACGACCGGCCATGTTCGTCGCAATCGTTACGGCACCTTTTTGACCCGCTTGTAAAATGATTTCTGCTTCACTAAAGTGGTTCTTCGCGTTTAAAACATTGTGCTTAACGCCAGCTTTTTTAAGAAGATTAGAAATCACTTCTGACGTTTCAACGGCAACCGTACCAACTAAAACAGGCTGTCCTTTTTGATAGCGTGATTTAATATCCTCAACCATCGCTTTATATTTACCTTCAGTGGATTTGTAAATTAAATCCGGACGGTCATCACGGATAATCGGCTTGTTCGTAGGAATTTGAATGACGTTCATATTATAAATATTACGGAATTCCTCTTCTTCCGTTTTCGCTGTACCTGTCATACCAGCAAGCTTATTGTACATACGGAAGAAGTTTTGGAACGTAATGGTTGCTAGCGTCATACTTTCCTTTTGAATTTGTAAGCCTTCCTTAGCTTCAATAGCCTGGTGTAGACCATCACTATAACGACGACCTTTCATTAGACGTCCCGTAAATTGGTCAACGATGACAACCTCACCATCTTCAACCACATAATCGGTATCACGTTGCATGACCACATGGGCTTTTAACGCTTGATTAATATGGTGCGTTAACGACACATTGTTAAGATCATATAAGTTTTCGATATTAAAGAATTTCTCCGCTTTCGTAATTCCACTTTCAGTTAACTGGACATTACGAGATTTCTCATCATATGTGTAGTCCTCTTCACTATTTAAGGTCGCAACAAAAGAATCTGCTTGCACATAATTAGTTTGGGACTTTTTCTGAGAACCAGAAATAATTAATGGTGTACGAGCTTCGTCAATTAAAATCGAGTCAACTTCGTCCACGATCGCAAAGTTGAGCGATCTTTGAACCATTTTTTCTTTATATAACACCATATTGTCACGTAAGTAATCAAAGCCAAACTCATTGTTCGTACCATACGTGATATCACAAGCGTATGCTTCACGCTTTTCATCTTTAGTTAGGTCATTTTTATTTAAACCAACCGTTAAACCTAACCATTGGTAAAGCTCGCCCATCTCATTAGCATCACGGTCTGCTAAATAATCGTTAACCGTAATAATATGAACGCCTTCACCAGATAGCGCATTTAAGTAAGCAGGCATCGTTGAAGCGAGCGTCTTACCTTCACCCGTTTTCATCTCAGCAATATCGCCATTGTGCAAGGCAATTGCGCCAAGAAGCTGAACGTAGTAAGGTCGCATGCCTAATACACGCTTAGCCGACTCACGAACAACGGCAAACGCCTCAACTAATAAATCATCAAGTGTCTCTCCCTCTTGATAACGCTTCTTAAATTCTTCTGTCTTCGCTTGTAACCCCGAGTCTGATAGCTTTTGAATATCAGGCTCAAGTGCTTCTATTTGATCTGCTATTTTACGATTTTTTTTCAATTGCTTTTCTGTTCCATCCCCAAAAACTTTAGTCAATAATTGCCTCATTGCTTTTGCACCTCATATCCTCTTGTTTACAACAATCCAACTATAATGATAACACTATCAAAACACTGATGACAACTAACTAAGACATAGAAACGTTAGACACATATTGACGATTGGTGAAAAAAAAGACCAGCTTCCATATGGTTAACAGAGAGCTGGTAAAATACAAGATCAAGAGGAGGCTATTCAATTCGACATGAGGGAGTGTCAGGAAAGGAATAAGTTAAATTAGGTTCGGAGGTTACTTCAGGAAAACGGTTCTCAAGCATGGACACACGTTTATTCGTTGCGGCAATAATCCGCATTAATTGGGAAATCAACTTGCTTTGTTGATTTAACTGCTGTTCTAAACCCGTACAGTGAAAACATTGATTACGATCGTTCAACTCGTATTCCCCCTTCATGATCTTGTTATATTAGTTATATCACGGGTTTGAACCTAGTGGTAGCCCCCTTCATTTGAGGCAGTTTTGTGGTATTAGCATTAAGTTGGCTAGTTTTGTTAGGTGTGCAATTTTCGGGGAGATAATTTGGTTTTGGCACGGGGAAAATTTTTTTAAAAAATTTTTGTATGGGGTTTGCGTGGGGGGGTTTTGAGTTGTTTTAAGCCTTGTGGTGAGCGGTTTTGAGTGATTGATTGCTGGAGGAGCTTGTTTGGGAAGAGAGACGGGCTCTCTTTGACCAGTTTCCTGCTGGATGCGCCTGCTCTGGGAAGAGAGACCGGCTTTCTTTGACCAGTTCCCTGCTGGATTGGCTTGCTTCGGGAAGAGAGACCGGCTTTCTTTGACCAGTTTCCTGCTGGATGGGCCTGCTCCGGGAAGAGAGACCGGCTTTCTTTGACCAGTTCCCTGCTTGATTGGCTTGCTCCGGGAAGAGAGACCGGCTCTCTTTGACCAGTTTCCTGCTGGATGGGCTTGCTCCGGGAAGAGAGACCGGCTTTCTTTGACCAGTTTCCTGCTGGATGGGCTTGCTCCGGGAAGAGAGACGGGCTCTCTTTGACCAGTTTCCTGCTGGATGGGCTTGCTTCGGGAAGAGAGACCGCCTTTCTTAGACCAGTTTCCTGCTGGATGCGTCTGCTCTGGGAAGAGAGACCGGCTCTCTTTGACCAGTTTCCTGATGGATGCGCCTGCTCCGGGAAGAGAGACCGGATCTCTTTGACCAGTTTCCTGATGGAGGGGCTTGCTCCGGGAAGAGAGACCGGCTCTCTTTGACCAGTTTCTTGCTGGATGGGCTTGCTCCGGGAAGAGAGACCGGCTCTCTTTGACCAGTTTCTTGCTGGATGGGCTTGCTCCGGGAAGAGAGACCGGCTCTCTTTGACCAGTTTCTTGCTGGATGGGCTTGCTCCGGGAAGAGAGACCGGCTTTCTTTGACCAGTTTCCTGCTGGATTGGCCTGCTCCGGGAAGAGAGACCGGCTTTCTTTGACCAGTTTCCTGTTGTGATCTCTTGCCCGTCAATTAGACCGCTTTTAATTGAGGCTTTTGCATCAGGAGTGGCCTTTTCTGTCAATTAGATCCTCCTTCTCTTACCAGCTCCGAGACTTCCACAAGCATAAAATCACCACCAAGAAGCCAAAATGAAACCCAGTAGCAAAGTCAATCACTACTGGGTCGCTTTTTCAGCGTTTATGCATTTGGTTCAATCAGTCCATATTTTCCGTCTTTACGTTTGTAAACGACGTTTGTGTCACCCGTATCTGAATTCTCAAATACGTAGAATGTATGACCGAGCATGTCCATTTGGAGGACTGCTTCTTCTTCGTCCATCGGCTTTAGATCAAATTGCTTTTTCTTGACGATGTCAATGGTATCATCCTCGGCCTCTGCTTGGCCATTTAGGGCTTCCTTTTCCATCTCTGCAAAAACATATTTGGCTGCACCTTGTTGACGGAATTTACGATTTATCTTGGTCTTATATTTACGAATCTGTCTTTCTAATTTATCTAAGACTAAATCAATGGCTGCATATAAATCGGTATGACCTTCTTCTGCACGTAGCAATAAGTCTGTCATCGGTATGGTTACCTCAATTTTTTGTTCATCGTTGTGAACACTTAAGTTGACGTGAACCTCTGATGTTGGAGGCGTATCAAAATAACGCTCCAGTTTCCCAATTTTCTTTTCAACATACTCTCGGATCGCATCTGTAACTTCGATGTTTTCCCCTCTGACGTTGTAGATCATATGCAAGTCCTCCTTTATAAGTACTATGTAACTATATTCAACAATACCCGGAAAAATCCCTTCTTAAACCTATAAAAATAAAGTAATTTTCTGTCGACTCTAAAAAATTAAAAAAGGCAAACTCCTTAAGCCTAGAGAGCATGCCTTTTGCACTAATTTTTCTTATCAATAAAACTTCCATCTTTGCCATAAAGATTTTGATAAGGATTGATATATTTTTTGTTTGATGCTTGTTTTTTCTTAAATGAAGCAAAGTCCTGTTGAAAACTCTTCAAATAATGATCGACGAGCTGGCGTAAGTTTTGATCCATTTTAATTAGTTCTTGTCCTAAATGCTTCTCGTCATCACTATAAGGGCCTTCGATTTTTTTAAGTAACTGGTCTCGTTTAGAAACAAAGTCCTCAAATGCGTTAATCAATTCCTCACGCTTCTTCTGTTCCGGTTGTTCAAATAACTCGATCATTTGTTGGGTGAGCGTGTATAACGCTTTAAGTTCGGTCATTACGCTTTGGCCCCCGATTTTTGACTTTGTTGTCGGTTTAATTTAATGACTTCTTTCCACGTATCACGCAATTCTTCAACCATGCCTTGTGCTTCATCAAGCATTGCTGTATCGTTTTTTAAATTGGCTTCGCGTAAACGATAATTAATATAATCATAAAGTGGCATTAATTGATTAGAAATTTCAATCTCTGGATTCAACGTCACCATTAATTCGCTAATGATGTTTTGTGCTTTTTGGAGATTTGTATTTTTCGCTTCAATATCCTTCTTTTCCATCGCACGTTTGGACAGCTTAATAAACTTCACACATCCATTATAAAGTTGAAGCGTTAACTCAGCAGGAGATGCGGTTGAAATTGAATTCTGCTGATATGCTTGATACGGTTGGCCATATGCCATCATTCATACACTCCTTTAACCCTAATACTAACCCATTTGACCTAATTGTTGTTGCATTTGTTGAGACTGGTTATTCATTTCCTGAACGGCTTGTTCCATTCGGTTAAATTGATCCCAGTAACGTTGCTCAGTCTGTTGCATGCGACGCTCAAAATTCTGCATACGATCAGACATACTTAAAAGCTCGCGTCCCATCGTATATTGATGTTCTGTACGCAGCTCATTACCCGCACGATCCGTAATACGATCCATCATATTACTAACGGAATCCTCTACACGGTTAACAACTCCACGTGTTTCGTCGTCTTCATTACGCGAAAACAATCTAAATACCGCTTCAGAATCATCCTGCAAAGCACTACGTAACTGATCCTCATCAACTTCTAGCTTACCACCATCACGCCAGTTGGATGAAGTCGTAATTCCTACATCAAGTACCGACTGATAATCCTCATTGACTTCATTTTCCACCGAAGAATACCAAGCTGTACGCATGCTAGATAAACCACTTTGAATAATGTTATCACTTCTTAATAAACCACTATTGGAACGCTCTTCCCATAGTTCAATTTCACTCTCTGACATCTCTTGTCGTTGAGCTTCAGTTAATGGAGGATAATCACGGTGGCGCTCTTCAGTTGTTTTCTCATTTAGAAACTCAATCATTTCATTATATTTATCTACGAATTCAGTGATTTTTTCAACTGCGCCATCCACGTCATTTTTCACAGAAATAGAGGCAGGGCTTTCAGTTGTATCATTAAATTCAAATGTAACTCCATTTGCCTCATACTCGTTATCTCTAGACGTCATCTCAATCCCATTATAAGAAAACTCTGCATCAGTTCCTCCGATCTCTCGCTTTTCCCAACCATTATCGCCTTGGACACCATTTTTAATTTGCAAGGTATTAGTTAGGAAGGCAGAATCGGTTTCACCATTAAATCCAATTTCAGCACCTAAGTACTCATCAGTGTTATTATAGCTTCCGGTACGCGTTGTCTCTAAAAACACTTGCTTCATGTTTTCATCATAAAATCCACGGACTCTTCCACCAGATTCATCAGAGATCTTATCTAACACATCATTTAATGAATCAGTGGATGGATCGAATTCAACCTTGTGTTCTTCTTCACTTCCATCTTCGTTAAATGTGGAAAAAACAAATGAGTCTCCTTCAATCGGATTATTGAAATTCAGATCTTCCAACACATCATCTGGATCAAAATCCTCGTCATCAGTGATCGCACCTACACTGTGATTCAAAGCTGTGCTTGCTAATTCGTCCACATCAATTTTGTAGTTACCCTCATCCGCATCACTAGATACACTCGCTGATACCGCATCAGGCTGTGACGAATTTGCCTCACTTTGTTGATAAGTCGTAGACATCCGCATATCCAAAAACATGTTATCAAATTCGGAAAGCTTCGTATTAACCTCTCTGTAGGCATCGCGTTGTAAAGTTAACCAATTTTGATCCTGCTCCATCTTTTGTAGTGGCTGACGCTCAGCTTCCATTAAGTCTCCAACGATTTGTTCGACATCCATACCAGAAGCAAAACCAGTCATACGCATTTGATTTGAAATCATTTCTAGTCACCACCTCGTTCGTTAAATTCTTTCATCCACAATAAAGCCCATAAACTCTGCCATTGCCGCATAAACATCTAGCAATCTCTCAGGTGGAATCTCTTTAACTATCTCATCAGATTCCGTATCAACAATCGAAATATAGTAACGATCCAACTTGTCATGAAGCTCATAACGAATCGCCGTATCAGCAGGCTCTAGGAATTCATTCAGCCCATCTACTAACTCCCCAGCTCGCTCTTTAGACAACTCAATATTTTCATACTTCTTATGACCCTCAGCCTCTTGGTTCATTGCCTGCAATTTCGGTTTCGCCTTCACTTGCTCAGATGACTGTTCCCCCGCTGTACCCGACCTCTGCAGGAGTTGAGAGTTTGATAATACACGATCGATATTCATCAATAAACAACTCCTTCCCCATATCTATTTATTATATCGGTTACGAGTAGGAAAAGTTTATATTTAATAGTAGATTTAGATTAGTTTGTTGATATCATGTGTTCGAGTGTCGATAAGTTAGGTATGAGTGTCGATAACTTGAGTGGGAGTGTCGTTATTGTTTGTGAGAGTCTCGTTATTTACGGTAAAGTGTCGATAATATGTGTCTAACTGTCGATATACTGGTAGAAAGCTAGTTTTTATATTAACCGAACATTGATTCGCATGATTAACTTCGCTATAATAAAGGAGATATTAATGGAGGAGTTCTATTGAATCTAATACTACCACTTCAAAAGTCCCCCGAGCTTAACTCATGCGAAGCAATTTCCACACGTTTACTCCCTAGCTGTCCTGATTACGCTTATTGGCAAAGTTATTACCAGCAATTGTTATCAGGTTATATCGGTGAGAAATCACTAGATTATTATCTAAGGATTGCAGAGCTCGACAATACGGTTGTTCTTCAAGGATTTCGCACTACCCATGACAATGAAACTTTCCAAATCGATCTATTAATCTTAAGTGAAGGTTTTATCCTCCTTATAGAAAGTAAAAATCATAAAGGAAGAATTCAACTTCCAGCGCACTCTGATCAAATGATTCGAGGAAATGAAGTCTTCTCACACCCACTCATCCAAGCCAATATCCAAAAGAAACACCTCCAGAAACTCCTAACTGCCTACAACTTCCCAAATGCCCCCATCCACACAGCCGCTGTATTCACCAATAAAAAATGCATTCTAGAAAAAAGTGAAAACAACCCAGATATCATCGTTAGTCAAAAAATCCCCGACCGAATTGATGAAATCAAAACACTCTATCCTCATCCCATTTATACCAAAGAAGAACTTCATCAAATTGGATACACACTCAGAAAACTGCACACACCCAAAACATTAACCCAAGCTATACCAACTCCATTTATTGAACCAGGCGTCACTTGTATCAATTGTGCACAAAGGGCCATGACATGGAAAAACCGAACCTGGATTTGCCCCAAATGCCAACACAAAGACAAAAAAGCACACATTCCTACCTTACGCGAATACGCCCACATATACGGACCCACCATCACCAATCGAAAAGCCTCCCACTTCCTAAACATCAGCCAACCACACATCACCAAACACCTCTTAAAAACATCAGGATTCAAAGCAACCGGAGAAAAACGGGGAAGAAAATATATGATTAAATAGGTGAGTGACGTTAACTGTAATGGAAGTGACGTTAAATTTAAGCGAGTGTCGATAAGCTAGGAGGGAGTGTCGTTATTATTCGGTGAATATTGATAATTTAGGGATAAGTGTCGTTAACTTGGGTAAAAGTGTCGTTATTAACTAATGGTATAGTCAATGTTTTGACTATACCACTTCTTAAATATGTAAGTTAGTCTATAATTACTTAAAAAAAGGAGGTGTGTCTATGATTAAAGATATAATAGGAGTGGTTATCTTTGAACCTATTAAGAATTTAAGTATCATGATATTTGCGTTTGTCATATCACTGTTTTTAGTAGGAACTGCTTTGTATTTCTTTTTAAATCAAGATGTTTCAAGGTTCTTCTAGCTTTTGATATGTATTGAGTTTTTGGAGAGTCATAAATAAGGCTCTCAAAAGCTCAATAAAACTAATGCTTTTTACTACCTTCGTAAACTTCATCCAATTCCTCATGCCACTCCTTAACTTTTGGTATGAGTGTGAATTGTAGAATTTGCTGCACACTACCTTTATCGTTTGTTTCGTAAGCTTTAACTACCTTATCAAAGCTGTCCTGTATGTTTTGTGACTTTTCATTAATTTTAGATACGTCTATTTCTTTCTTGTTAATTAGTGATTTACTCACTGATAGATGAGCTCTCACAACATCTTCAAATAAGTACATTGTCTCTTCAAATTTACCATCGTTCAGTAAAGCCTGAATATGTTCTAAACCTTGTAACATAGTTTGTGATAAGTCTATAGATTGCTTTAATATTTGAGTCTGTTGATCCATTTAATCACACCTTTTGAAAGTTATGTAATAAAAAGACCCCGACCAGAGCCAGGGTCCTTGATTGAATAGTATAAAATTATCCTAGTAATTGTAATACTGATTGTGGCTGTTGGTTAGCTTGAGCTAACATTGATTGAGATGCTTGAGAAAGAATGTTCGCACGGGTCATTTCCATCATCTCAGAAGCCATGTCAGCGTCACGGATACGAGACTCCGCAGCTGATAAGTTTTCAGAAGCGTTGTCTAAGTTAGAGATTGTGTGCTCTAAACGGTTTTGGAACGCACCTAACTCAGAACGCTGAGCTGAAACCGACTCAATTGCGTCGTTGATTGATGTGATTGCGTTATCAGCAGCAGATTGAGTAGAAATATCAATACCACCTTCACCTTTTATTTCAATAGACTGGTCATTTTTAAGCTCTTCAGTGGTCATTAGTGTTTCCGCACCATCTTTTACAACATCTCCACTATCATGGTCTTTACTGAAATCAATATCCTCAGGTGAAATATACTCACCATCACTATCCACACCAGAGACAGAGTCATCCAATTCAATTGCCGCTACTTCTCCATCTTCGTTCAATAACACGTTATTAACATGGGTATTGTCTAGATTACCTGTTACATCAAAATTATCATCTATATACTTATCGAAACTATCGGAATCCGTTATAGCTTTATTTGTATACTCTCCTGTTTCAAGACCACTTGTCTCAACAGTAGCTGTAGCTGATATATCGCCTGAATTCACGGCAGAATCAATATCTCCACTTCCATCAAACTCTAGACCCTCAACTGTTACAGTGCCAGATTGAACAGATTCATTAAATTCAATTGTATTACCACCATTATCTGATTGTCCATAGTCTGACGATCCACCAGCCCATTCTCCGTCTTCTACGTTAGAAACAGCTTCATCAAAGAATGTGTACTCTTGTCCTTCTTTATCAGCTGCTGCAACGAAATCACCGTCTTCATTCTGTAATGCAAAGCGCACATCCTGACCATCAACACGTTGAGTTTCATCAAATTCTACAACAGTGAGTTCATTATCGCCTGAACTTAACACTTTATCTGTAATATCTCCGGTATCTGCAAGTCCATCATTAGCTTCTATTGTGAATTGTGCATCTCCACTTCCATCACCAGTAACACCTAACTCATCAGCACTCATATCGCCAATAGAGATTTCCATGTTTTGGCCTTCATTTGCACCGATTTGGAAAGTACCTTCAAACTCACCGTTTAATAGGCTTTGCGTGTTGAATTCAGTTGTTTCAGCGATACGGTCTAGTTCTTGAGAAAGCTGGTCAACTTCTTTTTGTAGCTCTTCACGGTCTACTTCAACGTTTGTGTCGTTGGCAGACTGTGTAGCTAGTTCACGCATACGTTGTAGGATGTTGTGTGATTCGTCTAATGCACCCTCAGCTGTTTGAATTAGTGAGATCCCGTCTTGTGAGTTACGGCTTGCTTGGTCTAAACCGTTGATTTGTGCACGCATTTTTTCGGAGATTGCAAGACCTGCAGCATCGTCTCCAGCTTTGTTAATGCGTAGACCTGAAGATAGTTTTTCCATTGCGGATTGTTGTTCACCTTGGTTGATTCCCATTTGACGATAAGTATTCATCGCTGGGATATTATTGTTAATAATCATGTTAAAATTCCTCCTTGAATTTTGGTTGTTTCGCCACGTCCTTGTGGCTTAATTGGTTAACAGTCTTTGTCGGCCGACGTTGGACTGATTTCCTTACATTGTTTATATCGACAATTGTCTCGGTTGTTTTAGTCTTTTTGTGTATTTTTTAATAGATTTATTGAATTTTTTGGTAGTTGGCTGGCGACTTGGTTTTCATTCATGATTTCTTCATAGATTTCCTTGCGGTGGATGTCGACGTTTCGGGGAGCGTCGATGCCTAGTTTGATTTGGTCACCGTCTATGGATAGGATTTTTAGTTCGATGTCATCACCAATTTTGATCGATTCACCGGGTTTTCGTGTGAGTACTAGCATCTTCCTGCTCCCCTCCTTTAATTGAGTGTTTCGTATGGTATTTTGTATGGTTTAATGACACTTGTTTAGCTTGTCTGTTTTGCGTGTTAATGACGACAGGTGCCTGCAAGTTAATCGTTGACTGTTCAAATGGTTCTTTTAAAGTCACAATCGACCAAGCAGAGACGTGCTCTGGCTTTTTAACTGATAGCTGATCAACCGTATTATCATCTAGCTTGAACTCGTAGTCCGGGTATACTAGAAATGGATTGGTTATAACAAAAGCAAGCTCTTTCGTTTTAGTTGATTGCATGACTTTAAATGCTGGATTTCCTTCTAAATCTAGTAAGGCAAATTCTTTTTCATCCTGAAAGCCAGGTAGTCCATTTTCAAAGTTAATCAATTGCTTTTCATTGATTTCAATGTCACCGAAATAAACGGTTGTAATCTTCATTCATAAAAACTCCTTTTATACGTGTATATCAAAGTTTTGTGCGCGCCAGGTGGCCATGTCAACGTCCATTTCAAAATCGGGGTGTTGTTCCATATAAACGTCGACATTTCCAGGTTGATAGTTCATGACTGGTTTATTAGGGGTCGCTTCAATGATTGGATCATTTTTTTGCACGTTCACATCAACATCGCCTGGGTCATATTCGATATCGACGGCAAAATAGGATGACGGGATCCACCCCATCGTAAAGCCTCGGTATTCATTCGGCATATTCCGTTTAGCGATTCTCTCAACTGCCCCGTCTCCGTGTTCGATCCGAGCCATCTCATTACCTTCACGTGCCCGACGCGCGACTCCTTCTAGCGCAGTTTGTTTTCCTTCATCCGCATTTTCTTTAGTTGATTCTAATGGTCCGCTAATTCCCATATCACGCCATGCCTGCGATTGATCAATCGATAATTTAGGAGGGGTCCGATTGATTTCTATGTCTGCTTCTGGTTGAGAAATCTGTAAATCAGCTTCACGCTGGGTAATTTGTTGTTCAGCATCGTGTGTTTGGATCCCAATACGTCCTTGTTGGATATGATATTGAATCGGTGGGAGCTGCATCGTTCATCCCTCACTTCATTTCATATGTAGAAAAAGCTATCTGCTCAAACAGATAGCTTTAGCTTATCGTAAAAAGTCCATTAATGTCGGTTGAATAATACGTGAACCTGCCCCTAATGTCGCACGGTGGACATTTTCTTGTAGCTGTAGGTTCATGATCACTTCTTCCATATGGGCATCTTCATTATCGGACATCAATTGTGACGTGGTGACTTCTTGTTGTGACAAGCGCGATTCGATTAAGTCAGCACGATTCATGCGTGCTCCTAAGTCCGCACGTTCATTCACTAAACTTTGTAAGTGGTCGTCCATACGATCTAGGTATTCACCAAAGACTTCTACTTCTTCATCCTCAGGAATGCCGTCATTGCGAAGTGAGTCAACAACTCCATCTAGGTCGTCAAATAATTCTGCTGAGAAAGCATTTTCCGGGTTAATATTGGCTTTTAATTCAACGCCATCGGACACTTCGATCATCACATCTTCATTGTTCAAGACGTCTTCATTACCGTCATATGCAACCCATTCGCCTTCATCGTTTAGCACTTGTACTTCACCTTCGTTATCTACATCGAAGCGTTTTTCCGTTGTATTGGTTCCATTAAAAATGTACTTGTTATTAACTTTGGTGTTCGATAGCTCAATTAAATGATTCTTAATCTCTTCTACTTCACTCGCCATATTTTCGCGTTGATTTTCTTCATAGGTACCGTTTTTCGCCTGAATCATCAATTCACGAACACGGTTCAAACCTTGACCAGCCTCATTCATCGCCTCATCAGAAGAATCCATCCAGCTTCTAACTTCTGACATGTTCCGTTCAAACTGCTTGACCTTGGACAGTTCAGAGCGATAGTCGACCCCTTTCATCGCGACGACTGGGTCATCTGATGGTCGGTTAATCTTCTTACCGGTCGATAACTGCTCCATATACTTGTCCATGTTGGAATAGTTTTGGCGTAGATTATTGATCATATTATTATTCATCATACCTTGTGTTACGCGCATTACGATTCACCTACCTTCCGACGACTCCCATTTGATTAATAACACGGTCTAACATCTCATCGACTACTGTCATGTTACGTGCAGCAGCGTTATAAGCGTGTTGGAATTTAATCATGTTCGACATTTCTTCATCTAAAGAAACACCACTAACCGATTCACGGTTTTCGTCTACTGATTCACGAAGGTCGGCGGTATTACTAGCCATGCGATTCGCTTCCTGAGCTCGAACACCTAGTTCACCAACCATGCCTTCATAAAACTTTTGAATCGATTGTCCATTATCCAACTCTGTATCTCTCACGTCTGATAGAGCTAATGCATTTCCACCATCACCAGGATCACCTGTTGAACTAGCAGCAATGTTATTTTCATCATTTTTGATTTCATCAGAAACACTAATAAGTGCTGCAGCCTGTTCAGCGTCATCCAGCTGATCAAAAAAGCGATAATCATCCGCTTGGTCGCCATGTAGATTATACCCTTGTTGGTGTTGCTCATTAAATGCCGTTGAAAACTCATAAGCTAATTCATTTAAGTTATCGATCATCTCAACATAATCACCTTTAAATTCAGTGCCATCTCGTTGATCAACATAACCATTAGCATCAATCAATCCTTGTAGCTTCCCAGGTGAAGTAAACTCCTCAACATTCATGGACTCTACATTTTCAAGCTCACCGTCAGCATTTATATCACCTAGTCCAATGCCGTTGACAATTTGGCTATTCTCATCATGGTCGAACTGAACTTCTAACCCACGCATGTCGTTATCTTCATTAATCAATTCACCACCGTCAATCGGGTTGCCGTTGTCATCGATTAATCTGATCACTGCTTTACCTTCTGCAATATCCTTTGAGTTACCTCCACTTGGAACGTGGCTCACTTCGATATTGACAAATTCAGACAGTTCATCGATTAACACATCGCGTTGGTCATAGAGGTCATTCGGTAAATGGCCATTCGGTTCAATTCGTTCGATTTGATCGTTGATTTGGTGGATTTGATTGATCAGTGTATTTACTTCACCGGAGTTCGTATCCATTTCGTTTTTCAATTCACCTTGGACGTCTGTTAATTTTTCATGCTGATAGTGGAATGTGTCGGTTAATGCTTCAGCACGCTGTTGCATGACGCGACGTGCCCCACCATCTTCAGGATTGGTTGCGACATCTTGAATTGATTCCCAAAATTGATCAAACGTATTGGCTAAACCTGAGTCACTTGGCTCATTCATAATGTCTTCCATCCGGCGTAAGGAATCTGACCTTGAGTCCCAATAACCAGCTTTATTATTTTCTGCGCGGTATTGAAAGTCTAAAAACTGCTCTCGTACTCGCTCGACCTCACCAGCTTTAACACCTGTTCCGAGTTGACCTGGAATTTCAGGGGCATTACGTGCTGGTGCCGGGTATGGACTGGTTTGTTCAAAGTTGACCCGTTGTCTTGAGTACCCTTCCGTATTGGCATTAGCTATATTATGTCCAGTAGTATGTAAGGCGGACTGTTGAGTAAACAGTGACCGTCTTGCTACTTCTAATCCATGAAATGTTGAAGTCATTTACATCTTACTCCCCTCAAAATTCGCTATTACAGATGCTACGCTTTCGAATCAAACACCGACTGCCCTGAGCGCTTCGAGTCTTGGGCTTTGGGCTTTTGATAGTTAAGGTCTTTTTGATGATTCGGTCTTAACATGTCTAACGTTAATTCAACAAACTGAAGTGACTGCTGGGTTAAATCGCGATTAAGTTGTTCTTGCTGTTTAAGGTCCGCTAAAACGAACACTAGCTTTTCAAATAAATCTTCAAGCTCTCGTTTTTGTTCTTGGTCGTCCACTTGTTCGATTAACGACGTCATTGTCTGCTCCTCTATGTGAGGGGCATTCAACTCGAACCAAGCTTTGGTCTCTTGTTCACGCTTGGCTTCGATTTGCTCAATCGCTTGGACATGCTTTCGTTCTTTCATCAACAAGTCATTGAACGCTTCAATGTCATTTGCTTTTAACCGTTCTGTTTTGTCTTTAGAAAGCGTTAATAGACTGTCATTTAATTGATAGATTTTCTCTAGTTTTTCAATAATAGAGTTCATAGACAAAGGATGTTCCTCCTTTTAGGCACGGTGGTCAAAAAATGCTTTTAGCTTCTCAGCTGTTTTCTTCGCATCTACTTCATATTCACCGTTTTGCACTTGTTGTTTAATCTCGTTGACGTGTTCTTGTCGTGCTTTAACAAGGCTATTACCTTGCTGCATTTCTTTTGCTTTAGCCGAAATTTCAACTTGATCCGCTTGGTTAGACTTTTGCTTCACGCTCGGTTGGTTCTGTAATTGTTTTTGATATGGGTTTACCTTAGCCCCATTAATTGGATTAATGTTCATCCTGTTTCACCCTTTCATTGCACGAACCATTCTTCTTTTTATTATATCGGTTCATACGGAAAGAAGTTTAGTTTCTCCATTTATTTTCTTGATCGACATTAAAATATACCTGCTGTCGATCACGTTTTTCTTGTTCAAGTTCGGCAATCGTTTTTTGACGTTCGTCTTGTGATATATCTGTTTTCAACTGATCAGCGCAGTTTTCACACAATTTCCCTTCATAAATCTGTTCGCCACAACGCTCACATCCATAAGTTAAATTAGGAAATGACCCTGCGTGAATCCGTTTTTGGCGTAACCATTTTTGAATTAAACTTTTTTCAACATCGGTTCCTTCTGATACTTCATTCATCGTCGCCATACGATTTTTCTTCTTACGGATAAAGTTATAGACTCTATCAAATTTCTCTTCTTCTTCTTTAAAACATTTGCGACAAACGTCCTGTGATCCTTTAACAAATAGTTCTCCACAATTTGGACAGTTCGCTAACTCCCCCATGTGTCACCCTCCTCGATCATCTTTTATACTTATTATATCGACAAATGAGTCGAAGTACAAAGCGATTTTGTCGAATTTTTGTTCGTTTTTAACTACGAATCAGGGTTAACGACTTAATCGATTGGGCACCTGCTTGTTTAAGAGTTTGAGCGCATTGTCTTATAGTCGTGCCTGTTGTAAAAATGTCATCGATGAGAAGGATGTGTTTAGGTGGTGGTTGAGTGGTCTGAAAAGGATTGGCCGAGTGCATTCGTTCGTATCTTGATTTCTTAGATTGCTTGCCACTATCAATACGGATTAGCGTTTTTGTATCAGGTTCATAAGTGATGCTTGTTGCTAACGCTTCAGCTTGGTTAAAGCCACGCTCTTGGTGGCGTTCTTCACTAAGAGGGATTGGCATAATCGTGAGTTTATCATGGATGAAGTATTTTTTGAAGGTTTCTAAGATGATCTTGCGCCAGACCATTTGAATTTCATAGTCTCCACGATATTTAAATCTAGCAATCGCGTCTTTCATAAAGTCATTGTAAGTATAAATGGAAATGTTTTGTTCGAGTGGGTCTGTGGTGAGGATCTGTTGCCAAAGCTTGCAATCATGGCATATGGATGCTTCAGATCGTTTCATGCATTTTTGGCAGGTTGGCGAACTATTTCGTTCAAACTGATCCTCACATTCTGTACAAATATACTCAAATAGTTTAGGCGTCAATAGATCCTTCCAGGTGGTCTCTTCCTGCATTGATTTAAAACAAATATGACAATACATTAGTTACTTCAACCTTTCTGCTTCACTATTTTTATTGATGGTATATTGCCTGGCGCGAACCATCGCATTTGATTTCAACTCATAAAAAAAGGTTACATCGCCAGTTGGGTCATGAGCACTTCGCCCAGCTCGTCCGGCTATTTGAATTAAAGCTGCTTCATCAAACACTTGGTGATCTGCCTGGATGATCGCAACATCAATTGATGGAAACGTCACACCACGCTCAAGGATAGTTGTCGTAATTAGGGCTTTGATATTTCTCGCTCGAAATTGTTGAATTAAATAGTTACGATCAGGGCTATCTGCATGGACATAAGGTATTTTTAGTTTTTTAGAAAGCTCTTCAGCAAGGGTGATCGTTGGGGCAAAAAGAAGAAAACGCCGCTGTGATTGCTCACGCTCGTTGATCCACTTGGTAATGACTTGAGGGATTTGTAGTTGTTCTAGCTGTTTTTGAAGTCGGAAAATAGATTTAAAAGTAGGGATCGGTAAGGGATGCCCATGATAACGGACAGGAATAGACACAGTCGGGATTTGCTTAGTGGCGATTCTAAGTTTCATATCGAGCCTTGGAGTTGCTGTTAAAAAAATTAGGGTGCTATTGGGCTTAGTGGCGCGCTTGACCACTTTAGGTAATGAACGATCATGGTGGTAAGGAAAAGCATCGACCTCATCGACGATCGTCACGTCAAAAGAATGTTGGTAACGGAGTAATTGATGTGTGGTGGCGATGACTAAGTGAGCATTGAAATCTTTTTCAGTCGAGCCTCCGTACAAGGCTGCAGCATCAATAGCCGGGAAATCACGTCTTAATCGAGGGGCTAATTCCTTAACAACGTCTGCTCTTGGAGTAGCGATACATACCCTTTTATTCTGACTAATAGCATGTGCAATTCCTTTATAAAGCATCTCCGTTTTCCCAGCACCACAGACCGCATAAATGAGTAACTGGGATTGAGAAGCAATTGCTTCTACCATTTGATCTGAAGCTTTTTCTTGAAGTGGTGTTAGCTCGCCATGCCACTGAAGGGGTTGATCTACGACAGGACGCTTCGGCTGGGGCCCCTTCCAAATGTAAAGTGGCTCACGAGTACTGACACGACCCATTTGAATACAGTTTTTGCAGTAGATGGTTGGTGATGTTGAGTTGGATGGAATTTTTCCAAAGAGGTGAGGCTTACGATTCATGCATCTAAGGCAAGTGTTGATATGGAATGTTTGGTTGATACCGGGTAATGGTTCGATTAAGTGGTGTTTCGTGAGGTAGTCGAATAAGCGTTGGGTGACGTTAAGTTCGTGCTTAAGAAGGAGTTTTCCTGTAAAGCGTCTTGCTAATTCTTCAATTAATGGTGGTGGGTTATTCAATTTGATCGTCCTTTCTTGATTTGGATTGGGGATGGGGTGATGGTGTGGTTTTGGGAATTGGTGGCTTGGCTTTTTGACGGTTTGGGGTTGGGGTGGTGTGTTTGCGTTAATTTGAGGCGTTCTAATTGACGGTTCCGGCTTGGTTCGGCGTGTTTGCGTTAATTAGAAGCTTTCTAATTGACAGTTCCGGCTTGGTTCGGTGCATTTCCGTTAATTAGAGCTTCCCTAATTGACAGTTCCGGCTTGGTTCGGTGCATTTGCGTTAATTAGAGGCGTTCTAATTGACGGTTCCGGCTTGGTTTGGTGCATCTGCGTTAATTAGAGGCGTTCTAATTGACGGTTCCGGCTTGGTTCGGTGCATTTCCGTTAATTAGAGCTTCCCTAATTGACGGTTCCGGCTTGGTTTGGCGCGTTTCCGTTAATTAGAGCTTCACTAATTGACGGTTCCGGCTTGGTTCGGCGCGTTTCCGTTAATTAGAGCTTCACTAATTGACGGTTCCGGCTTGGTTCGGCGCGTTTCCGTTAATTAAAGCTTTGCAGGCAGGCCTAAGCGCCCACCTACAAATCTATTTCACTTTATAAAATCCGAGGCCGATACTGCCTTCTCCGATGTGGGTGCCGATCACTGGACCGAAGTAGCTAATGTAGAAGTCGACATTCGGGTATTTTTCGGCTAGCTCGTCCTTCCACTTTTGAGCGGTTTCTTCTCGCTGGGCGTGGATAATTACGGCTTTGAGTTGTTCGGCTTGGTCAGCCGCTTCTTTTAACAAAGCTTCCATTCGTTTATATGCTTTCTTGCTCGTACGAATTTTTTCAAATGGGACAATTTTAGTGTCTTCAAAGTGCAATAATGGTTTGACCTGAAGTAGGCTTCCGACCATGGCTTGCGCGCCTGATAAACGACCGCCTCGTGCTAAGTGACTTAAGTCGTCGACCATAAAATACGCACGCATGTCTTTCTTCATTTCATTTAAGCGTTCTAAAATCTGTTCTGGTGACGCTCCATCTTTGGCCATTTGCGCTGCTTCTAATACGTAGAAGCCTTGGGCTAAGCAGCTAATTTCGGAATCAAATGGGTAAACTTTTAAGTCTTCTACCATATCGCCTGCAGAAACGGCTGCCTGGTAAGTACCACTAATTCCACTGGATAAATGAATGGAAACCACTGCATCATGCTCTTGGGCAATTTCTTCAAAAGTGGTTGTGAAATCGCCAACTGAGGGTTGACTCGTTTTCGGTAGTTCTTTTTCTTCACGTACTTTCTGGTAAAACTCTTCTGTCGTTATATCTAGTAGCTCTCGGTAAGTCTCATTTCCAAAAGTGACACTAAGCGGCACCATATAAATATTCCACTGGTCCAATTGTTCCTGAGGTATGTATGCCGTACTATCCGTCAAAACCGCTGTTTTCATGCGATCTACCTCCCTAGTTAGTATTCTACAATAAACATATGTAAATTGCATGGATAATTTGTAGCAAGCCAGTTGTATAAATAGAGAATAGAAGTTGATCGTTGAGATAATAGGTGGAAGTAACGAAACTACTTTCTGATCAAACAAAAAAAGCCCCCTACTTGAGGAGGCTTAACATGATATATTTATCTCACTTGAACCCAGCCATTTTTAATAGCTGTTACGACCGCTTGTGTACGGTCATTAACGTTCATTTTTTGCAATATATTTGACACGTGGTTTTTAACTGTCTTTTCACTTATGAACAGATCTTCAGAAATCCCACGGTTACTCCTACCGTCTGTCATTAATTGCAGTACTTCACACTCACGGCGAGTTAGGAGGTGTAAAGGCTTGCGATATTCAACATATTCGAATGCTGGTTTGTTTTTCGTTTCATTACTAGTTGAAAGACGGTGATAGTCTTTAATTAAATTGTGTGTAACTTTCGGATGGACGTATGAACCTCCATCGCTTACGATTTTGATCGCATTAACGAGCTCATCAGTGTCCATCTCTTTTAACATATATCCTAGCGCGCCTGATTTTAAGGCGTGAGTGACATAAGCTTCATCATCGTGGATTGATAAGATAATTACCCTTAAATCTGGATAATGATTCACGAGTTCGCGTGTAGCTTCAACCCCGTTAACATTTGGCATATTAATATCCATAATAACTATATCAGGCTGATGCTGTTCGATCAGATCCATTGCCTCAGAACCATCGCTGCCCTCGGCCACAACTTCAAAGTCTTCTTCAAATTCTAAAATTCGCTTAATACCTTCTCTGAATAATTTATGATCATCAATTAATACGATACTGGTAGGCATAAGTCTCCTCCTTAATTACTTAAGATCATCTATGATAGCATTATCCATTCTGTCTAAATATTAAAACTATTATACTAAAGTTATGGATAAAGGTATAGTTAATCTTTTCATAGAATCTCCATAACTATCGATAAAATAGATTGTTTTCACACATAACAACCTACTTTCCAAACTAAAACTCATCAGGAAAATTTATGATTATATGATGTCAATATAAAGCTGGAAGGTTCATGATTACTTTGGTACCTTTACCGATCGATGAGTCAATCTTCATTTCCCCTTCAAGCATTTCCACACGCTCACGCATTCCAATCAGCCCAAATGATCCTTCTTTTTTCTCATTATAATCGAATCCCTGGCCATTATCGATAATGTGGACATTTAATCGATTATACGTCTCTTCTAAACGAACTTGAATTAAGCTCGCTTTGGCATGTTTTAAAGCATTATGAACAGCCTCTTGAATTAAGCGAAAGATAGCCGCTTCAAATTTTTGAGCATAGCGCTTCTCTTTCCCTTTTGGTGTAAATTCAATCTTCACTTGATGATATTCTTCCATAGTTGATAAATATTTTCTAAGTGTCGGGACAAGGCCTAAATCATCTAAAGCCATTGGACGTAGGTCATAGATAATGCGTCGCACCTCATACAACGCACCACGGACCATCTCTTTGACGTCCTTCATCTCTTTCATCGCCTCATCCACTCCACGCTCACGAATGGTTTTATTCACAATATCAGAACGAATCATCACATTCGCTAACATCTGTGCTGGTCCGTCATGGATCTCTCGCGAAAGCTTCCTTCGTTCCTCTTCCTGCGCATCGATAATTTGCAGTCCAAAATCATACTTTTCTTTCGCTGATGTTAACGCTTTGTTGACATCTTGAAAGTCTTGGGTCAAATAATTCAAGATCACATTAATTTTACTCATCACATTTTCAGTACGTTCAATACTACTGTCTAATGAGCGAATACGGTTTTCAATCTCATCACGTCGTTTGATCAATACGACCTCGCGTTGACGTTGAACAACGAGTTGAGTTTGTAGCTCATGTGTATCATTATATACCTTTCGAACTTGTTCTTCACTAAATTGGTGAAAATTTTTACTCACTTCGGTTAAACGCTGACGTGATATTTTGAGTTTGCGCTCAAGTTGGTCGTTGTCTTTAATCATGCGTGCAACTTCTTTTTTAATATCCTTAACCTCATCAGCTAGTGCTTGCTGTTGTTGGCGTGCATCTTCCCCCAATTCAAATATTTCCTGTTTGCTATTGGATACTACCTCAACCATTTCTTCGATAATTTTATTTAGCGCTTTATCTTGTTCTTTCGCATCAAGCATCACGATTCCTCCAATATATCTATATCTTTTCGGAAATAAGACTTTCTTACTGGGGGTCTTATGGTTTATTTTATCATTATTTTCGGTCATTAACAGTAAAAAGTCTTCGTCACAATTGCCCGTCTACCATTACTTTTATATAATGATAATTTAGGAGGCTTGTTGAAAATGCTAGAAAAATATCTAACCGTCAAAGAAGAAGGACATAATGAAATTGTCATTCAAAAATCGCGATTTATTGGATATGTCAAACGAACTGAGACAGAAGAAGAAGCTCAAGCGTTTATCCAACAGATTAAAAAGCTAAATTATAACGCGACACATAATTGCTCTGCCTATATGATCGGTGAACAAAATCTTATCCAAAAAGCTAATGACGACGGAGAGCCGAGTGGAACTGCGGGTGTTCCTATGCTAGAAGTACTAAAACAAATGGACCTTAAAGACACCACTGTCGTTGTAACCAGGTATTTTGGTGGAATCAAATTAGGTGCTGGTGGTCTCATCCGTGCTTACTCCAGTTCAACATCTGAAGCGATTCGCCATGTCGGTGTGGTAGAACGCTCTCTTATGAAAGAAGTCATCATTGCTGCTGATTACGGTTTGATTGGTAAATTAGAAAATGAATTACGTAACAACGACCAACTCATCGAGCATATTGACTACGCCGAAAACGTCAAGTTCCACGTTTATGTACCTGTTTCAAAGGTTGAAGAATTCCAAGCCTGGATGATCGACTTAACCAATGACCAAGTGACGATCAGGTTAGGCGATGAAAAATATGTAGAACAAGATGTAGAAGTATAAACACGTAAACATCCCATAAGCTAGCTCGCTCATGGGATGTTTTTTGTTCATTTATGCTTCGCCATCTTGGCTTGATCTATTAGCTTGATCATTCGTTCGAGGTGTCTGTCGATGAATCATCCGTTGTTGAGTCATCCGTGGACGTGTCATCTGTTGTTGAATCGTCTGTTGTTGAATCGTCCGTGGACGTGTCGTCTGTCGTTGAATCGTCGTTGGTAGAGTCATCATTGGTTGTATCGTCAGTTGACGAATCATCCGTTGTTGAGTCATCCGTGGACGAATCATCTGTCGTTGAATCATCATTAGTTGAGTCATCTGTTGATGAGTCATCATTAGTTGAATCGTCATTAGTTGAATCGTCATTAGTTGAGTCATCTGTTGATGAGTCGTCATTAGTTGAATCGTCAGTTGTTCCCTCGTCTTGAGACTGATCGTCATCTTGTGATGTTGCTTCCATTGAATCATGCTTCACGTTTTCTGGCTCATAATGGTCAAGTAGCTCACGATCTTTTTCACCTAAATGACTATCTGCCGTGTACATATGCCCAGCAACTTTTTGTCCCCAATAAGGATCAGAGGCATACCTTACATTTAGCCCAAGCGTCTTGTTACCTGCATACGGACCATTATAACGCCAATCGTCAGGGTCTAAGTAACCCTTATTGATAAAGTAACCCGCATATAATACAGCTTCTTCAAATGATTCAAATTCATCTGCATTACCATAAGGATCGCTATCTGTAGCATTTAGACCGAATAAATTATTTTTCTCCTGAGCAATTTTACTACCACCCCAAGCAGACTCATGGATGGCAAGTGACATTAAGAACAGGGCATTAACTTGATACTCTTCTTGAGCCTCAATAAACGCTTCTCCTAAACCTGCCAATGGTGCATTTCCTTCTGTATCACGAACTTTAGAAAATTCATCAATATAATCGTCAATATCCTCTGCTGTATAATTGGTGTCCTTAGTGATATCTAGCTGGTTAAACAACTCAAGTGTCTCACCTTCAAAAGTGATACCATCCCAGCTATAATACTCACCTGGTTCAAGTGATGACGGAGCCCAACCGTAGTCATAATTACGATAATTATCTTCATAAACGTGATGAACTAAACGATTTTCATCTGAACCCTCAACAACTTCATAATAAGACCGTTCTTCAATATAATCATCAGGAATGATAGAACCATCATCATGACTGATATAACCAGTTTCTCCAGCCAATTTAATTTCAATACTATCTTCTAAAGTATCTATATATTCAAGCTCAATCATGCCATTACTTACGGTGTTAATGTAAGTCTTAGCATCATCTAATTCAGGTGATTCGTGGATGACCGTATAACCTTGAGTATGAACAATCCCATCTGTTGCCCACAGAATCGAATCCGCAAATAAAATAACCTCAGAACCATCTCTTTCCACTTCATTTAAAGCTGTTTCAAAATCCTCATACTTACCCACAGTCTCATAATCTTCTAAACTACTAATCTTCGCAACTTCATAAACACCTGGAATATAGAAAGACTTCTTAACTCCCTCTTCTAAAGGAACCTCATTTTGATTTTGAACATCGGTTGATATGTAGAGCTCATATGTTTGCCCTCGTTCATATGGTTCCTCTGGAGTCACTGAAACAACGGTATCTTCATCCATCAATTCAATCTTAACTGGATGTTCTTCACCTGTTTCTTCATCCAATACATAAACACTATCCTGATCAACACTATCTTCTAACAAAGGTTGGTCAAAAGTAACGACCCAAACTTTATCTTCTGTCACTTCTTCTGGTCCGTCAGTCCAATCAAACCAACTTTGTGCCATGATCCCTTGTCCGATTAAAAGTATGAATGCTACAAGCAGAAAAGGGGAAAGCTTCTTAGCTGTTTTAAAAAGCATGTAAGGTTCCTCCGTCCTATGTCGAATTTTATCCTTACAAGCTATTATATAATGAACTACTAGATTTCGAAATAGTTTAAAAGAATTATTTGAGATGAGGAAGCAGGAAGCTACCATTAATAAACATGAAAGTTAATAGATGAGGGATGATACACTGTCTCGATGACCTTATGCGGCCCTCTCCTGCTCCTATGGGCATTGAGCGAACGTCTCGATGACCTTACGGAGCCCTCAACTACTCCTATGGGCAATGAACGACCGTCTCAATGACCTTACAGGGCCCTCAACTACTCCTATGAGCATTGAACGACCGTCTCAATGACCTTACGGAGCCCTCAACTACTCCTACGGGAATTGAGAACCCCCCTCAACGAGATCCTTACCAACTCCTACAGGCATCCAGTCCATAAATCAACATAAAAAAACCAACCGAGATATCACCATCTCGATTGGTTTTAATTAAGAACGTTTGACGCCAGATCCTCGTTTCATAAACTTAAGCAAAGGTCGGTAATTTTTATCAACTAACCCTGTTAATTCAACCACAATTTCGATAATCAAAAACAGAGCTGCCATCAACAAGAATGATCCCCACATCGTTGCTTGGGTAAACAAGATAGCTGCTAAACTGAATACACCACTTAACACGTAAATCAATAAAACGGTGACTGGATGGCTAAAACCTAACCCTAATAAACAGTGGTGTAAATGCTGTTTGTCAGGTGCTGATATTGGTTTTCGCTGAATTCTTCTTCTGATCATAGCGAAGATGGTATCCGAGATCGGGACACCTAAGATAATAATTGGGATGACGAATGAGAATACCGTGACGTTTTTAAAGCCTAAAAGCGATAGCACGGCAATCATATAACCTAAGAACAACGCTCCCGTATCACCCATAAAGATCTTGGCTGGATAGAAGTTGTAATATAAAAATCCGATCGTACTACCTAATAACAGGAATCCAACTAAGGTAACAAATTCATTTCCCATCATGATTGACATAGATGAAATCGTTAGTAAGGCGATGGCGGAAACACCTGCTGCCAATCCATCTAAACCGTCAATAAGGTTAATCGCATTCGTAATGGCGACAACCCATAAAATGGTGATTGGTATGCTCAACACACCAAAATGAATTTCTCCACCGAAAGGCAAGTTAATAAATTCTACCTGAATGGTCCCTAAAAGGACAACTGCAGCCAATAATTGACCAAACAATTTCCATTTTGGTGATAATTCCATCATATCGTCTAAAAATCCAACAATCATAATAATGGAACCACCAATAATAATTGGCAATGTATAAATTGATTCAGGGTAGAAAATAATAAGACCTATCATAAAACTCAAATATATTGCTAATCCGCCTAGTCGTGGCATCACATCTTTGTGCACCTTACGATAGGACGGGTTGTCAACGGCACCAATTTTGATTGCTAATTTTTTAACAAGAGGTGTGATCACAAGTGCGATGACTAAAGTAATGATCAAGGACTCTATGAACATTTAAGTAAGCCCTCCTTATCCATTAAAATAACCAAAACGATGACTTTTTAAGCAAACAAAATAAACCATTTTGCCGTTTTGCCTAAAAATTTACAAAGAGTACAATCATTATACCACAATGCATGACATCCATAAACAAGCTTTTTTGGCAAACCCACACTACTTAGACGTCTTAAATTGATATTGGTTACATATTTTTTTAATTTTTATCGATAATAATTAATAATCCCTTGTGTGATCGCATCGGCAAACAACTGATGGTAACCACCATCGATAAGTTTTTCGATATCTTTAGAATTGGTCATAAACCCAAGTTCAACTAGTGTTGCAGGTGATGGGTTATTATGAATGACCCGAAACTCTGCATCACCAATTCGTCGATGACGCATGCCCACGGTTGAAACGATCTGATTTTGAATCGCGGTTGTAAGGTATTCGGATTCAGAAACATTCCCATCTTTTGTTGAACTGTAAAATGTCTCCACTCCGTTCACACTGGAATCTCTAAAGGAATTAGCATGAATACTGACAAACAAATCATTGAAATGGTCCAGTGAAAATTCTACGCGATCGTCAAGACTGATATAGCGATCATCTTCACGAGTTAAAATGACATTAGCCCCTAATTTCTCTAGGTTGTCACGCAACTTCAAAGTAACTGGTAGCGTGATTTCTTTTTCACGGATATCTGGAACGGGTGAGTCAACAGATGCCCCGTTATCATAGCCACCATGCCCAGCATCAAGGACAATCGTTATGTCTTTGAGTAAATCGCCACTTTTATGTCGAAGGATTAGATAGTCCTTATGTAGAAAAACCGTTTCTCCTTCATACTTAGATTCTACCCAAAAACCATCTATATCATAAACAGGAATCAGATCCCCTTCATAAACCCTGCCGACAATTTCCGAATCTGTATTTGTCTCTTCACGGACAAGAAGCGTCGAAGCTGTAACTTCTCCAAAGAATTCAGCATCAGAATCCTCCGGTAAATCATATGGCTTTTCTTGAGTCGGATCAACCGTAAATGTTAGTTTATACCCTTCCTTCATTTGGTTTCCTTCTTCTGACTCCACTTCACTTTCGATGTATAAAGTGTACTCTTCACCTGGCTCATAATAATCTGCAGGTGGCAAAACCGTCATCTCTTTTCCATCTTCACTTAAATCATTCGATAAAAACAACTGGTTTCCGTCCGTATCTTTAACATAAATTGATTGACTATGTAAAGTTCCACGTTCCATCGGCTGATCAAAGGTGACCTTCCAATTTTTGTCTATATCGACATTTTCACGATGTCCAAAATCTATCCAGTTTTCCTCTGCGGAAATTTCTGAAGCAAAAAACAAAATACCGACAACAACTAACAAGCTACATTTGACAATGTTTTTCAAAATCAGTCACCTACCTTATGTTGTAAAAAAATCTATTATCTATATTTTACACATCAACTCTATGAAGTTGAATAGTCCAAAATATACATAAACATTGCCATTTAATTACCTAGTAAACTATATTATAATGCAAGTAGTGCTAATAATTGTGACAAATTCAAAATTAGGAGCGAACGATCATGATTCAATCGATAAAAAAATATATGAGTGATGCATCTTATAGACAATTAAGGAGCTATCAAAAAGTTGTCAAAAAAATAAATAGTTTAGAAGAAAAGTACGAATCTTATTCTGATGCTGAGTTACAAAATATGACAGACTATTTCAAGGAACAGCTGGAAAACGGCCAAACTATCTATGATATTCAAGCTGACGCCTTTGCAGTGGTTAGGGAAGCTTCCAAGCGTGTACTTGGTCTTAGACATTTTGATGTTCAGCTAATCGGTGGGCTTGTCCTTTGTGAAGGGCATATTGCTGAGATGGCTACTGGTGAAGGTAAGACTCTTGTTGCCTCTCTACCAAGCTATTTAAGAGCACTTGAAGGTAAAGGGGTACATATTGTCACGGTTAACGAATACTTAGCTCAGCGTGACAAAGAATTAATTGGTCCAATTCATGAGTTTCTTGGGTTATCTGTCGGGTTAAATGTTCCTCAGCTATCCCCTTCTCAGAAAAAGCAAGCCTATCAAGCCGATATTACTTACGGATTAGGTAATGAGTTTGGCTTTGATTTTCTAAGAGACCATATGGTTCAAAATATTCATGATAAAGTACAACGCCCTTTCCACTATGCAATTATTGACGAGATTGATAGTGTCTTAATCGATGAAGCTAAAACGCCATTAATTATTGCTGGAAAAACTCAAGGTAGTGAAAAACTACAACGCGTTTGTGCTCAGCTAGCTAAGTCTTTTAAAGCTGACCAAGACTATATTTTCGACCCTGAAACTAAAGCGACTAGCCTAGCTGAAGACGGCATCACTAAGGTTGAACGCGCATTTGGTATTGATAACTTATTCGACCTTGAGCATAGGACACTCTACCACTACATGATTCAAGCAGTCCGAGCGCGCGTCATGTTTGAACGCGATGTGGATTATATCGTCGATCAAGGTGAAATTAAACTGATCGATATGTATACTGGCCGTGTGATGGAAGGAAGAACCTTATCAGATGGACTACACCAGGCAATCGAAGCTAAAGAAGGCTTAGAGATTACCGAAGAAAATAAAACACAAGCTAACATCACTGTCCAAAACTATTTTCGCATGTACCCTACTCTCTCTGGGATGACGGGGACTGCTAAGACAGAAGAAAAAGAATTTCAACATGTTTATGGGATGAATGTGGTTCAGGTTCCTACGAACAAACCTGTCATTCGTCAAGACCATACGGACATTGTTTTTGATACGAAAGAAAACAAATATAAAGAGTTAGTTAAAGAAGTTAAAGAACGTCATGCTAAAGGACAACCTGTATTGATCGGAACCACATCCATCATTCAATCGGAACAAGTTGCTGAATATTTAGATGAGGCTGGTCTACCTTTCGAACTGTTAAATGCGAAAAGTGTGGAGCAAGAAGTTAAGCTGATCTCACTTGCCGGTCAAAAAGGGCAAATTACTGTTGCGACTAATGTGGCAGGTCGTGGAACAGACATTATGCTAGGTGAAGGTGTGAAAGAATTAGGTGGTCTATGTGTAATCGGTACAGAACGCCACGGTTCACGCCGTATCGATAACCAGTTAAAAGGTCGTTCAGGACGACAAGGTGACCCAGGCGAAACGAAATTCATCATTTCACTAGAAGACGAGATCATTAATCGTTTCGCAAGTGAAGAAAGAGAAAAGAAAGAAAAGTCGCTAGAGATTGCCGACAATGGACAAATCTTAAATAAAGATATCCATAAATTTATGAACATGGCACAAAAGATGTCTGAAGGTAGCAACTTCTCTATTCGTGAGTTCAATTTAAAGCTAGACGATGTTGTCAATGACCAGCGTAAGATCATCTATGAGTATCGTGACCGAGTGCTAACGACTGAAGATCCAATTGACCTAATATCAGATCAAATCGCTGATTACGCCAAGGCTATTGCTATAAAATATTGTCCAGATACTTTAACACCAGAAGAATGGCCGTTAGACAAACTTGAACAACAACTTATACGAATCTTCCCTGGTTTAGCCATTGATTTAGCTAACCGAACCTTCGAGGATGAAGAAGAATTGTTTGAACAAGTCGATGAACTAGCGAAATCCTATACTGATATCGCCAAGCAGTTTAAACAGGTTAAAAACTTACAGCCAAAGATGCGTGCCATCTGCTTATCTGTGATTGACCAAAATTGGGTTAAACATTTAGAACAAATGAACCGATTAAAAGAAGGAATTGGTGTGAGACACTACCAACAAGAAGACCCGATTCGCTTATATCAAGAAGACGGCTTTGATTTATTTAAGCATGCGTTTCACGAAATACAAGGTGGCTGGATCGAGCAATTAGCAAACCAAATTCGGTATATTTTACAAAAGAATGCTGAAGAGAAAGCCAAAGTTACTAATTAATTAGGAGGACTTAGCATGAAAAACCCATTTAGGAAAAGACAAAAGAAATCAGCTAAAGGGAAAAATATGACCGTTGATGCCAACGAGGTTATTTCCGATGTTGGTCAAGATGATACAAATCAATCGATTCACCCCGAGCTATCGATTCATCCTCAGTGGACGATGGACGAGGAGGATTTTTATGTCTATCAATTTCAAAATAATGGTTTAGAACCTTTAAAGCCCAACCAGTTATCACTTGCTGGTTTTGAGCTTAGAATCAATGAGAACAACATAGTTGAAGTTGGAGCTTTTGTACGCCACTCTCTACCGAAGAAAATCTCACTTGAGCATACATCGCTCTTGTTACTTGATGATGACGGTAAAAAGTTAGGAAGAAAATCCTTTGACCTATCTGAGCTTGGCGAACTCCCTCCTAACTCAAGTCGTCCATGGTTATTTACTTTTAGTGAAAACGACCTGTTTGTCCCATTAACTGAATTACCGAAAGAAGATTTTCAGCTAGCCTTTGAATTGAAGAAGGAGCATCGTCTAGATTTAGAAGATTCTTGGGAGAAATCATTAGCCGAGCAAGATAAATCTAAGCTTGAGCAGCTCACTAAATCTCTTCAACCACCAAAGCCTGGTGAAGTTAATTTTATGGGCCTAGAAGCTAAAATGAAGGAAGATGGCTCATTACAAGTAACAATGCTTATTCGTAATGGTAGCCAAAAGACCTTGAACCTTGAACAAGTACCACTTGTTGTCGAGGACCGTCACGGAGAAGTCATCGCAAAAGGTGGATTTAAACTAGCAGACTTTCAAGTGCAAGCCAACACCAGTAAGCCCTGGAACTTTATCTTTCCAAAAGATTTAGTACTAAACCCAGATGCTGACTTATCAAAGTGGAAAGCCTACCCACCAAGAGAATCCTAAGATAGAAAAAGGTCAGGTGATAATCACCTGACCTTTCACTTAATGTTGTTATTCAGAAGTCTCTTTTTGCATTTCCATGTTATTTTTCAGTAATTCATAAACATTTATGTCATAACCTTTAGTGGTTTTTTCTAGATGCTCTAATTGATTTAAAAAGTAACTAGAAGCAAATGCAACAAAAGCACTTTTAGAAATACCTAATTGGTTGGCACGTTTTTCTACTTGTTTATGTAGATCTTCCTGAACAGTGATACTTAATTTCTTTTTCGACATTTGCTCAAACCCCCTACTCTATATCATACGGTCATTTTTTAAAATTGTAAAGTTTTTATCAGTACTTGTCGAACGATATGGTCTTGTTAACAAAAAGTATAAAAAGTGCTGAGTAACATTCACCACACACACAAAACTTTCGAATGGTTATATGACTATAAATATTAGTATAAAGACTATTAAGCTCATGGTAAATACATAAAATATGGGAGGAACCAAAATGAAACGCTTAAATCTATTAATCTTGCTAATGATTACCACTTTGTTGCTACCGACACTATCAATTTCAGCGAATACCGTGACAACAGATGATGTTCGCCCGTTTGTAGAAAGCTTCTATTATGAAGATGTCGACCCAGCAATATTTGATGAAGATGTTGAAACATTATTTGAATCACTAGACCCTTACAGTGATTACTTAACTGAAGAACAACTAAAACAATTTGAAGAGGACATTAACCAATCATTTGTCGGTATTGGGATCGCCTTCGAAATGGTTGAAGATGGGGTATTGATCCAAAATGTTTATGAAGGATCTCCAGCCGATGAAGCAGAACTAACTCCAGGGGATATCATTACCCATGTCGATGGCACTTCATTAGCTAATAAATCTAGTGATGAAGCCTCGCTATTAATTGCTGGTGAAGAGAATACTAGTGTTGTATTAACGGTTTTCCGTGATGATGATGAATTTGACGTTGAAGTCACACGAGAGAGCATTGACATACCAGTGGTTACTTCAACACGTCTTGGCGGTGACATTGGATATTTAAGTATTGAGTCATTTTCCGACGATTTAATCGATGAAGTTTTAGAACAAGTTCAGTCTTTGAATGATGTTGACAGCTGGATTTTGGACCTTCGTTTTAACTCAGGTGGCTATCTTGGCTCCGCTCAAGAATTATTAGGTATGTTTCCAGAAGTAGACACAATGATGGCAGCGAATTTCAATGATTACTCTCGCACTTACGGAGTCATCAAACAGGACATCACTTTTGAAACACCTGTTAGCCTACTCATCAACCAATATAGTGCCAGCGCGTCCGAAATTGTTGCAGCAGCACTAAAAGATGAACAGCTAGCGACATTATATGGAGAGACAACTTTCGGAAAGGGACTGATGCAACAGATCTTTTACTTAGATGATGGTCTTGGAGGTGTTAAATTAAGCGTTGCTGAGTTTTTATCTCCTTTAGGAAACAAGATTCATAATCAAGGTGTAGAACCTGATGAGTCAACAGATCTACCATTAGAAGACGCACATTGGGATCAGTTAAACGAACAACTAGAATATGATCAATTTGAACAAATTACCGAGGTATCTCCTAATCATCAATTTACGATTGCCTTAAATGACCAAGCTAACCTATCAAGCTTAGAAGAGCAGATCGAGTTCATTGATTTAGGTGGTAGTGACGTTGATTTTAGCCTAAGTCAAAAAGATGAGCAAGAATACGAGCTAACGCCTGATCAATCATTAGAAGAAGATGGTGAGTATGCCATCTATATTCATCCTGGTTGGGAGAATAATGAAGGGAATCGCTCCAAAGAAGGAGTGATTGTTCGAGTGAATGTAAGTGAGTAATTTATGCTTAAACGTTAAGAGGGGTTGTGGAAGAATATTACGGTCCGTTAGCAGGCCGTCCCCCCTCTTATTCACTTACGTAAAACCACCAAGATTTACCGTTTGCTAGTATCTAAACTAGGTCAAATAATTTTAAACTAAGGCATTCTAAGCAAAAAAAGAACCACCCACATGACTGGATGGCAAAAAAGATAGCGTCTAAATAACCTTTATGATCGAGGTTGATTTTATTTTATTATAGATAAATAATTATTACAATGACCTGCTCGTTGAAAAATAAAATAGCAAAAAGGTAAAATATTGACGGTTTTGGACAAAATTTATTCATGTTTTTAAAATAATTATTAAAAGATAATAGTTATAATTAACCCCCAACCTTAGACCAAGTCTACTCTAAAACCTGATTAACCCGATCGGGATTGTTGAAAATCTTAAATGTCTTTTTGATGATGTGATGGGGAATTTAGTCAGGAATGGTTGGAAAAAGAGGTTGAAATTTTTTGTTAGGTAAGGTTATTGTCCGTCATTGTTATGGTGCTTCGTTTTCGATGGACGTATTATGAAGACTTGGACTTCTCTTTGACCTTAGGCTGCTCACGGGCTACTTTTCGGCATTGAGATCCCTTCTCTTCGACCTTAGGCTGGTTCGCTCGCTACTTATCGGCATTGAGACCGCTTATCTTTGACCTTAGGCTGGTTCGCGTGCTACTTATCGGCATTGAGACCGTTTCTCTTTGACCTTAGACCGGTTCGCGCGATACTTATCGGCATTGAGATCGCTTATCTTTGACCTTAGACCGGTTCGCGTGCTACTTATCGGCATTGAGACCACTTCTCTTTGACCTTAGACCGGTTCGCGTGCTACTTACCGGCATTGAGACCGCTTCTCTTTGACCTTAGACCGGTTCGCGCGATACTTATCGGCATTGAGCCTCCCCTCCCCCCTCTCTATCGAGTCCCTCAGTTAGAAATCTAAGTCGTGGAATAAAAGTGGCTATCCCGATAAAAAAACTGCCCCAAATGTGCATTCTAATCACATCTGGGACAGCTTAATACTGAAACTCTACTGATCTTCTTCTTTTTTCAGTTTAAATTTATCGTTACCTAGGATTAAGTAAGCTAATTCTTCACGTGAATAGGTAGCTAAATCCTTTTTAATAAATAGGTAGAAAACTGCACCGATGACTACCCATACAATTAGGGCAACTAATGATTCCATACCTAATGCTGCTGGTGAACCAGGTATTAATAATAGTGCTAGGAAGGATACACTTGCAATCATACCTAGTAAAGCGACAAACTTCTTACCTGGTGAGACGATATTTTTCTCAGGATCAAAGTCTGATCCGTCATCATTCCATTTTAATAACTTATAAGCTGTATAAGTTGTATAGAAGAATGCAATCGATACACCAACAGAAGACATATCAACAACCCAACCTAATACTTCACGACCAAACCACGGCGCGATAATCGCGACTAAAGCTGCGAAAATTAACGCAATATATGGCGTGTTATATTTAGGGTGTAATTTTGAGAATGGTTTAGGTAGTACTTTACCACGAGACATGGCGAATAACACACGGCTTGAAGAAATTAAGAATCCATTTAAACCGGTGAAAATACCCATTGATAATGCAACAGCTAATATGACTAAACCACCATTACCTAGAATCTCTTGTACAACATAACCAGTACCCCAAGAATGATTAGCATCTGAAATTTGCTGCCATGGCGCTGCGACACCTGTTGCGACAATCATTAATGAATAAATGCCTGCTGCGAAAAAGATCGCTAAGACAATTAATGATAGAGCTTTTTTAGAAGAGAACTTAAACTCCTCTGCGGCTTGTGGTACATTATCAAAACCAACATACGCAAATGGCGCAATAGCTACCATGGTTAAGATCGCTGCTAGTGATGATATTTCTGGTGAAAATACTGGACTTAAGTTACTAAAGGATGTATCTGGGTTTGATGTCATCATCGTCGTAATCGCCAATACACCAAGGATTAAAATGGCAACGAATGTAAATTGCATTCGACCTGATAACCCTGCTCCACGAATATTAAGCAATGTGAAAATACCAATTAAAATAGTAGCAAAAATAATTTCAGTTAAATAAACTTCCCAACCCGCAATCTCATAAATTTTCATTTGTTCGATAAAATTAGGGAAGATAAACTTCAGCATCAATGAAAATGCGGTTGCGTTTAATGCGACAATACATATGTAACCTAATGTTAAGAACCATCCACTAATATAGGCGTGAACACGACTTAAACTAAGAAACGCATATGCAAACTCGCCACCTGAAACAGGGTAGTTACGAATTAAGACTCCATAACTAATGGCGATAATGACCATCAGTAATGCACCAATGGTTAAACCTAGAATAACTCCTAATGGACCGGCTTGTCCCATCCATGTCGCCGGCATAACAAACGATGCCCAACCTATTGAGGAGCCTAACGCAATGGCCCATACCCAATGTGGTTTTAACGTTTTGTCTAATTTCTTTCTCGTTAGTGATTGATCCGTCCTCTCACTCACGTATAAAAACCCCTTTATTCTGTTTATTTTTTTACAATATCCCAAAACGTAAAAGGATATTCGCATACTCTGTTATACACGAAACTAATGATTTATGAAATAGAGAATTTATTCCATCCATTTTATAACAGAGCTTTTTGATTAGACAGAATTATTTTACCAATAAAACTTAGCATTAGGGAAATTAGGTTTTTAATCATCTGCGAGAGCATATAAAAGTTTTTGGACAGTTTTGTGCTTGTAATATCTCCATATTGTACAATGCAGAAAATTTTCGGATATTTTGTGGAGTTATGGGGAATTCTTGGAGTATATTGACGGATAATTTTGGCAACAATGCTCTAAGGAAAGGTAGGTTGTCTAGTATGCGTAAATTCTTTTTAGTCTTTATGATCATCTTTGCTTATTTTTCTTACCAGCTCATTTTTCATTATTCCGATGTTTCATCATTCGATCACGCAGGTATCTTATCCAATAATCTTGACGAGGGGCAAGAGGAAGTGGATGAAGAAGAAGCGACCGTTTCATTTCAAGAACCAGATTATGATACACCTCCAGATATTGATTATGATCAAATTCAAAGTGAAAGCCAGGTATCAGCTGAGACAGGTGATGACCTGGTGGAACAGTATGAGAATGAGTTCGAACGTCTTGAACAAAGTATTTTAACAGAAATTGAGAACCTTAGAGATGTTGTCTTAGAGGAAGTTGACCTTAGTGAGGGGTTATTTTCACAAGGGATGAATTTACTTCAGTATGAACGGGAAGCTAACGACATTGAAGCAGAAGCCGACCAACAGTTTGAGGAGTTAACTAGCCATTTAGAAGAAGCAGTTAACGAATATGGATTATCAGATGAGATCGTTGATGAATTTAAAGATCGTTATCATTCTAAAAAGGACGAAATTAAAAATGACATATTTGATGAAGTCAATTCATGGCTGAGTGAACGTGAATAGCGGATTGGATATAGTCTCCAATCCGCTAATTTTTCTTATTATCTTGAATAATATTGACTAGTCAACATGCTGAACTTCTCTTTATCGCCTTCTAATAAAGCTTGATCAATTAATCGATCAACATTTTGGTGAACGAGTTCTGAAATCACTAAATCTACTTCTACGTGGGAGATTCTTTGCTTTTCATCGAAGTGCTCATCCGTTATGTCACCCAATTGCTCTTCAAATGAATCAAAACCCATCAACTCAATTAAAGGGAATTTGACATAAGTGGCTCCTTTCTGAAAGACAAACTGATCATGCTTATTGACTATTTCACGGTTAAAGCGGTCCAAAACAATTTCTCGTGACTCTAATGGGATAAAATGATATACCTTTTCATCCATAATAATCGAGAAGTACTGGTAGGCTAAAATCACCCTGACAAACCGGTCATCCTTCTTCACATAGTATGGCTTTAAAAATTTTACCGATTGCATCTCCACCACCCCAAGGGTATAGTTTGAAAATTCTGTTTATTATAAGTATGCAACAAATAAGGAAAAAATTAAAGAAAAACAAATTTGTTATTGAATTGACGATGTTTATTTCATAGATTTTTTTACCATAATAATAGATAATTGTTATCTACTATATTAAAATGAGAAATAATTAATACATACAGAGCGAAAGAGATTTTTGAGGAGAAAGTTGGTGAAGGTTATGCCTGATGGAAAATGGTTTCGTTTTGGCTATGCGATCATTATTATTTTAATTATTGTCTTTTTAGCGACTAAAGTTAAATTTATTTTCGAGCCGATTTTTATTTTATTCCAGACATTATTTATCCCAGTCATTATTGCTGGTATTCTTTATTACTTAACTAGGCCTTTTGTGGACTTTGTATCCAAATATATCCCAAGACCACTCTCGGTATTGCTCGTCTTTATTTGTGGAATTGGGGTTCTAACTGGCCTTGTTATGGTTATTGCACCTGAGTTACAAAGACAGTTTAATAACCTTGTTAATAATTTGCCTGACCTAGTTGACGATGCCAACCAGATGTTACTCAACATTCAAGCAAGTGATTGGTTTTCTCGAATCTCTCCAGAGGAAGACGCGATTACCGAGTTTTTTGAAGGATTAGAAGATCGTTTGACAGAAATCTTTTCAACCGTTGCTACTCAAATTACACATTACTTAGGTGTTGTTTTTAACATCGTCATTACGATTGTTGTGGTACCGTTTATACTGTTCTATTTATTAAAAGACGGTGAGCGTTTACCTAAACGGGTGATTGGATTCTTACCTAAACGTTATCAGGATGATGTTGGTGGTATTTTAGATGAGATGGATGATGCCTTAAGTTCATACATTCAAGGACAAATTATCGTCAGCTGTTGTGTCGGCGTTTTGGTTTATATCGGTTATATGATCATCGATTTACCTTTCGCTTTAATTCTAGCTGCGATTGCTTTATTCACTAATTTCATTCCGTTTATCGGTCCATGGATTGGAACTATTCCGGGAGTTATTGTGGGAATTTTAGAATCTCCATTCACAGCTTTATTGGTCATTATCATTGTGGTCGTCATTCAGCAAATTGAAAGTAACCTAATTGCACCACAGGTAATGGGTAAGAAGCTGCAAATTCATCCGATTACGATTATCTTCCTCTTACTATTTGCTGGAAGATTTGGTGGAATTGTAGCGATGATTATTGCTGTACCTACCTATGCTGTAATCAAAGTTATTTTCAGTCATATCTATCGAATTATTAAATTAAGGAATCGAGATGCCTTCGAGTAATAAAGAGTCCTTGGCTAGTGCCAAGGACTTTTTTATACTAGCTGGGCTTATTTCTTCATAACAGAGCCTAACAGAAAGGCTTTATTAATAAAAAGATTTTCGCTTAGTTGTTGTATGGTGAGAGCGAAGGTGGCGACTCCTGCGGGAACAGCACGAGCTGAAGATCCACTTGGGAAGTGCTTTTTCTTCCCAAGTTAGCTGAAGCCGTGCCCGCGGAAAGCGTCCACCGAAAGCGAAGCACCATAACAACAACGGACTTTAACAGAGCGAACAAAAAAGAAAAACTAGCACTTCATTAGATAAGTGCTAGCTTCTTGTGTAATGTTTTTAATGATTACCTTTTCAGTAATTTCTTTGTTATTTTCCACGAGAAGAATAATGCAATTAGTAATCCGATCCAATAGAAGATGACAGTCATTCCAACTCCTGCGTTGTATGGTGCCATACTTGACACGATAAAACCTCCAAGTAGTGAGGCACAAATCGGAATACCAAATGCAAAGATTGGATGTAACGATCTAAACATGAGGAATTCACCACTATATTCAGACGGGGTTCTTTGGTAAATGGCCACGCCTGCAATAATAAAGATGACCGCAGCAGTCGCTGGAATAAACAAATTGAGCTCTCCATAATAGAATGCATTTAAATAATTAAACCAGAACAGATCTTTAAAGAGCCATTCTAGACGTTCCATTAAATGAATCCCGGTATTGTGTGCTCTCAGTAATTGATCGATTAACACCATTATTCCCTGAGGAAAGATTAAAAAGATTAACGTCAGAACTAGTTGTGCCTTAATCTCTCCAGCGATCGTCCCAACCAACATTGCGAATGAGTAGATCAGAAAATAAACTAGGAATGGTGATAGGTAAACGTAAAATAAATCAACCTCATTTAATAAATAACCAAATTCAGATTGGGCGATGGTTAACCATCCTAACCAAAATGATATGTTGTAACTAATTAATAAAGTTAGAAATCCTAATAAATATTTCGTTAGGTACATTTGTGTACGTGAAAACGGTAAGGCCATGCTAAAGTCATGACGTTTCGTATTTCTTTCTAAACCAATTAAGACACCTGCTAATATTAAAATCACACCGATAGAAATGACTCCGAAGAAGTTAGGATCAAAGACACGATTGATTTCATTGACTTGCATTTGCTCCCACATTCTAGGCTCGTGTTCCTGCCAATGACGCCAAGTATCAAAGCGTGTTGTTACAGGAACTAGATATGTCAGTAAGAATACAGATAACAACCCAAAACAGACGAGCACTGAATGCTTCCACTCTTTCATCCATAGGGCTTTAGGAAACATATAGGTCACCTCCTAATTTTGCAACAAAAATATCTTCTAATGTTAATGCTAGCTCTTCGTATAAAATAGGCTCATGTTCTCTTAACTTAGCTTCGGTACCTTTGTCGTCTGCTTCAATTAATAGGACAGACACCCGGCCCGTTTGACTTAGTACCTCGACATGTTCACTAATTTCTGCTGGGAATTTGTGTTGGTAAGCCACTTGGACTTTCTTATATTGTTGTTTAAGCTGATCCATTTCCATTTGTGAATCAACCGCGCCGTCCTTTAAGACGACGATATGATCGGCTAATCTTTCAAGTTCGTCTAAGCGATGTGACGAAATAATAATAGAAACATCCTTATTTGCCACTTGATCGGCAATAAACTGAAGGATTTGCTTTTTAATAATGACATCCAAGCCGTCCGTTGGCTCATCTAGTAATATATATTTCGCATTCGTTGAAAAAGCTAGAATTAGTGAAAAAAGCGCTTTTTGCCCTTTAGAAAATTGTTTGATTTTCCCGTGTTTTTTAAAATTAAATTGCTCAAGCAGTGAAAAATAGTAGTCTTGGTCAAAGTTTGGGTAAACTACTTGATAGAATTTAACAATTTCTTTAATCGAATAAGTCTTTAGTGCATCGGTGGAATCCGGGACAAAGACAATATCTTGCTTAATCTCAGGTTGTTGAAATACATTCTTTTCATTGACAGTAATTGCACCCTCACTTGGTTGAAGTATTCCGGATATTAACCTGAGTAATGTGGTTTTACCAGCTCCATTTCTTCCGACTAATCCAGTGATCGTGCCTGGTTTTACGGTGAAATGGACATCATTTAAGATTGGTTGTTTATGAATTGATTTTGATACGCCACTTACTTTAATCATGGGCTTCTCCCTCCTCTTCCTTAAACATCTCTTCAATCCAGATCATCATTTCCTCTTTTGTTACACCCACTTGTTTAGCTGTTGCAACAATTTGTTCAGCTTGTTCTTTCAATAGCTTCACTTCCCTTTTGTGAACAAGTTCTTGAACATCTTCACTAATAAACGTCCCTTTTCCGCGATAAGTCACAAAAACTCCTTCACGCTCAAGCTCCTTATAAGCCTTACTGACTGTGTTAGGATTGACCGTAAGCTGAGCGGACATCTCTCTTACAGATGGCACCTGATCACCTGCCATAACCACACCACGCAAGATGTTGGCCTTAACCTGCTGAATAATCTGCTCATAAATCGGATAATGGCTCGTCGGCTCCAACAAAATATGCAAAAAACTCACCTCACATTCAACTGTACTAAGTGTACTACACTTATTAGTACACTTCAATAGGTGCCTGTCACTTCCCGGATTTTGTCGAACTGACCTAAGTGACAGGCACTTGTCGAATTCGGGTCTAGGCATTTTCTTTATTGGGGTAAAGTGTTATAATGGTGGAATTATGGTTGATGTAGTTTAAGGAGGTTACATAAATGATTGAACAGCTTTTTAGTCGTTTGGAATCTATTTTTCCTGAGTTGGTTGATTTCAGACGGGATATGCATATGTACCCAGAAATTTCACACCAAGAGGTAGAAACTCCTAAAAAGATCGCTGCTTTTTTAGAAGGTCTCGGCCTTGAGGTGAAGACTGGTGTTGGTGGTCGTGGTGTTGTTGGTACTTTAGAAGGTGGTAAGCCTGGAAAAACCATCGCTTTACGTGCTGATTTCGATGCATTACCGATTCAAGATGAAAAGGAAGTTGATTATAAATCACGTATTCCTAATGCCATGCATGCTTGCGGACATGATGTTCATACATCTGCATTATTAGGGGTTGCGAAAGTTTTAAGTGAAGTCCGTGATGAGGTCCCAGGTAAAATCGTATTTATTCACCAATTTGGGGAGGAAATGACTCCAGGTGGTGCCAAGCCGATGATTGATGATGGTTGTCTTGATGGAGTGGATTTGATTTATGGCGCTCACGTCATGTCTAACCTTCCTGTTGGCGAGTTTGGTGTGCGCGAGGGATATGTCTCTTCTGCTCAAGACGATTTTACCATCGAAGTGAAAGGTAAAGGTGGCCATGGTGCTATGCCACACATGACGGTTGATGCGCTGGTGACAGGCAGTCAGCTTGTGGTCAACCTTCAGCAAATCGTAAGCCGTCGTGTTAGTCCAATGGATTCAGCAGCTGTAACGGTGGGTTCTTTTCATAGTGGTGAAGGACATAATGTGATTCCCGAAAAGGCTGTCATAAAAGGAACGGTTCGTACTTACAGCGCGGAAGTTCGTGATATGATTGAACAAGCGATGCACGATGTGGTTAAGATGACCTGCGAGGCGGCAGGTGCCAATTATGAAATTGACTATGTCCGTGACTGTCCGTCCATGTATAACGACCCAGTTGAATCAGAGCGACTTTATCAAATCGGTAAAGACATCTTCGGCGAGAATAATGTCGGACTAATGGATCCACTTATGGGAAGCGAAGATTACGCTTACTTCCAAGAAGAAATCCCCGGCGTTTACTTCGTGATCGGTGGAGGCAACCCAGAAATAGGAGCAAACTACCCACACCACCACCCCATGTTCAACGTCGATGAACGCTCCATCATCAACATCGCCAAAACCTTTATAGGAGCTGTTATTTAGGGAAGTGCCTGTCACTTCCCGTTTTTTGTCGAACGTTGTTAGTGGATTATCCAATCATTTAATTGTAAAATAGAGTTGATATTTTTTTAGCTTCTTTTATCTCCCCATTTACCTTTCTATTGTTTCCAATCATAACCTTACATTTTATCGAAAGTGAGCGAGTTACATGCCGAGAAAACGAAGACTTTGGCTTCCTCAGTACTATTATCACATTGTCTGTCGAGGTAACAGACGCGACCCACTATTTATGGATCATAGAGATTTCACAGCATTCCAGCTCATACTTGATGATGTTTTTGAGAAATATCCCTTCGAAACCGCTTCCTACTGCCTTATGACCAATCACTTTCACCTACAAATTCGTTCACAAGAACAATCCATTTCAAAACTGATGGCACTGATCAATAGACGTTATGCCAATTACTACAATAATCGTTACCGTTTAACTGGTCATGTCTTTGAGAAGCGCTTCTATGATCAAATCATTACTGACGTGAAAGGTATGTTAGAGACTAGTAAATATATTCACCTTAACCCGGTCAAAGCTCAAATGGTCCATCAACCAACCGAATATCACTGGAGTAGCTATAACTTCTATAAATCCTCATCTCGCCCACCAGCCTATATGAATCTCGAATCCATTTTAAGTTATTACAACCCGCCTGTGGTTTCACAAAAATCTCATTACTGCCATTTTGTTGAGAGTCCAGATCAGAAAAAGGTCATATCAAACAAAAATTAAACTATTGAACTTGCTAGATAAACTACATAAATGCAGTCTTGAAGGGATGGTTTAGGGAAAGCAGATAGAGCTGCGAGGGATGAAATCTTCGCGCTTATAAATAGTCTTAAAAAAAAGCATTGGCAAGAACGAATAAAAAACAACGAGGTGCACCTTAGCACCTCGTTGTTTTAATTCAAGCACCATACCCATTCGACAAAATTCGGGAAGTGACAGGCACCGCCCTATCTACACTTATCCATGGCTTGGATGATGGTTCCTCGGAAGTGGTTTTGTTCGAGGGTGTCGACGGCTTTTATTGTTGTTCCGCCTGGTGTGCAGACTTGGTCTTTTAGTTCTCCTGGGTGTTTTCCGGTTTCAAGGACCATTTTGGCTGCTCCTAAGACGGCTTGTGATGATAATTTATAGGCCGTGTCTCGTGGTATTCCTTGCTTGACCGCTCCGTCAGCTAAAGCTTCAATAAACATGTAGACATAAGCTGGTGACGAGCCACTAACTGCTGGAATAGAGTCCATAAGTTTCTCACTTACCTGCTCAACCTGTCCATAGCCTGAGAATAACTCCTCGATCAACTCAATTTCATCTTGTTCAACATGCTCATTAGCGCAAAACACTGTCATTCCTTCGCCAACTAAAGATGGAGTATTCGGCATAGAACGGATGATTTTCGCTTCTTTACCAAAAGCCAACTCAATATCCTTCATACGTACACCAACAGCAATCGTAACAATAATCGTATTGCGATCGATATGTTTTCTTATTTCATCAATCACATTAGGGTAAATATGAGGCTTAACAGCTAAAAAAAGAATATCACTTTCACTAGCTACCTGCTTGTTATCTTGAGTCATTTCAATATGGAATTCATCTTTAACATAATCAATAGTCTCCTCCGTGACCGCGGAAGCTTTAATTTGACTCGACTGAATCCCACCATAATTAATCATTCCGTTTATAATCGCTTGGGCCATTTTACCTGACCCAATAAAACCAATCTTTTGGTTCATAGTCATCCTCCTAGACGTTCTAGTTGCTATCTTTTTAATCACAATTATTGATTATCCATAATTTCCGGGTGAGTTACAAGTGATACAGGCTGGTTAAATATTCATATTGTGCTCAATTCATCTAAAATTTAAAAGAAAAACCTCAGCTAGAAGCAAAGTCGTATGGTGACCCAAAAAGTTAGATAATTGGGTCTAACTTTCAGGAGTCAATTCAACGACTAGCAACTAACTGAGGTTATTTTTTAATTATCTAATTATTCACTGACTTGGAATACCTCTGTGGTTTCATCCGTTTTATGATATCCATCGGTGGATCGAATAAATGAATTGATCACTAATTGATAAAGCACACCATCATCAAGATCTGATTGTGGTTTAGCACGAATCACCCGGTCATCATCAGAAAATGAATAGTTTAATGGATATTTGTTTCCATCAACATCTTCCACATACATCGATAGACGACTGACAGAATCACGATTAATTGGTTTATCGAACGTCACTTTCCATTCTTTATCCGCTGTGACAGTTTGATAATTGACTAAATCATCCCGCTGATCTTCTTCATCATTATAAGATAACATGACCTGATCAATAAAGATCGTACCTGAATCGGTCACACTAATAACCGGCTGGGTAATGTAAATCTGATCAATCGTAAACGGTAATGTTAAGTTGTTTGGCAACTCGGCTGTGACATAACGCCAACCATTCCAATCTAATTCATTTTCAGCAGTCACATTCAACCGGTGCAGCTGACCATCGCCATCAGTAATAGCCATTCTTAACCAATGATGACTTGCATCACCATATACCCACATGCCAATTTCATTAGGTCGATCGTGAATCTCTACGTCTCCCATAAAGTTGGCGTAGGTTGCTGACGTACCAGATTTATTATTGAACTCATAGTCTAAAGCTAGCGCATGATCCCCCTGGACAACTGGCTCGAAATCCTTCGTTAGGCGAATATCACCTTCTGCCCGAATAGCTGAACCACTCCAATTATCTATATCGTTAAAAGAATCAAAGACGACATCTTCACCACCAACTTCGACCGTTGCTGAATAGGTGTTGCCATTAATACTAGCTTCTACTTCACCACTTCTAGATTCAGAAGCTGCCGTGAACTCTCCATTTTCATCAATCGTTCCAATCTCATTCGTAACTGACCAGTCCGTTGTTGAGGAATCCCAAATGACAGGTGAACCATCATCCATTTCAGGAATTACCTCAAATGACTGATTTTCGTTTACACCGATTTGAATGTCCTCTGGTTGAATTGTGACTTGGTCAAATTCATCGACGACCTCAATGGATAACGATGTCGTAGCTCCTTGATAACTTGCCTGAATGGTACCCTCACCAGCTTGCTCTGCGACAAATGTAGAACCATCCATACGACCGACCAGGCCTTGAACAGAAAAATCAATATCCTCAATACCAATATCCATTGGATGGAAATATTCATCTAACACATAATTCAAATTAACATCCACTTCAGCTCCAGCTAAGACTTTGCCTTCTTGAGCTAAATCAACATCGATCTTCTCTGCGTTGTCTGAATGATCAGTTACAACAGCATAAAGTCCGTTAGCCACTCCACGTTCAAAGCCACCAGATGGCTGGTTAACCACACTTGGATACACATCTCCGTACTGACGTGCCACCATTGTTGTCGATCCACCACCATCAAGGTTAATAGCCCGATCTACTCCTAAACCCTCAACATATTCAGCAAACTCCATCAAATTCATACCTTGACTGTATCCAGGTTGACGTCCATCAACAGTAATCATAAAGACATTAGAACCATCTTCATTAATGCCGATCGCTGTTCTAGGCGCAACCTCCTTAGCACGTGAACTATCTGGATCTATCTCTAAATCTACTTTTCCATCACTAACTAGTTGAGGGCCTGATGCTAGAACAAAATCAGTATTTTTCCACTGATCATCAATATCGACTGTTAGTTTAATAGGGTCGCCTTTTTCTAAATCATCTGCGATATCAGAATCCCCATGAATCGAAATGACAAACCCGTCCTCAGGCAATTCCATATATTGATTGGAACCGTAACGTCTAATTTGCTTAACTTCACCTTCAATTGTATCGCCAAACTCAACTTCATCACTATCTAGCTGTCTGTTAACATTATGTACGTGAATTTCGACACCATATTCATTTGTTCTTGTCCAATCAAACCGGAATGACGGCGTAAATAATACCGTTTCACCAGAACCACGTGTACCATTAAAACGATCAATATCATACTCTTCCCCATCTATTTCATAGGATAAATCAATAGAATAAGAATCGATCATCGCTTTTCCATCTTTACGCATAGCAAAAGCCTTAGGTACACTCATGTAACCACTAGAATCAGCGGAAATCGCACCTAAATTGAGGACCTGGTTGTCCCTAGATAGTAGATAAGAAGGCCTCGAGCTATCAAAGTGAAAGAAACTCCCGTTAATGCCACCAACGACTCGGTGGTTTTCCTCACTTAACATACGAGCAATCGTTGAAGTTCTATAGAGACTTGGAAAATCCTCTCCTGTTCCTAATCCAACATTCAAATAGGTTTCGGATAAATCAATTTCCATCACCCTACTTGAATTTGAAGTCGACTCATCTTGTCGTTCATAATTGACTCCAGGTGTAACTTCCCACTGATCTGTTACTTCCATTGCTGATGCTTCATACTCATACGAAGAAACCAAAACAACAACAGACAACACCATTAAAACTGTGAACCACCTAACCGTCGACCACTGACTCTGTCTCATGTTGTATCCTCCTATTAATCTTGCTTGTCAATTTTTTTAATAGTTTCAAAATATAGCAAACTCTAGTTACTAAAAAACCCCTATTAGTAGACAAATAGGGGTAAAGCTCCATCACTTAATTCATACTATTCAATTGAAATTACTTGAGGTGCTTCCTCTTCCTCTTCTTCATCCTGACCAAGCGCTGGGTCAATAGCTCTTGTTAAAAATGCTGAGAAGTCGCCACGCTTAATAGGGTCGTTCACGCCGAAATCACCACTTGGGTAACCATCTGTAATACCGGCTGCCGCTAAAGCATTAATGTAATCAGCCAAAATAGATGATAGCTCAATGTCATTAAAACCTTGATCTTCCACATCTAACGGAATGTCATATGCTTCAACAATAATCTTAGCTACTTGACCACGTGAAATTTGATCAGTTGCACCAAACTCTTCATCAGAATAACCATTAATGATATCCGCTTCTGATAGTGCTGCGACGGCTTCTTTGGTTTCATCCGTGTCACGTTCAGGGATATCTTCAAATGTCAGGCTTTCAATATCGCCTGGTTCAAGGCCTAAAGCACGGTACACCATAACTGCTGCGTCAATACGAGTGATGTTGTTCCCTGGCCTGAAAGTATCATCCGGAAATCCTCCGATGATCTCTTCACTGTATAAATAATTGATTTCTTCATAGTGCGTTGTATCTTCGTCGATATCTGTAAAACTATCATTTGCTGCTGCAGAAGCAACGACAGTTACAAGTAATGAGAATACAACAGCAACAGTTCCTATTAACCAGGTAGACTTTCTATGTAGCTTTGGCATCAGTTCTCCTCCAATCTTGGTTGCTGCAAGATTTATAATTTTATTTTACATAATTTTTCGTCATAATTAAACACTTTTTTACAGAACTAATTAAATATACTACTAGTTAACTAGTTTCTAAAATAGTCATTAGTGATAAAGTAGGATGATTTTCCTTCACTTCGTTAACTTCGATACAAAAAAGAATTGGTGCCTCTTCATGATACCAATTGACTCTACTTCACGAAAAATTTATTGATTCTGTTTGACTTTGACTTTCACCAATCAAATACTGGTGACATTGCTCAGCAACTTCACGACCCTCTCGAATTGCCCAAACGACCAAGCTCTGCCCTCGTCTTGCATCACCTGCTGCAAACACACCAGCTTCACTTGTACGATAATCCTGAGTTCCATCAACGGTCCAAACACGGCCTCTTTCATCCATTTTTAAATTAAAATGATTGAGTACCTCTTGCTCCGGACCGGTAAAGCCGATTGCGATCAAAACAAGGTTCGCTCGCCAAATCTCCTCTGTACCTGGAATTTCTTTGGTGACAAGTCTTCCATTCTCCCATACTTTTTGCACTTGAATCGTTTCTAAAGACGTCACTTGTCCTTGCTCATTCGTCCGAAAAGCTTTCGTTAAAATTTCGTATTTCCGTGGATCTTCTTGATACGCCTCTACCGCTTCCTGATAACCATAATCCAATTTGAAGGTCATCGGATAAAGTGGCCATGGATGATCATCATCACGTTCTTCTGGACTAGCTGGATGTTTACCAAACTGAACGACTCGCTCGCAACCTTGCCTTAAGGCTGTTGCTACACAATCGGCACCGGTATCGCCACCTCCGATAACCACGACATGTTTCCCACCGGCATGAATCTCTGCTTGATTCGGATCATTCGCTAGTGCTTTCGTCGACGTTTTCAAATAGTCCATGGCAAAATGAATCCCTTGACTGTCGCGGTTGGCAGCTGGTACGTCTCGATGCGCTTGAGCACCGATACACAAAATCACTGCATCATAACGATGTTTTAACTCTGCATATGTGATATCGACACCGACTTCAGTATCACAAACAAATTCAATCCCTTCCTCTTTCAGCAATTGAATGCGTCGATCTACTGTCCCTTTTTCTAGTTTCATATTAGGAATACCATACATGAGCAAACCACCAGGGCGATCATCCCGTTCAAACACAGTGACAGAGTGACCTTGTTGGTTCAATTGGTCGGCTGCAGCCAAACCAGCTGGACCCGATCCAACCACAGCAACTCGATAAGGAGTCCGCTGTATAGGAGGATTCGGGACAACCCAACCTTGGTCAAACCCACGTTCAATAATTTCATTTTCGATTGACTTGATCGTAACCGGATCATCATTAATGCCTAACGTACATGATCCTTCACACGGTGCTGGACATACGCGACCTGTAAACTCAGGAAAATTATTCGTTTCTTCTAATCGCTCAAGAGCATGCTTCCAGTTACCCTCACTGATTAACTCATTCCACTCAGGGATTAAGTTATTAACCGGACACCCAACGTTGGAGCCATCAAACTCAATTCCTGTATGACAAAAAGGGGTTCCGCAATCCATACAGCGCGCACCTTGCTTCTGTAATTGTGATTCCTCCATTCGAATCGTATACTCTTCCCAATCTTTAATTCGCTCGATCGGATCGCGAGTTTTTGGATCTTGCCTGGCAAATTCCATAAAACCAGTCAAAAAGCCCACACGAACACCTCCTTAAGCTTTCGATTGTACAATTGTTGCTTTCTCTTCCTTTTCCTTAAGCAACTTTTCTTTATACTCAACGGGGATGATCTTGATCAATTGCTTAGGTGCATCCACCCAATGATTGAGTAAATGTTTTGCCCGTTTACTTCCCGTATACTCTGCATGCTTAATTAGCAGTTGCTTCACATCATCTAGCTCTTCCTGTTCAAATAACCGTTCAAATAGCACCATATCTTGATTGCATCGGGATTGAACCACTTTTAAGTCTGTATTCCAAACATAAGCAACCCCACCTGACATTCCTGCTGCAAAGTTCTTACCAATCTCTCCTAAAATAACGACACGACCACCTGTCATATACTCACAACCATGATCACCAACACCTTCAACAACAGCATTAACGCCACTATTTCTAACAGCAAAACGCTCTCCTGCTGCACCGTTGATAAATGCCTCACCACTCGTTGCACCAAAAAGGGCAACATTTCCAATTACCGTCTCAGCTATTCGGTGCACAGCTGGTGGATGGTGAGGTTTAATCACTAACTTTCCACCGGATAATCCTTTACCAACATAATCATTGGCATCACCCGTTACCGTCATTGTCATCCCCCGGGGAATAAAGGCACCAAAACTTTGCCCAGCAGAACCTGTAAAATCTAATTGGATCGTATCTTCTGGAAGCCCCGCTTCACCATACCGTTTCGTCACCTCATGACCAAGTTGAGTACCCACTGTTCGATCTGTATTACGAATAGATAAATTTAATTGAGCTGGCTTTTGCTGTTCCAAGGTTTCAATTAAACTCGGAATTAAAGTAGTTGAGTCCAGGTGATCTTCCTTATAGTGATTAACCAGTGATCTTCCCTCTTTCATCCAGTCATGGTCGATCTGATGTAATAATGGCTGCAAGTTTAACTGCTTTGCTTTCAGGTGGCTTTCTTTACGGGGATGTACGGTCAGTAAATCCGTACGCCCAACCAACTCATCAATTGATCGTACCCCAAGATCTGCCATGATCTCGCGCACTTCTTCAGCAATAAATCGCATGTAATTTACAACATGATCTGCTTGCCCCGTAAATTTCTTGCGTAAATCAGGGTTTTGAGTAGCAATCCCGACAGGACAAGTATCTAAATGACAGGCACGCATTAAAATACAACCTAAAACCACCATTGGAGCTGTCGAAAATCCGAATTCCTCAGCACCTAAAAGGGCGGCTTTAACCACATCTTGACCCGTCATTAGTTTTCCGTCGGTCTCAAGCTTTACTTTGTCACGTAAGTTATTTAACACTAACGTTTGATGAGCTTCTGTTAAGCCAAGCTCCCACGGTAATCCCGCGTGACGAATACTCGTTTTAGGAGAAGCTCCTGTTCCACCTTCATACCCACTAATTAAAATGACGTCTGCTTTCCCCTTCGCCACACCAGCTGCAATCGTCCCTACACCAGACTTAGATACTAATTTCACATTTACTCGTGCTTGTGGGTTAGCATGTTTTAAGTCATATATCAGCTGTGCTAAATCTTCTATTGAATAAATATCGTGATGAGGTGGTGGTGAGATCAAGCCCACTCCCGGTGTCGATTTACGTACCTCAGCAATCCACGGGTGTACTTTTTTACCAGGCAAATGTCCACCTTCACCAGGCTTAGCCCCTTGCGCCATTTTGATTTGCAGCTCATCCGCATTTGTTAAGTAATGACTCGTCACCCCAAAGCGACCTGAGGCAATTTGTTTAATCGCACTACGCCGACTATCACCATTCACATCTGGCGTCAAGCGATCAGGGTCCTCTCCTCCTTCACCACTATTACTCTTACCACCGATTCGATTCATCGCGATCGCTAAGACCTCATGAGCCTCCTGACTCAATGCTCCATAAGACATTGCCCCTGTTTTAAATCTCTTCCAAATTGATTCAACAGATTCGACTTCTTCTAACGGTACAGTTTGATGACCATCTGTTTTTATTGCTAAAAGATCTCGTAAATAAGTGATTTTTTCATCTTCTACTAATTCGGTAAACTGACGGTATTTTTCTCGGCTGTTCATCCGTGCAGCATGTTGCAGGGTGTGAATCGTTTTTGGATTAAAAGAATGAAACTCGCCATCACTTCGCCACTGCATATCGCCACCTGATGGAAGCGTGGTGTGTGACTGATCGTAAGCGAGTCGATGTCGCATGAACATTTCCTCAGCAATCGTCTCTAAATCAATTCCTCCTAACTTAGAAGACGTTCCACGAAAATATTTCTCAACCACTTCCTCACTTATACCAATCACTTCAAATATTTGGGCACCACGGTAGCTTTGAATGGTTGCAATCCCCATCTTCGACATGACTTTAACGATCCCGGATGTGGCTGCATCACGATAATTATCGATCGCTTGATTAAGGGACACATCGGATAAATACCCTTCGTCTATTAATTGATGGATTGTTCGATATGCTAGATATGGATAGATCATATCCGCTCCATAGCCAATTAAGACCGAAAACTGGTGAACATCCCTCGCTTCTGCTGTTTCGACGATTAAACTCGCTTTCGTTCTTAGACCCTTTTCGACTAAATAATGATGCAATCCACTAACAGCAAGTAATGAAGGGATGGCTACATGGTTTTCTGAAAGTTCACGGTCTGTCAAAACAATCAATGACACACCTTGATTAATTGCTACTTCTACTTTGTTAAACAATTGATCTAATGCAGGTCTTAGTCCTTGTACTCCTTCTTTTGCTAAATAACAAATAGATATCTTTTCAAAACGAAAATCACTACGCGAATTATGGATAACCGCATCAAATTCTTGTTTTTTCAATATCGGTGTATACAAACGAATTCGCTTAGTATGTTCGGGACCATCGTCTAGAATGTTTGACTTCGGTCCTAAATACGAGGTTGTTGAAGTCACCAACTTCTCACGAATCGCATCGATTGGTGGATTGGTCACTTGTGCAAACAGCTGCTTAAAGTAATTGAACAACAACTGTGGTCGTTCAGATAAGACAGCTAATGGCGTATCATTCCCCATAGAACCGATGGGATCACGTTTCTCCTCAACCATTGGCAGTATATTTTTCATCACTTCTTCCTTAGTAAAGCCATTGGCCAGTTGTTTTTTAAGAAGTTCTTGTTCTGATATAGGTTCATCTGACTCTCCCATAGGTAGACCATTTAATTGAATCAGTGAATCATTTAACCACTGACGGTACGGATAGCGATTAGCAATTTCTCGCTTGATTTCATCGTTAAATTGAACTCGGTGATTTTGAAGATCAATTAACAGCATATCCCCTGGACCCAGACGCCCTTTTTCGACGACACGTTCAGGTTCAACATCTAAAACACCTACCTCAGATGAGTAAATGATTCGCCGATCATCTGTTAAATAATAACGAGCCGGGCGCAAACCATTACGGTCAATCGATGCACCAATTTTCTTCCCGTCAGTATAGGCAATAGCTGTAGGGCCATCCCACGGTTCCATCAGACAGCTCAAATATTCAAAACACGCACGCTCTGGATCAGCCATTTGATCATTTAAATCCCAAGCTTCAGGCACCATCATCATCGCCGTTTCTGGCAATGAACGTCCATTCATCACCAGGTATTCAAATGCTTGATCAAGCATACCTGAGTCACTTGAAGATTCATCAATGACTGGCAATAATTCTTTATGCCTTTTGCAAAATATATGAGAAACGGCTGTTGCCTCACGTGCTTTCATCCAATTAACATTTCCAGTGATCGTATCGTATTGATCTCCCCATTATGCATTAGCATTCGATTAGGATGAGCACGTTCCCATGATGGAAACGTGTTCGTACTATAACGGGAATGGACCATACCAAAGCTCGTTTTCGTTTGAGGATTGGCTAAGTCTAAATAAAATTGATCGATTTGCTCCGGTGATAACATCCCTTTATAAACAAGCGTATGAGGTGACAAACTAACGATGTAAAAAGGCCCCCGATTAAGTGACTTGACCTTCTTGACTCGCTTCTCAACGATCCGACGAATTAAATAAAGATCCTGAACAAACCGTTCATCCGAAAGAGTTGAGTGTGGTTTTTTAATGAATAACTGGTGAATCGCAGGTTGATGGGCTTGCGCCGATGCGGATAAAACCGTCTCATCAACCGGGACATCACGCCAGCCAATCAATTCGTAACCCTCTTTAGAAATGACATGGTTAAAAAGATCTTTCGCTTGCTGTTGCAAACTGGGCTCTTTCGGTAAAAACACCATCCCCACAGCATAATCACCTTGTTCAGGAAGCTGGTGATTCCACGTTTGACGAAATAATTGATCAGGAACTTCAAGCATTAACCCCGCGCCGTCTCCAGTTTTACCATCAGCCCCACGACCTCCACGGTGCTCTAACCGACGTAAAATCGTTAAAGCATCCTTAATCATATGGTGAGTTGAAATACCATCTATTTGCGCGACAATACCGATTCCACACGCATCACTTTCATGCTTTGGATCATATAATCCTTGCTTTTGTGGCAGACCTGTTTGTATCATCTTTTCACCTCGCATTTTTTATAATTTTCTGACAGAGTTGTATTTCTATCATATGAAAATTCTGTTATGCTAACAATATATATATTCGATGAAATTGATCTCAATTTGAGATATAGCGCTTACAAGGACTGATATGAATGGAATTAAGACAACTTAAATACTTTTTAAAAGTAGCTGAATTAGAGCACGTTAGTGAAGCTGCGGCAGAATTACATGTGGCGCAATCAGCTGTTAGCCGGCAAATCGCTAATTTAGAAGAGGAACTCGGAGTACAATTATTCTTACGTGGAGGAAGGAAAATTCGCTTAACTCCTGTTGGCGAGGTCTTTTTAGAAAGAATTAAAGTCGTGTTGACAGAACTTGAAAAAGCCGAGCGAGACGTTCAGGAATTTTTAAACCCAGAATCAGGGACAATTAGGCTAGGCTTCCCCACCAGCCTTGCTGCTAAAACATTACCTAAGGTCATCTCAGCCTTTAGAAAGGAACACCCTCAGATTGGCTTTCAGCTACAACAAGGGTCAGTCAATCATTTACTAGATGCCGTCAAAATAGGCCAGATCGACTTAGCTTTTGTCTCACCCGTCCCATTACATCACGCAGACTTATATGGAGATATTTTATTTACTGAAAAAATCATGGCCCTAATTCCTAAAAAACACCGATTAGCAGAATTAGACCATCTACGCTTAGATCAACTGCGCCATGAGCCGTTTGTTATGTTTAAAGAGGGTTTTATCATGCGAGATCTAGTTGAAAAGGCATGTCAACAGGTGGGCTTTCAACCAAAGGCAACTTTTGAAGGGGAAGATATGGATACGATTAAGGGGTTAGTAGCCGCTGGGCTTGGAGTGAGTTTATTACCTGAAATCACTTTAAACGAAGCACCTCAAAGAGATACAAGAATGAAGGAAATCGTAGAACCAAATATGACAAGAACAGTTGGGATGGTGCGTCCAAAGCATAGAGAAGTGGCACCATCCGAACAAATTTTTTATAACTTTCTTATTAACTACTATCGCAAGCTCGACCGCTTCGGTTGGTAAGACTTACACGACGTCATTTTCTAATACACCGATCTCGTCAATCTCAATCCTGACGCGATCACCGGATTTTAAAAACTTAGGAGGGTTAAAACCTTTCCCCACACCACTTGGCGTACCAGTAGCAATTACATCACCAGGCTCTAAGGTCATTCCGTCTGATAACGTTTCGATCAATTGATCAATTGGGAAAATCATATGCGCCGTATTAGAGCTCTGACGCAATTCACCATTGACGAAAGTTTGAATCGATAGGGATTGAGGATCCTTAACCTCATCCTTAGTCAGCACCGATGGACCGAATGGACCAAACGTATCCAACGACTTACCCCGGAAAAATTGCTGGTGCTTTTTCTGCAGATCTCTGGCCGTCACATCATTAAAAATTGTATAACCAAAAACATAATCTAACGCATCCTCACGTGAAATATTCTTTCCACGCTTACCGATAATAACTGCTAACTCACCTTCATAATCCAATTGGCCCGTCTCCATTTCATGCGCATCGATTGCCTCGTTGGGTCCAATGACTGCACTAGGTGACTTGGTGAAGATAACCGGGCTTTTCGGCACCTGACCCTCATCATTACCGGTCATTTCAAGAGCATGATCCCGATAATTCTTACCGATGCACATAATGTTTTTCCTTGGGATAAATGGGGCAAGAATTTTTGCTTCACTGTGCTGGATAAACTGATTAATCTCTTTGAAAAAATCAATCCCAGAGCTATTTTCAATCATTGATAATAGTGTGGGAAATACACTAACTAACTTAGCTGAATAATAAATACCTTCCTCTTCTTCGATTCCCCAATAAGTTTGACGATTATGCTTGAATGTCACAAATCTCATTGAAAATCCTCCTCTCTTAATAAATCCTAATGTAATAAACCTCTCACAACAATCTATGCTAGTATGGTTAATAAAATTGATAGAGTTAAAATACTAAATACAGTGGTAACTAACGTAATACTAGAAACAAGCTCTGGTTTCGAACGGAACTCTAATGCATACATAGTTGTTGTAGCTGCAGCTGGTGTTGCTGAAAGGACAACTAACACTTGACCTACAAATGGCGAGATAGGCATCATCAAAGCCAATCCCAAAGCAATTAGTGGAGAACCAACTAGACGGACCAATGAGCCAATAACGACCTTACCTGTTTCAAACTCCTTAAAGGAGATGTTAGCAAGTTGCATCCCTAGGACTACCATCATTAAAGGGATCGCTACAACAGATACAAAATCAATCATTTCGACGATATTATTATGTAACTCAAGATTCATTGCTTGAGTGAAAAAAGCCGCAATAATCGCATATGTTGCCGGCATTCTCATCACTGCATTAATCGCAAAGCGAAAACCACTAGATCCTCTTGATGCATAATAAACGCCAAAAAAATTCATAATTAACGATTGTATGGACATGAATATAATGGCAATAACAAACGCTTCTTCTCCAAAAGCAAACAATACAATCGGTGCCCCGTAATTGCCAGCATTCATAAACGCTGTAGACAGGATCATCCCACTTTCTTCTTGTTGGTCCCATCTAAATAACCATCTTAATAATTTGTTCACGATTAAAAGAGCAGCAAGCAATAGAAAAGCAAACAATACAACGTTTAAAAAGTCTCGATTAAATTCCGTTTCATAGAAAACTTGAAAAACCAGAACTGGAACAAAAATATATATAGTAACTGCTGATACTGACCGTACATCTAACCTACGCCAGGTTTGTAATAAATACCCAATTAGAAAAACTGAAATGATTGGTAAAACGACTTCCACAAAAACCCCCAACGTTACACCTTCTCTTTCTATAAAATAAAATTCAAATTTATTTTAATCACTTTTAATCACTATGTACACACCATAACATAACTTTAAAAAATATTTTTATTTTATTGACAATTCAAACATAATAATTGTATGCTGTGTAATGTATACATCATACAGAGGTGGTTGTTTGCTTTGAGTAAATTAAGTTTGAACCCTATTCAAAAACATAAGACATCAAAAGAACTAGCTTACGATGAGCTAAAAAAGGCAATCTTAAAAGGTCATATCTCACCTGATGATATTCTTACAGAAACTTCATTAGCAGAGGCCTTTGATATTTCAAGGACACCTATTAGAGAAAGTTTGTCAGAATTAACGTCTGAGGGCTTACTTGTCCATATTCAAAGAAAAGGCTATAAAATTAGACAAATTACCGAAAGTGAAAAAGACCAAATAATGTACTTACGTATTTCCATGGAATCTGAAGGATTAAGAAAACTAGCGCAACAAGTGACAACAGAACAAATTGATGAACTTGAAACGATATTAACCTCTCAAATTGATGCCATGGAAAATAATGATCGAGTAAGAAATATTGAATTAGATCAACTTTTTCATGAAACTATTTTAGATTTTGCTGATCAACAGTTATTTAAGAAGATCTTCCAAGACATCTATAACTTAACCAGAGCAATTGGTCATACAGCATTGATGAAGGAAGGTCGAATGAAAGAAGTTATTAATGAACACAGAAAAATTGTTGATGCTTTAAAAGAACAAAACTCTGAACATGCAGCAAAATATTTAGAGGAACACTTAAACAATACAAAATCGATCGTAAAAAAAATCTAGTGTATTAGATTTTTTCAAAAAATTGAAAGCGTTAACAAAAGGAGGCTACTTATGCACAATCAATATTCTGTAGAAGTAGAAGGAAATGATCGAATCTTTACACTCAATCATGCTTACTGTGTGGGATACACAGGGAGAGATAAGGAAAAAACCTTAGAACACGTTGCTGAGCTAAAAGAAATAGGGGTTCCAGAACCTGAGGAGATCCCCACCCTCTTCCCTGTTAGTCAAACATCATTAATCCAAGGTGGCACCATGCAAGTTATCGGTAATCAAACTAGTGGTGAAGCCGAGATTGTCTTTATATTCGGAGAATCTCCTGATGATGTTTACGTAACAGTAGGAAGTGATCATACCGATCGTGAATTAGAAACAGTTGATATTAATAAATCAAAACAAGTTTGTGATAAACCTTTCGCCCGTAAAGCTTGGAAATTAAGTGATATTAAAGATCACTGGGATGAACTAGAATTAACATCTGAAATCTTAGTTAATGGTCAGTGGGTTAACTATCAGAAACATAAAGTATCTGCCATTCTACCAATCGAAGAAATTTTTGATTACCTAAAGGGAAAACAAATCGAGTTTAAAAATAGTATTGTTTTTGCAGGAACTGTTCCTTTACTTGATGGGTTTAAATTTGGACAAGAATTTCATATGAGCTTTAATGATCCAATTCGAAATGACCAAATTTCAACATCGTATAAAATCATCAACTTAAGGGAGGATTAAACAGCTATGAAGTTTTCTTTATTTCAAATGGACATCATCCCTGGTGACCCTAAAGCTAATAGAGAGAGAGTCCAGACCTGGATTGAAAACGAAATGAATAAAAATCATCCAGATACGATTGTATTACCTGAAATGTGGACAACTGGGTATACTTTGCCAGAACTTGATCAGCTTGCAGATGATCATGGTAATCCAACAATCCCATTTTTACAGCAATTGGCTAATAAGTTTAATGTGAATATTATTGGTGGCTCCATTGCCAATAAAAAGCATGATGGAATCTATAACTCTGCTTTTGCAATCAATAGAGCTGGTGAACTCATTTATGAATATGATAAAGTTCACCTCGTCCCAATGCTTGATGAGCCGAGCTACCTGCAAGGTGGGAATCAAGCACCTGAAGTATTTGAATTAGATGGTTTAAAATTTGGGCTTATCATTTGTTATGACTTACGTTTTCCCGAGATTATTCGTTCACTTGCACTTGATGGAGCTCAAGTATTATGTGTAGTTGCTGAGTGGCCAGAAGCTAGAACAGCTCACTGGCAACACCTCCAAGTCGCTAGAGCGATTGAAAATCAAATGTATGTTGTGTCCTCTAACCGGATTGGCACCTATAACAATACAGAATTTGCAGGATGTTCCATGATTACAGATCCTTGGGGAGATATATTAGCAAAAGCATCTCAAGATAAAGAAGAAACGATAGCTAGTTCACTAGATTTAGAGAAGGTTAAAGAAGTTCGTCAAAATGTACCTATTTTTAGTAGTCGAGTTCCACATTTATATAAATAAAAATTCTAGGGGGAAGTAAAAATGAAAAAATTACTAGGTATTTGTTTAGCAAGCTTATTATTAATCTTAGCTGCTTGTGGCAGTGACAGTGGCGATGATAGCCAAACCTTAAGGTTAGCTCACTCAGGTTCAGATTCACACCAATACCATTTAGCATCAGAAAAGTTCCAAGAATTAGTGGATGAATACACTGATGGAAGTGTTGAAATTGAAATTCATGGTAATGCAACTTTAGGTAGTGAAGGTGATGTTGTCGAGCAAGTCATGGATGGCTCAGTTGATATGACGACAGTTGCAGCAGATAGCGCTATAGCTAACACTATTCCAGAAATGAATGTATTTGGTATTCCGTACCTATTTGATGACGAAGAACACGTATACAACACATTAGATGGTGAAATTGGGCAGGAGTTATTAGAATTAGCTGCTGACCATAATATGAAAGGTTTAGGTTATTGGGAAGTTGGTTTTAGACACATTACTAATGACGTCAATGAGATTAACGTGCCAGAAGATATGACTGGACTAGACATTCGTGTTCAACCAGCTCCAGTTTGGGAAGAACATATGCGAGCTTTAGATGCTAGTCCAACACCTGTTGATTTTAATGAGTTATATTCAGCTTTAGACCAAGGTGTTGTAGATGGGCAAGAGAATCCGTTACCAACAATTGATTCCATGCGTTTTTACGAAGTACAAAGTCACGTTGCTCTTACATCTCACACTTATACACCTGCAGTTGTTGTGATGAATGATGACGTTTGGGGAGACTTCACAAGTGAAGAACAAGAAGCTATTCAACAAGCAGTTGACGAAACAACTGAATATCATAGAGATCTATTAGCTCAAGAAGAAGATGAAATCATTGAAAAGCTTGAAAACGAAGGCGTTACATTTACTGAGCCGGATCGTGAAGCATTCCGCGAAGCAACAAAAGATGTAAAAGACGAATTAACAGACGAAGTTCCACAAGAACTAATTGAGCGTATTACACAATAACAACAAACCATAATGAAACAGTCTCACCTTATTGAGCGGTGAGACTGTTCTATCTAAGTTTGTATTCTGGGGTCTCGATCGAGGTGATCATGATGGTATTTAAGAAAATAGACAATTTTTTAGAGGCTTTCTTGCGTATTATTACTTCTACATTTTTAGGGATTACAGTGTTTGTTACATTCCTACAAGTTTTGTTCCGGTATGTCATTAAGTCCCCCTTAACTTGGTCGCAAGAAGTCTTAATGATTAGTTTTGTTTATAGTGTTTTATTTGGAGCTGCATTGATCATTAAAACAAATGATCACTTAGTGGTTGATTTATTTGAGAATGCAAAAGGGAAATTCAATCTATTTTTAAAAGTTTTAGACTTTGTCCTAGTTGGTACAGTTATTGTTGCACTACTGTATTACGGCCTGCAACTAGTCAGTAATAACCTAACATCAGGTCAGACACTTGGCTTTCTGGGTATCCAAAAAGCTTATGTTTATATGGCAGTACCCATTAGTGCAATGTTTATGCTTTATTTCCAATTGAAGAAGGTGTTTTCATGATCTGGCTAATCGGATTACTATTCATACTAATTTTACTTAGAATCCCTATTGCATTTGCGTTAACTTTTGTATCGATATTAGGTATTTTATTAACTAATCCTGACTTAATGATTAACGTCCCAAGGAATATATTTAATGGCATTGAAAGTTTTACATTAGTTGCCGTCCCACTGTTTATTCTTGCTGGTGAAATTATGACAAAAGGTGGGATGTCCCGACGTTTGATTGACTTTTCCAAAACATTAGTTGGTCCTTTACCCGGAGGACTAGCAATGGTCGTTGTTCTTGCTAGCGTGTTTTTTGCAGCACTAACTGGAACAGCAATTGCTGCAGCTGCTGCTATTGGTGGGATGATGATTCCAGCTATGAAAAAAGATGGCTACGACACTAGATTTTCTGCCAGTTTAGTAGCTACCTCTTCAACTATTGGACCTATTATTCCTCCGAGCATCGTCCTCATTCTCTATGGAGTAATAGCAAGTGTGTCAATTGGAGATTTATTTATAGCAGGTATTATACCTGGTCTACTCATGGGAATTGGGCTAATGGTTTACTGCTATATAGTTGGCAAAAAGTACAATTATCGCTCAAGTGATCGTCGCTCCACTTTTAAAGAGATTCTAATCGGAGGGAAAGATGCCATACTTGCGCTAATTATGCCGATTATCATTATCGGTGGTATTGTATCAGGTGTCTTTACAGCTACAGAGTCTGGTGTTATTGCCGTTGTTTACGCACTAATTATTGGGATGTTTGTTTATCGTGAAATTAAACTGAAAGACATCATGCCATTATTAATTTCAACTGCTAAAACAACGTCAGCCATTGTATTCTTAATTGGAGGGGCTTCTCTATTTATTTGGTTCTTATCATATAATCAAATACCGAATCAACTAATTGATCTTTTAGGCTTTGTTGCCGATAATCCAATTCTATTACTATTAATTATTAATATCATTCTATTAATTGCTGGTACATTCATTGATACAATAAGTGCTGTTTCAATATTTACACCATTACTATTACCGTTAGTCATACAAGCAGGAATAGACCCAATTCATTTTGGAATCATCCTAGCGGTGAACTTAACCATTGGAATGGTTACACCACCACTTGGAGTATGTTTATTTGTCACATCAAGTATAGCTAAAATATCAGTACCGAAAATGTTCAAATTCTTACTACCACAGGTTGCTATTCTAATTGGGATCTTGATTATCATTACTTACATTCCGGACATCACTCTATTCCCTGTCCAATTTATTGATTAATAACACAAAAAAGTAAGAGGTGTCTTAATTTTGGAGCCACATGTGCAACGTCAATTATTTAGGCACAATAAACAGATCACAACAACATCTGGATTATGTCCTAACTACCTGCAGGTTAATATGCTAACTCTACCTTATGATTATGCTTTTGAATTTTTGTTATTCTGTAACCGAAACCCTAAATCGTGTCCAATAATAGAGGTGTTGGAACCAGGTGTATGGTCACCAGTCACTGCTGAAGCAGATATAAGAACCGATTTACCAAAATACCATATTTATGAACACGGTCGTTTAGTAGGTGAAGAATTATCTATCAAACACTATTGGCGGGATGATTTAGTGACATTTCTAATTGGTTGTAGTTTCACCTTCGAAAAGGCACTTTTAGAAAACAACATTAGGCTGTTGCATCAGGAACAAAACAAAGTAGTTCCAATGTATAAAACAAATATTGAATGTCACAGCTCTGGTATCTTTAAAGGTAATATGGTCGTAAGTATGCGAGCGCTTGAAAAAGACCAAATAGACAAAGCTATAAAAATTACGAGCCAATTTTCAAATTCCCATGGATCACCTGTACATGTAGGTAATCCTGAAGAGATCGGAATTGAAGATATTAATCAACCTGACTACGGTGAGTCAATTAAGTTTGAAAATCATCGAGTGCCAGTCTTTTGGGCGTGTGGTGTAACACCACAGAACATATGCTTAAATGCTAAACCGTCTTTAGCAATCTCTCACGCACCTGGCCATATGTTAATAACCGATCAATTAGAAAAATTAAGAGCTTAGAAAGTCTCGACTTTCTAAGCTTTTTTAATACCTAATTTTATGACTGTATACTAAATACAGGTAATAGCCATCGCTATGACAATGGTTCTGACAAGTTTGTTAGGTTTTGTGAAACAACATTTAAAATAGAAACTATTTTTCTAAAGCCTTTTGAACTTTGCGTTCTAGGAAATTTATCATGAATTGATTAACCATTTCCTGCCTTTCTAATACAAGTGAAAAATGATTAGCTTCTGTAGCCATAACCTCAAGATCACGTGTAGTCTTCTCCAACTCAGTATATGCTTCATACAAATAAAAAGGCCTACCGTTCCCTAATCGTCCAGTTGCTTTCACTAACAAAACAGGCACGTGAATGTTCGGTAGTATTTTCTGATAATCAAAATCAAAACAACTTCTAAAATCTTTCATCATCATATAAGATTTCGATCGATGACGCCAACCAAAATCAGTTTCTTCCACTTCATATTGAGTGGCTTCTTCTAACATCGGCGACCACTGTACTTTAAGCCATTGATATACTTGCTGGGATTCATTGAAATAATCGCTTTCCGAATTATAGATTTTCTTCATTCTGTTTAATTGTGGTGAAAGTAAATCAAGTTGGCCATCATCAGGAACACCGGCGCCATCTAGTAGAACGAGTGATAGTACTTGTTCACACATGGCTGCTACCTTTGTACATATGTATGCTCCAAAGGAATAACCAACAAGCACTACTGATTCGAGATTTAAAGTCATGATTAAGTCTATTAAGTCTCCTACGTGAGCGTCAATAGATGGTTGAGAATTGGCAGAACTGCTTTTTCCCCTCCCTCTTAAATCATAACTAATTACATGGTAGTCTTCGGATAGAACTGTTTGATAATGTACCATTTGTTTGTGGCTTCCGGTTAGACCATGGACTAAAATGATCGTTGGTCTCCCAGTTCCCACTTCACAAATATGTATGGAGTCTCCACTAAGTAACTTAATATCAGCTTCCATTCCAACACCTCTGACCTAACAATTTTCAACTTTAACAAGCTAAACAGCGTTTTCGTTCTAGTAAACAAAGTACGTTTCTAGCTAATATATTTTATGATCATCAGTAAAATATAGAACAAAAAACCCTAATGCCTCTTTTGTTAAGACATTAGGGTTGCATTTAGCATTTATTTAGCCGTTATTCTAGAGAATTTTCCACCATAAAAAACAAGGGGGTCCCCGTCTTCATAATCAAAGTCATGTACTTTACCGAGGAACAAGACATGATCTCCACCATCGTACTCAGCCCATGGTGAACACTCGATAAAGGCTAAGCTTCCCTTAATTCGTTGTCCGTATTGAGAACGAACCCATTCAAATGGCAGTTCATCTTTTGGACGACCAGCAAAATGCATGGCAACATCTTGTTGGTCTTCTTTTAATATGTTCACGATAAAGTGATTATCACGCATCTTTTCAAATGCCCGAGTATTTCGATCAACTGATACAAGGACTAATGGTGGATCTAAAGAAACTGAAGTAAAGGAATTAACTGTGAAACCGTGCGTACCCTCACTCGTTTCACAAGTCACGACGGTTACTCCCGTTGCAAACCGCCCCATACAATTCCGAAAGTCTTGTGGGTCCATCTTAATCTCTCCTTTTTGGCAAATGCGACGTACCGAACATGAGTATAATAATTCGCCCTATAATATCTGTCTGTTATTATTTATGCTGATTGGCCACTGATTGTTCGATGTTAAGGTCTATTAGAACCGAAATTTTCTACTCATAAGGCTTCTAATTTTACTAGAATTACACCTTCATCATACTAAACTTATAGATGAGAATAAAACCTTGGCACCTAAACCAAGGACGTATCGTTTCTTTTAGTTCTTCTTACAGTTTAGCTAGCTATTTGTTTAGAAACTGCTTCACTTCTTCTAACGTCGGCATTCCTGTTTGAGCACCTAACTTACTAACGGCAAGTGCACCAACAGCATTTCCAAACCGGCAGCTTTCTTCTAATGATTCTCCCTTCGTTAAAGCAACGGCTAAAGCTCCATTAAATGAATCACCGGCTCCAGTTGTGTCAACGACTTCCACTGAATAGCCAGGTACTAAATGTTCTTCCCCATCATAATAAGCAACACCTTCTGCACCTTGAGTAACAATGAACTTCTCTCGATGACTTTCATAGAAGGCTTTCTTCTCTTGATCATCTAATAAAATGGCTAATTCATGCTCGTTGGGTGTTATATAATCAACCCGTTCTAATGCCTCTAATGAAATAGGTCGGACAGGTGCGGGATTCAAGATAATAGTTACACCGTGCTTCGACGCCACCTCAATCACTTTTTCAATCGTTTCCATTGGGATTTCAAATTGCAAAATGATCGTCTCACTTGCAGCAATGACATCTTCATGCTGTTCGACCATTTCAGGAGAAACTGCTTGGTTAGCACCGGAAACAACGATGATGTTATTATCATCTTCAGCAATGGTAATGGAAGCAACTCCTGTTGGTTCTCCTTCAATTTTTTTAATAAAATTTGTGTTAATGCCATGCCTATTAAAATGATCCATCAGAGTCTTAGCGAATGGGTCATCTCCCACACACCCAATAAATGTGACATCAGCTCCTAGTTTACTGGCAGCAACCGCCTGATTCGCTCCTTTTCCACCTGGAATAGTTGAAAAAGATTGCCCAAGAATCGTCTCACCTTTCCCCGGGAATTTTTCAGCTGTTGTGACTAAATCCATATTAATACTACCGATGACTGTAATTTTTGACATGATATCAAACTCCTTATGTAAGTTAGGTGCAAATATTTTCGACATAATCATCCATTTCCCGGGAAATACTCCGAAAAATAGTTCCAACCCTATATTAAAACAAAATGAATGCCTATGCTAGAAACTAGCATAGGCATTTACTTACTAGGTCATAAGTATATATTGATAAAGCTGCCAGTCAATTTTTCCTTGCTCCTGCTCACGTTCCTCAAAATTCTCAGAATGAATATAGCTACCTAATGCCTTATAAAATTGTGAATCCGTAATATCAGTTGCGTCGTGTAAATATCCCAAAGCTTTAAACTTTTTCTCTAACTGCTCACGAATTTCATCATCAATTTCGACTATATCTTCTTGTTTCGTTCTCGTAAAATACAACTGATGCAAGCGATAAATTCGCTCAAGCTCTGTAATTGGGGAAGCGTGCTCATCAACCCTTAAATCTACCATACGGTCATTGTAACCTCCGTATCCGCCTTTCTTCCTAACGATAAAAAGAGCGGCAGATTGCATCCCACGGCTGTCACCACCTGCTTCTTGACCTTGTTTTAGGGCATGCAGTAACCGTTCAGCCAAAGGTTCCCCTTCTTTTTCCTCAAAACCTTGCCCCATCGCCTGTACCGTTTCTTCACTAACTAAAATATTTCCTTGAGCGGTGTAGTTGTCCCCTGTTTTACCACCAGCCCAATCATAACAACCGTCACCAGTATACGTAGCCACGCCACCATTAGCATCAACAATTCCTACCTGACGCATCGCTCTATCTGGGTCCTTTTCGATTAACATATCTAATACTTCTTGAGCTGATTTCCCACCTCTTAATAACTGCAATCCTTCTGGTCCGTAAGCCGTATTAGCCATCGACTGCGTAGCAATCGCACCTACACCAGCCTCAGCCCAAGGCACAACTGCTCCTACACCAAGAAATTTCGATTGGACAGCAATACCTAATTCACCCGTTTTGGCATCACGCCCAACAATTGAAAATGTAGCTACTAAATCCTTTGGAACCTTCGTCATGACTTCTCCTCCTTAAAAATAGTACGGTTCTCTTTTATTGATTAAACTAAAGACAATAAAGGCCACTAATGATAAAAAGACGGGAATGGTGACCGCATGTACGCCTAGCAGATGTCCGTAAGTTTCATTATATTGATAAATGGGGATATACGTACCAATTCCAACAATCATTGATGCCATCGCCCCATGTTTGTTGGCATATTTCCAATACAACCCTAAAACAATCGGCCAAATAAAGGCCGCTTCTAAACCACCAAATGCAAATAAATTTAAGTAGATTAATAGATCAGGTGGGTCAATCGCCATCAAAAACACTACCACTCCTATAACCGCCGTGACACCAATACTGACCTTTTTTACATGTTGATAACTAGCATTCGGCTTCATGTAATTAATATAAACATCCTTAACAACTGATGAACTTACTAATAATAATAGTGAGTCGACCGTGGACATCATGGCGGCTAATGGTGCAGCCAAAACAATTCCGGCGACCCATGGTGGTAACGTTTCTAAAGCAATCAATGGAATGACCTGATCGGCTGCCTCAATCCCTGGAAGTACTGGGCGTGCAAATACGCCAATTAAATGCATATTAAGCATGATAAACCCAACAACAATGGTTCCGATAATCAACGCTCTATGCATTGAACGGGCATCACGATAAGACATCGCACGGACAGCTACTTGTGGTAAACCAACAACCCCAACACCAACTAAAATCCAAAACGATGTCACATAGGCAGCTGATAAACTACCATCATGACCATACGGCGTCACCAGATTAGGGTTCTCGGCTACCAAATCAGCCATAATATTTGGAATCCCACCACCGGCAATAATCACACCAATCAGCAATACTAGCGTACCAACAAACATAATGATACCTTGAGTCGCATCCGTGACAGCAACCGCGCGAAATCCACCAATAATCACATAGATTAAAACAGCAATCGCAAATATAAATAAGGCCCCTAAATAACTTAGCCCGGTGATAGATTGAATAAGATGAGCGCCACCAATCCACTGAGCAGCCATCGCTGAAAATAAGAAAATAACAATACTAAAAGCAGAAAGTAGCACGACTGGTTTACTTTCATAACGCTCTTTTAAAAAGTCAATTAGCGTGACAGCCTTAAATTTGCGTGTGACAATCGCGAATTTTTTACCCAAAACTAGTAACACAAAATAACCGGTTGCAACCTGTGTCATCGCTAAGAGGACCCAACCTAGACCAATCGAATAAGCCGCACCTGGGCCACCGAGGAAACTTGATGCACTTCCATATGTAGCTGCCATGGTCATAGCTAACACTAAGCCACCTAACTCACGACTTCCTAAAAAGTAATCCGTCAAAAATGAAGAAGACTGCTGCATTTTCCGATTTGACCATATTCCTATTAAAAATATAAATGCTAATAGCGCCAGAAGTGGAACTAAAACTTGCCAATTCATTCGCGTTCCACCTCCTCGTCATCAAAAGGTACTTCTACTAGTACCAATTTAACTACCAAGATGACCAAAACGACCATAACAACAAACCCCACTACACAGCTAAAGAAAAACCAAGCGGGAAAACCTAAGATATATGTATATTCTTCTGGTGGCTTTGAACCTAATGTATAAGCAAAGCCATACCACCAAATGATGTTAAACACAGCCAAAGCACAACCAATTAGCGCTTCTTTTCGCCCAAGGTTAAAACGCCAATCTGTTTTCTCTTCTCTCTTCGGCATGGTAACACCCCTCCCCCGATCCATAATCAACACACGTTTTAAGTATAAAGAAAATTTAGAATTTATGCTAATACTTAATATTTGGCTCTGTTAAAGTTTAGTGTTGATAATTTAAGGAATAGTTCTTAGTTGTTGTATGGTGAAAAGCGAAGGTGGCGACTCCAGCGGGAAAAGCGCGAGCTGAAGATCCACTTGGGAAGTGCTTTTCTTCCCAAGTTAGCTGAAGCCGTGCCCGCGGAAAGCGTCCACCGAAAGCGAAGCACCATAACAACAACGGACTTTAACAGAGCGTAATATTTAAAAAGTGATTTAGTGTACGAACTTTCATTATAAAATACCATTAGCATCTTTTATACATGATTATGATCATTTGCTCAAGCAAATGAGCCATTTTCCGAATCGAGTTGGAGTGAGTGTGGAGCATTGGTTGATTGGAGTACTGTTTTTTGTTGATTGGAACCTCGTTCACAAAGATAAAACCTCAAAAAGAAAACTCCTTTCTGAGGTTAGTTAACATCATTTTATTTAGAATAGGTGGCTAATGCGTCTGATAGGAGATCCCAAAACTTATCTTGATCTAGAGATTGTGCAAATTTTGTATTTGCCTCACGTCCAGTCACTCCTAATAAATCAACACAAGTCATGCCATATGTGAATTCACCTTTAGTCTCAATATCTACACGAACGTCAACACATTCAAAGATGCTTGGGTCAATCAAGTAAGCAACCGTGCACGCATCGTGAATGGGTGCACCATCAAAACCAAACACTTCTTTATATGTTTTCTTAAAGAAGCGTAGTAATTCTACAACAAACTCGGAGACCGGATTGTCAATTTGGGCAAACCGTTCAATCGTTTCATCTGTTGCTTGAGCCTGGTGTGTAACATCTAAACCAAACATGGCGATTGGAACTCCACTTGTGAAAACAACTTTCGCAGCTTCAGCATCAACCCAAATGTTAAATTCGGCAGCTGGTGTCCAATTACCAAACGTCCCACCACCCATCAAGACAATTTCTTTAATTTTAGGGACGATTTTAGGTTCTTTTACCATTGCCATTGCTATATTGGTTAAAGGCCCCGTTGGCACTAATGTGAGGTCACCATCAGACTCCATCACTTTTTCAATAATTAAATCAACCGCATGCTGATCGATTGATTCTTTTGAAGGGACTTCAGGTAAGTTGGGTCCATCTAACCCAGAGTCACCATGGATAGATTCAGCAATTTGTGTTTCTCTTACCATTGGCCGATTTTGGCCTTCAGCAACCGGAACGTCTTTTAACCCAATGATGTCACAAACGCGAAGGGCATTTAAAGTTGTCTTATCAACTTCAACATTTCCAGCAACCGTTGTAATTGCTTCAATCTCAATTTTGTCGTTGGCAGCAGCTAAAATCATGGAAATCGCATCATCATGTCCTGGATCACAATCTAAAATAACTTTTCTCTTCTCTACCATATCTATTGCCTCCTAGTTGCTACTTATACTTGTTTGTAATCGCTTACTAATAGTTTACTACTATTATAAATAAATTGAAATATTTATGACTTACATCTATAAGGTTGTTGTCTCATTTTTTTGTACTATAATTATTAACATATTCATAGAAATCAAGTAATTTCTCACGAATAGGAGGGGTCCGTTGGTTAAACGTATACAGGAATATGCGATGATCATCATTGGCTCTTTGGTCTTTGCCATCGGGATTAACTACTTCGCGATCCCGAACAGTTTGTCTGAAGGTGGAGTGATTGGTGTTACCATCGTTACTCACTACCTTTTCGGGTGGTCACCTGGAGTTGTTAACTTTATATTAAACACTTCATTAGTAGCTATTGGTTATAAATTTTTCACTAAACGAATGACCATCTACACAATTGTTGCGATCATTTTCTCATCATTATTTTTACATATAACGGTCAATCTTGGACAATCTCAAAATGGGGATACTCTCTTAGCTGCTTTATTTGCCGGATTATTTGTCGGAGTTGGTCTTGGATTAATATTACGAGCAGGTGGAACATCAGGTGGAGCGACAATCATCGCTAGAATGATGAGTCAATTACTAGGATGGAGTATTGGAAAGTCGATGCTTGTCATTGATATCACGGTGATCATCGGTTCAGTTTTCGTCATCGGTCAGGAAAAAGCCATGTACACCCTGGTCGCTATTTACATCGGCGCAAAAATTATTGACACCATTGTTGAAGGTGCAGATGAACGGACAGCTGTGATGATCATTTCTAATCATCCTGACTCGATTCTAAAAGCCATCATGAATAAAATGGGGCGAGGCGTTACAATCCTAGATGGACACGGTGGATACTCCAAAGTCGATAAAGAAGTCCTTTATTTAGTGATTAATAAACGAGAAATTGTCCAACTAAGAAAAATACTTGAAAACATTGATGAGGAAGCATACGTAACCGTTCACCGAGTTCAAGAGATTCTTAGAAAAGGATATAAAGAAAATCATTAATACTAGAAGGATGTTATCATTTAATTATTGAATACTACCAATAAAGGTGAAAGGAGTATGATGATGAACGAACGAGGATGTATTAAATGTGGAAGTACCGATGCTGATCAAAAAGAAGTCGCAATGACAGGAAGTGGACTGTCGAAAATGTTCGATGTTCAGAACAACAAATTCCGAGTGGTTTTCTGTAAAAACTGTGGTTACTCAGAGTTTTACAATGCCAAAACCTCAACAGCCGGCAATGTATTTGACTTCTTCTTCGGTAGTTAAAGTCATGATGATATTCTGGCGTTCGTCGAATTAAATTGACGTTCGCCGGAAAATTTTTATTTTCTCCAGATTAATCTGGATTTCACCGATATAATGAGGAACTTCGCTGAATAAATCAGAACCTCGCTGGATACCCAAACTCCATAAAGAAATAGACTTTTCAATGACCTCTCAATTAATCTATGACCAACTGTGTTGTGATCCTCCCCTCTATAATTCACTCATCAAAAATCAGTCAATAACGATGCTAAAAGGCTTATGATGTTATACAATGAAAAATAGACAATCAATCGAAATTTGACCTATGGAGGGAATGACAACTTGAAACCAATCATCATACGCCCGGTCGCCACCTTATTGATGGGGACAAGCTATTTGCTCTCAGAATTTATCGATCATCAACTAATCCCCATTCTCGTCAGCTTCTTTGCGATGATAGCCATTATATCTTTTATTCCTTATTTAAAAAAAGTCCCACTGATCTTAATTAGTTCACTATTAGTCTTGTCTTTGATTTTCTTTATTCAGGGGGATGGATTGTGGGGAATGTTTATCGGACTTAATACCAACGTGTCTGTTTTAGCAATTTTTATTTTCGTTCCTCTAATATCCATTCCGATCAAAGAAGGTAACTACCTGACCTATATGGAGACGGTTTTTAACCATTATATTAAAACATCTCAACAACTATATACATACTTAACATCTGCCCTCATGGGGATTGGCTCAGTGATGAACCTTGGGACTGTACCGATTATGTATCAATTAACAGATACGAAATCCTATCAATCTTATCGTCTTGTTCGAACACGTGCATTAGGCCGTGGTTTTGCGATGGCGTTTATGTGGTCACCCTATTTTATTTCTGTGGCGCTAATTATTTCTTACTTCGATGTGACATGGATTCAACTATTTCCGATTGGCATCTCGATGGCGGTCATCGGAATTTTCCTTGGTACACTGATGGAGAAGAAACACGATGAACCAATCCAGATCCATGCAGACGAAAATGATACAATCGTTCCCATCGAGCAAGCTAAACGAAAACTAATCGAGTTATTGTTAATCATTATGGTAATGACTGCTGTCATTATGGTGATTGAATTTCAAGTGGACTTATCTGTCTTAACGATTATCCCGATCATAGCAATCGTCTTTTCAGTCATCTGGTCATTGTTTTACCAATCCGTTAAACAATTTGGGAAAAGCTTACTCAACTTTACTCAAGAGCGCCTACCGGCTATGGGTAATGAATTATCACTGTTTATTGCTGCAGGTGCTTTTGGTTCAGCTATTTTGGATGCTGGAGCAAGCGATTGGATCATTTATTTTATCGATTTATTAGGAATATCACATGTGTTAATCCTAATCCCATTGATCCTAATAGTCGTTAATGTGCTCTCTTTTCTTGGTATACACCCAATCATAACAATGACGGCTCTTGGAATTACCTTGAGTACCTCACCTCTTTTCGCAGATGATCATTTGTTATTAAGCTTTGGATTACTTGCAAGCTGGATGGTTTCAGTAATTTCATCACCATTCTCTGGACTGAATTTATTAATGTCTGGCCTAACGCAAAGTAACCCCATAGCAATTGGACCTAAAAATAATTTAATCTTTGCACTAACTTTGTGGGGTATTTCTTATTTAGTTATGGTTGTGTTGTACGTCATTTTATCGTAAGAAGCGATTTTTGAGGATGAGACTGGTTTAACGGCATTGAGACAAGCTTCTCTTTGACCATACGAGCTCTCGACAGACCTCTATCGGCATTGAGTCGACCATACGATTACGTGAGCACTCCCCCTACAACATCAACCTTAGAGAGCAAAAAAAAGCTGCCTCATCAGTCTTTAATAACTGTTGAGACAGCTTATCCTTCGTTTTAACCAATAATATTATAACCTGAGTCTACATAAACAATTTCACCGGTAACTCCTCTAGAAAGGTGACTTAGTAAAGATAAAGTCATGTCACCGACTTCCTCTTGTGTAACATTACGACCAAGTGGCGAATGTTCCTCGATATGATGAAGAACTTCATTAAAAGATGGAATACCTTTAGCCGCTAAGGTACGAATCGCACCCGCTGAAATCGCATTAACTCGAATGTTTTGATTACCTAAGTCGGTCGCTAAATATTTAACAGACGATTCGAGTGACGCTTTGGCAACCCCCATAACGTTGTATCCTTTTACCACTCGCTCTGCTCCAAGGTAACTCATCGCTATAATCGAGCCACCTTCTGTCATTAAGTCTTTTGCCTCTCTAGCAACTGCAATTAAAGAGTAAGCGCTGGTGTCTTGGGCAAATGCAAACCCATCTCTTGACGTTTCAACAAAATCTCCTCTTAAGTCCTCCGCATTAGCAAAAGCAATCGAATGAACAATTCCATGAACAGTACTAACTTCTGATTTAATCTCATCAAAGCAAGCTTTAATGCTTTCGTCATCATTGACATCACATTGGACCACTAATTTAGCTTCCATGTCATAGTCTTCTAATAGCTTAGTTATTTTTTTGAATGAACGGTCTTTGCGATAAGTGAAAATAAGGTTGGCACCAGCATTATGCAAGGATTGCGCAACACCCCATGCAATACTTCGTTGGTTCGCAACACCCATAATCACTATATTTTTTCCTTTGAGTTTAAGTAGATCCTCCATACTTGCCTCCTATAAAACAAGATTATTTTGTGGACTCATTATATCACATCATATTAGTAGTTGGTACTAATGTGTTGTAGAATATCTCGAAAAGGATGACACGCAACAAATTTGTGGTAAAATGTCATTATTCATAATATTTAAAAATATAGAGTGAACAAAAAGGGGGATTTGTCGTGAGTGATCAACTGAGAAATATTTGGAAAGATTGGCGATTACATATCACCGTATTGTTGATTGTAATCGGAGCTGAGTGGATCGGGACCCATGAATTCCAGATTGGTCCTGGTGTCGTGATGTTACTTCCTATGCTTTACGCTATTATAATCGGTATTATGCTTTACTTTACCCCAGTTATTTCAGAGAAACAGTCGGAAAAATCGGAGCCGTTAATTGTTCTTGGGGTGTCGTTATTACTGGCTAAGATCGGGGTTGTGGTCGGGCCTGACCTTCCTGATATTATCGCTGCTGGTCCGGCTTTATTATTACAGGAACTAGGTAACTTAGGAACGATTTTAATCGCCTTACCGGTTGCGATTTTTCTTGGTCTTAAACGAGAGGCAATTGGAATGACTCACTCTGTCGCTCGTGAGCCAAACGTCGGGTTAATTATGGACAAGTTTGGTTTCGGTTCACCTGAAGGTCGAGGAGTGATGGCCGTATACATTTTTGGTACGGTATTTGGTGCCATTTTTATGGGCCTAATTGCTGGATTCTTAGCCACATTAACTCCACTAGATCCCTTATCCTTTGCCATGGCATCAGGTATTGGAAGTGGCAGTATGATGGCAGCTGCTAGTGGTTCACTAATCGGGGCCTTCCCTGAACTAGAAAATCAAATTATTGCCTATGCTGGTGCTAGTAATCTATTATCCTTATCCACTGGATTATATGTCAGCTTATTCATCGCTCTACCGTTAACGGAAAAGCTCTATCGCTTAATGACTAAAAACAAGTTTCATGACGAGAATGGGGTGAAATAGATGCTGAAAAACATTCAAGAATGGACGTTGCTTCTATCGATCTTTGGGATTGTGACTTTATTCGGCAATTGGTTTGGATACGATATTACACCGTTATCAGCTCTTCCAGGTATGATAGTCTTAATCCTAATCTCGTTACTCGGTTTGGTGACGCAAAAAATCCTACCTTTTAAACTTCCAAGTGTTGCCTATATCGCTATCTACGGTATACTCATTTCCATGCCTTGGACACCTAGCTCTGAATATATCGTAGCATGGACAACAGAAGTTGAGCTGTTAGCCTTAACGACACCGATCTTAGCCTATGCCGGAATTGCAATTGGCCGTTCATGGACGGACTTTATGAAGCTCGGATGGAAAACCATTGTTGTTGCTTCTTTTGTCTTACTCGGGACTTTTCTCGGTTCGGCAATCATTGCAGAAATTGTCTTACGAATGCAAGGTATAATTTAACCATGAAAAAGAGCTGCCAAAAGTTGTTCTGAACACTTTTGAGACAGCTCCTTTTTTCACTATAGACATGCTATAATTTACTGTAGTTAAAGATAATGGAGTGAGTCCACGAATGATTGAACAGTTAAAAGCAATCTATCCAAGTTTAGTAAAATTGAATGAACGTCAACCCAACTATTATTCGTTTTTACATAATGGTCAGTGGTATGGGATACCGATCTCGGACCTATCAGAAGAAGCGATAGAGTTGCTTGATGCCTTCTTACCGGCTCAAACCCACTCACAAGATGAACTCGAATGGCGAGATTTCTTAAACGGTTGTCGCGATGAACCACCGTTTGACCTTGATGCATATAGATTATTGGTTATCGCTATTGAACAGCCCTTGGACCATTTATTACTTAAAGAAACGTTAGAAGATATCCTGTCCAAGTCACTCATCACGATAGAGCCATCGTCCAATACCGTTTTCATCATTGAACCGCTAGAAACTGATGAGGTGCCCTTAAGCTTTACCGAAATCGTTGATATTTTATCAAGTGATCTTGAGGTTAAGCTTCGGATTTTTGAATCGGATAAATTTACCAAACTAGAGTTACTGCCTAAATTGTTCCATTGGACTAACCAAGTGGCTCCAGTCGCTTTACAATCAACTCATCAACGTGTGATTACTCAGAAGGAAGCACTCTTACCAAAAATGATGAATCAATTGACAGAGGAAGATCAACTCTTTTTTATCGAATCCATTGTTAAAGAAGCAAAAAATGATGAAGAGCTGCTTCACACAATCAAAACCGTTATTAAACACCAGATTAATATCTCTATGGTGGCTAAGGAATTATATATGCACCGTAATACTGTTCAAAAACGAATCGACAAGTTTCAAGACTTAACCGGGCTTGATATCCGGCAGTTTGACGATAGCTTAAAAGCCTATATTTGCATTGAATTTTTATCGTAGCTTGCCGGGTCAGGATTCATCTTTAATGAATGAGATGGCCTCTCTTGTTTGATCAATATGGTGAACGGTTTGATCGAAATGATCTGAAGCCAAACACATAAATAAAATGTCAATCAGGTGGAGCTGGGCAATTCTTGAGGATGTTGCCCCACTTCTAAACGCCGGTTCTCTTGCGGCTGAGGTAAATAACTGTATGTCTGCCAGCTCTGCAACACGCGATTTGCCATACTTCGTAATACTGATTGTCTTAGCGCCATTTCTATTAGCTAAACTAAGTATCTTCTCCACTTCACGGGTGTTTCCCGAAAAGGAAATCCCGACAACCACGTCACCTTCTCCCTTGTTAGCGACTGTTGTCGCTGCCATATGTAGATCAGAAAAAGCTTGAACCGGCTTATTAATCCGAATGAACTTTTGTTCGGCGTCCTTTGCAGTAATATAAGACGCACCAAACCCTACAAACAATATAGACTTCGCGTTAATCAATGCCTCAACAGCATTAGTTAATCGTTTTGAATCTAAGATATCTGCTGATTCTTTGATAGTTTGCACGGTATTGGATGTGACCTTTTCAATAATGGCCTCATAACTTTCATTTGGTTCAATATCGCGATACTCAGTGGAGGAATCTACTCGTAAATCACCAGCCACTCTTAACTTAAACTCCTGAAAGCTCTTAAATCCTAGCGATTTACACATACGAATCACTGCTGCACTACTGGTTTGACTAGCATTACCTAATGATAAAGCAGTCATTTGGATCGACTGTTGGGGATTTTGAATCACGTAGTTAGCAATCTTTTGTTCGGATGGTGGTAAGTGATCAACCATCTCCTTAAGAATGATCAAACCACCTTTCAGTTCCGCCATAACCTTACCTCCCTTCCTTACTCTATTTATTTTCTAACAACCAAATATGGTCGTGCAACCTGATAGTTAACAAATCCGACTGACTACCTCTACATGCAACAATGTTACATGATCATGCTTGTGGAGAATACTTGCTGGGAAAGACTCACTCACTTCTCCATTAAGCAAACGATCTAATGCCTTACTTTTATCAGATCCATAAACAAGTAATAGGATCTGTTTCGCTTCCATAATCGATTCAATCCCCATCGTAATCGCTTGAGTTGGAACTTCATCTAAGCGGTTAAAAAAACGCGCATTCGCCTGCCTAGTCGTTTCAGCTAAATTAACGACATGGGTTCTTGAAGTGAATGGGGTTCCAGGTTCATTAAAACCGATATGCCCATTATGTCCTAACCCTAAAATCTGAAGATCAATCCCTCCTGATGATTGAATCTTCTCTTCATAGCGCTGACACTCTTTTTCTAAATCATTTGCTAAGCCATTAGGAATATTAGATTCATACACTTGTATATGGTTAAACAACTCTTGATTCATAAAAGTTCGGTAACTTTGTGGGTGATGCGCTCCTAATCCGACATACTCATCCAAATTAAAGGTCGTTACCTTGGAAAAATCAGCCCTAGACTGTCTGATGATTTCATACATTCCTTGTGGTGTACTACCCGTCGCAAGCCCTAAGGTTGCATCGGGTTGATGATTGACTAAATCTAAGACCAATTCTGCTGCCTGCTTACTAAATTCTTGGTAGTGGTTAGTTAGTATCTGTTTCATAACCAATGACTCCTTTACAATAAGTTGCTTGTATCTGAAAGTCATCATCGACTAATAGAAAATCAGCATCTTTACCAACTGCTATACTTCCTTTTCGGTCCCAGACACCATATTGCTTGGCTGGGTTCTCTGATGCCATACGAATGACATCATGAAAACTAGCTCCACAGAGAGTCATCATTCGTCTTACACCCTGGTCCATTTTTAGAACACTTCCAGCTAGCGTCCCATTTGCTAAAGTCGCTTGATCACCCTCAACTGTGACCGTTTGACCACCTAGTGTATATGTTCCATCATAAAGATCTTTAGCGCGCATCGCATCAGTTATTAACATAATGCGCTCAGGGCCAATCGTATCATAAATTAACTTCAACATCGGCTCTGACACATGAATCCCATCGGCAATCAATTCACTTTTCAACTTTTCTATTAACATCGCTGCTCCCACCGCGCCAACTTCCCGGTGATGAATCCCATTCATGGCATTACACAAATGCGTTAATTGTTGCAAGCCAATGTCCACTGCCTCTTTAATATCATCAAACTTGGCATCCGTGTGACCAGCAGACGTAACAACACCGTGCTCATTTAACAGACGCAAAAGCTCGTGACCATTCTCTAATTCAGGCGCAAAGGTAACCGCTTTCACCACACCGTAACTTAACCACCTTTTCATCACTTCAACATCTGGTGTTACAATAGAATCAACAGGCTGAGCACCCGCCTTATTTTTAGCAATAAACGGCCCTTCAACATGAGCGCCTAAAATCTCAGCCGTTCCTTCTACACCTTGGTAATTAGCAATTCGTTCTATAGCAAGGTCCAAATCAGGTAGTGGACTTGTTACCGTTGTTGCTAGAAATGAAGTCGTCCCTTCTTTAGGGAGTGCTTTGGCCATTTCAGTTAACGCATCAGTTGACTCATCCATCACATCATAGCCGACGGCACCATGAATATGAGTATCAATTAAACCGGGTACTAAATGAAGCCCACGCCCATTAATGACCTCCCCATCTTCAACAGGTCGTTCAAGTATTTGCTTGATTTTCCCGTCTTTAACGGTCACTGACCCATCATGGATGACATGTTCTTCCAAATAGATATTCACATGATTAATAGTGTACATCCTGTTCACCTCCAGACTGAACTATTTTTTTAATAAACATTATTAATTTTCGTAATTTTATTTTAACATAAACATTCTCATATTATAATAGAGTTAATGAACTTAAGTAAAGGAGTGTTCAACACATGTCGCAACCCTGGATTGAGGAGTTAACGAACGTTGTCGGAAGTTCACATATACAGACGAAACAGTCATCACGCTTAGCTTATTCTTTTGATGCCACACCTAACTTTCAAGCATTACCAGACGCTGTCATTTCACCAAAAGACACAACAGAAATCCAACAAATCGTCTCGATATGCAACCAACATCAAATCCCCATTGTGCCGAGGGGTTCTGGAACCAATCTGGCAGCGGGAACTACTCCCACACAAGGTGGCGTTGTGCTACTGTTTAATCGCATGGCAGAAATCTTGGAGCTAGATAAAGAAAATTTAACTATTACTGTCCAGCCTGGTGTGATTACCCAAACAATTTGTGAAACGGTTGAAGCTGAAGGATTGTTTTACCCTCCTGACCCTAGTTCGATGAAAATCTCGACCATTGGAGGAAATATTAACGAAAACTCTGGTGGCCTTCGTGGGTTAAAATATGGAGTTACTAAAGATTACGTTCTCGCCTTAGAAATAGTCTTGCCTAATGGTGAGGTGGTTCGAACCGGTGGCAAGTTAGCTAAAGATGTCGCTGGTTATGACTTGACCAAGTTAATGGTCGGGTCTGAAGGGACATTAGGAATAATAACCGAAGCCACATTAAAATTGATTCCTAAACCTGAAACAAAGCAAACGTTACTAGCAGTCTATGATTCTATAGAACAGGCGGCAGAAACAGTTTCTAGTATTATTGCTAACAAAATAACACCAGCCACGCTAGAGTTTATCGACCAACCGACAATCAGAGCTGTTGAGGAGTTTTCCCATGTTGGATTACCTGTAGATGCAGAAGCAGTTCTCCTAATTGAACAAGACGGTAAAGATGAGATTGTTAAAGACGATATCATAAAGATTCAGCAGCTCGCAGAAAAACATGGTGCGATCAAGACAAACATAGCCGACACTGAATCTGAAGCTCATCAATTACGCGAAGCTCGACGAACCGCACTATCAGCTCTTGCTAGACTTAGCCCTACCACCATATTAGAAGATGCAACTGTCCCACGTTCTGAAATCGCTACTATGGTGAAAGCCATTAATGAGATTGCCAAGAAACATCGTGTCACCATTGCTACATTCGGTCACGCAGGTGATGGAAACCTACATCCTACTTGTACAACCGATGTGAGGGACAAAGATGAATGGGAGCGAGTTGAGCATGCTTTTGAAGACATTTTTGCCAAAGCTATTGAACTAGGTGGCACGATTACCGGTGAACATGGCGTCGGCGAGATGAAATCCCCTTATCTAGCTTGGAAAGTTGGCGAAGAGGGGTTACAGCTGATGAAACAGATCAAGAAAGCGTTTGATCCTAACAATATCATGAACCCAAGGAAAATGTTTGCCAAATCAACGCGAAAAAGGGTGGTGGTTTCCTCATGACAACGGATATTCAACAAGCCTTTGAAGAACGGATTAGTGAAGATGAACTCCTAAACTGTATGCGCTGTGGCTTCTGCTTACCAGCATGTCCAACCTATATTGAAACACAAGATGAAGTTCACTCACCTCGTGGGCGGATTTCCCTTATGATGGCGGTTCGAAATGGCGAAATTGAAGAGGTTGAAGAAGTAGAGCATACGTTGAACGTTTGTTTAGGTTGTCGCGCATGTGAACCAGCTTGTCCAGCCGGAGTCAATTATGGACATATGCTAGAAGAAGCACGGGCAATTTTCCAAGAGCATAAAGATGTCCCTTTAAAAGAGAAGGCCCTACGTAAAGCGACTTTAGAAGGCCTTTTCACCAACCCGAAAAAGATGGAACAAGCAACTAGTTTACTCGGATTCTATCAACGTTCTGGCTTGCAAAAAGTAACGCGAAAGTTAAAAGTGATGAACTTTTTCCCAGAACATATGCAACAAATGGAACGGGTGTTACCAGAGTCTCCAAAGAAAAACGAGCGTCAAATAGCCGCTCGTTTTCCAAGCAAACAATCTGAAACTAAAGCTACCGTTGCTATGTTTAAAGGGTGTTTAATGGATACGTTGTTTCATGAAACGAATCGCTCAACGATCGAGCTACTTAATCAAGCTGGTTGTGAGGTAGTCGTACCCGAAACGCAGAATTGCTGTGGAGCCTTACACGGGCATAGTGGTGAAAAAGGTGGCTCCTTAGAGTTAGCCAAACAGAATATCGTTGCCTTCGAAAGTGTTGAGGCAGAATATATCATAACCAATGCGGGTGGATGTGGTGCATTTCTTCATGATTATGACCATCTGCTTAAGAATGATCTTGATTGGGCTGAACGGGCAAAAGCATTTACCGACAAAATCGTCGACTTCTCAACGATTTTACTAGAGCACGATTTTATAAACGACCACAAATTAAGGATCGACCCACAAATCATCACATACCAGGATTCTTGCCATTTGCGCAACGTGATGGGTGTCATCGATGCACCACGCATATTAATTCAGGCCATTGACCAAGTTCAATTCACCGAGCTAACTGGCGCAGATCAGTGCTGTGGTTCAGCAGGGATTTATAACCTAACCCAACCGGAAATGTCAATGCAAATTCTTGATCACAAGATGGAGAAAGTTGAAACAACACAGGCAACAACCATAGTCACGAGTAACCCGGGCTGCCTTCTACAAATGAAACTTGGGATCGAACGCGAAGGCAAAACAGACAAGATGCGTGCCGTTCATCTAGCTGACTTGTTACTTGAAGCATTGGATGAGTAAGGTGCCAACCAGTCATTACTTGAGAAATGGTAGAAATCCAGCGAACGGGACGATTAATTCGGCCAGCGAAGTGAGAGTGGAATTCGGGGAAAGTCGAATTATTTCAGACTTTTTTTATATTTTTTGATAGGTGGCTGGGGCGTAGCGAAGTGATATAGTTTAATGCCGAACAATGCACTAGTAAGCGCAGGAAATATACTAGACTCCTGTGGGAACAGCACGTATCCGAAGACCCCACGGTGGTGTTTTTCCGCGAGGAGGTTTAGGTCGTGCCCACGGAAAGCGAAGTATATTTCAGGGAGTATTTGCACCAACTAGAGGTTCGGTTTTACCATCGCTAAATCACTTTTGTCCCAACCACTTTCATCTGCTCCCTAAAATGACTAGCAGGTCGAACATTCACTTCTTTTAATGCAGCTACAACTGAACCAACTACTGGCTCTAGGTCCATCACTGTTAACAATGCACTCTCTCCTAAACGTTTCTCTAACAGTGGAAGCAAGACGTCTTGACGTTTAAATAAACCTCCAGCTAGCACAACATATTGCTTACCGTTAAAGTGATTGGTGAGCATTGTATGAATAGATTGAGCTAGGTCACTCGCAGCTTGTTCAATAATCGATCTAGCAAATTCATCGCCTTGATCATACAGGTCAAAAACGGTTTTACTTAACGAAGCGATTGTTTCTCTAGGGCTATTCGAGTTATAGACAACTGGAATGATATCTGGAACAACATCCACTCCGTAGTGCTCCTTGACCCGATTCATTAACTGATCTGCTTCAATTTTCCCGTCACGGGTATGAAAAGCCATACGAATCGTTGCTTGACCGATCGCATAACCACTTCCCTCATCACCAAATAAGTAGCCCCACCCCCCAATTCGAGAGGATTCACCACGATCGTTAATCCCGTATGTAATCGAGCCGGTTCCAGCGATTTGAACAATACCTGGTTCACCTAAGGTTCTCGCATATAAAGCGCTAATTGCATCATTATAGACAATCACATCAAAGTCTTCACCAACATACTTCGCAAAAATCGTCTCTACCAAACTACTTTTACTAGAATCACCCACACCCGACATTCCAGCAAACCCAATTTGGATCTGCTCGTAAGCCCCGGGTGCTTGTTTCTTTAACTCTGCTAACATGTATTGAATAGTCTGGTCTAGCTTTTCATATGAGACCGCGTTAGGATTAGTTGGTCCTACCTCTACAGACGCATAAACCTTTCCATATTCATCGGCTAAAACAGCTTGAGTTCCCGTTCCTCCTCCATCGATTCCTAAAACGATTGTCATAAGACGTCACTCCATCATGTTTGTATTTATATAATTACAATAGCATATTGCACACTCTTAATCTATTAAACATGTGCACTTTTGATATATAAATTGAAAGCGCTTTTATGTACAATATCGATTAGAAGGGGTGGTTACGAATGGCAGAATTAAAGTTAGATCATATTAATAAAATTTATGACAAGGACGTACATGCTGTTAAGGATTTCAACTTACATATTCAAGATAAGGAGTTCATCGTGTTCGTTGGTCCATCAGGGTGTGGTAAATCAACTACTTTAAGGATGATTGCAGGTTTAGAGGAAATCTCAAGTGGGGACTTGTTAATTGATGACAAACGCGTTAATGACATCCCACCGAAAAACCGTGACATCGCGATGGTTTTCCAGAACTACGCGCTTTACCCTCACATGACGGTTTATGATAACATCGCATTCGGACTTAAATTGCGTAAGTTTAAAAAAGACGTCATTAAAGAGAAAGTTCATGAAGCAGCCAAAATTCTTGGGCTAGAAGAATATCTCGATCGTAAACCAAAAGCTTTATCAGGTGGTCAACGTCAGCGTGTCGCACTAGGGCGTGCGATCGTTCGTGATGCCAAGGTATTCTTAATGGATGAACCATTATCCAACTTAGATGCAAAATTACGTGTACAAATGCGTACAGAAATTCAAAAACTACACCAACGCCTACAAACCACAACGATCTACGTCACACACGACCAAACGGAAGCGATGACGATGGCAACTCGTTTAGTCGTGATGAAAGATGGAGTCGTCCAACAAGTCGGTTCTCCAAAAGAAGTATTCGACAACCCAAATAACGTCTTTGTCGGTGGCTTTATCGGTTCACCAGCCATGAACTTCTTTAACGGAACGATCGAAGACGGATCAGTGCAGATTGCTGATGAGAAAATAGCTATTCCAGAAGGCAGAATGAAAGTATTACGCGATCAAGGCTATGTTGGTAAGGATATCATTTTAGGTGTCCGTCCTGAGGATATTCATGATGAGCCAGTGTTTATTGATTCTGCTAAAGATGCAGCATTTGATGCTGAAATTGAAGTTGCAGAATTGATGGGTTCTGAGTCATACCTATACTCCAGAATTGGCGACCAAGAGTTTATCGCACGAGTTGACGCGCGCTCAACGATTAGCCCGGGCGATCAAGTTAAACTGGCACTAGATATGAACAAAGCGCACTTCTTTGATACAGAAACGGAAGAACGGATTAAATAAACAAAATCACTAGATACGATTGAACCACTTATCTTGTATCGTTACACCAACAAATAGTTTAAAAGCATAAGCTAAACACCTTCGATCTAGGACTTATGACCCCGTCCATGTCAAATATGACTGCATGAAAACCGTGTGATTGCAACTAAAGCCCTCCTGAATCTATTTAAATTATATTAAAAAACTCAAGTTCAATTATACTTGAACTTGAGTTTTTTTACATCATCATCCTTCTATATCCCTTGTTCGATACCCCACGAATCCTATAGTAGTCACCATAGCAGCAATAAGAGTTAACACGATCATAGGCATCCACATCATTTCATCGACTGGAAGCTGTGGAATATGTCCAAATGGCGATAGTTTCCCAACCCAATCGGAAAATTGGAACATTTGGCCTAAGTAAAGGACGAAAAATGAATATAGAACATACAGCCAAACAACACTTACTAACCTCGGTAAAAAACCAATTAACAAAACAGCAACACTGATCATGACCAATACGGCCGGGTAGTAAGCTATAGCCATTCCCAAAATAGTCGAAAACTCAAATGGTTCATCCATCACGAATACTGCTGCACTCCATAATCCAATTCCCGTCAACGAAACCATCACAAAAGCATTAATGACAGAAATGATTACAAAACTCGCCATTAGTTTTGTTCGTGAAATCGATCGACTTAAGAAATGTTCAATGCGACCCTTCTTTTCTTCACCATATAATTTATTCATTGCCATCACCGGTGGAACCGTCGCTAATAAGGCCATCACCATCATAATCATCGAGATAAACTGTTCAGTAAAGGAAAATCCTGTTTCATTTGCAAGCAACTCCGTCATCATGTCATTACCTTCAAAGAAACTATCTAAATCACCTAATATTGATCCATAAGAGACACCAATGACCAATAAGCCGATTGCCCATGCAATGATTCCCGTTCGCTGCAACTTTAATGCTAAACCAATTGGTGTTTGTAACAATCTTGATGCATGACTTTTACCAGGTTTAGATGGTAAAAATCCCGCTTCCAAATCTCTAATTGCATTTAAGTAATTTGCCAAGATAAATAGTATGATCGACAGTCCGAGCATTAGGAAGATGGGCCACCAGTTATTTGCGTCATAAGCTTCTGTTTTCGTAACCCATCCAAGGGGAGAGATCATACTTAAAGCCTCCTGGCTAACGTCTCCTACGCCACGAATGAGATAGGTAATAATTAATACAGCTATCGACAGTCCCATCGTCCCTCTAGAACTATCAGAGAGCTGCGCAAACAGAGCTGTTATACCGGTAAACACGATTCCTGTCGCTCCTAAGGCAGCACCATATAACAACGAACCTTCTAAATCGATACTTTCTATATTCAACGCGTATAATCCAAACCCAGCAATCAAAGCCAACACCACATTAACCATCACATAAACAACCAACGTCGAATTTAAATTAGCGAGACGACCGACTGGAAGCGAGCGAATCATTTCGATCCGGCCATCTTCTTCATCTGCTCTTGTATGACGCGTGACCAACAAAATACTCATTAGCCCAACCACCACAGCTGTTAACAGCAACATTTGGTGAGCCGTCATAACCCCTAGTGTATAATTAGACAAATCAGCCGGACCTACCATCGCAATCATCGCCGGATTTTCCATGGTTTCTGCCATGACATCTCTTTCCTGTTGTGTTCCATATAGATCTTTAAAAGAAACAGGTACAATCAAGGTAAAGAAGATGATTCCAATAAACCATAAAGGAATACGAATACGATCACGTCGAATAATTAACCATGAAAGTCGTCCGGTCCCCTTTAAGTTTGTATTAGCCATTAGTCTCTCCTCCTGATTCTGACACTAGTTGATCCTGCCCTTCATAATGTCGCATGAATAAATCTTCTAATGTCGGTGGTGCGCTCTCCAGTTTGACAACCCCAAATTGACTAACATGCCGAATGACCGTTTCTAACTCTTCAGTGTCCACTTGAAAAGAAAGGCTTTGATTCTCACCCTCTAGATCATGAACCCCTTTCATTTCAGCTAAACCACTTATAGGCTCCTTCGTCTCTACCAATAGATTCGTGCGCGTTAAATGACGTAACTCATTTAATGACCCTGTTTCAATCATCTTACCTTCACGTATGATTCCGACGCGGTCACATAGCTTTTCGACCTCGGATAATATATGACTGGATAACAGTACACTCTTTCCTGCTTCCTTCGCTTCCATCACACACTCTTGGAAAACTTGCTCCATTAACGGATCTAACCCAGAAGTAGGCTCATCTAAAATATATAGATCGGCATCCGAGGAAAAAGCTGAAATTAGCGCTACCTTCTGTCGATTACCTTTTGAATACGTACGACACTTCTTCGTGGGATCTAATTTAAAGCGCTCGATCAACTCTTCCCGTCTATTTTTGTTATTTCCTCCTCGTAATTTCACAAATAAATCAATCACTTCTCCACCTGTCAGATTAGGCCATAGATTTACATCCCCCGGAACGTAAGCAATGCGTTCATGAATATCTACAGCATCATCCCAGACATCTTTACCAAAGATCTTTGCTTCACCTTCAGTCGCTTTTAAAATGCCCAATAACACTCGGATCGTTGTCGACTTACCTGCACCATTCGGGCCGATAAAACCAAACACTTCCCCTTTATTGACTTCTAAGTTAACCCCATCTAATGCCGTAAACTTTCCGAACCTCTTTGTCACATTCGTCGCTTTTAACACGGACATATGATCCTCCCCCTAAACAGAGAATTTAGTTTTGAAATATTTTAATCTATATATTTCATATTATACAAAACACTACCTAACAGCAATACCCTTTTTTGAACTTTTTTAATTGTTTTATTTCAAAAATTTGATTAAAATAAATCTGAGGTGAATATCATGGATGGGTTTCAAAGGCGTAGAGAACAAAAGAAAAACAATATACTTAATGCAGCATTAGCCTTATTTAAAGAATATGGTGTACAAAAGGTGTCCATTTCTGAAATTGCAACAAAAGCCAATGTTTCACAAGTGACCATCTATAATTACTTTGAAAGTAAAAACAATCTGATACATGAGGTTTTTAAATACTATGTTGATCAGTCCTGGTTAGAAGTTGTAGAAATTCTTGATAGTGACATGAATTATCACGATAAGATTAAACAATTAATCTTTAACAAAAAAGAAGCAGCCGATAACATTCACGAAGATTTCTACAACTATTTCATGAAGGAATACTCACAAGGAACGAACTATATCGAAGAGTTTTACCAAGAACGAGGTATCCCCCGACTGATGGAATTCTTTAATGAAGGAAGAGCGAAGGGATATGTTAACCAGAATGTTTCCAATGAAGCGATCTTATTTTATATGCAAATGTTAAGAGAATATATGCAAAAAGAGGATGTCTATAAACAGATCCTTCCATTGACAGAGGATATCACCAATTTATTGTTTTATGGGATTGTTGGGAAAAAAGATTAAGCAGTACTCGAAAGCTCATATGTTACAAATCATGAATACCATCATAGCTTAGAGAGATGCATCTGAAGAGGTAATACCATTTGAACCCAGATCCGTGCTCCGAGGGGTAACGTCGATGCTCTCTTGACTGTTTTGAGTCACTTTCCTCACGAAAACCGTCTTGAGAGCTATTCTCTTAACCGTTTTGAGTCACTTTCCCCATGAAATCTGTCTTGACAAGCACTCTCCAGCCCGACTTGAACCTATTTTCGAATTAAGTATTTGCCCAAAACACTTTTGTCCTCCCTTGTTGTTAATCGCCCCCCCTATTCATAGGTTAAATCCTGATATTTGTATTATTTGTGAAGTCTATAGACAACCTTTAGTAAACACGTTACAATAAGATTGTGAAATGATTCACAAACTTTCTTTCACAAGTCGCGACAAGTCATTTACTAACTTCAGATACCTAACAAGGGGGAACTAAAATGTTTAGTCAATTCTTACGCACGAACAAAGTAGCAGCGGGAATTTTAACATTCTTACGATTATATTTAGGTTGGATGTGGTTATCTGCAGGTATTGGCAAGGTCATGGGTGACTTTAACGCAGGTGGCTATTTAAACGGCGCACTTGCTAATCCTGTTATGCAAGAAGAACAATTAGTCTACCCTACTTATGTAGCTTTCATAGAGAGATTTGCTTTACCAAATACAGAATTATTTAGTTTTATGGTCGCTTGGGGAGAGGTTCTAGTTGGTTTGGGTCTTATGTTAGGAATATTAACTAATATGGCCGCATTTTTTGGAGTGGTGATGAATTTTGCTTTTATGTTTGCTGGAACGATTTCAACTAATCCTTTGATGGTCATGATTGCCATATTCATCTTAGTAGCAGGTGCAAATGCTGGGCGCTTTGGTGGTGACCGTTGGGTGTTACCTTATCTAAAACAAGCCTTATTCACTAAAGACAAAAATAGCACTGTCACAAACAAGAAGTTAAATGTCGCTTAAACAGATCTTATTATATAGGCTCTGTTAAAGTCCGTTGTTGTTATGGTGATTCACTTCCGGTGGACGCTTTCCGTGGGCACGGCTTCAGCTAACTTGGGAAGAAAAGCGTTTCCCAAGTGGATCTTCAGCTCGTGCTGTTCCCGCGACGCACAGGACGTGCTAGTGTCGGTGATGCCACAGGACGTGGCGTTTTCACCGACCTGGAGTCGCCACCTTCGCTCCCACCATACAACAACTAAGCGAAAATCTTCTTATTATCAACACTAAGCTTTAACAGAGCCATTATATAAAAAAGCCAAGATTCATCCTATGATGATTCTTGGCTTTCTTGGCTTTTTAACCGATCATCGATTTAACGATCAAAACTACTCAAAAATAAGTCTACAAATCGCTCACGGTCAACGCCGTATAGGACATGAATATTAGGGTCCATGCCTGTCTGACGCATATGATCAACCACTGTGGCACCAGACGTATGTCTACCTTCACACTCTACTTTTGCATAGAAGTCATCACCTTGAAACAAGCTCGGGTCAATAACATAGGCAGCAGCACATAAATCATGGAGGCGTACAACCTCTTCATAATAGGATTCGTGGAAAGGCGAAGCCCCTTGTGCATCCTTATAAAATTGCAACATATGATGAAGCATTTCAGCTAGTTCTGTTCCTTTCCCCTTTAAGCGTGCTAAATCTTGATCATCTAAATACGCTTTATGGGTAACATCTAAACCACTCATCACAACAGGTACTCCACTGTTAAACACAAGTTCAGCCGCTTCAGGGTCCACATAGATATTAAATTCTGCTTGAGGTGTGACATTACCACCTTTAACTGCTCCACCCATAACAGAAATCTGTTTAATCTTCGGCTTAACTTCTGGATGAGCCAAAAGAAGTGCCCCCACATTTGTTAGTGGTCCTGTCGCAATAATCGTCACTGGCTCGGTCGTTTCTTTTAAAGTCGCTAACATTGCTTCAATCGCCGTACGATCGCTTTCTTCTAAGCTTGGCTCGGGTAACTCAACACCACCAATTCCAGACTCACCATGTATATGATCAGCAATAACCAAATCACGAAGAAACGGTTTCTCAAGGCCTCGAGCAATCTCTACCTTTTCATTTATGTAGCTGACAAATCGAAGCGCGTTACTGACCACTTTATCTTGAGTTTGATTACCCGCACTTGTAGTAATTAATTTGACATCTGTCTTCTCATGACGTAAAGCTAACAATAGCATCATGACATCATCAATACCTGGGTCGCAATCAATAATAGTAGGAATTCTGTTCATCGTTATGTCTCCCTTGTTATATGTCATACACTAACAATTATAGCAAATTACCTTAGTGGGTCATAATAGGACAGATCGACTTCTACCTCTTCACCCAAAGCTAACTGTCCAATTAGCTTACCGACATAAGGACCTATCGTTAAACCAGAAGGACCTAAGCCAGTCGCAACAATGAGGTTATCAAAGTCTGATACTCTTCCTAATAACGGCTTGTAGTCTGGCCCCATCGGTCTAAACCCAATACGCACCTCTCCTAGAGTCGCATCACGTAAACCTGGAGCCACTGTTAATCCTTCATGTAAAACTTCATGGACTCCCCCTGCTGTCAATCGATAATCAAAGCCACTACCTGTCTCACGAGTCGCACCAAAGACAACCCTTGAGTCCTCAAAAGCTAACATATAATGGCTCGTCTGCGGTAGAACAACCGGCCAATCTCTAGTATCTTGTTCCGTATAAACATGAGCAATTTGACCACGCTGAGGCTCTAATGTAAGGTCAACACCGATTGGGGCAAGAAGGTCCTTCGACCAAGCACCAGCTGCTAGAATCACTTGTTTTACGGCCATGTTGCCACGACCTGTCTCAATGTAAACCTCACCATCATCACTCGCCAAGCTTATCTCCTCTTCTAAAAGCTCGCCACCATGTTTCTGAAATCCTTTTAATAAAGCTTCATTTAATTTTTGCCCATCAACACGAGCTCCACCAGACACATAGACCGCAGAAACATCATCTTGTAAAGGGGGGAACATCTCTTTTGCTTCTTCGTTGTTTAACTTCCTAACCTCACCAACAAAATCCGTCTCCTCCCTTTTACTAACAGCTTCTTGGTAAAGACGGTCTAGATCTTCTTCATCTTGACCTAATGCCAAAGCACCACACAACTGATAACCTGTCTCAAGGTCTGAATCTTGCTTTAACTCCTCAACCAATTCAGGGTAATAAATGGCCCCAGCCCTCGCCAAACGGTACAAGTCAGGGTCCTTTCTACTAGACACCCAAGGACAAACAATCCCAGCACCAGCTTTCGTTGCCTTCCCTTTAAAATCGGCATCGACTAATAAGACATCCACACCTCGTTTTTGTAAATAATAAGCAATTGAAGTGCCTAGAATACCAGCGCCAACGACAACCTGTTTCATATCGGTCCCTCCTCTTTAATCCTAATATATCATAAGAAAAAGGAGATAGACTGTTAGAAAAACTCATATTCACTGATTTTTTTAACACCCTTCAACAATAGAGACAACTTGCTTACTTATATCACGATAATAGTGATAGGCATGCTCATCTCGTTCAAGAATCATCCTAGCAAAGTTCTCAATCTGGTAACTCATATTAGGAAGAGGTTCCTCAGTTTTAAGTAATTGACTTTCGTCTTTAATCGGTTGAAACTGAATCTGGCTTATAGGTGCAGGATTATCTATAATCAACGTTCCCTTCTCACCTTGGAATTCTCCATAATTATAAGAGGTTGATAGTTTAGAACACATCAAAACACAATTAAACTCGTCATACTCGAGCACCAACGTACCGCTTCCATCCACACCAGTATGTAACCGAACTGGGAAGTATGTAGACGAATTAGGTGCACCAAAAAGAGCAATGACAAGACTAAGTGGATAAACTCCTAAATCTCTTAGAGCACCACCACCCATTTCCTTAGAAAAAACACTGGCAACCTCTCCTTGTAAAAAAGCATCATACTTAGAAGAGTATCTAATCCTATGTAGGTAAACACTTCTTACCTTTCCGACCTGATTTAAGGATTCAGCCAACTTCTTAAAATTAGGCGTATGAAGGTTGCGCATTGCCTCAAAAAGATATACTCCTTGGCGATCAGCCTCTTCATAAGCTTGAGACCACTCATCCACCGTCATAAACATCGGCTTCTCACAAATGACATGCTTCTTTTTCTTTAAACATTGCATAACATGGTCAAAGTGAAAGGTATTCGGTGTGGCAACATACACACAATCAATCCCTGAATCAGTTAACATGTCGGCTAAATTTGTATAATGTGTCGAGATACTAAACTTTTTGGCTAAAGAAGAAGCCGTGTCTTCATTTCTTGAAAACACAGCTACTACATCGACATGATTGACATATTGAGTCGCATCAATAAAGGAATGGGTAATCTGGCTTGTACCCATGGTTGCAATCTTAAGCATAAACCTTACCCCTTTATGGTTTCACGAATATTTTTAGCAACAGCTACAGGATCTTTGGCTTTAGTGATAGCACTTCCAACAATGACCATATCAGGATTTCCTTCAGCCACTTGCTCAGCCGTATCCTCATTAATGCCACCAGCAACAGCTACTTCAAATGGAAAACCATCAACCAGCTTAAATAGTTCTGAATTAAAGACCCCTTCTTTTTGTTGGTCTTTGCCAACGTGTAAGCTAACTAAATCGACATTTAGATCGGTTAACTTTTGTAACGGTTCTTGATCCTTTACTTCAAGCAGGTCAACCATCACACGGCCACCGAACTCCTCTGCTACCGTCATGGTATCTTGAATCGTAAGTGGTGAGGAAAAAGCCATCACTGTCACGATGTCAGATCCAGCTTCAAAGGCTTGTTTCGCTTCATGTCCACCTGCATCACACGTTTTCATATCAGACAAGATTATATGGTTGGGAAAAGCTTTTCTAATTTCTCTTACAATCGCCATCCCGTACTCTTTAATAACACCTGTACCGACTTCAATAATATCAATCTGCTCTTGGGTTTCGTTTAAAACGTTCATACATTCATCCCACGTTAAACGATCAAGTGCTAATTGTAATTTCACTTAAGAATCCTCCCTTTCTTGAAATCTATCGTTCAATTCTCTCGACTTCTCCAAGCTTCATTTGAACATCTTCTAAATATGGAAGGCCTTCGTTATCACCCATAACACCCACTACCATGGAACCAATTGTGTTGGCAAAACGTAAAGACTTCTCTAACGACCAACCATTTAAATACGCATATAAATAACCAGAATCAAATCCATCACCAGCACCAACCGTATCCACGACTTTAGAAGGTGGGACAGGAGGGGCTTCAATCATTTCCCCGTTATGGTAGCCAATTGATCCATCGCCACCTTGCTTTAAGATGATATGGTCGATTTGGTATGGCTCACACGCCTTTATAATGGTCTCGGGTTCATTTTCACCGAGAATGATCTCCATTTCTTCTACCCCTGCTAATAAGATGTCGACATCAGGCAGGAAAGATTTCAGCACTTCACTAGCACGTTCTTTACTCCAGAGTTTCAAACGGATATTAGGATCAAACGAAATCGTTAATCCGTGCTTTTTAGCTAATTTAATCGCGTGTCTCGTGATCTCTAAGTTCTGTTCCGTTACAGCCGGGAAAATCCCCGTAATATGAAGGATTTTAGCCTGTTCAAAAAACTCATCCGATAAATCTTCAGGACTCATGGTAAGTGTCGGCGAGTTGTCACGATAATAAAATGTTCTGACACTGCCATCCTCCATAATCTCTTTGAAATTTAATGAGGTTGGATGGCCATCTACTAGTTCCACTTCGGAAATATCGATCCCTTCACCACGCGCAAAGTTGCGAATAAATTTGCCAAACTCATCATTACCTAGCCGACTGATCCATCCAGCATCTAAACCTAGTCTAGAACAACCAATCGCCACATTAAGCTCAGCACCACCAATGTTACGTTGAAAGGAATCAACAAACTTCATCGGACCCGTTTTTGACGGGTTAAATGCAATCATGGCATCTCCGATTGTTATGATGTCATTCATTTTGTAGTACCCCCTATGTTCGGTATGACTTGTTTTCTTTTTCTAATTCGATAACTTTATCTTCTACTCCAACGATGACACGGTCAGTCATACCAACAAATAAACCTGTGTCAACAACACCTGTCATTCCTTTTAATTGCTTATGACTTCTAATTGGTCTATTAATCTCATACGCATAGCAATCTAAAATATAGTTACCGTTATCAGAGATAAAAGGCTCACCGTCTTTAAGTCGTAGCTTGGGACGGTATCCTTCACACTCAATCTGTTGGCTCGTTTTCTCCCAACCAAAGGGTAACACTTCTATAGGCAAAGTAGACTCTTTAAATTGCTCAACCATTTTTGAATCATCGACGATTATAATTAATTCTTTCGCCAATGCATCAACGATTTTCTCTCTAACTAAAGAACCACCGCCACCTTTTAATAAATTGAAATGACGATCAACTTCATCTGCACCATCAATCGCAATATCAATATTCGTGTCCTTAGTTAAATTGATGAGTGGAATTCCAAACTCCTTCGCCCATCTTTCCGTACGTGTTGAAGTGGGGACTCCTGAAATCTGAAGTCCCTCTTTTACTAACTTCCCAAGCTCTTCTAGTAAAAAGTAAACCGTTGACCCTGAGCCTAATCCTACTGTCATGCCATTTTCTATATATTTTAGAGAGGCTTTAGACGCTAATTGTTTCTTTTTATCTAACATACTTGATCACCTCAAGGTCAGAATAAATCTGGGTTTAACAGTTTCGGAATGTGCATAGCAACATCCGGGAAGAATGCAATAAATAATAGCACAGCTAAAATAATTGCAAGGAATGGTAATACCGCAACAAACGACCGTTCAATCGGCATTTTACCAATTTTAGCAGCAAGTAATAGACACAACCCATAAGGAGGAGTAACTAATCCAACCGCTAAGGTCATGACGACAATTAAACCTAAGTGTACAGGATCTACTCCGAACTGAAGTGCAGTCGGTAAGATCACCGGTACAAATAGTATCATCGCCGGAATCGCATCCATAAATGTTCCAATAAATAAGAAGAATAAGATGACGATTACGATGAAGACCCATTTAGCATCGACATAATCAGTGAAGAAGGCTTGTGCTTTCATGCCTAACTGATAGTAACTCATTAACTCACCTAGTGCACCTGCTGCTGCTAAGGCAAATAAAGATAAGGAACTTAAGGCTAACGTATCAAATAAAATCTTCGGCAAATGATGTAATTTTAGTGTTTTATAGAAAAACATACTCACCAATAATGTGTAAACAGCTGCCACTGCCGCTGCCTCTGTTGCCGTAAAGACACCTGCAACAATCCCACCGACAATAATAATCGGAGTCAATAATGCAGGAATGGATTCAAACATTAACTTAAAGAACTTCTTCGCCTCTACACGTTCCGTACGGGCAAAGTTTTTCTTACGAGCTAAAAAGTAAACAAAAATCATCATCGCCACAGCGACTAAAATTCCTGGAATAATACCTGCTAAAAATAACGCACCAACTGAAGCGTTAGTAATTCCCGCGAAGATAATCATCGGAATACTCGGAGGAATAACCACCCCAACAGTTGAAGAAGCGGCAGTTACACCGACCGCGGTCTCTGTATCATATCCATGTTTTTTCATACTAGGAATTAGAATTTTACCAACACCAGCTGTGTCAGCCTGTGAAGCTCCTGACACACCCGCAAACATCATCGAAACTAAAATGTTAGCCTGTGCTAAACCACCACGAATCGAACCAACAATAGCTAAGGCGAACTCGATTAGTTTCTCAGAGACTTTACCTGAATTCATCAAGTTAGCAACTAGAATGAATAGAGGTACTGCTAGTAATACAAATGAATTAAGCTCATTCATCATTCGCATCGGCACACTCATCTCTGGAATATACTCGATACTAGAAATCCCGAGAAATGCAACAATACCAATAACGAAGGCAATCGGAACACCAATAATTAATAATACTAAAAACGCTCCAACCAATAGATAACCCATTATTGTTGCACCTCCCCGGCTCTATAACGTTTAACGTGATCGATCAGATGAGATAGTGTATAAATAATCATCGTCCCTGCCATGATTGGAATAGAAATCCACACATAACCCATCTTCATAAAAGGTAAGGCCGTCCAAGTATAGTTCCAAAACTGCTCAACAACCTTTATTCCGAAGTAAAAAATCGCTATATTAAATAAAATAAGGAGTGTATCATTAAACATATTTAAGAAAAACTTCTTCGTTCCTTTTAATTTATTCTGTAAAATATCGAAGCTAAAGTGATCACGACGATTAACCATCACTGCAGCTCCCATAAAAACAGCCCAAACAAAGGAGTAGTTCGCAACTTCTTCTGTCCAAATAACAGATATCGATAAATGCCTAGTGGTAATCTGAATCAATATGGCAAAGAAGAAGATTAATAGGGCCGCAATCCCTACAACAATTTGGGTTTTCTCGATGTATTTAACAACCTTATCCACACTGACCCTCCTCAATTAAATTGAAGGGACACTAAGCTTTAAGGCCGTGTCCCTTCAAAGTTCATAAGTGTTTATCTTGCGTCTCTAATCATTTCTAATAAGTGTTCAACACCTAATTCAGCAGCATATTCATCATGTAATGGTTCAGCAATTTCAATAAATGGCTCACGGTCAATTTCGTTAATCTCCGCGCCTTCTTCTACAGCAATCTCTTTATACTCATCTTCTTGAGCATATAAAGCTTCCCATTCAGCTTCTACTGATGCTTCTGCAGCTTTTAGAATAATTTCTTGTTGTTCTTCTGAATAATTATCGAATTCATTACCATTAATTAGTAAGAAACGTGTTGTATAGTCATGACCTGTCTCTGTAATGTACTCACCATTTGGAGTTCTGTGGTGATCCTGCTGTACAAAGTATGGGTATGCGTTTTCAGAAGAGTCAACAACGTTCTGTTGTAACGCTTGGTATAATTCACCCCATGCTACTGACTGAGGAATCGCACCTACTCGCTCCCAGTAGTCAGCTACAACACCAGATGTTTGCGTACGAATAGACATACCTTCTAAATCTTCCATCTCTTGAATTGGCTCTTTACCATAGTAATGACGCACACCAGCTGTCCAGTAACCTAGTAATTTAAAGTCATTGTTTGATTGTTCATTAATAATCTCTGCCATTTCATCGCCAACTTCACCAGTTACCACGTTTTCCCAGTGCTCATAGCTATCAAATAAGTATGGGAAAGCAAATAGATCGACTTCATTAATTCCAGTTGATGTCATAAATCCTGGTGATACTAATACAACATCAGCAGCACCTGTTTGTAGTTTTTCAACTAATTCTGCTTCTTCAGTACCAATTGTACCTGCGTGAACCTCAACTTCAATCTGACCATCTGATTCAGCCTCTGCAACTTCTTTAAACTCTACTAAACCATCTTGATATGGATTTTCAGGGTCAGTTTGGTTATGAGCTGCAACTAGCTTAATAGGCTCTACCTCTTCAGTAGCTTCTGTATTGTCATTGTCTCCCTCAGAATCCTGAGAACCTTCTGCCTCGCCTGAATCATCGCCACAAGCAGTAAGAATTCCTGCAACTAAAATAGCTGCTAATAATAGAAGTAATTTCTTCATGATCTAACTCCCCTTATTTATAATTTATTATTTATATAGACTAGCCTAATTGACTAGCAAATAACTTAGCTGTTTCGGTTAATTTCTGATAATCCTCTTCAGATTTTAATTGACGAGGATCAACCAAATTGCTGCCAATACCGACAGCCAAACTTCCTTTGGCGAAATACTCTTTCATGTTGTCTAACGTGACTCCACCAGTAACCATTAATGGAATCTGTGGAAGTGGTCCATGAATATTCTTAATGTACGATGGACCAAACGTATTAGCTGGGAAAACTTTAACAACATCTGCCCCATGCTCATAAGCTGTTAAAATCTCTGTTGGTGTTAACGCACCAGGTACAGACAGTTTTCCATAGCGTTTCGTCATTTTGATCGTTTCTGGATTAAGAGTTGGTGAAACAACGAACTCGGCTCCAGCCGAAATCACCTCCTTAGCTGTTTCAGGATCAAGCACTGTCCCCGCACCGATTAATACGTCAGTCGAAAATTCATCGGAGACCTTTTCTATAATTCTAGTAATTCCCTTCGTCTCAGCAGTTAGCTCAATCGAATGAATCCCACCTGCTACTAGCGAACGGACAATCGGTACAATATTATCTGGATTCGAATGACGAATCACCGCTACAATCGGATGTTGCTTTAGATCATTGATCGATACCATTTCATTCACCTACTTACTCTAAATTGGCATGCTTTTTATTTAATGATGCCGTATCTGCTTCTTCAACATAATGCTCCAGCAAGTAAACAATCACGCCATCAAGCAGCAAGTGAGCTGACTGGTCGAACTGACTACCTAAAGGTTGAATCGTTTGACGCTCGCCAATCGTCTTCTTTGTTGCTGCCGGAATTTCAACGACTTCATCACTTAACTTACCAATCGTTGAATCCGGGTTAGTCGTAATGAGTCCGATCGAAGCATCAATCTCCTGTGCTTTCTGCGTAAAGTGCGCTAATGTCTTCGTCTCACCAGAACCTGAAATAGCAATAAATAAATCTTCTTCTTCAATACTTGGTGTAATCGTCTCACCGACAACATACGCTTGATAACCAATGTGCATTAATCGCATCGCAAACATTTTGCCAGCTAAACCTGAACGGCCTGTCCCAGCGATAAAAATTCGATTAGAAGTCGCTATCTTTTTGGCAAGCTGCTCTACTTGATTCGCATCAACTTTATCTATTATCTGACTAATCTCACTTGTAATCGTTTGCAAAGTTGTTTTCATAAAAATCACCCCATCTAGTTAACATGATGCCCGGCGAATTAAAGTCGGTTCAAAGCTATAACGCGCTTGTTCAGACTGCTTTTCTCCTTTAATTCGATTAATCAATAATTCTGCTGCCCTTCTCCCCATGTCAGTTGTTGGCTGCGATATTGTTGTTAACTCTGGGTAGTAGACCGATGCAAACGGAACATCGTCAATCCCAATCAAAGCCAAATCCTCAGGGATAGTAAGATTATTCTCTTTTACATATTTTAAAATGGCTATTAACGATAGATCATTACCTGCAAGAATAGCCTCTGGTGGTTCTGGCTGCTCCATCATTTTCCCTAGTTCTTTAGGAATTTGATCAACCTCTACACCTCTAATAAATTGTTCATTAACGGGTAAATCTCGGTCATGTAGCGTTTCGATGAACCCTTCAATTCTCTCAATCCTCGGTGTCACATGATTTTGAATCGATGTCGTTAAAATTCCAGTTCTTGAATAACCATGTTCAATGAACTCATCAACGGCCAACTGAGCAGCCTTCTTGTTATCCAACATAATCGATCCTACTTCAACCTCAGGAACATGCCGGTCAATAAAAATCATCGGGTAGTTCTCTAAAGTCAACTCTCTGTACAAATCAACATTCATACTCGTTGGAAAAGCAATAATTCCATCAACTTGCTTCGCCCTAAGCATATCAATATACTTCTTCTCTTTTTCAGGATTATCTTCTGCATTACAAACTATAATGTGGTAATTAGACGCATTACAATACTCTTCAATCGAGCGAACAATTTGCGTTGAGAACTCATGAGCGATATTCGCTACAATAACGCCAATTGTCGTTGAGGTTTTTTGCTTTAAAGACCTAGCCACAATATTTGGCTGATAACCCAACTCATCAATCGCCTCTGCAATTCGCTCCTTCGTCTTCTCCCCCATATATTCGTAACGTTGGTTCATATACTGAGATACCGTACTTTTAGATACGCCAGCTTTCTCAGCTACATCGGTTATTGTAACCGTTCTCATTTTTTGCTCCATAGTATATGATACCTTTCGATTAGATTTATAGTTTATTAGATTCATAAACCGATTTACTAAACCGATTTAGGTAAAGTGTATAACAGATGTAAGCGTTTTACAATAGATTTTTGAAAATTTTTTGTTGAATGTTATTTTGCGTTTTCAGGAAATTCTTCTTCTCTCCTTGATAGAGATGGAGGGAAAGTAGCGAGCGCCGGATTAATTCAGCGTTCGCCAAATGTCGTGTGATCAGCCAAAAGATTGGTTTTTCACCGGAAAACAAAAAAGTTCGCCGGATTCATCAACTAATCCAACGAACTAAAATACTACGACCACCTATTAAGCTAAATTTCTCAAACTGCTTCTTTCCTTCTCTTCTGTAATAGATATTCCAACGCACCTGTCCCAAAGAAGACGCCGATTAATATGAGTACAAAACCGGCTAAATGCATTAGCGTAATCTCTTCATTTAAGAAAAGGGCCGCACCTGTAATCGCAAATAAAGTATTTAAATTAATAAAAATAGCAGATTCGGCGGGACCTACCTTTTTAATGGCAAAATTATACGTCATATGTCCAAATGCAGATGCTAAAATCGCACTGAATAGGAACACAGCACCTAGCTTCCAATCTATTAATAACGTCAATTCCTGAACATCAGCCTTAAACATAAAGCTCAAGAGGAAAATAAAAACTGAGCCAAATACCATCATATACCCTGTGATCAAACGTGGGTCAAACGTTGGCTTTAACTTACTAATTAACACAAAACTAAATCCTTGAACAATGACACCAAGGAAAACGAATAAATCGCCAAAAGAAATGGCACCTAAGCCACCTTCCCCAGTTAACGTGGTAAGAGCAACTCCGACAAATCCCAAGATAAACCCTAGCGATCTTAACCAATTGACACGTTGCCTTAAAAATATAACTGCCATCAATACCGTTGCTAAAGGCATGAGTCCTAAAATAAGCGATGCATTAACTCCAGATGTATTTTCCAAACCAATTGCGACAAATGAATGGTGTAATACGACATTAAACGTCCCTATGTAAAACATAATCAACCATTCAAATTTCATTGGCCACCTAAAGATGCCCATTACATAACAAATTAATAATACAGCTAAACCTGCCACCAACACCCTAAATGCGGTAAGCAGAATTGGATCGATCACTTCAACCAACACTTTTAACGCCGAAAGATTGGCCCCCCACATCAACATGACGAGCAACAACATGATGTAAATCCTAATCAATTATGTCACCTGATTTCTAAACATTGATTCCTTAACTGTATCAAAACTTCGGGACCGGAATCAAATACGAAAATTCAAAACCTATCAATCTTTTAAAATCCGATAAATCATTAACGCCATATGGTCACGGCGAATGGTTTCATCTGGTCGATATGTTCCGTCGTTGAAGCCTTTCACTACACCATTAGCAACAAGCGACTCAACCGCTTGACCTAACTCTGAATCGGCATCGACATCAGGTATTTCCTCTTCGGATTCTCCTGAAAGATCATGACTCTTAGACAATAGAAGGGCCATTTCACCTCTCGTTAAAGCCTTACGTCCATCTTCACCTAGATCGGCTAACCACCCTTTATTCTGAGCTGTCAGCAAATAATCGTAGCCATATTCACCCGGGGAGATCCCCATAATCGGTTCGCCCTCACTTGTCGAATCAATCTCAATTCCTTCTAAGCTGCTTAGGATGATCTGAATTGCTTGCACACGGCTAATTTCTTCAAATGGACGATAAGTACCATCCTCATACCCTTGAATAATTCCTTCCTCACTCAAATACCTAACCGCATCAATATTAGAACGAACATCTGGGTAAAATGACAACACTGTTCTTTGCGCAGACTCACCGTCTTCTAAACTAACATTCACTTCATTCCCCACTTCAAGTTCAGGCAAATCAATAGCAAAATCTCCATCATTTCCACTTTCTACGACCTTTTGACCACTCACACTGTCTAAAATAACCTCCGTATAAGGCTCCACTTCTCCTCGAATCTCTTGACTATTTTCATAGACATATGACAGTCCATCTATTTCTAATGAACCATCCTCAAACTCTCCATCCGTTATCCCAATTGAATAAGGAGTTTCAGACCAACGATCATATGACTCATAGACATGCAAATCAAATAAACCCTCTGGTAATTCAATTCGCTCCTCTTCAGCTATTTCTATCGTTTCCCATACACTCTCAGAATCTTCTTGATAAATATCAACAATGATCGTTAACTCATCACTAGGGTTCTCTAAATAAACTTCAACAGACTCATCCACATTGACTTCATACCAATTACCTTCACCACTTTTAACCAGGTGATCCTTTTCTAATTGATTTAACTGAAGTCTATTAGGATCCTCTCGACTACTTACAGCTTCCTCACCCATTTCACTAGCTTCTAGTGCTAATGATTGGCTGACATCAATACCACCATAACCGAGCCACTCATTCCACTCACCACTAGAATAATCCGATTGAAGCGAACCTTTTTCAATGGCCCATTGCACGGTCTCCACATCCCAATCCGGATTTTTAGCCATCAATAAAGCTGCTAAACTACTAACGATCGCTGTCGAGAATGATGTTCCTTGATCTTTTTGATAGTCACCCTCATAGTCTAAACTTAAAATTCCTTGACCAGGAGCACTTACATTAATATGAGGACCATAATTGGAGAAGTTAGCTCGCAAGTTCTCAGGATTATTCACTTGATTCAAATTTCTGAGTGCACCTACTGCAAACACTTCTGGAAACGCTGCTGGATAACCTATCGAATCCTCCCCCTGATTCCCCGTTGAAGAAATAAGCATAACACCTGCTTCAGACGCTCTTTCGACTGCTCGTCTTTCAATAGAATATTCTTTATAGCCGGCAAAACTCATATTAATAATATCCGCACCCTGCTCAACTGCGTAATCAATCCCTTTTTCGACAGCACTAGTGCTGACACTACCACGTCCATCGCTTATTTTTACAGGTAGGATTTTGACATGCTGAGCAATCCCAGCTATCCCCTCACCATTAAGATTAGACGCCATGATTCCTGCCACAAACGTACCATGTCCATGATCATCCATTCCACCTTCACGATCATTAATAAAATCATAGCCAGACAACACTTTATCCTCTAGCTCAGGGTGATCCCCATTAACCCCAGTATCTAATATGGCGACTACCACTTCCTCATCATAATCTATGAAATCCATACGTTCTGGTAGATTAATAGCATCTAAGTACCACTGATCCTCAAATAAAGGCTCTTCCTGAAATTCAGATAAACACACCTCGGATGATTGCTCCTCTTCACAACCATCAGCGGCACTGACATTTAAAGAAAATGAAAAAATAATAACAAAAATGAACACAATTACCAAAATCGGTCTACTCATCACTAAAACCTCTCCTTGCCTGACTTGACCACTTATTATTCACCATATTATACCATACCACGCCTGCATCATATTTCCATGCGTACTAATTGTAATTTCCCTTTAATCTATTTTTCTACGCATATTTTGCAAAAATCTCTTAAAGAAATCAAATAACCTCAAAAACACTTATAAAAATCACTTTTTTCTTAATTTGTAGCACCAAAAAATGTCCATTATACTTTGTTCAAACCAACTCAAAAGGAGATTAAAAATGGATTCAAAAATGATCATTAATTCATTAAGAGAAAATCGTAAGCCCTATGGTGGGAACGACCTGCTAACTGAATTTGACATCCCAATCGAAGAGCTTGTCCCCGGTATGATCTGCCCAACCTGTCAAACACCAACCATGAAGGAAAAGTTCAACAGTTGGATGTGCGAACAATGCTACACCTTTGACGGGAACGCACATATCGACACACTAGTCGACTACTGCTTTATCATCGATCAATACATCTCCGTCGCTCAAGCACAATGGTTCATGCAAATTTCATCTATCTCCTTAACACATCAACTACTAACCAATTTAAAATTACCTCAAGTTGAAACAGAAAAAGGATTAATGTATGACCTATCCCCTCTTATAACCAGTAACTTCATGACGAAAAAAGAGGTCAAAAGTGCGCTAGCTGAATTGTTTAAGTAATAAATAAAAGACGGACTTTAATTTTGAACTATTCCCCAGTTTGTGGACTAGTTGAAACTCCCTTACTGGGGTTCATTATGTAATGAAACTAATTGTATAACAGATTAAATAGTAAGAGTGTTTCTTTCGGGCATCTTAGACTCACTATTCTAAAAAATAGTTAAAATACTATTGAAGAGAGTCGAAAAACAATGATTACTTTCTATAAATTAGATCACATTTATTAGGATAACAATAGACAAAAAAAGATGACTCCCAATCAATATCGGGATCATCTTTTTTTAACGCTCTGTTAAAGTCCGTTGTTGTTATAGGGCTTCGCTTTCGGTAGACGCTTTCTGAAGACCTGGACGGTCAAATGTCGATGTTGGACAAAGAACGCGGCGCTTTCACCGACCAGGAGTCACAACCTTTGCTCTCACCATACAACAACTAAGAACTATTCTTTTAATCACCAAATTTTAACAGAGCCTTTATTTAAAATAACATTCTTGGTGCTAAAGTCTTCATCTAATTTACATGAAACGCTTAAGGCAATTTTTAAAAATATATCTAGTTTATTTTTCTAGTTACAGATAATATTATAAAAACAAACATCATTAGTATAGTGAAATAAATCCAGCCAAATGAATATCCTCCTGTTAAATCGACGACCATCCCAAAGATTGGAGGTCCCACTAAAACCCCCATTGTTCCAACCATAATACTGAATCCACTTGATGCACCAGATTGTTCCTTCGGGACGACCTCAGTTGCAGCATTCATCCATATACCATTAAAACCAGAGATACAAAACCCTAAGATAACAACAATCATACCGACTAGCAGAAAAGGAAATCCTTCAGGTAGGACTGATAAAATGAATGCTTGACTACCAGCAAAAATAGTAATAATAATCATAACAATTATTCGCTTTCCAGCAAACAGACGGTCGCTGATCATTCCCCAAAGAATCCGACCAGATGAACCACTAACTTCAGAAATAACAAGTAACAAACCCGATAGAAAAATGGTATAACCAAGATGTTCAAATGCAAATAAAACAATATATGTATTTAAAATCATTTGTCCAGCACTTAGGCCCATCGCAGATATACTTATTAATAACAGTGTACGGTGTTTCACCACGGCTAATAACCGTTTAATATACTCTTCAATAGTTACTTTTTTCTGATTAGCACTAACACTTTTCGGTTCAAAATACATCTTATATGCAATTGAACCATATATAATCAGACACATACTTGCAATTCCCACAACAGTTCTCCACCCAAACTCATTTGCTAAAGGAAGTAAAATTAGAGCACTTAAAGCTGATCCAATCGTCACACCAGTCTGTTTTATCCCCATCGCTGTCCCTAGCTTTTCTTTAGGGAACCAATAAAGAACACCTCGATTTGCAGCTGGATGCATCGCCCCATAACCTGCCCCACCTAAAAACAAAAACAACAACAATAATGAATAATATAATGATAATGTAGCAAATAAAAAACTCAGACCTGTTAATAGTACGATGACTATAATCATCTTCTTAGAACCTATTCGATCAGTCATTAACCCTGAGGGAATTGAGTTTAAAGATTGTCCCACGAAAAAAGCAGCTGGAAGCATGCCAATTTGGGTTTTAGTTAAACTTAAGTCCTCTCCGATCACCACTCCTAATGGTGAGATACTCCTACCTATAAGTGCGACAAAAGCTTGTAGAATAAATAATACGATTAACATTTTCCATGGTGTGAAATTTTCCCTATATAACATAAAAACTCAACTCACTATCATAATTAATTAAAAATTTTGTATATTCCCAATATAATCTTTATTTTTTATTTTGTAAATGTTGACAAAATACAGATAACAGTTTACTATCTTTTTAAAACTTACACAAAAAGGAGGGAGATTATGAGTGGGATCATAAAATCCGAACCTTTCCACATTCAAGCCTATAAAAATATTCAACGAAGGTTATTAGAGAAAGAATTTTCACCGGGTGAACAGCTTACCGAATCGTTTCTTGCAAAAAAATTAGGCATTAGTCGAGGACCGATAAGGGAAGCTATACGCATGCTACTCCACGATGGTTTACTTGTTCAAAGTGGGGTTCACGTTTTTGTTTTTGACCCGACTTTTGAAGACGTAATTGATCTCTACTCTTGTAGAGAACGGCTTGAACCATTAGGAGCTAACCTTGCTGCACAGAACATTACGGAAGAAAATAAACAAAAGCTTAAAGAAATTATCGATAACACTGAAAGCGCTTTATCAAATAAGGAAGATAACCATAAAATCGCATCTTTAAATACCGACTTCCATGATCTCATCACTCAAAGCTCCATGAATAGGCAACTTATACAATTCATGAACTTAATCAGAGCTAAAAACATTTACATGAGGAATGTTTTACTAGGCGATTTCACCCGTAAAGAGAAATTCATCGATGAACACCGAAGAATAGCTGATGCCATATTAGTTGGTAACAAATATGAAGCCGAGCAAGCGATGGTTGACCATATTCAAGTAGATTTAGAAACTTGGAAAGATATATATAAACAAAAATAAATGTAAGGGGGATTTTCATGAGTCAAACATTAGACGGTTTAAAAGTTATTGAGTTGGGTAGTTATATTGCCGGTCCCTTTGCGGCTAAAATGTTTGCCGAATTTGGAGCAGATGTAATTAAAATTGAGCCACCTGAAAAGGGTGACCCATTACGAGGATGGAGACACATTTACGATGGAAAATCATTGTGGTGGAGACTTCAATCTAGAAATAAAAAGTCTGTCACGGTCAACCTGAAATCTGAAGAGGGTCAAGAATTAGTAAGATCCTTAGTCAAAGAAGCAGATATTGTTATTGAAAATTTCAGACCTGGAACTTTAGAAAAATGGAATTTAGGATATGATTCACTTTCCGAAATCAACCCTGGAATCATCATGGTTCGTGTATCTGGTTACGGTCAATCAGGACCTTATCGTGATAAAGCCGGTTTTGGTAGTGTAGGTGAATCTATGGGTGGAATACGGTACATAACTGGACACCCAGAGCTACCACCACCACGTGTTGGAATTAGTCTTGGTGATCAATTAGCAGCAATGTATTCAGTTATAGGTGCTATGATGGCTGTCTACCACCGAGATGTCAATAATACTGGTGAAGGCCAAGTCATCGATGTAGCACTATATGAATCTATCTTTAGTTTAATGGAAGGTATGTTACCAGAATACGATAAGTTCGGTGTGATTCGTGAACGTTCTGGAACTTCATTGCCGGGGGTTGCCCCCTCTAACACTTATCAATGTAAAGATGGAAAATATATCGTCATCGGAGGGAATGGAGACGCTATTTTCAAAAGACTAATGAATGCTATTGGTCGAGAGGACTTAGCTGATGACCCACGTTTTGCTGATAATAAAGGTCGAGCTGCTGAGGCTGATTTTCTTGATAAAGCTATCGAAAGCTGGACAAAAACAGTTGATTTAGATACAGCTGTTACAACGTTAGATGAGGCTCATGTCCCTGCAGGACCGATTTATAATATTGAAGATATTATAAAAGACCCACAGTACCAAGCTCGTGAGATGATTCAGGAATTTGACCTTTCAGAAGACGAAAAGATTAAGATGCCTGGAATTGTACCTAAATTCAGTAAAACACCAGGAAAAACCAAATGGCTAGGCCCTGATTTAGGTGAACATACAGAAAATGTACTAAGTGACATCCTTGGTTTAGATAAACCCAAAATTGAAGAGCTAAAAGATAAAGGGATTATTTAAGAAGGGAGAAGTTAATTTATGAATCAACAAATTTTCATTCAAGAAGTCATGCCTCGTGATGGTCTACAGAATGAAGACCAGTTTGTCCCTACATCAGAAAAAATTAAATTCATCAACCAATTAGGAGCAGCTGGCGTGGATAAAATTGAAGCAACTTCCTTTGTCTCTCCTAAGGCTATTCCTAACTTAAGGGATGCTAGTGAGGTAATGAAGGGAATTCAAAAATACCCCAATACAACTTATGCCGCATTAGTTCCTAACCTTAAAGGGGCTGAAAGAGCTGTGGAAGCTGGAGTAGATGAAATTAATTTACTCGTTTCTTCCAGCAATACCCATAATCTTAAAAATGTAAGAAGAACTACTGATGAGACATTTGATAATTTTTCTGAGATAATTCAATTTCTTTCAAACTATAATGTTTCATTAAACGGCTCACTAGGAACAACTTTTGGTTGTCCATTTGAAGGTGACGTTCCTTTTGAAAAAATCTATGAACTAGTTGAAAAGTATTTAAAGTTAGGTGTTAATGGTATCACACTTGCTGATACAACAGGTATGGCCACTCCCAAACATGTAAAGGAACTTTGTAGCGAATTAACCAAACGATATCCAGAAGTCACCTTCACATTACATTTCCACAATACGCGAGGAATGGGATTGGCAAACGTCATTTCTGGAATTCAAACAGGCATTAATCGCTTCGACGCTTCCTTAGGAGGAGTCGGAGGTTGTCCATTTGCTCCAGGTGCTACTGGCAATATTTGTACAGAAGACCTAGTTCATATGCTAAAGTTTATGGACTATGATGTTAACCCAGATCTAGATCAATTAATCCAGATCTCACAACAGCTATCAGACACTTTAAAACGTGAATTACCGGGTCAGGTGATAAAATCCGGGAAAATAACAGATTTACATTCATCAGTTAATGCTTAGAAAGGAGATTATTATGGGAGGAAAAACTCTCTTTGATAAAGTTTGGGAAAGTCACGTTATTGATTCATCATTAGAAAAACCTCTTTTGTTTATCGACCTACACCTAATTCATGAAGTAACTTCGCCACAAGCATTTTCAAAACTCAAAGAACATGGAAGAAGTGTGAGAAGACCTGATTTAACCTTTGCAACAGCCGACCACAACGTTCCAACTAAAGACAGAGACAACATCAGGGACTTACTTGCAAAAAAACAAGTTGAATTCTTAGTAGATAATTGTAAGGAACAAGGCATCACTGTTTATGATTTGGACCATGAGGACAACGGAATTGTCCACATAATCGGACCTGAATTAGGGCTAACCACTCCAGGAAAAACCATTGTATGTGGGGATAGCCATACATCAACCCATGGAGCTTTTGGTTCACTTGCTTTCGGAATTGGTTCAAGTGAAATTACACACGTTTTAGCAACTCAAACCCTACCCCAAAGCAAGCCTAGGACCATGAATATTCACCTAAATGGTACTGTGCCTGAAGGTGTGACTGCCAAAGACATCATTTTAAAAATCATAGGTGAAATTGGAACCAATGGTGGAACAGGTTATGTTGTCGAATTTACCGGTGAAGCTGTCACTAACATGTCCATGGAAGAAAGAATGACTATCTGTAATATGATTTTAGAAGCTGGGGCTCGCTCAGGTATGATCGCCCCGGACGAAAAAACATTTGATTACCTTAAAAATAAACGATTCACACCTACAGATGAGGATTGGGAAATTGCCGTTAGAAACTGGAAGCAACTATACACCGACCCCGATGCTACCTATGACCAGTCCATCACCATTGATATCAACGAATTAACACCACAAGTAACATGGGGCACCAACCCAGGTCAAGTTGTATCAATCAACCACACCATCCCTGACCCAGACATCCATCAAGAGACATCAAAACGAAATGCAGCAAAAACTGCACTAGAATACATGGAGTTGGAAGCGCTTACTAATATATCAAATGTAAACATCGACAAAGCCTTTATTGGCTCATGTACTAATGCACGGATTGAGGATTTAAGAAGTGCAGCCAAAGTGGTTAAAGGTTATAAAGTGAAACCAGGCATTCAAGCATTGGTTGTTCCTGGTTCCTATCATATTAAACGAAAAGCTGAAAAGGAGGGTTTAGACCAGATATTTAAAAAGGCTGGCTTTGAATGGCGAGACCCTGGATGTAGCATGTGTCCTGGAATGAACCCAGATATGGCAAAACCTGGTGAACGTGTAGCATCTACATCTAATAGAAACTTCGAGGGGAGACAAGGAAAAGGAGCGCAGACTCACTTAGTCAGCCCCGCTATGGCAGCAGCTGCTGCTATTACTGGACACTTCACAAACGTTCAAAACTGGAATTACAAAGATCGAGGTGATCAAGAGAATGCAGCCATTTCGTAAATTAGATGGAAAAGTCACACCCATCTACCAAGACGACATTGACACAGATATCATCGTCCCTACAGAATTCATTAAGCGTATTGAAAGAACTGGGTTTGACCAATATTTAATGTACTACTGGCGTTATGATGAACACGGAAAAGAATACCGTGATTTTCCATTGAACCAGAAAGAATACAAAGGGGCTCCCATCCTACTTACTGGGGCCAATTTTGGATGTGGTTCTTCTCGTGAGAACGCTGTTTGGGCACTTTATGATTTTGGATTTAGAGCTATTCTTGCACCATCTTTTGCTGATATTTTCAAGAATAACTGTCAAAACAATGGGTTGTTACCTATTGAGTTAGAACAGGGAGTTATTGATGAACTTTACCAAAGAACTCAGGAAGAGTCACTCTTCCTTACCATTGATCTAGAAAACAATATTATATCAGATCGTAATCAAATAACATTACCAATCCATATCGATCCAAAAACAAGACACAAGTTTTTAGAAGGATTAGATGATATTGACTTAACTCTCTCTGTCGAAAAAGAAATTACTGATTTTGAAAATAGGCGTCCATTTTATATGGATCCTATTAAAAAATAATAATAAATAAATGGAGGGAATGCGAGTGTTTAAAAAAGAACCTATTAAAAATGGCAAACTTTGGATTATTTTCGGGATTCTATTTGTACTAAGTGTCCCGTGGTATTTACCGACGGGGAGCTATGACCCGATTATCTTAGGGATTCCTTACTGGGCCTGGATAATTCTTCTAGTTTCTATTGCCTTCTCAGCAACCATTACTTATGCGATTAAAAACCTATGGGTAACAGATGAAGATTTTGAAGAGGAGGTAGAAAATAATGAGTGAAGAATTAGCGTTTGGTGGTTGGTCAGGAATTTTGATTATGGCCATATATGGCCTAATTATGTTAACCATTGGTTTTGTTACCTATCTAAGAAACAAAAATGCAAGAGATACTAATAAAAACTACTATCTTGGTGGCCGTGGCCTTGGTGTGATGGTTTTATTTTTCACATTTTATGCTACCCAGTATAGTGGTAATACCATTATTGGTTATGCCCCACAAGGGTATCGAATCGGGTTTGAATGGTTACAGTCAATTACTTTTATGATTCTTGTCATTGTTGGTTACTTACTATTTGCTCCTAGATTGTTTAACTTAAGTAGAAAACATAATTTTATTACCCCTGCGGATTGGTTGGACTATCGCTTTAAATCAAAAGGTATTACTATATTAGGGTCCTTCTTAATGTTATACGGTTTGGGAAACTACATCCTAGAACAATTAATTGCTGTAGGCCAAGGAGTATCAGGATTAACAGGGAATGCCGTACCATATGAATTAGTAGTTGTATTTTTTATATTTATTATGCTTACTTATAGCTGGTTAGGAGGAATGAAGTCCGTTGCTTATACCGACACAATGCAGGGAATTGCTTTACTGTTTGGTGTATTTGTCCTACTAATTGGGTCTGTCCTTTACTTTGGTGGTCTTCCATCATCAACTGACTATATGATTGCCTTCGATTCAGATAAAATTGGCGTACCATCTACAGATGGATTAATCGGTTGGTTTAGCATGTTAACTTTAGTATGTATAGGTGCAGCTATCTATCCACATGCCATTCAAAGGGTGTTTTCTGCTAAAAATGAACAAACTTTAAAGAACTCCCTAATTGGTATGTCTTGGATGCCTTTTGTCACGACAGGTGTCGTATTACTAATAGGAATTATTGGGATTAATGCTTTTCCAGGATTAGACACGATGGAATCTGAACAGCTGGTTGGAATGATGGCTAATGTTGTTGCTTCAGAAAATGCCTTATTCTATTGGGCAATGATTCTACTATTCGGTGGTATTATTGCAGCCATTATCTCAACAGCCGACTCAGCACTGCTAACCTTCTCATCCATAACGTCTAGAGATATCTATGGTCGATACATTAATAAAGATGCAGAAGAGAAAAAACAAATCAAGGTTGGTAAGATCACAGGAGTTGTCGCAGTATTCCTTTTACTGTTAATTGCATGGAATCCACCGGGTACACTATTTGAAATATTTGTATTAAAATTTGAAGTGTTGATCCAAGTGGCTCCTGCTTTTATCCTTGGCTTATATTGGAAAGGCTTACACACACCATCAGTATTTACTGGTATGTTACTAGGAACTATCACTGCAGCAACTATGGTATTTACGGACTTTGTACCTTTAGGAATTGCAGCTGGATTATGGGGTCTTCTTATAAATACATTAATTTGTGTTTTCGGCAGTATTATTTTCAAAAAATCCGTCAAATACGAGGGTGAAGAAACAAAAGAAGCAGTTGGTTTTTAATCAGATTGCCTAATAAATAATTTTAATTAAAGCAACTACGATAAATTAATTTTTATATTGGTTGGTATGGATTCGGTATTTAGGCCGAACTCATACCAGCCGATTTTTATTTTATATAGTTTACTTTTCTGTAACTCGCATAGGTAATTAATCCAGATAGGCATAAAGACTTCCCACAATACACTACTTAATTTCATACCTTGGAACTCTCCCTTCGTAGTTTTTCACTTCAATTCTATCTTCTAACACCAACACAATATTAATAGCTGCTTGAAGAAATATACTCTAACGCTCGATACCCATAGGTTAAACAACTTCCTTATCTCTTGCAAAATTCCTGTAACATTTATAACTAATTCTTAATATTTCTTAACACAAATGATACAACAATTTTCGATAAATTATTTTATAATATATTCACTATATTAAATCAATAATTTCATGAAAGTAGGCAGGAGCTATGGAGGAATTCAAAAAGACACGTGATCCTTTTATTGATAATGCTCGATTCCTACTTGTTTTCCTAGTCGTCATTGGACATCTAGTCTTACCTATAAGAGATGATCACCAGTTCATTAAAGAGATTAATAACATCTTAGGTTTATTTAGAATGCCTGCACTTATTCTATTAACAGGTTTTCTAAGCAAAGGATTTATGAAACCGGGTTATGTAAAAAAGATTGCTATTAAACTACTAGTTCCCTATTTTATCTTTCAAATTATCTTTGGAACCTATTATTACTTCCTTTATAATGACCCGGCTTTTGAGTTTTATCTATTATCACCACAATATACGTTATGGTTTTTAATGAGTCTATTTTTCTGGAATCTATTACTTTTTGTATTTACACAAATAAAATACCCACTATTAATAGCGATAGCACTTGGTGTTGGCATTGGCTATATATCTGAACTTGGGCACTATCTTTCTATTCATCGTACGTTCGTGTTCTTCCCATTTTTCCTATTAGGTTACTATCTAAATATAGAACACTTAAAATGGGTTAAAAAGAGATTTATAAAAATAGCAGCCGTCACCTCATTTATAGTAGTCTATATAACCTTTGAATATATTTTAGCACCCAATGAATCACTCGAATGGTTGTTTGGATATACCCCATACGCTGGACTCGGTTACGATCAGTGGTATGCTGGATTCTTACGTCTAGTAATCTATGGTTTGTCATTAACAATGGCTTTTAGTTTTTTTGCTTTCGTACCAGATCGAGAGACCTTTTTTACCAAACTAGGCAAACGAACAGCGTATATTTATATCCTACACGGAGCTATTATTGAAGGGCTATATGAGCTTTATTTATATGATGCTCTCGGTGAAATCTGGGATTATTTAATCATTCTAGTTTACGGTGCAATTATTACAGCAGTCTTAGGGTCTAAAACAACCGTTAGACTGACTAAGCCTCTGATTGAAGGACAAATAATAGAGAAATATTCAATCAGATTTAAAAAGGTCACCTAATTGATTAGGTGACCTCCTTTACCTTTATTCAATCTCAACGACATAATCATCTTGACTTGAATAATAATATATATTTGTCATGTTATTCACTTTCCATGAGTCATCTTCATAAATAAGACTCATTCTTTTGCCGTCTCTTGATTCTAGGTCGTTGCCATTAATAATATATTCAATGTACTCTTCATCATCATCGTTTGCATAATCACCAACATAAGTTGTCTGAACATCAACGAACAATATATCATCATCTGCATTATAGGAAAAACTACTTAAGTCGAAAGTGATCTCATCAGCACCTTTTCCATAATAACTCACTTCGTCTTCAATATTACTCTCGATTTCCGATTCGTAAGCATTAAACATCTCATCTCCGAGAACATTTATAACTGACGGATTATTATCTTTAAATGCTTTTGTTGATTCGATTTCGTATTGTCTAACAACATCAATAATCGTCTCTTGTAAGTCCTGGTTCACTGGATTGATATCGAGACTTACTGAATATTGATCTAAGATTTCAACCTCTTCAGAATAAATTTGGTCTTGCCACGGAAACGATTTTGTCGCCTGCACAACCAACGAACCATCATCTGGTACAGGTCCTAACGTTGGAAGTTCCTCAACTGATTTCCCAGTCGGTTTCCCATCTACTATAATCTCAGCATCAGAATAGTTACTATGTAAATCAACATAATGGCTATCCATATATAAATTGACGTTCATATATTCGTTATGACCTATTAGTTCAACTTCTTCTTTAGCCATTAAAGTAGTATACTCACCTTCATGCCTTGCTTCAAATTCATACTGACCGGGTAAAAGTGGTCCATACTCCAATTCAAACGGCTCAGATTCACCATTAAATCGATGAATAACCTCCTCATCTAATCGTATATCCGTATCCGGAAAATTCGTTTGAATGATCACATAAAAAGGTTGAACCTCAAATTGATAACGATCAAACAACAACGCTCTTTTACCGTCCTTTACCAATCGAATCATTTCGTTTTGGCCGTAGTCTTCGTTCCCTTCCTCGATGGCATCTGCCTGGCGATAAAATTCATCCATAATAGGATCAATAGAAGAAGGCGCCTGTTCTACTAAACTAGCAATATATTCTACGGTCCCTGTATTCATGTCAACTCGTTCATCTGCCGACACCAATAAGCCTTCTAACGTATTGATATCACCTTCTATTAAGGCCTCCTCAAACGACTCTAATACTGCTTCTTTACTCGTTATGCTTGCTCCTATTTGATAAGCAATAAACATAAAAGCCAAAATTCCGATAATAGAAGATGTTATAACTTTTTGCCTTTTAGTCATCTTCTTTCTGACATTTTCCTTTGGTGGTTGTTGATTCAAAGATCCACCACAAGAATGACAGAACTTGGCCGTCTCTTTCACCTCATTACCACAATAACGACAATATTTCATGCTGTATCTCCCTTCTTTTTCTAACAGACAAATTATAGCATGACCTTATACCTAATCAAAGGTACAAAAAATCTAACTAGACCTTTTTCACCATCCCTTGTTTGATCAAGCTCTCCCTTCCCCCTTACAACGTGACTTAACTGTTTATTTAGTTTAAATAATCAATTTTTTTCTGGAAAACTTGTCGAACTTTGGTATAATTTCTTTATGCGTTTAATAGGACAAAGGGAGGGGAATTTATGTTAACTTGTAAAAATTGTCAACACCAACAAGTTAGTGGTAAGTTTTGTGAAGAATGTGGAACGCCTTTAGAAAACTTACATAACACAGAAGGAAATCCAGGTTCATTACCTAATGAACAATTGGAGCAGACTCAAGTAAACAATCAACAGCAAGGTCAAAATAATCAACTAGACAACATTAAAGCACATACACAGAACTATTTTGACTTCTTCAAGAACATTCTCAAAAATCCAAACCTAGCTTTAGAGAAATCTGACCAAAGCTATCTAAACGGGATTATTACATTAGTTATTCTTTCTATTACGCTATCATTGGGCTTATACTTCTTATTGAATGGGTTATTTGAACAAACATTTGGTGGATTTGGATTTGTTGATGGGGAGAGTGAATCCTTACCGTTCTTCCAAATAACGACTCGCTTAGTATTCGGGGCGTTACTAATTATCGCTTCTGGACTTGCAGGGTTATGGATTACTTTAAAAATAGGTAAAGTCAATCTTTCCTTTACAACCATCTTAGCTCAATATGGTGCATTAGCTGTGCCTTTTACGATATTATCTATTCTTTCCATCTTAACAGGGCTAAGTACATCTGTTCAATTGACTTTTCTACTTGTATCGATTGCCTTATTCGTTTTCACATTCCTAGCACCTGTTATTTTGAGCTTTTATCATTTAATCAAAACCAATGAAAACAGTCAGATTATTTACCTAAGTATCGGTAGTTATATCATCACATCCTTTATCATCTACATTTTATTCCGTATTTATTTAGAAAATTTACTAGATACGATCGGGTGGATTATATAAGATAGTATAAAAAGGGTAGATCCTATAGTCATGTAGACTGAGTGGTAGGATCTACCCTTTACTATTTAACCTAATTGTCTTAACTTAACCGATCAATCAACTATGATATAGAATACTTCCATAGGACCGTGAACCCCCACAACGAGGTCCATCTCGATATCGGCACTATTACTTGGACCAGAAATAAAGTTAATACATGTTGGCACCTGATCCATTTCATCAACTTCCTTGGCAACATCAGTTATTCGATAAATTAATCTCTCTTTAGGTACCAAGGCGATATATCGTTTCGGTAATAAACTAATAGCCCTAGCTTTGTCTCGACTATTCATAAGGACAACTGAACCTGATTCTGCAAGCGCATAATCACACGTGGTGATACCAAAATCAGCCGTCTCAGCGTGCCCTAACACTTGATTAGAATCACCTTCGAATAGAATTTCGTAGTTATCAGGTAAACCCTTAACCATAGATCTTGTTTCTTGATCATTCCAAACTGAAACTCTCATCGTGTCAAAACGCGCTAAAATATCACTAATCTTCTGGGCCAAATCCGACTTATTTACCCTAAACCACTCAATACCTAGTCGCTCACTTTGATCCGTAAACTCTTCAACCAATTGCTCCTCACTGAATAATTGACTTTTAGATTTAGCAAGTGGGTTAGTGAATTTACGCAAAGGGCGGTCAGAATCTAGCGTTTTATTTAGATTTTCTCGCACTTCATCTAAAAAACGTTCACGATTGTGAATCTTTCCATTCAAACGAATCACCTACTTTAAAGTGGTTTTAATTCTAGTTATCTAAGACGAAGACCTTCCATTTTGTTTACGATTAGCATACCATTTCCGAAACGATTCCTTTTTCGGTGCTGGAAAGTCCCTCGATTGTGTCCAATTATTCATAAGACCTGGTCCACGTTTAATATCTTTTTCACGGGATACCTTCTCTGCAGCATTTACACCTAGCTGATAGAATTTAGGATGTGTCGCGCCAAATTTAAACATTTTCATTAACATTCTCTCTGACATTTCACTTTTCTTTTCTTTTTCAACCATGTTCTCACGGTGTCTGACTAACAGTTCATGTAATGGGATTTTAACCGGACACGCCTCAGTACAAGCTCCACACAATGAAGAGGCGTAAGGTAGTTCTTTATAATCTTCATAACCGCCTAATAGTGGGGAAAGAATCGCTCCTACTGGTCCAGGATAAATCGATCCATACGAGTGACCACCCACATGGGAATATACTGGACAAACATTAATACAAGCTGCACATCTGATACAATGCAAAATACTTTGAAACTCAGTTCCTAGAATCTTAGATCGCCCATTATCAACAATCACTAAATGAAAGTCGTCTGGACCATCGACCTCACCCTTCTGACGTGGCCCCGTTAACGCTGTCACATAAGTGGTTAGTTTTTGACCAACTGAACTTCTAGCTAACAAAGTAATGAGCACTTCCCATTCCTTCCAAGTTGGCACCACTCTTTCCATTCCCATTACCGTGATTTGTGTCTTTGGGACCGTTGAGACTAGCCGTGCATTCCCCTCATTAGTTACAAGCGAAACCGTACCAGACTCTGCAATCGCAAAATTACAACCTGTAATCCCGATATCCGCTTTCATAAATTTCTCTCTTAATTGCTCTCTAGTAAAACGGGTTAATTCTTCAGGCTCCTCAGTCCCTTCATAACCCAGCCGCTCCTGATAGACATCCCGAATTTGTTCTCTATTTTTATGTAACGCAGGTGCGACAATGTGTGAAGGTGGATCGTGTTCGTCAACTTGTAAAATATACTCACCTAAGTCTGTTTCAAGAACTTCGCAGCCAACAGCTTCTAAGGCTTCATTCATCCCTATCTCTTCAGTAACCATCGATTTGGATTTAACCACACTCTTCGCCTTTTTCTCCTCAGCAATCTGGGTAATATACTCATTAGCTTCCTCAGGCGTCCTAGCAAAATGAACATGACCACCCAGTTCACTCACTTTATCACTGAGCAGTTTTAAATAGTAATCTAAATGTTGGATCGTATGATTACGGATGTCTTCACCCATCTTGCGCCACTCTTCCCAATCACCCATGTCCTCTGCCGCATTTAGTCGTGCTGACCTTAGCCGATCCTGAGCACTTTGAACATTCTCACGCATAAATAAATCTTCAATTCCTGACTTTGTACGATCTTCAAACGACTGATCACTAATCTTCATTCCCATGATGGTCACCTTCCTTTGAAGAATGATTCAATAACTCTGCAATATGCATCACCTCAACATGACTTCCCTTACGCTTAAGCTTCCCTTCTATGTTCATTAAACAACTACAGTCTGCACCAATGAGATAATCGGCTCCAGACTCCTCAATGTTCCTAACCTTCTCCTCAACCATTTCATTTGAAATAGACGGCATTTTAACCGAAAAGGTCCCACCAAAACCACAACATTCATAAGACTTATGAAGAGGCACATACTCCATCCCTTCTACATGTTCCATCAGCCTAAAAGGAGCCTCCTTCTCCCCCAATAAACGTGTCATGTGACAAGAAGTGTGGTAGGTAACCTTTTTATGGAAAGAAGACTGAACATCATCCTTCTTTAAGACATAAACCAAAAACTGAGTGAATTCATAGGACTTATTCGCAAGTTGTTGAGCTCTTTTTCTTAACTCGGAACCCTCATCAAATAAGTGTGGGTATTCCTTTAACATCGCGACACAAGACCCCGAAGGCGAAACGACATACTCTGCATCTTCAAAAACTGAAATCATATGCTTAGCACTTTCTTTTGCCTCAGTCCGATATCCACTATTAAAAGCCGGCTGGCCACAACAAGTTTGATTCATCGGAAAATCAACCTGACAGCCATTCCTTTCTAAAACCTCAACAACATCCTTACCCACTTCAGGATAGAAAATGTCAGATAAACACGTGATAAAAAGAGAAACACGCATAGGTTCATCACCTTCTTCCCTAACGTCGTTTTTATTAAGAATAACTTGGTTAGCTATTTAAAACAATACTTTTTGAATTTTCTTTATTTAATATAGACGCTCAAAAAAAACTACGCTCATACACGAGCGTAGACTTTACACTACAAATCAATCTTGAATTCAAAATCTTTATGTTTATACAAAACTTCAAATCTCGGATCATTCTCCAATTTGGTGGCGATATCTTCTGGCGCAAACAAGAAGTGATCATTTTCTATTTTGATTCCTGCACCGTAATAGTATGAAAGCCAGACGAGTTTCGAGCAATAGATCGCGCTCCATGGATCATCCAATGGGACATATGGCGAAAACGAAAATGGTGGAACAGGTAAGTCCTGCTCTTTACAGCCGTTGTAAATTCGTAAATAGTTGACGGCATAGTTACTAGCCTTCTGTGCCGCTTCTTGATTTTTACATCTGATATGCATATACATTGGATGAATGTCTATAAAATCCTCAATTAGCTCCATTCTCACTTCAGGGTCAGATACATTAGCTTCTACCGTATGTTTCTCATCAACGACAATAGCTGAGTGACCCATATAGCCTGGTGGCATCTCCTCCCAAGCGTTATCACAAGCCACTAAAATATCACCGGGCTTAAACACTCGCTCACGTTCTTTTTCACCCGATTGTTCATTTGGACTAATCAATGTTTTTAATCGGTACCCATCATTAAAGACACAAATAACGGTTACAGGTTCACGGTCTTCGTTGCCAAGATGAAATTGTGGTATCGGTGGAAATATCGCAATTAGCGAATCCCCTTTGTAAACCTTCAGATACTTCATCGCTGAATTCGCGCGCTTAACATCCACTTTAACCGTTAATAGTCCATCACTATGTGTTCCACTAACAATGGAATGACTCATTACGAAACACCTCATCAAGTATGTCATCTAATACAAGATATAGGCATTTCAAACAATCCGTGCATGTTGATGTGAAAATGGGCTTGTATCCTCCGATGGTCTAATCAATTAAACGTTAAAAAAACCTCGCCCTTGTTGTGAGCGAGGTTACTGTACAACTTTATTTGGATTCTTCAAAAGGGTAGTAAACCTAAGTATTTGACCATTATCAAAATATTATTTGAAGTTTTTAATAGGATTTTCAAAAAAAGTAACGAAATTATATAAGTGTAAAGAAATTGATATTATTTATGTCTTTTTGATCATTCTTGTGGTATGATCTTTGACCTATATTTAAACATAACATAACTTGATCAAATTCTTTGTCGCAATGTGATGATGGGTCAATTATTTTTAAATTGGAGGAACGAACAGATGGAAAACACTATAACCATACAGGAAATCGGCGCGGTTTTAAAAAAACGGTTAAAAATGATAGTAGCTATAACGCTGGTTGCAATAGCCACCAGCTTCAGTTTAACTACCTTCTATATGACTCCTCAGTACGAAGCCAATTCACAATTTATCGTCAACCAATCCGATCAACAGAATCAACAACAGATTACCCAAGGGGAAATTAGGACGAATGTGGAGTTAATCAACACTTATAATGTGATCATCCAGAGTCCAGCTATCCTTAATTTAGTCATTAATGAATTGAACCTTGATTTATCCACTAGTCAATTAGCCAGTCAAATCAATGTCAGTCATGCTGAAAATTCCCAAGTCGTTAATGTGAAAATAACCGATTCTGACCACGCACAAGCAGTGGAACTGGCCAACACCACTGTATCAACTTTTAAAGAACATATTCCAAACTATATGAACGTGGATAATGTCAGCGTCCTATCAGAAGCTGTCCATCAAAGTGATCCTTCACCTGTCAGCCCGAACCTAACTTTGAATCTAGCAATCGCCATGATCCTTGGTATGATGATTGGTATCGGCCTTGCCTTTCTACTAGAATACTTCGACCAAACGATTAAAACGGAAGCTGATTTAGAAGAAACGCTCGATTTACCAATGCTAGGAGTCATTTCAACGATCGAGGGTATTGATGAATCCGACCACCCTTCTGTCATTAATGAATTTAGAAAGGATGAGAAAGTTGTTTCGTAAATTAACCAAACAGCGTTCAAAAAAAGATCTAATAAACCCTAGGACTCTAATTACACGTGATCAACCTAAATCAGCTATTTCCGAGCAGTATAGAACCTTAAGAACCAACCTTCAATTCTCAGCAGTCGATCGTGACCTCCAATCAATCGTCGTTACATCATCCAATAAATCAGAAGGTAAAAGTATGACCTCTGCCAACCTTGCTATTGCATTTGCGCAACAAGGAAAGAAGGTTTTACTCGTTGATGCTGACTTGCGCAACCCAACCGTCCACTATACTTTTCGCATCAACAACATTATTGGACTGAGTAACATTCTTGTTGGTGATTACCAACTATTCCAAACCGTCCAGGGCGTTAACGAAGATCACCTACACATTATATCAAGTGGACCCATTCCACCAAATCCATCAGAATTATTAGCATCTAACGCGATGAAAGACTTAATCGAACAAAGCAAACAAACCTATGACCTCGTCATCTTTGACACACCACCCATCCTAGCCGTCACCGACCCACAAATACTTGCCAATCAAGTTGACGGTGTCCTATTCGTCATCAGAAGTAAAGAAACCGAAATCGCCTCAGCCAAACGCGCCAAGGAGCTACTCAAACAAGCCAACGCCAACATACTAGGCACCGTTCTCAATGATCGAGATATCAAGAGTGGAAATTACTACTATTATTATGGCTATTAAATTTGATGAGTTTGGCCCTCCCGGATTAAGGGGTGGGCCTATTCGTCAAAAATATCTAGTCGACCTCCATCAACTTTTTCCGGCATTCAGGGCTCTCGGTCCGACCTTCGCGTTCCCTTTCCGGCGTTTAAGCCCACTATTAAGACCGTCAACACTCACTTCCCTTATCATACCTCTCATTTTTTAACCCCCATAAATTTAAGCCTTTTCTCATGGTAGTTTGATAGATTTTTACAGTTAATCAACCACTTTAAGACTTTCGAATGTCAGATTCGAAGTTTTTCAACAGATTTATTTATTTTTCCCTGAGACTATAGCCTAAAATTAACATGGTTGTGCACATATGGCCGGTTTGACAGGCTACAAAACATAGTGTTAATCTTATTCTGAATTTTCTGTTCACTAACTTTCAAAGGAGGTGAAATTTTATTTTACCTCAGAGTGTAAGCGCTTTACTAATCATCTATCCATAAAATTCAACTGACCCTTCACTAAACTCTACAAAGGAACTTCACTCATTACACCAAGAATAGGTTTACCCAGTATTTAACTCTATTAACCTTCTAAGGTGGTGTTAATTGAATGAAAAAGTTTAAAACCGTTATGTTTTCATTTCTAGTTTTAATGCTGATTGTTTCACAGATGACTGGTTCCTTATCTAAGAAAGTGTTTGCTGAGGAATCGGTTAACGATTTAATCATTCTTCAAAATGTCCCACAGGTGGAGATCAACCAAGATAATATTCAACTTAACGCGCTAAACGTTTATGACGAAGGCTATTTCACACAAGTTTCAGAAGACGTTAAGTGGTCTTCTACGAACGAAAATGTTGCTGAAGTCGATCAAGATGGAAATGTCACTTTAACTGGTCAAAATGGTCGTACATTTATTAAAGTGACTAACGGAACTTATGAAGACCAGATTACCATCGATTATAAGGTCGACCCAGATCATGCATCTGAAAAGGGAAAACCCGTGTCAGAACTTCAAGTCATCAAACAACAAGGCGATCGTTATGATCTTATCGAGCATGCTTTAAATGAATTAACTATTGAAGAAAAAGTTGGTCGAATGCTGATGCCGGACTTCCGTAACTGGGATGGAGAAAACGTCACGGAAATGTTGCCGGAGATTGAGCAACTCGTTAAGGATTATCATTTAGGTGGTGTCATTTTATTTGCTGAGAATGTCCAAACCACTGAACAAACAGCTCAGCTTGTTTCCGATTACCAGGAAGCTGCAGAGAAATTCGGGTTAATGATGACGATTGACCAAGAAGGTGGTATCGTCACTCGCCTACAATCAGGAACAGACATGCCGGGTAATATGGCCCTTGGAGCAACAGGCTCAGAGGACATAGCTTATGATGTCGGTCAAGCAATTGGTCAAGAGCTCCATTCACTTGGTATTAACATTAATTTCTCACCTGTCATGGACGTCAACAATAACCCGGATAACCCAGTGATTGGTGTCCGTTCCTTTGGCGAAGATCCTGATTTGGTTGCTGATTTAGGGATTGCCTATACTGAAGGGTTACAATCAGCTGGTGTTGCAGCCACAGGAAAGCATTTTCCAGGTCATGGAGATACAGATGTCGACTCACACCTAGGTCTACCGGAAGTTCCACATGATCGTGAACGGTTAGAACAGGTAGAGCTTTACCCATTTCAGCAAGCTATGGAATCTGGCATGGATATGATCATGACAGCACATGTGACTTTCCCACAAATCGATGATACGAAAGTTACCTCTGAAGCAACAGGTGAGGAAATTGCGTTACCAGCAACTTTATCCCATAAAGTGTTAACCGAATTAATTCGTGAAGACATGGGGTATGATGGCGTGATCACAACTGATGCGATGAACATGAATGCGATCACTGATCACTTTGGGCCTGTAGATGCGGCGATTCGTGCAGTAGAAGCAGGAAGTGATATCGTCTTAATGCCTGTTGGTTTAGAAGAAGTCGCAGACGGGCTTCTAGATGCGATCGACAATGGTGACATTTCAGAAGAAAGAATTGAAGCTTCTGTTGAGAGAATACTAACTTTAAAACTTGAACGTGGAATTATCAAGCAGGAAAATCCACAACCGGTTGAAGATAAAATTGATAATGCTTTACAAGTAGTGGGTGCAGAGGAACATCAACAGGTGGAAAAAGAAGCAGCCGAACATTCTATTACTCTAGTTAAAAATGAAGACCACGCCTTGCCACTTTCAAAAGATGTAGATGGTGAAGTGGTTGTTGTTGGTAATAGCTTCATAGATGACCTTGGTGACGCAGTAGAATCCTACCATGACAACACTACTGTTATCCAAACTAGCGGTAGCTTAACCGATGATCAACTTGAAACCATCGAAAATGCTGAGGCCGTTATAGCTGGATCTTATACATTTAATGTCAACGGGCGTTCACCAGACCATCCGGAAATGGAGCTTATTAATTCCTTGCCAGATATGACCGATGCACCGGTCATCGCCGTAGGAATTCGTAACCCTTATGACATTATGGCTTATCCGAACGTTGATGGTTATCTAGCACAATTCGGATTCAACCAGGCAAGTTTTGCAGCTACTGCAGCGACCATTTTTGGAGAAAATCAGCCAACTGGAACACTACCGGTAACGATCCCGACTATTGATGGTGATGTTTTATATGAATTCGGGCATGGCTTAAGTTACTAAACGCAACAGCGATAAGGTGGGCTCCCCCACCTACCGTTTAATAAAATCCAATTAAAGGAGGAAGTCCCAATGAAAAAATGGTTAACCTTATTTGTCACTTTAGTATTTATTTTAACCTCTGTAACCGTTGCTACAGCAGCCAACAATGGTCAAGGACCACCAGAAGATGTCCCTGGTAAAGGAAAAGGCTTAAACAAACAAGTTGAGCTGGGTGTTGAAGTCCTTTTAAATGAACAAAAAGATTTAATTGACGGGAAGAATGTTGGGCTCATTACTAACCCAACTGGGGTCGACCGGGAACTCAACAGTATTGTCGATACCCTTCACAACGATCCAGACACTGAGCCGACCGCTTTATACGGACCTGAACATGGCGTACGTGGAGATGCCCAAGCAGGTGAATACGTTGAATACTACATTGATGAAAAAACAGGATTACCTGTTTACAGCCTATACGGGGAAACAAGAAAACCAACACCAGACATGCTAGAAGACATTGAGGTATTACTATTTGATATTCAAGACGTGGGTACACGTTTCTACACTTATATCTACACCATGGCATTCGCGATGGAAGCAGCTGAGGAAAATGACATTCCATTTATCGTCTTAGACCGTCCAAATCCAATTAGTGGTTCTAAAGTGGAAGGACCTGTCTTAGAAGATGATTACTCCTCATTTGTAGGTGAATATGAAATCCCACTTCGCCACGGGATGACTGTTGGCGAACTAGCACAGCTATTTAATGAAGAATTTGAGATAGGTGCCGACCTAACCATCGTCGAAATGAATAACTGGGAACGCGACATGTATTACGATGATACTGAATTAGAATTCGTTTTACCATCACCAAACATGCCATCACTAGACACAGCCATCGTCTATCCAGGAGCAGCATTAATTGAGGGAACCAACGTCTCTGAAGGACGTGGCACAGTAAAACCATTTGAATTAATTGGCGCTCCATTCGTCGACTCAGACGAATTAGCAACAGAGTTAAATAACTTAGAGTTACCAGGAGTCACATTCAGATCCGCTTCTTTCACACCAACATTCTCAAAACACGTAGGAGAACTGTCACACGGAATTGAAATACACGTTACAGATTACGACTCCTACAAACCAGTAGAAACAGGCCTACACATCGTAAAAACACTACACGACCTTTACCCAGAAGACTTTGAATTCCGAGCTGACGGATTCTTCGGTAACCTAATAGGAAACGGATGGGTCCAAGAGGCGATTGAAAACGGTGAAACAGTCGATGAAATTGTCGAAGAGTGGCAAGACGATCTAGATGAATTTGAGGAAATTCGCGAGGAGTATTTGGTTTATTAACAAAAGAAAGCTAGTCGCCCAAGTGGCGGCTAGCTTTTTTATTGAAATTAAGCCGTTACCGTCACACGCTCTAGCACACTCTCTTTCAACTGCGCTAACCTAGCTTTCGCTTGCTCTTTCGTCTCACCTTTTACTCCAAAGTAGAACTTAATCTTCGGCTCAGTTCCTGATGGACGTAAGCAGCACCAACAATCCTCCGTTAAAATAAACTTTACGACATTAGAGACTGGTAACCCCATATCATTTGTTTCACCAGTTTCTAAATACGTTCGTTTTCCGGTTAAGTAGTCCTCAACAGCGATTAAATCAATATCTTGAATCGAGTCAATAGGTCTAAAACGGAAATCTTCCATGATACTTTTGATCTGCTCGGTTCCGTTTAAACCTTTTAACGTAATCGAATGTAGGTCCTCTAAATAATATCCTTCTCGGTCATACAGCACCTCTAATGCGTCAAACAACGTCTTTCCTTGCGACTTCCAATATGCTGCCATTTCACATGCTATCAAAGTCGACTGAACAGCATCCTTATCTCGTGCAAAATCCTTAACTAAATACCCATAACTCTCCTCATAACCAAATAAAAACTCATGCGCACCATTTTGGGTAAATTCTTCAATTTTTTCAGCGATAAATTTAAAACCAGTTAAAGTGTCGATCGAAGCTACACCATATCGTTCTGCTACGGCCCTGCCAAGTTCCGATGTAACAATTGTTTTGATCATTATCCCGTTGTCAGGTAGGTCCTGGCGATTAGTTAAGGTATAATCTAGCATTAATGCACCTAACTGATTTCCTGATAACACCTGATAGTGGCCATCTGTATTTTTCACTGCGACACCTAAACGGTCGGCATCTGGATCGGTAGCTACTAAAATATCAGCATTGACTTCAGAACCTTTTTTTATCGCAAGTTCAAATGCTTGATGCTCCTCAGGATTAGGCGAAGCAACTGTTGAAAATTCCGGATCCTCAATCACCTGTTCTTCGACGGTATGAACCTGGTTAAAGCCAGCTTGATCCAAGCTTTCTGTAACTAATTTGTTTGCCGTTCCATGTAAAGGTGTAAACACAATCCCTAGTTTATCAGCCTGCTCGTGGATTAGTTGTGGATTCAACGTCATAGATTTCAACGCCTCTAAATAAGGCTGATCTACCTGCTCATCAATCCAATGTAACAAACCTTTCTCCTCAAGTTCAGGCTGACTCAACACATCAATTGTCAGCTCATCTTCAATCGAATTAACCTTCTCAATCATTTGATCCGCTTGTTTCGGAGGCAATTGGCCCCCCACCTCATTATATACCTTATAACCGTTATACTCAGGTGGATTATGACTTGCCGTAATCATTACACCCGCAGCTGTTCCCAAATGACGCACCGCAAACGATAACTCAGGTGTTGGCCTTAGCGACGTAAAAATATATGTAGAAATTCCATGCACACCTAAAACACGCGCCGTCTCAAGCGCAAAATCCGGCGACTGATGACGCGAATCATACGCCACAACCACCCCATCAGCTTCCAAATCCTTTTCCTCTATATATAAAGCCAGACCCTTTGCCGCTTTACGCACCGTATAAACATTCATCCGATTCGTCCCGGGCCCAAGTTCACCACGCATACCACCTGTCCCAAATTCCAACGTCTTATGAAAGGCATCCTCAAGCATTGACTCATCCGTCACGTTTTTCAATTGTTTTTTTAAATTCTCCTCTAAGCCATTAAACTCTTTCCAACGTTGATACTCCTTCTTCCAACTCAAAAAACCACTCCTTTACGAAAAATTAATCCGATTGTCGATAACTTTAGGGTGAGTGTCGATAACTTCGGGTTAAGTGGCGTTACTCCGGCCACGAGTGTCGTTTTCTCTTCGCCAAGTGACGATACTCCGGCCATGAGTGTCGTTATCTCCTTGCCAAGTGACGATACTCCATCCATAAGTGTCGTTATCTCCTTGCCAAGTGGCATTACTCCAGCCATAAGTGTCGTTATCTCCTCGCCAAGTGGCGTTACTCTTGCCATAAGTGTCGTTATCTTCCCACCAAGTGGCGTTACTCTTGCCATAAGTGTCGTTATCTTCCCACCAAGTGGCGTTACTCCGGCCATAAGTGTCGTTATCTCCTCGCCAAGTGGCGTTACTCCGGCCATGAGTGGCGTTATCTCCTCGCCAAGTGACGATACTCTTGCCATAAGTGTCGTTTTCTGCTCGCCAAGTGACGTTTTCCCAATAATCGTTTCTCAAAACACGAATCCACTCATGAATTTTTATAACATATCATGCCCTAAGACCTTACCATCCATCCACTCGATCCTGTCAAGTCTTCTTTCGCCTTACCAACCGATCAATGAACATGATTAGAGCAATCCCGACACTGGAGCCGGCCGAATCAATTATAACGTCCCTAATCTCACCAGAACGCCCGGGAATAAACAGCTGATGCACCTCATCAGAAATCGCATATAAAATGCAAATCACCAAAGCTGTCACAATCGCACGAATACCACTTACTTCGCTCCGCTTCAATGCATAAATCACCAACACTCCAAGCACCAAATAAGCGAAAAAGTGCGCATTTTTTCTAACGAGATGATTAAAATTTGCAATATTAAATTCAGTGGACGGAGCAACGCTTTCTATCGTTTTTACGATCGTCTCAGTAATCCCACGACTCAACTCACTAGACTCAGTCGCCGGCTGATGTGATAGATAGAAAATTAAGCCCATCCACACAAGAACACCTGTCCAAGCAATCCATTTATGCATAAAGATGTACATTCCTTTTATCAAATCTATTAAACTATTTCATTATCATACATTCGAACTGTAAAAAAGTAAAGTTTTGGTATTAATGAGCTATAATAGTAATATTCTATTTAAAAAGGGAAAGTCCTTGTTCCGAGAGTAATTTCGTAAAAACCCCCACTACTTCAAGTAGAGAGGGTCATTGGATTAAACTCGCTAAATTTCCACTGTTCAGGTTTTTACTAAACATAAGACTCCAAGTAAGATTATTTAAGACATTGATCTAACTCCTGAATAGCCTTCATAACATCATCTTCAGTATTATATAAATGTGGCGCAATACGAATCACATCATTACGGGCAGAAACAATCACACCCTTGTCTTTCATTTTCATTTCAATTTCAGAGGCATTAGGTAGATAGATCGCAGTGTTAGACCCTTTTTGCCTAACATCTTTAGGACTTTTTAAGGTTAATCCCCTTTGATCGCATTCCTTAATAGCCACTTCGGAAAGATATTGAAGGTGTTGCTCAATTTCTCTGATTTTATAGGAGTTTAGAATTTTAAGGGCTGCTTCAGCTGCAAATCCATTGATCATCGGAAACGTTCCAGAATCAAATCGCCTAGCACCTGAAGCATACTCGACATTTTTGATATCAAAAGCAAACGGGTTATCCTGCCCGAACCAACCTGTTATTTTGGGTGTTAGCTCACTAGCAATCTCTTTTTTAATATAAAGAAACGCGATTCCGGGAATGCCCAGTGCATACTTTTGTAATCCTGCCGAAAGCATATCGATATTCATAGATTTAACATCTATTTCACACTGGCCAAGTGATTGATAAGCATCAACGAAAAAGTAGGCGCCTTTTTGATGTACAACATCAGCTACTTCTGCTAGATCTTGCTTGTAACCATCATAGAAAGACACGTGTGACGTATTAACAACCAGCGTCTCGTGATCCACCTGCTTTTTATAATCATCTGGGGTTATAAATCCATCCTTGGGTTGTTCTATAAATTCAATATCGAACCGATCTTGATGTGAAAGCCATACATGCCCAACAGTTGGAAAATCAAAATCTGTCACCTGTACCTTCGACTTCCTCGGATGAGCAAGGGATGTCGCAACACTTGAAACAGCATGTGAAACGCTCGATACTAAAGCGATTTCTTCAACATCAGCATTAATCATTGATGCGAACTCAGTTCTAGCATTCTCACAAGCTTGCATCCAACCTCCCCAATCCATGCCATGTTCTTGCCAAGACTGCAGATAGGTATCAATAGCTTTTTTTACATCAATATGTAATGCACTTTGAGAACAACTTGAAAGCTGAATCTTATCTTTTAAAATAGGAAATGACTTCCTAATCTTTTGAGTATTGTCTATCATCTTTATCATCCTTCATATTATAGATTGAAAACGACGGGATGCTGCTTAACAAAGGATATGGCCTTTAAAAAACGATATTCACTTCCACCCCAAACAAAACCAAGAAACGTTCCCCCAAAATAAATAAAACATCCCCCCATGCATAAATTATAACATGGAGGGATTCGACAAAATTCGAGAAGTGACAGGCACCTATTTAACTAACTCTAGTTCAACTGGAATGAATTCGTCTACGTTTTCGCCGTTTGCGATTTGTAATGCGATTTCGATGCCTTGTTCACCGATGATGGTTGGTTGTTGTGCGATGGTTGCATCCATTTCTCCGGCTTCGACTGCTTCAACTGCATCGTCTGTTGCGTCAAAACCAACGACGATGACATCATCCATATCTGCTGATTCTAACGCACGCAGAGCACCCAATGCCATTTCATCATTGTGTGCAAAAACGGCTTCAAAATCTGACTCACTTTGGATGATATTCTCCATAACCGTTAAACCTTCAGCACGATCGAAGTCAGCTGGCTGTTGCGCAACTACTTCAATACCATCTTCCTCACCTACAGCGTTATGGAAGCCTTCACCACGTTCACGTGCAGCTGAAGAACCTGGTATACCTTCTAATTCAACAACATTTCCTTCGCCACCAAGTTGTTCAATAATGAAGTCACCAGCCATTTCACCACCAGCAACGTTGTCAGAAGCAACGTGGGCGACAACTTCACCACCGTCTGCACTACGGTCAACAGTAACAACCGGGATTCCAGCATCATTAGCATTTTCTACAGCGCTAACAACCGCTTCAGAATCCGTCGGGTTAACCACTAATACATCTACACCCTGTTGAATTAAGTCTTCAATACTATTTAATTGAGTTGCAGCATCATCCTGTGCATCAACGACCGTTAACTCAATCCCTAACTCATCAGCTTTTGCTTCAGCACCATCTTTCAATGTCACAAAGAACGGATTATTTTGAGTCGATACAGCTAATCCTACATGTATTTCATCGTCATCATTACTACTACCTTCCTCTTCGCCATCAGTCGTTGGTGACTCAGTAGTACAAGCTGCTAGTAAACCAATCGTTAAAAATGCAAATAACACTAACTTTAATTTTGATAACATAGTTAATCCCCCTAAAATTTTTAGTATCACAAATCTACAAACCTACGACGACTTCTGACGGTCTAGTAACACTGCTAATAGAATGACGCCCCCCTTTACAATCTGTTGGTAGTTTGAAGATACACCTAAAAGGTTCAAACCATTATTTAAAACCCCAATAATTAGGGCACCAACCAATGTACCAAAAATCCAACCTCGACCACCTGATAAACTAGTTCCACCTAAAACAACCGCTGCAATAGCATCTAGTTCATAGGTAAAACCTGCATTAGGCGATGCTGACCCTAAACGAGAGGTCAAGATAATACCAGCAAGTGCTGATAGAGCACCTGTTAGCAAGTAAACCCAAATTTTCACTCGATTTACTTTGATACCAGATAAAATAGACGCTTCTTCATTGCCACCTAGCGCATAGACGTGACGTCCAAAAACAGTCTTTTTCAAGATAAATAATAAAATAAAGAAAATCACAAACATGATAATGACTGGAATTGGAATACCAAATAAATATCCACGCCCTATTAAATCAAACGCTTCACTATCCGTAAAACCAGTAACAGGTCGACCATCTGTATAAACTAAGGTCAATCCCCTGAAGATCGTCATCGTTGCCAATGTTGCAATAAAAGGGGCAACTTTTCCTTTTGCAATAATAACCCCGTTAAATGCACCCATAATTGCCCCTGCTAAAACACCCAACAAGACAGCCAATATGGGGTCCATTCCACTCGCCATAAATCCTGCAGTTAACGCCCCAGCTAACGCAAGCGTTGAACCAACAGATAAGTCAATACCACCTGTTAAAATGACGAATGTCATACCAAAAGCTAGTAGCGCTATAATAGTTACCTGTCTTAACACCGTTAACAAGTTATCAATACTTATAAACTGTGGACTCATAATAGTAAGCGCTATAACGATCACTAACAAACCGAGTAGTGGTCCAAGACGCTGTAATATGTATCCAATAGATTTATCTTTCACCTTACTCCCCTCCAGTCGCTGCAAACATAATATTTTCTTGATCAGCTTCTTCTCGACTCAATTCAGAACCTATTTGCCCTTCATGGATGACTAAGATTCGGTCGCTCATCCCTAATACTTCTGGTAACTCAGAAGAAATCATAATGATGCTAACACCCTGCTCAGTCAATTCATTCATAATTTGATAGATTTCCTTTTTGGCTCCAACATCAACCCCACGTGTAGGTTCATCTAGAATTAATATCTTCGGATTGATTCCTAGCCATTTCCCTATCACAACCTTTTGTTGATTACCACCACTTAGAGATTTCACTTCTTGTTCCATACTAGATGCTTTAACGTTAAAGCGATCAATCATATCATTAACAAACTTGCCTTCCTTCTCATTCGACACGATAGACTGGTTTGAGACATCTTTTAGATTAGTTAACGTAAAGTTTTCACGGACCGACATCGTTAAAACAAGACCTTCTTCTTTTCGATCCTCGGTAACAAAACCGATTCCGGCATTAATCGCATCGACTGGCTTTTTGATTTTGATCTCCTTACCGTCGATATAAATTTTCCCTTCATCTATGTCCCGGTAACCGAATAGTGCTTGCATAATCTCGGACCGTCCGGCACCCATTAACCCCGCAACTCCTAGAATCTCTCCTTCTTTAAGTTCGAAGCTAATATTGTTAAACACATCTGAAGATAAACCTTCCACTTTCATTTTTACTTGACCAACTTCTGTATTCCTTTCAGGGAAAAGAGTCCCAAGTTGACGTCCCACTAGCATTCGAATAATTTCATCGTATTCAACGGTTTCAACATGCTCGGTTCCAATGTAATCCCCGTCTCTTAAAACTGAGATACGGTCGCAAATTTCAAATATCTCTTCCATTCGGTGAGAGATATAAATAATGCCAACTCCTTGATCACGGAGATTTTTAATCACTTTAAATAAACGATCGATCTCACGGTCAGTAAGAGCTGCTGTAGGTTCATCCATAACAATTAACTCAGCATCTAACGACAGTGCCTTCGCAATTTCTACCATCTGCTGTTGACCCACAGACAACTCCTTAGCTGTCGCCATTGGGTCAATTTCTACACCTAACTGACCTAAATAATCCTTTGTTTTTTCTACCATTTTCTTAGTATTAAGAAACCCTGTTTTCCCGTATTTAATCTCGCGGCCTAAAAACATATTTTCCATGACCGTTAAATACGGAATCACATTTAACTCCTGGTGAATAACAGCAATCCCTTTTTCCTCAGAATCCTTTGCATGTTGAAAATGAACCGGTTCACCTTTAACAAAAACCTCACCTTCATCACGCTCGTAAATTCCGGTTAGAATTTTCATTAAAGTTGATTTACCAGCGCCATTTTCACCAAGTAATGCATGAACTTCCCCAGCTAGCACTTCAAAGTCCACTTCATTCAAAACTTTATTTCCTGCAAATGACTTTGAGATTCCCTTCATCTCAATTAATGGTTGTTGTGACATGTTAAAAAATCACCCCAGAGCGAAGAATCACATTAGCAAATGGTGTCGTCTCTCCTGTACGTATAACTACTTTGGCATTCTTCGTTAATTTTTTGAATTCCTCATGAGCCACATAAGTTTTCTCACCTGTATGTAGGTCTTCAATTTGTTCATGAACATTAGCATTGTTTTCCTTGATCTCCTCTGCTAAAGTCACATGTTCAACTTCCATATCATCCAAAACTGCCTTCAACGTTTCGATAAAGCTCGGCTTACCTTTGATTAGAGCTAAATCAACTCGCTGAACACCATCTGGTATAGGTAATCCACAATCAGCTATGACAATCTCATCCGTATGACCCAACCGAGATAAGACTGAAGCAATCTCGCTGTTTAGAATTCCTTGCTTCTTCAATCTAATCACCGTCACTTTCTAGAAATTTATTAACTTCCTTTCTTGTTGGCATACCCGTTTGAGCTCCAAACTGCGTAACGGAAATAGCCCCAGCAACATTCCCAAGCGTACATGCTTCCTCTACCGATTTTCCTTCAGCTAAGGCTACACTAAACCCACCATTAAATGTGTCGCCAGCACCTGTCGTATCAACGACATTAACCTGATACCCCTTCACATTTACTTCTTGATTACCATTAACATATACGACACCTTTTGCCCCCTGTGTGACAATGAACTTCTCACGATACTGTTGGTAAAATTCTTTCTTCTCCTCGGTATCAAGCATGACGTTTAATTCGTGTTCATTTGGCGTTATGTAGTCTACTTTTTCTAAAAGACTTAACTCAATACTTCTTACTGGTGCTGGATTTAAAACCGTTTTGACACCATGCTTATTCGCTAACCTTATTGCTTCTGTAACACTTTCAATTGGAATCTCGAATTGCAGTAATAAAACATCACTATTTTTAATAGTTTCTTCGTTTTGACAAATGACCTCTGGTGTAACATGATCATTAGCTCCAGGGACGACAACAATCGTGTTATCACCTTCAGCAACCGTGATTGAAGCTATACCTGTTGGAACATCTGTAACCGGTTCCACATTACCGGTAAAAATACCCTGAGACTTCAATTTTTTTATTAAGGTGTCGCCAAAAGCATCATCCCCAACACACCCTACAAAGGACACATCAGCCCCAAGCTTCGCAGCAGCGACGGCTTGGTTAGCACCCTTTCCACCTGGTATGGTCTGAAAATCATCCCCGAGTAAAGTCTCACCTCTATTCGGGAAACGTTTGGTTGTCGTCACTAAATCCATATTAATACTGCCTATTATAGTGATTTTTGCAGCCAAGTTACATTCTCCTTTACACTATTTGTTGACTGACGTTGAATGAGTGTTGAAGGAAAGATATTTTCTTGATGTTTGATCGGCCTTCCTTCAATTAAATCAATCAGTGCTTCTGCAGCGTGAGTGCTCATCTGATAAATCGGTTGAGAGATCGTCGACAACTCAGGAGCTGTCATCTCAGTTAAATCCACTCCGTCAAAACCAATAATGGCTAATTCTTGAGGGACTTTAATATTTAAGTAATCGGCTGCTTTTAATGCACCAAGCGCCATGACGTCGTTACCCGCAAAAATCCCATCAATCTCTGGGTGCTTTTCTAGTAGCGCCATCGTTGCCCTCGCTGATTCTTTCTGATCATAATTACCCCAAATCACATAATCTTCATGGAACCAGTCTTGTTGTTTTATCACATCCATATAACCTAAGTAACGTTCCTCAGCGTTTTCAATTAACTCAGGACCTTTGATGTGTGCAATCCGTTGACAACCTATATCTAGTAGATGATTAGTCGCTTTTCGGCCACCTTCCCGGTTATTGATAATGAAAGTCGGAACATCTTTATGGATTGAACGGTCCAAGGCGACTACCGGCATATCATATTCATTAATAACGCTAGGCTCAATGGTATTCGATACGATAATCACACCATCAACATACTTCTGTTTCATCACATCTAGATATAGTTGTTCTTTCTCAGGATCCTCATCACTATTACAAAGAATTGTCGTGAACCCCTTTTCGATTAAATAATCCTCAACGCCCCTAACTAACTCTGGAAAGTACGGGTTTTTGATATCCGGAACAATAATCCCAATCGTTTTGGACTCTTTTTTAAAAAGGCTTCGCGCCACTGAATTCGGCTTATAATTTAGCTTCTCTACTGCAGCCTCTACTTTTTTACGGGTATCCTCATTTACATAACCATTACTATTGATCACTCGAGAAACAGTTGCAACTGATACACTTGCCTCTTGAGCAACATCTTTAATTGTTGTCATCATTTATCACCTATTAATGTTTCACTTAAATATGTAACCGTTTACATATCACTTTAATTAAAATGAGTTACCTTTGTGTAACCCGTTACACATATTTTATATCATAAAAATGGACTTTGTAAAGGGGGAATTTTCTAAAAAATCTGTTTAACCACTTCCAGTAAAAAGGGACTATTTATAGACAAGCCTGAATAGACATAGTATGGGGGGATAATATGGCTAAATGTCAAAAATGCAATGACACCAAGAAAATAAAAGTAATAGATCGTCATAGTGAGGAATGGGAAAAGGCATGGGATCATTATGATAATATGGGGATCTATGATATGAATACCTGCAATCATCTAGCAGATAGCGAGAGTAGTTATTGGGAAGATTGTCCCGTGTGTAAATTAGCTTAACAAAAACCAAACCAATACAGATCCATTATTGGTCTGCATTGGTTTGGTTCAAATTCATTTATGATATGGATTTTGTCTGATAGCACTTAGGAAAATTCACACAACCATAAAACTTTCCTCGCTTACCACTACGCAATTCCATTTCCTCATTGCAGTCAGGACAAACTGGTTTCTCAGATGGCTCATTCATTAAATTACTAGTCGAGACCTTCTCTTGGTTGGGATTAGTATTTAATAATAGATTGATTAACCCCTCCCGATTAATCAGTTGTACATCATTTTCTTTGGCTAAGGATTGAGCTTGATTGGTAAAATAACTATTGGTTACAACCAATGCCTCACTTGCTTGATAATATTTCAAAGCTGCTGTTATCTCCTGAACTGCCTTAATCCCTACGTTCTTCGAGTATCGTTTGGCTTGAACAACTTGTCTATTTCCGTCTTTCTCTAGAATCAAGTCTGCACCATAATCGCCCGCAGCCCTCGTTACTTTAGCTTTATACCCCTTCTCGCGAAAGATTAACTTTAAGTATTTCTCAAAAGTTAATCCATCCATCTGATCGACCTCATGAATTCCAGCTCTTTTCAATTTCTTGTCTCTTTTAAACTTAATTAAATACTTAATAGTTTGTAATATGATCGCAGGTAATAATTCCAAAATTCCAAGGAATGCTGATTGTGTTCGTGCGTATGTATATCCTCCCAGAAGAATTGATCCACCAGTTATTAAATCTATTATGTCCTCCTCTGCTTTTCGATTCCTTTTTGCCATAATAATCCTCCCTTTACATCTAATTGTGAATATTTTGATATTAACTGGAAAGAAAAACAAGTGCTATAAGTAGGATTTTGCCGAGATTTATCGAACTATTATACTAGGAGAAATGTTAAAGGAGACTACTATATGCTATTATTCTTAAATGTTTTCAAAAAAGACAAAGGAAAAACTAAGGAACCTTCAAAAACCACCCACAAACCCAAACGATCGAATGAACAAATTGCCAATAGAAAAGGTGAATTAGGCGAGTATAAAATTGATATCCAACTTGATCAGTTACCAAAGAGCTATCATTATTTGAGTGATTTATTAATTAAGAATCCAAAGGCAAAGTCGGGTTATTCTCAAGTTGATCATGTGGTAATCACACCATATGGGATATTTGTGATTGAAACGAAGAACTACCAAGGAACTATTTACGGTGGGAAGGATCGGAAGACATGGCTTATTAATGGAAAATTTAAGATGATGAACCCGTTTGTACAAAATTATGGTCACATCAAAGCTTTGACCGGACTAATTGATAACAGATACCACGATATGATGATCTCAATGGTATCATTTACAAAACGTTGTACATTTAAAGTAGATATGGATTTTCGCAAGATTGGTTCAAATGAATTAATAGTTTATGATGTAGAGCTTTCTGAGTTTATTCATCGGAAAGTATCCAGACAAAAAAAGTTACATGCTGAACCACTACTGTCTGAAAAAGAAATGAAAGAAATCAAGGAAGGTTTTTACCAAGCTAACATCACTGATCCTAAGATTTGGGAAGCACATAAACAAGCACTAAAATCCAATAAACACGAGAACAAAGCTAAATGCGTGGTTTGTGAGCAACCAGTATCACAAAAGGTGGAAAATTATTGCTTATCACAAAAGAAGTTTAATGGGGAGGTATATTGCTATAATCACCAGAAAGAAATTAAACGTTAAAAATCCACACCCTAAATACTTGATAGAATACACCTTTTAAATACAAACCCCTCCATGTTATTCATTGAACATGGAGGGATTCGACAAATTTCGGGAAGTGACAGGCACCTCCCTACTTCTCTACCAATATCGTGATTACTTTTGCGCTATGGTTATCGACTGGTAGGAAGATGTGTGGTTTGGAGCCGTCGAAGTAGGCGGTGTCGTGTTGTGACATGTAGTGTTTTTCGCCATCGTATAATAGATAAATAGCACCCTCGAGAATGTAAATAAATTCGTCTTGTGAATGGGTGTATGGTTCTTTTCGAGTCATTTGATCTTTCGGAGTGACATAGACAACTGTAGGTTCGATCATTGAGAATTTTGATCGCTTGGCGAGCTGTTCGTATGAGTAACCCATATTTTCATCAACGACTTTGTCCGGTCGCCTTAAGTATTCCATAATCTCTATATCCCTTTCATTTTGGTCGTCGACTAAGTATGTAAGTCTTACGTCTAACGCTTCGCTGATTTTAGATAAGGTTGCAATGGCCGTCGCTGCTTTGCCGTTTTCGATTTTGGATAATAGACTTTTAGAAATGCCACATTGGTCGGCTATTTGTTGTTGGGTTTTATTTTGTCGTCTACGGAGTCGTTTGATTTTTTCTCCTAGTAATTTGGTATCGATTGTCATAACCCCCTAGAAATAACATTAGCTCCCTACATTATACCAAAAGCTTGAGACGAGTTAACTATTAATAGCGAATTCCTTCTATTTAATATATTTTTTAGTTGAGATTTCTAGTTTTTGTTTCCAATTCCACTCACTAAAGGAAAATTAGCCACCACCCCGAGGAGTGATGACTAACTGTAATAATTATCCAAATAACCCTAGTAACCAAGGGGCTGCATAAAGAACCATGAACATCACGCCGTAGTTGACGCCATTCCTGTACAATAATCCAGCCACTAGAGCAACAAGCAACGTACCAAAAATATTAATAAAGCCAGCGTCCATGAAAGCTAGCATGACAACTAAACCAGCAAATAAGCCAATTAGTGCCTCGTGTGGAATGAACTTAAAGACAAAACCGACAATTTGTGGTGCGAACCTGATAATGATGTAATATGTGATCAGTAGTGCAACTGCCACACCAATGACGGTTACAATTAAGATTTCCGTTCCTGATAATAGATGGTGAATATTATTCTCGGGTGTGTACTCTGGAGGTGAGTTAAATAAACCGGCTGCTGGGCCAATAGCCATAGGTGAGAGTGGTAAGCCGATTGCGATTAGTGGAATTAAAGTACCCGCAATGTAGGACGCGTTAGTCACGCCATCCATCGTAGCAAGTGCTCTTGATGCTCGTTTGACCGGGTCTTTGATGTGTCTAGTAATAAATTCACCAATAAATACGGTCATCCCTACTGGTGTTAAGAAAAAGGTTAGTGTTCCCAAGACGCTACCTGCAGCAGAACTGCCTGCTTCTTTTCTATCTAATATTTTAAAAGGATTAGGAACACCTTCCTCTTTTTCCCCTTTTCTAATCTTAATATCTTTTTTATCTAAGAATGGTAGATTGTCTCTATGGTTTTTATTGATTAATTCAACTAAGGAAAAGACGATCGGTCCAATGGTGATCCCTAAGAAGAATGAGACAAAGACGGATGTATCACCCGGTATAATCTCCAATCCCCAATATAAATGCTGTAGTCCTTGTAATAGAATAGCAAATGGGACAATGACGAGTAATGATAGAATTTTATTTTTAGCTAATAAAGCCAGGAAAACGGCTCCTAATGTAAAGATCAGCCCTGAGTGTTCACTAATGACATCTGCATATGGCAGGATTAAACTAGCAACAATAAAACTTAATGGAACAGCGACCAGCGTCCCAATTACAGAACCAGATGACATCTTCTTTATCGATGTATTTGGGATGCCATGTTCTTTTAAAGTCATGGCGTGTTCGACCATTGGTGCTGACATGACCCCACCTGGAATCCCAGCAACGGCCACTGGAATCGAGTCGGTTAATTTTTTCGCAACAATGGCAGACATGAAAAATGCGACAATCACGTATGGTGAAAATCCAAGCAATACAAGTGCGATTGTCACCGGTGCAAGTACAGCGGTCTCATCTGTACCTGGCGCAATTCCAATCAATGTATACAGCCCAGCCCCTAAAACCGCTGCAATAATGACTTGAATAATTATGACCGGATCCATCACGACTCCTCCTCTTCTACATGTTCAACCACTCGTTTCGGTTTAATAATGATTGAACTAATAATAAAACCTAATACCCCACCGACGAGACCAAAAATAAGTGGTTGTGGATCATCTCCAGGTGCAATGATAAAGCCACCTAAAGCTAATGCCACACAAATGGCCATCGCGATCAACAGGTCTTTGAGGTTCACATTATCCCCCCAAATATCAACTAACGACTGTTTCTCTTGAGACATGGTTTCACACCCCTTTAATATGATTAACCTACGATTGTAGGCGTTCAACAATTTTCTTAATCGCATCAAATGTGAATGACTCTTCTTCAGCAGCAATTTTCACCACTTCATCCACTTGCTCAGGTTTAGCTCCAGCCATCGCGGCCATATTTCTAGCATGTAATTTCATATGACCCTTTTGAATTCCCTCAGTTGCTAATGCCTTCAACCCTGCAAAGTTCTGAGCCAACCCAATTGATGCGATAATGCCTGATAATTCCTCAGCTGTTTTGACGTTTAAAATCTTCGTCGCCGTCTTCGCTACTGGATGGGATTGTGTCGCCCCACCAACTAACCCGACTGCTAACGGTAACTCAATCGTGCCGACAATATCACCATTCTCGCCTCGCTCATAACGAGTTAATGGCTCATATGTTCCAGAGCGCGCGGCATAAGCGTGAGCTCCGGCCTCGATCGCACGCGTATCATTTCCTGTCGCTAATACAACTGCCGTTATTCCATTCATAACCCCTTTATTATGGGTCGTCGCACGGTACGGATCATTTGCCGCTAACTCGTATGCATAGATAAACCGATCAACCGCTTCTTGATCCCCATTGAACGGATCTTTAAATACAGCTCGTGCGCGAACAACACGACGGTCTGCCAAATTAGATAAAATTCTTAAAACAACTTGTCCCCCAGTAATCTTTTCAATTAACGGAGCACATGCCTCTGCCATCGTATTGACAGCATTCGCACCCATGGCATCTTTCGTATCAACGATTAAATGAGCCACAACCATTTTTTCATTTTTTTCATTGTCACCTTGAACCATTTTCACCTCTAGATCAATCGCTCCCCCACCAAAGGACACGAGTGTTGGGTCCTGCTCATTACAGAAAGCTAATAACTCCTCTTTCGCCTCATAAATCTTAGCCATCGCAAAATAAGGATCCTTAAGTCCGGTCACCTGAACCTGAGCTCTCATAATCGACCCGGAATAGGATGTATGAAATCCACCCACGTCATAAGTATATTTAGCCGCGTGACTGACAGCCGCAACAACAGATGGCTCCTCTGTGGCCATTGGAACGAGTACATCCTTTCCATTCACTTTGAAATTCACCGCCGTACCAATCGGAATCGGCAATGTCCCAATCACATTTTCAATCATGCGATCCGCTTGTTCTAAAGTGAATTTAGTTTCTCCTGTTAATATTTTTTGGTCGTCTTCAGACAGACCCACAAACTCCGCAACCTTCTTTAATCTCTCTTCCGGTGATTGTTGATAGAATTTTGAAATACGTGATGACATGTTGAATACCCCCATTGTAATATTGGAAACGCTTACAGATTTTTGATGAAAATAAGTTTCTTTTTATTCAACTTTGTTGAATTCAGTATATATCGAATTTTTTGTCATTTCAAGGTATTAAGTCGAAATATTTTATTATTTAGGTCAATTGGATATGTTATTGGATTGGAAAAATTGGCTTTGTCGCAAGATGCGAATTATTTGGGAATGAGTTTTATTCAACAAAGTTTCCTTGCTAGATTCTATTAGGTAGATGGTGAGGTTATGAGGGAAAACGAAAATTTAATCGATCTTTAGGAGATGTGAGGTGGTGGAAATGACTATTGAGGTGAGATTTTATTGAGCGATAACAACTTTTGGGGGGCTATCGTTAATGAGAGCGCTTCTCTTTGACCATACGCCCGGGTGTCGTCCTCCTACCGGCATTGAGAGCGCTTCTCTTTGACCATAGCGCCGGGCGTTGACCTCCTACCGGCATTGAGAGCGCTTCTCTTTGACCATACGCCCGGGTGTCGTCCTCCTACCGGACATTGAGATCGCTTCTCTTTGACCATAGCGCCCGGGTTTCGACCTCCTACCGGACATTGAGACCACTTCTCTTTGACCATAGCGCCGGGCAAAGGCCTCCTACCGGCATTGATCGCACGTCTATTGCGCATTTCACCTCAATTTTATGGACATTTTGGCAGTGAGACTGGTTTTAATTAACGATTTCACCCAATCGGAGTGCTTTTCCCAGTTCATCACATAGACGGATTCGACAAAATTCGGGAAGTGACAGGCACCCTAAAAATTCAATCGATAGACTTTTTTGGGGCGGCCTCTTCCGGTTGATTCTTCTCCAGCTGCTTCGGCTATGCCGACTCGTTCCATTTCGAATAGGACTCTTCTTGCGTTTCGTTCTGTGCTTTTGAGCCAGTTGGCTAGTTCGCTTGAGGTAACGTCATAGCGTTGATAGTGACTAGCTAATGATTCTATCTTTGATACAAGTGAAGCACTTAAATTAATATCCTTTAGCCGTTCACCCCAGTTGGTTGAGGAGCTTCGCAGTTGATATTGTAGGTTTTCGTCATCGGTATTATATTCAATCACATTTTTATCCTCATCAATAATGACAATGGATGCTTCCTCGTTTTCCCTTGCGTGGATAAAGGCACGTCTAACGTGTTCATCGGCTTCTAACACGGTGCGCCCATAACCAATACCAACTTGTACAGCCAGTTCACTAGTGGATTGCATATCCTCAATCAATTTAAAGGGCGAGTGTAATTTTTGGAATAACTCGATTTCCCCCTTGGTCGTGTAAATGTAATAGAGTCCTTTACCGAGATTAACCAATGATCCATTAATTTTTTCCACAAAATCTAGTAAAATCCGATTCAACTCTAGTTCTTGTCTCATCAATTTGAATGATTGTACCGATCCTTCTTTATTTTCGGGAGAGATCACTTCGACACCGAAGATAACCAGTTGTTTCTTTTCAAATTGCCTTGCATGTGCTCGTTCACGAATATGACTAAGTGCAGTCATCACGGATAGTTCTGACTGTGAGACTCGGTAAGCTGGAACACCTCTTCGTCTTAACTCCATATAGGCTGATTTAATACAGGTTAGTGCTACTTCTGTTTGACCGGACTGATATAGGGATTGATGGAAATTCACCATCTCCTCTGAAGGAACATAGGTCTGCGGGGCCTTTGTTTTGAGTTCAATACTCTGTAAGGCATAAGAATCCTTAACTTGTTTTAACTGATCTTCACCGATTGAGTCGAGACTGACCCGTTTGATAACCTTTCCTTCTTTAATATTCGCCTCAAGTAACGTCCCAAAGAGGCTTGTCCCATGTAACTTGGCATAGCTGCCTTTCTTTTCCTTAATCAGTCCCTTTTCAATGGCAAAATGATAAGGGACGGGCCCTGAGAAAAACCATAAGTCTACACGGTTTTGATTAGAAAGAATAAGCTGTTCGGTTTCTTCAGTTCGTTCATAGACTAATGGAATCAACTTAAGGTCTCCAAATGCTTCACCAACGTCCAACACTTTTTCCACAGAGTCCTCTGGTCCCACGACACCGATTTTAATCATGATTTATTCACCTGCTTCGGTTTTTAAATAGTTAGCTAATACCTTTGTCCCATTCAGCAAATCCTCAAGGCTAGAAAATTCTTCTGGATGGTGGCTCAATCCGTCTTCGCACGGAATAAAAATTAATCCCGATGGCCACTTCGACTGCATGTTCATCACATCGTGACCTGCTCCACTGCTCATCACTATCGACTTCATGCCGACTTCATCACTAATGGCCTTTAAGCTAGTTTGCATCTGTTCATCTAATAGGACTGAGGCATTATTGACTAAAGTCTCTACTTCTATAGTAACATGAGATTCCCCTTCAATTTCTTTACATTTATGATAAATTTCACTGGCAACTGTCTCTTTCAAATCGTCGCGAACACTGCGTATATCAATACCCAGCTCAACTTCACCTGGTATCACATTCATAGAGTTAGGTGCCAAGTCAACTGTACTTACCGTTGCAACGACAGCTTCAGAATTCTCCTCATTCAGCTTTTTCGCCGTCTCATTGGCAAAGTTAACTAATGGGGCAATTGCTACAAAAGCATCCTGACGTTTGTTCATAGGGGTAGTACCAGTATGACCGGCTTTACCTTTAACCACTACTTTCAAACGGATTGGACATGCAATCGCATTAACCACTCCATAGTGAGCGCCACTTTCTTCTATATGTGTCCCTTGTTCAATGTGTAATTCAACAAAACTCTTCAGCTCATCTTCACCGCGTTCTGCGTGTTGAAAACGCTCCCAATTGAAGCCACATTCATTTACAGCCTGCTCAATAGAGATCCCCTCTCCATCACAAACAGAACCAATCGTAGGGTCCAATTGTCCACTCATCGCTTTACTACCTATCGTCGAAATGCCAAATCTCGCCGACTCTTCAGAACGAAAATTGATGACTTCAATGGTGTGCTTAGGTTGAAATCCTTCCTCTTTCAACTGTTTAACCGCGGCTAATGAGCAAAGCACACCTGCTACCCCATCGTAACCTCCACCCTGGTGCACGGTATCTAAATGTGACCCGGTTGCAACGACAGGTAAATCTGGGTCACTTCCAGTCCAAGAGGCCATCACATTACCGGCAGAGTCACACCGAACGGTTAAGCCAAGTTCCTCAGCTATTCGCTCAAACTGGTTAATCGCTTCACCTTCACGAGCTGAATAGCCTAACCGGGTGAATCCTTGTTCCTGTTCCATCGAGTCAACTAAATTAAGTACATGAAGTTGTTCTTCGATCCAGTTCTGCATCTCTTGATCATCTCCTTAACTTTTACTTATTTCAATGATTGTCTGTAAAAATGCTTCAATCGCTACTGGTAAAGTTCGTTCATCAAAGTCAAACCGTGGGTGATGATGCCCAGCAGCTAATGGTGAGGGGACGATCGTAAAGGTAGCTTTCCCTCCACCTTGTTGAACGTGGTCGATCATAAAGGTAACGTCTTCTGAAGCCCCTAGTGGAACGTTGGGGACAACATTCTTAACATAACGTCCATCTTGTACTGCACGTTCGACTAGTGACATGACTTCCTCATCACAGGCCACATTAATCGCTTTTCCTTTTACTTCGATGTTGGTTTCAACGTTATAAAGCTGTCCAGTTGCTTGAACGATACGCCTAGCTTCTTCTTCCATATAACGATCAAGTACAGTCGTTTCTCCTCTAGTTTCAAATTCAATCTTTCCGTAATCGGCAATAATATTTCGTCCACTGCCTGCACGAATCGTTCCGACATTAATGCGAGTGGTTCCATCTTTATGGCGAGTAATTCCGTTTAGATGTAAACTCGTAGCCGAAGCTGCCAATAATGCATTCTGTCCTTCATTTGGCTCTAAACCTGCGTGTGCCGATTTCCCACGAAACTCAGCATCCATCTTAGTACTCGCCAAAAATTGACTCGATGACAATCCTAACGTTCCAACCGGTAGATCCTTAACCCCAACGTGACTACTTAAAAAGTAATCGACTTTGTCTAACCAACCTTGATCGACTATGGCCTTTGCTCCGCGCCCTCCTTCCTCAGCAGGCTGGAAAATTAATGTATATGTACCGGTTAACTTATCTTGTTGCTCATGAATAAATTGAGCAACTTGAAGACCTATCGTAATATGTGCGTCATGACCACAAGCGTGCATCTCATCACTATGTGTCGAGTGAAAGCCTTCACGATGTGGAAGATGTTCTTCATCTTTAGATTCCGTAATCGGCAACCCATCAATATCAAATCGTAAAGCGACATGCTTTCCTTCTCGGCCTGTATCCAAACGCGCCACCACACCAGTCATTCCAGAGCTGATCATATCTAAAAATTCATCAGGAACACCAAACTTTTTCGCACGCTCCTGGCTGTTAAAGAGAACAGATGGATCTGGAACTCCTAATCTCGTATCTGCTTTCATCACATCTTCACCGAGAAATAAATCAAAACTCAAACCCTTTAACTGCTGATAGATTTGGTAAGTCGTGATATATTCAGTAAAACCTACTTCAGGCACACGGTGAAACATTCGGCGTTGTTTATACATTTCATCTTCATTTTGATTGATAAATTCCTGAACCTGGTCTTTCAAGAAAACCCTCCTCTTCTAGTCGTTATTTAACTTTCTCAGTGCGTTAATAGCCACTTCCGTCATTAAATTAACACCATATTCAAGTGCGGATTCATCTAGTTTAAAACGTGGATCATGCAAAGGCTTTTGCTCATCACCCACTCTGACTCCTAACCAATAGTAAACACCAGGATACCGTTCTAAAAAGCGACCAAAATCTTCGCCTCCTAAGCTAGGATTGACATCAGGTGCACTTGCTTGCCCATACTTCTCTGTGACCACTTCTTTAATATGATGGGCCCAATCATCTGTATTCACGGTTGCAGGATATCCATCTAAGTATTCAAGTTCGACTTCTGCTCCCATTGATTTCACGACGTACTGTACTAAATCATAAAAACGTTCCTTTAAAATCTGCTTCGTTTCGCTTGTAGAACTCCTTAATGTCCCTTCAATCGTTGCTTCATCTGCAATGACGTTATAACGATAACCACTTTCCACCTTACCGACTGTGATCACCGCTTGATTAGCTGGGTCCACGTTTCGGCTAACAATCGTCTGTAAAGCTTGAATCACTTGAGTTGCGACAACGATTGCATCTACTGTTTGGTGTGGCATAGATGCATGACCACCTGATCCCTTAATCGTTAATTTAAATCGATCTGAATTACCCATCATCGCTCCGGGTAAGACACCAAACTGACCGACTTCTAGGTCTGGCCACACATGCTGAGCAATCATGACATCTGGCTCATATTCAGCAAATACACCATCATCTAACATCTTAAGAGCACCACCTGCAGGAGCATTTTCCTCAGCAGGCTGAAACAAGAGTAAGACTGTCCCTTCAAGCTCAGCTTTACGATTATTCAATTCTTTACCTACCCCGATTAACATCGCAGTATGAGCATCATGACCACAGGCATGCATCACACCAGGTTCAGTTGATTGAAAAGAAAGATCATTCTTTTCTTCAACTGGTAGCGCATCAATATCGGCTCTTAGACAAACCGTTTTCCCCGGCTTTTCCCCTTCAATCACTCCTAATACTCCCGTCTTTGCAAAGCCAGACTTAAATGGAATCCCGTACTTGGATAAATATGTTTGGATCGTTTCAGATGTTTGAAACTCCTCTTCACTTAACTCTGGATATTGATGTAAATGACGACGTAGTTCAATCACTTCTTCGATTAGTGATTGGTCAACATTTATACTCATGATCAATCCAGCTCCCTTCTGTTTGACTCTATGAAGCTTTATTCCCTTAAGTACTAAATCTTACACCGACGCTTCTTCCATGAATATCTCGCTGGATCAATGTCCATATGAGAATACATTGGAAAGGCACCTCACATGGAGATGCCTTAATCAACATTGCTACCATTATTTATAAAGGGGGTAATGGCACGCAGCATGATGATTTTCTCTATGTTCTTCCAAGCTTGGCGCCTTCTCACGACAAATCTCCTGAGCAAAAGGACATCTCGTATGAAAGGCACAGCCACTTGGCGGGTTCGCAGGATTTGGCAGATCACCTTCTAATGGTTGATAATTTGAGCGCAGACTTGGGTGATCGACCGGAATGGATTTTAATAACGCCTCTGTATAAGGGTGAAGAGCACCAGCAAATAATTGATCACGGTCAGTAATCTCAACGATTTTCCCTAAATACATCACGGCAATCCGGTCACTAATATTACGTACAGCTGGTAAACCGTGCGCGATAAAAACTAACGTTAAGTTAAACTCTCTTTGAAGTTTTTTAAGCAAATTAAGAATCTGTGCCTGAATGGAGACATCTAGAGCCGATACTGGTTCATCACAGATAATCAGCTTCGGCTTTAACGCCAAGGCACGTGCAATACCAATTCTCTGTCTTTGCCCACCACTGAATTCGTGGGGATATCGCTTCAATTGTTCTTGATTCAAGCCAACCACTTCTAAGAGCTCAACGACTTCGTTTCTTATTTCCTTTTTAGTCTTAGACGTATGAATTTTAAGTGGTTCACCAATCAATTCTTCTACGGTCATCCGTGGATTGAGCGAAGCAAACGGGTCTTGGAAAATAACCTGGATATCCTTACGCATTTCACGTAATTCTTTCTTATTCATGGCCGTTAGATCTTTACCCATGAAAGTTACTGAACCTTCCGTTGGCTTCATGAGTCCTAACAGCATTTCCCCCGTTGTTGACTTCCCACAACCGGATTCACCGACAATTCCTAAGGTCTCTCCTTCATAAATCGTTACGTCGACGCCATCGACAGCTTTTACATTTGATATCTCTTTTTTAAAATAACCCTTTTTCACTTGGAAGTGTTTCTTTAAGCCTTTTACTTCCATTAGGACATCAGCTGATGGTGCTTCGCTCGTGTTCGTCATGCTTCACGCCTCCTTCTGTATGGAAACAACGCTTGAAATGTTGTGGTGTTGTTTCTTCTAGTTGTGGATGCACTTGTTTACATAGATCAGTCGCAATCGGACACCTTGGATGGAACTTACATCCTGTTGGCATCTCTGAAGGAGTCGGAACCGATCCTTTAATTGCCCCTAACTCTTCTACTGGACCTGTCATTTTCGGAACTGATGCAAGGAGTCCCTTTGTATAAGGATGAACCGGATGATTGAAGATCTCATCAACAGTTGCTTCTTCAACGACCTCACCACCATACATGACAACAACACGATCAGCGACTTCAGCGACAACCCCTAAATCATGAGTGATCAATATAACGCCTGTGTTCAATTCATCCTTTAATTCTTTCATTAAATTTAAGATTTGAGCTTGAATAGTCACATCCAGTGCTGTTGTTGGCTCATCAGCAATTAACAGCTTGGGATTACACGATAGAGCCATCGCGATCATCACACGCTGCCTCATACCTCCAGATAATTGGTGGGGAAATTGTTTTAGAACACGTTCTGGCTCTGGAATTCCGACTAAATCTAGCATCGTAACCGCTTGTTGTATGGACTCTGTCTTGTCTAATTTCTGGTGTAGTCTAATCACTTCAATCATTTGATTACCGATTGTAAACACCGGGTTAAGTGATGTCATCGGTTCTTGGAAAATCATTGAAATTTCATTACCACGTAGCTTTCTCATCTGTGAGCGTTTCATCTTGGTTAGATCTTCACCCTGTAAACGAATGGACCCATCATAGACCTCACCTGGGGCTGGTACTAAACCTAAGATAGATAAGGAGGTCATACTTTTACCAGATCCTGACTCACCAACGACAGCTACTGTTTCCCCTTCATGAACCTGAAACGAAACGCCATTCACAGGAGAAACCACTCCTTCATCAGAGCGAAATCGAACTCTAAGGTCTTCTATCTCTAACAATGGTTCAGACATCATTATTACCTCACTTTCTATCAATCAATCATTCTACTTCGTTTTCGGGTCTAGTACATCACGTAACCAGTCACCTAAGAAGATAATCCCAAGAACCGTGATCGTAATGGCTAAGCCTGGGAAAGTCGCAACCCACCAGCTTGTCGCCAAATAATCCCTACCATCACTAAGCATCAATCCCCAAGAAACATCGGGTGATTGAATCCCTAAACCAAGGAAGCTTAACGATGACTCTAAGATGATTGTCGTTGCCACATTCAATGTCGCGATGACAATAAATGAAGAAATAACATTCGGCAATATATATTTAGAAATAATTCGCATATCATTGGCCCCAATGGCACGAGCCGATTTGACATAATCACGTTCTTTAATACTCAACGTTTCACTGCGAACCATCCGCGCATAAATAACCCAGGTCGTGACACCAAGCACCAGGATAATGGCCGGTAAACTTGTGCCAATAACGGCAAGAATGATCAACATAAATAAAATGTTAGGAATGGCTAAAAATGAGTCAACTAGTCTCATAATCACCTGATCAATCCATTTACCGTAGTAACCAGATATCAAACCAAGCGATAGACCAATTGCACCTGCGACAATCACGGAACTAATCCCAACTAATAGTGAAACCTGTGAACCTATGATAATTCTACTTAAAATGTCTCTACCTAAGTTATCAGTTCCTAGGATATATTCACTTGACCCACCATCCATCCAAAAAGGTGGGATCAGGCGGTCCGCAACATTAGTTTCACTATGGCTATGTGGAACAATAAGATCAGCAAAAATAGCCATCAATATGACGGATACCACAATCAATAATCCGACTGTGCCTGTCTTACTTTTGAGTAGCTGCTTGATCCACTTTTTGCTTTGACTGGATGATGTTTTAGCAGAGTGATTATTAACATCAAGCGCTTGTTCATTAGGTTGTTCTGTTTTAGTTACCATTTGGTGTCACCTCCTTAGTCGTCATACTTAATTCTCGGATCTAAATAACGGTAGGTTAAATCCGCCATCAAGTTACTTAAAATGACTAGAATTGCTATAATAAACGTCGCAGCTTGAACGATAGCCATATCCCTAGCATTAACTGCTTGGACTAACAATTGCCCCATTCCTGGCCACGAGAAAACCGTTTCTGTAATCAGTGTCCCACCGATTAATGTAGCAGTTTGTAAAGCCATAATCGTCACAACCGGGATTAAGGCGTTACGAAGGGCATGTTTATTAACGACAACCGTTTCAAGCAACCCTTTACTTCGTGCCGTTCGGATATATTCAGCCCCTAAAACTTCTAACATACTTGAGCGAATAAGCCTAGTCATCTCAGCTGCAATCGCCGTTCCTAGTGTGATAGAAGGCAAGACTAAGTGCATGATCGTTCCTGAACCAGAAACCGGGAAAATACTAATATGAACCGCAAATAATAGAATCAGCATAATTCCTAGCCAAAAGTTCGGCATCGCTTTTCCTAAAACGGAGCTTCCAGTAATAACAACATCAATGAACGTATTTCGTTTAATTGCTGAATAAATTCCAGCAGGTACAGCAATCAACGTTGCTACCACCATAGAGGAAATAGCTAAAGTAAAACTAGCAGGTAATCTTTCTAGTACAATTTCTAGTGCAGGCTCATTGTATTTATAGGAATCTCCAAAATTACCACGAACCACATCAGCCATATAATTTAAATATTGTATGTAGACAGGGTCATTTAATCCCATCGAGTTTCTTAAATCTTCTCTTTGTTGATCGGTTGCTGTTTCTGGGAGCATAAGGGATACAGGATCACCAGTCAGTCGAACCAAGAAGAACACGATAAATGAAATGATAAATAATACAGGAATAATTTTGATCACACTCGTTAGAAAAAACCTCATATTCCCCGCTCCTCCTTCAATTTACTTAAACCAGCCATTTATTAAGATTAAAAGCTGTCTGCAAAAACTAGTTCCACAGACAGCCTTTAAAATCTTCCGGCCAACTGCCTCTCACTCGTTGGCGTTAACCTCTAATAAAAGGGGGTTAAAACATATCTATCAATTAGTTTTTAGAAATGTCATCTACATAGAACATCTCATCTAAGCGTGGCTCAAAGTCAACGTTCTCTTGTAAACCATACACAGAATCAATTTGGTATAAATAGATTTGTGGACGATCCTCAGCAATCAATTCTTGAGCTTTTTGGTACTGCTCAATACGCTCTTCAGGATCCATATTGCTTTCTGCCTCTAACAGAAGCTCTTCAACTTCTTCATTGATATAATCAGTTTCACCTTCGTTTTGCTCTTGTGTTAAACGATCTAGAGCTAACGCAGCATCAAACATTGAGTTACCGTAAGCGATCATGAACATTTCATCGAACCCTTTTTCACCATAAGTCTCAACATAAGAACTCCACTCTCTTATATCTAAATCAACGGTAATGCCAACTTCCCCAAGCATAGCTTGAATTAATTCAGCTGTTTCACGGTCTTTTAAGTAACGACCACTAGGTGAACTAAAGGTAATTTCTACACCATCACCATATCCCGCTTCATCTAGCAATTCGCGAGCACGGTCTGGGTCGTATTGACTCTCACCATATAAATCTTCATTCGCACCTGTGTTACCTGGAGTAACTCGTGTACGCGTTGTTGTAGCAGCACCTTCATATAAACTATCAACAATCGCTTCACTATCAATAGCTAATTCAATAGCTTCTCTTACCTTAGGATCTCCCGTAACTTCCTCTTCTGCTGTACGTAAGATCAACATCATGACACGCTGTGATGGACTATCAGCTAGCTTGACACTTTCCTCACCTTCAATACGCTCCCAATCCTCAGGAGGTATGTTAGTTGCGATGTCTACTCCGTCTGTAAGTAATTCAGAAACACGTGTTGAATCCTCTGGAATGGCTCTAAAGGTAACCTTGTCCCACTGTGGTTCACCTTCAAAGTAATCATTAAATGGAACTAACACCACGCGATCATCTCTTACCCACTCGTCAAACTGGTAAGGACCCGTGCCAATTGGATCTTCTAAAAACCCTTCAAAACCAACTTCATCAATATATTCAGAAGGAAGCATACCTGAACCAAGACGTGATAAACGGTTTAATAAGGCAGGCTCTGGATTTTCTGTTACAATCTCAACTTCATGATCGCCTAAAACGTTCACTTCGACGATCTGATTATAGTTACCATACTCTAGTAATGAGTCATCATTAGCGACTCTCTCTAACGTATACTTCACATCCTCAGCAGTGAAGTCTTCACCATTATGGAATTGAACATCATCACGAAGGGTGAAATGCCAAGTCGTATCATCAACTGTCTCCCAATCCTCTGCTAAATCACCAACAAAGCCACCCTCACCATCTGTACGAACTAAGTAGTTAAACATATTGACATGAATAGCCTCTGTAGACGTATTATTATGGTCGTGAATATCCAATGTCACCATGTCAGCGCCGTTTGCAATCACTAATTCATTATCGTCCGGCTCCTCTTGTTGTGCCTCTCCATCATCTCCTGAACTACCTGCATCAGGATCTTCAATCTCAGAACTATCTGGATTACAAGCGACTAAAGCAAAAATAAATACAAGCAAAGATAAGACTAACCAACTCATCCTGAATTTCATGTTTAATTTCCTCCCTATTTTGTATTCTCTTCTATGTATTGAAGAGCGAATTTAGATAACATAGCAGAACCGTAAGGCAATGCCTCTTCATCAATATCGAAACTAGGATGGTGTCCTGGATAGCGCGTCATCTCATCATTTCCGACACCTAATCGGAAGAAGATTGACGGTACCTTTTCGGTATAAAAGGCAAAATCCTCCCCACCTAATCCTGATTTCTCTCGTGTACAATGTCCTTCACCCAAGACTTGATCAGCCACTCTTTCTACCACATCCCTTAGGCTAAAGTCATTTAAAATCGATGGGAACAGATACTGATAATCAAGATCATAACTCGCACCAAATGCTGAAGTAACCCCATTGATCACCTGTTCCATTTTCTTCGGAATTTCTAGGCGAACGTCCGGATTTAACGTTCGAACCGTCCCCGTCATTTTGACAGAAGGGGCGATCACGTTACTGGCTGTTCCACCTTCAATCGTGCCAATTGTAATAACAGCTGCATCATTCGGTGCCACTTGACGGCTGACAATTTGCTGAATCGATGAAATAACTTCACTCGTCACTCCAATCGAATCTACTGTTTGGTGAGGGTGTGCAGCATGACCACCACTCCCCTTTACTTCAATCGTAAAGAAATCAGCCGAGCCACAACCGACACGATCCTCAGTAACGGTAATACTTCCGGTGTCGATACCCGTATTCACATGCAACCCGGCCATCACATCAACATCCGGATTCTCTAAGCAACCTGCTTCAATCATCGCAGCAGCACCACCGCGACCCTCTTCTGCCGGTTGGAAAACAAATTTGATATTTCCATGGTTAAGACCTTGCTTAGAAAGAACGGTTGCCGCACCCATTAAAATAGCGGTATGAGCATCATGGCCACAAGCGTGCATCTTCCCATCAACCGTTGAGCGATAAGGGGCATCGGACTGTTCATGAATCGGTAAAGCATCCATATCCGCTCTTAATCCTACAGTTGGTCCTGGATTTTCCCCACGAAGTAATGCGATTACGCCAGTTCCAGCCACGTCACGATCCACTTCTAAACCAAGCGTCTCCAAGTAATCGGCAACAATTTTAGATGTTCGTTTCTCTTCAAATCCCAACTCTGGGTGCTGGTGAAAATCCCTTCTCCAGCTAGTTAACTGCTCTTGTAGTTTTTGTGCTTCCTGCAATAATTCATTTTGAGAAATCGTTTGTCCCAAGTAACTCCCCCCCTTACCTTTCAGCAAAATCTTCAATGACTTTAGCAATCACTTTAATCCCGTCGACAAAGTCATCGATATTGATATTTTCATTAGGAGCGTGGTTGTTTGAAGCAAAATTACCAACCCCAACCGATACAGCTGGAATCCCTAATTTCTGACAAAGCTCATACATCGGACCCGTTCCCGGTGACATCGGCATCACCGTTGGCTCCATTTCCATAACATCCTTGGTCGCCGAAACGACACTTTGTGCTAACGGATCATCAGGATCTGTTCTTGCCGGGTACTCAAGCCCCATCGGTGTGATCTCAATATCTTCATATCCATGATCATCTAAATACTTCCTTAACTGTTCGACGATTTTGTAAGGATCTTGATTCGGCACTAAACGAAAGTCTAACTTCACCTTAGCCTCAGAAGGGAGAACCGTCTTTGCCCCCTCACCGGTATAACCACTTTCAATTCCACAAATATTAGCAGTCGGTGAGAAGATTAACTGTTTCTTTAGCTCATCTCCTGTCACATCGTTAACAAAACGATCAATCGCCAATTGCTCTTTCGTCTCTTCTTCACTGTAAATAAGATCAGCAATTAATTGATCATCCTTTGCTGTCGGAGCTAACACATCCTCATAAAACCCTGGAATCTGAACTCGATTACTCGCATCTTTTAACGACTGAAGAGCCCAAACCAAACGCCAGGCAGGATTTTCAACCACTGCTGCATTTGCTGAGTGCAGGTCTGTATTCGCTCCCTTACAAGACAGCTCAACATAAGCCATTCCTTTAACACCTAAACTTACCTGCTGTCTGCCGTCAGCATTTTTATAACCAAACTCCCAAATACATCCATCTGCTTGAATTAACTCAGCATTCTCATCAGCAAAGCCCTCTAAATTAGGACTGCCAATCTCCTCTTCCCCTTCAACGATAAATTTCACATTGACTGGCAATTCCCCGTACACCTGTTGATACGCATGAACCGCTGCTATTCGTGCCACTAAATTACCCTTATTATCTGCAGAGCCACGAGCAATTAACTTCCCATCGACAATATGACTGGCAAATGGTGGTTCATCCCACAACTCAATTGGATCCTCTGGTTGTACATCATAGTGGTTATAAAAAGAAAGCGTTCGATCCGATGTACCTTTTACCTCACCGAAAACGACTGGAAAACCATCCGTCTCAACAAGCTGAACATCTGCTTGGGTTTGCTGTTTTAAATCGTCTAATACCTTATTAGCCACTTCCGTCATCCCTCGATTTTGAGCTGCAACACTCGGAATTTTACATAAGTCCTGCAACCAAGTTATGTACTGTTCCTGATTCTCTTCAATGTACTGATATAACTCCTTCACTCAAACCCCACCTCACTTTTAGGAAATTAAATAAGGAAAATAGCCGAAAGTGTTCCTTAAATATGTTATTATGTACTATAAGTCATTCAAAAAGTTTTGTCAATTTAAAATTGATATAATTTTTAGACAAAGTCACTTAATTAGAAAGGATGTTAGTTGAATGAAGACATTAAGTACTGTTGAAAGTTATTTGCAAGAGCACCAAGAAGAGATTTTAGAAGATCTACATACCTTAGTTGCAGCTGAATCCCCGTCTGAAAACAAGACACTCGTTGATCAATGTGGGAAAACTCTACAACAACTCACAGAAAAATTGATAGGTGGAGAGGTAAATGTCTTTCCGCAAGTCGAACGTGGAAATCACTTTAAAGTGACTATAGGCGAAGGTGAGAATCGCGTGCTAATCTGTGCACACTTTGATACCGTTTGGGAACAAGGTCGTTTACCTATTCAAGTCACAGACGGGAAATTCTACGGACCAGGTGCCATTGATATGAAAGGTGGCATTGTTCAGTCCTTGTGGGCCGTCCATGCCTTAAAGGAAGCCGACCAACTTCCTGACCTAGAACTCGTATTCCTATTTACTTCAGACGAAGAACTTGGAAGCCAGACCTCAAGATCATTAATCGAACAAGAAGCCAAAGCTAGTGACATCGTACTCATCACCGAACCACCCGTTGCTAAAACAGGCGCCCTAAAAACAGCACGAAAAGGTGTCGGAATCTATAACCTAGAAGTAACAGGCAAATCATCGCATGCAGGAAATCACCACAGCGCAGGCAATAGCGCCATACTGGAACTAGCCCAGCAGATCATTAAGCTCGAAAATCTCACAGACTATGAAGTCGGAACAACCGTCAATGTCGGAGTGATTAATGGTGGTACCAAACGAAATGTCGTACCCGATTATGCAGAAGCACTCATTGACTTCCGCGTTGAAACCGAAGAAGAAGCCGAACGAATGGTCAACATCCTTGAAAATTTAGAACCAATCACCACTGACGTAGAAGTTGACATTTGTGGCGATCTCAACAGACCACCCATGGTCAAAACCGAATCCACCCAGCAACTTTACGAAAAAGCCCAACAAGCCGGAGAAGAAGTCGGCCTACAAATAAAAGAAGAACACGCAGGAGGAGGAAGCGACGGTAATTTCACAGCAATTTTAGGAGCCCCTACCCTCGATGGACTCGGCGCACTCGGCGAAGGACCACACGCCGAACACGAACATATTATTATCGATGAACTACCAAAGCGCGCTGCATTCTTAGCACATTTAATGAAGAAAATTTAAACAGAAGCAATGACGAATTTGATCCACCTCGTTGGAAATCCATCTCGTTGAAACTCACCTTCTTGAGAATCCACCACCTTGGGAATCCGTCTCGTTCACCTTTTTGAAACCACCTCCTATTTGGGGGTGGTTTTTTTGGGGGGATTAACGGTGGTGGATCTACTATTAAGTGTGATTGGATCGAGATTTCGTTAATGAAACTGCTTTTTTTGATAGTTTGCCTTGTGTGAAGGGCATTTTGTTATTGAGGACGTTTTTCTCTGACAGTTTGGCTTCTGCGTAGGGGCGTTTTGTTATCGAAACCACTTTTGGTGACGGTTTTGTTTGTGCAGAAGGGCATTTTGTTATTGAAACTGCTTTTGTTGACGGTTTGCCTTGTGCAGAAGGGCATTTTGTTATCGAAACCGCTTTTGTTGACGGTTTGCCTTGTGCAGGAGGGCATTTTGTTATTGAAACCACTTTTGTTGACGGTTTGGCTTGTGCGAGAGGGTATTTTGTTATCGAAACCGCTTTTTGTTGACGGTTTGGCTTGTGCGAGAGGGTATTTTGTTATCGAAACCGTTTTTGTTGACGGTTTGCCTTGTGCGAGAGGGCATTTTGTTATCGAAACCGTTTTTGTTGACGGTTTGCCTTGTGCGAGAGGGCATTTTGTTATCGAAACCGTTTTTGTTGACGGTTTGCCTTGTGCGAGAGGGCATTTTGTTATTGAAACCGCTTTTGTTGACGGTTTGGCTTTAGTTCTGAGGCGGCGTCTCGTTAATTAAACTGTTTCCTTATTTATGTCTCCAAACAATCGCGGCAACTTTTCTTTAATTAGACTTCTGATCAAGTCTACTATCACCCTAATCACAAAACCCGCCTCCAATAGTAGAGACGGGTCTTTCACATAAGTATTAATATTTATAGGATTGGCCACCATCGATCGGAATGACGGCACCGTTGATGAATGTCGCTTGATCGGACAGTAGAAACGCCACTAGGTGACCGACTTCTTCTGGTTTACCGAAGCGTTTCATTGGGTTGACGCTGACGAATTCTTTACCTGCTTCTTCCCAGTTGTCTCCTGCCATTTGTTTGAGGGAGCCTTCAACCATTGGCGTTAGGATCGCACCCGGTGCAATGGCTTTGATGCTGACGTTAAACTGACCGTACTCAACACCGGAGTTTCTCGTTAATCCAACTACCCCGTGTTTACTAGCGGCGTAACCAGACTGATTTCCTACCCCACGTATACCACCGACAGATGCTGTGTTCACAATAGATCCGGACTCTTGCTTCTTCATCACTTCAAGCACGTATTTCATTCCGTAGAAAACACCGTTCAAGTTGATATCAACGACTTTACGGAATTCATCACTGCCATAATCCTCAGTAAGATTTTGCTTACCTTCGATTCCAGCATTATTGAAAAATCCATCAATACGCCCGAATTTCTCAACCGTTTTATTCACATAATTTTTCGTCGCTTCTTCATCAGACACGTCCGCAGCAATCGTAATGATTTCACCGAAATTGGGAGCTTCTGATTCAATTTGCTGCTTCACTTCTTGTAAGCCATCTTCATTTAAATCAACTAACGAAAGCTTGCCCCCTTCTTTAGCGACCTGTAGAGCAGCAGCATGTCCTAAGCCTGACGCACCACCTGTAATTAAAACCACTTTGTCTTCAAATCTATTCATGTTAACACCTCCACAGGTTAGATTCCCCCAAAAATCGGCAAACAAACGATGTTAATCGAAAGAATTTTGACGAATTTTTGAATCGAATTTCTGATGGGGGTTATTTATAAAAAGCACAGGCATCATGATCGAGAAAACTTTAGCTGATTAAGAACATCGACATAATCAACCCACAAATAATCATACTCATCACAGTAAAAAATAGCTTCTTCCACCGAGCCTTCAGCATAACTTTGTGGAAATTGATCTGGCATTGGCAACTCCCCTGTCAACATGGGAATCACATATGGATTGGCAGAATCTGCTTTTCGTATAGTGGCCTCGATCGTTGAATTAACCTGACCATTAGCCTGTTCTATTGCCACTAATGCTTGATTAAATAACCAGTGAGCGCTTTCCTCAGGGTACATCTCCAATAAAGCTTCGGCATCCTCCAATTGATCCTCTTCCATATAACAACTAAACAAACGATAGCGAACACCTTGATTATCATTCGGATTCCATTCAAGCAACTTTTCATAGTATTCAATAGCTTGATCTGTGTTGGCCATTTCCTCATAATATTCAGCCAAGGCAAAATTGGCACGGAACCAACAGCGCGCTTCGATAATCGCCCACGGATTGTCATCTTGTTTAACCTCATCCAAATCTAGTTTGTGATGGCCTAATTCTATTGCCTGCTCTAGCACCTTCACTTTCTCATCACCGTCTAATGTCATTGAATAAAGGATAAGCCCGTCAATATTTTCAGGATCAAGCTCTCTAGCACGTTTGATTAAATCAAGCGCTTTAGCAGGATTCTCCTCATCGTAAGCGTCATAAGCCAATAATTGGGCACGCTCCTCGTCATTTTTCGGTGTATAAGATTCATTCATCGTTTGGTTCATGTAAGCATTAATGTCTTCATGATTGTCAAAAGACTGACTTTCAAGCTTTTTATTCATCTCATACATAGCTCGTTCAGTGGTAACATCCCAACCTGGAGCAGTGCTTTGGACGATTTGTGGAGCTTGATTACCAAGATTGCTATCCTCCTGAGACATGTCTTCAACCAAATCGAATAAATAATCCTCCATTTCCTCAATTCGTCTTGAAACACTATTCGGACTAACGCCGTACTTCTCTGCCATCTCTTTTTGCGTCACACCAGGGTCAATAAAGCCAAAGAACGTGCTTGTCCAATATAGATATTCTAAAGTGGCTGCCATCACTTCAACCTTATTTACCCGTGGATTTGTATCCTGGTAAAAACGAACCCAAATAAACTCTAAATCTTCATACGATTCATCTGATGTCGTCGCTGGATAACAAAGCTCACGCATTTTTAACAAGACTGCCTGAGCTTTGGGATGCCCGTCCAATATAAAGAGTGGATCTGGCTTCCCTTCTTCAAACCACAAATCAAAAAGCTCTAAGAACATATCCTGGAACAATTCCTTCTCTGATTGCAAGTTCGAACTAGAGTCATAACGTTTTCTAACCTCATTTAAAAGCTTACCTTTATCATGATCTGTTCCCGGAATTGCAAGCGGCATTATTTGGAAGTGGTGTCCCCAATTCATCATAAAACCGAACAAGAATACCGAAGAATCAAGATCTTTTGGAAGTGTAAATTTACTTATTTCATATAACTCATCTGTGAAAACATCTCTCACAACAGCCGTGTCATCAGACTGGTCTTGTTCAAATTGGAAAATACTTACCTGTGTATCCTTCCAACCTTCAAGCGCAGATTTTGTTGCCGGGCGACGAACAGACCGAACCACATCATTAACAAACTGCTCCATTATTGTCTCGCCACTCCCTGACTTTTCAAGCGATCGATAAAGAATCGTCATCAGCTGCTTAACCTTTGCCATATCAGACTGCGACTCTTGCCTAGGAAACAAATGTGGATGGCGCTCCATAACAAATTGCATAAAACGCTCCCAATACTGGTTTATCTCATCACTGACCACTTTACTAGAAAAATCCACCACATTAGAATTCATACAACACTTCTTATACTTTTTGCCACTCCCACAAGGACACGGGTCATTACGACCGACTTTTTTAGACACTTTAACACCTCAAATCGATTAGTTTTATTTATGTATTAGCATTGGACGAAATTGATTATGACGCAGTTAGTGATTAGCTATTCATCAGCTTCTCCTTATCACCATGCTTTAAAACTATCTTATCATGAAAACCGTTTTTCATATAGACAGATCATGCCTTTTTTGACCAGGGCAACCCTACCGGCATTGAGACCACCTCTCTTTGACCATAGCATCAACTCAGGCAATCCTACCGGCATTGAGACCACTTCTCTTTGACCATAGCACCAACTCTGGCAACCCTACCGGCATTGAGACCACTTCTCTTTGACCATAGCACCAACTCAGGCAATCCTACCGGCGTTGAAACCGCTTCTCTTTGACCATACAGCCCGGCTCCGACCTCCTAACGTCATTGAGATCATTTATCAAACGGTATCAACTACCTAGACCACCTCTCATCGACGTTTCCACCCAACGAAAAAGCCATTTCGTCAATGAGAACTGCTGACACCTCCCCCCACCAGTGCTACAATAAGCTTTAGGTGGTGAATCAAATGTCCAAAAAAGAATGGATCAAAAAGAATCGGAAAAAATTGCTGATTGGAGCAGTGTTTGTCATCATGCTTGTTGCGATCATCAATTTATACCAGGATAAACGAATGTATGAACGAAAGCTGTCATTTGACTTATCCAACGATTTTTCCAGAGTCATGCAAACGATCGACAACGGTCTGACGATGCTGGATACAATCATCGAAAAGGAAGAGATGACGTACCCTGAGCATTCGATTTTAACGAACGGTTATAGTGACCTTTCGATGAACATGCAAGAGTGGCGTGGTATCGCCAATCGCTTCGGAAAATTTAATAAAGAAGTATCCAACACGGTCTCACTAAACGCTGCAGACAGTCGTTGGTATATTCATAGTTTTTTAGACCAAACCGAGGTTCCGCGCATTCCACCGGATGAAGTCGCCGTCACCCTAGATGAATCACAAATTGAGAAGCTGACTTACATAAGAGAACTAACCGAAGTGTGGGCCGAATTAGCCGATGAAATTGTCCCAACCTTTAGCTACGACGGGAACCGAGTCAGTTACGACCACCAGGGATTTTGGGATCACACCGGGGACTATAACATAAACGAAGATTTCTGGATTGATTTCATGATTGAAGCTGATCAAGCGACTGAAGATTTCCTCTGGGAAGAATATCAGGTAAGAGAGATGAGACAGTTGTTGGTGGAGTAATAACGATCAACAGAACATTTCTGGATGTTACAAGGTAAAGTACTATATAGTTAATTCAGATGTCGCTGGTATCGCCTTTAAAACTACTTTATAAAGCAAACTAGCAAGCAGGGTCGTTTTCACGCCTTACTTGCTAGCTTACGTTTTTCTTCCTTTTATATAATAAATAAAGAGTAAGACCTAAACTAATCTAACGTTACCAAACCATACGCTCCTGTTTAGACTTATACACGACTTCTTTCTGATCTTCTTCGGTACCAATTCCTAGATAATGATTTTGCACTTCATCATCTTCTAATAACCTATCTACTTCACCTTGCATGACAACACGGCCGTTTTCCATAATATAGCCATAATCGGCAATTTTCAAGGCGACATTAGCATTTTGTTCAACGACCAATATTGACGTTCCTTCTTCCTCATTAATTTGTTTGATGTTTTCAAAGATTTCTTCTACTAATAATGGCGCAATCCCTAAAGAAGGCTCGTCTAGTAACAATAGTTTCGGTTTTGCCATTAATCCACGCCCAATAGCCAACATCTGCTGTTCCCCACCAGATAAAAGTCCAGCTGGGCGTTTTTTTAAATCACGTAGTTTAGGAAAATACCCGTAGATCTTATCGATATCCTTTTGAATATTCCTGCGATCTTTTCTAGTATAAGCTCCAGCAGTTAAATTTTCTTCCACTGTTAAATGTGGAAATACATGCCTTCCTTCCATACAGTGAAAAATACCACTTTTCACAATGGCGTCGGGTGACTTGCCGTTAAGCGTCTCGCCCTCAAACTCCACGGTTCCATCGGTAATCTGACCTCCATCACTTGATAGTAAACCAGAGATGGATTGTAAAGTAGTGGACTTTCCTGCTCCATTACTCCCAAGTAACGCAATGATTTTCCCTTTTGGAACTTCTAAGGACATCCCCCGTAATGCTAAAATCATTTTAGAATAGACGGCTTCGACGTTATTAACCTTGAGCAACAGCTGTTCCTCCCTTTTACTAAGAAATTTTAGGTGTAAAAGGAATGAGAGAACCCTTTAAGCAGTTCTCTCACCCTAACATGATGATTTAACGATAGCTGTCGTAATCTGTGATTGCCTTCCACTGACCGTCTTCAACAATACCTAAACGGATTTCTTCTGTACCAGCATGTAACTCATCAGTAAATGTAACTGGTGCAGCAAGACCACCTAAATCTAGGTCCTCAATTGCTTCAAGTCCAGCAAGCACATCTTCACCTGTGATCTCACCATCTGTGGAATCAGCTGCATTCTTGACACCTTCAACCATGACTTTTGCAACTACCCATCCAGCCACATGCTGCATGTTAATATCATCCACTGTCATGTCCTGAGAATCCAGATACTCTATATATTCGTCCATACCTGGTACATCTTCGTAAGGTAGAGCGTGTGTTAAAACACCCATAAACCCTTCAGATAAATCTCCTGCTTGATCAATCAATCCTTCACCAACCGCTTGGTTCAATCCGATGAACTGTGTATCAATATCAAGGGTATCGGCATCTCTTAAAATAGTTGTTGTTGCTGCCCAAGTCTGTTGTATGATTCCGTAATCAGGGTCATGCTCTTCCATATTTAAAAGTTGAGACTGTGCATCTGTCGCAGCAAGGTCAATGATTTGTTCATCAACAATTTCAACACCGATTTCTTCAGCATAATCCTTTATATCATCAATCGGAGAACGTCCAAATCCTGTGTCATTATAAAGTAGAGCAACTGTTGGGTCGCCACCTTCATGATTGTCCTTTATCCACTCCAAGACCATTCTACCTTGGTCTGAATAAGACGCTGCCACAAAGAAGTTATAAGGACTTTCATCAAGATCTTTTAAGTTCTCAGAATACGAAGCAGACATAAATGGTATTTGATCACTTGCTACTTGTTGACGTAAAGCCTCTGTGTCACCTGTTCCCCAGCCAAGAATTGCAGATACACCATCACGATCACGATATTGTTGGTAGATTCGTTGCGCATCACTAATTTCATATGCATAGTCTTCTGATAAATGGGTAATGTCTAACCCATCAATTCCCCCGGTGCTTTCTAAATACTCGAAGAAATGATCTTGACCTTCTGAATAAGGAGTTCCTGTATCACCAGTTGCTCCAGTAATATCTGCAAGAGTACCAATGGTCACCTCTTGATCATCACCCGATCCACCAGAGCCATCTGCATCATCACCACAAGCCGCCATAAAAACTAATACCACCAAACCAATAATGAGACTCAAAAACTTTTTTGATTTCAACTTTTTTCCTCCCCTTTATTGAGAACTCTAATATAATGATGAATCTAGTTTCATCATCTAGTAAGAAAACGGCCATTTTTTAAAGTAGTTGACCGTGTTACTCCACATATGAGCTAAACCTCCAGGCTCAAAAATTAAGAACAGGATAATTACCGCACCAAACACAAACTCTTCGAAAGCTGATAGAATATGAGATAAATCGGTTAGGATTCCCGATAGCGATCCAACTATTATATTTAAAACGACAGGAAGTAAGGTAATGAAAAATGCACCTAAAATTGAACCAAATACACTACCTAAACCACCAATTAAAATCATTGCCAAGTACTGAATTGAAACATTAATTTCATAGAATTCAGGACTAACAATCATCGTATAGTGTGCTAATAATGACCCTGCAATTCCTATAAAGAACGAACTAATTGCAAAGGCCATTACCTTATATTTAAACAGATTGATCCCCATAATCTGCGCAGCCATATCACGATCTCGCACAGCAAAAAATGCTCTACCAGTTCTGGATCGTACCAAGTTTATTGCGTAAAACGCAGAGAGTAAGAAGGCAATGGCTGATAGATAATAGTAGCTTGTATTGCTACTTAGCGCAAAATCACCAATCGTCGGTCTTTGCAGTACCATCCCAGATGTACCATTTGTCAAACTAACCCACCTTCGAATAATAAATAAAATAACAAATTGAGCTGCTAGTGTGGCGATAGCTAGATAAAGGCCTTTTAATCGAAGTGATGGAATACCAAATAAACCACCGATGATAGCTGTAATAATTCCAGCTAGAGGCAAGGCAATCCAAAAACTGTAACCCATACTAGTGGTTAATATGGCAGAAGCATATCCACCAACACCTAGAAACGCACCCACACCTATTGATATTTGTCCCGTAAAACCTGTTAAGATATTAAGTCCAATTGCCCCAATTGATGAGATAATACATAAGGTCATGAGTCCGATAAAATAATTTGATGCAAACATAGGTAATAAAAAGATAACCAATAACAGAATAACCATACCAATCTTTTTATTTCGCGAATTCAGTAAAGCCATATCTGCCCGGTAGGAAGTTCGGTAGTTTCCTAGATTTTTTCCCAAAATACTCTTCATCCACTACACCCTTTCTGCTCCACCTTTACCGAATAATCCATATGGTTTAAGTAACAGAATCAAAAGGACAATAATGAAAGGAACTACCTCTTTTAATCCTCCACCAACCATTGGATCTAAGTATCCACCTGCGAGGTTTTGAATGATTCCAATCAAAAATCCTCCAATAATGGCTCCTCCGATACTATCAAGTCCACCTAAAATAACAACCGGCAGAACCGTGAGGCCAATGGTTGCCATAATCGGGCCAACACCATTGATCATTCCCAGCAAAGTACCACCAATCGCAGCAACCACTGCTGCAATAGCCCAGGTAACAGCTAACACATTTTTAACACTAATCCCCATCGACATCGCAGCCTTTGCATCATCAGCGACGGCACGCATGGCAATACCCATCTTGGAGAATTTAAAGAACAATGTAAAAGTTACTAACAGGACTAATACAGTAATAAAAGACCATAGATAAACCGGTGTTATAATTAATCCACCAAAATGAATCGGCTCACTTGGAAATACTTGAGGAAATGTTCTTGTTCGGTGTCCCCAAACCATATGAACGAGCCCACCTAGTAAACTCGCCAGACCAATAGTAGCCATGATGATCGATATAACAGGGGCATTTTTCAACGGCCTAATCACCAATCGTTCCACCGAGAACCCTAGTAACACACTGATAACAAGTGTAATCAAAAGGGCTACGATAAATGGCAAATTAGAAGCTGTCATGATCGTTAGACAAACGTATCCACCAATTAACACAAATTCACCATTAGCTAAGTTTAATACATCACTAGATCGATAAATTAGAACGAACCCTAATGCAACCAAGCCATAAATACTTCCTACAACAATCCCTGTTACAAGTATTTGTAAGAAAAAGTCCATCCTTAAGTCGCCCTCCCTTCTCCATCTAAGGTGACAAATGAAAATTCTTCACTTGTTTGATCACCTTCTTTGGTTACGTTCAATTGCTTGGCATACATTAAATGAATTAAATCCTGATACTTTTGTTCAACGAATTTTCTTCTAACCTGTAACGTATGAGTCAACTCTCCTTCTTCTTCACTTAACATCTTAGGTAGAAGCACAAAGTTATGGATCTGAACTGAGGTAGGTAGATCCTCCATTCGATTGCTGACTTCTTGTTCAATTAGCTGAATCACTCTTTCATGCTTTGATAGATCCTCGTAAGTCGTGTAAGCTAGCTGGTTTTGATCTGCCCACCGACCAGTCGTCTCAGGATCAATATTCAAAATAGCCGTCAAATAATCACGATTATTCCCAAAACAAACGGCCTCTTTAATATAAAGACTCTCCTTCAACTTGTTTTCAATCTCCAATGGATAACACACTTCTCCTGATGTAAGAATGATTTGCTCTTGTTTTTTTCCGAAGAAGCGAAGTTGACCATCTTCGATAACTCCACAATCACCTGTAGCTTGGTACTCCTCATTTTCTTCCGTAGAGGACGCACTCTTAATGTAAATTTCATCATCTTCTCGAATATCAACTTCTATTCCCGGCAATGGGACACATGAACTTTTCATATGTTCATCATTTTCCTTCTCGATCAAACCAATCCCCGCCAATTCATTGGCACTATATGTATGGCGAATTGGAACACCCATACTTTTAAAAAATAAGTACGTAGCTTCATCAATTGGCTCTCCGATAACAAAAGCTTGTTTGACTCGATGAAGACCATAATGATAACGGATAAAACGATGAATGATTAGATCTCCTAACTCATTCATAAAAGTAACGAATTTACTTACAGGTGTTTGTGATCCTTTTGCTTTTGTTTTAATCTCTGAATAGTGCTGAAATAAATGGTATGTTTTTCTTTTAAACCTTGTGGAGTCTTTCATACGTAATGTGATTTGTGAGCGTATCTTTTGGTAGACACGTGATGGGGCAACTAAGCTGTGTGGTCCTAATTCAATTAAATCCTTTAAAACGGTATTCGGCTTTTCTGGATAATTTACAACAATTCCTTGATAGATTGGTAGCACAACAGTGAAAAGGTACTCATTCATAGAAGCGAGTGGCATAATAGGTAGGTAATCATCCAATTCAACAATGTCTTCTGAATCACATATTCTTCTAGCAGAGGTAATGAGGCCTTTATGAGTGAGAAAAACTTCTCTTGGCTGTTCTGATTCCTCCGTATAAGCTACCATTGTTACATCATTTGGTGAAGATTCATCTATCCTTTCTTTGATAAAATTGGGCTGCTCCTTCAGTCTATTCTTACCTTCTTCTAATACATCTCGAAAAAAGCTTTCTGGAATAGATGAATGACTTTCCTCCCCTTGCTCATCCATATCAATCATCTTCTTAACAAAAGGGATTTTTTCTTGTATTGCTAACAACCTTTCCTTATGATCAAATCCACCGACTATGACTAACTTAGGCTCGAAATCTTTTAAGTACTCAACTAACTTATCAGAAAATAACTCATAAACACCAACCGGAATCGCTCCGATCAACTGCGTAGCTAAATGGACAATGGTCCACTCTGGTTTATTCTCACCTATAATCGCCACCTTTTCACCAGGCTGAACTTGAAAGTCATCTTGTAACATTATTCCAAGAGATTCAACTTGCTCTCGAAACTCCTTCCATTTGACCTCATTCCAAATTCCCAAATCTTTGTAACGGTACGCAACCTGATCAGGATTCGCTTCTGCCCGTTCAAGAAAAAGCTGGACCAACGTTTTATCCTGTCTCATGGAGCTCCCCCCTATCTTAGCTAACATTTTCTCCAATATAAGCTTTAATAACTTCAGGATTTTCCTGCACTTCATTAGGCGTACCAAAACCAATTTGCTTACCAAAATCCAAAACCGCAATATGGTCTGATAATCTCATAACAACCCCGAGGTCATGCTCAATAAGAACAACAGTGATGCCATTGTCTTTCATCTTTAAAATCAATTGAGCCATCCTTTCTTTTTCCACCTTATTCATCCCTGCCATTGGCTCATCTAGCAGGATCAACTCTGGACTCAAAGCAAGCGCACGTCCAACTTCAACTCTTTTTTGTTGACCATAAGCTAACCTTTCAACTGGTGTGTGACGAATCTCCTGTAGATCTAGAAATTCAATCACTTGCTCGACATGCTCTCGATTATCGACTTCTTCCTTCTCAGCCTTACCAAAATAAAAACCACCTGAAAATGGGCCGGACTTCATTAACGTATGCCTTCCCAACATCAGATTATCCAAAACAGACATATGTTCAAAAAGGGCAATATTTTGAAAAGCACGTGCAATACCTAGATTCGTCCTTGAATACGCTTTCATCTTAGTGATTTCTTCATCCTTATATTTAATAGACCCTTGCGATGGATGATATAATCCACTAATACAATTAAGCATACTCGTCTTCCCCGCCCCATTTGGGCCAATCAGAGAAAATATTTCCCCCTCTTCAATATGAAAACTAACATCGTTTAAGGCTTTGACACCACCAAATTGAAGAGATATACCTTCGATCTGAAGAATCTTGACCACTTTGATATGCACCTCCTATTCTGTATGACACCAAGGTTACAAAAGATTATATAAGGATTCAAGTTAATTGTCAATGTATTTTGATAATTGACAATTTTCTACATTATTAAATAATTATCATTAATAAAATTAGTTGAATCTTTTGAAATTTTCATGTATATAAATAGTAATAGGCTTTGTTTTGTTGTAAACTATATTCAAAATAGTTTAATAATTATTACTTAATTGGAGGGGAAAGTATGAAAATTGATCACTTAATAGCACCCAAAGAATATAACATCATGATGGAAGTAGAAGAACATGCACAAAAACACCCTGAAAGAACTGCTTTAATCTACCGTGATGAAAACGGTAATCATGAAGAATTGACCTACGGAGAATTGGTCAGAAACGTCAACAAGATTGGAAACGCTTTCTTAGACAAAGGGTTAAAGAAAGGCGATAAAGTGTTAGTCATGATTCCTCGATCAACCGTCGTCTATGAAGTCTATCTAGCTGCTCTTAAAACGGGGATCATCATCATCCCAAGCTCCGAAATGCTTCGTACTAAAGATCTCCAATATCGCGTCAGCCACTCAGGTGCCGATGGGGTCGTTTGTTACTATCCATTCACTGACCAATATAAGGACATTCAACAATATGCTGATTTAAAGAAATTCGTCATCGGCGACGATCAAGAAGATTGGATTAACCTAGACAAGCTAAAAGCAGAATCTTCCGATGAACTCAAGATGGCTGAAACAACAAAAGATGATATCGCCTTCCTACCTTACACATCAGGTACAACTAGTAATCCAAAAGGTGTCGTTCACTCCCACTCTTGGGGATATGCACATATAAGAACCGTAGCCGATAACTGGTTAGATATTGAAGAAGGAGATAAGGTTTGGGCAACTGCTGGGCCAGGTTGGCAGAAATGGATCTGGAGTCCTTTCCTATCTGTACTTGGTTCTGGAGCAACCGGATTCGTTTATAATGGTAAATTTGATCCGGAAACCTATTTAAACTTATTACAAGAAGAAGATATTAACGTCCTCTGCTGCACTCCAACTGAATACCGTTTAATGGTAAAAGTCGATAACCTATCTAGTTACCAATTCCCTAACCTAAAGAGTGCTGTTTCAGCTGGAGAGCCTCTTAACCGTGAAGTAATTGATACCTTTGATCGTACGTTCGGTATCACCGTTCGTGACGGTTATGGACAGACTGAGAACACACTTTTATTAGGTATTATGAAAGATATGGAAGTCAAACCTGGGTCAATGGGTAAACCTACACCTGGAAACGATGTTCAAGTCGTTGATGAAGAAGGAAACCCAGCCGATGTCGATCAAGTCGGAGATATCGCCCTTCACCTCGATAGTCCAGCGCTTTTTAAAGAGTATTATAAAGATGATGAAAAAACCAAAGCATCCAGACGTGGTGAATACTATATTACTGGGGATCGTGCTAGAAGAGATGAAGATGGATACTTCTGGTTTGAAGGTCGAAGTGACGACATCATCATTAGTTCCGGATACACAATCGGACCCTTCGAAGTTGAAGACGCCCTTGTCAGACATTCAGCTGTCAAAGAATGTGCCGTTGTTGCTAGCCCTGACGAAGTTCGAGGTAATATTGTCAAAGCCTTTATTGTCTTAAAAGATGATATAGACATCAATACACCAGGCCTTGTGCAAGATTTACAAGACCATACAAAAGAACTTACCGCACCATATAAATACCCACGTGAAATCGAATTCATCGATGAACTCCCGAAAACAACCTCTGGTAAAATTCGCCGGGTTGAATTAAGACAAAGTGAGATGAAGAAAAGAGTTTAAAATACTAACACGGAAAAGCTGATAGAGCCCATTAGTTCTATCAGCTTTTTATATGAATAAATGCTAGATTATTTTTATACTACTTATTCACTCCTGGATGACCCACTACCCTTCAATTGCTGAAGTTATTAGAAATCTTTGCTACCATTTAAATATCCCAATAGAAAAAGGAGCATCGCAAATGACAAACCAATTAAAGCTTCGCCCACTTGAAAAAGCTGACCTAGAATTCGTTTACCAACTACGAACAAACCCAGATGTGATGGATTATTGGTGTGAAGAACCTTATACAACTATGGAGAAAATAAACAAATTCTATGAATCCGCACAAGATAGTCAATCACACCGACAGTTCATTCTTCACCATCCGAAATCAAATGAAAAGATCGGCTACCTTGGCCTATTTGATATCGATCAGCGACATCGACACGCTGAATTCGGAATTATGATCGACCCATCACACCAAGGAAAAGGCTATGCCACCAACGCAACACGTTTGACCGTCGAGTATGGCTTCAACCAATTGAACCTACATAAAATATTCTTATACGTAGACAAAAACAACGAAAAAGCCACCCACATTTACCAAAAAGTCGGCTTCCAAATCGAAGGAGAGATGAGACAGCATTACTTTGTCGATGGAAGCTATCATGATGCATTGTTTATGGGGTTATTGCTTGAGGAGTATGTGGGGTAAGCATATGGAAAAGATTTGAACAAATCTCATTGACGATATAGGTATCAGAAATAAGAACATGTAAGGGAAAGGTATGATCAGTGACTAATCGACCTGTCGTGTGAAACGAGAATAGAAAAACCGTCTTATGGACTATATCCAAAAAGGCCTCTATAAAGGGGGGTGACCCCCCAAAAGAGACCTCTTTTCATTATATACCCAGAAATAGGGAATGGTTACTTTAAAGACTTCTCACACAGAGTAAAAGTAAGTACAATTCCGATCCATTAATCCCCTTATGTTTAATAATTAGAATATTAGTGTCTGTATTTAAATTCTAATTATCATCATCAAAATGCAAATCGTTTTCAAATTGATCCTCCATAAAGTTGGTTAGGTTATCTGATTCCTCATAAAGCTGCTCTTGTAGCATTTGTTCATTTCGATCTCGTTCATGATTCATCATGGCTTCTTCTACTTGATCGATCATATCATATCGATCATTACTTTTATATTCGTAGGAATCACGAAATATATCGTTTGAGTCATCAGTTAACAAATGATCATCATCCTGCGAAAAATAGTTAACTCCAACCCCAGTATTGGTTGAACGATTCATGTTAGCTAGATAAGTAGAACGATTTGCAAATCGTTTCTCGTATTCTTTTTCTTCCTCCACTTCTGCTTCCACAATGTGAGTCCACTCTATGATAATTTTATTTATGGCATAAAAACCTATAAATGTAATTATGATTTCTATCCACATTAAAGAAGAACTATAATTGGGACCTTCTATTATATTATTGACTAATGCTTTAATGAAGGCCATCCCAAAATATCCTATTAGAATGTTTATAACGGTTGCAGCATACCTTCTTTGCAGAATCGTTCCAAGCCCTAAGAAGATAGTATCAAAAAAGGCACCTTGTCCATAAGTGGGTTTTCTATTCGATTTAGGAATTATAAAAGGAAGAATAACTAGGGCGAGTGCCAAGGGCCACGCATAATAAAATATCATGAACGATCATCTCCATTTCTTATAGCTTAGGTAGAATAACAAATTTATTGCTTTTAGAATCATAGGAAATTTCATTTACTATTAAATCTTGGTACCCGTGTTTTTGTTCAGGTCCGTAAACACGTGTCATTCCTTGCTTTGTGACAAACCAAGTACCATCGGATTTTTTATGTTCATAGTTATAAAATTTGTGCTTGTAGATAGCATTTCGTAACGTACTAGCCTCTTTGAAACCCCATTTTTCAGCTGCTTCGCTTAATGATAAGACATCATCAATAGTAATCAATGCTGTACTTTTTGGATGGATAGGACCAATAACTGTTAACATTTGTGATTTATACATAATCTTTTTTTCTGAACTGTCTTTTCCAGGAACAACATAATAAATTCGATTATGTTCTCTAAGGTACGATTCAAGATCTTCAATTGTATTTATAGATGAAGATTTATCCTCTGTTCCACTATAAAACACAATCGGCCACTTCGCATGGGTCCTCATTTCAACCTTGAACCATTTTTGCATCTTCTGACCTCCTCTTTTTTAAAAAATAACCGATTCGATATTTTTAATAATATAATGAATGGGATTAAAAGTCAACCCCCATAAAAACGTATTGATACACTTGGGGCTATTATCAAAAAGCCCATCACCAATATGGTAATGGACTCTGTTTAAACTATACACTTGTAGACAAACTTGTTCACACTACTTCTACTCCCCACTCAAAAATCGCTCTAACTCATCACCTGTAGGAGAAGAGCGCGCTCCTTCTTTGGAAACGCTATACGCAGCGACTGCGTTTGCTTGACTTAGGCTATCTTGTATATTTTCCCCTGAAAGTCTAGCTGCGATAAAGCCAGCATTGTAGGTGTCGCCTGCGCCAAGGGTATCTACGACTTGCACCGGGTAGGCGGCTGATTTGATGACGCTTGAACCTTGTATAGCAAATGAGCCTTCATCACCCATTCGCGCGATGATGGTTCGGTCATTCGAAGCAAAAGTTTTCACACTGTCTAGCCAATTTTCTTGGGGGTCAAGATAGTAAAACTCATCTTCCCCTGACCCTAAGACGTAATCGCAATAGTTCATCACTTCTATGATGGCTTGTTTGTAGTCCGGATCTAACTCACCATCCATGACTCTTAAGTTCAAGTCGAGTGATGTTGGAATGCCCTCGTGATGGGCGATTCGGAAAATTTCAATGATCGAATGCCTTGAAGATGTATCATCCATCATCGATATTCCTGATGAGTGGACCCATGACGCATGACGGATGGCTTCAACGTTAACCTGGTCTAAGTCTAATTTTTGAAAACCAAGATCTTTCTTCGGCCAAACATAAGGGTATCGTTCACCAAATTCATCGATAAAGGCAAAAATCGAAAAAGTGTGCACTTGTGGATCAACAATCACTTGATCAATATTAACCCCTTCATTCTGAAATTCATCCATCACATATTTTCCATGGGCATCATCACCGATCGTTCCTAAAAACGATGTGTTAACTCCCAGCCTTTTAAGAGCGACTGCCGTATTTGCTGAGGTCCCTCCCCCAACGATTGTCGGTTCTTTAAAATCTGTTACCTTGCTGCTTTCATATTGAATTTTCGGGAGGTGGACGATGATATCCACACCTGCATCTCCAATGACGAGAACATTTGGCGATTGTGTTGTATTAGGCATTCCGTGCAGCCTCAACAAATGCTTTTACTTTGTCTGGATCTTTAATTCTCTTCTCGTCATGGATTTCATCATAGTTAGTTGATGTAAATGAATCGACCCCGTACGGCTTAGAGATACGGATCGCTTCAGCAACATTTTCACTGGATAAACCACCCGCAATAATACAAGGAACGTCCGTTGAGTCGACAATGGCTCGATCGATATTCCAATCATGGACTTTCCCAGTGGCACCGATGACATTCTCGGAAACTACCTTTGTATCGATTAGAAAATAATCAGAAACACGCTCATATTCTTTAACATAATCCAGTGCCTTTTGATCCTCGAGAGGAACATCCTGATAGACAGGTATCGCCTGCATGATTTTTAACCCAGGCACCTTCTCTTTTAACGTCTTGATCTGATCAGGTGTGATCCCCTCAATATCACCCGACAAATGCAAAACATCAGGAACAACGACACTAAAATTACGTAAAATTTCTTCTAAATCCTCAGAAATCGTTAGGCCAATTTTAAGAACGTCAGAAGGAACGACTTCAAAAATCTCCTTTGCCTCCTCACAAGTGACATGACCAGGATATTTCGGAACCTCTGCATAAGGAACCCCGATGTGATCAGCACCTGCTTCAATCACCTTTTTCGCATCTTCTACTGACCTAATCTCATAAATCTGCACTTTCATTGATAGACCCCCTCGATAAATGTAAACGCTACAAATTTTAATCATATCTCTATAAGGAAAATGGTAACCCTTTCACGACATTAAATCAACAATATTCGCTATTTTCTAACATATTGGAATGGGGTATAGGGGGGCGATGGCAGATGTGAAAAGAGAAAACTGTAAAGGTGAGTTCCGGAAATAGACTATACGGTTCTCGAGTATAAATCCCTCTCCCCTTGCCCATAATAGACTCCTAGACAAGGAGGATGTTATGAGGTACGTGTTTATATCAATAATATGTATGGTTGTGATTTCTTTTTTCATCTTATCTATAAGTACGTCTGTGGAAATCGCCAAGTCAGACGATGAGACTTTTACATCAATCTATCATTGGGAGGACTCTGGTTCACCCACATTTATGTTTGATCAACATAGCTCGTTCTATGAATTCTACACGTTTAAAGATGATCCTGCTTTTGTAATGAGAAAGATCGGGCATTTTGTGGTTTATGGAATGATTGCCTGTACAATTTTTATAGTTCTTCCTTTAGAACAGTTATGGGTTAGGTGTTTATTGGCGTGGATTTCCGCTTCCATCATCGGTTTGGTTGATGAGACGCATCAGCATTTCCTGATTGGTCGTGATGGTCGGGTTTTGGATGTGTTGTTGAATATGAGTGGAGCGTTGTGTTTTGTGATGTTGATGGTTGTGGCGAGTGTGGTGTTAAATGTAGGGAGGGAGCTTCCGGTTAAGAAGGTCGGTGATTAGTCGGGGGTTACTTCATAGAGTGGAGCATCTAATTATGCGTGAGAAGGGCTTGAGATCAGCTCTATCGGACATTTCCCTCACTCAATCACCGCGTAATGGCCTTGAGATCAGTTCTATCGGACATTTCCCTCACTCAATCTCGACAGAATGGCCTTGAGACATGCTCTATCGGACATTTCCCTCACTCAATCTCGACAGAATGGCCTTGAGACATGCTCTATCGGACATTTCCCTCATTCAATCACCGCGTAATGGCCTTGAGATCAGCTCTATCGGACATTTTCTTCACTAAATCACAGCAAAACGGCCTTGAGACCCACTCTATCGGACATTTCCCCCATCCAATCTCGGCGTAATGGCCTTGAGACATGCTCTATCGGACATTTTCCTCACTCAATCACCGCGTAATGGCCTTGAGACACGCTCTATCGGACATTTTCTTCACTAAATCACAGCAAAACGGCCTTGAGACCCACTCTATCGGACATTTCCCTCACTCAATCTCGGCAGAATGGCCTTGAGACATGCTCTATCGGACATTTCCCTCACTCAATCTCGACGGAATGGCCTTGAGACACGCTCTATCGGACATTTCCCTCACTTAACCACCGCGGAATGGCCTTGAGACCCACTCTATCGGACATTTCCCTCACTCAATCACAGCAAAACGGCCTTGAGACCCACTCTATTGGACATTTCCCTCACTCAATCACAGCAAAACGGCCTTGAGACCCACTCTACCAGACATTTCCCCCCCTCAATCACAGCAAAACGGCCTTGAGACCCACTCTCTCAGACATTTCCCCCACTCAATCACAGCAAAATGGTCTTAACAGCCACTCGCGAACCGAGAATTCTGAATCTCATCCGATCTAGACACCCTTAGCAACCAACGTCAAAGAGGTGCAGCACTGTACCACTACACCTCTTAACGAATTTCCCAATCTTCAATCGTCATCAATAATCATTTGAACTTACGCAGCGAGAGGGCTAATCGCTTGCTTATTTTACCACTTCACATGGAAATAGGCTTGGATAGATTCCTATAAAATGAAAGTAAGTATTACTGGCATTCTCCTTGCTTTTCATGTTCAAGTTTAAGAATAGTTCTCTAGCTACTAGTTGATACTGTAGTTGGGTGAATCCCATTTTATAGATGAGTTCACGGCAGATGAGCTCTACTTCAAATGCGCATAGAACCTGACCTTCTTGGATTCGCTCTGCACACTCGAGTGAAAGCCATCGCACGTGTTTGGCTGGAAGTGGTGAATCTAGATAGCTTTTGAGTATGTAGCCTATTGCTTCTTCTTTGTTTAATCGTATTTTCATGTTTTTCCTCCCTTAATGTCTTAGCCCTCTTTAACTGCTTTAAAATAAAAAACCTGAAAAGAGAACGATTAATCCCTTTTCAGGTGTGAAACCTAAAATTGTCCCCTAATTTTGTTTTTCTATATAATAAATCACGCACAACTAACATAAACACCTTTACCTCATTTATCCATTTTTATTATAAGGTTTCCTTGGAAAATATGCAACAAAATCTGATACTTTTTTACTAAATATTCAAATTAGTTTGTCATTCGGTCAAAAAAATTACTTTTCGACAAAAATATATTCAAATAATCACAGTATCAAGCAAGTTTTAAATAAACCTATCACAGTCCAACCATAGTTATAAAGTTACAACAACTTACTAACAAGAAATCGCAATACTAAAACTTTATACTCACAACCCTTCCAATTAAACTTTTTTTCACAGAATGACTCCCAACCTGACAGCTGGCAATTTGAATTTACTCCATTTTCATTTAAAATTAAATTATTAAAATATCAGATGGGAGTTCATGACATGTTACAAATAACGCCTACACCAAATTATTCGGGTTTAGAGATTGCTGGTGACTATTATGATTTGGAGCAATTGTATGAAGCGCTTCACCAAGTCGTTGGTAATGAAGATGAGCATCTTGAATTATATCAAGCACGAATGCGTGTGTTAGGTCTTTGTTATGACATTAGGCATGCGTTTATGGGGAACAGAGAGTATACATTTGTGGACAATGGGCTTAACGAAGATGCGATGGAGTGGCTAGGCCTTGACGATGCGAAGGGAAATCTCTATTTAACTTTTCCAATCTATTACCCTGAGATTCTAATGATCGTGATGGCTCTTAATGACTTTATGGACAGGTATGAGTCTCAGAACGCGGTGCTCAAGCAATGGGATTTAACCGTTCAAACCGTCAGAAAGTTTCAAGCAGCCGTCATCCAATCCCTACAAGAAACACTTAAGCCACAAACATTTAAAATGATGCTTAACCATATGAGCAAACATTCAGTACGCTTCGATCATTATTATACCCAATATATAGATGAACTGAATATCCGTTTTTTAAATTGGGACAAAGATCAGCGCTTGAAAAACATCTCCATCATGGCCAAACGAATCGCCGAGCAAGGGAAGGAATATCAAAAAGCTAAACAGCAAATATTAGAAGCTGCACAAGAAAGTAACTGTCACCCTAGTGAAATTCGCTACAATGAGGAGTATCCAGATTTTGATGAGATTGATTGGTGAGGTTAGTTGATTGGTTAACAACCTAATAGTAAAGTATTGGAAGAGAAATCAAACTTGATAATATACATTGATAGGCTATACCTATTCACTTCTTATCTCAATTCACAAATCGACATACTAGGACAAGCCTCCAAGTTCATAGGTTATTAGTGAAAGGACTGACTACCTATGACGAACAACCATGAATTGATCAGGAATCTAGGTATATTTATTAATGTGGAAATGATGGTACCATTTGTCGAGGACTTATCGATCTCGAAGTCAAAACTAGAAGCTGAAGAATGGAAGGTTGCTCATGAACAATCAGCCTCAATACTACCTGAAGTCGTGTTCAAACCTGAAACCGGACGTTATCAAGTGATTGGTGAGTACACAACCTTCTATGCCTATCAGAAAGTACATAAGCCTAATATTCTTGTGAAATGCAAAGCTTACCGATCTCTTTCCGATGGTCAGAAATATTTACAGACGTTGAAGTGGATGATAAGAGATTCAATTACTGATTGGTATGATCGGAACAAGCTTATCAACACTCTAATATCAGATTATGGGTACACCATTACATACATAGCGAATCAAATCAACAAAACAGCACAGTACATTCAATACTATCTGGATCCACCAGAACATGTAAGAGAAGAAGCAAATCGTCAAAGGAAGGAACCAATCATAAATAGAATAAGAGAAGCACCTTTTAAGCATGAGCATAATAAAGAATACTTATATAAACTGGTCCTGTACTCTAATAAAAATATAAATCAATATCATATAAAATATTACATTGCATGGATCAGAGGAAACGGCATCAAGTTTGAAGAACGCAACCTAACGATCGAACAAGAACACCAGCTAATCGACATGGCGATCAACTTGAAAGAAGATTTTCTCGAACAAGTTCGACGGGAAATTAATAAAATGAGAGTTCGTAACAGAGGTCGTCCCATATTTTAGATCCCTTCACTCGGTAAAAACTTCGCCTTTCCTTCAAATCCCTAGCGTCAAATCATCATTGATAAATCTTTTAACCGGTGCAACAACCGTACAATAATTAACAAAAACAAAAAGCTGATCTAGTAGAGTCTCACTACTCTAATAGATCAGCTTGTCTATTTAAATTAATGTAGAATGGTCATGGATATCTCAATCAAATGGATCAAAATTTCTAAACTAACTTAGAATTCCAATAATCCACAAATGCCCTATACCCCATGTGATCTATAAAAAACGGAACTAGCTGCTCGCCATTCAGCTTGTATGAATCGACAAATTGAACGCCTTCCCGGTAAGCCTTTTCCATTCGGTGGTTGCCATCAATAATTGAATAATGACCAGGTCTAATTTCTACTTGAATAACTGGATTTGTTAAGTCAACGTTTGGAAGGTGCTCTTCATTTATAGAAGGGTGGGGATGAGCGTTGAACCAGTCTTTCACATCAATCCGTTCACTCTTAACAGAAAGCGTACCAGAATGAATCTGCTCTATCATACGCGAGATATTAAAATTAAATATACCATTAGCAAAAACCTCATCGTCCTGATGACATGGGAGAGGTATGTAATTTTCGTTTAAAATTAGCTTTCTATTCATATTCACAGCTACCCCTTTCATTAAAACAGACACGATCTAAGAAAGCGTCATTAATTGGATAAAAATCAATTTCCACTCATAAGATAACAGTACCTAAGTGAAAGTTGGGGTGTAACGATGGTTAATAATAAAAAGAAATATATAGAAAATCGATACCTTAATCAAAAACAATCCGAACACGGTATGAGATTCTTTAACGGATTTCACTTTCAACAAAAAGAAAGGATAGCTTGCCCTTTCTCTTCGTTCTATCCAGACCCACAAGACATCAAAAAAAGCTCCGATGATTAATCAATCAACGGAACTTCTTCTTATATCTAAGATTATATAATTCATTGATGGACCTAGCTCGTCCACTTTGTTGTTCGGACTGTTTGTTTATTCCGTATTTTTGTGATATTCGTTCCTTGGGAGACAATTTCTTCTGTTGATCTACATGGATAGGTTTTTCTTGTTCATCCACTTTCATAGAAACCCCTCCTTCAATTTATATTATACCATAATATTCCTTATGCACAAAGTGCTTAGCCCTCACTACCTGAATCCAGGATGTTGTTATCTTTTAATAATTGTAACATAACGATAGCATCATGTAATATCATTGTATAACCAAGAATGCTCTCAAATGTCTCCTGATCATAGATATCAAATGGATGATTATACTCTCTACGTACGATCATAACAGCTTCATCTGTTGTGCTTGCTGAGACAATTCCTAATAGAACATTCTCGCCCCTTATTAACCTATTGGTATACGCGGTGTTGGACTTTATAACATGTTGTTGCTTAATTGATTTATATATTTTCTTCTCTTCTCTCCCTCTTAGCTCTGAAGCTACAACTACATCAATTGTTAGGGCTAACCCATCACCATATTGTAGAACATAATCTTTATAGCTACTGGTAAGGAACTGCAACACTTCAACTAAATCAGTAAAGTTATTAGCCATTAAATACCTGACATTCTCTACATGATTATGTAGCATTGTCGATGAATAAAGGAATTGGTTAGCTACCTCTTTTCCTTTTGTTGTATATGAATTAAACTCCATTTCCATTTTGAAAAGTTTAATTCGTTTAATAGGAATCATAATGATTAGGTTAGCGAATAAAACCCCAAATCCCAAAACGAGAAGTGTAGTTAGCATACCAATAAAAATTGGCCTTGCGAAATGTTCAGTGATCGTAGAAGGATTTTCGAACATTGGATTATTCTTGTAAACACAATACATATAAAACCCTAATCCAATAGCAATTGGTATAGTTACTATCATTAATATAAAATAAACCTCTTGTCTTATTTCATCCATCCTATCGATTATACGATTTACAAATTGAAAGAATCTACTTTTATTCATTTATACCAAAACTTTCCTACGTATTTTATTATCTTATTCGACACTAAAATACAAAATTCCTCCAACAGTGCTGTAAATTCTTAATATACTTATTATGTTGAGTTTAGATATTACTTAACCAACTAATCAGACCTACCACCCCCCACAAAACCCCGTCCCCCAAAAGAAAACGCTTACTTAAACTTTTTTCAGAAAAAACATTGTATTCAGTTAATCGCTATGCTAAGATAGCCTTTAAATTTAATTTCAAAAGTACCTAAATATTCAGAATTAAAGGTGGTGGTTATAAAAAGACATGGGGTAAAATCTTTTTTTATCTATTTTACCTAACGAATATTAGTTAGGTGTTTGACGGGGAGGGGCTATGTCAACGAAAGAGAAGATTAAGTTAGCTGCTACTAAGTTATTTGCTGAACAAGGCTTTTTAGGGATGACGATGAAGGAAATTGCGAATGAGGTTGGGATTAAACCGCCTTCTGTCTATGCTTTCTTTAAAGGGAAAGAAGATTTGTTTGTCGCGATTTACCATGATTTGTTAGATGGCCATCTATCGGTGGTTGAGTCACAAGTCAATCATGATCTACCAGCTAAAGATCAGTTATACAATATCTTGAAATCTACCATTGAATTTCAATATAAAGAGGATTTGAAGTCTAAGTTTTTAATTCGGCTGATGATTTTCCCACCAGATTTTCTTGAAGAAGATATTCGAGAAAGATTTGCTGAAATGGAACAAGGTGAGTTTAATGTACTCTACCAAATTTTCCACCATGGGATAAATGCCGATGAGATTGTGGATCAGGATCCTAGGCAATTGGCTACGACGTTTCAAGGGTTGATGGATGGGCTGTTTTGGGAGATGCAAAGGTATAGTTTTGATGAGATGAATCAACGAATGGATCTTATGTTTAATTTATTTTGGAATGGTATTAAAAGTTAGCGTGATTTTAGAGAGTTATTGAAAAAAATTAGCGTGATCGGGGGATTTAAAATGGCTGAGAAAAAATTAGTTAAAGATTATGAACGAGAACCCGTGCCTGAACATAAACGTAAGGGCTGGGTCAAGTTATCTATTGTATGGTTAGGGGGAATCGTTGCTTTATCGGCGATTGTTCTTGGAGGAACACTAGCGGGTGGCTTAACGATGTCACAGGCAATCATTGCAACATTGATCGGAACTTTCCTTTTAGCATGTTTGAGTGCTTTGTGTAGTGTTGTCGGGGCGAAAACCAACCTGCCGACTGCTTTGGTTTCCACTTTTGCACTGGGTCGGTACGGGGCGTATGCGGTGTCGATCGTGATTGCCTTATCCTTATTTGGTTGGTTTGGCGTTCAGTTAGACCTTTTCGGTGCGAGTTTAGCGAACGTGATTCAGAACACATTCGGGATTGACGTACCACCTAAATTGCTAGTGGTCATCGGTGGAATTTTGATGACGACAACGGCTGTAATTGGTTATAAAGCGATTGAGAAGTTAAGTTTATTAGCGGTTCCGCTTCTTGCGATTTTAATTGTCGCTTCTTTAATTCGTGTAGGAGGCAGTTCAGAAGCTAATTCTGTTAGTGGGAATTTATTCGGTGATCCGTTATCCGTTGGGGTATCCGTTTCATTGATCATCGGTTCTCTAGCTGTCGGGGCGATTATCGGGCCTGATATTTCCCGTTATGCCAAATCGACTAAAGATGCGGTGATTTCTTCATTTGTCGGTTACTTTGCTGGGTTTAGTTTAGTGTTAGTTGCTTCTGCTGTTTTAGCTAAATTCACCACAGAAACAGACATCGTAGCGATCATGCTTGGTTTAGGTTGGGGTACAGGTGCTTTATTGGTATTGATTTTAGCTCAGTGGACAACGAATGATAATAACTTATATTCATCGGCTCTTGGTTTCTCGGCTATTTTCAAGAATACACCGAAATACGTCTTAACCATTATCGCTGGGACGATTGGAACGTTAATGGCTGTTGGTGGCATTTATGATAATTTTATTCCTTTCTTAAATTTCCTAAGTATTTTAATTCCACCGATTGGCGGGATCTACGTCGCGGATTACTTAGTAAATAAGTCAAAATATAGCTTTGATAACTTAGATCAAATGGTTAATGTGAATGTCCCGAGTGTTGTCGTTTGGGTCGCAGCTGCATTAGTGGCATTTATGACCACACCTCAACCAGATGGCTTTGGATGGTTCACCATTACAGGTGCTTCTGGTTTTGATGCATTCTTAGTCGCATTTGCACTACAAACAGTTGTCGCGAAAGTGTTATTAGTTAAAACACCGAATGCAGTAACCAACTAAAAGGAGGATAAACATGCGTTTATTAGGAAAACAAGAAGTAGAAGATATAGCAATTGGTGCCGCCTTACTTGGAACAGGTGGAGGTGGTGATCCGTATATTGGGAAATTAATGGCGCTACAAGCTATTGAAGAACATGGACCTATTAAACTATTAGATCCTGAAGAAGTTCCAGATGACGCGGTGATTGTCCCATCGGCTATGATGGGTGCCCCAACTGTTATGGTTGAAAAGATTCCTAGTGGTGAGGAAGCAGTAACCGCATTTCAGTCCTTAAAGGATAATCTATCAACTGAGATTTATGCGACGATGCCGATTGAAGCTGGCGGGGTCAATTCCCTTCTTCCATTTGCTTTAGCCGCGCGTCAAGGACTTCCTGTTGTAGATGCTGATGGAATGGGACGAGCATTCCCTGAGCTTCAAATGGTGACCTTCTATTTAGATGGGATGAGTGCCACACCTATGGTTTTATCAGATGAAAAAGGCAATGGAATGGTACTTAATACGATTGACAGTGTCTGGGCAGAACGACTGGCTCGTGGTGCAACGATCGAAATGGGTGGATCGGTCATGCTTGCGATTTATCCAATGAAGGGGCAGGAGATGAAACAGTCATCAATCCGAAATACATTAACTCTAGAAGAAAATATTGGACGAAGTATTCGAGAAGCTAAAGAAAAGAACTATAACCCTGTCCACTCTGTCTTAGACATCACGAATGGTTATGAATTGTTTCAAGGGAAAGTAAAAGATATTAACCGTAAAACCGAAACAGGTTTTGCGAGAGGAACAGCCAAAATCGACGGCATTCATGAGTACAACGGTCGTGAACTCACACTAAGCTTTCAAAACGAGCATTTGATCGCCACTTCTGGAGACGATGTGTTGTGTGTCACGCCTGATTTAATAGCCGTGCTTGATGCTGAAACAGGTATGCCCATTACCACAGAAGGTTTACGTTATGGAGCTCGTTGTATTGTAATCGGAATGCCATGTGATGCCAAGTGGCGAACAGACAAAGGTATTGCCACTGCTGGACCTGGTTACTTTGGCTATGATGTGGAATATACACCTGTTGAAGAACTGAACCAAAAGGAGGGGAAGTAATTGGGTAACTATCGGATCGGAATTGATGTTGGCGGTACACACACAGATGCCGTCGTGTTAGATCAACACTTTAATGTCATCTCAGAAACAAAAGAACCAACCACTGAAGACGTTAGCTCTGGAATCTATAACGCGGTTAAGACAATCATAGCTTCTTCAGATGTTCCAAAAGAAGATATTCGTTATGCCATGCTTGGTACGACTCACTGTACCAATGCCATCGTCGAACGTAAACGACTGAATAACGTAGCGGTCATTCGAATTGGAGCACCGGCTACTTTAGGTATTAAACCGCTAGTCGGCGTCCCCGATGATTTAAGAGACATCTTAGGTCAGCATGTACATATTGTTCATGGCGGCCACGAATTCGATGGACGGCAGATTGCGGATTTGGATACCGAAAAATTATATGAGATCGCTCATGAATTAAAAGGGAATGTTGATTCTGTAGCGATTACCTCTGTGTTTTCACCGGTTTCACCAGAACATGAACAAGTTGCTCAACGAATCCTACAGGAAGTTTTAGGAGATGAAGTCGCCCTTTCCTTATCAAGTGAAATCGGCAGTGTTGGACTACTTGAACGTGAAAATGCCACGATTTTAAATGCAGCTGTGGTCAATGTAGCACGCAGCACGGCTAACGGGTTTATTAACGCATTAAAAGAAGAAGGCGTCGATGCGAAAGTCTTCTTTGGACAGAATGATGGTACCTTAATGTCGGTTGAATACACGGTCAAATATCCGATCTTAACCATCGCTTGTGGACCGACGAACAGTATTCGTGGTGCTTCTTATTTAACCAACCAGTCTGATGCGCTAGTGGTCGATGTAGGTGGTACGACTACGGATATTGGTGTGTTAGTTAGCTCATTCCCACGTCAGTCGTCATTAGCCGTTGAAATTGGCGGGGTTAGAACCAATTTTAGAATGCCTGATATTACATCCATCGGTATTGGTGGTGGTACCATTGTACGCCAATCTGAAGATGGAACCGTCACTCTAGGACCAGACAGTGTGGGTTATCGTCTTCAAGAAGAAGCCTACGTCTTTGGTGGAAACACACTAACGACGACAGATGTTATCGTTGCTAAGGGGCTGGCTTCAGTCGGCGATCCTAATCTCGTTGCTGACTTAGACCCAGACTTAATCAACCAAGCCTACCAAACGTTAGTACAGCAGGTCGAAGAAGCGATCGACCGAATGAAAACGAGTGCCGATCCGATACCTGTTATATTAGTTGGTGGAGGAAGCATTTTACTTCCAGATCAATTAGAAGGTGCCTCAGTTGTCCACCGTCCGAACCATTTTGGTGTAGCAAACGCCATCGGATCTGCCATTGCGCAGGTTAGTGGACAAATTGAACGCGTCTTTACATTAGATGAATTAGGAAGAGAAGAAACACTAGAACTTGCGAAGAAAATGGCCAAAGATGAAGCCATTCAAGCAGGCGCCTCACCAGAAGACCTTGAAATTGTGGACTTTGAAGACGTTCCACTCGCCTATTTACCCGGAAACGCGACAAAAATTCGAGCAAAAGCAGCTGGGACGTTAGCGGAGTAAGTGAAAATATTTTAAGAGCCGTTCGGTTTTGTTAAACAAGGCTGAACGGCTTTTATAAGAGGATAGGTAATAAGGTGAAAACCTTGAACACACTGTTAGGTGGGGTTGGCAAGGTGAGTTTTATTATTTGTGTGACTTTTTCACTAACCTCCATAAATTAAGTGAGAAATCTACATTTTTAATTTGACTCATACACCAATCACATACGTATTCGGTAGGACCACCCCTGCTGTTCACCTTCATCTACTGTATCGTAGAGCTGTATATCTCTGTTGCGAACGCTTTTATTTGATTAAAACGCCGTGACTACGAATGGATAAAGAGTTTTATTTTGATGTTTTTTCAGCTTTTTGGTTAATCAGCATTTATAACTTTTGGGCAAACATGCCCCCACCACAACTTTAAATTGGTGGGCTTCAGCTTTACAGTTAGTTCCTATTCCTTAACTCCTACTACATTAATTCTCTTCAACTCGCGCTTCAATCTCATCACTAGCATACAAAGATATTTCTAAAGTTCCTAGCTTCTTGTCATAGTAATCTATCTCTGTTCGTTTAATAAAATCCAATTCATTAAAACCATCTATCACAAGCTCAATGGAAGTGGTATCGTACAAGTTAGTAATAATACTTTTTATTGCATTGGTGAATCTCATTCTTAGTGGGTGCTCTTCCTCTAGTTTCATTACATTTAAGGGTATATTTACATTTAGTTCTTTAACTGGATATGAATTTAGTAAAGTACTGAAGATTTCATTCATCTCTGTTTCTGTAGCTTGAAGTATATTGCATGGGATGACCCTTATTTTGTATTTATTAATAAGATCAGTTACTATCTCTTTTACATGGTCTGCGTCTGGATCAAGAGTGTTAAGCAACACTACAAATGGCTTTTCTGACTTTTTCATGATACTAATGGTTTCATGCTCTGCATCAATGAATGCAAATCTCGGAAGGGTATCGATAGAACCATCTGTTGTTACTACAAAACCATACTCAGATTTCTCAGTTATCGCTCTCTCTACTTGCATCGGTATCAGTTGTTCTTTGGGAACAGGGGCTCTATTATCATACAGTTTAATCTTTTCTCCCCGAAGTCCAGATGTCCCATGAACCTTACTACCGACACATTGTAATATTTTTGGATTTAATATTAAGTCTTCACTAACTCTAATAGTATCCAGACTACTCATGAGAATTTCTTTCGTGCATACCTCCCTCCCGGATTTACTTTCCGCTAGTACATCATTTTCTTCCATACTGGACAAGTAATATTCCCACTTTTTAGTAAACAACGATTTTCCTGTCCTCACGGGTCCTACCACACAAAAAGTAACTTCACCGTCATTTAGGGCTGCACATTCTAATAATAATTCGTTTTTCAACTTTCTTCCTCCTCCGAATAAATCATCACTACTTTAGACCTAACTATTAACATTACTAATATACATATTTATGGAATTAGTTGTATTTTATAACTGAGATTCAAACTTCACCTATACCTTTGTCCTATTTTATTCTCATATTGCATATATTGATTTTGTATAAAAAAGGAGGCCTTACATGTTAGATGTGGGACAAAAAATATTTAGTAATCATGTCGTTCAGTTAATAGTTATTTTTGCTTGTTTCATTTTGGCTTTTATTGCACAGAATCTTTCAATTAATTTATCTCATATTCCATTAACTCAATTTATCTCATTAAGTATTGATAACATATTTGCTGAAGAAGAATCATTTAATATTTGGTTAAATGTTATATTACCAGCAATAATGTATTTTGGAGCTTGTTTATTATTTATGTGGATGGGGATTAGCAATTTTTTATCTTTCAAACAAGAAGATACTACTCCAAGTAAAGTACTTCGCTTTTTGTTAGCAGTTTCTCAAGTTTTATTATTCGGATGGTTTTTATTTGTTGGAGGTAAATTATTGATCTATTATGCGGCTCTTTCTCTTGTGTTTTTATTTTTAGTTGCATTCTTTATCTGGGTGTTTTCATCGGATAGTAGGAGTCAGAGCTATTAAAGTTATAGAAAGTTGCGCGCTGTGAGTGAACCTCATCCGACGTTTGCACTCTATTAATAGGATTATAGATTTAGAGGTCTCATCGTTTTCGCAAACGATGAGACTTACATTACATAGGAGGATTTGATGATAGATTTACATAGTCATATTTCACCTGGGGCTGATGATGGAGCGAATACGCTTGATGACAGTCTAGAGATGGCTCTGGTTGCGGTTGCCGATGGAAGTGCAACGAAAGAAGAAGCTATTAGGAATTTTTTAGGTAGAACACGTCGGAAAGTGGTCCGACGTGTTTTTTTAATCATACCCACCTGTTGGCTCTGGCAGTTCTTGATAGGCTTGTTTATTTTTGACGAGGTGGAAGATGTCGTCGCGTAGTTCTTTTAATTGTTGGGCGTCTTTAGTGGGATCGCAGTATTCTCCTGACCAGGCGTGTGTTTGGATTTCACCGTCCATTTCGATTTTCCATTCGTCTTCGGTGTGTGGTGTTTGCATGCAGTCGGGATTTTTCGGTTCGAGTTGTTTATTTTCCATGATGTTAATGTCTTTCATTTTTTCGTAGATGTCGGTGATTTCTTCGTCGGTGAAGGTGATGTCGGTTGTTTCGGTGCCGTCTTCGATTAGGTCCTTGGTGACGGTATTTTCGAATGTGTTGATTTCGTTTTTACTTTGGATGCCGAATTTGACGTGGAAGTTGAAGTCATCAGGTACATCTTCAGGCATGTCTGGGCCTGCTCCTGTGGTTCCCTCCCCTATTCCACAACCGAATAAGAGTAGTAGTGTGAGTAATGCGGTTAGCTTTTTGATAAGATCACCTCCTAGTATATTGACGTTTTATGAGGGAATTTGTTTCACCTATAGTTTTTAGAAATATGTTAAAATTTAAATAACTTATTTCGCAATCGATTTGACTAGGAGGATATGGATGAGAGATTTTGTCATTGTGCATGGTGCTTGGGATGGTGGTTGGTATTGGAAGGATACAGCAGCTGGTTTGCGGAAGCTAGGGCATGATGTTTATACGCCGTCTTTAACGGGGCTGGGTGACCGGACGCATTTGGCGACGCGAGAGACGGATTTGGATACGCATGTTGAGGATATTGTGAATGTGATTTTGTATGAGGATTTACAGGATGTGTTGCTAGTCGGTCATAGTTATGGTGGCTGGGTGGCGACGGGGGTGGCCGAGTGGATTCCTGAGCGAATTGGGCGTTTGATTTATGTGGATGCGCTTGTGCCATTCGAAGACGGCCAGGCGGTGACGGATGTATATGATGAGGCATTGATCGAGCAGATTGAGGAGTTGGCCGACGCTTACGGTGATGGTTGGAAGGTTCCTTACCCTGTCTCGCCTGCTTCTGATTCTAGGTTTTCGGCGCATCCTCTGAAGACGTTCACGCAGCCTTTGAAATTGGGGAATCCTGATGCTGAGAAGTTGAAACGGTGTTATGTGGCGTGTACGGGACGAGAGGATTTGCCGCTTTACCAGGTGGTTGAGCAGATGGCGAGTCGCGCGAAGGAGCTTGGTTGGGGGTATTTTGAGCTGCCGACTGGGCATAATCCGAATGAGTCGATGCCTGGGGAGACGGCGTTGTTGTTGGACCGGGTTGCTAAGGATTGTTAGGTTTTTTGGGGATTACAGGGTGTTTGGAGTTGTCGGTGGGTGTTGCGGGTTCGGGGGATTTTCGAGGATGGAAGTCGTTTGTGGTAGGTTAAGTTGGTGTTTTACATAGGAGAGTGCGCTTGGGGGTTGTTGGCTTCTGGGCGTTCTTTTTTTGTGCGTGAGTGGGTGTGGTGACTGTTGATTGGCGAGCGATGTGCGAGTTTAAAGTGTCGCTGGATGGTCGCGCGAGGTGGAATTGAGATCGATCCCCCACTTGTTTGGGCAAGTCTTTTCGGTGAAATTATGGCATAATGAATGAGATAGATTTGGACGGGAATTTTTTAAAGTAAGTGAGGTTGATGGTCATGAATTATAATCAGCTGAAGTCGTTTATTTATGTTGTGGAGTTGGAGAGTTTTTCTAAGGCGAGTGAGGCGTTGTATTTGACGCAGCCGACTGTGACGACTCATGTAAAAAGTTTGGAGAAGCATTTGAACACGTTATTATTTGATCGCCATCATAAGGGAATCGCACTCACCCAGTCGGGGCAGATACTTTATCAGCACGCGCTTGAGATTGTGCGATTAAATGATCAAGCGCAGAGTGATATTGAAAAACTTGGCAACCAAGTTTACGGCGATTTGAAAATGGCTTGTAGTTTAACGATCGGTGAGTTTATTTTGCCGAATATTTTAAAGGAAGTTAATGAGCATTATCCGTTGATCCATGTTAGTGCTGAGATTTTGAACACGAATACAATTATTGATCGGATTGCGAATCATCAAATTGATATCGGCTTAATCGAGACGCATGTTGAGCATGATTTTTTACAGATTGAGCCGTTTACTGATGATGAGTTGGTGTTGATTTCGAGTCAGGGTTATTTTGATAATGCTGGTGCGATTTCGTTGGAGGATCTTAAGAATGTTCCTTTAATTCTCCGAGAGCCAGGGTCGGGCACACGGGCCGAGGTGGAATCATTGTTTAAGCGGTTTGGATTGGGTGTTGGCCAGTTTGATGTGACGCTAGAGCTTGGCAGCACCGAAGCGATTAAGAACGCGGTGATTAACGAGTTGGGTGTGTCGATTATTTCCAAGCGTTGTGTGAAAAAGGAGCTCGAGCTTGGTCTGTTGGATGTTCACCCTTTTGCGGAGGGCGAGTTGAAGCGTCAGTTTTATATTGCCTCGCACCGGACGAAGGTGATGCGTCCGATTGAAGAGCTGTTTTGTCATATGGTGAAGCAGCATGATTATGATCGGTTGGTTTGAAGGGTGTTTTTACGGATTGGAGGGCCTTTCTCACGGATTGAGCACCCCTTTTCACGGATTAGAGGGCCTTTCTCACGGATTGAGCACCCCCTTTCACGGATTGGAGGGCTATTCTCACGGATTGAGCACCCCCTTTCACGGATTGAGCATCTGATTTCACGGATTGAGCGTACTGATTAATGCGAAGTGGCTTCTTAATTCGGCGAGAATGAAATAATCCGGCGTTCGCCGGATTATCTTTTTTTTATAGTTGAATGAGTCCGCCTAGTAGGGTGACCATGGTTAGGGCGACGAGGGTGACTGTGATCGAAGCGACTAGGCCGATGATGAATGGTTTGTAGCCGAGTCCTTTGAAGACGGCTAGGTTGGTGGATAGTCCGACTCCGGCCATGGCGATTCCTAGTAAGTAGGTTGAGCTAAAGGTACTGATGCTGGATGTTAGGTTTTTCCATGTGTCTTCTTGTAGGGTACCGAATGCTAAGCCTTGGTAGTCTACTCCAGCGTCGCCGATTGAACGGATGACGGCGACGATTAGGAATCCGATGACGAATAGTGGGATGAGCTGGTACCATTTTTTTGCGTCGGCTTTTGACGTGCTTGAGTTTCGATTGCGATTTTTTAAATAATAGTACGACAATAGCGGGACGACGGCGATGATTAGGACGTTTCGTGTTAGTTTGGTAATCGTCGCGGTTTCAATGACTTGATCGATGCCAAATGCCTGAAAGTAGATTAGTGATGCGCCGGCTACTTGGGCGGTTTCGTGAATCGATGTTCCTAAGAATAGCCCTGCGCGAATCGGATCGTCTGAGAACAGGTAGAATGCTAGATAGGGATAGGCGAACATCGCGATGATTCCGAACAGGGTGATGTTGGCAATTGCATAGGCGACCTCTTCGTCGTTGGCCTTGATGCCGGGTGTAATGGCGACTATGGCAGTGACGCCGCAGATGCCGGTTCCAGCGGCAATTAATGAGCCGAGTCTGTGCGATTGATTGAGCCGGTTGGTGAACCATAATGTCACGATCAGTCCGGTCATGACGCAGATGAGGATAATCGGTATGCCCCATGCGCCAAGCTTGATGACGTCGATGAAGCTTAGGCGAATGCCTAATAAAATGATTCCGAATTTTAGAATGAATTTGATTGAAAAGGTGACGCCTGCTTGGAATGTTTCGTGTAATCCGATGAGGTTACGAATGAGTAGGCCGATCACGATGGCGACGAAAATAGATGAGATTGGACTTTTACTGGCTTCTGGTAGGCCTTGTAGTTGGTTGATCCATCCGCCTAATAGGTCTGAGATTAAAATGCCGATAAGGACGATGGCGATACATAAGATGATTCCGGGTGTGATTTTTTTAGCGTTAGCTGTGAATGTTTGCATCATGATGACCCTCCTACGATCTTCTCTATCAAACTTACCATAGGATGGCTGGCAATCGTCATTGTGATTTTTTATAGGGGGAATAGATAAAATTTATACGGTAGCAAAAAGCACGTCTGGAGGTTTTAGTGGATTCCAGGCGTGCTTTTTTTATTGATAAGTTTTGATGTTGGAGAGGGTTTACTGATCTCAAACGCGTTGGAGAGAGTAACGGTACTGGTATCAATTTTGGAGAGAGCTCACTGATCTTAAGCGCGTTGATATTTAAGACGAAGGGTTGTTAAGTTGAGGTATTTCTTTTAGCCCTGATCACTCCAACAGTCATCGTAACAGCGCCGATCGCTATAAAAATTATCGATGCATTAGTGAAAACGGGGTCTAAATCCGCGTACTTAGCGATCCAATAGACTAATGCCGCAAGTACCATTAACATTAAACCTACCCACTTCATCGAACCTCTCCTTTACTCAGATTTATTCGGGTCTACTTCTTGCTGATTGTTGTGCATGCTTTAGCTTTAATTATTTACTTTAACTAACTCACCCTGTTTGTAGTTGTACTCTGCACTTAATTGCTCTTCACTTTCCAAATGGACAAGAGCGTTGATGGCATTTCCCTCCAATTTGATTTCACTGAACAGATTAGATGGTATGCCGAGAGTTTCACTGATGTTTATACTTCTCTCAAGATTGCCATGATTCCACCTATAAAAATTAAGATCGGGCCCTTCTAAATGCGCACCTTGGAATTGGTTCGCGAATAAAATATCATTCGATTCGGCCAATCCTTCTATCATCGGCGAGCCCCAGTCCTCAAACGCCAGCCATTTATCATCGTTCGTATCATAGATTAGATACAGCATTCTCCCCGGACTATTAGCCGACAGTTCAATCGCCGAATGGAGTATATGTTGTTCTGAGTTGAATCGATGGTCTAATAAATATACGGCTTGTTCTTCTTCAGGCTGATCTTCCAGCATACGATCGGACGTACACTCATTTATTTGAAACACATCCCCATTAACCTCCAGGAATGATAGCGTCTCATGAGCGTTGCCACACGCATGACTCTCATTCGTTTCTTGATACACATTTAACGTGACTTGTTCATCCTCTATGTCTCCTAAGGGGAGCGAATCGATTAACTCCATACTATTGGTTGGTTCATTTTGGTCTAAATGAGTAAGCTCGACAGATTCATAGCTTAGCTCCACTTGGTTAGGCAGTTCTTGGATGGAATCTTTATTGGTTTGATCATTGGAATGATTATTGGAATCCTCATTGAGAGGGTCATTGGCGTGATCATCTTCATGGTCGTTGTCCTCTTCATCTAGAGCTTCTTCTGAGTTATCTGGTTGTGATGGATCAGATTGGGATAGATCACTATCAGTTTGACTACCACAAGATGATAATAAAACAGCGAGGAAAATGATCAATAAGAATAAGCGCTGCATGGATACAACTCCCCCTTTTGAGTGCTTGTGCTTTTATTTTAGCATACTTTTTGGTGTGGATTGGGTGTACTTTTTCACGGTTGGAAGTGCACTCTCACGGATTGGTGGCGCCTTTTCACGGATTGGGTGCACTTTTCCACGGATTAGAGGCGCATTCTCACGGATTGAATGAACTTCTCCACGGATTGGAGGCGTCTTTTCACGGATCAAATCACTTCTTCAGGGATTGGGGGCACATTCTCACGGATTGGAGGCGCATTCTCACGGATTGGAAGCACACTCTCACGAAATAATTTCAAGATGAAAGCACGCCGGAAAGTTGGCGTTATTCCGACGTGCTTGATTTTTTACTGTTTAAGGTTTTCGATGATGGCGTCGGCTATGCGTTTGGATGCTTCGCCGTCTCCGTATGGGTTGGAGGCTTTGGACATTTTGGCGTGTGCTTGTTCGTCTGTTAGTAGTTCGTTGGCTAGGTTGAAGATGTGGTCTTCGTTGGTGCCAGCGAGTTTGAGTGTTCCGGCTTCGACGCCTTCTGGACGTTCGGTCGTGTCGCGTAGGACGAGGACGGGGACGCCGAGTGATGGTGCTTCTTCTTGGACGCCGCCTGAGTCGGTTAAAATTAGGTGTGCTCGGGCTGCGAAGTTATGGAAGTCGATGACGCCGAGTGGTTCAATTAAGTTGATGCGATCATCGTCGCCAAGGATGTCGTTGGCTGTTTGTTGGACGACTGGATTCAAGTGCACCGGGTAAATCACGTGAATGTCGTCGTGCGTTTCGACTAATCGCTTAATCGCGCGGAACATTTGCTCCATGTTTTGTCCGAGATTTTCACGGCGATGCGCGGTGACTAAGACGAGACGCTTGTCCCCTACTTGTTGAAGGATTGGGCTCGTATAGTTGTCGTCAACCGTTGTCTTTAGCGCGTCGATCGCGGTGTTTCCTGTTACGTAAATTTGATTATGATCTTTATTTTCGTTGAGGAGGTTTTGTTGTGCTTGGTTTGTTGGCGCAAAGTGTAAATCTGCCATCACGCCTGTTAGCTGGCGGTTGAGCTCCTCTGGGAATGGCGAGTGCTTATTCCACGTTCTTAGGCCCGCTTCCACGTGGCCAACTTGAACTTGGTTATAGAATGCTGCGAGTGATGCTGCGAACGTGGTCGTCGTGTCACCGTGAACGAGCACGATATCAGGCTTCGTCTCCTTGATCACTTCGTCTAAACCTTCTAGTGCGCGAGTCGTTACTTGTGTCAGCGACTGTTTTGCTTTCATAATGTTTAAGTCGTAGTCTGGTGTTACGTTGAAAATATCTAGAACTTGGTCTAGCATTTCGCGGTGCTGTGCTGTTACCGTTACGATTGTTTCAAACTGCTCCGGACGTTTATTTAATTCTAGCACAAGCGGCGCCATCTTAATCGCCTCAGGCCTTGTACCAAAAACCGTCATCACTTTAATTTTTCGATCCAATTCACTCACTCCATCATTTTCATCATTTCGACTAATAACTAACTCCCTTAAGGTTATGACAACTGCCAGGAAAATTCAATACCTGTGTCTTTTGGTAGTGCCTGTCACTTCCCGGATTCGGGAAGTGACAGGCACCACTCGAAATTTGTCGAATAAAAAGCGAACAGTGGTTGGCACTGTTCGCTTCGTTTTTATATTTTAAATTGGCGGACTAGGTCGTTTAGTTGTTCGGCTAGTTTGGCTAGGTTGTCTGAGCTTGATGCGACTTCTTCCATTGAGCTGCTTGTTTGTTGGGTTGAGGCGGATGTTTGTTCGATTCCTGCTGCTGATTCTTCTGAGACGGCTGCGATTTCTTGGATAGAGCTGTTCATTTGTTGGCTGCCTGCGGCCATTTCAGATAGATGGCTAGTAATTGTTTTGATGCTGTCGACAACTTCTGTTATACCTTCGTTGATTCCAGCGAATTTTTCTCCGGTCAATTTAATTTGTTGGGTTCCTTGTTCAACTTCCTTATAGCCACCTTTTAGAGACTCTGTGACGACGCTAGATTCGTTTTGGATCGTTGAGACGATGTCGGTGATGTCTGTTACTGAATCTGAGACTTGTTCAGCTAGTTTTCTAACTTCATCGGCAACGACAGCAAAACCTTTTCCATGTTCGCCAGCCCGGGCTGCTTCAATGGCTGCATTTAATGCGAGCAGGTTGGTTTGTTCTGCAATGTCTTGAATAACGGATATTAGTTTTGAGATTTTTTGAGCTTGTGTATCGAGACCTTGAACTTTTTGGACGGCATCTTGGACAACGGTATCGATTTTCTCCATCTGTTCGTTTGATGAATTCATTAATTGATGACCTTCATCAGTAATCGTTAGGACGTCATTGGAGTTTTGTTGGATCAGTTCGCCGTTTTCGTGTGCTTCTTGGACTTTTGTTGTGAATTCTCCAATCACTGATGATAGTTCACTTGAGTTGTTGGCTTGTGTCTCTGAACCTGACGAAATCTCCTGCATAGTTGCTGCTACTTGAAGTGATCCTTCTTTCACTTCATTGGCAGATTGGGTCAGTTCTTCGCTTTGGCTCGATAGATGTTCAGATGCAGTCGAGACATTTTGAATAACCTCTCTTAAACTATGCTGCATTTCTCTCATCCCTAAAGCTAGTTGACCAATTTCATCTCGTGAATTAACGTCAATCTCTTCGGTTAGGTCACCTTCTCGGATCTTATTAATACTCGTTGAAAGTTTGTTAACTGGCTTAGTGATCGAGCGAATAATAGATACCATCACGATTAAGCCAAGTAAAACGGATATAGCGATGACAATAATCGTTGTCACCATTATGCCGGAAGCTGCTTCTTCTACTTCACTTTTGTATAGTGTGCCTAGAACTTTCCAGCCAGTGTACTCATTTGTTGTAAACTCGACTTGTCTTTCTCCTCCATCTGATGAATAAGAAAGATTTCCCTGATCCTGATTAAATACCGATTCTAACCATCCCTCATCAGCTAACGTGCCAATGTCTTTTTCGGGATGCACTAGATAGTTGTTTTGGCCATCAATAATGGCGGCAAATCCTTGCTCTCCGATTTGGATCTCACTAGTAAAGTCAGCAATAAATGACAAGCTAACATCAATCCCGATGACTCCACTGCGGTCGTTAGTGGTTTTGGCGATGGTGATCATGATCTCATCGGAGGCTGCATCCTCGTATGGATCGGTAATGACGACTTCACCAACATTGTCCATCGCATCTTCGTACCAAGCTCGATCTCGTGGATCATAGTCACTGCCTAAATCTAGTTCTGGTTGAGTGACCATTTCACCATTATTTGTACCAACATAGATTGTGGATACTTCAGGGTGAAGCTCGATATATTGTGAAAATTGGTCATGGATCTGATCTTTATCATCATACATTGATCGTCGTACTTCACCAGAAAGAAAATCTAGATCATTAAACTTCGGTTCAAAAGTTTCCGTAATTTCATCATCCACTCGTACGACATCATCCCCTGCCGTATCCAGTATGTAATCGCCTAATACTGCTTGCGCTTTCTGAAAAGAACTTATACCAATAATAAGACTCGGTATAAGAAGAACTAACATAAAAGCAACAATCAACTTAGACCTTAACTTCCAATTCTTAAACCTTATAAAACTCTTAAATTTACTCATGATGGCACCCTGCTTTCAATAGTAAGATTAGTTAAACGCTAGCCTCTTATTATATCGATCAAAAACTGCATTTGTTTATAGGATTTATTGAAATAGTGCCTGTCACTTGTCGAATTTTGGCGACTGGTGAGTTCGGGGGGGTGACAGAGTTGTTCGAGGAGTGCCTGTCACTTGTCGTTTTTTGTCGGTTGTGAATAGTGATATGTGACTGAGGTGCTATTATATGGAAATAGGGTACGGTAGTTTGGTGTCTGTATGTTTGGTGGAGTGAGCTGTTAATTGAAACACTTTTCACACCCCTCTTCCGTGATCTCGCAATAAACACAACTTCTTGTTGAATTATTTCTGTATGGACGAAGCTTATCTAATAGTTCCTTAGCAAATTCTGCCCTCCCCGCCCAATAGAGTTGATTAGATTCTGCGATCTTGGTCATTTCTATAGCGCTATCGTATTCTTTCTTGACCACTTCTACTAAACAATGTATTTCCATGCACATCACCTTCATCATTTTTTCTAAGTAAATCGTTCTATTAATTCCCTGGCCCTAGTATAAAGGCTTTAGATGATGAATGTTGTGATGAGAAGCACAAATAAGTGCCTGTCACTTCTCGAAATTTGACGAAATACAGAAAGTTCGGGGAGTGACAGGCACTTGTCGAATTTTGTTGAAAACCCGCCGATCTGAATCGACCGGCGGGTTTTCTGTTTTTTTATTGGATGTTGGTTCCGTTGACTGTTGATAGTTGGCCGTTGTCGTCGTAGACAGCGGTGACAACTTTCCACTCGCCAGCGAACTCGTAGTATACGTTAACTTCATCATTATTTGATTGTTCTTTGTTCAAGTATAGGTGATCGTCGCTTGAGCCTGCTGGGTCGACTGGAGTGACGGTTCCATTGGCATTTTGCCAGAGGATTTGATCAGCGTCATTTGACTCGACACCGGCAACTCTAAAGAAGTCGTCAAGCTCAGTTACTTCTAACTCGTCTGCAGCAAACTCCTCAGCATCTTCTACTAAATAGTCAACCACTGTTACGCCGTTGACTGTTGATAGCTGGCCGTTGTCTGCATACTCTGCGACAACAACTTTCCATTCACCACCAAAGTTGTAGTAAACTTTTTCAACACCTTGACTCTCTTCTCTTAAGTAGAGGCGATCATCTTTCTCTCCTGCTGGATCGACTGCAGTCATGGATCCGTCTGAGAACTGCCAGAGAATTTGATCGGCATTGTTAGAATCTACTCCGTCTACACTAATCAGCTCGTGGTCAGGTAGTAGAGTGACATCTAATTCACTCGCCACAAATTCTTCAGCGTCGATATCCAAGGTGATCCCGTTTACTTCCGCTAAATCACCATTATCGTCATATATAGCCGTGATCACTTTCCACTCACCAGCGAAGTCGTAGTAAACATTAACTTCATCGCCACTTGATTGTTCTTTATTCAAGTAAAGGTGGTCGTCGTTCTCACCTGCTGGCTGTTGTTCAACGACAGTGCCGTCTGCAAGTTGCCAGAGGATCTGATCTGCGCTGTTTGAATCAACACCGGCAACGCGGTAGTAATCATCAAGCTCTGTTACATTTAGTTCTTGCCCTTCGAATGCGTCAACGTCTTCAACTAAGAAGTCGATGACATCCACACCGTTAATGCTTGCTAGTAGGCCATTGTCTGCGTATTCCGCTACAACAACTTTCCACTCGCCATCAAATTCGTAATAAACCTTTTCAACACCTTCGCTTACATCTCTTAGATAAAGATGGTCATCAGTGTCACCTGCTGGGTCAACTGCAGTTACAGTTCCGTTCGCAAATTGCCAAAGGATTTGGTCTGCTGCGTTGGCATCAACGCCAGCAACACGGATTAGATCATGGTCGGAAAAAATCGCCAATTCTAATTCGTTTGTCGCAAACTCTTCAGCATCTTCTACCAGGAAGTCAATTAGCGAAACGCCATTGATATTATCTAATAGGCCATTGTCTGCATACTCAGCTACAACAACTTTCCACTCGCCATCAAATTCGTAATAAACTTTTTCAACACCTTCGCTTACATCTCTTAGATAAAGATGGTCATCAGTGTCACCTGCTGGGTCAACTGCAGTTACCGTTCCGTTTGCAAATTGCCAAAGGATTTGGTCTGCTGCATTGGCATCAACGCCTGCGACACGGATCAGATCATGGTCGGAAAGAATCGCTACCTCGAAATCTTTTGCATCGAAATCTTCTGCTTGATCGACCTGATTTTCAATTTCACCTGTTACATTCGTGTTTGACTCAGAGATTAATGTTCCAACTGTGCTGTTTTCTGAAACAGTTACGTTTGTATCAACTGAATCTGCTGAAACTTCAATTGTTTTTACCGATTGGTTATTCACCTCGACGTTGGTGTTAACGCCTTGAACGCGTACGTTATTAATGTCGCCGTCACCGTTAAGGGACACGTCTGCGCCTGCATTCACTTGACCAACGATTGAATCTTGCGCCACTTTAATTGATGATTTCCCGAAAATGTTAACCGTATTTTCAGTGAAATCACCTGTGAATTCAACCTCTTCGCTCGCTACATTAATTTCACCGAAAGAACCTGCTGTACGGTCAAGGTTCGCTTTCGATGCCACACCTGTTGTCGTAATCGTGGTATCGCCGTCAGATTTCACGCGAACTGGATTGTCTTGCTCAGAATCAACGATCAATTGGTCTGAAGCCACGTTATTTAAGTGGATTGAATTTTCACCACCTGATAACACAAGCACCTGATTAGCTTCGACACTGTTTAATGTCACATCACCATCTTCACCTGGATTAAGGAATAGAGTTCCCTCAACGTTTAAATTCTCAACAGTTGTATAATTTCCATTTACATAAAAATCGCTTGTTAACTTCTGGTCTTGTCCGTCAAAAGTTAACGGGGCATCCTCTGTACCATCAGCGTTAAGCGTGATGTGGTCGATTGTTTTAATCTCACCACGTGGTGCGTAGAACTGGATCTCTGCACCTTCTAGAACGTTTTCGTCCTGTTCTTCTACTAAGCTAGCAAACTCTGAAGTAACTGCGAAAGCTTCGTCGTCTACTACAAGTTCGCCATTTTCCACAACTAATTCAACATCATAGTTGAAAAGTTCATAAGCACGGTATAGGAATAGCGCCATTTCTGAGCGAGTAACGGTCTCATCCGGCATGTAGCGATCTTCTGCCACACCTGTCGTCACGCCATTTTCCAATAATGCATCCACGTACTCTTTAAACCAACGATCATCAGCCACATCCTTAAACTGATCATACTCTTCATCAGCCTTCAGCATGAACGCTTCTGTGATCATCTTGGCCATTTCAGAACGCTTCATATAGCTATAAGGACGATATGTATTGTCTTCAAAGCCGTCGACAATCTCCTCTTTCTCTAAAGCAGTTACGTATGGCACATACCACTTCTCGCTTACATCTTCAAAATCAGAAGAAGCCTCTTCTGGAGTTGGTAGATTTAGCGTATTGGCTAACATTTTAGCCGCTTCAGCCCTTGTCACATCCTGACTTGGACGGAAAGTGCCGTCGGTAAATCCATTAATAAAGCCTTTCTCCTCACCAAAAGAAATAGCTTCATAAGCTGTCGTCCCCACTTCGACATCAGGGAACACACTAGATTCATTACTATCACTTGACTGCGATTGCGCGAACGCACCCACCGGTGACAACAATGTTACTAACAATAAAACTAGCCCCGTAAAAAGAACCAGCCCTTTATTCCGAAAAGCATTACTCATACTGTTCAACACCCCTAAAAATAAATTTGCAACAAAACTGCAAAAACATTGTAACACTCTGTAAATGGAAAATAACTGGTACATAATGGGTGGGGGGTGCCTGTCACTTCCCGAATTTTGTCGAATGGGGGAACAGATTCTGGATTGAGGGCTCGTTTCACGGATTGGATGTGCTTTCTCACGGATTGCGGGCTCGTTTTCACGGATTAGATGTGTATTCTCACGGATTGGACGTGCTTTCTCACGGATTGGGGCTCGTTTTCACGGATTGGACGTGACGTGATTCTTATTGATGGGTTTTTTCGATCAAATCAAATATTGTTGATTGGCACCCTCATTTTGTTGATTGACCTTTCATTTTTGTTGATTGAAACCTACTTTATGTTGATTGAATTCTAAATTTTGTTGATTGCATCTACTTTTTTGTTGATTGAAACCTACTTTTTGTTGATTGGCCACTTTCGGGAAGTGACAGGCACTTGTCGAACAGGCACTTGTCGAATTACTCCTTTCGGGAAGTGACAGGCACTTGTCGAATTTTAGGAAGGTTTTGTGCGTTGCGTGGGTTGGTTTTTCGTTATACAATTAAAGGTGTTTTGTAAAAAATTGATAGGTTACTAAATTTATATATATTGGGGATGAAGGGCATGAAGGATTTAAGGAGTCCTGAGAAGAGGTTTCGTCCTGAGATTGAGGGTGTTAGAGCTCTTGCGGCGATGCTGGTTGCGGTCTATCATATTTGGTTAGGCTCGGTCTCAGGTGGAGTTGATGTCTTTTTTATCGTTTCTGGCTATTTGATTACGACTTCTTTGTTAACGAAGGTTGAGAGAAGTGGTCGTATTAATATATTTGAATATTTGTTGGGGTTAGCGAGAAGGTTGCTTCCGCTTGCTTTAACGGTGGTTTTTGTCACCACGGCGCATGCGATCTTTATTTTACCTCAAGTGCAGTGGGGGCAGACAATTTCGCAGGTATTTTCGTCGATTTTTTATTATCAGAATTGGATGTTGGCGAATAACTCTGTCGATTATTTGGCGCAGAATAATGAGGCGAGTCCGTTTCAGCATTTTTGGGCGTTGTCGATTCAGGGGCAGTTTTATGTGACGTGGCCTTTATTGATCTTATTGACGTATTTCTTGGCGCGTAAGCTGTTTAAAACGCCGATTCGTAAAACGTTCCTTACAATATTAGTGATAATTTTCGTAGCTTCTTTAAGCTATTCAGTTTATATCACGGCGACGAATCAGCCTTGGGCATATTTTGATACGTTTGCTCGTGTTTGGGAGTTCAGTTTAGGTGGAATGTTGGCGGTATTAATTCCTTACCTTTCCTTCCATAGGTTGGTTAGTTTAGTAGTGGGCTGGTTAGGATTTGCGATTATTTCGTTGACGGGATTAATTTTGCCTGTGTCAGATGTGTTCCCAGGTTATGCGGCGTTGCTACCGATCTCAGGTGTGATTTTAATTATCATTTCTGCTGAAAATGCGAGTCAATTTGGCGTGCAGCGGTTGCTTGGTTCTAAGGCGCTTGTATATTTAGGTAGTATTTCGTATGCCTTTTACTTATGGCACTGGCCGCTATTAATCTTTTATTATCATTACTTCAATCGCGTGACGGTACCATTTGTCGATGGTGTGTTGATTCTATTAGGTTCATTCATTCTATCGATTTTATCGGCAAAATTACTAGAGACACCGATTCGAGGCATGAGTGTCCGGACTCAAAAGCGCCGATTAGCTGTTGTTTTATCAGCATTCATCATTCCGGTGTTGGCGATCGGGCTTTCGTGGAATCAGTATATTAATCAAGTTCAGGAGGCCGAGGCCGTTAAAGCTTCCAACTGGTCACCTGAGCAGGAATATATTATCGACAGTGATGATGGTGAGGCTGAACAGGAAGAGGATGAAACCATCTATACGGGGCCAGAGCCGTCTAAAGACGTATTTGAGACGGCTATTGATGACTTACAACCATCGTTGATTCATGTAACCGATGATCTACCGGTTATCTATGATGATGAAAGCTGCTACTCTAGCTCAACCGATCCAACGGTAAATATTTGCTCAATGGGTGAAACGGAAAATCCTGATTACACCGTAGCTTTAGTCGGAGGCTCTCACTCAGGCCACTGGTACCCGGCGCTGGAGGTTGCGGCATCAGAGTTGAACTTGCAAATTGATCTATATTTAAAAGACGCATGTCGCTATTCAACGGATGACTTCGACGGGCAATTATCGGAGTCATGTGTGGAGTGGGCTGAGCAAGTTGACGAGCCACTCATTGAAAATGCACCAGACCTCGTGATCACAACTGCAAGTGTCGCCGGTGGAACCAAAATTCCTCAAGGTTATCTTGACAAGTGGGAGCTCCTCGAAGGGCACACGCATATTCTCGCGCTTCGTGACAACCCACGGATGCAAGAAGATGTACCAGCTTGCCTCGAGGAAAAAGGCATTGAAGACTGTGTGTCACCACGAAACGAAGTGCTATACAGTCCTCTACCTTGGGAAAATACAGACGGCATCCCTGACCATGTGTCCTTTGCCGATTTCTCAGACCGCTTCTGTGATGATGAGTTATGCTACCCAGTCGTCGACGACATGATCGTCTACCGCGACAAGCACCATATCACCGCAGTTTACTCAAGGGCATTAGGACCATTATTGACGAAGGAAATTGCTGACGTATTAGATGAAATTGAATCATAGATTATACCACCCCATCAGTTTATGGACTGATGGGGTGTTTTTGTTTGGGTGAGGTGGGTGTGGGGATTTTTCTTGCTACATCTGAGGGGGTTAATGATGAATGGAGGATTTTATTGTGGGATCGCTGGTCATCATTGATGAATGGTGGATTTTATTGTGTGATTGATGATTTTAATTGATGAATACGGGGTTTTTATTACTGAACCCCTCCTCTTTATTGTTGAATTGGGATTAATGCCCCCACCCATACTTCATAAAAAAATCAATCGGCCTCAGCCGATTGATCTCCACCCGCTCAACAATATTTACAATGACCGAATTAATTGCTTTGCTTTCGGGATCGAAGCGGGTGTCATGCTGAATTCGTCTAAGCCCATGTCCAAATACAGTGGAATCAATTCAGGGTCTCCTGCTGTCTCGCCACACATTCCAACTTCGATGTTTTCGTGGTGTGCATTTTTAATTACCCACTCGATTAATCGCTGTACTCCTGGATGCTTCGGATCATACAAGTAGGACACGCTGTCGTTCATCCGGTCAGCGGCCATGGTGTATTGGATTAAATCGTTGGTTCCGATACTAAAAAAGTCCACTTCTTTAGCTAACTCAGCACTAATCATCGCGGCTGCAGGGGTTTCAATCATAATGCCAATTTCGACATCGTCACGAAAATCAACTTGCTCCTCTTTTAACTCGTCTTTCACTTCCTGTACTATGTCTTTAGCTTCCTGCAACTCAGCAACTGTTGAGATCATCGGGAACATGATCTTCAACTGGCCAAAAACACTCGCTCGTAATAACGCGCGAAGTTGGACTTTGAATAGCCCCTTATCATGAAGAGAAATTCGAATCGCCCGGTAACCTAAAAATGGATTCTCTTCTTTCGGCAAGTTTAAATAAGGAATCTCCTTATCCCCTCCGATGTCCATCGTGCGAACGATCACAGGCTTTTCCTCCATTTTCTCAAGCACCACCCGATAAGCCTCAAATTGTTCATCTTCAGTTGGAGCTTCATTGCGGTTCATAAATAAAAATTCGGATCGGAACAGTCCAATCCCGTCTGCGCCATTTTCTAAGACAGCCTCGACATCTGAGGGTGAGCCGATATTTGCCATTAGTTTCTTGACCTCACCATTTGCTCGAACTGCCGGTAACTCTTTAAGCTTCTCAAGCCTTTCCTTCTCTTCATCTGCCTTGGCAATTTTCCCTTCATACTCACCAACCAATTCTTCATCCGGGTTAACGTAAACGACACCGTCATCTCCATCTAAAATCACTAGATCACCATTCTCCACCACGTCACCTAGGACGCCAACGCCAACAACAGCTGGAATGCCAAGCGAACGCGCCATGATCGCTGTATGCGAGGTCTTCCCACCAGCTTCAGTCACCAATCCTTTCACCTTCTCTGTATCTAGGCCCACTGTATCCGAAGGCGTCAGATCTTTAGCAAAAATAACCGAATCCTTCTGAAATAAAAAAGCATCCCGTCTAACACCTTGTAAATGCTGGGATACTCGATCCATCACGTCCTTCAAGTCATTGGCACGTTCTCTCATATATGGATCATCTAGCGCTTCAAACATCGAGATATGCTGTTGACTAACTTGATCCAAGGCGAATACTGCACTAACTTGACTATCCTTGATCAACGTTTCCACTTCTGAAGTCATCGACGGGTCTTCGAGTAAAGCTAAATGTGCTTCAAAAATTTGCGCGTGCTCATCACCCAACTTTTTCTTTGTCTCATCAATTAATTCTTTAACCTCGAGTTGGCTTGCTTCAAGGGCCTGATAAAACTTGTCAACTTCCTCGGTGACTGTGCCTATTAAATCTTTATCAATCTGGTTTTCTCTTTCTTTCAGTATATGGGCATTGCCAATCGCCAATCCTCCCGAAGCTGAGATGCCTGCCAATTTCACTTCATCACCCCGCTTTATATGTTCTGTTTTAACCATTTCAAAACTCCTTGCTGTTCATTTGAGTGTGATGTTACTCCGTCTGATGCTCGCTTCACTTCTATTCCTGCATTACTCATTGCGATCGCATAATTGACAACGTTAAACATCGATATATCATTGGTTCCATCTCCAAAGCAAATGACTTCATCAAGAGAGATTTCTTGCTTTTCCATCAAAAATTCAACCGCTTCCCCTTTACTTACGTCCCCTGAAACTATTTCACAAGAGTTCGCACTTGAGCTTTCAACGGAAAATAATTTTAAATCAAACGTTTGATTAAGAAACATTTTCCACGCATCAACCTTCTCTTTCTCTGGAGCAAAGAAGTATATTTTAACCACGCTATCTTTAGTTAAATAATCAATAAAATGCTTATCATCCACACGCTTTAAATCTGTTAAAGCTAGCTTTCGCGAACTCCATTCGTGGTCACTGACCTCGCTAGGTTGCTGTACCGACAGCATTTCTTCCATATATTTAAAATGATCCGCCATAATAAACGGCGAACCATATTCATGCCGAATTTCATAATAAAGCTCGCGCCGACTGGCTTCCACCGCTGCTTCATAAATTTTATCCGTATCTAAAGATCTGGCCCGTAGTTGGTCGCGCTGATCATCATAAATCGTCATCCCATTGGAGCAAATATAGCCGTCAAAGGTCACGTCACCAATCACATCAAGCACTTCACCAAAGGTACGTCCGGTGGCTATCATCAGCTTAATACCCCGATTGCGCAACACACCAAGACACTCCACTAACTCCGGATCTAAGCGATTATTCCCATCTAGCAAAGTACCGTCCATATCAAAAACGATTGCTTTATAACCTATCATCTCTATCCCTCAAACAGTTCATCTAATTTTTTAATTAAATCGTCCTGATCGTCTACTTCTCCATCAACGATCACTTCAATTTCATCACCCTTCTTCGCTGCTAGGGTCATGATCTGAATCATGCTTTTCGCATCAACTTCCTTATCACCTTTTTTGACCTTAACAGCACCATCAAAGTCCTTCACGGTATTAATAAAATTGGATGCAGGCCTCGCGTGAAAACCCTCTTCAAAAGGAATGGTATACGCTTTTAACATTCTACTCCCTCTTTCCATATGCTAATATTTTCTCTCTTACTTTCTCTGGCGACAGTCCGTGAGCATCAAGCAACTCTTCGTTGGTACCACAACCACTATACTCATCCTCAACACCAACCCGGTAGACTTTTTTAGGGTCATGCTCTGCTAATACTTCTGAAACAATACTACCCAGTCCACCACGAATATAGTGTTCTTCAACCGTCACCACGACATCGACATGGCTCGCTGCTTGCAATAACAACTCTTTATCCAACGGCTTAATCGTTGGCATGTGCACATGGTAGATTGATAGATTCTCTATACCATCAATCGCTTCAATCACACGTGACGTCATACTTCCTGTACTAATGATGAGCATGTCGTTACCTTCTTGAAGCACACGACCTTTTCCAATCTCAAATTCTGCTTCATCCGTAAAATTTTCAATCGTCTCATCACGCGTTAATCTTAAATATACAGGACCTTCATACTCATGCATCGCCTTCATAGCTGTCGCCGTTTCATTCGCATCGCCGGTTACAATCACCGTCATATTGGGCACCATCGACAGCATACCTAGATCATCTAGAGAATGGTGGGTTTTCCCAGTGTTACTCGTCAACAGCCCACTATAGGCGCCAACCATCTTCACATCCGCATGCGTCTGAGCCACACTGACGACGATCTGATCATAGGCCCGCTTCGTTAAAAAAGTCGCAAAACTGCAGACCCATGGTTGAAAACCGACTGTTGATAAGCCAGCAGCAACACCGAGCATATTTTGTTCAGCGATTCCCATCTGTAAAAATGAATCGTCTGTTTCCTTCTCAACCGTTGCTAGTCGCGTCGAATTCCCTAAGTCACCATCTAAAGCAACCACACGGGAATCCTCGTTAGCTAACTTTGCTAGTTGACTACCAAATTCATCTCTTACACTTGTCGCCATCTTACTCCACACCCTTCTCTAATTCTCTAAGTGCCCTCTCATACTCTTCATCATTCGGTGCTTTTGAATGCCAATTATGATCATTTTCCATGAAACTAACGCCACGACCTTTAACTGTATTAGCGACTATAGCTTTAGGGCGGTTATTCTTCATCAACCTAGCTTCCTCATAAACATCAACCAAAGATGTTAGGTCATGACCATCAACTTCGAAAACATCAAAACCAAAGCTCTTAAACTTAGCTCCTGCTTCCGTTTCTGGCACCCCTCGTGAAGCACCGTGTTTCCAGCCAAATTGCTGTAATCCATTGTTGTCTAACGTCACAATTAAATTGTCCAAATCATATTTCGATGCAGTGTTTAGAGCCTCCCAAACTTGACCTTCCTGAGACTCACCATCACCAATTAACGTATACACGTGAAAATTACGCTCCAACCACTTAGCACCAATCGCCATCCCTACAGCTGCAGAAATCCCTTGGCCTAAAGAACCCGTCGACATATCTAAAGCATCCAAACGAGTCATATCCGGATGGGCTTGCAGTCTAGAATTATATTGATCAAACGTCTTTAACTCCTCTTCAGGAAAATAACCACGCAATGCATAAACCACATATAAACCTAATGCCGTATGACCTTTTGAAAGAACAAACCGATCCCGGTCCTCCCAGTCAGGATTATCCGGGTCGATCGCTAATTGTGTGAAAAATAACGTCGTTAAAATATCAGCACATGAAAGGGAGCCACCAACATGCCCTTGCTTATGGTAATGTGCTGTAAATAAAATCTTCTTTCTTACTTCGACAGCCATCTTTTGTAATTCTTTCAAAGAAAGGATTGTTTGGTTCATGATTGATCGACTCCCCTTTAATTATTTTTATCCAAACAAGTTAGCAATAAAGCCAATGATAATACCAACGACACCGAAGTCAGCATCACCAAACGTTGTATTCGCAAATCCTAAATCACCTAACACCGGCAGTAAGAACGCTGGTAAGAAACTAATTAACACACCGTTAACAAAACCACCAACAGCCGCACCAATACGTCCACCTGTTGCATTACCGAATACACCCGCACCAGCACCTGTAAAGAAGTGAGGGACTAAACCAGGAATGATTAACGGTAAAGCTAAAATACCTAGTACAGCCATACTTAAAAGACCACCAGCAAAGCTGAATAAGAAACCAATCATCACCGCAGTTGGCGCATATGGGAATACAATCGGAACATCCAATGCTGGCTTCGCACCAGGAACGATTTTCTCAGCAATCCCTTTAAAGGCAGGGACAATTTCATTCAAAATCATACGAACACCTAGTAAGATAATGCTTAGACCCGCTGCAAAAGTAATACCTTGCATAATACTGAACATAATGTAGTTCTGATCACCAGAATACTCCGTCACGACACCAGAACCAGCGATTACTGCAATGATAATAAAGATCGCAACCATCGTAAGAGCGGTCGATACTAGTGAATCCTTTAAGAAAGCCCAACGATCAGAAATCTTGATATCCTCAGTAGATTTCTCTTTATTACCAAACCATTTACCAACTAAACCAGCTGAGATATACCCAAACGTACTAAAGTGACCAATCGCAATGTCATCATTGCCAGTAATCTGACGCATAAACGGCTGACCTAATGCTGGCATTAACACCATTAGGAAACCTAGTGTAATTGAACCAACGAGGACAAGTGGCGCACCTGTCATTCCGGCTGTACCTAATACCGCTGATAATAACGCTGCCATAAAGAACGTATGGTGCCCAGTCAGGAATATATACTTCCAAGACGTGAAGCGCGCGAATAAGATATTAGCTAAGAAACCAAAGCCCATAATAAGCGCCGTCTCTGCACCAAACGTTTGCTGCGCAAGAGCTACAATAGCTTCATTGTTAGGGATCACCCCTTGAATATTAAACGCATCTTCAATAATTCCACCCAACGAATCTAAAGAACCAATAATAACTCCAGCACCCGCACCTAAAATCACAAAACCGATAATACTTTTTAACGTACCTGAAACCACTTTAGAAGCAATTGCCCTTTGTGCTACTAAACCGATCAACACAATCAAACCGACTAACACTTCTGGAATACTTAAGACCTCATCCATTAAAAACTCAAAAAAGCCCATGTTCTCAACCCCCTAAAAGATTTATAAAACTTCTGATAATGCTTCTTCCACCTCGTTAGCATCAGAGATGTTCTTAATCGCAATCACCTTGGTCTTGCCACCTTCTAGTTGTCTAGCAAACTCTTCGTTGGTTAAAATTAGATCGGCATCCGCACTTGAAGCTGTGCTAAAATCCGTTGTTTCAACATCTGCCTTCACGCCTTTTTCTTTTAGGACCTTCTCCGCTGTCATCTTTAACATCATGCTTGAGCCGAACCCCATACCACATACCGCTAAAATTTTCATAGTCAAATCCCCTCTCATATTTCAAAATGTTGAATCTGTTATGACTTACTACTGCTCGTGACTTCGCTATCGATGGACGCTTTCCGTGGGGAACGGCCTCAACTTCCCAAAACTCACACCGTTCGTTTTGCGTGATTTTCGACTCGTTCTAATCCCACAGGAGTCGCCACCTATCGCTTGTCACACCAAGACTGTTTTCCTCTAACAACTAAATGCATTAACAGACACTAAATCTTAAAAACTTGTAAAACATCTGCTGTGGTGGTTGCTTGTTTGAGTTGATGCAATGTTTCTTCTTGTGAAATCACCTTCGCAATCTTTTGCAAAAGTTCAATATGAGACTCTTTATTTTTAGCTGCTAGACCAATTAACACGTTAACGTCTTTTCCTGAATCAAACTCTACGCTGTCTTGTAGAACCACGACGCTAATTCCTTCTTGAATCACACCGTCTTCCGGCCTAGCATGTGGTAAAGCAACTCCAGGCGCAATAATCATATAGGGTCCAAGTTCATTAATGTTGTTGATCATCGCTTCGACATACGACGATTCGACATACCCTTCATCGACAAGTAGCTGTCCACAAACACGAACCGCTTCCTCCCAATCGCCCACTGATACTCTCGATCGGATGGCGCTTTGACTGAGTAGCTTTTCTCCCATGACGACTCCCTCCCTCGTTGTTAAACCATTTTGAATAAATCCTGAATATGCTCTGCTTCGGTTAAGCAATAATGCAACCTTTGCATTAACGGTAAATGTGAATGTGTATCTGGGGTGGCTAACGTTAAGACCCCATGAATTTCTTTCCCATCTGGTAAAATGACAGGGTGCTCTAGCTTCACCAAGCTTACATCCACTTCATGAACATGATCTGAATGAGCGTGTGGCATCAGTAACCCAGGAAACACTTCAAAGTAGGGACCCTTCTCCACATAAACCTCACGTATATCATCAAAGTACCCGTCATTAACAGACCTATTTTCTACTAAAAGCTGCACCCCGTGCCAAAACGCGTCCTCTAATGTGACCTCACCTGGAAGCACCTTGACATTGTGATCAGGGATAACTCCTGTGATCAGATTCGCACTTAAATGTTGAACCTCCTGATCACTCACCTGCTTCTCCATAAAACGCTCAATCTTAGCTGCCTCCTGTTCATCAATCAATGGCTTAACCGTTAGAAAAGGCTTACTCACCCCATCTAGATGAACCGTTGAGATAATAAAATCATATTGCAAATAAGGTTCTACTTTTCTTAATGACTCCAATGAAAAAACCCCGATAATCTCAATATTGGTAAATGTCTTCTTAATCCGACTGGCCAATAAATGACTTGTCGCCACCCCATTCGGACAAACCACCGCAATCCGGTGATAATGAAGCTTCGAATTTAACTGCTCAACCTCACTCGCAAACAACATCACCATCTCTGATAACAAGAACTTTGGAACATGTTGCAGCGTTTGATCGAGATTAATTAACTCCCTTTTCACATGATTAAACATATATTGATACTCTTGCTTAAGCTCCTGATAAATCGGCGGATAAAAATATACTGACTGTAAATGAGCCAATTTAACCCGATTGACCTCATACTGAATCTGCTTCTCGATCACCTTGGAAAAATTAATAATCCCAAGCTTAGAAAAAATCGACTCGATCAATCTATGAACAGCTTCACCATCAAAATAACTCACCTCGGAACGATGATTCGCTTCCATCGTATGTAACATCACCGTATGAAACTGCTCTTCCTCACTAGTTAATCCCAAACCAAAACAACTAACAAACTGGCTAATTACCCCTTTATGATGAAGGGGTAAATCTATAAAACTCTTTTCTATTAGATGACCACCTCGAACCCGTTCAAGCTGAATCGTTAAACAACTAACCAGAAATAATGAAAGATTCAAATCATCCTCTTTACCATCATGATCATTAGTGACGATCTTTTGAATCTCCTCAATCTCTTTTTGTGTCACATTCGTCCAGCTCAGCTTCGAAATCACATCCGGGCTACTCCACTCATACTCTAGCCAACGAATCACCGAATACATCGCTACCCGGATATTCATCTCATCTCCCTCAATCAAATAACCCTTAGAAGAGCTATTCAATTGAAGCAAGTGACGCCCTAACCATTCCTCAAGCTTCTTAATATCCTGGACAACCGTCCCCTTGCTGATATAAAACTCCTCTGCAATCTCTTTTAAAGACACAGATTCATCCTGCGTGAGGAGGTAAAAAGTAATTAACAACTGTCTAATTAGAGGAGACTGGATATAATCATGTTCATTTACCAAATCCCCAACTGACAACATACGACCCACTTCAGACGGATCAGCATCAATTTGCCATCTCCCTTTTTCATGAAGGATGGTTACATCATGCTCAATAGCCCAGTCCTTTACAGAAGCTAAATCATTACGGATCGTTCTTTCAGTCACTTGAAAATAACTCGCTAACTCCTTAGCCCGAACACCCGTCGGATCCTGTAACAAATACTCGATTAATCGACGCTGACGATCACTTACCAAGGTTGTCACCACCCTTACTTAATATTATAAAGATTTAGATAATATTATGAATGCGCTTACATTACAAAAGGTTTCCGAAAATTTAAGAAATGAATTGAACGAGGGGCTAAAAAACGCTGTCTGATAGAAGGTAATTCGGCATTAAACGACAGGAAGTGTGAAGGTCTGACGAATACATGCCTAGTTACAATGTTCGACAAATTGGGGGTGGGTTCCTTTAAAAACCATTTGGAATATTATGTGTCCATTTTACTATCGCTATATAATCTTCATTAAGTCAAAACTTCTTACATAAGTCTAATATTTTTGGGGCACAGTATCTTTAAATTATATTAAGGGAGGTATTATTGATGAGTGACTATGAGAGTAGACTGGTGGAAAAAATGATATTTATGGAGATTAAACAAGATGTCATTCACATGTTACATGCGTTACAGTTTGATGGGGTTTATAATATTGATCATGCATTAAAAGATTTGGAGAAGTTAGCATTACGCTTAGATGACTACGAAGGTGATTTCGGTTTGATCTTAGATGCACGGGGTACTGATCGTTTAAAAGAGGTTAACTAGCAAAGCAGTAAGTGTCAAAAAGGTAGAGAATGATTGCTCTGCCTTCTTGACCTGCTCACATCCGGACAACGTTTCATTAATATAAGTTACTGAATTCTTCAACTAAACCATTCGTTCAACTAAGTATAAAACAGATTCCCCTTTATAATTCGTTTCACTGTTCTGTCTATGCCGACCTTTTTAATGGATCCATCTGTGTTTAACTCTACAGAGACTGCTACGACTCCCTCTGGATGTCCAATTCTAATCTCATTAGTATTTTCCTCTGTACATTTATTTGGGATAGTATCCTCAAAGAGGCATGATACAGCTAATGCGAACAATCCACTTACCGCGAATGTTCTATGGAACTTTTCCATTGAAATCATTTTTGCAACAATGTCTACTTCTTCTTTCTTAATGACTTCACCAGACATTGTTACGTAATCTTGAGGCACCCAGACAACACCAACCTTAGGAATGTTATGAATTTGTTTCGCCTCTTCTAAACTATTGGTAATTCCAGACTTATAGGATGCAGTCCTGCGAAGTTCTTCAAATAAATCCATTAATTCCTTGTTGCCTGTTAATTTGTCAATTCGATCAGATGCAGAAAGGTTGAATTCTTCACCAGGTGTAAAAACAAACGGATTCATCACATCGCTCAAGGAGTAGTGATATTCAGTTCCATTCATCGTGTTCACTTGAATGCCTTCAGCAGGAATGATTTGCCCTGTATTTTCACCACCAGGTTCCAGCACACTAACATGAAATTTAGACCCAGGTTGTTTAACACCAATCATTTGAAAGTTACCAGTCATCTTAACTTGACCACTTTCAACAGGTACCCTGATTGAGATTTTCTTATCGATATTCGTATTTATCACACTGACATCTATGTAAGCTTCATTATGATTAGCCTCTGCAAAGCCTTGGTCTACTACATAAGCACCAACAGCAGCCATTAAATTACCACATGTTCCTTTATCATCAATAATGTCTTTCCCAATTCCAGCTTGATAAAAAGTGTACTCTGCATCAATCCCTTGTTCAACAGTAGGAGCGATGACACAGATTTTACTAGTATGTGACGTGCCTCCACCTAATCCATTAATCTGGGTAACATTGCTGGTGTCGATACTTTGCATAAAAATATCTTTTTTCTTCTCTATATCTTCTGGTAAATCTTTCTTATTAAAGAACAACCCTCGACTTGTACCTCCACGGTAAACGGTACATGGTATTTCACGTTGTGACATCTAGATTCACGCCTTTCTCATAAACGTTTTACTAATAATGCTCATGTCGTCGTTGTTTTTGAAGTCATTTATCGTTAACAGCTCTCATTACTTCTTGGTAAACGGTTTTCAGTGGGACTTGGTGTTTTTGAGCAATCGCTTTACATTCATCGAATTCAGGAGAACTTTTCACCACTTCTCCATTTTTCAGACCTTTTTTAACCGTCACTTCTCCCCATTTAGTCATTATCTTTTGAAATTTTCTTTCTAATCGGTGAACACTTAAAGGATAGAACCTAACTCCGAGTGTTGTTGTTTCTTTAAATATTATATCAGTGATGTCTTCATGCACTTTTTGATCATATAGTACTTCCACTTTAACTGCTGGGCGGTTTTTTTTCATATAAATCGGAGTATAGTAGACATCGTTTGCACCCTTGTCAAAAAGCAAGTCCATTAAATAGCCTAGCCACTCACCAGGTGTGTCATCTAGGTTCACTTCTAGTTTCATCATACCGTTATCGATATGTTCTTCTCTATGATTAAAGCTCATTACCTTACACCTACTTTTCAGACCCTTCACCTAGTACAACGCGTAATACATTAGGTTGATTTGGTAAGTCTTTTGTGCCTGCACCGTAGCCAATTTTTTTAACCGTCATCGTTGGGAAGTCGCCAAATTCATCGGCTAGCGTTGCAACCACAGCAGCTCCAGTTGGTGTTGTTAATTCGCCTTTAACAGATGTTTTTTTTAATGGAACGCCTTTTAAAATATCTAAAGTCGCTGGAGCTGGGACAGGGTATAGTCCATGGTCGATATTAATTCTTCCATTACCTACTGGAACTGATGAGACGATTATCCGGTCAACATCTAAGTAGTCAATTGCGATCGCCGTAGCAACTACATCAATAATCGAATCAATTGCACCCACTTCATGAAAATGGACTTTTTCTAACGGTATGTTATGAATCTCACCTTCAGAAACACCGATTTTCTTAAACATCGCCAGAGCAATTGATTGAATGTTTTCATTAAAATCGGCCTCTTCAATCATTTTAACAATATCAGCGTAATGTCTATGTTGGTGGCCGTGGTGGTCACCATGATGGTGATCATGGTCGTGGTGACCTTCATTTTCATGACCGTGGTGGTGATGATGATTATGGCTATGCCCGTGCTCATGCTCACCTCCAAGCATTTCAACATCAAATTTCATACTATGTATACCTTTTTTATCGAGCTTACGCCAGATTAGGTTATATTCATCGGTCAAACTCAGCTTGGCTAACTGTTCTTCGATATATTGTTCACTTACTCCTAAGTCGGTTAGGGCTCCGACGGTCATATCTCCACTAATTCCTGAAAAACAATCAAAATATAAAATCTTCATTATGACTCTACTCCCTCGTGAATAGACTTGTTGATTAATGCTGCGTTATATCCCGCTCCAAACCCATTATCAATATTGACGACGCTGATTCCAGGTGAACAGGAATTTAACATGGAAAGCAAAGCAGACACCCCCCCTAAATTTGCTCCATAACCAACACTAGTAGGAACGGCAATTAGAGGTCGATCTATAAGACCAGCGACCACACTTGGCAATGCGCCTTCCATACCTGCTACGGCGATTACAACTGTCGCATTTTTAATCGTATCTAAATGGTTGAACAGTCGGTGAATGCCCGCCACCCCAATATCATTAATGATCTTAACTTTACAACCGAATAATTCGGCAGTTATCGAAGCTTCATTGACAACAGGGATGTCAGATGTTCCTCCACTAATCACGGCAACATAACCAGGGAACTGGTATAATGAATCCTCAGCCTTTTTCCATACAAGCGTTTCAGACGGTTCATCATACCTTAATTCATCGATTTGGTCTAAAATTTCCTCAGCCTTTTCAGAGTTCACTTTAGTGACTAAAACCCGATTAGTAGTCATCATGAAACTTTTCAATAATTTAATAATTTGCTCAGCGGTTTTACTTTCACCAAAGATTACCTCTGGAAAGCCTGTCCGACTGGAACGGTTGTGATCTAATTTAGCAAAACCCAAATCTTCATAAGATAAAATAAGCTTTGTTGCATTTTCAGTTGTTATTTCACCTTCTTTTAGTTGCTGTAAAACCTTTTCTATTTCTTGTTGTTTTTTATCCATTGTCCCTCACCTAATTTATGAATTTACTTTTGAGATTTCTTTGTTCATACTACCACTTTTATAACCCATTAAATCTAACGTGACAAACTTATAACCATAAGAGATTAATTCTCTAGAAATATCCTCATTATACTGCATGACTAAATTCATATCGTCTGGCTCGACTTCAATACGAGCAATTTGACCATGAGTTCGTACACGGATTTGCTTTAGTCCTAGGCTCTTTAAATATTCTTCTGATTTTTCTACTTTCGTTAACTTCGCCTGTGTAATCTCTTCACCGTAAGCAATTCGAGAAGACAGGCAAGCAAATGACGGCTTATTCCAGTTAGGAATCTTCAAGCTTTTTGATAATTCTCGAATCTCTTCTTTATACAACTCAGCTTCTTGTAATGGGCCACGCACACCATATTCTCTAGCAGCCTGTGTACCTGGGCGGTGCTCACCCATGTCATCTGCAATCAATCCGTAAACGATATTATTGTAATTCGTTTCTTTTAGAATTGGCAAGACTTCATCAAACAAACCTTTCTTACAGAAGTAACAACGATTTTTATCATTTTCTTTATACCCTGGTATCGCAAGCTCTGAGGTTTCTAACACTTTATGCCTTGCATTCATCCATTTAGCTAATTCAATTGCTTCATTTAGCTCACTCTCTGGATAAGTCTCCGAATCTGCAGTAACGGCTAGTACCTTATCACGGCCTAACTCATCGATTGCAACCTTTAGTAGAAATGTACTATCTACCCCACCAGAAAAAGCAACAACAACACTATCCATTTCTCGTAAAATTTCCTTTAGTCTATTCATTTTGTCTTGCATCATTATGACCTCCTAAAATGTAGTTAACCTCTTATATGATTTTTGGAAGTATAGGAGATTAAAAAAGGTAAAAGTAAATAAATTGTCAGCAGTCGAACTGTTTGTAAGGCTGCTATAATCGAAGGGTCCAAGTTAAGAGCGAATGCTGTGGACGACATTTCTGCTGCACCTGCTGGAACAGTACCGAGTAAACTGCTTGAATATTTCAAATCAGACATGATTGAGAATATAAAGGCAATAAACAAGCTCGCCATAAATAGTAAAAATAACGTGACAGCTGCAACGATACCTATCTGTTTCAATTGCTTAAATGTATCTAAATCAAACTTTTGACCAATAATTGTTCCAATGATAACTTGTCCGATAATGAATAACAAGTTAGACGTGGCAGCTATATCGATTAGATATTGATTCACGACAAATGCAAGTAGCATACCATAAATTAGTGGTCCTACTGGTATCTTCACAATTCTAGCTAAAAATATGGATCCAACTATAATAAAAACTATAACGAGAATTTGCACAAAATCCAAATTAAAATTATTATTCCAAATATTTTCACTACTTCTTGTTACATTGATTCGTGAGACACCAATTATTAACGGAATGGACAACACGAATAGAAATATCCTAGCTGTGTGAAACGAAGCCACAATTCTTTCATCTGCACCTGCTTCTTTACTTGTACCAATTACCTCCGAAGCCCCTCCTGGAATGCAACAAAATAGAGCTGTTTTATAATCCAAGTTCGAATACTTAAATAATAACTTACATAAAGCAATTGCAAGGATCAGTGTCAAAGGAATACTTATAAACAGTGGAATCAAATAGCTTTTAAATGAAACAAAAAAACTGGTATCAATTTTCAAACCGATACTGGCCCCTATAACCGTTAAGCCTAACCTAAATATGACATCTGTCTTCTCTATACCTCCGAAGGTTAACGTGAAAATAATCCCTGCAACAACGGCACCAATCAACCAGCCTGCAGGGACATTTAAATTATAAAATAGGGCACCAACTAATAGTCCAAATATAAGAATGGCTATTTTTTTGTACTGCATATTTTACCCTTCTTTTTATATATTTAAATTGACTAAAGGACCGTGTTGTTGACCACCGAAAACATCAGTATCTCCAAAGCTGCCTGAGGTGACTAACCTTCCAAATGATATTTTAATTGCATTAATCTCAGGACAATGGATAAGGTGAATCTCACCTTTCTCTATCCCATATAACTCTGAAATAGATTCCTTGGTAATCTTATTCGAGTTAATCACGCGTTCATAGTGTTCTTTACTTTTTAAAATGATATCGATTGTCAACATAAATGGTCCTGCATTTTTGGATCGTATGAGTTTTGCTAAGTCTCCTAACTTCATATTACCCCACCTTGTAGATCCTGATATTCTATCGGAAAAAGCTCAAACGGGTCGTCTAATTCAAGTACGTGGTTTAATGCGAAACTATAAGCCACTCCTCCATCAAAATCTGGTGGAGAGTATGGAAAAGCTAATTGACTAACTAACCCCGACCACTCATCTATTGGGTGGTGTAAAACGGTATGCCAAGCAATTGACATAACTGATTGACTTAATTCAGGTGTTTCTGCCTTCACTTCCATCAAAAGCCCAACTTCATGCATCGACTCACCTTCTGGCTCTAATTTTCCCATCACACCAGATTGACCATATGTTCTAAAGTTAATATCATAGTGTTTTTGGTCAATGTCTAAGCTTTCTTTCGCCTTCTTCTGGATAACTTGCTTAACATCAATTAAAAACTCATCCAGCTGTTTTAAAACAAACGGATCACGAATACCTCCTATACAAATTCTTCTAAAGCCATCAACTTTAACCCCTTCCAGTCTCACAGTGTACTGGTCAGAATGCACCATGTGACTATTGCTAATCTTGACACTACGCTCACCTAACTGCTCGTAATGAGAATCCGTAGTATCAATCATTCCGGACGGCTCATATAACTGATAGGGATCGGTATTTTCATATAAAAAGTGCGAAAGCACACTCACAGGTGTACACTTCATCTGTGGATTCGGTGGTTCAATAACAAAGTGGTCATCATATATCCAAGCAAACATGCTATCTGGATGGAGTCTTTTCTCCACACACCCAGCTCCACACTCTAAAATCTTTGACGCGTGCCAAACAACCCCGTTATCAACTCCTTCTTTTAAAGGAACCGCTGAAAAAATTGATGTATCACTAGACCGACCGGCAATAATAACATCTGCTCCATGTTCCAAGGCTCGAATCATAGGTTCAGGCCCCATTTGCGCTACTGTTTTTGATAAATTTCCAAAAGTACTTTCGTTAATCTCAGGAGCATTTTCAAGTGGCTTAATTTTACCATTATTATAATACTGGATAAGTCTTTCGTTAGTTATTTCAGAATAGATCTTTGCAAGTTTAAAAGATAACCCTTCTTCTGCACTTATTTCTTCAACTATTTCAGTCGTCCAATCTACTGATTGATTACTTCCTGAAGTTCCTGCTGATCCAACTATGACAGGAATATCACTAGATATACCTCCTTGAATCATGATTTTCAAATCCCTTTTTACCGCTTCCCTTGAGCTCATCGGTGTATCAGTCGCCAAATAATACGGCCCTGGATCACTAGAGCCAGCATCACAACCAATCACGTCTGGTTGTTGCTCTAAAGCACGATTGAAAGATTTCTCCGAAAAACCTGTTCCTAACATACCTGTTGCTGCTAGTACTTTAATTGGCTTCATCAAATAACACCACCTTTTAAAATAACCATCCTGTCGGCCATTGAATATTCATAAATGTTGAAATGACGTACAATAAACCTATAACGATACCAATAGAGATTAAAATCTTCCATAACTTAAATTTAGTTTCTAACCATAAGAATGAACCTAAAAATATAATTGTTGCCGAAATAAATCCAAATGAGACTATCAACAACATATACCCAATAATCCATCCTATATAAATGAATGATTTAATAGGGAGTTGATCTACTTCACCATCTTCAGATTTTTTTCTATAGTCTTTTAACTGTAGAATCAAATCAATAACTGCAAGAATTAGTGCCCCAATAGCAATCGTATAAGGGAAGTATCTTGCTAGGTCTTGAAACCCACTTGCTTCAAAAATTAAATATGAGAAAACGGCAATCATAAACAATGAAAATAATATAGATATCTTTTTTCTATCCATGATCACCACCTCCTGCCATCCTGTTACTTCTCCTCTTCATGTGCGTTCCAGACACAATTATGAGAATAGTTATGACTCCAATCACTAATACCATAGGTCTGCTTAACCATTCGAATCCATATCGTGACATAGAAAGATGTAAATACCTTTCCGCAGAAGTTGCTAATACAAAACCAACTAACAAGGGCGCTCTTGGCCAATCCAAATGCTTCATGAACCACCCAATGATCCCAATTAAAATAAAGATCAAAAAGTCTCCCCAATGTCTAGTGCTTTGGTAAGCTCCAACCATCATGATGATTAACAAAAAAGGTACTAACTTATCAGCAGAAATCAAACTTATTTTAGCTACATGTTTCGCAACTAATAAACAGACAATAGCACCAAATACACTTGCTAATGCTAGAGTCCAAACAATTGTTAAGGTCACATCCAGATCACTTGTTAACATACTTGGTCCAGAACTAACACCTAACAAAATTAAACCACCAAGTAAGATCGCCGTAGTACCACTTCCTGGAATACCAAATAGGATAGTCGGAATTAAAGTACCACCTTCCTTGGCATTATTGGCACTTTCAGGAGCAATAACTCCTCTAATATCTCCCTTACCAAAGTTCTCATTGTTCTTACTCGTTTGTTTGGCTACACCATAGCTAATCCAGTCAACGACACTACCACCTAACCCTGGTATAAACCCAACAAAAGAACCAATCAATGAACTTCTAAAAATTAACCACTTATGCTTTATAGCATCCTTAATACCTTGTAAACGGCTCCCTTCTAGTTTACTAGATGAAGCAATGCTTCTTTTTTGAGTTAAAAGATCGATCATCTCTGGTAATGCAAATAAACCAAGCGCTAAGACCGTTAGTGGGATTCCATTAAATAGATAAATCCACTCAAACGTAAAACGGTATTCAGCAGTCGCAGGAGCACCACCAACTGTTCCTAATAACATTCCTGTAGCACCTGCTAAAAGTCCTTTGATAGCAGAATTACCTGCCAAAATGCCAACCATGCTCAGACCTAATACAGAAAGCATAAATAATTCTGGTGACCCAAACATCAAAACAATTGGACGACCAATTGGAATAGCAAAAAACATAATAACTGCACCTATTATTCCACCAATAATTGATGAAAAAAATGCGGCTCCCAATGCCCTTGATGCCTCACCCCGTTGTGCTAAAGGATAACCATCCATTATTGTAGCTTGAGACCCTGAGGACCCAGGCACACCTAATAGTACTGCTGGGAAGGTATCAGCTGTATGTATAACGGCAACCATACCCATCAATAAGGCTATTCCAGAGTATGGATCCATTCCAAAAATGAATGGTAAAAGTAATGACATACCAACTGGACCACCTAAACCAGGTAAGAAGCCAATCGTTACTCCTACTAAAATACCGATAAAAATAAAGACAACTCTAGAAGGATCAAGGACTATAAACAAAGCGTCTAAAGCAGCCTCTAGCATGTATACATCACCCTTCATATATAATGCGATTGCTACAATATCTATATTCCCGTAGCAATCGCACCAACTCTATTATTCTACCAATCCAGTTACATCATATTCTTCTTTTAAATAATTTCTCACCCACTCTAATGTCTCTTCTTCAATACTTGTAAGTGAATCAATTGCACCTTCCAACTCTTCTCCTACTAGTGGATCATAGTTTCCTAGAACTTCTGCACCTTCAGATTGGAAGTCTTCATCTTGTACTAATTCTGTCGCCGCTTCACCTAAAGCATCGATCGCTTCTTGTGGAGCATCTTCATGAATCCAAACCGATTTGTGTAAGTTATTAACTACACCTACGAACGCACGATAAGCATCCCATGCTTCGCCAGAGGGCTCTTCACCATACATATCTTCATATACTTCTTTTACTGTTGGAATATCAGGAAATGCTGGATCTCTAATAATATCTCCACTCTCATCTGTAAAACCGTATGAGAATAATGGAACTGCGCTACCCTCTTCAACTAGTGGCGTCACATCACTTTGGAATGCAGTACCACTTTGGTAGTCTAAATTTGTTTCACCTTGTTCAAATGCAACTCTTGAGGCGCCCGCACCTTCATAACCGAATATAATTTGAATATCGTCTCTTATATCTAAAACTTCAATTGCTAATAAAGTCATTACATCAATACCAGTTGGTGATGTAGCACCTAGCGTCAATTCTTGGTCTGCATCCTTAATTTCAGCACCTTCTGTAATACCAGTATCAGGTGAAGTATATAAAACTACGCCATTCGGGGTTCCAAGTACAGGCTGTAGCTCTCTTAAATCATAACGAACTTCTTCTTGACCAATTAAGAAAGGAATCTTAGTTGAAGCACTTGTTGCTAATAGTGAGTAACCATCCGCATCTCTTAAATCAACATACTCATTCGCTCCATTGATACTCCCTCCACCTTCTATGTTCTGAACTTGAAAACTAGGCGCTCCTTCTGTATATTCTTGGAAGTAATTCGAAAGGAAGCGAATTAACGAATCTGTACCCCCTCCTGCACTAAAGGGTACAATTACTTCAACATCATCACCATCATAAAAAGAATCACCATTAGAGGAATTAGCATTACCTCCATTCCCCTCTTCGTTACAAGCAGCTAAAAAAGTAAAAAGTAAAACTGCTAAACCAACACCTAACATTTTTGATAATTTGCCCATGTTTAATTTCCCCCTATAATTATATTGGTTGTGGTATACAATCCACTGCATAAGGTATTGCAAGCTTTTTATTATCCTCACCAATTATTTCCTCTGCTTGATCAATTGCTTCATCCAGTGTCTTCGCATATTTGAAAAACATATCTTCCACTAACTCTTTTTCAATATTTGGATTGACTAAGATAATTTCATAATGTTTCAACGCCCTTGCTAACATAAATGCTTTTGATGAATGGTCAGGAGTAAAGCCAACTTTCTCAAATGCATCAATAACATCTTGTGGTTGGGCAGCATCTTGAAGCCATTTGGCAAATTTGCCGACGCCATCTCTGCACTCAGCGACCAGTATGATGACTCCACCTTCTTTTGTAACTACTTCAGCTGGTGGCATCGCCTTTTGCGATTGATGTAAGTCAAAATCTTTAGGATAACCACCAGGGCTAGTTACTACGATGTCGTATCTTTCAGGTACTTTCACCTTCCAACTCTCATCACAAATTCTTACACCTTCTTCGTGGGCTCCCTCTAATTCACCTGCTACTACAGAAACAATTTCTTTTCGGCTATTCTTCACTACATTTATAATGAAATCAACGCCAACTTTTTTCGCAGCCTCCAGTGATTCTTCATGGAAAGGGTTATCATCTAATTGTCCCATGATTGGACTATAAGATCTTATTGGGAATGAGTGGTGCCTCTTTAGTGCATCAATTCCTGCTACTCCAGGCATAATACTTTTCCTCCCACCACTATAACCTGCAGATTGGTGTGGGGTTATTATTCCCGTTAAGATCGTAATATCAGCTTCGGCTACTAACTTATTAACTATAATAGGAAGCCCTCGTTTTGTATCTCCTAAGTACACTAAATGCTCTTGATTCTCTGCTTGGTGATTGACGATTTTTATTCGATTAAACACCTCATCGCCAACCATACCCCTTAATTCATCATCAGTATTAGGACGGTGATTACCAAGAGCAACAAGTAATGTTACTTGTTCATCTTGAACACCTACTTTTTCTAATTGTTTGAGCATTTCCTCCACAAATAAGTCTGTCGGACTCGGTCTTGTAATATCGTTAATAACAATCACAATAGAATCTTTCCCCCGACAGACTTCAAATAGAGGTTGACTATTAATCGGATTCTCTAAACTATCTTTGATTTGCTTTCTTGGATTCTCTAATGCCTCCATATCTGTTGGCATAATTAAGTCTGCATCATCTAATTTAGTAGATGAAATATATGTTTCCCCAAAAGGAATAGCTATTCTACTCATGGAAGTGAAGTCCCCTTTCTAACTGCTACTATTCTGAGTAAACGCTTTCGTAAAATTTGTCGTAATTAGATTGACTGAACTTAGGCTCCCAATGGCAACCACACGACATTCTATAATTCACCTTACAGGACAGAACTTCAACTAAATCGCCTTTCTTTGCACCATCAATTTGTTCAAATAATAATTCAACTGACCTTTCGGCTAACTTATTGATCGGCTGGGCAACTGCTGATAATGGTGGGTCCATCAGCGGACTCATGTTTGTATCACTAAATCCAATAATCGATATGTCTGCTGGGCAACTAATTCCCATTTTTTTTAGTTCGAACATAAATCCTAGCATCATTGTTGTACCAGTAATGAATACAGAGTCGGGAAAGTAACCTTCAGAAGCTAAATCTCTAACAGCGCTAACTCCTCCCTGAAAGGTAGAATAACCTTCAATAACTAAATCATCGTTGTATTCTATACTATTTTCTAATAAAGCTAGTCGGTAACCTTCATGACGTTCTTTACTCAACTGGTTATGTCTTTCACCAAGTATGATCCCTACCTCTTTTTGATTATGTTTTTGAATCAGATGATTTACCGCTTCATAAGAGGCTTGTTTATTCTCAATAACCACACTGGGCACTGAATAACCACTTAGTTGTCTGTTTAGGAAACAAACCGGGAAGCCTTCCGGAATTAAACCTTTTTTAGGAATTTTAGAATTCTTTGACGGAACAATAATAAGTCCGTCCACCCTATTTGTTAATAGTAACTGAATCTGTTCTTCCTCAATATCTGGGTCATCATTGCTGTTACAGATTAGTACCGAATAACCGTGATTTCTAGCATACTTTTCTATCTCTCTAAATACGCCCGAATATATTGGATTCTCAATATATGCGACGATTAGCCCTATTGTTTTTGTCTGATTCACCTTCAGACTCCTCGCAATATTGTTAGGTATATATCCTGTTTCTTCAATTGCGTTGAGCACCTTATCACGGACTTCTTGACTAACAAACTTCGTCTTATTTATCACATGTGATACTGTTGCGGTTGAAACTTCAGCTCTATTAGCAACATCTTTAATTGTGGCCAACAAAATCACCTTTTCATAGTTTCATCAGTTAAACGTTTAACTATCGTTCAAAAAACCTAGCGCTACAATATTGAAGCTTTTAATAACAAATATGTGTAAATGAACACAAAACTTATATACTTTGTTAAACGTTTAACTACTAATAGCAATATTCAATATTTTCTTAATATTATCACTGCGCCATTTCTTTGTAAACCCTTTCATACGAAATATTTTGAAAAGTTAAATTAGTATAAAGTATGTATTTGTTCTTCTATATAGGATAATGCTGTCTCTTTACTCTGAAGAAATTTGCTTTCCCGTTCCATATCTTTTTGAACTTTTTCTTTTGCTTTTTGAGACACTTCACCAATTCTTTGTTCAGGTACAACAACTACTCCATCAAGGTCAGCTACTACTAAATCCCCGGTTTCCACATTTACACCGCCACACGATATAGGGGTATTTATCTTCCCAGAGCCATGCTTAAGGCTTGCTGCTTGTGTATTCCCTTTACAAAATACTGGATAATTCATCCCTCTGATTTCTGATAGATCTCTAACTACCCCATCTACTATGAGCCCCTTAATCCCCATTAGCTTAGATACACCTACTATAAAATCACCACAAATCGCATTCTCACGGTTTCCGTTGGCATCAATCACTAAAACACTTTCTTCTGGTGATTCCTTCATAGCTTTGAGAAGAAAGCGATTATCAGGAATATTAACTTTTACGGTATAAGCTCTTCCTACCAACTTTAAATCTTTACGCACTGGTTTGATCTCAGGGCTCATGTTGGTTAAACCACCAAGAACATCCGATATACATGTAGTTGGTAGGTTTTCAAAATCTTGAATAATATGCTTCATTATATTCACTCCTAATATATATTTGGTTCTTTCCTATATATATTCTTCGCTTGTGTAATAAAACCTCCAATTATTTTAATTTTTAAAATAATTATTATAAATTTAATCCTTCAGCAGATATGTATAATTGTAAGGAATTTATACCAATACAAAATTATACCAAATAGGTAATATATAAAAAGACGAAGGGCTTAGTAACCCCCTCGTCTATAACCTTTTATAATTTTTATACTCATTAATGAACCTAACAAACACTAACAACCAAGGTAACAGTTTCACCATTTAGCACGTGTTGCGTATCAATTTTAGTAAACAAACCTAAGCAACTCTAGCCACTTCATGTTCAGACAATTTTCGATAAAATGTGACTTTTTTCTATTTAGGATTATTGAATACCAGACAACAAATGATATAATTGCACTATGCAAAATTTATATTTTCTCGAAAATGGCAAACTTATCGAAAGGTAAGGACGCAAAGCCAAGTACCTAACGCATTTATGCTATGGACGACTGGTTACCGAAGGATATTGGGAGAGGGGATCCAATTTCTTTGGTTCGCCTTTTTTTGTATTTTCTTACAAACAAATGAAAGGTGGTTTAGATGCTTGTCTATTAAAAGTTTTATCACGGAAGAGAAGTTTTTCCATTATTTCCAACCTATTTATGATTTATGGCATTCGCAAATAATAGGTTATGAGGTTCTATTAAGATCATATGAATATCCTAATCCGGAGCATACATTTCAAGAGGCTAAAAAAGAAAAACAGCTCTATGAATTGGATTCGCGGTCCATTCATAAAGCTGTTAAAACCTACCAATCGGAAGGTTCCTTAGGAAAAGATGGCAACTTGTTCTTAAATGTTTTCCCATCAACTATTTTAAACCCTAATTTTCCATCTTTTCTTAATCAAATTATTAATCAAAGTAACCTTAAAAGTCAACAAATAGTACTAGAAATCCTAGAAAGCGAAAGTATTAGCGACTTTAATAGTTTCAAAGCACAAATTTGTAACTTAAAGTCATCAGGTTATCTGATTGCTATTGACGATTTTGGAAATGGTAGCTCTGATTTCAGATCTGTTATTGAAATCGAACCAAACTATTTAAAATTGGATCGGTATTTTGCTCAAGACCTTCATCAATCTAAACAAAAGCAGTCCATTATTAAGTTTATGGACAGGTACTGCAAGGAATATGATTGTCAGCTAATTTTAGAGGGAATTGAGACAACCGAGGAGATAGCCATGGCAAAAGAGTTACAAATCCCAATAGGACAGGGGTACATTTTAGGAAGGCCTGGGTTATTAAAAGAGATTGTTTAAGGAGGTCGTCGCCTCTCTTGGTCAATTTGAGCTTCACTAAGTGGCAAAACGGTCTTGAGACTGCCTCTATCGGACATTTCGCGCCTAACAAAGTCGTAAAACGGTCTTGAGACTACCTCTATCGGACATTCAGCGCCTAAAAAGGTCGTAAAACGGTCTTGAGACTGCCTCTATCGGACATCTCGCGCCTAACAAAGTCGTAAAACGGTCTTGAGACTGGTTTCATACCCTATAACAGTTGATGTTTAAACATCATAACTAAAGCTAGACCTGTTTAACAGGTCTAGCTTTTTAATAACTATGTTAGTTGATTATGATTTTCGACGTTCACCGTTTTTCAATCAACTAACTTTATGCTTACGATTTCGTTTTTTTGTTACATATTGATAGTAATGCTTCTGGCAATACCCTTTAGCACTATGGGGTTTAGTGCAACCCTTAATTTGACAAGGACGTTTTGTTTTAATTAAATAAGAACCTTCGTATCGGCTATATCTATTATAATGATATTGACAGTATCCTTTGGCAAAATGTTTCGATTGACAGTTCGGGGCATGACATTTTTCATGTCTAACCTTCATTGTCTCTTGAACATCTCCATGTCTTCTCAATCGAGTGTAATGTTTATCACAAAGCTGTTTCGACTTTACTTTGATAGGGTTGTCACAACCTTCAACACAGCATGATTGTTTCACGATTAATATCCCTCCACTTTTTGATCCTCGTGGGGCATGAAAGCAAGGTCTTTTATTGCCCGTTTAAGCGTTAACAATCACCTTAATCAGTTACCATATTTGTATAAAAGACTCATCAACTACGACATCAAATGGAAAAATTTCTTCCCAAAATACATCTCCTTATGATTTATCTATTAACTTTTGTTTCACATAAAAAAATGACTACCCAAATAAAGTAACAGAATAGCCATTAATCACATGGCAACCAGGCGATCATAGTTTTATATAACCTTAGACCCTAGGCTTTGCGTCCCACCTTTTCAGATGGTTTGCCCTTTCAATACTTTCAATTCTTTAGTTGTTGATGGTTCAATAGATATCATACATTAAAAACAGTACATATATCAACATGTTTTTACATTCTTCAGGTCCGTATAAGTAATTATAATAAAAACCGAGGAATAGAGCTGGAACTGCTTTTGGGTTTACCCTATAAATAATTCAAATGTCTCTTCAAACGAAAAAACGAGAGGCTAACAAAACCTCTCGTCTTCTATATTACTCATTCATAAACTCAACAAACACTAGCAACTCATGTACAACTTTCGCCATTTCAGCGCGTGTAGCGTTACGGTATGGCTGGAAGTCTCCACTGCCAGTTCCTTGCATTAGTTCAGACTGGTAAAGTTTTGAAAGTGTATCATGTGCCCAGCTTGGGATCTCGCTAAGGTCGCTGTAGTCTTCAACAGACCCTTCGCCTAGCTTAGACTCGTCAAAGCCGACGTAATCCAGTGCACGTCCAACCATGGCTGCGATTTCCACACGTGTGATTTCTTCATATGGACGGAAGGTGCCGTCTCCGTGACCTTCAACGATTCCTGCTTCATGCAGTACTTCAACGTAGTCACTATACCAAGCTTCATCAGACACGTCTGTTAAACCAGATTCATAGTCTTCATCTGCTACTAGACCGAGTGAACGAGCAACTAATGCTGCAAATTCGTTGCGTGTGATTCGGTCTTGCGGTGCGAATGAGCCGTCTTCTTTACCTTGAACGATTAGTTTGTTACCAAGCTTTTGAACTTGCTCTTCATTCCAAAGGTCGTTAATGTCAGTGAAGTCAGCTTCGTTTTCGACGACTGAGTAACGTGTATCGCCACGACGTTTGATGGCGACACTATTACCTAATTCCTCATCAGATGAGAAAATAGATGGAACGAACTGTGTTTCACCATCCGTAAACACAACTGCCGTTGTACGACTAGAATCGTAATCGTAATCAGCATCAAGCGTTACATTACGAGTTGCGTATGAATTGTAACGGGTTAATTGACGGCTTGAGCCATCGGAATAATTTGCAGTGATTGAGAAATCAACTACTGGCCCTACACGATTAGATGTTTGACCTTCGAACAATTCGTCAGCTTCTTCTTCAGAAACCTCAGACATGTTCACCTCAAATTCCACATCCTCATCTTCATCGTCAAACTCAGATGCCGGAACTTCGTATGAAGATTTGGAACTGGAGAATTCAACAGTTGCTTCTTGATTAACTTCTTTAATTGCATCAAGTGCTTGCTTCGGAACGGATACGCGAGTTCCACTTGAGCCTTCAACATCGTCAGCAGAAATACGAACACGAGAGACTTCCTCAGCCGTTTTATCCTTCACGCTATCGGCAACAGAATCTGCGTTTACACGAACACGAGTGTAAGTTCGTCCGTCATCGTCTTCTTCTGATACGACTTCAGCACTACCACCTATATCTAACGAACCTTCCTCTTCAGTTGGCTCTTCGTCGTCGGATGGAGGGGTGTAACCTCCACTTCCTGAATCATCACTTTCCTCACCTTCGTCTACTTCTTTATAATCATATAAAGCTTGAGCTAAAGCTGCCTGAGCCTCTTTAACGTTTTCTGTATTTTCATCTTGCCCTTCAATATTAAAAGCAAGTAAGTCTTCTAATAGAGCATTACTATCATCATTTGAAATTAATCCTTCACTTACCAATGCACTGAACTCTTCACTTCCTTCAGCATTGCTTTTTGCTTCATCTAAGGCTTCTTGTAACAATTCATTGGCTCTATCTGAGCTTACACCATCTAATTCATCTTTTTTCTCTTCATAAACGCTTATCATATCACCATATAACCCTAATAAAGCACTAGTGAAATCACCAAATGAAAAATCATCTACACCATCTTCATAATGAGTATTAAATTGTTCATAAACAGCATCAGCATTTTCGAAATATTGAACAGCATCCTGAGAATATATAAAGTTAGCAAGCTTTTCTACGAAGTTATCATTAAACTCATGATTATTTACTGCTAACCCTTTTGCTGATGTTTGAGCATCACTCATATCATAATCACTTAACTCCATATAAACATATGCCAACTTATAAAACTGGCTTGGCACCTGATCCGTGGGTACGCTAGTATCATCATCGAAGTCGCCGTGGTTATCAGCTGCTACCTCTCCCCCAGGCACTGCCAACATTGGTGTTGCTGCGACGGTTGCTGCAGTTCCAACTGCTAATTGTTTCTTCCAACTTTTCTTCATACATTTCTCACTCCTACTAATATATTAATAAATATCCCATTTTTACCAGTATCCTTTCTAGTCATTATAGCTTAGTAGATTGGATATCTCAAGGTAATCATGCAAATTTTTCCTTACAAATTCCCATTATTCATAAAATTCTCTACAGTTATATGGTATAATCGTGACATCATTTTAGAACAACAGTAGGTGAATACAGATGTGGAAAAAATTATTATTAGCACTACTAGCCATCCTATTAATTGGAGTAGGTACTTTTGTCTATTTCTTCTTTATTAAGTCTTATGACACAGCCGATGAAAATGTGGATCGAATAATCGCTAATGACTTTGAAGTTGTTTTACCCGGCGAACAGGAAATCCCTACTGGTGGATTTGAGGAGGGAGATGAAACTTCTGAATCCTCCGAGTCCTCCGAAGAAGAACATCAAGAAAATGAAAGTCATGAGGAACAAGAAGAAAACGAAAACAGTGAGGTCAATGATGAACCGTCAGAGGAAACTCAGGAGAAAGCTGAAGAATTTTTCAATGACGGTGATGAGGAGTCTTCATCTAAGGGAAGTGAAAATGAAGAAGAGGAATCCACTTCTGATTCGAATAATCAAGAAGATGAGCAATCCAAAGATAATAATGAAAATGAAAGTGAAAAATCAGCTGATGAGATTGTTCAACAATATGAGCCAACTTTTGAATCTTTACAACAGCAGGCTGAGGCAAAGCTCATCGAATTAGCAGAATATGCTTATGATGAATATCGTGATCGGCGTGATAGTGACGAGAGTGTATCTTACTCTTATTTCTTTCAAAAATATAAAGAAGCAGCTGATCAGTTAGAGGATAATACTGACGAGGCATTTTATAATGTCTATGATCAAATGGTTGACGACCTGGAAGAAAACGGACACTCGGAAAATGATGCTGAACCGGTTGAGGATCATTATAAAGAGACGAAAAAGGACCGGGAAAACCAATTACTAGATGAAGCCCTAAGCAGATTTTAGTTATCCTTATTTTATATAACACTGACCTTTCGACTGTTATTGTAAATAAAAAGATAAGATCCCCTTTTAAATTTTGGGAATCTTATCTTTTTTAACTTTGTTGCCTATTATCGAGTTATGTATGTCCTCTTGTTCAACAGTGGCTATGTTTCCTCTCTGCGTTTCATATTGGTCTAAAACTTCTTTTGCAAACGTTTGAACCCCAGCTGCGACGATTAATAAAATACTTACCACGATCACTGTCTTCTTAGCTAATTTCACAGTATCCCCCCATAGATCATTGAGTCAAAAAACTTATGAATATATTACTACATACCCTCATAGACTTCCATTATTTTCATAGAAAATTAGGAAAAGTGTGATAACCGGTGCCTGACACCATTTATTGATTACCTTCACCACCTGTTAAAAGGAACTTTCTTCCTGGCTAAATACCCACTAATTCTTGAAATTGATCTATGGTCGTTTCAGGATATACGAATAATCGTGGGATCTCCAAGGGGTTTACGCCTGGTATCACCTTACCTTCAATCGTGGAGAAAGATAACTTGAAATCTAGTTCTTCTAATAACTCCAATGAACGCTCATCATACTGTCCAAATGGGTATGAAAAGGTGAGGAAGTCCTCTTCTATTAAATCGATACTAATCTGTAAATCTTCCAAAATTTCCTCACGAGATTTGGTCACAAAATCACTTTGACCTTCATTCAAATTATGATATCCATGTGTATGACTGCCAAATTCAAACACGTGCTGACTAGCTTCAATCTCTTCCCAACTAAAGTACTGATTATAAGTAGGATCAAACGCTTCTTCTTTCTCTTTACCTCTATTCGTGATTAAATAACTGGCTGCTGTAAAATCATATTCCTCTAAAATAGGTTGAGCATATTCAAAGTTACTCTTTAAACCATCATCAAAAGTAATCACAACACTATTTTCCGGTAAATCAATGTCTTCACGAATAAATAGATAGAGTTCCTCTAACTTAATCGTTTGGTAACCATGTTCATGCAGTAAAGCCATTTGCTCTTTAAATTGCTCGACACTGACAATCATTCGATTATCCTTATTCTCATTTTCATCATCAGTTAGTAAGTGATGATAAAGTAAGACAGGGATTTCTTTTGCCACTTCTTCATCTTCTAATGGGTCTTGGGAGACATCTTGAATGATTTTTTCACCTTCATATTGATTTAAAAGTAGCTCAAGGTCAGGTGTTTGTTCTGTCGCCTCTAAAAAGCGTGACAGCATAACAGATACGTGGGCTCGTGTGGCTAAACCATCTGGCTCAAACAAACCATTTGAATAGCCATTAATAATCCCTGAACTGTTAGTCAATGCTATGTATGGTTGACTTGCTTCATCAATCTCTTCTTGATCGTCAAATGGTAGATTCATAAAGTCAAGTGCTTCTAAACTACTTAACGCTTCGCTCCAGTTAGAGCTTTGGTGAGCTAGAGCTTTTGCAATCATCTCGCTCATTTCTAAACGCGTAATGTCGACGTTTGCTTGAAAGCCGTCTGGATCATCAGTTAAGTCGATAATCCCTCGTTCAACCAAGCCATGAATATGAGACTCAGACCAATCCCCACTAGACACATCCGCATCAACATCAATTCCCATAAGTCCGGATAAAATCTTGCTGAACTCTCCTCTAGTCATCGTCTCCTGTGGTCTGAAAGTTCCGTCGTCAAAACCATCGATGACCTCTTCCTCTGCTAAATACTCAACCTCTTCTTGAGCCCAATGACCATCCATATCTGAAAAAGACAACTCTTCAGCACTTACTTGGACAAGTGTCTGAGTCAACATCGTTAGTAAAATAATGACTGCTATTGCAACAACCTTTCTCATTGTCTTCCCCCTATAAATCTTTTAATTCCAATTATGCATTACTTAGTAACTAGAACTTAATGCTTACCAAGAATATATTACCATAAATTCCGATAAAATTTTCCACATTTAGTTAAAAAATTCAATAACTATGAATTCACACTAGTAATTGTCGGCAAAAACAGACGAACCAAGCCCTTTGATTAAAAACTCGTTCGCCTTTAACTAGCTTCATCTATGGTTTTATATGGTCTAAGTTAGTCAATTTTTTACTCCCAGTCAGTTATCTTCTTAATTAGTTTTTTTCACCCGCCCCACAATCACTTGATTAGACAAACGACCCTGAGTTTAAAACGCTTGACTCGATACTTTCCTTTTATGTACACGATAAAATCCACTAGCTTAAGAGGGATTGACCCTTTACTTAACAACACTAGCTCTGCGTGCATGATAAGCATTCTCTTGAAATGCTTTAGAGTCTTAATTTCATATATATGTTTCAAAAAAGAAACATCATCCAAAGAAGGTTCCTTGGATGATGTATAAATAGGTTGATTGTTTTATATTCATTGACTTACATTGGTGACTATCGCCCAACAATATAGTTAGATAATGGAACAAATCTCTTAAATAAGTAGACGATCAAATAGCAGATTACTAGAGTTAAAACAAACCTCAACCCGATACCAATATGGAACAATCGCGATCCATCCCATATCAAGAAGTTGTCTAAATAATTAATAACCATCGGGTGAATTAAGAAAATTCCAAATGAATAAGCACCTAAGGCATTCAATTGCTTCCTTAACCATGAAGGCCCTTTTTTAACAAAATAATGTGTTCCCATCAATAATGTAATCGCTGATAAACTCGCAAACATAAAATACATATACTCAAAATTAAGTGGACCAAAATTGTTCAGGCCCCACCTCATCAAATGATACATGTAAACATATATACTGCCCACCACTAGCATGATTATAATCAAGATAACAGCAACGCTTTTTTTAAAAGATGCCATGATTCTCTCAAAATATATACCAATCATACCACCTAAGCAAAAGTAAAAGAAAAAGGACATGAAGTATGACGTTGATGCAGGTAACCAGCTATAATGATAGTTCGTAACGTACACCACTACCTGAACAACAAGCCCCAGGAATGGAAGTGACCATCTAAACCATTTCATCTTCTGCGTCGCATATAAAAGTAAAGGAAATAACAAATATAATTGAATCAGCACAAAGAAAAAGTAAAAATGGTAAAATGTATTCCCTTGAAAAATGAGTACCAATAAATTACTTAAATAATCGAGCGTTAATTGGAATGGTCCAGAATTATGATATAAGTGTACTTCATAAAGGATCACCCACACCAAGTAAGGAACAAAAATAAAAAGCATTCGATTTCTAAAATACTTACGTAAAAAAGCCCCATTCACCTGTTTATAGTAGTAACCATAGAACATTACAAAACCTGTTATAAATATGAAAGTAGGAGTTCCGAAACGGAAGAATCTATTCATAAACATATAAAATGAATAGGTTTGTGAAGTGGGCTCAACCATGCGAAATGCGACTGCTGTAACATGTACAAGTACAACCGCTAACATCGCAATCCCACGCATATAGCCAATTTCATCTATTCGTTGTCTATTCATGTAAAATCCCCTCGAAATTATAGAAAGTTGTAATTCACATTAATCATACCACAACTATTAATAATTAAATATGTCATCTGACCCTAAGCTTTATTCCAATAATTGTCGTTAAATAGAATGGACAGATATTTAAACACATGGTTGAAGATAAATCAACTTCGGAGGTTAGTTCTATTGAATTAGCTGAAGATGATGAGCCTAACAACATCTTTTGAAGATTTATTAAGGTGCAAGATCAACATGGATAATCTAAAATCTTGTTGATGTTGAGCTATTCACTAGTGATGAAAATGTCATTGAACTGGATAATAGAACAATCACTCTAGCCGTTGTTGTCGAAGATGGTGCAACAGCTGAACTAACCATTAAAGTGATGAAAACAGTAACAATCCAGAAGAAGCATGTTACGCAGAACGTGACACGGTTGTTCGCGACGAAAGTCCATTAAGCCAAGTAGACGATATGCCAAGCAATGTGGATACGATTGATGTCAATGAGTATTTCTGTGATGACGATAAGTGCTATTACATTGTCGGTAACGTGATTACTCACTTTGATAGCAACCACATTACGGCAACCTTTGCTAGGACATTAGCACCCGTTATGAGGCCACAGATTTTAGAGTCGTTGGAGATTGAAGAGAAGGAAGAAGAGGAGAGTTCCTTTTAAGGAAACACACCATTTAAGAGAAGCTTAGTGGAGTATATAACCCACTAAGCTTCTTATTTTTGGATAAAAATTATTTGTTGATTTTAAAATTAACTAGCCTTTGTTTTAGTTAAATTTTACGCAGCATCTGAAATAGCTATATTAACTTCATTAATAAATTGCTGAACTTTATCTTTTTCTAATATCGACATTTCAATGTTCACTACTTGTCCTGCATTATTTGTGACACCCATTGTAGTAGTAAAACTATTAAGAAGTGGTAATATACCAACAGCAAGTAATATAAGTCCACCTAAAAAAGAATCTCCAAACATTGCTAAACCTATGAATACTAATATTAGTCCTAAGATAAACCTTTTTAAATGAAATTGTGTTGATACACCTACACTTGCAATGTTTTTTAATGGATAAGAAATTTCTTTCTTTCCTAACGGGAATACACCTAGAAGTGTATTTGGCTGGAAACCAATAAATCTTTTGTTAGTAAGAGAAAAATCTGTCTTTAACCATGCAAGAACTAGGTTAGTAATAAAATTTCCCTTACTTGTAACTTCCTCATCTTTTCCTAGTGCAATATTCATAATATTCCCCCTATAATTAGTTATTAATTACAATTATACATATTTGACCAGTTAATTTCTATATTTTCAGATAAAAAACAACATTTTTTACGCATCGCGAAAGTTTACTGCATCCCCTGTTATCCCCTTTGTCTGTGAATAGGAGAAACTAGTAATGTGGTTCAGATATTTTCCTTCTTTAACTATGAATAGTGAATGACTTAATTCACCTTTCAATTCGGTGAACTCCCTCACCATACTCAGAGCGTGATAAGGTAACTGTATCCGTATGAGTTACAGACGTTGTTTGTGAATCGGTACTTTCACCACTCACATAAGCTGTAGCGATATTCTGTAGTTTTCCCGTTATCACACATGCGATTTTGTTCATCTATCGTTTTAGGATCTTGATAAGGATCACCCGTATACAATTTGTTCATAATCCTCATAGGATTCAATACTTGGCTTTTGGCCATTTACCTCCTGAGGATATCCAATGGAATCTAAATACTCTTCGAATTCTTCTTGATTATTTGGATATGCCATTACATTACTCGGATTTAGGGATACTGCAATGATAAACGAAAAAATTAAAACTATGCCCATCCCTTTTTTAAAACGTTCTGACATAAAACTTACACCTTCTTCTATTCAATATGTCTAAAGTGAACATCATTCCTATTTCCTGGAACAAACTTAACCTCAATATCCCCAAACACCTTGCGTTCACGTGTTGTATAATCAGTTGTACTAGATTTCTGATGCTCCTTCATAATAAAATCATACATATCTTCTGAAACACTAGACTCAAAGAAAACATTAAGTGCATCATAAATCTTTTGTTGATACGCTTCAGATGGGTCATCACCATCAACTGCATCATATAAAAGAGAATCAATACTAAAGGTTAAAAAGGCATTTTCTGCAGTGCCTATACTATCAAGTTCCGTGTTATAACGAATTTGAAAAGGAACATGTCCCGTTCCTTTTGCAGGGAGTTCTCTAGAAGCCATGATAAGTCGAATAGTTTTATAAGTATCTCCATCACTAAATTCCATTTCATCATGATTTAAATTAAACCATCTCTTATCATCTAACATGGTGTTAACTAAAGTAATTAATGTCTTTTCATCAACTAACCCATAATCTATAGACTCACCATCAAACAGCAACTCGCCACCTTCATAAGACCAATCGTCCATAATCGCAAATTCTTCTATATCGTCACGAACTAACATGTCATCTTCCACGTCTGGACGTGAAATCACGTTATCGCTAGAGTCTTGCTCTTGTGACGAATCTTGTTCATCTTCTTCAATGAGGTCAAGCATGCGTGCAATCACAAGTGTTGCATCAGCCCTCGTCATTTTCTTATTAGGCTCGATCTCACGCTTAAAATTGGATTCCATTAAGTCGTATTTGAGCATTTGAGCAATGGCATCCTCAGCGTATGAGCCGATTTCATTGGCATCGTCAATAAAAGCTAATCCGTCACGCCCTTGGAAATCCTCGGCTCTTTCATGCTTTTCTAACGCTCGGCTGGTCATCACTGCTACGTCTGACTTGGTAATGGGATCATAAGCGTTAGCTTTATTATCTAAGGTCCCTTGAATAATTCCTGCTTTGACCCCTCGACTGACCTCTGCATAAAGAGAAGCGGTTTGAGGTAAGTCTTCAAAGTTGGAATCCCCTTCTGGTAAATCTAATAATCTAGCAAGAAAAGCCACATACTGACCACGTTGAACAATCTCGTCTGGTCGGAATGTGCCATCCTCATGGCCTTGTACGATGCCTTCTTCAACTAACTCCTCAATAGCATCGGCATGTTCTAGGTGATCAATATCCGTTAATTCGGTCTCTGCTGATACATTATGTACAGAAGTAATTAATAATCCAAAAGATATGGTAATAGTTGCTAGGAATCTTGTTTTCATATTATCCCCTTCCTTTTCATAAGTAGATTGGCTTCTCTCTTTTTTAGCACTTATACCTCATTCGATTTTACCATATCTTTTTCCTATGTTTATAAAATTTCCCACTTACACAATGATTTTCTCTTCTTTAATTTAATAATTAGCATGTTTTCTTCCTGAAGTCGTTTTTAATTAGTTTTTATCCATCACTTCATTAGTCATTCGATTAGGCAAACGGCCCTTATCGGTAACCCGAAGTTTAAAACGTTCGACTCGATACTTCTTTTTTATGTACGCGATAAAATCTACTAACTTAAGAGGGATTGATCCTTTGCTTAACAACACTAACTCTGCGTGTATGATAAGCATTCTCTTGAAATGCTTTAAATCCTCTGACTCGCCATATTTTGAATACACATCGACAAATTCATCGATTAACACTTCTATTATTTTATTTTGGTTGTCTTCCACCAGCATACTCTCCTTTTATCGTTTCACGACCTGAAAACTTCTTAATTCTGAAACCTGTTTTAAAATGAACCAATAACCCCAAACTAAGCGCTATTACTTCACCCTATTCTTGATTAATCACCCTACTGCAACATCTCATCATGCTTTTAGAATGATCGACTTCTTTGTTAATTGGAGTCGAAGCGGCCAAACCCCGACTCCACCACCCTTAACCACTACCTGTTACATGACTTACCATTTTTTATTTAAGATACCTATTAAACATTGACTACTGGCTGAGCACCTTCAAGACTCCCCAATCTATGAAGTTGTCTCATCTGCCAGTAGAATTATTTGATATGTGGTCGTGTTCAGTTGAAACTTCAACCCATAAGTTTCATGAATCTTAAGTGGTCCACGACCAATTTCTCCTCCCTTCTATGTAATCATCAACCACCCTACTCCCTCCATTCTCAGCACCAAAAATATGGCTTGTTCTGTTGATACAATTCTAATTATAGGTGGTTTAAGGAAAATAGCTAAAAAAGGTCAAGTCTTTTTTGGGAAATGGGGCTAATTAACTGAAAAAGCCCTATAATTAAACTTTTTGTTGATATTTTGCATTAAATATGTATTGGACATAGTTCACAATAAACCTTCAGATTTCTGAAACTGTTTTCTCATTGTGGGAAGTCTCACTATAATGAAATGAGCGATACAGGTTAATATATTTATGGAAGAAGGTCATTATTAACTAAGTATAGATGTACTCTGTTAGTACATCTTATTTTATGAGATAAGCGAAGAGGTTTCAAAAAGGAGTCAATAGTGGTTCTATTGGGGGAGTTAATCATTACTTAGGTAAAATGAGGGCTCATAAAATTGTTTAAGCAAATGACCTCTTCATCTTCTAAGCGGATATTCAACAGTTCACTGATTCGGACCCCTGTCGCATAAAGGGTTTCAATAATGGCTCTATCTTTTATATGTTCTCTTGAGGCTTCTTTTAACTCCACCATTTGTTGTTTCGATAAGTAGTAGGGAAGCGAATCATCTTCTCGTGGGGTATGGACGGTACTGGTAGGATTTTTGATGACTTTATTTTTTTAGGTGCAATATTGATAAAACGATTTCACCACCGATAGTTTGACGTGGATGGTCCTTGGTTTTAACTCGTTCGATTCCATGTCCGACAACCATGCGCGGATGTCGGTGGGTTTCACTTCATCAAACGGCTTGTCACAAAACGAAAAAAACTGATGCAAGGAAATCTGATAACTTCGCATGGTCTCTTGGCTGAAACGTGCTTGATGGTCTTGGATAAATGTCTCTATCATCGATTGATTCATCTCTTCACCCCATTTTGTTTTGGTATTCCATTTTCATATCTTCTGTTGGTATTCGGGCGTATACCCGTGTCGTATTGAGATTCGAATGCCCCAGTTCATCGGCAATGAATTCGATGTTCGCTCCTCTGGCCATCATCATCGTCGCAAACGTATGCCGACAACAATGCGGATGGAGCGAATGAGAAATCCCTGCTCGTTTTCCCAGTTCGGTTGTGATTTTGTAGATGCCGCTTTTCCCTAACGGTTGTCCAAACTTATTTAAAAATAAAGGGTCTTCGTCCTTGGTGGTTCTCGTCGCTAAATAGTCCTTCAAAGCTAATTGGCATTCGACGGAAAAATGAACGGTTCGAATGCGCTTTCCTTTTCCTGTCACTTGTGCGGTTCGCTTCGGAATATCAACATCAGAGACCACTAAGTTGGTCACTTCAAAACTCCGACACCCTGTCGAAAATAGAAAGAGCATGAGCGCACGGTCTCTTATCGGTAGAGTCTCTATTTCTAGTAACACTCTCGCATATTCATGTTCCGATAAGTATTTCGGTAAAGCCTGTGGGATTTTCGGTCGCCACCGTTTTTTCATCACCCGCTGGTCCATATAATCTTCCGCTAGACAGAACTGGAAGAAGGAAGAAAGCGTCGAATGGATTAAGTCGACCGTCCGCGGCTTTTTTTCTTTTGTGAACTGGTTCATCCATGACAAGACTTCATCCGACGTCAGCTGTTCGATGGGCGTGGAACAAGACGTGAAGAATTGTTCCAAGACCCACTTGTATTTTTCGATGGTGGCTTGGGATTTATTTGATAGTTTAAGAGAAAGTAAATATTCATTCAGTACTGCTAGGGATTCTTGGGTTATATTCTCATTCGTCGATTTCCAGTAGTCGGGTTGGGGAGTCAATGCTATCACCTCGATTTGTTTTAGGTTAATAGCATGGTTAACTAAAAATCTTGGAAATATACCTATTTGGGAAAGGAAGTCTAAAAGACATTCGGTAAGCGTCGGTTCAAAGAAGATGGTAAGGGTTACTTATGGAGGATTCGTTTTAGAAACGGAAGTAGGGTGGAGAGTTTTTGGTTAAGTCCTTTTCGGATAGATTTGATGGAGTGGTTCCCAACACAAAAAGAGCAACTTTGGTGAGTTGCTCTTTTGGTTGATACGCCCTGCATCCAGCAAAGATTAGGGTATTTATTATAGTACTATACTCTACATTGATATACCAATGATGAGGTGTCCATGGATTCACCTGCTTCATCGGAAAACAGGAAATCTTGCTTATAGCTCAAGCGTTCGTTCTATCCAAGAATTCACGGCTCCATAATAAAATGGATGGAAGGTACCAACTTTAGCTCCTTTATGTTTGAATCTTGATTTATCAAATGTTCGTAAAGCATACGGTATAGCATAGGTATCATACTCTAAACCTGTGATTTGTTTCGGTACAATTAACAATTCATCTGAATAATTTATACTATCAACTGGAGCTAAAGGAATGAACGTTATAACAGGGGCATGGTAGTTCCCTTTTTGGTTCGATATTATTAAACCATGTGTTCTCTTATTGAATAACACGATATCCCCTTGATTATATTCCGTTTCATAATCATCTTTAGAAAATATAGCAAAAAACTGACTATGTAAAGCTTCGTCTAATCTATTCATATCTCTTCCTTGCAGTCTATTAATTTTTTTAATCATCTTATCTTCACTCAAAACAAATATTTGTTCAGCATGAATTTCGGAAGGTTCGTCCATAGGGGTTTCTTTAATCAGAGCTATGTATGGTTCTTTTGTATTCCTTTTTTCACTTTGCCTTGTAATAATAGCAACCACATAATATTTATCAACGATGACATGATTCGATATAATTACACAGGGTCTTATTCCTTGTTGCTCTGAGCCTATGGCATTGTCGGGTAGTTCTCCAAGTACGATATCTCCCTTTTGAAAAGTTTTCTTCATCCTATTCCTCTCTTTTCTTTTTTGTTCTGCTTTTCTCTTATGAACAAACTTTAAGCAAAATAGCTCAAATACCCATTTATTTTTCCATGGCTCCCTTAGCTTATTCTCTACCAAAGGGTATCAAAAAATAGCTAATGCTAATGTGCAGAAGCATTAAAAGAAACCCGAGAACGAAAGATTTCCTTACGTTCTCGGGTCTCTACTTACTCAATTCAGTTATACTTACAGAGTAATGTTTCGATTACTCTTCATCAGAAACTACTACTGTCCAGTTTCCTTCAGAATCTACTTCATAAGTTACTGCTTCATCTAATTCATTTCCATAAACATCTGTTACAGATGTAGTTACCTCAACAGTGTCTTCGTCAGATGCGTCAGTATCTAGGGATAATGTAACAGAATTATCATCTGAATCATAAGATGCTGAGCTAACAAAACCCCCAGAGAAGGAATAGTTACCAGAAGTTTCAGCTTCAGTTTCATCTAGTTCTTCATTAAAACTAATTACTACTTCAGAAGCATCCTCGCCTTCTTCTACGTTAGTAACTGCAGGACCTGTAAGGTCAAATGCTAACTCTTCATCGAAAGCTGATATAAAGTTAGGAGCAGCGCTATCTTCTGAGTCTGTTGCTCCGTCATTGATGTAACGTACAGTGGAAGCTGTTTCTACATCAATGTCTCCATCATAAGGGCTAACTAGTGTAACATCAATTGTAGTTGAAGGGGTACCTTCAGCATCTCCATCTAATGTGTAATCCACATCTGGAACAAGTTCCTCGCCATCTTCATTAGTTAAAACTAAATCAGTAGCGGCAGTACTAGCATTGCTGAATTCAACTTCTTCTTCGAATTCTAACTGGATTGTTTCATTGTCCTCTTGTGTTACTCCATCTTCCACTAGTTCTGGGTTGATGGCATCCACAACAGTTTCATCATCTACTAGCACTTTTTCACCATAGGCGTTTTGAGACTCTACATCATCACTGTTGATAGTACTAACACTCAATTGATTGCCATCTCCATCTTCAGCACTGTGGTCAAGCTCATAACCTTCGGCTAAAGTGAAAGTAATTGTAGTTTGACCATCTTCATCTACGCGGTCAACACCAGCAAGCTCTACTTTTCCATCTGTATTTTCTATTTCGAAGTCATCTTCATCAAATGATGCTAAGATGTCATCAAAAGTCATCTCGATAGTGTCAACATCCGTTGCACGAACGTCTCCATCTAGTTCTACATTGTCGGCAGCATCAATATTAATGTCATCAGAGTAATTAACAGTAGTGTTACCAGCAGCATCAGCTACGCGACCAACTGTTAAGTCTTCATCAGCAGCGAATTCTACACCAGACTCATCTACTTCATTTTTGATTTCAACGCCACTGTTGCCATCTACAGCATTAACAGAAACACCGCTTAGGCTGGATAAGTCATTTCCGCCATATTGGTACTTATCTAAATCTTCTACGGAATATGAACCACTTACTGACATCTCTTGGTCGAAGTCCACATATAATGTTTGAACATCTTCTTCAGCATCATATAAAGTGATGTCAAATTCATCGTGTTTAGGGCGAGTAGAATCTTCTACAAAGAAGTCGTATTCTGCAGAACTCATAGCGTTTCCGTATACATCTTCTACATCTTCAACCACTAGAGTATGGTTGCCGTATACTGGAGAATCAAGTGTTAAAGTTACACCATCACTATCGTCATTTAGTACTGCACTAGTAACGGCATCTTCTACTTCATCACCGTCTTCATCTAATAAAGTATAGTTTGATTCCTCTTCAGCTGAATCAGATACTTCTTCATTAAAGGTAACTTCTACAGTAGACTGACCTGTGCTTTCTACTTCAGAAAGTTCAGGAGCATCATTGTCGCTTTCAACTTCTACAGAAGCTGTTAGTTGTTGGGTGTTTTCATTACCCCAGAGGTCTTGAACGGCTTCTCCTTGAACATATAGATATGCTGTTCCGTTAGGAAGAGCTTTATCTTCATCGAAAGAAACTTCGATTTCATTTCCACTTACTTCAACGCTTTTAGCAGGGTTGTTGGAATTTGTGTGGTAGAAATGTTCTTCAGAAATTGCATTGTTCTCTGTACCCGTTAATTCAATATCCTCATCAAATACAAGTGTTGCTTTGTATGGAGTAGCATTTTTAACGTTTACTAATTCAGGTGCTTCCTCATCCACTTCTACATCAAAATCTAATTCAGTAGAAACAAGGTTATAACCTGCATAATCTTCTAAATCATTAGAAACAGTGATTGTGTTTTCGCCTTCTTCAAGTTCACTATAGAACTCAACATTGGCAGAAGTTCCACCATTTAATGGAGTAACGCTTCGAACAAATGTAGAACCATCATTTAATTCAAAGGCGTCTTCGATGTCTCCATCTTCAACTTCACCTGTATCTTCATCTAATTCACCAAAGTCAATTGGTTCACTGAAGTTAACTTTGACAGTATGGCTGCCAACCACTTCTGCACTATTAGCTTCAGGGACTGTAGTATCGAAAAATTCAACTTCTTCTACTACTTCTTCACCTGCAACAGCTTCATCAACTGTTACTGTAACGACATCTTGGTTATCCATATCGCTGTCTAAAGTAAGAGTGACTCTTGTATCATCGGCTGCAGTAGAAGAACCTTCATCAACTTGAACTGAGAAATCAAGCTCTGTACCATTAGAGTTTTCTACTGTGTAGTTATCTTCCTCAACAGCCTCTTCTAAATCAACATCGCCTGAAAGGTCGATTTTGATTTGTTTAAGGTTATCGGCACTTACAGATTCAACTGCAACTTCTTCTACTTCCTCTTCTTCTTCTTCTTCACCAGTGTGAGTTTTGTATAAGAATGCTGCGAAGTCGCCACGGTTGATGTCGTCACCAACACCAAAGCTACCATCTGGGTAACCATCAGCATAGCCGTGTGCTACTAATGCGTTAACTTCTGCTGATAATACAGTGTCTTCTGCATCAGGAAGGTCCTGATCTTCAACGTCAGTGTCTAATTCGTACGCACGTACGATTAGAGCCGCCATTTCTTCACGTGTTACTTCGTCATCTGTACCGAATTCTGTTTCTGATTTACCATCAGTAATATCTGCTTCGTAAAGAGCTGCAACTGCTGCTGCAGAACTTTCTGCTAGATCTTCAAATGGTACTGCGTCAACATCTCCATCTTCAAGACCTAGTGCATTTTGAAGCATAATTGCCGCTTCTCCACGCTTAATTGTCTGGTCCGGGCGGAATTCACCACCTGGGAAACCTGTAGTTACTTCCATTTCAAGAAGTGCATTGATCGCGTCAGCGTGTCTCGTGCTGTCATCAACGTCTGAAAAACCGTCAGTGTCAGCTGATACCGCTGCTGGAGCTACTGCAGAAGCAACTAAAGCTGCTGATGCAGAAGCCGCTACGAACTTACGATAAGACTTTGGATTGTAAGCCATAATTATTTTTTCCTCCCTTTATGTACGTTTTGTACAATTTATTGATAGGTTAGTAGATTAGTAAACCTACTAACCTTAATCACAAATTAATAGTTTCAATGGTCCACCTTGTCATGAACCAAAGAAGTCGGTACTTCTTGCCATGATTATGTCATGGTTGTTACTGATTTCTATCAAAGATTGATAGATAATAATGGCAAGTAATTTTCTAACAATTCTATTTTTACATAGTTGAAACGCTAATGCAAGTGCGTTTCTGGTATTTGTTAGAATTTTGGTAATTAGAATAGCACGATTACAGATATATTACAACAGTATTTCAAGAAAAAGTAAGTATTTCTTGGTTAGTTTGCTGTTTTTTGGTTATTCCTATTAATAATATAGCTTAATAGTAGGGCAGATACAAGCCAAAAGATCACATTTATTTGTGGAATAAAGACTAAATTATTAGCTAAGTTTTGACCCATGAATGTTCCTGATCCGATGAACAGGCCGATGAGTAGGACTTGGCTTGTTAGATCTTGTCTGTTTCTCAGGTATAACTCACCGATATATAAGTAGTAATAAATATATATCGCTAGGAATGCGATGATTCCGATTGTACCTGTCTCTGCCATGACTTTAATAAATGAGTTATGGACAGAGTACGTGTCATGCCCAACGTAAAGGTTAGGGTATCTGGTCACAATGTCTTTATAGTTGGTTGAATAGTTTCCAACTCCGACACCTAGGACCGGATTTTCTTGGTACATGGTTAAACCTGTCTTCCACAAGGTGGTTCTTGAAGCTACTGCTGCTGTTCCCATGCCTTCTGTGAATCGGTCTTCTTCTGTTTTCTCTTCTTCTTCAGGGTCTGCTACTCCTCCCCCTAAAGCTCCTTGCGTGACGGAGTCTGGAATGAACGATTGGATCACGAATACCGATGATCTTGTGCGTTCTTCCACGTCTGGTAGGTTATAGACAACTACCGTCAATAATATTATCGGTATGAGTATATGAACTTTAATAGCTTTTTTGAAGAATTTCCTTGGTAAAAATAGGAATGCCATCAATATCGCTAAAACCATGATCACCCATGCGGATCTTGTGTAGGTAAAGATCTGGTTGACCACTAACAAACTAAATAGCGCAAATAGTCCTAGCTGTAGTCGTTTGTCTTTAGCCCAAACGACGGATAGTAGTAGGACAATTGGTAAGACAAAGTTGATTAAACCGGCCCAGTAGTTTGGGTTGTTCGTAAATGACTGTACGCGTCCGTGTGCATCAATGAGTGCGTATAGTCCTGCTTTGTTTAAGTTCCAGTCAAAGGCGAATTGTAGGACGCCATATGTCGTCATGATCGTCATCGCGATGAAGAATGTGATCGCAAACGTAACGTATTCACGTTTCGTGAATGATACCGCTAGGACGATCAAGAATAAAAAGGCGTAAGATAAATATCTTGCCATTTCCATCGCGGCTGGCGTTAAGGCCTCTGCTTGCGTTAATGAAATGATTTGTACCAAGAAGTAAAGTCCAAATAAGATGGCGAACATCTTAATCGGTGCTTCTTTGTTGATGGTGATTTGTTTATTCTTGTAGTCCCATAAGAACGCAAGTACGAGTAATGGGATCAGTACCACTTCAGCTGATAGTGGGAGTGGTCCGAGATATACTTTTAGTGGGACTAATGGGATGAGTAATAAATGCAACACTATAACATAATATGTGAAAGAATGTTTAAAATTCATGTTAAATCTCCTTTTTGATCTCTATATAGGTGTTTCTTGTCTGTTGACTGAGTCTTTCGACTGAGAAATTTTCTTTAGCGTAGGTGTATTGTTGTTCACCTATGTTGGTTAGAGTTCCTTCATTAAAATGTCTTAATGCTTCCTCTAATGCTTCGACAATTGATTCCACACTTTTCGGTTCGATTACCCAACCGTATTTTTCGACTAATTGCGGAATGCCTCCTACTCGAGTGGCTATTAGTGGTAGCTTTTCACGTGCTGCTTCTAATAATGCCAGTGGAAAACTCTCGCTATAGGACGTTAATATTCCAACGTTAGATAGACGATAAATGTCCCATACGTCGTCTCGGTAGCCTAAAAAATGAATATTTGGTTGGATGTTTTGGTCTTTCGCAAGCTCTTCTAACGCTTCTCTTTCCGTTCCATCACCGACGAGAACGAGGTCGATTCGTTGGTCAGGATGGTTGTCGATCACTTGGCGTATTGCCTGAATCAGTTCTTTGTGCCCCTTAATTGGGTGTAAGCGTGCGACCATGGTGATGACAAATGCGTCTTTGTCGATTGATAAGTCGTTTCGCGTTAGGGTCGATTCCCCTTGATTTTCGAATTTAATGCCATTTAGGATGGTCGTTATTTTCCGTTCGGGTACGCCTAAATGGACGAGGTTGTCTTTAAATGGTTCGCTGACCGCAAAGAAGTGGTCAATCTTTTGATAGGTCCAAAGGTTAAGTCTTGTGAAGATTTTCCCTTTTAGCCCTGTTTTCATAAAGTCATGGATCGGATCACTATGAACGGTGGTGATCCATTTAACGTTTAGTTTATTGATAATTGTCGCGACAAACCAGTTAGCACGAGCACCGTGGGTATGAATAATATCGACGTTTTCACTGATGGTGATTTCTTTCAGTCGTTTTCTCGCCTTTAGGTCGTAGCGACTCTTTTGATTTAAATTAATGACAGAAATACCTGCTGCTTCGGCCTCTTGACTGAGCATGCCTTCTTGCATGACGACAAGGAGGATTTCTCTTTGGGTGAATTGTTGTAACAGGCTGATGATATGATTTTTCGATCCACCTGTTTCACCACCTGAGATGACGTGCATCACTTTCATTCGGTGTCACGCTCCTTCATGCCACCTAGGCTTTCTTGGAAGACTTGTTCTTTGAAGGCTAGGTTTTTCTTATGGGCGTAAAGTAGCGTCACTTCTTTGTTCATTTGCTTGAAGTGGTCTTGGTAATTGTATTGACCTGACACTCGTTTAGTAGCGTCAATCCACTCTTCGGCCGTATACGTTCTGAATACTTCTACGTATTTGACGTTCGGATGTGACGTTAGTTGCACTTGATACTCAGATATTTTCAATAATCCGTCAAAGTCGATGGCTTGTGATTGGAATATTTCTGTTGCGTTTGTTTTTAGGTCGAAATATTTCGTGATATCGACGACAGTATTAATGAAGTTTTTCGGTATCGCTGTGTTAATTTCGTACGCACGTATTAATGGTGTTTCTTGATTTTGTTCCAGGTGCTTCTCCATTGTTGAAGCCAGGATGTCACCGGCTGCGATATGGTCCGGGTGACAGTCAACATGTGTCGTACAGTAGATGATATCTGGATTGATTTGTGTGATAAGATCATCTAGCTTATTTTGTGTTACTTTATTGTTGGTGAGGTTGCCATCTGGTTCGTCTAAAAAGTGTAATTGATCAATGTTAAATAGTTGTTTGACTTGCTCGGCTTCTTGCTTTCTTTGGGCGATGAGCTTGTCTTTACTAGCATCACTGACACTCCCTGCTCCATCCGTCATGAAGCAGACGTGGATGGTTGCAGGGTTGACTTGGTCTTTATATTTAGCAATCGTCCCACCTAGTCCAATCGTTTCGTCGTCGACATGGGGTGCTAGGATGAGGACGGTTTGTTCGTTTAATTCAGTTAACGGTAAGTCTGATTGATAATAATTGGTTAACACGGTTTTGGTGACCGGGCGAATGATTGGCTTCATCGCGCTTAACAATTGTCGTTTCATCGTAATCCCCCTGCATATTCCCCTGCATGCTTTAGTTATAGGGTGTTATTTCTCTTTCCTTTTAAACAAAATCGCTAGTAAAAATTTTGGTAATGCGAGCTGGCGTTTGATTCGCTTTGGATCTGATACGAGTCGGTAAAGCCATTCGATTCCTAATTTTTGTGTGATCGCTGGTGCCCGTTTGACCTCACCTGCTAAGACATCGAAAGTTCCACCGACTCCTTGGATGACGTTTACGTTAAGCTCGTCCTTATGCTTACTAATCCACTCTTCTTGCTTAGGTGAGCCGAGTGCGACAAACAGCATGTGCGGCTTGGCTTCGTTAATGTCTTGGATCAGCTCTGATGAGTCGTCACGATAACCATTCGAATAGCCAGCAATTTTTAAGTCAGGGAAACGTTCTGTTAATTTCTTCTGCATCTTCTGCCCGACTTCCTCTTTTGCCCCGTAAAAGTAAACGCGATAGCCTTGCTCGTTAGCTTTGGCCAGTAATTTTTCAGCTAAGTCAACGCCTGTGACACGGGATGTGATGTTGCCTCGGTGTAGTTTGGATGCGAGAATGACACCGATCCCGTCCGGAATTTGAAAGGTTGCTTGGTTGAGTAGTTGTCTTAGATGATGGTCGTTTTTCGCTTTCATAATTTTTTCCGGATTGACGGCGAAAATCGTTGCTTGATCTTTTTGGTCGATTTTTTGTTCGATTCCTTCTAAGATTTGTTCGTATGTGAATGGTGATACGTTAACACCTAGGTATGTTTCCTTTTGCATAGATAAAACCTCATTTTGTTAGAATTATACAAGTATTAAGTATATCAAAAAGGGTGTTCAATGGAAATAGGGTGTAAATGGACGTAACATGAATGAAATATTTGTCGGACTATTACAATCTATTAATGTCCGTTGTTGTTATGGTACTTCGCTTTCGGTGGACGCTTTCCGCGGGGCACGGCTTCAGCTAACTTGGGAAGAAAAGCGTTTCCCAAGTGGATCTTCACCTCGTGCTATTCCCGCTGGAGTCGCCACCTTCGCTTTTCACCATACAACAACTAAGAGCTATTCTTTAAATCATCAACACTAATCTTTAGAATAGCGATTTATTAAGAAATGGTAACACTTATTTATTATCTTGTGGTTTGGTGCTAGTATTATGAGAGAGTATTGTCGAATTGTAACAAATTATGAAAGTAAGCTTTTAATGACTAACTTTATTTTATTGTGTGCGAATACTCGCTACGGAAATATACTACGCTTTCCGTGGGCGGCTGGTGAGCCTCCTCGATCGTACCTCGCAGTGGGGTCTCACCTTTGCCTTTAATCCCACAGGAGTCTTCGTATATTTCCTTCGCTAAATTGGTACATAATGCGTGTATAAATCAGGTACTTACATGTTCCAGACTGCGGTCGTGTAAACGTCGACATTAAACCATTCATTTCATCATCAGAATGCGTTAGTCTGGGACAATTGTACAAAACTCTCTATTAATAAGGATAAAGGGTGGTTGTGATGAAGATTGTGGTTTCTGGTTTTTATGGATTAGGTAATACGGGTGATGAGGCGATTTTGGATACGATCGTTCATGAGTTGAAGGACAAGCAGGGGCATGATTTGACGGTGTTTTCTCTTCGGCCTGAGGAGACGGCGGAGAAGCACGGGGTTAAGAGTGTGTACCGTGGTTGGCGTCATGCGTTTCGTGAGAAGTTACGGGCGATGCGTCAGGCTGATGTGTTAGTTAGTGGTGGCGGTGGCCTCTTGCAAGATACATATCCGACGAAGATTATTTTTGGACCTCTTCCTTATTATTTGTTGATTGCGTTTTTGGGAAAGTTAATGGGTTGTAAGGTGATGTTTTTTGCGCAAGGTGTTGGTCCGGTTAATTCGCGTTATGGTAAGTGGTTGATGCGAACGTTTGCGAATCGGGCTAACTTGATTACGGTGCGCGATCAGGGTTCGAAGGATTTGCTTGAGAAGTTGAAGGTGAGGAAGCCTGAGACGATCGTGACGGCTGATATAGCTTTTGCTTACCCAGCGAGTGAGGATGATGCGTGTTTGACTAACTTGCCTGGTGAGGTTCAGGGGCAGAAGCTTGTTGGTGTATCGATTCGCCCGTGGTTTGAGGAGAAGAAGTTGTATCAGGAGCTGGCGAAATATTTGGACCAGTTAATTGAGGAACAAGGCTATACGCCGGTGTTTATCCCGATGGAGGGTCAACATGATGTCAAGGCGTCGGGTTGGGTCGTTGATCAGATGGAGCACGGCGATGAGTGTCATGTGTTGGGGCCTGATTTTACGCCGAATCAATATTTACAGATGATGAAGCATTGTCAGTTTGTGATAGGGATGCGGCTGCATTCGGTCATTTTTGCGACGATTGCCGGTGTGCCGATGATTCCGATTAGCTATGACCCTAAAGTTGAAGCGATTGCTAAGCAGATTGGTGTGTGGGATTACGGCATGCGTTTAGAGGATGTGTCGCTTGAGTTGTTGAATGAGAAAAGTGAGGCGATTCATGAAGACCTTCCTGCTGTGAAGCGTCAGGTGGAAAAATCTCGCGAAGAACGGAAACAAGTAGCGCTTAGGAACGTCGAATTATTGGAAGAGTATTTTGATCAGAAATTATAAAGCTTTTTATTTATGACTAAAATGATAGGTAATAACCCGTCGATAATTTTCATTTATGTCGAATTATAATATAATAGGTTTGTTTGAATAAAAGAGAGTGCTTTTCGTTTTTATAGATGTAAGAGGTTGGGACAGATGGGGGCTCTTGATGGTTTTGAGGCGCAGTTGCCGTTTGTACAGGTCTTGAGACGGGGTCTATCGGACATTTTGGGGCGCGATTGCCGTGGAAATGGCCTTGAGACGGGGGCTATCGGACATTTTGGGGCGCGATTGGCGTGGAAATGGTCTTGAGACGGCTTCTATCGGACATTTTATGGTGCAACCGGCGTCGAAATGGTCTTGAGACGGCTTCTATCGGACATTTTGCGGTGTGGTTGCTGTGGAAATGGCCTTGAGATGAGGTCTATCGGACATTTCATGGTGCGATAGCCGTTGAAATGGTCTTGAGACAGCTTCTATCGGACATTTTATGGTGCGATTGCCGTGGAAATGGTCTTGAGACGGGTTCTATCGGACATTTTATGGTGCGATTGCTGTGGAAATGGCCTTGAGACGAGGGCTATCGGACATTTTATGGTGCGATTGCTGTTGAATTGGTCTTGAGACGGCTTCTATCGGACATTTTATGGTGCATTTGCCGTGGAAATGGTCTTGAGACGAGGTCTATTGGACATTTCATGGTGCTGCCGCCACGGAAATCGTCTTAAGACGAGGCCCATGGACTGAAATGAGGCGCGCTCATCAAGATAAGCGTCTTGAGAACCTCTGTCATGACTAGAGTTCCAGCCTCAACGGGGAATTTGATATAGACTTTTTTAGGGTTAGAGTTGTGCGTTTGCACGTTTAGGAGGAAACTGAGTATGCGTATTTTATTAGCCACCGTGTTTGAATATCCTCATATCGGTGGGCTCTCGACACATATAACAACATTGAAAAAGGGCCTTGAGTCTGAGGGCCATGAGGTGGATGTGTTATCGTTTAGTGATCTGCCTTATTATAAGCGTCAATTTTATGCGAAGGGGCCGAGCTTCGGGTTGAATATTTTTAATAAAGGGCGTGGGTTACTTGTTGGGCATTATTTCCGTCAGGTGATGCTTCGTCATATGATTGAGAAGGCTCATCGCAAGAATCCCTATGATTTGATTAATGCGCAGGATATTTATGCGACGTTTGCGTCTGTTGATACGGGTATTCCGACGGTGTCGACGGCTCATGGGTATAAGACGTTTGAGGCGATTAGTCGGGGTTCTGTAAAAGAAAATAGTCAGGCTGCTCGTATGTTGACGAAGAAGGAACGTGAGGCGTACCTTTTAACTGAACAAGTCGTGACGGTAGATTTTCGGATTAAAAATTATGTGAAGGACTTAGCGGGTGTGGATGCTGAACGGATACATAATTTCATTGATGTTGAATCGTTTGTACCGAAGACTGATCAATGTCAGGAGATTCGCGCGAAGTATGGTGTTGATCAGGATGCATTTATCGTGTTTGTGCCACGTCGTTTGACGAAGAAGAATGGCGTGATTTATCCCGCTTTGGCGGTTGCTAGACTGATCCAGCGTATTCCTAATATCCAGCTTGTTTATGCTGGGGATGGGCATGAGCGTGAACGGGTTGAGTCGATTATTCAGTCTTATAAGCTTCAAGATTATGTGACGTTACTTGGCGATATTCCCCATGAGAAGATGGCCGATTATTATGGGATGAGTAACGTGACGATTATCCCGAGTGTCCATGCTGATGGGGTTGAGGAAGCGACATCAATCTCTGCTTTAGAAGCGATGGGTGCGGGTGTACCGGTGATTGCTTCTAAGGTTGGTGGTTTAAAAGAGATTGTTAAGCATGATGAGACAGGGATTTTGACGATTGAAAAAGATGATGAAGGGCTTGCTAATGCGATCGAGCGCCTTTATTTAGATCCGTCATTCAGAAGTTCGCTTGCTGAACGGGCAAGGAAAGACATAGAGAAGCATTATTCTCATACAGCCGCCGCTCAAAAATATCTCTCGATTTACGAAGGTGTTTTAAATAGGAGTGCAGAATCTATAAGCAATCCAAAGAAAGAAGAGAAGGAATAAATTATGTCTACATTAAAGAAGGCTGCGATTTGGACAACGTTATTATCGGTCTTGTTGAAGTTGTTCGGGTTTTTACGAGAGAGTTTGATTGCTAGAGAATTCGGCGCGAACGAATATACGGATGGCTTTCTTCTGTCTTTTACATTTGTGACGTTGATTTTGGCGGTTATTGCTAATGGCTTTAACTCTGCCTTCTTACCTCACTATGTTAAATTTCGTCAGAAGAACTATGAGCAAGCGGAGCATGATGCGACGGCATTGCTCAATCGTGTTGTGTTATTTTTCGCAGGAATCTCTGTGGTCGTTTATTTTCTGGCACCGTTTATTGTGCCGTTGTTCTTTGGGGATATGCACCCGACAACTGAGGCGATTGCCATTGAAATTACACAAGTCTTTTTCATTTTCATGGTGATTATTGCCTTGAGTGGGGTTTTGGAGTCATATTTACAAGCGAGGCGAATTTTCGTCCCGACTCAGATTTCTAAGATTATGGGGACGCTGATGTCTGTTGCGTTTATTATTTTCTTTAGTGATCTGTGGGGGATTTACTCGGTCGCTTACGGCTTTTTATTTGGGACGTTTTTAGGTGTGGTGATTCAGTTCTATTACTTGGTTCAGGCGAAATTCAAATGGCTGCCAAGTTTACAGATGGATTCTGAGTTTAAGAAAGTCTTTTTCGTGTTGTTAATCCCGGCGTTACTACATTCGTCGGTTGGTCATATTAATGTGTTCGTCAATAAATTGTTTGCGACGGGGACAATTAGTGGTGCGGTGACGTATTTGAATAATGCCTCACTATTAATGAGTATTCCGACGACGATTTTTACGACGACGGTGTTAGCGATTATTTTCACGTTGATGTCTGAACGTGCGAATGACGCAAAAATGTTTAAAGAAACGCTTTATTCGGGTTACCAAGTTGGAATTATGGCGTTGGTGCCGATCGCGGTTGGGACGTATATGTTAGGTGAGCAGCTAATTGCGTTTATTTATGAGCGTGGGGAGTTCACGCCTCAGGATACTTTGAATACGTTTGAAGCGTTAAAGTGGTATATTCCGATCATTGTGACGCAGGGCTTGCTCACGGTGGCGATTAAAGGTATGTATGCGCAGGGCTGGACGAAGAAAATCTTGAAGATTAGTTCGGTGACGATTGTGTTGAACTTGATTTTAAACTATTTATTTGTCGGGCCGTTTGGATACCCAGGGCTTGCTTTATCAAGTTCATTAGTGTCGATTTATTACGCGACAGCTGCAACGATTGCACTGTATTCCGGCTATGAGCGAAAAGAGGTATGGCGAATCTTTGCGCTGTTCTTTAAAGTCGCTGTGCCATCGCTAATTATGGCCGTGCCAATCTGGTTGTTACAAGAGTTTACCGGTGTGACTGAGCTCTATTCACTGGTCCAAATCTTGTTGTTAGTACCGGTTGGTGTCGCGACTTATATCGGTGCGCTATACATCTTTTATCGTGAAGGTTTTAATCAGATGATTAACATTATTAAAATGAAATAAGCTAAGTATAATAGAGTGGCCTGTCCTTTTTGATCTGAATCTAAGGGCAGGCAACTTATTCTCATCAATTGGAGTTGAATAGCATTGAGAGCAATCATATATACAATTGTGGTTCTTGGCATTGTTGGGATCATTATGGGAGTGACTTACTACTCGACCAGTGCCCCTAATGAGGCTGAGCCGTTTGCGCTAGATTTTATGCAACTATCTGTGGATGACGAGTGGGTTCAGATTGAGGATTATGACGTGTCTGAGCGTGAATGGGAACACGCGACGGATACGATTTATCGCTATCAATTGACGGCTGATGGTCGCCCGGTCGGTACGCTTAAGCTGACTAATCGTTCGTTTTCGACAGGTGAAGATCATGATGATGAGCGCGAACAAGGATTTTATTTTATTGAAATTGTAAAACAAGGTGCTGGTTCTGGTGTTGAAAATCGTCAGTGGGAGCTAAGTTTTCAGCAGGATATTTCCAATGACATGTTATCTGACTGGCATGATTTTGACGATTTAGAGTATGATATTTTTCACGACTCAACAGTTGGTGTGGATGAGTTAAAAGGACCGGTCGGATTATTGAATATGGCAAGTCATGTCCGTGAGACGTCTTATTTGTTTGGGCGGCAGATGTTGTCGCATGATTTGACCGAGCAGTATGAAGGTGACGGTGAGAGTCGTGTGCGCGTGCTTGATTCGGAGTTGACGTCGGATGTTTCCGTTGGTGAGAATCATTTTTCTATGGATGTGGCGTGGTCGTTTCCAGACGAAAGTGAGCGCTTTGAGACGTGGCTGATGTATGGGGATCAGGCATTGATCGATGGTGATCATGTAGATCGTGCCCAAGAGGATATGCTGGAAAACTATCGCCGTTACCATAAGTGGATCACACCTAACGGGATTTACGCGAAGCTACCATGGTCGGTGGAGCCGTTTGATGAAATGGCCTATGGGCGTAACTTAGGTTATCAGTTCCGTGATGAGTATTTGCGCCATTATCGAGATTACGGTCAGTTTTCTGATTATTTATTTACGTTGAATTCGCTGACGGTGCTTGAGGCGATGCGTGATGAATATGGTGGTAGCGAGCTTGGTTTGATTCCGACTGAGTATACATCGACTTGGTTGAAAAAGCCTTACGGCGTGCACGCACCTTATTTGGACACGAGGCATCTGGAAGGCTTGGGACTATTTTACTTGAAGGTTGAGGAAGTGCTCGGGCTTGATTATACAGATGAGTTTTTGACTTATGCTGATTATTTAGTTGAGGTGCTTGATGGCGATGATGAGGGGGCGATGCTGGATGAGGCAGATTCGGCGACGCTTGATCGTGGTAGTGGCTATGTGATTGAGCTTGATAGTGAGGATTTTAGTGGTTTAGATGGGTTTGAAGAGATTTTTGAGGATTTTGATGTGGAAGAGTTAGATCATGTCAGCGATCGCGAGTTTGATAAAGGGCATTTTGGCGATGATGATGGTGATTCGGATGGCGACGGTGACGCGCGTGATGTGGATGCTGGTTCGGATGGTGACGGTGACGCACGTGATGAGGATGCTGGTTCTGGTGATGACGGCGATGCGCGTGATGAGGATGCTGGTTCGGATGGCGACGGTGACACGCGTGATGAGGATGCTGGTTCGGATGGCGACGGTGACACGCGTGATGAGTCTGGTGATGCTGAGGAGACTGGGGATACTGGTTCCGAAGATGAGGATTCTGTGAGTGATGATGTCGATGATCAGGCTGAGAACGCAGATGCTGAAGACGGCGCTGAAGAACAGTATCGTGAGGATCAGGAGAATAGAGAAGCTCCCCTTGTTGCTGAAGGCAGTGCTACTCTACTCACTGACTATGTCGGACCTGGCATTACGACCACCCCGCATGCGAGCTTGAATCACGTTCTTGCAGAAATCCACTATTTATTAACAGCTTATTTTAAAACGGATGATGAGCGATACTTGGACGCAGCTTACGAGATGAGGCGCGCCGTTGAAATCATTGGTGCTGACTGGGTACGTTTCGATGATGAGCATTTTGGTGACTTATGGTATCAGCTCAATGCCGATCTGACCTTTGATGGCAACGACTACGACTGCTTAACTCTTGAGGATTTGTATGATAATCAAATTGCTTGGGAGCAGACTATGTACGGCCCAAGCGTGGTCTTCCAATTATTGTACGAATCTAAGCTTGAGTCCGGTGTATGCGATCAGATTTAATAGTAGATAGACGGAGGCTGAATTGCTTGGGGCAATTCAGCTTTTTTTATGGACTTGAGGGTGGGTCTGGGAGATGGGGTGAGTACAGTACTGATGACGGTTATTCTAATTGACGGTTTTGGCATTTGGAGAGGTGGTTTCGTTAATTAGAGTGGGGCTATTTGACGGTTCGGACCCGTGGAGAGGCTTTTCCGTTAATTAGAGCAGGCCTATTTGACGGTTGGACACCATTACGAGGTATTTCCGTTAATTAGAACGCTCCTTATTGACGGTTCCATCCCATCGCGAGGCGTTTCCGTTAGTTAGAGCGTGCCTATTTGACGCTTAGACGCCATTACGAGGTATTTCCGTTAATTAGAGCCTGCCTTATTGACGGTTCCATCCCACCACGAAGCTTTTCCGTTAATTAGAGCTTCAATATTTGATAGTTTGGAGCTCTAAAAATGTATAACCGCTAGTGACAGCCTTTCTTCATTTTCAATACTGTGTAGTCGGTGATGGTTTTTTCTTCCTCCTAATTTAGTCGATCATTCAAAGTAGACCCAACGTTTTTGGCCTTTCTTTTTATAATTTTTTTCAAGTGTAGTTCTGATTTTTCTTTCGGATATTTGGTGGTTACACCAGTCGTAAATAATTGGGGTTGTTATTTTTTCTTCTGGAAAGTGAAGTTTTAATTCGTTGACATTTCGGAGAACGGCGGTTGAGGTCTTTTCTTTGTGTCCACATTCTTCACAAATAGATTGGATTTTTTCATGGACAATGGAAAAGGAATTACATTTTGGGCAAATAATACCTTTTCGAAGATGACGATATTCATAGGGTGGTAGGTTGTTATAAGGGTTCTCTGTTGTTTGGAGAGAGATTAGTTCGTCTGCAATTCGCTTGTGGTGTTTATTTAATTTTGATGATATTGAATTAAATTTGCTCAGATAACGATTGATTTGTGGTGGGAAGATCATGGGTTGGCCTTTAGGTGATTGGTATAGCATAAATTCTGGGTTGATGAAAACAACGTTAGCTTGAATGAAAAAGTCAATTTTTTGTTTGTAGAGCAGCTGGGAAAATAGAGATTTACATCTGCTTAGCTGATGCAGAGGGTTTAGGATTTCATAGTTGTTTCTTTTGAAGAATTTGTCATTTTCATAATAATAATCTCCTTCAAAGTTTTTTACTTCGAAAAGATAGAGTGTTTTCAAAGTGATCATGAGAGAATCAATCTGAAAAGTGGTGTTATTTGTGTTAAAAAGCAAGTCATTTAAGATGAGGCAATCACATTGGAGTTTTTCAGTAAGTGAATCGAATTTGACCTCTCCTTCGTAGCCTTTTAATAGGTTTAGAAAGTTCTGCTTGTAGTTGGTGGGGAGTTCCATTCGGTTGTCGAGGGATTTCAAGATTGTTAGTTCCTTGGATTGTGTACGTTTTTTGTAGATCATATCCAACATCCTTTCTTTGATTAAATCTATTATACTTAAATTCTCCATATAAATACATAATTCCAGTAATTTAGAGGAAAATTTTATACTTTTTATTGGGTGGGGTTGGGTGGTGATGAAAAGAAGTGATTTCTAATTAACGGTTGCAGCTTTTGATAGAATGTTTCCGTTAATTAGAGCGTGGCTTTGACGGTTCGGAGCCATTACGAGGGATTTCCGTTAATTAGAGCCTGCCTATTTGACGGTTCCATCCCATCGCGAGGCTTTTCTGTTAATTAGAGCGCTCCTTATTGACGCATCATCACCATTACGGGGCTTTTCTGTTTATTGGAGCTTGCCTATTTGACGCTTCATCCACATCGCGAGGCTTTTCCGTTAATTAGAGCTAGCCTTATTGACACTTCATCCACATCGCGAGGCTTTTCCGTTAATTAGAGCTAGCCTTATTGACACTTCATCCACATCGCGAAGCGTTTCCGTTAATTAGAGCTAGCCTTATTGACACTTCATCCACATCGCGAGGCTTTTCCGTTAATTAGAGCTCGCCTATTTGACGCTTCAGCCACATCGCGAGGCGTTTCCGTTAATTAGAGCTTGCCTATTTGACGCTTCAGCCACATTACGAGGCTTTTCCGTTAATTAGAGCGCTCCTTATTGACGCATCATTACCATTACGGGGCTTTTCCGTTAATATATTAAAAGCCCCTGCATTCGCAGGGGCTCAACCAACATTTAAAATGAATCGACATCGCCTTGGGTTATATAAAATGCGTTCATGTGGTGGATGGATTTGCGTTGTTCTTCCAAAAGGTTGCCGACTAGTGGCATGGGTTGGTCTTTTTCGAAGAAGCCGGCTTTCTCAAGGGTTTGAGCGAACATCGTTTCCGGGATGGTCCAGGCTTGGATTAAGGCGCAGTCGCTCAATTGCTTTACGCTTTGGTGGGCGAGGGCTTTCCAGACTTCCTCGTCGTCTGGGAGAGCGATCATGTCGACGATGGCGCCTGCTTTGAAGCCGTTTTTTGGTTCGGTTTTAAGGATGGTGTAGCCGATTAGCTCACCAGCTTTTTCGGCGATCAAAATCTGGTAGTCATGAATGGGGTGCTCGGCATAGCGCCAGTTCAAGTAATCCTTTGTTCTTTTTACAAGGACTGGGCTCAAGTTACGAGTCTGTTCACAAAGCTCATCCACTCGTTGGTCAAAGACGTCCACCAAACTAATCTCGACGATGTCCGATTTAAATTTCCGGTTCACTTTCGTTTGCCGTCTGCGGTAGATACGGTCGACTAAGCGAAAAGGCTTCAAAAGTGGTAGCTTCCCACTCAAAATACTAACAGGCTCATAGATGGCGACCATTCTGGAGACTTCACCGAGATGTTTTCCACCAGTTTGCTTCATCAACGGCCCTTTGGCTTGTTCGGATGGGAAGCCGTACAAATAAACGATTCCATCCTGCTTTGCACGCTCAAGCATGGCTTCGTTTAGCTGCCGGTACACCCCTTTTCCTCTCGCTTCTGGGCTGACCATGGTGTCACAGCGAAGAGCAATTTGGCGTTCTTCCCCCTTAACATAAGCGTCCAACACCCATAAGGCGATGGAGCCGAGTATTGCTCCATCTTCTTCGTAGACTAAGATCCACGGGTTGTTCTTGACTGGGTGTTTTAAATATTTCCACTCAAATTCCTCAATTGAACGGTCTTTATCAAATACGTGTTTGAATAATCGATTTAACTGGGCTTCGTCGCCTTTTTCAAACGGTCTAATCATAACGGGTTTCTCCTTCACCTTTTAAACGTTGACTAAGTTGGTTAGTGAATGAACGGTTACGCCAAAGAAGGATTCGCCGTAAACGTTACGTGTATCTAAAATGGTTGGAGTTTTCATATTGTCGGTAAAGGTTGATGCCATCACTTCTTTAAATTCTTGGTGATCGGCTAACACTACGGCTAAGTCTGCGTCTGCAAGTGCATCTTCCAACGTGTAAAGCTGATGCTCGAATGAGTGATCCTCTAGTTCGACATATGGATCGTGACATTTAAATTCCACGCCCGGCGCCTTTTCTTCCAATAGCTTAATGATGTCTAAAGCTGGGCTTTCGCGCATGTCGGACGTGTTGCCTTTATACGTTAAGCCAAGTAATGCGATTTTAGGTGAATCGATGCCTTCAGTTAGTTTGTTGATTTTGTCTAGGACGAATTGTGGCATGGAATCGTTAATGCGACGCGCGGTTTGCATTAATGGTGATGATTCCTGTGCTTTTTCAATAATGAAATATGGGTCAACTGGAATGCAGTGGCCACCAACGCCTGGTCCTGGTTGTAAAATGTTGACGCGTGGGTGCATGTTGGCCATTTCGATCACTTTAGATGCATCGATTGTTAAATCATCCGCGATTTTAGATAGTTCGTTTGCTAGGGCAATGTTCACATCACGGAATGTGTTTTCCATGAGCTTGGACATTTCTGCGACGACAGCGTCTGTTTTACGCACGTCACCGTCTACGGAGTTTTCATAGATTTTGGCTGCTTGCTCGGCTGCCTCACTCGTGTATCCTCCGACAATACGGTGGTTATGTTTTAATTCATAGACAATGTTCCCAGGGATAACGCGCTCTGGGCAATGGGCTAAGTAGACGTCATTTTCATCTGGGTTGAAGCCGTGTTCTCTTACAATTGGTGCTACGACATCACTAATCGTTCTTGGTGGAATCGTTGACTCGACGATCACCGTATTTCCTTTTTGTAGCTTTGGCAAAAGGTTCTTCGTTGCTTGTACGACATAGTCTAAATTAGCAGTCTTGTCTTCATAGATCGGTGTTGGTACAGCAATAATGAAGTAATCTGCTTCAGTTGGTTCTGTTGAAGCAGTTAGCCTGCCACTGGCCACAGCTTTTTCTACCATTTCATCTAGGCCTGGTTCTTCTATATGAATAACACCTTCATTAATTCGTTGTACGACTTTTTCGTTTACATCGACTCCAACGACTTCGTAGCCTTCATTAGCAAAAAGTGCTGAGGTTGGTAGTCCGATATAACCTAATCCAATAACGCAAATTCTTGTCATAACTTGTAACACTTCTTTCTTTATTTATTGGAGTTTATTCTTAGAATAGTATACCACATCAGCCAGGCGACTCAAACGGTCAAGACTACCTTCAGTCGGCTTAAAGGCTGACCTTTCGACTTCGAGGATTTCATATTACAATCTTCGTACAAAATCGTCTGTTTCTGTCATTGAATTTTAAAGTTAAAAATTGTTTATTCCTCAAAGATAATTTGATTCATTTATGTTAAGATAAAAGTTATAGGTATTAATAACCTCAAATTGTACTAACTATCGATGACCTTAAGGAGTTTCTTATAAATTTCCTTCAAGCTCATCTGTTTTCTTGTTTCCAAGGATATCTATGCTTTTTAATTGAAACATCCATGGGAATCACACGTCTAATAAAATGGTCCGTTAATCATATAACATACCCTCTATCGATTAGAATTATATATAAAGGGAGTTTAACGAGTACAAAAGGAAAGAGAGCGAAATATATGGCAACATCACGCAAAGATTTAAGGAAAAAACGGTTTAGACGTCGAATAAAAATCTTCATATCTGTGGTGCTGATCTTCGCAGTAGCTTTTGTTGGTTATATTTATTACGAATACCAACAGGGGAAAAGAGCTGCTGAGGCTGAAATGGGTGAAAGTTATGACCCTGATCGGAGCGAAGAGGACCGTGAGAACTTTGAAGGTGCTGAGAGTTCTGAATCCAATGAAACAAACGTGCTAATTTTAGGTGTGGACGCTGAAAATGGTGGTTCACCTAGAACAGACACGATCATGATCGGCCAGTATGACCCTGATGAAGACCGGGCTAAATTGGTCTCAATTATGCGCGATACTTACGTGTCGATCCCAGGTTATAGTGATAATAAGATCAATTCTGCCTTTGCCTATGGTGGTCCTGAGCTATTAAGGCAGACGATTAAGGAAAACTTCGATATTGATATTCATTATTATGCGATGGTGAACTTCAAAGGTTTTGAAAGTATTGTTGATACAGTTTCTCCTGATGGCGTAGAGATCGATGTTGAAAAACGTATGCAGTATAGTGACTGGGCTGGTGAGGTCAATATTGACTTGTATCCAGGTGTTCAGAAGCTAAACGGATCTGATCTGTTGGATTATGCTAGATTCCGTGCTGACCATGAAAATGACTTTGGTCGAGTCAGACGTCAACAGCAAGTAATTTCAGCTCTTAAGGAAGAAATTCTTTCATTCACAGGGGTCTCAAGACTGCCAAGAGCTGTCGGTACGCTTGAACCTTATGTCGATACGAATATGGGGACATCAACGATTATTTCCATTTTAACGGATTATTTCCGTGATACACCTGATGAAATCGAGACATTCCGTATCCCTGTTGAAGGAAGTTATAGTGACGCTAGCTATAATCATGCCGGTTCTGTACTAGAGATCGATCAAGAACAGAATAAAGAAGCTCTTAAAGAGTTTTTAGGTAAATCAGAAGATCAGGACGTTGATGATACTGAAGATGACGATCTATCCTTTGATTAACGAAAAACCGTTTCAGTAGACTGACATAGCGAAATGAGACAAAGATAAAACACCTTCTTAGGCTGCTTTTACTCCGAAATTAATTG
>NZ_JABXWU010000020.1 GCF_014595945.1 Alkalibacillus aidingensis
CGACGTCGCGAGACGGTCCATCCCTTTTTCGAGAGTTCAATTTTGATTTTTCGTTGACCAAAGTTTTGTCGTCTTACTGTTTTTACTGGATCATAGCATAGCGTTAGCAACAACACCTTCTATCTCGGTCCCATTCAATATAATGAGCAATAACCTCTTCTAAATAAGTGTCAACATCTAATCTAACTAATTTTTATCTACATCTGTTACAAAGTAATTGACGCCGAAATTAAAGCTGTTACTTCCATGAACTTAGGAATAGAAGGGTTCGCACCAAGTAATTGATGAATTCCTGGTGCTGAAGCTGAAGATTTACAGTGCTTTACTTGCACCTTGATTATTGGTTTTTTCAAATCCATAAGCATCTTTTACGCTAATACATCCACTCCACCATTTGGGCCTTTAGACCATTTAGGAATATCTATTCTAGAGCTTTTTCTTCTCTTACCTCTTTAAGCCTTCTCAACCTTCTTATTTTTTTAAAGTTTTTTTGCATACCTTTAATACCTATATAAGAAAAATATAAACCTATGATTGTGGTCGGAATATACCAATACCAACCTAATGCTGTTTGTGTAGAGTATATATAGCCTGAATAAATCATTAAAGGCCCCAACATTAAGGTCAAGATAATATCCATGATAAAAATAGCTATTAAACGAACCCCTTTTTTAGTACCCTTTTTTTTCATTTTTTCCAATTTCTCCTTTAAAAATATTTATTTCCTTTGGGATAAATGTTAACATAGATTTTAAATAGTGAGAATATTAAATATTATTTTACTATTTTAAAAAGACTATTCATAAACAAAAATAAAGGGGAAAGGATTTTATGAAAAAAATTAAAATTTTTGTAGCTAGTTTAGTATTATCAATTCCTGTACTAATTAGTGGTGATTACCTAGCTCAAGCTAAAGAGGAAGATTTTGAGTCAGAATATCAGGATCTGAATGGTGAAGAAATTTTTGAATTATATGAAGGGGAAGAGAATAAAGTACATATAGAACAAGATAATAATTCATCTATAGGAGTATTATCAACAACCCCAGGTGGCGGTGGTTCAGCATTACCTGGACATTATTTGGAAAGAATTGAATCAGAAACCAAAACAATACACCAACAGGATAAAGAAGCAGTGATTGAGTCTGTATCTCTTGGAGTGCTCGGAGGAGGTTTTTGGAAATTAGGCTTAAGAACAGTTGGAGCAGTAACTAGTGCCTTTGGATTGAATGAAGAAATCGGTGTCCTGTTAGGTGGAACTTATGGGGCAGATTTTCCAATAACAATTAGACATTATGTATATTTTGCACATGAACCTACCGATTCATATGCTGGATATACAGTAACAACAATAACTAATAACGATACAGGAGCAGTAGTAAGTACAGATAGAAGATCAATATCTAGATATTAACTCTGAAGAAGAAGGGTTCTCACTTTTAAATGTGAGAACCCTTTTTGGTGAAAAAATACTATTTTATAACACTCTAAAAAATCTCTGTTTAATTCTTCTTACGTGATTCGATGCATAGGTTACACTTAGTTGGACAGAATTGTTAAGGTCCTATACACTTGGTTCAAATATAAAAACCGAGGAGAATTAATATGCCCAAGCGTCAAAAAAGATCGTTTTCTAAAGAATTCAAAGAACAATTAGTGAAGCTCTATGCTTATGGAAAGCCTCGTACTGAGATTATCAAAGAGTATGAATTAACTGCATCAACCTTTGATCGGTGGGTAAAGCAACATCGTGAAACAGGTTCTTTTGAAGAAAAAGATAACCTCACTCCAGAGCAAGAGGAACTCATCCAACTTAGAAAAAAGAACCAACAATTAGCGATGGAAAATGATATTTTAAAGCAAGCCGCGCTGATCATGGGACGAAAGTAGATGTGATTCGTCAAAACAGTCACAAATACTCGGTATCAGCAATGTGTGACGTCCTCCAAATTCCTAGAAGTACGTACTATTATGAATCGAAAGCTCGTGAAAACAATGAAGATGAATTGGTAGAATTGATTGTTCAAATATTTAAGGATAGCCGACAAAACTTTGGTCAACGAAAAATCAAAATTGAACTCTCGAAAAAGGGATGGACCGTCTCGCGACGTCG
>NZ_JABXWU010000021.1 GCF_014595945.1 Alkalibacillus aidingensis
CTTTTTTCTGTGGATGGTAAGGTGTCCTACCGGAAACCTTCTGGGGTTTTGAGGTGTATTTTCTTAGGTTTACAGCCATGAATGCAAACCCTAACTCATTTTTCACCTTGTCAGTTCCTCTCACTGACATTCGAGAGAAACGCAAATTCGCCTTCAGAAAACCGAATACAGGTTCAACGTCAATTTTTCTTTGACCATAAAGTTCACCTGTTTTCGTTTCCGAAAGCTGTTCTCTTATATAAGCTTTTTGTTCTTCCCATGTCGGATTAAAGTAGATTCTTCGGTTGCGTCCACTTTGTCTCTTATTGCACTCAGCCCGTAACGTACAGGAAGAACAGTCCTCACACTCATAGACTTTAACGGTTCTCGTAAACCCATATCGATCTTTTTTCTGCGATGTATATCGAAAGGGGACTTGTTGTCCGTTGGGACAAGTGAAAGCATCTTTTTCTTCGTCATAAGCCCAATTGGCCGAATTGGAAGGGTCCTTTTGATATTTCTTGGTCTTTTCTTTACGATACGTGTTGAAAGTAATCAGAGCTTCCCGTTCACGATTTTCATGCACATCTTGATAATTTTGTTCACTGCCATACCCTGCATCCGCTACAATATATCGAGGTAATTCAAAAAAATCGTTCTCTATACGGTCTAAGAAGGGGATCAATGTTCTAACGTCCGTTGGATTCGGAAAAACATCATAAGCAAGAGCGTACTGGTTTTCGGTCGCAAGTTGAACGTTATACCCAGCCTTTAATTGACCATTTCTCATGTGATCGTCTTTCATACGCATGAATGTCGCATCATGATCCGTTTTGGAGTAACTATTGCGTTCACCAAATATCTCCATATCGGTTTGATATTTTTGTTTTCGCTGAAGAAAATCCTTGAACTGTTTCTGATACTGTTTAGGCTTTTTTCGATCGGAACGGAGCTGTTTCCGTACCGCTGTATCATCGCTCGCTTCAATCTTTTGATTGAAATCCTCAATGTGGTCACCCAGCTTATTCACGACGGATTGAAGTTCTTCCGTCGAAAGTTCGTCTGAACTTTCCCGTTCCATCGCAGGGATGACCTCTTGTTCCAACAGCTCTTCATACATCGTATTTGATTTCTCAATTAAATTCTGACTGTGTCGTTCGGTCGATTTACGCCAGACAAACGTGTACTTGTTGGCGTTTGCTTCGATCTTTGTACCATCTATGAAAATCGCCTCTTGATCAATGACCTTCTCTTCGACTAGCTGACTGCGGAATTGTACGAAGCATTCACGGAGAAGATTTTGTACATGGAGGTTCACTCGGAACCGGTTAATGGTGCGATAACTTGGTTCGTAGCCTTGTGCTAGCCACATCATGCGCACACTGTCCTGGACTAGGGCTTCGATTTTTCTTCCAGAAAATACGGATTGGGTGTAAGCGCATAAGATAACTTTCATCATCATTTTAGGATGATAAGAAGGGGTGCCCGTTTCGCGAAGAAACGGCTCGAATGCTTCCTCTGGAATACCTTCGATCATCTCATGGATCGTAAACGCAATATCATCTTTATGTAATTTTCTTTCCATATCTAAAGGCAAAATCACTTGATTCATGTTATACTGTTTAAACAAAAGGATCCCTCCCATGGTTTTTGGTGGTACTTTAATCATAGCAGAGGGAGTCCTTTTTTTCTGCTTTAATAATGAAAAAAACGTAAAAA
>NZ_JABXWU010000022.1 GCF_014595945.1 Alkalibacillus aidingensis
TTAAATCAAATGTGGCTTCATTGATAATCCAGTCATAGACTTTCTCTGTGTTAATACATAGAAGCTCTTGGTTTCCTGTCTGATTCTGGTCTTGCATATATGGGTACACCTCCATAATAGATATATCTTTCATAGGTAGCATATGTAGCGTTCTTTAAGTATGTCTAATGATATCGCTGAGTTTTTTTCAAAAACTTATCATTTATATTTTTCTCACATTTCGTTTCGAAAATTAATATGATAATAATGTCATAGAAAAGGTAAGGATGATAGGCGATAGTTTGCGAATGATAGCCTATTCATAGGATATTTACCTACAAATTCAGTTTAATCAATCATTAGAAAGGGTGATACATGCTATGGTATGTGAACAAGAAGGAAACAACAAAGAAACGAATCAATCTTCACATGTAAGTGAGGAACGTCATCTTCTAAATACTCAATTAGAAGACATCAATCAGACGCTTATCCAACTAAGAGAAGAAATGAGTGAGATTAAAAATAGCCTCAGTCAAATCGACGCCGAGAAATTGGCTGAAGAGATCACAAGCTTAACCCAGTCGCCTACGACAGATGAATCAACACATCATCAAGAAGCTCAACAACAGGAAGAAAGCGACATGACTCTCCAGCAGCCTTATAATCAGTCTGAACCACAAGAGAATCACGCTACAACCCATAATCCAACACCGAAATCTGATCAAACACCTTCAAGTTATCGGGAGTTACACCAATTTTTGTCTAAGTCTAAAAACATTGAGCTTGCGCCTAAAAAAAAAAGTAAATAACTATCGACAATCCTTAAATTTTCAATTAAAAAACGATCCCGAAGTAACCGTGATCAACTCACGAAAAACTCAAAAGCATAAGAAATATCGTAGGTGAACCAATGAATAAACACGCAAAAATAGTCTAATCACTCTAGTCACTGAATTAGCCTATTTTTAATAGATAATCTATAATGACCCAGTCTATTATAGATTTTTTAACTATAATAAAGTAAAAGAAAATAGTATGTCTTTTAGTAAAGGGGATGTAAATAGTGAAAGCGAAAATGTCAGGAAACGAACGAAAAAGGTTAAAGGCGGTCCAGTCTCACGCCACCACAACCTCACCCACTCCTAAAAAGAAGAAGCGCAAAAACTGTGGCTGTGGTGGGAACTAAAATCCTAGGTAGTAAAAAACTCTCCTAAGAGGTCGACGGGGGAGTTTTTTACTATGGTACTCAGGGTTGTCATAAACATAATGACGAAAGGATTAGCGTATACATAAATATTTAGGAAACATCCACGTACATACAGTAAAAAATACTCTACAAAGATCACGAAATAGTTTAATATAATTTCTTCAATCTCCACACTAGTACTACATCTATATCATTAGACTTCATATATTACTAGTATAGAGCTAATTATTTGACATGGAGGTGTCTTTCTATGAATGAAAATGTGAGTGGAAATATGAATGTTGGAGGCCAAGAGCTTCTATGTATTAACACAGAGAAAGTCTATGACTGGATTATCAATGAAGCCACATTTGATTTAA
>NZ_JABXWU010000023.1 GCF_014595945.1 Alkalibacillus aidingensis
TTCAACAAAACGTGAAAGACGCTTGTGTTTCGACTTGGATGATCTCTTACCTAGTTTTGAAGGTGCTTAAATCTTCAATTAATAGAAGAATGAAATCTCAAAATAAATTTCATTAAAAAATATTAAAAAAACCCTTGCATTTTTGGGTGAGGGTGAATATAATATAACTTGTCCTTGAAAATTGAAAGTTTTTGTCCGGTGGTAATGGCAGAGAGGTCACACCTGTTCCCGTGCCGAACACAGCAGTTAAGCTCTCTAGCGCCGATGGTAGTTGGGGTTTTTCCCCTGCGAGAGTAGGACGCTGCCGGGCTTTGATATGGAGGATTAGCTCAGCTGGGAGAGCACTTGCCTTACAAGCAAGGGGTCGGTGGTTCGAGCCCGCCATCCTCCACCATTTAAAAATTGCCGGCCTAGCTCAATCTGGCAGAGCAACTGACTTGTAATCAGTAGGTTGGGGGTTCGAGTCCCTCGGCCGGCACCATATAGAACAATTGATTAATAATCGAAAGATTACACTTAGGTGATGAGCCATTAGCTCAGTTGGTAGAGCATCTGACTTTTAATCAGAGGGTCGGAGGTTCGAATCCTCCATGGCTCACCATTCGCGCGGGTGTGGCGGAATTGGCAGACGCGCTAGACTTAGGATCTAGTGTCTTATGACGTGGGGGTTCGACTCCCTCCACCCGCACCATTATTAATCATGTATATGCGGAAGTAGTTCAGCGGTAGAACACCACCTTGCCAAGGTGGGGGTCGCGGGTTCGAATCCCGTCTTCCGCTCCATTAACTGCCGGGGTGGCGGAATTGGCAGACGCACAGGACTTAAAATCCTGCGGTAGTTTACTACCGTGCCGGTTCGAATCCGGCCCTCGGCACCATATTATTGCGCCCGTAGCTCAATTGGATAGAGCGTCTGACTACGGATCAGAAGGTTAGGGGTTCGACTCCTCTCGGGCGCGCCATATGACGGGAAGTAGCTCAGCTTGGTAGAGCACTTGGTTTGGGACCAAGGGGTCGCAGGTTCGAATCCTGTCTTCCCGATTTCCTGATGGGGCCTTAGCTCAGCTGGGAGAGCGCCTGCTTTGCACGCAGGAGGTCAGCGGTTCGATCCCGCTAGGCTCCACCATATTTATTTGAACCTTGAAAACTAAACAAAATAGCCTGACGTCAATTCGGTTTTCTTTCTAATCAGAGAGAAAACAACGAATGATAAGTAAGAAGCCAATCAAACACTATTTGGAGAGTTTGATCCTGGCTCAGGACGAACGCTGGCGGCGTGCCTAATACATGCAAGTCGAGCGCGGGAAGCTAATTGAATCCTTCGGGAGGACGTTAGTGGAACGAGCGGCGGACGGGTGAGTAACACGTGGGCAACCTGCCTGTAAGATTGGGATAACTCCGGGAAACCGGGGCTAATACCGGATAACATTTTGGATCGCATGATCCGAAAGTGAAAGAT
>NZ_JABXWU010000024.1 GCF_014595945.1 Alkalibacillus aidingensis
TCCCGATCACCTTAGGATACTCTCCTCGCCTACCTGTGTCGGTTTGCGGTACGGGCACCTCTTTCCTCACTAGAGGCTTTTCTTGGCAGTGTGGAATCAGGGACTTCGGTACTTAAATTCCCTCCCCATCACAGATCGTGCGTCCGATGGACGGATTTGCCTATCCATCACACTCTCTGCTTGGGCGCGCTCTTCCAGTGACGCGCTTCCCTTATCCTCCTGCGTCCCCCCATTGTTCAAACGGAAAGGAGGTGGTACAGGAATTTCAACCTGTTGGCCATCGCCTACGCCTTTCGGCCTCGGCTTAGGTCCCGACTTACCCTGAGCGGACGAGCCTTCCTCAGGAAACCTTAGGCTTACGGTGAAGAAGATTCTCACTTCTTTTTCGCTACTCATACCGGCATTCTCACTTCTAAACGCTCCACTAGTCCTCACGGTCTAGCTTCGACGCCTTTAGAACGCTCTCCTACCACTGTCCTACGGACAATCCGCAGCTTCGGTGATGTGTTTAGCCCCGGTACATTTTCGGCGCAGCGTCACTCGACCAGTGAGCTATTACGCACTCTTTAAATGATGGCTGCTTCTAAGCCAACATCCTGGTTGTCTAAGCAACGCCACATCCTTTTCCACTTAACACATACTTAGGGACCTTAGCTGGCGGTCTGGGCTGTTTCCCTTTCGACTATGAACCTTATCACCCATAGTCTGACTCCCAACGGTAAGTCATTGGCATTCGGAGTTTGACTGAATTCGGTAACCCGATAGGGGCCCCTAGTCCAATCAGTGCTCTACCTCCAAGACTCGCTACGTTGAGGCTAGCCCTAAAGCTATTTCGGAGAGAACCAGCTATCTCTGTGTTCGATTGGCATTTCACCGCTACCCACACCTCATCCCCGCATTTTTCAACATACGTGGGTTCGGGCCTCCAGTAAGTGTTACCTTACCTTCACCCTGGACATGGGTAGATCACACAGTTTCGGGTCTACGACGACGGACTCATTCGCCCTATTCAGACTCGCTTTCGCTGCGGCTCCAGGTCTTCCCTTTAACCTTGCCAGCCATCGTAACTCGCCGGTTCATTCTACAAAAGGCACGCCGTCACCCATTAACGGGCTCCGACTACTTGTAGGCACACGGTTTCAGGTTCTCTTTCACTCCCCTTCCGGGGTACTTTTCACCTTTCCCTCACGGTACTGGTTCACTATCGGTCACTAGG
>NZ_JABXWU010000025.1 GCF_014595945.1 Alkalibacillus aidingensis
GAGAAAGGTAGCCTAATTTTTCTTGGATTCTCTCCTCATTATAGTGTTTTAAAAATTGATCAACACGTATAATAACCTCAGTGTTGCTTAAAGAATTATGTCTGGTGTATGCAAATTCCTCAGACTTCAAATTAGAGTGAAAAGACTCAATGACAGCGTTATCCCAACAATTACCTCTTCTTGACATACTACTTACTAGGTTATGTTCAGTTACATATCCTTGAAAAGCATATGAAGTATAAACACTCCCTTGATCTGAATGAATGATGACTCCTTCAGGATAAGAACGTTGTTCTAATGCTTCTTTTAACGTATCTATTATTAATGAAACCTGTTGATGGTCATACATTTTATAAGCGACAATCTCATTGTTGTAGAGATCCATTATAGTCGATAAATATTTTACCGTACTTCCATACTGAATGTATGTGATATCGGTAACCCATTTTTGGTTTGGCTCTGAAGCTTGAAAATTACGCTGTATAAGATCAGGGGCGATAATAATTGTTTCCCCTTGAGATTTCCATTTCCTTTTTGGTTTAACCCGACATTGGAGATGGTGTTTTTGCATAATAGCTTGAACAGTATTGCGGTTACGCTTAATATGGTACTCCTTCTTTAATAAAGCTTTTACCTTTCGATGTCCGTAACGATAATTGGTAGCCTTACATATTTCAATAATCGCTTCCTCAACTTCTGTCAATGATGAATCTCCTTCTGACCGCCAACGATAATAATTAGCACGTGGTATGTCCAATGCATTTAAAATAGCTGTAATTGTATATTTTTGTTTTAGTTTATCTACGAGATCTAAGACTACTTCTTTTTCAGCTCCTTTTCGATCTCCATATACTTTTTTAAAATTTCATTCTCCATTTTCAAATGATTGATTTGCCGATCTTTTCGCTCATCTTCTGTTCGATCCTCTGGACCATGCCCGTACGTATACTGTTTTCCTATGGGTTGGTCAAATCGGTAGATTTCACCCTTCCGGTACCATCTAACCCATGTCTTAATCTGAGATACATTTTTGATGTTATATTTCTCCATGATTTCTTCATTCGTTAATTCACCCGCAAGTTTCGCTTTTACGACAGCCCATTTTACGTCACTTGAATATACGCTTTTGCCCATGCAAAAACACCTC
>NZ_JABXWU010000003.1 GCF_014595945.1 Alkalibacillus aidingensis
AACTTCAACAAAACGTGAAAGACGTTTGCGTTTCGACTTGGATCATCTCTTATCTAGTTTTGAAGGTGCTTCACCTTACATATGTTAATTGAAATTATCATTAAAAATTTCAATTATGCACTTGCATTTTTACTCGAAGGTGAATATAATATAATTTGTCGCAGGAAAACCTGAGAGAATTACAAATGAATATGTCCGGTGGTAATGGCAGAGAGGTCACACCTGTTCCCATGCCGAACACAGCAGTTAAGCTCTCTAGCGCCGATGGTAGTTGGGGTTTTTCCCCTGCGAGAGTAGGACGCTGCCGGGCATATATTAACCATTCTCCTTCGTGGACAGTTTAATCATATTCCAGCGTAGCTCAGTGGTAGAGCAGTTGGCTGTTAACCAATTGGTCGCAGGTTCGAATCCTGCCGCTGGAGCCATTATTTTGGAGAGCTGTCCGAGTTGGTCGAAGGAGCACGATTGGAAATCGTGTAGGCCGCTACCGCGGTCTCGAGGGTTCGAATCCCTCGCTCTCCGCCATATTATAAATGGCCCGTTGGTCAAGTGGTTAAGACACCGCCCTTTCACGGCGGTAACACGGGTTCGAATCCCGTACGGGTCACCACTATTCTTTCAATCATCTATGTGAGATAAAGAAGATCGAAATCATATAGAAAATATAGACTTACGTCCCGGAGGATTAGCTCAGCTGGGAGAGCACTTGCCTTACAAGCAAGGGGTCGGTGGTTCGAGCCCGCCATCCTCCACCATTTTAAAAACTAAATAGTCAATTAAATTTATGTCGTCTGGGTTCGCTACTATATGAATCACAGTCAATATCGCGGGGTGGAGCAAACCCGCAACAATGAAACAACATCTTCGCAGGTTTGCGAGGAGCACATAGCTACAATGTATCGCTACAAAGCGACGAGCAGTCAATTAAATTTATGTCGTCTGGGTTCAGCTACTATATGAATCACAGTCAATATCGCGGGGTGGAGCAGTCTGGTAGCTCGTCGGGCTCATAACCCGGAGGCCGTAGGTTCAAATCCTACCCCCGCAACCAAATTATTTATTCATTCTATTTGACCATCATACGTTAAGAGAATAAAATAAATGACTCCTTGGTTTAGACACAACAGTTAGGTCCGGTAGTTCAGTTGGTTAGAATGCCTGCCTGTCACGCAGGAGGTCGCGGGTTCGAGTCCCGTCCGGACCGCCATTTTAAATTGCACCATATTATAAATTAATAAAATCAGTATTTATTCACTTCATTTATGGCTCGGTAGCTAAGCGTAAACCTCATGAAAATTCATCTGAGTAGCTTTGCGAGCAAGTAACCATCATTGATTTTGCTAATTCTGTGAGCACTGTTTACTCACAAGGTATCTAGAGTGAATAAAGTTTTCACTTCATTTATGGCTCGGTAGCTCAGTCGGTAGAGCAACGGACTGAAAATCCGTGTGTCGGCGGTTCGATTCCGTCCCGAGCCACCATTTATCAATGGAGGGGTAGCGAAGTTGGCCAAACGCGGCGGACTGTAAATCCGCTCCCTTTGGGTTCGGCGGTTCGAATCCGTCCCCCTCCACCATTTCTTTTAATATAAACGTAGGGGTATAGTTTAATGGTAAAACGAAGGTCTCCAAAACCTTTGATGTGGGTTCGATTCCTACTACCCCTGCCATTTTTTATATGGCGGTCGTGGCGAAGGGGTTAACGCACCGGATTGTGGCTCCGGCACTCGTGGGTTCGATTCCCACCGATCGCCCTTTTTATTGGGCCATAGCCAAGCGGTAAGGCAACGGGTTTTGGTCTCGTGATTCCCAGGTTCGAATCCTGGTGGCCCAGCCATTTTATTCTTATTTATCACATTTTTATATTTTAATCATAATTATAATGCGGAAGTAGTTCAGCGGTAGAACACCACCTTGCCAAGGTGGGGGTCGCGGGTTCGAATCCCGTCTTCCGCTCCATTAATTGGCGGCATAGCCAAGTGGTAAGGCAGAGGTCTGCAAAACCTTTATCACCGGTTCGAATCCGGTTGCCGCCTCCATAATTTATTAATAATACATAATTTATAATAAACCTAAGCTGGTAGACAGTTAACCTTTTAACTGCCTACCAGCTTTTTTGTTGTACATATTACTATGGTTCTAGAATGGCTCTGAAATATTATTTTAAAATCATTTAAATTAGTTTGACAGAAAAAATCAATCACGTTATAATTAGAGTAAATTTTCAGGTAATTATATTCGGTTATATGTTTGAGGTTATTTTTTTATACATTATATGTAAGCGCTTTATTATTAATGTTTAAGGAGTCTTCTATATCAATGAAACTATCAAATTTATTAACAGAGCAAAGAAACGAAAATAGTATGAATCTTGATCAGCTACCTACCATGGATATACTAAAGATTATCCATCAGGAAGATAAGAAAGTTGAAAAAGCTGTTGAAGAGGTTTTACCGCAAATTAATGAAGCAGTAGAAAATATTTATGAAAGGTTAAGCAGAGGAGGACGCTTAATTTACGTAGGTGCGGGTACTAGTGGTCGATTGGGTGTACTTGATTCTTCAGAATGTCCTCCAACATTTATGACTGACCCCGAAATGGTTCAGACATTAATGGCTGGTGGAATGGGAGCTTTCTTTGAAGCTAAGGAAGGTTCTGAAGATAACGAGGAGCAAGGTGCACAAGATTTATTTAATAAAAATGTGACTGAAAATGACGTTATTGTTGGGATTACAGCAAGTGGTCGTACCCCGTATCCAATTGGTGCTTTAAAAAAAGCTAAGGAAGTTGGTAGTTACACGGTTTCATTATCTTGTAATCCCCATTCCCTTATTAGTGAATATGCGGATACAGCCATTGAGGTGATAGTTGGACCTGAAGTGTTGACAGGTTCGACGAGAATGAAGGCGGCTACTGCACATAAAATGATTTTGAATATGATCAGTACGACAACGATGGTGAAGCTAGGTAAAGTTTATGAAAACTTAATGGTTGATGTTCAGGCAAGTAACTTTAAGTTAATGAACCGGGCACGTCGAATTATTATGGATATTACTAATGTTTCATATGAGGAGGCGGATCGGGTACTTTCTGAGACTAAGAATCAAGTTAAACCGGCAATTGTTATGATTAAAAGTGGTGTAGATGTTAATCAAGCACAACAAGCCATCAATGATAGTGATGGAGATGTCCGTAAAGCTATCCAATTAGCTCTTGATCAGAAGTGAATTCGCATCGTAGTAAAAAACTATGAATGCGTTTCATATATTAATAAGTTTTAAAGGGGGAGAAGAAATTGAACAGATTATTTAAAGGTCATTTTTTACTTATGATAATGGCCATAGCTATTTTGGTTTTTGCCGCTGCATGTGCACCAGATGAGGCACCGATAGATGATGGTAGCGATTCAGATTCAACTGAAGAAAATGGAGATTCAAATGGTGATTCAGACAGTGATTCTGAAGGTGAAGCATCTGGTGACGGTGAGATCAGTGGAGAGCTTGAAATCCAGTATTTTGTTGGTGGTTATGGTGATTCTTGGTGGAAAGAAGTGATTAGTGACTTTGAAGCCGAGTATCCAGATGTAGAAGTGGTTGAACATGCTGGTGCGAGTATTAATGAAGAAATGAGATCGCGCTGGGTTTCTGGTAACCCACCTGATGTCGTTTATATTGATGGTGCTGGTTCTAGTGAGACTCAAATGGTAGAAGACGGTCAGTTAATGAACTTAACTGATTGGGCAGGAGAGATTGAATTAGAAGATGGTTCTCCAATTCTAGATAGTTTTATTGCAGAGCCGTCTGACTTTGATGGTGAATTATACAGCTTACCGTTAGTATTTGATGCTTGGGGTACTTGGTATGATATGGCGTTGTTCGACGAAGGTGGCTATGAAGTACCATCTGATTTTGAAAGCTTCATGAGCACAATGGGTGATATCCAAGAAGGAGAGGGAATTGAGCCATTTGTTACAACTGGTCAACACCCTTACTACTTCTCAAGAGGTATGTTGTACCCAGCATTTGCTGCGTATGGTGGTAATGAGCTTCTAGCTGACATCATTCAAGGTGCAGATGGTGCATGGGAAACTGATGAAGCAGTAGAGATTATGCAAGGCGTAGAAGACATGGTGGAAGCAGGATATGTTGATTCTGGTCTTGGTGCACTAAATCATACACAGTCTCAAATGAACTTCCTATTACATGAAAATGCATTTATCCCAGTAGGGTTCTGGTTACCAAATGAAATGGAAGGGGATACGCCTGAAGATTTCGAGTATGGCTTTATTCCTTCACCTATGAACCCAGAAGGTGAACCAATGGCAATTGTTCCTGACTTACGTCCACTTGCTATTGCAGAAGAAGCAGATAATCCTGAAGCTGCTAAAGCGTTTGTTGAGTTTGTATTTACAAGAGAATATGCGCAGCTATTCTCTGAACATACAGGTGCGATTATGAACATTGAGGGTGTGGATCTTTCTGAGAATCCAAATGTACCTGAATATCTAATCGAAGCTAATGAAATGATTAATGATCCTGAACAAGTTCAGATCTACTATAAGCCTCATCCAATGAGTGCTGACTTAGAGACACCTTTAAGTGACTCTCTAGTTTCATTACTATTAGGTAACATAACTGCAGAAGAATTTATTGAAGAAGCAGAAGAGGCAGCAGAAGAATATCGTGATGAGGAAGAATAATTAAAAATGTATGGAATGTAGAATGTGTTCCATTTCTGCATTCCATACAATTATTTAACATGGTTTAAGTGATGAAGGGGTTAAAATAATAACTTATTTTATGGTACAAGATGATGATTTAACTGAATATAAATAACTAAGACATTTGCTTATAAAGAGCATAGAAAAATCATCTTTGAGTGAAAAGAGTGGTTGTATGGTTCAAAGTAAAAAACAAAAATACATATTTCTAGCATTCTGTTTGGTTCCGACATTTATTATGTTTGCTATATTCACATTATATCCGTTGTTTAGTGGACTCTACTATTCTTTATTTGAATGGTCAGGGGCTTCACAAACAAGAGAATTTGTTGGATTAGATAACTATGTGAAATTATTTAATGACGGTATTATTCCGAAAACCATTTGGCATGATTATTTTCTAGTGATTACAAAAGTATTTGGAATTATGGTTATGGCATTATTTATTGCGGTCGCATTAACACAGCTTAAAATCAAGGAAGCGCCATTTTATCGAATTATCTTCTTCTTTCCAAATATCATGTCAGTTGTTGTTATCGGTATTTTATGGATGTTTATTTACAACCCGAACCTTGGTCTAGTCAACTCTGGATTAGAGGCTATCGGTTTGGAGGAATGGACGAGACCGTGGCTAGGTAGTGAAACATGGGCTTTACCAAGTTTAGTCTTACCTTCGATTTGGGCTGGTATAGGGTTATTTATGTTACTGCTTATGGGTGGTATTGCTAACATATCTAAAAGTAATTATGAAGCGGCTGAAATTGATGGAGCTTCAGAGTGGCAGCAGTTTTGGCATGTCACCTTGCCTTTGATTTGGCCACAGATTAAGATTTCAATTCTTTATATTGTTATTACAACATTAAACGGTTCATTCATTATTGTTCAAGTTATGACTGGTGGTGGACCAAACAATTCCACTCATGTTATGGGGTCCTATCTGTACCAACAAGCATTCACCCAATACAACTTCGGTTATGGAGCAACTATTGGTGTAATGATCCTAGTTCTATCTCTGGTTACTGTATTGATCCTACAATTCTTACTCAGAAGAGAAAAAGTAGAGTATTAAAGAGGGGAGGAACGTATTATGAAACGTACAGTGGGTGAAATATTGGTTAGATCAGGTATCAGATTACCCCTAATTCTTTGGTCATTAGCAGTTTTATATCCGATTTTCTGGATGTTTTTAGGAGCGTTTAAGACAAACGCTGAAATTTATGCGAATCCGTGGGGGGTTCCAGAGTCATTTGAATTTGGAAACTTTGTATCAGCATGGACAGAATATAATTTAGATACAAGCATTTTTAATAGTTTAATAGTGACGGCTTTTGGGGCCGTTCTATGCCTTGTATTAGCGATCCCAACAGCTTATGCTTTAGAGCGAGTAAAGTTTAAAGGTAGTCATGCGTTATTCACTTTATATATTTCAGCGATGATGATTCCGATGGTACTAGGTTGGATTCCTTTATTCTTCTTATTAGCTCAGTTTAATTTATTGGATAATATTTTTGGTTTAGGAATTGTTTATGCCATTTCACAATTACCGTTTACGATTTTTGTTTTAACTAGCTTCATGGGTACAATTCCTAAGTCATTAGAGGAATCAGCAGCCATGGATGGCATGTCACCATATGGGGTGCTTTGGAAAATTGTAACACCCTTAACGACTTCAGGGATTATTACAGTGACGATTATGAACTCGATTCAGTTCTGGAACGAATACTTTATGGCGTTAATCTTCTTGGATTCTAGTGAAAATTATACACTAGCCTTGGCGATTGACTTTATTAGTAATGAAGCTCAATATACTAATGCATGGGGGGTCCTCTTCGCCAGCTTAGTTATTGCGATTGTTCCAGTCATTATTCTTTACTCGATCTTCCAACGTCGTATCTCTCAAGGTATGACAGAAGGGGCCATTAAGGGATAATCATATTAACATTTACGGGGTGCTTTGGTCTTAAGGCCAAAGCACTTTTTTCATCTTATATAAAATTCCTCTTGAAGTCATGAGGACAAGTCTATTATAATGACTTTAGCAACACAAAATATAGTGTTGTAATATTAAAGTAAAACTATATATGGTAAAAACGTTTGTGTAGATGCCTTTTTAGGCTTAATAGGGAATTTGGTGAAAGTCCAAAACTGCCCCCGCAACTGTAAGCGTGGACGAAATGGTTAACCACTTTATAAGGATTGTTAAGAGCAACTTATAAGGGAAGGGCCAAAGTAGGTTGAAACGTAAGTCAGGAGACCTGTCTACATAAGCAAAGTTTACATTTTCTTCGGGGATTGAGAGAATGAAACGACTGTGTGGATATTCAGTAGATTGATATTTAACTAGTCTATAAGTATATGAATATGACAGATCGTTTTATTCGCTTCCCCAACTTAGGAAGCGATTTTTTTATTTTAAGGAGGATGACAGATGGAGACAGTTAAGGCAAGAACACGCGTGACAGATGGCGATGGCGAGGAATTCCTAGATTTGGAACGACTTAATCGGTTTATTCACCGGATGTCTACGAATCTTGATCACTTAGATGTTACTAGCTATGGAATAAAGGTGTTTGAAGCTCTTCATGGTAAAGAAGAGGTATCAAAAAAACAAATCACTAATGAGCTATTGTTAAGAGGTCTTGAAAATATAAGCCCGAGTGAACCAGATTGGACTTATGTTTGTTCGAATATTTACCTCAACCAATTGTATAAACAAGCAGCGAGTAATCGAGGGTTTCAAAGTACAGACAAATATGGCCCTTTTGATCAACTACATAAGCAATTAACTGACATGAATATATATAGTGGCCAAATTTTAAACAACTATACAGAAAAAGAAATTAAAGAATTAGGAGAAATAATAGATCCTGAAAAAGATCGCCTGTTTACTTATATTGGTTTAAAAACATTAGCTGATCGCTATTTAGCAACAGACCATGATGGTAACGTGTTTGAATTACCACAAGAGAGGTTCTTAACGATTGCCATGACGTTAATGGTTAATGAACCAAAAGAAGACCGTCTTGAGCTCGTTAAGGAGGCTTATTGGGCCTTAAGTAATTTATATATGACGGTTGCAACACCAACGTTAGCGAATGCAGGTAAGTCTTATGGACAATTGTCTAGTTGCTTCATCGATACAGTAGATGATAGTTTGCAAGGAATTTACGATTCGAATACTGACATAGCTAATTTGTCGAAAAATGGTGGCGGAATTGGGGTGTATTTAGGAAAGATTCGCGCCCATGGTAGTTCGATTAAAGGGTTTAAAGGTGTTTCAAGTGGCGTGATGCCTTGGATGAAGCAGTTAAACAATACCGCTGTGAGTGTTGATCAATTAGGACAACGACAAGGTGCTATTGCCGTCTATTTAGATATATGGCATCAAGATATTTTTAAATTTTTAGATGCCAAGTTAAATAACGGTGATGAAAGACAGCGTACACACGATTTATTTACAGGTGTTTCTCTTCCTGATCTTTTTATGGAAAAAGTCGATGCGAGAGAAGACTGGTATTTGTTTGACCCTCATGAAGTAAGAACTGTGATGGGATACAGCTTAGAAGATTACTATGATGAGAAGACTGGAGCCGGATCCTTTCGAGAGAGGTATGAAGAATGCGTTAATCACCCTGATCTTAGTAAAGAAAAAGTTCCAGCAATTGAAATTATGAAGCGGGTTATGATTAGTCAGCTAGAGACAGGAACGCCTTATATGTTCTATCGAGATGAGGCTAACCGTCAAAACCCAAACTCACATAATGGCATGATTTATTGTTCTAATCTATGCACTGAAATCATGCAAAACCAGAGTGCGACAACGGTAGAAGAACAATATACAGAAGACGGTAAAATAATCATCACGAAGACTCCAGGCGATTTTGTGGTTTGTAACCTATCAAGTATTAACCTAGGAAAAGCAATACCAGATGAAGTGTTAGAAAGATTAATTCCAATCCAGGTGAGGATGCTAGATAATGTCATTGATCTAAACAATATCCCTGTTTTACAAGTTCAACTGACTAATCAAAAATACCGTGCAGTTGGGCTAGGAACTTTTGGTTATCACCATCTATTGGCACTGAAAGAGATCAAGTGGGAGTCAGAAGAAGCAGTTGATTATGCTGATCAATTATATGAACAGATCGCCTTTTTGACGATTAAGGCCAGTATGGAACTCGCAAAAGAGAAAGGTCATTATCCGTTATTTGAAGGCTCTAAATGGCATGATGGGAGCTACTTCGAACAAAAAGACTATCATAGTGAAGTATGGGGCGAACTTAAGCGGGATGTACAAAAGTATGGGATGCGCAATGGATATTTAATGGCAGTGGCACCGAATTCAAGCACGAGCATTATTGCCGGAAGTACAGCGAGTATTGACCCAATCTTTAAGAAATTTTATTCCGAAGAAAAGAAAGATTATAAAATTCCAGTTACTGCTCCAGATTTAAGTCCGAAAACGTTCTGGTATTATAAATCCGCCTATGAAATTGATCATACTTGGACAATTAAGCAAAATGCGGTTAGGCAAAAGCATATTGATCAGTCTATTTCATTTAATTTTTATGTTAAAAATACGATTAAAGCAAAAGAGTTACTAGATTTACACATGTTTGCTTGGAAATCCGGCTTTAAAACAACTTATTATACGAGATCAACCTCATCTGACATTGAGGACTGTGAGAGCTGTGAATCATAATAGAGGAGGATTAAAGGAATGAATCACCAATCATTACAAGAACGAAAGCTATATGATCTACATGCACCGAATGCCTCAACAGGGATCATTAACGGGGAAAGCTCAAACGTCTTAAACTGGGATGATGTGCGCTTTAAATGGGCATATCCAATGTATAAAAATATGCTTGCCAACTTCTGGACGCCATTTGAAATCAATATGTCAAATGACCGTAAGCAATGGCCAGAGTTAACAGCAGAAGAACAAGAGTCATTTAAAAAGATTATTGGATTACTAGCCTTTTTGGATTCGGTCCAAACTGATTATTCGGCAAAAGTAGCTGATTACTTAACAGACTCTAGTTTAGCTGCTTTAATGCAAGTGCTATCATTCCAAGAAGTGGTTCACAATCAATCCTATTCTTATATCTTGTCATCTTTAGTCGATAAACAAGAACAGGATGAAATCTTTGAATACTGGAAGCATGACGACGTATTAAAAGAACGCAATAACTTCATCGCGGAAGGTTATGAACGCTTTGTCGATGAAAAGTCACCACAAGCTTTTATAGAATCAGTCGTTTATGATGTTGTTTTAGAAGGGCTCTTTTTCTATGCTGGATTTGCCTTCTTCTACAATCTAGCACGAAATCAGAAAATGGTATCGACCAGTACAATGATCAATTATATTAATCGAGACGAACTGTTACATGTTAACCTGTTTGCCCATATCTTTAAAGAAACTTTAAACGAAAATCCGGAACTTAACACAGAGGAAAATATTCAGTTTGTAACGGATACATTTAAACAAGCAACAGAGTTAGAAGTTAACTGGGGACGTCATATTATTGGCAATAAAATTGATGGCATTCATATGGACGAGTTAGAAGAATATATCCAGTATACAGCCAATAAACGCTGCAAACTATTAGGTGCACCGGTTCCATTCCCTGGAGTGACAGAAAACCCATTAAAGTGGATTAAAGCGTATAAGGAAGTAGATGAAGGAAAGTCTGATTTCTTCGAGCAAAAATCAAGACAGTATACGAAAGTGTCTGATGATAACGGTTTTGATGAATTATAATAATATTAGTGGTTAGAAGGCTCTGTCACGTGATTGCAGAGCCTTCTTTCCACCACCTTATCTTGACAAAAACTCTAAATTATTATATGATTATTTTTGTCGCAAAAAAGTTATATACATGCCGGTGTGGCGGAATTGGCAGACGCGCACGACTCAAAATCGTGTTCCTCACGGAGTGTCGGTTCGACCCCGACCACCGGTATTACCAAGTAAATATAGGTCTCGTTTAAAGACTATAAAACACTCACAAATGTTGATATATCAATGTTTGTGAGTGTTTTTTGTTTTTAAGAATACGATAGAAAAAGATATGTTTTGAAATTAAAATGCACAAAAATGCACAAGGTTATTTGCATTTTTTACTATCTACCTTTTTAGGGATTTAGAAAAATATGTTAATCCAAAAGAAGTAAGATGGTTCTCACTACGAACATACTTATGCTAATAAATATGTCATCTGTTATGTTAATATATGATTCATAAAAAGGGGAGTTGTATCGAATTTGAAGTGTAACGGACGGATTAGTTGAACAATGGTTTGAGATGTTACAATTATGTTGGGCACTGGAAGAGGAAATATTAGGAGGAAAAGGGTTGAATATTGAACAAAAATTATATTATGCAGCAAAAGAGCTTATTGAAAAAAGATATCGTACTGGTTGGGGTGGTGCAGCAGCAATGCACACTAACGATGGAGAAATATTGACAAGTGTCGCACCAGAGGTCATAAATGCTTCAACAGAGTTATGTATAGAAACAGGTGCAATTTTGGAAGCACATAAATTTAATACCAAAATTACTCATTCAATTTGTGTTGTAAGAGATGATGAAAATGGAGAATTTAAGGTATTAACACCTTGTGGGGTCTGTCAGGAAAGATTAATTTATTGGGGAAGAGATGTAAAAGTTGCGGTATCTGTTTCAAATGATGAGAAACAATTACTTTTTAAAACATTGGAAGAAGTCCAGCCATATCATTGGTCTCGCGCATACGAAGATGAAGGATTTTTCGAATAACGGAACGGGGCAATAGTTAAACAGGAGGATCGTCTTTTCGACGATCTTTTTTAATTAAAAAGGTTTATTGGGTTTTTGTTAATATTTTAGTGATAGTAGCCTAATCAGTAATCTTACTGTAAAGGGCGTTTTAGAGAAATAAAAAATGGTAAAATTAAATTATTACTTTTTATAGAGGAAAGCAATATGGATATTAGATTATTGAATAAAGTTGAAAGCCCGTCTATGAATATGCCTCGTTTATCTCAAAATTTATAAAAAATTGAATTTATATACACAAACAGCTTCATTAATTTAAAAATAAACGCTCTGAGTTTACATGCTCGGAGCGTTTACTCTATGATAATTATGTGTGTATTGCATTACTCATTAGGTTGGTAAATCTAGCATTAAATACAGTTTCCATTGTAATATTTTACTTAAAACTTTTAAACGATTTATGCCACCATACTTTCAAATATATTCATAGTCTCACGTTCATCTTCAATACGTCGCTCCTGTAATAAATGTGCATATTTGTTAAAAGTTGTTTGTATATCACTATGTCCTAGTCGTTCACTTACATAATCAATAGAAACATCCCTATGAAGCAGTACACTAGCATGAGTATGACGCAATCCATGCATTGTGATTGGATTGATTTCCAGTTCTTTTAAAATTTCTTTTAACTTTTTATTTGCAGTGGAATTAGATATTACTTTATATTTTGAATTAGAATTAAAAAAAACTAATTGGTTTACGTTTGAAGGCATAACTCTAAAAAGCTTTTTAAATGCTTCCATTGTTCTTCTGTCGATCTTTATAATTCGATTTGATTGCTCGTTTTTGGTTGGTCCAAATCCTTCAGGTGACCGTTTCAAATATCCCCATGCTTTTTCAACATTAATTGTGTTACTTTGGAAATCAAAATCTTTTGTCGTTAAACCAACTAACTCTCCAAAACGTAGCCCTGATGTTAAACCTAACAAAATTAAATAATATTCTAATCCGTAATCAAGTATTGTAAATAGTTTATTTAATAATCTCTGACTTTCATTATAATTTAAGTGTTTCTCAATAGGTTTCTTTGATTTAATGGTCCAAGTTAACTCCGCCTTTCTAGTGAAGTCATGTCTTATAATTTCGTCTTCCATAGCATCTTGTATGCAAGCACGAATATGTGAATGTACTTTTTCTACAGTTTCACGAGACTTAGTTGCACCAAAATTATTTAAGAATAACTGATAATCATGACGTTTTAAATTTTGTAATGGAATATCTCCGAAATGTGCTTTTATAGCATTAAGAGTATATTTATAATTATATTTTGTAGATCCTGCTACATTAGGTTTATATAATTCAACCCACTTCTCAAAATATTCATCGATATGTTGTGGACTTGAGGGTGTTGAAGATGGTAAATGTCCTTTTTTTATTTGTAATTCCATTTCATTCCCTGCAAGTTGTGCTTCTTTTTTAGTTCTAAATCCACCTTTTCTAAATTGTTCTGTTTTACCATTTACCGTATAACTAACCGAATATTGAAAAGTTTTACCTCTTTTTTGAGCTCCTGCCATTTTTATCACTCCCTATTATTTTTGAGAAGCTAATAGTATATTTTTAGAATAAGAATGTTAGTGATTTATCTTAATAAGATTTAATTAGCGTTATTTTATACTTTATCTTTAATAAACTTTTCAGCTGCATCTTTTGCTTCATATGCTGTTCGAAAACCTCTTTTTCTATATATTCTCTTTCTTCCATTTTGAATACTTATAACACTAAACTGCCATGAATTCCCTCTTTTTAATATTTTAATCATAGTTGATCACTCACCTTTCGAATTATTAATTTTCTGTATTAAGTAATTTGAATATAAATTAAATATTAGACTCTGACAAAGTAGAGTTTGAAAATATATCTGAATAAAGACATGCAATAAACCCACCTGTGACATCTTTTTGTTCCACTTATGACACATTTTTGACCCACCTATGACTTAGAGAGACCCAACCTCTTATATAATAGACTTGCACCATAAGGTGCAAATCTACTATATAGGAGGTTTTTTCATGGTGAAGTATCGTGAAATACTAAGGCTCCATGCACAGGGAGTTACACAAAGGGGGATAGCATCTAGTTGTGGGCATTCTAGAACTACGATTCGCAATGTAGTCAATAGGGCCGAAGAAAAGGACCTTTCTTGGCCGTTTGAGACTAATTTGACCGATTCAGATATTCAGAATCTATTGTTTCCAGAAAAGCATCAGTCTATTGATTTCAGAAAAAAGCCAGATTGCGAATACATTCATAAAGAGTTAGCCAAGTCTGGTGTGACCTTATCGCTGTTATGGAATGAGTATTCACTTAACTGTCGAGAGAATAATGAAATCCCATATGGTTATCGACAGTTTTGTCGTTTTTACCATAACTATGCGATTAAAACTAAAGCCACTATGCGTATCAAACGAAAACCGGGAGAAATTCTTGAAGTCGACTGGGCTGGGCAAACCATGCATCTAACCGATAATCTTACTGGTGAAGCAATCCCAGTCTATGTATTTGTATCTACATTACCCTGTAGCCAATATTCATATGTAGAGGGGTTTCTTACAATGAACACCGAGAGTTGGATTACTGCTCATATTAATGCTTTTCAATTTTACGGTGGTGTTCCCCGTGTTATTGTGCCAGATAACTTGAAGACAGGTGTGATCAAGGCTTCAAGAACCGAACCCATCATCAACACGACATATCAAGAAATGGCCGAACATTATCAATCGACGATTATTCCTGCACGTGTGCGTCATCCGAAGGATAAGCCGAGTGCTGAAGGGACTGTTGGCCATATATCAACTTGGATCATCGCCTCTCTACGTCATGAAACGTTCTTTTCATTAAGTGAGTTAAATAAAGCAATCCATGAAAAGTTAAAAGAGTATAATTTGAGACCTTTTCAGAAAAGAGATGGAAACAGGCAGACGGCCTATATTGAGGAAGAAAAGTTTGCGATGGCCCCTCTGCCTGCTTCACCGTACGAAATCGCCACTTGGCAAAAAGCAACCGTACAATATGATTATCACATAAACATTAATAAGATGTATTATTCTGTCCCTTATGATTATATCAAACACCAGGTGGATGTTAGGGTAACCCGCAATATCATCGAAGTCTTCTACAAAAGTCTCCGCATTGCATCTCATAAAAAGTTGACAGGGAAACCAGGACAATTTTCTACCGTTCCTGATCATATGCCTAAAGAGCATCAACAATATATTGACTTCAACCAAGAGTATGTTTTGAAATGGGCTCGATCAGTGGGCGAATATACTTTTAAAACAGCTGAGAGTATATTAGCTTCTTATCAGTCTGAAAAGCAAGGGTTAAAATCTTGCCTCGGTTTAATTAAGTTAGGAGATAAACATTCCATCGAACGACTTGAAATGGCTTGTGAAAAAACTCTATCTTACACTCATCGTCCAACACTTAAAAGCATTCAGACCATTTTAAAAACCGGACAGGAAAAAGTAACAAAAGAAGAACGGAAAAAATCTACAAAACAAAATAATGGAAGCTCTTACGGGTTCACTCGTGGAGCTGATTACTATGGGGGTAATTAGAATGACTACTGAAAACACATTAACAAAATTAAATGATATGAGGTTAACTGCCATGGCAGAAACGTATAGGGAACAATTACGTAATCCCGAATATCAAGAACTATCATTTGAAGAACGTTTTGGATTACTTGTCGATTTAGAATGGTCTCATAAACAAAATAATAAATTGGATCGATTAATTAAAGCTGCAGAATTAAGAGATAGACAAGCTTCCATCGAAGATATTGAGTACCACCCTGACCGAAAACTTGATAAGACACAAATCCTCAGACTAGCTAATGGGCAATACATTCAGGATCGACATAACATCATATTGAAGGGCGCATCAGGAAATGGGAAAACATACTTAGCTTGCGCATTTGGTCTCGCTGCTTGTCGACAGTTCTATAAAGTCAAGTACACAAGGTTACCAGACTTATTAGATGAACTCGCCATCGCAAGAGGTGAAGGAACTTACCGAAAGGTAATGAAAAAGTATAAGAAAGTTAATCTTTTAATATTAGATGAATGGTTGTTGACCCCTTTAAGAGAAAGTGAAGCAAGAGATCTCTTAGAGATCGTAGAATCGAGGCACCAAGAATCATCAACCATTTTCTGTTCTCAGTTTGACCCAAAAGGGTGGCACGAGAAAATTGGTGAAGGTACATTAGCAGACGCTATTTTAGATCGAATCGTCCATGATTCATATAACATCTTAATAGACGGCAAAGTTTCTATGAGAGAGCGACACGGTTTAAACCAATAGTTAACCTATGTGGCCACTATCAGATTGATAGTGGCTCACTTCATGTCATCGCTGGGTTAAAACCATGTCACGGATGGGTCAAAAAGATGTCAAAGGTGGACCACTCAAAGGACAATATTCAAATTCATCTCCTTGTAAAAAACTTTAAATAATTTTCTGACGCCCAAATGCTTTTTCCTAATTATTTCTATCAACTACATAAATACGTGTTAAAACCAGAGTAAACATTGTTTTAAAGATATTGAGAAAATATATGCTATTTTATTTTTGTGAATTAATGTATCGCTTGGTAAGGGTACTAATTATATAACGATTTACCAAAATTTTATAAATTACTAAATAGATGACGACAAAATAACTAGAACCTGTATTTTAAGTGATGGAAGAAGAGGGTTTTATAAACTCTGTAAATTAATTAGTAGAACGTAGTCATTAAAGGTTCTATGAATGTAATATGTCACGGAAATGCTTAAATTTTATGTGTTACTAAACCTTGAATGGCGGTGTTTTAAATCACAGGTATATGAACTGGTTTATAGCCTCAAGGGGGGATGGTTAAGTGTACCCCTTTGAACTTATTAATTTCTCCTAGAATCTCTAATATGAATTATGGAATGCATGATTTTAGATACATATAACTAATTTTTATATCTTACTTATTGGTATTATTTACGTTCGCTAATCATATGTCTAATTAAAATCTTACAAACTTCTCGATAAGTGATGTTACTTTATCTTGGATATCGAAATTAGGTTCACTATAACAGTAACAAAAAAATTATTTATTTTATATGAGTTGGTTTGGAATTTTTTAAACAGCTGAAAAGAAGTTAGAAAATGATTATATCAGAATGAGAAAAAAGTTAGAATGAATTCGGAAAAAAGTAATAATTATTTTGTCTTGAAATTTAGAGGATTGAAGATACAATGCTTTAAAACGTCAGAAAGGAGGAAAAACGTGACTTTACAAGAGGTGCTTAATCAATTAAATGATGGGATATTAATTACTGAAGTTGCCAAGCGTGCAGGTATAGACAAAGAACAAAAATTATCAACAAAGTTACAGAATGCTGCGATTGTATATAATGAACAAAATAATCAGTGGAATTACATTGGAAATTCACCAAGTATATCGCTTAGTAGAGAAGTTAACAAACCAATAAAACTTCTAAAAGTAGATAGACCATTTGTGAGTAGGGAGGAAAAACATCAAAGGACAAACCCGAAGGAGCATAATGATAAGAATTACGAATTATACGCTAATTCTATTAGTGTAGATTATTCTTTATTAAAAGAAAAGAAAACCTTTTTTTTAACTGAAGAAATGTATAAAACATTAAAGGTAATTAGTAAGGAAAGATCTTTAAAAATCAACGTTCTTATCGATGTTTTATTATCCAAGGGATTAGAATATTATAATTTTGATCAAAAGTAGTTAACTGATCAAAGTCAGTTATAAATTGATTTTCTTCAAATATTTTCATGAACATTTATAGTAAATACAATTATAGATTAAACGACCACTCTTGTAATGTGAGTGGTCGTTTTTATTCGTTAACTTAAAAATCAATGGTTTTTTTGAAGGGATAAAAACTTTCATTAATGACCGAGATATATTAATACAAAATATTGTAAAAAAGAAAGGGCATTGTAAAAGAACAGATGCCCCGATAATTATTAATAGTAATCTAAAATTTCATGCTGAATAATCTCCCTAAATTGTCTTCATCGTCACTAAGTTCCAGTGCAATTTCATCTTCGGTAAAATCATAAAGTTTATTGTCTGTCCCTCTAGGTATATCATCACTTAGAGTAGTAAAAATATATTGAATGTCAAACTTGTCACAAATTTCACGAACCTTATCTAAATATTTGATTTTCCTTGTATCAGACATTGATTCATAAGCGCCATCATGATAAACAAACTTAAAGAATCTTTTTTTAGAATATGTAAGTAGTACTGCTAGGTCAAAGCAAACACATAACATTTTCTTATATGAATACCCATCGGATTGTGAATCTACTTTTGATTCATTAATGTTAACGAAGTCAGCGAAAAAGTCAGGGTTATCATTTGTATTCATTATGTAATACAAAATAGCTGACTCACCTAATATACCTTTTGACAATGTCCTAAAGTGACTTTTAATTTCATTATAATAATCATTTGGTTTTTCTAAATGTTCCTCTAACTTTTGAATACTCTCCTCAAGATCCTTATCCATTTGTTTCAATTTTTTATTTATAGATTTGATTACATCAACATTGTCTAATTTATTTAGTAAGTGGCTAATTTCGTTTTCTGTTTCTACCAATTCATTTTGGTATTTTTTAAACTTAGCCATTGTATTAGAGTTTCTAATATATGCGAGTTTACTTTTTCTCTCATCATTTAATTCTTTCAATTTTTTTCTTACTAGTTGTAATTCATCGCCTTTTTTACGCAGCATTTTTGCTTGATATGTATTTCTTTCTTGAATTATATCTTCATTAAATTGTACAAGTTCATTGTATGATTTCTTAATTTGATCCCCAAAGAGTATTTTCGCTTCATTAAAAATACTTTCAACCTTTTCTAAGTCAAAATCTAAATCGCGTTTAAGTGTGCCATTTATCTTTTCAATTTCATATGATAACTTGTATTCTAAGTTATTTAAATTACTTATTTCTGATTCTATATCTTCAACTAGTATTCTAGTATTCTCTCTCTCTTTATTATAGAAATCGAATCTATTAATTTCCTCTTCTAATTTTTCCTTATCCTCTGATTTCGCCTCAATTAACGAATGAATTACGTCTATTTCGTAATCACTGACTCTTAACTCTTCTTTCATTTCTTCCAAATACTTTTTTGTTAATTCAATTTGGCTTTCAAGCGCTAATTTATCTTTTAAATAATCTCCATCAAAACCTAATAAATCTAATAATGCTGGTTTCCAATTAATCATTTTACCTTTGAATTTGTTGAGTTTAAAAACCTCATCATAATCATATTGAGTTCTCAAAAAATAGCCTAAATACTTTCGGAAATTATACTCCTCCTTAGTATAAAAAGAAAAAAAGTTATTTAATATTTCTTTTGGGTTCTTCTCAACATTTTTAGATGTTAGGGGGAGATCAGTGTAATCCCATATCGCTTCATTTCTAAAGTCTTGAAATGGTTTGGTATGGAATTTGATTGATATTTTAGTGTTATTTTTAACATTTCTTTTTATTGTGACGTAACTATTCTCATCTTTCTTTAATTCCATAAAAAAAGTGAAATCTTTGAGGCGATCATAGTTCTTCTTAAATAGATCTCTATTACTCTTAATTTCTTTTAGGAACATAAAATCAATTACGTATATTAATGTTGATTTACCTAGGTTATGTGAATCAGTATCTTCATTGGATTTATCTTTTATTATTCCTAAAATAACGTTTAAGTGTTTATTGAATTTTATCCATTTAAATTTATTATTATTTGAATAGATTTGGCAAATTTTCATTCAGTCCACTCCAATAAATCTTCACTCATTATATATTCCAATTTTCCAAAGGCATGAAGCAATATAAGAGATGGAATAAATAGTTCATTCACTTCTACACCAAACTTATGCTCCATTTTTTTATATAAATAATCAAATTCTATTGCCTCTTTATTAGAAAATTCTTTTATTATCTCACTGCTCACCTTTAGAACGCTCTTTTCAAGATTCATATACTTATGAGGAAGTAACATGACCAATTTCCCCACCTTTTCCTATATCACATTTCCAATACATATAATGTAGCATAACCCAAATTAACCTTCGATCGGTCTTTAATTCAGATTTGTTGTTATAAAATATATGATCAAATAAATCATTAAAAACAAATTCAAATTCTTCGTATTTTTTTCTAAATATAGCGATTTTTTGATTTAGATCGTCTACTGTATTTTCATACATTTCCAAATATTCGGCATTGATGGGTGACTTTAAAAAATCATCTATTTGTTGAAAATAACAGATGCTATTTTCCAAAATAACATCTGTAAAATAATCGTTAGTTAGTCCGTTTAATTCATTTTTTTGTTCAGCTGCTATTCTTTTGAAATTATAGTTTCGTCCAATTTCTTTTCGGGCAACTTTAGCGAATTCTTTTATTACCTCTTTAATCTCTTCATCAAAAAATCTTAATGGACTAGTGTCCGCAAAAATATACTTTCTATTATCATTGTAATCCCGACCCACTGCAGTATTACTAGTACCGTCTATTTCTATCTTGTTTTTATTTAGCATTATAGTCACGCCCTGTTACTGTGTTACTATTACCGTTGACTTTCATTTTATTATTACGATTAATATCTTTACTTTTATCTGTTAATCTATTTACCTTTCTTAGTGAATATGTACTAAAACATATAGAAAAAATTCCAAGAAGTAAAGATATAATTGAGGCCCAACCTGCTATCAAACTAAAACTCATTTAATTAACCCCCTTTGAATCTATACTTATTATAACTAACATTTAATATAGAATTAAATATTTGACATTATTCCCCACAATTTTATTCCAAATTTTTAATAATCGGTTAGTAGTTTCTTATTATGAAATTATTACTAAATGAGAAGAGCCGTTACTTATTTAATTATTAGAATTAACATTATTGGGAATCTAAAAACTATGGTTTAGGAGTTAACAATTGTAGTCTAGTGTTGAAAAAAGGAGTTTTATAATATAATAAAATTATGTGATTTAGTGGATAAATTACCGGGATATTATAAAATCATCCCATCAATTACAAGAACTCATTACATCCAACTTGCTATATCAATAGATAAGAAGGTTGGCCTATCTTCTCGTTGTTCCTGTTTTACCACACTTTACCATTTATATTCTTTCAATTAATATTAGGATTATTATAAAGAAGGGGGAAGTAGCTTGTCAGATACAGTGGAAAAAATGAATGAAGCTAAATTCTTTTTAGAAAAGCTAAAGACTGAAACTAAAATGCCGGATTTCAATTATTATTTAAGTGCATGTATCAGTTCTGCGCGTTCAATTTTATGGGTGATGAAAGCAGAATATTCAAAGGTTGATGGGTGGAAGGATTGGTATGATTCTGAATCTCCATCTATAGAAGAAAGGCAATTATTAAAGAAGTTAAATGATATTAGGGTTCGTACCCAAAAAATTAGTCCAATAGACACCTATATTAGAGCAGTTTTGAATGTTAATGAAGACAAAGTAACTGAGGAAATGAAGAGTAAATTACGAAAAATGGATAAGAAAGAAGTAGAGTTTACTGTTAGTGCGTATGACCCAGAAAATGAGCCGGTAGATGATGAAAACACAGTAACTTTTCATGGGAAATTAGCAGGTTATCATCACGAGTTGGAGGATTTTCCTAAAAGTGATATTAAAGAAATATGCGTGAAATATATAAACAGTTTAGAAGCCCTAGTTGATAAGTGTGAAAAGAAATTTGGAAATGAACTTAAAGAGAAACCGCATCCAATCTTTTCCTTCGATTTTACTAATCCAGATATATTAAAATAAAAAACTCCACCATATCAATTAACGGGTTCAATGGCAGTTCGTTTTAAAACTTCACGTCTTCATGTATCTTATGGTCCGACAGTATTGTTTGAACGAGTGCAGTATAAGTATTAAGAACATAGATCATTAAAATTACACGGAAAGCATTTTAAGCAAAGAGCTGAAGAAAGGTCAATTCCAGAAAATATAATAGAGGATTTATTGGCCTTCGATCCAAACGAATGGAAATTGGTAACCGTTGAAGTGAGAAATGATAAAGGTAAATTTATTAATAGTACTTGGGAAAAAACTATAGATATGGAGAAATATTGCATCACAATTGGATATGGGGATGCAGTACAAACTATTATCAAAATAGATAGTGATGGATTAGGATTTGAATTTGTAAAAGATGGACCAATTTATCAATTTGTTTCTGAAGTAAACCAAGAGTTAATGAAGGAGATTAAGTATGTTTAAGGTATAGCATTAAGTACAAATATTCAGCTTTAAAATTAAAATTCACAAAAAATGCACAAGGTATCTAAGAATCCTTATAACATAGGTGTTTACGAGGTTATCTCGACCCCGACCACCGGTACTTACAAAAGTTTAATGAACGTTGATATGACTTTCGAGAACTTCTCGGAGGTCTTTTTTATTTCCTCAAAAAATTGACTATTCAATTTAAAATCGTATGTTACGAACGATACGCCTATTCCAAAGGAGGTGTATCATATGTCTAAACGTAATAACGACCTCTCTCATGATGAACTTCAATTAGTTGATCGTGAAATTGATCGGAATATTCCTCAAACGTTTGGGGAATGTTTGCAATCGTTCCTAGGTGATTGTAACATTCTTAATTTACGAGGACATACCATTAAATTTTATCAAACAGAATTATCTATTTTTTACAAGCAACTAAGAGAACAAAAAATAGATACCACACACCAAGCAAAATCACTTTAGAAATTATCAACCAAAATCAAATTTTATTCATGAAAGAAATTAAAAAGAACAAGATAGTAACCATTAACACACGTCTTCGAGCATTCGTACATTCTTTAATTATTTATATCGGGAAAAGTACATCAAGGATAACCCTGTTAAAAACTTGAAACTATTGAAGGATCGTAAAATGGCAGTACCTATTTATTAAGATGATGAATTAATCAAACTATTTAATCAACCTGATTTGAAAACTTTTGTAGGTGTACGTGATTACACGATTATGATGTTACCTGTTAGAAACAGGAGTAAGAGCGAACGAAGTATCAAATATTCAAATTCATGATATAAACCTACAGGAAAATCTAATATTGCTGAAAACAACAAAAGGTTATAGTGACAGATATGTACCATTTCAAGATCGCATAAAGGATCAGTTAGAAAAGTATTTAAAATTACGTGGAGTGGTTAATTGTAACTATTTGTTTATAACACTTGAAAATGAACAACTAGCAAAACGTCAACGTATTACAAAATACGGTAAACAATGAAATGTACATGCGACTTGTCACAAGTTCAGACATACATTTTCAAGTTTGGCAGTTAGAAGCAGGAATATAGATTTATTTCAATTGCAACGGATTTTTTGCTGGGTTTCAGATGTAGGACTAAAGGTGTACACTTTTAGAAGTATAATTGTTGGATTGCACGAACAAATCCTGTTATATCAGGGTATAGCAGGTGTTATGGATTGCTGTTATGCTAGAAATACCAGGTATATATGGCATGATCCGTTTGACTTACAGGTTAAATATGGTAAAATAACCATTAATCCAATAAAATTAACGTTTTAAGCAGTACATACTTATAAACGTCTAAAATGTCGGTATAACCTATATTATCAGACATTGAAATAGGGCAGAGTGTACTTCCTATAACTGCATTATGTAAACTTCTTAACATTTTACAGTTAATTTATTGCAAATACCCCAACTTATACCGATCAGCCCCCTAACTAACCAATTTACACACCCAATAAAAATTTAATGATATATGGCTTTAAAGAATCAATTTTATAAATATATATTTCCATAAAGAGAGAGGTGTGTATATGCAATTTCTATTTGCAATAGGAATGATCTTTTTCTTATTTATCATGTTTAAACTTTGGTCAATATCAGGGTGGCTTGTCTTTTTATTGTTTTTGGTAATAATTGTAGGTGTTATTTTACTCGGTAGATCAGAATCTAAGGAACAACAAGCCATTAAGGATAAAAAAGAAAAACTTTTATCTAACATAAAAAATGTACTCTTAGAGGATTTCACGGTAACTAAAGAATACATAACTAACGATCAGGATCATGGTATTTTAATTGACGAAGATAATAAAAAAGTTTGTATAGTTTGGCAAGGAATGAACAGGCATAAGGTTTTTAATTATCGTGATATATTAGAATCAGAAATTATTGAAGATGGAGAAACAATAACCAAATCTTCTAGGAAATCACAAATCGGTGGTGCTTTATTAGGTGGAGTTCTTGCAGGTGGAGTCGGTGCAATTATTGGTGGTTTAAGTGGTAAGCAAAAATCTGATAAAGAGATAATAAGTTTAGATTTAAAGTTAGTTGTAAATAACACACAGAATCCAGTTTATACAATTAATTTTCTTAAAGCAGAAATTGAATCAATTTCACAAAAGCCAATTCCAATTAAGAAATCATCTAGTCAATATAAGTTATCAAAAAACAAAATAAATCACTGGCACTCGTTAATAACAGTACTTATTAAACAGGCAGATGAAGAAGATAATAAACAACCTGAACCTACTCAATCTACTAACTCTAACAGTTCTACAGCAGATGAAATCCGAAAATTGAGTGAGTTGCTCAATGATGGATTTATAACCCAAGAAGAATTTAACTCGGAAAAACAAAAAGTATTAAGTCAAGGTAGTTAATGTCTAAATAACTTATATATAAATAAGTTTGGTGGTGTTATTATTTCTAACAACAAAAAAAATAATGAGAAACAAGAGATGCCTAGTGCGTTAATTGGGCTAATTGTCTTTACAGTATTCATAGGGTTCATGGCAATTTTAGGCACGATTGTTTCCAATTAAAAACAAATAAATTTAAATCTTTTACCCACAGCCACTCCATTGCGAGTGGCTTTTTATTATGCCCAAAAGAGAGTGAATGCATGAACAATTTACAACGTTTAGAAATGGAAGTTAAAAACGTCAACCTAGAACAGTCAGAACTAACGATTTACCTTCAGGAAAATGGTTTACAGCCATTTAATGAATATGATCCCGATTCAGCCACAAGTAAAAAGAATATTTATAAATCCGCATTATCTATTTTAGAATCTTTGGCTAATGACCCTGAACAAATGAAAAATATTAAACATGAAGATTTAGATATATCTGAATTTGCAACCAATCTTCAAAATCGCATAGATCAATTAGAACGAAAAATTAGAGGGATAAAAACAAATGAACAGTTAGAGAATGAATCTAACATTTTTATGCTGTTCGATAGGTAGGTGATAATGTGTTAGCAGAAACTTTTAACCATACCATAAAGGAATATGGTAAAGATATTTATCTAAATGACGAATCAGAGCCACGCAAAGTATTACTTTCTAAGAATAATAGAAATAAAGATTTTGACGAATACATCATACATACTAATTTCTCCATACAACGTGGAGATATGATTACATGGGAAAATGAGAAGTTTATTATTATTTCTGATGTTCAATTGAAAAGTAACTACGAGTATAAAGCAACGATTAGACCATGAGATTTAGTTATAGAGGTAGTTACTGTAGAAGAAGTTGATACAGGTGATACTGATGATATGGGAAGACCTATATATGATGGAGTTGAAACATATCATGATGTGCCATGCTATATTGATTGGCAACGTTTAAGCATTGAAGGTACTCAAATAGTTGTTTCCGACCAAGAAATAGATATAGTTGTACAGGCCAACGAAGAAACTCAAACGATTGAAATAAATGATAAGTTTGATTTGGTTGATAAACGTTATGAAGTGCAAAATATCAATAAGTTTAAGTCAGGTTTATTAATCCTACGTGCTGATGAAGTATAAATGTAAATAACTATTGCTTCTTTTGGAATGATGAAAGAAAGATGGAAGCGTCCCATAATAAAGTGAAATTTGTGGTTGCAAAAACACCAAACCACCGTATAAATTTTGAACGACCTTAACGCCGTACTATCTATAAGTGTTTTGATGCTTTGTTCTTTCGTGACGGCTAAAAGTAATTTTTTCATAATTACAAGCTATTTTCCACATAATACTTTTATACTAATGAAAGAAGGTGAGTATTGTGTCAAACAACCCTACTTGGGAAGATATAACGAATATTCGTGAAGAATTATTTCAAACATATTTACAATATTGGGTGGATAATGAAGTTTTTTCTCTTAATTGGTGGGTACTTTTAACACTGTTATTTGCTATCCCTATTATATGGTGGGTATTAGCCGATAAAAGAAGAATATTTGAATTATTAGCATATGGACTTTTGGTTTCTGCACTCGCTACTTTTTTTGATTCATTATTTATGAGCATGGTTCTTTTTGGACATAAGACCAGGCTAATACCAATACTTCCACCTTTACTACCTTATTTAACCATGATTCCTTTTCTTTATATGTTAATTTATCAATGGTTTACTACTTTAAAATCATTAACAATTAGTACAATATTTTTAGCGTTAATTCTTGCGTATGTAGCAGAACCTATTCTTGTATGGATGGATATATATAACTTACAAAAATGGACGCACACATATTCGTTTGCAGTTTATTTAACACTTGGTATCCTATCAAAACTAGTTATGATGTTTTTAGTTAAAGAAAAATCCAAGGTAGTAGAGCGTAGAGATAAAAAATAAAAGTAGAGTATTGTATTACTTGTCCTTAATGGATTTCTGTTTCGTTTTATGTCTATGGCAAACTTAGAATGTAGTCTTTAGTACTTAATTTAGTTAGGCTAGTGAAAAAGCCGCACAAATAAAAAATTCCACTTGAGAACCTCTCTAAATAACTTTAAACTCCACGTTGGACCAATAACGTTTACAGGAGACTAGGAGATGTTAGCAGTGGAACAAACTGATTATATCAGATATGAAGTGAATCAAACAGGAGTAATAAAATGCGAATAATTTGGGAAACATTAGGTTGAGGTGATTATATGGAGAAAGAAGATTTAAAACTCACATCTGCTGAGATAGGAACATTATGGGGCGAATATGTAAATGGAACAGCCGTTGATATTGTTAATAAATATATGCTATCCATTATAGAAGATGAGAAGATAAAACTGCTGTTCGAAGATGCAATAATGATATTTGATAAACAGAAAAGTCAAATAAGACAATTTATTGAAAATGAAGGTTTTCCAGTACCAGTTGGCTTTACTGAATCAGACCTTAACAAAGGAACCAAAAGATTATTTTCTGATATATTCTGTTTGCACTATTTACATATTATGACACTTCATGGATTACTAGGGCATTCAACATCTCTTAGTTCTTCTGTAAGGAAGGACTTGAGGCACTTTTATGATTCATGTACTAATGACGGGATGAGTATGTATCATCGAACTACTGAACTACTACTCGAAAAAGGACATTTTCAAAGAGACCCGTACTTTTACCCAGAAGAGAATCCTGAATTTGTTTCAGGACAGCAATTTATAGATGGTTTTTTAGGAGATAAGCGTCCTTTAGCATCAACAGAAATTATTGCCTTATCACTTAATTTAAAAAAGAAAATAATGGAAAAGTCTCTTTCCATTGGATTCAGTCAAGTAACACAATCAAAAGAGGTTAGAAAATTTTTAGAGAGCACACAGAACGCTTCCGACCAGCAAATTCAATCACTAAGTAAAATACTTAAAGGAGATAAATTACCTGTTCCCATGTCTTGGGAATCTGAGGTTACAGCTTCCCAAGATTCCCCTTTTTCAGATAAGCTAATGTTGTATCACATTGGATTCTTGTTACAATCAGCCCAATCATATCACGGTGCAGGTCTCGCAGCTGCCATGAGAATAGACCTCGTGACGACTTATGAAAAAATAATACTAAAGAATTTAATGATTACAAAAGAGTGGTTCAATTTAATGACCAAAAATAAATGGTTAGAACAACCACCACTTGCTCCAAACAGGAAAGACCTTGCAAAAGGTAAAGAGAACTAAAATGCCCTTTTAGCAAGGGTATCTTTTTGTAAATTCTTGTTTTACTCTACTGTCTCGTTGGTTTAAGATTGATCCTTCACAAACTATAAATAATAGCACAAATATTTTAAATGTATTTCCCTGCTGGAACAGGTACTTACACTAGTACATCATTGGTAAGCAATTTATACCAAATATTTAAAGAGTTGAGTGAGAATAACGAAGTTTCTTATACAGTGGATCTAGAAGTATCCACTTTCACTTCCAAACAACTCCCTTTCTTAAATTCTCAATCCGTATTATGATGGAAGGAAGAGAGAAAGAGTGGGGGAGTAGAGGCATCATGTACATCATTCGTTGGTTATTTTACTTGATTGGATTAATTATTTTTAGTTATGGAATTACCATTGCGCTAAGTCTTCAGCATTTGGGTATTCACCCATGGGATGTTCTTTCTGTTGCGCTTTATGAAAAAATGGGGTTATCAATTGGTTCTTGGGCGATTATTATTTCGTTAGTATTAATCATTGTCTCTTGGATCTTGGATAAGAGTTATATCAAATTAGGCACATTTTTAAATGGAATTCTCGTGGGTGTTTTTGTGGATCTGTTTTTATGGTTGGATTTTTTACCGAATGCGAGTTATGCGTGGACCGATATATTGGTTATGATTGGTGGTATTATCACCATGGGAATGGGTGGTGGATTGTATAATTCTGCACAAGTAGGTGCTGGTCCAAGGGATGGATTTATGCTATCGATCGCTGATAAACTGGGGGCACCGATAGGAAGAATACGAATTATTGTTGAAAGCTCTGTGTTAGTCCTCGGGCTAATTCTAGGGGGACCTGTTTTTTGGTTCACATTTATATTTACATTTATTCAGAGTCCGGTATTTGCCTATTCATTTATGAAGTTTAAAGCACTACTTCATTTTATTGAACATCGACGAGATGAGTTCAAAACGAATACGGAGACAGTGTGAAATGGTATCATATAAAAAATCATGGAGTAGGATGGCTGATCATTTCTACTCCATGAATTTTTTTTGTCTAATTATCGAAAAATTCACGTAATATATTGCATTTTGGGATTAAAAGTAGTACGATTGTTTTCGTTCAGAGCGATATATTGCATTTCTATATAAAATTGACCATCATTGGGGGAACCTATTGTGAAACTATCATTTTCGTCTTACGCAGCTGTTGGAGTTATGTTGTTTGCACTATTTTTTGGGGCTGGTAATCTGATTTTTCCTGCAAGTTTGGGACAAAATGCTGGGACGAACCTCTGGCCATCGGTTGTTGGATTTTTAATTACTGGTGTGGGACTGCCGCTTCTTGGAATCATCGCCATGAGTTTTTCAGGGAGTCGTAATTTGCAGGAACTTTCCTCAAGGGTTCACCCGGTGTATGCCGTGTTTTTTACATCAGTACTTTATTTAACGATTGGACCATTTTTTGCTTCTCCTCGTACAGGTACGGTTGCGTTTGAGGTTGGTATATCATCTTTTGTAGGTGAATCTTCGCAACAATTGTGGTTGTTCATTTTTACCTTAGTGTTCTTCACGATCGTGCTCTTGTTTTCATTAAAACCGGCTAAACTAGTGGATCATGTTGGGAAGTTGTTGGCACCTGGATTGGTTGTTCTGGTTGCCGTTCTACTTATGACAGCCATTGTTAATCCGATGGGGCCAATGGAGTCACCTCAGGGATCGTATACTAGTGGTGCGTTTGTAACGGGCTTTCTTGAAGGTTATAATACCATGGATGCACTAGCCTCATTGGTATTTGGGATTATCGTAATTAATGCGATCCGGGCTATGGGTGTCACGTCCAAAACAGATATTCTTAAGACAACTATTAAGTCTGGTAGTATTGCTATTTTACTTCTGGGTGCGATTTATGTCGGGATTGCCTACATGGGGGCAACAAGCACACAATTATTCGGGATATTTGAAACTGGTGGACCAGTATTAAGTGGTGCTGCTTCGCATTACTTTGGGACATTTGGTTCTATCCTGCTTGCTATTGCCATTACTTTAGCCTGTCTAACGACTGCCATCGGACTGACAACAGCCAATGCAGAATATTTTCATACATTGTTTCCGAAAATCAGCTATAAAACCTTGGTTACCTTCTTTGCCACGTCGACCTTTGTGATTGCGAACTTCGGGTTGGCAAATATCATTACTTACTCTGTTCCAGTCTTGATGTTCTTGTATCCTTTGGCCATCGTCTTAATGATCTTAACGTTTTTATCACCATTGTTCAGACATGCAAGAATTGTTTATGTATCTACCATTGCTGTCACGTTTTTGATCAGCATTTTTGATGGTCTAAAGTCCCTTTGTCAATCACTGGGTATCGAATATTTTAGCTGGATGGAGCCGATTATAGCTTTTTATGAACAATCGCTTCCACTATATAATCAGGGGCTTGGATGGTTACTTCCGGCAATAGTCGTTATTGTCGTTACTGCGATCATCAGCCGTTTCCAAAATGAAAAGGCCACTACAGCTCATGTATCATAAAATAAATGAAAACCGGTTCCTGATTCGGAGCCGGTTTTTTTATGTACAAATCTCATTCGAACTCTTTTAATGTACGTAGCCAGTTTTCTTTCATAATTGCTGAAGCTTGATCTTTATTTCCGTTTTTCATAGCCGTAATAATCGATTGATGTTCTTCAATGGACTTTTCCGTTAACACAATTGAATTGTAGAAGAAATGCCTTCGCACATGTGCCTGTAATGATTCTAGTATGCTATGGATATAGGAGTTATTTGTTATGTCAACAATCACTTGATGAAATTCTTCATCGACCTTTAAGGCAGCATATTCGTTATGGGAACGAATAGATTGTGCGAAACGTTCATTGATCTGTTCGAGTTGGATAATATGATCTGTCGTTAAGTTATCAATGGCTAGCTCAGCGGATAAGGACTGCAACACCGCCAATGGGGGGAGAAGCTCCTTAATGGCTTCGCGTCTAATTTCGGTAACTTGTGTGGCTTTACCTGGATACATTTTGACAAACCCTTGGACTTCTAAAAGCTGCAGTGATTCTCGAATCGGAGTTCGACTGACACCTAGCGATTCAGCTAATTCGGAATCATTTAGCTTTTCGCCTGGTAGCAATGTTCCATCAATGATCCACTGTTGAATCTGGTTAAATGCACTTTCTTTTGCCGATTGACGAACAGGTTTCGAGTGGTTTACAGGGATTGGCATGCTACCTCTCCTTTCTTGACCGACCTTAGTATGAATATAGTATACATGAAAATACCTCGGAGTAAAAATATGCAATATATTAATTGATCATTGTTTGTAAAAAAAGTATGAGCAGATCAAAGGAGATCTATTTTATAAAGTTATAAGTCAACATAAAAAATCGTGGAGCTCATCGGTTAAGATGAACTTCCACGGTTTTATTTTTAACTCAATTCTTTTTTTACCTCACGGGGTAAGTCCATAAATGGCTGAATATCTTGAACATATTCTAAGATTCCTAAGTACTCACCGTTTTCATCAAACACACCTTTATACGTCACGTGAACATATTCGTCTTTCTTTTTGAACCACATCGATTCTGAAGTTCGTTGCTTTGTTTTTAAGTCACGGATGAGTCTCATGACTTTCCCTAAGCTTTTCGGTGGGTGGCAGTTTGCTACATTTCGTCCAATCGAAGTTTGGGTGCGTATAAACATCATGTCGGAAGATTCGACTATTTCATTAAAGTACTTAAAGACGCCATGCTTATCAACGAATGTTAATTCTAGTGGTAAGTTGTTGAGAATATGGTTGGCTTCTTTAAGGGTTAAGTAACCACCACCGAATCGTAAATGTTCTGTGTTGGTTGTGTCATTTTGTTGCTCTGTATCTTCATTTGATTGGCTTTCGGGCATCCATTCTTCTTCTGGTTCGTTGATGGCATAGCCAAATGCCTTACTTTCTTTTGAAACGGCTAACCAGTCTTCTTCTTTAAAGATTGACTGGATGATAGGTAATAGAAAGTATTCTTCTTGAATCATCATGTCTTTGAACGCTTTTTCTAAGTCAATATAAGCTTGTTTGACGTAGTGAAATTCTATTTCTGGAATCTTCTCCATCATTTTTTTGGCACCCTTATATAACGTGCGAATTCGATCATCTTCTGCCCACATTGTTCGTGATAGGGTATAGATGCCATAGCGCTCTAGTATTGGAAAATAGAGTTTTTCTTTACGATTGTAATGACTGTATAGCTTCCCTAATTGATTCATTTCAGTGATTAATTGATCTTTTGGGTGTTGTGGATCATTTTCAATAGCTTTTACAAGGTTATTTAGTCGAGTTAATAGGTCCTCAAATGCTCGATTCTCTTCTTTGAAAATGTGAATGGGATGGTTGGGATGGTGCGAATTTGGAACAGGAATGTCTTGAATGGAATGACCATATAGGTGCTGGTATGTATCAAAGAATGTTTTGATATCCTGATTGGTCATACCGTAGCCACTATTTTTTAATTCTTGTAGGTTCAACAATATATCTAAAGTGTCTAGGTGACGAATGTGCTCGTCAAATTCCTCTTGGACGTCTTGCTCGGATTCTCCTTGATGTAAACGTGCTAATATATCTTTGATCGTATGGATTAAGGTAATATCTAATTGTGCTTGAATCATGTTTTCACCTCATTGTGATGGTAGTAAAAAGCGATTTCTGTAAGTCTAAACTTGTAAGATCAAGCAAATAGAACGGATTATGATTTTATACTTCACATGGGATTTTTTAAATATAATCCATTTTATCAGACTGATCATCTTACTTATATTATATGGGAAGAAGATGATTGAGCACAAGGAAGAAGGGGTCAGTGCCCAATTATTTCGTACATAATAAAGTTGATGTTCGAATAGTTTAACGACTAGGTAAAGGCAAAAGGATGATGAGTTTTGACAATAAAAAATCAAAGGTTAATAAATGTCATCATAGTCCTGTTGGCATGGTTGACACTTCCTTTTTTCGGACAACGCCGGTTCAAAAGGTTCCTTCAGGCTACTTTTCTAATTTACCTAGTGGAATTAATGACGACAATCGTCGGGAAAAATCGGAAATGGTGGGTATTTTATAATAAACCAAAGTCAGTCTTGTTTGGGGAGTTTCCTTATATCATTGGGCCGTTTTTTGTAGGGTCCTTATGGATTTTAAGGTGGACCTATGGAAGGTTTAAGAGCTTTGTATTACTTAATGCAGTTGTAAATGCATTTTTTGCTTTTCCAATCACAAGAATAGCTAAAAAGCTAAAGCACTATCAACTAGTACGATTTAATGAATTTCAATTCTTCCTTTATTATTTTTTAAAGTCGTTTTTATGGTTTTCAATACTTTTTTGAAAATCAAATTAAAAAGATATGATGAATAACCTAATGGAAACTACCCCCTCACCAATGGTGAGGGGGTAGTTAATTTTTGATAAAAGCTTTATGATTCTTCCCGATTTAATACATCCTGAATAACATGATTAGTTAAATTCGGCACAATTTCTAGTGAATAAGTCATTTCCATACGTTCCAGTTTTTTATGCCCGTCCATTCCGTATGGTCCTATATTAATAACGGGAATATTTAATTCGTTTACATCTTCATATGCGACGTGTAGCTTTTGGCCCCATGATGGAGTGTTAGTCACTGCATAATCAATTTCAATCATCCGATCGCTCATCGCAACAAAACTCATATCAGATATGTGTGGGAAGAAGTTTTTTGCGGCTATCGGGTGTTTGTACTCAGGTTGAAGGGCATTAATGGCATGATCCAATGCAGCCAATAACCTTTGCTCGTCTTGTGTTTCTCCTGTTAATGCGACACGTGGTGAATATAACGAAGAATAAAAGACAATGATTGCAGGACTTTTATCGGGCATAAACTTCCATGATTCTTCGACGACACGAGCAGCATACATACGGATATCAAGTGTTTCATCTTGTAATAGATCTTCTTTAAAATCATTCATATGTTGCTCATAAGATTCTCCGTGTGTACGTGTTAACATTTCTTGCATTTCACTATACGTAAAGACACGTGGTTCCCAAGGAATTGAGCGGTATGGCTGCTGACTCACCTGACAATATTGTTGATAACGTTCTTCAAAAGAACTTAATGCATTCTCAAAAGCAATGGTAGCTTGTTCTTTTAATAATTCGAGCACTTTTTCCGGTGACCAGGAATGCACGAAGAAATTATAGTAGACATATGCTGATAATGCGGTTTGCACTGTGTAAGATGGTTTTAAGTCTGTTTGTTTTAAGGAAACTGGTGGTAAAGTGGATTCACCTAAACCAACGTCACTCAAGTCTGGATTGTAATTGATTTGTTTGGTAAGTTCAGCAGCGACGAAATTTGGGTCAAGCCCATCGAAGGCTGATCCAACATGAGTTTCCTCACCTGTGATAAAAAAGGAAGGTAATAATTTTCCTACTGTACCTTTATACACATAACGGTTTTCATCACCTTCATACGCTGGAGCAACAAAATCACTATTAATGGCTGCTACATAATCAAATGCATGTTCTTCTTTCCATTTCTTTAACGTCTTTAAAGCAGATAAAATACCGTTAGAACTATCTTCCTCATCACATTCTGCAATCAATACGAGGTTACCATCTAGTAATTCAGGATGTTCAGCATAATAGGTGAGTAGATAGATATTGCTAGCGAGACCACTTTTCATATCAAGAACACCACGTCCAAATAGCCAATCACCTGACTTTAATTGGTCTTGTATTTGTTCTGGTAGTTGTTCACTTTGTAAATATTCCATCCAATCATCTGGGGAGAAAGCTAGATCGCGTTGTTGGTTAAAATCGTCAACGCCAACCGTATCTAGATGCCCCATTAATACAATGGTACGATTGCTTTTCCCCTTTGTTCCTTTCACATGGGCGAGTACATTATAACGCTCTCTATCATCATTTATCGTTTGTTCCATAACGAGTTGGGAAGGCTTCATTTCAAAATAAGGGTGGGAAGCCAAATAATCATAAACGGTTTTGGCAATGTCTTGTTCTCCACTTGTATTCACAATGCTATTAACATTTACTAAACTTTTGGTAATTGATAAGATCTCTTCCCGACACGACAACTTATTTATATTTGACTGACTCATATGATATTCCCCCTGGATTTTTCTACAAATATACAAAATCCATCAGTTGACAAACTGATGGTATTTTTCTGACGTTTCTAGTAACTAAAAGGATCTGTGGATTACTTTGGCCACATTTATGTGTGTATATAGTTTTCTAACTACTTGGTCAAACTTTAGCAAAATGATGCTGAAAAATCAAACACTACTAAACGCTTAAGTAACCAATAGAATGCCAATGACATAGGATAAATTAGAAGTTGGGTGAGGAGCCTAGTACTTCTCAATTAATAATATGACGAGATTTCTTTTATTTAGCCTTTTTTAAAGGAATGGAAGTCTTGTGAATTTCAAAAGTTAGAAAAAGGAGAACACTGTATGAATCTAAACCCAATTATTTATCATAACCCTCCAGTTGCAGAAGTGACGAGTATTAGTTATCCCAAAATTAGTCCAAAATCTGTTATTGGAACAGACACCATGATTATAGGTGACATCACAATTGATGATGAAGTGTTTGTGGGATTTAAAAATTTGCTCCGTGCAGATTCGGGATATCCTTATCATGTTGGACCATACACAAACATACAAGATAATGTTTTAATGCATGTACATCCAGGTCGAGAACACGTGGTTGTTGATGGTCAGAGATGGGGAGTTTACTTAGAAGGTGAGAACAGTGTTTTGCACCATGCTGCTGTTCACGGTCCATTGTTTATTGGTAGAAATACTTTTATTGGACAGCATACCAGTATTTATGATGCTATTATTGGAAGAGATTGTGTGATCATGCACAATGCGACGGTGACGAATGGAGTAACGATAGGTGATAATCGATTTGTTGCACCCGGACAATCGGTGTGGGAACAAGAAGAAGCAGACCAACTCCCACCAGTACCTGAAGAATTCCAAGACTTAAATCAAAAAATTGTTGATCATTATTATCGCCTAGGAAAGTCATATGGTCAGAATACACCTTTAGCTTTTACTTTGTCATAGAAATAGCAAAGTGACTCAGACATAATTCTTGCTGAGTCACTTTTTTGTGTGAATGTGATTTTTTATCAAATTATATAGTTACCACTACCTTTAAACCCCTCATCCTTATGGGACTAAATCACCTACCTGTTGATAGAAGACAACTCTATTAACAGGTTTTTTATTGAATGAAAAGTGTTCACCCTAAAAACGGTCTACTATTTAACATGTTTGACTAACTTTTATTTTGATAAAAAAAGAATATGGTTGTCGGTTTACAAAAACAAAATGCTATGGTAAATTAAAATCGTTAAGAACGTTAAATAAAAATTTAACAAAGTTAATGAAGGAGAGTTGCTTATCAGGTAACGGATTTATCCGTTCTGGAAAAGTGATGGCATATCAATCCTTATTAACACAGGCTTTGTGGGTGGTTATAGGTAATCAGGATTGAAGGAAATTAGGTTAGGAGTACATAGAACCTATGCTTACCCATGCCACCCCCAACCTAAAGATGTGAAATAGATTAAGGAAAAGTTATTAAAAACTATCAAGCTATTAAGCTGTTTTCATTATTGAAGGAGGAATTCTAATGAATGGTTTCAATATAGTTTTGACCACTTCATTCCATATCAAAATCCAAGGAGGTCTTGAAGATGAATAAATCTTATGACGTTGTTATTATTGGAGGCGGTAGTGCGGGTTCTGTACTCGGAAATCGCTTAAGTGAAGATGGGACTCGTAATGTTCTAGTTCTAGAGGCAGGACGTAGTGATTATCCATGGGACTTGTTGATTCAAATGCCAGCTGCTTTACCATTCCCCTCAGGGAAGCGTTTATATGACTGGAGATACGAGTCTGACCCAGAACCTTATATGGGTGGACGACGTGTTAAGCATGCTCGAGGTAAGGTACTTGGAGGATCAAGTTCAATTAATGGCATGATTTATCAGCGAGGTAACCCAATGGATTATGAGCGTTGGGGATCTGATGAGGGGATGGAATCATGGGATTTTGCCCATTGTCTTCCGTATTTTAAACGCCTGGAAACTGCTTTAGCGGCGGATCCAGATGATGAACTGCGTGGCCATGATGGTCCACTAAAATTAGAACGCGGACCAGCTAAAAATCCTTTATTCCAGGCCTTTTTTGATGCAGCGGTTGAGGCAGGTTACTCTCGAACTCCTGATGTAAATGGTTATCGACAAGAGGGCTTCGGTCCGTTTGATAAACACGTGTATAAAGGAAGGCGTTTGTCAGCATCACGTGCCTATCTGCGTCCAGCTATGAAACGTCCGAACCTTACAGTGAAAACACGTGCCTTTGTGACAAGTATTGATTTCGATGGTAAGCGAGCTAAGGGTGTGACCTTTCAACGCAATGGGAAGACACATCATGTTGATGCTGGTGAAGTTATCCTATCAGGTGGAGCAATTAATACGCCACAGCTTCTTCAACTCTCAGGTGTAGGTGATGCGGATCATTTGCTTTCACTTGGCATTAAACCAGTGGTTGATCTTCCTGGAGTAGGTGAAAACCTTCAAGACCACCTTGAAACATATATTCAATACTCATGTCCCAAACCAGTTTCTGAACAACCAAACTTAAATAAAGCACGTATGCCTTGGATCGGTTTGCAGTGGTTACTTGGACGTAAAGGACCTGCAGCAACTAACCATTTCGAAGGTGGAGGATTTGTTCGTTCTAACGAGGATGTCGAGTATCCTAACTTGATGTTCCACTTCCTTCCGGTAGCAGTAAGGTACGATGGACAAAAAGCAGATACTGATCACGGATTCCAGGTACATGTTGGACCTATGTACTCTGATGCTCGTGGGTCATTAAAGATTCGTTCTAAGGACCCTAAAGAACATCCAAGTATGGTCTATAATTATCTTTCTACGGAACAGGATCGTCGCGAGTGGGTTGAAGCCGTGCGTATTTCACGAGAAATCATGTCTCAGCCAGCTATGAAACCTTATAACTCAGGTGAAATTTCACCAGGTCCTTCTGTTAAAACTGACGAAGAGATTCTGGATTGGGTAGCCAAAGATGCAGAGACAGCTCTTCATCCGTCATGTACAGCAAAAATGGGACCAACTTCTGACCCTATGGCAGTTGTCGACCCAGAAACGATGAAGGTTCATGGTCTTGACAACGTACGAGTGGTCGATGCTTCTGCTATGCCTTATGTCACGAACGGAAATATTCACGCACCCGTGTTAATGCTCGCAGAAAAGGCAGCAGACTTGATTCTTGGAAAAGAACCCCTTAAGCCGATTCATGCCGATTATTATCGTCATAGAGTAGATCCAGCTGATGCTGGTACAGTAAAGAAATAAGAAAATAATAGCTTTTTAAGAAGCCTTATAAGTTATAAATATTAAATAAAGCCTGCAGACTAAACTGCAGGCTTTAGCCCAGATGACCCAGAAAGCGCTGCAGAAGCAATTAAGCAAGGTATTCCGCTAGGTAGATTTGGCACTCCAAAAGATGTAGCAGAAGTTGTTCTATTCTTAGCCTCTGATAAGTCTCCATTTGTAACTGGATCGCTTTATAATGTCGATGGTGGTATGCAGGCAGATTAATTAATTTAAGGAAAATAAAACTCCATTTAAATTGTAAAACCGTTCTTTTCACTATTAGAAAAGGACGGTTATTTATTTGGTCGAGGTTATTGAGTTATAAGATTGGTAGTTTTTATTCCCGATATGCCCACACAAAAGGTGTTTTAATAAGGTATTTTATCTAATCATTTTTATATTCCTCAATAACCTGCTACACTAAGGTTAAAAAGGTTACAAGAAGGAGTAATCCTATGTCTAAAATGGATATTTTTAATTTAGAAGAAACGCTGAAAGAATATAAAACTGAGAATAATGAAGCAGACTTAAATGAGATTGTTGATCAATTTAAAGGTAATCAGTTTGAAAATGTTCTAGCTAAAACAGATGAGTATCGCAAGAAGCATGAGCCTGATGAAGTTTTAAAAAAGGTCTTATTATTACTTGATGCTACTTGTTATGCGCAAATGGATGATAACGAAAAGGCTGCTGAAATCATTAATAGCTTGTATCAAGGTTCACATGACCAGTCGATTGATGATTTAATTTTATTTGGGAACATTGCTTTTATGTGTGATCTTAAGCTGTCTAGAAGAATAATGTCAGATGCGGTGAAACAAATGGAGGAAGAGGAATCGTATGATCAAGTAGAAGCGGCTCGTGCTTACTTAGTATTAGGTGAGGCTGAAGAGAATTTAGAGAAGTTTAAACGGGCAATCAAGTACTATAAACAAGGTTTAGCTCATTTCCAACAGGCAGAAGGACCTTACGAAGAAATGGTTCTATTTCTAAACTTTAAACTTGGTGCACTTCATTCTCAGATTAATGAATTAGACGAGGCGATTAACTATTTGGAACAAACGATTGAAATGGCCGATGAATCGAATCAGGAAGTGAAGATTAATAGCTTAGTCAGTATGGCGAAGATGTATGGAAATAAAGATCAATATGAAAAAGCGATTAATTATTTACATGAAGCCATTCCGATGCTAGAGGATTCCTCTTTATCCGGAAAGTTTGTACATGCTGAGGCTTGTACGGAAATGGCCTATAATTACTTTGCTCAGTCTAAACCTGATGAAGCTGTTCCATATTATGAAAAAGCGATCGACATTCATTTAAATAATCCTAATTTTTCTTATCGTGAGCTAGGTATGATCTATATGCAGTACGCCTATTGCTTGGAGAATCAAGAGCAATCAGACAAGGTAGCAGCAGGGAAAAATTATGAAAAGGCAATTGAGCAACTTGAGCAAACTGAGGATTATGAGCTATTGGAAAATGCCCTAGGAGACACGATTGCTTTCTTTGAAAGTACGGGGAATCAGAAGAAGAAGCGTTTCTATGAAAATAAATTCGTTAAACTGACGAATGAAAAAGCACGGATGCAGTAATAACCTATAAACCTATAACACTAATTATGTTGAAGAGTCCTCACAAATGTTGGTTCAACCAGTTTGTGAGGGTTTATTTGTCAGACTGTAAGAGACTTCTCAATTATTATCTTTAGTTGTGATTAATATCACATTATGTCATGCCCATCCCTTTTATAATAGGAGTAAAAAGAGTGGGTGGGAAAATGAATCAGAATCAATCACTTTATGATGAAATAGGTGGGCAAGAGACGGTCAATCAGCTTGTTGACGAGTTTTATCCACGTGTATATGAAGATGAGGAGTTAAAGCCACTGTTTGAAGGAAACGACATTGAAGAAATTAAGCGTAAGCAACGGATGTTTTTACCCCAATTTTTAGGTGGGCCAACTTTTTATAGTGATGAGTTTGGACCACCTGCAATGCCATCTCGACACCAAACTTTTGAAATCACGCTCAAACAGGCTGAATGTTGGTTGAATTGTATGAAAGAAGCGTTAAAAGCAATCGATCTGTACGATACTCCGGCTGGACAGGAGTTTTATGAAAAGTTAACTAAAGTTGCACCTTTGATGGTTAGCCGCCAGGAGACAAATTAATATGAATAGTTACCTGTCTTTCTCTACTTTTGTAGAAAGAGACAGGTATTTTTTTGCCTCTTTAATCTATATGTTAGATTATAAGAATGGTTACGATATATGCTAAAATGAAGGAATGTATTTATAATCAACATCACATAGGAGTGGAACAACTTGAATAAAAAAGATATTGCCAATATACGCAAACAATTTAAAGTGAATAATGATTTGTTAAACATACATGAGATTTTTAATGTCTATATCATGAAAGAATCAAGCGAAATTTATCATCATCAAAGTATGTCGTTTGATTTTATGGAAGAAGAACAGCAAGAGTTATTTATGAATAATTTCAAAAAGGTGTTAACCGGACAGTTAGATCAGAAGTTGTTTGAATTAAAATTCCAACGTGATGTAGAAGATAATAGTCAGCTCATTCTTCATCAAGGGTTATTGACTCAGGACACTGAGGAATGGAAGGGTCAAATGCTGCGTCTTGTTGAGAAGATGCTAAAGGATAAACAATATGAGATGGATGTAGTTGTGAGCTTTATTCGCGGGGAATATATGAAGCCTACCAAGCCACGTAATGAAGAAGCAGAAGAGAGTGAGCGTGATACGGTTTATACTCATCCATTCATTTTGTGTAGTGTAAATAAAACACAAGACCCGAAAAAGGAACTACTGTTTGACTATGTGCAAAAGGAGTTTAAATACAATATTGTCGTCGATCCAGTTATTAACCTTAAAGCTCCAATATCAGGATTTTTGTTCCCTTGTTTTACGGAAAATGCAGCCGATGTTAATCACGTGCTTTATTCTGCTGGGAAAGCCAATGAACCGGATTATTATTTCATCGAGCAAGTTCTGAATGCTGAAGAAATGATGACAGCTCAAGAGGATAAAATTGTGTTTGAAGAAGTGATGAGGAAAGTGGCTGGTGACCAAATTAACACGACGACACTTTCTAATGTATATGAGGAAATCAATCGAACGGTAGAGGAAAACGAAGAGGAAGAAATCCCTAAGTTGGACTATAAAGATGTGGAAAAAGTACTGAAAAGTAGTGGGGTAAAAGAAGCTGAACCTGAAAAAGTGCAAGAAGCGTTCAAAACCGTGATTAATGATGAATCTTATGAACTAAAAGCGAGTAATATTGTGCCTAAGTACAATTCTAAATCAATCAAAATTAAGACCAAAGTAGCTGACATCGCGGTCAGTCCACAAGATTTAAAGTATGTACGCCAAACTCAGTTAGGTGGAAAGTTATGCCTTATGATTGAAGTAGAAGAAAATACTGTGATTGAAGGATTTGAAATGATTCCTGAGGCTTTAGTGCAAAAAGCTAAAGATCATGAAGAATGATCGTTTAAAAATGAATGATTATGAAATATTAATGGGAGGTAATTTTTTATAAGATTACCTCCCATTTTATATGTCCAAGATTTTTCGTTTAAACCTATTTAAAACATCAATACGGCAAACACAGTAGTAACCAGCAAGCCAATTACGACAGGTATGAAGCTTTTTCTTACGAGTTCTATGACAGATATTTTAGCGAAACCAGCAATGGCGATGATTGGTGACCATGCTACAAGTGTGCCACCACCTACCCAAATAGCACCGACTTGGCCGATAGAGGCTAGTGTTGTTGGGTCGATTGCAGTTGATGCAGCTAGTGCTTCAGATAATGAACCGATTAATGGTAGAGCAGAGAAGCCAGATCCGTCAAGTCCTGAAACCATACCTAAAATTAATACACCTAATGCCGTGAATAAAGCGTTATCCGGAATAAACGCCTGACCTTCTTGAACTAAGTCGAATAAGAAAGAAGGTGTTGTTTCTGGGTCTGTATTAAGAATTTGTCCTGCAAGCTCTCCACTGCCAATAAAGAAGAATGCTGCAACGGGAATGACAAGCCCCATAACTTTAAAGGCGAAGACAAACCCACTAACAATGTGGTCGCTAACTTCTTGTAATGTCTTCTTATAGTCACGGAATAGTGACATGAGAATAATTAAGATAATCGCTGTACCACCAACAAGAGCCGAACCAGCGCCGTCTTCAATAGCTGGCACGAAGTCAGTGAATGTTGCAACAACGACATACGTAACAATGACTAAGAAGATGGCAGGGACGAGAAAAGCGAATACTGGGCTGTATTTACCTTTCTTTACGTTAGTGTCATCTACTCTAATATTTAAGTCGTCATCTCCACTTTCTTCCCATTCGGTGAGGTTTTCTTTAGCTGGCTTTTTAATATGTTTGCGAATCATAAAGTAAGCAATTGTTAGTGACACTGCCCCAGCAACAAGAGATAAGATCAATGTTTGCTCGCCAATAGCACTTGCTTCTAGTGCACTGCTACTTGATGCCGTCAATTCTGGGGCAACTTTTAAGATGAAGTCAGATGATAGTGCCATTCCGTGACCAGCTAGGGAAATAGAAATTGCCGCTCCAATTGGTGGAAGTCCTGCTTTAATAGCAACCGGAATGAGTAATGCCCCAATTAAAGGTGCTGCTGGTGCTGGCCAGAAGAATAGTGATAAAAAGTATGTTACGACAACAAGGATCCAAAATGACAGTGTACCAGTGCTCATAATCTTCTGGAATGGTTGGATCATTTGTTCATCTGCACCGATCGACTGTATAGAGCGTAAGAGAGTTGTCATAATCGCTATAATTAAAAAGATGTTAAACAGCTCAGTCGCAGCTGTTAAGTTCGCATTGAAAATTGCTTGAACCCCGTCAAGGAAAGACCCTGTATAGGTCCAAGCAACGAAAAATGCCATGATCAATGCTGGGACGACCACGTTTTGTCTAAACAACATTGTTAAAATGATCAATAATGTCCCGATCAGATATAGCCAATGAGCCATAGTTAGTTCCATGTACGCTAACTCCTTTTTCTCGGAATGTAGAAATCTGTGGTTATTCTTATGTAGACTTTTGGGCAAGTGTGACAGATGAGGTGTTTAGTCAGAGAATTCGCGTTCACCGGATTCCTTACTCGTTTCTCTGAGGTATAAGAATAAAACACTCTTTCTTGAGCCATTTTATGTAGTAAATATAGGAGTTGAGATGATGAATTTATGTCCTTTATGTAATGGTTTAGCGAAGGTTTCTATAGAGTGTTCAAAATGTCATTCAAACCTGGATGATCATGGGAAATTAACTGATTACTTTGATGATTATAGTGCTTATATGGATATTGATATGGTGAAGATGTTTGATGGGGATCCTAAGTCGTTAGAAAACCATCAATGTTTACATTATTTCTATTGTCAAAATTGCCAACATGAAGAGATCAAAGCAATTGATGAGTTAGATTCATTTCAGTAAATGGGAGGTGTAATGAAATGGATGTTAATGGTGAGATTATTTCAGGACAGTTTGATCAACCAAACAATGAATTTTCGTTAAAAAGAGTTAAACATTTAACGACTGAATCGACACTAAATGAAGCCCAGATCGATAGTTTGTATCAGTATTTAGAGCGTCACAAATATGAAGATGGTGGACAGGTTATTACGTTATATGACCAAATTCCGTTTCAGTTAGATCAAGAAGAAATCATGCAATTAATTGATGATCTAAAGCAGGTAAAGTCTTTATATCAATAGTGGTTTAAAATGACGGGAGAGTTTATAATGACAACATCTAAACAACCTGTTATTGGGTTAACTTGTTCAAGTGTTAACCATAATAATATACCGAGTTTTAATATACATAAAAAGCTGGTTGATGTAGTTATCAAAGCAGGAGGAGTACCTGTTGTCATTCCAACAGGTAAGCAGGAGATGACGAAAGTGTGGGTTAGTCATTGTGATGGGGTTATCCTAACTGGAGGAGAGGATATCGATCCTAACTCTTATGGTGACAATCCATCTCCACAAATTAAGAAGACGAATAAGAAGCGTGATCAAACTGAGATGGAACTAGTAAGGCAAGCAATGAACCAGAAGAAGCCAATTCTAGGTCTTTGCCGAGGGGCGATGATCTTAAATGTGGGCTTAGGTGGTTCGGTTATTCAAGATATTGAAACGAACATTCCCAATGCTATCAATCATTATCAGCAAGCTGAAAGGCCAGAGCCTACTCATGATATCAGGATTGATCAAACAAGTAGGCTTTATCAAATACTGGGTAGCACCAATTACCAAGTGAACAGTTTTCACCATCAGTCTATTGATCAGTTATCTTCGCATCTAAAAAGTGTCGCAGAGGCTCCTGATGGTGTGATTGAAGCAGTTGAAGTAACTGATTTATCTTCACCAGTGGTATTGGGAGTTCAATGGCATCCTGAAGAGATGGCTGGTGATGATTTGGCAATGCAACGTCTATTTGATACGTTTGTGATAGAGTGTAAGAACTGATGCTTTTGAAAATTTAAAATTGGATGTGGTTCTGTTGTCTAAAAATTATGTTTGGTACGCAAGCTATGGGTCGAATTTAAGTAGAGAAAGATTTTTATGTTATATCAAAGGTGGTCGTCCAATCGGTTCTGAACAAGAAGAAGTTGGCTGTCGTGATCAATCGCTTCCTATTGATCAAGCTACATATATTATGAGATATCCTTTATACTTTGCTAAAGAATCAGGACGTTGGCAAAGACAAGGTGTCGCTTTTATCGGACTAAAAGAGGATAAGAAGTTTAAGACGTATAGTAGTAAATATTTAATCACTGAAGAACAATTTATGGATGTCGTAAAACAAGAGAATAACGGTGCTGAGGTTGATATTGATCTAGATGAAGTGATGGAGAAGGGATATAAAACTTTTAGAGATTCTTGGTATGGAACGATTGTGTATTTAGGTGAAGAAGGTGGCCACCCAATCTTTACATTTACCGCAGACTGGGATTTAGACGTGCCTTTCAATAAACCCTCGAAAGAATATTTAAGCATGATTATTCATGGATTAAAAACCACCTTATCACTAGAAGACCGTGACATTTTAGAATATTTGATTACTAAACCCGGAATCGCAGACAACTACAACAGAGCAGAGCTACAAGAAATAATTAAACAGGTACAATAACAAGTACTTCAAATTCGACAAAATCCGGGAGGTGCCTGTCACCCCTCGAGGAGTGACAGGCACGCCTTACGCTACCTTCCTGAATGGGTGAAGGAGTAACCGGATAAATAGGGTGAAGAATATTATGGTGGAGATTCCGAATAGGATTGGGATTGGCAGCCATTCTGCCCATAGTCCTGCGATGAAAAGGCCTAGGGGAAGGGTTAGTTTCATGAACATGGATGATGTGCCAGCGACACGTCCTAATAAATGGTTAGGGGTGAACTCCTGTCTGATCGTGTGGTAAACAATATTAGATACGGTCGTTGAAAACGTCCTGACAGCGAGTGCTAACCCAATCACCCACCAAGAAGGCGCCATCATTAACCAAGCCATGGCGACAACATCAATGAGTAAACAATACGTGAAAATCACACCCCTGCCTAATAGCTTTCTGATCTTACTGATGACCAACGCTCCAAGAAGCCCACCAATTGCTGAAATCGAAAACATCCAGCCAATTTGATCCTCTGTCGCCTTCAATTGATCGGCTACGTAAAAAATCAGTACGCCAATAACCAGACTAGAAGCAAAATTAACAAATAGTACGGTAATCGTTGGTGTTAATAACGTTTTGTTATCTAAGAGCTCATCAATGCCTTCTTTCATATCTCTCCATATACTATTGGATTCCTGCTTTTGCTCACTTTCTACAGGCATTTGAAGGAAATGCATGCACATAAACAAAATGAGTAAACAAATGCTGTAGATTGCTAATGTAGAAGTATAGGAAAATAGCAAAATTAATGATCCAGCTATTCCGGGGCCAACCGTGCGAATTAATGTACTTACAAAAGATAATTTCGCGTTTGCTGATGTTAGTTGCTCTTTGGTGACTAGCTGTGGAATCACCGAGTGGTGTGCGTTTCCAAAGGTATATCCGGCAGAAGACAATATAAAACCTAACAAGAATAAGTGCCAAAGTTGAATGTGGTTAGTAGTTAACAAAAGCAGGATCAACACCATCGCGATCACTTGGATGAAACTAGTCCATTGCATCATACGTTTACGGTTAAAGCGATCAACAAACACACCTGCAATCATTCCTAAAAATATATTCGGGAAAAATTCAATTGCTCTCATCGTACTCATTGCTAAGGCTGATTGGCTCATATGATAAATTAATAGTGGAATAGCAATAGTGTACATTTGTGACCCAAAGCTTGCGATCGTTGAGCCTCCCCATAATAGCAAGAAGTTTTTATTTTTCCATAATGTTCCACTTTCCTCTTTGATAGGCGTGGCTTCTCTCGTTATCAAATAGATCCCCCCTGATTGATTATTTGAATAATGAAAGTATACTGAAATAAAAGGTGTATAAAAAGTGACGATTTAAATGATGGATAGTTCACCTTTTTCATAATGGAGGGAATAGGATGAAGTATATCGATTATGCCAAAATGATAGCAACACATTTTCCGAAAAATAAACCGGTAGAAACCTCTATTGACGATATTTCAGGGTTGCTAAAATGTTCAGAACGACATACTAAAACGGTCTTAAACTATTTGGATCAAAGAGAGTGGATCCGTTGGGATGTCCAACGTGGTCGGGGGAAAAAACCAAAAATCACGCTATTACTAGATCATGCAGATATTTTATTTGAAGAAGCAGTGAAACTCTCTAAAGAAGAACACTATCAAAAGGCCTTTCAAATTGTTCAGCGTTTAAATGTAAATCTCCAAGAAAAGTTTCAAGGTTGGCTAAAGACGAATGCGGGAATTTTTAAAACGAATTCGGTTAAGGAACAGGAATTAGATATTCTCAAATATCCTTTTTACGAAACGAATCTAGTAATGGATCCCATCTTCCTTAAATCAAGGCATGATGGCCACATGGTACAACAGATTTATGATCGCCTAGTGGAATATGATTCTAAGACCGATCAGTTAACGCCACAACTTGCTCACCACTGGGAATCGACCGATGGGGTGAAGTGGACATTTTATTTACGTAAATGTGTGTTGTTTCATGATGGGAAGGTGCTAACGGCACGTGATGTTCGTGCAACTATTGAACGATTAGGTGAAGATGATGTTATTACACAAAATATCGATAGAATAGAAATTATCAATCAAACAGTCATCGTTTTTCATTTAAATGAAACAAACTTTCTCTTCCCTAGATACTTAGCAAACTTGAAAGTCTCGATTATTCCTAGTGATGTTTTAGAAAAGGATCAAAAGGCATTGCTCAAACACCCTATAGGGACAGGTCCTTTTCAGTTGATAAGAAATGACGATGATCTCATCCGTTTAGACGTGTTTGAGAATTACTTTGGCTATAGACCATGGCTTGATCGAGTTGAAATCATCAAAGTCCCAGATAAATTCGACAGCAGTCGTGAAATGCCGTTATTTTTATACGCGCCTGACGACTCTTGGGATAAAATTACAACCCAAGAAGAAGGGGCTGATTACATCATATTTAATTGTCGAAAACAAGGGCCTATGAGCGATGAGTCGTTAAGAAAGTGGACATGTGAACAGATTAATGCTGAAGAATTCTGTTTAGCACGTGAAATGGTTGCTCATAGTTTACTGACTCAAAGATCTCTGGAATTTAAGTCTAGTAATGGTAAGCGCCCTACCGAGGAAAAATCACCACAATTAACCTTAAAGATTGCCGCACAACAAATTCGAAAGGGGGCTAACCATGAACGAGAAGCCCTTATTTTTCAACAACAATTGAATAAAATTGGTGTGGATTCTAGCGTTGAGGCAGTTCCTATCCATCAATTAATTCAACCTGATGTACTCGATCAGTATGACATCGTTGTTGGAGGGGTTGCATTATCAGACGATCATCTTTTATCAGTACTGACAACATTGCAGTCCAATCGAATGGTCATTTATCCATGTTTGAGTGATGAGTTGAAGAAGGAAGTTAACGATGGAATATCTATGATCAAGGAAAATCAGAATACCAATGTGCAATGGGATATTTATTTTAAGGTCGAGGAATATCTCAAATCTGAACATGCGATTTTCTTCTTGAGTCATCGCACACACACCATCTACCAATCAGAAACGAGCCCCTACATGGGAATAGAGTTAGATAGTCATGGAAGAGTTGATTACCGAAACGTGTGGAAACGACAGGAATAATACTGATATCGACATTCAACATAAAATATCGACACTTTGGAAGGTTTTATCGACAGTTATAGTGAGGTTAACGACACTCACGGAGAGATTAACGACACTCATGAAAAGATATCGACACTTAACATGAAATTAACGACACTAAATGGTTCTACAGACTGGTGTACATATCTATTTTCCATGTTGACATCAGATTCGACAAAATCCGAGAGGTGCCTGTCACCCCTCAGGCACGCTCTACAAAAGATGTTGGAAATTTCGGTAGGTATTGATCTGTTCTTGTTCAGATGTATGAGGAGTAAACTCCCAGCCCATTTCTTTAATGATTTCTGCATATTTTTCTTTTATTTGATATTGTTGTAATGCCATTTCAATATGTGCATTCTTTACATTAGTGTCTTGCATCATCAAGGCAGATTTATAATTTTCATTTGACATATTTTTTGCTGTGTTGTGTGCTTCTAAAGCTATCCATTTATTGTTAGTGGTATTTTCATATCCTTCTTTCTCGGAATAATGTCTTACGAAAGGGGCATTTAAAGGTGGAACTTCAATGTAATTATTATATTCTGGATTTATTAGACCTAACATAATCCAGACGTGCATACGCATCGTCGTTTCTTGCAATTCTATAATATCTCTCAATCGCTTGTTTGTTACTGTACCTTTGTAGGCCTTCAACTTATTTATGACACCCTCATGAGCTGATAGATGTTCAGCCATTAGCCCAAGGTCAATAGCAGGTAATGAAGTCATTTTGACACCTCTTCAATTGAATGTAGGTTATTTCATCATAATGTATGCATTGAAAATCATTTTGTTCAGGACAAACCCTCTTAATGTGGTTATGTATTGACGGATCAATAGAAAATACGATTGTGAATTCATAAAGTTGGTGAGAGTTATTTAAGCTGTTTTTACGGAATATAGTAAACTATTATTTAATTGGTGCTATTACATACATAAATTTGGTATAATGAGATTATTGTAAATATATTGAAGTTTGAAAATGCTCTAGTAAGCAAAGGGGAATTTAAATTGAAAAAGAAAATCCTGATTGTATTAGGGAGTCTTTTTACTTTATTTTTTGTCGCATTGATTTTCGCAGGCAATTATTTTTATAGTGAAGGGATTAAACGGGGGACTGAGGTTGAACTTCATCGTGAAGATGAGGTTGTTAATGTTGTCGCAACTGAAGGAGACGAAACGCTTGTTGGTGAAGCAAATGAATGGTTTGATGAACAGGATACAGAAATCCTTGAGCACATATCTTATGATGATTTAAACCTAGTTGCACAGTTTATAGAGAATAGTTCTGACGAAGGTCGAGCAGTTATTCTAGCTCACGGGTTTCGAAATACAGGAGATGATATGGGGAAGTTAGCGAAACTTTACTATGATAAGGGATTTGATATTCTTTTACCTGATGCTCGTGGTCACGGGGAAAGTGAAGGAGATTACATAGGCTATGGCTGGCATGATCGGTTAGATATTTTGGATTGGATTGACGTCTTAATTAGAGATTATGGCGTAGAAGATATCATTTTACATGGGAATTCAATGGGAGCAGCAACTGTTTTAATGACTAGTGGTGAAGAGCTTCCGGATGAAGTGAAGGGTATTGTTGCCGATAGTGGCTATAGTACAGTGAAAGAAGAGTTGGCTTATCAATTGGAGAATATTTATGGTCTTCCACCATTTCCATTACTTGATGTGACCAGTGTGATCACGAATATTCGTGCAGGTTATTATTTAGGTGAAGCATCAGCAGTTGATCAAGTACAAGAGAATACACTGCCTTTATTGATCATCCATGGAGAGGGTGATGATTTAGTACCAACAACCATGGCACATGAGATTTTTGAAGCAGCCGGTGGGGATAAAGAATTGTGGCTTGTTCCTGATGCGGGTCATACGAAGGCATTTGATAATGTTACTGAAGAGTTTTATGAGCGTGTAAGTAATTTTATTGTGAATGTATTGGATGAATAACTCAAATCATTGGGGCGATAGACCACCCCACCTCACACCAAGTTGGACATAGGAATACTGTAGGGTAGGTAATCAAAAGGAGTGGAAAGATGTATTTTAACAGACATCCGTTAAATTGCCTTTATGAACAGCAGTATGTTGTGATGCCTGGGGATACGTTTTATGACTTAGCTAAGCGTTATAACATTGCTGTTCTCAGCATTCAACAGGCAAACCCTGATGTAAATCCAAATCAGCTGTATGTTGGTCAAGTGATCTGTTTACCATTGCCCCCTTGTGAAAACGGGTTCCAATACATTGTCAAACCAAATGATACTTTATTTCAGATTGCTCAGATGTATCATGTCACGGTGGAAGATCTTTTATCTAGAAATCCAGGAGTTAACCCATATCAACTTCGATTAGGGCAACCTCTTTGTATTCCACCAAGTATTGATGTGGAGTGTCCAATGGAGCGATTCCATATTGTAAGGCCTGGAGAAACGTTGTATGAGTTAGCTGATCGTTTTAATATCCCGTTAGAATCACTTATTGCGATTAATGATCATATTGAAAATCCAGATCATGTTCAAGTTGGCACAAAACTTTGTGTGCCTAGTCCGATGGTGACACCATAATAGGAGTGAATATAAACACCTTCGATTTAGTGAGAGATATCCTAAATCGAAGGTGTATTTTTTGAGAGGGCCCTTTCACGTAAATCATTATGACGGGCATTTTATCTTCTACTAATAATTCCATTAAATATTTCTCCACCATTTTCATAAATATTAATGATTCTCAGACGGTTAGTTTGTTTATTAAATATGGTTTTGTAATGTTTATTCCCGTTGATTACAAGGAACATGATACGTTTTTGGTTGTTATCAGTTGTTAGTTCAAATGTATATCCTTGGTCCCCGACTTGTTCTATGATTGTCTTGTGTTCTGGTAGAGATAGTAAGTGGTTTTCTAGAATGGGTTCAATGTTGTTATTTTCTGTATGACTCACTTGAATGTTTTTATGTTCTATTTGATTATCATGTGTGGAGGCTAAGTTGTCGGACTGAACTTCATTGTTGCAAGCGGTTAATGCCAAGGTTAAGACAATAAGTACATAAATCAATTGATACATTTAAGAATCATCTCCTTCTAAATATTAACATTTTCTGATTAAAGAGAATTATTCATTGGCTAAATAGTGGTAGTAATGGGCAATTGTTAAGCATGGAATTTGCAGTGTAAGAAATCCTTGTCCATAATAAAACTAACAGTACGTAAGGGAAGTAGGGGTTAGATGAAGACAGAAGAGCAGTACTTTACTGAAGGAATCACGATACAGGATTATATGGATGAGATGAGTAAGTTAAAAGAAGAGAGTTTTAATGTTTATGAAAACTTCCAATTACCTAATGACGGATTTCCTGAGGAATTAAGACAGCAGTCATTGCATTTCTTAGTCATTACAGAGGATTGGTGTGGCGATGCGATGATGATTAACCCAGTTATACGTCGATTGGCTGAGCCAGCAAATATTGATATGCGCGTTGTATTAAGGGATGAGGATACTGATCTGATTGACCGTCATCTAACTAATGGTGGACGGGCGATCCCGATTATTTTGGTTTTAAATGAGAGTGGAGAGCTAGTTGGAAAGTGGGGACCACGAGCGCCTGAAGTGCAACAAATAGTGGATGAAATGCGTGCACAACTTCCATCTAAAGACGACCCAGCTTTTGAGGAGAAACAAAAAGACATGATTAAGACGTTAACGAAAAAGTACTCTGAGGAGTCTACGCTTTGGTCATATGTATACGAAAGCTTTAAGGAAAGCCTTCTAACCAGATCAATAAATTAGTAACGTCATATTAAGAAAAAGACAGGAAATGATTCCTGTCTTTTTCTTTGAACATTTATTTATTCGACAAAATTCGAGGAGTGACAGGCACCTATATTTCTGTAAACTTTTTTGGCTATTTCTTCTGTCGATGTTTTGAGTGCGATAGATAATTCTTTAAATAGGACATTTTGTGTCTCATTTAAAAGTTTGCTGTCATTGGCATGTAGTTTTTGTTCTTTTTGTTTAAGTTCGTGATTTTTACGTAACAACGTGTTGACGACTTTAGCAACTTTCATTCGATCTCCAGTATCTAATGTCTTAGTGAAATGCTGAGTTCTTAGATTTGGCCTCTCAATCCAGTCATAACCATCCGAATTAAATGAATGCAAGATCTTTTCGGCTTCTTGTTGATTAACCAATTGCAGCATCGAAATTTGATCATTATCAATAGGAGTATTAATGGTTAATTGGTGATTATTCTCAAGAGGGTGCAGGATATAATAAGTCTTCTTCATTCCGAATAAGTTTTTATCACAAATATCATCTACACGACAGATACCATGACCTGTATAAACAACTAAATCCCCAATATTTAACATGTGTTAACTCCTTTAAGGCGTATTATCAACTAGGTTGACTATATTCATTTTATACCTCTTGCCCCATTTTGTCAACTTAGTTGACAATAGTAAACTGCTTTTGTATATTAAGGTCACTACAATTGGGAGTGAAGGAGTGAGTTCTATTTGGAGCAACTAGATTTAATTGATCTTATTAGTGAACGTCATTTACAACTTCGTCAGGTTTCAGAAAAAATATGGAACGACCAAAATAACATTGATTTATCCAATTCAGAATGGATTATCATATCGAAAATTTATCATAAGAAACAAATGACTGTACCATGTATTGCCAAGCATGTAGATATCTCACGACAAGCTGCACATAAATTCATTAATCGTCTTGAAGAAAAAGGTGTGGTTTCAGTAAAAAGGCTAGAAAATAATAGAAATGCAAAGTTATTAGAATTAACCGAGTTAGGTAAGCAATGTTATGAAAAAAATGAAACCCTTAAAGCTCATCTAGAGAATCGGATTGCTGAAGAAATTGGTGAAGAACGTTTGAAGCAATTTAAACAGGTGCTAAAGGAAGATTGGGGGTTATAAGAGGGTCGTTACCTTTAATTACCATTGAATAAGTAGGGAGTACGTGGTATATTATTAATCACAGGGAACGAGCTTCCCAAACAACCAATTCTGCGTTGTTCGTAGCCTCATTTTGTCTTAAACCTATAATTAATAAAAGGGAAACCTAAATTTTAAACTCAACAACATGCCTGTACATCTGGACGTTGGACAGTTTAATGCGGTTACCCACCTGCTAAAGCGGGTTTACAAGACAATCCGAGTTACGACATCAGGCGGAATGGTCATTAATTAAATTCGTTTAAAATTAATTTGATTATATGTAGCTGTCTTAGAAGTCATTGGAGTGACTTTTGAGGCAGCTTTTTTGTATGAATTTTTAGCATAGGTGATGTCTATGTGGGATTTGATTAGTAAAGTCGCTTTGCCTAAATGAGTTGTTTATTCACTTGATCGGGGCAGCTAGGAGATATTGCCGGATAGCGATGTCTCTACGACTGAAAAGAATAAGAATGTTTTAGAGGTAGTTTGGTCAAAGAGACGCGATTTCAATACCAAACCTCAGTGCTCAAAAATTCACACTATGACAGGAGCCACTTTAAAGAAGTCCTCTCGGTGACGTTTCATCCTGGTGTGAAGCGCAAAATGTAAGAGAGAAGTCCTCTCGGTGACGTTTCATCCCTGTGTGAAGCGCAAAATGTAAGAGACGACTGCTCAATAACATGAAAATACATAAACAACCGGAACCGGGCTAGTCATTTCCAGCCCCGATTGTTTTATCGTTGATTATTGTTGATCTTCTTTCGTTGGTCCCATCACCCCTGGAACAGGAAGTCCTGCTTGGCGTAGGAGGACTGTCATTTGACCTCGGTGATGTGTTTGGTGATCAATCAATGTTCTAAGTACAGCACCTCTAGGAAGCTGAGTACCAAAGCCTTCAACTTTTTCCTCCAGTTGTTCGTCTGTTAGTTCTTGTTCGACTTTTTCTTTGAGTTCATTGGCTACTTGCTTATAAGTATCTACAATCTGACTAGCTTGGTTCGGTACTTTTTCAGGGTTCGCGTTAGTTTCAAGCTTGATTCCAACAACACTGGCAAAGAAAACGGGTGAAGTCGCTAAATGCCAACCAAGCCATCCAAGAGAACTATGTCCCTCGACAATTGCTTGATCTAACTGTTCGTCTGTCATCGCTTCAAATACCATTGTTGTTCCTTCTAATGCTTGTGACCAATCAGCCACAAAGTCTGAGACTGTTCTGTACATAAAATCATCTCCATATATGTAGATTTTTGTTTCCTTATATTAGGTTATCAAATATATAAATTGATGAGAAATAAAGTGTTTGAGATGTTGTTAAAACATAGATATCTCAAGCAGCTGGTGCTACTTGTTTAGAGGTATTCGACAAAAATCGGGAAGTGACAGGCACCTTAAAACACGGGAGATAGGTAGTCCAACTACGTTGTAATAGTCACCGATGATTTGTTTAACGAACATTGCTCCTATGCTTTGGATGCCGTATGCTCCTGCTTTATCGTAGGGGTCATTGGTGGTTATGTACCATTTAATTTCTTCTTGGGATAATGGCCAGAATTCAACTTGGGTTTTTTCAACAAACGTGATTTCGTTATCTTGAGAGCGGATCATGACCCCAGTAAAAACTTCATGAGTGTCTCCGCTTAATTGAGAAATCATCCTATAGGCTTCTTCCTTATCAGAAGGCTTTTCAAATATTTTTTGATTGTATGAAACAACTGTATCTGCTGAAAGAATGACTTCGTTCGAATGATGAAAGGGAACGTTTTCCCCCTTAAGAATAGCTAACTGCTTCACTTTTTCTTCAGGATCATCCGTTTTAATTTGTGATTCGTCGACGTTTGGTTTACGAATGTCAAAAGGAATCTTTACTTGTTTTAATAACTCCTGCCTTCTAGGTGATGATGAGGCTAAGATAAGCGACTTTGTCATAGTTATACCTCCTATAAAAGAGTTAACGATATTCTTTCTTTAATTGCATGGTTTCATCATAATGTCCATTTGGATGATATGAGATCAGTGGGATTTCGTCTAGCTGGTGTAACCTTGTTTTATAGTCCGTTAGATATTGTTTTCGTAACTCTTCACTCTGTGTTGGTTTCCATACTAGAAATGGTTCAACAGGCTTCATACCTGAATAATAAAGAATCCCATGATTGATATGATAGAGAATCTGTTCATGGATATCACCTTCCATACCATAGGGTGTAAAGGCTTCTTGTCTAATTCCTGTCGTGACTGATAACATGGCTTTTCTACCTTTAAGTCCACCGTGTTCATATCTGCCAATTTCACTTCCATGAACGAAGCCTGCTGCAAATACTCGGTCAAACCAGCCTTTTAAAATAGCCGGTACAGAATACCACCATAGAGGAAATTGGAAGATGACGAAATCTGCCCATAATAGTTTATCCTGTTCATCTTTAATATCCTGTGCAAATCCACTCGTTTGTGACGCATGGTTTTGTTCTAATCCATATTTAAAAAAGTCCTGAACCTGTCGTTGGTGAAAATCATCTTGATCAGCAACCGCTTTAAAATTCATTGCGTACAAGTCTGAAACTTGGACTTGATGCCCTAACATTTGTAATTCTGAAACTGCGAGGTCCTTTAAAGCACCATTAAAAGATTTAGGTTCAGGGTGTGCATAGATTATAAGAGTATTCAAGTTAGGTCCTCCTCCTCGTTAATTATGTAACATGTCAATATTAACATACCTTCAATAGCGGTCCAGTTTTCTTAATTACTATGTTTTCCCTACTTTTATTTAAATAGTATAAAATTTGCCAGTTGAATAATCATAATAGGTAAAACGCCTAAGGAGTTTGTTATGGAACCCAAAAACATACAGCTAACAGCATCGGAAATGGCAAGTTTATGGAATCAGTATTTGTTTGATACGATGTCAATTTGCTTCTTTAAATATGCATTGGAACATATTGAAGATGAAGAGATTCGAGGTTTGTATCACCATGCTTTAGAAATAGCAGAAAGTCATATCAAGAAGTTAAAAGAATTTTTTGAAGGGGAAAATTATCCAGTGCCTCATGGGTTTACAGAGGATGATGTGAACCCTAAGGCTACACGGTTGTTTCAAGATCCTTTTTATTTAAATTACCTGTATATTATGACGCTTCAGGGGCTTACAGGTTATGGGCTTTCTGTTGGTACGTCGATTCGAGAAGACTTGCGAAAATACTTTATGGAATGTAATTCAGAAGCGATGGACATTTTTGACAAAACGATTGGGATCATGCTTGAGAAGGGGATCTATACGCGCCCACCAACATTAAATCAACCTGAATCTGTTGATTTTGTCAAAGAACAAAGCTTTTTAACAGGTTGGTTTGGTGAACGTAGACCGCTAACGGCGATGGAAATTGGTGATATCACCTTTAATTCAAATAAAATGCAACTACATGTGGCTTTAAAGCTGGCCTTTAGTCAGGTGGTTCAGTCTAATAAAGTTCGAAAATATATTCAACGAGGACTTCGGATTACGGATAAACATTTAGATGAGTTTGAGGACGTCTTACGTGAAGAAAAACTCAACTCACCTATGTCTTGGCAGTCACACGTGACCGATTCGACCGAACCACCTTTTTCAGATCGACTGATGATGTATCAAGTACAATTATCTACACAGATTGCAATTGCTTTTTACGGGACGGCTCTTAGTGTCAACTCTAGAAGAGATTTAGCTGCTAAATATGTGGCGCTAACTGGTGAGTTGGCTAAGTATGCTGAAGATGGAATGAAATTGATGATCGATTGTGGTTGGTTTGAACAGCCACCGATGGCAAGTGATCGGAGGAATTTAGCAAAAGGGAAGAAGATATAAGCATGATACCGTCTCTCCATTAGGGGGGACGTTTTTTTATTATACATTAAATATAAAAAGGTTTTTCATTTCGAATGTCGAAATATTATGTTATAAGGGAGGTTTGTTTAATGACAGTGATAAAAAAGAGTGATATTGTAGAGGATTTTCATGGTACAAAGGTGGCTGACCCGTATCGATGGTTAGAGGATTCCCAAAGTGAGGAAACCACCCAATGGGCAAAGGAGCAAGAGAAAAGGTGTGAAGCCTATTTCGATCAGACGACAACCAGGGATGAAGATAAGGTAAGGCTTATGGAATTATGGAATTACCCAAAGTTTTTTGTCCCGAGAAAAGTGGAGAACAAGCTCTTTTTCCAAAAAAATGATGGTTTACAAAACCAAGCCGTATTGTACCAAAAGCAAGTGGGGAATGACTCTGTTTTACTCGATCCTAATAAGTTAAGTAATGACGGTACTGTCGCATTGACAAATTATTCATTTAGTAGCGATAGTCGGTATATGGCTTATGCGACGTCAACTCATGGTAGTGACTGGCAAGAGATTTTTGTTAGAGATGTTGAAACGGGTGAGGATTTGAACGATCACCTTGAGTGGGTAAAATTCACACCAATCTCTTGGGCGCCTGATAGTTCAGGATTTTTCTATAGTCGCTTTCCGGATCCATCGACTATTGCTAAGGAAGATGAGGGGAAATACCATAAAGTTTATTTTCACCAATTAGGAACTTCTCAAGATAAAGATGAGCTTATCTATGAGCATCCAGACAATCCTGAATTGATGCTGGCCCCATTTATCAGTCACGATGATCAATTTATTTGTCTTGCTGTTAGACAAGGTACGGCTGCGGAAAATCGTTTTTACTATAAAGAATTAGGTTCAGATGAGGACTTCACACGATTGTTGGATGACCAGGATGCTGAGTATAATTATATTCATAATGAAGGTTCAATCTTTTATTTTCAAACTAATCTAGATGCACCACGTAGACGAATTATCGCCATTGATATAGAAGAACCATCTCGTGAAAATTGGCAAGAGGTTGTTGGTGAGCAAAATGATGTTATGCATGCAGTTAGGTTTGTTAATGGTCAGTTTGTCATCGCCTTTTTACATGATGCTCATCACCAAATTCACTTGTATGATCAAAACGGAAGTTACAATCAGCAAGTCGAGGTTCCAGTGATTGGGTCGATTACCGATATATCAGGTAAACATGATCAACCGGAAATGTTCTTCGGAATGACGTCTTTCTTAAGTCCAACAGTCGTATATCGCTATGATTTTACTAGTGGACAGCTTGAGGAGTTTGCACAATCTGAACTCAACATAGAAACGTCACAGTTTGAGACGGAGCAAGTTTTCTTTACGTCTAAAGATGGAACTAAGGTGCCGATGTTCATTACCAAGAAAAAGGAGCTCCCGTTAGATGGACAGAATCCAGTTATTTTGTATGGTTATGGTGGGTTTAACATAAGTGTGACGCCGTCTTTTAATCCAGCGATTTTACGTTGGCTTGAAAAAGGTGGGATTTATGCGGTAGCCAACTTACGTGGGGGTTCAGAGTATGGTGAGGAATGGCATAGAGCCGGTATGTTAGAAAATAAACAAAATGTGTTTGATGATTTTATTTCCGCTGGGGAATACTTAATCGAACAGAACTATACACGTCAAGAGAAGTTATCGATTATGGGTGGCTCAAATGGTGGACTCTTAGTTGCTGCTTGTATGGTACAGCGTCCAGATTTATTTGGTGCAGTCATTTGCCGTGTACCTGTGATTGATATGTTACGTTACCACAGGTTTACGATTGGCCAGTTTTGGATTCCTGAGTACGGAAGTGCAGAGAACCCGGAACACTTTCCATTCCTTTATCAATATTCACCATTGCATAATGTGAAAGGTGGACAGAAATATCCTCCAGTATTAATTGCGACTGCTGAAAGTGATGATCGTGTTGTGCCAGCTCATGCGAAGAAGTTTACGGCTACTTTATTAGAAAAGGCTAGTGAAGATTCTACAGTTGTTTTACGATTAGAATCTAAAGCTGGACATGGTCTCGGTAAGCCGACTTCTAAAATAATTGATGAGTGGGTAGACTTTTATGCCTTTTTAGATAAAGAATTAGGCTAAAACGTTTTAGACGGGTGTGTTACCCGTCTTTTTTTGTGTGCAAGTCCTGCCAGAAATCTTTATGAATAGAATGAATTGAGTTATAAAGAATGGAGGGATTTGCTTGAATGATTTCAGTTCACTGTTAGAAGAGCTAAGAAGTGGTGGGTACGTGCTTTATGCTAGACATGCGGAGGCAACGGTTGGAGAGGATCAACCTAACCTTAATTATTACGATTGTTCAACCCAAAGGAACCTCTCTAAAACGGGAAGGGAACAGGCGATTGCTTATGGAAAGGTATTTCGTAGTTTAGCTATTCCTGTTGAACATCCAGTCTATACGAGTCCGTTTTGTAGGACTAGAGAAACCACAGCTTTAGCGTTTGGGGAAGGGAATTATTTTGTTAGTCCTTTTTGGGCTAGTGTCTTTCAAGTTGGGAATCATCAGCAGCAACAGATGATGCTATATTCATTAAATTCTATTTTTGAACAACAGCCACAACCTGGTACCAATCGAGTCATTATCGCACACAGTTTCCCTGAAGGATTTGCGCTTGGATTCATTCCTAATATGGGTACTGTGGTTATTAGACCATTAGGGCAAGGTAATGGTTTTGAAGTCGTTGATCAATTGACCCTAGAAGATTGGACAAATTGAAAAATCATTCATCTAATGATTATAAAAGGCTGACTCCAATGATTGAGAATCAGCCTTTAAAGTTAGTCACTATACTTTCTAATGGAACCAATTGCCCCACGTGCTCCTAAAAAGGTTAGTAGAAGTGAAGTGAAGGTATGATATGGTGTCCATTGTTTATATTGAATGACCTTGGTATTTCTCTCCAGCCAGTGCTCCACAATAGTGACTACAATGCTATAGAGGCATGCTTGGCGAATAATACCAGGTAGCTTTGAATAACGTGATGTTTGGTTATACCACACACATAGTAGTGGAAATAACAAATAGTCATATAACGTGCTCATGTTTGCTTTTTTAGTCAAGGTGACAGGGTATTTTAAATATTTCTTCGTGACGAAGATCGTATCGATAAAGCCTGACACATAGCCTTTTAATAGAAATACGATGATCCAATCCTTAAGCGGTTTTTTAAAAACGGTAGGTATAAAGGCTAGAAGGCCAAAAAATAGAAGGCCTCTTAATAATAATTTATCTTTCAAGTCACACGCACCACCTTTTAATAATAAGGTGTGTATTTTGTCCTATTTTATTCAATATCCAGCTCACTTATAAAGTCGACATATTTTAATGGATGTAGGTTAGGATAATGGTGATTAAGCAAAGAAGGCGTGACAGCGATGCATTTTCTACTGACATTCATTGTCATTCTGATCGTCTGGCTAAATGGGGATTACAAGGACTGGAGAAAATACCACTCAACTATGCTTTATTATGCCGTAGGTAACCTTACCTATAACTTTTTGTGCGCTAATTATTTGCTATGGAAATTAGATCCTGATTTAATGCCAAATCATCCAATTACTGAAATGCTATATACTTTTGTTGTTTTTCCTGCTACTGCATTAATGTTTTTAAGACGCTATCCGAGTGAACTTAAGAAAAAAATAATACATTATTTACTGTGGATTGGTTTGTACGTTGGAATTGAGTATTTCTTTTTATTAACCGGTCGAATATATTATCAGTTTGATTGGACTTATTGGTGGTCAGTCACTCTAGTGATCATCATGTTTCCGATGTTTCGCTTACATCACAAGCGCCCAGTTTTAACCTATATACTTTCGGTGATTATTACAATTATCTTTCTTGAAGTTTTTAATATTCCAGTCGAGGTTCCGATTGAGGAAAGACCGGGATATGACCACTAAAAAGCTTTAGAGCACACAGTCTCTAAAGCTTTTTAAGTGTCGTTTACTTTACGGTATGACTTTGTTCATCATCCATGAGATCTTTTACTGATCTCTTGATTCTCTCCACATCTGAAATGACAAATTGGCTTTTGGGAATAGTGGGCATTCGTTTCATGTTATAGCTAAGGTCTTGTTCAGGTACGTTATAATTGATATTTTCTACTAAGTATTTAAAGAAGGAGCGCATCACCATTACCGTCATCCATTCACCTGCACAGCGGTGACCAATATGATGATCGCCTCCCCCTTGTGGAATAAATCCGAATGGACTACCTTTCCAATTTTTGAAGCGCTCTGGTTTGAATTGGTCTGGGTCATCCCAAGTATCAGGATGTCTGTTTGTACCAAAAATATCTAAAACGACCAGCATATTCTTTTTAAAATGATAATCGTGCCATTGAAAGCTTTTCTTAACTTTTGCACCCATAGCAGGAGCGAACGGATAAAAACGCCGCACTTCTTGAGAAAACTGATGACTATAGTTGTCTTTGTCTTCTTTAAGTTTATCGAATGTTTCTGGATAATCGTGGAGTGCTAGTGCACCAAATACAATAAAGTATGCGGTGGCGACTAAGGGTCGAAACGTATTATTTAATTCGACTGCGGCTGTGTCTAAATCAAGTAGCTTTCCATTTGGTTCACGATGATTAGATACAATATATGCTGGTGTATATTCTGGTGGTGAGATTTTACGTGATCGTATTTGTTTAATGATACCTTTTAGCCATTTTTCGTGTTGATCTCGAGCTTTTTTTCCACTAGCCATTCGTTTAGCTGAGCCAAAGGAATCGACTAATTGGCTTAACTCATCTGTTCGTTTTTTAACTTCGCTTTCTTGTAACGGGACTCCTGCCCACTTACACCCAGCCCTGGTCAGGATTTCCCTTAATTCATCAAATAATATAACGTGTTCCTTAGTTTCCCATTCTTTAGCTTTAGCGTCTAACTCTTGTAAAGCGGTGTTTTTCATCTCTTCCAGACGTTCAGGGGTGATTAAGGATAAATGCATTCTCTTCCGCTGTTTATGAGCTTCATCATCTAGACCGTGGACTCCACCTTGACCAAGTAAGGACTGTCTAATCGGTAAAGGTACGGCATTTTTACGTTTGAACAGGTTATTATCGTAAAACATTTCTGCTGCATCTTCACCGGCCATGCAGATGACTTTTTTTCCCATTAATCGTGTCTCAAAAATATCTGATTTTAGTTCTTTCCTTTGACCGGGGAGGAAGTTGAATCCTTCTTTTAGGAGGGTTAGTGTCTGATCAATACCATCAGCCCGTGGGATGGGGGTCTTTACTTTCATGAATGACAACTCCTTATGCAATAGTAGGTACTTTTGAATCGCCATCCTTATTGTCTCTCGGTTCAAGGGAATTATGACAGGTAGAAGTAAGAGTCACCCTGTTAATTTCGGAAGTCTTCCGTCTAAAAAATAACTAGGCTCATATTCATAAGCCTAGTCATTTATAACGGTTCAAAATGTATTTGTGAGATTTCCGTAATACGAAGAATTTGCCCATCTTCTAATTGGACATGTCCTTTAGTTGCACCAAATTCTCCACCAATAACTTCATGAATTTTAGGCTCATCTGTTTGTGAATCGTATATCTGGAGGAAGCCCATCCCGTTAGAGGTGGTGATTTGATAATCCCCTGGTTCGATATCTGTACCCACTTCCCAGACCCCGGCAGTAAGGTGGTTATTTTCGTTAAAATCATGCGTTGAAGGAGCAGCATGGACCATGTCGAATCCACCATCAGCTATAATTGTATAAGATTCATCTAAATCAACAGTAATACTTTCAACACCATAACTTCTACCGATAATGTTATGGAATAATAAATGATCATGTTCATCATAAATGTAAAGATTACCTGTGATACTTCCTGTGATTTCGTATCTTCCTGGTGAGGCGTTAAACTCAACACCTTCTTGGTCAATGCCATCAATTATGATTTCCTCGGCTTCTGGATTTCCCCTTACTTCTGGGATGACGACTGGATCTGTTAAATCTTCTAGTAGTTCATCTTTTTCGTCACCAATGATTTCATATTGATCTTGGTAGGCAGTGGCTTCATCAGTTGTTCCTGAACATGCGCTGATGAATATGAGTAAACATAGTAAAATTACTATTTGTCCAATTCGCATGGTTAGTAGCCTCCTAAATGCGTGGAGTGATGCTCTTATTTAAAGTCGTGATAATATTTTTCATAGTATTCCATCGTACCTAGTGGGCCGATTACGACCTCTGAATCCTTGTAATCAAGAGTGCGTTCAATCCAGTTCGTTTGTTCATCGATCGTCATATTTTCTAATGGAATGCATAAGAGATGACCAGCAATATATTGGTGATTCTCAGGTAACGGATAGTTTTCCTTAAACCGCTTATATTGCATGTGGTCCATCGAGATTTTAATATGATCTTGATTGTCTTCATTTAAATGATGTTGGTAAACAATTTTTCCACCTTTTAAGAATATAACTCGATCTGCATATAAATCCAGGTTTTCAAGTAAGTGGGATGCGACAAAAATAATTTTGTTCTGTTGTTTCATTTCAATTAAAATGTCTGAGATAATGGCGACATTAGAAATATCGAGTCCGTTCATGACCTCATCCATTAACATGATGGAAGTGTCGGCTGCGGCCATCATAGCGAAACATAGGCGTTGTCTCATGCCTAATGAATAAGTTTTGACTTTCTTTTTGACATAGTCTTGCATGTGTAAACGTTGAATGACTTCTGGGACGTGTCGTGTATGGCCTTGCCACATATTGGCGTATAACTTTAAATGATCCACACCTGAAAGTTCTTCAAAGAGATCTTTTTGTTCTGGGAAAGTTGCCATATGCTTATGAATGTAAATTTCGTCTTTTTCTGTTTTGTAAGTATGTTTTTGATAAAATTCAATATAGCCAGAGTCAGGTTTAATAAAGTTTGCCATTGCATTAAACATCGTTGTTTTACCTGTTCCATTAGGGGCTGCAACCCCAATAATTTCCCCTTCTTTAGCCGTCAAGGACATTTCATCTAACACTTGATGATCCTTATAAGCAACAGAGAGATTGTTAAGCTTTAGCATTGTAACTCACCCCTTTAGTTATTAAGTTCCTGCGATAGTTAAGTTTGTTGATGAGGTAAAGTATACACGAGAAAATAATGATCGTTACCATCATCCAGGTTAGCGCGTGCCAATAATCAATTCCATGATCACCTAATTCAAGAGCAAGGTCACCCGATAAAATGTTGACGATATCAACATATTTAAAAATACGTAAGAATAATGGGTCCCAATGGATGGCCATCAACAATTCAGGTATCAAAAATAATCCTAGCCCGATTAAGACAGTGGCATATAAATTATTGAAAAGAACATTTAAAAGCATTGAGAGTAGTAACACCATTAAAGTAATGATGACAATACCACCAAATACATAGACGAGATACTGGCTAGTCGAAATAGCTGTATAGTCACCTTGTTGATAGATAAGGACAGGTTCTGAAAAGTTTCCTAACCCTTCTTTTCTTGCTGCATACCAAATACTTAGGAGTGTTCCTAATATTAGTGGAATTAGGATATACACAAAGTATAGGGCAATTTTACTGAATACCTTACTCATAAATGAAATTGGGAACCCATTGACAACAGTTTTATGTTGCTTTTCATAGACAAGCATGTCCCCACTAGTGAGTAGAACTATAAAGTAATACATTAAGCCACTCATTATACTAACTGCGACAACAATATATTTACTAGCGACATATTCATTCGAGTCAAGGGGGATCTGCTTTTCATTAATATAACTTAAGAAAGCTTCTTCTTTTAACACCTCGTCTTTTGGAATAATTAAGTGTTCAGGGATCCCAACGTTGTTTAACTCGTGATTTTTAAGGCGTAATTCATTTAACTTTAGCCCATCATCAATGTAAGCTTGGTCATCATTTCCTAGGCCAATATAATAGATTTGCATATTAATTAAGGAAAGTTGATCGAGTAAATTGTCATAAACTTGTTGACCATCAGTGGTTTCTAATATGTCATCGCTGAATTGATCCAATGCAGAGTCTGTCATCTCTTGTTCAACTCGTTTTCCATCTTGTAGCGTCTCAGGGTCGGTATCACTATAGATCATGTAATAGATCGGAAAGTAGAGTAATAAAAAGACAGCAATGAACCAAAATTTCCGATTATTTATTAATAATTTTGCTTCAAAGAGTAAATACTTCCAAGACATATGCGTTTCCTTTCTTGTTAAATGACATGATTTTATTTTCAAGGTTTCTTATGCACTGAAAAACCGTCTTCTATTAATGAATTTGGCTGTTATAAGGACCAAGCACTCGACTACAATTAACGTTATAAGTAAAACCAGGATCCCTTTTTCGTAAGTAATAGATTCAACGGTTAGTAAGAAATTCTTATCCCCTGTAACAACTTTGCCAAAGTCAAAATAGGTTTGTGGAAAATGGCTGACATCAAATCCAAATAACTGTCTTTTTGTACGTGTAAAATATATAAATTCCGAAACTAACAGAATTGTACTAATCGTAAGGACAAGCCATAGATTTCTAAATATTAGACTCAATATCATATTTAACCTGATAAATAACAACATGATTAATGGAATAAAGCTTAATACCTTAAATAAGAATTCAGTGATTAACATATAATCGTAATCTTCTAAACGAAATGTCTTTTGGGCGATCATAGTAGGAACTTTAATATCTAAGCTCCCGAAGCCAAATTGAATCGTGATTATGGTTAATCCAAGGAGTGTTAATCCCGTCAGTATGAGTAAGCTATATACAAATGCTGCTATTGATTTAGTATTCAGCGTTTGATACCAAGGAACGGGTAAACCTTGTAGCAAGGTTTGATTTTGTTTATCACGTGTTAAAAGATCGCTGCTGAAGTAGATTGCCATAAATATAATTAAATAGGTCACTGAGCTTAACAGAATATTTTTAACCGATTGTAAAAACGTTTTTTCCTCAATCATCGGGCCAGTAACGGCGATCTCTTGGTCTAAGTAGCCTTGGTACGTTAGTAATGTTTGATGGTATAAGTGCATTGTATCTTTTCTCGGAATAGGAGAATCTATGAATAATTCTTGGTGTTCGTCTAAAAAAGAATCTTCATTTCTGATAAGGTCTTGAAGTCGTAGGTGTACAAACCTGGTGAAGTTTTCATTCTTATATGAATGAACCATTCTGTTATGTAACTGGTAGTAATAGTCGTTATATGCGTAATACGGCATCCCTGTAAATTGGATGATCCCTGTAGCTCCACGTTCTTCTCGGTCTTCTTGCTGGATCGCAATTTCCTCTAGTTCCTTATTAACCTCATCTGGTGAAAATGTTTCAGTTGTCTCTTCATTTGGAAGAATCATCAAAGCATAACTTAAAACGAGTACCGTCAAAAATAAAATAAAGAATAAGTTCTTCTTACTTTGCATCATGAGTTTTAGTTCGTGTTTTAATAATGAAAAATTCATCCATGCTTCCCCTTTAGAACAGATCGTCCGTCACTATTTTAGATATTTTAGTAAAACATTTATAACTAATTTAACCGAAGTTTGAATATAAGTAAAGTTTTGAATTTTTAATCGATTATCGCCGACTATTGTTAGGTTGTGTTAATTAATGAGTGATTGTGTGTTATTATGGGGGATGTATTTTAATTACATTCTAATAAGTTAAACAATTAGCTAGATTGGGGAGATTAATATTCAAAATCGTGTAACTAGTAAAGATAAAATGCTAGCGATTATCGGTTATGCTATCCCTCTATTTCTACCGATGCCACTATTTAATATTGTGATTACCTATATTTATTGGAGAGTATTGCCGAGTGAGTCTGACTTTACTGATCATCATTTGAAGGAGAATATAAACTATCAGATTAGTATTCAGCTATATATGCTGTCTTTTTTTGTACTTGTTTTTATCGTTCAAATTATTGGTCAAGTTGGTTTTATTCCAGATATCGCCTCGATGATTGGAATACTGTTATCTTTCGGTGTTCTAGGATTAATGATTTTGGCAGCTTTCACATGGGTCATCTTACTTGCAGTAGCAGTAATTGCCGTACTAATGGGTAAGTACTTCCGCTTTCCATTAATTATTCGATTTGTAAAATAATGACGATTTGATTAAGTGAATATTTCAAATTGATTACCAATAACTGAAAACGGTTTCCTTAGTTATTCCTGTTATAATATAAATACAGTAAACAAGAGAGGAGACCTACCGTGAAAAAAAAGAAATGGCTTAAAATAAGTCTAGGATTGTTGTCAATTCTAGTTGTGATAAATTTGGTTGCCAGTCATTATTTTTATGATTTGGCTATCAAGCGTGATCAAAAGGATTTTCTTGTCGATAATGAGGATTTAGTGGTATCCGCTACTGCCATGGATGTTTTTTTACAAGGTGGGTGGCGTGATTGGGTAAGTAGTCAACCTTTTGATGAATGGGAGCTAGAATCATATGATGGCTTAACGCTACAAGGGTACTATTTAGAAGCGAAGGAACCATCAAATCAAACGGTTGTATTAGCTCATGGATATTTAGGGCGTGCCACTGACATGGGACTCTTTGGACAGCATTATTATGAAGACCTTGGCTACAACATTTTTATGCCAGACCTTCGTGGCCATGGAAATAGTGAGGGAGATTACATCGGATTTGGTTGGCATGATCGATTGGACATATTAGATTGGGTTGATCAAATTATTGAACACCAAGGTGATGATACTGAGGTTGTCTTACACGGTATTTCGATGGGATCGGCTACCGTGTTGATGGCAAGTGGTGAAGATTTGTCAGACAACGTGAAGGCGATTATTGCCGATAGCCCGTATACTGATACGTATAGCTTATTTAAATATCAGATGAACCGTATGTTTAATCTACCCGCATTCCCACTGTTACCAAGCACGAGTTTAATGACCCAATATCGTGCTGGATACTCGTTAACTGAGGCTTCTTCATTAGACCAAGTTAAACAAACAGACGTGCCGATTCTATATTTCCACGGAAATAATGACACATTTGTCCCGACAAGAATGGCCGAAGAATTACATGAAAACACAAATAGCGAGTCTGAAATCATGGTATTTGAAAACGCTGGCCATGGTGAAGCTATTGCCGTTTATCCGGAGCAATATGTCGATCATTTAGATCGTTTTTTAGAAAAATATCTGAAGTGATTAAAGACAAATACTCCTTTAACTTCCCCTTAAAAGTGGACAGTTTTCAAAATCTAGACAGCTAAAAGGTGATCTCGATACGGATTCGGGATCATCTTTTTTTATGTCCATTGGTAGGCTCTATACTAAACGTGGTGTTGTCCATTGCTATAACAGTCATGATTGTTCGATGGTTCCGATTATAATGCTCTCTTTATTTGTTATGTAAGAATAGTTTTTAGCCAAAAGAAAAAAATATTGATTGTGTAAAATCCTGTATCTTTAGGAGGCAAGCTAGACTCAATATAACATTCAGTTAACAGCAACAGAAAGCTCTGTTAAGTGGAATAACGATGACCACCACTCGGGTAGTAGATCCCCAAAAATCACAGAAAGAGTAGGCGTTTTTATGGAACGAGACAAAAGAATAGAAGTTGTGTTGTGGAGCATTGCACTGCCAGGTTTCGGGCAGCTAATTAACAAAAGATTTATTAAGGGTGCTTTTTTTATCTTTTTAGAAATCCTTATTAATGTACAGGCTAGATTGAACTTTGTGATCATACCAAGCTTTCATGGAGATATCCAAATGGCGATTGATCACACGAATTACCAATGGGTCATGTTTTATCCTTGTTTGTATATGTTTTCGATCTATGATGCTTATAAGGACGCGGGTGGTGCTAGGGACCCTTATGCATATCTTCCATTTACGTTGGCAGCGTTTATTGGAACGATTGGCGTGATTTATTCGCCAATTTTTAATGTGAATGGTATTTACCCAGGAATTATATGGTTACCGATTATATTCACGATTTTGGCATTTATTATTGGATATGTGATAAAGAAGGTTCTGCAGACACGCCTTAAGCAAGCTAAACTGCCGTGAGAAGTTAATACAACGATAATTATAAACAAAACCCAAGTGGTTAGTCACTTGGGTTATTTTTCCGTTTATAACGAATAAAATAGAAGACAGCAATAATAAGAATTGGTATTAGGATTGGTGATAATCCAACGATGAAGACGATGATATTAGAGAAAACCGAGATGATCCAGTTAACGGTTCCCATAAATAATTGTTGGGCTTTTTCAAATGTGTTTAAGGAATCTTGGCTTTCTATTTCCGGAATGTTGATTCGTTTTTCTGAAATATTAATGGTTACTGTTGAGTAAGCGACATGATCTTCTAAGTAAATCATTCTGCCTTTAATTTGTTCGATTTCTTCTTGTACTCGAGCTAGATCATTAGAAATATTCAACAGATCTTCGGTGTTATCAGCTTCATCTAGGAAATTAAGAAGACGTTCTTCAACTGCTTCTTGTGAACGTAACCGCGATTCTAAGTCGACATACTCTTCGGTTACATCATTTCCTTCGGTTGTTTTTTCAATAACGTGTTCGCTATTTGTCTCAACCCCATTCATAAAATCATTGAAATGCTCTTCTGGTATTCGTACAACAATATGTCCATTTTTACGGTCATCTTCAGGATGTTCGTGGACGTTAGATTCAACGACATAACCATTAAAGTCGTTTAACTCATCTACAATAGTGGTATAAGTATGATCGTAGTCTTCAACTTCAATGGCGATTGTCCCGGTATAAATAACCATGCGATCTTCTGATTGGTCGATGGCAGAATTGGCATCGGTTGACTCTGAATCATTCATATCATCGCGATCTTCTGTTGCAGAGTCAGCTTGTGCTTCTTGTTCACGTTCTTCAGTGAATCCAATTTCCTCATCTTCACTAGTGTCATAATCGGCATTTGCACCTTCTGCCTGATCGTCATCACTAGAACAGGCAGTAGTTATCAACATGGTGATAACCATCAAAACAGCGATTGAGCTAAAACGGAATTGCTTCATAAAATTGACCCCCATCAATTCTTTACTACAGTAGACGTAGTAAAATGGTACAATGTTACACAGAAACTCTAATTATAGATTTAAAGTTTTTTTGAGTAGGGGGAAAGGAAACTAAGTCTATAAGGGTGGAGTTTATGGAAATTAAAAATTTAATCAAAGTTGTCATCACCATCTTATTTGCGCTGTTTCTGTATTCACTGAACCAGCGTTTATTAGCTGTTTCACCAGAAGATATCCGTTCAATTATTTCCTCTGCAGGATGGTTATCTCCACTTTTATATATAGTATTATTTTTTCTTAGGCCCCTTGTTTTCTTCCCGGCTTCTGTGTTTTCTATCGTCGGAGGATTAGCCTTTGGAGCTGTTATGGGATCGCTGTTAGCTTTCATCGGTGCAGCAAGTGGTGCAATCCTTGCTTATGGCATTGGTCGTCGTTATGGAGATCGGAATATTCGGTTGAATAAAAAGGGAAAGCTTGAAAGTGCAAGGGTGAAATTTGAAGAAAAAGGCTTTTATAACATTTTAATATTAAGGCTTTTGCCAATTGTAAATTTTGACTTAATTAGTTATGGAGCTGGTTTAGCTAAGGTGAAGTGCAGGGATTTTATCAAAGCGACAGTGATCGGTATTGTGCCAGGAACACTCATTTATACCTTTCTTGGAGCAAGCATTGTAGAGGGTGATGATGTGACCATGATAATTGCCGGGACAGTTTATATCCTGCTTATCGTTATTCCGGTCATTTGGAATCGTGGTATTATGAATCATGTTAACAAAATTGAATCAAAATGAACTAACATCTATGGAGGGTCTTATGTGCAACGTTTACAGCAACTATTGAAGCAGGTGGATCGAAAAAGCTATAAAGCTTATAAAGACTTACGTGGATCTTATCAGTTTCGAGACTTTTCACTTCACATTGATTATGTTCAAGGAGATCCATTTGCCGCACCATCGAAAATTAGATTAACTATTCCAAAAGAAACACAAGATATTGACCAATCTTGGTTAGCAACCAATAGACGTCGGATTTATGTAGAAGATCATTTTGCTAGACGTGTCCATCAAGCTATTATCAATGAAAAAACCTTTGTGAAAGGTAGTGGCAAAAGTGGCATGGTGGCAATTGATGCTCCTGACCAGCAAATCCTCGAAAGAACAGCTGTAACGATTGATACTAATAAAGTTACCATTTGTTTATCAATTGGTTTGCCGGCTAATGGCCGAAGAATTAACGGTGAAGAGGCAGAAAAGTTATTCTTTCAAGCATTACCTAGTATTGTAAATCATTCGATTCTTTCACTTGATCTTAATCGAGTTCAGTCTGTTATTGAGTTAGCTGATCAACATGAAGCGATTCGTGAAAAAATGGACAAGGAAAATTGGATTGCTTTTATTGCTAATGGCTCTATTTTACCGCGGGAAAGTGGGGTAAGCTCAAAGCCTCTTAAAGAAGCAGTCTCTTTTAAAAGTCCAAAAGAAAATGAGGTTAGCTTTGATATTCCTCATCGTGATCAACCTATCACCGGTATGGCAATTAAACGTGGAATTACCTTAATTGTCGGTGGAGGCTATCATGGCAAAAGTACATTACTTGAAGCTTTAGAAAATGGTGTTTATGAACATATTGCAGGTGATGGTCGTGAATATGTCTTAACGGATCCTCAAGCTGTTAAAGTGAGAGCAGAAGACGGCAGAAGCATATCGAGTGTAACGATTTCACCATTTATAAATGATTTACCAAACCAGGACAATACGGATTATTTCACGACAGAGAACGCTAGTGGGAGTACTTCTCAAGCTGCGAATGTGATGGAAGCATTAGAAGCAGGGGCTTCGACTTTATTAATTGATGAAGATACGAGTGCGACCAATTTTATGATTCGTGATGAACGGATGCAATATCTGGTTGCCAATGATAAAGAGCCAATCACCCCATTTGTTCAAAAGGTTGAGCAACTTCGTGATCAAATGAATATATCGACTGTATTAGTCATGGGTGGCTCTGGGGATTATTTTGATGTAGCTGATGACGTCATTATGATGGACCAATATCTTCCCCTTAACGTTACAGCTCAAGCTAGGAAGATCGCAGAGGAAAATCCACGCCCAATTGAAGAAGTAACCGAAGAAGCGTTTGGTGAATGGCGACGTCGAGCGGTTGATTCAAGCTCGCTCAAACAAAAGTTAGGACCTAAAGCGAAGGTACAAGCTAAAGGGAAAGGCACAATTATGCTCGGGAAACAACCAGTTGATCTGGCTTTAGTTGAACAAATTGTCGATGATTCCCAAACCAGAATGATCGCAAATATGTTAAAATATATGGCGTTTAAAGAAAGTAGTCAATTAACTATTAATCAGTGGCTAGATCAAATTGAAAAACAAATGCAGAAGTATGGGTTAAGTTTTATTCAGGGATCAAAAGAACAACACCCTGGCGATTTAGCTCGTCCAAGACGATTTGAAATTGCTGCTGCATTAAATAGGATTCGGAAATTACAAGTAAAATAATGTTTTTCTAAAAACGTGTTTTCGCATGGTGGATAGAATAGCTAAACACTGTATTAAAAACAGTCTAAATAAATCATCTAATCAATTGAAAAAGGAGGGGTTGTGCATGGATTTTAATGAGCTGAAAAAAGAGCTAATTGCTTATTGTGAGGAAGTAAATATACAAAAGGTGGGTTTTGCCTCGGCAGATACCTTCGAGACATTAAAGCAACGGTTGTTAGTGCAGCAATCATTCAACTATCAATCTGGCTTTGAAAAAGGCTCGATTGAAGAGCGCACAACCCCGACAATGCTTTTACCAAAGGCACAGTCAATTATCTCGATTGCTATAGCCTACCCATCTAAAATGAAAGATGCTCCGAAAAGTAAAAAAGGTGAAAGACGTGGACTTTTCGCAAGAGCCTCTTGGGGTAAAGACTACCACGATGTTTTAAGGGAAAAGCTTCAAAAAATCGGTGAGTTCCTTGATGAACGAGTCGAAGGTGTTCAATATAAATCGATGGTAGACACTGGTGAATTACATGACCGTGCCGTAGCCGAACGTGCTGGTCTTGGCTATGTAGGTAAAAACTGTGCACTCATTACGAAAGAATACGGTTCTTATGTTTATTTGGGTGAAATGATTACTAATATTCCATTTGAACCAGATGAGCCGGTTGAAGACGGCTGTGGTGATTGTAATATTTGTGTGGATAGGTGCCCGACAGGAGCATTAGTACAAGGTGGGCAAATTAATGCTAGTCGCTGTATCGCTTATCAAACACTAACTAAAGATTTTATGCCCGATGAATTCCGAGAGAAAGTCGGTAATCGCATCTATGGGTGTGATACTTGTCAGCAGGTATGTCCGAAAAATAAAGGTATTGATTTTCATCTTCATAAAGAGCTCGAACCAGAACCAGAACGAGTTAAACCGAAGTTGGAGCCACTTCTTAAGATCTCCAATCGTGAGTTTAAAGAAACTTTTGGTGACATGTCCGGCTCATGGCGTGGCAAGAAGCCACTTCAACGTAATGCGATCATCGCTTTAGCACACTATAAAGAAGAATCATCTGTCGATACGTTGGCGGAAGTGATGTTTAAAGACCCAAGGCCTGTAATCCGTGGAACAGCTGGGTGGGCAATTGGTAAAATTGGTAGAAATGATTCAGAAGACTTACTAAGTAGGGCTTTAGATAAGGAAGAGGACGAACAAGTCATCAAAGAGATTGAAAAAGGTTTAGCTCTATTGAAATAGGTGGGGAATGATATGAAATTATTAACGATGACTTATCCGTCACCAGTAGGGCCTTTATTTCTGGGATCCGATGGTGAGAATCTTTATTGGATTGATTTTGGGACAGCTGAAGAGAAAATGAACAAGATCCAAAACTGGTTAAAGAAACACCGAATCGATCCTCATTTTAAGGAAGATCCATCCTCTTTTGAGCCTGTCATTAGCCAACTAGAGGAATACTTCTCAGGTGATCGAAAGACTTTCGATGTTGATTTTAAATTTGTTGGGACTGAGTTTCAAAAGCAAGTATGGCAAGCATTAACCCAGATTCCATACGGCGAAACGGTTGCTTATGGTGATATTGCCAAGACAATCAATAAACCGAAAGCTGTTCGTGCAGTTGGAGGAGCTCTTAATAAAAATCCGTTTTCAATTATCGTTCCATGTCATCGAGTGATTGGAAAAAATGGTTCACTAACAGGATTCGGTGGTGGATTGGATAAAAAAACTTGGCTGCTTGAACATGAACTTAAGTATTATGACTAATCTTTAGATTCTATGAAAAAATAAATATGTGTTGTGATCGAGGTGGGAAGAGTGGGCTTACACATTGTTTTATATCAACCTGAAATTCCAGCTAATACGGGAAATATTGCTAGGACAGCCTTGGCAACTAATGCTAGCTTGCATTTAATTCGACCACTGGGCTTCTCAACTGACGATAAAATGCTTAGACGTGCAGGCTTGGATTACTGGCATGATGTTGATATTAACTATCATGATTCATTAGATGAGCTATATGAGATTTATCCAAATGGTTCATTTTATTATATAGAGAATTTTGGTACTAAACATTATTCAGATTTTGATTATAGTAATCAGGAAGAGGATATTTTTTTTGTTTTTGGAAGGGAAACAGATGGAATTCCTAAAGAGTTGTTAGTTGGAAAAGAGGATCAGTGTTTACGAATTCATATGACAGATAAAGTTCGGTCTTTGAATTTATCAAATACGGCAGCGATTATCATTTATGAAGCCCTAAGACAACAAGGGTTTCCGGATGTAGAGTAATAAAAAAAGCAGAGGATCGTTTCCTCTGCTTTTTTATTACTTGCGTTCACCTGGCTTTGCTTCATAACCTGCTGTGAAAATTGAAACTAAAAACACTAGGCATACGCCCAAAATGATAGCTGTTGTCATGGAGACTCCTCCTTTATTCTTCTCAAAAAGGATACGTTAATTTAAGTTTATTATAACCAAAAGTATACTCGAAGTGAATTAAAGTGTAAACATGTTCAAATAATCTTCTTATTTTTATGCGTATAGTCCACCATCATGACCGAATAAGGATAGTTATAGGATTCTTATATCCGATGAGGAGGTAGGTACATGAGGTGGGAAGGGACTTTAGAAGAATATGTCCACTTGATTCAATCAGGTGAATTTGAACCTTTATCTACTCATCAACGTTTATACTACGCAGTGAAACGGGCAATCGATCAAAGGAAAGATGATCCAAAGCTAATCGCAATGCACAATGTGATAAAATCTCTTTTCAAATATTACCTAACCCCTGCTAATCAGGGTTATGATATCAAAAAGCGAATGGTTATCTTTGTTGGGCCACCTGGTAGTGGGAAATCTACTTTAGTTCAATTTTTAAAACAAGCATTGATTGACTTCTCCAAAACAGCTGAAGGTGCAGTAATTCGCATAAAAGGTTGTCCATTACAAGAGAACCCATTATTAGCTTTACCCCCAAAATGGAGAATTTATTTACGAGAAGAGTGTCAGCTTGAGGTAAAGGGTGAACTTTCACCTTTAAATAAGTACAAGTTAGACAAAGAGTATCAAGGAGATTGGCGTCAGATACCTGTCGAGCGGTTTGTTTTATCTGAATCTGAGCGTAGGGGGATAGGAAGTTTCTTCCCTGGAGATCCCCATACTCAGGAGTTATCAGAGTTAGTGGGAGGGGTTGATTTTTCAACCATTACCACGTATGGATCAACATCCGATCCTAGAGCATATCGTTATGACGGTGAACTGCAAGCAGCTAATCAAGGGATTCTAGAATTACATGAAGTGTTTAAATGTCGTACGGAGTTGCTTTATCCATTATTAACACTGGCAGAAGAAGGCACATATAAAATAACGAGACAGTCTATGATTCACACTGATCTAGTCATGTTTGGTCATACGAATGAAGAAGACTTACGAAACTTTATCAGTCAAGGTAACAACCACGCTTTATTAAGTCGAATGGTTCTAATCAATGTTCCTCATAACCTTCTTCTAGATGCAGAAGTTAACCTTTATAAACAGATAATCCCCCCTAATGAACAGCCTAGATTGATGTATCAAGCTTTAGAGACATTGGCTGCAGCTGTGATTATGACACGGCTAAAAAAATCTAATACCTACCCAATCACCCTTAGCGAAAAAATAGATGTTTATAATAAGAAGAATTCGTCGAATCTGATAAAGGATGATTTGCAAGCAGAGCATCCTGATGAAGGGATGTTTGGTTTAGAATCACGTTTAGTTTTTAATGCAATCAGTTCTGTTCTTGCAACAGAGTCTGATCAAATCGATGCAAAAATGCTACTGGATGAGTTATTAGAGTGGATAGAAGACTCTTATCGTTTTACAGAGTCTGAAAAGCAGGCTTATCAATATTGTATTAGGCGTGCACGCGCACGTTACATTGACCAACTCCTAAAACATGTTGAAGACTACTTCGCTGAAAGAAATATCAACCAACTTAATGAGATGGTGCAAAGGTTTCTGTGCTCTGAAGAAGGTTTTCAAGAATTTAGCGATGTATTGGAGTTTGACCGTGCGATGTATGATCAGCTTCAGGAAAATATAAGTGAGCTAGATGTGAATAAAATAGATTTTTCTATCCTTCCTACAGAATATCAACGACGATTCAAGCAAAAGCTAAGACAAGATTGTGTGGATCATTTGAAAAAAATGGATCAATTAAAAGCATGGTTAACGGATGAATTTTGGCCTTATATGGTATACAAAGACAGAAAATTTTCAATGACATCAATCACAGATTTATATGAAATTTTAAGATGAATAATCTGCTTCGACAATCCAATGATAAATCTGCAAAATTTCGATCGTTAACCTTTTCTATATGGTTATTTTCATATATACTAATTTAAGGTAAAGTATGTTTTTCCTTTTGTTTTCTAAAAGTTGTTTACACTGGCTAATTTATGGGTAAACAATTTGATAGAAATCAGGAGAAAAACTGTTATAAACTAATAAGTATAAATATTCAATTTGTACAATTCGATGGGGGTAGTAAAAGTGGCAATCAGAGGGTCTAACGACAATGTATGGCATGCTTTTCATGGCCCAAATATGGGATATGTTGAAGAGCAGTATGAATTATTTTTAGATGACCCTGATGCAGTTGATGAATCACTGCGTCAAATGTTTGAAGAACATGGCGCACCTGAGTGGATGGATTCAGGTAGTGTTGAAGCTACTGGTGGGCAAACAGCGTCGAAGGCTGACATGAAAAAGCTAACATCTGCAATGAAGCTTGTTGATGCAATCCGTCGCCATGGTCATTTAGAAGCGGACATCTTCCCTGTAGGAAAACAAGATAATCGATCAACACCATTAGTTGATCCGAAAACGTATGACCTAACGGAATCAGATCTTAAGAAGATGGATGTCGATATTTTAGTATCTGATTCGCCTAGTCATGTGAAAAATGCCTGGGACTTAATTCAACATTTGAAAGGCCGTTATTCAGGTAAGGTTTCTTATGAATTTAACCATATTCCTGATGATGATGAGCGCGAGTGGCTCTACAACCAAGTAGAGACTGGTGCTTTTGACGTGTCTTTAACTGACGACGAACAAAAGGAATTGCTCAATCGTCTAGCAGAGGTTGAAGGTTTTGAGCAATTTTTAGGAAAAACTTTTGTTGGACAAAAACGCTTCTCAATTGAAGGTTTAGATATGATGGTTCCGATGCTTGATCGTATGGTTAAGAATGGAAACAAAGATTCAGTTGAGCATATTATGATGGGAATGGCACACAGAGGGCGACTAAACGTATTAGCGCATATCGTTGGTAAGCCGTATGAAAGAATTTTTTCAGAGTTTGCGCATTCTCCAGATAAAGAACTCGTACCTTCTGAAGGATCAACTGGCATTAATTATGGCTGGACAGGAGATGTGAAATACCACTTTGGTGGCGATCGTGAATTTTCTGGTGATGATCATAAGACCAACGTCACGTTAGCTCATAACCCTTCACATCTAGAGTTTGTTAATCCAGTTGTAGAAGGATATACACGTGCAGTACAAGATGATCGCTATAAAGGTGGTTATGCTGAACCTGACTTTAATAAATCTTTTACAGTCCAGATTCACGGTGACGCAGCCTTTATTGGTGAAGGTGTTGTTGCTGAGACACTTAATATGTCACAATTGAATGGGTATGCAACAGGTGGTTCCATTCATATCATTGCGAATAACTTAGTTGGTTTCACAACCAATCATGAAGAGGGTCGTTCAACTAAATATGCAAGTGATTTAGCGAAAGGTTTTGAGATTCCTGTCATTCACGTCAATGCGGATGATCCAATCGCTTGTCTAACTGCTGTTGAACTAGCTTATCAATATCGTAAAAAGTTCCAAAAAGATGTCTTAATTGACCTTGTTGGGTACAGAAGATATGGACATAACGAAATGGATGAACCACGTGGGACACAGCCTCACCTTTATAAGTCAATTGATAAGCACGAAACAGCATATGAACAATATGCACAATACTTAGCGGATCAGAATGTTATTTCAGAAGATGATGTTAAAGGTTATAAAGATCAAGTGATGAAAGATCTACGAGAAACTTATAACAACATGATTGAAAATGAAAACCTTGATCCAACAATCCCAGAGTTACCAGATGAAGTAGCTAATGGATTAGACCAGATTGAAACAGCTGTCGAGGTCGATGTACTTAAGAAATTAAATGAAGATATGTTAAAGCGCCCGGAAGATTTTACAGGCTTTAAAAAACTTGAGAAGATCCTCCAACGACGTGAAAAAGCATTTAACGAAGGGGAAAAGATTGATTGGGCATTAGGTGAAGCACTGGCATTTGCATCCATTTTAAATGACGGTACACCAATCCGGATGACTGGTCAGGACTCTCAGCGTGGTACATTTGCTCACCGTCATGCGGTGTTACATGATACTGAAAAAGAACAATCCTATAGTCCTTTTCATGGATTAGAAGGTGTTGATGAAACATTTAGTATCTATAACAGCCCATTATCAGAAGCTGGTGTCTTAGGCTTTGAGTACGGCTATAGTGTTCAAAGTGAGGATACATTAGTACTATGGGAAGCTCAATTTGGTGACTTCGCTAATGCCGCCCAAGTTATTTTTGACCAGTTTATCTCATCTGGTCGAGCGAAATGGGGACAAATTGCAAGTTTAGTGATGTTATTACCACATGGTTACGAAGGTCAAGGACCAGAACACTCTAGTGCCAGACTAGAACGTTTCTTACAATCATCAGCCGAAAATAACTGGACAGTAGCTAATGTAACTACATCAGCACAATACTTCCATTTATTAAGACGTCAAGCAGCAATCGTTGGTACAGAAGCTGCTCGTCCACTTGTGGTCATGTCACCTAAGAGTTTATTACGTAACCAACGAGTGGCAGTCGATGCGAAAGAATTATCTGAAGGTAAGTTTAAGAACATTCTTGAGCAAAAAGGCACAGGTGAGAATCAAGAGGCTGTTACACGTTTAGTTCTAGGAAGCGGTAAAGTCATGGTTGAATTAGAAGAAGCCATTGAAAAAGGTGAAGTGGATGATGAGACGATCCATCTAGCCCGTTTTGAACAGATTTACCCGTTCCCTGAAAAAGAATTAAAAGAATTACTTAAGAAATATAAAAATGTTGAAGAAATTGTTTGGGTTCAAGAAGAGCCAAAGAACATGGGAAGCTGGGATTTTGTTAAGGAACGTATCCAGGATGTTAAGAAGGTTAAGCAGAAGCTTCACTACGTTGGACGCCCGTATCGCTCATCTCCAGCTGTAGGTGATCCTAATATTTCTAAATCAGAACAAAGTCGTATTATAAATGAAGCATTGAAGCTAGATTAAAGGAGGAGAATGTCGTGAAGGAAATTATTGTTCCGGAGTTGGCCGAATCAATCACAGAAGGTACGGTAGCAGAATGGTTAGTTAAAGAAGGTGACCAGGTAGAGAAAGGTGATCCTGTCGTTGAACTTGAAACGGATAAAGTAAACGTAGAGGTAAATGCGGATCACTCTGGTGTTATTACTGAATTATTAGTTGAAGAAGGTGCGGATGTTGAAGTAGGTGACGCGATCGCAAAAGTTGACGAAAGTGGCGAGGGTGCAGCACCTGCATCTGATGACAAACCTGAGGAAACAGAAGAGCCTAAGGAAGAAGTAAAAGAGGATAAAAAAGAAGAAAAGCAACCAACAACTAAAGAAGAGCCAGCTGCAGCAGACGGTGAACAGCCAGTAGCATCACCAGCAACACGTAAGCGTGCTCGCGAGCTTGGTATCGACTTAAGTGAAATTAAGCCAAAAGATCCAGTTGGCCGAATTTCAAGAGAAGATGTTGAAGCTGCTGCTAAGGCAAAAGTTGACGAAGGTAAGAAGCAATCAGCTAAGAAAGAAGACAAATCAGCTGAGAAAACTGAATTCGAAAAGCCAGTCGAACGTGTAAAAATGTCACGTCGTCGTCAAACAATTGCTAAGCGTCTAGTTGAAGCACAACACAATTCTGCGATGTTAACAACATTTAACGAAGTGGATATGACTAATATCATGAATTTACGTAGTGAACGTAAAGAAGAGTTCGAGAAGAAACATGGTATTAAGCTAGGATTCATGTCATTCTTCACAAAGGCAGTTATTGGAGCACTTAAAGAGTTCCCATTACTTAATGCTGAGATCCAAGGCGATGAAATTGTTCAAAAACAGTTTTATGACATCGGTATGGCTGTATCAACTGAAGAAGGTTTAGTTGTTCCAGTAGTTCGTGATGCGGACCGTTTAAGTTTCGCAGGTATCGAAGGCGAAATTATGGAACTAGCTAAGAAAGCTCGTGACGGTAAATTAACGATGGGTGAACTACAAGGCGGTTCATTCACGATTACCAATGGTGGAATTTTCGGTTCAATGCTTTCAACACCAATTCTAAATACACCACAGGTTGGTATCTTAGGATTACACAAGATCGAAAAGCGTGCAGTCGTTATGCCAGATGATAGCATTGAAGTACGTCCAATGATGTACCTTGCTTTATCCTATGACCACAGAATTGTTGATGGTCGCGAAGCTGTACAATTCCTAGTACGCGTGAAAGAAATGATTGAGGATCCATATGACCTTCTTCTAGAAGGATAAGTCTTATGTAAGTATTATTAAGGAGCCCGGTTATGATGAATAGTCATAACCGGGCTTTTTTTATATGGTCAAATTAACGGAAATGCGTCGACAAGGGGTCAAACCGTTAAATAGCCAGGCTCTAATTAACGGAAATGCGTCGACAAGGGGTCAAACCGTTAAATAGCCAGGCTCTAATTAACGGAAATGCGTCGACACGATCCCAAATCGTTAAATAGAATGGCATCATCACTGTTTTAGCGACCAGTTCTCTACTCACTCACCCGTTTTTCCTACCTAATTTCATTCCAACACAAAAGAGCTGATTTGCGTCCAGCAATTCAGCCTCCTTCTTAACATGAATGAAAGAATCCATTATCCTCATCATATATTAGCTTTAGAACTCTTATAGGGGGGGATTCACATTAAGTATAGTAGCCATAAAATTTTACATAGACATAGGGAGATCCCCAAATTACCTCCACAAACACAAGCACAAACCTATTCACAACCATCGAAAGTAGGCAGAAGTGAACAATCACCTAAGCCACTATCTACTCAAGCACTTAAAAAATTAATCCAGCAAAAATCAACCAATCAATCTGATGAGACCCATACAAATAAAGGTAAGCTTAACACAACGAGAACCTTACTGAATTATTTAAGTAACAATAAGCCATTTGAGAAATCTCTAATATATAATCAGATTCCATTGAAGCCTAGAGAGAGGACGATTGAATTAGCTCTTATCGATATTTCTAATTCTATGAAGCCAAAAAAACAGACTCTAACGGTCAATCAACTTGGAATCACAAGTAGCAAACTTGTTTTGCTGCACAACCAGGAGCTATTAGACGATGAATTTATACATATTAATCAACTGAGTTTTCACGGTGGAACGTCTTACACCAATGTATTTAGAAAAATCTACCGAGCATTAGATCAGATGAAAATTCAACTTCAATTAACCCATGTGACTGATGGAGAAGTTGATCCTGGTGAGGTGAATAAAAGTATCGCTCTTCTCAAATCCTTAAGCCAGCACAATGCTTTAGCATATAAATTAATCTTAGTGACGGCAAACCCTAAGTCCGAATACGTAAACAAACTGAACCGTGATCTAAAAAACGTTGACATAAAATACCTTCCTTTCGGTCACACTAACAAGTGACGAAAGGGGTGCTACTTTTGAGATTCAAAAAGTTCTTCTTTGTGATTGCGCTATTATTGATGGTACTGGTTGTGGTTGATGAACCAATCAAAAGAGTAGATGCTGAGACAGTGGACGTTTACGTTGTACAGCCTGGAGATTCACTGTGGATGATTTCACGAAGTTATCAAATTGGCTTAAGTGAAATCATTGAAGCGAATCCTCAAATACGTAACCCAGACTTAATTTACCCTGGAGATGAAATTAATGTCCCTTTAAAAACAGAAGTAAAGTCAATTGAAAATGAAGTTATTCGTCTAACGAATAACTATCGTGAACAGAATGGATTAGAACCATTAGACCATGATTGGCAACTTTCAAGGGTAGCTAGGTATAAATCTGCAGATATGCGTGATAAAAATTATTTTTCTCACCAATCACCTACTTATGGTTCACCATTTGATATGATTGAAAATTTTAATGTCAGTTACCGTAGAGCAGCCGAGAATATTGCTGCCGGTCAGAGGTCCGCTGAGGCAGTGGTTGAATCATGGATGAATAGTCCAGGACATAGACAAAACATATTGAATCCTGATATGACACATATTGGTGTTGGTTACGCAGAAGGAGGAAGTCGCTCTACTTATTGGACCCAAATGTTTATTGAAAAGTAGTAGTAGTAGTAGTGGTTGAAGTAGGTAAGTTACTACGGAGACCACTACTTTTTGTTAGAATATTTTTCTTGTATAGTAAAAAATCAACTTCACCAAATTGCGACATTTTTAAATTTTTATCGATAAATTTACCTAATATGATTGCGTTTTCATACTCCAGTTGATAAAATTCAATAGCAGTGATTATTTATATATTTATTTTTAGGAGGATATAGAGATGGATATTATTTTGGGGTTAATAGCCATTGTTGCAGTTATTGGACTAGCTATGTTAATGTCTAGTAACCGTAACGGGATTCCATTTAAAGGAATCGGAATCATGATTTTGTTACAGCTACTGATTACGTGGTTTATGTTTAATACGGAAATTGGTCGTATTATCATCGAATCGATTGCAGTGGTGTTTGAGAAATTAATCGAATTTGGACGTGAAGGGGTAGAGTTCGTCGTGGGTGGTATTGCCATGACTAATCCAGATGACCCTAACGTGTTCTTCTTTGATGTATTATTAATTATTATTTTCTTTGCTACTATTCTATCTGTTTTAACATATTTGAAAGTGCTTCCATTACTCATTAAGTATGTTGGTGGGGCATTATCTAAAATAACAGGTTTACCGAAAATCGAATCCTTTAACGCAGTAAACAGTATGTTCTTTGGTCAGTCTGAAGCGTTAATCGCGATCAAATCACAGTTCCATCGAATTACTGAAAATCGCTTGTATATTGTATCAGCGTCAGCGATGGGGTCTGTTTCAGCATCGATTATTGGTGCTTATATGACGATGATCCCGGCAGAATATGTACTAGTGGCGATTCCACTAAACATGTTCAGTGCGTTAATTGTTGCATCTATCATTGCACCACCAGATGTTTCTGATGAAGATGATGATGTTGATGTGAATGAAGTAAGTGGAGCTAAAAGTATCTTTGAAGCAATGGCAAATGGTGCGATGGATGGTGGTAAAATTGCCTTAATCGTTGCAACGATGTTAATTGCCTTCTTAGCTTCATTAGAATTAGTGAACTTCATTGTAAGTGCCATTATCCCTGGTCAAACATTAGAAAGTATTCTTGGTATTATCTTAGTTCCAATTACTTTCTAATTGGTATCCAGCCAGGTGAATTGATTGATGCAGGTAGTTTAATGGGTCTGAAGATTGTAACGAACGAATTCGTTGCGATGTTACAGTTCATTGACATGCAAGATCAATTCTCAGATAAGACAGTTGGTATTGTATCTGTATTCTTAACAAGCTTTGCGAACTTTGGTTCAATTGGTATTATCGCAGGTACAGTTGCTGGTATTGATGGTGAAAAAGGTAAGACAGTTTCACGTTTTGGTATGAAGCTTCTAGTTGGTGCTACTTTAGCATCTATCCTTTCAGCTACAATCGCTGGTCTATTCTTATAAAATCGAATTTAAAAGAGGCTGTCCCAGTCATGAATAGATGACTAGAGGGACAGCCTCTTTTTTGATTGATGGTGGTGAATCAGCTAAATGTCTTAACGACGTAATATAACCTCATGATTAAAATAATTGCCCCTGTTGCAAGTCCAGTAATTAAACCAACCCAGTATCCGAATGGATCAAGTGCTGTTAAGTTGGCTAAAGCAATCCCTGTTGGTAATCCAATAACCCAAAATGATATAAATGCGATCACCAGAGTCGTATTAACATCCTTGTATCCTCTTAATGCACCTTGGATTGGTGTGCCAAATCCATCAGATAACTGAAAGAATACAGCGTAAATTAGGAAATACTGCATTAATAAAATCACTTCCGGCTCATTACTATACAATTGGGCAACTTCTTCACGTAAAATGAAAATCAATATACCACTTAATATGGCAAAGAAAAGTCCTGAACTAATTCCAATAAAACTGTATACTTTAGCATCAATTAATCGTTTTCCCCCGACTTCAAAACCGACTGAGATCGTTAGTGCCATAGCAATAGCCAGAGGAATCATATAAAATATCGAAGCAAAGTTCATTGCAGCTTGGTGGGCTGCTATTGTTACTGTGTCATAAACACTAATAAACAGAGTGACTGCAGCAAAGATACTTGTTTCAAAAAAGATGGTAATCCCAATTGGGACGCCTATTTTTAATTGTTCTTTCCATGCTTTTATTGATGGACGAACTAGCTCATTAAATATCTGATAACCTCTAAAGGGTTGCACTTTTTGTACAATAATGATGGTAATGATTGAGGTAATGAAGTAAGTCAGTGCTGAAGCAACTCCTGCTCCAATTCCACCAAGTTCTGGAACACCCCAATTACCAAATATAAAGAGGTAATTAAAAAAAGCATTTAACGGTAAGGCGATTAGTATGATTAACATAGAGGTTTTGGTTTGACCTAAGGCATCAATAAATGAACGCATGAGGTTGAATGAAAATAGGAACAACATACCAAAACCAAGAGCGACTAGATAGTACTTAGCGATGTATCTAACTTCTGGTTCAAGTGATAATATATTTAATAGGGAGTCTAAAAAGAACACTCCTAAAGTAAACATAAAAGCAGAGATGATAATCGCTAAGTAAATCCCTTGTTTAACGGCAGTAGGGATTTTGTCACGTTGATTGGCTCCTGAAAGTTGTGCGACGATTGGAGAAATGGCTAATAATATACCATTAATACCTGTTAATACAGGTATCCAAATTGAAGAACCGATCGCAACACCTGCTAAATCTTCAGATGAAGCCTGACCAGCCATCACGGTATCAAAAACGTTCATTAAATAGATCCCGACCTGAGTCACTAAGATCGGGAGTAATATTTTTATGAATAAAGTTATTTTTTCGATTGTGGAATGAGTTTGATACATTTTTTAACTCCTTCCTATACTATGTGATAACAATGTTTGCTAATATGTCATTATAGCTTAGTTTATGGTTTTTGGATAGAAAGGAAGACGAACAAATGACAAATAAACGAATAATTTTTACAGGTGGAGGAACGGCAGGGCATGTAGTGGTTAACCTTGCTTTAATGCCAGAGTTTATAAAAGAAGGTTATGACATACATTATATTGGGTCTTATCAAGGGATTGAACGCGAATTAGTAGAGGGAATGGAAGGCGTGACTTATCATGGTATCGCAACAGGTAAGTTAAGACGTTATTTGTCGGCCCAAAATATGAAAGATCCATTTAAGGTATTAAAGGGTGTTTTCCAGGCTAAAAAGCTCATGAAAGAGTTAAAACCAAGTATAGTTTTTTCAAAAGGTGGGTTTGTTTCGGTGCCAGTTGTTATGGCATCTAAAATGTCTAATATACCGTCAATCATCCATGAATCTGATTATACGCCGGGATTAGCTAATAAAATCGCCACTAATTTTGCTAAGTATGTTTTGACAACCTTCCCTGAAACGAACGAATATCTGCCCCAGAATAAAGTGAAAAACGTTGGTGCAATTGTGCGAGATGAATTGTTTCAAGGAGATCCAGGTCAAGCCTATCAAATGACGGACTTTGTTAAATCTAAACCGACCTTACTAGTGATGGGGGGGAGTGCAGGAGCCCAAAGCATTAATGAGGCTATTCGTTCTAATCTCCCACAACTGCTTGAAGAGTTTCAAGTCATTCATTTGTGTGGCAAAGGAAAGTTAGACGCATCTATTAAACAGTACGGTTACGTTCAATATGAATATGTCACAGATGAACTAAAGGATCTTTTAGCTATTGCGGATGTTGTTGTTTCTCGGGCTGGAGCCAATGCTATATTTGAGTTTTTAGCTTTAAAAAAACCAATGCTCCTCATCCCGTTGTCAAGGCAAGCAAGCCGAGGTGATCAAATCCTTAATGCTGAATCCTTTAAGAAACGTGGTTATGCACAAATGCTTGAAGATGAAGAGGTTAATGATCAAACTTTATATGAACAGATCCAAGAGCTTTATCAAAATCGGGAAAAATATATCCAAAATATGCAAGCTTATCAGCCGATTAAGACTAAAGATGAGGTAATTAATTTAATCAAAACAACCATGAAATAACAATTATTTCCTTTTGTATACAAAGGTACTACCTATTTTTGGGTGGTACCTTTGTTTTTGGATAGAATGTAGAGTTATTTCTATCGATATTATCTAAAAAACAACTGAACTATAAATAATCGGAATATTTGTTTGTAAATCGTTCTTAATCGTTAAATATCGTAATTGATAGAATTTTGCCACACGAATATAATTAAAAATGGTTTCAAAATTGATAGATTCAGAGAAAAATTTTTATAGGTCTTTTCGAACACAACGTTGATCAACAAAAAGTGTAAAAAGTAACCAGGCCTAATGCATTTAAAAATTTAAAAGGAGAGTTAAAATGAAGAAATTTTTATTATTAATTTTAATGTCTTCCATGCTGGTTCTTGTAGCATGTAGTGACGATGATGAGACTTTAGAAGAAATTGTCCTAGCTGACGGGGATTGGGATAGTATTAAATTCCATAACCATGTTATGGCTAATATTATTGAACATGGTTATGACTACGATACTGAAACTATGAGTGGTTCAACCGCAAACACGATGCAGGCATTAAGAGAAGGAGACATTCAAGTTTACTCTGAAATTTGGACAGATAATACTAAGGAACTTTATGAAGAAGCTATCGAGGCTGGAGATTATGTTGATGCTTCAGTTAACTTTGATGATAACGCACAGGGCTTATATGTACCAACATACGTCATTGAAGGTGATGAAGAGCGTGGGATTGAGCCTGTGGCACCAGATTTAGAAACTGTTGAAGATCTCGCAAATTATCCTGAGCTTTTTGAAGACCCAGAGGATTCTAGCAAAGGTCGTATCGTCAACGGACCATCTGGTTGGGCAGTTAATGAACATATTGAAGAAAAACTTCAACATTATGGTTTAGATGAGATGTATAACATATTAGCTCCAGGTTCTGAAGCTGCGCTAGTATCTTCACTTTCATCAGCTTATGAGTCAGGTGAGCCATGGGTTGGCTATTACTGGTCACCAACTTGGGTTACAGCTTCTTATGATTTAACAATCCTAGGAGATAATCCGTATGATGAGGATGAGTGGGAGGAAAATAGAGCAACTGAATTCCCTCCTAATGATGTTATGGTAACGGTGCACAAAGACTTCCCTGATCAAGCACCAGAAGTTTTTGAGTTCTTACAAAACTATGAAACATCAACTGAATTAACTGAACAAGCATTAGTCTATCTACTAGAAAATGATACAGATGCTGAAGAAGCAGCAGAATGGTGGATGGAAGAGAATGAAGATCTTTGGACACAATGGGTTCCTGAAGATGTGGCTGAGAAAGTAAAAGAGGGCTTAGGAATCTAGTTCCTAATTTGAAGGTAGTTAGCCACTATTTGATTAAATGGCTAACTATCTTCTTTTATTTAAACAAAACAATTGAGAGGTGAGAGTGATGAGTGGTTTCCCTGATATATCGATTCCTCTGGGGAATATAGCCGACTTTGTCGTTAACTTTTTAGATAAAAATTTAGAGCCTGTATTTGACTTTATTTTTTGGATGACGTCCACAACCATTACCACGTTTGATGATATATTGAATTTCTTACCGTGGTGGTTACTATTAGTGTTTATTTTTGCTTTGGGTTACTTTTTCCAAAACGCAACATCAGGTTTGTTGTACGCGTTTCTTATATTCTTAGTTGGTAGCTTTGGTTTATGGGAAGAGTTGATGATTACCGTTGCAATTGTGCTGACTGCTGTGATCATCTCGTTAATCATTGGTATACCAATCGGAATATGGATGGCGATGAACCGAGCCTCCTCTGTTGTGATTAGACCTATCTTAGATGCGATGCAGACGATGCCAAGCTTTGTCTACTTAATTCCTGTTATCTTCTTTTTCCCACTAGGTAATGTTCCTGCTGTATTTGCAACTATCATTTACGCAGTACCTCCAGTTATTCGTTTAACCGAATTAGGTATTAGAAATGTTGATCAGGAAGTGGTTGAATCAGCTGAATCATTTGGTTCATCTCGCATGCAAATTTTGACGAAAGTTCAATTACCACAAGCTGTTCCTACAATTATGGCTGGTGTTAACCAGACAACGATGATGGCTTTAGCGATGGTTGTTATTGCATCCATGGTTGGTGCTGGCGGTTTAGGTGAACAAGTCTTAGTGGCAATTAACCGTATTGATATTGCATTAGGATTTGAAGCAGGTATCAGTATTGTATTTTTAGCTATTATCATTGACCGCATTACAAGTGGAATCGGTAACCGTTTCCAAAGAGATAAGGGGGACCAGTAAATGAGTGTGAAAATGAAATTGGAGAATGTATCGAAAATTTTTGGTCCAAAACCTAAGACAGCCATACCTTTAGTTGAACAAGGAAAATCTAAAGAAGATATTTTAGCTGAAACAGGAAATACAGTAGGTGTTTATAACGCATCGATCGATATAAATGAAGGTGAACTATTTGTAATCATGGGGCTTTCTGGAAGTGGAAAGTCGACGTTAATTCGTTGTTTAAATTTATTGAACAAGCCAACAACAGGCTCAATTGTCGTTGATGGTGAGGATGTGGTGCAGTATAAGGGTGAGGCTTTAAAGGAATACCGCCAGAAGAAAATCGCGATGGTTTTCCAGCATTTTGGATTGTTCAGTCACCGTACTGTACTAGGAAATGTTGAGTATGGATTAGAGATTCGTGGGGTATCAGCTGAAGAGCGTCAAGAAATTGCTCGTCAAAATCTAGAAAGTGTCGGATTAAAGGGGTGGGAAGATAAATACCCCGACGAACTATCTGGTGGTATGCAGCAACGTGTGGGATTAGCTCGTGCGTTAGCTAATGACCCAGATATCCTTTTAATGGACGAACCATTTAGTGCGTTAGACCCTCTCATTCGTCGTGAAATGCAGTTAGAATTGTTAGACCTTCAAGAGCGCCTACAGAAGACGATCGTCTTTATCACTCACGATATTAACGAAGCTTTCAAAATTGGCGATCGTGTAGCGGTGATGAAGGACGGTAAAGTCGTTCAGACGGGTACACCAGAAGAAATCCTTGAAGAACCGGCAAACGATTATATCTCAGAATTTATTAAAGATATCGATCGTTCGAAAATTATCCAGGCCGAAAATATTATGATTAGACCGAACGCGTTAGTTTCGCTAAAGGATGGGCTTAAAGTAGCTATTCAGGAAATGGAGTCTAATGGTTTATCAAGTGTTTATGTGACGGATCGTAAACGTCAGTTACAGGGGATCGTCACGATTGATGATGCTATCCAAGGTGTAAAAGAAAAGAACTCTTTAGAAGACGTTATGATTAAAGATGTAGCAACCGTAAAAAAAGAAGATTACTTAGAAGAGATTATTCCAAAAGCTGTTGAATCAACTTACCCAATTGCTGTAGTTGGTGAGAGTAATCGTCTAGAAGGAATCATTCTTCGGGTTCATGTACTATCAAGTTTAGTTGCAGAAGATATAGATGAATAATGTATTAAAAAGAGCTAGAGCCAAAAAGTAAATAACAAGTACAAAAGAAAAAATTTGGCCAAACGTATAATAAAGACCGTACAATGATTAAAACGATTAGTTCATTGTACGGTCTTTACTTTAATGATAAACATTGGTCTCGACAGCATCGAAAAACTTAGCCTTTTTTAACCTTTTTATTGAACTGTACCGTGTCTTTCAATGTTGATTTTAATAGTTGTCTCAACCTCTATGTCAGTAAACATTTCACGCCATTGCTCTTTAGTAAGGTCCTCTCCACGAGTATTATTGTTATATTTGACGCCAAATCCAAACACATCAGCATTCATCTCTTGAGCTTTGTTAATGACTTCTTCTAACTCTTTCTCCATTTGCTTGGTTACTTGTGTTTCTAAAACATCTAAGGTTTCAGGATCGTCTAAATTTAATTGTCTTGACAGTTCAATTACTCTGCCATCAATATCGATTTTCACTTCAAATGACGGTGGATTCTTACTTTCCATAGTTATATCTGTATTACTGTTAATTTTATCGATAACGGCGTAGATATGTGGGTCTTCAATTTCAGCGTATTCCTCTAGATGATCTTCAAATGGCTCAATCGGCAGTTTCAGTTCAATTAACCCAGAATCAAACTGATCTACCATCAGACGAATATAGAAGCCTTCCTCTATCGTAAAATCTCCTACCACTTTATCATCTTGTAAAGCAGCAATATTTTTAATAGTAACTTTTTCAGAATCAACACTTAGTAATGGTAAAACAGGGTCACGACCTACTTGGAAATAGTCTCTTAAATATTCGTGGTACGTACTACTTGTTATTTCCTCATTTCTTACGGCGGTTTCTATTAATTGATGTAAATAGGCCCCAATATTTGGTGCTTCTTCATAGTTTGTAGAAGCAAGTACTTGGTCACTTGGCTGATCTGAAACGGCTATATAAACAATATCTGATAGCTTAGCATCTCTTCCTAAAGTGTCAAGATGTTCAATAAAACCATCCTCTTTAGAAAGACTTGGTCCGAATAATATAACTCTTAATTGACCATTGGTGATCTTGTGCCCAGACTCTTTATTGGCATTTCTCTTAACTCCTTGTAACGTATCCCCTTCACTGTTAATGATTTGTGAAGCATTGGTTATATCAGGATCGAATTGGTATAGGACAGTTGTTGCAAGGAGGTGTCCAGTATCTTCATCTTTATCAAAGCCATATACCGTCACGATTCCAAGGTCTTCAATGATATTTTCTTCAGCACAACCAACTAACATGACTAGCAATATACATATGACAAGTAAATGATATTTCATGATTTATTTCCTTTCACTCTTTTATAGATGGCAAAAGGTAATAGAAGAAATGGCAATGTTAGACCAAAAAATATACCTGCCTGCCCCACATAATCTGTTAATATGTTGACGTATTCTCGTTTATCAACAAAGGTGGCTACTATTAAAGCGATTAACATAAAAACATGTAGGCAATGCTTTTGTTTTAAACCAGTGACTCGCTTACAACTATATGAGATCATCCAGCCAAGTAAGATGAGATTGGGAATGACGACCATTAACCATAATGCAACTGAAATCACATCGAATCGCTCAAAGATAGGGAGTGTTATGATTTTAAACATCGTAAAAAGTGGCCACACCTTCATTTCTAGATGTTTCGGACTGAAGTAACCAATGGCTACTACAGTGACATACATAACTAAAATAATTGTAAATAACATGGCAAAATGACTATACTTGGCTACGTTCTTCTTATCCTGGATGAATGGATAGAGAACCCAAATTAATTCAAAACCTAGTATCGAGTAAGACGTTTTTAATGCGCCTGAGAAGATGTCTTGTGGACTATTATCTAATACTGGTAGAAAATATTCTGCACGCATTAAGAAAATGGGTTCAATTAACAGTAGTACCATCCAGATCGTCGTAAAGAAAAAGACAATACTACTTCCAACAGCTGCCCTAACTCCACCATAAACAGCGTAAATGACTAAGAATATAAGTAGTGAAGCGATAAAACCCGTTGATAGTTTAGGAAATATGAATACTTGTACGAATTCTATATAATTAAGTAAAATGCTAATAAACATTAAGTAAAAATAAAAGATAAAAACCATACTAAGGACTTTGCTGATCTTTTGTCCGAATATCTGAGCTAAAATGCCATGTATATCCGTATTTTTATAACTGTTTAGAATGAAAACAATACAGGCAATCACAATATGAAGAGCGATACCAGCAATTAATACTGACACCCAGCTGTCTTGCTTAGCTTCTTCATACACAACACGAGGGAGCCCTACAACTCCTACCCCCATTTGTAAGGCGTGTAAGACAACAAATAAATAAACCGCCTTTATTTTTTTATCTATTGGTATTTGAAGTTGTGATTGCATAATCCACACCTATTCATCGATATCAGATTTCTTCTTTTTCGGTGGCTTAGGGAACCGCTTAATCTCTTTTGGCTTATTTGAGTAAGAACGTTTGTTACTGAATAAAAAAGGTAACCGAATGACAGAGTTGTCAATATCCTTAGGTTGAGTTGGGTAAATGGGTGCTAGGTATGGTCGATTTAAAGATTTTTGTTTAATCAAATGAATGATGATAAAGGCCATACTGAAGACAATGCCAAGAAATCCCCAAAGACCAGCCAATACAATAATTGGAAAGCGAATTATTCGGATTGCAGAACCCATCAAATAACTAGGCGCTGTAAAAGAAGCCAAGGCACTGATCGCAACAATAATAATTAAGATATTACTGGTGAAGCCCGCTTCTACAATGGCTTGTCCGATGACAATCCCCCCAACAATACCCATTGTTTGACCGACTTTAGTCGGTAACCTTGCCCCTGCTTCACGAATCAATTCGATGAATATCTCAAGGATTAAGGCTTCGAGTAATGGTGGGAAAGGGACCCTAGACCTCGAGTGACCGAGGGAAACTAGCATCGCTTCAGGAATAATCTCATAGTGAAACGTTAAAGCCGCTACATAAACTGGAGTTAAAGTAATCGAAGCAAACATAGCGACAAAACGCATCACCCTAATAAAAGCACCCATGTTCCATCGTGTATATAAATCCTCTGTAGATTGGAAATAGCTAAGGAAATTGGTGGGTGCAATTACGCCTGATGGACTTTTGTCTACTAGTACGCCTAACCTACCTTCCTTAAGACTGTAACAAAATCTGTCTGGTAATTCAGTGACTAAAAATTGAGGAAAGATCGAGTATGAATTATCTTCAATATATTGTGTGATGGTTGAACTCTCTAGGACATCGTCAACCTTCAACTGTTCAAGACGACTCCTCATTTCTTTAACATTATCTTCATTTGCTATGTCTTCTAGATAAACTAATCTAACCTCTGAAGGGACGGTATCACCAATAACAAACTTTTCAACTTTTAATTTATCGGTATTCATCCGTTTATGAACAATGTTTAAATTAATATCAATTGACTCAGTAAATGAAATCTGTGGACCAAATACAAGAGATTCTGTTTCTGCCCGTTCAGGCTGTCTTGCTTCTACTCTTGGAATTGGAATGGTCAATGCTTGTTGTTCCCCTTCAATATAAGCACAGACTCCACCGTCTAATAGTTCGTCACCAATATTCTCAAGCTCTTTCTCCTCTTTTACTCCTGATATTGGTATAGCTTCTTTGATCGATTCATTTGATAATTCACTAGTGTCTTGTAGCTCTTTAATAACTTTATCGAATAAGTGTTGCTTATCAACTAAATAATCTAAGAAGATAATGATACAACCGTTGTTTTGTTGCTCAATTATTTTTGAAGATAGATCTGGTGATCCTTTAAAATATTGTTCTTTTAAATCGGTTTTGAGTTGATCCATTTTACAAGGAAAATAGTTTGACTTCTTAAATCTACGCTTCATAATATTCTCCCTTTATCAAGGTTTGAACATAGTATGCGATTAGTTGGAGAAAATATGTAATAGCGCTTGTTAAAACTAACTTAAAAAACGGGGAATGTTAGCAAATGAGCATACAATTAATAGAAGTCTATATACCTAAAGAAAACTTTGAAGATGTTGAGTCTGCATTAAGTAACTTTTCTGGTAAGAGCGTGTGGAAAGAAAATGAACTTGCTGACAGAATTTTGTTTAGAATGATTGTGGCTGAAGAAGATGTAGAAGAGGTTTTGGATTATTTAGAAGCAATCTCTACTTTATCTGAAGGATTTGAAACGATTCTATTTCCGGTTCACACTTACTTCTCAAGAGAAACGATTGAAAAGCGAGAGCAGAATGAAAAAGACAAGAAGGAAGAAAGCACAGAGGAAAAAGGTAAATTATTAAGAGCAAGTCGGCAAGAACTAATGCATACGATTGAAAAGAGAAGTAATTTAACGATGAACTATACCTTATTAATTATCTTTTCAGCAATTGTTGCTGCGGGTGGTTTTGTTAATGATAGTGAGGCGGTAGTTATTGGAGCGATGGCCATTGCGCCTTTAATCGGCCCCGCTATTTCGGTATCTTTTGCGGCGGTGTTAGGAGATTTACGGCGACTTGGTAAGGCAATGTCCACGTTGGTAATTGGTTTTCTAATCATTGTCTTTATTGCTAGTTCATTCGGTTATTTCTTTGATGAAGCAATTGAATCGAGGCAGTATCTGTTACGAACTAATGTGTCATTAGCTGATTTGTTTATTGCCTTAGCTTCTGGGGCAGCTGGAGCATTATCGATTTTAAATCGTGTCTCTAGTGGCCTTGTGGGAGTGATGGTAGCTGTGGCCTTGCTTCCACCGACAGTCACGTTTGGTATTTCGATCGGACAAATGATATGGGAAGACACATATTGGTCTTTCTTACTTATAACGACTAACGTCACTTGTATTTTCTTGAGTGGAATTATTATTTTCTTTATCAGTGGCATACGGCCTTTAAAGTGGAAAGAGGAGCTTACGATTAATGTTTCTAGGATCTTATCATTTACAATTGTTGCGATAATTTTCGTGACGCTAGTTATTGTGTTGTTATTAAGTATGTAAAAGGTTTTTGAATCATTTATCAATTAAGTGTTGCAATTTTCAGATAAGGGGTATATAATTTGAGAGGAAATTAAAGGAAAAAGGAGGTCGCGAATGATGATTAAACGTAAAATGATGCAAAATCGCCATGAGTTAATGATGACAAATTTATATTTCACTGTCGTGACCTTGCCGAAGGATGTCTTTAATTAGTGTTATGCCATATTATTGATTTAAGTTATTAGCAAAGTCGCGCATGTTCCTCATGTCGCGACTTTTTTTATTTATGGACACTTAGGCTCTTGGTTTATTGGGCCTAAGTGTTTTTGTTTACGCTCTGTTAAAGTCCGTTGTTGTTATGGTGATACGCTTTCGGTGGAGGCTTTCCACGGGCACGGCTTCAGCTAACTTGGGAAGAAAAGCGTTTCCCAAGTGGATCTTCAGCTCGCGCTATTCTCGCGACGTACAGGACGTACAAGTGTCGGTGATGCCACAGGACGTGGCGTTTTCACCGACCAGGAGTCGCCACCTTCGCTATCACCATACAACAACTAAGTGCTGTTTCTTTAAATCATCAACACTGAACCTTAACAGAGCGTTTGTTTAAAGGAGGTGATCAAGATGTTACAGATTTCCATTGAGTATTTGAATAAAAAGAAAGGGGTGAAAAAGGTGGTTCATATTAAATTTCAATTGCTAAATAGAGGTAATAGGATTGATGGTGGTTAGAGAAAGACAAATAGAGAGAACGAAGAGGGGGGATTAGATGATCTCGGTATTTAGAAAGTTATCTTGGTATTTTAAAGAACAATGGCTTCGCTATACACTGGCCATTTCAGCGCTACTCGTTGTCAATATCCTTGGTGTTATTCCGCCGATGTTGCTTGGGGAAGTCATTGATTTAATTCAGTATAACCAATTAACAGCAGCAAGGTTTTATGAGCTTTTGGCCATATTTATTGGACTTGTATTAACTATTTATGTGGTCTCATTTTATTGGGATTTTACCTTGTTTGGACGTGCGTTTTTATTAGAAAGGAAGATGCGTTCGAAATTAATGAATCATTTTATGCGAATGACACCTACTTTTTTTGGCCGATACCGAACAGGTGACTTGATGGCTAGAAGTACAAATGACCTACGTGCCATTATGATGACAGCAGGATTCGGTATTTTAACTTTAGTTGATGCAACGATGTTCATGATGTTGATCATTATGGTCATGTCAGTAATGATTAACTGGCATTTAACACTAGCGGCTTTAGTCCCTTTACCGATTATGGCTTTATTAATGCAGAGGTACGGTCGGGCGATTCACGAACGTTTTACAAAGGCGCAGTCTGCTTTTAGTGATTTAAATAATGACACGTTGGAATCGATTCAAGGAGTTCGTGTGATTCGTGCCTTTGTGCAAGAAAAGTGGGATGACGAACGATTTAGTGATCAAACAGAGGAAGTCTTTCAGAAAAATATTGAAGTTGCTAAAATGGACGCTTTATTTGAACCAACGATAAAAGTATTAGTTGGATTGGCTTATACGATTGGATTAGGGTACGGTTCATATCTTGTTATTCAAGGTGTGATTACTATTGGTCAATTGGTTACTTTCAATGTGTATTTAGGGATGTTGATTTGGCCAATGTTTGCTGTTGGTGAGCTAATTAACGTGATGCAAAGAGGCAATGCCTCACTCGATCGAACCGATGAAATTCTGACACATGAGCCAGACGTTAAAGATCCTCTTAAGGAAGTGATGATTGAATCACCAGAGACGATTAGCTTTAATCAAGTCAGTTTTAGCTATCCACAGGCTGAATCTCATCAATTAAAGGAGATCAATTTACAAATTAATAAAGGTGAGACCATTGGCATTGTTGGTAAAACAGGTTCTGGGAAGACCACTTTAATCAGGCAATTGTTAAGAGAGTATCCAACACCGGAACAAGGTTCTGTGACCGTTGATTGTATTCCAATTGACGAGATCCCCTTGTCTAAAACTCGGGAGTGGATTGGCTATGTCCCACAAGACCATATTTTGTTTTCCAAAACAGTTAGAGAAAACATTTTATTTGGGAACATAAATGCTTCAGATGAAGAAGTCTACCGGATGCTAGAATTAGCCTCTCTACGTGAAGATATTGAGCAATTACCAGAAGGATTAGACACCTTAGTTGGTGAGAGTGGTGTGACTTTATCAGGGGGGCAGAAGCAGCGTGTGTCCTTAGCAAGAGCACTCGTAAAAGACCCCGAATGGTTAATCTTAGATGATTCGTTATCAGCTGTAGATGGTCAAACCGAAGCCAAAATCATCCAACACTTGAAACAAGAACGTAGTCATAAAACGACGATCATTGCTGCTCACCGTTTATCAGCTGTTAAACATGCCAATCAAATTATCGTACTTGATCAAGGTGAAATAGTTGAACATGGAACACATGATCAGCTTATGGCCTCTAAGAGTTGGTACTGCCAACAATTTATTAAGCAACAAATGGAAGGGGGCGAATAACATGAAAGGTTTATCGACTGAAAAACGCCTTTTCCATTATGCTTTGCAGTATCAAAAGACAATTTGGATTGGCCTGATCTGTTTAATTATTGCAGTCGTGATGGAGTTAAGTGGCCCCTTGATTGCCAAAAAGGTGATTGATGATCATATTGTTGGGGTCGCTAATCATTATGTGGTTACGGATGAGCAGACGGGTGAGGTTGAATATCAAGGTGAATATTATACACGCGTTGAGCGCCATGACTCTGCAAGTGGTGAGGAAGTTGTGACCCTATTTCAAGATGGCTTATCATTCTTCCTATTAGAAGAAGAAGTTCCGCTTAATGCTAGGTTTGTTGGAGAAGAGGGCTCTAATTATGTTTTGGAAACGAATGAAACAGAGGTTATTGTAACAGGACAGTCGTTAACAACGGGTGAGGTATTTTATTTTTTTGAACCTGAAATCAGTTCAATTATGGCTTGGTTAGGACTATATTTAGGATTAATTCTAGGCTCGACAATTTTCCTATATTATAAAACATACCTACTACAATATGCTTCTAACCGAATTATTCAAACGATGCGAAAGGATGTTTTTAAGCATATCCAACGCATTCCGATTCCCTATTTTATAGACCAACCAGCTGGAAAAATCGTTGCTCGTATCACCAATGATACAGAGGCAATCAAGGAGTTATATGAGAAGGTATTAGAAGTTTTCACTTCTGGTTTCATTTATATGTTTGGAATTTTTATTGCTTTATTTATCTTAGATGCTAGATTGGCTAGTATTTGCTTGCTTTTAATTCCAATTATGATCATATGGATGAAGGTTTATAAAAAAGTTGCCGGCGATTATAATCATGAGATTCGTGAAACCAATAGCCGGATTAATGCTAATATTAATGAATCCATACAAGGAATGTCCATTATTCAAGCGTATAATCAGGTTGATCGAATGACAAGAGAGTTTGAGGATTTAAACCACTATCACCATCGTTATCAAAAGAAGATGAACACGTTTACAGCAGCCACCTCATTTAACTTAGTTGATTTTCTTAGAAATGTCGCGTTTGTTGTGTTCATTATTTACTTTGGCGGATTGTCACTAGATGGCACAGGCATTGTGACTGCTGGTGTTCTTTACGCGTTTGTCGATTACTTAACGAGATTGTTTGAACCAGTCAATCAGATCGTTAGTCAACTAGCGCAACTTGAGCAGTCAAGAGTGGCTGGTAGACGCGTATTTGAACTATTAGATGAAGATGGGGAAGAAGTCTACGAACAACCGATTTCTCGATACAATGGTCATGTTGAGTTTGATCAGGTCTCATTTGCTTATGAAAAAGATGAGTATGTCTTGAAAAACCTATCATTTTCTATTCAGCCGGGTGAAACAGCGGCTTTTGTCGGTCATACAGGTTCTGGAAAAAGCACCATCATGAATTTATTGTTTCGATTTTATGATCCATCTACAGGGCAAGTTTTAATTGATGGGAAACCGATTAGTAAATTATCAAGACAGCAAGCTAGAAGCCATATTGGTATTGTGCTTCAGGATCCGTTTATATTTACAGGCACGATTCTTTCTAATGTAACGATGAATGATCCTCGGATTAGTCGAAAAGATGCAATACAGGCTTTAAAGGCGGTTGGTGCAGATCAATTTATTGAGAAGTTACCTAATCAATATGATGAGCCGGTTAAAGAAAAGGGGGCTGAGTTTTCCACTGGTCAAAGACAGTTATTATCTTTTGCTAGAGCTTTAGCTTTTGATCCTGCCATTTTAATATTAGATGAAGCAACAGCGAATATCGATACAGAGACAGAAGCAATGATTCAGGATGCATTAAAAGTGTTAAAGAAAGGAAGGACAACCTTGGTGATTGCCCATCGTTTGTCCACGATTCAAGATGCTGATCAAATCTTTGTACTAAAGCAGGGAGAATTGATTGAAAAAGGTACACACCAAACGCTCTTGCAAGAACAAGGTGAATACTATATGATGTATAAAATGCAGCTTGGACACCCCCACTCATATGCCTCGTTTTAAGTTTTGTATAATAGGAGGGGAGGCGAAATAGTGTGGTAGGGGTGTCTATACGGAAATTAACAGTTAGATCGGGAAAAATGGTATTGAGAGAGGTTATCTATACCGAAAACGCCGATCAATGTTGAGAAAAACGTTTAGAGTGAGGCTCTCTACACCGAAATTAGTGATTAAAGTTGAAAAAATCGTATAGAAGGCCTCTGTCTACTCTAAAATTAGCCGTCAAATCGATAAAAATGTCGTAGAGACCTGTTGAAAAGCCATTTCTAAGGAGCAATTGCGATGTCTGATGATCGACGCTATGAAACTGAAGATGAAAAAGACTTATATGAAGACCTAGATGAAGAAGAGATGTATGAGATCTTACAAGAGGAAAAGGAGCGCATACGTCAAAAACGTCGTGTCGAGAAGAAACAGGAACCTAAGCGTCGTTTTCCCCGGTGGATTTTTTGGCTTATTGCTCTGTTTCTGTTTATTAATGCTGCCATTGCCATTCCTAGTATGTTCTCATTACCGGCGATTGACTTTGTCAAAACGTCCGCTCAACTCATGTTAGATGAGGATGTTCAAAAATATCGAGAATCGATTGTCACGGTCGACACAGGTAGTGGTCGAGGAACAGGGTTTTCTTTTACTAATGATGGATATATATTAACCAACTATCATGTAATTGAAGAGAGGGAGCAACTATGGGTTTACTTTAAGGAAGATGGTCCATATGGTGCAACCATTGAAGAGGTTTATCCTGAAATTGATTTAGCCGTACTCAAAACGGAGGCTAGTAATTTTCCACATCTAGACTTAGCCTTGCAAACTGAGTATGAGTCAAATGAACCTTTCTATTTTATTGGTAGCCCTTTAGGCTTTAGTGGGATTGCAAATGAAGGTGAAATTATTGGAGAAATGACGGTGTCTGGCATTGATTCCCCTGTACTAATGTTAGATGCACCGATCTATAGTGGTAATAGTGGTAGTCCAGTTATTAATGAGTCTGGTGAAGTTATAGCCATTATTTATGCAACGTTAAATCATGACACATATGGTAGAATAGGCTTGGCTGTTCCAATTGATGCTTATTATGATTTTCAACAGAAAGAATGATAAAACACCCATAAAGATTAGACTGTTTTCGAAAAATATATTAGTTGGGGGTGGTGAGGGGTGTTACAACGTCAAGTAGATCAAGATGACGTTACCCTCGAGGAACAGGTGGTAGCTGTTCAGCATGGCGATGAGAATGCCCGTCACCATCTGTTATCGAGCTATCAACCGTTCATTGCAACTGCTGTTTCAAAGGTTTGTAAAAGATATATAGACACAAAGCAGGATGACGAGTTTAGTATCGGGTTAATGGCGTTTAATGAGGCCCTTGATTCTTATTCAAAAGATAAAGGTAGTTCTTTTTTAACCTTTGCTCGGTTAGTTATTTCCAGGAAAGTGATAGATTATATCAGAAAAGAATCCAATCATTTCGGGACTGTTTCCTTAGATCAATCAGAGGAAGATGAGGATCAATCACCGACAGACTGGAAATTATCCCATGCTGCCAAACAAGCATTTGAACAAGACCAGGACGCTTGGTATCGTCAGATCGAAATTGAAGAGTATAACCAAAAGCTTAAAGAGTATAAGCTTTCTTTTTCAGAGTTGGCAACCATTTCACCAAAGCATCATGATGCTAAGGAGTCTGCTAAAGAAGTTGCAAGGGTCGTTTATCATAATGATGAAATCAGAGAATATGTGTTAACTAAAAAAAGGCTACCGATCAAAAAGGTCGAGCCACTCGTTAGTGTGAGTAAAAAAACAATCGAACGTAACCGAAAATATATATTAGCTATTTTTATTCTTTTAACAGAAGATTTTATGTACTTAAAGGATTATGTACAGGGGGTGAGTGAATAATGAAAGGGATCGTTGTTGAGAAGAAGGGTCATCATCATATTGTTATGACATCAGATGGGTCTTTTTATAAGACTAAGTTAGAATCGGCCGTTTTTATTGGTGAAGAAGTAACATTTAATCCATTAGAAACAACAGGATTCTCTTTTGACTCGCTCTTATCCTGGGTGCAGAATCGTATTCAATGGAAAGCTGTTACAGCTTTTGTACTGTGTTTAGCGCTAGTATTCCCATTTTATTCATGGATCAATCAGGAGCAAGTTCATGCTTATGTTAGTATTGATATTAATCCAAGCATTGAGTTAAGTGTTGACCAAACCTATGAAGTAATTGGAGCTGAACCACTTAATAGTGATGGGTCTAAGTTATTAGATGAAATGGGTGGCATCCAAGGTCAAAGCTTACAAAACGTGTCATCTGAAGTGCTTATATTAAGTAAAGAGTTGGGGTATTTAGAAGAAGATCATAACATTTTTCTAGGGATTAGTTACGCAGATCAGCTTTTAGAAAATGAAGATTATTCATTAGACTCCTTATCATCCGATCTACTATCTAGTTATGAAGGTGATATTAGTATTACCTCATTTATTGTCCCAAAGGATATACGAGATGAAGCGAAAGATGAAAATACATCTATGAATGTAATTTACGCTTCTGAAATGGTGTTCGGATCACTTGAGCAAGAAGATGATTACGTAGTCGAAGATCGAACAGAATCTGATGATTCATCTGAGAATCCTGAGTCAAATAACCAATCGGAAGATCATCCACAAGAGGACCGACTACAAGAAGTGATGGAACACTTTTTAGAAAAGTCTAATCGCGATGACCTTCCACCAGGGCTTCAAAAGAAAATAGATGATTCACAAACAGCAGAAGACCAACGTGAATCAGAAAATCAGTCATCTGACCAAGGTTCATCAGAAGAAAATGATCACCCTTCTGAAAATGGGAAAAATAACGGAAAGGGTCATCAAGAGGATCAATCTAAAGATGGTCCACCTGATGACCATCCGGTATTTGGTGAAGACGGACCACCTGGTCAAAATAAGAGTGATGACGATGAAGGCGAGGATTCATCAGAAGAGCCTGATCAAGAAAATAAGGGTAACTCAAACAATAATAATGGAAACGGCAAAGGCAATGGGAATGGTAATGAAAAAGGCCCAGGTAACAAGGGAAATAATCAAGGAAACAAGGGGTCATCGGATAAAAAAGGCCCACCTTGGTTAAATGATTTTGTTCCACCTGGATTAAATAAGAAAAATGATGATTAAGAAAACTTACTGTCTCAGTAGTCATTATGACAACTGGGACATTTTTTTGATGACTTAAACTTAGCTTGGAATCGTAGTATAATAGTAAAACATGGTCATTATTCACGCGTTGAGGTGTAGGAGGATTAGATGGTTCAGCTGAACGGTAAGCATAAAAGAAACTTACATATAAATAGTAAAAAGGTAATCTTATTTGTCGTTGTCAGCGTAATTCTGATCGTCTTGGCAGCTACCATCTATGCTTACCAGATATTTTTTTCTCATCCACTTGTTAAGTATGCAGAAGCAGAGAAGCAAACGATGGAAGATATTGATTCATTGACCAGTCATTTTTATGATAATGAAGAAGTGATTAATGATCGTTTGCAGAGTACCGCCAGTGAATCAAATATGACCATCACAGGTAATATTTCTGTGGATCAACAAGCATCAAACGAGATAAGCGCCCTGATTGACACTTTGCGTAGTTTGTTAATGACTACACAAATTGAGGCGACTCGCCACTTGCTTCCCGAAGAAGAAGTCTCCTTTGATCTCGGGCTAGATATTATGGGAATGAATGTGTTTAATAGTCATTTATATCAAGATGAACAGCTGACAGCCATTCAATCAGATGTTTTATATGACCAACCTTTAGGATTTGAACACGAAGGATTAGAAGATCGGTTGACCGTTGGTAGCTTTCCCCGTCTTTATCAGCAACAAAGTGAGTTTTTTACGGGAAGAGATATTCAAAGCAGTTTTTTCGATCAGGTGACCTTTTTTATCGATTATTTCAATAATCTAAATATGGAAACGACAGAGGACGTCGAAATAGATGGAGAGAAGCTTGCTCGATTTGATGTTGAAATATCTGAGGATGAATTTCAAGGTTTGTTGCTTGAGTTGGTTAATCACCTTGAAGAAGAGCAATTAGTTAATTCTTTTCAAGCTCAGCAATTTTATACGACAGATGAGAGCTATTTTGATGAATTACGAAGCATAATTGAAAAGATCAATTTACCAGAGGGAATAACTTATCAAGCGTATTATACGAATGATTATGTAGCTTACCGTGAACTTTCTGGTACATGGTTAATCGATGGACAAACTTATGATATGAGCGGGTTGATGGATACACGTATAGACGATCAAACCTATCGTCTTGATTCTAAATTTGAGGTGAAAAGTTTAGAAGGAGAATGGACCTTTGATTTCAGCTCAAATGGTGAGCCAAAGGACGATGGTTATATTATTAATCGGAAAATGGGCTTAGGTCATGGGGAATTGTTACAACTCGCTGTGGACATGGATTCGTTTTATGATGAAGATAAGATGAAAACTGATTTTGAGCTAAAACATGAAAATGATCATACCACGTCTGAAATGTCTGGATCATTAGTACAGGAAAGCACTGTATCTGAAGACTCAGCTTATCGCAATTATGAGTTGACGAGCCAATTTAACATACCAACATTATGGTCTGACCATGCAGCAGGATATGAAGTTGATTTGAATGTTGAGCAAGATCTTCGTTTTATGGAAAACCTCGAGGTTCCACAAATCAATCTTGAAGACGTTAAAAGGATTGACCTGTTGAGTGAACAGCAACGGTTAAAGTTTAAATCTGAACTTGAAGAGCATGTCGAGAGTTATTTTGATCAATTTTTGGAGTCAATTCTCCCGTTTTAGCACGATAAAGTTAGATCTATTTGAATTTAAATAAGGTTATTCCAGAAAGGGGCAGGGAGAAATGATCTTTCATTTGAGTATGTTTGAGTGGCGAAGAGTTTTAAAATCACCTGCTCTTTTTTTATTTACTTTAGTTTTTCCGATATTAATTTTACTCGTTGTGGGTATGTTTTTTTACGAAACGGTTCAGGAGGATTTAGAACAAGTCGAGTTAATGGTCATTGATGAGGATCAAACGTTTGAAACCAATACCTTAATTCAACAGCTTGAAAATGATGAAACGATTGGTGAACAGGTCATCTTCCACCGCGGTGATCGGTCGTTGTCTGAGTACCTTGATGAGTCGATTGATTATGCTGCTGTTGTAAGAATTCCTAAAGGTTTTACAGAGCAGCTTCAAAATGGACAAAACGAAGAAATCGAGGTCTACTTAAATAACCAAATTCCCTTTAGCTCACAATTAGCTTATTTATTGTTGCATAGTGGACAAGGTTATATTACAGCAGCACAGAGTGGGGTAAATACAGTTAACCATTTTTGGGGATCGGAACTCCCTTCGGATGAACGAAGGGATTTAGTTGAACAGATGACTGTTCATTTTTCCTTTTTAACGTTAGGACGTAACAGCTTGTTTTTAGAATCTGATCTATCGAGTGTTGATATTTTATCATGGGACAAGCAACTATACGTAACAGGATTTGTGCTCCTGTATATATTAACGCTCATCTTTTTTGCATTTTTATTTAGGCCTAAGGAATGGTCGTTAATTAATCAGCGGCTATACTTAATTGATGTGACCCTGTGGAAGAGGGCTTTAGGAAGGTTCTTACACTTAATTAGCTTTAGTTTTGTTTATTTATTAATAACAGCAGTTACAGGCGCCTTACTACTTTTTGATGTTAATAGCTTAATGTTGACGATTCAGTGGACGTTATTAGCGACGATTATCTGCCTATTAATGGTGATTCTTGAAACAGTTATTCGTACGCCAGCGTTAAGCTTGTTTTTATTTAGTTTAACAAGTTTAACCGTTCTGACGATTAGTGGCTTAATCATCCCACGTGTTTATCTACCTGACTGGATGACAGTTGATGCGTGGTATCCAATACAGTCTTTATATTTTAGTTTTTATCAAATTATCAACGAGCAAACTTGGCCCATAGGTTTTTGGGGGATCTTATGGTTACTCCTTCTTTTCATGCTTTTTATACTATGGCTCATGAGTAGAAGGGGGGATCATGTATGAGATGGGTTTGGAAGTCGATGCTGTTTTCCAAGGTAACGATGGTCATCTTGTTAGTTTTACCCATTCTATTTTTAAGTTTAGCTTTACCATTATTTAAATCGACTGTTGAAGATCTTCAGGTACCCATTATGCTTGTCGATTCTTCAGAACAAACTATGGTTGAAGAATTAGTTGATGAGCTTGAAGAAACTGAGCCATTTTCATTACAAGTAGTCAATAACTTGGATCTTGATGTTCTTGCTAGGGGAGAGGTAGAGGCGATTTTCGAAGTGACGGACGATTTAGAAACACGAATTTTAGACGGAGATACGGATGAATTATTCACCTGGTATCGTCATGAGAATAGTTTTGCTGACGGGTTGTTTAAAGAGCACCTGGCATCAACATTGATGGAAATGATTGTTAAGGCAGAATCGGCTAACCTGGTGATGAGTCAAACAGACACTTTTGATTGGGATGAAGTGTTTCATTATGGTCAAAGATATTTCGAACCTGACCCGATCTTTCAAATGGATTTCCAATCGTTTGGTGAGTATGGTCAAGAAGAGACTCATCGTCAAAGTGAACAATCAACAGCCATGTACTTACTAATAATTTGGACGTATTGTTGGTTATTAATGATTTATTTTACTAATTACATCTACCATTGGAGAGGTCAACAATTATTTGATCGGTTATCTCTTTATCGCTACGGACGAGCAAAGTTGTATTTATATTGGATCATTGTCGTGTTAGTGATTGTTTTCGGATTTGCTTCAGTTATCGGAGCGATTCTTCATAGTATAGATTCACAAATGGTAACGTGGTGGCAATTAATGAACGAGCTTGGTCCTGTGTTATTCATTTCAGCTGTTTTAATTTTAGTGAGTAGTTTGATTTGTAGAACAAGACGAGGAATGTTAGCTTCCACCTTAAGCTACTTACTTGGTTCCGTTAGTGTATTTTGGTTTATTTCTTGGGGTTGGTTAGCTGACAACTGGTTTAACTATTTTTTCATACCTGTTTGGTTGCTTTAATGAATGGAGGGATTGAATGATCAGGCTAGATGATGTGGGTTATAAAAAAAAGGGAAAGCACATATTAGAAGGTGTGAACGCTCATGTGGAAGCTGGTGATAGTATCTGTCTATTCGGGCCAAACGGGGCGGGCAAATCAACGCTACTTAAGGTCATGGCTAATTTAATTAAGCCGACAGTTGGGGTAAGGCATTTTCATCCTAAAGAAGAAAAACATCCGATTGGTTATATACCTCAGCAGGTTGCTTTATTTAATAACTTAACAGTAAAAGATCATTTGCGTTTTTATCAAAAGATGACTAAAAAGCATTCAACAAATTATATTGAAGAGATGAAGTTGAAGTTAGGACTCAATGAAATTCTCAGTAAGAGGGTTGATCAGTTAAGTGGTGGTATGATGCGTAAGGTCAACTTAGCTGTTGGTCTATTGCACGAACCGGAGATCGTTTTTCTAGATGAAGCTTTTGTAGGGGTTGATTTAGCGGCAAAGCATGATATGTTAAAGTGGCTGAATCAGTTAAATGAAAGAGGAGTGACGGTTGTGTTTGTGACTCACGACTGGCATGTGATTAATCAACTGGCTAAAAAAATGTGGATATTAGAGGATGGTCGGATCACTGATCAAGTGAAGATGAGTGAGATAAACCATTTATCAAGTCAAAAAATAGCCGAGGGGACAGCACTAAGTAAAATGTTTGCTTTAAGAATGCAGTGATAAGAAAAATATGGTATCGTTTTTTCGCGTTTCAGGTAGCATATTCTGTTTAGCCTTCTTCCATACTAAAAATACATCATGAATGAAAGGAGGCTAAATAATTATGCGCTTAGTGATGTTACCAACTATTTTGGTATTTATGCTTTTAGCGGCTTGTCAGCCAAACGATGATACGGGTATGATGGATAACCAGCCGAATGACCAAGGACAAAATCAGATCGGACAACAGGATGGACAGTTTGGTCAACCTGGTCAGATGAATGTGAATGACCGTGGTACTAGCAACCGTACAGGTGACCGTATGGGAGATAATACGGGAAACCGTTTAGGCGAAGATGATAGAGCGGACCGTATGGGAGATAACACGGGTTGGACAGACCGTACCGCTGGAAACGATCGTTATGACATTGCAGAAGAAGCTGCAGATGCAGTTACTGACCAGGTGGATGACGTAAGAAGAGCATACGTTTTAACTGGCGATGATAATGCATATGTTGCAGTTGTTCTTCATAATGATGATAATAATACAGAAGATTTAAGTGATGATTTAAAAGAAGAGGTAGCAGATGTGGTGAAGTCAACCAAGCGTGACTTAAATAATGTTTACGTTTCTGCTAACCCTGACTTTGTCAACATGACAGGCGACTACGTCGACCGTGTGGGCCAAGGAGATCCTGTTGAAGGATTTTTTGAAGAGTTTACACAAATGTTAGATCGCGTTTTCCCTGATTTAGAAGGATAATTACTATTAAAGATGGAGCAGGATTGCTCCATCTTTATTTTTCATCTAGGAGGGGAAGAATGTTTTTTATATTAGAGCAATACAAAAAGGAGCTTATCGCATTAGCGGACAGTCATCATTTGATCCCATACGATTTTGATATACAGTTTAGTTCACCATCAAGAATGCGTGAGTTACAATCTCGAGGTTATGCGAAACGACCTTATAAAATACCCGATTCAAATGAATCATTCTATATTGCTGAGTTGTACGATTTTATTGGCGTCAATCGTCTATATTTAAATGAGTATAACAATCACTCATTAAATTTACTGGCTATTGCCCATGCGATTGGTCATGCCGATTTTATTAAGCATAATAAGTGGATCAATCAACGAGCATTTCGACTGAACCAAATCATCGAACATGGGAATGATATCGACTTTTATGAAACAGATAAGCTAAATTTTATCAATAAATTACTAACTTTAAGTAAACATATTATGATGACCGAGGAATTTGCCAATCAATACATAAATAAAAGGGACGGGATTAACTTAATTGACTACTTATTACATGAGGAATTTCCCTTAAAGACCTGGGAAAAAACGCTTTTACGCTTGATTAGAAGTGAAGCGCTGGTATTTGAAATGACCTACCGGACGAAGATTATGAATGAGGGATGGGCTTGTTATTATCAAATGCCTCTTTTAAAATCCTCATCAATAGACCAGGATGAACTGCTGAGGATCATAATTAACGAATCGGAGCTATATCGTCATTACCGTTATGGTATAAACCCTTATACGTTAGGTAAATCAATATGGAGTGAGGTACCTGATGTTTTAAAACGTCAAGTGATGAAGAACTTTACTGATTATGAGTTTATCCAAAAGTACTATACAGAAGCTGTTCATAACCAAGAACAAATTTCTATAATTGATGGTGATTTGTTAGTGGATGAATTCCATAAGGTGAAGGCTAACTTATTGAAATCTGCTGCGCTTGGTGATCAAGTCGTTTTGACAGTTGACCAACAGCTAACATCTCCTCCTAATGAATTAGTACTAAGACATACACCTAAGTCATCTAACCCACATAGCCTTAAAACAATTAAGACACTTCTTCAATCCCTCTTAAATATGAAGGTATATTTAAAAGCAAGTCGGCTTCAAAAGAGCACCATAACTAATTATAGTTAACCCACTTGAAATTTGTAAAATATGTGAACATCAAGTTGTTTTTTGTCGATGGCTATGCTAATCTAAAATTAATATTTTGCATTTTATAAAATATTCAATCTTATTTAAAAAGTGAAACGGATGGGGAGATAGGGGGATTGACGTTGAAAAATAAAGACGTACAAAAGAACGTAGCAAAGAAAGCTAAAAAACAAGCGAAGAAGCAGAAGAAAAAAATATCAATAGGAAAAAATTTATCTATTGGTAAGAAATTCGGTTTAGTATTTATAATTACTTTGTTGTTATTCGCAGCTGCTTCATCATTAGTTTTCTGGCAGATTAACACAGCTAATCAAACAGTTAATCAACAAGATGAATATAGTGAACGAGCTGTTGTTATTGGAGAGATGGGATCAGTCTTTAGGGCTAAGGATATTCGTATAGGGGATTATGTTGCTTTTAAAACCAATGGTCATCTAAATGAGTATCGGGAGAGAAACGAAGAATTAGTCGAGCTTTACGAATACATAAGACCTACATTAAATGAAGAGCAGACAGTTTTATTAGACGAGATCATGGCTAAAAATGAAGAAATAGATGAAATAGTCAATGATGACGTCGTTCATTCGATAGGAAACCGTAATAACCAAGATGCTTTGGGTGAACGTACCATTATCGGAAATCTCCGTGGGGAGACAACCGACATGTTTGAAGAATTAAGAGCGATGGTACTTGATGATTACGAACAATCAGCTAGTGAAACAAGAGGAGCTATGTCACAGATACAAGTGTTTTTAATAGCTGGTCTTGGTTCAGCCGTTGTTATCGCTATTATTTTATTACTGGTCATAAGCAGAGTAGTAAGCCGAAATATTAATTCAGTTGTTGAAGTAGCAGATCAAATAGCCCAGGGTAACTTAACGGTTGATGATATTAAGTATGAAGGAAAAGATGAAATTGGTCGTTTATCTACTTCAATGAATACGATGAAAACTTATTTAAAGCAGATTATTGGAAGTGTTGCAACCGCTTCTGAGTCTGTTTCAAGTCAAAGCGAGGAATTAACACAGTCATCAAACGAGGTTAAAGAAGGCAGTGAACAAATTGCCTCAACCATGCAAGAGCTTTCCTCTGGTGCGGAGACACAAGCACAAACTGCCTCATCCATTTCTGAGATGATGGATCAGCTTGTTCGTAAGGTTAAACATTCATATGAAAGTGGCGAGAACGTAGCTAAGTCTTCTGAGCAAGTTTTAGCGACGGCAGGAGAAGGCCAAGAGTTAATGGAGCAATCGGTTTCTCAAATGCAACAAATTCATAGTCTGGTCGAAGAATCTGTTAATAAGGTCAAAGGCTTGGATCATCAGTCACGAGAAATTTCTAAGTTAGTTCAAGTTATTGAAGATATTGCTGAACAGACAAATTTATTAGCACTAAATGCTGCTATTGAAGCTGCAAGAGCTGGTGAGCATGGTAAAGGATTTGCAGTCGTAGCTGACGAAGTAAGAAAGCTGGCCGAGCAGGTAAGTAATTCAGTTGGTGATATCACAACGATTGTTGACAATATCCAGTCAGAATCTAAACAAGTTACAACTTCATTAGAATCAGGCTACCAAGAGGTTGAAGAAGGCTCTGAACAAATCAAGAATACACAACAGACCTTTATTAAAATTAATGATGCGATCACCGAAGTCGTAGGCAAGATTCAAGAGATTTCAACAAATCTAGAAGAAGTAATGAATGATAGTACTCAAATGAATAACTCTATTGAAGAAATTGCTTCTATTTCAGAAGAATCAGCTGCAGGAGTTGAGCAAACAGCTGCTTCAGTTGAACAAGCTAATACTTCAATGGAAGAAATCTCTCGCGCAGCTGAAGACTTAGCAAATTTATCGGAAGAACTGAACGGACAAGTTCAAAAATTTAAACTCTAATATAAGCGAGGCAGGGACAAAAGGTAAATAACAGGTACAAAAGACAAACATTAGATGGAAATTCTAATTTCAGCTTCGTATTTTGACGAAGCGTATAATAAAGACCGTACAAATGATTAAAAGATTAGTTCATTGTACGGTCTTTGCTTTAATTATAAACATTTGTTTTGGCCTCTTTTGGCATGATTTGTCATGTTTATCAAGGTCATAACTTTATAAATGAGTTAGTAAATTCTTATTGTGAGGTGTTCATATGCGAATCGTATCAATTTGCCCGAGTAATACAGAAATTTTGGCCTATTTAGATGCCATTGACCTACTAGTTGGGGTGGATGATGATAGTGATTGGCCTTTAGAAATTGATGGTCTTCCAAGAGTCGGACGTGATTTAAACATCGATGTGAATAAGGTCAAGGAACTAAGGCCTGATTTGGTTTTAGCTTCATTAAGTGTTCCAGGAATGGAGCGAAATATTGAACAATTAGAGGAGTATGGGTTACCATATATCATATTAAACCCTAACTCTTTAAATGAAATTGCTGATAATATAAAGACAGTTGGTGAAGAGATTGGAAAACAAGAGTTAGCTGATCAAGTTTACACTAGTTTTCTAAAAACCATTGATCAGTTTCAAAACTGGTCAAATCAAATTGAAAACCGAAAAAAAGTATATTGGGAATGGTGGCCAAAACCGATTTTTACACCAGGAGGGAAAAATTGGCTTACCGAAATAAGTGAATTAGCAGGTGCATATAATGTGTTTCGGGATTATGACCAAGCAAGTGTTCAAACAACTTGGGAAGAGGTCATTGACAAGGAACCTGATGAGATATGTATGGTTTGGGTTGGTGTTAAAGAAGCAAAAATGAACCCGGGCCATATTAAAAAACGTCATAATGCTTTATCACTTAAACCGGTTAAAGAAAATCGAATTCATGTCTTAGAAGAATACTTATATTGCCGTCCCTCACCAAGACTTTTGGAAGGACTGGAAAAGTTAGCAACTATTCTACACCCAGACCATTTTCCTCATGAATAGTTCTGTCTTGTAAGATATGCTAAATTAAGTAGAAACGTTTAGAGAAAGAAGGTATGACATTGGAAGAGGCAGTTTCAACTGATATAGAACAAGAACATGAACAAACTAGAGCCGCTGCTATTAAGCAAGGAGCTATAGCCGGTTTTCCAATCTTTTTAGGCTACTTACCGATCGCAATTGCTTATGGTGTTTTGGCCAAGCAATCAGGATTGACAACTTATGAAACAACCATGATGAGTTTATTAGTATTCGCCGGTGCTGCTCAATTTATGGCAGCGAATATGTTTGCACAAGGGGCCATGTTTTTACAAATTGTTGTCGCTACATTTGTCTTGAACTTCAGGCATTTTGTGATGAGTATGTCATTTATGAATAAGATTCATAACTTTCCCCTTAGGTGGAAGTTTGGATTATCGTTAGGATTAACAGATGAGACTTTTGCGGTTTCTTCATTAAACGGTAAAGAAGCTAACAAAAGTTATGGAAAGTACTTCTTTTTATCTTTATTTTTATTAGCTTATGTCTCGTGGATTATTGGTAGCTTTATTGGAGCGATGTTAGGTGACACATTGCCGACCTCCTTAAGTGATAGTATGGGAATTGCCCTTTATGCCATGTTTATTGGTTTACTAGTCCCCTCTGTGAAAAAGGAATGGCGAATTGGTGTCATCGCCGTCATTAGTATGGCCATCAATTATCTACTAATCACCTTCCTAAATTTAGATGATGGTTGGGCTATTGTTTTAGCAACTGTATTCGGTAGTTTACTGGGAATTTCATTATTGAAGGAGGAAGAGGCATGATTATTGCAACGATTATAGGGATGGCGATCGTAACGATGGTGCCACGGTTTATCCCGGCATTTATTATGGAAAAAATCTCTCTTCGTCCTTGGTTGAATCGCTGGTTAAACGCTATTCCCTTTGCAGCTTTAGGAGCATTGGTTTTTCCTGGTATAATGAATGTGATACCCGAACAGCCTTGGATTGGAATAATTGGTGGATTAGTGGCTGCAGCTATTGCATTATTTAATGTAAATGTTATCTTTGCAGTAGTGGGTGCAATTTTTACCGTATTTTTACTAACCATGTAGTGTTAGTTTGAAGGTGGGGATGGAAATGGTTAATGTTCGTAAAGCAACAGTTGAGGATGCTGAAAAGGTCGCCAAGGTCCATGATCAAACTTGGAAATGGACTTATGAACCAATTATTCAAAAAGACGACTTACAGCAAGTGACTTCTTTTGAATATAAGAAAATTATGTGGGAGACGACACTGAGATCACCACATCACCATGTATTTGTCGTTGAAACCGAAAACGGGGATATCGTTGGTCTTATTTCTGGAGGAAAAGAACGTACGGGTAACTTTACATATGACGGTGAAATTTATCAGATCTATATTTTACCAGAATATCAACGTAAAGGGTACGGACAAAGACTGCTGCTAGCGTTTGTGGAAGAGTGCGAAGAGGTCGGGTACCAATCGTTATTAGTCTGGATCTTAACTGATAATCCGTACGGTCAATTTTATGTTAATTTAGGTGCGAAGAAAGTTGAAGCTGAAAATGTGACTATTGGTAAAGGAACATATGAGGAAACAGCTTATGGATGGGAGTCTATCCAAACGTTAAAGCAAAACATAAATAAATCGAAAGAGCTTAGATAAGTTTCACCAACATAAAGAACGATCAATAATAAGTATTAGTGAATAAATATGGATAAAAGCCTCGGTTGAAGAGATATCTTCAATCGAGTTTTTGTAAGTTATGTAGTCAATGTAGTAGTTCATTTTTAATTTTTCTTAAAAAAATGAAAAACAACCCCCTGAAAAATTCACCTTGTATTCGTAACGTATAGTAAATCTAACAAAGAGGTGAGAGAATGAAGGGAAAAAAGCTAATTTACTCATTATCAGCAATTACATTAACTAGTTCATTAATGCTAAGTCCATTAGCAGTACTTGCTGATGAAGAGGAACAAACAGAAACAAATGAAGAAGAAGTTGAGGAAGTTCTTGAGGATCAAGAAGAAACTCTTGAGGAACTTGAGGATGAACTAAATGAAGAAGTTACTGATGAGGATGAGGGACAAGAAGAAGCAAATCTTGTCGAGCAATTATTTACTTATTACGGAAAGTTATCCAATCAACTATCCATTGCTCTTGAGGATGGACAAGTTGAGTTAGCTCACAGTATTTTATATTGGTCAGTTGAAGATCTGCAATCAGCATTTACTTCATATCAAGAAGGTGACTTAGATGCAGTTCGTTCAGTGATTGAAGATGGCATTGAGATTCTTGAAGAAGCAGAGGCTGTACAAGAAGACTCTGATGAAGAAGAAGAATCAACCGAAGAAGGTTCTGAAGAGGAAGAGGAATCAACTGAAGAAGGCTCTGAAGAGGATGCAGTAGAAGAAGATGAGCTTGAAGAAGATGAAGAAGAAACTGAAACAAAACAAATTGGTCAAAATGTTCTTTCATTAGCAAATGCAATGGAAGACAAGAAAAATCCAGTTGCAAAAGCTGCACTTAAGCGTAATATTGAGCGCTCACTTGATCGCTTAGAAGCTAAATATGGTGATATCTCTGATTTATTAGAACAATTAAATGAAATTACTGATGAATTTAAAGAAGAAGAAGAAACTGATGAAGATGAAGAGCAAGAAGATTCTAACGAAGAGAATAATGAAGAGGAAAGTTCATCATCTGATGAAGAGTCCGAAAATGATTCAGAAACAGAAGTTCAATCAGCAACGGTGAATGAAACAGAAGAAGATGAAAAAGAAGAATCTTCTAATGATGAAAAAGAATTTAAAAACAATGGTCAGAAGATGAAAGAACAGAACAAAGAAAACAAGCCAAGTAAAGGAAAAGGCAAAGGTAACAATGGTAAAGGCAATAATGGAAAGGGTCCAAATAGCTAATACCAACTGTGGAAAAATCGTGTTCAGTCACGATTTTCATATACACCTCTCTCCCAACAGAGGAAAAAAGGAGCTGTCTCTACAAGAGATGGCTCCTTTTTTCTTGGTACCTATTTCAAAGAGGGGTGACTTTTGCATAATTACCGAGTTTTCTGTAATTAAGCAAACACATAAGAAGACTACTTGAATAAAAATAAGTAAGGTTTCAGAAAATTATTGCAATTGCCTGTGAAATTTAGGATAATGGAAAAAAGGAGTAAGGGGGAAGGGATGATGAAAAAACAAGTAACCTCTTATGTATTAGTGAAGTATCGCTTTCCGAAAAGCATTGTTATAAAAGCAAGAAGAGATGTTCCTTACGAGTTTAAATTGACGTCGCGTTTGATTTTAGATGAGATCATGTTTAAATGGAACAAACAAGTATTAGAAGATAAAATTAATGAAGCCATTGATCAACAAAATATTGATGATTTTGATCGTCTAAGTAAACAGTATTCTAAATATATAGTATGATTTTAAATGCTGCCGTGAATGGCAGCATTTTTATGAGTAAGATCAATTTAAGTAGAATAGAGACATTAAGGTGGAAATCATGTTAAATTATATATAAACAACTTATAGAATGGGGATTATGATGATACGAAAAGTTTTAGCAACTACGATTTTCATGATGTTAGCAACCATATTATTCGCATGTCAACAGGATGACGTTGAATTAGGTTCAGGCCAAACAGCCCATTCAGCTGATTTAGAACTACAACCTAAGGGTCATATTGTCATTCATGAGCAAGAAGATCCTAATCAGACTGATCCTAATGGACAAGAAGAAGATTCACAAAAACCAGAGACAGATGAAAATGAAGCCATAACAGTTTCTGATCCAGATGCGATTGATGTGATTGTGAATAAGGAGCGAAAATTACCTGATGGCTATGAACCTCCTGACTTAATTCAGCCAAATGTAGATTTTCATGCAACGAATGAAGAGCGTAAATATATGCGTGAGGAAGCTGCGCATGCATTGGAAGAATTATTTCAGGCAGCTAGTGAAGAAGGACATGATCTAGTAGCGATTTCAGGGTATCGTTCTTACGGGACTCAAGAAGCTGTGTTTGCGATGCATGTAAGTAATAATGGACGAGAGTATGCTGAGCAATATTCAGCTGTTCCTGGACATAGTGAACACCAAACAGGATTAGCAATGGATATATCTACAGAATCATTAGGCTATAGTTTGACGGAAGATTTAAGTGATACAGCTGAAGGTCAATGGGTAGCTGAACATGGTCATGAGTATGGATTTATTATCCGTTATCCAGAAGGAAAGAGTCATATTACCGGTTATAATTATGAACCGTGGCATTTACGTTATTTTGGTGATAACTTAGCTACGGCAATTTATGAATCGGGCCTAACGGTTGAGGAATACTTTGGAATGGTTGAATAATATAAGATTTAAGGACCTAAGGATAGAAAGCTTTAGGTCTTTTTTTAGGCTATTCGTTTAAAATCTTGGTGATTATTATTATAATAAGAAGTGGTTTGAAAAGTTTCATTGGATAAATGAAGGAGGATATGAATATGGATTATCGTATTGAACGCGATACATTAGGTGAAATGAAAGTACCAAACGACAAATATTGGGGAGCACAGACCCAGCGTAGCCTGCAAAACTTCCCAATCGGTAATGAAACGATGCCAAAGGAAATTATTGAAGGCTTTGCGATTTTGAAAAAGAGTGCAGCACGTGCTAATGAGTCATTAGGTCTTTTAGAAAAAGATAAAGCTGATGCCATTGGACATGCAGCTGATCGTGTGTTAGCTGGAGAATTATTTGATCATTTCCCATTGGTTGTTTGGCAAACAGGTAGTGGTACACAATCAAATATGAATATGAACGAAGTACTTGCTTATGTTGGTAATGAGTGGTTAGAAGCGCAAGAAAAAGAAGTAAGTCTTCATCCAAATGATGATGTAAATAAGTCACAAAGCTCAAACGACACTTATCCAACTGCTTTACATATTGCGGCTGTTAAGAAGGTAGAAGATCACTTGTTACCTGCGCTTAAGCAGATGAAACAAACGTTAAAGGAAAAAGCAGACGCTTATCAAGATGTGGTTAAAATTGGTCGTACTCACTTACAGGATGCAACACCACTGACATTAGGCCAAGAAATTAGTGGCTGGCATCGTATGTTAGAGAAAACCGAATCCATGATTGATGATTCGTTAAAATATGTTCGCGAGATTGCTTTAGGTGGTACGGCAGTAGGTACAGGAATTAACGCTCATCCTGACTTTGCTGAAACCGTGGCTCAAAAAATCAATGAAGAGACAAATGGCACTTTTATTTCAGCTCCGAATAAATTCCATGCGTTAACTAGTCATGATGAATTAGTTCATACACATGGTGCTTTGAAAGCTTTAGCAGCAGATGTGATGAAGATTGCTAATGACGTACGTTGGTTAGCGAGTGGTCCTCGTTGTGGTATAGGTGAAATCACTATTCCAGCTAACGAACCAGGTAGTTCGATTATGCCAGGTAAAGTGAACCCAACACAAAGCGAAGCGATTACTATGGTAGCTGCACATGTGATGGGTAATGATGCAGCGATTGGATTTGCAGCAAGCCAGGGAAACTTTGAGTTAAACGTTTTTAAACCAATGATTGCCTATAACTTCTTGCAATCCTGCCAGCTTCTTGGTGATAGTATTAAGTCATTTGATGAGCGTTCGCTAGCAGGTTTAGAACCTGATGAAGAGAAGATTGAAAAATATTTAAATGATTCATTGATGCTCGTTACAGCATTAAATCCTCATATCGGATATGAAAATGCAGCTAAAATTGCTAAATATGCACACGAAAATAATCAAACGTTACGTGAATCGGCTGTTGAAACAGGCGTTCTCTCAGGTGAAGAGTTCGACAAGTTAGTTGTTCCAAAAGAAATGACAAAACCTAATGCCAAATAAAGAACCATAATTTACCGATGATTTTTCCTTATATAAATTCACTTCTTGTCCACAATATAATTACACAGGAGGTGACATTAGATTATGGCACAAAACAATAATTCTAATTCAAATCAGTTAGTAGTTCCTGGTGCTTCTCTAGCTTTAGACCAAATGAAAGCAGAGATTGCTCAAGAATTTGGTGTACAGCTTGGAGCAGATTCAACTTCACGTGCTAACGGTTCAGTTGGTGGTGAAATCACAAAACGTTTAGTACAGATGGCGGAGCAACAAATGGGTGGTCAATAAGTAGTTAATTGACAAGATTAATTATTTATTGTGAGACTTTAAAATTTAAATTGAATTCTAAGAGGGGGTCTTAATAGGGCCTCCTCTTTGTTGTTAGTAAGGGAGTTTCACTGCTTGAGTAAGTATTGATTTGAAAATAAAAATATGAGAGGAAGCCCCTCATATTTTTATTTTGACGTCTCATTATTTGTTTTTGCCTCTGGAAAAGGTTCATCATTTTCCCTTATGTCATGTAATTCCTCGATTTGCACTTGCTCGTCTTTTGGATTTACGTGTCCACCTGCTAATCCTTCATTAATCATACGATCAACATCTAAATCATACTCACTTCGACTGTCTTTGCGATCTCTTGAATCATTCATGATGATTAATCCTCCTTTCGATGCTTTCAAGTCTCTAAATAGTGAGTTCCTACAATCTATATTTTGCAACGCGTTTACTGGAATCATACATTGAAGTAATTGTATATGGGTATGATCTGTCGATGATTTGGAGATAATATGATATCTTGATAATGGTTCACTAAAGACAAAAGGGGGCTTTAACTTGGAATATTTATTAATAATCTTGTTAATGATTGGGATAGGTGCTGTTATTGGTGGGATGACGAACTTCTTAGCCATTAAAATGTTGTTTAGACCATATCGCCCTATCTATTTAAATAAATTGAAGCTACCTTTCACACCAGGTTTAATCCCGAAACGACAAGGTGAACTAGCCGAGCAGTTAGGGAAGTTAGTGACGAATCATTTAGTCACAGCCCAAGCCATTCGTGACAAATTAGAAAATAGTGAATTTAAACAGAAAATTGTTGAATTAGTCAATCAACGAGTTGAACGGTTTCTTTATGAGGACGGCCGAACTGTTTTCGCTCTTTTACAAGAGTTCAACTCAGATTTAACCATCGAACAGTTAGAAGCTCATGCAACTTCTTTAGTTGAGCAAGAACTGGTAAAAATTTATCACAGTCATCAATCGGCTAAATTATCGGAGGTCTTACCAGAGGACCTTAAACATTCAACCGATCAGCAAATTCCTGACGTTGCCTCGTATATATTATCTAAGGTTGACCAATACATTAACAGTGCACAAGGACAAAGGGAATTGTCAGAGGCAGCATCAAAATTTCTAGCTACACAAGGATTTTTAGGGAACATGGTCTCCTCCTTTTTAGGTGAGGAGGGATTGATAGACAAGATTACACCTGCCGTTAATCAATATATCCGTTCTGGACAAACGCAGACAACTGTTGAAAATTTAATTCGAAATGAATGGAATAAGTGGCAAGAAACTGAAATATCGATAATTCGCGAAAGATTCTTTGACGATTTATTGGAAAAACGGGTGGCTACATATATGATTGATGAAATGAATATCAGCGAGCATGTACAACAACCACTCTCAGCTAAGTTACAAAAATGGGAAAGCCTATTTAAAGAACAGATCACCCCAAAATTGACCAATCAACTATTTCATCAATTGTCTCAACAAGTGGAAACATTGATGAAAACTCTGGGGGTATCTGAAATGGTTCAGAAAGAAGTCGATCAATTTGATGTCGTTCGACTAGAGAAAATGGTACTAGAAATAACGAAGCGCGAGTTCACTATGATCACTTATTTGGGAGCTGTTTTAGGTGGGACTATTGGTTTAATCCAAGGTGTTATAGTGATTTTTATTAGCTAGTATGTATTTTTACTATACAGTCTGTACATTCTTTGATACAGTAGAAAAGAATATGTGAAAGATTATTAGGAGGTATATTGTGCCAAATATTTACGACTTAGCTTATGATTTAGAGAAAGGACTTCGCGAAAGCGATGAATTCCAAGCATTAAAAAATGCGTATGAAAAGGTTATGAATGATCCATCAACAAAGCAAATGTTTGATAACTTCCGTGATACTCAATTAAACCTTCAGCAGAAGCAAATGCAAGGTGAAGAGATTACTGAAGAGGAAGTTAATAAAGCCAAGCAAGTTGTTGATCTTGTACAACAAAACGAAGACATTTCTAAATTAATGGAAGAAGAGCAACGCCTAAACACAGCAATTGGTGATATTAGTAAGATTATTACGAAGCCACTTGAAGAGCTATACGGAGAAGATCAATAAGTTAATTTAGATGAATGAGTACATCATTGGATAAATGGTGTACTTTTTTATTTTTATATTTGTGGAATCCAAGCGAGACGTTTTAATCTCGCCTGGTATGAGCTTAGCTTAAGAAAGTACCCTCTGAAGTAAGTTGTTGGTTAGCGATGAAATAAAACTAATCGCCCGTCTGGAGCTACACAGCGGTGAGTTGTTTCTTCATATTGATGTTGTTTTAATTTTTCCTGTCCAATTTCTTTAGCTTCTTGATCATGGTTTGCCTCGAAAGGTTCATCTAATAGGTTTTCACCTGATTTAGCATAAACAGTTAAGTAGAAAGTCTTCATCTCTCATCCCCCTTAATAAATCCAAGCTTCTTACTTTTAACTATATGGATTTTAGAGAGTTTTGTAAATGGTCTGACGTTATTATTTTCTTCAGAACCGAACGTGCATTCGTTAATTGTTTTTGGTAAAATAAAGTCAAAGGTTTGAATGGAGGAACTAATGATGAGACAGTCGGTGCGTTTTTTACATTGTGCTGATTTACATTTGGATAGTCCGTATAAAGGGTTACACGATTTACCCGATCATATATTACACGATATTAAAAATAGTACATTCCAGGCGTTTGATCGACTAGTGGACTTGGCTATTTCTGAGCATGTTGATTTTGTCTTGATTGTTGGCGATGTTTTTGATCAACAATCGGTTTCGTTAAAGTCATTAGTCCATCTAAAAGAAGGATTAAAACAACTGAATGACCACGAAATTAATGTATATATTAGCTTTGGCAATCACGATTATCAAATGTTAGAGAAGGTTGATTTATCATTACCAGAACGCACATACATATTTCCTTCAGAGGAAGTGACAGCTTTTACCTACCAAAAGGGTGGGGAAGCAGTTGCACATATTTATGGATTTAGCTATCAAAGAAGAGCGGTAACGGAAAACAAGGTTCGTGAATATCTACCTAAGCAAGAATCTGGTTTTCATATAGCAACCTTACACGGGAGTCTGCAGTCTAATGAGGAGCATGACCATTATGCTCCCTTTTTATTACAAGAACTTAAGGAAAAATCATTCGACTATTGGGCTTTAGGACACATTCATCAACGATCGATCTTATCTAAGCATCCTTTAGTTGTTTATCCAGGTAATATTCAAGGAAGACATATGAAGGAGACCGGTGATAAAGGATGTTATCTAGTTGAACTTAGCGATGCATCACAGGATTTATCTTTTCAGTCTTTACAGTCCATCCGTTTTAGAGAAGATACTTTAGAATTTTTGGGTTGTACGAGTGGTGAAGAGCTTCTAGAACGGTTAAAACAATATAAGGCAGATGTTAGAAGTTATGGAGAAAAAGTCATTGTAAGAGTAACTGTTGAAATAAATTTCGAAATGAAGCATGTTAAAGAGTTAGTGACCATATTAAATGAGGATGAAGCAACAGAGCAAATTTGGGTCTGGTTTCAAGGGGTTAAGTTTGAGTATAGAGTTAACTATGATCGTGAACAGCTGAAAAAGTCAAACCGATTTGCTAGTGAAGTGATTCAGATGATTGATGAAGCTGACATTGAGGGGTATTTACAGGACTTGCTCAATAATCGTACCTTCCGCCAACACATGAGGGTTTTTGATCAACAATCGATTGAGGAAATTAAAGAAGAAGCTGAACAACTAGTTATGCAAAAGTTGTTAAAAGGTGGTCGTGATTGAATTGCATTTTAAACGATTAGAAATTGTTGCATTTGGAAAATGGCATCAACAAACTATTGAGCTGACTGATGGCTTCAATTACATTTATGGAGCTAACGAATCAGGGAAATCGTCGCTTCGAATGTTTATTACTTATGTATTATTTGGATTGTCTGCGCAAAATCGTGAACAATACCGTTCTAAAATAGATGGACAAATCGGTGGTCGAGTCGTCATTGAAAAGGATGGAGAGGACTGGGTGATCGAACGCTTCGCACACCATAATCGTGGCAAACGGATCGCTTATTATCAGGGTGAGCCAGTGGATGATAAGGCAATCAATCAGGTATTACAGCATATTGATTTATTTTTATTTGAAGCGATTTTTTCATTTCAGGATCGTGATTTGCACGCGATTCGTCATAAACATTCTGACGATATTGGTAAAGTTTTATTTAATCTGGGTTTGACAGGTTCTGATCAAGTTGTCGCTATCGAGAAGGAATTAACCAAGAAAAGTGAAGGTTTATTTAAAAAACAAGGTCGTAAGCCACCGATTAACGAAAAACTGAATGAACTAAAAAGTTTAACTGAAGAAATTGAACGAGTGGATCAACGAGAAAAGCAACATCACGGCTTGTATCAAGATGTTAAACGTCTAGAGAGAGAAATGGTGCTATTAAAAGAAGAAGAAAAAAGGCTCGACACAAGCATTCGAAACGCTCAACTTTTACTTCAAGCTAAATCCTCTATAGTTCAATTCCAGCAATTATCTCATGAAATGAACGAATTATTGACGGAATCACATTTAACAGAAGCCATGATCGAACGATACCAAGAAGTCAAAGAAATGCGACAGGAGTTTGATGAGAAAGCTAGGGTCCTTATTTCAAAGCTCGATCATGTCAAACAAGAGGAAGAAGATTTAAGAAAGGCATCAAAACAAGAGGTCCTTCCTTTCTCGTTAGATGAAGTTGAGCAGTGGGTATTTGATTTAGAAAGGCAGTACGAACGGAACCGTGAACTAAATGAACAATTAAAAAAGTTGCAAAATTCATTAGACGAACAACTTAAGGATACGAACCTTTATACCAATAAGGACGAATTATCTGCTTTAGAGTTAAGCCAATATACGAAGCAATCTTGGCAGAGGCTAGCTCAAGAAATAAAAGCAAATGCTGAAAAATTAAGTGAGCTTCAGAGTAAAAAACGAGTTAAATTGACGGAACTCCAGGAACTTAGTGAGAAACAGACCTCAATGGAACAGCAAATGTTATCTGAGGAACGGCGAATAACTTTAACAGATCAACTTGAACAGTTAAAGCAGAGACAAGCAAGACAGTCTTTAGAAAAACAAATGCAATCGCAGTCTGAAGCTCAACAAAAGCAATTATCTCGCTTAAATCATTGGATGTCTAACCTGAAATGGGGAATTAGCACCCTTTCAATCGTAGCAATAACCATTTATGTCTTATACGTTAGTTCGGGTTCTTCTAGTGATTACCTTTGGCTAAGTGGTTTAATGGGAGGCGGGTTATTGGCGTTTATTTTATTTCACTTTCAATCACGCTCAATAAAAAAGGAACTCAACAAACTAAAGAAAACGTCTGATTATTATAAAGAGGAAGAGGATTTAACTAGGAAGGTAATGGAAATTGAACGGCTATTAGAGAAAGAACAACAAGATCAACAGCAGTTAAATGAATTGAAAATGAAAATGGATTACCTTCATGCAGATTTAAGAGAAAATGAAGCTGAGCGACTTCGACTCGAAGAAAAATTAGATCAACTCGAAACAGAACGAGTCAGTGAAGTGCAACAATTTCCGTTCTTGGAATCCTTTGATCTTGATCAGTGGAGTGATATATACCAATTATTAGTTGATGCACAGAACTATATGGCAAAAATCAGTGATATTGAAGTCGAAATTGCTGAGGTTGAACGTGTGAGTGATCATTTAGAAGATCAGCTGAAACGATTTCTTAGCTATTATGTATCTGAAGGTGAACTCTATAGAAGTAAAGTATCCATTGAAATGGTACGACATTATATTAAATATGAAAGAGACTTAGCGGAAAAACAATACCATCAAAATCAGTGGCGTCAGCAACTAGAACAAGAATTAAAGGAATTGAAACTAGCGTATGAGCCTTATGAGCAAGATTTAAATCAACTTCTACAAGAGACTAATTTCGAAAATGAGGAAATTTTACGCCAAGCGATTGTAGACTTTGAGACTTACCAAGAAAAAGATCGTGCCAAGCAGCAGCATTATCAGGTGGTAAATGAAATCTTTAATGAACAGACTGATCACGTGCTCAAAAAATCATATGATTGGATTGAAATTGAACAACGTTTACGTCAAGATGAAGATAATCGTATAGGAGTTTTAGACCAATTAGAAAATAAGCGTCAAGTCCAGGCAGATTTAACGGCAACTATTAAACAGTTAGAAGAGGATGGGAGATTGTCTAATCTAATACATGATCAAGCGGTGCTTGAAGGTGAGATTATGAGTTTAGCTAAAGAATGGGCTGTGTATCAAACAGCGAAGGGAGTACTACAGGATACGAAAGCTCGCTATCAATATGAGTATTTACCAGCCGTATTAGAGTATACAAGGAAAGTCTTTCATAATGTAACTAGAGGTCGATATGTTGAAGTAGGTTTTTCAAAAGAGCAGTCTTTAAGGGTTTGTCAGTCTAACGGTGAATGGTTTGATGTTAAGCAGCTATCAGAAGGAACTGCCGATCAATTATACGTTTCTTTACGGCTTGCTTTGAATGAAGCACTAACTCATACGACAGGTTTTCCGTTTATATTAGATGATGCCTTTGTTCACTTTGATGATATGAGAAAAAGCCTTATGATTGATGAATTATTAGAAAAGGCAAAAGAGCAGCAGCTAATTTATTTTTCTTGCGAAAGCTATCCATTTACAGAATCGACTATAAATGTAGTTCCAATCGAAGAGTACGGCAAAGCTCAGTTGTAATTATTGTTTAATTGACCGAAAGTATAAAAGTTATAGTTAAAAAGGGGAGATAAGCGATGAATGAAGGAGTTGCGACTCTAGACGTTGGGGAAATTTTTGAAGGATTTCTATTGATCAAATCGGTTAATAAGGGGGTAACTAGCTCCGGAAAACCGTTTTTAACGATTATTTTCCGTGATTTATCTGGCGAAATTGAAGCTAAACTATGGGATTCAACCAAGGAGGATGAAGAAGCATTTACCAGTGAAGCAATCGTCCACATCCAGGGGGAAATCAGACAATTTCGTGGAAAAAACCAATTAAATGTTCGACAAATCCGCTTGGCAAACCCAACCGATCCAGTTAAAATTGAGGATTTTGTGGAAAAGGCACCAATAGCTCTTGAAGATTTAAAGGAAGAATTAACGCAAATGATCTTTACGATCGAAAATCCAAATATCCAACGTATTGTTCGATTTATTATGAAGACACACAGTGAGCGACTGTTTACTTATCCAGCAGCAACTAAAAATCATCATGAGTATGTCTCAGGGTTACTTCATCATATTATTAGTATGTTAAGAATAGCTAGACAACTTAAAGATTTATATCCTGAAGTAAATTCGGACTTATTATATGCTGGTATTATTCTACATGATATTGGAAAGGTGAAGGAGTTATCAAGTCCAGCTGCACCAACTTATACGTTGGAAGGCAAGATGCTTGGACATATTACGATGATGGTTGATGAAATCTCTTTAGCTGCTAACGAATTAGGCATTGAAGGTGAAGAGGTCTTATTGTTACAGCACCTTGTTTTAAGCCATCATGGTAAGGCTGAGTGGGGAAGTCCCAAAGCACCAATTATTCGTGAAGCCGAGATTTTACATCAAATCGACATGATTGATGCAAAGATGAACATGCTAAATCGTGCACTTGAGAAAGTAGAACCAGGTGAATTTACTGAGAGGATCTTCCCATTAGAAAATCGTTCATTTTATAAACCGACTATATAGTTAAATATGGATACCACCAGGTTTAGTATAGATCTACATTTTAGAAGTGGGAAAATAATAAAAGCTCCCCTCTAAGTAGCTGTTTTTGTTTCTAAACCAGCTTACTTAGATGGGGAGCCTATCAATAAAACTTATGCATGATCAAGTGTACCTTAGAATTCAGTATTAAAAATGTGTTCTAACTCCTCGTCTTTAATATCAACATCTGCGTCATTTATGACTTGATTAAGAATGTTTTGTAATTCGTTAGGGTCAACTTGACTAGCTAATAATTCATCACGAATTTGATCTTCCATTTCATCTAATGGTTCTAACTCTACATCTAAATCACGTCGATCTTCAACTAAGATGACATGCCAACCGTATTGAGTTTCAACAGGATCACTAACTTCACCTATTTCTAGTGAAAAAGCTACTTTTTCAAATGGGAAAACCATATCTCCTCCAGTGAAGAAGCCAAGGTCACCACCTGATTGTGCTGAACCGTCTGTAGAAAACTGTTCGGCCAGTTCTTCAAAATCTTCTCCCTCATGGTAAAGGTCTAAGACTTCTTGTGCTGTTTCTTCATCGTTAACAAGAATATGTCTGGCTTGTACTTCTTCTTGCATGTTTTCATATCGTTGTTTAACTTCTTCATCAGTCACTTCAAAGTCTTCTGTTGCGGCTAAAAATTCAAGCTGACTAATATACAGAGCCTCACGAAATTCTTCTTCATTAGAGAAACCTTGTTGCATGATGAATTGATCAAACTGTGATCCTAATTGTTCTTTAAACTCATCTATTTCTGCTTCTAACTCTTCTTCTGATACGTCATAATTATTCTCGAGCACCATGCGTGTTGTCATTTCTCTTAGAACGCTTTCACCATATCTGTCTTTTAATTCCTCATAGAACTCATCTTTAGTAATATCACCTACATTGGTTTCCACAACCGTCTCATCTTGGTCAGATGAACATGCAGATAAAACTAAGACAATGCTTGTACAAATCATGAGTATTACTTTATTCATTTTTATGCTCCCCCTAAAGTCTGTCATTTGTCTACAAGAAATAATATATCACAAATTTTAAATAACTTACACTAAACATTTGATATGTGCCTAAACAAAGACGATATCTCTCACATAAGATATCGTAGTTATGTCATTAGGAGGTGAATTAAGTGAGCTACGGTAGAGGAGGATACGGCGGCGGTTTTGCGTTAATCGTCGTGCTGTTTATTTTATTAATCATTGTTGGAGCTGCTTGGTTCTAAAATCCGAATCGTTAGGAAAGAAAAAGGGTTGTTCCGATTAAGTTCGGAGCAACCCTTTTAATAATTATGGCTTATAGGTCAGGTTCATAAAACTCTAACCTATGAAAGCGTGTATTCAATCTATAGATAATTCACTTCATAATAAGATGAAATGAGCAGAATTAACATTGAAATGTTGATGGTACGATATACCTTGTTACTTTTTTCTGATGACATTTCTGATTTGGTACAGAATTTCTTTGTCATTGAGTTGAAAGAATACAAAATGAATATGGCAAATGGTACGTAAAACAATAACAAAATGTTTCCCCCTCCTAATTATCTACATTATAACACGGTTAAGGAGATTGTACTAATATATCATAGTTGTTCTTAGATTTTTCGACGATACATTTCTTAGGCGCCTTTACGAAGAATGATAGAATTAACCAATCTGATAGCGAAATGCCGATATGAATAGATGCAAAAACGATTAAGATTGGATAAAACATCGGGAATAGAAGAGCACCTAACAGTAACGGTAATGAAATAAATACACTTGGCGCTAACATCATAATGATTGATGTACGTTTCGATAAACTAGATTTAATTTTAATTTTTAAATAGGGGATATACTTAAACTTTAAACGCCATTTTAATTCAAGCTCTTTATCCGTAAATGTAATTGGAAATGCATGCGCTAATTTATGCAAGATGGGTAGGACGACAACACCTAGTAATACTTGCCACAGCGCTGGTTCATGTAAGGTTACATTTTGATGGATAATCGAAAACGGAATAAAAAGAATGATAAATGAGATAATCCCAAGAAAGATTGATAGAATGGTCAACCTATTTTGACCAACCTCTTTATTAATGTTTATGGTTCTCCAGCAAGTCATATTACTAGGGCCTCCTTTTCGTTGCATATTATTGGACAACTATTATTAATTATGCTGTCTCAGAAGGAATAATACGCTTTACGAAACAAAAATTCAACCCTTTTCTTAAAAATAATCAATAATATTTAATATTCCTTACGAATACTCGCAATGGAGCGATCGAGAATCTCCAAATATTCGTTACCGTAGATTTCTTTTACAATGGCTTCAAGGTCCTGAAACTCTGGGAAACTACCATATAAATCTTTTAATGGTAATGAGGCTTGCATAACGGTATTTTTCACTGTTGCATTAGCATGTGCTTCCATGGTTTCTTCAAACAGCTTCATACCTGCATCAGTTAATTCAACGTAAGTGTTTCGCTTATCTTCTTCCCTTTTTGAAAAGGATAGTAAACCTCGTTCCTCTAACTTTTTCGAGAAATTAAAGGCAGTCGATACATGCATGATCCCAAACTTAGAGATTTCTGAAATGCTAGCTCCATTCAGGTGATAACAAATCCACAAGATATGGTGTTCGTTAAGGTTTAAATTAAAAGGTTTAACCCATTTTTGCCAATCTTTTTCGATTTGTTTCCAAATGGCTTTGGACAACTGTGCCATTTTGTGTGAATACAGTATGGCTTCCTGCAGTGAATAAGATTCGTTACTCACAATAAATGTCCCCTTTGTTAAAGTATTTTATGAATAAAAATTATATATGATTAATTCATCAGTTACTTAACTAATCCGTCTTTTTACCTATATTTAATAGTTTAACATAATCATAAAAAAAGATTTGTAGAAAATCAGTAATTTCTACAAATCTTTTAATGTATTCGTTATTTCTTATTTAATTCAACAAAAGCTTCCTCCAACAAATTGTGAAACTTAATTGCCTCATGTAGTTTATACTCGGTCTGTTTACTGCTTAGGATTTGATTGGTTTTCATATCATTTTCAATTTGTTTTAGATTTGATTTTTGCCGATCAATTGCATCAAGCCAGCGATTGACATATGCCTTCATAAACTTACCATATAAATCTTTCTCTGCTTGATATAAATCTTTTCGAACCCCTTTGATCCAAACACGTTCTACTAAATTATAATCAAGTAGGGTTCGAATAGAATTACTCATCGCAGTTTTACTTTTTCCTAAAGCATTCTTCATATCATCAAGAGTCATCGGTTGGTTACTCAAATACAAAATAACGAATAATTGTGATTCTGTCGTATTTAAAGAGAACATCTCGAGGGTTTTGGAAAACTCACTAATCATCTGGTAATGAAAGTGATCTAGTGTTTCTCGGTTTTCATCTGTCTGCATAAATGAGCCTCCTTAAGGACATCTACGTAACAATCTACACCAGTTCAGAGAAAAAACAAACTGTGGTTTTAGGTAGCATTTGCTAGATAAATAGAGCAATTGTCGATTTTTTATCTAATAAGTTTGTACAGTTTGAACTTTACGGACTATATAAAAGTATATAACTTTATACGTACTTTGAGTTTTACTGGATAAACTAATATAGTTATAAGGGTGATTGTTACAAAAAGTTTACAAGCTGTATTGAAAATAATAGTTGGAAAGAGGAAAGAGGTGTAGACCATTGCCTATTAAGGTAGAGAATTTATCGAAGATTTTCGGTAAACGAACAAAAGAGGCAACATCATTACTTGATGAAGGATATTCTAAAGAAGAAGTTCTGGAAAAAACTGGCTGTACTGTCGGTGTTAACCGTGCCAACTTCGAAGTAAAAGAAGGAGAAGTTTTCGTTATTATGGGTCTATCAGGAAGTGGTAAATCCACATTGGTTCGCTTATTGAACCGTCTGATTGAACCAACAGAAGGTAACGTTGAGATCGATGGTGATAACTTAGCTACTATGAATAAGGAAGATTTACGTGAAGTTCGCCGTACTAAAATGAGTATGGTATTCCAGAAATTCGCATTATTTCCTTTCCGAACAGTTCTTGAGAATACAGAGTTCGGTTTAGAGATCCAAGGTATTGATAAGGAAGAAAGATCGGAAAAGGCTCAAGATGCTCTAGAGCTTGTAGGATTAGGAAGCTTTATGCAACAGTATCCTAATCAGCTATCAGGTGGTATGCAGCAACGTGTTGGTCTAGCACGTGCTTTAGCTAATGACCCTGAAGTTCTACTAATGGACGAAGCATTCTCTGCGTTAGACCCATTAATTCGTAAAGATATGCAAGATGAGCTGTTAGATCTACAAGAAAAGATGCAGAAGACGATTATCTTTATTACGCACGATTTAGACGAGGCGCTTAGAATTGGTGATCGTATTGCGTTAATGAAAGATGGATCTATCGTTCAAATTGGTACACCAGAGGAAATTTTAATTAACCCTGCAAACGATTATGTTGAGAAGTTCGTTGAAGACGTTGATCGTTCGAAGGTATTGACTGCTGATAAGATTATGAAACGTCCAGAAACAGTTGATTTTCATAAACATGGTCCACGTGTTGCTTTAGAAAGAATGCGTGAACAAGGTTTATCTACTATTTATGTTACGGATCGCTCTCGTAATCTTAAAGGTTATGTAACAGCAGACGATGCGAGATCCGCACGTGAGGAAGGTATTTCTAGTTTAGAATCGATTATTAAAACAGATATGCCAACAGTTGATTTGGATACAAGCATTCAGGATATTTTTAATGTTATTCATGATGCTCCAGTTCCAGTGGCTGTTACAGAAGAAGGGAAATTAAGAGGAATTATTGTACGTGGTGCAGTGATTGCAGCACTTGCTGATGGAAATGGAAATGGGGTGAATGGAGACGATGCTTGATAATCTACCACAAATTCCAATGGCAGACGGAATAGATTGGACAGTTGATCAAATTACTGAAGTATTTAGTTGGTTATTTAACCCGATTAAATCAGGGTTAGGTGCTGTATTAGATTATTCTGCGGAATATTTAGCTATGGTACCACCAATTATTTTCATATTAATTGTAGCTATTGTAGCGTTTTTCCTAAGTGGAAAGAAATTTGGCTTAGCAGCATTTAGCATTATTGGTTTATTATTTATCGAAAACCAAGGTTTATGGGATCAATTAGTATCTACTTTTACTCTTGTCTTTTATGCAAGTTTGATTTCTGTAATTGTAGGTATTCCAGTGGGTATATTAATGTCTAAGAGCAGAATTGCCGAAAATATCATTACACCTGTATTAGACTTTATGCAGACTATGCCAGCATTTGTTTACTTGATTCCAGCAGTTGCATTCTTTGGAATCGGTATGGTTCCTGGTGTGTTCGCCTCATTTATTTTCGCAACACCACCAGTTGTTCGTTTTACAAACTTAGGTATTCGCCAAGTTTCTACAGAATTAGTTGAAGCATCTGATGCATTTGGTACAACTGGTAGTCAGAAGCTATTTAAAGTCGAGTTACCTATGGCCAAGCGAACAATTATGGCTGGTGTTAACCAAACGGTTATGCTATCGTTATCAATGGTTGTTATTGCGTCAATGATCGGTGCACCAGGTTTAGGACGTGACGTATTGTCAGCACTTCAGCGTGCCGATGCGGGTCCTGGTTTCGTAGCTGGTTTTGCGATTGTTATTTTAGCGATTATTATTGACCGTTTCACACAAAACTTAAATAAAGAAAAGCACTAAGTTAGGGAATTACTTCCCTCTTCAAATATGAGGGGGGAAGATCCATATAAAAATTATAAGTAAAGGGGAGTTGTTTACATGTTACAAGGTACATGGAAACGTTTTGCTTTATTTGCTGTATTAGCATTAGTTCTAGTCATCGCAGCATGTGGTGCCGATGATGAAGGAGATGCAAACGGCGAAGATGTAAATGATGAAGAGGAAACAACAGAAGAAGAAGGCACTGACGAAGAAGAAGGCGCAGAAGACGAATCTTCAGACGAAATTGTGCATGAAGGTGAAATTGAATTAGTATATGTTGAGTGGGATACAGAAGTAGCTTCTACTCACGTTATTGGTCATGTATTATCAGACCTAGGTTATGACGTTGAAGTTACACCACTTGATAATGCGATTATGTGGCAATCAGTAGCTAGTGGTGAGTCTGATGGAATGGTAGCTGCTTGGTTACCAGCAACTCACGGCGATCTTTATGAAGAGCATAAAGATGACTTAGTTGAATTAGGTCCTAACTTTGAAGGTGCGAAAATTGGTTTAGTCGTACCTGAGTACATGGATGTTGATTCAATTGAGGAATTAGATCAATATGCTGATGAACTTGGCGAAAACATCACAGGTATCGAGCCAGGTGCTGGTGTGGTTCAAGCGGCTGAGGATGCAACTGAAACATACTCTAACTTAGAAGGCTGGACAGTTGAAACATCATCTTCTGGTGCAATGGCGACTGCTTTAGGGTCAGCTATTGACAACGAAGAGCCAATCGTTGTAACTGGTTGGTCTCCACACTGGAAATTTGCTGAGTATGACCTTAAGTACCTAGAAGATCCTGAATTATCATTTGGTGAAGCAGAAACAATTGACACAATGGTTCGTGAAGGCCTAGAAGAAGATCTTCCAGGAGCATACCAAGTTCTAGATAACTTCTACTGGGAAGAGGAAGAATTTAACTCTGTAATGTCAGAAATCAACGAGGGTGTTGACCCAGAAGAAGCAGCAGCTAACTTTGTTGAAAACAATCAAGACTTAGTTGAAGAGTGGACTGACGTTCAATAATTTTTATTATCAGACTTTTAGAGGTGAATCTAAAAACATGAAATCAAAAAAAAATCTTTTATTATTAGTATTAACTTCAGTGCTAGTCTTAGCAGCATGTGGTACTGATGATACTGATAATGGTGACGTTAATGACGACGTCAATTATAGTGAAGCAGTTGGTTATGAAATCATTGGAATTGAACCAGGTGCTGGTATTACTGTCACTACAGAAAAAGCAATTGAGGAATATGAGAATCTAAGTGGTTGGGAGTTGGAGCAATCTTCTACAGCTGCTATGGTTACAGAGCTAGAAGGAGCTATTGCTAATGAGGAACCAATCATCGTTACGGGTTGGAATCCACACTGGAAATTTGCTCAGTTCCCGGATTTAAAATACTTAGATGACCCTCAAGGGATTTATGGCGAGGCAGAAAACATTCAAACTTTAGCTCGTCAAGGCTTTGAGGAGGATAACCCTGAGGCATTTAAATTAATCGATCAGTTCTATTGGGATGTTGAAGACATGGAAGAAATCATGTATGACGCCAATGAAAATGACGAGGACATTGACGATGTTGCTAGACAATGGGTTGAAGATAACCAAGATAAAGTGTCGGAGTGGACTGATGGTGTAGCAGAAGGTAATGGTGAATCAGTTGAATTAGTTTCAACACCATGGGATTCTGAACGTGCATCTTCCGGTGTTTTAGCCGCTGTATTAGAAGATCACGGCTTCGATGTCGAGGTTACACCTGTTGATGTTGCAGTTGTTTTCGAATCAATCGCTAATGATGATGCTGATGCGACTGTAGCAGCTTGGTTGCCATTTACTCATGCCGACTTCTATGAAAGTGTAGAAGACGATGTAGTTGATTTAGGCGCTAACTTAGAAGGCGCTAAAATCGGACTTGTTGTACCAAGCTATATGGACCTGGATTCCATTGAAGATTTAGAACCAGCTGAATAAGCTATTTTTATCCTACTGGAGGTCTTTGCGACTTTCAGTAGGATTTTTTCTTTGAAAAGGTGTGAACGCCGGATAAAGTGTGCTGACGGTCGGACGATAGGGTGTGAGGGTCGGATAAAGTGTGCTGACGGTCGGACGGATCGTGGTGAGAGTCGGACGAGAGGGATTGACGGTCGGACGTAGCGTGATGAAGGTCGGACAAGAGGATCTGGCAGTCGGATTAAGCCTGTTGAGGGTCGAAAAAATCTCCCGACGTCCCAATTGAATTTGATTTCATCATAAAAGGTAAGAATTCAGTAATTAATGTAGGTGATTCCAAAGTAATTGCTTCGATTCATCAATAAATAACAAGTATTCAATCATTACAGGACTCTATTCATCAATTAAATCAGCTATTCATCATTAAATCCACGCATTCATCAATTAAATCAGCTATTCATCATTAAACCCACGCATTCATCAATAAATCCACCTATTCCATAAAAATCTCGTGGTCATTCCTGGTGAACCGTTAGTTGTGAATTTTAAAAATCAATTCTAGAAAAAATTTATACATAAAAAAACTTTCACCCGTCAATGCTCGGGTGAAAGTACTGTTTAGTTATAATTTTGCTCTTTAATTTTATCTTCTAGTTCTCTTATTCCTTCTTCAATTTGACGAAGGTGTTCTTGTAGGTTTTCTTGATGTGGTTCGACAGTTTCTTTCCAGCTTTCAACGGAAGTTTTGATATCTTGAGAAAGGTCTCTTAGAAGTGCTGCGCCTTCTTTAGACGTTTGAGACAGTTGATTTCTTAAGTCTAAACCGTTTTCTTTAATTTCTTGTGTAATTTCACGTAATCGTTCACTTTGTTCTTTAACTCTGCTGCGCATCTCTTCCCCTGAAGTTGGTGTGGTCAGTAAGGAAACAGAGGCACCGACAATGCCACCGAACAGTGCTCCTAGTAGTAATGATTTTCCATTAGCCATAGTCAAAACTCCTTTCACGTTCTACTTTTATTATACCTTTTTTATGCTGTGATGTTTAGTGCAATTGTAAGTTTACTGCAGTGATTTAGATTTGTTCGGAAATTTTTTGAGCAACTTCTTGTAGTTTTTCAGGAGTATATTCATCACCATGTACTTCCCATTGAGATTTAAAGCCATCCTTCTCATCATAGCGTGGGATGAGATGTAAATGAATATGAAAAACACTTTGATCTGCAAAAGAACCATTATTATTAAGGAGGTTCATTCCCTTTGGCTCATAAGCGGATCTAATTCCGTTTGATATTTTAGGTACTGCTTTAAATAGTTTAGCTGCTGTATCCTCGTCTAATTCAAATACATCTTGGCAATGCTTTTTAGGGATGACAAGTGTATGTCCTTCAGTTACCTGACTAATGTCTAAAAAGGCGTAGACATCTTCATCCTCGTAGACTTTTGCTGAAGGGATTTCTCCATCAATAATTTTACAAAAAATACAATCTGACATTGAACATCCTCCTTAACGATTTCTATATATTGCTATTGTAACGCAATACTTTGTCGAATGTAAGAATAAAAGGTCTAAGCTATTAATTCTCATGAATTTTTTGGTATGATAACTAGAGAGTGTTTAGATTGAAAAGAGGGATATGATGAGCGAGTTGTTAACTATTAAAGACCTAGTCGGTGGTTATACACAGCAAAATGTTTTGCATGGCATCTCTTTTGATGTTAAGCAAGGTGAAGTTGTTGGTCTGATTGGGTTGAATGGAGCAGGTAAGAGTACGACAATTAAACATATTATTGGTTTAATGAACCCGAAGAGTGGTTCGGTTCATATTAATGGACAAAGTATTATTGATGATTTAGAAAAGTATCGGCGTGAGTTTGCCTATATTCCTGAGATGCCGATGTTATACGAAGAGCTAACTTTAGAAGAGCATTTAAGGTTAACGGCAATGGCTTATGGATTAGATGATAAAACTTATCAAGAACGAACAGACTTTTTGTTAAAAGAGTTTCACTTAGATAAAAAACGTAAGTGGTTTCCGGTTCATTTTTCAAAAGGGATGCGTCAGAAAGTAATGATCATGTGTGCATTTTTAGTCAAGCCATCCTTATACATTGTAGATGAACCATTCGTTGGCTTGGATCCATTGGGAATTCAGTCTTATTTAGATACGATGAATGAAATGAAAGAGCAGGGTGCAGGAGTGTTGATGTCCACTCATATCTTAGCGACTGCTGAGAGGTATTGTGACAGGTTTGTGATCATTCATCATGGGAACATTCGAGCATTTGGGACGTTGGAGCATTTACGAAAAGAGTTTAGCATGCCGGGCGCTAGTTTAGATGATATATATGTACAACTAACAAAGGACGATGCGTAACATGGATACGAATCAGTTATGGAAGGATCGATTAAATAATCATTTAAAAATGGTCAGTCGTTATATGCGACTTATATTCAATGACCATTTAGCCTTTGCGCTGATCTTTTTTGTCGCAGCGTTTGCATTCTTTTATCAGCAGTGGTTGGAGACGGTGCCAAATACGTTTCCTGTTGCCTGGATTATGGCGGTCTTGATTGGATCGTTGTTAACTTATAGCCCGGTTAGAACATTTTTCAAAGAAGCAGATACCGTATTTTTATTAACGGTCGAGAATCGTTTAAAGCCTTATATTCGAAACAGTGTGATTTATAGTTTTGTGATGCAAAGTTACTGGGTTGCGATTTTCCTATTTGCACTATCGCCACTATACTTTACCGTTTATGAACAAGTTGCTGCTTTATATCTATTAGTTGTATTAATCGTAGCCTTAGCCGTAAAGGTTGGCAATTTACTAGCAACTTGGTTTATTGGCAAGACGAGAGATACACGCTTACACTACTTAGATATCGGTGTTCGCTTTGTGATCAATGTGTTTTTGGTATTTTTCTTAGCGATAGGACAACCTGCCTATGCGATTGTGGCTGTTGCCCTAATTGTGGGTGTGATGTTCTTAAACTATTGGAATGTCTACACAAAGTACAGCCTTCCTTGGGATGATTTGATTGAAAAAGAAGATGCCAGATTGCAGTTTTTCTATCGAATTGCCAATTTATCAACAGATGTTCCTGATTTGAAAAGAAAACCTAAGAAACGTCACGGATTAGTCAGTTTAGTTACAAGAAGAATGCCAACTAAACAAAGTCAGACGTTCATTTATTTATATAGCATTACTTTTATACGAAGTGGTGATTATTTTGGCATGTACTTGCGACTGCTATTACTAGCTATCTTTTTTGTATTTTGGATCCCAGCCTTTTGGGGTAAGATCATTTTCGCGATGTTATTTTTATTTATAACAGGTTTTCAGTTTATTACGATTTATAATCATCACCGTACCATCGATTGGGTTAGGTTATATCCCGTTTCACAAGGTTTAAGGAAAAAAGCAGTTCACCAACTGATCTTAATGTTAATGTTCTTGAAAATTATCATCATGGCCGTAATATTTTTAGTGGCTACTGATTGGATGGGAACTATAATATATGGAGGTTTGGCAGTAGCATTTGCTGTATTATTTGAAGCTTTTTACGTCAAATCCCGTATTAGAAAGCTTGGAACTTAACAACAGGGAAGAATTGCTGTTATAGTGGAATCTTTAGTATACGCATTAGATACGTTAATTAACACCCAGTATAACCAGTATAAAGAATGCCGGTTTTTTGAAAGGTCACTCCCCCTTTTATCTGATAAAGCGTTTATATGCTGATGTTCACAAACCAGTAATATAGTGGTAAAATCATCACGGCTTATGACAGAGACAGAAAGGTTCGATGACACATGGTAGGGAGAAAAAGAAAGACAGAATTATCCAATCTCGAACAATTGATTTATATTATCATCGGCTCAGCGATCGTAGCAGTGGTGTATAATGGATTTTTTTTACCGAATTATGTAGCGGCCGGTGGTGTTAGTGGCATTAGTACGATTACAGAAGCATTATTTGGACTCGAACCGGCTTATGTGATTTGGTCCATCAATATCCCATTATTAATAGTGGCTTATTATCTTTTAGGGAAGGGTTCTGCATTTAGGTCACTGGCAGGTTCGTTAATTTTACCATTTTTTGTCTATTTGACCCGTCACATCGAACCGTTTGTGACTGACCCTTTATTAGCTGCGTTGTTCGGTGGTTTGGGTGTCGGTATTGGGTTAGGAATCGTATTTTTAGGTGATGCTTCAACAGGAGGCACAGCCTTAATTGCACAGCTCATTCATAAATTTTCAAGTTTATCGCTTGGTGCAAGTATTGCGGTAATTGATGGGATGATCGTCTTAACAGCAATTATTGTTTTTGATATTGAGTTAGGTTTATACGCATTAATTGGTGTATATATGACAAGTAAATCGATTGACTTAGTACAGACTGGTTTTAATAAGACGAAGACAACTTTAATTATTTCAAATCAGTTTAAAGAAGTACAAAAGGCCATCTATACAAAGGTCGACCGAGGAGTTACCCAACTTACTGCCAAAGGTGGATTCACTGATGAGGAAAGACCTGTATTAATGTGTGTCGTTAACCAATCAGAGGTGGCAGGTTTAAAACGCACGGTTAAGGAAGTTGATCCTGAAGCTTTTGTTATAGTTACTGATTCTGCAGAAGTGTTGGGGAAAGGGTTTTATGAACCTGCATAGGTGTAGGATTGAGGTAACATAAAAATATTTATAATGAAAGTTAGATGGGAAAAAGATTAGTTCATATAATGCGTGGCAACTAAACTTAGAGGAAAAAAAGTTGAATGGATAGTGATAAGCCCCTCAAAGTAGACAGATCAAACACATATCTGTTTGCCTTTGAGGGGCTTTTTGATGTGATAGTTAATAGGATTGTGATCTATTAGCTTTCTTGGAATTTTTTATAGCCATGAATTAATGCTTTGGCCGCTGTTGGTAAAGCGCGCTCATCGATGTCAAACTTCGGATGGTGATGTGGATAAGCGTGTCCTTCAATTTGTGCTCCTGTAAAGAAAAATGCACCAGGTCGTTCTTCTAAGTAATAGGCGAAGTCTTCACCACCCATAACCGGATCTACCTGTTCAATATCTGTGACACCTGGGATTTGCTCCCCTTCTTCTAAATAGAAGTTGGCTTCCTTGTCATGGTTAACGACAGGTGGATAACCTTTAATATAATCAAGTTCATATTCCGCATCGTAGCTAGTCGAAATGCCTTTTAGAACTTTATGCATTTCCTCAATAACAAGATCTTGAACCTCTTTATCTAAGATTCTTACCGTACCCGTTAGTTTTGTTGTATCTGGAATCACATTAAAGGCATTTCCACCTTCAATGATTCCGATCGTAAGAACAGCTGGCTGTAATGGATTAATGCGACGGCTGACGACTTGTTGTAATTCAACGATAGCTTGACCAGCCATGACAACAGGATCTTTTGTCTGTTGAGGCATAGCTCCGTGCCCGCCTTTTCCTTTAAAGATAATGGTAAAGCGATCAGCACCAGCCATGAATGGACCTTTAGTTGTTTCAATTTTATTTAGTTTAGTGTTAGACCATAAATGAGTCCCAAATACGGCGTCAACACCTTCTAATCCACCATCTTCAATCATTGGTTTAGCGCCACCTGGAGCGTATTCTTCAGCTGGTTGATGTAAGAAAACTAATTTACCAGGTAGTTCATCTTTAAATTCTAAAGCTGCTTCGGCAACAGCTAATAATGATGCGGTGTGACCATCATGACCACATGCGTGCATCTTACCGTCGACTTTTGATTTGTAAGGAACATCATTTTCTTCCTGGATCGGTAGGGCGTCAAAGTCAGCACGTAAAGCGACTGTCTTTCCGGACTTACCACCTTCTAAAGTTGCAACTACGCCATACCCACCGATGTTACTCTTGTATGGAATGCCTAATTCGTCGTAGCGATTAGTAATGAATTTAGCTGTTTCTTTTTCTTCAAAGGACAATTCTGGGTGCTGATGAAGATAACGTCTGTCGGCAACCATCTTGTCATAGAGACCATCGATTTTTTTATAGAGTTTTTCCCACATTCTTCGCTTCCCCCTTTAATATATTAATTATTCTATTATAACAGAATTTTTGCTGAAATAGTCCAGAGGTAAGCGCTACTTTGGCATAAAAAAAGAGGATGGAACATAATTAAGTGATATATTGCTAAAGACGTTCGGATCAATCTTTAGCAAAACACACGTTTGTCCCATCCTTTTGCTCAGATGATTATTTAAAACTTGGGTCCTCTAGTAATTTTTCAATATCTTCTTTATGGTGAGTTTCATCAGCAATCATGTCATCTAGTTTAACAGCAAGTTCAGTATAGCCAAGTTCCTCTGCCTGTTCTTTTCGCTTTTCGTAGCGATTAATGGTGTCTGTTTCTGCTTTTAGTGTGGCCTCTAGAATGTCTTTAACATCTGTTAATTGCTCCACTTTTGCTGGCGTCGTTGTTGGTGTACCACCTAGTGTTTTAATTTTATCTGATAAGTAAAGGGCATGTGAAGCCTCATCCTCCACTTCGCCTTCAAAAAATGGTTTAAGGACTTGTCTGTACAAACCGGAGACTACCGAGGCGTTATACGTGTACATAATAATTGCACCGTACTCATGAGATAGATCTTCGTTTAGGCCATCAATTAATTCTTGTAATTTCTGATCCATGTTTATCCACCCTTTCATTTTAACTTACATAGATTGCATACCCGTTTTATTTTTTGTTAAACAAGCTGGTTTTATTCTCTCGGTCTCTAGTCTGAGTTAAAAACATTCTATAGTATGTTACGGCGTTTTAGTGTAATAGGTATGATAGAATTAATTCAATTGTAATAAGAATCAAAATTGCATTTGTAAAAATTAACCAGTCAACTAAAAGGTGTGGTGTAGGGTGAGATTCTTTAAATGGTTATTTGCCGTATTGTTAATAATTATCGGCTTTACGATTATTCTACAAAATCTCCAAATTATTTCCGTGGAAATATCGAGTGTTGTTTGGGATTCATGGCCGGTTATTTTTGTGGTGTTAGGCTTTTTGTTATTTGTTAATTATTTCAGACGAGATAAGAGTGGAAGTTGGTTATTTGGTCTCTTCTTAATTGTCTTTGGTATATTGCTATGGTTAGGGAACTTTGGGGTCTATGATTTTACGTTTGCTGATGTATGGAAGCTCTGGCCAATTATTTTAATCTATATAGGTGCTAAGATTTTGTTTGGCAAAAAAATGGTTTCGGTTCAAGTGGTAACCAATGAAGAATCTATTAAAAAAAATAATAAATCAAGAACTTCTGATCAATGGGTCGAAGAGGTTGTTGACGATGTCGTTGATGAAGTTGATGATGTCGTCAAAGGGGTTAACGATGTTGTTGAAGATCTCACTGATTCAGTAAGTGAGAAGGATAGTTCATTTAACGATTCTTACTCCAACAATGAAGCTGATGAAGATAAAAAAAGTGAGCGTAAGAAACACTCAAAACAACGAACAGGCAAATATAAATATCATATCGATACGGGAAAGCACTTTGTATCTGATATTAATTTGTCTAAGGATAATTGGGAAGTCGAGTCAATGGATTTATGGTCTGTTGTCGGTGATGTATATATCGATTTTTCCAAGGGATATATTCCGGATGAGGAGTCGTTCATTACATTAAAGGGATATATTGCTGATTTAGTGGTGAAAGTCCCTGAACATGTAGCTGTGAAAATTTATGGGCGAGTGAATATCGGTGAGGTTAGAATCTTTGAGGAGGTCGGATCTGGCTTTAATAATGCCGTTAGTTATGAGTCAGAAGGGTATGATCAAGCAACTCGCAAATTAAATATTTATGCTAGCTACCAGATTGGTGACATTCAAATCTTATCCGTTTAGGAGCGATTCGTCGTGTTAAAAAGATTACAAAGTATTAGATATCAATTTATTAGAATGAATTTGTATATGATTTATTTCTCTTTGTTATTGATTTCGCTTGTATTATTTTTTACGTATTCGGTTATTCAGCCTGAGTGGTTAACAATTGAAGGCATTTTTCTATTTTTAGGGACAATGGCATTGGTGATGACGCCTGTTGGTCTACTAGTGATGTATAAAAAGGGTGGAGAATTTAAAGACCGATTACATGCTTACTCTATCTATATTTCTACTTTGTCAGAAGGCAAATATGGTGCGAAATTAATTTTGAAGGATCACAACGATGAATTAGATACGCTCGGTACGGAACTGAATGACTTAGCAAGAAAGTTAAAAGGTCAGGTGAAATCATTAGAGCGTTTAGCGGAAGAAAAATCTGAGTTTGCCAAGCAAGCACATATGGCTGCGACGATTGAGGAAAGACAAAGGCTAGCACGTGATTTACATGATGCAGTTAGTCAGCAATTGTTTGCCTTAACAATGATGTCTGAAGCTACAGCCAAAATTATTGATCAACATCCTAAACAAGCCAAGGAGCAAGTTGAAGAAATCGCCAGTATGTCTTTACAGGCTCAAAATGAAATGAGGGCATTATTACTACATTTAAGACCTGTTCACTTATCAGGCGAAACTTTAGAAGAAGGAATTCAACGATTAATTGAAGAATTAAAGAAAAGATGCCATGTCGAATTTCATCTAGATATAGAAGAATCAATTGATTTGTCACAAGCTAAAGAGGAACATATCTTTCGGATGGTTCAAGAAGCCTTGTCAAATATATTACGTCATGCGAACGCTTCTAACATAGTCTTAAGAATTAAAGAAAAGGATAATATTTATATTTATATAAGTGATGATGGGGAAGGTTTTGATGTCAATCAACAACTGGACCGTGGAGCTTCTTATGGCTTACGTACCATGAAAGAACGATGTGAAGAAATTGGTGGTACTTTCCGAATTAAATCTAAACAGGGGGAAGGAACGTATTTGGATATGCGGATTCCAAAGTAAAGGTGGAGGATAACTGTGAATACGATTAAACTGGTCATTGTTGATGATCATGATGTCGTTCGTAAGGGGATTAAGACTTATCTCATGACAGAGGAAAGTATTGACGTAGTTGGTGAAGCGTCTAGTGGAAATCAAGGTGTGGAGTTAGTTTTAAAAGAAAAACCTGATGTGGTATTAATGGATTTGATGATGGAAAATGGCACAGGTATTGAAGCGACTGAGAAGATTACGAATCAGTTACCGGATTGTAAGATTATCATTTTAACTAGTTTTTATGACGATGAGAAAGTATTTCCAGCATTAGAAGCAGGTGCATTTAGTTATATGTTGAAAACTTCGTCGGCTGATGAAATTGCCGCAGCGGTAAAAAAAGCAGCGAATGGTGAGAATGTCATTGAACCTAAGGTAGCCGGAAAGATGATGTCACGTATTCGTACACCTGAGCGATTACCTCATGAGGAGCTCACTGAAAGAGAATTAGAAGTATTGATATGTATTGGTAACGGATTGACAAACGCAGAAATTAGTGAAAAGCTGTTCATTGGAATCAAAACGGTGAAAACGCATGTCAGTAACGTTCTCCATAAATTAGAAGTTCAAGACCGGACACAAGCAGCTGTTTATGCGCATCAAAAAGGGTTAATGAAATAACTTGGAGGATTCATGAAGTGACTCATGAATCCTTTTTTATGTTATAGGAGGTGGCGACTGTTGGAACGGAGTGGAAGCGTCGAATTTTCGGTACGCGACAGTCGGATGGAGCACCGTGACGGACGGACGAGAAGGTCTGAGAGTCGGATGGGGCCCCGTGACGGACGGATGAGAAGGTCTGACAGTCGGATGGAGCCCCTGACGGACGGACGAGAAGGTCTGAGAGTCGGATGGGGCCCCGTGACGGACGGATGAGAAGGTCTGAGAGTCGGATGGAGCACGGTGACGGACGGATGAGAAGGTCTGAGAGTCGGATGGGGTCCCGTGACGGACGGACGAGATGGGCCGACAGTCGGATGAAGCCCCGTGACGGACGGATGAGATGGGCAGAACGCTGAATGATGCACCACGAACGAATAGTTAGAATTCCTTGAATGCACAAAGTCCTTCATCATGCGAATTCATCAATAAATTAGCAGCATTCAACAATTATAGGAAGTAATTCATCAATTAATTCACTCATTCCTCAATAACTCCACTTATCCATTAATAAAATCACTCAATCCTCATTTAATCAATCAAATTCAACCCCCAACTTACCATCCTTACATGAGAAGTGTTAAGTGGCTCAAAATGATCTATCATCTACGTCCTACACAACTACCTCATGTGGTTCATTCACTTAAAGGTGAATTTTTTGTCGAAAATTATCAGCTATACTATAATGAAGGTTAATCTAATTAACAATAACGAGGTGGCAGGATGGCCGTTAGGAAATATATAAATGAAACCTTTAAACAATGGAGATGGATTGTCTATAGTTTAATAGTTTTAGTTGGTTTAAGCTTTTTAGGGTTCATGTTCATTTTACTTGGTGGTCGCTTTGTCGTAGATGACCAGCACTTTGTATTTTCGGAGTCGACCATATTACAAACGGAAGATGGAGACGAGATTATTAAACTTTATGATAAAAATAGAACATATGTACCGATTGAGCAGGTCCCGGAGCATGTGATTGATGCTTTTTTAGCTATTGAAGATCACCGGTTTTATGAACATAGTGGTGTCGACTTTTGGTCGGTTACCCGGGCAATTTATCGTGATGTGACGAGTTGGAGTAAGGCTGAGGGGGCTAGTACCATTACCCAACAGCTTGTTAAGAATACCTCACTCACTAATGATAAATCTTGGTTACGGAAAACGAAGGAAGTAATGGGTGCTATTTATTTAGAAAGACACCGTTCAAAGGATGAAATATTGGAGTATTATTTAAATGAAATTTATTTTGGAAATGGTGTTTATGGGATTGAGGAAGCAGCTCAAACTTTTTATTCAAAATCGGTAGCGGAGTTATCCATATCTGAAGGGGCGTTATTAGCAGCTTTACCGAAAGCACCGAATTATTACTCCCCTACGGTTGATGAGGAAAGAGCTCTAGAAAGACGTAATGTGGTTTTAAGTAGAATGTATGATGTTGGTATGCTTGATGCTGAGACGATGAGACACGAACGTGGTAAAACCTTAGGATTAGAGATGGGTGAGAGTAAAGAGAGCCCGTGGTTAAGCAGCTATGTCGATGTTGTTCTAGAGGAGCTTGAAGAGGATTATCATCTGACTCGAGAAGAAATTTATACGGGTGGTTATTTAATAACTGTTGGACTTGACCAAGAAGCTCAGGAAATTGCATATCAGGAAATGCAAAAGGACGAATACTTCCAAGGTTCTAAAGATAACATCGAGGGGGCAACAGTTATTCTTGATCAAACGACTGGACTCATACGAGCGGCAATTGGTGGCCGGAATTATCAGCAAGGGGATCTGAACCGGATTGATGTGCGTAGACAACCTGGTTCAACGATTAAACCACTTGCCGTTTATGGACCTGCTTTAGAGGAAAGTGATTACCACCCTTACTCTATACTCCCTGATGAAATCATTGATTATGATGGCTATAGTCCTCATAATATTGATGATGTTTATGAAGGTGAAGTCACGATGTATGATGCTTTAAGGGTATCAAAGAATACAACAGCAGTAGCCTTATTAAATGAAATCGGTGTAAGTCAAGGGCTTGAATATATGAAAGAAGTGGGGGTTGAACTCCCAGATGATGGTTTATCTGTTGCTTTAGGAGGATTAAGTGAAGGGCTAAGTCCTCTTGAATTAACTAGTTTATATCGAGCATTTTATAATGAGGGAAGGTTTATCGAACCTTATGCGGTTATTGAGGTTGAGGATCGTCAAGGTGACATTTTAGAAGGACCGAATCATCCGATTGAACGACTATTCTCTAGCCAGACTTCTTGGTATTTAACACGAATGCTGCAAGCGGTTGTCACAGATGGAACCGCTCAAGTTGGTAAATATCAAAAAGATTTGGCAGGTAAGACAGGGACGACACAGCACCCACAACAAAGTAACGGAATTCGTGATGCTTGGTTTGTCGGGTTTAATACAGAATATGTGATGGCATCTTGGATTGGCTACGATATTAGTGATGAGGATCATTATTTAACAGCGGGAAGTCGAACGGCGAACGCTTTAGCTGAATCGATCTTAGCTAAGTTGGATGATACCAAGGACTTTCAAGCAAACTTTGAAAAGCCAGAACATGTAAATGATCTAGAGCCACCTGTACAATTACCTGTTATTCATGATTTAAGTGCTGATGTTTCACTAGGATTTAGAGATGGTTTACATGTTGAATTGAACTGGACAGCTTCTAAGGATGAACGGGTGAAGTATCATATCTACCGAGAAATTGATGGTAAAGTCGATTATTTAGATACCGTAACGGGAGTAGGAAGTTATCAAATACGACAAATACGTATGTTTGATAACCCTTCCTATTATGTTGTTCCAGTTAATCCTTTGAATGACGTGGAAGGGGAATCGTCGAATAAAGACTCAGCGTTTTAATGGGTAAAAAGAGTTAGACAAATTCATGACAATTCCTATCTATGACTATACAGTAGCTGTATTTTCCTATATATTGAATGCAGATGGAATGACGAAGGGTGAGAATTTGATGACACAGTTTAATGATACGATTTTGAAAGCTTATCAAGGAGAAAAAACGGACTACACACCGTTATGGTTCATGCGTCAGGCTGGGCGTTCACAACCTGAGTATCGAAAATTAAAAGAGAAATACTCTTTATTTGAGATTACGCATCAACCTGAGCTATGTGCTTATGTCACAGAACTGCCAGTTGTTAACTACCAAACAGATGCAGCTATTCTCTATAAGGACATCATGTCTCCTTTACCGGCTATGGGTGTCGACGTTGAGATTAAAGCAGGTGTTGGTCCGGTTATTGGCAATGCCATCAAAACCAAAGCAGATGTGGATAAGTTAGGTGAGCTAAACCCAGAAGAAGATGTTCCTTATGTTTTAGAAACGATTAAAATTTTAACAGAAGAGAAGTTAAACGTTCCTTTAATAGGGTTTAGTGGAGCTCCTTTCACCTTAGCAAGCTATATGATTGAAGGAGGGCCTTCGAAGCAATACAATAAAACTAAGGCGATGATGTATGGGGATTCCGAGACTTGGTTTGCTTTAATGGACAAGCTTGGTGATATGATTATTACTTATACAAAAGCACAAATTAATGCAGGTGCTAAAGCAATTCAGATCTTTGATTCCTGGGTTGGAGCGGTTAGTGCAGCAGACTATCGAATTTTTATTAAGCCAGTTATGCAAAAAATCTTTAACGCCTTAAACGAAGAGGGTGTGCCGACGATTTTGTTTGGAATTGGAGCCAATCATTTACTACTCGAGTTCAATGACCTTCCAGTTTCAACAGTCGGTTTGGATTGGCGTACATCGATTAATGATGCTAGAAGTATGGGCATCAATCGTTCCTTACAGGGGAATCTTGATCCAGCAATTTTGCTAGCTGATTGGGACGTTATTGAAAAACGAACGAAAGAAATCTTAGATCAAGGAAAAGACCAAGAAGGTTATGTGTTTAACTTAGGACACGGCGTATTTCCTGAAATCCAACCAGATACACTGAAGCGATTAGCGGCGTTTGTCCATGATTATACTTCAAAGTAAGAGAGGTTGAAAAAGGATGACACAGAAAAAAGTAGGACTACTTGTTATGGCTTATGGAACGCCTTACAAGGATGAGGATTTAGAGCGTTATTACACACATATTCGCAGAGGGAATCGACCAACAGATGAAATGATTGAAGATTTACGTAGTCGTTATGAAGCGATTGGTGGGATTTCACCATTGGCACGAATCACTAGAGAACAAGGCGAATCGCTTGAGGCAAAATTAAATGAAGAGCAAGATGACGTGGAATTTAAACTTTACTTAGGTTTGAAGCACATTGACCCATTTATTGAGGATGCCGTTGAAGAAATGGCGAAAGACGGTATAAATGAAGCAGTGAGCATCGTACTAGCACCACACTACTCAACATTCAGTATTAAATCATATAACGGACGTGCTCAAGAGGAAGCTAAAAAACACGGTATTAACTTAAAATCTGTTGTGGATTGGTATGATGAGCCAGGCTTTATTGAGTACTGGGTTGAGCAAGTTAACAAGGTGTATGGCACGATGACAGAAGAAGAGCGAGAGAACGCTTGCTTAATTGTTTCAGCACATAGCTTACCTGAGAAGATTATCCAAGACGGTGATCCATATCCGGAACAATTACAAAGAACGGCCGACTTAATTGCTGAACAAGCAGGAATTACCGACTACGAAATAGGCTGGCAAAGTGAAGGAAACACGCCTGAACCTTGGTTAGGTCCCGATGTTCAAGACTTAACACGTGATTTATTTGAACAAAAAGGCTATTCAACGTTCGTTTATGCACCAGTAGGATTTGTTTCTGACCACTTAGAAGTACTTTACGATAATGACATTGAATGTAAAGAAGTTTGTGATGACATTCAGGCATCTTACTACCGTCCGGAAATGCCTAATTCTCATCCGAAATTTATCAAAACGTTATCAAAGGTAGTATTAGATACGTTGAAGGGGTAGTCGAAGATGAGTGACGAACGCAAGCAAGTAGTAATTATTGGTGGGGGAATCACCGGTCTCACTGCTGCTTATTACTTACAAACGAGTGATATGAATACCGAGGTGACCTTAGTTGAAAAATCAGACCACCTAGGCGGAAAAATAAAAACGGAGAAACGTGATGGTTTTACCATTGAACGTGGACCTGATTCATTTCTAGAGCGTAAAACAACTGCGAAACAGTTAGTCGAAGATTTAGGAATGGCTGATCAGCTAGTACGTAACTCTACTGGGAGATCTTATATTTTATCTCAAGACCGTCTTCACGCAATTCCAAAAGGTGGGGTTATGGGAGTTCCGACAGAGATTAAACCGTTTGCAGTTTCAACGTTGTTTACTTGGAAAGGTAAACTTGCTGCATTACAGGATTTAACTAAAGGCAAGACAGAAGTTGATGGCGATATTTCTGTTGGTCACTTTTTTCGCCGTCGATTAGGAGATGAAGTGGTTGATCGCCTAATCCACCCATTGATCTCGGGGATTTATGCAGGTGATATTGATCAACTAAGCTTAAATGCGACTTTTCCACATTTCTTGAAGATGGAACAAAAGCACCGTAGCTTAATTCGTGGGTTACAAAAATCAACACCTAAGAAGCAAACGTCAGGAAAAAAACAAGGGATGTTTTTAACTTTAAAAGGTGGCCTCGAAACTTTAGTTGACGGTTTAGAACAGGCATTAACTGATTCTAAGTTGTTAACATCAACAGACGTCACTCATATCGAAAAACGTGGTGACAGGTACCACGTTCATATCAATGGTCAAGATGATGTGTTAGAAGCGGATTATGTGATTGCCACAACACCACATCATGTGACAAAGAAAATCTTTAGTCAGTACGACTTTATGCACGAACTTTCAGTGACCAAAAATACATCGGTTGCGAATGTAGCGATGGCTTTTGATCAAGATGCGATAAAAAATCTCCCAGATGGTACTGGTTTCGTTGTGTCTCGAAAAGAAAATTATCGAATTACAGCTTGTACCTGGACTCATAAGAAGTGGCCACACACAACACCGGATGGTTCCGTACTAATGCGAGCTTATGTTGGAAAGCCAGATGATGAAGAGGTGCTAGAGTTATCAGACGATGAGATTTCCAAACTGGTGATGGATGATTTGAAGAAAATCATGACGATTGATCAAGAGCCAAAGTTCAAGTTAGTGACACGATGGTTTGATGCGATGCCACAGTATACAGTTGGACACTTGCAACGTTTGGATCAGCTAGAACAGAAACTAAGTGAGCACTTGCCTAACGTTTTCCTTGCGGGTAACGCTTATCGTGGTGTTGGCTTACCGGACTGTATGAACCAAGCAATCGCAGCCGTTAATAAGATTGTTGAATCAAATTCATGATTGTTTTCGATCAAGGAAAAAGTGCTCTAGTTTATTAGAGCACTTTTTTTACAAGTCATACGTGGAGTCATATATGTGGTTAAACTTTTAGCTTAACTAAGAGGTTGATTTTATTTGTTATAGGACAGTCATGCATTTTTCGCATTTGTTTGTATAGCAATCGGCTTGCTCGTTAATATTCTGTTTACAAACAGCGCATTGCTTTTTGGGTAATTTGCGAAAGAATTGGACAGGTGACGTCAACACGGGTAAGCCCTCCTTAAAGGTTGAATTTTAAGAAAACTTCTTACTATTAATATACTGTACTAATACAGTTTTGTTAAGTTTAAATCTGTTATAGAATAAAATTGGGAGGTAAGTCCTATATGAAGATGACAGTGATTGGTTATTGGGGTGCTTATCCGGAGGTGGAAAGCGCGACTTCATGTTACTTACTAGAACAAAACGGGTTTAAAGTGGTGATTGATTTAGGGAGTGGTGCACTTTCACGCCTACAACAATATACATCTTTGGATGAAATTGATGCAGTTATCCTATCGCATTTTCATCATGATCATGTGGCGGATTTAGGTTCCTTTCAGTATTTTTGTTTAGTGAATCAGCAGCTGAATGGGAAGAAAAATAATGTTCCCATTTATGCGGCAAATGACGGTGAAACCAATTTTGATTTACTTAATCATGTGGCAACAAAAGGAGAAGCTTATCAAGTAGGTGAAGATTTAACGATTGGTCCATTTACGTTCTCATTTCTAAAAACGAAGCATCCAAAGACATGCTATGCCATGCGTATTACAAATGGTGAGAACAGCTTGGTTTATACAGCGGATACAGCATTTTTCCCAGAACTAATTGGTTTTACTAAAGGTGTGGATCTCTTAATTGCAGAGAGTAGTTTTTACCAAGGGATGGATGGTTCAAAAGCTGGTCATATGACAAGTGAAGAGTGTGGTCGAGTTGCGCGTGAGGCCAGTGTTGGTGAGCTTTGGTTGACACATTTACCCCACTTTGGTGAACAGCAAAGTTTAGTTACAGAAGCGAAATCGTTATTTACAGGTGAGATAAAATTGGCACATGAAGGATTGACTTGGTCGACCGGGGAGTAATCGTTTGGAATGCAGTTAGAGTTTGTTTATACTTTAAATAGAGGTTGAAGAGGGGGCAATTATTATGTTGTATTTTATTGATAATGAGGGAATAACTGACCCACAAATAAATCTAGCCATTGAAGAATATGCACTTAAGCATTTAAATATCGATGATGATCAGCAATACTTATTGTTTTATGTAAATGGCCCATCAATTATCATTGGTAAGAATCAAAACACTATTGAAGAGATTAACACAGATTATGTTGATGCTAATCATATTAAAGTCGTCCGTCGTTTGTCTGGTGGTGGTGCGGTTTACCATGATTTAGGGAACTTGAATTTTAGCTTTTTAGCTAAGGATGAAGGAAATAACTTTAGCAACTTTAAGAAATTTACACAGCCTGTAGTTGATGCGCTTCAAAAATTAGGAGTGAATGCAGAGTTATCTGGACGAAATGATATTACTGTTGAAGGACGTAAAATCTCTGGTAATGCCCAGTTCACAACGAAAGGTCGTATGTTCAGCCACGGAACATTAATGTTTGATTCAGAAGTTGAAAATGTCATTCAATCACTACGTGTGAAGTCGGAGAAGATCCGTTCAAAAGGAATTAAATCAATCCGTAGTCGGGTGGCGAATATTTCAGAGTTCTTGGATGAGCAAATCACAATGGACGAGTTTAAAGAAATTTTATTAAGATACATTTTTGATGTGGAAGATGTGAAAGATGTCCCACGCTATGAGTTAACAGAAGATGACTGGAAGAAGATTTATGAGATCTCAGAATCACGTTATCAAAAGTGGGACTGGAATTATGGCCGTTCACCAGCTTTTAACATCCAACACTCAAAGCGTATTGAGGGTGTTGGTTCTTACGACGTTCGCTTAGATGTGAAAAAAGGCATTATTCAGGATGTGACCATTTATGGGGACTTTTTTGGTATCGGAGAAGTAACAGATGTAGAGGATAAGTTAAAAGGTGTAAGATATGAACGTGAAGCAATCAAGGAAGCGTTAAAAGACGTTGATCTTCAACACTATTTAGGAAAACTAGAAGATGAAGATTTCTTGTCATTAATCTATTAATAGCCCCCCCATAAGCTAAGAATGCTTTTGGGGGTAATTTGAATGGATGTGTCCCTTGGGTGCTGTGTGAATGATTTAGGGTATCAAAGCGGAAATGGGTAAGAACTCGACAGCGTTAACTGTCGAGTTTTTTAATAATAAAAGTGAGAATCCGGTAATTATTAACCACTTTTCTTTTTCTGAGTGGAAGCAGTCGTCTTTTTCTTTTGACCGGTTGTTGTCTTTTTCTTCCTTGTGCCACCTTTTCCTTTCTTCGTTTTATTAAGCGACTTTTCCAAAGCTTCCATAAGGTCGGTGACGTTGTCTGGTTTTTCTGGTTCTTTGGCAGTTGCGACTTCCTTGCCTTCTTTTTTTTGCTCAATTAAATCTAATAGTGCAGTTCGATATTCATCAGTATATTTTTCTGGTTCGAATTCGGTGGTTAACTGATCAATTAGCATCTTGGCTGTTTCTAGCTCTTTTTCAACGATGTTATCTTCTTCAGGAACATTGGGCACTTCGCCAACGGCACGTACTTCATCTGGATAGTGAATGGTTTCCATGACGAGGGTGTTTTTGTAAATCCGTACGACTGCTAAATGTTCTTTTGAACGGATCGTAATCTTAGCCAGACCAATTTTCCCTGTTTCTTCAAGGGCTTGACGTAGTAATGAATATGCCTTACCACCACCGTCATTAGGGGATAGGTAGTAGCTTCGGTCAAAATAGATTGGATCAATTTCCTCAAGCTTAACAAAGTCAACGATTTCAACGGATTTATCGTCTTTTGCTTCTTTCAATTGTTCTAAATCCTCATCTTCTAAAATGACGAATTTATTTTTCGTGTATTCAAATCCTTTGACAATATCATCGTTCGTGACTTCTTTATCACAGACAGGACATGTCTTCTCATATTGTACAGGTGATTGGCACTCTTTGTGCAGGTTTCGAAGTTTAATATCTTTGTTTTCAGTTGCTGAATGTAGTTTGACCGGGATGTTCACAAGGCCAAAGCTTATCGTTCCCTTCCACATCGTATGCATGACGATCAACTCCTTTAATGGTTATCATTTCTCTTTTTATTGATAAAAATGCACTAAAACGTTAAAAATAAGCCTAGATTTGGAGGGGTGGTTAATGATGTGGAAGCCAATGCTACCAACTCTTGTGGAAGACATTCCAAAGGGTGAGGATTGGGTTTATGAGGTGAAGTATGATGGGTTTCGTTGTGGCTTGGAGTGGAACGAAGATGCAGTCAAGCTGTGGAGTCGTAATGGAACAGATTTGACTCCACAATTTCCTGAGATTGTGGAGTGGTGTGAGGAACATGCTGAGGAAGCTAAGCCGTATTTACCGTTGTTCCTTGATGGGGAGTTAGTAGTGTTGGAAACGAGGTTACGTGCTAACTTTTCGATGATTCAAAAGCGAGGGAGGACGAAATCGAATGAAGGTGTTGATAAGTTGAGTCATCATCGTCCTGCTACGTTAGTGATTTTTGATGGTTTACAGTTAAAGGGGAAAAATATCGAAAATCAGCTATTACATAAACGACGTGAACAGTTGGAGCAATTTTTCAAAGAGATGGAATGGGAGTTGACCGATCCCTCACAACGGATCCATTTAGTTGACCAATACGTTAGAGAAGACCAAGCATGGAAGGATGTATTTTTACACCAAGGTGAGGGACTAGTTGCGAAAAATCAGCGATCAAAAATCACTAATGGGAAGAGAACAACTAAGTGGCAAAAGGTGAAGAACTGGCGTACAGTGACAGGCTTTCTTACCACATGGAATATGGAAAATGACTATTATGATGTGTCAATTTATAGGGGCGATGACATCATACTACTAGGTAAATTAAAGCATGGTTTTGATGATGAACAAAAGGCAACGCTTAGGAAGTTTGTCAAGGAGAATGGGGGGAAAGTAGACGCTAATACATGGGAAATTCCTCCGAGCGTTTGTGTGGAAGTGAATTGTTTAGAAGCGAAAGACCGTGAACTGCGTGAGCCTGTGTTTCAGCAGTTTCGTTTTGATTTAGAACCAAAAGATTGTACGTATGAAGCAGTACGTGAAGGGTTAGGGCAGTTACCGAATTCTATTGAGATTTCCAAACCAGATAAATATTTGTTTCCTGATTTTAATAAACGCGATTTTGTCTTGTATCTGCGCGAGGTCGCACCATTACTACTACCAAGGTTAAAAAATAAGCGCTTAACGATGATTCGTTTTCCAGATGGGATTGATGAGCATTCCTTTTATCAAAAGCACCTACCTGATTATGCACCTGAGTTTATCCAAACTGTACCAGGTGAAGATGATGAAGAGGATATTGTTTGTCAGGATTTACAGACCCTACTTTGGTTTGGGAATCATGCGGCGATTGAGTATCATGTACCTTTTCAACGGATTGATTCCAATTTGCCAGATGAGATGGTGTTTGATTTAGATCCTCCGACTCTGAAGCAATTCCCTTTAGCCGTTTTAGCTGCACAATTAATTAAGGAAATGTGTGAGCATCAAGGATTTCGAGTGAATGTAAAAACATCAGGGAAGACAGGATTGCAGCTGCATATTCCATTAGAAGAAGACATGACCTTTGATGATACACGTGAATTCATGGAAGCAGTCGCGAAGGTTTTAGTTGAAAAATACCCAGAGTCGTTTACGATTGAACGTTTAAAGAAAAATCGAGGTAATAAACTTTATTTAGATTATATTCAACATGCACCTGGCAAAACGATTATTGCACCATATTCTCCGAGGGCAACGAAAGAAGGAACGGTTGCCACACCATTGTTTTGGGATGAATTGAACGAGTCTTTAGACCCTAGAGACTTTACGATGGATATCATTCCTAAGAGGTTAAAAGAGAAGGGGTGTCCGTTTTTTAATGCTTAGCATGATTTTATTCTTTGGAAAAGTTCCTGTCCGATCGCTAACCATAACCCGTCGCCCGTCGCCAAGACTTCACTTCCGTCTGCCACAAGGCTAAGAGAAGGTGGGTAAACTGCTAGCCAGATTATGATTATGATAAGTGCTGGATTTTTTGCTATTCAAGTGTATCCCAAGGGTCATTTGACGATAAGAATTGATCAACTTCATCAACATTAGTCGTTTGTAATAAAAATTCCTCTTGATTAAAAATAAGAAAGGTTGGATATTCCTCTATATCAAATACTTCTAACAATCCACTATCCACTCCCCATACACCATCACCATGCGCGGTCACATCCAGGCTTTCTTCACTTAGAATTTGTTTTAAATCGAAATCACGGTTTTCTCTATCTTCTTGTTCTTCAACAATAACGTAAAGGCTAAACGTGTCAGGTGTTGGTGCTAGTAGGCTTTGAATGTCTTCTTCTTTTGGACCATTATTACACCCTGTTAATAGAGAAATTAGCAGTAACAAAGCAACGTATCTCATGACATATGAACTCCTTACTTATAAGTCAGTAGAATCACTACACTTAAGTTAACATAATCGTTAGTAACAGGAAAGATAAGTCAGAAAAGTCAATCAAAAAGTCTTTATATTATGGTATGATAAATGGAAATAGTTTCGTATGGTAGGAGTTGATCTATGTTGGTTCGTATCTTGCTTTTTTTGCTTTTTACGTTGCTCTTAGTTGCTTGTGGTGATGAATATAACAACAGAGTTGATCAAGCTGATTTACCAGAACCAGATCGTGAAATAATTGAAGGGCTAACAACTGAGTATCTAGCAGAAGAGGTTGCTTCTTCATCTTTTGATCATAAAGTCTTTTGTACTGATCACTCATATGGGGTTTTTGAAGATGATGAGGATTTGTATCATTACGTTTGGTCCGTGTGTGGCGAGTATAATCAGGACTTAGAACATTTAAGTGGGGCATCACTACCAGTTGCGATTATTTTTAATAGAGTTGATCAAGATTATCGGATTGTAGATCATCGAATTCCTAGGGATGGAAGCTATAACCAAGATGATATTAAAGAGATTTTTCCTAAAGAAGTAGCTGAACAGTTCAGGCCGGATGTTGAGAGGATGACTGAAGAATTAGAGAGACAAGTTGAAGCATATTTTGAATCGGATAAGGAGGAGAAATCATGAAGGAATCGCCAGAAGAACGTAGGGAGAGATTAAGACAAAGGGATTTAAAGAATTCTTCGAGCAATGTAGGTGATAGCTTCCACCGAGCTAAATCAGGGAGTTTAGTTGATCTCGTGGGTGCACTAGGCTGGAAAGGTACCGGGATTTTAATTTTGATTATGATTGTTGGTTTTATTGTTTATTCTTTTTTAAATTGATGTAGATAAATGGCTAAACAGAAAGGATTTATTTTATGAAAAGGCCATATGTTGTTATAGCTTTGCTGTTATTAATAGGCGTCTTAATAATTTCTTTAACAAGTACGTCTCAGCAGATTGATCAATCGTTTGATGGGGTCTGGTATCAGTTGGGTGAGGAAAACGCCGATTATGAGGAACCAGTAACCGTCGAGTTTAATGGTGAACTGAAGAAAAGCTTGTTTCGCAATTTAACGTTTGTAGGAACAATTGCGATTGATGATCATGTGATGCCAGGGACAGATGCGCGAGACGATGAATTGGAGCTTGTTTTTGATGATGGGATTTGTAAAAACAGTGAAACGATCGATTATATTGGAAATGATCGAATTGAGACTTATGGAACACTTTGTGTGAACGATGATTTCAGTGAGTTCATGATCACCATTCTTGAACAAACTGAAAATGGCGGCACCTGGAAAGGGGAAGACGGCCAAGTTATTGCGGGTCCAGCTCATAGTAGGGAGGAGGCGCTTAGAATCACGAATCAATTAATGGCGGAGTATTTGGTTAAGCCATTGGAATAATAGGATTGTATCAATAAGTAAAGGAATGGTTATGATGTCAGGACAACAGAGAAGTCACATTAAAATAGGGATAGAAGTAGAGATCGTGTTAAAGAAAGATCAGCGTACAGGTAGGTTAACGCGTGGGATCGTTAAAGATATTTTAACGAAATCGTCTCATCACCCTCATGGGATTAAAGTGCGTTTAGAAGATGGGCAGGTTGGACGTGTGAAGCATATTATAGAGTGACTTAGTTTATGGATACAGTTAAATTCTCAGATTTACGGTTAATTTCTCGAAAATACAGTTAAAATTTTAAATTTACGGTTAATTAAAGCAAAATACGGTTAAAATCCAGGAAATATAGTTAATTTAAAGGATTTGCTCTTCTCTAATATTTAATTTATAATTAAATTCAGACAATTAAATGAATGATTATTCATTCAATTCTTAATTGTAAGGGTTTTCATTATTAGGGAGGAGGTTGTTAGATGAATTTAAGTGATCAGTTGTCGTTAACAGCTCAAGAACATTTGATGAAGCCAGCTTATGTGTTTAATGGGGAAGAAACAGATTATCAAACATTAGAAGGGTCGGTAACTAAATTTGCTTCAAGTCTAAAATCGCTTGGTTATGAGAAGGGGGATCATATCGCGCTTGTGGTTGGGAATACACCACATTTTGTGATTGGTCTTTACGGTGCGATGCGTTTAGGGTTAACAGTGATTCCGATTAACCCAATTTATACAGCAGATGAGATTGCTTACATAGTCAATAATGGTGATGTGAAAGGGATAATCACGCTAGATATTCTCATGGAAAAGTTTGAGCAAATGGCATCAATGATTCCTGATGTTCAGCATTACATTGTCGGAGAAACCACCCGACAATCACAAGAACATGAGTCGACGTTACAAAACCAGTCCTATTCATTTACGAAACTCATACAGGATGGAAGCTTAGAGTTTGAACGTCCGACGTTAAATGACGATGATACAGCTGTCATTTTATATACGTCTGGCACAACTGGTAAGCCAAAGGGTGCAATGTTAACGCACCAAAACCTGTACTCGAATGCGAAGGATGTCGCTGAGTATTTAGATATCAATGAAAATGACCGAGTTATAGCAGCTTTGCCAATGTTCCATGTTTTTTGTTTAACAGTCGCTTTAAATGCTCCGTTGGTCAATGGTTCGACGGTTTTAATCGTCCCGAAATTCTCTCCAGAAGCGGTATTTAAAATTGCGAAGGATTATGAATCAACGGTTTTTGCCGGTGTACCAACCATGTATAACTATTTACTTCAATATCCTAAAGAAGAGGAGAAGGATTTCTCAAGGATACGCCTATGTATCTCGGGAGGGGCTTCAATGCCTGTTGCGTTATTGGAACAATTTGAACGGCATTTTGATGTTCAAATTTCTGAAGGCTACGGTTTATCAGAAGCATCTCCTGTAACATGTTTCAATCCTTTAGATCGCCCCCGTAAAGCAGGCTCGATCGGGACTAATATTGTTAATGTTGAAAATAAAGTTGTCAATGAACATGGCGAAGAATTACCTACCGGTGAAGTTGGTGAACTGGTTGTACGTGGACCTAATGTGATGAAGGGTTATTATAAAATGCCTGAAGAAACACAAGCGACCATTAAAGATGGCTGGCTTTATACAGGTGATATGGCGCGTCAGGATGAAGAAGGTTATTTCTATATTGTAGATCGTAAAAAGGACCTTATTTTAGTCGGTGGTTACAATGTTTATCCACGAGAAGTAGAAGAAGTCCTTTATAGCCACGAGAGTATTACAGAGGTAGCAGTTATTGGGGTGCCTGATGCTAACTTAGGCGAAGCCGTAGTTGCCTTTGTCGTTTCGAATGATGATTTCCTGACAGAAAATGAGTTGTTAAAAGTTTGCCAAGATAAACTGGCCAAGTATAAAATTCCAAATGAAATCAACTTCCTAGACGAACTTCCTAAAAATACAACCGGAAAAATTTTACGAAGAAGCTTACGTGATCAATTGGCATCACATTAACAAAGTAAGCGTTTACAAGGTTCCGTGGCGTTTTGACGCTGCGGAACTTTTTTTGATTTACCTGTTGATTTTCTAGGTCAAGAGGCATATAATGGTTAGCAATATTCCGAAAGGCTTTAATGCATAAAAGCGTGTATGTAGAAAAGGGAGGAGACTAAAAAATGAAAAAATTATTGTTGTTATTGGTAATTGGTGTGATATCCATACTAGTTGCGTGTGGTTCTGGAGCGATTGAAGAAGGAAGTGAAGAGGGTAACGGTGATGAACCAGAGGATGAAATTAACGGTGACGAACCGGAAGATGAAGATGAAGATGAGGTGACCCGTGATAATGCTGACTTTGTTGTTGGTGTTTCTCAAATCGTTGAACACCCATCTTTAGACAGGGCGACTGAAGGCTTCCAGGACGCTTTAGAGGAAGCCGGGCTAAGTGTTTATTTTGACATATCATTAGCACAAGGTGATAACAATAATGCGTCTCTCATAGCTGAACAGTTCGTTGGTGATGAGGTTGATTTAATCTTTGGTAACTCAACGCCAAGTACGCAATCAGCATTAAATGAAACAGATGAGATTCCGATTGTGTTTACATCAGTAACAGATCCAGAAGGTGCAGGTCTCGTGGATACAATGGATCAACCAGGTGGCAATGTAACAGGAACGGCAGATATGCACCCAGATGCGGTACCAAGTGCAGTGGAATTAGTTGAAGAAATGGGATATGAATCAATCGGATTAATATATAATGCATCTGAACAAAACTCTGTTAGACAAATAGAGTTAGTCAATGAAGTAGCAGATGAAAATGGTTTAGAGACACATGAAGCTACGGTTTCATCATCATCAGAAGTGATGCAGTCTGCTGAATCTTTAGTCGGTCAGGCAGATGTTTTCTTAATTATTACAGATAATACAGTCGTTAGTGCATTAGAATCGGTTATTTCTGTCGGCCAAAATGAAAGTATGCCTGTATTTGTTAGTGAACTAGATTCAGTAAGACGTGGAGGTTTCGCCGGTTATGGGTTTGATTACTATGATATCGGTTATGAAGCGGGTGAAAAGGCCGTTAAAATCTTAGAAGATGGCGAAAATCCAGGAGACATCCCAGCATCTTATCCACAAAACCTAATTCTAGAAGTCAATGAAGAAGCAGCTGAACTAATGGGTGTAGAGATCACAGATGAATTAAGAGAACAAGCGGAGATTGTAACCACAGAAGAAGAAGGTGAGTAAAGCATGGTTAGTGCATTATACGGGGCAGTTGAATCAGGATTAATTTACGCGATTATGGCACTAGGTGTTTATATATCATTCCGTTTACTAGATTTTCCTGACTTAACGGTAGACGGAAGTTTTGTTACAGGTGGCGCTGTCACATCCGTGATGATTGTTGGTGGTGTCGATCCTTTTACAGCTACTCTAGCAGGTGCTATCTCAGGCTTCTTTGCAGGATGTATCACAGGCATCCTGCATACCAAGGGTAACATTAATCCATTATTATCAGGTATTCTGATGATGATTGCCCTTTATTCTATTAATCTAAGAATTATGGGACAGCCAAACATCCCACTCTTAAATGAAAACACCTTGTTTACAACGATTAGTGGTTGGTGGGAAGCAATGAATTTAGAGGCGATTTTCATGGCGCCATTTAACTGGTTAGGAATCGCCGACTTTGCACCGAGATCCTTTTATACTCTAATGTCTCTTCTAGTTGTGATTATTATTGTGAAGAAGTTAATGGACTTTTTCTTGAGGACGGAAGCCGGTGTAACATTGCGAGCTACAGGTGATAATGCCAAGATGGTACGCAGCTTTTCAGCCAACACTAGTTTATATATTGTAATTGGCATGGGGATTTCCAATATGTTAGTTGCGTTTAGTGGTGCGATGATCGTTCAGCATAATGGATTTGCGGATATTAACCTTGGTGTCGGGATGATTATTATTGGTTTAGCTTCGGTGATTATTGGCGAGGTGTTGTTTGGTAAAGACAAGATCGTCCGAATGACACTGGCTGTTGTTTTAGGTGCGATTATTTACCGAATTATATACTCATTAGCTTTGCGCGTAGACTTTTTAGAAGCGAGTGATATGAAGTTGATTACCGCGATTATTGTCGTTGTGGCTCTCGTATTCCCTAACTGGCTGGGTCATTCTAATGCCAAAAGCCAGTATAAAAAGTCAAAAGCACGTGCAACGGAGAAGAAAGGAGAGATTCACCTTGCTTCAACTAAATCAAATTCATAAAACCTTCTATCCGAACACACCAGATGAACGGCAGGCACTGGTTGACGTCAACCAGCAGCTTGATGTGGGTGATTTTGTCACAATTATTGGAAGTAATGGTGCAGGGAAATCTACTCTTCTTAATACATTAGCTGGCACGATCATTCCCGATGAAGGTGATGTTTGGATTGACGGAAATAATGTTACAGGGTTCCCCGAACAAAAGCGTGCACGTTATATCGGTCGGGTTTTCCAAGATCCGATGTCAGGGACTGCACCAGGTATGACTATCGAAGAAAATATGATGATCTCACTTGGGCGAACCAAGCGTCGTAGCTTGTTTCGTGGTGTATCCAAACAGTTACGCGAACGATTTCAAGAGCACCTATCGACCTTAGAGATCGGCTTAGAAGATCGGTTGAATACTAAAGTCGGTTTATTATCAGGTGGTGAACGTCAAGCTCTATCCTTGCTCATGGCAACTTTTACAGAACCTAAAATATTATTACTAGATGAACATACAGCAGCACTCGATCCGTCCAAAGAAGAATTGATCCTAAAGTTAACACGTGAACTAGTTGAAAAACACAATTTAACCACTGTCATGGTAACTCACCAAATGGAGCAGGCAATAGACTTCGGGAATCGCCTTTGGATGATGGATGAAGGAAAAATTATTTTCGAAGCCAACGGTGCCGATAAAGATAGATTAACTGTTGCAGATCTCCTCCAAAACTTCCAAGATATCCGTGGTAAGAAAATGGCAAGTGATCGAGCGTTGTTGGCGAAGTGATCTAGGTAAAGGTGTCTATTTTAATAACTTTTAAGAACAGTGCCAATCTGAGATTGATAAAATCTCGGATTGGTTTTTTGTATATTGTAAGGTCACAATTTTGAAAGCAATGTTAAAAATATGAACGTAGGATTGTGGATACTAATTTAGTTTTATTGTCAAGTTTTTTTATCAATACCGTTCATCACAGGTATATTTACCTGTTTGTGAAAAAAGTGTTGACTGACTAATAGAAAGGTGACATGGTCGGTTTAATTCTTTTAACGATTAAAAAACACTCCCCTTTTAAAGTTATTTTTCATGGTGTTATAAGCCTATTAAGTGAAGTTAAAACCGTTTTTAAGGCGCTTGTTTTTAAAAAAAATAAATTTTTTCTTTATGTTTTGTTTTGTGTATACGTAAGGAAAATTAGTGGTGATTTTTATGTCAAATTAGCTAAAAATCGGGCGATAATGCAGAAAATAGTGGTTTTACTTTTTATGACAAGTTTTATAATATATATTTAATTTCTGAAAGGGGAGAAAAATATGAATATTAAAGAAGATGGTCGTATTACTTTAGAAACATTAGCAGTATTACCTCATGAATTTTCAGATGGCGTTTTTGGTTCATATGTTGTGAATAAAGGCGATGATTTTTATTCTTATCTAACACCGAAGCAGCTAATGGAAGATATCTGTAATTATTTTGCTTGTAGTTTGAAAGGTCGTTTGGATGCCACTCGCAAATCTTTTAACGTCCAACGAAAAGCCCCTATTGTTGTTGAACCTTCATCAAATATGTACTTCATGCCTACTTCATCGCCTCATTCTCCTGAGTGTGCTTGGATTGCGCATAGCTATGTCTTAAATCTAGAAACATTGGCTCCTAAACAAACACGAGTGATCTTCAATTGTGGTAAGACATTAAATCTTAATGTTTCGCCGACATCGTTAACTAACCAGATTCGTAAAACTGCACAGTATCGTCATTTGGTGACAGAGCGAATTTCAAGTTACCGGGTTTAGGTACATCGCTTTGACAACACCCTGGCTTATTGCTAAAATTCGCTTAATATCCTTTAACAGACTAATATATTGAATAAGAGGGTGATGAGATGGGATATGATGTTGCAATAATCGGTGCAGGTTCCATGGGGATGGCTGCTGGTTATTATTTAGCGAAGCAGGATCAGCGTGTCGTGTTGATTGATGCATTTGATCCACCACATAGCGAAGGTTCGCACCATGGTGAAACTAGATTAATTCGCCATGCTTATGGTGAAGGAGAAAGTTATGTTCCGATGGCGCTTCGAGCTCAGGAGCTTTGGGGTGAGCTTGAACAGGAATCTGGTGAAGCGTTATTTCATCAAGTTGGTGTGCTAAATATCGGTGATCGGGATTCGGATTTTGTTAAAAATGTGATCAAAAGTGCAGAAGAGTTTGAATTAAACCTTGAGACATTAACAGCTAAAGAAGTTAATGCACGTTGGGAAGGTTTTAATTTAACAGAGGATTTGTTTGGATGTTTTGAGCCAGATTCAGGGGTGTTAATGAGTGAGAAGTGTATCCAGGCTTATCGTAATTTGGCAGTAGGTGCTGGGGCCGAATTCAAAATGAATCAACAGGTTCAAGCTGTTGAGACTAGTGATGATCAAGTGACCATTCAGTTATCAGATGGTGTTGTGACTGCTTCTAAGCTAATTGTCTCGGCTGGAAAGGGAACGAACCAGGTCTTATCGTTGTTGGATGAACATGTGCCACTTCAGCCTGTCCGAAAAACGTTTTCATGGTTTGACTCAAATGAGGAAACCTATGGAAGTGGCCATTTCCCAGGTTGGGCTTATGACGCAAATGATCAGACGTTTTATGGCTTTCCTAGTATTAATGGTCAGGGAGTTAAAATTGGTCGTCATGATAGTGGAGAGCTATTGGAACATTCACTGGAATTAGCTGAGTTCGGGACTTATGAAAGTGATCGATCTGATGTGGTCAAGCAAACTAAGCGAATTTTTAAAGAGGAAATGCCTCATCGTATGGGCAAGGTCTGTACATATACCAATACACCCGATGGCGATTTTATAATTGATCAGCTTCCAGGTTACACAAATGTGATTGTCGCATGTGGGTTCTCCGGTCATGGCTTTAAGTTTAGCAGTGTTGTAGGAGAGATTTTATCACAATTAGTAACAAGTGGTGAAACAGAATTTAACCTGTCACCATTTAGAGTGGATCGATTTTAGGCAATTAAATAATATAAGGTGAAACACGTGAGTTCTGAAATGAATCACGTGTTTTTTATGGGAAAAATGCATATGAGTGTGATTATCTTATTGTAGAGTTCTCATGACTGTTTTCTCGCCCCGTGAACCGCAAAATGTACAATGGGTATAAAAAGAATAATGCTTTTTGTGATCCTTTTACATAATAGTCTTAGTTCCTGAAAAACTAATACAATCGAGAAGGAAAGGACTGAACTCCAGTGCTTTATATCTCCATTGTGGTCGGTGTTTTGTTAGTAGTCGTTTGGTTCATGCCAAAGAAGTTGGATAAGCGAGATATATTAATCATATGGATTAGTGCAGCATTTACCGAAATTGTCATTGATTTAACTCTAGATAAAACTCTCGGCTTTTATTATTTTGGGGATTCAAATGAACTGAGTGGAGGCGTCTTATTGATCAAGTTATTTACTGCTCCACTATTTGCATTACTGTATTTAAACTATATGCCTCATGACTTTAAACGGTTCATCCCATATTGGATTGCTTGGGCTGGTTTTGCTACTTTCTTTGAATGGACAACCGTGTATTTCGATTATTTAAATTATACTGGATGGAAATTGTGGTATTCGGCTATTTTTTACCTCTTTATTGTGCCGGTTTTTAGATGGTATTACCTTTACATCAAGCATTAAATGTTAAACATAAACCGGTTATTTGATATGTCTGGTCTAATGTTTCTTTTTTAATTGGTTAATTTGTTTTTCTAGGTAGGCCATTCTGTTGGTTAAATATGTCATTTTAGATTCCATGAATGAGGCAAATTGATAAATGGAGTAGCCGATAAAAACAATGATTACCCCGAATATGATATCCAGCAAACTTGAATTCGTTCCTAATCCAAAACTAATCAATCCTAATGTTGTTATGATTAAGCCAATCACACCTAAGATGGTAGCCATGTGATTAACTGTTTTTAAGTTCATTTTTTACTCACCTCTATAGGTTTTACTATGCCCTAAGTATTCATGAGAACATGATTTTAGCCATTTTGTACGATTACCATAACACATTTTAGTTAGAAAAGTCGAAAAACTTGGAATCCATATATAGAATTCCAAATATATTAGTAATAGGTATTTAGTTTCAAAAGCTTCAAACAAAAACTACGCATAGTCGGGTGTTGGTTTGTTGGTCGTATCGATCGTTTCGAACATCAGCTCATATAAAATCTGTTCAACTTTCTTACGGACAGCTGGGTTAAAGTACCGACGCTCTTCCTCGTATCCGTGGGCCAAAAATAAATAGGTGGAAAAGGTGTCGTTTTTTTGAATAAATACGACATCCATTTTGCGTTGGTCCATATTCTTCCGTAAATCTCGTCGTTCGGTTCGTGCTTGGTGAATCATGCGACGGAGCAGTTCTAAGTAAGGCTCTTTTATTTTAAACGATCCTGATTCAATTAACTTGATGTCTTTCTCTAAAACAACGATGGCCATCGATAAAAATAAGAATCTTGATGCTATTTTTCCTTCCTCTTCATTTAAGTATTGCACAGTGATCCCTCCGTTGTTATTAGTTATCGAACGTTTGTTCTATTATATGATAATCTTGATAAAATATCAAACACTAAAGAAGAAAAGATTTCGTCTCTAAAAGTGGGCAAGCGTTCATTTTTCTTATAAAATGATAAGTAGAGACCAAAGATGGGAGAAAGAGACCATGAATGAAGACGTTTCAAACTTAGATGAACTACAAGACATGATATCGGATTCAGTCGTTGGAGATTTTATCATTCAATTGTTGCAATTTTATGGTGGTTTTGGTCCAATTCCGGGGATTCTTCTGCCATTTATAGAAGCGTTCTTACCGTTTTTGCCAATTATCGTGTTTATATTAGCGAACTCGATTGTTTACGGATTGGTCATGGGTTTTCTTTTATCATGGGCAGGTAGTTTGGCAGGAGCGATTATCGTCTTTGTCTTAGTGCGAAAGAGTGAAAAGTTTCGCTGGGTAAGGCGAATTAAATATCAGAAGCATATTCAAAAGATTACGACCTTCTTTGATCGACGTGGTTTTACGCCATTATTTTTATTATTGTGCTTTCCGTTTTCGCCTTCAGCCTTATTAAATGTCGTTGTGGCATTTACGAAGATGTCAATTAAACAGGTGATTTTAGCTTTAGCGTTAGGAAAAGCGGTCATGATTTTTTCAGTATCTTATGTAGGGGATAGTATAACGTCATTTGCAGAAGAACCTGTAAAAACGATCATTGTAGGGATTGCGATTGGTCTGTTTTGGATCATCGGAAAATATATTGAGAAGCGAATTCAAACAGACGTTGAGCGAGAAGATGGTGAAACGACCTAGCCTATAAAGGGGGAATGAGTGTGGGTTTACAGTTTATTTTAGGACGAGCTGGATCAGAGATTGGCTCGTACTGTTTAGAAGAAATTGAACGTGAATTAAAACAGGATCCAACAGGTGATCCGATTTTTTATATTGTTCCAGACCAAATGGCATTTCAACAAGAGTATGATTTATTAAGAAAAAGCGATTTAGCTGGGTCTATTCGTGCTCAGGTGTTTAGCTTCTCACGGTTAGCTTGGTTTGTGTTCCAAGAAGTAGGAGGGGGTACGAAGCCATTTGTGACGTCAACTGGAATCCAAATGCTGTTAAGAAAAATTGCCGAGGAACATCAGGAGTCGTTTGATGCTTTTCAAAAAGCGATGGATAAGCAAGGTTTTATCGACCAGTTGGAGAAAATGATCACCGAGTTGAAAAGATATCGTGTGACACCGGAATCGTTGCAAAGCGTTCTAGATGAGTTGAGTCGTTTTGAGCATTTAACGCCTAATGAAATGGCGTTAAAGCATAAGCTTGAAGATCTATTACTTATTTATGAAAAATTAGATGAACAACTCAAAGGGCATTATGTGGATAGTGAGGATCAGCTTGAACTGTTGGTTGAAAAAATTGCTCAAACTAATGTGTTAAGCCAGTCAACTATTTATATCGATGGCTTCTATCGGTTTACACCACAAGAGCTTTATGTTCTAGAAGCACTCATGCGTTATACAAAAGAGGTTAAAGTTGCACTCATCTTAGATGAAAAGCACCAAGAAGTGGGTGAACTTGATTTATTCTTCCAAACGCGTAAGACTTATGAATCGTTAATCGAAATGGCTGATCATCATCAGATAAATGTAAAAGACACGATTAAGCTTTATCCTGATGAGCGTCGCTTTAAAGATAACTTGGCATTTCAACATCTAGAGCGCCATTTTGACCAACATCCGGTGCAAACTTTTGAAGGGGAGGCACCGATCAAATTAGTTGAGGCGGTTCATCCAAGAGCAGAAGTCGAAGGGGTTGCTCAAGAGATGATTCGCTTAGTACGTGAAGAAGGCTATCGTTATCGCGATTTTGCGGTGTTAATGCGTGATGATCGTACTTATCATGACTTAATTGAAACTATTTTTAAAGATTATGATATTCCAGTTTTCTTAGATGAAAAGAGAACGATGTTAAACCATCCGTTTATCGAGTTAATCCGTAGTGCGTTAGAATTGGTTGAACGAAACTGGCGTTATGATACGTTATTTAGGTTACTTAAGACAGGCTTTATTAAACCCACAAATGAGGCGTATCCATTAAATGAAGAGGCGATTGATCTACTAGAAAATTATGTGCTTGAATACGGAATTCGTACGCGTGAACAGTGGTTAAAGGAGCAGGGTTGGACTTATCAACGCTTATTTGGACTTGATATTCGTAAGCAAACAGACGAAGAGTTAGAAGTACAAAAACAAATAAATGCATACCGTCAACAGGTCGTAGATTACTTAGAGATGTTTGATGAACAAATACGCCAAGCTAAAACGGTCAAGGAGCGCTGTCAAGTTATTTATAGCTGGCTTGAACAAATTGCAGCACCTGAAACGTTGGAAGCACTTCGTGACGATTTTGATGCTCGTGGTGATGTCGAAACAGCACGTGAACAAGAGCAGGCATGGCAAGCAGTCATGCAGCTATTTGATGAAATGGTCGACATGTTAGGTGAAGAGGAGTTTTCTTTGAAATTGTTTGGCGAGGTTATGGAAGCAGGTTTTGAGACACTAAAGTTTTCCCATGTTCCCCCAACCATTGATCACGTGATTGTTGGTAATGTTGAACGCTCCCGTATTACCGATGTGAAGGTGAACTTTATTTTAGGAGTTAATGAAGGTGTGTTCCCGATGAAACCAATGAGTGAAGGGTTAGTCACCGATGAAGAGCGTGAATTATTAGACTCACAAGGGATCACATTAGCGGATCAGGCGGACCGGGTCTTATTAGATGATCGTTTTTATATGTACTTAGCATTTACTCTCGGAAGTGAACAGTTATGGGTGAGTCATCCGTTTAGTGATGCAGAGGGAAATCAAAAGACCGAGGCCCCCATTATTAAACAACTAAAAACGATGTACCCACAAGCAGAAGTGAAAATGTTACTCGATGATGAGGATGAAGAAGATCCACTTCGATTTATTACCAATCCAGTAAAGTCACGTGCGATATTAACAGCTGAATTATCAAGATATTTGCGTGGTTATCCAATTGCCGGGGTTTATTGGGATACCCTACATTGGTTTATGGAAAAAGAATCAAAAACAGATGAAACCCAGCAAATTTTAAGCAGTTTATTTTATCGCAACGAGCCAGTTGACCTCGAACCAGAAACAGCTAAGCAAATATTTGATACAACCATCAAATCGAGTGTGTCGCGCTTAGAAACCTACCATCAGTGTGCTTATCATTATTTTGCTAAATACACGTTAGGTCTTAAGGAACGTAACTTATATCAATTAGAAGCTCCGGATATCGGTCAATTATTTCATGAATCCTTAAGATTTATTACTGAATGGGTGTATGAAGATGGTAAGGCGTTTTTCGAACTCACAGAGGAGGAAATTTTACAATATGCACGTCGGGCAATTAATCAGTTGGCCCCAATCCTACAGCATCAAATCTTGTTTAGCTCAAATCGTTACCGTTATATTTTACGTAAGTTAGAACAGGTAATCATTCGGGCAACAACGGTTTTAGCTAACCAATCAAAGCAATCAGACTTTGTACCAGCAGGAATTGAGATTGGGTTTGGTCGTCGGGAAAAGTTACCACCACTAACACTTGATTTACCGGATGGGTATCAATTAGAACTAAGTGGTAGAGTGGACCGAGTCGATCAGGCTGAAATTGACAATCAATTATTTTTACGAATTATTGACTATAAGTCTAGCAAGAAAGATTTAAGCTTAGTTGATGTGTATTATGGATTAGCCCTCCAGATGTTAACGTATTTAGATGTCGTTTTAACTCATTCTGATCGTTGGTTAGGAAAAGAAGTGGAGCCTGCGGGTGTCTTGTACTTCCATGTGCATAACCCGACTTTAAATGAAACGGATATTAAGTCCTCGGTGGAAGAGGAACTATTTAAACAATATAAAATGAAGGGCTGGCTATTAGAAGATGAGCAGGTTGCAGCTGCCATGGATAAGTCAGTTACCGGTACGTCACAAATTGCACCATTTGGTGTGAGAAAAGATGGTACTTTTACAAAGACTTCAAGAACTGTTGATAAAGATATTTTTAAGCGAATGAATCAATATGTCAGAGGGGTCATGCGTCAAGCGGGTAGTGAAATTGTACAAGGTGATGTTAGGCTAAATCCTATTCAAAAGAAAGATCATGTCGCTTGTACATTTTGTCCGTATAAGTCAGTCTGCCAATTTGATCCATCACTAGAGGAAAAGGATTATGAACGTTTGAAGGAAGAAAAAGACGAAGTGATGCTCGAGAAAATGTTAGCAAGAGAGGGGGAGAATAAATGAAGTGGACAAAGGAGCAAGAATTAGCTATTTATGAAGGTGGCAAGGATATTCTCGTCTCTGCAGCAGCTGGCTCGGGGAAGACGGCCGTGTTAGTCGAGCGAATTATTCAAAAGATGCTCGATGAAGAAGATCCCTATAATATTGATGAAATGTTAGTGGCGACCTTCACGAATGCAGCAGCCCAAGAAATGAGAACTAGAGTCGGCCAAGCTTTGGAGAAAGCATTAGAGTCGAACCCTAAGAGTGTCCATTTAAAAAAACAAATCGCCCTTCTCCAGCGAGCGAATATTTCAACGTTACATGCTTTTTGTATGAATGTTGTGCGTAAGTATAGTTACCAATTGGATATAGACCCTAGTTTTCGTATTTTAGATAATGTAGAGTCTGAATTACTCAAAAGAGATGTGATCCAAGAGGTTTTTGAATATTGGTATGGAAAAGAAGGTGAGGAACAGGAAGCCTTTTTCCGTTTTGTTGACAGCTTTTCTAATGACCGTAATGATGAGCAGGTAGAAGAGCTCGTACTAAAAGTCCATAACTTTGCGATCCAGAATCCTTGGCCAGTTCAATGGTTAGATGAATTGGTTGAGATGTATGATGTTGGTGACGATTCAACTCTTGATGATTTAGTATGGATGCCGTATGCCAGAGCAGATATTAAAGAGGCGTTTGAATCCTTAATGTTTGACGTGAATCATGCGATCAATCTGGCACAAGAGGTTGATGGCCCTCAGCATTATTTAGAAACGTTAGAACAGGATAAAGAATTATTTCAACAAGTGATGGAGTATATAGGAGCTCCCTGGGAAGATTTACGCCATGCTTTGTTAGAAAGACAAAGTTTTGCTCGTTTATCTAGCAAAAAAGTAGAATGTAACGAAGATTTAAAGCAGCGTGTGAAAGATATAAGAGACCGTTATAAGAAGAAGTATTCAGGGGTAATCAAGCAATGGTTTCAGCGCGAACCATCCGCTTTAGTGAATGATTTACGGAAATTAAAACCACAAATTGAACAGCTAGTTAAGGTGGTTAAAGAGTTTGATGAACGATTAGAAGTGGAAAAACTGGAGCGAGGCGTTGTTGATTTTTCAGATCTAGAGCATTACAGCTTACAAATACTTTTGAGTGAAGACGCTACCCCTGATAACCTAAAGCCATCTGAGGTTGCTAAACAATTCCAAAAACAGTTTCGTGAAGTGTTGATTGACGAATATCAAGATACCAACTTGGTTCAAGAAACAATCCTAACGATGCTAACAGGAGATGAATCTGGTGGCAATCTATTTATGGTTGGAGATGTGAAGCAAAGTATTTACGGCTTCCGTCACGCTGAGCCAAGCTTGTTTATGAAAAAGTATCAAGAATTCCAAAATGGTGAGAATTCAAATATGCGAATTGACCTAGCTAGAAACTTTCGTAGTCGTTTTGAAGTGTTATCTAGCACGAACTACGTTTTTCGACAGTTGTTAGATGAACAAGTTGGTGACATGGAATACGAAAAAGAGGCTGAATTAATTTACAGTAATAAGGTTTATGATACGTTAACAACTTCAGATGTGGATACAGAGCTTCATATTATCACACGTGATAAAGATGACGAGAGCGAAGAGCAATCTGATGAGTGGAAGTACCTTGAGAAAGCCCAACTTGAAGCGCGAGCTTATGCAAAGAAAATTCAATCTTGGGTAGGTACGGATGGCTCTCGGCCGATGTCTATCATTGATAAAGAAACCGAGCGTCCAAGACCGGTAAAGTACAAGGATATTGTCATTCTCATGCGCTCAAAACCTTGGTTTGGTGTCGTGGTAGAGGAGCTTAAGCAGTTAGGGATACCGGTGTATGCAGATATGTCAGAGGGATACTTAGAAGCGATTGAAGTACAAGTGATGTTAAACTTGTTGAAATCAATTGATAATCCTAAGCAGGATATCCCACTTGCGAGTGTGTTGAAATCACCTATTGTCGGTTTAAATGAAGATGAGTTAGCAAAGATTCGTCTGCATGGACGAAAGGAGACATTTCATCAAGCTGTTAAAAATTACATGAGAGCTGGTGAGGACGGCGAATTAATTCGTCGTTTGGAACGGTTTTTTAGCATGTTTACCAAATGGCGCCAAGAAGCAAGGTATGGTGCTTTATCTCAACTGATTTGGCAAATTTATCGCGAGACAGGTTATTATGAATTTGTCGGTGGCACACCCGGTGGTAAGCAGCGACAAGCCAACTTGCGCGCTCTTTATGACCGAGCACGTAGTTATGAGAACACAGCCTATCGAGGTCTCTTTCGTTTTTTACGTTTTATCGAAAAAATGGAGGAGAACGGAGAGGATCTAGCAGCTGCACGTGCATTAGGTGAGCAAGAAGATGTTGTTAGACTGATGTCGATTCACTCTAGTAAAGGTTTGGAATTCCCCATAGTGATTCTGGGTGCAGCTGATAAGGATTTTAACACAGCTGATTATAAGAAACGTTATTTGATGCATAAGCGCCTTGGCTTAGGGGCTAAGTTTATGGATGTGGATAATCGCATTATGTATAAAACGTTCCCATTTGAAGCAATTTCGGTTGCCAATAAGCGTGAAATGTTAGCCGAGGAGATGCGTGTTTTATACGTTGCTTTAACACGAGCAAAGGAGAAGCTAGTCATTGTTGGAACGATTAACGACTGGGACAAACGTCATGCTAAGTGGCAGGAGATTGCTTCGCATCCACAATGGGTCTTACCACCACACGTTCGAGTAGAGCAATCCAACTATTTAAATTGGATTGGTATGTCATTAATCAGACATGGTGGGACGGATAAATTAGGGGAAGGGCCAGTTGACAGACAGGTTCCTAGTGAAATTCGTGATGATGATTCAACATGGCAGGTTTGGATTGAACATGCGAGTGTTTATGAAGAACCTGAGTGGATTACGGTCAAACGTAATGATGATTTAGAACAAGCGATTAAAGAATGGGACTCTAGTAAAATTGAAGCAAAGTCAGATGAATTTGACAAAGTTGGTCAACGTTTAACCTTTTCATATTCTTTTCCAAGTAGTGTTCATCACCGAGCGAAGCAAACGGTTACGGAGTTAAAAAGATTACGACAAGAGGAAGATGAGACCAGTGCGACTGATTTCATAAGACGTTCAATAAAGCATTCACTCAAACGTCCACGTTTTATGCAACAAGATGACCAAACGCTGACGAAGGCCGAAATCGGTAGTGCGATGCACGCTGTTATGCAACATCTTCCTTTTAATCGTGAATGGGAGGAAGACGGTTTACGTGAGTTTGTATCTGATTTAGTTATCAAGGAAATTTTGACTGATGAGGAAGCAGATGCGGTTGATTATCAGTCAATTTTACAACTGTTTAAAACACCAGTTGGCCAGATGCTGCTAAATGCAGATGAGGTTAAACGCGAATTACCATTTACGATGGAGCTAAGTGCCAAGGAGATCTATCCAGATTGGCAGGATGACACAGATGAAAGTGTGCTCATTCAAGGTGTCATTGATTGTATTATTAAGTATGAAGGTAAGTGGTATTTAGTTGATTATAAAACAGATCGCGTTGTCGGTGATCTTGATGATCAGCAGATTAAAAGACTGTCTGACCGTTACAAATTGCAGGTTGATCTATATTGTCGCGCCTTTGAGAGTATATGGAATGTTGATTTAGAAGGAGTATTCTTGTATTACTTTGATCGTTCACTAATGATTAACCTTTAAATACCAAGCGCCATTTCATACTGTGAAATGGCGCTTGGTATGTTTTTTATATTAACCTTTCATTGTTGAGCATAATCAATTGAATTGGCGATATCGACCAAATTATCGGGTGTAATGAGCTCTGTAATTCTTCGGTCAATACTAATCATATACTGCCAACCTTCCTTTTCGAAAACGAACACATTAAACCCAGCAATAGCTATATACTTAGCTTCATTCCCATAATTGAGTGAGTACTTTCCAAGAGTTTCCTTGTTTTCGATGGGGATTTTTTCTTCTAATGGTCGAATATCAATTTTATAATGATTGATTAATAATTCTTCATTTAAAAAAGTGATTTCAAGTGAATGGCCTAGTTGGTTTTCCTCTCCGTTTTTAAATCGTCCGAACTGATGTGTAAATTCAATGGGTGGAACACGTAATGGCAGTGTTACGCTCCGACCGTAATATTCTTCGAACGCTCCAACGGCCTCTTCTACCGTCGTATAACCCAGATCAGGGAATGACTCTTCAAATGGTTTAGGATTATCTACTTCCTGCCCTTCGACAGATAAGGTTGGAAACATAGCTAAAATAGCTATTAATAAAAGGTGCAGAACTTTCCACATAACATCACCTAGCATTCATTTTCTCGTATCTTTCCCCATATAATGATTAATTATCCTGTCACAGAAGTTTAAACAACAATGTGATGTATTTAATTTTATTTAAAAAGTGAGGTATGCTATAATCAGATTATAATAATTATAAATAAATACTTATTATAAACAGGATAGGGGGAGGACTATGGAGAATTCTACTTCATTATGGGGAAATATATCACGACATCTGGAAATGATCTTTGCAGGTCTTGGTGGGGTGTTGTTACTAACGGCGTTTATTTCAGAGTCTTATGATGCCGGTGCCCTTACTGCAGTTTTATATATATTAGCTTACGTGGTTGGTGGTTATTTTAAGGCAAAAGAAGGCGTTCTTGACCTTATTCATGATCATACCTTAAATGTTGAAATCCTCATGATTTTAGCGGCAATCGGAGCTGCCTCAATAGGTTATTGGCATGAAGGCGCGATCTTAATCTTTATCTTTTCAGTGAGTGGTGCTTTAGAAACTTATGCGACACAAAAGAGTGAGCGTGATCTATCGACATTAATTCAACTGGCACCTGAAGAGGCAAATAGATTAAAAGAAGACGATACGGTCGAAACGGTAGCTTTGGATGCCTTAAATGTTGGTGATCGTGTACTTGTTAGAAATGGTGAACGGATTCCGGTAGACGGGGAGATTCTATCCGGTCAAACTTCTATTGATGAATCCACTATTACCGGGGAATCGATTCCAGATGATAAGCAATCAGGTGATGAGGTGTTTAACGGAACGATTAATGGAGATGGTTCTGTTATTGTTCAAGTGACTAAACGAAACCAAGATTCTTTATTCCAAAAAATGATTCGCCTGGTTGAAGAAGCAAAAGAAAATCGTCCTCCGAGCCAGCAATTAATCGAAAAAATTGAAGGTCCTTATGTAATCACGGTTCTTGTAGTAGTTGGATTAATGCTAGTGTTTCCACCATTTGTTCTCGGGTTTGACTTTGAGGAAACCTTTTATCGAGCCATGGTGTTATTAGTTGTTGCCTCCCCTTGTGCGGTGGTTGCATCTATTATGCCAACACTACTTTCGGCGATTAGTACGGGGGCGAGAAAAGGAGTACTTATGAAAGGTGGAAGTTACTTAGAGCAGTTATCAAAGGTGAAATCAGTTGCTTTTGATAAAACAGGAACGATTACAAAGGGTGAACCTGAGGTGACTGACTTTTATGTTAAAGAGGGAATTGATGAGTCACATGTTCTAGAGCATGTCGTCGCTATTGAAAACCAATCCAACCACCCACTAGCACGAGCAATTGTTCATTATGGTGAAACTAAACAAGTGGAATTCAAAAATGGTATTAATGAAATGGAAAATATAACTGGGTATGGTGTGAAAGCCATCTTTAATCAAGAAGCTTGGTATATCGGTAATGAGCAGTTGATGAAATTAATGGAAGAGAATGTAGAGATCCCCTCTGATATACAAGAACGTAAATCCTACCTGCAAGGACAAGGGAAAACCGTTATGCTGATAGGTAAAGAAGGATTGGTGACAGGGTTAGTGGCGGTTAAGGATCAAATTAGGCCTGAGGCAAAACAGTTAATTCAATCATTGAATGAAAAAGGAATAAAAACGATCATGATCACTGGTGATAATGAACAGACGGCACAATCGATCAGCAGTGAAGCAGGAATTAAGGAGTGGATTTCTGGTTGTTTACCTGAACAAAAGGTGAAAGAAGTCGCCCATTTAAAAGAAACTTATGAATCAGTTGCAATGGTTGGTGATGGGGTGAATGATGCACCAGCTATGGCTAAAGCCGATATTGGAATTGCTATGGGTTCAGGAACTGATGTGGCCATTGAAACAGCTGATATGGTGTTGATGAATAGTAAGCTTGAAAATATCACCTTATCATTTAATTTATCCTCAAGATTAAATCGAATTATTAAGCAAAACTTAGTCTTTTCCATTGGTGTGATTATTGTTTTAATCGTTGCTAACTTCTCTCAAAGTTTAACGTTACCTTATGGCGTCATTGCCCATGAAGGAAGCACCATTCTAGTTATCTTAAATGGATTAAGAATGTTAAAAGAATAAGACAAAGAGACTTGGACAAATGTTTATAATTAAACTAATGACCGTCCAATGAACTGATCGTTTAATCATTGGACGGTGTCTTTTTAATTCATCGTTATTTATTCCCAGCGATTTGTTGATCTTTTAAATCTGGGTCAACTGGATTAGAAGTACTTAGTAGATTATTAGTTTGGATTAATTGTCCGGTATTTAATGCACCAGACCCTGCGTTTGATTTAGAAGAGCTTTTGGGTGCAATATAAAAGGCATCTCCAAAGTTGACAGTTCCTCCATCAACACTATTAATCTTTAATGGGCCAACAATAGACGGCATCTCATCACCTTCTTATTATAAATAAAATCCTATTCCTCACAATTAATCAATTACTTGATCATCCGTTTCGTGATCATCCACTTCTTCTTCATCATCAGCCTCAAGTAGCTGCCTAACATGCTTAATTTTGCTAAAAGCATCACCATGTTCTAGCGAGCCAACATGTAAGGTTGAGCTTGCTGTAATACCAATGACATTGATATTACCTACTTTAATAGGCTGTTTTTCTTGTCGTGACACTTTACACTGAAATGGTTGTAATTGCTTTGGAAAAGGTTGATCCATGAAATGATAATATTGAAAAGTATGTCGTTCCTGGAATTCTCTACTATAATATGCGCCTTCTCTTTGAACGGCAAGGGCGACTGATTGGGGAGTCAACCATTTTGTATCGCCGATTCTTATACTAGAAGAATTATCTGTGGACTGGCAATTGACGGTTTTGACAACACTATCACGCATAGCATCACCTTACCCTGAAAATGGAACGACTGGTACGATATTCTCAATATAATAGGATTCTGGTGGCGTATCAAAACTGGAAGAAAATTGCAGATGATTGGCATCACCAATTAAGAATAGTGATGAGGATGAGACCCCTGTAATTTCTATGTTATCAACATATAATTGCTCGTTGATAAATTTAACGTTCATCAGGATGCTCCTTTATTTTCATAATATGATCTTTTACCCCTTTTAAAATTTCAGAACGAATGTGTTTTACGATAGTTGGAATTTGCTCATTTTCAATAATCACTCGCTCTTCGGGGTTTATTTGCGATAAATATTCCTTCACCCTTTTCGGGACTTGTTTTTGTACATCTTGAAGGATTAACATTTTCCACTCATCGGTCACCTTAAGGTCATGTTCTTGTGCATACTCATCGATGGCTTTTGGTAATTCTTCACGTAAGAAAGGTGATAACTCCTCCATTGCTTGCTGTTCTAAATGAGTCATTCCTTCTTGTTTTGGTAGATCAATCTGTTCAAAAGGTAGATCGTTTTGTGGGGTTAATCCGATATTGAGTGTCCCCTCTAGCGTTTCAATTTTTAATTGTTCAAAATGGTATTCAACTGAATCAATGGTAGCCTTTGATTCCTCTTGTTCAGGCTGCTCTTGGGACATGTTTTGGAGTAAGGATAAGATTTGTGCCATTTGCTCGATTTGATAATCCACCTTCTCCTCAAGCCGAGCCAACCTTTCAAGAATATATGGATGCACATGCATATCACTCACTCCTTTTTAGAAAAATCACTTATTACTCGCAAGTGGCAGCCTTGGAATAGGCACCAGTGGCTGCTCAATCGGGTCTGCTTCTTCTGCTGGTTCAGTATAGCCCCCTGTGTTATACGCATTAGAGACAGCCTGAATACAGCCAGAGCTTCCAACTTGAAGCACGGATGAGTTGGTTACTGCGTCTACTTTCAGAAAATGAATATGAATGTTTTGGTGGACTGTTAATGTCATCCGATCACACCCTGATCAACAAAATCTTTATCATAAACATAGACCTGTGAAAATCCAAGTTCGACCTCGATGTGATCACCCGTATTAAAAGAACCTCCACCTGCAAATGTTTTTGCACTACTCATCGGTTGCATCATGTAGACATCACCGATTTGAAAAACGCTTGAAGAGGAGACACTTACCACATTTACAGCACCAACAAATGCAGGCATATAACCTATCTCCTTTCATAGTAATATATGTATCTTATAATGAATTGACACCTTATAACCGATTTAGATTTATAGTAAAAAATTAGCAAACTCGTAAAGATTGCTCGTTATAAAGTGACCTTTTCATCAGGTTCATAATGTATGATAGAGCCCCTATTGTTAAAAAGTAGAAATGGCTTATAATGGAGCTAAGAGGTGAGAGGATGAAAGAAATAACGGGGACAAGAAAACGTATTATTTCGTTAGATGCAATCAGAGGATTTGCGTTATTCGGTATTTTAATGGTTAATATATTGGCTTTTCATTCTCCTCATTTTTTATATGGTGGGGCTAGTGAGTTTTATCAAGCTGAATGGGATGGGCCTTTTTTAGTCATGATCGATTTATTTTTTCAAGCTAGTTTTTATCCATTATTTTCATTGTTATTTGGAATCGGTATGTATCTAATGTATGAACGATTGCAACAAAGTGTTCAGAACGAAGCAAAGAAGGTATTAAGACGACGCATGTTCGTGCTCGCATTAATTGGTTTAGCACATGGGCTCTTCATCTGGTATGGTGATATTCTACTAACTTATAGTATTGTAGGCTTATTTACTTTATTGTTTATACATAAATCCGTTAAATCGTTAGTTAAATGGGCAGCTTCTATGCTGTTAATCACCACGCTATTATTAACGTTTATGTATTATCAAGCACGTGACTTTGTTGACGGGTACCAAGATCACGGGGCGATTCGAGAGTCTTTTGCCCATTATTTAGGTAGTTATTCAGATATTTTAAGTCGTAATTTTACAGATTGGTTAATTATGTTTGATCCATTTCAAATAATAATTATCACTTTAACGATTTTGCCAATGTTTTTAACAGGAATCATTATCGTCAAGTTGGGATGGCTAAAGGATATTGAGGGAAATCTTAAGCAGATAAGAATGTGGCTTGGCATTTCATTTATTATTTTTGCCCTGTTTAAAATCGGTCCGTATGCATTTGGAATGCCAGCTTGGATGGATTTCATGCAAGATACGATTGGGGGATCGTTTTCGAGTATATTTTACTTATTGTTATTACTAATTTTATTTGAAAAAAGGTATTTCTTCAGATTCCAACGAATTATGTCAGGAGTTGGGAAGTTATCATTAACGAATTATTTAATGCAATCGGTTATTTGTTTCTTAATATTTTATGGCGTTGGTTTAGGGTGGTACGGTGAATTAACCGTTCCAGCTTTAGTCGCTCTTGCTTTGTTGATTTATAGTATGCAAGCCTTGTTTAGCCACTGGTACTTATCTAAATATCAATATGGGCCTTTTGAGTGGATCTATCGAAGCTTAACCTATGGGCGTAAACAAGCGTTTAAGAGGAGGGCTTAGCATGAAGCGTAGTTGGCTAGAGGCAGAGTCGAAAGAATGGGTGGAAGAAGGGATAATCGACGAAGCTCAACAGCAACAAATACTTAGTAAATATGAAAAACAATCAGGTGGTTCAGTTATTTTCTTCTTTGCGGCCATTTTAATTGGCTTGGCCTGTTTGACGTTTCTCGCGGCTAATTGGACTGAAATTCATCACTTGTTACGAGTGACGTTAATTATAAGTTTTTTAGTTAGCTTTTATGTTTTAGGTTATTGGATGTTTGAACGTGGACGGGAGAGCTACGGGATATTTTGTAATGTAGTTGCTCTGGCTATTTTTGGTACTGGAATATTCTTGTTTGGGGATATGTATCATTTCAGTATGAATAGCGTTTTTTCGTTTACGATCTGGACCATTGCTGCCTTCTTAATCTATTTGAGCCGTCCACACATATTCATTTGGATAATCGGCTTAGTCATCGCTTTCGCTGGCCAAATGATCAGCACATTTCAGCTTCATGATTTCAATTGGTTATTATTAGCAGTATTTGTTGTGGCTTACGGTGGGGTCATCTATGTTCGCAAGCATGAAGGGTTATCTTGGTTGTTTGCTTCTTTACTTACGGTTCAGTTATTTGCCTTTTCAGTTTCAGAAGTCGACTATTATTGGTTTACGGTTTTTGCCTTATTAATCTATTTACTTAGTTATAGCGTGGCGTCTCGTTCGGTCCAAAGACCTTTATACGGGGTAGCTATAGGTTCTATGTTTATCATAACCATTTATCATGCACTACTATTTGAGAATGTGACTAGGGTAGAAACGTTCACTGTTAATGACTATTACTTCTTATTTCTAATTCCTATGTTAAGCTTAGCTGTACTTTTTGCGATTCTGAATAAAGAAAAATTCGGAGTTATCCAATTAGTTTTATTTGTTCCGGTATTTATATTTGGAGAATATGCCTCAATTATTGCTTGTTTATTATTATTCATCGTGTCCATTAGTAAATTACTTGAAGGTTATTATTGTTATGATCAACAGAAAGTTAGGTTTGGAATAGCAGGATTTTTACTAAGTACATGTGTTGTATATTTCCAAATGGCTTGGGATTTCTTAGACCGCTCGCTTTTCTTTTTAATTGGTGGGATCATTTTGTTTGTGATTGGAGTTTTACTTAATCGTCAGCACAGTGGTCGGTTAGAAGATCGCAGGAAGGATGGGTGATCATGCGTAAAAAACTCTTTTTTATAACGGTTATTTTGCAAGTACTATTTTTATTGGCCATGGTCACATCAAGCTATCTGCTAGAGCGATTTGGAGAGACTATTAAATTGCAAACAGAGGCTTATGATTCGCAGGATGTTTTTTATGGTGATTATGTCGAGCTTAAATATTTAGTGGAGGAGATTAGGCCAGAAAATTGGTTTTCTTCTGATGAAGTAAAGCCTAATCAACGTATATATGTGTTATTAACACCAAATGAAGATGGGATTTATCAAGTGAAAGCTGCTTCTGATATGAAGTTAGAAGCAGAGGGGGATGAAGTTGTTATTCAGGCTCGCTACCAATATCAAGATTTTAATGAAATTCATCATATTGATTTAGATATTGGACGTTACAACTTGGAAACGGGCGAAAGAGAAGAGGTTGAAGCTTCACAGGAGCGTTTGATTGTCTCCGTGGCTTTATCGCCTTGGGGTCAGAAGAAAGTTGTTGATGTTGAAACAGTCGAAGTTGAAGAAGAGTCATAAAGTAATAAGTCTTCATGGTGTTATGGTTCGATTTCGTTTATAATATGTAGCGAATCATAATGAGAGGTAGAGATGTAATCATGAAAGAAATGACATCACGTATTTTTGTGTTTTTAGTCGGTATATTTATTTTAATTGTTTTAAATATGTATGGAGAAATATTTCACGTTTTGTATTTCCACAGAGCAGTGGAGTTTTTTGTGATTGTGATCTTATTAGGGGCCACGATTTATGGATCGCTCACGTTAAATAAATTGCTGGACCGGTTTCCATATAAATTTCAATTACAAATCGTTGTCAACATAGCTATTTTAATTTTTATCGCTTATATTATCTTCACTTAAAGATGTTGAGTGTTTATTTTATTTAGGAAGGCTGGAAAGGACATGAGTAAAGAGCGGTTATTGATTATAGAGATTATTTTCTCGTTTGTGACGTTACTGTTTATTATCCTTAATTTTGTGTTGGACAATCCACTTTATATTACGATTGCCTTATTAACAGGTAGTGTGATGTTAGGAATTATGGCCGTAAGACGGTTTGTTGAAGGGAAGAAAGTGTTTGGTGTAGTAATTGTTCTGTTGGCGCTGTTTGTTTTTATTAGCGCGGTTATGGAGATTGTATAAGAGTTAGAGTAGGGACGAAGTGTTTATATGAGAAGGTTCCCGACTAATAGGTGGAGTAAATACAATTTATGGAAATGCACTTAACGGTGCTATAGTAAGTTTCTTAAACCAAAAAATACGCAATAAGTTGAATAATTATTAAAGGCACTTGGCTACTAACCCAAGTGCCTTTTTACATTTTTTGGTTTTACTTAACGATTGATCGATGAGTTTCAAAGTTTCCGACTTAAACACCACTGGTTAAAATCACAGGACTTCTTTAATTTTTGAAATAGCCCAGTCTAAGTCTTCTTTTTCGATGATTAGTGGTGGGGCAAATCGAATCACATTTTCGTGTGTTTCTTTACATAATAACCCTTTTTCTTTTAGTTGTTCGCAGTATTTACGGGCTGGTTCGTGTAGTTCAACACCGATAAATAATCCTTTACCTCGCACGTCTTTGATGATTGGGTTGTCAATTGATTTTAATTCGTTAAGCATATGTTCACCTAACTCAAGTGAACGTTCGGCTAATTTTTCATCTTCTAATACTTCAAGTGAGGCTAGGGATACGGCACATGCTAGTGGGTTTCCACCGAATGTAGAGCCGTGTGAGCCTGGATTGAAGACGCCTAAGATATCACGGTTGGCAACCACACATGAAATTGGGAAGACACCACCGCCTAACGCTTTACCAAGGATTAAGACATCCGGTTCTACATTTTCCCAATCACAAGCAAACATTTTACCTGTACGTGCTAAACCTGCTTGGATTTCATCGGCAATAAATAGGACGTTATTTTCTTTACAGACATCATAAGCTTCTTTTAGAAAGCCTTCAGGTGGCATGACGATTCCTGCTTCACCTTGAATCGGTTCAAATATAAAGCCTGCTGTGTTTTCGGTAATGGCATCTCGTAAAGCATCAACATCGCCATAAGGGATAATTTTAATGCCTGGTAGTAATGGGCCAAAGCCACGCTGATATTCCTCTTCTGAAGAAAGCGAAACAGCTGTCATCGTACGTCCGTGGAAGTTCCCCACACAGGCAATGATTTCTGCTTGGTCTTCTTGTACCCCTTTGACGTCGTAAGCCCAACGACGTGTCGCTTTGATTGCTGTTTCCACAGCTTCAGCTCCTGTATTCATTGGCAGTGCCATTTCTTTATTAGTCATCTTACAAATCTTTTCATACCATGGGCCAAGCTGATCGTTATGGAATGCGCGTGATGTTAACGTTAAGCGATCGGCTTGTTCTTTGAGAGCGTTAATAATTTTCGGGTGGCGATGCCCTTGGTTAACAGCTGAGTAAGCACTTAACATATCTAAGTAGCGATTGCCTTCAGGGTCTTCTACCCAAATTCCTTCAGCTTTGGCAACGACAATAGGTAGAGGTTTATAATTGTTTGCTCCAAAATGATCGGTTTGTTCGATAATGCTTTGGCTTTGACTATTTTTTAACATTTAATCCCTCCTAATAATAAGCAAAAACAAAATAAAAAAACTGGATAAAATATCTAATCAATATTATACCTGTTTGTATGGATTGTTTCAAAGTTGTCAACAATTTAATCGCATATGTTTTAAAAAAATGATACGATATATGGTAAGGAGGTATGCGTAATGGATCATCAACAAATGGCATTAATACATATTCTTTCGTGGAGTACTGCAATTATTCTTTTTGTAGTTGCTTATGTCATGATTAAGCAAAATAAGGTCGAAAAGCCGATCAAGATTATTCAAATGATTCTTCGTGTTTTATATTTACTTATTGTAGCAACAGGTGCGGATTTGTTCTTCCGTTTTTACTTTGGCATACAGAGTGAGTTTTTTGCTGAATCAGTCATTAAGGCAGTCGTTGGTGTTTGGGTAATTGCTGCAATTGAAATGACCTTGGCAAAAGCTAAGAAAGGTAAAAAAGAATTTAGCGGTTGGTTACAGTTAGCTATTTCATTAATCTTAGTGTTAGCGTTAGGATTCGGACGTTTACCATTTGGATTTTTACCGTAATTGTAATAAAAAAAAGTCCCGTCATGGGGCTTTTTCCGTTTAATAGGCTATTTTTGAATATTTGGACGAGTGATAGAGGAGAGAGTTCGCCATGAAACGTTTATTATATATGGTTTTGCTTATTTTATTTAGTTGTTTAGTTGCTCCGTTAGTAGGGTTTGCTGATGGGGAAGAAGATGAGCAACATAGTTATTATTATATTTTAATTGATCGTTTTCAAAATTCGAACCAGGCTTCTGAGGATGTAGTTGATCGTGGTGATCCCCTAGGTTTCCATGGGGGCGAATTTGCTGGAATTGCCGATCGTGTTAGTCATTTAAATGAATTAGGAATCACCCATGTCGTGCTATCACCTGTCTTTTCTAGCGAAGATTATTTAGGACAAGTCGTCAGTGATTATGAATCTGTTCAAGAGACTTATGGGACTTTAGATGAACTTCAATCCGTTGTCGAGACGTTAAGTGATCATGGAATTGAGACCATCCTTCATTTTCCGATCAATCAAGTGAGTTCTGATAGTGCGTTAATAGATGAGGATTGGATCTCTGAGAATGGAGATATTTTTCTGGAAGAGGATGCGGCTCAAGATTATATGGTTGAGATGATGCGTCATTGGCAGGAACTTTTAGAAACCGATGGATTTTATGTTAATGACATTGATGAGCGTCCGTTGTCATTTTGGGAAGAAGCTAGCAGTCAATTGTCAGATCAACTGTGGATCGGTCAACTTAACAATTTTGATGAGGAAAATTTTGATCTCTACCTTGACGGAGGTTTTGACAGAATCTTAAATCAAACTTTTAGGGATGAAGCTATTGATATTTTTAAGGATGTGGAAACTGAACTATCCTCTCTAGTATCAGGTCCTTTCGTACAAGATTCACGTGTCATTCATTACATGGATACTTATCATACAGATCGTTTTACCCGAGCGATGGAAGAGACGGGTTTTCATCCGATCACACGTTGGAAAATGGCTTTAACCTTTATGTTTATGACACCGAATGAGCCATGGCTGTTCCAAGGCACTGAGGTACCAATGGATGGGGAAGTGGAAGATGCTACCCATCACGATATGGTCAATTTTTTAGGGGGCGATGATCAGCTTATTCGACACATTGAGAAGTTAACGAGTTTGGTTAATGAGTTTCCAGCTTTACGAGATGGTTCGATGGAAGTGCTTCACGATGAAGGGGACTTTCTAGTATTTGAAAGAAATTTAGATGATGAACAATTCATAGTCGCGATTAATAATAGTACGGGTCAAGAACATGTAGACCTTACCCATTTAGATTCTAATCTTGAGCTCAGTGGACTATTAGATAATGACTTAGTTCGCGAAAATGAAGATGGAGCTTATACGATCGCTTTAGGAAGAGAAGCGGTCAACGTCTATCAAGTCCAGACAGACCAAGGAATCAATTGGACTATCACGTTAGTTTTCGTTGGAATTATGGGTGGATTTATGATCTTCGCATTCGTGATGTATCGTAAGAATAAGAACGCAAGGGGTAAGGAATAGAGTTTTGAAGAAGAGATAGGGCTGAATTGCTTTAGTGCAATTCAGTCATTTTTTATGAGGTAATGTTAACTAGCTCTAAAAATAGATGGGACTGATTTGAAAGCATATAAAACTTGCTTATTCATAAAAACCAATCCAGTTGAGTAATAAGGCCAGTGCAACTACTGTTACTGTGCCTGTAATTAATAAGGAAAAGATCACTTTAATCTTTTTAATTTGAAACCAAACGAATACAAGAATTAAGGCTACAACGATCAATCCAATGACGATTGCAGCATTGACATTGGTTGGAGTAATCCAATCATACCAATTTAACCAGTCCATATGTACCTCCTTACCTGAAGAAATTGATAAAAACTCAAGACTTTTTAAATTAAAAATGGTGTTTACTAGTGTTATTATACCATTATATGATGGAGATGGTGAATTATTAGAAAATCATTTGTGGAAATATCATATCTGTTGATTATTTTTAGTTAGCTTTACTATCAAGCTGTTTTTTATAAAAAAACCAGATGAAAAGATTAACCAATCTTTCATCTGGGTATATTTGTTTTATAGACTACTTTTCGACTTCATCTAAGAAGAATAGAGCGATCGTTCCTGGACCAGCGTGCGCACCAATTGCTGAGCCGATTTGATGGATGATGATATCTTTTGGATTAAGGGCCTCACGCAGCCGTTCAGCTAGCATTTGTGCTCTCTCTTCGTCATCACCATGAGTTATAGCGATGGTTTGTTGGTCAAATGACTGGCCTCGTTCTTTTGTTAAATCAGTCATACGTCCAAGGACTTTTTTAGTTCCTCGGATTTTTTCAAGTGGGACAAGTCTGCCATCTTCCACATGGAGAAGAGGTTTAATTTTTAACATGCCACCAACAAAAGCTTGAGCTTTGCTGACTCTACCCCCACGTTGAAGGTATTCTAAATCATCAACAGTAAAAATGTGTACCATGTGATTGACGTAAAATTGAGCACGATCTAGGATGTCCTGAATGCTTCCACCAGATTCAATAGCTTTAGCCGTATGATAAGCAATAAGCCCATGTCCCATTGAAGCTGCTTTAGTATCAATGATATAAATTTCAGCTTGACTAAATTCATCTTCCACCTGTTGTTTGGCTATCATAGCACTTTGATAGGTACCTGATAGTTCAGAGGAGAATGCTAGATAAATAATGGGTCTTTGTTGTTCAGCATACTTTTTGAATAATTCATAAAAAGTATCGGGAGTTGCTTGAGCGGTCTTTGGAGCTGCACCATTTCGCATGGCTTCATAAACAGCTGTTGAATCAATTGTGTCGCGATCGTAATAATCTTTGTGATCTAGATGGACAATAAGTGATACGAGGTCAATGTCATATTTGTCTATGATGTCTTGTGGTAAATCCGAACCTGAATCAACGATTAATTTTACGTTCATGGACTTCCTCCTAGATTTATCTTAAAATTCGTTATTATACTAAGTTTAATAGGACAATTTACATACGTCAATGTTTAGACAGGAGGCTATTATGTTTATATTTGAAGCAAAGCGTTTTGCGATTGTTATTGTTGGGGCCCTACTTAATGCTATGGCCTTAAACTTCTTCTTAATTCAAGCTAATGTATTTGCGAGTGGCTTTACGGGAGTTGCTCAGCTTGGATCAAGTATTTTTCAAGACTTTCTAAATGTCGATATTAGTACAGGTATCTTGCTATTTTTACTAAATATTCCGGTTGTTATTTTAGGTTGGTTGAAAGTAGGACGAGGTTTTACCGTTTATAGTGTTATTTCAGTTGGCTTTACGACATTGTTCTTAGAAACGATTCCACTTATGGATTTGGCTGATGACATTTTACTTAATGCCGTTTTTGGTGGGTTACTAAGTGGTGTTGGTGTGGGAATTACCCTTAAATTAGGTGCCTCAACGGGTGGTATGGATATTATCGCTATGGTACTTTCACGGTTAAAGGATCGCCCCATTGGGGTTTACTTCTTAACACTTAATGGGTTGATCATCGTTTTTGCTGGGTTAGTATATGACCCCGAAAAAGCTCTTTATACGTTGGTTACTTTGTATGTAACAACACGCGTAATTGATGCGATCCATACTCGTCATGAGAAGTTGACGGCTATGATTGTCACTTCGAAAGGACAGGAAGTAACAAAAGCTATTCATTCGCAGATGGTCCGTGGGATTACACGTGTACCGGCTAAAGGAGCTTTTACAGATGAGGATCGTGAAATGTTAATGATGGTTGTAACACGTTATGAATTGTATGATTTAGAACATATTGTTAAGGAGGCCGATCCCAACTCCTTTACTAATATTGTCCAAACAGCGGGGATTTTTGGGTTTTTCCGAAAAGAGGACGAGAAGGTGTAACTTATAAAAAGTTCCAACGTCTAAATAGATACAACCATAGAAAAAAGGGGTGGCCAAGATGAAGCAGTTACTAGGCTTTATAATTGCATTTGGACTAATTTTCTTACTTACAGGATGTGGCGTTTCAGGTCAAGAAGATCATTCTACATCTGGGGACGGTACGGATCAACAAGGAGAAGTGAATGAAGTGGAGGAATTGTTAGATCAGTTGAAATTTGATATTGATCTTGAAAATCAGGATGACCACTTAATCGTTAAGATGACTCTAGAGCATATGGGCGATGATGAAATGACGTTATCTTTTTCCTCAGGACAGCAGTATGAAATTGTTGTGAGTGAACAAGAGTCTGGGGAAGAAGTTTACCGTTATTCTGAAGGAAAGATGTTTACACAAGCTATTATTACAGAAGATCTTAAACCAGGTGATCAGCTGACATGGGAAGAAGAATGGGACTACACTCATGAAGGTGAGAGAGTGGAATCTGATGATTACGATGTCAGTGTGGAAATGTTACCACAAGAAGTTGACGGTCATACTGTAGAAGAATCTTCATTAATAAAGAAATCAACTATTCAAGTATCAGACGAAGTAGTTGAATCAGCAAACTCTGATGATGAGCGATTCCGTCACATAGAGGTTAGTGGTGAGAATGGCGATTATCAAGTGACTGGAGAAACTAAAGAAGAAAACTTCCATTATTCAGTAGAGGATGGTCATCATCTATTTATGAATAATGAAAAGGTTGAACTTGGTGAATCAAGTGATGATGAGTGGCAGTCATTTGAACTAGAGATTTCAATTGATGAGGAAAATCTACCTGAGTACGGTGTTCTTTCCTTGATTTTATATCAATACGATGATGAAACTGAAGAACAGACCAACCATTATCATACTAAACTTGAAGATTTTAACTAAATAAATATAAAACAAAGCCACCTAACTAATTAGCTAGGTGGCTTTGGTGATAACAAGGATGGTCAATTAATAACCATAGCCTTCTATAACTTTTTCTACCTTGGGCGTAAGCTCTTCCCATTGTGCATCAAACGTCTTATTAACAGTAATGAAGTTATAATAACCGAAGACATTATCAACACCTTCAAGTTCCATAAGATCATTTAAAATATCAAATTCGCTCGTTTCACCCTGCATGACAGAAATGCTGTCATCTCCTTCAAAAATCACACGATCGACAGTAAATTTCATTGCATTTGGATTTGGAGTTGGTTCGGTAATTACAGCCATTGGACAATCCCTCCCTAGGTTTCTCTCTTATATATTAGCATGAAAAAAGTCGATAAAAAAGCAAAGTCATGAATAAAATGATATGATAATTATAGAGGAGAGGATTTAATGAGGTATTTGTACATAGCATTAGTAGTTGGATTGGTTTCATCCACAGCGATAAGCCTCTATTTTTATATAATTGAAGCCTTTACTGGAAAACAGTTGTTTACGTTACTTTTAAACCTTGACTTTATTTTTGATCCCCCTGAAACTGTACCGGATAATTTGTATATGGCTTTTGAGTATTCACTACATGTGTTGGTGGCTACATTGATTGCATCGATCTATCTATATTTAATTACTAAGCGAAAAGGTTTGTGGAAGAGACGGTTAGAAGTTGCGGCTTTATTGACGTTTATAGCTTTTTTAACCTACTTTCCCTTAACGGCTATAGCAAAAACGACGACACCTGCTCCTACAGATCTCGTCGCTATCTTTGATTGGTTTATTGGACATGTCATTTTCTTCTTTAATTTATATTACATTTCTGAATGGTTGTTTCACAAACACAAAGGGCATTAATGAGTTGGTATTTGATTAAGATCCTTATACTTAAAAAATGTCTCTAGTAACTGCTTACTGATAGGGCCTGGCTTGTTATTGGCGACTGGTTCACCGTCAACATTAACGACAGGCAGCATTTCAGAAGTTGTTGATGAAATGAATACTTCATCAGCTTGCTTTAAATCATTAATGGAAAATATCGTTTCTTTATAAGGAATGTTCAATTCTTTAGCAAGATACAAAAGGTAACGTCTATTGATGCCATTGAGTATGTAATTGTCGGCAGGATGGGTGTAAATAGTACCATCTTTGACGATAAACACATTTGTTGAAGAGCCTTCTGTTACATGATTTTCATCACGATAGAAAATCGCTTCGGTTGCTCCTGCTTCAACGGCTTTTTGTTTGGTCATTACATTGCCTAGGAGGTTGAGACTCTTAATGTCACAACGTAACCAACGGAAGTCCTCTTCTAAAATTACCTTAATCCCTTTTGATTGTGCTTCAGTGGGACTCGTAGCTTTAATCGGATAAGCGAAAACCATAGGTGATGTATCCTTGGGAAATGGATGTGATCTTGGTGCAATACCTCGAGTGATTTGTATATAGATAGCGCCATCTTCAACATCATTTAAATCTATTAACTGGTGAAGGTGATCATGGACGTTCTCTTCAGATATATTAAAGTTAATCCCCGTTTCATTAAGGCTATATTGTAATCGCTCAAGATGATCTTGTAGTAAAAAATATCTACCTTCATAAACACGAATCACTTCATAAACACCGTCGCCAAATTGGTGACCCCGATCTTCCATATCTATTGTGGCATATTCTCTTTCGATGAACTGGTTGTTCTTTAGTACAATCATATATGTCAACTCCCTTAGTTTCTTTATTATTTTATGTTAGCTTTAAAAAATACGTGTGTAAATATAAAAAAAGGCCCAAATGACAGATAGAGTCACTTGAACCTTCTTGAATGGACTATTAGACGATACGTTTACGGATATACGTACTAGCATAGTCAATAAGTGTTACGACAATGATGATCACTAGTAAGATCATCCCCATATCGCTCCAGTTACGGTTACTTTGTGCGAAGAAGATCATTGTACCAATACCACCAGCACCAACATAACCTAGAATGGTTGATGCACGAACATCGATCTCAAAACGATAGATCGCGTATGATAGAAATTCCGGAATGACCTGTGGGATAATTCCGTGGAACATAATTTGAACTTTATTAGCACCATTAGCTTGCATGGCTTCAACAACGTTCATGTCAATTGATTCTAGTACTTCAGCATAAAGTTTACCAAGCATACCAGTTGAACCAATCGCAATTGCTAAAATACCTGCGAAAGGAGTTGGACCAACAGCCACAACGAATAAGATTGCTAAAATAATTTCCGGGAATGCACGAACACCACTTAAAATCCACTTACCAAATGTGGAAAGCATTTTATTATACGTCATATTAAATGCAGCAAGAAAGCCTAATGGGACAGCAATTATTGCAGCTGCTAAAGAACCAACGTAAGCGATAAATATCGTTTCAATCATCATTTCAATAACTTCAGGACCTCGCTCCCAGTTGGGACTAATTAATTGAGGAACAACCCGATCATAGTTTGAGCTAAATCGCTCTGCCACTCGAGCAAAGTCCACATTAATTGATAAGAATGTCCATAGGTAAAGGATCACAATCGCAATGGCGATGGCAATGTTACGAACTAATTTTTTGGTTGATCTCGGTTTTTTTGGAGGTAATTGTTGGCTCATTAGATAATCGCCTCCCTTATTTTACCGCTGATGTATTCAATGATGACTACAACAACGAAGATGATAGCTATAATGGTCATGACAGCACCATAATTGTTAAAACTAAATTGGTTCATGAGAAGCTGACCAATACCACCAGCACCTACTAAACCAATTACGACCGAAGCTCTGATGTTAATTTCGAATACATATAGTGAAAAAGATGTAAATTGTGGTAATACTTGAGGAACGATTCCATAGGCAATTGCTTGAATCGTATTAGCCCCAGATGCACGCATGGCTTCGACAGGTTGCATATCTGCTGATTCGACAGTCTCACTAATTAATTTAGCTAAGATTCCAAGTGAAAAGACAAATAGTGCAACGATACCACCGAATACACCAATTCCAAATAATCCAACGAAAATAACTGCTAGTACAACATCAGGAATCGTACGTAAAACGTTCATAATAAAACGAGTAATGTTATAAACAAACCAGTTTGTCGTAATATTGTTTGCAGCTAATAGACTAACTGGGATAACGACTAAAGTTGAGAAGGTTGATGCGATAATGGCCATGTGAATTGTTTCAAACAGCCTTCCGACAGCAGGCCCTAAAATTGACATATTCATCGGGAATAATTTATCAGTTATTTGAGTCATATTCCCAAAGCCACGTGTAAGCTCAGCTAAGTCAACTCCCGTACGCCAAGAGCTAAAAAGTAAAAACATAATAATAACAAAGAAGATCATGGTAATCTTGGCTTTGGCTCGCCAAGGAGAGAGCATTGGTGCGTATTGGTCCTCAGTTAGCGAGGGTTTATGCATGGGATTCGACATCTTCTTCTGCACCTCCGCGCATATCTTCTTCACGGATTGAACGACCATAGATCTCTTCGAAAGTCTTCTCGCTCACTTCTGATACTGGACCATCGAAAACGACTTCACCATCTCTCATACCAATAATACGATCAGCATATTCCATTGCCATATCGATAAAGTGTAAGTTGACAATTGTTGTGATCCCATCTTCTTTGTTAATCTTACGTAAATATTTCATGACCTGATGTGATGTAGGTGGATCAAGTGAGGCCACGGGCTCATCGGCCAAAATGTATTTAGGCTTTTGTGTTAAGACACGTGCAATACTAACACGTTGCTGCTGACCACCACTTAATTCGTCCGCACGGTTATAAATCTTTTCACCAATGTTAACTCGTTTTAGGCTTTCATAAGCTAATGCTTTATCATCTTTATTAAAGAGATTGAAGACAGAACGAAAAGTTCCTGTGTGTCCTAGTCGGCCAGCTAAGACATTTTTGAACACACTATTACGCTTAACTAGATTGTAGCTTTGGAAAATCATACCGACTTTCGTACGTAAACTTCTCAATCCTCGACCTTTGTAATCAAGAATATTATCACTATCAACTCGTAACTCGCCTGCAGTAGGGGTAACAAGACGATTAATACTACGGATAAATGTTGATTTACCAGCTCCTGATAGACCAACAATAACTACAAATTCACCATCTTCAATGGTAACATTAACATCCTTAAGACCCTGGTGGCCGTTTGGATATACTAAAGACAAATCTTTAAATTCAATCACAATTTCTCACCTCATGCCTGTTGATTTATGTTAGTATTGTTCATTCAGACGCTAAATAATAGAATAATAGAGAATAATAAATGCTAGATTAAATTTAGATGCTTTGAATGGATCCTTCGTCTGATAATTCGCAACCTTTTTGGATAATCTAAAAGGGAGGATTACTCCTCCCTTGCTATCAATATCTTGATGTATATAGTTATAGGTTAGATTAGTCTAATGACACGTCATCTTTGAAGCGTTCATAAGTTTCAGCTACCACATCGTACTCAGAATGTTCAGCTGTATCAATTGCATCCCAAGTGTATACCTCATTCATGATCTCAATCATATCATCGTCTTCGTTAAATGATAGGAAAGCCTCACGAATCTCTTCAACTAGATCATCATCTAGTTCTTTGATGACTGAGATCGTATCGTTTGGAATTTCATCTGTGTAGTCGATTACGTCTAGTTCATCAAAAATATCTGGGTAATCATCTTCTAAGTTGTCACGAACATCATCAAATGTAGTTGCCACATCAGCATCACCGTCATAGACAGCAATTGCAGCAGTGTCATGTCCACCTACAGCAACTGTATCACCGAAGAATCCGTTAGTTAAATCTCCTTGTGATTCAAGGTCAAACATGTCCATCAATTGAGAAGCAGGGAATAAGAAACCTGATGTTGATGTTGCATCTGCATACGCCCAAGTTTTACCTTCTAAATCTTCAAGGGATTCAATACCAGAATCGGAGCGAACAACATATTGTGCTTTATAAGTAGAATCACCGTGTCTAATAGATTTTAAGATTACTTCTACGTCATAGTCTTCATTAGCAATGACATACCCAAACGCCGGAATAAATCCGATATGAACTTGCTGTGAGCCCATTCCTTCAACCAATGCGTTGTAGTTGGTCATGGTACGTGGTTCAACTTCCTTGCCTAAAATTTCAGCTAATTCCTCAGCCAGTGGTTCAACGGTCTCTGCGATCGTGTCAGAGTCTTGTGAAGGAACAAACCCCATAACTAATTCATCCGGGTTTCCTTCATCAGCAGACGACCCACAAGCTGCTAGAAACGTCATAAGTGCTAAAGCAGTTACCATAAGGAACTTTTTCAAAACTGTCTCCCCCTTAAAATATTCAAAATATTATTTCGAAACAACTTTATTATAAATAATATGACACATTAGTACAACATAATTTTAAAAATTTGAGACAAATTTACGATTTCTTAACAAAAAACGTGACACAAGTCGAATTGTGTCACGTTTTAGTGGGTAATGATCGATCATTAACATTATTTGATTATTGATGGTGGGTTCTTAATTCGTTCTCCAATTCTTGTAGTTCCTGCTGTTCTTCTGGAGTGCTTTGTTCATAAGCGGATTGAATTGCATCGTGCACGGCTTGAAGTTCTTTTTCGTCTGGTTGATTTTGGCGATTGTTTCGGTTCGTTAAATTTTGAACTGCTTGTCTCGCTTGGTTAAGGAAGTTGTTTTCCATTTAAAATCCTCCTCTGGTGTGAATATCCGCTTCTCTTCGCTTCCGCTCCTGATCGGTGAATTTTCGTTGACCTGTTTTCGTGTTCCCACGCTTATTTGGTTGCACTTCCTCTTTTTTATGGCGCATGAAGCTCCTCCTTTAAAGGGACCCAATTAAAACCTGAGCTGTCGTTAACGATCTCAGATCCATATAAAAAATCTGAACACGAATAGATCGCGTTCAGGTATAGTGTGTGTGGAATAGTTTATATTATAATTGGTTATTTTTTCGTTAAAGCTGGCTTAGGTAAATTTAGGTAAGTCTCAAGGAATTCAGCAACACCATCTCGGTGGTTGGTATTGGTAATTTCATTGGCTAAATTTTTCAATTCAGTAATTCCATTCCCCATTGCAACCCCGACTCCGGCATAATCGATCATTTCAAAGTCATTATCTTCATCACCAAAAGCAATAATTCGTTCTTTAGGTATGTCATAATACTTAGCAATTTTATGAACCCCAACTGCTTTATGCATGTCTGAACGGATCACTTCAATGACGTGGAATGGTGCACCCCATTTACGATGATCAATAATGGACTGGTGGCGATCAGTTAGTATTTGGCGAATTTGATTAACTCGGTCATCAAATGGATGAATGAGTACAGAGGAAGGATCATCCGCTAAATTGGTTTTCATATTACCGAAAATAGCAGGTGAATCTAATCCCACTTGGAAAAAATCCGTAATTGAATGATTATTGTTAAACTCAATATACACCTGATCCATAATCTCAGCTAGAATATTTTGCACACCAACATCATAACACGTATCAATGATGTCATACGCCACATTTTTAGGTAATGGAGAATGCAAATGGTCCCAGTTCTTTTTTTTAGGATGGTGAATAAGTGCTCCATTCATGTTCACAATAGGAGTATCCAATGCCATTTGCTCGTAAAATTGTCTACTAACGCGGAATGGCCTTCCAGTTGCTATTGCTACAATATGTCCAGCCTCTTTGGCAGCTTTAATAGTCTCTAACGTTCTATTGGAAATGATTTTATCGTCATTAAGTAACGTACCATCTAAATCGAGAGCGATTAAATGTCTATCCATACCGGTTTCACCTCAATTTCCTCATTGTCTTTTTTCTAATTAAAATATCATATCATATTTTTATGAGTATGTCACTTTAGCTATGTCAAAAGGGTTAAGCGTAATTGTTTGAGAGCTTTTAGGATATCATTTATTATGGTTATAAAATGATTTTAGGGGGCTTATTGACATGGCAGTAGTTATAGAAGAGAGACAAATTGAACATATTCCAACTTTAATTGTACATAATCAAACACAGCAAGTTGCTCCTTTACCAGTAATCGTCTATTTTCACGGATTTACAAGTGCAAAGGAACAGAATCTATCCCTTGCCTACTTGTTAGCCGATATTGGATATCGTGTTGTCTTACCTGATGCCATGCATCATGGTGCACGACGTGGTGAGGTAAATGAAGATCAAATTCAGTTTGACTTTTGGAAAATAGTTGAGCAGAATTTAGTCGATTTACATATGATTAATTCATGGTTAATACAAAATGGTCTAGTAGAGAGTGGACGTTTAGGGATTGCCGGAACGAGTATGGGTGGTATGACTACTGCAGCTGCCTTAACGCAATATTCTTGGATTCAAGCGGTCGGAATGATGATGGGGTCTGCTAAAGCTCAGGATATGGCTCGTTATCTTCTAAAAGGTATCGAACAACAAGGTATTGAGATCCCCTTTAGTGAAGCTGAGCTTGAAACGCAACTAGCTGCCCTTAGGAAAATTGACTTATCAGAGCAACCAGAATCGATTGATGGACGTCCATTATTTATCTGGCATGGTGATCAAGACCCAGTTGTACCATTTAGTCATGCTCAAGAGTTTTTTGAAGAACTTGAAGCATTAGGTATGGATGAACATGTAGAGTTTGTACGTGAACATGGGCGCGATCACAAGGTGAGTCGTCAGGCGATGCTTCAGTTAACTGACTGGTTCAAAAGACACTTATAGTTCACAGGATTTCACTTTAAAATATCCATGATCACGTTTATAATGTAGATAGAATGGTTGAAGGAGGAGTAAAAGATGGATCAAGCATTAGAAGAGAATCTTTGGGGTGCCGTTGAAAACGTTATTGACCCTGAGTTAGGGATTGATATTGTTAATTTAGGGCTTGTTTACAACATCGATTTAGATGAAAATGGCTTGGCAACTGTTACCATGACGTTAACAGCAATGGGTTGCCCATTAGCTGCGACGATTGAATCAGATGTTAAAAATGCACTTTCCGATATACCAGAAGTATCTGATGTTGAAGTAAATATTGTTTGGAATCCACCTTGGACAAAAGATCGTATGTCACGTTATGCGAAGATCGCATTAGGAATTCCGGACTAAGTCGATATAGTTTTATTAAAAACAGCCTGTATGGGACGATCCCGTACAGGCTGTTTTTTGTTGGATATTCATTGATGAATGAGCGTTTTTATGATGAATAAGTCTGATTAATTGATGAAAGAGCAATTTTAATATTGAATAACTCCCTGTAATTAATGAATTAGGAGAACTACTATTGAATCTTCAAAAATAATTGTGGAATCCAGCGCTCAAGACGCTGACTGTCCGACCGCCACGGTGTTTAGTCTGACGTTCAGGGCAATGATCCGACTGTTGCGTGAGATAGTCCGGCACTCAGCAGACTTGATCCGACTGTCGCGTGAGATAGTCCGGCACTCAGCAGACTTGATCCGACTGTCGCGTGAGATAGTCCGGCACTCAGCAGACTTGATCCGACTGTCACGTGAGATAGTCCGACGCTCAGCAGACTCAATCCGATCGTTACGCGACATAGTCCGACGTTCAGCACGCAAGTCCGACCACACATAGATCCCAACAATCCAACGTTAACGAGCCATCGATTATAGAAAAATCAGTGCTAAAACACCTATACCCATACAGTAATAGGCGAAATACTTAAGGTTACCTGAAGTCATCACGTTAATAAAGAATAATAAAGCAAAGTATGACGCAAATATGGCACCGATTAGAGCGATGACGTATAAGATAAATTGACTGGAAATAGCTGGGTCACTTAAAACGTCATTTGTCGCAAACACCATCGTTCCAAGGCTAACCGGGATATACATTAAAAAGGAAAACTTTAGGGCACTACGGCGTTTTAAACCAACTAACATAGCTGCAACAATAGTCGCTCCTGATCGACTAATACCAGGTAATAAAGCAATTGATTGAGCAAACCCAATAATAATCGCATCCTTGATGGTCATTTCAGCATCATCTTTGTACCCTTTTAAATTCCTAATAATCCAAAGTGCGATGGCGGTTAGGATTAACGTGATTCCTACTAATTTAACGTGATCAAAAATACTTCCAATCATATCCTCAAAAAGAACACCAATTAAACCAGCTGGAATGGTCGCGATGAATAGTAAGAATAGATAGTAAAACTCTTGGCGATTTTCTTCCTCACGTTTAAATAAAAAAGCGGTTCCATTAATCATTAACGACAAAATATCTTTTCGATAGACAATTAATACAGCTATTAGTGAACCAAAATTTATAAAGGCTTCAAAAGTTACCCCGGGGAGATCAATATCGAGAATAGATCTAAGCATTAATAAATGACCACTCGATGAAATGGGGATAGGTTCTGTAAAGCCTTGGAAAAGTCCTAGAAAGAAAAATTGAATAATTTCGATTAGGTCAGACATATGGCACTCTCCTTAATTGGATACTTTTTAACCGGGTTAGATTTGAACAAATAAACTTCCCTAACTGGGTCACGTGTCACTCTTTGGTTGAATACACTGTAACGTGAAAGGGGAGGTTACATTGGCGCATAGTTCAAAAGCTCAGACGTATAATTTATGTAAAAACCATCTTAAACAGCATGTTATAGTAGAGACTACGATGGGGGAACAGATTGAAGGTGTCGTCATTGATTTAGATGATGAACATGTCCACCTTGTCGTACCGTCTCATCATGGCACACAACATATGCCAGGAATGGGGCAGCCGTATCGTTATCCATTTGGATATGGTTTCGGATACGGGTATCCACCATATGGATATGGTTATGGTCTAAGCCGTTTAATTATTCCATTAACCTTTGTTGCTGCCTTAAGCGCCTTGCCATGGTAAAGTTGTGAAATATAAAAGAGGTTGACTTAGAAGTCTTAACGAATAAGTCAACCTCAAACCTTAATTATCTGATTGTTCCTTAAGTACGCCTTCACCTAAAATGACGGTTACTAATGAAAACGTTACAGCCAAAGCTATCGTCCCAGTCACATTAAACTCTTGACCAGACATGCTTCCAATAACGTAGACGATCATTGCACTAAGCAAAAAGCTCCATACAGCAGTCCAAATTAAGCGCATATTCTTCACCTCATTTATCTATACATTCCATATAATAGTTTACCAAAGGTTTTAATAAAAATAAATATAAAAATTTTGAGCTTGTTTTATGATTGGAAACTAATTTTTAAGGGGATATAAATGATGAAAGTATTTGTCTATCCTTGTTTTAGCCCTTTAGGGTATCAACTAGTTGAGTATTTCTTGAACAGTGGCGTTAAAGTTGTAGGTTCTGGAACTTTAGAGTCGGATGAGGAGACGTTTTACTTTATGAGTGTTGGTAGAAACGCAAACTTTAATTATACTGAGTTCACTGATTTAGATCGTGATGAGTGTTTTGACCAAGCTTATCTCATTAATTCTGAATTAGAGGTACGTGCTAAGCAAGTGATTACTGTCCATACATCTGAAGATAAACAATGATAAGGTCTTGCTATTTTCTGTTTTTACTCCCACAATGAGTATAGATGATGTAGTATCGGAGTGTTGGACGGTGTATAAATGGCTATTGGTGCTTTTAATCATACCGACTTTATTATCAAGCTGTAATTTGTTTGATGATGGACAACTTAATAATGTTGGCTTGCTCCTTGAAGGGACAATCCATGATGAGTCTTGGGGTAGAGGAGCTTATCTAGGATTGTTAAATATCAAAGAGGAGCAAAATGTTAGTGTGCTATTTCGCGAAAACATCGATACTGAACGGAAGGCTGAGGAAGCGGTCGAAGATTTTAAGCGACAAGGGGTTAACTTAGTCTTTGGTCATGGTTCAAACTTTGGGCGTGTTTTTGATAGCTTTAATGAATATTATCCTGATATTCAATTTGTGTATTTTAACGGTAGGACGTTTGATCGGAATATTACTAGTATCAACTTTGATGGGTATGAAGTGGGTTATTTTGCTGGAATGGTAGCAGGTGAAATGACTGACACCCAAAAGATTGGGGTTGTTTCAGCCTTTCAATATCAAGATGAAGTAGAAGGTTTCTTTGAAGGTGTACAAGCTGTTGACCCGACCATAGATATGGATATACGAGTCGTCAATAGTAGGTATGATCAACAAAGAGCAATTATGTTTTTTAATGAGTTAGTTGACGAAGGTGTTGATGTGGTTTTCCCTGCTGGAGACGGGTTTAACACCCCTGTTATTAGAGCAGCTCAAGAAGAGGGGATTTATGCTATTGGCTTTATCGATGACCAATATGATATTGCTCCCAAGACCGTACTAACAAGTACAGTGCATAAAGTAGATGGGTTGTATACGGAAATTGCTACCCAGTTTAATGAAGATAATCTTCCATCCGGTATTGTCAATATTACCTTTGATCAAAATTATTTAACGATTGGTAACTTTGGTGATGATGTGTCATTACCTATACAGACACATGTTGAAGAGAAGATTGCTGAATTTGAAGAAACGGGTCAATTACCTAAATGATGATAAATAAAATACAGTCATTTGAAAGAAAATAAACTTTTAAATGACTACTTTTTTTGTTAAAATTAGAACCAGGTCATAATATATGATTATAATTGTAACTGTTAGGAGATGGCAATCATGAAGGCAGGTATTATTGGAACTGGACATTACGTTCCAGAACAAGTAGTGACTAATCATGATTTAGAGAAAATAGTGGATACGTCTGATGAATGGATTCGTACAAGAACAGGGATTGAAGAGCGACGAATTGCTCCCGATGATGTAGATACGTCAGATATGGCATATCATGCAGCTGTTCAAGCAATTGATGAAGCAAATTTGACGGCAGAAGATATAGATATGATTTTAGTTGCGACAGTCACTCCAGATATGGGGTTCCCATCTGTTGCTTGCCAGCTACAGGCCAGATTAGGTGCTAGGCAAATTGCTGCTATGGATATTAGTGCCGCTTGCTCTGGTTTTATTTATGGTGTGGTAACGGCCAAACAGTTTATCGAAGCAAATGTCCATCAAAATATTTTGGTGGTTGGAGTTGAAAAACTCTCGAAGATTACGGACTGGTCAGACCGAAATACAAGTGTCTTATTTGGCGATGGAGCAGGTGCAGCCATTGTAGGATCTGTCTCTGAGGAGCGAGGAATTCTTGCACATGAGTTAGGTGCTGATGGTTCAGGAATACCACACTTGCACCAAACTGAAGAAGATTTTATTTATATGAATGGTCGTGAAGTGTTTAAATTTGCAGTAAGACAAATGGGGGATTCTTCCCTTAACGTAGTGAAAAAAGCAGGACTGACCAAAGATGATGTCGATTATTTAATTCCACACCAAGCTAATATTCGCATCATGGAGGCAGCTAGGGAAAATTTAGATATTCCAGTTGAAAAAATGTCTAAGTCTGTTCATAAATATGGCAACACTTCAGCAGCATCGATTCCAATAGCATTGTCTGAAGATGTAAAAGCAGGTAAAATAAAAGACAATGATGTAACAGTATTAGTTGGTTTTGGTGGAGGTTTAACCTGGGGTGCTATTGCATTACGATGGGGAAAGTAAACTCGAAGTCTTCGTAATTGGTTTTCGTTAAACAATCGTATATATTGAGAATTAGGAGGTAATGAACCATGACTAAAAATCGTGTAGTAGTGACAGGTTTAGGAACTGTGTCGCCTATCGGCAATGATGTTGAAACAATGTGGAATCACCTTTTAGATGGTTATGTAGGAATCGATCATGTCACTAAGGTGAACCCGGATGACTTTCCAACGAAAATAGCGGCCGAGGTTAAGGATTTTAATCCAGAGAATTATATGGATAAAAAAGATGCCAGAAAAATGGACTTATTTACTCAATATGCTGTTGCAGCATCAAGAATGGCAGTAGATGATGCTCAATTAGAAATTGATGAACAGTTAGCTCCTCGCGTTGGTGTATGGATTGGATCAGGTATCGGTGGAATGCAGACCTATGAAGATCAATTCCGTAACTTTATCGAAAAAGGACAGCGCAGAGTTAGCCCTTTCTTCGTTCCGATGATGATTCCGGATATGGCTTCTGGTCAAGTTTCGATTCAACTTGGTGCAAAAGGTATCAATTCATGTACAGTTACCGCTTGTGCTTCAGGTACGAATTCAATCGGTGATGCATTTAAAGTGATTGAACGTGGCGATGCTGATGTCATGATTACAGGTGGAGCTGAGGCTCCAATTGTCAATATGGCATTTGCTGGCTTTTCTAGCTCTAAAGCGCTAACGACTAATGAAGACCCTAAAACAGCCAGTCGTCCATTTGATAAAAACCGTGACGGATTTGTTATGGGTGAGGGAGCTGGAATTGTTATCTTAGAATCATTAGAATCAGCACAAAAACGAGGTGCTAAAATCTATGCAGAAATTGTTGGATATGGTTCAACAGGTGATGCTTACCATATCACCGCACCAGCTCCGGAGGGAGAAGGTGCAGCGCGTGCGATGCAACAAGCCATCGATGATGCAGGATTGAACGGAGAAGAAGTTGATTATATCAATGCACACGGAACGAGTACTGCATACAACGATCAGTATGAGACAAATGCTGTAAAAACAGTTTTTAAAGATCATGCTTATCATCTGGCAATGAGTTCAACCAAATCAATGACAGGACACTTACTTGGTGCTGCTGGTGGTTTAGAAGCAATCATTTCTATTTTATCTATAAAAGATAGTATCATGCCACCAACTGTCAATTATGAAACACCAGATGAAGAATGTGATTTAGATTACGTTGTCAATGAAGCGAGGAAAGCGGAAGTTAATGTTGCAATGAGTAACTCATTAGGATTTGGTGGTCATAACGCATCAATTGTATTTAAGAAATATGAGTAGAGATTTGATCTAATAAAGCAAGCACTATCAAAGGATAGTGCTTGTTTTTTAGTTCTGTTGCTCATACTATTAGAATGGTTTTGGAGAATACTAATGAAGCAGTCATGAACCGTAAGCGTGTCACAAAACAAAGGCTTCATATATTTTAGTTTATATGTTTTTATCATTTTACTTCGTACTTTTGGAGTGCTTCTTCATCAAGCTCGAAGCCTAATCCTGGTTTATCATTCATGATAAACTCACCTTGTTCATTTGGTGTAATAAAGTTTTTCATAACGAAATCTCTACGCTCTGGTGTCCATGCGGGGGGATCGTAAGGAAATTCGATGTAAGGACAGTCGCTAATCGCCACACTTAAATGGAGATTGGCTAAAAAGCCGATTCCATTACTCCAGGTATGTGGTGAGAAAAGATGTACACTTCCTTGGACGAGTTCCCCAATCTTTTTAACATTGGTGATTCCACCTGCAAGAGCAACATCAGGCTGATATACGTCCAATGAACCTTGGTCGGTCATTTCACGAAAGTCATGCCATCTTCGGTTCATCTCTCCTCCTGCTATTCTAATACTAGTCATTTCACGAAGCTTTGCCATACCTTTGAAGTCATGGGCAGGAAGTGGTTCCTCCAACCAGAAGACACCAAGCTTTTCAAGTTCTTTAGCAACCTGTAAAGCCTCTTTTAAATCCCAAGTCTTTTCAGTATCCCATGGCATCTTCCAACCTTGGTTCGCATCGACCATAATTTCTAATTGGTCACCTACTTCTTTACGTACTTTTTCAACCACTTTCAAATCATCACGAACATCGTCATGATGGAAGCGAATTTTAATGGCTTCATATCCTTCTTCGATTAACTTTTTAGCTCTTTCTGCCCTAATTTCAGGAGTGACAATCTCACCTGTAGAAGCATACGCCTTAATTTTGTTGGATTTTGCACCAAGTAATTTGTAAACAGGTTGTCCTGTTGCTTTACCCATCAAGTCCCATAAGGCAATATCCAAGGGCCAGCAGCGACCGTAGTGGAAGTCAATATTATCAATGATTTTAGAGTGTCTTTCAATGGCAAATGGATCTTGTCCAATGAATAAGTGTTCATGGCCTTCAAACCCTGTCATTAAATCGCCGGATCCCACGCCAGTTATGCCTTCATCGGTATGGACAAATACTAATGTTGAAGCAAAATTCTCACGTGGTTTTGGATCCCAAGCTGCTTTGAATGGTGGATTCAGAGGTTTACTGTAATGTTTCGTTTCAATCGATGTAATTTTCATTTTTGAACTCCTTTTTTATTTGAATAGCCGTAACATAACAAATAGTCAGAGTTTATACAAAACTTAAATACCTCGATATATCAATATATTTAAGGTAATTCAAAAGATATAGCTAGGTTAATCGGTGATAAGATAAAAATACTTCATATATCGTTATGAATCTACCTAATGAGTAATTTGTTATATAAATACAATTTAATATATTATTAAAGATGTGCTTATTTTCGATTAACGGGTTAGTGTTGAATGTTGCATCAAAAGGGGGTGCAAGATCAATGAACGATCATCAAAGTACTTTTGGGCGGGTAATGGAATACTTCCAAAATAATATGGACTGGGTTATTGAGTTGACAATTGAACATATTATATTGGTTGGTTCGGCTATAATGGTAGCTATATTAATCGGCGTACCTTTAGGAATATATTTAACGACAAATAAGAAGTTAGCTGGAACTGTCCTCAACATAGCTGGTGTAATCATGACCATACCAAGCATTGCTTTATTTGGGATTATGGTGCCAATCTTCTCCATCATTAATTACGGCATAGGTTTCGTTCCTGCCTTTGTTGCCTTAGTCCTCTACTCACAATTACCAATTATTCGAAACACATACACTGCTATACACAACGTTGACCCTCAAATTCGCGATGCTGCTAAAGGTGTTGGAATGAGTACTATCCAACGAATATTTAAAGTGGAAATTCCAAACACCATTCCTGTAATTATGGCAGGAGTGAGGACGGCGGTAGTTTTAAATATTGGTATTGGGGTTATTGCTGCCTTTATTGGAGCAGGTGGCTTAGGGACATTGATTTCACAAGGGATTACACGTGGTTATCATGAGATGGTTATCTCAGGTGCGATTGCTATCTCTATTTTAGGAATATCAGCCGATTTATTTTTAAGGTTTTTACAAAAACTATTAACACCAAAAGGGGTTTCGTAGGTAGAATTTTTAAGTCTAATGTTAATAAAAACGTTAAGGAGTTGAACCGACGTGATTCAGTATAATAATGTCACAAAAGTATATGGTGACGATATCACAGCGGTTGATCAGGTTTCATTAAACGTGAATGAAGGTGAAATTGTTGTTTTATTGGGCCCTTCAGGTTGTGGTAAAACAACTCTATTACGAATGGTCAATGGCTTAGAAACTATTACTGATGGTGATATTTTATTCAATGGTGAAAGTATCCAATCATTAAATGAGATCGAATTACGAAGAAAAATAGGTTACGTCATTCAAAGTAATGGGTTATTTCCTAATATGACGATTGAACAAAATGTCACGATTGTTCCTCATTTATTAAAGTGGGATCAGAATAAGAAAAATGAACGTTATGAAGAGTTAATGAGTTTAGTAGGTTTAGATGCTGAGGATTATCGAAAACGATATCCTCATGAGTTATCAGGTGGTCAGCAACAGCGAATTGGTGTGATTCGTGCTTTAGCGGCTGATCCACCAGCCATGTTAATGGATGAGCCGTTTGGTGCACTAGATCCTATTATCCGTGAACGCATTCAAGATGAGTTTTTATCTATTCAAAGAGAGTTGAATAAAACCATTTTGTTTGTTAGTCATGATATTAATGAAGCGATTAAAATGGGTGATAAAATTGCATTAATGAAAAATGGACAGCTTATGCAATTCGATACCCCATCTAACATTTTACAAAACCCTGCCAATGATTTTGTTTCACAATTTGTTGGTCAAGATCGAACCATTAAAAGTTTAACGATCCACTTTGTTTATGACTTAGTTAAGACAATCGAATTGAAAGACTCATTATCAAGCTCTGCTACTGTAAAGAAAGCGAGTTTAGATACGAGTTTGCGTGATATTTTAGGGTTTGTTTTAGAAAGCGAAGAGCAAGCTGTTGCTATTGTGAATGAAGAACAAGAGATCATTGGTTATTTAGATTTTGAGTTGATTAATCGATATATGGTTAGTCTGTCGAGCGAAGATGATCCTGTCAGAGTACCTTAAAAAGGAGGTAAGAATATTGGGTCAGACAATAATCACTTGGTCAGTTAGGATCGTCGTTTATGTAGCTCTTGTGTGGTTTTTTATCTGGACCATCACTAATGGCTATTTTGACTATCTGGTAAATAATTTTGAAGAGTTTTCAGTCCTGTTACGCCAGCATTTTCAATTAGTACTGATTTCTGCTGGGTTAGCAATATTAACCGCTATTCCACTGGCTATTCTGGTAACTAGGCCAATGTTTAAAAGGTTTGAAGGAATTGTCTCAACGATTGTTAATTTCGGATATACCATTCCGAATATGGCGATTTTAGCCTTGATGATGGGAGTGATGGGGATAGGCTTTAAAACAGCTGTCTTTGCCCTTTTCTTATACTCCATTTTACCGATTTTTAGAAATACGTTAGCAGGAATACAATCAGTTAATAGTAGTTTAATAGATGCAGCTCAGGGAATGGGTTTTAAACCTTATCAGATATTATTCAGAATTGAATTGCCGAATGCAGCTTATTCAATTATTGCAGGGGTTAGAACGGCTGTAGTTATTAATATCGGTGCAGCAGCTTTAGCATCACTAATAGGTGGTGGTGGATTAGGTAACTGGATTTTTACGGGCATTCGAGTATTTGATAATGGCATTCTATTGTCGGGTGCTGTTCCACTAACAATTTTAGCTGTTATTACCGATTTAATCTTACGCTTAATTGAGCGAAAGATTGTACCTAGAGGAACAAGACCTGAATCTAGTTAAAAGTTATATATTTTTAAGGGGGATTATGATGAAGAAAGTAATTGGTTTATCAATGTTAGCAGTTATGCTTATTTTATCTGCTTGTGGTAATGGAGATAGTGGAAAAGAGGTTACTGTTGGAGCAAAAAGTTTTACGGAGTCTTTATTATTTGCTGAGATGACTGAAATCATCTTAGAACAAGAAGGTTATGATGTTGATAAGCGTACGGATATGGGTAGTAACGTTTTACGAGAAGCGATGGAAGGTGGACAAGTAGATATTACTTGGGATTACACTGGTACAGGATTAGTGACTTACCTTGATGAAGAGCCGGTAACAACCGCAGCTGAGGCGTTTGAAGCGGTTAAAGATATTGATGCTGAAAATGGAATTACTTGGATGAACCCAACAGAAGTGAATAACACCTATACATTAATGGTTCGCCAATCATTTGCAGATTCTGAAGGTGTTAATACGTTATCTGACTTAGCTGATTATGTCAGTGCAGGTAATGAGGCACCGGTAGCGGTCAATGACGAATTCTCGGTGCGTCCTGATGGGTTTGGTGCATTACAAGAGTTCTACGATTTCGAATTCGCAACTGATGATGTAACAATTATGGATTTAGGTTTAACTTACCAAGCGTTAAGAGATGAAGAAGTGGATGTAGCAATGGGCTTTAACACAGATAGCCGAATCGAACAGTTTGATTTGGTAAACTTAGAAGATGATCAAAACTTCTTCCCAGACTATTCTGCTGCAGTTGTTGTACGTAGTGAAGTCTTAGAAGCTAATGAAGAAATCGAGGAATTGACTAAGCCAGTAGCAGATGCATTAGATAGCGAAACGATGACAGAGCTAAACTATCAAGTTGATGTTGAAGAACGTAGTGTAAGTGAGGTTGCTGAAGAGTTTTTAACCGAAATCGGTGTCATTGAATAAAAGGTTTGAATAAAAGATTTTAATCGTGCTGGGGCAGCTATGATGCTGTCTCAGCTTTTTTTGTGGGCAAAAATAATAATGATACATTAAGGTGATACATATATTTTAATAAATAGGGTTCGGACAAGACATCAATTGGACAAGCGACTAATTGAAAAGGTGGCTTCAGTTGTAGATGTGGTATTTAATCATGTTTTTTATAGGGTTTGGGTTTACTTGTGTCGGGGCTGTTTCAATCATAGGTTATTTAAATTTCTTACCTGTAGGGATGACAGTGTATGATTTTTTACTATTTATATATAAAAGGCCAGAGTGCTATATGCTGCCTTTAGGCTTTACCATCATGGTTATCGCCATGTATAAAAACCCATTTGGTTCATAAATTAAGAATAAAAATAAGTCACTTGGGTGATAATGAGCGTAAACGGAATAACACTTAAAGTGAGGGATGTTGATGATGTACGTTCATGATATTTGGGTGAACTGGTTCGAAGGGGAAGAGAATGGTTATAATGTTTGCCATTTTCATGAGTGGCGTAAAAACGATTCGATAGAGTTACTCGATCAAGTACCAGTTGTTTATGTGACAGAAGCGTTATTTGATTACATAGAAAATGACATGCAAGACCTTCCTCAAGAATTATTAGACTCTGTTTATAAAAGAGCCTACTTAAAAAAACAACATAAAAGAATTTCGCTGGATTATGCTTTTGTCGCTACCGATGGAAAACAAGTATTAGTCGTTGATACGCTAGGTTATGAAATCCCTGTACGAAAAAGCCGAGTGATCCCAAGACAAGAACGATTAGTTATTGATTTAATTTCGCATAAACGACCGATGGATTATTCTTATAAGCCAAAAAGCGAAGGGAAAACTCACCATATCTTATCCTTGAATCCGGAGTATATGGTGGGGCTGACTAGAAAAGAACGCCAATTAAAGCATTTACTGATGCTGATGCTTGATCAGCTACAACAAAGTGGCCGAATCGATGAATTGCGTTATTGGTTAACTGAATGGCGACCAGAAAATTATGAAGAGATTCAATCAATGACGTTTGAAGAAGGGTTTAATTGGTTACTTGAAGAAGCAAAAGTAGGGTGGAGTCAGAAGCATGATGACATCTGTGCTAAAATGGCTAAAGGTCAACCATTCTTTGAGCGTTTATGGGAAATGGAACAACAGAAGAAAAATGTTCTAAAGAGGACTTAGATTTAGTGAAGCCTACACATATATATAATGTGTAGGCTTTTTTGAGGTCTTATCGTTAAATAGAGCTCTTCTATATTAAGAGATTATTTTGGATCTAACCTCTTATGTTTATCTTTTTAAATGAACGCGACCTAATCCCATGGCTTTCTTTGCTTTTTTGAGCATTTTATTAGCAACAAAAGCAGCTTTTTCCGCACCTTCATCTAATATGTCGTCTAATTCTTCTGATTCGTATAGTTCGTGATATTTCTCTTGGATAGGTTGTAAAGCTGTGATTACGACCTGTGCGAGATCTCCTTTAAACTCTCCATAACCTTTCCCTCTATACATATCGACAATTTCATCGATGGAATGATTTGAAAATCCAGCATATATATTTAATAAGTTAGTGATTCCTGGTTTATTTTCTTTATCATATTCGACTACACCTTCAGAATCCGTGACAGCACTTTTTATTTTCTTTTCGATTTTCTTAGGTTCATCTAAGATGTTGATGGTTGCTTTTTGATTATCATCTGATTTACTCATTTTCTTAGTGGGATTCTGAAGGGACATAATGCGTGCCCCTTGTTCTGGAATATGTGGTTCTGGGACCGTAAAAATGTCATTGTATTTGTTGTTAAAGCGTTCGGCTAAATTTCGTGTTAGTTCAATATGTTGTTTTTGGTCCTCACCAACTGGGACAACATCAGTTGAATAAAGTAAGATATCAGCTGCCATTAATGGTGGGTAGGTTAATAAACCTGCTGAAACAGCCTCCTGACCGTGAGACTTATCTTTGTATTGAGTCATCCTCTCAAGCTCACCAACATAGCTGACACATTGTAAGATCCAAGCTAGCTCAGTGTGAGCGGGTACTTCAGACTGGATAAATAGTGTCGATTTTTTTGGGTCGATTCCCACGGCTAAATATAATGCTGCCAATGAACGGGTTTGTTGACGTAATTCTAGACGATCTTGTGGTACTGTAATTGCGTGCTCGTCAACAATACAGAAGTAACAGTTATTATCTTCTTGCATTTTAGGAAAGCGACTTAGTGCTCCTAAGTAATTACCAATGGTTAATGTTCCACTAGGTTGAATCCCAGAGAAAATTGTATTCATTTCATCACCTCATTAATTTTACGTTCTGAATAGTTATTAAACCATTAAAGACCAATAAAAAAACCACTCATCCCCAGTAAGGGACGAATGGATTCGCGGTACCACCCTTGTTACCTTGATTAAATACTAAGGTCACTTAGTAAATGCTGTTAACGAGAGCAACCCGGAAGATTCATCTGCTCCAAAGCCCCAATTTCCTAACGTTACATAATGCCTGTTTTCACTATCCAGGCTCACTGCAATCAGAGGTAACGCAGTACTTCAGCTAATTCATAGCATTTTATGTCTTGTATTTTATATCTTTATATTATAGATAATTATATAATCGGTTGCAAGTGATAAATTGTCAGTTAAAAAGAATCACTTTAATGTAAATAAAACGGAGGAACTATACCTATTGGTTTATTTTTTCAAAAAATAATATAAATTATAAAAAAAATAACAAAAGTGTCGAAAAACCGATTATAATGTATATAATAGTTTTAATAGATAAATAGAACAGCTTGGGGGAGAGGCACAATGAATGCGATTCGTTGGATTTTGACGTTAGTCTTGATGATGAGTTTAGTTCAATTGACATTACCAGGTCAATTGAATGCTGATGAGGAAGAGGCTACTGTGATGGAAGCTAGTCTGCATTATACTTTTGAGACATCTTTGGAAATGAGAACATTACCAGACCCTCTACCACGTTTTACATATGATTCGGGTTTGAACTTTGAGTATCCGGATGCTGTCCGTGGAATCTATGTCACTGGTCATTCTGCTGGGGGTTCACGCTTTGATGGTTTAATTGAGCTTGTTAATGATACACCTCTTAATTCTATGGTGATTGATGTGAAGGATGATCACGGCAACATTACCTATAAGTTAGATGAGGATTCACCTCATTATGACTACTCCAATAATTTCATTAAAGACCCGCGTGAAATGCTTGAACAACTGGAGGAAGAGGAGATTTATCCAATAGCTCGTGTAGTTGTCTTTAAGGATACTAATTTAGCGATGGATAACCCTGATTGGTCGTTTAAAGAAGATGGCGACGTGTGGATCAACGGTCGTGGGGAAGCCTTTGTTAATCCATTTGTTCAAGAGGTTTGGGAGTATAATTTAGAAATTGCCAAACATGCCGCTGAATTAGGTTTCAAAGAGATTCAGTTTGACTATGTTAGATTCCCTGAAGGTTTTGAAACGCGTGATGAGATTTTAGATTACCGACGTGGCGATTATGAGGATGCTAGTTTAGATAATATTAAAGAACGTGTAAGAGCAGTAAACGAGTTCGTAGAATATGCTTATGAAGAATTACAGCCATATGATGTTGATGTTTCAGTTGATATTTTCGGATATACGGCTACTATTGAAGAGGCACCAGGAATTGGTCAAAACTTCTTAGGCATTTCTGAAAATGTTGATGTCATCTCGTCAATGATTTATCCGAGTCATTGGACACCATATTTTGGCATTTCTGAGCCGGATCGCGAACCATATAATTTAGTCAATGAGTATGCGCAAGTAGAAAATGAGTTACTAGGTCAGTTAGATGAAGCACCTACTTCAAGGCCGTGGATCCAAGACTTTACTGCAGCTTGGCTATATCCACCAGGGCAATCATTTACTTACGGAATTGACGAAGTAGAAGCACAAATAAGAGCACTATATGATAATGGGATCTACGAATATTTACTATGGGACCCGAATAACAACTATACAAGAGGCGTCGATTTTGACCCTCGGTAATATGAAATTAAAAGTTCCCTCGTTTTTGAACTGCACCCCAAAAAGTGGACAGTATTAAAAAAACTACGTAGCTAAAAGGTGATCCCGATACTGATTCGGGGTCATCTTTTTTAATGTCCACTGATATCTCGATGAATTGT
>NZ_JABXWU010000004.1:0-107511 GCF_014595945.1 Alkalibacillus aidingensis
CCATGCCGAACACAGCAGTTAAGCTCTCTAGCGCCGATGGTAGTTGGGGTTTTTCCCCTGCGAGAGTAGGATGCTGCCGGGCTTATGATTTTAATATCGCGGGGTGGAGCAGTCTGGTAGCTCGTCGGGCTCATAACCCGGAGGTCGTAGGTTCAAATCCTGCCCCCGCAACCAAATTATTTTAAAAATAAAGTTTCAAATATATGTTGGTCCGGTAGTTCAGTTGGTTAGAATGCCTGCCTGTCACGCAGGAGGTCGCGGGTTCGAGTCCCGTCCGGACCGCCATTTTTATTTCAGACCATTCAGTACCTTGTGAATAATATTCGCAAGGTTTTTTTAGTACTTTTAAAATGTAAATCGTAATTGAGGTGTTGAACGGAAGAATCGTAAGTATACATAAAAGGTGTATTCTGTATCAATCATCGTTTGTTATTTTCATTTTATATGATTGTTTGCTATGATAAGCTTGACCTATTATTCATCAGAACTTAAAGAAAATCTATAAGAGGTATTTGTATGGATGAGTTTGAGTTAATTAATAAAATTAAACCTACATTTTATCAACAGCCCTCAGTTATGAAGGGGATTGGTGATGATGGTGCTGTTATCAGACCTGCTGATGGCCACGAATTGGTTGTTGTTTCCGATACGATGGTTGAGGATGTTCATTTTTCGTTAGACTATATGAGTTTTGAGGATATTGGACATAGGGTATTAGCAGCTAACATTAGTGACCTCGTGGCCATGGGCAGTACTCCTTTGTATTTCCTAGTAAATATAGCTGTATCAGGGTCTATTCAAAATGAACAAATTTATGCAATTTATAATGGTATGAGTAGTTTGGCAACAACCTACCGTATGGATTTAATTGGTGGTGACACTGTCTCGGCAAAGCAGTTAATGATATCTATAACCGCTTTTGGTTCAGTTCTACCTTGGAAGAAAAGACTGCGTTCACAGGCTGAACCCAATGATGTTGTATTTGTGACGGGAAATTTGGGTGAGGCAGGTTATGGATTCTATGTGTTGAAGGAAAATAGTGTTTCTGTTAATAGTACTTATTTTGCTAATCGTCATAAACGTCCGATACCTAGAGTTGATTTTATTTCTGCGAGTAGACATATCAGACGGTTAAGTTTAAATGATCTTAGTGATGGTTTATCTAGTGAGTTGAATGAGATTGCAGAAGCTTCAAATGTTAACATTGAAGTGGACTTCTCTCATATCCCGATTCATGAACAAATGCGCTATTTGGGACGAGATAAACTAAAGAAGTTAACGCTCTCAGCCGGGGAAGATTTTGAGCTTGTGGGGACTTGTTCACCAGAAGAATGGAAAGTACTAAAGAGTGAATGTGAAAAAGTGAATATTCCTATCAAAGCTATTGGACATGTCACTTCTAAAGGTGAACAGGCTCAAGTTTGGTTAAAAGAAGATAATCTATCTTTCCCTTTGAAAAGAAATGGCTATAAGCACAGTTGAAGATACGGGTGATTATATATGTTGATTTTTAAAACCATTAATGAAAACGAGACTAAATCTTTAGCAAAACAGATTGCTGAGAAACTTCAACCTAATGATGTTGTTACTTTAGACGGTGATTTAGGTGCAGGTAAAACGACTTTTACTAAGGGTCTTGCAGAAGGTTTGGGGGTAAAACGGACGGTAAATAGCCCCACGTTTACGATCGTCAAGGAGTATAAAGGACGGTTGCCTCTATATCATATGGATGTTTACCGTTTAGAGGATAACGATGAGGATATTGGATTTGACGAGTACTTTAACGGTGAAGGAGTAACTATTATTGAGTGGTCACTTTTTATCGAAGAGTTTTTACCTAATAAGCGTTTAGCAATTAGTATTGAGAAAATTAATGATCATGAGCGTCATATTACATTAAAGCCTTATGGCGATCATTTTGAAGAAGTTTGTAAGGAGATTACATTATGAATGTGTTAGCAATTGATACATCCAATCAGCCAATGAGTGTTAGCATCATTAAGGAGTCTACACTTGCAGCTGAATTAACAGTTAATGTTAAGCGCAACCACTCGCTTCAGCTGATGCCAGCCATTGATCATTTATTTAACCAAACAGGCTTACAACCTAATCAGTTAGATAAGATTGCGATTGCAGCTGGTCCGGGCTCTTATACAGGGTTACGAATCGGCATGACGACTGCCAAAACAATGGCTTGGGGATTAAATATTCCCATCGTTAGTTTATCGAGCCTAGAATTATTAGCTTCTAATTTACTTTATGATTCTTGTTTGGTTTCTCCATTTTTTGATGCAAGGCGTGGCAATGTGTATACAGGGTTATACCGTGTTCATCATGGTGACATAGACCAAGTGGAACCAGATCAAAATATTGATATGACTAGTTGGTTGGAGTATCTAAAATCCCTAGGTGAATATGTGAAATTGATAAGCTCCACAGAACATGGATTTCAGTCTATGGTTTCAGAAAAGCTTGGAGACCAAGGTATATTAGTTGGTCATTCGCTACAGCTACCACGCGCTGGTTTGTTAGGTTCTTTGGCTATAAATAAAGAGGATGAGGATGTTCATGGCTTGAAGCCTAACTATCACCGATTGGTCGAAGCAGAGGCTAAGTGGATGGAACAGCAACAAAAGGATTCTTAAGATGAGTGAGATTAAAGTTCGTCCTATGGTTATTGGGGATATTGAAGATGTTATGGTCGTCGAGCTTACCTCTTTTAAATCACCATGGCAAAAGCAAGACTTTATATTTGATTTACTGAAAAATAAATTTTCTTATTATCTAGTGTTGGAAAACAATCAAAAGGTGGTAGGTTATTGTGGGGTTTGGATTGTTGTGGATTCAGCACAAATCACGAATATCGCAATCCATCCTGACGAACGTGGCCATAAATATGGAGAGTATTTATTTAAGGAAACTCTTAAGTTAGCTAAATTTGAAGGTGCTCAAGAATTGACTTTAGAAGTGCGTGAGTCGAACCAGGTTGCACAGAAAATGTATCAAAAGTTTGGTTTAGAAGTTGTAGGCCGAAGAGAAAAATATTATAAAGATCAAGAGGACGCGTTAGTAATGTGGGTGAAATTATGAGTAGTGAACAGAATGAAATAATATTGGCTATTGAAACAAGTTGTGATGAAACAGCAGCAGCTGTTGTAAAAGGTGGTAAAAAACTGCTTTCTAATGTGGTTGCAACTCAAATGGATATCCACAAGAAGTTCGGTGGTGTCGTTCCAGAAGTTGCCTCAAGACATCATATTGAGCAAATTACAATGGTTATTGAACAAGCGTTAGATGAAGCAGGTATGACGATTAACGAAGTGGATGCCGTCGCAGTTACTGAAGGTCCAGGCTTAGTGGGCGCCTTGCTAGTAGGCGTTAACGCTGCTAAAGCGTTAGCCTATGCACACCATAAGCCTGTAATTGGGGTTCACCATATTGCAGGACATATTTATGCCAATCGCTTAGAGAAGGATTTTGAATTCCCATTAATGTCGTTAGTTGTATCAGGTGGGCATACGGAATTAATTTACATGGAGCAACACGGTGAGTACGAAGTGATTGGAGAAACACGTGATGATGCAGCAGGTGAGGCTTATGATAAAGTTGCTAAAGCATTAGGCTTGCCATATCCAGGTGGTCCAGAAATTGATCGCTTAGCACAGATTGGTAAAGATACTTACCAATTTCCACGTTCCTATTTGGAGGAAGGGTCTTATGATTTTAGTTTTAGCGGTTTAAAGACAGCAGTAATCAACAAGCTTCATCATTTAAAACAAAAAGGAGCAGAGGTTGATACTGAGAATATAGCTACTTCATTTCAAGCCAGTGTCATTGACGTGCTTGTAGATAAAACGTATCAGGCTGCTATAGATTATGGAGTTAAACAACTGATTATTGCTGGTGGAGTATCTGCTAATCGCACATTGAGAGACCGAATGAGTGAACGTTTTAAAGACACAAATATAGATCTGATGATCCCTCCACTATATTTATGTACGGATAATGCAGCAATGATCGGCGCTGCTGCCTCGGTTGAATATCATAAACAAAATTTTGCGAGTTTAAATTTAAACGCTAATCCTGGTTTAACCATTGAGTAAAATGTTCCACAGCTTTTCCACAAAGCTGTGGAACATTTTTTTAGATAGTTGTAGTTATGGGCTTGTGTGTATGTTGATAAAAATGTGGATAAGTTATCGAAAATCTGTGGATTTTGTGAGTAAGTTAATTAAAACTTGTGAATATGGGGATTGTTGTTGTGGATAGAATGTCGAGAAATTAACCTAAAAAAAACATAACCACACATAGTGGTTATGAATCGGATTCAAGCCCTTCAATTTTTTCTTGTAATTCTGTCCATTCTTCCATTAGCTGATCTAAGGATTGTTGAGCATCTTTAATTGTTTGATTGATTTCCTGTAAGGTAGAGTAGTCACCAGTGATTTCTGGATCATTCATTTTTTCCTCTTGCTCTTCAATCAATAACTCATACTCAGATATTTGCTCTTCGATAGAACTGATCCGTCTTTCAATCTTGCGTCGTTCTCGTTTAGCCACTTTATCTTGTTGAAATTGTTGTTTTGAAGATGGATCATCCTCTTGCTTCTCTGATTGTGCTTCTTGAATCGCTAGAAGTTCTTCTTCTTCTTTAATCTTCTCTAGATAATAATCATAATTGCCGAGGAAGGTGCGAATCCCGTCTTGTTTCATTTCAAAGACTTGTGTCGCGATCCGGTTAATAAAGTAACGGTCGTGTGACACGAAGATAATCGTACCTGGAAAGTCAGCTAAAGCAGCTTCGAGAACTTCCTTACTATCTAAATCTAAGTGGTTAGTTGGCTCGTCCATGATTAGGACGTTAGCCTTTTGGAGCATTAATTTAGCAAGCAGTAATCGTGCTTTTTCGCCACCACTTAACATGCCAACTGTTTTTAGAACATCATCTCCGGTAAATAAAAAGTTGCCTAAAACCGTACGTATATCCTTTTCTGGCATTAACGGGTAGTCATCCCAGAGCTCATTTAACGCCGTTTTTGAACGTGTTAATGTTGATTGTTCTTGGTCATAGTAACCGAACTCAACATTAGTCCCTACTTGAACTTTTCCTTCCACAAAAGGCATTCTTTTAAGCAAAGCTTTTAACAAAGTAGTTTTTCCGACTCCGTTTGGACCTACTATAGCTATGCGATCTCCACGGTTGACGCTAAAAGAGACATTACGAAAAATCGGCTGATCAATCGCACCATACTTCGCTTCTAGATTTTCTACTTTTAAGACATCATTTCCACTTTTTTGTTGTATATTAAAGGAAAATTTAGCAGAGGCATCATCCAGATCAGGTCGGTCCAATCGCTCCATCTTTTCTAATTGTTTACGTCTAGCCTTTGCTCGATTACTAGTTGAATCGCGAGCAATATTTTTTTGAACAAACTCTTCAAGTTTTTTTATTTCGCTTTGTTGTTTTTCAAAACGCTTCATTTGTAATTCGTAATCTTCAGCACGCTTTTGTAAGAAGTAACTATAGTTACCGTGGTACTTTTTAGAAGATTGAAAGGCAATCTCATAGACGACATTTACAGTCTGATCGAGAAAGTACCTATCGTGTGAAACGATCACAACTGCTCCACTATAATTACTTAAATAGTTCTCTAACCAATTCAGTGTGCGAATATCTAAGTGGTTAGTGGGTTCATCCAAAATAAGAATATCGGGTTTAGCGAGAAGAAGTTTCCCTAATGCTAATCTAGTTTTTTGACCGCCACTTAAACCATTGATAGACGTATTGAAATCAAATGTACCAAAATCAAGGCCGTGAAGAACGGATTCTATTTCAGCCTCATATTGAAACCCATCCATGGCTTGGAATTGGTTCTGTTTGTGGTCGTAACTATTTAAAATTTGTTCGTAAACCTGTTCATTACTGATGACTTCAGGATCTGACATTTGTTCTTCTAGTTCTCTTAGTTCAGCTTCAAGTTTTCTCGTTTCTTTAAATACTTCAAGCATTTCATCCCAAATGGAGTTACTTGAATTAAGACCAGAATGTTGTGCTAGGTAGCCAATCGTGACATCCTTAGGCTTAAACAAATCACCTTCATCGTGTGAAAGTTGGCCAGCCATAATCTGCAATAGTGTCGATTTACCTGCACCGTTTCTACCAACTATAGCAATTCGGTCTTGGTGATGTACTTCTAATTTAATTTTCGATAAAATGGTATCAGCACCAAATGATTTACCTATATCATTTAATTGCATTACAATCATAAAATTTCACCTCAACGTGAACTAGTTTATCTTATATTAGCTAGATAAAGCAATTATTAGTGACATGATCTAAGGAAAAATATAAAGGGTGGCAAAAACACATGGAAGAAAATAAAATACCACAAGCAACAGCAAGACGATTACCACTTTACTATAGACATTTAAATAATTTACATCACCAAGGAAAACAACGAATTTCGTCAAAAGAGTTAAGTGAGGCTGTTAAAGTTGACCCGACGACGATTCGTAAAGATTTTTCTTACTTTGGTGAGTTAGGTAGAAAGGGTTACGGGTATGATATTCAGCATTTGATTCATTTCTTTCGTAAGACCCTTGATCAAGATGAATTAGCTAAAGTGGCTTTAGTAGGTGTTGGTAATTTAGGCACCGCTTTACTTCATTATAATTTTATTAAAAATAACAATACCAAAATAGAAATAGCCTTTGATACAAACAAAGGGAAAATTGGAACTAAAATTGGTGGTATACCTGTTCATGATATCAAGGAGTTAGAGACCGAACTTAAACGAACTGGAATCAATGTTGCCATTCTCACAGTCCCGGCAACTGTTGCTCAGCAAGTAGCTGAACAACTCGTCGAAGCTGGTATAGAGGGAATTCTAAACTTTACACCCGCTCGGTTAACCGTACCTGATTCAGTTCGAGTACATCATATTGATTTATCAGTAGAGTTACAGTCGTTGATATATTTTCTTAAAAATTAAAGAGAGGAGATCCTCTCTTTTTTATTATATCATCCAATCTAAATAAACCCTTCCCATCATCCTATAAAAGGAGTACAATAGTTCGTGAGACGAATTAATTTAAGGAGAAACGATAACATGAGTAACGTCGCACACAAATGGCTAGTAGTATTATCTGTTTTATTCGGTACGTTTACCGTTATTTTAAATAATAGTATGTTGAATCCTGTTTTACCTGAGTTTATGTACATATTTGATTCCGATGCTGTTGGTGTAAGTTGGATCCTCACGATCTTTATGATTGCGATGGGGATGACGATGCCACTAACAGGCTATCTTGGTGATCGTTTTGGTAAGAAGTCGGTATACATCATAGGTTTATGCCTATTTATGACGGGATCTATACTGGGAGCATTGTCACAGACTTTAAGTATGGTCATCATCGCGCGGGCGATTCAAGGTATTGCAGGTGGTTTAATGATGCCCAATGCAATGGCTTTAATATTTAACGCATTTCCTAAAAATGAACGAGGTTTTGCTGTTGGGATTTACGGGATCTCTGTGATGATTGCACCTGCAATTGGTCCAACCATTGGTGGGATCATAGCAGAAGGGTTTAATTGGGTTTTCCTATTCCTTGTTAACATCCCGTTTGCCTTATTGAGCTTGATGTTCTCTATTAAATATTTAAAACCGACTCAAGCAAACCCTGATCTTAAATTTGATTTTATAGGATTTATTATGGTGACGATTGGCGTGGGATCGGTATTGTATGTCCTAGGTCAAGGACGAGAAATTGATGCATTTATGAATTTTAATAACGCTGTAATTTTCTTAGTCGGCTTCACAATGATCTTAGTATTTATTAGATATGAGCTGAAGAAAGAGCAACCCCTATTAAATTTAAGAATCTTTAAAATCAAAACCTATCGCTATTCGATTTTAGTGACATCTGCTGCTTCTATTGGGTTATTTTCTGCATTGTTTTTGTTACCTTACCTTATTCAAGAGGCATTTGAAATGGGAATGGTAGCGACTGGATTAGTATTCCTTCCTAGTGCATTAGCTAGTGGCTTATTTATGAGTATTGGTGGTAAGTTACTAGATAAGAAGGGACCTAAAGTCGTTATTCCAACTGGGTTAGCTCTTCTATCGGCTGCTAGTTTAGCTTTTGGATTTGTGGAATTAACAACAGCTTTTTGGGTGATTATAGTGATTAATATTGTTCACGGTCTAGGGTTAGGGTTTGGTAATATGCCAGCAACAACGGCAGGTATGAATTCGATACCAGATCATTTGGTTGCTCAAGGTTCAGCTATGAACAATTTAATTAGACAATTTGCCTCATCACTAGGAATTGTCTTTTTCTCAGTTTATTATGAAATAAGAAGAGGAAATATGATGCTACTAAATGAGATGTCAACACAAGAAGCTACCCTACAAGCACTTAATGAAGCATTTATCATAGCTGCGATTATAATTGCTTTAGCCATTCCAGCTGCACTGAGGATGAAAGGGGTTCAAGATGAGCCTTCTAACTAATAGAGGTGATTAAACGATGTGTGGGCGTTTTACCTTAACGATCGGTGAATCATTTTTAAAGGAACGTTTTGCAGTAACTTCTGATGTTAATTGGGACCCAAGTTATAACATTGCTCCAACGCAAAATGTATTAGCTGTCGTAAATGATGGTGAAAATAATCGTTTAGGTCAAATGAGTTGGGGGCTGATTCCTGCTTGGGCCAAAGATACCAGTATGCGATCTAAAATGATCAATGCACGTCTAGAAACAGCAGATGAGAAACCAAGTTTTAAAAGGTTGTTATCACGAAGACGCTGTTTAATCCTAGCAGATAGCTTTTATGAATGGAAAAAGGAAGATGGTAAAAAGCAACCAGTGCGAATCTTTTCAGCAGATCAGGACTTATTTTCATTTGCAGGATTATGGGATCGTTGGCAAGGTCCAGAAGGTGAATTAGTTACTTGCACGATCTTGACGAAAGAAGCGAATCAAGATATGGCCTCGGTTCATCATAGGATGCCAGTTATTCTTCCTAAAGATTATGAACAAGAATGGATGGTTCAAGAATCTAAAGAACCTGCTGAAATAAAAAGTTGGGTACAAGGATTACCTGATCTTAAATTAAACCATTATGAGGTCAGTACGTATGTTAACAGTCCGAGAAATAATGATGAGAAGTGTATTGAAAACGTATTTTAATTAAATGCTCTGTTAAAGTCCGTTGTTGTTATGGTGCTTCGCTTTCGGTGGACGCTTCCCGCGGGCACGGCTTCAGCTAACTTGGGAAGAAAAGCACTTCCCAAGTGGATCTTCAGCTCGCGCTTTTCCCGCGACGCACAGGACGTGCTAGTGTCGGTGATGCCACAGGACGTGGCGTTTTCACCGACCTGGAGTCGCCACCTTCGCTTTTCACCATACAACAACTAAGAACTATTCCTTAGATTATCAACACTAAACTTTAACAGAGCCTAATTAAAAAGTGGCTGTCTTTAAGACAGCCACTTTTCTTTAGGACTCAGTTGGTGGAGTACCATTCGCTTCCGCTTGCTTTTCTTCCTCTCGTACTTTGAGGAATTTCCGTGTTTCATTGACAACTACACCAGAGAGTAAGAGGAGTCCGATTAAGTTTGGTACAGCCATTAAGCCGTTAAAGACATCAGCAAATGCCCAAACCATTTCTAATTCAACTACAGCACCTGTTAAGACGAACAGAAGGAATAAAACTTTGTAGTAATTTAAACCACGGTGCTTAGTTAAGTAGCCGAAACATTTCTCTCCGTAGTAAGACCAACCCAGAATAGTTGAGAAAGCAAAGAAGACTAGACCAATTGAGACGATGTATGAACCAGTTGGTCCTAAGAAGAATTCAAATGACTGAGAGGTTAAGCTAGCACCTTCCTCACCGGAAGTATACATATCAGCCATGACAATGGTAATACCCGTGATGGAACAGACGACAATTGTGTCAATAAATACTTGTGTCATCGAAACAAGCGCCTGGCGCCCAGGGTAGTCGGTACGAGCAGCAGCAGCGGCAATAGGAGCAGAACCTAAACCAGCCTCGTTCGAGAATACTCCTCGAGCGACACCCCATCGGATCACTGCACCGATCGCACCACCGGCAACTGCTTGACCAGTAAAGGCATCCGTAAAGATTAAGCCAACAGCTGCACCTACCATATCAAGGTTGGTAAGTAAAATGATTAGACCACCGACAACATAGAATAAGGCCATAAATGGTACGATGTATGCGGTAACCTTACCAATACTCTTAATCCCACCTAAAATAACTAGGCCTGCTAAGACCATTAGAATGACCCCTGTAATCCAAAAAGGAACACCAAAAGTATCATCCATAACGTCTGATACAGAGTTTGACTGAACCATGTTACCAATACCAAAGGCAGCTACAGCACCGAAGATTGCAAATAGGACCGCTAACCACTTAAGCTTTAGACCTTTCTCTATGTAGTACATCGGTCCACCAGCCATACGGCCACTAGGTTCTTGGACACGGTATTTAACAGCTAGGATCGCCTCTGCGTACTTAGTTGCCATACCGAATAATGCAGAAATCCACATCCATAACACAGCTCCAGGACCACCAAGAACAACGGCTGTTGCGACACCAGCAATGTTACCAGTACCAATCGTTGCAGCTAGGGCTGTCGTTAAAGCCTGGAAGTGTGAAATATCACCTTTTGACTTTTCATCTTGTCTTTTAGGACTAAATGATAGTTTAAGTGCATAAGGTAATGTTTTAAATTGTAAAAAGGTTAAACGAAGTGTTAAGAATATACCTGTACCAACAAGTAAGATTAAAAGCCAAGGACCCCAGACAATGTCACTGACATCCCATAGAAAATCTGTAATCTGATCTAACATTCTCATATTCCTCCTTTGTCAAAATTTGTTCAAATTCCCCACAATTTCATGATAATGCAGAATGAAGCATAACACAATATTAATTCTGAAAATTACAACTACTTTTACTAGGAAACGGTTGTATAAAATTAATATTCTTCTAGTGACTCAGATATTCTTGTACAACTAAATTTAAACCGTATTATTTTGGAAGATGGTAACTAAAGAAAATGCATTCGTCTTTTATATGAACACATTTTCATTTAAAACTAATAAAACCAACCGAGACACATATCTCAATTGGTTTTATTAAATATATAGGTCTTTAATTTATTTCGATTTTTTCATTGCTTGATGGACACCGACTAGACGAATCGCCACGCCAAAGTCAAAAGTTGCGATTAAGGCAAAGATGATCGTAGCAAAGTTCCAAATAGTTTCATCGGCACTCTGGATTGCCAAATACATGAAAAGAATGCCCATAAGAATGTAAATCCAAGCTAAAAACATAGGTGATACTTTCATAAAATTATCCTCCAAAGAAAATCGTCATTGAGTTTTCAAGATCTTGTAGTTGCCTTTCTAATTCTTCAATATCGACATTTAATTGTATTAGAACGGCAATGGTGTTAATACTCATGTGTGCAATGATTGGAACAATGATTCTTTTCGTTCTAACATATAGATAAGCAAAGACGATCCCCATTGCTGTATAAGTCAGAATAAACGTGAAATCCCAATGTAATGCAGCAAACACAAATGCAGATATAATCGCAGCCAATAAAAAGTTCATCCGTTTATAGAGTTCACCGAATATCACTTTTCGAAACACAACTTCCTCTAAAATCGGTGCAAATAAAATAGGATAGATAATAAACCAAATATTTTCATCTATAACGCCCATGATCTCAGCGGTATTTTCTGAGCCTTCCTCAATTCCGATCAGTTCAATATTAATTAAATTGACAAAGATTTGGGTAGCATAAGCAATTGGTATTCCTAAAAGCGACCATTTCACAACCTCTCCAGTTGATGGCTCGTTTCTTAGGTTAATGTTTTCAATGTCAGGCCTCAATAAAAATAAAACGATTAATGTTGCGACCCCCATACTAAAAATAATCCAATAAACAAATTGATCAATAGGTGAAAGATTAGGAAATAGAATCTGTAATATTGGAAATCCTAGAGCAGGTGATAGTTGGGCTGCAATAAATACAATCAAAATTCCCCAATATCTATTAGGCAATGCAATCGTCCTTTCTCTTTATATAGTTGATGTCTAAGTCGAAACTCCCTTAGAAGCTATTCTATACTATTTATAAGACGGAAACAAAATTTTTATGGTTAATACTTGCAAAAAAAAATGATTTTAATTATTATAATAATTGGAATTAGCACTCACCGATATTGAGTGCTAATAATTCAGCTTCAACATATATTTGAAGGAGGTTTCTATCGTGTTAAAACCACTAGGAGATCGTGTAATTGTAGAGGTTGTAGAACAAGAAGAAACAACATCAAGTGGAATTGTCCTACCTGATTCTGCAAAGGAAAAACCACAAGAAGGTCAGGTGGTCGCTGTCGGTTCAGGACGCGTGACTGAAAATGGCGAGAAGGTGACACTAGAAGTAAACGAAGGAGATCGTGTCATCTATTCTAAATTTGCAGGTACAGAGGTAGAAAAAGACGGAAAAGAATACTTAGTACTACGTGAGAACGACATTTTAGCTGTTGTTCAATAAGTTAACTGATTAAACATACGAAAATAATCGAGGAGGGTATCTAAATGGCTAAAGAAATTAAGTTTAGTGAAGACGCACGTGGGTCAATGCTAAGCGGTGTTGATGCACTAGCTGATGCAGTAAAAGTGACATTAGGACCAAAAGGAAGAAACGTTGTCCTTGATAAAAAGTTCGGTTCACCATTAATTACAAATGATGGTGTGACAATTGCTAAGGAAATTGAATTAGAAGATCATTTTGAAAATATGGGTGCACAATTAGTATCTGAGGTTGCATCAAAAACAAACGAAATCGCTGGTGATGGTACAACAACAGCGACAGTATTAGCGCAAGCGATGATTCGTGAAGGGCTTAAGAACGTTACTTCCGGTGCGAATCCAGTTGGAATCCGTCGTGGTATTGAGAAAGCAACTGAGGTAGCAACTGAAGAGTTACGTTCAATCTCAAAGCCAATCGAAGGTAGAGATTCTATTTCACAAGTAGCGGCAATCTCTTCTGCTGATGATGAAGTTGGTTCTCTAATCGCTGAGGCAATGGAGCGTGTTGGTAACGACGGTGTTATTACGATTGAAGAGTCTAAAGGCTTCAACACTGAGCTAGAAGTAGTTGAAGGTATGCAGTTTGACCGTGGATACGCTTCTCCATATATGGTGACTGACCAAGATAAAATGGAAGCAGTCTTAGAAGATCCATACATCTTAATCACGGATAAGAAGATCTCAAACATCCAAGAAGTACTACCTGTCCTAGAGCAAGTCGTTCAACAAAGTAAACCAGTTCTAATTATTGCTGATGATGTTGAAGGTGAAGCACTTGCAACATTAGTGGTGAATAAGCTTCGCGGAACATTTAACGCAGTTGCTGTTAAAGCACCTGGCTTTGGTGACCGTCGTAAAGCGATGCTTGAAGACATTGCAACACTAACGGGTGCTGAAGTCATTACTGAAGACTTAGGATTAGACCTTAAGAGTGCAACGATCGATCAATTAGGTCGCGCATCTAAAGTTGTTGTGACTAAAGAAAACACAACAGTTGTTGAAGGTGCTGGAGATGCTGACAAACTAGCAGCTCGTGTTAACCAAATCCGTGCACAATTAGAAGAAACAACGTCTGACTTTGATAAAGAAAAACTACAAGAGCGCCTAGCAAAATTAGCTGGTGGAGTTGCTGTCATCAAAGTTGGTGCAGCTACTGAAACTGAATTAAAAGAGCGTAAACTACGTATCGAAGACGCGCTAAACTCCACTCGTGCAGCAGTTGAAGAAGGTATTGTAGCTGGTGGTGGTACTGCACTAGTTAACATTTACAATAAAGTAGCGGGTCTATCACTAGAAGGTGACGAAGCCACAGGTGCAAGCATTGTCCTACGTGCACTTGAAGAGCCAGTCCGTCAAATCGCACACAACGCAGGCCTTGAAGGTTCAATTATCGTAGAACGCCTAAAAGGTGAAGAAGTTGGCACTGGATTCAATGCTGCATCTGGTGAGTGGGTGAACATGATCGATAGTGGTATCGTTGACCCAACAAAAGTAACACGCTCAGCTCTACAAAACGCAGCATCTGTAGCAGCAATGTTCCTAACTACAGAAGCGGTTGTAGCTGACCACCCAGATGAAAATGAAGGCGGTGGCGCCCCTGACATGGGCGGCATGGGCGGCGGCATGCCGGGCATGATGTAATAATCTGCTTTTTTAGCCCTTATCAACTAGAAATCAAGGAGTCTTCTCAATTGATGAGAAGACTTCTTTTTAATAGAACATAGAATATTACCTTTCTTTATTTTCCATTCATCTTACAAAATTTTATGATGATTGGAGATTCCTCTTATGACATCTACACTTGTACAATATTTTGAAACACCCTGTCTTTTGCACTTAAATTCACTTAATGATTTTGTTAACCAAAACGGAGTGGCTCCAGATACTTTCACTTCTAAAATAATTAAGTCATGATGAACCAACGGGGTGCCCTTAAGGTCGTTTTCTATTCTCAAGTCATCGTTACGACACTTAAGGTTATAATCAAAAGTTACTCTTAGGGTGGGGTTGTCAATACTTAAAAATGCTTGTCGGTCATAGCTAACAATAACGGTTGGTTTTAACCCATATACTGATTGAAAACAATGAATTTCATTTAAGACCTTTTGATCCGATGCTTCGTATTGGGAGTAGTCTAATTCCCTCCTTCCTCTCATATGGTCTACAAAATCGTAAGCTTTTGTAAGGGGAAGATTGGTTCGTCGTTTATTTATCACATTTTTGTATTTTTGCTTAAGCTCAAAAAAAGAAAGACTTTCTAACTCTCCATGGTTATAGATGCGTAAGCGAAGCTTTTGCCGACGCCGAACGTTTTGGCGTGTTTCTTGATAGAGCTTATAATCGTCAGAGTCAAAATAAAGGCTCGAGATATGATAGCGACCTAATTCATCTCCATATGGATCGTATGTCAATTTGGATTTAATCTCTTCCCGAAATTGGTGGTATTGTTCTGATGTGATTAAGTACTTGAACTCGTAACGATTAAATAATGTATGGTCCATATTCTCACCCTAATAATCAATAATTTTCTTCCAGCAAATATATTATGTGAATTTAACGAAAATCAATGTAAGAATAATGTTGCAAGGGTGATTCTTTATTACTAATTAGACCAAAGAAAAAGGAACGCGTTCTCAATAAACTGCCTCCCTTTTCTATTTGGTGTCTATATTTCATTAAGAAAATGCCGTTTAGTCGGACTGCTTCACACTAAGTACAGTAATTGTAACTAGGATGAGTACCATTCCAAGAAGTTGAGTGATGGTCAGATGATCTCCGATAAGCAGGACACCAAATAATGAAGCTGTCACCGGCTCTACCATAGCAACCATAGAAGCGGTTGTTGGGGTAGTCAACCGAATGCCAATCACATAAAATATAAATGAAATTCCTGCCCCCAAGATCCCTAATAAAAGAAACCATCCTATGTCGCTTGACATCACCACACTAGATACCTCTTTATTGTCTGTTAAAAGAAAAAGAATGAGACAAAATGAAAAAAAGGCGATCGTCAAAGTAGTCTGCGGATTACCGATAGAAGAGGCATTTTTAAACCCAAAAATAAACAATGCATAGGAAAGGCCGGCAGCAAGCCCCGTGGCAGCTCCTAGAAAACTTACTGAAATGGAATCAGTATTGTAGGCACCTGTTAGAAGGAAAATCCCCAAAAGCACACCGGAAATGCATCCCCATTTAAACCAAGTCGAACGTTCTATTCGTAATAAAAAGGAAATTAAAAGGACGAACACAGGAGCCGTGTACATTAAAGTAGCGGCAACAGCAATGCTTGATGCTTGGATACTGAGGAAATAAAAAGTGAAATTTCCGGCAACACCAACACCTGCCAATAGCGACCATATGTATAAACGTAGAGAGGAGATCCAATTTTGTCTAAGGCGAAAGAGAAACCAAGCAGAAAAACATATCAATCCGACAGCTCCTCGGTAAAGTGAAATGACAACAGGATCCCAGCCTTTGGTCATTAATATATCGGCAATTCCTCCACTAATGCCCCAACATATAGCGGCTAGCATAACTAATCCTACACCGGTGAACCTCATCGTTCCCCTCCTTAAAATAAGTACCATAAGAATTTTATATTATAGATCATAGACATCTGACGTGAACTTGTATTATTTGCTTGCTAGATTAATTCTAAAGGGTCATTACACTCGGTTCAATACGGAGCTGAGGAATTATTATGACACGACGTCAGAGAAGAACTTATTTGATAAATAAAAATAGGACAGTTTTTGGTCAATGTTATAACTATTCATAGTATGATGGTATTCGCCATCTATCAATATAGGACACTAAAAAATAATACATATTTATGCGATAACTTAATGAGCTGAAAAGCTAGTTATGAGAACCTTATTACCACCTAATTATATAGAATAAATACAAAAATTAGGTGGTAAAGTAAGGGAGACTAATCCTTAGGAGGTTTTCTAGATGGCAGATAACAAAGATAACAATGCCTCAAATGAACAAGATGTTAAACGAGATACGTTGACGACACGCCAAGGTCGACCAGTAACTGATAATCAAAATATCCGTACAATTGGTAATCGTGGTCCAGCCACCCTTGAGAATTATCATTTTATTGAAAAGATATCCCATTTCGATCGTGAAGAGGTCCCTGAGCGAGTTGTACATGCGCGAGGTGCTGGGGCGTTTGGGTATTTTGAAACTTATGGAAAAGTAGGAGATGAGCCAGTAGAGAAATATACGCGTGCTAAAGTGTTTTCAGGAGCAGGTAAGAAAACTCCACTAATGGTTCGGTTCTCTACGGTAGCAGGAGCTAAAGATGCTCCAGAGACAGATCGTGATCCTCGAGGGTTTGCGGTGAAAATGTACACTGAAGACGGAAACTGGGATTTAGTAGGGAACAATTTAAAGATTTTCTTTATTCGTGATGCGATGAAGTTTCCTGATATGATTCATGCTTTTAAAGCAGATCCTGCGTCGAATATTAAAAATCCTGAGCGGATGTTTGACTTTGTTTCTCGCACTCCAGAAGCTACCCATATGATTACCTTTCTCTTCTCGCCATGGGGTATTCCAGCTACATACCGCCATATGCAGGGGTCTGGGGTAAACACGTATAAGTGGGTCAATGACAAAGGGGAAGCAGTATTGGTTAAATACCACTGGGAACCGAAACAAGGGATCCGTAACTTAACTCAAGAAGAAGCGAACGAAATTCAAGCAAAGAATGTGAGTCATGCTACTCAGGACTTATATGAGGCGATTGAGCGTGGTGATTATCCAGAATGGGAATTGTTTGTACAAATTATGGATGACGATTATCACCCTGATCTTGATTTCGATCCACTTGATGATACAAAACTTTGGCCGGAAGATAAGTTTCCTTGGCTTCCAGTTGGACGGATGGTGCTTGACCGAAATCCTGAGGACTTCCACGCGGAGATTGAGCAAGCTGCTTTTGGAACAGGAGTGCTTGTCGATGGAATGGACTTTTCTGATGATAAAATGTTACAGGGACGTACTTTCTCCTACTCCGACACGCAGCGCTACCGTGTGGGTGCAAATTATTTAAAGTTACCTGTTAATGCTCCAAAGACGGGAATCCGGACCAATCAACAACGTGGCCAAATGGATACACGTGATCCACGAGAGTCCGGGGATAACCCACATATCAACTATGAACCTTCAATGAAGGGTGGTTTTCAGGAAGCAGATGGGTCGGAAACTCCACAACATGAACCTACTTATAACGCTGCTGCTATGAGCGCACCCATTGATCGCCCTAATAATTATGGTCAAGCAGGTGACACTTATCGTAGCTTTAAGGATTGGGAGCGAGACGAGTTAATCAAGAACCTTTCAGATGCACTTGCGATCTGTGATAAACGAATTCAAGATGCGATGGTAGAGCATTTTACTAAAGCCGATGAAGACTACGGTCGTCGAGTAAAAGAAGGAATTGAGGCGAAAATGAAAGAGATGCAAGAAATGGAAGATGACAATAAAGTCCCAGGCCGTGAAGCCGCAAAATCTAAATTTGATCAAGGGTCAACAGCTCAAAACGAAGCGACTGAAGATGCAGTGAAGAAAAGCCACGAAGCAGACCCATATTAAATTTAAAATTCATTATTCAAAGAAAGGCTGTCCAGTATTTCAGTTTTAAACTGACTGGCAGCTTTTTTTACTCTTTTTAAAAGATAGGCTCTGTTAAAGTTTAATGTTGATAAATATAAGTTTTCCTCTTAGTTGTTGTATGGTGACAAGCGAAGGTGGTGACTCCAGGTCGGTGAAAACGCCACGTCCTGTGGCATCACCGACACTAGCACGTCCTGTGCGTCGTGGGAATAGCGCGAGCTGAAGATCCACTTGGGAAACGCTTTTCTTCCCAAGTTAGCTGAAGCCGTGCCCCACGGAAAGCGTCCACCGAAAGCAGATCACCATAACAACAACGGACTTTAACAGAGCGTAAAAGATAAAGAAGAACTTGGTTTAAAATATTGAAACTTATGATAAGGTAAAGTTATGAATAACATGATGAATTCAAGGGGGGGATCCATTGAGGTTATTACTTTTGAGTTTTGTTTCAGTGATCATCTTGGCAGCATGTAATCAAACCATATCAAAAGATGAAATGATTAGTGACATGACAGCACCAGAACCACCTAAGTACTTCACTCTGTATGCAGTTTCTGAAGGTGAGAACTTTACAGATTATTATGATGTAGACGCAATTAATCGGTCATTAAGCGAAGAAAGTAGAGAGTATCTTTATGATGGAGGGATTATTTGGACTTGGGATCGACTTGCTGATAATACGACCTGGGATTATACAGGAAACTTTGGTATAGAAAGCTTTCCTACCTTTTTAGTATTTGATACGGATGAATTAATTCTTAAAACAACTGATATTAATGAAGTTGATACATTTTTAACGACAAATAAACCTGACTGGAGAGAGTGAACCAGGTGAGCTGAAGTCATTTCATAATTGTAGGTGAAAACAAAAAACACGATCATTCTACAAACTTCCAGTGGGATTGATAATATTCCTGAGTTATAATAGTAGTACCTAGTTTTCGACAACTTGATTCATAGCGTCAAGGTAAAATATCGAAAAAGGGAGATTATGAGATGACTGAAGATCAAATGAGTATCATTATGCAGGCCCTTCGCGAACTATCTGTTGGTCAAAAAGAACTCTCTTCACAGCAAAAGCAACTTGCATCAAAGCAAGAAGAGCTTGCATCAAAGCAGGAAGAGCTTGGATCAAAGCAAGAAGAGCTTGCATCAAACCAGGAAATACTTGCATCAAAGCAAGAAGAGCTTGCATCAAAGCAGGAAGAGCTTGGATCAAAGCAAGAAGAGCTTGCATCAAACCAGGAAATACTTGCATCAAAGCAAGAAGAACTTGCATCAAGGCAGGATGAGTTTGGGGCAAAGCAAAATGAGCTTGGTGCAAGACAGGATGAGTTTTCGTCACGTTTGGATGAGCTTTTCGCTAATCAGAAGGAAACGAATGAACGTTTAGAACGAGTAGAAGAGAAAATGGATTACGTCATCCACAAAGTGAACGAACATGATCAAGAGATTTATCAGTTGAAGAAAAAGGCATGGTAACAAGAATTAAATAAATTTTGATGGTGGGTTAACGTTTAGGCAGTTGCTATTAGTAAGCAATTGTCTTTTTTATATTAAAGGAAAGAGAAACCATTAGGAGGATACGGAGTCATTCACATTAAGCAGCTTTTTCTGAACCAATTGTCCTTTAACAGGTGATGACTTAAAAATTTGGAAATATACTAATAGTGTAGTATTCAGTTTAAATCTCTTATAAAATGGGAGGGGTAGGATCATGTTTAAACGGCGTTGTTTTTGTTATGAAAACTTAAGAAGTCAGCTGCCAAAGGATTTTGAGTATAAATGCAATGGAGCTGAGTGTCGTAGTTATCGTGAAAACATGCAGGTTTTAGAGAAGGAACATAAGGATTCGCCAAATATAGACGAGTAGAATCGTATTTTGTAAATAATGTATAAATTCGTTTACTTTTAGCTAGAATTTTATAGTATGATAATGTTAACGAAAATTTCCGGCAATTTAGGAGGTAATCCATTAATGACCCAACAGATCACTAATCATCAAACTAAAATCAATCTATTATTTGATAATATGGAAAAAGTAATGGTAGGAAAGCGAGAAGCGATCGAGTTAACCATCGTTGCCTTATTAGCACAAGGTCATGTCTTATTAGAAGACGTTCCTGGTGTCGGTAAGACGATGCTTGTTAGAGCACTAGCTAGATCAGTAGACTTAGACTTTAAACGTGTTCAGTTCACACCAGACTTATTGCCATCAGATGTCACAGGTGTTTCTGTATATAACCAAAAGGAAATGAACTTTGAATTTCGTCCTGGTCCAATTATGGGGAACATTGTTTTGGCTGATGAAATTAACCGTACCTCACCTAAAACGCAGTCAGCTCTTTTGGAAAGTATGGAGGAAAGCCATATAACAGTGGATGGTGTGACCATGGAACTGAAGAACCCTTTCTTTGTTATGGCCACACAGAATCCAATTGAATATGAAGGAACATATCCTTTACCAGAAGCACAATTGGACCGTTTTCTTATTAAGTTGAACATGGGATACCCAGCCAAACAAGAAGAGATGATGATGTTAGATCGAACCGTCAATGAACACCCAATTGACTCAATCACCCCTGTGATGACAAGAGAAGAATTAATTGAACAACAACAATTAACTCAAAACCTTTACGTCAGTGAATCGGTTAAAAAGTACATTGTTGAACTTGTGTCTAATACGAGAAAGAATCCGTTAATCGAATTAGGCGCTAGTCCACGTGCTTCAATTGCATTGATGAAAGCCGCTCAAGCTTATGCATTTATCCAAGAACGTGATTATGTCATTCCTGATGATGTTAAATATATGGCGCCGCATGTATTGTCACACCGTCTATTATTGACTTCAGAAGCGAAGTTCGAAGGTAAAACGCCTAAATATGTATTAGATGATTTAATTAAAAAGACGATGATACCGATTGATCGAGGTTAATCTATGTTGAAGTCATTTTTCTCTATCTTTAGGTTGATCTTTGTCATCGTTTTACTTGCGGCGTTATTTGCTTATGGGATGTTCCAAGGAGGATTTGTCAGTTGGTTCTTATTCTTTAGTTTTCTCCCTGTTTTAATGTACTCATTAATGATGATCTTATATCCGATGAAATGGGTTAGAATTGAACGTCATATAGCTAAGAGGTATTTAAAGGCTGGTCAAACACTAACGGTTACTCTTAAAGTTAAACGACACTTACCCATTCCAGTCTTTTATATGATCATAGAGGACCAACTTCCTACATTATTATCGTGGAAAGATACGAGACATTTAAAATATCAATTTCTTTCAAAACCTAGTAAGCTATTAAATCGTGAAGGGAATAAGACGATTGTTTTTCCGTGGTTAAAAAGAGAGATCACCTATCAGTATGAGCTCCCTTCTGTACCTAGAGGTAGGCATGAGTTTAATCAGGTGAAACTAGCAACGGGTGATTTTCTAGGATTGGTGAGAAAGGAACAGGAATTTAATGTTGAAACAATTATTTTTGTCGAACCAGGAGAAATTTCGCTACAGTTGGACCATGAACGTTCAACATTTGAAGAAGGTCAGCAAACTGCCTATTCAATTAAGGCTAATCATACCAATTTAGTCGCTGGTATAAGAGATTATGAACCTGGTGATCAAGTAACGAGAATTGATTGGAAAACGACGGCTAGAACTCAAAACTTGGTGACAAAAGAATTTGAAGAAGAAAAGCATAAGGACTTAACGATTATTTTAAATGGTATGAGCCAAGACCGACAGCAATGGCTTGCATTTGAAGCGTGTGTCGAGTTAACTCATGCGATTGCTAATCATTCCATTCATGATCATGGTAACGTATCCGTTGTGGCACTAGGTCATGGACGTGAAGCGATAAATTTATCTCATGGGAAGCAATCTTTTGAGCAACTGACACGTCTTTTAGGAAATATTAACTTAGTAGATGACCATTCTTTTCATTTTCAGTTGAAAAAAGAAGGATGGCAGCTATCTAAGGATCGTAATTTGGTTATTATCACTCATGAACTCAGTAGTTCGATCAATCAAACTATCTTTCATTTAAGTCAACAAAATATTGATATTGACGTTTTTTATGTGAAAAGTAAACATTTGATTTCAACTGAGGAACGAAACGGAATCAATCAATTACATCATGCTGGAATTAATGTCACATGGTTCAATGAAGATAATCTAGTAAGAAGGCATATTGAGGTGAACGCATAATGCGTTTAAAAGAACAAGATCATCATTATTTTATAAATATATTGTTGTATGTGGGTAGTATGCTGTTGTTGATGGAATGGATCTATCCTTTAGATCAGGTTACAGACACCGGTCAGACATATGCGTTTTTCACCTATGTCTTGTTGTGCTTTATGATTACAAGCATGCATAAACTTCCTACTTGGTTAGCCTCAGCGTTTAAGTTTTTAGGGTTAATGTTTTTGGTTCACTATCTATTCTATGAGACAAGATTCTTTTCATTCGAGTGGATTCAAAGTTTGTTGATAGATTTACAGATGAATTTATCAGCGATAGTCTCACAAAATTGGATGAATTTAACTCCTGTATTTAGAACGCTACTATTTTTAATCTTATTGTGGATGATGAGTTATTTGTTATATTACTGGTTTGTTGTAGCTAAACGGCCATTTGCTTTTATTCTATTTACATTTATTTATATCACTGTTTTGGATACTTTTACTGTCTATGACTCAGAAGTTGCTATCGTCCGAGTTTTTGTAATTAGTTTGGCAATCCTAGGATTAGCGAACTTAAACCGGGTGTTAAGTCGTGAGCAACTCAAACTGCCTCATGCCAGAACCATGTTTAAATGGGTAAGCCCGATCGTTTTCGTTATTTTATTTAGTGCTGTTATGGGTTATGCAGCACCTAAGCTAGAACCTCAGTGGCCAGATCCTGTACCGTTTTTACAGGGGGCTGCAGAAAATGGGTTTGGAAACGGAAATGGAAGTGGTGTTGGTGTTAACCGAGTTGGTTATGGGGAAAATGATGAGCGACTAGGTGGCGGCTTTATTATGGATAATTCGACTGTCTTCTATGCCACGACAAATACTAGCCAATACTGGAAGGTTGAGACTAAGGATATCTATACGGGACATGGATGGGTGAATTCAGACAACGACCAAATGATTAGCCAACCAAATGGTTCAATTCCTGATATGTCACAGTATGGTGACGTGGTTGAACGAGTCGACATCTCATCTGAATTGCGATTTGTCGAACCAGGGAATTTAAATAAAATCCCATATTTATATGGGACAGAAAACATTAGTGCTAACGAGGTAGTTGATGATTTGAATTATCGCTTTAATTTGGATAATGGAGTATTAGAATCATTAGTTGATCATGAAGCTACGTTGTTGGATAGTGGCTATGAAATTGCGGGAAGAAAACCAGATTTCCCGATTAATTCAATGAAAGAAGTTCCTTCAAGTAGTGAAGAGGTCCCTAAAGAAACCTATCTTCAGTTACCTGAAAGTTTGCCAGATCGGGTTGGTGAATTAGCTGAAGACATCATAGCCGATGTTGATGATAATCGGTACGATCAGGCTAAAGCGATTGAAGAGTACTTTTCAGACGAAGGTTTCGTCTATGAAACCTCAGATGTAGCTGTACCAAGTGATGATGAAGATTATGTTGACCAATTTTTATTTGATACGCAGCGTGGTTATTGTGATAACTTCTCAACAGCGATGGTTGTCATGCTTCGTTCATTGGATATTCCAGCGCGCTGGGCGAAAGGTTTCACAGGTGGTGACCGAGCTTACAATCAGGATGTATTTCCGGATGCTGGTGCTAATGTGTATGAAATCCAAAATAATAACGCTCACTCATGGGTAGAGGTTTATTTTGACGATATTGGCTGGGTGCCGTTTGAGCCGACCGTCGGGTTCCAAAACCAGGCGGACTTTGCGACCGGTGAATCGATTGAAGATATTTTAGACCGTAACGAAGAGGATTATCTTGAAGCACCTGATGCTAATGTACCTGATGAAGAGTCAAATGATTCTCAAAGCAATGATGAAGAGACCGAAGATGATGAAGTTGCAGGTACTGGCTCCAATTTTTGGACCAACTTAAGTAATCAGATGACGTGGTTTAATTGGTTGATTGTAACAGTGATTGTCGGTTTATCTATTTGGTTAATAAATAGTTATCGTGATCAAATCATTGCTCATTTGAAGAAGCAAAAGTTAAAAAGGAAACATGACGCCGATACGATTTCGGGTTCCTATCAATATATCCTTAAACTATTAGCTAAGGAAGGATATGTCTTACAAGAAGGTCAGACTTTACGAGAGTTCGCTGATGATATTGATCGTTTCTTAGGTAGTCGCGAGATGAGTAAACTAACCAATATTTATGAGAGGTTTGTTTACCGGGGAGAGGATCTTGAAACTAAGCATGATGAAGTGTATGGATTGTGGAATCAATTAATTCAGCGATTATTGTCGAATCGTACTTGACTAATAGATTCATAGTGTGTAAAGTTATTGTATAAAATAAAAATATAATATGAAACACTTCGTATAATGTTGGGGATATGGCCCAAGAGTTTCTACCGGACTACCGTAAATAGTCTGACTACGAGTGATTGCATGATTAATATATATAGAGGACCTAACTATCTGCTTAGTTAGGTGTCCTTTATGTTTTGCAATTGTCCTCGTATGCACTCTTGGTTAAAGCCAAGGGTGCTTTTTTAGTTTTATGATGTTGTTTTTATCGCAAAGGATAGGATGTGCAGTACCTTTTGATGTTGGTCAGTGTGCTTCTAATTGACGGTAAAAGCTTCGAGAGGTGGTTAAACGTGAATTAGACTGCTTCTAATTGACGGTAAAAGCTTCGAGAGGTGGTGGAACGTGAATTAGACTACTTCTAATTGACGGTAAAAGCTTCGAGAGGTGGTTAAACGTGAATTAGACTGCTTCTAATTAACAGAAAAATCCTCATGGAGCGATTAAATGTTAATTATAGTGTCATCCATCAACCGCAAAGTACAAAAACAACATTAACAGCGAAAAACTAGTGTTTCATTTAAAAAGGGGAGGACAAATCATGAAGAACTTCTTTCAGTTTGAAGAACTCGGAACTAATTACCGCCGTGAAATTATTGGTGGTGTGACGACGTTCTTAGCAATGGCTTATATTTTATTTGTAAACCCGTCTGTACTATCTTTAGAAAGTGTAGAGCAGTTACCTGATGGTGTAACGAGAATGGATGCGGATGCAATCTTCGTAGCCACTGCATTAGCTGCTGCTGTTGGTACTTTAATAATGGGGCTGGTTGCTAGATATCCGATCGCATTAGCTCCGGGAATGGGCTTAAATGCTTTCTTTGCTTATACGGTTGTTTTACAATGGGGAATCCCTTGGGAAACTGCTCTTGCAGGGGTTTTAGCTTCAGGTTTAATTTTTATTGTTCTAACTTTAACAGGAGTCAGAGAGAAAGTTATTAATGCGATTCCGAATAACTTAAAGTTAGCGGTTGGTGCAGGTATTGGTTTGTTTATTGCATTTATTGGTTTTACGAATGTTGGAATCATTGAATCTGACCCTGATACATTTTTAACGCTAGGTGATGTATCTAATCCATATACGTTATTAGCTATTTTTGGTGTTGTGGCAACAGTTATCTTATTAACGCTTGGTTTAAGAGGTGGCGTCTTTTACGGTATGATCGTCACAGCTGTTGCGGGTATGTTAGTTGGTTTAATCGACCCACCAACTGGAATGGGGGATGTGGTCAGCTCTGTACCAAGTATGGAACCGACTTTTGGTGCAGCATTCCAAGACTTCGGTGAAATCTTTACCTTACAGATGTTAATTGTTATTATGACATTCTTGTTTGTCGACTTCTTTGATACAGGAGGTACGCTAGTTGCTGTTGCAACACAGGGTGGAATGATGAAGGATGGTAAGTTACCACGTGCGAATCGCGCATTGTTCTCTGACTCAGCTGCAACGGTTGCTGGTTCAGTGTTTGGTACTTCCACAACAACATCATTTATTGAATCTACAACAGGGGTAAGTGCTGGTGCGAGAACAGGTTTTGCTTCAATTATTACGGCAATCTTATTCCTATTAGCCTTATTCTTCTCACCATTATTAGGGATTGTTACAGCAGAAGTGACGGCACCAGCATTAATTATAGTTGGTATTTTAATGGCTGCTAATTTAAGACATGTTGAATGGGATAAATTTGAAATCGCAGTTCCAGCATTCATGACCTTAATCTCTATGCCATTAACATATAGTATTGCAACAGGTATTGCAGTTGGCTTTATTTTCTATCCAATTACGATGCTGGTTAAAGGGCGAGGAAAAGAAATTCACCCAGTGATGTATGTTCTATTTGTGATCTTTATTTTATATTTCATTTTTATTCCTGAATAAGGTTTACTTCTCACCTTGTTGGATATCGATTGCGTGACCTTGTTCATCATGTTGAACATCTTTATACAATTTAACCCAAACAAGTCCATGTTCGTAGCGAGCACTGACTTTATCTTTTCTAACCTTACAGGGGAGCTCAATGACACGATCAAAGCTCCCTTGTGCTATTTCCTCTTGTATGGTTTCATAGCCCTTCACACCTAAATTTATATTTCCTTTTATGACAAGCGAATAATCTTTAACTTGCAGGTCAATCTGTTTAATATTACTGATTCCGGGAATATTGATGACGCATAGAATATCATATTCTTTGCGAAAGATATTCACTTGAGGTATGTTCGGTTTTAAAACACCTTCAAATTCATCCCAAAAAGATTGACCAAAAAAACGATCCATATTTTCTTTCCAATCATGCATGTGAGTAAATGGGTTCATAGACAACACCTTTCTTTTCACGTTAAGATATGCATAATTGCGTTAAAATGTGCCTATTATGGTGAGGATAAGTAGTGTGTGTGATTAAGGGGGCTAAATGATGTTAGAGTCAGGAATCGTCATGTTACTAATTATTTTATGTGTTAATATTGTTTACGTTTCATTACTAACTGTTCGTATGATCTTTACATTAAAAGGTAAACGGTATATTGCAGCGTCAGTTGGTGTTTTTGAAATTACGGTATATACGCTTGGTTTAGGGCTAGTATTAGATAACCTTGAGCAGATTCAAAACTTAATTGCTTATGCATTAGGCTTTGGAATAGGGGTTATAAGTGGGATGAAGATTGAAGAGAAGTTAGCGATCGGCTACATTACCGTTAATGTTATTTCTTCAGACCCAAGTATTCCTTTTACTGAGAGGTTAAGGGAGAAAGGTTATGGTGTCACAAGCTGGTATGCATATGGGATGGAAGGTGATCGCCTGGCAATTCAAGTATTAACACCTCGAAAATATGAATTACTATTATATGAAACGATTAAGGAGATTGATCCGAAAGCCTTTATCATTGCTTACGAACCTAGACAAATATTTGGTGGCTTTTGGGTTAAAAAGGTTAAAGGGAGTCGGTTAAGACGTGAAGAAAAGAAAGTACAGAGTCAGTGATTACGCTTCTATAAGTGAATGTTTAGACCAAATTGACCAAGATGGTTTTAAACCGGTCAAACGTTTTGAGAAACCTATTTTTCAAGAATCAGAAGATCATCAAGAACCGGTACCCATTAAGCAAGAAATTATCTTTGAAGCAGTAGAAAAATAATGATAAACAAGATCAACCCCGTCTGATGGCGGGGTTGATTGTCATCTGCATAAAGTTATTTATTAAGTTATTGTTCATTACCACGAGTGGCTTCTTCAAGGAAGTCAGCTGTTGTTGTTTGTTTTGAATCTGAATTTGAACTTGAACTTGTTTTTGAATTGGAGTTTGATCCCGAATTTGTATTGGTATCAAACAAGTTAAATGGGATGCGTGCATCAATCTGTTGTTTAACCATATCGGTTACAGGGCAGTAACGTACAATTCCCTCAGCAATTTTCATAGCAGAAGCCATGATGATGAGCCAATATCTTTGACTCCATGGTCTTCTAGTCGCGCGTACAGATCCATAAGCTAAAAAGAAAAAGCCTAAAGTGATTCTTACGAGAGCATTTATGGTACCAATGTTTTGTTTTCCCATTTTACCCTTCCCTTCAGAAATTTAATGTATTAAAATTTAGATTAAAGCAATTTTTCTAGAATAGAGGCGAATTAATCTGATGAGCCTATTTCTTTCAAAATGGAGGCAATTTTAATGAAAGAGCATTTGTATAGATGGCGTAACAAACAGTTAAGAGAGCACACGGCTGTAATTGACGGTGAAGTGAGCCCTACTATGGTTTTAACAAATGCCACATATTTGAACGTTTTTCTAAAAAGGTGGATGACAGCTAATATTTGGATTTATGATGACCGTATTGTCTATGTGGGACAAGATTTACCAAATATGAGTGGTCAAGCAGAAATAATTGATTGTAAAAATCAATATTTAGTACCAGGTTATATTGAGCCACATGCACATCCATTTCAGTTATATAATCCCCACTCATTAGCTGAATATTCATCGAAAAAAGGGACGACAACATTTATTAATGATAATTTAATGTTGTTATTATTATTAAATAAAAAGAAAGCGTTTTCTTTATTGGATGACATGCAAAGGTTACCTGTCTCTATGTTTTGGTGGGCCCGTTTTGATCTGCAGTCTGAAATCCGTGATGAAGATGATTTGTTGACTGATGATGACGTGATGGAGTGGCTAAATCATGAAGCGGTTATTCAAGGTGGCGAGTTAACAAACTGGCCAGATATCTTAGATGATGATGACCGTGCGCTTTATTGGATTCAAGAGGCCAAACGATTAAGGAAAATTGTGGAGGGTCATTTCCCAGGCGCGTCCGAGCGCACTTTAATTAAAATGAAATTACTTGGCACAGATGGAGATCATGAGTCAATATCAGGTGAAGAATTATATAATCGTGTAAAGCTAGGTTACTACGCGGGAATGCGTTATTCGTCAATTCGCCCTGACTTGCCAAACATTCTTAAAGATTTGCATGATTACGACGGGGAATTTTGGGATTACCTATTTTATACAACAGATGGTTCAACACCTTCTTTTTATGAACAAGGGGTAATAGACCGTTGTATTAAGATAGCCATTGAGCAAGGAGTTCCACTAGAAGATGCTTATGCGATGGCTACCATTAATGCAGCAAGGTACTTTTCATTAGATCACCGTTTAGGGAGTATTTCTCCGGGACGGACAGCACACATTAACTTTTTAAAGGCTAAAGACGATCCGACCCCTACAGCAGTTTTAGGAAGAGGGGAATGGATAGAAACCGGGTCTGAAGGCTACTCATTCAAAAATAGAGATCGTAATATCAAATGGGAGAAGTATGGCTTCGGATCATTAAATTTATCTTGGGATCTTAAACAAGAAGATTTATTATTCTCGTCTCCAATTGGAATAGGAATGGTTAATGATGTCATCATGAAACCATATCCTGTGAAATTAGATTCACAGTCAGATCAATTATCAAAGGATCATAATGAGTCTTATCTTGTATTAGTTGACCGAGAAGGAAAATGGAAAATCTCCTCTTTTCTAAAAGGATTCACTTCTTCCTTAGGTGGATTAGTTAGTTCTTATTCCAATACAGGTGACATTGTCTTGATTGGGAAGAACAAAGAAGATATTCGAAAGGCTTTTGATCGGATGAAAGAGTTAGGAGGAGGGATTGTCCTTGTCAATGATGGTGAAATCATTTTTGAACTACCATTACCGTTAAATGGTGTCATGACGAACTTACCCATGCACAAATTAATTGACAAGGAGAAGCAGCTGAAGGATATATTAATGTCACATGGTTATCAGTTTAATGATCCGATTTATACTTTACTTTTCTTGTCATCAACACATTTACCTTATATAAGGATTACACCACAAGGAATTATTGATATAAAGAAAAAAGAGATACTCTTTCCTTCTGTTATGCGATAAAATATAAATAATATAAAATAAAAGGGTGTTGAGGATGCAAAAATGGTTCGTAGCAATCGTTGCCTCGTCCTTATTATTTTTAGGGGCTTGTAACGAGGAAGAAGGCCAATTAGATCCGGATGAACCGGAAGAGGTTGATGAAGAAGAAATTGAATCTGTTTTTGAGGAAACTGAAGATACTGAGGATGAAGAAGAGGAGATCACGGAATCGGAATTCACTTATCCTTTAACAGGTGAAGACGCAGATCAAGAGTATGATCGTCGCACATTAGCTGTACAAATTAATAATCATCCAAGTGCAAGACCACAAACTGGCCTTGTTCATGCGGATTATGTTTACGAGTTTTTAGCAGAAGGAGATATTACTCGTTTGGTTGCTTTATATCACAGTAACATTCCAGAAGTTGTAGGCCCTGTAAGAAGTGCACGCTCTTATTATATTGAAACGGCTAAATCACACGGAGCGATTTATATTTATCATGGCGCAGCTTCATTTATCGAAGAAGAGTTGAGAGCGGGTTGGGTGACTAATTTAAACGGCGCCTATTATGATGATGATCAGTTTTTGTTTAAACGTGAATCATTTAGAAGCGCACCACATAACTCTTATGTTATGCTAGAGAATGCTTATGATGTTGCTAATCGAAATGGGATTGAAATTGAGCAAGATCATAAACCACTGTCTTTTATGTCTAAGTCAGATGTTGAAAAAGTAACAGGTGATCAAGCGAAAAAAATTGATATTGAATACTATAGCCATCGAAATGTATCTTATGACTATGATGAAGAGCTAGGTGGATATTACCGTTATAGTGATGGGGAACAAACAGTTGATTTAGATACAGAAGAACCAATGGTTGTGGAAAATATTTTAGTTTTCGAGGCACCTCATGATGTGGTTGATGAAGTGGGTCGTCGCGATATTGATATTGAGTCAGGTGGCAGTGGATACTTAATTCAACAAGGGAATTTAAAAGAAGTTGATTGGCAGACAGTCAATGGGATTATGACACCTCATATTGATGGTGAAGTGGTTGATTTAGTTCCTGGACAAACTTGGGTTAATGTCGTTCCAACTTCACCAGGTTTGGAACAAACTGTTACATACCAGTGATAAGGAGGAATGAATGGAAATGCAAATTGATAAATTAAGAGGAAAAGAGTTAGATCAGCTTTTCGAGGCGATCTTGTCCTTAAAAGATGTAGAAGAATGTTATCGATTTTTTGATGATGTGGCGACAGTTAATGAGACGCAAGCACTTGCACAACGTTTAGATGTGGCTCGTATGCTTCGCGAAGGTCACACATATCAGCGTATAGAAGAAGAAACAAGTGCATCAACCGCAACGATCTCACGAGTAAAACGCGCTCTAAATTATGGAAGTGACGCCTATGACTTGGTGCTAGATCGGATCAAAGAAAAAGAGAAGTAAACTTATTTGAGAAACTAGGCAGTTTTTGCCTAGTTTTTTTATTGAATTGATTTGTTATGGTAAGTTCAAGCAGTTCTAGAAACGATCACTAACCTAATTTACTTAATATATAAAAAATCACTATTTACTCCAAACGATTTTTCGTTATTTGCGTCTAATGGGTGATGATGTTTTTGAGAGGAGGTACGATCTTGTGGCTAAGGAAGAAGCAAGAAGATGACGCATTCGTTGAACAAATCCAATCTTATCAAGCGGATCTGTACCGGACAGCTTATGCTTTTCTAAAGAATAAAGATGAGGCTTTGGATGCTGTTCAGGAAGTAATATACCGTGCTTATAGAAAGAGAAAGCAACTGAAACAGCAAAAATACACGAAGACCTGGGTTATTCGCATTATGATTAATTATTGCCAAGATTTACTTCGTAAACAAAAAAGAGTCATTTACATGGAAAATGTTGACTCTACAAGTAATCAGGCAAACATCATTCAGCACTTATCATTAGAAATGGCGATTGAAAAATTATCAAATAGCGAGCAGGAACTTATTTTTCTAAAATATTTTCATGGTTTAACTTACCCAGAGTTATCGGAGTATTTTCAAGTTCCACAAGGTACGTTAAAGACGCGTGTTCATACCACGTTAAAAAAACTTAGATATGAGCTCATGGAAGATGAAAGGGGTGAATCCAATGGGGCAAAATGAAGAAGGTAAACTTGAGAAGTGGAGAGAGGACTATCAAGATTTACCGATCCCTGATCAGGACTTAAGTGATTCAGTTAGAAAAGCGACTCACCAAGTTGAACTACGGCAGAGAAGACAAAGAAAAAGCCTCTTAAGTGTTGCTGTAGTGGCGATCGTTTGCATGATATTTGTAACAACCATCAATGTTTCACCTACATTCGCCCAGCAAATCGGTAAAATTCCAGGGATGAGCCATTTAGTCGAATTGGTTAAGTTTAATAAAGGTCACCAATTGGCGATTGAGCATGATTATTTTGAAGAGATAAATGAAACAGTATCTCAAGGTGACGTTTCATTTACTATTGATGGTGTGATTCGTGATCAATATGGAATGGCTATTTTTTACACGGTAGAATTGGAGGAGGATGATCTGTTTCGCACACCAACTCTAAATGAAGCTAAAATTTTCAAGAGTGATCAGTCAGAATTACAATATACCAGTTATTCATTCGGTGGATTGAATGAAAGTAGTAATGGAAGTTACAGTGGAACGGCTGAGATTTTTACTGACGAACCGATTGAGGAGACGGAATTTGTATTTGAGACGGAGATTAGAGATGAAAAGTTCGAAGTTCCATTCGTAGCAGAGAATCAAGCGGAACCGGTCACTTATCATTTGCAAGAGAGTATTTCAATTAATGATGATGAGATGATCATTGAAGAAATTGCGATTACACCACTTCGAACAGAAATTATTATTGATTATGCTACCGATAATGATTGGGAGTATTTAAATATTGAGGATCTTAGGTTAGTTAATGAACACGGAGAAACATGGGCAAGCATTACCAATGGCATCTCCGGTAGTGGAACGACGGATGGCAAGGACATTCATTATTTGCAAAGTCATTACTTCGATGAACCCGAATCGTTAACGTTAGAGTTTTCTAAATTTCAAGCAGTCCCTAAAGGTCTGGATTACCTGGAATTAGATTTAGAAAATGATGAAATCCTACACGATCCTTTAGATAAATTTTCAGATTTCACTTTTAGAAATGGTGGGATTGAAATTTATTTAGACACAGAAGATTTTCATTATTATCCGTTGGGTAGAGCTTATGATTCAGAAGGAGAAGAGATTGATGACCATTATTCATCTAGTATGAGTCCAGAAAATGGAAGGTCGCGTCTGTATTACTCATTGAATGCTGAAAGTTCTGATTTGCCTATAACAGTTGAATTGAATGCTTACCCACATTGGATCGATGACTTTAATCAAGTTACCATAGAATAATCAAGCAATCCCTTCGCTTGATTGAAAACGAGGGGATTGCTTATTTTATGAAGATTAAACTTGCCGAAAATAGTAGGATCGATCCCAGGACGGTAACTAAGACATAAGTCCAAAAGTACTTCCACTGCCTTTTTTGCATTAACTCCATTGCTTCTATGCTAAAAGTCGAAAACGTGGTGAAGGCACCGAAGAATCCTAGACTGACCATCAAGTACAGAGAATCAGTGATTGCCTCTTTAGGTGTGTAGAAACTGAGGAAAGTCCCCAATCCAAGTGCGCCTAATAAATTTACTACAAGCATTGCAATAGGTAAATTGTGTTGAGAGCGAAATTGCATGATTAACTGACCAATTAAATATCTAGATACAGCCCCAACTGCTCCACCAATCGCGACTAAAATAGTATTCATATTACTCACTTCTTTCCTGATTTGACTGCCATCTCCATACCCTCTGATAGCCTAATGAAGTCAATCCAATTCCACCAATAACAGAGACTAAGATATAACATAAGAATAAAAAATAGTCTTCATTCATTATCAACATCGTTGCATCATTGGCTAACGTCGACATGGTGGTAAATCCACCACATACCCCGATACCAAGCCCGGCTGTTAACCATTCTGAGGGCTTTTTAAAAGTAAAATAGGCTGTTATCATGCCTAAAACTAGACTACCTATTAAATTAACCAAAATTGTATTTACAGGAAAATAAATATCAAAAAAGGATAGGTCAACAGAATACCTTAATAGGGTGCCAATGACAGCCCCCATTGCGATAGAGATGATCACATTTATATTTGGTTTCATTAACATTCCCTCAATCTTTATTGACATGGTTCAACTGAATTTACAATACATGAAAATAAATCATTTTTTTATAGGAGCGAATCAATGGAATCGATTACGACTTTACTTTATTCATTATATCATTTCATAAATTAGTCAAGGGAGTTCTTTAAATAGTATTTTTATTATTGCTTTTATATATCCATTATTCTATTAATCTTTGCAAAAATGGTTTGACGGTGACAGTCTTATCATGTATTCTAAAAAAGGAAAATTTGATATTCCTCGTTAGGTGAGGCTCCTGTTCGGAGATACGCTACTGCCCAAAAACGTCCAAAGACGCCAATGGGTCAACAGGAACTATCGACATAAGGTAGTTCTTAATGTAGCTGGACATTTCCTATGCCGTACAGTGCTAAAGCTCAGACGAATGGAGGAAAGGTCAATTCAATCTGATATGTTGACGTTTTCATTAAGCTTTCTTTTCTCCATTTTGAGAAAAGGAAGCTTTTTTTGAAAGACCTTTTCTGTAAGACCCTACGAGATTCAGGAGGTGATGGGGGATATGGATCCCGATTCGAGTTTACGTTTAGTAGAAAATATAATCACCCCCTATCACTGCGTTAGGATAGGGGCTTAAAAGGGAGGTCTCTAGGATGATGATGCGTCGAATCAACAAGAATGCATTATTTCAACAATTGAATGATTATCTAAAGAATGAAAAAAGAGAACTGTTCCAGCAAACTTTAATGACCTTACACATCCAAGATCAAGTAGACTGGTTTCAGAAATTAGAAGAAAAACCTTTACATCAAAAGGTCTATAAATATTTAACTGCTGAGCAATTAGCTGATATATTCCAAGGGTTAGATGTTGAAGATCAGCACGAGATGATGGAAGAGATGAATCGTGTACAGTGGATTGCGACGTTAAATGAAATGGCATCAGATGATGTGGTTGATTATTTAACTGAATTAGATGAAGAACAAGTAGCACCAGTACTTGATGAGATGGATCAAGAAGTGGCTTCAAGAGTTCAGCAAATTTTAGAGTACCAGGATGAAACAGCTGGTGCGATTATGGCAACGGAATACATCTCGATTAAGACGACTGATACGGTCAAACAGGTGATGAATCGATTGCGTAACGAAGCACCTGATGCCGAGACGATTTACTATATCTATGTAGTAGATACTAATAATGAGTTAGTAGGAGTGTTATCTTTACGAGATTTAATTACCAGTGACCCGGATGTACTCATTAAGGAAGTGATGAGTACACGAGTTGTTTCGGTGAAAACGAGTCAGGACCAAGAAGAAGTTGCTAGATTAATGCAAAAATACGATTTCTTGGCCGTACCAGTTATAACTGAAGCTCATAAACTGGTTGGTATTATTACAGTCGATGATATATTAGATATTATTGAGGAAGAAGCTACAGAAGATATCGGAGAAATTTCAGCGGTAAGGGGCGCCACAGGAACTGATGTGACGGCATTTGAGGCGGCTAAAAAACGTGCGCCGTGGATTATTATGTTAATGTTTTTAGGTTTAATAACGGCAGAAGTGATTGGCCAATTTGAGGAGACATTAGAAGCTATAGTTATTCTTGCTGCATTTATCCCTCTGATCATGGACTCAGCTGGTAACACTGGAACTCAATCATTAGCTGTTATGGTACGTAACCTCGCGATTGGTACATTTGATAAAAAGAATGTATGGCGAGTGATTAGACGTGAGTTGATGACAGGGATGATGATTGGATTGGGAAGTGCCATGACACTAGCAATCTTAATTATGATCTTCTATGACCAAGATTTAGTACTTGCAGGTGTTGTAGGCTTATCGATTTTAATTACATTGAGTATTTCCACCGTAACGGGGACAACTATTCCGTTATTAATCAATAAGTTAAAAATTGACCCAGCAGTAGCATCTGGGCCATTTATTACAACATTAAATGATATCTTCGGTTTATTAATCTACTTTTCAATTGCGACGTCCATGTTGCATCATTTTTAAGTCAAAAAAACCCTTCAGCTTCAGCTGGAGGGTTTCTTTTAGTCTTGTGATAAGCGATAGATCTCAATATCAATAGACAATATTTTTATTTATCAAGCTAGAGAGCGTCTCTTTTCCCGGAGCGAGTCAAACAAGCATGTGACCGGTCAAAGAGAGAGCGTCTCTCTTCCCGGAGCGAGCCAAATAAGCATGTGACCGGTCAAAGAGAGGGCGTCTCTCTTCCCGGAGTGAGTCAAACAAGCGTGCGACCGGTCAAAGAGAGGGCGTCTCAATTCCCGGAGCGAGTCAAATAAGCATACGACCGGTCAAAGAGAGAACGTCTCTCTTCCCGGAGTGAGTCAAACAAGCATGCGACCGGTCAAAGAGAGGGTCTCTCTTCCCGGAGCGAGCCAAATAAGCATGCGACCGGTCAAGAGAGAGCGTCTCTTTTCCCGGAGCGAGCCAAATAAGCATGTGACCGGTCAAAGAAAGAACGTCTCTCTTCCCGGATCCAGTCAAACAAGCATGTGACCGGTCAAAGAGAGGGCGTCTCTTTTCCCGGAGCGAGTCAAACAAGCATGTGACCGGTCAAAGAGAGAGCGTCTCTCTTTCCGGAGCGAGCCAAATAAGCATGCGACCGGTCAAAGAGAGAGCGTCTCTTTTCCAAAAAGGTCTTTGCCAACTGACCGACCTGGAGAATAGGTCGCCTATACTCCAAAAGGAATCCTTATAACCGAATAGTCGCCATTAATAGCTCATTTTTTCTTGTAAGAATGATTTTAGTTCAGAGATTGGCATGCGGTGTTGTTCCATAGTATCACGATCACGAACGGTTACTTGTTCGTCTTCTTTTGAGTCAAAATCGTATGTGATGCAGAATGGTGTACCAATTTCATCATGACGACGGTACCTTTTACCAATTGAACCTGATTCATCGTAGTCAACCATAAAGTCATTAGCTAAGTCTTGGAAGACCGCTTGAGCTTCTTCAGACAATTTCTTTGATAATGGGAAAACAGCTGCTTTAAAAGGTGCTACAGCTGGATGGAAGCGCATGACGGTACGTGTTGAGCCATCTTCAAGTTCTTCTTCCTCATAAGCATCAGTTAAAAAGGACAATGCAAGACGGTCTGCTCCTAATGCAGGCTCGATGACATATGGGATATAACGTTCATTTGTTTGTTGATCAATATATTGAAAGTCTTCACCAGAATGTTCAGCATGCTGTTTTAAGTCATAGTCTGTACGGGATGCGATACCCCAAAGCTCACCCCAGCCAAATGGGAATTGATATTCTAAGTCAGTTGTTGCATTACTGTAGTGTGATAGTTCATCCTCATCGTGATCACGACGACGGACTTTAGTCGAATCAAGTCCTAAATTCGTCAACCAGTTATGACAGAAGTCTAACCAGTAATCAAACCACTCTTTCTCTTCACCAGGCTTACAGAAAAATTCCATCTCCATTTGTTCAAATTCACGCGTACGGAAAATAAAGTTACCAGGTGTAATCTCGTTACGAAAGCTCTTACCGATTTGTGCAATACCGAATGGTAGCTTTTTGCGCATAGAACGCTGAACATTTTTAAAGTTAACGAAGATTCCTTGAGCGGTCTCTGGACGCATATAAATTTCATCAGAAGAATCTTCAGTTACGCCTTGATAGGTTTTAAACATTAAGTTGAACTGACGAATCTCTGTGAAATTATTTGACTCACAGTTTGGACAGACAATGCTTTCTTCTTCAATAATCTTGGCTAATTCGTCGAATGGTAAGCCGTCAACGACACGCTCTTCCCCTTTTGCTTCAAAATGATTTTCGATTAAATGGTCTGCACGATGACGTGATTTACAGTCTTTGCAGTCAATCATTGGGTCATTAAAGTTGCCTAAGTGACCACTTGCTTCCCATGTTTTTGGGTTCATTAAGATCGCTGCATCTAAACCGACGTTATAAGGAGATTCTTGGACGAATTTTTTCCACCATGCATCTTTTAAATTTTTCTTTAGTTCGACACCTAAAGGGCCGTAATCCCATGTGTTGGCTAAGCCACCGTAAATTTCCGATCCTTGGAAGACAAAACCTCTGTGTTTACAATGGTTAACAATGTGCTCCATGTCTTTTGCCATGATATTGGCCTCCTTTTTCATGATCATTTCTAGTTTTAGTTATCTCTAAATCTCAATAAAAAACTCCCGTCCTTGGGCTAATGGTTATCATAGCCCAGGGACGAGAGTGTATTTCCCGCGGTTCCACCCTGATTGAAGTGCTTAAAAATTTAGCACAACCACTTTCAGCATGAATTACTCCAGATTGCCGTTTCACTTAACCTTACTTCAGGCTTGCACCATCCCTGAATCGCTGCAAAGTAGAGGGTTCAGCTACTATAGATCCTTCATTGTAATCTTGTTTAGATTTTCCTATTTATCTTAGCATACCACAATTTGATTCTCAACTTCCAACTATAAGAGGAATCGTGTGGATTAACGGTGAAAGTTGTCCTCTATTTTTGATATAATGGATAACGTTAGAACAATAAACGGAGGAATCATTGTGATAGAAGACTATCGTCAGTGGCGACATATATTTAAGCTAGATCCAAATAAGGAAATCAATGACGAGGAACTAGGTCAGCTTTGTGAATCGGGTACAGATGCGATCATTGTTGGGGGAACGGATGGTGTCACATTAGATGATGTGCTAAACCTTTTAGCTCGCGTTAGACGCTATTCGGTACCAGTTGTATTAGAGGTGTCTAATATTCCATCGGTTACACCAGGTTTTGATTTTTACTTTATTCCGACTGTATTAAATAGTCAGGATAAGAAGTGGATGATCGATCTTCACCACGAAGCTATTAAGGAATATGGTGACTTGATCGAATGGGAAGAGTTAATGATGGAAGGTTATATCATGCTAAATCCTGATTCTAAAGCATTTCAATATACGAATTCAAAAGAAGTAACTAATGAAGATGTCGTTGCTTACGCTCAACTTGTCGAGAATTTAATGCACTTACCACTGATCTATTTAGAATACAGTGGCACTTATGGTGATATCGAACTCGTTAAACAGGTTAAACAAGAGTTAAAACGTACAGTCCTCATTTATGGTGGTGGAATACGGAGTAAGCAACAAGCCAGCGAAATGGCTACATATGCCGATATTGTTGTCGTAGGTGATGTAATTTATGAAGATTTCAAGGCGGCATTAAGAACGGTACATGCTGTGAAAAAGGTAGAAAAATAAGAAGGTGGTATATCATGAGTTTGACGATGGATGAAATAATCAACACGATGAATGACCAGCAGAAGAAAGCTGTTAAACATACAGAAGGCCCACTATTAGTCATGGCAGGCGCAGGCAGTGGGAAAACACGCGTATTAACACACCGTATTGCTTATCTACTAGCCGAAAAAGGGGTCAGGCCTTATAATATTTTGGCGATTACTTTTACCAATAAGGCTGCGCGTGAGATGAAAGAGCGTGTTGAGAAGTTAGTTGGTGAAGACGCTAAAGATATTATTATGTCGACATTCCACTCATTGTGTGTAAGAATCTTGCGTCGTGATGGAGACCGAATTGGAATTGATCGGAATTTTGCTATTTATGATGCAACAGATCAGAAAACAGCTATTAAAGAAGCACTTCGAATTCAAGATATCGACCCGAAGCAATTTGATCCACGCTCTGTTCAATTTGCAATTAGCCAAGCGAAGAACCAACTCATTACCCCAAAAGTTATGAAACAACAAGCGAATAACTACTATGAGGAACAAATTGCGTCGCTTTATGAAAGCTATGAAACGATTTTAAGAAAAAATGGTGCACTGGATTTCGATAGCTTGATTATGGAAACTTACTTTCTATTTGAGCGTGTCCCAGAGGTATTACATTTTTACCAAAATCGCTTTCAATATATTCATGTTGATGAGTATCAGGATACGAACAAAGCACAGTATCAGCTCGTTCAAAAATTAGCCGAGCGTTTCCAAAATCTTTGTGTTGTCGGAGACTCAGATCAATCTATTTACAAATGGCGTGGTGCTGACATATATAACATTCTTTCATTTGAAAATGATTATCCGAATGCTAAAACGATTTTACTTGAGCAAAATTATCGTTCAACGAAGACAATTTTACAAGCAGCTAACGATGTAATAGAAAATAATATTTCGAGAAAGCCCAAGGAGTTATGGACCGATAATGATCCAGGAGCAAAAGTCAGGTTATTTGAAGCACGTGATGAACGACAAGAAGCACGTTATGTGATTGATCAGATTCAAGAGTTGAAGGAAGAAAATAGCTGTAATTATGAAGATATTGCCATCTTATATCGGACGAATGCGCAATCACGTGCGATGGAGGATGTCTTTGTTAAGTCGAATATTCCATATCAAATTGTTGGTGGGACCAAGTTCTACGATCGAAAAGAGATTAAAGACTTACTTGCCTATCTTCGTTTGATTACCAATCCGAATGATGACATTAGCTTCATGCGAGTTGTGAATGTACCGAAACGAGGAATTGGTAAGACGTCGATCGAAAAACTCCAATTACATGCTGAGATGCATGATTTATCATTATTTGAGGCAGTTCAGGATATAGCTTTAATTGGGGTTAGTAAGAAGGCTGGACAACAGTTGCAGACATTTAGGAGTATGATTGAAAACTGGCAGAAACAACAAGAGTTTCTATCAGTTACTGAGATTGTCGGAGAGGTTTTGACACACTCAGGTTATGAGGAAATGTTGAAAAAAGACAAATCACTAGAATCACAAAGTCGACTCGAAAACTTAGATGAGTTTAAGACGGTAACTAAGCAATTTGAAGAATCAAGTGAGGACACCTCTTTACTTGCTTTTTTAACAGACTTGGCATTAGTTTCGGATTTAGATGACACAGACGAGGAATCTAATGATAAAGTGACGCTGATGACTCTACACGCTGCTAAAGGTTTGGAATTTCCAGTAGTCTTTCTAATCGGACTAGAGGAAAACATCTTCCCACACAGTCGCTCGCTCTTTGATGAAGAGGAAATGGAAGAAGAACGCCGACTGGCTTATGTGGGAATAACTAGAGCAGAACAACAGCTATATTTGACTTATGCTTCGATGCGCACAATTTTTGGGCGGTCTCAGTTCAATGAGAAGAGTCGTTTTATTGATGAGATTCCAAGTGAGCTAATAGAGAGAGAAGGAGACCTTTCTATAGGAACATCTAATGAAAGTTTTGAAGATGCAATTAGCCATTTATCAAATCAGGCTAAATCTAGTTCAGTTAATACAACCCAAGAGCCAAAGCGTAAAGCCCAAACGATCCGTAAGCAACCCCCTACTCCACAAAGTTTCCAAGTTGGAGATAAGGTCAAGCATAAGAAGTGGGGAGAAGGCACCGTTGTTAAAGTAGAAGGAAGTGGTGATGATATGGAAGTGGATATCGCTTTTCCATCACCAACTGGAATCAAACGTTTACTTGCTCAATTTGCACCAGTTGAAAAAATATAGTTGAAGAGGTGGCTTGACATGAATCGTGAGGAAGCCAAAAACAAGATCGTTGAATTAAAAGAAGAACTAAATCAATATAATTACGAATATTACGTTCTAGACCAACCTACTGTTTCAGACGCCTACTATGACCAAAAGCTTCATGAACTGATCGCCTTAGAAGAAGAGTTTCCTGAGTATCAAACGAGTGATTCTCCAACGCAACGTGTGGGTGGCGAGCCTTTAGATAAATTTGAAAAGGTTGATCATCGTGTCCCAATGCTTAGTTTAGGTAATGCGTTTAACGAACAAGATTTGCGTGATTTTGATCGTCGAATACGAGAACAAGTGGGTGATGAGGTTCGTTACGTTTGTGAACTGAAGATTGATGGATTAGCTGTATCCTTACGTTATGAGAATGGTCAGTTTGTTCAAGGGGCCACACGTGGAGATGGGAAGACTGGTGAGAACATCACCCAGAATTTAAGAACCATTAAAAGTATTCCACTTAAAATTCGTGAAGAAGAAACGATTGAAGTGCGAGGAGAAGCTTTTATGCCACAAAAGTCATTCCTAGCATTGAATGAACAACGCAAAAAAGCGGGTGAAGATCAATTTGCCAATCCACGTAATGCAGCAGCAGGCTCTTTAAGGCAGTTAGATCCTAGAATTGCTGCCAATCGGAATTTAGATATATTTTTGTATAGTGTTGGAGAGTGGGAAGCGGCGACAACATCCTCTCATAGTGAACAGTTACAATATTTGAAGGAATTAGGCTTTAAAACCAACCCAGAAACGAAGACGTTTGATTCTATTGATGAGGTTATTCAATATACTGAGGAGTGGACGATTAAACGTAGTGAATTAGACTATGAGATCGACGGGATCGTCATTAAAGTCGATTCCATCGATTTGCAAAAGGAGTTAGGATTTACAGCGAAAAGTCCACGTTGGGCGATTGCTTTTAAATTCCCAGCCGAAGAAGCCGTAACTAAACTTCATGATATCGAATTAAGTGTGGGGCGAACAGGGGCTATTACACCTACAGCGATTTTAGAACCTGTTCAAGTTGCTGGGACAACCGTCCAAAGAGCATCATTGCATAACGAAGATTTAATTATTGAAAAAGATATCCGAATTAATGATACCGTAGTGATTAAAAAAGCAGGCGATATTATCCCGGAAGTTGTTCGCGTTGTAACCGACGAACGTACAGGTGACGAACAAGTTTTCCGAATGCCTAAAACATGCCCTGCCTGTGATCAACCAATTGAAAAAATTGATGGTGAAGTCGCGTGGCGTTGTGTCAATCCGAATTGTCCGGCACAATTAAAAGAAGGTTTGATTCATTTTGTTTCTAGGAATGCGATGAATATTGATGGTCTTGGAGAGAAGGTTATTGAACAGCTTTTTGACCATCAGCTGATTCATTCGATTGCTGACTTATATAAGTTACAAAAAGGTGATTTACTAGCGCTTGAACGTATGGGAGAAAAATCAGTCAGTAATCTACTAGAAGCTATTGAAGCCTCAAAAGAAAATTCCCTGGAACGACTTTTATTTGGATTAGGTATTCGGTTTGTAGGAAGCAAGGCTGCTGATACATTAGCGGCTCATTTTAAAAAGATGGACAACCTGATCAATGCAAGCCAAGAAGACATACAAGATATTCCTGAAATTGGTGAAAAAATGGCACAATCTATTGCTGCTTATTTTGATCAAGAAGAGGCACGGGAGCTAATTAATGAATTAAGTGAACTTGGTCTTAATATGGAATACTTAGGTGCTGAGGTTGAAGCAGATACTGATTCTGTATTTTTTGATAAAACGATTGTTTTAACAGGGAAACTTGAGAAGTTATCTCGTAATGAAGCTAAACAACAAATTGAAGCACTAGGTGGTAAAGTAACCGGGAGTGTTAGCAGTAAAACGGATTTACTTATTGCCGGAGAAGATGCTGGTTCAAAGCTTGATAAGGCAAAAAGTTTAGATATTGAAATTTGGAATGAAGCTCAAATGCTTGAGGCATTAGAAGCTTAGGGAGTGGGATTGATGAAGAAATTAATAAGCATCGCCGTCATGATGATCGTCATTATGACCGGCTGCGCACCAACCTATAACACTGAAGAGGAAGTTGTTCAGGAAACGACTGAGGAAACTGAGGAAGAACAGCGTTTTATTGTACCTTCTAATAGTCTTTCAAGCGATTTATATCAAACAATCTTACCTTTTCAACCCAGTGCTGCTAGAGGAGTTATCTCACGGCAAGTAGCAAACCGAAATGACATTGATGAGTTAGAGGAAGGTTTAACAAGGTTGGCTACTCAAGTGTTTGACCCTGAAGAGTATTTATTTCAAGAGGGGCAACATTTAACTAGTAGTATGGTTGATCGATGGATTGATGAATTTAATCCTCCAAAACCGACAGACATTGAGGGTGAGTTAAGAGATGCAGATGAAGAAGGCGAAGATGAAGTCGTTGAGGAGTTAGAGGAGGAGTTAGAAGAATATCAGAGCGAGAATCCAAGGGTGTTATCTCATATACTAGAGCAAAACTTTTTAATCAGGGAAGATGAAAATCGAGTGGAATTAGGAGGAGTAGCCATTGGGCTAGCCTTAAAATCAGAGTATACATTTAGCGTAAACTATGGTCCTACACAAGAAGAAGCGATTGATGAGGATGTTATGTATGAAGAAGGTCAAGAAGTAGCTAATTCCCTCTTAGAAAAATTAAGAAATATTGAAGATTTACAAGACGTGCCGATATTAATAGCTTTATATCGGGAAAATGACCGGAATGCTATTATTCCTGGGAATTATGTGGCAATGACTGTGTCTGAGCCGAATGATATGCTCATTGATAGTTGGGAATCCATTAATGAGGAATATGTTTTATTTCCATCCAACTATGCCGAAGAAACATACTACGAAGATACAGAGATGATGACACAGTTCAGACGAGATGTTGCTGAGTACTTCCCAAATTATATTGGAGTCATTGGTCAGGGCTTTTATGAGGATGAGGAACTTCGTGAGCTCTCAATAAATATCCAAATAGAGTTTCAAGGTAAACAAGAAATTATCGGTTTTACCCAACACGTCTCAGGGTTAATGATGGAACACTTTCCTCCCTTCTTTGATTTAGAAGTAACCGTAGAATCGCCATCTCAACAAGAAAGCCTATTGTTTAGAAAATCTGGGGAAGAAGAAATTACTCATCATATTTATCAGTAAGTATTAAGCGTTCTCCTATCATTCAGGAGTGCGCTTTTTGATATTGTGATCAACCATTTCTCAGAATTGAATGAGATTTATATTTGATAAGGTCGTCATGTTCGTTTAAAATATAAAATGGAAGCGCTATAGTAGCGTTAAAATCGTATTAGAGGAGGCTTTTATTCATGGTACAACCGTATCGTCATGAACCATTTACGGATTTTTCAATTGAGGAAAATGCCAAAGACCTAGAAGCAGCACTTCGCCAGGTGGAAAAAGAACTTGGTCAAGAATATCCACTTATTATTGGTGGGGAGAGAATTTACACAGATAAAAAGATCACTTCAATTAATCCAGCCAAGAAAGATGAAGTGGTTGGTTATGTATCAAAAGCTGATCAAGAGCTAGCTGAAAAAGCAATGCAAGTAGCTGATGAGACTTTTGAATGGTGGAGAAAGTCAACTCCTGAAATGCGAGCAGACATTCTTTTCCGTGCAGCGGCTATCGTACGTCGTCGTAAACATGAATTTAATGCATGGATCATAAAAGAAGGCGGTAAGCCATGGAAAGAAGCAGACGCAGATATTGCAGAAGGTATTGACTTCTTAGAATATTATGGTCGTCAAATGCTAGAGATTGCAGAAGGCAAAGAGATTAATAGCCGTCCGGTTGAAAATAACCGTTTCACTTATATCCCATTAGGTGTAGGTTTAGTTGTTTCTCCTTGGAACTTCTTATTTGCCATTATGTGTGGTACTGCTGTATCGCCAATGGTGACTGGTAACACGGTTCTTCTAAAACCAGCTTCAGCAACTCCAGTTATTGCATATAAACTTATGGAAGTGCTTGAAGAAGCAGGTATGCCAGCAGGTGTTATTAACTACATACCTGGTAGTGGTGGTGAAATTGGTGACTACTTAGTAGAACACCCAAGAACACGTTTTGTTAGCTTCACAGGCTCACGTGAAGTCGGTACGAATATTTATGAAAAAGCGGCAAAAATTCAAGATGGCCAAAAGTGGCTTAAGCGCGTTGTTGCAGAAATGGGTGGTAAAGACACCATTGTAGTTGATAACGAGGCTGACTTAGAGTTAGCAGCTGAATCAATTGTACAATCAGCATTTGGATTCCAAGGCCAGAAATGTTCTGCATGTTCTCGTGCCGTTATCCATGAAGATGTGTATGATCAGGTTCTTGAGCGTGCGGTTGAACTTACGAAAGAGCTTGATATTGGTAACACTTCAGAGAAGAACTATTATAACGGACCAGTTGTTGACCAAGGTGCTTATGACAAGATCATGGGCTATATCGAGACTGGTAAAAAAGAAGGTAAGCTAATGGTTGGTGGTGAAGGAGACGATTCTGAAGGCTACTTCATTAAACCAACAATCTTTGCTGATTTAGATCCTGAAGCAACTATTATGCAAGAAGAAATCTTCGGCCCAGTTGTGGCGTTCACAAAAGCGAAGAACTTTGATGAAGCAATTGATATTGCTAATAACACCGACTATGGTTTAACAGGTGCTGTTATTTCTAATAACCGTAACCATTTAGAAATTGCTCGTGAAGACTTCCACGTTGGTAACCTATACTTTAACCGTGGTTGTACAGCAGCAATCGTTGGCTATCATCCATTTGGTGGCTTCAACATGTCAGGAACAGACTCCAAAGCAGGTGGCCCAGACTACCTATACAACTTCCTACAAGGTAAAACAGTTTCTGAAATGCTATAAATTGAATTATAAAACCTCCGGGCTATTGGCTCGGAGGTTTTTTAAAAAGGTAAGAATTGAATCACCAAACGGCTGAACAAAATGGATCTAGCTAACTAAACCCGGTCGTCGCGGGGGCGAACCGTCAATTAGAGTTGTTCTCATTAACGAAATCCACTCGTCGTGGGGGTGAACTGTCAATTAGGGTTGTTCTAATTAACGGAAACGCCTCATCACGAGGGTGAATTGTGAATTAGGGTTGTTCTAATTAACGGAAACGCCTCATCACGAGGGTGAATTGTGAATTAGGGTTGTTCTAATTAACGGAAACGCCTCATCACGAGGGTGAACCGTCAATTAGAGTTGTTCTAATTAACGGAAACGCCTCGTCACGAGGGTGAACCGTCAATTAGGGTTGTTCTAATTAACGGAAACGCCTCATCACGAGGGTGAACTGTCAATTAGAGTTGTTCTAATTAACGGAAACGCCTCATCACGAGGGTGAACCGTCAATTAGAGTTGCTCTAATTAACGAAATCCCACTCGTCGCGAGTGAACCGTCAATTAGCCACGTTCTAATTAACAAAATCCCTCTCACCATGATCCGAAATCGTCCAATACAATCGCAATCAAATTTGTTATCCCCGTCTCTCCCATCTATTCCAACAAAAAAGTTGAATTGCGTCCAGCAATTCAGCCTCCTTCTTTGATGTTTTACAAAACCGTTTAGTGTTTTAGTAATTGGCTGTACCACGTATTTACTAGCTTTGTTTTCGGCATCTGAGTTATAATTTGTGTTGGTATTAACATCATAAGTGAAAAGAGTACCGGCTTATAAAAAGAGCAATTAATCGGCTTTACTCGACGATTTTTAGCTGGCCCAATTTTTCTGGCATAGGGTGTTCAGGGAAAATAAACGTCCAGGGCATGCTTGTCTGTGGATCAATAGATATTGGTAATGTGAACAATGCCTCAACACGATTATCATATTGAACTTTCGTGTTGTTAAAGCTTAACGATTGATTAGTTGAGTTATGAATTAATGTTGTCACTAATAATTCTCCTTTATGATTAACTGCTTGCCAGAGTGGGGTGAGACGGACTTGATGATTGGGTATGTTGATTTTATTAAATGTACTCTCGATTTTTTGACGGTCTTGCTCCGAAATCGTTTGCTCCCATTTCGATTCAAAAACAAGTTTTTGCATGGTAATCACCTCATTATCTTTAATTGTACGAGTTCGTGCCAAAAATGTCACAGCTTGCGATTTAAAATCACGTTATAATGACATAAAAGGTGGGATTAAGATGACGCTATATTCATGGTTAGTCGTTGTTCATATATTCTCTGCAATAATCGGGATGGGACCCGGATTCATTTTAACGCGTGTGACGAAATCAGCTAAAACAATGGAAGAGCTACGTCATGGATTTGAGATTAAAAGACAATTACATATATTTGTCATGGTTGGAGGAACCCTCTTACTCATAACAGGTCTTTGGATGGGCTTTATTAATCCTAGCTTGTTTAATCAAGGCTGGTATCTAATCAGTCTAATCCTGTTTGTCTTAGCATTAGGTATGGGGCCAACCTTCTTAAAATGGAGTTCTAATCCAATCAAAGAACTACTAAAGACGTATGAGGGCGAGGTCATTCCCAACTCCTATTACCCAATGGCTCAAAAACTATATCGTGTAGAGTATTTTGAGAATACGATTTTTATTATTATTATTGCCCTAATGATTATTAAACCGTTTTAGAAAGTGGTGAAAGAGATGACATATATTATTATAGGTGGAGGAATCCTAGGTGCCTCAACCGCATATCACTTAGCAAAAAGGAACGAAAAAGTGACTATAATCGATCGCTTTGATGAAGGACAAGCAACCGAGGCAGCAGCAGGTATTGTTTGTCCATGGCTATCACAACGACGGAATAAAGATTGGTACCAGCTAGTCAAACATGGTGCTCGCTATTATCCTGATTTAGTAGAACAGCTTGAAGCAGACGGAGAAACGGAAACAGGGTATCGAAAAGTGGGTACGATCAGTTTGAATACCGATTTAAGTAAATTAGAAAAAATGGTGGAAAGAGTTAAGAAAAGACGTGAAGATGCACCGGAAATAGGTGAAATAAAACTACTTAACCCTGAGGAAACCAAATCAATGTTTCCACCGCTATCTGAAGAATATCATTCCGTTTATGTGAGTGGTGGTGCTAGAGTAGATGGTCGCGCCATTCGTGATGCGATGATCCGAGCGTCACAAAAGCATGGGGCAACCTTTATTAAAGGCAGTGCTGAACTAGTCAAAAAAGATAAACGAGTAATTGGTGTTCAAGTAGATGGGCAGTTTTTACAAGCTGATCAAGTAATTGACACAGCTGGAGCCTGGTCAAAACAACTACAAGAACCAATAGGTATTGACTATGATGTGTCAAACCAACGCGCTCAAATCATTCATTTAGATATGCAGGGTGAAAATACAGATGACTGGCCTGTGGTGATGCCACCTAATAATTCGTACTTGTTATCCTTCTCAGGTGGAAAGGTGGTTGTCGGAGCAACTCGAACTGACCCTGCTGAATTTGATTCCCGACCAACAGCAGGTGGAGTAAGTGAGATCTTAGGGAAGGCTATAGTAGTGGCTCCGGGGTTAGAGGATGCCACATTTCAAGAAGTTCGTGTGGGCTTCAGACCCTATACACCAGGGTTCCTGCCAATTATCGGACCGATGCCCGGTTATAAAGGTCTCTTAGTTTCAAATGGATTAGGTGCAACAGGACTAACAGCGGGGCCATATTTAGGAACAGTTTTAGCCGACCTCGCGACGGGTCAAGATATCGATCTTGATTTAAGTGCATATGATGTTAGTTTAGCCGTTAAATAATCAGCAATCGCTATGTCTACGCCTGGAGCCAGCTTGTAAGTGGTGTGCGTGGTCAAAGAGACGAGCCCTCTACGCCCGGAACTGGCTTGTAAGTGGTGTGCGCGGTCAAAGAGACGAGTCCTCTACGCCCGGAGCCGGCTTGAAAGTGGTGTGCGCGGTCAAAGAGGTGGGTCCTCTACACCCGGAGCTGGCTTGTAAGTGGTGTGCGCGGTCAAAGAGACGAGCTATCTACGCCCGAAGCTGGCTTGTAAGTGGTGTGCGTGGTCAAAGAGACGAGCTCTCTACGCCCGGAACTGGCTTGTAAGTGGTGTGTCCGGTCAAAGAGACGAGCCCTCTACGCCCAGAACTGGCTTGTAAGTGGTGTGTCCGGTCAAAGAGACGAGCTCTCTACGCCCGAAGCTGGTATAAAGGAGCACACCCGGTCAAAGAGAGACAGTCTCTTTTCCTAGATTAAGCACTTAACTATGCAATTCGGGAAAAGACCCCCTTCCCAATACAAAAAAATGAATCCACCTATCCCAAAGGTAGGTGGATTATATTATCTTAATGCAACAAGCACCCCAGAGACTTCCAATTATTCCTTAACTCTCACCACATCTTGATACTTGTAAAACTCTTCTTCGACGACTTTTGTACCGAATTTCACGGGTAAACGTTTGTTGAAAAGAGGCCCATTCACAACAAATGTATGAAATTCTCCATTTTCCCCACATGGATCCACTTCTTCTGGTAATTTTTTATACATATTGTGATCTAGATTAGCTCCCAAAAACTCATCAGGAACTCGTTTTGGGTCAATGGTTGTGATCAAAGTTTCGTAACCCAACTCAATAAACTCATGGATTAACTCATGGGTTGGTTCATTCCACAACGGAAAAATAGCCTCTAAATTAATTCCTTCTAACTGTTTTTCACGAAATTCTCGAACATCTAATAAATTAATATCACCAAAGACAATATGCGAAATACCGTCTTGCTCAATTTCTCTAAATGCATCACTCATCAACCGTTCATACTCTTCATTAGTAGTAATTTTAGGAAGATAGACCTTCTGCAATGGAATACCTATGTACTCTGCTTGTAGTTCAAGGAGTTCTTCTCGAATCCCATGAATACTTGATCTTTGAAAATTTTCGTTCACAGTTGTCAAAATTCGAACGACTTCAACATCGTCTTGTTCTATCATTCTATGTAACGCTAACATAGAATCTTTACCACCACTATGTGAGACAACGACTTTTTTCATATTTAGGTCACCCTTTGAATAATAATTCATAATTTTATCATAAATCATATAGGAAGAAAATAAAATATCATCACCACAGATAATCTCTTGTCTGTTTTCAAAGATTTATGTAGAAGTGTAGAGACATAAGTTGTAAAGGTTATATTTTGGGGGAAGGAGGATGTATGATGGATTTTTGGTCAGTCCTCATCGTTGTCTGTTTAGCAGTTATTGTTAGTTTATCCGTTAGAGAGCATATGAAATGGAAATCTTTTTATGAATCAGCTGGTCATAAACCAAAGGATGTAACCATTCGCTATTTATTTTTAAGATCTAATGGTGTTCGTTGTCGATTGAAAAGTATTAATCATCGAATAGGCTTAGGTGTAAGTGGAGGATCAGATTTAGACACAACCGTTAAATTACTCGTTCATAAACACGATCTTCATAAAGCACATGATGCTATGACAGAATTTAATAAAGAAGAAGCACGCCCCTATTATATTAATTTAATCAAGTGAATTAAAAAGACTTGCTTCTTACTGGGTGCCCCCTCTTAATCGGTGGGCTCTTTTTTTGGTCAAATGTGCTAAAATATGTAGGAAGATTTGTAGTATTTTGATAAATAGATGAACACAGTAAAGGGTGGTCATAATGTTACTGAAAAAAAGTTGGAGTTTAGGGATCGCACTTATCTTAATATTTATAGTAACAGGATGTGAAGAGGAAGCTATAAGTCTTGAAAATGTAGAAATTCCGGAGAAAAGTGAAGGGTTTTTTTGGGAAGCAGAGCATAATAATAAAACCATTTATTTCTTAGGGACTGTGCACATTGGAAGCGAAGATATGTATCCTATGCGCGATGAAATTGAAGAAGCTATGGCTGAAACAGAGCTGTTGTTAAGTGAGTACGATGAATCTAATGAAACCATTCAAAATGAATATGAAGACATTAGAATGGAGTACACGTATTTGCCTAGTGGTGAGCAATTATCAGATTACTTGTCTGATGATCATATGGATTTGGTTAGAAATATAGAGGAAGAATTAAATATTCCTTACTATATATTAAATTCATTTAAACCTTGGAGAGTTCAATCACTCTATGAATCTATGATCCTTTCAAATTATGACTACTCATATGAACAAGGGGTCGAGGCGTATTTGTATAGTCAAGTTCTAGAACATGCTGAAGGTATGGCGTTGGAAGACTTGGAAACGAATATACAATCGGTGCGCGATCGGGATCTGGACTATCAGCTCTATTTACTCGAAGAGGTATTGGAAGCTTCAGAGGAAGAAGTTGAAGAGGAAATAGAGAGTACAGTCGTTGCTTGGCGTACAGGTAAAGAATCGTTGGTTGATCTTTCAAGGGCCGTTGGTGACGAGGAACAAATACCAGAAATCAAAGAAACGCATATTGAGGAATTGTTATTTAATCGTGATCGACAAATGGCGGAAAAGATAGACGAAGTCGTTCATAGTCACGAGGCTGAAACGATCATGATCGCTGCTGGCTATGCCCATTTCTTCGGTCCTGATAATATGATCGTATTATTAGAAGACGAAGGATATGAGATTGAAAGGAAGTAGCATACATAAAGAACCTTCCATTCCAAATTTGAGATGGAAGGTTTTACTTAATTAAAATAGCTAAGCGTAAGGTTATAGCGTTGTCGACTCTTGGAAGGTTTCGATATCATATTTGATGATTTGTGCCAGTTGTTCTTTACCTTCAAGCTCAAAAAGGAACTGGGATTTTTTCCAATAATCAATTCCCTTTTCTTTATGTCCCTGTTTTAATAAGTTTCGCCCGATTTGGTAATGGAAGTCTGCGAATAAAAATAAATCTTCATATTCCCGGCAATAGGAAAGTCCTTGGTAGCATACTTTTAGTGATTGTTCAGTTTTACCTAAATCGGTATAAACTTTTGCTAAATTATACCGTACTTTGGCAATGATACGCTTGTCTTCTAGATTTGTGATGTCGTTGATTAAGTCATAAGCCTGTTCATGATAGTTTTGGGCTTCTAGTAACATACCTTCGTCTCTAAACATTATACCTAGGCTATTTAATATATGAATGTTAATTTCTGCAGAAAAACGATCAAATGAAGACAAACGTAAACATTCTTTTAATTTACTGATAGCCGTTTTAAAATCATCGTGATGATAATATTGTGCTAATGCACTATGCCACAACAGAAAACGATGTTCTTGTTGTGTTTGAAATAAAGGATTGCTTTTTTCAGCACTAACAATTTCATCGATAGTTTCGTAATCTCTATTTCTTCTTGCTTTTTCTAATTGTGACCAAACCTCATTTAAATAATCTTCTCGTTCACTTTCAGAATCGGAAAGGAAATATGTAATATTGACACCTAATTTATCGGATATGCCTTTAAGTGTCATATAGGATGGTTGATGTTGATCGCGTTCAATACGACTTAACTCAGATTGTGAACAAATCCCATTCGCTAGGCCTTCTTGTGAGATGTTCAGGCGTTTTCGTAAATCTTTAATCTTCTCTCCGACAGATAAATTCATTTTTCATCTCCCTTTTATGCATAAACGCATAAATTTCATAAAAAAGTGTGGAAATATACTAAATTATTGTTAAAATCGCTCTAAATCAATTATACGCAACAATTCTGAACTTTTACAACTCTATTACATCCATAGATAATAGATTTAGATTAATTAAGAGGGAGGTGTAGCAATTATGAAAAAGTTACTAGTCTTAACTATCCTACTAGGAGCAATTTTAGGTTTTGCACCAACTCAAACAGCGGTTCAGGATTTAGATGACCGTACTGTAACGGTACTTGATCTACCGGGTCAGCACTAATCGGGCATTTAAAGGATGACTTCAGCCCTCATCCTAAAATGCCTAGCCCAAACGATTTCGATTTTCAATTTTTTGATCAGTACAGCAAGAAGTTTATATCTATTCAAGTAATGATAAACTCAATCACGCTCACAAAATGGTTTCACCTCAGCCACATCCTCCTTAATCTCACACATTAGGGAGGGTGACCCCTTATTTTTTCAATTCATACATATGAGAATTTCACCTTGGTTTTGATCAATCCTATCTATTAGGAGGAGGAAATGAAAGCAACGAAGTATTATTTTTTTCTATTATTAATAGGTATATTAATTGGATGTAATACACAATCAAAAGCTGAAATAATCGAGGATAGCAAACCAAGTGTCCCATTTTTTGATTATAATATTACGATAGTTGTTGAGGATGAGGAACAAATAAGTGAATTAAATGAAGAAATTGTTTCTGAATTTGAGTCCATTCAATTAAAGAGTGTGATGACAACCACATACGCATGGGATGATCAAAGTTATGACTATACAACTATGTTTGGCATAACTGAATATCCAACGTTTATTGTCATTGGCCATGACGGGTTAATACTAAGTACGTCAGATCTTGAAGAATTAAAGAACTTTTTTGAAAACGTCTAACAACTGTTAAGTATTAAAGCACCATTTTCAAGACATAGGGGTGATCTAATGGGAAAAACCATAACTTTATTAACTGTTATCTTAGTATCGTTGATTTTTATCAAGGTAAGAGACTTGCGTTTTTGGGAAACATTCTATGAAATTGAAGGCAGTAAAAGCAACGAGGCAAGTCATCGTTATACATATTTAAAGAGCAGAGGCATTCGTTGCCGTCTGCAACATGTTAATTCGAAAATTGGTGCATTTGTACATAGTGGGAATGAATTTGATACAACTGTCAGACTGCTAGTTCATAAGGAAGATTATAATCAGGCAGAGCATGTCATGGAGAATTTCGGACAATTTTAAGAAAATCCTTGGTCACCCAATAAACCGTTAATACCCCCCAAAATAATAGATTAGAAAAAGGACTTTCCGATGTGTTGGAAAGTCCTTTTTGAATCCTATTGATAACTTTTTTCTAATTCATCTACTAGTGAACCAACGTAAGCTACTGCTTTTTTAATTGGGTCAGGTGTCGACATGTCTACACCGGCATATTTCAGTAGTTCTTGTGGTGTTTTCGTACCACCCATCTTCAGAACTTCTAACCAACGATCAATTGTTGGTTGACCTTCTTCTTTAAATAACTGAGAAACAGCTGTTGAAGCGGTTAGGCCAGCAGAGTATGTGTACGGGTATAAGCCCATGTAATAGTGTGGTTGTCGCATCCAGGTTAGTTTAGCTCCTTCGTCGATTTCAACAGCGTCACCCCAGAAGTTTTTCAGGGCTTCACCTTTCTGTTCTGATAGTGTGTTTGCTGTTAGTGGCACACCTTTTTCAGCTAGATCATATACCCGGCGCTGATATTCACCTTCTAGTAAGTGCGTAACAAAATTGTGATAGTAAGTTCCTAATAGCTGTAAAATAACCCAACGGCGCATCCGAGGATCGTCAGTCGTTTCAAGTAAATGGTCAGCTAAAAGCATCTCATTCATGGTCGATGGTGCTTCAATAAAGTAAGTCGATGGTCGTGTATTAAACACGTGTTGGTTCTGGTTAGCTAAATGTAAGTGACCAGCATGACCTAATTCGTGAGCTAGAATAAAAGCACCTCGCATCTTACCTGTATAAGTTAACAAGATATAAGGGTGTGCTCCGTACGGGCTAGCGCAGAATGCTCCGGTAGATTTTCCAATATTATCAGCATAATCTACCCAGCGATTAGAAAGCCCCTCTTCCATAATTTTCGTATATTCAGGTCCCATGACTTGAAGAGCCTCTAAAATCGTTTTAGATATATCTTCATAAGAAGACTCAGGGTCAAATTCTGGGTCTAATGGAGCCTTTAAGTCAACAAACTGAAGTTTGTCCAAGCCATAAACCTTCTGCTTAAGTTTAGCAAAACGACGCATATGTGGTGCTAGTTCTTTTTGAATAACATCTAATTGGTTATGATACATCTCTTCTGTTACTTTTTGTGATTGCAACAGCATTTGGGTCACATTGTCATAACCACGTGCACGGGATAAAGCGACTTCTTTCTTTACCTGTGTTGCATAAGCAGCAGCATATGTGTTCTGATATTGTTTTAATGTTTTAACAAATGAGTCATAGGCCTTCCTGCGAACTTCTGTATTAGAGGAAAGCTCATGCTCATCTTCAAATAACGCAAATGAGTTGGCATATTCTGTGCCATCACTTGTAGTAAACGAATCGAATTCCATATCTGATGACTTACTACGCTGATAAATCATATATGGAGCCGAATGAACTTCGCTTAATGAAGCTAGTACTTCTTCTGTTTCAGGTGATAGAGTGTATGGCTTTCTTTCTAATAGATCTTCTAATTCGTTACGGTAGACTTCTAAATCTTGATTTTCCTTTAGATATTTTTCAATCGTACCGTCTGGAAGGGCAAGTACTTCAGAGTCGAAGAAAGATAATTCGGCACTGACTTTTGCAAACGTAGAGGCCACTTTCGCAGAATTGGCTTGGTTATCAGGGTTTGTCCCATCTTCTGATGAACGAAGGTTAGCGTATGTACCCACGAGAATTAATTTTTTATGAAGCTCAGCTTGTGCTTCTAAGCAAGCTTGTAAAACATCTGAACCTTCATGTAAGCGACCTTTGTATTGGGTAACAGATGGTGTTAACGCTTCTAATTCATTTAATGCTTGTTCCCATTCTTCATTTGAATCAAATAAATCCTTCAAGTTCCATGTTTGTTCCTGGGGGACATCTTGTCGTTTTAGTCTTTGTGTCATAATTTTCAAAAAACCTCCTAAAATATATTTCGAATTCCTAAGTTTTATTATAAAATAAACATATGCTTATGTCACATAAATCTGAATTTTTTTATTTCAGCCTCTAGACGGATTTAACTTCCGACTCACTTAGGGTTCGGGTTGATGTGAATTTAGTTAGTCTATAGTAAAGGGTGAAAGAGGAGGAGTTAGATGTTAAACCAATCAATAGTGCAAGATGTCATTAGTCAAGCACTGTCTACTGGTGGCGACTTTGCAGAAGTCTTTGTCGAAGATCGCTTAAAGAACAGCATTACGCTTCAAAGTGGAATCATTGATAACAGTTTGTCGGGGCGTGATTTCGGTGTAGGTATTCGTGTTTACCATGGCTTTCGAAGTGCCTATACATACACGACAGACTTTTCAAAAGAGGGGTTATTAAAGACCGCACAAAATGCAGCAAATGCTATCCAAGGTGAAAATAGACTTGAACCACAATCATTCAAATCGCAAACAATACAACCTATCCATCCGGTTACACAAATGCCTCAGTCAGTCGAAAAAACACGTAAAGCCAACGTCTTAAAAAACGCATATGATATTGCCAAAAGACATCACCAAAGTATCTCGCAAGTTAAAGTGAATTATTTGGATGAAGAACAGAACGTATTAATTGCTAATTCCAATGGTAAGTTTGTTGAGGATAAACGGGTTCATAGTCGTTTAGCTATTGCCGCCATTGCTTCAAATGAACACGATATGGAGACCGGTTTTTATGGACCTGGAGCCGTACAAGGATTTGAATTTATGGAGAACCTTGATTTAGGTCATTATGCCACTGAAGCAGCACGCATCGCCGTTACCAACTTAGGTGCAGACCCATGTCCGAGTGGCAAGTTCCCGGTCATTATCGATAATGAATTCGGAGGCGTTATTTTCCATGAAGCTTGTGGTCATGGACTAGAAGCGACTTCTGTAGCCAAAGGAAAATCGGCTTTTGCTAATAAGGTTGGAGAACGTGTTGCTCCAGATATCGTCACGTATATTGACGACGGAACACTACAGAATGAATGGGGCTCTATTAATATTGATGATGAAGGAAATCTACCACAGAAAAATGTCTTAATCGAGGATGGTATTTTAAAAGGTTACTTAGTTGATCAGTTAAATTCTCGGATTATGGATACAGCACCAACTGGATCAGGGCGTCGTGAATCGTATCGCTTTGCACCAACTTCAAGAATGACCAATACTTATATCGCTCCAGGCGATTCCTCACCAGAAGAGATTATTGCAGACACTGAGTATGGAATTTATGCCAAGTATATGGGTGGGGGTCAAGTGAACCCTGCAACAGGTGATTATAACTTTGCCATCAATGAAGCTTATATGGTCAAAGACGGTAAAATTGATAAGCCAGTCCGTGGAGCGACATTAATTGGTAATGGACCTAAAACGCTACAAGCAGTTGACATGGTCGGTAATAATTTGGGTCACGGCGCAGGTATGTGTGGTTCTTTAAGTGGAAGTATTCCTGTTAATGTGGGACAACCGACACTAAGAGTTAGTGAAATGACTGTTGGTGGTAGAAAGGAGGAAGCGTAGGATGAATATTCAAGATTTTAAACAGCAGTTATTTGAACGTGGCGAAAATCAAGGCTTTAATGATATGGAGCTCTATTATGAGAAGAGTGATAGTTTTAATTGTAAAATCGATCTTGGAGAGGTTGACCAGTTCACTACTGCTGAGGAAATAGGCGTTTCTTTTCGTGGTGTCTATAAAGGGAAAATGGGTTACGCCTATACGGAAAAGCTAGATGAATCGTCAATAGAGTTTCTGGTGGAAAATGCCCGTGAGAATGCGTTAATTCTAGAAGAGGAAGATCAGGAAGAAATCTATCAAGGTGATTCTGAGTATAAGGATGTTAACTTTTTATCGGAGGATCTCCAACAGGTATCAAATGAAGAGAAAATTAATTTTATGAAAGAGTTTGACCGTCATATTTATAAAATAGATGAGCGAGTCACGGGAACAGGGTTCTTTCAGTTGATGTCTAATAACATAGAGAAAGCTATGTATAACACCAAAGGATTAGCATTAGAAGATCAGAACAATTTTATAGCCTTTGGTGTCATGGTGATCGTTAAAGAAAATGATTTAACTAAGTCAGGGATGCATTTTAAGCACGTTCAGGATTGGGCGAGTTTAGATCCTGAAGAGGAAGCGAAGAAGGCTGTAGAAGAAGCAATTTCTTACCTTAATCCAATGGAAGTAGAAAGTAACGATTATCCCGTTTTGTTACGTCATGATGCAGCCTCAAGTTTATTAGCGACATTCCTTTCGATTTTCTCTGCAGAAACAGCACAAAAAGGGATGTCAAAGCTGAAAGATAAGGTAGGTAAGAAGATCGCCGGAAATAACGTCACCTTTGTTGATGAACCATTTCGTCAGGATGCTATGAAGAGCCGGACATTCGATGCAGAAGGTGTGGCTTCTAAGGAACTCACAGTCGTAGAAAACGGGAAGTTAAATACACTTTTCCATAACCGAAAAACAGCGAAGAAAGATGGTGTGGAATCAACTGGACACGCCTATAAAGAATCGTATAAAGGGTCTTTGACAGTTTCACCATCTAATTTTTATTTAGTTCCAGGTGAGCCATCTTATGACGATATAGTAAGTAGTCTTAAAGAAGGCGTGGTGGTTACCAGTTTATCTGGGTTACACTCCGGCGTTAACCAAATTTCTGGAGATTTTTCAGTTGCCGCTAATGGTTATTATGTTAAGGATGGAGAGGTTCAGGCTGCGACGAACCTGATGACTATCGCTGGTAACTTCTTTGACCTATTAAACCATGTAGAATCTGTTGGATCTGATTTAGAATTCAGTCCATTTTCCGGAGTCGGCGCCCCTTCATTCTTAGTAGAAGGTTTATCAGTTACTTTTGAATAAATGATGGTTAGTTTCAATTGAATATGGAAATCATGAAGAAGGCTCATTCTAGATGAGTCTTCTTTTTAATGAGATATGAATCGACATGATCAGATTAATTCTCTAACTATCCTGGGTATTTCCCGGGCAATAAATTGTCAACTCAGATAGATATATTATTGTCATTTTGAAGAAAAATTTGCTATGATTGATAGTATTGTGAAGTGTTAAAACGTACGGAGGTGCAAGGGATGTCAAAGATTTCGAAGGATCAAGTGAAACACGTTGCTAATTTAGCGCGACTAGCAATTACTGAAGAAGAAGCTGAGAAATATAGTGAGCAGTTAAGTGCGATTATCGATTTCTCAGAGCAATTAAATGAATTAGATACATCAAATGTTAAACCAACTACACACGTATTAGATATGAAAAATGTCGTGCGTAAAGACGAGCCAAAAGAATGGATTTCTAAACAAGATGCACTCAAAAATGCACCAGATCAGGAAGGCGGACAGTTCCGTGTGCCGTCCATTTTAGACTAATAAGGAGGGACAATCACGATGTCAGTTTTAGATTTATCGATTAAAGAACTACAAGAAAAATTAAATAATAAAGAAATGACAGTGACAGATATTGTACAAGCTTCCTATGATCGGATTAAAGCGACAGATGGTGACGTACAAGCTTTTCTAACCCTGAATGAAGAACAAGCTTTAGAACAAGCTAAGGCTTTAGATGAAGAAGGCATTGATGAAAATCAATTCCCACTATTCGGGATGCCAATCGGGATTAAAGACAATATCGTGACTAAAGGTCTTCGCACAACTTGCGCGAGTCAAATTTTATCTAATTTAGATGACCCGTTATATGACGCAACAGTGATACAAAAGTTGGATCAAGCTAAAGCTATCAATGTAGGGAAATTAAATATGGATGAATTTGCGATGGGTTCCTCAACAGAGAACTCTAGTATGAAATTAACTCGTAATCCTTGGAATATAGACTATGTCCCAGGTGGCTCTAGTGGTGGTTCAGCAGCGGCAGTGGCAGCAGGACAAGTACCATTCGCCCTAGGTTCTGATACAGGGGGCTCAGTCCGTCAGCCAGCATCTTATTGTGGTGTCGTTGGTATGAAACCTACATATGGACGTGTGTCCCGTTTTGGCTTAGTAGCATTCGCATCATCATTAGATCAGATCGGACCACTAACTCGTACAGTTGAAGATAATGCTCGGATCCTAGAAGTAATCGCTGGTGAGGATACCATGGACTCAACAAGTGCTAACGTAGACGTACCAAAGTATTCTGAGGCACTAACAGGTGATGTTAGTGGTCTAAAGATTGCGGTACCGAAAGAATACTTCCGTGAGGGCGTTGATGAAAAAATTCAAGAAAGCGTACGCGAAGCATTGAAAGTTCTTGAAGACAAAGGTGCGATCTGTGAGGAAGTGTCACTTCCCCATTCAAAATATGCAGTTGCAACATATTACATGATTGCCTCATCTGAAGCATCAGCTAACTTAGCTCGTTTTGATGGTGTTCGTTATGGTAAGCGTTCTGAGGAAGCGAATGACATGATGGAAATGTTTAAGTTGTCTCGTAGCGAAGGGTTCGGTGAAGAGGTTAAACGTCGGATTATGTTAGGTACATTTGCTTTAAGCTCAGGTTACTACGATGCCTATTACAAAAAGGCACAACAAGTACGTACGTTAATCAAACAGGATTTTGAGCAAATTTTTGAAGAATATGATGTTGTCATTGGGCCAACTGCTCCAACAACAGCTTTTAAAGTGGGTGAGCAGATTGATGACCCATTAACGATGTATGCGAATGATATTATTACCATCCCAGTTAACTTAGCTGGTGTCCCAGGAATCTCTGTTCCATGTGGATTCCACCCTGATAACGATATGCCGATCGGACTACAAATCATTGGTAAACACTTTGATGAGAGCACAGTTTATCGTGTTGCACATGCCTATGAACAAGCGACAGATCACCATAAACAAAAACCACAGCTAGGAGGTGCCAAGTAATGAACTTTGAAACGATTATTGGATTAGAAGTCCACGTTGAGTTAAAAACAAAATCAAAAATCTTTAGTCCAAGTCCAAACGCCTTTGGTGATGAACCAAATAGTAATGTTAATCCAATCGACCTTGGTTACCCTGGTGTCTTACCGGTATTGAATGAAGAAGCGGTTAACTATGCGATGCGTGCTGCTATGGCATTAAACTGTGAGATTGCAACAGACACTAAATTTGACCGTAAAAACTATTTCTATCCTGATAATCCGAAAGCCTATCAGATTTCACAATTTGACCAGCCAATTGGGGAGAATGGTTGGATTGAAATTGAAGTCAATGGTGAGAAGAAAAAGATCGGAATTACTCGCTTACATTTAGAAGAAGACGCAGGTAAATTAACACACGGTGATGACGGCCATTCTCTAGTGGATTACAACCGTCAAGGAACACCTTTAATTGAAATTGTATCAGAACCAGATATAAGAACACCTGAAGAAGCATATGCTTATTTAGAGAAGCTCCGTAATATCATTCAGTTCACCGGAGTTTCTGACGTAAAGATGCAGGAAGGGTCATTACGCTGTGATGCGAACCTATCTTTACGCCCATACGGACAAGAAGAATTCGGGGTAAAAACAGAGCTTAAAAACTTAAACTCATTCAACTTTGTTCAAAAAGGTCTTGAGTTCGAAGAGAAGCGCCAAGAGAAGGTGCTTCGTCAAGGTGGCGAGATCTTACAAGAGACACGCCGTTATGATGAGAAAACGAAGGAAACGATTTTAATGCGTGTTAAAGAAGGTTCTGATGACTATCGTTACTTCCCGGAGCCAGATTTAATCCCACTTTATATTGATGAGGAATGGAAAGAACAAGTACGTCAGTCCATACCAGAACTACCTGACTCACGTCGAACACGTTACGTTAATGAGCTAGGCTTGGATGAGTATGATGCAGGTGTATTAACCAATACGAAGGAAATGTCAGATTTCTTTGAAGCAACTATTGAGCATGGTGCAGACGCTAAACAGGTAACGAACTGGCTAATGGGTGACATTTCAGCGTATATGAACAAGCAGCAAATCGAACTTCAAGATCTTCCAATTACACCAGAAGCCCTTGCTAAAATGGTCAAGCTTATTGAAGAAGGAACACTATCATCCAAATTAGCAAAGAAAGTCGTAACTGAATTGGTGAAAAATGGTGGAGACCCTGAAAAAATAGTTAAAGAAAAAGGCCTTGTCCAAATTTCTGATGAAAAACAACTACGAGACATCATTACAGGTGTTTTAGATGAAAATGAGCAATCCATTGTTGATTATAAGAATGGAAAGGATCGCGCATTAGGTTTCTTAGTTGGACAAGTCATGAAGAAGACTAAAGGACAAGCAAATCCACCAATGGTTAATAAGATTTTAGTTGAGGAAATTGATAAAAGGTAATAAATATTAGGTGAGAGGGGATGAAGTGATGTCGTTTGCGATTAAACGTCTCGATCACGTTCAACTAGCCGCACCAAGAGATACAGAAGATGAAGCGAGACAATTTTTTAGTGATGTTCTTGGGTTTATTGAAATCGAAAAGCCAGATGAGTTAAAGAAGCGTGGTGGTGTGTGGTTTGAGTTTGGCGATAGCCAACTGCATATTGGTGTCGAAGAGCCTTTTTCACCTGCTAAAAAAGCTCATCCTGCATTCGAAGTGACAGATCTAGAAGCTTTAATGACACAACTAGATCAGCACCACGTTTCCTATCAGCACGATGATAAACTTCCTGGTGCCAAACGAATTTACACAACAGATCCTTTTGGAAATCGGTTAGAGATTTTAGAATGGTTATAAGTTATTTGACCGTGGGAAAGAGTTGGTTGACTTATTAGGATTACGAACGAAGGTGAGAAAATGAAAAGAGCACGTGTCATATATAATCCTACTTCCGGCCGTGAAGCCATGAGAAAAGTGCTCCCAGATGTCCTTAAACGGTTAGAAGAAGTGGGTTATGAAGCCTCAGCACACGCAACGACGGGTGAAGGTTGTGCGACCGATGCTGCCACACTAGCATGTGAGCGTGAGCACGATATTATTATTGCTGCAGGTGGGGATGGAACTGTTAATGAAGTGATTAACGGGATGGCAGAGAAAGCTTATCGACCAAAGCTTGGAATCATTCCAATGGGGACAACCAATGACTTCGCAAGGGCAATTCGTGTGCCGCGCGATGTTGATCAAGCTATGGATATTATCATTAATGGTTATTCGAAAAAACTGGATATTGGTAAGGTGAATAACCACCATTTTATGAACATTGCTGGTGGAGGAAAATTGACCGAGTTGACCTACGATGTACCTAGTAAACTCAAAACGGTTCTCGGACAGCTTGCGTACTATTTAAAAGGAATTGAAATGTTACCGTCCATTCGACCGACACACATGCGAATTGAGTATGATGGAAAAGTATTAGATGATGATATTATGCTTTTCTTAGTCGCTAATACCAATTCAATCGGTGGATTTGAAAAATTGGCACCTAATGCTGAAATCGATGACGGCTATTTTGATTTATTGATCTTAAAATCGACTAATATTGCGGAATTTGTCATGCTCGCTAACAAAGCTCTAAAGGGAAATCACATCCACGATGACAATATTATTTATGCACATGCTAAGAAGATCACGGTTGAGTCTGAAGATGAAGTTTTATTGAATTTAGACGGTGAATACGGTGGTAAATTACCTGGAACGTTCGAAAACCTATATCAACATATTGAATTTTTCCTACCTGAAGAAGAGGATCGTTAATTCGGTCCTCTTTTCTAATTGACACGGCTTTCACTTTATAAATTATCACCAATTCGCTTATAATGTTAAAAGACTAACATAAGGACGGATGAACAATGGCAAAAACTAACGCACCAGTTAAGAAAAATGAATATATCGAGTTAACGTTTAGTGATTTGACCCATGAAGGTGATGGCGTTGGAAAAATCGGTGGTTACCCAGTTTTCGTACCCTACGGATTACCTGGTGAAAAAGCAAAAGTTAAAATAATAAAAGTGAAAAAAAACTTAGCTTTTGGGCGTTTGATTGAGCTAATTGAAGAAAGCGAAGATCGCATCGAGCCCCCATGTGAAGTGTTTTATCAATGTGGTGGTTGTCAAATCCAACACATGACTTATGAACGCCAACTTACGATGAAGCAAAAACAGGTTCAAGACGTCATGAGAAAGATTGCGCAAATGCCAGATGTCCCAGTACATCCCACTATCGGCATGGAAGAACCATGGAGCTATCGGAATAAGGTGCAGATTCCAGTTGGCAAACGTGATGGTCGTGTTTTAACAGGCTTTTATCAAAAACGAAGCCATAACATCATCGATATGGACACATGCCCTGTTCAAAGTGAATCCAATGACCACATCGTTAGAGAAATGCGAGGAATTATTGAGGAATTAGGCATTGAACCCTATGATGAAGATCAGCATCGTGGTGTGATCCGTCACCTCGTTTTACGGACAGGCTATCACACGAACGAAATCATGGTCGTCATCGTCACTAACACAAAAGACTTACCACATAAGAAAAAACTAATAGAAAAAATAACGGTGTTAGATTCAAATATTAAAGGCATTATTCATAACATCAATCCGAAACGGACGAACGTCATTATGGGAAGAGAGTCCAATACCATTTGGGGCGAGGATGTAATTATTGATCAAATTCATGACTTAGAATTTGCGATTTCTGCCCATTCCTTTTATCAAGTTAATCCGGAACAGACAGAAAAGCTATATGACCAAGCTCTAAAATACGCAAACCTCTCTGGTAATGAAACAGTAATAGATGCCTACTGCGGCATTGGAAGCATCTCCTTATTCTTAGCCCAACACGCTAAAAAAGTATATGGAGTCGAAGTTGTTCCACAAGCAGTCGACGATGCGAAAGATAACGCTAAAAGAAATCTTATAGAGAATGCAGAATTTTACGTTGGGGAAGCAGAAAAAGTCATGCCCTGGTGGAAAGCCCAAGGACTTAACCCAGACGTTATTGTCGTTGATCCACCAAGAAAAGGTTGCGATGAAGAGTTACTTCAAGCGATGATCGACATGCAACCAGATCGAATCGTTTATGTTTCATGTAACCCATCAACATTAGCTCGTGATTTAAAAATATTAGCTGAAGGTGGCTTTGAGACACAAGAGATTCAGCCTGTTGATATGTTTCCACAAAGTAACCATATTGAAAGCGTAGCGAAAATAGTGAGGGTGTAACCTTTGTACGTCAAAGTACGATATAAACAGTGCCTTTATGATGAATAAAAAAGGAGTGAGGATATGTCGGGTTTGAATAACCATGTCATTCTTGTCACCGGGGCTAATCGAGGACAGGGAAAAGCTATTGCTCAACACCTTGCCACGATGGGGGCTATGGTCGGGGTTGGTGCTAGAAACTATGATGAGGCTAAAGTTGTTGCTAGGATGATCGGAGAAGACCACGCCATTGCAGTTCAGTTAGATGTGACAAAAGAATTAGAATGGAAATCAGCGGTTGATAAGATTATAAACAAATTCGGGAAGCTGGATGTGTTAGTGAATAATGCTGGAGCTCTGAAACGTAAACCATTTACAGGGACAACCATAGATGATTATCAACAGTTGATTAATGTTAATCAACTTGGTGTTTTTATGGGGATGCAAGCCGTTATTCCACAAATGGAAAAGCAGCAAAAAGGCTCCATTATAAACAATGTGTCGATTTCAGCATTTGCTCCAATTAGCCAATCCTCTGTTTATGCTGCGACAAAGGCATCTGTGGTTGCTATGTCGAAAGCAGCAGCTATTGAATTAGGACCAAAAGGTATTCGAGTAAATATGGTCCATCCGGGTGGAGTCGAAACAGAAATGGCAACACAAGGAAAGGATGTACCTACTTATTACGAATCAGTACCACTAGGACGTATTGGACAACCAGTTGAAATTGCTCGGGCTGTTGCATTCCTTGCCTCTGATGAAAGCTCTTATTGTACGGGGACAGAAATTGTTGTTGACGGTGGAATGACGCTAGGCACTTCAGATGAGTAAATTTAACTCTTAGTAGGTGGATTTTATGTTAAAGGGAGCGTTAACCCAAGAAGGATTAACGCTCTAAAAGCATAAAGGGTAAGACGTAATCATTATGGGAGTTTTAAAAAAGGAATTTATTAAATCAATATATAACCCCCCGTTTTAACGGGGGGTTGAAATTGTTTGATCAGTTGTGATACCAAGTCTATCCAGAATGAAGGCATAGCATTCGGCAGCTTCTTTTAAGTGATTGAAACGACCCGATGCACCGAAATGGCCGGCCCCCATGTTTGTTTTGAGAACAAGGGTATGGTCATCGGTTTTCATAGCTCTTAGACGCGCAACCCACTTGGCTGGTTCCCAATAAGCAACTCGTGGATCGTTTAGACCAGTCGTGATATACATATGTGGGTAGTCTTTTGCTTCGACATTATCATAAGGACTATAAGACTTCATATAAAAATAGTCCTCTCGCTTTCGTGGATCGCCCCATTCATCCCATTCCAGGGTAGTCAGTGGGATTGTGTCATCGAGCATCGTCGTAACAACATCAACGAACGGCACCTCAGGAACAATGACCTGAAATAGCTCGCCACCCATATTAGCTACTGCACCCACGAGCATGCCTCCAGCACTGGCTCCACGGGCGGCCATTTGACTCGGAGTTGTGTAGACATGATCAATAAGATATTTCGCTGCTGCTATAAAATCAGTGAACGTATTTCGTTTATGCTGCATCTTTCCATCTTCATACCAATGTCGTCCCATTTCTGATCCACCACGTATTTGTGCTGTAACAAATACAATGCCTTTGTCCAAGAGTGGCAGGCGATACGGGCTAAAATGCGGATCGCTATTAGCTCCATACGATCCATATCCATCTAGAATCAATGGAGCAGGCCCAGATGTCAACGCACCTTCACGATAGACAACGGTCATTGGTACTTTGACACCATCATCGGCTACAGCCCACAATTGCTCTTGTCGGTAGCTGGACGAATCATACTCTCCGTTAACCGGTTCAACGTGTAAACAGTGCTTCTCACCCGTCAACAAATTCAGCCCGTAAGTGGTTTGTGGAGTAAGGTGAGATTCAAATTGAACTAATACTTCCTCTGCATGATAGCTCTGTCTAGGAATGACTGTGACCGTATAGAGGGGTTCATCCCATTCAATTTTTTCTAGCCCATCATCTTTTAGAACCCAGATTTGTGTCAGCCCATTCTCCCGACCAACTAGAAGTAACGTATTTTGAAATGGGCACATAGCTTGAAGGTAGCGATTTTCGTTATATTCAATTACTTTTTCTCGTGAATCAAGGTCATCGATAGGGCATCTGAGCAGCTGGAAATTCATCGCCTCTTCATTTGTTAAGATGAGCAGGTCATCACCCCAATGCTCGACATCATATTCTATGCCATCTCGCCGTTCATCTACCAACTGTACAGGGGATAACGGTGAATCTGCATCAATTAAGCGGATTTCACTCGTCGTTTTTGAACTAGATTCAATAATAATAAACCTACCACTTTGGGATTTAGACATAAAAAGTGTAAATGTCGTGTCTTTTTCCTCATAGAGTAATTCATCATCACTCACATCACTTCCCAAACGATGCCGCCATAACTGGTATGGGCGTTGTTGTTCATCAACAGTCACGTAAAAAATATACTCACCACAACGGCTCCATTCTACACTGCCAACTAAAAATACATTCGGAATTTGATCGGGAAGAAGCTCGCCAGTTTCTAGGTTTTTTATATAGATCGTATACCGATCAGTACCGTCACGATTTTCTAAATAAGCAAGAAGGTTATGATCAGCACTCATACGCTGTAACGTCACACTTAAATAGTCATCATCTACGGCTAACTCATTTAGGTCGAGTATCACTTCCTCTGTGGTTTCTGAAAGCAGCTCACGACTTGCAGCAAGCTTACGTACATAGACTGGATATTGCTTGTCTTTATCCATGCGTGAATAGTAGAAGAATGGTCCATACTGCACCGGTACTCTCACTTCGGAATCGGGTACACGGTCGACCATGCTTTGATAAATCTGTTCGGTTTGATCCTCCAATGGACGCATGATTTCATCATAATATTTATTCTCTTCCTCTAAATAATCGATGACCTCTGGATTGTCACGGTCCCTCAGCCAATAGTAATCATCTTCGCGTACATCGCCATGAAGTTGATGAGGATGAGGAATGCGTTTTGCTACAGGTGGTTTCATATAAATTCTCCTTTCTTTCTATGTTTTAAATTCGTGTTTGTGTCAGTGAATTCCTCTATTTGTTCCAATTAACAATGAAGTAGAAGTTATTTAGCATTAATACATTTTACTGCCAGCTTTGGGTAGTTTATAATGGAATGTCAAAGTATAAGAAAAGTAAGGTCGTGTCTTATGGCAAAAAGAAAAAACAGTGGATATAAAAAATCCGCAAAGAAACCATATCAATCTGGAAAACAGAATAACAAACAATCCCCACCACAAGGAAATCGAAAAAACATAAAATCCAAAGGTAAGCCTGATGCAACCGGTAGAAATCAGCGTGGCAAGAAAAGGGCAACCATAGAGGTGACCTGCTCTGGCCTGACAAGTGAAGGTAAAGGCATCATTGAATGGGATGGAAAACAACTTGAGGTAGCGTATCTGTTACCAGGCGAAACTGCAGAAGTGATGGTGACTAAAAAAGGACGCTTGATCACTGCGGAGTTGAAACGGGTGCTTAAGCCATCCGAAGATCGAATCAATCGCCTGAAACAGCATCCTAATGCAGGTGTGGGATGTCAGATTCATCACATGAATGACCAGGCGCAAAAGCGGTTTAAACAGAAAGTCGTAGATGATTTAATGAAGCCTTTCGGAAAACCGAAGCCGATCATGACCATGGACCATCCATATGGTTACCGTAACAAAAATGTGATGACATTCGGTTTAAACAGAAAGAAAGAGATTATTAGTGGACTTTACGCTGAGAACTCTCATTGGATTATCCCAATGGAGAAATCGATTATTCATGACCCGAAAGCAGATGAAATTATTCAAACGATCAAAGGCATGATGAAATCCTTTAAAATGCAGCCATACGATGAAGATACTGGACAGGGCTTTTTACGGCATGTTTTAGTAAGAGTCGGAAAAAAGAGCGGCGAAATCATGGTTGTGCTAGTAGCAGCCACACCTATTTTTAAAGGGAAGAATAATTTTATTAAAGCCCTGAGGAAGACCCATCCAGAAATTACAACCATAGTGCTGAACATCAATAACAGAAATGACAGCATGGTACTTGGTGATCAGGAAAAAGTGCTATTCGGCAAGGGAACTATTACCGACACCCTTTGTGGTTTGGAATTCGAAATCTCTGCAAGTTCCTTCTATCAGATTAATCCTGTTCAGACAGAAAAGCTATATACAAAGGCGATTGAAATGGCCGAGCTAACTGGTGAGGAAACCGTCATAGACGCTTACTGCGGAATAGGGACAATTGGTTTGGTTGCAAGTCAAAAAGCTGGCAAGGTTATTGGCGTGGAACTCAATAAAGGCGCGGTCCGTGACGCCATTCGAAATTCTAAGCGTAACGGTGTTAAAAATGCCCGGTTCTATCAAGGTGATGCCGGAGAGTTCATGGTGCAAATGGCAGAACACGGCGAAAAAGTTGATGTTGTGTTTATGGACCCACCAAGAAGCGGAAGTGACGAAGCCTTCTTGTCTAGCGTGGTTAAATTAAAGCCGAAGCGAGTTGTTTATGTTTCTTGTAACCCAGAAACACAGGCGCGTGATTTGAAGTATATGGTGAAAAACGGGTACGGTGTTGAAGAAATCCAACCAGTGGATATGTTTCCGCAGACCAGTCATGTGGAATCAGTCGCTAAATTGGTGAGGAAAGTGTAACCACATCATCAACGCTTACCATTTGAATAAACTTTTGTGAAAAACGCCACTTTCGGCAAAATAAAGCTTTGAATCGTGTTTGGAATAACGTATGAAAAGAATGGGGAATCCTTATTTATCAGGGGTTCTCCTTTATTTTTCTCAAGACTTTATTTTCGCCATTAATAAAGTTTTGTTAAATGATCGAGATTGAAGGGGAAAACGTTTAGGGGAAAAGATGATCCAAATTATTTAGGTGAAACTAACGAACTGAAGAATTGGGTTGAGCAAGTCGTGTCTTTATTTTAGTTTCGTCCTACTTCTTAGTTTCGTCACTCCCACTATACCGTGCAGTTGATTGTGTCCAAGCGAACCGAGTTCTCCAATAAAATGCAGTAGCTCTATATGACATACAAGTTTTATTGAGATTTCACAGATTTCTTATAAAGCCCACGGATTATAAAGAAAGAAACAGCTATGGTAATTATAGATACAATCGTTATCGAAACCCCACTAGGTTCACCAAACACTTTATTCCACATATTGGCTAATGAAATATCTAAACCTAACCATCCTAAAACTCCAACAATGAGAAAGCCACCAACTATACCCAAAATCATGGACAGTGAAAATTTTATTTTACTCATATTTTCACCCTTTCTATTGAAAATATTGGACGAATATCAAGCTACTTATAAACATTATATCAGAAAAATCCGATATTTATTAAAAATAATTAGTCATTTACATTTTCTGATGTTAACAACAATCACTACGATAACAGTGAAAACTATTGTAATATTTACAACTTGAGGATCTTAAATTGTTACTCGAATGAGATAAGCATAGCCTTAATTTCTCGAGTGTCTTAACTTCTATATCACCTACATATTTGATTAACAAATTTGCTTGTAGTTTATAAGCATTTAATGTTTGTGAAGAAAAACCTTCAACCAACCCTTTTATCGGTTTCATAAGAAGTAACAGCTTCAGGTAATAACATAGAATTCCTCCTTTATTTGTTAGAAACAGGTTTTCCTGAAGTGTAAATAAAATTAAATATTTTCTAACAAATGGAAGGGTGAGGTGTTAAAATTACAATATATAACAATATTAGTTATTCAACTAACGAAGCAGGTTAGTTGAAAAGTTTGTAAAAAAGGAATACGGATGGTTTTAGTCTTTTTTGCTTATTTCAATTTATAAAATATTTATTTTCATTTGGAAACATAAATATTATAAATTTTATTGGAGTGAATTTTTTTGGGAAATGAAAATCGTTCAAAATCATACTTAAAAATGGATAAAAATCCTACGACAGATTTGAAATCAGATGAAGATTATTTAAGATCAGAAAAATGTCTCAACGAAGCGAATGCGTATTTTGAAGTATCGTTAAGATGTAAGGATATGATTCACAATAATTATAGGAACGCTTTTTTAACAAATGTTTCATTTGCATGTGAACTATATTTAAAATATCTTCTTTTAATTCAAGGAATTGATTGCAGAAAAGAACATAACCTTTATAAATTATTTAAGAAATTACCTGAGAAAATACAAACAGAGTTAAAGAAAGAACACCCTTGTGGAAATACTTCAATTGATAAATTTGAATTAGAACTTGACGATATTGGTCAAGCATATATGATTTTCCGTTACATGTACGAGCGAGGGAATATGGCATATAATTTTCAGTTTTTGATGGAGTTATTATTTACGCTACATAGCTTAATTCATATTAATAAAAAGGGTGAATGATTTTTATTTATACTTATTGTAATCAATGAGCTATTCAATAATCGGATGCGATTGTTTAAGAAGGTCAAACGCTCTTGAACTAACGGGCAGTAGAGTTGAACAATTGAAAGCATGAGTTAAGGGGGAAGAGAAATGTCGACATTATTAAATATCATTCTTTATTCATTGCCAACACTTATTGCACTACTTTTTCTTTATTGGATTTTTCAAGATGTTTGGTTCAATTTTAATGTGAAGAATGATAAAAAATTTGATGAAATTATAAGGCAAAACAATGAATTAAAACAGGAAATCGAAGACCTAAAAAAGCGAATTCAGTAGCCGCTGACTCCAGTGTTTTGTTGCACTAACGGGGGCAAAAGTTGAACAAGGAGTTGTCGATGCGGCAGCTCCTATGTTGTTAAAAGGGCAGGTTAGTTTAAGTAGGTGAGGGTTCTGTAGTAAAATTATACAAGAACAACCACAGGGGAGATATTAAATGAATAAAGGAATATATGAATTTATAAGTGAAGCACAGTTAAAAAGGTATGCAGAACTCGCCGTACGAGCTGGTGTAAATCTGCAAAAAAATCAATTATTGATTATTCATAGTGATATACAAAATGCTACGTTTGCACGTCTAATTCAAACGGTAGCCTACGAGGCAGGAGCTTCAAATGTATTTATAGATTGGACAGATGAACAGTCTACCAAAGAATTTTACTTAAATGCAGCAGATCGTGCCATCGATCACTTTCCTGATTGGCTGGCTGCCCGTTTTAAGGAGTGGGATGATGCAGGTGCTGCTTACATCCATATTATTTCTGAAAACTTAGATGTCTTTAAAGAGGTTTCTACTGAAAGGATAAATCGTTTCCAAAAAGCTTCTCGTACCAAATTGAGGGATTATTATGCGAAAATTAGATCCCACGAGGTACGCTGGTGTCTTCTAGCTGTCCCATACGTTGGATGGGCAACTAAAGTATTTCCCAACCTAAGTAAAGAAGAAGCTTTACAATCATTATGGAAATTAATTTTAAAAGGATCTCGAGCAGATGGGAAAAATCCTATAAAAGATTGGGAGAGTCACAATAGAGCCTTCGAGTCTCGAAAAAAAATCCTAAACGAGAGCCAATTTGAATCCCTGCATTTTACAAATAGCCGTGGAACTGATTTATTAGTTGGTCTGCCTAAAAATCATCTCTATATCGGTGGGGGTGTGATAGATAAAAATGGAATACCTTTCTTTCCGAACATTCCTACGGAAGAAATATTTACTGCTCCTCACAAAAATAAGGTGAATGGCAAATTGGTAGGTACGAAACCGCTTATCTATGGCGGAAGTGTCATCGATGACTTTTATCTAATTTTTCAAGATGGACGGATCACCAACTATTATGCCGCAAAGGGACAAGAAGTGTTACAAAATCTGATCGAAACAGACGAAGGTTCACATTATTTAGGCGAAATTGCCTTGGTCTCTAATAAATCTCCTCTTGCCCAGGCAGATACTCTTTTTTACAATACCTTGTTTGATGAAAATACGTCCTGTCATATTGGAATCGGAAATGCATCTCCCTCCAATATTCAAAATGGCATTGACCAATCTGAGGAAGAGTTGAAAGCAGCGGGTCTGAATACTTCACTTTTGTTAGTCAATGTGACCTTTGGTACCGAAGATATGAAAGTAGTGGGCATTAAAGAAGGTGGAACTGAAGTCTTACTAATGAAGGATGGGGATTTTCAATTCTAAATCGTCTACAACTGATATACAGAGAAAACTGATTTATGGTGGATTATACTTAGTGCTAGTTATACGGAATTTTGTTGTATGTTCACTGCAATATCAGCATTTGACAGAGGTTTTAAGGTTACCTTTATTGAAGATGCAACAGGAACTGTAAATACGGATGAAACATATGAGATGAAGGGGTTAGATATAAAAGATTTTGCAAGGACAGTTTTGCATTGGTCTAATGTAATTGAAGTGTTAGATTTTGAAGAGTATGTTGAGGACTACGATTTAAACAGGAAAAAGCAAAACTTAGAAAAGCTAAAGTAAAAATTAGGGAGTTACATACATTTGAGAGAGAACATATAGCAGAGATGTTAGACGTTACGCTTGAAAGAGCTAATGTTTTAAAGGGATTAGCAGATTTTCAGAGTGTCCCTTCGATTGGTTATAAATTGGCTGAAAAACTGGTTTTTGAATTGAGCATTTTCTCATTATCGAAAATTAAGGATCATGATGGTGCCAAACTCTTTGCTGAATTAGAACAAAAGTTAGACCAAGGAAGGCTTGGTATGAATTTTTTAGTGAAAATATGATTGCGATATTTTTAAACGAATATATATAAAAAATGTTTTTTATCCGTGGAGGAACGGAACAATTATCGCTATAAGCCTTATCAATACTGGTTTTATACAATAATACATTCCTATTGTGGTACAATAAAAAAATCGATTATTGTTCCTTACTCAAGATTAAAAACAGGTGTCTGTTTTTAATCTTGAGTAAGGAATTAACTTAGTAACCCATGATGAAAGGATTTGTATGTTGATATGATAGATAATTTTTGGCGCGAACTTCCACGACCTTTTTTTATATTGGCACCTATGGAAGAGGTCACCGATATCGTTTTTCGCCATGTAGTGAGTGAAGCAGCTAGACCTGATGTGTTTTTTACAGAGTTCACAAATTCGGATAGTTATTGTCACCCTGAGGGGATCGATAGTGTGCGGGGGCGTTTGGCTTTTACTGAGGATGAACAGCCAATTGTCGCCCATATATGGGGGGATAAGCCTGAACACTTTCGTCAAATGAGTATTGGTATGGCTGAGCTTGGCTTTCGGGGGATCGATATTAATATGGGCTGTCCTGTACCTAATGTGGTAGATAACGGTAAGGGGTGTGGCCTTATCCGTCGTCCGGAAGTTGCTGCAGAGTTAATTCAAGCTGCAAAAGCTGGGGGATTGCCCGTAAGTGTCAAGACTAGACTTGGTTACAAGGATGTAGATGAATGGCGTGACTGGCTGACACACATATTGAAGCAAGATATTGTTAATCTTTCTATTCATCTGCGTACTAGAGAGGAAATGAGTAAAGTCGATGCTCATTGGGAGCTGATTCCAGAGATTAAGGAACTTCGTGACCAGGTGGCACCAGATACACTTCTGACGATTAACGGGGATATTCCTGACCGTCAAACTGGCTTGGAACTCGTTCGTCAACACGGGGTTGATGGCGTGATGATTGGGCGTGGTATATTTAATAATCCATTTGCCTTTGAAAAAGAGCCGAAAGATCATAGCAGTAAGGAATTGCTTGATCTCTTAAGGCTACATCTGGACCTTCACGATCAATATTCAGATTTAGGGCTACGTTCGTACAAGGCTCTGCATCGCTTTTTTAAGATTTATGTCAAAGGATTTCGAGGAGCGAGTGGATTAAGAAATCAACTGATGAACACAAAGTCAACAGATGAAGCACGTGCATTGCTCGATGCTTTTGAGTCAAAGAATCTTGATTGAATGGGGCGGAAATGATAAATACGAACTAAAGGAGCATATTTTTAAAATACATTCGTTTTTATGTAAAAAAGGGTTTCATTTTGTGGTTGTTTAATATATAATCACATTTATAAACGAACAATTTAATAGATTTGCTTGTATAATCGTGGGAATATGGCCCACAAGTTTCTACCAAGTTACCGTAAATGACTTGACTACAAGTGACTTTCCTTGATAAAGAATAACAAGTAAAAGATTTGCTTGTATTCTTTAGTATTTTCGTATTTATTTTTAAGTAAAAATAAAGTCGAATGTTAGGAATCACTTATAGTCAAAAGTGATTCTTGGCGTTCGGCTTTTTTGTGTTCTATAAGAATCAAGCTAAGGGAGGCAACATAATGGAAGAGTTACAGAAGGCTATTCAAGAGAAAGGATTTGTTTTATCAGAAGGTGTATTGAAGGTTGATCGATTTTTAAATCATCAAATCGATACGAACTTGATGATGAATATAGGTAAGGAGTTCGTTAGTAGATTTCAAGATTGTAAGATTACCAAGGTGTTAACGATTGAATCTTCTGGAATTGCGCCGAGTTTTATGGCAGCTAATCAATTGGATGTTCCACTGATCTTTGCTCGGAAGAAAAAATCACTAACAATGACCCATGATATCTATACAAGCAGTGTTCATTCTTATACTAAGCAAGAAACGAATCAAATTACCGTCTCAAAAAACTTCTTATCACCAGATGATTGTGTGTTAATTATTGATGATTTCTTGGCTCATGGAAATGCGGTATTAGGGTTGATTGATATTGTCAAACAGGCTGGTGCAGCCGTTGCTGGAATTGGGATTGTGATTGAAAAGTCATTTCAAGATGGACGTGCAAAAATTGAAAACGCTGGATATAGAGTCGAATCATTAGCACGTATTCAATCATTACGAGACTCAAAAGTGACATTCTTAAATGAGTGGAACGTAAAGGAGGTTCAACAATGAATCAAACAGTTAACTACCCTTGGTATAAAAAAGAAGATACAGATGCTTTCTTTGCATTGTTTCAGAATAACTTAGCAAACTTTGTGATTATCGCAGTTACGATGCTTGGCATGGGTTTTCCTACTAGTATTGTATTTGGAAAAGTCATTCCTGGAGCTGCTGTAGCTGTCATGGCTGGTAACTTATACTATGCCTATATGGCAAACCGTCTTGCTAAAAAAGAAGGTAGAACCGATGTCACTGCCCTGTCTTATGGGATTAGTACACCTGTCATGTTTGTGTTTTTATTTGGAGTCTTAGCACCTGCATATGCTTTAACAAATGATCCTGAGCTTGCATGGAAAATTGCTGTAGCTGCCGCTTTTTTAAGTGGATTGATTGAAGCATTAGTAAGTATCACAGGAAATTGGCTACGCAACCAGATCCCTAGAGCGGCCATGCTTGGAGCTCTCGCAGGTGTCGCACTTACCTTTATTGCGGGTGAAATGTTATTTAACGTTTTTTCAATTCCTGTTGTCGGTTTAGTTACCCTTGTAATGATCATAGTTGGTGTAGTTGGGAAGGTGGCGATGCCGTTTAAAATTCCTGCCTCCTTATTTGCGATTGTCATTGGAACGGTATTAGCTTTTGCATTAGGCTATCAAACGACCGATCAAATTTCTGAAGGCCTTGCCAATGTTGGTTTTTATCCGATCTTACCTAGTTTAGCTGCTTTTGAGGGAATGGGTTATTTATTTACCGCATTAGTCGGATTATTGGCAGTTATTTTGCCTATTACGTTATACAATTCAATTGAAACAATGAACAATGTTGATGCGATGGCTGCTGCTGGTGATTCCTATGATGTACGTGAGTGTCAGGCTGTAGATGGTACTGGTACTATGCTTGGCGCGGTATTTGGTGGATTATTCCCTACCACTGTCTATACAGCGACTGTTGGATCTAAAGCGATGGGAGCTGGACGTGGTTATAGTATTTTAAATGCAGTGGTGTTTGGGCTTGCCGCGATGACAGGGGTCATTGCTGGACTGTCAGCTGTGATTCCGATTGCGGCAGTTGCGCCAATTCTTGTGTTTGTAGGAATTTCAGTCGTTGGGTCTGCTTTTCAATCAAATGAAACAAAATATTACCCAGCTGTTGCAATTGCTATGCTTCCGTACTTTGCAAACTATGTCATGACCCGCTTTGACTCAGAAGCAAGCGCGGTCGTTACGGGAATATCAGAAGGAATCGTTCCACTTGGTCAAGGAGCTATGTTTACTGCCATCATTTTAGGTGCGGTGACGGTATTTGTGATAGATAGACAATTTGTTAAGGCGAGCATTTTCTCATTAGTCGCTGCTGTATTATCTTTTGCTGGGTTTATGCATGCACCAGAAATGGCCATTAATGCAGCTCCTGAGTACTCGGTGGCATACTTATTAGTTGCTGTCTTCTTAGTTTATTGTGCCTATCAAGAAGTAAATAGTACAGTGGAAGAAACGGAGAATCAAGCCATTAAGGGGAGAGTTGCTTCTTAAGAAAAACTGAGTTGACATTCGAGACATTATTTTTTATAAGAGGAACAAATCAAGCACTAATATTACCAAAGAACCACTTACCTTAGGGTGAGTGGTTCTTTTATAGGATTTTAAAGGTGTAAAGTTGTTTTCAATTGTTTCGCAGTTTCTATTTAACGAATCCTCATGTGAGGCTAATCACAAATTTGTTCGTGGTTATAAATTATGCTTGGGGTAGATGAATTAGACGAGGATTCGTTATCATTAAAAAAAGATGAGGTGGAGAATCATGAAAATGAATGACGACCAATTAAGTACACCACTACAACAGCTAAAAAATGAGCATGTATGGTTAAGAAAAGAAATGGATCAATTTTATGAAATGATTGAGGACATTGAATTCAGTTCAGGATCTGAAGTCGTCGAATTATTCAAGGAGTTACACGAGAAGATAGTGGTTTTTACTGAAGTGTTAGATGCCCACTCTAAAAGAGAGGAAGAGGCTTTGTTTCCAATGATGACTATGCATCTTGGAGAGAATGATCGAACCATAGAAGAAATGGAATATGAACATCACAAGGCAGAGCAGCATCTCCAACATTTTCTAGCAGAAGCTCACCAGATAGAAGGTGCAATTGGTGAAGAGGATGCCCAGTTTATGACCGTGTCTGCTTCTCAAGCATACGCTACTTTAACACAACACTTCGCAAAGGAAGAAAATATCTTGTTTCCAATGGCTGAGAGAATCTTGTCTAATGCAGAAAAGGGGAGACTTGAAAAATTGCTTCAAATATAGAAGGTGCCTAACTATTTGTTCGATATATGAATTGTTTAAAGTTTTTATAAAATAAAAATAAGAACGCATGTCCGTCTTTGTTCCGATATATATTATCATAGAACTACCCCCGATAGAAAAGGGGGTGCATATTTTGAACTTTAAGTAATGAGCAAGAGTAACCTAAGAAATATGATAAAATGAATTATAGGAATTTTATCACATTTAGAGAAGAGTGGATGGGTTTAGACCAGAAAGGGAGATGGTGATGGAAAATCAATTTTATGTAGGATGGGGAACTCTTGCCCTGATTAATGCAGGGTTAGCTCAAGGTAAAAATCGATCAGGGCTTAATTGGTTTTTTATATCATTATTCCTTGGACCTATAGCTACGTTTCTACTTTTGATTCACGAAAAGCTTACAGAAGAGGAACATTAAATTGATCTCCTGATGTCATCAGGTAAGAATATATTTTTTAGGAAGAAAGTGTGGTACATATGGGCAAGAGTGAGAAAGCCATTTTAACGAATATGTGTATGGTCTATGATGGGGATTATATTCTTGTGCAAAATCGTGTTAACCCGAACTGGCCAGGGATTACGTTTCCAGGTGGGCATATTGAAAAAGGAGAAGCATTTGCTGATTCGGTGATCCGAGAAGTTTACGAGGAGACTGGGTTAACCATTTCTCAGCCAACTTTATGTGGAACGAAGCAATTTCAGACGAATCATGATGAGCGTTATATCGTCTTGTTTTATAAAACGGATCAATTTGATGGGGAGTTGAAAGCTTCAGATGAAGGTGAGGTTTTTTGGATTAAAAAAGGTGACTTAAAAGACTATCAATTAGCGCCTGATTTTCAGCAAATGTACGAAATCTTTGAATCAGAGGAACTAAGTGAATTCTATTATGACCGCCATGATGGTGGGTGGAATGTGAAGTTATTATAATGGTAGTGATCCATAACCTAAAAAGGAAGTCCAGTTTTGTTATAGGGCTTCATTTTATTGGTGTTTGATTAGTGAGCCTACTTTTTCTTTATAGGAACCAATATTTCATTTTGGTTGTTTTCACTGCTTATATCTCAGGGGCTACTTCCCTTAATTAGAAGCAAAACAGTAGAGGATGAGTGCATTCCTCACTCAATTATTTTAGCATAATTTCCCAAGAAATATAGATAACTGTAAGTGGTAGCAGGTAAGTTGGCGAATAAAACATAGGAATAGGGTGTTAGTTGAATATCATAGTCGAGAATAGACAGCATCTTTCTGCAGTGATCAAAAAAGTATTTGATTATTTTTTTGATGAGGATCATCACTTGGAAGAGTGTACCAAAGTTGCAACTCGTATTTGGAATGAATTAAAGCACCATGGTTTGAAAGAATAATCAGCTCTTTTGAGTAGACACTAAAGTTAGTCTTATGTTTGTATGAAGATAAGTAAGAACGAAGCTTTTAAAGAAGAAGGGATATCATGGTAGACGAAAATAACGTAGGTTGGAATTTTGACAATAGTTATACACATCTTCCTGAGATGTTGTTTAGTGAGCAAGAGCCAACACCTGTAAAATCACCAAGTTTGGTCATTTTAAATGAGTCTTTAGCGAATTCACTTGGATTGGATTCTGAGTCATTGAGAAGTGATGAAGGTGTTTCCGTTTTTGCAGGTAATCAGCTCCCTGAAGGTTCAAAACCTATTGCTCAGGCTTATGCTGGCCACCAGTTTGGTCATTTTACGATGTTAGGTGACGGGCGAGCTGTGCTTCTTGGTGAACAAATAACTCCGCATGGCGATCGCTTTGATATTCAGCTTAAAGGTTCGGGTAGAACACCATATTCTCGTGGTGGTGATGGCCGTGCGGTATTAGGGCCAATGTTACGAGAGTATATTATTAGTGAAGCGATGCACGCGCTAGGAATCCCATCAAACCGAAGTCTAGCTGTCGTAACAACAGGGGAGCCAGTGATTCGGGAAACGGAAAAGCCAGGAGCAATCTTGACACGTGTTTCATCAAGCCACATACGTGTTGGGACTTTTCAATATGTAGCGAATCAAGGGGCAAAAGATGACTTACGCACCTTTGCGGATTATACAATCGAAAGGCATTATCCAGGTTTGAAAGACGCGGATGATCCTTATCTATCTTTATTAGAAGTGGTTATAAAAAATCAGGCTTTCTTGATTTCTAAATGGCAGCTTGTCGGCTTTATTCATGGTGTGATGAATACGGATAATATAACGATTAGTGGTGAGTCGATTGATTTCGGCCCTTGTGCATTTATGAATAGTTATGACCCGGCAACGGTGTTTAGTTCGATTGATCGAGAGGGTCGATATGCTTATGGCAACCAACCGAAAATGGCGATGTGGGGTCTAGCGCGATTTGCTGAATCCTTATTACAGCTTCTTCATGATGATGACGATCAAGCTGTGGAAATTGCTCAAAACTCGCTAACTAAGTTTAAAGACTGGTATCACGAATACTGGTTAAGAGGTATGCGAGCTAAGCTTGGGATTTTTAATGAGGAAGACGATGATGAAAAGTTATTTGAAGAGCTTTTAAAGCTTATGTATAAGCATGAAGCTGATTTTACGAATACATTCCGTGCCTTAACTTATGGTCAGTTTGAAGGAATAAATGTTTGCGATACGAGAGAATTTGAACAATGGCATGAGAAATGGCAAACACGGCTAGATCGCCAGGAACAGTCGGACGCTGAATCAAAAGAGCTCATGCGTCAAAATAACCCAGCTGTGATTCCTCGTAATCATAAGGTGGAGGAAGCCTTAGAAGCAGCTGAAGAAAATGGTGATTATAGTGTGATGGACCGGTTACTTGCTGTCCTTTCAAGCCCTTATGATCATTCAATCGAACAGACTGAATACACCTCACCACCTCCAGATTCAGATCGACCATACCGGACATATTGTGGGACATAATCTGAAACAAATTTAAAACTTTTAGGCAGTCTTTAGCTATAAAGGCTGCCTTTTTCTAACTCAGTCGTTGGTTATAACTTTGTCGAAATTAGAGCTGTGAAGCTTGATAAAATTAAGCATACTACTATATAATATATTTAATTATACTTCTTACTTTTAACTCCGAATACCTACCCAAATGAACAGCTATTCAAAATAACTACCAATCTTATAAACTACTACATATTAATGACTTCAATAATTTTTAATCCATAAGTTCTTGAAAATTTAATATAGGATGTGAGCCACATGGTTGAAGAAAGGCTAGACCGGATTGAAAATATGCTCTCCCAAATAATTAATATGGTCGCTCAAAACACAGAAGACATTCAATCTCTTAAGAAGGACAACCAAGAGATTAGAGCAGAACTAAATGAAGTGAAGAAAGAACAGAAGGAAATGAAGAAGGAACAACAGGCGTTTAGGTCAGAATTAAATGAGATGAAGAAAGAGCAACAAGCGTTTAGATCAGAATTAAATGAGATGAAGAGAGAGCAACAAGCCTTCAAGTCAGAATTGAATGAGATGAAAAAAGATTTGTATGAATTTAAAGGACAAATGTATGAGTTCAAAATGGAGAGTGAAAAGCGACACGATGAGGTTTTAGACCATTTTTCATCACAAAAAGCGGATCTAGATTTTATCTGGGAGAAGTGTGTGAAAAATGAACGTGAACTTGAGAATATTAAAAAGTTATAGCTTTCACTATTAGAAAAGATTATGAAGAGCGATTTGCAACGGCTATTAAAAGCAATCTGACCGTAAACGATTTAACTGAATTAGAGCTTTCCTATGCCCCACCATTCTCTTCAGCCAAAGACCCCGTTAATATGGTAGGTTATGTGACTTCTAACATGATTGATGAAGGTATTGAGACCGTTCAATGGGATGAAATTGACCAACTGATAGAAGATGGTGGGATGTTAATCGATGTACGTGAACCAAGTGAAAGAGAAGCAGGGTTTATCAAAGGATCGATTAATATTCCATTAGGAGAAATTCGTGATCGTTTAGATGAGATCCAAAATGATCAAAGCATTTACATCACATGCCAAGTCGGGTTACGTGGTTATTTGGCAACTCGCATTCTCACTGCTCATGGATATAGAGTGAAAAACCTAGACGGTGGTTGGAAAACCTATTCAGCTGTGTTTGGATCAGAAGATGACGAGCTAGCGACCTTGGTATAGTAGAACTGAGGAAACCCTCTTTAGGGAATTTTCCTTTTCTTAATGTAAATCGACTTATATGGAACGGCTTCAGCTGTTCAACTAGTTCATAATTAATTTTGTTTTAAATATACATGGTGTTATATTCATGTTATCTTTATATATAATTAAATCAGTATGATCTTCCACTAGGGGGACCTTTCACACTTTCACATAGATAAGAGACAGTGTTAAAAGGTTGAGACGATGACCCTTGGAACCTGATCTGGTTGATACCAGCGTAGGGAAGTGGAGTTGCGAATGTAGTATACACATGGTCTACTATTGTTTTATGAGCAACCACTTTCTTATTAGGGTAAGAAAGTGGTTTTTTTATGTCTACAAATATTATGAGGAGGATTTTTTATGACATTTTCTAAGGTGTTGAGAGAAGAAACTGATTACATTTGGGAAGCGAGCTTCAACCACCCGTTTGTAAAGGGGATAGCGGATGGTTCATTACCATTCGAGTGTTTTCGTTATTATGTGAAACAAGACGCTTATTATTTGTCCCACTTTGCAAAAGTTCAGTCACTAGGTGCTGCAAAGGCTAATGATTTTCTAACAACAAGTAAAATGGCGGCGCATGCACAAGGAACTTATGAAGCAGAATCAGCACTACATAGGGACTTTTCAGAACGTTTAGGTATTACTAGTGAAGAACAGGCGAATTTCAAACCGTCACCTACTGCTTATGCTTATACTTCACACCTGTATCGTGCAGCTTATCAGGGACATTTAGGAGATATTATAGCTGCGATACTACCTTGTTATTGGATTTACTACGAAATTGGTGAGAGACTTCAATCTTATTCACCTAATGAGCCTATATATGAAAAATGGATCGGGGCTTACGGAGGGGAGTGGTTTAAAACGTTAGTTGATGAACAAATTAATCGACTAGATACGATGGCTGAAACAGTGACAACAAAAGATCTTGATCATATGAAAGAGTTGTTTACTATTAGTTGTCAATATGAATATTCTTTTTGGGAAATGGCCTATAAATTAGAGGAATGGCCCCTTTCTTAATAAATGGGGACCCTCTTCTACTAGGGTCCCCAACTAAACTAAACATTCAACAATTCTCGGATGTCATCTTCATTTAAGCTCTGGAAGGTCGTTTCACCAGGTTGAATAACATTTTCAATTAGTTCTCTTTTCCGTTGTTGTAGCGAGTGTATCTTTTCTTCGATGGTCCCTTTTGTAATCAGACGATGGACTTGAACAACTTTCTTCTGTCCCATTCTGTGAGCGCGTCCAGCAGCTTGTTCTTCAACGGCTGGATTCCACCATAAGTCATATAAAATAACGGTGTCTGCTCCTGTTAAATTGAGGCCGGTTCCACCGGCTTTTAATGAGATTAAAAAGAGGTCTTTCTCACCTTGATTAAAGCGCTCAACCATCGCAACTCGGTCCTTTGAAGGTGTTTGGCCATCGAGGTAAAAAACTTCTTTCCCAGTAGCTGTTAGACGCTCACGAATAATCTTAAGCATCTCTGCGAATTGAGAGAAGATTAGGATTCGGTGGCCATTTTCCCTTGCTGTTTCTACCATATCTAGTAGTTGGTTTAACTTACCTGATTCTCCTTGGTAATCTTCTATAAATAAAGAAGGATGACAACAAAGTTGACGTAGTCGTGTTAAACCAGCCAAAATCTTCATTCTGCTTCTTTGAAAGCCTTCGGTTGAAATGGCGTTTGCAGCTTCACCTTGAATTTTTTCCAGATAGCCTAAGTAAAGCTGTTTTTGTTCTGTCGTTAACTCAGAATGCTGAACGGATTCGATTTTGTCAGGTAGCTCAGTTAGTACATCTTGTTTCACGCGTCGCAAAATAAACGGTCGACTCATTTTAGAGATTTGGCTCTCTGGTAGGTTGCGAAACTCCTTTTTACTTGGGAAAAATCCAGGTAAAATCACATCAAAAATCGACCACAATTCATCGAGTGAATTTTCGATTGGGGTTCCACTTAAAGCAAACCGTTTACGTGCACGAATGGCCCGGATCGCTTGAGCTTGTTTGGTTGCACTATTTTTGATGGCTTGTGCTTCGTCTAAGATTAGTGTTGAGAATGTTAGGGTACGATACTTTTCGACATCTTGTCTGATTAATGGATATGAGGTCACGACGACATCAGCATCATCTATGTTTTCAAATAATTCTTCACGTTCAGCTATAGTTCCACTAATAACTTTCACATTCATCGTCGGAGCGAATTTCTCAAATTCAGCTTGCCAGTTATAGATTAATGAAGCGGGTGATACGACTAATGCTGGTTCTTGATTTCGCTCGCGTTCAGAGAGTAAGAATGTAATAGTCTGTAAGGTTTTACCTAGACCCATATCATCTGCTAATATTCCTCCAAAACGATAATGGCTCAATGACTTCATCCATTGGTAGCCGACATTTTGATACTCTCGGAGCTCTGCATTTAATTCCTCAGGTAGTGGAGTTTCAAAAGCTTTCGGGTTTTTAATATCCTGTATAAGCTGTCTGAATGCTTCATTATACTTTGCTTTTAACCCGTGTGATACAGTCTCTTCAAGTTGTAGACCTCGATAAGCAGGTAAATGCACAGTACCTTCACTTATTTCCTCTGGGTCTAATCGCATTTCCTCTAATAAATTCGACATTTGAGTTAAGGATTCATCTTGAAGTGGGATAAAAGCACCGTTAGGTAGGCGATAATATCGTTTCTTTTCCATAACGGACTGAATGATCTGACTAACTTCGTTTTGATCTACATCCCCTAGATCAAAATTGACTTCCAAAAAGTCCTCACTTGAATCAAGGTCGACTTGAACAGTCGGATAGTCTAAATCATCTACTAGTAAATTTTTGACTGGTTGGGTTAAATAAATGTCCATATGCTCCTCAAGTTGTGGAACTAATTCATAGAGAAAAAGGAATATGTCCTCTTCATCATCCAAATAAAGATCATCTCCATTAAATTTAAATAAGGCATGTTCTATTGCTTTCATGATGTGTCTCTCTTTGTCGACATCGCGAACAAGAATTCCGTTAGTATTTGAGGTGGCAGGTTCGGGTTTCATTGGATCTATCACTATCTCGTTATAAGCATAGCGTATATTGGCGATGAGTCGTTCATCTTCTCGATCTAGGTGCATCGTTGCTTGAAGCGCTGGGTTTATTATGTCTTCAGCTACTTGTTCAGACATGGATATCTCCCCAACTTCCTTAAGATTTGGTACTACGTGTGAAAGGAAAGATTCCATTTGGTCTGATTTGATCGGAATGGTTGACTCCTCGGATCGACCTAGTAAGTTGTTTAAATTCTCAATTACATATTTTTGTGTGTCGGTAAGTTTATTAAAATGATTTTCATGTTGTACGATCCCGTAATTTTTAAAGTAATTAAAGTGCTGGAATCCCTCTATGGTCAGTTCATAGCCTTGGTTTAATTTACTTAAAGAGAACTCAAGTGGTGTTTCCTCTTCGTGCCAAATGATTTCACTAAAGGTCATTTGATTATTATCAAGCGTAATACCTTGTTCGTGTTGAGCTAGACGTGATAACAAATGATTAACCACTAATGGTGGAATCGTCATCCCCTTTGCATTCGGAGGGGTTTGCCAACGGTTGTCGTAGAAGACATCGTTTCGGTAGATGTCTAGTAATAAGTCGATAATCTGTTGATCGTCCTTGGTGAAGTCATGTTGTTCTGGGTCATATGAAAAGTTAGGCGTAAAGAAGTGTTCACTTTTTTGTTCAATACTTTCTAAAAACTTCTTCAAACTCTTAACAACATAAGTTCTCCCAACACCTACTTTCATTTCTAGAGAAAGCAGGTTCCCTTCAACTAATTGTTTATACGGCTTTAAAGTAAATTCCGTTTGTAAAGTTTCTTTTTCAAATCCTGTATTCATACTCTGACTATCAGAGACAGGTTGATTTGAAAATAAATCAATCAGCTCAGCTGAATAGTCTCGTCTAGGGTTGATTGATTGTTGATTCAAAAATTCATCGAGCTTGTCACTAAAGGTTTCTTTTCTATTAGGACGTGTTTGATCTTGTCGTTGACCTTGGTTGATAATAGATAGTAAAACAGCTACAGAGTGCTTGCACTGATCATATTTTGAGTGGGCAGGACAAGAGCATTTATAGGATAAAAATTTCCCCTCTATTTCAACGCGAACACTGTAAAATTCACTACCAATCACGTGGGCATACCAACAGTCTTCATCGTGATTGTAGGTTAAGTCTTTAACTTTACCTAGATTATAGTAACGCAGGCCCCGAAGGTAGACGGTATTTGAAAATAATTCCTTAATAGTTTGCTTAGTTAGCATAACAGTTCATTCCTTAATTTTTAATTCTAATAACATCATAACATCAAAAGTGTTGACTAATTAACTATGAAACATTCAGTTTGAATTAACAATAGATTAATTCATTTTGAGTTATTCATTAAACATTGAAGTATTTAATAGAATAATTAACAGGATATATTTAACCTTCACAATCAACCAAAAGTTTGTTATGTTATGATTAAGACAGTTAAATATCGTAAGAAGGCTAGGGGTGCCATTTTAATGGCTGAGAGGAAAAAGTTCCGACCCTTTGAACCTGAATTAGTTAGAACTAACGGAGGGAAGCTTAGGAAATGGTTTGTATGATAAGGGTTCAAAAACCGTTTAATAAGCTCATCCTCTAAGGGTGAGCTTTTTTATTTTGGCTCTGTTAAAGTCCGTTGTTGTTATGGTGATTCGCTTCCGGTGGACGCTTTCCGTGGGCACGGCTTCAGCTAACTTGGGAAGAAAAGCGTTTCCCAAGTGGATCTTCAGCTCGTGATGTTCCCACAGGAGTCGCCACCTTCGCTCCCACCATACAACAACTAAGCGAAAATCTTCTTATTATCAACACTAAGCTTTAACAGAGCCTTATTCTTAAAAAATGGGGGATGAAAAATGAATGATTCATTAGTGATTGCTGGTAAAGAATTAAAGAATCGCCTTTTTGTAGGTACGGGTAAATTTGCAGATCATACAGTGATGAAAGAAGCACTTAGACAATCGGACTCTGAAGTGGTAACGGTAGCTGTCAGAAGAGTTGATCTAGATGGCAATGATGAATATATTTTAAATGATATTCCTCAAAATATGACGTTAATGCCGAACACATCTGGCGCGAGGACTGCAGAAGAGGCGGTTCGAATTGCTCGTTTAGCTAAAGCTGCCGGGATGGGCAATTGGATCAAAATTGAGGTTATTTCTGATAATAAATACTTATTACCAGATAACGAAGAAACGATTAAAGCAACCGAAGCTTTAGTTGAAGAAGGGTTTGTGGTTCTGCCCTATATGACACCGGATTTGATGGCTGCTAAGCAATTAGAGGAGTCAGGAGCAGCAACGGTTATGCCTTTGGGCTCACCTATTGGGTCTAATCGTGGGATCCGGATGAAAGAAATGATTCAAATTATTATTGATGAAATTAATGTTCCAGTCGTGGTTGATGCAGGGATTGGCAGGCCATCAGAAGCGGCTGAAGCGATGGAGATGGGGGCAGACGCAGTTCTTGTCAATACAGCGATCGCCACTGCGGATGATCCAGTATTAATGGCGCAGGCGTTTGATCAGGCGGTAAAAGCGGGGCGAGCTGGTTACCTTGCAGGATTGGGGCCAACTTCGATGAAAGCGAAAGCGTCATCACCATTAACTGGATTCTTAAATTCATAGGAATATACAAGTTTTGTGACGGGATATGATTTAGTAGAGATTCTTATGTTAAGGGATGGATAACTTATGAGTTTTTATGATGTACTTGAGCGAGTCAATCAATTATCACTTGAAGACATGTTAAAAGATGTTACTAATCAAGATGTTGAGAGGGTGTTACAAAAGGAGCGTATAAATGAAGAAGATTATTTCGCTTTGTTGTCGCCTGCAGCAGAAAATTATTTAGAAGAAATGGCACAAAGAGCACATCAATTGACGGTACAACATTTCGGAAAGACGATTCAGTTGTTTCTGCCTCTTTATCTATCAGACTACTGTGTGAATACGTGTAAGTATTGTAGTTTTAGTGTGGATAACGTATTTCCACGAAGAATTCTCACGATGGAGGAAGTGGAAAAAGAAGCAAAGGCGATTGCGGACATGGGAATTGAACATATTATTCTTCTTTCAGGAGAATCGATGTTTCATTCGTCTGTTAAATATATTAAGCAATGCTTAGAAGTGTTAACAAGGTACTTTTCATCAATTGGACTGGAAATTCAACCACTAGATACCGACCAATATAAGGAGTTAGTTGATAGTGGAATTGATAGCTTAACCGTCTATCAAGAGGTGTATGATGAGGAGATTTACCGAGAACTTCATACCAAAGGACCGAAACGTTTCTTTAACTATCGTTTGGATACACCTGAGCGTGGTTGCGAAGCGGGTATGCGATCAGTCAATATTGCGGCACTACTTGGTTTAAATGATTGGCGAAGAGAAAGCTATATCACTGGTTTACATGCTCAATATTTACAGAATAAATTTTTGGATGTTGAAGTAGGAGTCTCTTTCCCTCGGATCAGGCCAAGTGCAGGTGGATTTCAACCCAAAGTTGACGTCACGGATAAGAATTTAGTCCAGGCGATGTTAGCGTTTCGAATTTTCCAACCACGTGCGGGAATTACGGTTTCTACAAGAGAGGCGCCTGAATTCCGGGATCAGATTCTATCTTTAGGAACTACTAAGATGTCAGCTGCCTCTTCAACAGTTGTCGGAGGCTATACAGAGCCTGACAATACACAAAGCCAATTTGAAATTTCCGATGAGCGTTCAGTTGATGAAATCAAGTCCTTGTTATTAGAGCAAGGGTATCAACCAGTTGTGAAGGATTGGCAAATTATGACTGAGTCGTAACATAAAGTGGGTGAGCGTAAACGTGGTTAAAGAAATACACTTAATCTCAAATGGAAAGCTCCCTTTAAAAGAATTTGCTGAGATTGTAGCTGAAGCACTACCTTATATTGATTTTGTCCATTTACGGGAAAAACATCGATCTGACGAAGAGTTAGAAGAGGGGATTTCTGCTTTAAAGTCGGCAGGGGTACCTTTAACTCAGATCATCATAAATGACCGGGTAGAATTAGCACATCATTGGCAAGTGAAAGGTGTGCAACTTGCCTACCATAGCATGGAGATTAAACAAGTTCGTGAAAAGTATCCTGAATTAAAAATTGGGAAGTCCGTACATACGATTGCTGAAGCTAGGCAAGCAGAAAAGGATGGTGCGGATTATGTACTATTTGGCCACATTTTTACAAGCCAATCCAAACCAGGGCAAAAACCACAAGGGTTAGATAATTTAAGGTCGCTTGTTGAAAGTGTTGAACTTCCGGTTATAGCTATTGGTGGGATCACACCAGTTAATGTAAACGACGTGGTGACTTGTGGTACGCATGGCGTAGCAGTTATGTCTGGGATTTTAGACGCTAAAGAACCGATGGAGATTGCTAAACAATACAGGGGAGGTGTAATAGAATGATTGTTCATATTAATGGCGATCAACGTGAGTTGTCTAGTCAGCTTCAGACTGTTTTTGATTTAGTTAATGACTATAACTTATCTGAAAAGAATGTGATTGTCGAGTTGAATGGAAGGATTATTGAAGCAAGTAAGCACAGGGACACACCGATTCAAGAAGGTGACCGAGTCGAGCTCGTTCAGTTTGTTGGTGGTGGTTGATAAGGAGGCGACGCTTGATGCAGGAACGATATTCAAGACAGGTGTTATTTGATTCAATTGGTGAAAAGGGTCAGGAAAAACTGGGTCAAAAGCATGTTTGTATTATTGGAGCAGGTGCTCTAGGGACAGGAAATGCAGAGATTCTTGCCCGTGCTGGCGTTGGACGTTTAACGATTGTTGACCGTGATTATGTAGAAGAAAGTAATTTACAACGTCAGCAACTTTACACAGAGAAAGATGCTAAAGCTAGAATGCCTAAAGCTATTGCAGCAAAGGATCGTCTAAATCAAGTCAATTCTTCAGTAACGATTCATGCTGAGATTCAAGACGTTACGGTTGAAGAAATGGAACGCCTAGCTCAAGGTGTGGATTTAATCATTGATGCAACAGATAATTTTGATATTCGCTTTATTATTAATGACGTAGCCCAGAAATTTAATATTCCATGGATTTATGGTGGATGTGTGAGTAGTTATGGGTTAAGTTTTACGGTGATTCCAGGTGAAACACCATGCTTAAATTGTTTGCTTCAGACCGTTCCTTTGGGAGGTGCGACCTGCGACACGATAGGGGTCATCGCTCCCGTAGTTCAAATGGTCGTCTCGTATCAAACTGCAGAGGCATTGAAAATCTTGGTAGAAGACTGGTCTTCACTGCGGAAAAAGTTAGTTTCGTTTGATCTGTGGGATAACGAGCATGTCTCTATTGGTGTAGAGCGCATGAAAAATAGTGATTGTCCATCTTGTGGTGATCACCCGACATATCCTTATTTATCTTATGAACAGCAGACAAAAACAGCGGTCCTATGTGGCCGAGATGCCGTTCAAATACGTCCACCAAAAAAGATGGCTAGAGATTTAGACGCTTTAGAGCGTATTTTAGAAAGTCAGAATGGTGAAGTCAACCGTAATCCATTCCTTGTTTCTTTTGCAAATGGAGATCATCGCATGGTCTTTTTTAAAGATGGTCGGGTGCTAATACATGGAGTAAACGACATATCAGAGGCAAAGAGTCTTTATCATAAGATAGTCGGTTAAAAAGGGGGAGGAACATGACGATAGGAAAAGCCTTAACGATTGCTGGATCAGATTCAGGTGGAGGAGCTGGGATTCAGGCCGATTTAAAAACGTTTCAGGAATTGAAAGCATACGGGATGTCAGTGATTACAGCTGTTACGGCACAGAATACTTTGGGAGTCCAAGGGGTTTACCCGATGACGGTGGACTCTGTTATTGAACAGCTGGATTCGATTGGGTCAGATTTAAAACCAAATGCTTTAAAAACAGGTATGTTATTTAGTGCCGAACTGATCAATGCGACAGCAGATAAAATAAAACAGTATAGCCTTGAGAACGTTGTTATAGACCCTGTTATGATTGCTAAAAGTGGTGCGAAGCTTTTACAAGATGAAGCTATTTTAGCGATGAAAAACAATTTAATTCCACAATCAACTGTCATTACACCAAATATTCCTGAAGCAGAAGCACTCACAGGGATACAGTTGGACACATTTAAAAAGCGTCAAGAAGCTGCCAAAATGCTTTATGATTTAGGAGCTGATTATGTCATTATTAAAGGTGGTCATGCTGAGTCAGACACAGTAATGGATTTAGTTTTTGATGGAGATCAGTTTACCTTACTGGAAAACAAACGAATCTATACCGAAAACACGCATGGAACTGGTTGTACGTTCTCAGCTGCTATTACGGCTGAATTGGCTAAAGGAACTCCAGTGATTGAGTCCATTTGGATTGCACGGGATTATATCCAAGCTGCTATTGAAGAAGACCTTCATATAGGTTCAGGGCATGGTCCAACGAATCATTGGGCTTACCAAGAGAGGAGAATGAAGGTTTAATGACTAGAGATTTAAAACAACAACTGTCTTTATATTTAGTGATGGGGAGTCAGAACTGTATTCATGATCCAGTTACAACATTAGAAGAGGCCATTAAAGGTGGAGTTACTTTCTTCCAATATCGGGAAAAAGGTGAAGGGGCACGAGTTGGAGATGAGCGAGTCCAACTTGGGTTGCGATTAAAGGAAGTTTGTCATAGGTGTGAGATCCCATTTATTGTTAATGATGATCTTCAATTAGCTCTTGAACTTGATGCAGATGGTTTACATATTGGCCAAGATGATGGAGATGTTAACGAAATTAAAAGGAAGCTTGGTGAACAGAAAATACTCGGTTTATCAACGCATAACGTAGAAGAAGCCGTTCAGGCCAATAAGTATGATGTTGATTATATCGGTGTTGGCCCTATGTTTGATACGAAGACGAAAGAAGATATAGAAGAGGTGCGAGGACCAGTCGTTGTAAAGGAGATTAGAGAAGAGCTGCCAGACATTCCTTTAGTTGGAATCGGTGGCATCAATCAAGGAAATGCTGAATATGTGACTAACGCTGGTGCTAATGGGGTAGCTGTCATTTCAGCAATAAGCAAGGCTAAAAGCCCTAAGTATGCAGCAAAAGAATTTAATAAGTAATTCCTTCAGAGGTTCTAAATTAGGACCTCTATTTTTTATGGATTGATGTCTTCTAAGCAAATGTTGTTATGGTGTTAAACCTACAAAATTGGTGTTATGCGAAACAATTTACATTTTGAAACAATAGTTGGAAATGCTAGAGATAGAGTGGAGAATTGTATGAATGAATAAACGTATTTTTCCTAAAGATAATATTTATAGGCAAAACTTTCATCAATCGAATGAAGTCGTGTCACTGACCTTTAGTAAATCCTTTGTTATACACAGAAAGGGGAACACCACGACATGCTAAAAAACTTAACAACGGTTTTTAAGATATCAGCAAGTGTTATGTTGATTTTAGTTCTATTAGGTATTATTTGGCCTGATGGTTTAGAGGAATTAACGACTAACGTGCAAGCATTTATTGCCGATACACTTGGCTGGTATTATCTAATTGTTGTAACGTTATTTGTCATTATTTGTTTAGTCTTTTTAATTACTCCAGTTGGGAAAATTAGATTAGGGAGTCCAGGTGAGAAACCAGAGTTTTCCCGTCCAACGTGGATCGCTATGTTGTTTAGTGCAGGGATGGGGATTGGTTTAGTGTTCTGGGGGACTGCTGAACCAATTAGTCACTATGCAGTCAGCTCCCCAACTGGTGAAACAGGCACCAATCAAGCGATCAGAGATGCTATGCGCTTTACGTTTTTTCATTGGGGTATCCATGCGTGGGCAATCTACGGTATTGTTGCTTTAGTCTTAGCTTATTTTAGCTTTCGACATGGGAGAAGTGGACTGGTGAGCGCAACTTTAAAACCAGTTATTGGTGACTCGGCTGATGGAACAGTTGGGAGAGTTATTGATATTTTAGCCGTAATCGCGACCGTGTTAGGTGTAGCTACGACGCTAGGATTTGGTGCGGTACAAATAAATGGTGGTTTGACCTATTTATTTGATATTCCTAGTGGATTTATTGTTCAGTTAATTATTGTAGCCATTGTAACGGTTCTGTTTATGATTTCAGCGTGGACAGGTTTGGGTAAAGGAATTAAGTATTTGAGTAATGCTAATATGGTTCTAGCTGTATTACTTTTCGCACTTGTGTTTACAGTTGGACCAACGTTATTTATCTTAAACATGTTTACTAACTCCATAGGTGCTTATGTTCAAAACCTCCCTGAGATGAGTTTTAGAATCGCACCGTTAAATGAAGAAACGAGAGAATGGATTAATGGCTGGACCATCTTCTATTGGGCATGGTGGATTGCCTGGTCACCATTTGTCGGTATTTTTATTGCCCGAGTATCAAGAGGTAGAAGTATAAGGGAATTTGTTCTAACCGTCTTAATTGTCCCATCGATAATCGGGTTCTTATGGTTCTCTACGTTTGGAGGAACAGCTATCTCACTTGAGCACGATGGAGTCGACATGATCTCTGAGCTTGCAACTGAAGAAGCACTATTCGGTGTTTTTGCCAATCTCCCCTTAGGGATGGTTGCGTCGATCGTTGCCATTATCTTGATTAGTACTTTCTTTATTACTTCTGCTGACTCTGGAACGTTTGTATTAGGCATGATGACCACAGGTGGTTCTGAAAACCCAGGACGCCGAATTAAACTAACATGGGGTGTGCTTTTATCAGCGACGGCACTCGCCTTATTATATACAGGTGGACTTCAAGCTTTAGAAAATGCGATGATTATTGCCGCATTCCCATTCTCCATAATTATGTTGTTAATGGCGATTAGTTTTGTTAAAGCTATATACAAAGAGGGGAAAGAACTAGGGATTGGCGAAATAAATCATGGGAAGAAGAAGAAATGAATTAACAGACTGGGAAACAGGTGTTTATACTAAAGAATAATTCGAACGACAGGTTAAAGTTCCCACTCTGGAAATATACTTCGTGGATCTTAGGGTGACTTGTGAGCATCAGACGCACAGGATGCGATAGTGTCGGTGATAGCACATGAAGTGGTGTTTCACCGACCATCATTCTGCGTATATTTTCTAAGGAAATTGAGTTCACGGTTCGTCTTTGGCATAATAGGTCCTAGCCTTTTTTAAAAAGGGAAATTTTTGAATGATTAATGAAGTGAGTGTATCATGTCGGAAGTTATTTCTAAATGATGATCTTCACTCTTTAATGGTATAGTAACTTAGAAAAGTAACAGTCATTAGAATGATTATCATACCGATAAATTGTACTTCATTAATAAATTGTCCTAATATAAATATACCGAAACTTGACGCTGTGACAGGCTCAATCATCGCTACAACTGAGGCACTGCCAGGCATTACTTTTTTAAGGCCTACAACATAAAAAAATAAAGCTAACCCAGCACCTACAAAGCCAAGTAGTAAGAAAAAAACAAAGTCTTTTAAATGGGTCACCACTTGTAAAAATTGAAGTTTTTCAGAAAATGAAAATAATAGGATCAATTCAGTGAAAGCTGATACCATTAACACCGTTATGTAATTACCAAATGCAGAACTATACTTATAGCCAAAAATAAAAATAGCGTAAGATAAGCCAGATAATAAGCCACTCATGATCCCCCATGTACTAATGTTTAAGAAGCTCATATTGTATACGCCAGTTAATAATACAATGCCGGTGATGACAACAATCGTGGCCCCTAACTTGATTTTGGTAATAATTTCTATTCTAAATAGGGCTGATATAATCAACACAAAAACAGGAGCGGTGTACATAAGGGTTGATGCAATGGGGATATTAGTCTCAGTAATACTAATAAAATAAAAGCCAATATTACCGGCCATACCACAACCAGCAACAACAGACCAGAAAATAAGTGAACGATTTAACGTCAGTTTAACTTTTTTATGACTTAGATACCAAAAAATAATGAATAGTAATCCAATAAATGCCCGGAAAGCTGCGATTACTAAAGGGCTCCATCCTTTGTCTAATAAAAGACCAGCAATCCCTCCACCAACTCCCCAAAAAAATGCTGCTAGTATGACAAGTGGTAAACCGGTGAAGAGATTGGCAGTATGTACCTTCAACAATTTCACTCCTAGTCGTTATGACAAAATAACTCATGTTAATTTGGCTTCTCTTGCTTATAAAGTAGATGCACGCCAGCCCTAATTTAGACCACAGACAAGTTAAATTTAACACTATGAAAGATGAAGATTGTTTGTCCCATATTCAACCTTACTTTATAATATGATTGGAAATCAGACTACTTTTGGAGGCAAGCAGAAAATGACGACGACACAACACATTGTATTTTTTGATATTGATGGAACGCTTTTAGATCAGGATAAAAAGTTACCTAAGAGCGCTAAGGATGCTATTTTTGAATTGAAAGAGGAAGGGCATGAAGTGGCGATTGCAACTGGACGGGCTCCGTTTATGTTCGAGGAATTACGTAAGGAACTTGAGATAGAAACTTTTGTTAGTTTTAATGGTCAATATGTCGTTTATAGAGGTGAAGTGATTTATAAAAATCCTCTAGATCAGGAGGCACTTCATTCGATGAATGATTTGGCTACTAAAAATGGTCACCCAATGGTATTTTTGGATCATGAGGATATGAAGTCGAATGTTCCAGAGCATGAACATGTAACAGAAAGTATTTCTTCTTTAAAGATTGATCAATTCCCAACATATGACCCTTCCTATAAAGACCGTGAGATTTACCAGGCGTTGGTTTTTTGTGTGGAGGGAGAGGAAAAGGCTTATGAGACGCAGTATGAAGTGTTTGATTTCATTCGCTGGCATGAAGTTTCAGTAGATGTGATTCCTGCAGGAGGCTCTAAAGCAGAAGGCATCGAAAAAATCATTGAGAGACTAGGTGTGCCAAAAGAGAATACCGTTGCTTTTGGTGACTCACTAAATGATTTAGAAATGTTATCGCAGCTTGAACATGGCGTCGCGATGGGCAATGGCCATAAGAGAGCTAAGGAAGCTGCTAGATATGAAACGAAGTCCGTTGAAGATGATGGTATCTTACATGGTCTGAAGATGGTCGGATTATTAGAGTAATCAGTTTTCGTGGTGCTTATTGAGGTTAAAACCGAACTTAGAATTAATAGAAAAAGTCGGAGAAAACCTCCGACTCAATTTTACTTCAAATGTTGATCTAAAAATTCTCGTACTGCTTGGTAGCCTGTGATCCGGTTCTGACGTTTCGTAAAGCCATGCCCTTCATCATCGAAAACGATATACTCGACAGGAACGCCATTTTTCTTAACCGATTCAACGATTTCATCGGACTCTTCTTGAAGGACGCGTGGATCATTGGCTCCTTGTAGAACGATGAGTGGTTTGTCAATATTCTCAGCATGGAATAACGGTGAAATACTGCGAATATATTCGTTGTCTTCGTATGGATCGCCAATCTTTTTATACAACACGTCACGAATCGCTTCCCACCAAGATGGGATACTTTTGAGTGTACGTTCCCAATTTGAAACGCCGAAGATATCAACACCGACTTCAAATTCACCAGGTTGAAAGGCCATCGCTGCAAGTACCATATAGCCACCATAACTACCACCAATAATGCCAATTCGACCCTCGTCAATCTTCCCAGTTGAGGTTAGGAACTTTTTCGCTTCGATACAATCAGCCAGGTCAACTTCACCATGCTTTAAATCAGCAGCTTTAAAGAAAGATTTACCATAACCTGAGCTTCCACGATTATTTACCGCTAAAATTGCATACCCGTGATTGATTAAGTATTGGAAAAATGGATGGTAATTAACCATTGACTGACCACCTGGCCCACCATGAACCCAAACGAGCGCTGGAGCTTTTTCACCTTCATTTAAATGGGGTTCGTAATAAATGGCAGGGATTGAGAGTCCATCAAAGGATGGATAACGAACAACTTCAGCTTCTACTAGGTCATTAGGATCAATTTCTGGGTTTAATGTATCTGTTAATCGATCCAACTCTTGTTTGTCAAAATCATAAACGTATAAATTATCTGGTGAGGTTGAGCGATTGAGTAAGAAGGCTATTTTCTGTTCACTTTGAGAAATTCTCACATTACTAATTTGTCCAGTGGGGATCCCACGAATATCAATAATTTCCCCTGTCCTAGCTTCCACGATTTTGATCTTAATTTTCCCGTCATGATTAATCGCATAGATTAAATATTTATAGTTTGGTGAGAACCTTGCCATGACGATATCCCATTCTTCGGTTGCGACAGTTTCTACTTCTTTAGTTGACAAATTCATTCTTTTAAGGTGAAGAAATTCACTTTCTTCGTCGGTAAGGAAATAGAGTTGTTCAGATTTCTCATCAAACGCCACAGGAATATATTGAACATCCCCTTCATGTGGTGAAAGGTGTTGGGTTCCTTCATCGTGTGAGTAGATAAACATATCAGAGTTGTTAGCTGTAATTGGTTTATGAAGAGCTACATATTTTTTGTTAGGTGAGATCGCTGATATTTGGTAACCGTCTTCATTTTTAAAAAGAATTTGAGGAGTAAATGTATTAATATTCATCTCGTATAGGTCCATATAACGCTCATCACGTTTATTAGATTCATAGAAGAAGCTGTTTTCATCCTCACTCCACCCATAGAACATTGCTTTTTCTTGTTCACCAGGTGTTAAATCTTGAACATCACCATTCTCCTCTTTTAAATAGAGGTGAGTTATTTCGTTACCCCCTTCATCGCTTTCATAGATGAAGCGTTGATCCTGTGGGAGAAAACTGACTGGAAAGACAGCATCTGTTGTTGAGTGTGTGAGTTGTTTAGTATGTTTGTCATTTAAATTGATGGAAAAAGCATTATATACCCCAGTACAATCACTAGCGTATAGAATGGTCGAGTCATCATGAGAAAAAGCGACACCAGTGAGGCTTTCGGTGTTCATGAACTGTTCAATTGAATATGTTTGTGGAGTTTTCACTTCTTTAGTCATTCAAAATCATCTCCTTTTAAACTGCTTATTAACTTATCATTCTACTTTAAGTCATTAAATACCTTTTTTGATCATGATTTAAGAGGGGATTTGCCGAAAGTAGTCGAATTTTATGTTAAGGGAGTGATTTGATTGGTTAAGTATTCAGGCTGGATTTCATTTTTGTTATTAATTTTTTGTCTTATGTTTTCTGTACCATACTTCTTTCCATACGCTTATGGAGGTTGGGTATTAGCTCCACCGTTGATCACGTGGGTTATGGCGATTCTGGCGTTTGTCTTGGCGATTGTCGGATTGCCGAATACACGGAAATGGTATTTAGTTGTTAGAGGAATAGTGACGTTACTTTTTTCATTAGGGTTAATCATTCTACTGTTACTCCCTCTTGCACGTGAATCTTTTGTTGGAAAGGAGTTAATTCATACGACTGAGTCACCCAACGGAGAATATATGGTTGATTTTTACCGGATGAATGGCGGAGCGGCTACATCATTTTGGATCGTAGGAGAGTTAGATGGTCCACTTTGGTTAAAGAAAACTGTTTTTTATGATTATCGAATGGATGAAGTAGAAGTCGCATGGGTTGATGATACGACGCTGATGGCCAATCTGCATCAATTTAATTTAGCTGAAGGAGAGGTTTATATTGAGTAGAAAGTTAACGATCATAACTGTTATGGTATCCCTATTAATATTGATTGGGTGTGGAAGTAGTAGTAATAGTAGTGAAAATACCCATAATGATAAAGAGGTATATATTGAAAATGAAGGTGGGGAACGAGTTGCGTCTATGTCTGATTTTGCCGAAGCTTCCATAACAACTAAAGGTGGTGGCCAAATAGCAGTCGTGATTGAGTTTGAAGATGCTAATTACGTTAAGGAGATAACCGAAGTCAGTGTCGGTGAAACCATGCCAATCTATTTGGATAATGAATTAATCAGTAGCCCGAAAGTTACCATGCCGATTGAGAGTTCCAGTATCATGGTTCAGGGGGATTTATCTGAGGAAAAGGCACAGGAGATTGTCGATGTTATTAATCAAAAGTGATGTTAGAAGAGTTTGCTCATGAGTCAGAAACCAAAGGCAAACTCTTTTTTTATGGAAATAAGAAAATTCACACATTAGTGTTTCATTTCTTTTTACTAGCGTTTATAATATTAAATATAATTCGATTCACGAAATATTTTACTAATGGTTAAATGGGAAAGGGGAATGTAAATGACGACTCAAACGAAGGGTACACTAAAACGCTCTGAGGTACCAGTTGAACAAACGTGGGACTTAAGTGATTTATTTGAAACAGAAGTGGAGTGGGAAAAGGAATTAGGAGCGATTCAACAAGATATAGAATTGGTCACTAAATACAAGGGGACTCTTAGTGGAAGTTCTGAAAACCTATTAAACTGTTTACAGGCTAAAGATGCTCTAGATCAGAGAGTGACTCGAGTTAGGACTTATGCTCACCTTCGTCAATCTTCTGATGGGACGAACCCGGATAATCAGGCGATGTCTGCTCGAGCGGCATCAGTCGTTTCTGAAGTCAGTGCGAGTACATCGTTTATTGAATCAGAAATTATACAATTAGAGGAAACAACGATTAAAAACTATATTCAACAAGAACCAGATTTAAAAGATTTTCAAAAAAAGTTAATGGATTTACAAGAACAAAAACCATACCGACTTTCACCTGATGTCGAAGAGGCTCTAGCGGCATTTGGAGAGGTTCATAGCTCTCCTTACATGATTTACGAGCGAAGTAAAACTTCAGATATGAGGTTTTCTGCTTTTAAAACGGACGATGGAGTCGAGTATCCATTGACGTTTAATTCATTTCCAACTTATGAAGGCTCTGCTGATACAGAGCTTAGACGGAAGGCATATAGTGCGTTCACCGAAACTTTGAGTCAATATAAAAACACCTATGCAGCGACTTTTCAAACCGAGGTCAAAAAACAAGTAGTTGAAGCCCGTTTGCGTGGGTTTGATTCAGTGACAGATATGCTATTACATGAACAACAAGTCACAAAGGAAATGTATCACAATCAGTTAGATACGATTCAAAAGGAACTTGCCCCACACATGCGTCGCTACGCTAAGTTAAAGAAGAGAGTTTTAGGTCTTGATAAAATGTATTATTGTGATCTTAAAGCGCCACTTGATCCAGATTACGACCCACAGGTGACTTATGAGGAAGCAGCAGATTTAGTGAGAGAGTCATTACAAATTATGGGGCCTGAGTATATGGAGATCATGGAAAAAGGCCTTAATGAGCGATGGGTTGATTTAGCTGATAATGTTGGTAAGCGTTCAGGGGCTTTTTGTTCCAGTCCATACGGTGTACACCCTTATATTTTAATGACTTGGACAGGTTCAATGCGAAATACCTTCACCTTAGCCCATGAACTGGGTCATGCTGGACACTTTTATCTAGCAGGGAAAAATCAAAATCTATCTAATACACGTCCATCAAGATACTTTATTGAAGCACCATCTACGATGAACGAGATGTTATTAAGTAAGACCATCTTGGAAAAGTCGAACGATGATCGGATGCATCGTTGGGTCATTCTTCAATCACTTGGGACGTATTACCACAACTTTGTGACCCATATTTTAGAAGGAGAGTTGCAACGTCGTATTTATGAGTTAGCCGATCAAGGACAACCCATTACAGCAGATGTTCTATGCGAACAAAAGAGAGAAGCGCTTCGTAACTTCTGGGGAGATGCGGTTGAAATTGATGAAGGCGCAGGGTTAACTTGGATGCGTCAACCACATTATTATATGGGGCTTTATCCATATACTTATTCAGCTGGTTTAACCGCATCAACAGCAGCATCTCAAAAGATCTTTGAAGAAGGTCAGCCAGCTGTCGAACGTTGGTTAACGGCATTAAAAGCAGGTGGAACCTTGAAACCACTTGAATTAATGCAGCAAGCAGGAGTTGATTTATCCACACCAGAGCCCATTAAGCAAGCAGTAGCTTATGTTGGTAGTTTAGTAGACGAACTCGAGAAGAGTTATTGATAGTGCCGATAACTCCAGCTCAAGTGTCGATATACTCATGCTGACTCTCGATAAAGGTTATATGAGTGTCGTTAAAAGTAGTTTAGTATCGATAAGTAGGGGCTGAGTGTCGTTAACTGTAACCTGAGTCCCGATAACAAGCGTCCGAGTGACGACAATTGTTAGTCGACTGTCGATCCTATGAGTCTATATAAAAAATCTAGCTATGGAAAAGTGCCGGGCTGAAAACAGCTCGGCACTTGCTTTATTAATAAACTTTATCACCATTAAAGATAGAGTTTTTAACAACCACATAATCGACATGACGGATTGAGTCTAGCTTTGTTCCCCCAGCGTATGAAATGGCTGATTGAAGGTCCTGTTCCATCTCTGTTAAAGTATCATTTATCGCTCCTTTATGTTCCACGTACATTTTCTTTCCTTCGACGTTCTTCTTCTCACCTTTTTGAAATTCCGAAGCGGAGCCGAAATACTCTTTATAAAGTTTGCCATCTTTTTCAACAGTTTGACCTGGAGACTCTTCGTGCCCAGCAAATAAAGAGCCAATCATGACCATAGACGCACCGAAGCGGATTGATTTAGCGATGTCCCCATGTGTACGAATCCCACCGTCAGCAATGATCGGCTTACTCGCAACCTTCGCACACCAGCGAAGAGCTGCTAGTTGCCAACCACCTGTGCCAAATCCAGTTTTAATCTTCGTAATACAAACTTTACCTGGTCCAATGCCTACCTTAGTTGCATCAGCTCCGGCATTCTCTAGTTCTCTAACAGCTTCAGGTGTACCAACATTCCCAGCAATGACGAAACTATGAGGCAGATGGTTTTTAATATGCTTAATCATATTGATTACTGCTTCAGAATGACCATGGGCAATATCAATCGTGATGTAATCAGGTGTTAAATTACCTTCTTTTAATTGTTCAATAAATGGGTATTCCTCTTCCTTAACGCCAACACTTATTGATGAAATGAGTCCTCGTGACTTCATGTCTTTAACAAAATCCAAACGTTTCTCAGGTTCGAATCGATGCATAATATAAAAATAACCATCTTCAGCAAGTTTAGTAGCAATATGTTCATCAATAATGGTCTGCATATTAGCTGGGACAACAGGCAGTTTAAATGTATTTCCACCAAATTTAATGGTTGTATCACATTCAGAACGGCTATTTACGACACATTTTGCAGGGATTAGTTGAATATCTTCGTAATCAAATACATTTTCCATAGTAATCTCTCCTAAAAAACGAATATTTTTCATGTTATAAAATAAATTGTTCGTACATTGGTAATTTAACTTATATTTTTGAAAATGTCAAAGCGATTTTTATAGTTTAGGTTAAATTATATGCGATTGGAAACAATGGTTAAGGAAATTTGGTAATTAGGAGAGTGTATATGATAAGAAGAAATATTTGGGCAGGTGTATTGTTCGGAATTGGTGGTATTGCTTTTATAGATGAATTCGTCTTTCATCAGTTATTACAATGGCACCATTTTTATGATAAGTCGACAACTGAGGTAGGCATTTTATCAGATGGATTATTTCATGCCTTTAGTTGGTTTGCGACAATTGGTGGATTGTTTCTATTAGCTGATCTAAACCGTCGTCAAAGTTATCAGGCCAGACGTTGGTGGGGTGGTGTATTAATTGGAGTTGGGGCATTTCAATTATACGATGGCGTTATTCAACATAAATTAATGCGCATACATCAAATAAGGTATGTGGACCATGTGATTATTTATGACCTTGTTTGGAATATGGTTGCTGTGGTTATTTTAGTCATTGGTGTGCTTATGGTAAGACGTTCTAAAAGTAACAAGAAAACGAAGGAAAGCTAATGGCGATGCATCATCATGTGATTGAAAATGGATCAGTTTCGGAAGTGACAGGATTAATTTCACAAATCATTCTCGCAATCCCATTTATATGTGCGTTAATTATTTACATAACTGCTTTAATCGTATCTGAAAAACGTGGAAGAGAATGGCGAGTGTATCGTACTATTTTTATGGTATCGGGGTCATTAATTTCTCTAAGTGCTGTTGTTGGTCCATTGGCAATAAAAGCTCATTCAGATTTTATTTACCATATGTTGAATCATCTATTGTTAGGCATGCTCGGTCCACTGCTGATGGTTCTAGCTGCACCGATGACGTTGATTTTACGCGCTTTATCTGTCAAAAAGGCTAAACGTGTAACCAAAATATTGAACTCGACATATGCTCAGTTTATAACCAACCCAATAGTTGCTTCACTATTAAATGTAGGTGGCCTAGGGGTTCTTTATATGACTAACTTATATAACATGATGCACCATTCGCTCTTATTACACGTCTTCATTCACATCCATGTCTTTTTAGCAGGATACCTATTTACCATTTCCATGATTTATATTGATCCAACACCACACAGAAGATCGTATTTATATCGGACGATTGTGTTTATATTCGCATTAGCAGGTCATGGGATGTTAGCTAAACAAATTTATGCGAATTCGCCTGCTGGGGTCCCAGTAGATCAAGCTCAGACGGGTGGGATGTTGATGTATTATGGTGGTGATGTGGTTGATGCAGTGATTATTACCATTTTGTTTTACCAATGGTATCAATCCACAGCACCTAAGCAGGCCATAAAAACAAGAGCCTTAAGTTAGTCATAGGGAAGTGCCAGGTGTATACTTGGCATTTTTTCATTTTGGGGTCGTTTAGATTGAATTAATTTTTAAAAGACAACTGACATTATTTTTAGTATGATAGATGTGTTCCTAAGGAAATCTTCATTTAAGAAAATAAATGAACTTCATCTGAGGTGTTTAGCAAATGATTCGCTGGATTACAAGTAAACTTCCTAACTCATTGATTATCTTTTTGTGGCGTAAGCTCCCTGTTTCTCGAAAGTTTAAGAGAAATATGGCTCATCGTGCTGCACGAAAGTTTTTAGTGACTGTGTTAGGAATTATTGAAAATGAACATGGAGAAATCCTACTTTTAAAACATACATATCGTGAAGAGCCTTGGGGGATTCCTAGTGGATTAATGGAGTACGAGGATCCTGTTAGTGGAATTACACGAGAGATATATGAGGAGACCAAATTAAATGTTGAAATTACCTCAATTTTAAAAGCCAATTATAATAGTCATCCTGATCGAATTGATTTGTATTATCGAGGTAAGTTAGTGTCTGGTACATTTCAAAAGAGTCCAGAAATCTCAGATTATGGCTTCTTTCCGATTGATCAATTACCTGAAGGGGTTCCAATTCCACAGCGAGAGATTTTAAATGAATATGCCAAAGGAAATATCGGTTTGTAAAAGAGTGAGTACTCGTGTAGGTCTAGTGTTAACTTAGGTTAGGCTGAAGCAACAATAAGGTAATGGAGTAGAGGGGTTTTATCATGACAGAAGGAAAGCATTGTGTTTTTTGCGACCCAGACTTGGAACCCGATCAAAAGATTATTCTTAGTAATGAACACTGCATGTTTTTACAGTTAGATCAAGCTCAAATTAAAGGAAGTCAACTAGAAGGTTCTGGACTCATTGTTCCAAGGATGCATAGAGAGACAGTGTTTGATTTGAGTCGCAAGGAATGGGAGGCAACCCACGATTTATTGCAACAGGTAAAAGGCCATCTTGACCAGACTTTTCAACCTCAAGGTTACAATGTCGGGTGGAATTGTGGAGAAATTGGAGGCCAACATATTTTCCATGCGCATTTACATGTCATACCGAGATTTGAAGACGAACCATTGGCTGGCAAAGGTATACGGTATATGTTTAAGGGGGAAGAGAATAAGCGAGGGATAAGGTGTGGAAGTCCTCACCTTATCCCTTCTCCCAAATGCGTTTAACAATTATTTCACCATGCTGATTCGTTAGTAAGTAGACATCTGGGTTCGATAAGCCACGCCATCCTGTAAAACCAAACCCATTCATATAATGACTTAATAGAATAGATATTAATCCCCCGTGCGAAACGATGATCGTATTTTCATCGTCTCCGTTTAGTATTTCATGAATTACCTCGCGACCACGAGTGAGTGCTTCACGATTGGATTCTCCTCCTTCTAATTTCAGATCAATATTATCAAACGTTGCTTCTAGTTGTTCCATCCAGTTAGGTAGATCGCTTGTACTTAACACTCTTTCAGCTAAGCGAGGATCCACATTAATTGGAAGATTTAGTTTATTACTTAACGGTTTAATGGATCCGATCGCTCTTATATACGGACTAGAGATGATTCGATCGATAGGTTGGTCTGAAAAAAAGTCTACCAACTCCTCTGCTTGCTTCTCTCCATGGGTAGTTAATTTAGCCTCAGGCGCTTGTCCATCAGCTTTACAATGTCTAATTATAAAAATGTTTTTAGTCATGGTCATCACCTCGTTACCTAGTAGAATTTCATTATGAAAGTAGTTTGTCAATATCTTTCCATTGATAGATTAACAAGTCTAGTTCTTTATCCTGGATAGTGATGGTTGTCTTTTCATAAAATTTAGCATTAAATCCCTCATAGAAAAAACGGGATTCATTACTTTCTAATACTTCAACAAAAATGGTCTTGTAGCCTAATTCAGTAAACTTAGTAAACATTTGCTTCATTAGCCCTTTTCCAATTCCTTGTCCTTGGTACTCTTTAAGGATATAAATAGAGGTCAAGTCGCCGGAGTGATCAAGATGATTGGTCACTCTTTTACCACCACTGGCAAAACCAACAATCTCGTTGTCATTGGTTTCTGCGACACAAATATACTGGTCTTCTTTTGAAATATTACTTTCCCATAACCTAGTCCGTTTTTCATATGTTAAGCGGTCGAGATATTCGTCAGGGACGATCCCTTTGTATGTCGTTATCCACGCATCAACATGTACTTTTCCAATGCCTGTCGCATCAGAAATAGTTGCTTCTCTTATCTTCATGTAATCCCACCTAATCCCCTTTTGTTATGAACTCATTTCGACAAATAGGCAGTTTATTCCTTTAATACTGGATAATTCATTTGAGTTTGGAATTAATTTGTCTATCGTGGTGAGAATCTATAGACTGTCGCGGTGCTTGATCCGACGTTCAGAGCTGTCGTCCGACTGTCGCGGTGCTTGATCCGACGTTCAGAGCTGTCGTCCGACTGTCGCGGTGCTTGGTCCGATGTTCAGAGG
>NZ_JABXWU010000004.1:107640-189571 GCF_014595945.1 Alkalibacillus aidingensis
CTGTCGTCCGGCTGTCGCGGTGCTTGATCCGACGTTCAGAGCTGTCGTCCGACTGTCGCGGTGCTTGATCCGACGTTCAGAGCTGTCGTCCGGCTGTCGCGGTGCTTGATCCGACGTTCAGCCCCTTCGTCCGGCTGTCGCGATGCTTGATCCGACGTTCAGCCCAGATATGCTTTATAGGCCTATGAAAAAATTGTCTTTATTTGTTGAACAACTTATAAGAGTAATCTTCTCATCATAGTTTGAAGTAGAAAGGACAACTTCACATCTAATAATCTTTTATAGACTAACTAACCTATGACATTAGTTATTCAAAAATGCTTAGGGGAGGTGATGGTATGACCTCAAGATCAAAGCTTAAGGACCCTGGACTTATACTGACAGTTGTATTAGTTCTTTATGCGGTTCTTGTTTTCGGATGGTGGCCGGCTGATGTTTATATGGCAGGAATTTCGTTAGTCGGTTGGTTAATGTTTATTGGGTTGTTTTTCTGGTTTTTATTGGCTATTGTTTATGTGGTTTGGATTGAGAAGGTCGAAGAAGAGCAACAAAATTAACTTAGTATAGCGAGGGGGGAAACAGATATGCAAGTTACTGAGTCGATCATTATGTTTATCTATTTAATAGTAATGACTATATTTGGAATTTACTTCTATCGTCGAGCAAGACGGTCTGAGAGTGACTATTTTACCGCAGGAAAAAGTATCAATACGTTTATCGGTGCATTTGCGATATTTGCCGCGGTAGCCAGTTCAAGTTCTTTACTGGGGGCTGTAGGTTCAGGAGTAGCTTTGGGAGTGCCATACTTCTTTACTTACGCATTTGGTGTTATCGCGATCATGCCGTTTGCGATGTTTTTAATATCTGGACAAATTCGGCGGTCAGGCGTGAAAACGGTTCCAGAATTTTTTAAGCAGCGATTTGGAAGCTCCGTACAAATAGTTGCTGCGGTCATTGTTTGTGTGGGTATGACCTTTTATATGGTACCTCAGCTGACTGCTTCAGGTATTATTGGTTCTTATGTATTAGGTCTTAACTATACTACGGCTGTCATCGTTTTAGGGTTAGGTTTCACTTTATACGCCGCATTAGGTGGTATGTGGGCGATCACTTATACGGATTTGATCCAAGGAATGATTATGATTGTCGGTATTGTCATCTTAGCATTAGTTATTCTCATGGATCATAGTGGGTTTAGTGCATTAATCAGTGATGCCCTAAGTACTGACCCAGCATTTGGTGACATTACTCAACCGTGGATGTCATATTTTGGTTTGTTTATCGCCTTTTTATGGTTCGGAATTATTTCTCCATCGGTGGTGATGCGTAACTTTGCTTCTAAAAGTGCGAAGATTGCTCGTCGTACAGCGATGTGGGCGTGTTTAATTTACTTAACATTATTCGTATCTGGATTTGTGGTTACGTCCGCTGGAGCAAGCTTAGGAATTGTTGATACGTTAGACAACACAGATATGATTTTCGTTTCTGTTATTGAGCATTACTTACCAGCTATTTTAGGTGGAATTATGTTAGCTGGGTTATTAGCTGCAATTATGTCTTCTGCAGACGCGATGCTATTAGCCATTTCAGCTGCTATTGCCCACGACATTTATAAAGGGCATATTAATAAACAGGCTAGTGAAAGATTTGTTACTGGCTTAGGGTTAGTCGTAATGATCGCAGCTAGTATTGTCGGCATTTTAATAGCGATTGACCCACCTGGTTTAATTGCCATTATGGTCGGCTGGGTTGGCGGATTCCTGTTGTCGGCTTTCGGTTTCCCATTAGTTCTTGGTATTTGGTGGAAACGCGCCAATACTCAAGGTGCCTTAGTCGGTATGGTTAGTGGTGCGATTACCTTTGTAATTCTTATTTCTTCTGGTGCACTACCGACCAACGCAGAGCCAATCATTGCTGCTCCTGTTTCGTTAGTGTTAATGATTATTGTTAGCTTAATGACTACGCCACCACCTAAGGAAAAACAAGAGTTAGTGGATTACTATCACACACATTTAGAAGATTCTAATTAAGGGAAAGAGGATGAGAAATATGCCAGCTGAATTAAAAGCCAAATTGCAAGTTGTTCAATTGGGAGACCAACAAGTTGTCACAGAAGATAATGTCCATCACTTTACCTACAAGAATTTGAGTCTTAAAAATAAACTAAATACGAGCATTAATAAAGAATACGTTAAGCAGCATATACAAAACAAGGAGTTCATTTTTCATCCTTTTTGGGTAGCTAAAACACTGATTGTAGCTGAACGACCACCGTTTCCACCGAAAAAAACACCTAATGTTATTTTTGTCGATGCGGTATCAGGTTATCGAGGAGTCTTTTCGAAAATTCCTGGTTTGCATGAGTTAGAAGTTGATGAAGACCAACTAGTGGAAATGAAGATTGACCGTAAGAATAGCGCCCATTTATATATTAAAGATGTTCAAGAAAAACAAATCAATCGATCCTACATTCTAAAAAAGCCTAAACATGAGGTTTTAGAACTGCTCCCAGTTTATTTACCGATGTGGAAAGTAACAGTACAGAGTGAGTTCATTAATGACACGGTTTATATAAATGCTAATACGGGTGAGAGTGAGAAGTATTTGAGTGAGCGATGGTATAACAGGAAGGATTTACTACTTTAGGATGAAAGGACTTAAAGGTTGTTAAGCAGGCGATTGCCTGCTTTTTTTCTTGGTTTATTCAACCTATTATGGCAATATAAAATGAACAATATAAAAAATTTATCGAGAAGGGGTGTTAGAGATGATACAGTGGAAGGAAAAGCGAAAAATACCAGCAAACATTGAACAAATATGGTCACTTTTCCAGCCGGATCAATTACAAAGGATTATGCCCAAGGTTGTTAAACATGAGTTAATTGACCATGTTGAAGGAGAAATTGGCACGACGTATGAGCAATCTTACCAAGAAGGAAAGCGGGTAGTCACCTATATCGTCGAAACGCTTGATTACAGTAATCAAGAAGATTATAAGCATCTAAAGGTAGGTTTTAATATAGGTAAAGCATTCCGGGTTGAAACAGCTTATACTATTGAGAAAAAAGACGATAACCATTCTGTCTTAACCTATGAAGGTGTCAATCAGGGAACTAATTGGTTTGGTAAGCTGATGCTAAAGATGGCGAGATCAAAAGGAAACGATAAAGTCATTAATGGGTTTTTAGATCGAGTGAAAGAAGAAGCAACCAAAGAGAGTAACTAGTGAAAAATAGTTAAGGGGGATTTTATGGGAGATGTTATCATTTGGTTGACCTTATTGTTATTGATTGTCCTTTTTAATGGAACAGCGAGTTATCTACATAAGAATGGTAAACTATCATTATGGATATCTGGAATTATTATGGGACTACTTGTTCCTGTGATAGGGATTTTATTATCCAATCTATTTTTGGGGATTAGTAGAATGTTTTATCCTGATTCAACACATGAAGGGTCAGGGTTTGCTGCTGCATTTATTGTCTTAGTTTTATTAGCAAACGCTGTGCTTCTTTTGATTATAGGCATTGGTATCAAAATACGAACCTATGTCATAAATAAAAAGGCAAACATTTGATGGTTAAGTAGTTCAGTTTTGGAGTACAAACAATATAAATGTAATGTAAATTTAGCATTGAATTGCATAGTAATTTGATGCTCTTTTTTCATTGTTATATCAATATTCACTTGTATTTTGAGTAGTTATTTACACAGGAAAATGCAACCCAATTTTCAAACATACAATAATTATTGAAGACATGCAAAATCACGTGCAAAAACTAATGCAATTTCGGCAACAAAAAAAGAGCAAATTCCTTATAAGAAAATGCTCATTCTTGTTAAACTAACGCTCAGCGTTAATTTAACAAGATTCTTTTTATTGCCCCTTATAAATAACTTTACCTTGATTATCTAAAGCTGTAATTTGATGTGGGTCCACATCTCCTTCAATTCTAAAAAGAAAAACCCTTTCATTATCCGTATCTATTAACTCAATATCTTTATAAGTTTTTCCTTCTACCTCTATTTGAATTTGTTTGACGTTGGGATTTTTTATTAAACCAAAAAAGTATGACTCGATAGCTTCCTCTCCTTCTGATACCCCACTTCCTCCTAAAACCATTCCATCCTTGAACTCCCACACAGTAGACCCTAAAGGTTGTTCATCACCTGTAACAAAATGACTAAATTTCCATTGTCCTAACCAATTTTGCTCCAGCCTTCCCACAAATAATGCGTGTTCACTTCTAAAAAATGCTATCCAATCTCCATTTAAATTTTTTATTTTATAAACTTCTTGTATTCTTGGAGACCATTCCTCTGTAATGGAATAAATATCTTTTGTAGTAGGTTTCTGTTGATGTTGAAATATGATGTATGAGGACAAGCCTACTAAAATTATAGTGATAATCAATATATATTTTTTCATAAAAATCACCCTTCACACTAAAATATTACCATATAAATCCAGTCCTTTGTTCAACAAACCTGCCCCGTTAGTTTAATAACGTTCTTTAACTCATTTCACCGTAAAAATACTAAATATCTTTGGATTCCCCACATTTTGTTGTGCAATTATAATCACAATTAGCCCTACAAATTAGTCTACAATTTCATATGAAAAAAGTAGTCCAATTAAGGGTGCAAATTGCAATTTTGTACTCTAAAACTGAACTACTTTATTTGATGGTACGGTTGTTCTTTTGGAGTGGAGTGCTAACATAAAAAATATTGAGACTTTGTGTTGATTACACTAGCTTTTTTGTTGATTAGCACTCCATTTTTGTTGATTGATCTTCACTTTTTGTTGATTAATTCTCTATCGATAAAGTCCTGACAGGTTTATTGAATGATCTTTGCGACAAACTTCCTCTGTCTTGGCCCGTCAAATTCGCAAAAATATAAACCTTGCCAGGTACCAAGTACTAATTGACCATCTTCTATGATTAAGGTTTGTTGGTGCCCAACTGTGCTTGTTTTCATATGGGCAGCAGTATTACCCTCCATATGTTGGTCCTTAGGGTCATCCCAAGGGTAAGCTTCTCGGAAACGACGAAGCATGTCTGTCTTCACGTCAGGGTCAGCATTCTCATTGACCGTGAGTCCGGCAGTCGTATGCATAGATGATACCACGACAATCCCTTGCTTAACTCCTTGTTCGTAAATCCAATTTTGAACTTCATGGGTGACTTCAATCATTTGATCATGTTGGTTAGTTTTAATAGGAAATGTTTTAAACATATAATCCTCCTATATAAAGCGTACTTCATATCATCATATCACAGATGATTTTTGATGATAAATATCTTTGACTTATATCAATAATGGATGAAATGAATGATATAATTGAATCTAAAATCTAGTTTTGGAGGTTAATTCTATGAAAAAGAATCATCCACACGATTTAAATTTTGTTGTTGAGGCGTCGATAGATCAACTGGAGGAAAAGTTGGCAAAAGGAGAGATTACATCAAGAGAGCTTGTCATGCATTATATGAATCGAATTGCTGAGTTTGACCAAGGTGAATTAGGCATCAACTCTATTGCCGAACTAAATCCTGATGCTATACATATTGCAGAAAACCTTGATTTAGAAAGAAACGAAAAAGGGGTTAGAGGTCCATTACACGGAATTCCTATTGTTTTAAAAGATAATATTGATACTGGAGACAAGATGCATACGACAGCTGGCTCATTAGCATTAAAAGATCATGTTGCTAAGCAAGATGCATTCTTAGCGAAAAAGCTACGAGAAGCGGGTGCGATTATTTTAGGTAAAGCTAATTTAACCGAATGGGCAAACTTTATGACGGTAGGAATGCCAAATGGTTACAGTTCAAGAGGTGGACAGGTTCTTAATCCTTATGGTCCTGGTGAGTTCGACACAGGTGGATCTAGTGCAGGTTCAGCAGTAGCAGTCGCATCTAATTTTGTGACTGTTTCTGTAGGGACGGAGACTTCTGGTTCAATTTTAAGTCCTGCTAGTCAAAACTCATTAGTTGGGATTAAACCGACTGTAGGTGCAGTGAGTCGAAGTGGAGTTATTCCGATTTCACATACACAGGATACAGCAGGGCCAATTGCTAAAACGGTTCGTGATGCAGTCTATGTCTTTCAGGCGATGGTTGGTGAAGACCACCAAGACCCGGTAACAGGAAAAGCTCGTCAGTATGCTAAGTGTGACCTAACTCGTCATTTAAAGCAAAATGGACTTAAAGGTAAGCGAATTGGAATTGCTCGTGAACATTATTTTGATTCCATTAGCGAGGAAAAAAGAAATCTGCTCGATCAGGCTATAAAGGTGTTAGAGCAACAAGGGGCAATAGTTGTAGATAACGTCACCATCCCGTCAACTACACATAATTGGGGAATTGGCGTCATGATCTATGAATTTAAGAATAGCCTAAATGCTTATCTAAAAACGGTCTCTAAAGAAAATATTAAGGTAGGCTCGATTGATGATATAATTGATTTTCATCACGAAAATGAAGAAGAGACGCTGAAGTATGGTCAGAAGTGGTTTTTAGAAGCGGCTAAAACCACTGGACTATTAACAGAATCAGATTTTTTAGATGAGTTATTATCTGATCAATATTTATCTAAGGAACAGGGGATCGATTATACGCTAAATGAGGAACAATTAGATGCGATTGTTTTTCCAAATAATATTGGTGCTGGTATACCAGCTAAAGCAGGTTATCCTTCAATTACGGTACCAGCAGGTTATACCGACCAAGGTGAACCGGTTGGAATCACTTTTACAGGAACCGCATTTGCAGAGCCAAGTCTAATAGAAATAGCCTTTGGGTATGAACAAGCGTCATTCAGAAGAAGAGCACCAAAGTTACAGTAGTAATTGTTAAATAGAAGCTAAGTATATAGAATAAAACACAAAATAAAAGCCAATCCCAATCCATTTTGGGGTTGGCATGATTTAACTTACATTTCTTTAACCAAATCTTTTATCGTTTCCCCTTTTGGTAGGGGGGCTAGAGTTAAAATACCCTCGTCATCGGTTTCAACGATCTTTTGACAGCTTAATTCTGGTTTGCCGTTAATCATCATTAGACAAGTTGTACATAATCCGGTTCGACATGAATAGCGGTAAGCAATTGTCGCATCATGGTGTCGGTAAATCTCTTCTAGTATGTTGAGAACTGTCATCTCAGGTCCATAAGAGACTTCGAAATGATCCGTTTTTCCACTCGATCTTTGAATTTGGACATGTAATTTCATTTCGACTCCCCTCCTTGTACTGAAGCTATAGAGAATGATAACTCCCCATTGTGACTATTAGCTACTGTATGGTAAGTGGAAGACGCTAACGAAGGATGATCTGTATTATGATGAGCTCCACGGCTTTCTTTTCTGATTATAGCTGAGCCAACAATTGCTTTGGCTGTTCTTAGCATATGTCTGGCTTCAATTGAGTCAAGGATCTCTCTTGAATAAGGCTCCGTATTTAAAATAGTCATGTCACGCATTTGTGTTTCTACCTCATCAAGCTGTTCTTTAGCGATTTTTAACCCTTGATTAGTTCGAATGACGCCTACATGTTGACCCATAATCGTTTGGATTTGCTCCTTTAACTGATAAGGTCTAATCTCACCGTTTATTGGTGTGAGAATTTGTTCGATTTGTTGTTGGGCTGTTAATAACATAGAATCATTGACCTCAGGCATGGACGATAATTCGTCAGCCTCTTTTGCACTGGAGATGCCAGCTCTTGCTCCAAAAACGATACAGTCAGAAAGAGCATTATTACCGAGTCGATTCCCTCCGTGTAAGCCACCAGCGGTTTCACCGGCAACGTAAAGACCTGGGATTTCAGTTGCACCATGTTCATTAATTTGCACACCACCCATCATAAAGTGGGCAGCTGGTCCGATTTCGGCACGATTATTGGCAAAATCGATTCCTCGTTCGTGACACAGCTTATATTCGTGTGGAAACTCTTTTTTAACCTGATCAATTTCATCAGCTGCATCTAACCAAACGCCACCATTTTCTGTTCCCCGGCCATCAGCGACTTCAGTGGCAATCGCAATCGCTAGTTTGTCGCGAGTGGTATCTTCTAGTTGCTTAGGTTCATAATTTTCCATGAAGCGGCTTCCATTCGAGTTATAAAGCTTTGAATAATGATAAAAACTAATACAAAAGCCTGCAATCGAATTAGGTGCCACCATACTTACTGGGTAAAATTGAACTTGTTCCATATCAACTAGATTTGCTCCAGCACTTAAACCGAGTGAAAATCCATCACTTGTGGATTGAACAGGATTACTCGTTGTAGGATAGAGTTGGCCGGCTCCGCCAGTTGCTAGAATAACTGATTTGCATTGTATGAGGTAAGGTTGATGATCTTTAAGGTCTAACACAAATGCTCCAACGACACGGTTCCCATTTTTAATGAGATCGATCGTGATCACATCATTCCAAGTTTCAATATGGTCTGAAGCATTTGCCTTTTTTCTTAAGGTATGTAAAATGCCCAGTCCTGTTTTACCTTTTTTAGCACTGACAGACCTTGGTAATGAGTGACCGGATGTATGGGAAACGGCGATTTGCTTATCCTTATTGCGGTCAAGCTTTAAGCCCCATTCAGTTAAATCTTTTAATCTATCAGAAATATCTTCAGCAAGAGCTTCCATCAAAGATGATTCACTAAGCCCACGTCCACTTTCGTCAATATCTTTTAAATAGCTGTCCTTATGATCCTCGTTTGACCATTCACCTAAAGCAGCAATTTGAACAGCTCCAGTTGAAGATCCACTTCTACCAATCACTCCTTTATCAAGAACAAGTACGTGTTGGTTAGATTGGGCAGCATAAACTGCCGATGAAAGACCAGCAGCGCCAGAACCGATGACTAAAATATCAGTCTGTCTTAACTCCATAGATTAAACACTCTTCCTTTTCAATTTTTGTGTAACATTCTTTGTAAAAGATTTGTATGTATGGATAAGTTTAAATATTAATTATTACTTAGGATACATCATTTATGTAAATGTTCAAGTTATAGAATAACTCAGCGTTGACAATTCATGTAGCTATCCCCTAGAATTAAAAAAATCAATAAAAAATGAAAGTTCGGAATATTTGTTTTTCGGAACTGGACTTTTCTTGTAAGTCGGGAGTGTTTTATTAATGAATGAAAACAATGAATCGATCAAAGTGGGCTTTCTTTACCCTGGGTATGCTGCTGAAGATGATTACCCAGAGCTAGGAAAAATGGTTGACCCACGTGTTGATGTTCATTTGGTTCATACCGAATTTAACGAGGACGCACACACCGTAGAAGCACTTAGTGAAATGGGAAGTGTCCCACGTATTCATGAAGGAATAAAGCATTTAGCCAATTCAGGCGTTCAATCAGTTATATGGACTTCAACAAGTGCTAGTTTCGTTCTTGGATTAGAAGGGATCAAAAAACAGGTAGAAGCACTTGAGGAAGGGTTAGGGGTACCGGCATCTACAACAGCACTAACTTTTATCCGCGCTGTTAAAACGATTGGAGCTAAGCGTGTCGCAATCGCAGCTACTTACCCTGAAGATGTAGCCATAATATTTAAAAAGTTCTTAGAAAGCTTTGGAATAGAAGTATTGCAATATGCCAGTAAAGGAATCATTACAGCTGCTGAAGTAGGTACGTTACCTAAAGAAGAAGTGATCCAATTCGCAAAGGAAAATGACTGCCCTGTTGCTGATGCGTTATTGATTCCGGATACCGCTCTTCACTCAGCTTTATGGATTGAAGATTTAGAAAAGGTAGTTGGGAAGCCCGTGTTGACAGCCAATCAAGTAAGTTTTTGGGAAGCTTTAAGGCTAACAGGTCAATTTAAACCCCAAACTGGACTTGGCACTTTGTTTAACCAAGAGGCGATAAAAGAGGGAGGAAAGCTATTTGATTATTCAAGCTAAGAAAGGCCAAGTTAGTTATGGTGAGTCGATTGGAATTATGCTGTTAGATACGTTTACCCCATTTATACCAGGAGATGTAGGTAATGCTACCACCTATTCATTTCCAGTGAGATTCCAACGAATAGAAGGGTTTACTTTCGATAAATTGCTTGCAAAAGATCGGTCGATGCTAGAGACTATTATGGAAGCTGGCCATAATTTAGTTAGGGAAGGAGTCAGAGCGATTACAGCAGATTGTGGATATATGGCGATGTATCAAGAAGAGGTAGCTAATGAATTGAAAGTACCAGTGTTCATGTCTAGTCTCTTGCAGATTCCGTTTATCTCTACGATGTTAGGTCAAGGTGAAAAAATCGGTTTACTATGCAGCAATGCAGAGCATTTTGATGAGGAATTGTTATCTATCATTGGTCTTCAATATACGGCTTCATTATGTGTTAAAGGGATGGAAGGAAAAGAGAACTTCCGAAAAGCTGCTCATGACGAAATTGGAGAATTGGATCCACAGGTGATCGAGGAAGAGGTGGTATCGGCTGTTCAAGAATTAGTGGCAGAAAATCCAGAAGTGAAAGTTATTTTATTAGAATGTAGTAGCTTGCCACCATATTCTAAAGCTGTCCAGCAGGCGGTTCAACTACCCGTCTTTGACTACGTGACGATGATTAATTACGTGCACTCGACGCTTGTGCAAAAAGGATATAGTGGTTATATGTAGGGAGATGTAAGGAGCTTTTGGTTCTAATTAGGGGGAGCGGTAGTCTGTGGACTTAATCATTTCATTACCTAGAAAAAGCATCGAATAGAGGTGGTTTTTCTTTAATAGATAAGAAAGTCACCTTGTCGCGAGCGCAAACTGTCGAATAGAACCGCTCTAACTGACGAAATCGTCTCATCACGGGAGCAACCTGTTAATTAGACTCACTCTAATTAACGAAATCGTCTCATCACGGGAGCAAACTGTCAAATAGACTCGCTTTAATTAACGAAATCATCTCGTCGCGGGAGCAAACTGTTAATTAGAATCACTCTAATAACGAAATCGTCTCGTCGCGAGAGCAACCTGTCAAATAGACTCGCTCTAATTAACGAAATCGCCTCGTCGCGGGAGCAAACTGTCAATTAGACTCGCTTTAATTAACGAAATCATCTCGTCGCGGGAGCAAACTGTTAAATAGACTCAAGATCATCACTGATAGCACCCCAATAACCCATCCATTCCAACACAAAAAAGCTGAATTGCGCCCAGCAATTCAGCCTCCTTCTTAGATGTATTGCAAATGGTTATGTCATGCTTTAGCCATTTGTTCATTATTCCAAATTGATGGAATTTACTCGACACAGCATCGGGTTTTTAAATAACAACAAAACCAAAACCAATTACTAAATACTCCTTATTTATCCCCGCTCACTATGGAAATAAGACTCTTATTTGCACAAGGTCTTGAATGGAGCCATCCTGCGCACTTCTTGTATAAACTTGTAATTCGCCCGAATCTGTTGTTGGTTGGCGATCAAAAGGAATATTATCACGGAAATTACCATAAGATGGCGCAGCATAACGAGCTGTTGTAAAGGTTTCTTCGGTTACAACCTGACCGGAATCGTCAATTAATCGGAAAAGGACATTGGCTTCAAACGTTCTCGCATATCCTTCAATGATCGAACCATCTCGTACGGTTGTGCCTGGTAAAGGTAATGTGACGACAATATTCTGTGAAACAGGTAGAGGAATGATTAACCGGACGCCCTCATAAATGACATCCTGATTTACTCCTAAACGATTCATATTGGCTCTCATGATTGCCTCGATTGGAATTCCCGTTCTTTCAGATATAGAAGCTAACGTATCACCTGTATCGACTTCATAAATAAAAACAGGTAGCTCAATTTGCTGATTAGGAAGGATGAAGTTAGGGTTGTGAATGGTTGGATTAATACCTGATAAAGGGTCAATTGGGGTCGTAAAACGTTGGGATAACTGGCCGATGGTATTGCCATATTGGATAACATATAAAGTAAGGGTTTCTGTTGGAAGTGGTTTTGGGATCACTAGTACTTGACCTGGGGTTAATGAGTACATATCAGTAAAAGGTGGGTATAAGGCATTCGCCTGTGTAATCGCATCAACTTCACTCTCATATCTAACGGCGAGTCCATAAACGGTATCGCCAGGTTGGACTGTATGAATAATATGAGTTCCACGTCTAATGGTCATTTAGATCACTCCTTATTGAATGTCTATAAAACATATGACAAAAAGGAGAGAAATATGAGAAAAAGCCTACACTACTGGTAGTGAAGGCTTTAATCATGACCAATTATTCGTCTTCTTGTTTATCTTTGTCTTTTTGATGCCTGTGATCCCAATTTGGAACAAAATCGTTTTCTTCAAGCATCTTGTAGTTTTCTTCTAGATGTGTTTTAATCTTTTCCCCTTTTTCCTCATCAATGACGCCAAATTCAACGTACTTGTCAACAATCTCCTTGTGTTGATCGATCACATTGCGTTGAAGTTCAGCCATTTCATTCTTCTGTTCCTCAGTTAACTCGACGTCGTTAACACCTTCACCTTCCTCTGCATCTACATGTGACGCTACTAACCCAAGGGAGGTGAAGCCAATAAAGAATGCTGTTACAAGACTAATCCATAATTTCTTCATGTTAATTCACTCCTTCTAAATACTTCATTAAGTTAAGATGTACTATTTACCAAATTTCATTCTCGTTATAGGACAAACCGTATTGAACATATTCTTTAAGAAGGAAAGAGAGTGTAGGAGGGTTTGGATGCTTAAGGATCTAGACTGGCATTTAGTATCATTCGTTGGTGTGTCCATGGTTAAGGAGTATTGGATTTATTATCGTTTACCTCATATTCAATATTGGAGCCTAGAAAAAGAATTAAAAAAGTATGAAGGTTATCAATAAATCCTTTAAAATCATACCGATTCAATGATATAATATTTTAAGCACGGGGCATTAGCTCAGCTGGGAGAGCGCTTCGCTGGCAGCGAAGAGGTCATCGGTTCGAGCCCGATATGCTCCATCACTATAAACCTAGAACTGACACGGTTTCTTGCGAGAGCGAGAGGTTGTGTCTTTTTTTATGTCTTGATTTGTTCACTGCCCTCTCATGAAAGCTCCTCACTAAAAACTTTCTTTTATTAGCATGCTTTTGGTGCTAAGTTATTATGTTCTTTGTGTCACATTTTCCTACTGTTGCATATAAAGATTCCCCTTAGAATATTGTTTATGTTTATTTTGATAAAAGGGGTTTGGAAAAATGTAGCAAACATATCTGTAATTCTATATTTGACAAAATACCACTTGGGGTATATGATGTGGTTATCAGATTTAAAGTTACACAAATGAAATTGCGTTGTACTGAACATTTAAGAGGGAAGTCGTTAACAAAAAAAATCAAGTGTTGACGGATTTCTTTTTGTTGTGTAATATACCCGTATAGGTATTTTAGGGATAATGAAATAAAATTCTTAAGGAGGAATTTTTAATGAATATTACTAAAACGTTAGATGCAAAAGGATTAGCGTGCCCAATGCCAATCGTTAAAACTAAAAAGGCGATCGAAGGTATCGAAAGTGGGCAGATCTTAGAAGTGGTTGCAACAGATGCTGGTGCTAAAAGCGATTTAACTGCATGGTGCAAATCTTCTGGTCACGAACTAGTTAACATCAATGATGATCAAGGTGTATTTACATTCTATATTAAGAAAGGCTAATATTTTTTGATCTAAATTATACCCGTGCTGGTATATGTGTTGTTAAGAACATAGTTTAAGTTAATCTATGTTTTCAATACAATTTTTAAATAGTTAAAAAGGAGGACTACGAGATGGCAGAAAAAAAGAAGACGAATATCATCCTATTTAGTGGTGATTACGATAAAACTATGGCAGCCTATATCATTGCAAATGGTGCAGCCGCTTACGATCATGACGTAACTATTTTCCACACATTTTGGGGGTTAAATGCGTTACGTAAAGATGAAAAATTACAACCTAAAAAATCATTTATGGAGAAAATGTTTGGTAAAATGATGCCTCGTGGGGCAAACAACATGCCATTATCTAAAATGCAATTCTTAGGAATGGGCCCGAAAATGATTAAAGGTGTTATGAAGAAACACAATGCGATGCCATTACCTGATTTAATCGATATGGCCAAGGAACAAGAAATAACGTTACTTGCTTGCACAATGACAATGGACTTATTAGGTCTTAAAAAAGAAGAATTATTAGATGATATTGAATATGGTGGCGTAGCTGCTTACATTGCTGAAGGTGAAGATGGAGCAATTAACTTATTTATATAAGGTAGGCAACACAATATTTTGAGAGTCGTGGATTTAATGTCATCAAAATGACTGTTGGAATCTTGGAGAGGGAAGGACCAGTTGAATAAAAGTTACCGGAGGGATTTTAAATGACTGAAATTAAAGCAGATCACGTGTTAGATGCAAAAGGATTAGCATGCCCAATGCCGATTGTAAAAACACGTAAAGAAATTGATAATGTTGAACCAGGAAAAGTGTTATTAATTGAAGCAACAGATCAAGGTTCAAAAGCCGATTTAAAAGCATGGGCAGAACGTAGTGGTCACCAATATTTAGGAACAGTTGAAGAAGGTGATGTTTTAAAACACTACTTACGCAAGGCTTCCGAAGGTGAATCTGGAGAAGAAATTTCACATGAACCAACAATAAACAATGATGAATTAAAGCAAAAGCTCGATTCAGAAGACATCACTTTATTAGACGTGCGTGAATCCGCTGAGTATTCGTTCGGGCATATACCTAATGCGATTTCTATTCCTTTTGGTGAATTAGAAGATCGTGTTGATGAATTAAATAAAAATGATGAGCTTTATATCGTATGTCGTACTGGAAACCGTAGTGACATGGCAGCACAATTACTAAGTGAAAAAGGTTTTGCAAAAGTTTATAACGTTGTTCCTGGAATGAGTGAATGGGACGGGGACGTTGAAAGCAAACAATAGTACCCTAACCCAAGTTAGGGTCTCGCCTTAAGGCGAGTTTTTATTTTAACTTTTATAATACTATAGGGGGTATGATTGAATGGCCATAAAAACTATGAATGTTCAAGAAGTTGCAAAAAGAGTCGTTAATAAAGAGGAGTTATTTATCCTAGATGTTCGAAACGAAGATGCTTATGCAGATTGGAAAATTGAAGGTGACAACTTTGACTACTTAAACGTCCCTTATTTTGATCTTATTGACGGTATTGAACCGATTCAAAATAAAGTTCCAACTGATCGTGATATTGCTGTTGTTTGTGCAAAAGGTGGTTCATCTGAATTCGTAGGAGAGCAATTAGTAGAGGCTGGTTTTAACAATGTTTATTCATTAGAAGGTGGTATGAAAGCTTGGAGTGAACACTTAGAGCCGGTAAAAATTGCTGATTTGAACGGAGGCGGGGAACTATTCCAGTTTGTACGTTTAGGTAAAGGTTGCCTATCATATATGGTTATCTCTGACGGTGAAGCAGCAACAATTGATGCGGTACGTATGGCAGATGTTTTTATTAATTTTGCTAAAGAAAAAGGTGCAACAATTACTCACGCTTTTGATACACACTTACACGCAGACCATATTTCAGGTGGGCGTGAAATCGCAGAGAAAACAGGGGCCACATATTGGTTACCACCAAAAGATGCAACAGAAGTACAGTTTGATTTTAAACCATTAGAAGACGGTGAAGATGTTCAAATTGGATCTTCTAAAATCAGTGTTCAAGCACTTTATTCACCAGGTCACACAATTGGCTCTACATCATTTATCGTAGACGATCAATACCTCATGTCAGGTGATATATTATTTGTTGATTCAATCGGGCGACCAGATTTAGCAGGTCTAGCTGATGATTGGGTAGGAGACTTACGTGAAACTCTTTACAAACGTTACAAAGAATTATCCAATGAATTGTTTGTATTACCTGCACACTTTATGACGAATATTGAGTTGAATGATGACGGTTCAGTTGGTGAAAAACTTGGTAAATTATACGAAGAAAATCATGGTTTAAATGTGGGTGATGAAAAGGAATTCCGTAGCATGGTTACAGAAAACCTTCCACCACAACCCAACTCTTATCAAGAAATCCGTGAAACGAATATGGGTAAAATTTCACCTGAGACTGAAGAGAAGCGTGAAATGGAAATTGGACCAAATCGCTGTGCAGTGAAGTAATAAATTGATGATGAGGGAATTAGAGGTTGTCATCTCTAATTCCTTTATTATTTCAGTTTATACCCAAGGAGGTTTCGATTTTGGAATATAGTCTTTTATTTATGGTTTTAATTTTTCTTATCGGTTTTGTTGGATCATTTGTCTCGGGAATGGTAGGTATTGGAGGCTCAATTATTAAATACCCAATGCTATTATACATTCCATCGTTACTTGGATTTGCTGCATTTACAGCCCATGAAGTATCTGGTATTAGTGCCGTCCAAGTATTTTTTGCAACCATTGGTGGTGTTTGGGCTTACCGAAAAGGTGGTTACCTGAACAAAGAACTCATCATTTATATGGGTGTTAGTATTTTAATAGGTAGCTTTATTGGTGGATATGGTTCGAGGTTCCTTTCTGAGGTTTCTGTTAACTTAGTTTATGCAATTCTCGCAACAATTGCTGTCATGATGATGTTTATGCCGAAAAAAGGTATAGATGAATTATCATTTGATGAAGTGACATTTAATAAAACGTTAGCAGCTATACTAGCCTTAATTGTTGGTATAGGTGCAGGTATAGTGGGTGCTGCAGGAGCCTTTATTTTAGTGCCGATTATGTTGATTGTATTAAAAATTCCGACCCGAATGACGATTGCCTCTTCATTAGCCATTACATTTATTTCTTCAATCGGTTCAACAGCAGGGAAAATCATGACAGGTCAAGTACTATTAGTTCCTGCCATTATTATGATTATTGCTAGTTTGGTTGCATCGCCAATTGGCGCAAATGTAGGAAAAAAAGTAAATACAAAAATATTACAAAGTATTTTAGCGCTATTAATTTTAGGTACAGCTATTAAAATGTGGATTGATATATTGGACTGAATTATGAAATTTAGCTCATGCCTGAAATTCGATTATATCTTCGTTTAATTATTTCTGTGTGTTTGTTCATTTGATACCTATTTTTTATCTAAATTATATCAATTAAGGATTCAGAGAAAAAAGGACTAACTATATACCGTCTTTAGTTAGTCCTTTTACTAAATTCATTTTTGCACTCTATCATAATGTTTTAAGGCTAATTTGGTGGAATAATAAACGACTATTCCAATGATTAGAAGGTAGATGATCCATCCCAAAAGTCCACAGTTCATCATCCCAAAGCCATAGCCACCCATCATTTGACTCACCTCAATCTGTACTAGAAATTATTCATCATGCCAGGGAACTCTGTATTGTCATGCATCTGTCCTTCTTCCCCGTGGCAATCATTGAACATTTCTTCTTGTTGTTCTGGTGACAATTCAGGATGCATTTGCTCCATTAATGGCTGCATATCCTCAAAGTTGAAAAAACCATTCCCATTAGAATCTGCAGCAACAAAGGTTGCACCTCCAATTAGAACTGCTCCAATTAATATTCCCATTAGTAATTTTTTCATCGTTAACATCTCCTTTCTTACTTAAATCATACCCCCCTTAAATGGATAATTTATGGTGAACTTATGTGGAAGTTGTGAAGATGATTATGATCGTTTGATTTTGATGGTACGATAAAAGAAAGAGGTGGTAAAATGACTAAAATTCTTACTGTTGATGACGAAGATATGATTCTTGAAGTGTTAGAAGCCTACTTTGAGAAAGAAGGTTGGGAGATCATTCTTGCTTCTAATGGTATAGAAGCTTTGAGAAAAATAAAAGAGGATCATCCGGATATCATTATTTTAGATCTAATGCTACCAGATATATCAGGTGAAGAGGTCTGCAGATTAACTAGAAAAGAAAGTGATGTTCCTATTATTATGTTAACAGCCAAATCATCAGAAGATGATCTCATCAATGGAATAGTTATTGGGGCAGATGACTATATAACCAAACCGTTTAGTCCCAGGGAAGTCATCATAAGAGTAAAGGCAATTCTACGAAGGGTTAATAAACTAGCCCAACGAAATGAGTTATCGTTTAATAATGGAAACTTAAAAGCAGACCTTATTAAAAAGGAGGTAGAATTAGGTGGTCAACTACTATCACTAACTCCTATTGAATATAAACTGTTGGTTACCTTGGCAAGCTACCCGGGAAGAGTTTATAGTCGTTTGGATCTGCTAGAAAAGATTCAAGAGGATGGAGCTTTTTTTGAAGGGTATGAACGTAGTATTGATACACACATAAAAAACTTACGGAAAAAAGTAGAAAAGGATTCTCGCCAACCAGAGTATATTTTGACTGTGTTTGGAATGGGTTATAAGTTTGGAGGTACACCTGATGCGGTTGACACTTCGTTTTAAGATTTTGATTTATCTTTTAGTTGTATCACTTTGTGGTATTCTCCTAACTAGCTTCTCGATCTTATGGGGATTTGAGGGTCAGTTTAGTGAATATATACAGAAGAATAGAGAAGAAAGTAGTAGATTGGTTGAAAGGGAGGCAATACAGTCTCACAGGGAAACGGGTGAAATTATTGATAACCAATTAATTAGCCTAATGCATCAACAGGCTATGACGGAAGACATATTTTATAAGGTTTATAATGTTGATGGTGAATTAATTGCTGATACAGCAAGAATGCTCGAAATGATGGATGGTATGGGTACGAATCCAGAGGTTAATCAGAACAATGAATACGAAATTGTTTCATATAACCTCACACATGATAATCGTTCGATTGGTAATATGGAAGTTTACTATCCAAAAGAAATTATCGGTGAAGATATAGCGTTTTTAGAAACGATCAAAAATAATATTTACCTTGCAGTATTGGTTACAGTTATTTTAGCCATATTGTTTAGTTTGTTATTTTCAAAACGCTTAACTAGTGGGTTTCGAAGGTTATCAAAAGCTATTCAAGAGTTACAAGATCATAATTGGAGAACACGTGTAAATGTCGAGAAATTAACAAATGAAATGAGACCACTAGGGGGATCATTTAATCAGCTGGCTGAGTCCTTATCAAAAGAAGAAATGCTTAGAAGACAGTTTACGGCTGATTTTGCTCATGAGATACGCACACCACTCGCCACGCTAAGAAGTCAAATGGAAGCTTATCTTGATGGGGTATTCGAGCCATCGAGCAAAAGGTTACAACAAAGTCATGATGAATTAATGCGGTTAGTACGTCTTGTGAATGAATTAGAAGAGTTAATAGCTGCTGAAAACCCCCAAATAAAACTCAATAAAAGCAAAATAGAAGTAGGCAATTTGTTACATTTAATGGAAGGGCAATTCGCTCTGGCTTTTAAGGAGAAAGGCGTTTTGTTGAACGTGGAAAAACCAAAGGAAGAATATTGGTTATATGCAGATCAAGATCGTGTTTTACAAGTGTTGACGAACATAATAAACAATGCTCTTCAGTATACTCCGGCTGGGAAAAAAGTATTTGTAAAGACAGTAGAATCTAACGATTATGTTGGTTTTATTGTTCAAGATGAAGGGATTGGGATAAAAGAAGAGGATAGGCCATATTTGTTTGAGCGATTTTATAGAGGAGATAAATCTAGAGACAGAAAAACAGGAGGAATAGGAGTAGGGTTGTCTATCGTCAAGGCATTAATGGACGCTCACCGTGGAAGAATTCAAATAGATAGTCAATGGAATGAAGGAACAGAGGTTTTAGTTCTTTTCCCAAAACGAACATGAGACTCATGAAAATCAACCATGTTGATCCTGTTTAAGACTGAGTAGGAAAAAAGATAACAGATTATTCATTATTACGTAACACTTTCATGATAATTTGTGGATAATTCTTCTTTATAGTTATTTAATAGAAGATAGATTTAGAATATCAAAGGGGGATGTAAGGTTTGCTAAAATCACGTGATTGTACTTTCTAGGAAAAGACTTAGTAAATCCTCCCTAACATAAAAGGAGTGGTATTAATGTCTAAACATGAAGATGAAAGACGAAATCATGATCATAGTCATGAACACCACAACCATGAACATCACCATAGTCATCACCATGTACACCATGAAAATCATAATCATCACGGTGGGAACAGCCAAAATGGACATGATCATCATGACCACAGTGATATGGTAGAAGATTTTAAAAAACGTTTTTATATTTCTTTAATTATGACGATTCCAATTCTTGCTCTATCCCCAATGATTCAGGGGTTTTTGGGTGTTGATTGGCGCTTTACGGGTGATATGTATGTATTATTTACAATCTCATCAGTTGTATTTTTCTATGGTGGCTGGCCGTTTATAACGGGAGCAATCAATGAGCTAAAAAGAAAGAACCCAGGGATGATGACGCTGATAGCACTAGCTATCTCCATTGCTTACGGTTACAGTAGCTTAGTTGTCTTTGGTTGGGGTGGTAATCAACTTTTTTGGGAATTAGCAACGTTAGTCGACATTATGTTGTTAGGTCATTGGATAGAAATGCGTTCAGTGATGGGTGCTTCTAATGCATTGGAACAGCTTGTTAAACTCATGCCAAATGAAGCCCATCGATTAGATGACAATGACGAAGTACAAGATGTTCCATTGTCTGATTTAAAGAACAATGATCGTGTTCTTGTAAAACCAGGTGAAAAGATCCCGGTTGATGGCACAATTATTGATGGAAAATCGGCAATTGATGAATCGATGCTTACTGGGGAGTCTGTACCAGTAGAAAAGTTTAAAGGTGATGAAGTCATTGGTGGGGCAGTCAATAATGAGGGATCTCTTACAATACAAGTAGAAAAAACCGGTGAGGAATCGTATTTATCACAAGTTATCACACTAGTAAAAGAAGCGCAGGAATCAAAATCCAAGACACAAGATTTAACGAATCGGGCCGCAAAATGGTTATTCTACCTAGCATTGATCGCTGGTTTTGCTACTTTATTTATTTGGTTGATGTTAGGGTATCCACTTGACGTAGCTATTGAGCGAATGGTAACGGTAATGGTTATTACATGTCCTCATGCGTTAGGTTTAGCAGCCCCTCTTGTCATAGCAGTTTCTACGTCAATTTCTGCTAAAAAGGGACTATTAATAAGAAACCGAGCAAACTTTGAAGGTGCCCGTAAATTAAATGCTGTTGTTTTTGATAAAACTGGAACCTTAACTAAAGGAGAATTTGGAGTAACAGATATCGTAGCTAGTGGAGAGTATAATGAAGAACAAGTCATAAAATTAGCAGCTAGTCTCGAGCAAAATTCTGAGCATCCAATAGCAACCGGAATTGTGAAGGCAGCAAAAGATAAAGATATTCCTTTGGATAACATAACAGACTTTGAATCTATAACAGGTAAGGGTATCCAAGGAAAAGTTGATGGTAAAAAAGTAAATGTTGTTAGTCCTGGTTATGTAAACAACAATAATTTAACGTATGATTTCCAGCTGTTTAATCAAATGTCCGAAGAAGGCAAAACGGTGGTGTTCGTCCTGCTTGAAGATGAGCTGGTTGGTATGATTGCACTGGCAGATATGGTTCGTGAAACAGCTAAAGAGGCTATTACCACTTTAAAAGAAAATGGAATACACCCTATTATGTTGACAGGTGACAATAAAAAAGTGGCAAACTGGGTTGCCAAGCAACTGGGTATTGATGAAGTTTATGCAGAAGTTTTACCAGATGATAAAGCCAATCAAGTTAAGGTTATACAAGAAAATGGGTGGAAGGTTGCTATGACAGGTGATGGTGTCAATGATGCCCCTGCATTAGCAACAGCTGACTTAGGAATTGCCATTGGTGCAGGTACGGATGTAGCCATGGAGACAGCAGATGTTGTACTGGTAAAAAGTAATCCTAACGATGTGGTATCATTAATGGATCTGTCTAAAAAAACGTATCGTAAAATGGTGCAAAACCTTTGGTGGGCAACAGGATACAACATTTTCGCAATTCCTTTAGCTGCAGGAATCTTTGCTCCAATCGGAATTGTATTAAGTCCAGCTATAGGAGCTATATTGATGAGTTTAAGCACAGTGATTGTTGCCATAAATGCAAAGTTGTTAAAAGAATAAAGTTATATAAGCTTTTAAAGCTTTACTGAAAGAAGGCAAATGAAAGTTAAACAAGAGCTTTGTACCAAATATCCAAAGCTCTTGTTTGGTAAAACCCAGTTAGGAGACTGTTTTATTAGTCATCTAACTGGGCTATCAATCATACTATACTATTTGATCTTTTTAAGTTTCTGTTAACTGAACAACTATCTTTCCTTCTTGATTTTTCGATAGATGAATAGTTTCACCAGGACTTAAACAACGATTATTTTGCATATTGTGTGGATTTTTAATCTTTAATTCCTTTTGATTCTCAAGTTCTATTTCGTTATGGCACCGACTTATTCCTTCCTCATCAGCTTCGCAATCAGTATCTGAAAGTACAGTGCCCTTAACTTCTCCTTCAAAGCTTCCTTCTAATAAATTAACTACATAAGTACCATCAGCACCATTTTCCTGTAGATCTAAACCTTCTTCAACTTCTTCTTGGGATAAGCCAACATCTTTGATATCGCTATTTGAATTATTGGGATCTTCTATTAATATAAAAAGTGCTAATGCGATAATCAATATGGTTCCTATGCCAATTCCTATTTTACGCATACAATAATCCCCTTTTCTTTAATTTCTAACATTACTATGAATCAATTTTTTGCAATACTTGTGCATTTTTCTTGAAAGATTGGTGTCTAACTTATGAGATAAAATTATTGTCATTTGTCCTTGGTCATAATTTTAGACTATTAAGTAAATGAATAAGTCTCTTCCTGGTTGACATAATTCATAAAACTTGTCACTAAATCAGAGGTAAGGGGTTTGCTGAAATAGTAGCCTTGAACCATATCGCATGATGATTCTCTTAGTAAATTGAGTTGATTGAGTGTTTCGACACCTTCGACGATCACCTTTAGGTCAAGGTCATGGGCTAAAGTCGCAATGGCATTGGTTAGTGCCTTGCTGCTTGGATCGGTCTCGATATCATTGATGAACGACCGATCTATTTTTAAGTGATCTACAGGAAAATTTCTTAAGTAATTTAAGGAGGAGTATCCCGTACCAAAATCATCAATTGAAATACGAACACCTAGTTCTCTTAGTGTATGGAGAGTTGAAACCGCAGATTCCACATCATGCATGACCATATTTTCTGTTATTTCAAGTTCGAGTAGGCTTGGGTCGACATTAGTTCTAATCAAGGTATCCGTCAGTTTATCTACCATGCCTTTTTGAAGAAATTGTTGGGCAGATAAGTTGACGGCAACTTTTATAGCTGGGTATCCTGCTTGTTCCCATTCTTTTATTTTTTCACAAGCAGTTTGAATGACCCAATCACCAATAGGAGTGATCAGCCCCGTTTCTTCTGCAATTGGAATAAATTCTGATGGTGGAATAATGCCTAAATCGGGATGGTTCCAGCGAATCAGCGCCTCAAAGGTATTTACTTGGTTACTATTAAGGTCGAGTTGTGGCTGATAGACTAAGTAAAATTCCTCTCTTGATAAGGCCATTCTAAGATTGTTTTCGATTAGTAGTCGTTCGAATGCACCGGCATTGATTTCGACTTCAGCTTTTTCGATTTGGTTTTTACCTTTTCGCTTGGCGCGATACATTGCCGAGTCAGCGTTTGAAATTAATGTTTCTAAATCATCGCCATCAAATGGATAAAGACTGATCCCGATACTAGTCGTAATATGAATCTCTGTCTCTTTTAAATGAAATGGGTGATTAAAAGAAGTGATTATTTGTTTGGCAATATTTTCTGCATCCTTTTCCGAGTTGATATTCCGTAGTAGGCAAACAAATTCATCCCCACCCGTTCTGGCTATGATGTCCTGTGAGCGAATACTTCTTTTTATTCGTTCGGTGACTTGGAGCAATAAGGAATCACCAGATGAATGACCGAGCGTATCATTAACAAATTTAAACCGATCCAAGTCCAAAAACAATACTGCAAATACTTGATCTTGGAGTTTTGAATCGGATAATGCTTGTTGAAGCTGTTGTTCAAAAGACCGTCGATTCGGAAGCTTGGTTAGTGTATCGATATCACCTGGGTTAGGACAAATAAATATTGCCGTTTCCAAGAACATTCCCTCATCGTCATAAATCGGTGTGATCACCACCCATTGTGTTGATATCCCATGATTTTTATGTCGAAGTTGACATTCACCCTCCCAAGGTTCCTCAAGTGTGATTGGACAATTAAAATGATCATTTGTATGTGAACCAAGCACCTCATTAATGCTAGTTCCGGTAAGCTCTTGAAAAACCGAATTCACGTAGGTGATTTTACCGTTAAGGTCAGTAATTAACATACTGACAGAGAGCTGTTCGAACCCTTGCTCACAAATATGTTGAAACTGATTATTCATCACGATTCCTCCTTTATCCAAAGCATAATTTAAGTGGATGATTATGTACTTGATTTGTGTCAATGTTCTCCGTCCTTTTCTTTGAAATAATGGGATTAACTATTAATGGGGGTGTGAGCGATGAATTTATTTTCATTTGACGATATGAAGGAGATTAAAAGAGACACGTTAGGTGATATGGTTCCATTAGAACTATTTAGGTCAGTAAGGCTTATTGGGATGTATCAAGGGTTACCCATGAAAGGTAAGAACACTACCATAACCGTAGGGAGAAAAATTGGAGAGAGTATTCCAGTGAACTCTTTAGAAGAAACGTTGAAGGTGTTTGAAGAAATGAAAATCGGAATTCCTAAGATTATTGATCAAACTGATGATCAAGAGGTTCATATCTCCATTGAAGACTGTTTTTGTGAAGGGTTACCAGTTCATGAAGGGAATATGGTCTGTGACTTAGAAGGGGCAATCTTGGAAGGTGCCCTATCAACTGTCTATGATGGGAAAATTAATATTAGAGAAGTTAAGTGTAATGTCAATGGTGATGAAAAATGCGAGTATAAAATTAACTTTTCATAGATTTAAGAAACACCTCTCCCAGATTCGTTCTAGGAGAGGTGTTTTTACGTATTGTACCATTGCTTGGTTAGGCTGTTTTCTACGTCTTGAATGAGTCGAATGAGCGTGGTTAAGACGTTATCGATTTGTGTTAAATCGACTTTAGATGCATCATGATGGATTAAGTTATTAGCCTCAGTTATTAATTGTTGATACGTTTTTAAGTGTGAATCTAATTCGATAAATGAATCAAGAGAATTAATCTGACCGTCTGATTTAAGCTCTTGATACCAATGACTATGATCATTTAAGACTTGTTCATTTGCTAGGTCTTCGTAACCGAGCATCTTATTGTAAATGAACCATTTCTTATTTTTAAGTTCAGTTTGTGCGACACGAAGCTTTTGAGCAGGGGTTAGTTCTGGGATGACCTCAATTGTCTGGTGTCTAAGTTCATCGACTTCTAAGCTAACTTGGTAAATCGATTGTCCTGTTAAGTTCCCTTGTTTTTTGATATCTTCAGTATGCTGGTGGACATTGGTAATGCGATCAGTAATCTCATGAGTTGCAGCTGATTGTTGTTCTGCGATCGCTGCTATATTACTAGTTGCACTACTTACTTCATCGACTTGAACCATAATATCATCAAGGGTTGTGATCGCTTCTTTCGTTTGAGTTACCCGACCGTGGATTTGGTTAGACATTTGATCTACTTCATCTCCGACTGATTCGGCTTCATTTTGAATGCCGATAATCGTGCTAGAGATTTTTTCGACAGATTGCTGGGTTTGCTCGGCTAAGTTTCTAACCTCATCAGCAACGACTGCAAATCCTTTTCCACTTTCTCCTGCACGTGCAGCTTCAATGGAAGCATTTAAGGCTAATAGGTTCGTGTCGCTGGCAATATTTTTTATAAAATCGACGACTTGGGATATATCGTTTACTTCTTTAACGAGTTGGTCAATTTTATCCTTCGTATTGGTGAAGTCGTCTGCCATCGTAAGGAGACTATTAAGTGACGTTTCGATCACTTCTTGGCCTTTTCTTGCTTCTGTTACCATTTGTTCACTGCTTTCGGATACAGATACGGCATTGTTCGCTACTTCTTCCACTGAAGCACTCAGTTCTTGTGAAGAGGCACTGACATTTTCGGTTTCATGTGTCGTGTTTTCAACATCTTCCATTAATCCTTTGACTTGGTCAGCGCTGGTGACATACTCCATCACGGTGCTAATACTTTGAACCATCTGGTAATCATGTGCTTCTTGATAAGCACTTAAAACAATTAAACTATCAAATGTAATAATTCGATTAAGTGCTACGAGAATCTTGGACAGTTCATTAGGTGATTTATGAAATTTTGCAGCGATAAACGGAATGATATATTCATAAACACGTGTGTAAGAGCCAATAAACCATTCGTCTGTTAGGTGGATCTTGTTGTGAATCTGCCCGATCTTTTTACGATACTCGATGTATTCTTCATCCAAGGTCGGTTTAGTTAGTTGCTTGTAATACTTAATAATCGCAGTAGTATAACGTTCTTTGTTGGAATACTTATGAAATATATCTTTGATCGTTGGTATATCCATGATCATTTCTAACATAACTATAACCTTCCTTCTTCATCTTCTTGTTAATAGGTTAGTTCAAACTCTAGAGTCATTTCATTGATTTATATCAATTGTTAGATATGTTAAACGTCATTTATAATTTAAAAATCATTTAGTGAAGGAAGTGGAAATGTTTTCACACTTGTTTAAATAGAGGTTTATATGTTCATCATGGTAATGATTCAATTATAATAGAATGAGGATATCATTATAGGAGGGCTCAGACATGCGAGTCATAAAAACCTTAGTATTAGTTGGAGCGATTATTTTCACAATTAATGTCGTCCCATTTAATCAACTAACAAGTAGCCAAGTAGAAGGTCAACATGAGGATGAAAGCCAATTAAATAGTGGATTAGTTGATGACTTCATGGAACGTATGTCTGAAGTTGATTTAACCCATATGGTAAGTTATGCGATTAATACTTTTGATCAAATTGCCGTCACATTTTCACAAATGAATGAAAGTGAATCTGAATCAGCACCGGTGACTCAATCAGAAGACCCAAGCAAAGTAGAGTCAGAGGTAGAGGTTTCAGATTTTGACGCTCTTGAGTTTGAGGAGCAGGTCCATACATTAGTGAATGAAGAGCGTGACAAAGAAGGGTTATCTCCGTTAGATTTTTCAGATGAAATTAGTGTTGTAGCGCGTGAGAAATCGAATGATATGGCAGCTAATGATTATTTCGACCACCAGTCTCCGACATACGGCTCACCTTTTGAGATGATGGATCACTATGGTCTTGAGTATCGAGCTGCTGGTGAAAATATTGCCATGGGACAACGCTCACCAGAACAAGTAATGGATGGCTGGATGAATAGCGAAGGACATCGAGAAAATATATTAAATGACACGTTCACACATATTGGTGTTGGTTTTGTTCAAGAGGGTTATCAGACTTACTGGACGCAAATGTTTGTTGGAAAATAACACCCACAAGATTTTTTGAAATTTGTGGGTGTTTCTTTAAACTCTTAAGAAGATTTCGTAGATAAGATCCAGTCAACCGCTTCTGGTAGGCTATTAAAGGATTGGTGGGCTAGTGGTGACTCATCATCCACCATGAGGCTTGTCACACCCGCTGCATTGCCAGCTTCTAAATCAACTTCTCGGTCTCCAATCATATAACTTTGATTTGGATCAATATCATAGCGATCGATTAAGTCAAGAATCATACCAGGCTTGGGTTTGCGACACTCACAGCCTTCATGGGGCTTATGAATACAAGCTTTAACTTCTTTAATGGTCGCCCCTGCCTCTTTAATTTCTTCGGTCATTTTCTTATGGATTTCATCTAACATTTCTTTGGTCATATAACCAAGACCAACCCCACCTTGATTGGTTACAACAAATAAATCATAACCAGCATGATCTAATTTTGCCATAGCTTGTTTGGAGCTTTCTAAAAAGTGGAAGTCCTCAGGTTTATTGACAAAGCGAACTCGCTCCGATTTTACTTCATTAATAACGCCATCACGGTCCAGAAATACAGCTTTATTCATTTACATTCTCCTTTTGATCAGGTAGATCTGTGTCATAATGATTATTTTCTTCGATTTGTCGAAATTTAAACAAGTATACTAAAAAGACTATATGAAATACCAAACTGATTAGGCCAAAGATTATGACCAAACTTCCATATGTATTGCTATAAACATTGAGAGTGAAAGCAGACAATAAATGGACAATGATAAATACACTGACATACCAATTAAGGAAAGTCTTATATTTGTTTTGAAGTTCTTCTAATTTGAATTCCTTACAGATTTCTATCATCAACTTTAAGATAAAGTAAACAAGAATAACTTCCATGATCGTTAAAGCTGTAGAGTAGAAAAACCAGCCACCAGTGATTGCTTCGTGTAAATCGTTATTTGCAATAAATACAGATGGAGTGGAGAGTGCTGCCAGAATAAATGCCGTTAATCCACCACGTTTTGCTATTGGATAATCGCTTTCTAGGTGATAAAGGCCTACAGCTATCATAAAAAATCCAATAGGATCTGGAGAAATATCGATACTAATGATAAAAATTTCGAGAAAAACGATGATAAAACCCCAAAACATAAGTGTGAAAGCATACTTCATTCTTCTTCACCTTCCTTTCGTTTCTATAAATTCTATTAAGGCTTCTTGGTCTAGGTGGTAAGGGAGGTTTGATAGATGAATCTTTTGTTGAAACGATTCACCAGTTTCAGTTTCTCCATGAAGGATTAAGGGTGCTGCGATCATAATTGTTAAATCATTTGTTGCTTGATGTGTCACTAAAATTGATTCATTTTCTTCAAGTGTCAGTGGATAGGAGATATTTTCTAACTCATCGCCTGGTACCTCATTCCAAGCTAACTGTTCAATGTCGTTGACCACCCCTGGCTGAGCGGGTGCTTGAACCTTGACTTGTAATCCACTTGGAAATTGATCCCTTAATGGATAAGTGATTTGATCAATCGATATGTTTTCTTGTGCTCGATAAGAATCACTAGATTTAGGACTTGAACTAACACTAGCATGATGAGATAGTCCCTGTTTGGGTCGTGGTTTTGGTTCTGTTATGGACAGGTTAATATCAATATCTTGACTGGTACCATCTGAAAATTCAACGGTCATCTTATCTGTTACAAAGTGATCTGACTCTGCTAAAAGCTGAATAAGTATATGATCATTAAGATGAAGGTTGGCTGTATTAATAGCATAGTGATTAAATTCTCCAAAAGTATCGTGATGACCTTGGTGAGAACTAAATGGCTGAAATGGTGCTTGTGGTTGAAGCGGCACAGACTTATCACCTTCAGTTAAAAAGACCTTCCGTATGTGTGTCGAATCATGTCTATTGACAAGGTAGAATAGTTGAAAACTTCCTTCTGGTGACGCTTCCATATATATGTCATGATCGAATACAATTGGTTGATCAAGTGTCTTCGAGTGGTAATACCATTGATTTCCGATGATAGCAATGAAGAAGATGGTCATCAGAGTCCAAAAGTATTTCTCTTTATGTAACATTAAATCCCCCCCTTTTTTCATTGTTAAAACCATCATATCATGATTATTTGGAAAAGATTAGGGTGAAAAGTAACTATTTCGAAGATTATAATACAAATGCCTATTTCAGCTGAAGACAAGGCACTTGCTCATACGTCAGTACATAATATGGGTTAGATACAACAAAATCTTCGAGAGGAGTGCGAGGTCATTGGATCAAAATTATTATCCACAAGACGACCAACGCCAATGGTATAGTTGGCCGTTAAGTTTATTGGGAGGATTTATCGGATCACAGTTTGGTCAACCAGGCTTTCCAGGCCAACCAGGAGGACCAGGATATCAGCCAGGTCAACCAGATTTTCCAGGCCAACCAGGAGGACCAGGGTTTCAACCAGGCCAACCAGGTCAACCAGGAGGACCAGGATATCAGCCAGGTCAACCAGATTTTCCAGGCCAACCAGGAGGACCAGGATATCAGCCAGGTCAACCAGATTTTCCAGGCCAACCAGGAGGACCAGGGTTTCAACCAGGCCAACCAGGTCAATCAGGAGGACCGGGGCAACCACAAGTAGGCCCTCCATCTTCACCACCACCATCATTTACACCACAGCAAGCAGAATTCGGCATACAGGCCGTTGACCCAGGTGCAATTCGCCGTTGCCTTTATCGCTACACATATGTTTGGTTAGATAACCGTCAGAGATTCTGGTTCTATCCAACTTATGTAGGTAGAAGATCAGTTGCTGGGTATCGTTGGACTGGATTCTTCTGGACATATTTCGGGATCGATTTAGAGAGAATTGACTCCTTCCAATGCTTTTAGATTTTAAATGCTAATAAGAGTATTAATGAAATCAAAGTTTTAAAAAACAAGCTGTCTCAAAAAGTGGTTAGAAGGGCTTTTTGGGACAGCTTATTACCTTGAATTATTCATTTTTAGACTATATAAGTTAATTATGATTATGGAAAACTAAAATTGAAATTTTTAATACCCACCATCTTTATTCGGGTCAAAATTATCTAATAAGTGGTAATCGTAATTTTTTAAATCTGTTTCAGCTGGACCTTCAATAACTTCTCCTTTATAAGAGAAGCGAGAACCATGACAAGGGCAATCCCAGGTGCGTTCAGCATCATTCCAGTTAACCTCACAACCGACATGGGTACATGTTGTATCGACAATATAGACCGTCCCATCGTTAGCTTTGTAAGCACCTTTTCGGTGACCGTTTGTCACAAACGTGGTCGCTTGATCTTTTCCTAAGTCTTCTATCTTGTTTTTCGGAAAGGCCAACTTCCCTTTAATTAAGTGCTTAGTGACATCAAAGTTCTCTCTAAAAAATTTCTTTAAACTTGGGTCTGCGTTAAACCTTGAAGGCTGATAAACTTCCTGGTAAGGATTAATATTACCTTGAACAGTATCAGCCATTAGTTTAGCTGCTGCTGTACTGTTAGTCATTCCCCATTTCCGGTAACCTGTAGCAACCAAAACACGAGGTTCATTTTTGGTAATAGGACCAACATAAGGTATTTTATCTAATGTAATTAGATCTTGAGTAGACCAACGATACATAATCGGTTGTTTGCCGAAAATCTGCTCAGCTGAGCGTTTTAGTGCATGATAATGTTTTTGGAAGTTCCCACCTTGTCCGACTTTGTGACTTTCGCCCCCAAATAAAATATAATCTTGATGATGGATGGTTGTCTGTCTTATAGAACGAGAGGGCTGATCAACAGCTAAATAATAACCACCAGGATAAGAATCAGTCGGAAAGGCAATGACATAAGACCGGTCAGCTCGTAACCGTCCTGAGTATAAACCACGTCCCTCATAAAAAGGAAAGTGAGAACAGGATAAGACATATTTGGCTTCGATTTTATGACCTTCTCGAGTTATAACTGTAGCATGGTTTTCATCTGATTGGACATCAACAGCTGTTGTTTGTTCATAAATCTTTGTTCCCTGATTCTTGGCTAAGTCCGCTAGTTGACTCAAATATTGAGTTGGATTAAATTGGGCTTGATCCTTCATATACAGTGCATTTTCAATATCAATATTAAAAGGAATTTGATCGGTTATTTTTCCATTTATATTTAAACCTTCATAGGCTTGGTATTCCTTTTCAATTTTTCGTGCATATTCTCCAGTTGTGGAGTAGAGGTAGGCATCTTGCTTAGAAAAAGCACAATCAATTTGGTTGTCTTGAATAATGGATTCAATCAATTTAATGGCTTCTGAATTAGCTTCGTAATAACCTCGAGCGATTTGGTATCCAAAATGACTAATCAACTCATCATATATTAAGTTATGCTGTGCAGTCACTTTAGCAGTCGTATAAAGGGTTGTTCCACTAAGGATTCGATCAGCATCAATTAAGGTTACCTTTGTTCCAGACTTACTAAGTAAGTAAGCTGCGGTAATTCCAGTAATTCCACCCCCAACAATAGCTACCTCTGTTTTTACATCTTCATTTAAGGGCTCATGGGAAAAATTCTTTAGTGTATCTTTCCAGATCGGCTTGGATTCATTTGGTAAATCAAAATGTTCACTCATAAACTTCCCTCCATCATACATTCCTTCATACAGTTTTTGCTAAATGACAGAGAGTATACATGTGATATGATGAGTAGATGCCGTTTTAAAATTGTCGAATGAAGTCGCAACATTTTAGTGAAAAAGGTTTTTGAATTTGGTAGAATTTTCTTTTTATTTAGAGTAAAATAGAAGAAAGGGAACTAATAGGATAGGTAACTAGGGATATTTTGCTAGGACCAATGAATTACGTTACACTATCATTAGGTGTTTAAATAATTTAATTTAACTCGCTAAAGCTTTAATAGGTCAAGGGGAAGAACTGAGTATCTGGGGGAATCATTTGTGAAGTTAGAAAATCAATTACTTCATCAGGTGTTAAGGAGTGGCTTTGATAGTATGGTGTTCGTCATGCAAGTGGGTGAGGATCGTCAGTTTTATTACGAATTTATAAACGAACAAGCCTTAGAGAAGACACCATTAACTAAGAATGCGATTGGTCAGAATTTAAGAGCTGTCCTCCCTATGGGACAGGCTGAGCGGCTTGAGAAGAAATATATAGAGGCTGTAATAACAGGTCGAGTGATTACATATGAGGATCATTTATACGCACCAACCGGTTCAGAACAAGTTAATGAGGTTAAGCTAACACCGTTATTTTCTGAAGGTGGTGTTTGTACTCATGTAGTAGCAGTGGCAAGAGATATTACTGATTTTAAACGTGCTGAAGAAGCAAGAGAAGTTTCCAAACAACGGCTAGAGTTAAGTAAACAGCGTTATAAGTCACTATTTCACGATAATGCCGATGCTATTTTCTCAATAGACCATAAAGGTAAGCTGATGGAAGTTAATCGCGCCTTTGAAAAGCTTACTGGATATAATAAGAAAGATTTGATTGGGAAATTCGCATTTGACATTATTGATCATAAAATGAGACGTCAAATGAAGCGACATTTTATTCAAACTTTACGCCGTTCAATACAATCTTTTGAGGTAACGATTCCGAATACTAATAACGAAGAGATGGAATTAGACGTCAATATGACACCGATCGTTGCTGATGAGCGCGTATTAGGTGTTTATGTGATCATGAAAGATATAACAGAACAAAGACAAGCTGAACGTACTTTGCAAAGTAATGAAGAAAGATTCCGTATGATTGCTGAAAGCTCTCATGATTTGATTACGTTAGTTGATCATCAGGGCTATATCACTTACGCTTCTCCATCCTATAAATATATTCTGGGTCATCCACCGGAGCATTATGTAGGTCAGTCATTACTACATAATTTGCATGAAGAAGATTTTGACAGGGTATTGGATGCGTTTACTTATTCCAAAGAATATGGACAACCTATTTCACTAGAATTCAGACAAAAGCACCGTGAAGAAGGATGGCTATGGTTTGAACTGCAGGCTAAGCCAATCTACGATGATCATGGAATTCAGATGGTTGTCGTTACACGTGATATATCTGAAAGAAAGAAATACGAAGAACAATTAAAACTATTCGCTTACCATGATCCACTTACAGAACTTCCTAATCGTCGTCTATTTAAAACTTATTTGATTGACCATCTAAAAGATTATCAAAATAAGGGTCTAAATTTTGCGGTGATGATGCTTGATATTGATAATTTTAAATCTATTAATGATGATTTAGGACACGATATGGGGGATGAGGTTATTAAAGAGTTCGGTAAACGGATTAAGGCCAGTTTACGTGATTCTGATGTTGTCGCACGAATCGGTGGAGATGAATTTGTTGTCTTGTTATCTAATATAACGTCCAAACAAGATGCTATAGAAATTATCCATCGCATACAAAAAGTATTAGAGAATGATTGGATTTTCAGCGGTCAAAAAGTGTATGTGACTACCAGTATAGGTGTAGCTATGCCAGATTCACAGTCAGTCACTGAAGATCAATTATTTAAGATTGCTGACAACGCATTATACCAGGCAAAATCTCATGGTAAAGATACCTACGAGCTGACAACTATTAACTAAGCGAGGGAACTTCATTGATCACAACATTAATTGTTATCATTAGTATATTATTTGTTATTACGTTAGTATCGACCTTATTAATTGCCAAGGAGCAAAATCGTAAAATAAAAGAGTATGAAAGACAAGGCACGACTGCGAAGGAAGAGTTGGAGCGTTCGATTGAATATGAGGATCATTCGTTGAAATCTAATGTTCCAATGTTGTCTGCCATTTATATTGTATCTTTTGTTATTATCATTATTGCTATAGCTATTATTGTGAGTATTTTGTAAATTGACATAATTGTAACATTTAATTAATGAGCCCGTAATTTAATGACAGTTAATTATATGTTATGGTTTTAATAGAGTTCGTAAAATATCTCCCTATAATTATAAATTATGAGCAAGCGATTATTTCGCTTGCTCATTTTTTTTGTTTAATACTTTCATTAATTGTGAGTGGTATTTTTTTGAAACCAGGATATAAAGGAAGTCACCTGCTTGAATTTCTGTATCCCCATATGGTGTAACCAGATCGTCACCTCGAACAATAGCACTAATGGAAGCTTTCTTAGGAAAGTCGATTTCATGCAGCTTTTTACCAACAATAGCATTATCTCTATTAGTTTGAAATTGAACCATTTCGGCATTGGCCTGGGCAATTGAAATTAGCTCAATCGAGTGGTGAGGTGTATCTTTGACTGGCCCCATTAACCCTAGTTTACTTGCGACATAACTAATTGTTGAACCTTGAACGAGTGCCGATATGAGTACGACGAAGAAGATAATGTTGAAGTAAGTATCTGCATTTTCAATTCCTGCAACTATTGGGAAGGTTGCTAAAACGATTGGAACAGCACCCCTTAAACCTGCCCAGGAAAGAAAGGTTTTCTCTTTAATTGTGTACTTCATACCAATAGTTGATAAGAAAATAGCAACGGGCCTAGCAATAAAAATGAGCACAAGTGAAATTAATATTCCTGAGAAGACGTTAGATAATTGGAAAACCTGCTCTGGAAAAGCAAGCAATCCTAGAATGATAAACATAATGATTTGAGCTGTCCAAGCCAATCCTTCATTGAATTGAAAGATCGAATAACGGTATGTTAGTTCAGTATTTCCGATGACTAAAGCAGCCACATAGACTGCAAGAAACCCACTGGCATCAATTAACGAAGCAACGCTATAAGTAATTAATGCAAATGAAACGGCTAATACAGGATAAAGACCACTTGAATCCAAATTAATCTTATTAATAGCAATTGATGCTAATTTACCGATACCAAGACCTAATAGTAGTCCAATCCCCATCTGCCAGAAGAAGGATGGAACTAAACTCCATAAACCCGTTTGTTCATTAGTTATTAATTCAATAAACATTAATGTCAAGAATACAGCCATAGGGTCGTTGGTCCCTGATTCAGCTTCAAGGGTAGCCCCCATTTTAGCTTTAATGTTTCTCTCTTTTAAAGTCGCAAAAACAGCAGCAGCATCAGTTGATCCGACGATTGCTCCAAATAATAATGCTTCTAACCATGTAACATCTAAAATTATATGAACGGCCAAGCCAGTAATTAATGCGGTAAAGAATACTCCAGCTGTTGCGAGTGATATCGAAGGAACAGCTACGGATCGGACCGTACTCCACTTAGTCTGTAGACCACCTTCGAAGAGAATCATAATCAGGGCAAGAATACCGATAAATTGAGCAATGGCGACATTATCGAAATAAACTAATCCTAATCCATCACTACCGATTGCCATACCTACAGCGATGAAAAGGACTAGTGAAGGTAGACCGAGGCGACTTGAGAATTTAGCGGCAAGGATCCCACTCAATAGAAGAAAAGCAATTAAAAATATCAGTCCGTCGTTTCCAAATGTTTCTGATAGCATCGCATGTCCCCTTTAATTTCCTATACATTAATTATATTTTATCATAATGCGAAACATGATGCGTTTGATATGCACTAATTCTGGAAGATTATCTCAGTCTTAAGACGGAACAAAAGAGGTTCTTAAGGTCATGTGGAGGATACAAATTTTATGGTTTAATTAAGAGAAAGTGATGAAATGGGGGAGTGATTTGGTGGAAGAGCATAATATTATTGAAGTTAAGGGATTAAAAAAGGTTTATAAAAAAAGGAAGACAAAGGAACTGGTTACGGCTATCAGTGATATTAATTTTAATGTAAGAGAAGGAGAGATATTAGGTCTGTTAGGTCCCAATGGTGCAGGGAAAACAACAACGATAAAGTCAATTTGTGGCCTTTTAAGTCCTGATCAAGGAACCATCTATATAAAAGGTGTAGATGTTAAAAAAAATCGTCTAAAAGCATTAAACCATATTAGTGCTGTACTTGAAGGTAATCGAAATATTTATTGGCGTTTAACTGTTAGAGAGAACCTAGAGTATTTCTCGGGTAATAGAGGTAAAGGTCGGAAGGAAGTCAGACATCATATTGAAAAACTATTAAGGCAGTTTGATTTAAAACAAAAAGAAAATGAGTTAGTTAGTAGTTTGTCTCGGGGAATGCAGCAAAAGTTAGCAATCGCGATCGCCTTACTTGCTGACAGTGATGTAATTTTACTAGACGAACCGACACTTGGGATCGATATTGAAACGGGTTATGAAATCAGGGAGTTACTCAAACAGATTGTTAACGAGGAAGGTAAGACCATAATCATAAGCACACATGACATGCCGGTTGTGCAAGATTTATGTGAGCGAACGGTTATTATCAATAAAGGGCATGTCATTGCTGATGAACGAGTTGATCAATTAATCAATCTATTTGAAACTCGTGCTTACTCAATTACTCTAGGGAGTCCGTTATCTGATCGTCAACAACAATTATTAGAAGGAAAATTCCCGATATATCAAATGGTGGACCTACAGTTAGAAGTCACATTAGAAAATGAAGGTGACATCTATGATCTTATGGATATTTTAAAGAGCGAAGCAACTAAAATTACTAAAATAGACCGAACGACGATTGATTTTGAACAAGTGTTTATGCAGTTGATTCGTGAGGAGGGTAAACAGCATGTCGTTTCTTAATTTAGTTGGTGCCAATACGAGAATTGAGTTTATTGAACTGAAGCGTTATCTTCCAAATACATTAAGTTTAATTTTTACCTTCTACTTTATCTTTTTGGCGATGTTTTTTGGGATTAATGTAATTGGTGATCCACAAACAGCTGATGCTAATATCCAGTATGGGATTGTCAATATGGTGTTTTGGTATTTAACAATGATGACCTTACAAAACATTGGGTTTACGATTACTTTAGAGGCCACGCGAGGCACACTTGAGCAGCTGTATATGTCACCGTATGGTGTGTGGAGGATTTTGTTAGCAAGATTTCTTGGCTACTTAGCGATTCATAGTGTAGTCGTGATTCTATTATTATTTGCGACCATGTTAACAGCAAATCAATGGCTAAATTTGCAACCGACAATCGTCATCCCCATTATGTTGTTAACTATTATAGGGATTATAGGGGTTGGATTTATGCTGGCAGGTGCTTGCGTTATTTTTAAACAGATTCAAGCCTTCTTGCAAATCTTGCAGTTTATTTTAATGGGATTGGCTTTTGTTCCTTTGAATGTTGCACCATTTTTAGTCTTTGCTCCTTTTGTTAAAGGCTTTGATATGATTCGCCAAGTGATGATTCAAGGCCATACGTGGACGGATTTCACGGTATTAGATTTTTCTATCTTGATCATCAACTCTTTAGTCTATTTAGCAATTGGGGTCGCTTTTTATTTGAAGTGTGAAAAAATCGCAATGAGTAAAGGATTATTGAGTCAGTATTAGACTAAAGTGGGTGGTGAAAAAGCTGCCCACTTCTTATTGAATTAAAGAGGTTTCGTGATAACATGGTTACAAGGGTGGTGATTGTATGGTTAAATCATACATATTTCTTATTGTTACAGTCGTCATCTTCTCGGGGAACTTATTAATTGGAAAAGCGATCAATGACTTGCCGCCAGTAACAATTACTTTTTTTCGCTGTTTGATCGCTTTTTCAGTTGTTCTACCTTTTGCTATTAAGCAAGTACGTTGGTATCATGATGTCTTTCGTCAGTATTGGAAGTATTTATTAGTTTTCGCCTTGACAGGAATTACGACGTTTAATGTCTTGGTTTATTTATCTCTTAACTATACTACAGCAATTAATGCTGGAATTGTCGAGGCAACAACACCGATTTTTGCTGTGATCCTTGGATATTTTATTCTAAAGGAAAGGTTGAGTAAGAGGCAATTATTAGGAATGTTTATCTCATTCGTTGGTGCTGTGTGGGTGATTTCTGACGGTTCAGTGGAGGTATTAATGTCACTACAATTCAATACGGGTGATATGACTATGTTGTTAGCTGTATTAGTCTGGGCGATTTATTCGATATCAGTTAAGCAACATAATGAAAAATTCCCAGTGTATGGTAGTGCAGCTTTCATGCTAGGATTTGGTGTGATTATCTTGCTACCTTCAATGTTTATTGAGTGGTTTGTAGTGGGGTTACCTTCAGCATTAGGTGAGCTATCCAATTGGTTAGGTTTATTTTATTTAGGTGTTTTCCCGTCTTTTATTGCACTCGTCTTGTGGAACCAGGCAGTGACAGACATTGGTCCGTCTTTATCTAGTGTATTCCTCAATCTATTACCGGTCTTTACAGCTATTGGTGCGGTATTATTCTTTGGTGAGGATTTGACGATCGAGCAAACTTTAGGTGGTTTACTTGTTATTTTGGGTGTTTTATTAGTGAATGTGAACTTTAGAAATATAAAGTATTTTCGAAAAAGAGAAGAGGTTTGATGATTCGGTAAGTATCAGTTCTGGTCATTGACGCATTTACTAGCGAACCAATCGGGGATGGGTCGTTCTCGATTGTTTTTTTTGATGTGTGGGGGTTCACGATTGATTGCGTTTGAACCTTTATGGAGTTGGAGAAGAGTGAATGCCCATGCTCATCTACAGTAAAAAAACTGTCTCAAAAGCCATTATGTCTGTGACTTTTAAGACAGCTTCAACATTCGTTATTTATTTGGAAGCTTTTTGAAGTTTATGGATCATTTGTAGTGACTTACCTGTTCCAATTGCGACACATTCTAATGGGTTTTCTGCAATATGAACGGGTACATCAACTTCGCTTTCTAACCATTCGGCCATACCTTTAAGTAGTGCACCACCACCAGTTACAGTGATTCCTTGGTCAACAATATCACCACTTAGTTCAGGTGGACAGTTTTCTAAGGTTGATTTAACAGCTTCTAAAATATGCTCTAACGGTTCACGGATTGCTTCTTGAATTTCTTTTGAGTCTAATGTAATGGTTTTTGGTAAACCAGCAACTAAATCACGACCTCGCACCTCGATTATGACTGGTTCATGATCAATTAGTGCGTAACCGATTTCGGTTTTAATTGTTTCTGCTGTACGTTCACCGATTAAAACATTATAGTTTTTGCGAACGTACTGAATTATCGCAGCATCAATGTGATCTCCACCAACGCGCGCCGATTGTGCAGATACCACACCACCGAATGAAATAATAGCGACTTCACTAGTGCCGCCACCAATATCGACAACGACATTAGAGATTGGCTCGTCCACTGGCAACCCTGCACCAATTGCAGCTGCTAATGGCTCTTCAATAATATGAACGTTTTTGGCGCCGTATTCTTTCACAGCATTTTCTATGGCACGACGCTCAACAGAAGTTGAACCAGTCGGTGCACAAATAACGACATTTGGCTTTCGCATGGAAACGCCAATACGCTTACTAACTTTTTTAAGCATTTCAGTTAACATTTGTGATGTCACTTCATAATCTGCAATAACCCCATCTTTTAACGGGCGAATTGATGTAATATTAGCAGGTGTTTTACCAATCATATCTTTCGCTTCATGTCCAACAGCCAAGACATTCCCTGATTTGGAGTCAACAGCGACAACTGAAGGCTCATTGTAGACAACACCTTTATTTTTGCTATATATTAATAAGTTTGCAGTACCTAAGTCGATTCCTATTTCTGCATTTGCAAACATTTGATGGCCTCCATCCCTATATTTATATTTATCTATACAATTCGTTAGTTTATCATGTTTTATAAACCATATCGGTTAAGAATTTTTGACAAAAAAATTACAGAGGGGAGAGCCTCTGTAACAATCTTGGTTAATTTTTCTTACTTTCTAATAAGTTTGCAAGTGTTGATGCATCATACTTCTCTATTTTACGACCTTCATAGTTGCTTACGCCAAGTTTTTTAAGTTCAGAAACGTACCAACCTTTTGTTCCTACGTACATGAATAGCCCTCCTTCTGAGTTTTACCCTAAAAAGTCTGCAAAAGATATTTTACCATCAATTGTTGACATAAAAAAGAGTAAAGCCTATATTTTATGAGGAAATTTGTTCTTTTATTTAAAATAAAGACTAGAAGACGGGTAATGGAAGATATGTTATCATAAGTTGTTGCGAAATAAACACTTATAATTAGAAAGGTTTTTGGACCATGTCATATAAAACATTATCAGATGTCAAGGAACGTTTAGAGAGACTAGGGTCATTCGAGTTGAATGACGAGCGATTTGTTGAAGTGGCTGAACAAGCCATCGACAACGAGACTCAACAACCGAAAGATCGTTTATTATATGCCTATAAAAACTTATTAGCTGAGGTCTCCCAACAAATGAATCAGATGGATGATCATATGGGTATGCAACCAACCTGTCAAATGGGGTGTGCGTTTTGTTGTTACTTTCCCATTATTGTAACCAAGCTTGAGGCGAATATGATCATTCGTGGGATTGAATCGATGGAAGAGGAACAACGAGATCAACTCGTCCAACATTTACAAAGCTACTTTATAAATCAGAAGGAAAAGGTAGCGGCATGTACGTCACTTGATTTTGAACAAGGGGAGATCAAGCATGAATACATGAAGAAACAGTTGCCTTGTCCATTACTAGACCCAGAAACAAATACGTGTATGGCCTATGAGTGGCGTCCACTTCCTTGCCGTACGTATGTGAATTACATGGATCCTAAAATTTGTGAGAAGCAGCTAGTGCCGGAAGAAGCGGTTAGCTTTGAATTTTTATATGAAGATTATATGGGAAATTTGAATGAAGTAGCTCAAGAGATTGCTATGGAAGATGGCCATGCGATTGATTATCCGGCAGATGTTTTCCAATATAACTATTTGCCCGTGTTTTTAAAAGAATGGATTGAGGAAAGAGAATAGATATTAAAAGGAGCACCCTGTGCTGGTAGTGCACCCCAAAAGCTAGATTTTTACTCTAATTTTGGATGCAGCACCGAGGGGGATGCTCCTTATTTTTATTGTGCTAAGGTCTCGACCATGAGCAAACGGTCATCATTGACGGGTTTAACTTGAGAATCAGTCAACCAGATTGCGGACATACCTAATTGTAAAGCTGGGGCGATTTCATTCATGAAGTTATCCCCAATAGAAATCGTATCTTCAGGCTTGACTTGATATTTATCTAATACATATTCAAAATGTTGCTTCGTAAAGACGGGTTTACGTGCCCATGAAATTAATTCAACGAAATAATCATCAAGCTCAAGGAATTTAAGTAGGCGTTTGGCATCTTCCTCATCACTATTCGTACAAACTATAAGTGTATGATCTTGGTGGATAGAAGCTAAATATTCTTTTAAGCCAGGAGTTTGGTTCAAGAAACCATCTAATTCCGACATTTGCTCTTTGGTTTTGTTATAGCATTCCTGAATAGTATCAACGGCAATACCGAAGTGACGCGCAATTGCATAAGGTGGCCACCAGCCATCACCAATTGGAACCCAATGATTAAAATCAAAGTCGGCCGCTTTAATATTTTTCGGCGCATCGCTAACTTCAACAACCTCATCGTCCCAATTACGTGCTTCTGTTAATTCCTCAGTGAACGGATCCCATGTCCAAATTAAGTCACGCTTACCATCATAAATTTTCCCAATTTGTACAGGGTGATTTCCCTTTTGAATCTGATCATAAATAGCCTGGAATTGTTGCTGTTCCTGCTCATTGAGATGAGCCTTTAAGTTCTCTGTATGTAGTTTAAAATGCTCAGTCCCCTCATATAATGTACCATCCAAATCAAAGATCGCAACTTGATGGCTTTCAATCAAGCGATTATACATCCTATTCATCCTTCCTTCTCTCTATTGATTTAATATTACCACAAGAGGTATTGGTGGTTAAATTAATTTAATATCTGAGGTGTGGAGGTCGGATGAAGAGGGGCGACAGTCGGATGAGAGTGTGTGAAGGTCGGATGAAGAGGGGTGACAGTCGGATGCGAGGGTGTGAAGGTCGGATGAAGAGGGTGACAGTAGGATGCGAGTGTGTGAAGGTCGGATGAAGAGGGGCGAAAGTCGGACGAGAGTGTGTGAAGGTCGGATGAAGAGGGGTGACAGTCGGACGAGAGGGTGTGAAGGTCGGATGAAGAGGGGCGAAAGTCGTATAGGATTTGATTTCTCAATTAAGGGTGATGATTCAGTAAATAATATGGTGCATTCAGTAATAATATCTCATATTCGCCAATTAATCATCGGTATTCATCAATTAGTGGAAGAGATTCATTAATAAAAATGAGAATTCATCAATAAATCAAGTTATTCCTTATTAAAAGTCCACATTCATCAATAAATCAAGCTATTCATGATTAATACTCCTAATTCATCAAAAAAACTTCTGATTCATCATTAACCTCACCACCCACTCCCCCTAGAAAATCAAGGTGCAGAATACATATCTACCCAATCACTAGCTCAGAATTAAGTTTTTTAACTTAAAGGTATTAACAGCTAAATTCTACTATTTTGCTCGTATTTTTTGTAAAATATACTTGAAGGGAAATAGGAGGAAGGCTGTCGTGTGATTTGTAAACCACTACTCACGAGATTTATATACATATGAGTTTAGATGAGCTATCACATAAAACTAGACAATGAATTCAGAAAAAATTGGATAACATTGTAGGGGAAATCCTTTTGTTATCAGATATTTTTGTTTATGATTAATGAAGGTAGGATATAGATAAAGGGAATAATAATTTGAAGGTGGTCAATATGGTAAAAGTTTTATTTGTGTGTTTGGGTAATATTTGTCGTTCGCCAATGGCTGAGGCTGTTTTTCAGGATTTGTTAACTGTGAAAGGATTAGATGAAAAGTTTGTCGTCGATTCAGCTGGAATTGCAGATTATCATGTTGGCTCTTCACCACATGAAGGAACGTTAACAAAGCTAAAAGAACATGGAATTAATGCAAATGGTCTGATGGCAAGACAAGTTACAGAAGAAGATTTTGTTCATTTTGATTATATCATTGCAATGGACGATGAAAATATAAAAGCCTTGAATCAAATGAAAGGTTCTCAGTCTGAAGCAGAAGTGAAGAAGTTATTGGACTATTTACCAGATTCATCAGTTAATAACGTACCAGATCCGTACTTTACAGGGGACTTTGACGAGACCTATGAGTTGGTTTCACAGGCGTGTGAGTATCTCTTACACGATATTCGTAGTTCACAAGATATTTAAAATTGGAGGGGTGCTAAGATGCGATTGTGGAAAAAAAGTATGCTAGTCGGAGCAGTAGTAGGGTTTAGTTTTGCGATGTTTAAGCAAGAAGAGCGTCATCATGTTATTAACCAGTCCAAAGAAGCTTTGGATCAGTTCAAGGAAATATATCACCATCCCTCACGAACGATTCATCAGCTACGCTTAAGGCTGGACCAAGCTTCAACCAGCGTAGAACAATTTGTGAATCAATTAGACCAAATTGAGAAAAAGTTAAGTGAGAGAGCTGATTCTGAATCTAGGTAGAAGGTGAGCCTTTGTGATATTTGATTCAAAATTTTGGCGTGAGGTACTTCGCCGCTTTACAGACGATGAAGTCATCGGATTATCTGCACAATTAGCCTACTTTTTCTTATTATCGTTATTACCATTCCTGATTTTCTTACTGACGTTAATCGGTTTTTTACCAATCGAAGAAAACCAGGTTTTTCGTATGGTCGATACTTATTTCCCACCAGATACACTTGGGTTAGTTAGAGATAATATTGATTATTTAATGGAGCAGAGAAATGGTGGATTACTATCTATTGGTCTAATTGGGACGATTTGGTCTGCTTCAATCGGTGTAAATGGATTGATTCGAGCGTTTAACCGAGCTTATCAGATTGATGAGGATCGTTCTGTTTTTATCACACGTTTTTTAGCGATCGCGATGACAATCTTAATGATTCTGGTCATTGCCGTTGCATTGGTATTACCTGTATTTGGGCGTTTAATTGGAGAATTTTTCTTCTCATTTTTTGGGGTTTCAGAGCAGTTTTTAAATATTTGGGAATCGATGCGTTGGGTCGTTTCGTCTTTAGTGATGATCTTCGTCTTGACGATTCTTTTTATCTTAGCGCCGAGTAGGAAAATTAAACTCTTACATGCCTTGCCTGGAGCAGTTGTTGCAACAATTGGTTGGCAATTGACCTCATTAGGTTTTTCCTTTTATGTATCGAATTTCGCTAATTATTCAGCTACCTATGGCAGTTTAGGTGGTGTGATAGTGTTAATGATCTGGTTATTTTTATCAGCGATGATGATCGTCATTGGAGGCCAGGTTAATGCGATTTTGGATAAATATAAAGGGCGATTGTTATCTAAATAAACCGCAACTCCTCATATGGGAGTTGCGGTCTTTTTAATTTCAAGCTGATTCAGGTTTGGGTCTTTTCGTAATCATCGTAATGGTGATAATTAATAAGAATATGACAATGATATAGAAAAACGACACCTCTGGTAGTAAGTCAATAAAAGCTCCACCCAGTAAAGGTCCAGCGATACTGCCAAAGCTAAACATTGCAGCACATAAAATGTTTCCAGCAGGTAATAAAGACTTTGGAAGTAGGTCAGTCATATAGGATATTCCTAGCGAATAGAGCGAACCGACTAACATACCAGCAAGGGTAAATGTAATAAATAACCCGATAAGACTGTGTTCGAATAGTGCTGTGATTATAAAGGTAATGGTCCCCCCACTAAGTACTAGTGATAAGACATTCACCCGACCGATTTTATCACTTAATATACCTAGTGGAATTTGTGAAATAATACTGCCGGCTGCAAAACATGGAATAATTACCGAAATCATGGTAACCTCATGGCCGATCCGTAATGCATACACAGGGAAATTACTATGTAAGGTAGTCTCCAAGAAGCCGTAAGTAAATGGTGCTAATAAGGCAACCCAAGCATATTTAAAAGCACCACTGAAACGATGGGTTGTCTTTGATGTAGCGACTTGAACGTCATCATCTTGAACGGGGAAGTCATTTCTCACTAAGAACATCAAAGACCAAACGAGTAAACAGAGTACAGAGCTAACAATGAATGGAAAGGATGGACTAACTTCTATTAATGGTGACATAAGTGGACCAATGGTAAAACCGAGTCCAAAAGAAAGTCCATAAATTGCAATTGACCTACCCCGTTTATGAACAGGGGTAGTTGTTGTAATCCATGTTTGAGTTCCAAAATGAAGAATATTATCCCCGATACCAATCAATAACCTTAAGATAAACCAAAACCATATCGATTCCCAGATGGTAAAGAAAAACAAAGAAGAAAAAACGAGTGCTCCACCTATTAAAATAACTGGTTTATAGCCATATTTTCTTAATGGTGCTTCAAGAAATGGTGAAATAATTAAAATTCCTATGTATAGAGCTGTTGCATGAAGTCCGTTGATGGTTGAAGAAACACCTTGATCTTCTAATAGAATGGCGATTAAAGGGAGTAACATCCCTTGTGAAAAGCCAGAAATCCCCACCAACGAAACTAATATGGCAAATCTTCCTCGTATTGTTACCAAGTGCCCACCTCCTGATCGAAGCAAACTTGATGACATTGTATCTTAAAATCGTGTTAAAATGAAAGCAACCAACACAAAATTTAGAGTAAGGAGCGCAAAAGTATGAAATTTAATGTAACAGATCAACACATTATATCTGATTTACCATATGATCAGTTAACCATCTCAGGCGATGAGACAGAGGGGTTCCGCCCTTTTCAATTAATGGTATCATCCCTAGCAGGTTGTAGCGCCTTGGTGTACAAGCGTATTTTAAAAAAGCAAAAAATTGAATACGATGAAATGACCATTGAAGCCAACGTTGAACGTAGTGACGATTCGGTCAATAAAATCGAAAAAGTATCACTACATTTTAAAGTAACTGGGCAAAATTTAAATGAGGAGAAATTACAAAAAAGCTTACAAACAGCTTCGAAAAATTGTTCAATGGTTCAATCAGTTGTCCCAACCATTGATGTCAAAGAAACTGTTGAAGTGATTAACAAGTAAGGAGCAATCTTATGTCAGAGCCAAAACAAAACCTTGAAGCACTCAAATCACGTTTAGCTTATTTATTAGAGCAATTTGAAAATATCGACCCAGAAAAACTGACGGTCGAAGATATCGATGAATATATTCATCTGCTCAATGAAATGGAAGAGAAACTAAAATAACTCTGTAATCAACTCCCAATTATAAATTTTAAAAAGGGGGTTGATTTTTTTGATCTAACATTTTATTATGATAAAGTGTTAACGCGATATTGAGATAAACGAAAAGGGAGAAGTTATAGATGGATTTATCATGGATTGTTATTATTTCAGTGTTATTAATGACTGTACTTAGTCTACTTAAAGTTAATGTGCTATTGGCTATTGTTGTTTCAGCGATGACTGCAGGAGTAATGGCAGGTCTATCGTTCGAAGACTTAATTAAGACTTTTACAACAAACACAGCTAATGGGGCTAATACAGCGATTAGTTATATTTTATTAGGTGGTTTTGCCGTAGCGATCGCATTCACCGGTATTACGAAGGGATTTGTTCAGTTTTTACGCCGTGCGATTAAAGGTAGAAGAGGGTTAATTCTTACTGTGATCGTTGTTATTGCATCGTTATCACAGAATGCTATTCCGGTTCACATTGCTTTTATTCCGATATTAATTCCACCATTAATTGCGTTGTTCGATCGTTTGCAAATTGACCGACGAGCGGTTGCAACGGCATTAACATTTGGTCTTAAAGCTCCATATGTGACGATTCCACTTGGATTTGGTCTGATTTTCCAAGGGCTTATTCAGGAAAATATGGAGGAGAACGGAATTGACATTGCTTTATCCGAAGTTACTTTAGCAATGATTATTCCTGGTCTAGGAATGCTACTTGGTTTAATCATTGCTTTGACATTTACTTATCGTAAAAAGCGTGATTATAGCAAAGTTGAACCTGATAGTGAACCGACTAGTTTTGAAGAGGTTGATGATACACCATTTGTCTTTGAACGTAAACACCTCATGACAATTCTTGCAATTGTAGCTGCATTAGTGGTTCAAATTGTAACTGAGGAAATGATTCTAGGGGCACTAACGGGTCTTGTGCTCATGTTCTTATTAGTTGCTGTTCCATACCGTCAGATTGAGGACGTAATGAGTCGAGGGATCAGTATGATGGGGATGATTGCCTTTATCATGCTAGCGGCTTCTGGTTTTGCCGGAATTTTAGAAGAAACGGGTTCAGTTGAAGCATTAGTAAATGCATCATCTAGTTTGTTAGAAGGACAAAAGAGTATCATTGCATTAATTTTATTAGCTGTTGGTTTAGTCATCACTATGGGAATTGGAACTTCATTTGGTACGATTCCAATCTTAGCAGTTTTATATGTGCCAATCGCAACAGCAGCAGGCTTTTCACCTATGGCTATTGCTGTGTTAATTGGTACAGCAGGCGCATTAGGAGATGCCGGAAGTCCAGCATCTGACAGTACACTTGGACCGACTTCAGGTCTGAATGTAGACGGTAAGCACAACCACATTTGGGATACTTGTGTACCAACATTTATTCACTTTAATATCCCGATCTTTATCTTTGGTTGGATCGCTTCGATTATGTTATAAAAGTTTGAGTTTTGGCTGGTAGTGGTTAGGTCGTCGTTCAATGGAGTGAGAGTTGAGTGGGTCTAATTGACGAAACAGCGGGTCAGAAAGGTGAAAGTGTTAATTAGGAAAGCTCTAATTAACGAAATGGCTAGTCGGCAAGGCGAAAGTGTTAATTAGGGAGGCTCTAATTGACGAAATGAGTAGTTACAGAGTAGGAACCGTTAATTAAACTGACTCTAATTAACAAAAAAGCCGAGCACCCGGAAGAAATCGTTAATTAAAAAGTTTCTTATAGACGAAACAACCTCCAGATACTCCTAAAACGTCAAATAGCCTCCTAAAATAACCTTGTCACAATTGTGGCAGGGTTATTTTTTTAGCCAAAGCCTTCCAGTCATACTTTAGAAACAGTTTAGCCATATTACAAATAAGGTGTGTAATAAGACTTAATTGGTCGTGACGTTAAGGAGGAAAAGGTTTGAAAATGAAACGAGTGTTGATGTTTCTTATAAGTGTGGCTATGATATGTTCAGCTATACCTGTTGATGCAGAAGATGTATCAAATAAGCGATACGGATATGGTTATAAAAAGCAGTATAATGAACAACCACCTAATCTTGGTTTTTACGCACCACTTATTGAAAAATATAATGGGATTTATTTAGGTGATGAGGAAAATCGTATGGTTTATTTAACATTTGACCATGGCTATGAAGAAGGGTATACCGAGTCGATGTTAGATGTTCTTAAAGAAAAAGATGTACCTGCAGCATTCTTCTTATCAGGTCATTATGTAACAGACGCATCTGACTTGGTTAATCGTATGGTTGATGAAGGGCATATTCTCGGGAATCACTCCGATGACCACCTGGATTATACTAAACATAGTGATGAAGTGGTTAAAGAGGATTTAAGAAGATTAGACGAGAAAATTATTAATACGACTAATCAGGATTCTGTTCAATTTTTCCGTCCTGCAAAAGGTGTCTTTAGTGAAAGAACACTTAAACTAACAGATGAGCTAGGGTATACGAATGTTTTTTGGACGGTTTCACTTGTTGATTGGGAAAAAAATAAAAATAAAGGATGGAAGCATGCTTTTGACGAAGTGATTAAACAAATCCATCCGGGTGCGATTGTTTTATTACATGCAGTTAACGAAGATAATGCTGAAGCGTTAAGCTATCTAATTGATGAACTTCGTGATCGGGGATATGAGTTCGGTTCGTTAGATGATTTATTATGGCAGCAAAAAGTACCACTAGGATAAATATTTTTTGCTATCTTTAGGGGAATAATTGTAAACTAGTTATATGATGTACGGTAACAAAGGGGAGAGGTATGATGTGGAAAGAGTACTACCATGCAGCAGGCATTTATGATTTTGACTACGCATTACAAAGGTTAGCTATGGATCCGATCAATCATGTGAATTTAAAAGAACGTTGGGTGGATGTGCCGGTTTACTTAGAAGATGACCGTTGTGTCGTACGTGTAAAAGCGGAAGGAACGACTGAAAAGCCTGTTTTTTCCGTGATGTCTGATTATGACGATGACCAGGATGTCATCTTTGAGCATATTCGCAACATCTTTCAATGGGATCGTGACTTACAGGATGTTCAGGAGTTTTTTGAAGAAACGGATTTAGCCATGCTTTTCTTCACTTACGCTGGGACACCGATTGTACGAGATTTTCATCTTTATAATGCGTTAATGAAAGCGATTATCCATCAGCAGTTGAATATGAAGTTCGCTTATACGTTATCAACACGCTTTGTCCAAAAATATGGTGATCAAGTGGATGGAGCTTGGTTTTATCCTTCGCCAGAAACAGTTGCTGAGTTGGATTATCAAGATTTACGTGAGCTACAATTTAGCCAAAGAAAAGCAGAATACGTGATTGACACATCGCGATTAATCGCAAATGGAGATTTAGACTTAGAAAAGTTGGCAAAAGAGCCATCTCAGAAGGTGATGAAAGAACTTGGAAAAGTCAGAGGTGTTGGTCCTTGGACTGTACAAAACTGGCTTTTGTTTGCCCTAGGTCGTGAAAACTTATTCCCTGCGGCTGATATAGGGATCCAAAATGCATTAAAGAGACAGTGGAAGATGGAAGTGAAACCAAAAAAAGACGAAATCGAAAAAGCAGCTGAACGTTGGTCACCATACCAAAGCTATGCAGCATTAACGTTATGGAGAAGTATAGAAGGATAATTAAGGAGACCCGGCAAAATGAATTGACGGGTCTTTTTTAATATTGACCATCATCTAAAGAGACATCAGGGTCAAATTCTCCAAGTTCAACTCCTTCACATTCTGGGAAGTCGGGCTCTTCATAATTATAATTCACAGCATTACTCGGTGGATTTGTCTCCTCAACACCATTTCCGTTAATAATGGTCAAATCACCTGCAATTAAGATGTTCCCCCCAATTCCATTTAAGTAAGAAATTGCATCAATGGTTTCATTATGCATGATGGTTAAATGACCACCTGCGTGAAGGTCTGCATTGTCTAATGTTAATCCGTCTTTAAATTCGGTATCATTACCTAATCTAATCAGGCCGTTATTATTTTTGAAATAGGCAGGACCATCAACAATCGAATAGCCTCTAACGGCAAAACTCCCTTGATAGTCAATACCTTGACTAAAGCGTGAGTGACCACAAGCGAGGAATTCACTGTTCGGATTATTCCCGCTAGTTAATTGAGTGTCGATATAGGCATCACCATAGATGGTGACTGTTGATAGATTACTCACATCAATTCCTTGAAAAACACCAACACCATTAATAGTTAAGGATGAGTTATTTTGCATGCTAAATTGATTATCCACATAAAAATCACCTGTTTCCATATTGTCACAACTAATGGTTGCCCCATCTTTAAAATAAAAAGATTGATCTGAATCAGTTGTACAATCGTCACCACTCCAATTTTGTTCTTCTTCATACTCTTGATCCGGAGCCTCTGGTGGAGGCGGTGGTTCTTCACTCTCTTCATCCCAGTCCTCAGGAGGCATCTCACCTGATTCAATTGAGAGGCTAAGTTGGAGATCACGCTGATAATCTCGGCTGTAACCAATGACAGTGGCTGTAATGTTAGCCGTGCTTTCATCTATGGTAACGTCGATTCCATCTTCTAATTCAAAAAAGATACTAGAGTCCTCTGGGTCAACCTCTACTTCATCTATTTGATTGTTTAAATAAACTTCCATAGAATCAAAATAATCTTGATCTTCTAAATCAATATCATTTTCTTTAATGTAGGCAATCATTTCTTGTCTAATAAAATAGGCACCCATTTCTGCGATGTGAGTTGCCTGATAGTCGGTTTGGATAATATCGTTTTGTTTAGCGGTAGTGAGGATGCTACTCATGATCGTTGTCGCGAAGATCATAATTAAGACAACCGTCATTAGGACGATAATTAGCGTCGCGCCATTTTGGTTATTGATCTGTTTAGGAATCATCAAATTCGCCCCCACTTCCAGCTGGAGTAATCCGTGATATTCGAGTCGATATCGTTAATGGACGAAATCGTGGGTTATCAGTTTGGGTGACTTGCACTGAAAAATTAATACTTAAAGTTTCTGACAACGGTATGGTTACTGGAACGCCATGTTCTATGGTTGAACCTTCAATAGCTAGTTCATATTGTAAAGGAGACCCATCAAATGTATATGTCTCGCCATTATCACGCTCAATATGAATCACAGAATCTGTTTCTTGTTCAATAGTGTAACTATAAGCCGTTTGATGAATACTTGTTAGACGGTGGATTAAACGATTACTGTCAGTTTGTGCTTTTGAGCGCAATTCGCTTTGTTGATAATTTTCGATCGTTGTATGGGTAACAGAAAAGACGAGAGATCCAATGATAAAAGTGAGAACAATAGTTGCTAAGACCTCTATTAATGTAAGTCCACGCTCGTTAGTGATCATGAGTCCACCTCAATATAGGTATAAGTTTGCGTTTTGACATTTTGTTCCTCATCGGTAATAGAAATGGTAGCTTTTAATAATCGGCTAGAAACTGGCTCCTCTTCGACTTCTAAAATAAGGTAGTGATCAGGATTAGTTAAAAACTGCCCATCAGTGTTAACAGAGGGTATTTGTGGTAATCCGTCTTGGTTGAAATTAGAATATGTCCCAGGCTCAACGGTATTGCCGGCAAGCTCTCTTACATCCTCTAATCCTTGTCGTACAAGGTTGGTCGCAATGACTTCATCTTCGGTAACGTTTTGCATTAAAGCCGACTGGGTAAACATCGTGAAAAATCCAATCAAGACAATGGATAGAATGACTAGAGATGCTAGAACTTCAATTAATGTGGCTCCTTTGTCGTTCTTAAATATATTTTGTAACATTTCATAAAAACCTCGATTTTTTTATCAATTGCTATTATAATATGAATGATAAGCCTTTGTAATAAAAAAGCTCTAATACTAATGTAGCATAAAGTCTTAGTTAGTAAAGTATGACTGTATGAGAAAGGAAGGTCGACTTGGCACGTAGAATCAAGCTCAGGCTCGGTGAATTACTCGTACAAGAAGGATTAATTACCGAAGAGCAACTCAAAAAAGCGCTAGAAGAAAAAGATTCTAACCAAAAGCTTGGTGATAAATTGATAGAAGAAGGATTTATCACAGAGCTACAGCTAGTAGAAGTTTTACAAAAACAGTTAGATATCTCTCATGTTCGACTATATAATTATTCTTTCGATCAGTCAATTTTAAATCTAGTCCCTAAAGAATTTGCCATCGAACATAATATCATTCCGCTTAAGCGAGAACAGAATCGATTATATATTGCAACCGCTGATCCATTAGATTATTTTGTTATGAACGATTTACGCTTATCAACAGGTTTTAAGGTTGAACCTGTGATTGCGACGAAAGATGAGATCAGACAGAGTATCATGAAGCTGTATGAACGGGAGGATCTGAGTGATCAATTTTCAGATTTGAGTGAAGAGGATGAAACACCAGATTTAACATCTGAAGAGGAATCGTCTCCTGTCGTTAAGCTAATGAACCAACTAATTCAACAAGCCGTTGTTGAAAAAGCTAGTGATATCCACATTGACCCTCAAGAATTTCAAGTCACCATTCGTTTACGTGTTGATGGAGCACTAAGGACAGAACAAACCCTAGCTAAGAGTGTACAATCCCCACTAACGACACGAATTAAAATTATGGCCAATTTAGATATAACACAACAGAAGATTCCACAGGATGGTCGGATCAAACGTCAAGTTGAAGGACGAAATGTGGATTTGCGTGTCAGTACTTTACCAACGATATTTGGTGAAAAAGTCGTGATTCGTGTGCTCGATACGATGTCTGTAGCCAATCGGATGGAAGATATAGGTTTTGAAAGTGAACATCTTGAAAAGTTTAAAGAAATGATCGAGAAACCATATGGAATTGTTTTGCTAACAGGTCCAACTGGTTCAGGTAAAACATCCACTATGTATGCAGCCTTAAGACATTTAAATCGCGAGGAGTCTAACGTCATCACCGTTGAAGACCCAGTCGAGTATGAGCTGGAAGGGGTTAATCAAATTCAGGTCAATCAGCAAGTTGGACTGACTTTCGCTTCTGGTTTGCGCTCGATTTTAAGACAAGACCCAGACATTATTATGGTTGGGGAAATTCGTGATCCGGAAACGGCAAGTATGGCTGTTCGTGCTTCGATAACAGGTCACCTAGTCTTAAGTACGTTACATACAAATGACTCAGTCGGGGCAATCAGTCGATTAATTAATATGGATGTTGAAATGTTTTTAGTTGGGTCGTCATTAAATGGCGTCGTTGCCCAGCGTTTAGTCAGGACGATTTGCCAAGACTGTCGTGTTGAAAAAGAACCTTCTAAACGTGAACGCGATGTCCTAAACAAATACGGAATTCAACTAGATCATGTGAGAAAAGGTGAAGGCTGTCAGGCATGTAACATGACTGGCTATCGGGGTCGAACAGCTATTCACGAGGTGCTTTATATTAATGAACCCATTAGAGAAGCTATCTTAAATGGTCAATCGAAAATAGAAATTGAACAAGTCGCTAAAGAACAAGGTTTTGTCACACTATTTGAAGACGGCCTGAAAAAAGTTGAAAAAGGCTTAACAACAACAGAAGAAGTCTTTAGAGTTGCTGCTGAATAGGTGAAGCGATGAGTGTTGGAGGTATGAGAAGTGGCTTCCTTTAAATATGTCGCAGCTGATTATAACGGAAATATCAAAAAAGGCAAAGTAAAAGCATATAATAAAGATATAGCAAAGATAAGATTAAGAGAGTCGGGCTTAAAGATCGAGAGGATCGAAGAAATTAAAGAGTCGATCTGGTCTAAAGATATTCATATCGGAAGTCCTGTTAAGCATCGTGAGTTCGTCATCTTCTTACAACAATTCGGTGCATTACTTAAAGCTGGATTAACAATTGTCGAGTCGCTTAATATATTACGAGAACAGACAAGCAGTAAAATGTTAAAAGAGACGCTGTATTATGTTGAGATCGACATGCGACAGGGAAGTTCGCTAACCAATGCTTTAAAAAAACACCCTCATATTTTCTCGAGCATGTTTGTTAATATGATTCATAGTGGAGAAACGAGTGGCACATTAGAAGAGACGACCAATAAACTAGCTGAGTATTATAGTAAACAGCAACAGACGAGACAGAAGGTGAAATCAACATTTGCCTATCCAGTAACGGTGGCTATCGTTGCCATTGGAGTGGTGATTTTCTTAATGTTATACGTAGTTCCACAGTTTGTGGACATGTTTACTCAGTTTGATGCTGAACTCCCGGTGATCACACAGTTTGTCTTATCGATTAGTCATCTGCTACAAAACTATTGGTTGTTAATGATTTTAGTGACTATTGCCATTATGCTAGTAGTCATATCACTTTATCAAAAAGAAGAGATCCGACGAAAGCTGGATTACTATTTGCTTAAGACACCAGGGTTTGGTAAATTGGCCCTACAATCTAATATCGCATCAATGACTCGGACACTAAGCTCACTACTTTATAACCATGTACCGATCATTGAAGCCCTTAACTTAACCGAACAAACCATACGCAACCGTGAGCTAAGAGAAACCTTAAAGAAGGCGAGAACATCCTTAAAACAAGGAAGTACGTTATCAGAACCCTTTAAGGAACATTGGGCATATCCTTATTTAGTTACACAGATGATCGAAGTTGGAGAGAAGACCAACTCACTAGATGAAATGCTCGATCAAGTCGCAAGCTTCTATGAAAATGACGTCGATACGGCAACTGAGCAGTTAAAATCATTACTTGAACCATTACTCATTATTAGCTTGTCACTAATCGTAGGGACGATCGTATTAGCGATTGTCATCCCGATGTTTGAAATATTTAATCAAATATAAAAGATATATAAATAATTATTATGGAGGAGATGGAACCATGTTTAAGAGGTTATTGAAAAACGAGAAAGGGATTACGCTAGTTGAGTTGCTAGCAGTTGTTGTGATCTTAGGGATCATCGCGTTGATTGCTGTACCGGCGATTGCGAATGTGATTGAGGATTCGAGGTATGATAGTGTGAAGGCAACAGGTATAAATATAATTGAAGCTGCGGATTTATATGCAATCACAAATAATATAAGTGATGACGATGTCGATTTGGAAGATTTGGTGGATGGAAACTACCTTGACGGTGATTTAAGTGATTGGGAAGAGTTGGAAGCTGATCAAGGGGTTTTTGTAAAGATTAATTCAGATGATGAGAATGAACTCACAGGTAAAGGTACTGATGGAAATGTTTACGTTGAATTTGACGGAGCATCTATTTCTGAAATAAATGATGTAAGTGGCTCAGAATTGAGAAATGATGATACAGATAATGACGCTCCTGTAAGACAAGGTTCTGAATAATAATCACAAGCGCGGCTTTGCCCGCGCTTTCTTTATACATACCATACGAATTCTGAGGAATGATGTCGTTGCTTTTTATCTACTTATACATTCTCGTTTTAGGTTTAGTTTTAGGTTCTTTTTATAATGTGGTTGGATTACGGCTGACGAAAAGTGAGTCGATCGTTTACCCACCTTCGCATTGTCCGAAATGCCAGAAACGGTTACGGGTCTACGAATTAATCCCGGTCTTGTCATATCTAATCCAACGTGGGCGTTGTCGTCAATGCAATGAACCAATCTCACCAGTCTATCCGTTTTTTGAAGCGATCACAGGGTTATTGTTTGTGTTTGCTTTTTACCGAGTTGGATTTGATGTAGAATTGGTGGTAGCTTGGTTATTGATTAGTTTATTGGTCATTATTACGGTGAGTGACTGGCATGAACAGATTATTCCGGACCGTGTTTTGGCTTTTTTTGTATTGGTTTTTGTTATAATTAGATTATGGTTACCACTTGACCCTTGGTATGATGCATATCTTGGGGCTGCGCTTGGTTTTGGACTGTTGTTTGTGATTGCCTTAATTAGTAGAGGAGGCATGGGTGGTGGCGATATTAAGCTGTTTGGCGTATTAGGTTTAGTGCTGGGTATACAAGGGGTACTGTTAACCTTGATGCTTGCTTCACTGATCGGGTCTTTCATCGGAATAGCCTTAATAGCCTTTAGTAAAGTGAAGCGCGGCATGCCCATTGCATTTGGACCGTTTATTGCCATTGCAGCATTAGTTACATACTTTTATGGGGATTCATTAATCAATTGGTATTGGCAGTTATTCTAGTAATTTAGGTGGATGATGAAATGGGAAAGAAACATATGATCAATCTAGAGATCCGCGATTATGTCATTCGTTATATAGAGCCGAAAAAGGGTTCATCTAATGAAGTCGAACGGATGGGGGAGCACTTTTTGCCGTCAGGTGTCATTGTTGATGGGGTGATTGAGGAGAAAGAAGCCTTCAAAAAGATTATCCAGACGTGTGCAAAGAAGTGGCGATTGAAGCGGAAGTCAATTCGTTTATCGATGCCAGATTCGCTTGTATTTATTCGTAAGCAGATGATCCCTTTAGATGTCCCTAAGGATGAAGTGGAAAAATTTATTAACTTTAATCTCGGTGAGACGATTCATTTACCTTTTGAGGAGTCAATTTTTGAAACGGTATATATTAGGCAGCTAACGGATCAGCATGAGGTTAGTTTAATTTCGACAGACCGTGGTGTGGTTGATCAATACGTTGAGTTGTTAGATGATGTGGGCTTGAAGGTGAAAGTTGTTGATATTTCACCACTTAATTATTATCGTATTTTTTATCATCAAGATTTGGTGAGTGAAGAAGACAGATTTTTATTAATTCAGTATCATATTGATCGCGTTATTTTTAGTGCGTTTGTGGATCACACACCGATTTTCTTACAGGAATTTGACCTAGATTCTAGTGAAATGGTAACGAATCAATTAGGTCCTACCATGTCAAAAGAAGATTTTAATCGTGATTTAGTCATGGAAGAGTTTGAGGAGATGAACATTGAAGTTGAGCGTGTAGAGCGTTTTTATCAAATGGCGATGAACGAGGGTGAACAGCGTTTTTCTAAGATCGCGATCGTAGGTGATCACCCCTTTTTAGATCAAATGATTGACCGAATGGAAGAAGGGTATGAAACGCCAATTGTTTATTTAGATGAAGATCAATTAAACGGGCCAAAGGGAATGAGCTTAGAGTCGAAGTTTCATAACGTTTATGGCTTAGCGTTAAAGGGTGAACGTTAACATGTTAGTCGATATCAATTTACTACCGAAGAAGGAAAAGAATCGAACTCCATTTTGGATTTATTTCACTTTAAGTTTGTTTACCTTTGTGGTGGTTACTGGTGCAGGATACCTTGTTTGGGATCTAAACCAACAGCAGCAAACTCTATCTGATCGCTTACAACAGACAGAGCGTACGAATGCGATTTTACAGGCTGAGCTTGAGGGGGATGAGGAATACCAGCGAGCGGAAGCGTTGGCACAACTAATTGAGGAATTGGATGGTGGCTTTTCCAATACGACAGCAATGATGAGTCGTATTATTGACGCGATCCCAAGTGGTGGGATGCTCATTTCATTTAGGTTGGATGAATTGACGATTGATTTAACGATTCAAACGAACACTAACGAACAGGCGGTTAGTTATTATCAGGCATTAAGGGCGTTGGATGGTCTGAATGACGTGACAATCCATACGATTAACTACAATGAGAATGAGGACCATTACGTGACAAGCTATACGGTCAACCTCGAAACAGAAGAGGTGGAATCATGAAACTAACCAATACCCAAAAGCGTATGATGATCATATGGCCATTACTATTAATCATTGTTGCCGGAATTTTTTATTTCATTTATATTAATGGTTTGCAACAAGAGGTCAGTGACTTAGAGGAAGATGTCCGTTTAAATGAGCAGATGAGCAAGGCTCTTCAGGAAAGTGTAGAAGAGATGGAAGAAGAGGAGATTGCCGTTAATGATCTGCGTGCACGCCTACCACGACATATGGATGAGGCACAGGTGATCCGGATTGTTAACCGGGCAGCAACACGAACAAATTCAACGATTCAATCCTATGACTACCAGGAGCATGAAGTCGTGACAGTTAATGAGCTGTTTGAAGAAGAGGTTGAGCAAGGAACTGAAGAGATTGAAGTTTTAACGATGCTAATTAATGGTCAAACCGGTTCTTTCGGCCAATTAGAACGCTTTGTTGATGAGTTTGAAACGCATGACCGCTTAATACAAATTAACTCTTTACAAATTCAGACTGGAAGCGAAGATGATATCAGTTTTCGCATGCAATTCTCTGTCTTTGCTTATGATGAATAAACAAGCCGCTTATGAGAAGGTTAGATCTTTTCATAAGCGGCTTTTTGACTACTCTATAGCTCGGTTTTTTAATGTTGTTATGGCAATCATTAGACAGATGATTGTCAATATGATGGCAATTGCTAAACTAAACCAGGTTTCCGTTTCAATTTCACCGGAGTAAAAATAAACACCAATATAATCACTAATCAATCCTGGACTCCAAGTTAACACGTGACTATAGATACTTGTTATCGCATTAATTGCAATAATGGTAACAATCGATAAAAATGCCACCATACCTTGGGATTTAAAGAAGGTGTTAAATAGCATGACAATCCCTAGAATTAACATGAAATAGATGATGAAGAAAAAAGTACTGATTAGAATTTGTGTAAAGCTTATTGAACCGAATAAAATATTGATGTAATACCAAGCCACCAAAATGGAAGCTAACAACGCCACTGATACTAATAATAGAATAGAAGTGAATTTGGCTGTTATATAGTTAGTATAGCTTACAGGCTTCGATAAAATAAGCTCATAGACACCACTTTTTAACTCACTTGAAACGAGCCCCATAGAAATCACGATGGTAATTAATACACCGATCATGCCGAGCTGATTAAAACTCATCATCATCGCCTCTGCAACCGAAGGCATTGGAAAGTCAATCGTTGCTCCTTCTGGTAGTCCACCAACTGTCTCTAGTATTCGTGGTAGAAAGTAGGCTGTTAACGGATCCATAATCGCAAATAAAATAAAAACAATCGGTACCCAGATCCATTTGAAATTTCGCCAGTTCTCTAGCAATTCTTTTTTGAAAATGGTCGTCCACTGCATTATTCAGTCACCGCCTTCATGAAAATATCCTCTAATGACGATTTAGCTACTTCAAACTTGGTTAACTGCCAATCCTCGTTTTTTATCGTATCTAGTAATTGGTTTCTAGCAGCATTTAAATCGTGAACGGTAATAATGAATCCATGTTCTTGTCGAACGACTTTAAAGACAGAGTCAATTTCTTTTAACCGTTCTTCAATAAACTTTGGCTCTTCTGAAAAGGCTAAGCGAATCGAAACGGTGTCTTGTGAATCACTTACTTCTTCAATGGAGCCTTGTTTAATCATCTTTCCGTGATGAAGTAATAAAATCTCTTCACTAATTTCTTCAGCGTCGTTAAGGATATGTGTTGAGAAGAGGATTGTCGCGTCTTTTTTTAGCTCGCGAATTAGATTAAGTACTTCACGTCTTCCAATCGGGTCTAAGGCACTGACAGGTTCATCTAGAATGATCAGTTTAGGGTGATGAATTAACGCTTGGGCAATACCTAATCGCTGCTTCATCCCACCTGAATATTTGGAGATGCGTTGTTTTCTAGCATCTATTAAGTTCACAAGCTCTAGTAATTCATGAGCACGAGCTTTTGCTTCTTGTTTGCTTAGATGAGAGAGTTGGCCGACATAAATTAAAAATTCCTCACCGGTCATCCAGTTATGGAAGACAGGAAACTGTGGTAAGTAACCAACATAGTTCCTGACATCTTTTTTAAAGTTTTCCTCGCTGAAGTTAATCGTGCCGCTTGTGGGCTTGATAAAACCTGCAAGCATTCGTAAGGTAGTTGTTTTACCAGCCCCATTTGGACCTAATAAGGCAACACATTTACCCGGCTCTAAGGTGAATGATATATTGTCTACAACATTAGTTGATTGGTAGGTTTTTGTGAGCTGTTCAACTGACATTAAGGTCATCGTTACGGTCTCCTTCCTATAATGAAGTAAATAATCGGACCTGCTAGATTTCCGAGAATAATAATAAGTACCCAAAGCCATTTTGGACCTCGTGTTGCTTCAACTCGTTTTAAATCAATTAAGGCAATAATAATTAAAATGAATTGCAAAATGATAATTGGTAATAGTAATTGAATTAGCTGTGAGTCCACGCTAATCACCCCTTCTTATATCTAGTATACCTATTTTGTAGACTTCCTAATCTTAAGTATATCGTATTTTTTGAGAAAATTTTAAAAAAATCCAATAGGTGGAACGAAATTCACCTATTGGATCAGAATCAATCTATTAAGCTTCTAATTCGTCAACTTCAGCAACTTCGGATTCGTGGATATAGAAAGTAAAGGCATCTTTATAAATGGCAAATAGATCATATTGCTTTTCGCCCTGATTTATTTGTTCAAATACGTGCGGATAAGTCTCGTTAGCTTCGATCGCATAGGAAAGCTTGCTCATGGCTTTTAAGGAACGAGTGTTTGTTTTATTGATTTTCAAGAAGACAACTTCAATCTCCTGCTCCATAAACAGCTCCCAGAGAAATAGCTCTTTAGCATATTGGTTATAGCCTTGACCGAAATATGGCCGACCTAACCAAGTGGCAAGAAAACCTTTACCTTCTTCAATATCATAAAGAGTGATGGCACCGACTGGATTTTCCATTTCATCTAAGATGGTTCTAGAGATCAGCTCGCCATTCTCCTCTTGTTGGTTCATTTGATTAATAAAGAAGTAGTAAGCCTCCATGTTTTCTGCTTGTTCGCGAACATACGGCTTAACTGCCTCGTCACTTAATAATGGGAATAGTACAGGTACATCCTGTAGCTCTCTTCTTTTAAGCATAAAAAAACACCCTCCTTCTTAAAAAAGTCATGAGGGTGTCGCGCGCAAAAAGGCATAAGCAGTGACGCAGCAAGGTCGACCACCCTCGAATTTTTATCAGTTGCACATTGGTAAAACTTTATTGCACATAATGTACATAACAAAAATCCGGGGTGGGAATCGAACCCACTAGAACCACTTTCCATGAAGTGGTGGCGCACCATTTGCCTTCCCTTGAATTTAGCTAAATGAATTTTACAACATTCCAAGCCATTTGAAAATAGGTAATCATCACTTTTTAAAAGTTAATTTTTTCTGCCAATTTTACTGGTATAAATCCTCTAATGCGGACTGTAACTCAGGGAATTGAAACTCATAGCCAGACGTCTCTAATTTCTTAGGATAAACATACTGTCCCTTTAGAATTAAATCGCTCATTTCACCTAAAACGGATCTGATTGCCAATGCTGGCGCTGGTAACCAATGAGGCTTATTAAGGACTTGCCCTAAGGTTTTACCGAAGTCTTTATTCCTTTTAGGGTTGGGTGTGGTCAGATTAACTGGTCCTTTAATGCTACTTTGTTCGATAATAAAATCAATCATACGGACGACATCTAAAATATGAACCCATGACAACCATTGTTGGCCACTACCTAATTTTCCACCTACCATTAATTTATACGGCAAGGCTATCTTCGGAAGGGCACCATAACTAGCATCTAAAATCACGCCGAAGCGAGCCTTGACAGTACGAACACCCAACTGCTTAGCTTCGTCAACCTCAGTCTCCCAAACTGAGCACACTTCGGCGAGAAAATCCTCACCTGGGTTAACGGTATCTTCCGTAAAAATCTCCTCATGAGATGTTCCATAATATCCAATTGCCGATGCATTTATATAGACACGTGGCGTCTCACCTAATGCACCCATGATGCGAATCACCTCACGAGTGGTCGTGATACGACTATCAAGTATTTGCTTTTTACGTTCCTCATTCCAACGACCCACGTTTAATGATTCACCCGCCAAATTAATCACTGCATCTATGTTATGAAGTTCAATTTCGGGATGACTATCTTTGGACAGCCATTGAATATATTTAACATTGGGTTCATCTTGATATCGGTCAGGGTTTCTTGTCAGGACGAAGATCTCATCATCCTTAGCTGTAAAATGGTCGATTAGATGACGACCTACAAACCCTGTACCACCAGCCATAACAATTCTCAAAGTGGATGTACCTCCTTACCAATCTATATTATAATAAAATAAAGAAAACTTAGGAGTATCGCCATGGTGATTAGTAAAATTTCGAAACAAAAAAAGAATAGCAAACGTTACAACATCTATATTGAACGACAAGGTCGTGATGAGTTTGCTTTTGGTGTGCATGAGGATCTACTAGTACGATATGAATTGCGTAAAGGAATGGACCTATCAGAAGCAAAAATGGCTGAAATTAAAGAGCAAGATGCGATGTACAAGTACTATACCCTGTCGATTAATTACTTAAGCTACCGGATGCGAGCTAAATCAGAAATCGTAAAGTATCTTGAGAAGAAAGAAGCGACAGATGAAGAGATTGCATTTGTAATTGAACGGCTTGAAAGAGAGAATCTTGTTGATGATTTAGCATTCAGTGAAGCCTATGTGCGAACGAAAATGAATACATCATCCAATGGTCCGAATCGAATTCGTCAAGAGCTCTACCAAAAGCATATATCAGAAGCTATGGTAGAACAAGCCCTAAAGTACTATACACAAGAAAAAGAGATCGAGAAATTAGTCAAACTTATTGAGAAGAAATTGACTGCTACGAGAAAAAAATCCTTTCAAGAACAAATCAATCAGTTAAAACAGTCCTTATTACAAAAAGGCTTTTCATATGAAAGTATTGAAATCGCCCTAGAATCCATTGACCCAGGTGTAAATGAGGAAGAAGAAATGCAAGCTTTAACATACCAAGGGGAAAAGGCGTGGCGTAGATATGCTAGAAAGCATGAAGGTTATGAACTCAGCCAAAAAGTCAAAGCCTCACTTTACCAAAAAGGCTTTCAATCAGATTTGATTAATCAATTTATTGAAGAGAAAGAAATGGAAGAGGAATAGGCATACACAGAAGGAGATAGGTTTTCCGGCGAACACCGAATTCATTCAGTATTCGCCGGATTCTTTAATAATTCCTCGTTTTCGGTCTATTCCATAACCAACCGACAAGTGTTGTATCCACTTCACATTATCTTCTACTTATCTACATGAATCTCCGCGCGGCCATCATCTTGATTAATAATCTGTTTCGCATAATCTTCTGGTGATGGTAAGACGGATGGGTCAGGAACATAATCACTTTCATTCCAAAACGGTGTATTCATTCCTCCCATGTAGACAGCAGTTACGGCAATGTCCTCATCAGCCCATTCTTTTTGTAGACTTTCAGTAAATCCACGTTGAGCGTATTTACTTGCACAATAAGCTGACTCTTTAACTTTCCCAGTTAATCCAGCTGTGGAAATGATATTTAATACACGTCCTTGATTTTGATTAACCGATTCAATGAAGTGCTTGGTCATGTAAATCATGCCATGAACGTTGACATTAACCATTGTATCGATTTCTTGTTTAGTTAATTGATCAATTGTATCGAAAAAGCCGACACCAGCATTATTAATTAATACATCAACATCTGTTAAGTTGCTTGCTAGTTTTTCGACAGCTTCCCAGTCAGTAATGTCACAAGTATGGATACTGGCTTGTTGTCCTTGTTCTTCAATTAGCTGTTTCGTTTCAGCAAGCTTGTTTTCATTTCTTCCTACTAAATAAATATAATAATCTGCTTTAGCGTATGCCAAGGCTAGGGCTTGTCCTAATCCAGAACCAGCGCCTGTAATTAATGCTTTTTTCATGTTGAAAACCTCCATATATTTCTAAAGTATTTTTATTATGCCGAAATTTTGATACGATGTAAAATGGAATGTGACGAAAGGGGAATTAATTATGCAACGTCGATATAGTGATTATACAGTTGAAGAGCTTGAAAAAGAGATTGCTGAATTAACTGAGAAGGCCCAGAAGGCTGAACAAATGGGAATGGTCAACGAATATGCGGTTTATCAACGTAAGATTGTTATGGCTAAATCTTACACGATGAATCCTAAGAAATATAGAAAAGGACAAGTTTATGAGATCGTTGGTTCTCCAGGTGAGACATTTGAGATCAGTTATATGAACGGAATTTTCGCCTGGGGTTATCGAAAAGATCAAGAAGGCAATACGATCAATACTCAAGAAGCCCTTCCGATTGCCTTGTTAATTATGCAAGTAAAATAAAAGTTTACAGAGGCTGGGACATAATTAAGTGCAATCATGCTAAAGACGAATGAAGCCTAGTTTAATGCAGTCAATCTGCATTTTAAATGATCTTTAGCTGAACACTTTTGCCCCAGTCTGATTAATTTATGAAAGTGGTTCAAGCTTCTTCTGAAGTTTATCCTCAGAGTAAACCCAACCGGTATAAGATGAAATGATATTATAAAATTTATCGATTGCAACGATCGCTACAAATGGATAGTGCCCGTGAGAGCGATAGCGCAAGTCTATAAAACGTATTTCCGTATAATCGTCATAGCGATCAATTTCGTAACGATACATAGGTGAGAAATCTATGAAGGCTTTAACATTCTTATCCTGAAAAGCTGCATTCATTTCAGCCGTGTTTGGTAGTGGTATTTTTCTAAATGTATCTTTGATATCAATATGTCCATGATCGTAATCAGCCACATAATAGTAATCAGTCGCCTCAACAATAACTCGCCATTTATTATGATTAATCGTTGGTTGAGTAATGATTCTTTGAGCATCGGAAAAGTGTTTGTTTAGTATATCTGTAATTTCTTTCTTGTCGTAAAATCGTTTAATATAATATAGGAAAACGATGAAAAAGACAATTAAGTAAGTAACAGCAGGGTCTGCTCCTAAAAGCCATGCAAATCCTCCAGCCAGAAATAGAAAAAATATATAAGGGTCAAAAGTGCTGATCCAACCTAAGGCAATCCATTTATTCGTAAACGGCTTTAATGCTTGTGTTCCATACGCATTAAAAATATCGACAAACACGTGGAAGATAACCGAAAAAAGTATCCATAGCCATAAGTTTAAAAAGGCGACTTCAGGGTAGAAGAAATAAATTGCTAATGAAACCAGCACACTCCAAATAAGTACGGCTAATGGTGAATGGGAAGAGCCCCGGTGATGCCGAATGTAGGTTGCATTGTCCTTAAATTTAAATAATGTATCAAAATCAGGAGCGTGCGAGCCAATCACTGCCCCTATTAACACAGCATGGGCTAAGGATGGATCCTGTTGAACAGCAGGGTCTAATGTCGCTAATCCACCTACGGCAAAGCCCATGGTGATATGGGTTGCTGTATCCAATGGTTTGTACCTCCTTTACTAGATAGGTGATCAAATTGACTAATTCTATCCATTTTTCTATACCCATTATATTTAATGCAGAATCGTTTCAACAAGATTTAATTCATTGGTACCAGAAAGAAAAACGAGATTTACCTTGGAGACAAAATCAAGATCCCTATCGTATCTGGGTATCAGAAATTATGCTCCAACAAACTCAAGTTGATACAGTTATTCCTTATTTTGAACAGTTTATGGAACGTTATCCTACCGTATATGATCTAGCTAAAGCAGACGAACAAGAAGTACTGAAGTCTTGGGAAGGTCTTGGCTATTATTCCCGTGCACGCAATTTACATTCAGCGGTTAGAGAAGTTGTGCAAGAATACGGTGGAGAAGTCCCTTGTGAAAAAAGTGAAATTAAAAAGTTAAAAGGCGTTGGCCCTTATACACAAGGAGCCATTTTGAGTATTGCATATGGCCAGCCTGAGCCTGCTGTTGATGGTAATGTTATGCGTGTAATGTCAAGAATTTTACAGATTGAAGAAGATATTGCACAAGCGAAAACGAAAAAAATATTCGAAGACGTTGTCAAAACGGTCATCTCTAAAGAAGACCCGTCTTCTTTTAATCAAGGATTAATGGAATTAGGTGCACTAATATGTCGCCCAACTAACCCCAAGTGTGAGATCTGTCCAGTAAAAGAGCACTGTACGGCTTTTGAAAAAGACATTCAAGATCAATTACCGATTAAGACGAAAAAGAAGAAACAAAAGCGAGAAGCTTTCTTCACTTTAATTTTGCAAGATCAACAGGGCCGTTATTTAATACAAAAACGTCCCGAACAAGGTTTGCTAGCTAATATGTGGGAGTTTCCCTTAGTCTCAAAAGCTGAAGCAACTGAAGCTGATGTCCTTAATTGGTTAAAAGCAGATTATGGTCTTGAAGTTGAAGTGGATGAAAAAGGAGAACAAGTTAGACATGTATTCTCCCATGTTATTTGGGAGCTTGATGTTATAAAAGTCAAGATTATAAAAGGACATGCACCTGAGGGTTTAGGTAAGTTTGTAACGGTAGATGAGCTATCTCACTATCCTTTTCCTAATGTCCAGCAAAAGGTGATCAATCACCATTTGTTATAATGGATTTTTTTGGCAAAGTATTTTTGGATAAACCGCTCGCATTATGGTTAGATTATCAAATGCGGAGGTGATATAGATGGCTAAAAAGAACAACAGAACTCAAGCTGGTACAAACGCACAAAAAGTAAGACAACAAAACCAACAAGCAGCACAAGGCCAACAGTTCAATGAGGAATTTGCTGCTGAGACTAACGCGCAAGAAGTTAAGCGTCAAAACCAACAGTCTCAACAAAAGAAAAACCAAAATCAAAACCAAAACCAAAACCAACAATAACAAAGTGAATACTGAAGAAGCACTCCCAACTAGTAGGAGTGCTTCTTTTCTGATACATAATCTTAAAGCTCGACAATCGAATTCAAAACGTGGTTATGTTACAATGTCGATATTAATAATATCTAAAATAAAGGAACGCCAGTGGTTGTAGAAAGTAGGTTTGAGATATGATCATCCCAAAGGACGGAGAAAAAATTGAAATACAAAGTTATAAGCACAATGGAACGTTACACCGTGTTTGGGAAGAAACAACCGTGCTAAAAAGTCAATCAAATATTATTATTGGTGGCAATGACCATGTTAAAGTAACTGAAAGTGATGGTCGAACGTGGCGAACTAGAGAGCCTGCTATTACTTATTTTACGAGCTTGAACTGGTTTAATATTATCTCTATGATTCGAAATGATGGCGTATATTATTATTGTAATATTAGTTCACCTTACGTTGTTGACCATGAGGCGCTTAAGTATATTGACTACGATTTGGATATCAAAGTGTTTCCTGACCAAACTTATAAAATTTTGGATGAAGATGAATTTGAGCAACATCGAAAGCAAATGCAGTACCCAGACGTTTTACAAAAAATACTTTATAAGCAGCTAAGAATACTCGAACATTGGGTGCATCAAAGGAAAGGGCCTTTCGAACCTGACTTTGCTGAAAGATGGTATGAGCACTTTTTAACTTATTCTAATTAATGTGTGGTTGATTGATTAAATCACTCGTCGGATGACGAGTTTTCTTTTGTTTTAGGCTCTGTTAAAGTCCGTTGTTGTTATGGTGATTCGCTTCCGGTGGACGCTTTCCGCGGGCACGGCTTCAGCTAACTTGGGAAGAAAAGCGTTTCCCAAGTGGATCTTCAGCTCGTGCTGTTCCCGCAGGAGTCGCCACCTTCGCTCCCACCATACAACAACTAAGCGAAAATCTTCTTATTATCAACACTAAGCTTTAACAGAGCCTTGTTTTAAAAGAGAGTTGGTGAGAAATGTATAGTATTAAAAGGTATTTATATTTTGTTAAACCGTATAAGTGGAAGGTTATATTAACGATTTTAATCGGGTTGGTTAAATTTGGGATTCCCTTAATGCTGCCACTCATTTACATGTATGTTATTGATGATATTATCGACACGGACATGAGCGCATCTGATAAAACAGAACAGCTCTTGTGGGTGATGGGAATTGCCTTATTCGTATTTTTAATTTTACGTCCACCCGTCGAATATTATAGACAATATTTAGCGCAATACGTAAGTAGCAAGATTTTATTCGATATACGTGATCGATTATTTGATCACATCCAAAAACTAAGCTTGAAGTTTTATTCTAAAACCAAAACCGGTGAAGTGATTTCTCGAGTTATTCATGATGTAGAGCAAACTAAGACATTTGTTGTCACAGGGCTGATGAACATTTGGTTGGATATGGCGACGATTATCATTGCTGTATCGATCATGCTGACATTAGATCCTATTTTAACTTTAATTGCAATTATTTTATTCCCGGTATACGGTTATTCAGTTAAATATTTTTATTCCCGATTACGTCAACTGACTCGAGCCAGGTCACAAGCTTTAGCTGAGGTACAAGGTCATTTGCATGAACGGGTTCAAGGGATGCCTGTAATTCGAGGCTTTGCTTTAGAAGACCATGCTCAAGGAGAATTCGATGTTCAAAATAGGAAATACCTTGATCGTGCACTTAAGTTTACGAGTTGGAATGCTAAGTCATACGCTGTGACGCACACAATTACAGATATCGCACCTTTATTAGTGGTTGCAGTTGGAGGTTATTTAGTCATTGGGGAGATTGTAACTGTCGGGGTGCTAGTTGCTTTCATATCCTATATGGCCCAAGTTTATAATCCACTTCGCCGTTTAGTGAACAGCATGACTCAGCTAACTCAAGCCCATGCCTCAATGGACCGTGTTTTTGAGTTTATGGATGAGGAGTATGATGTTACTGATAAACCAAACGCGAAAACGTTAGAACAAGTTCATGGAGATGTCACGTTTGAAAATGTGTCGTTTCGCTATGATGAAGAGGAAGAAGAAGTCCTTCATCATGTTAATTTATCGATTCCTAAAGGGGAAACGGTTGCTTTTGTCGGTATGAGTGGTGGAGGTAAATCAACCTTGGTTAGTTTAATTCCACGCTTTTATGATGTGACTAGTGGTTCAATTAAAATCGATGGAATAGATATACGTGACCTTAAAGCACGTTCATTACGTGATCAAATCGGGATGGTATTACAAGATAATATTTTATTCAGTGATTCTGTTGAGATGAACATACGTATGGGAAAACCAGATGCGACAAACGAAGAAGTCGTTGCAGCAGCTAAAGCTGCTAATGCTCATGACTTTATTATGGATTTTCCAGACGGTTATGAAACTCTCGTTGGTGAACGTGGGGTTAAACTATCAGGTGGACAAAAGCAGCGTATTGCTATTGCTCGTGTTTTCTTAAAAAATCCACCACTTTTAATTTTAGACGAAGCGACGTCTGCACTTGATTTGGAAAGTGAACACTTGATCCAAGAAGCTTTGGATAAATTGGCACACAACCGTACCACATTCGTTGTTGCCCACCGATTATCAACCATTACACATGCCGATCGAATTGTGTTAATTAATAATGGAGTTATAAAAGAAGAGGGAACCCATGATGAGTTAATGCGTAAGAAGGGCTTATATTACGATTTATTCCAAGTACAAGAGTTGGATCAAGTTGAAGATCCGAAAGTTATTAGATAGACGTCAGCACCTAGGCAGCGAAAAGAGTGATGCCTAGGTGCTTTTCTAATTATGATGAGTTTGTGATTGAGATGACTTGATTGAGGTCTAATTGACGATAAGAGGTAGAAACAGGGGAGGATCGTTAATTAGAAGAGGTCTAATTGACGATAAGCGGTAGAAACAGGGGAGGATCGTTAATTAGAAGAGGTCTAATTGACGATAAGAGGTAGAAACAGGGGAGGATCGTTAATTAGAAGAGGTCTAATTGACGATAAGAGGTAGAAACAGGGGAGGATCGTTAATTAGAAGAAGTCTAATTGACGATAAGAGGTAGAAACAGGGGAGGATCGTTAATTAGAAGAAGTCTAATTGACGATAAGAGGTAAAATCAAGGGAGGATCGTTAATTATAAGCACCCTAATTAACGAATTGGGGTAAAAAAGGTGAGAAACGTAATTAGCAGCTGAACGACTCAGAAAGTTGACGAGCAAACAATAAAGCATATCAAAATTTGTTATTTTATGTTACTCTATTAGAATAATAATCAGAAAAATTTTATAATTAATAAAGTGGAGGGATCAACTTGTCTATTCAACACAATGTAGAAAAAATGAAAGAACAAATAGGTCGAGTTATTATTGGAAAAGGAGAAGTGGTTGAACTCTTAATGAATGCTTTTATGAACCAAGGTCATGTCTTATTAGAAAGTGTACCTGGTACAGGAAAAACCATGCTAGCAAAGGCGATTGCTAAGTCTGTCGAGGGAGACTTTCAGCGCATCCAATTTACCCCGGATGTCTTACCCTCTGATGTATCAGGGATCCAGTATTTTAACCCTAAGGAACAACAATTTGAGTTACGAGTTGGTCCAGTAAAGACAAACGTTTTGTTAGCTGATGAAATTAACCGTGCCACGCCACGTACGCAATCGGCTCTTTTAGAAGTGATGGAGGAAAAACAAGTAACGATTGACGGGGAGACGGTACAGATCCCACAGCCATTTATCGTATTAGCTACTCAAAATCCGATCGAGTCACAGCAAGGAACCTTTGATTTGCCAGAAGCACAGATGGATCGCTTCTTTATGAAGGTTGATTTAGGTTATCCCTCTTTTGAAGATGAGAAGATCATGATGAAAAGTCACCGTGCATCAAATCCGTTAGATGAGTTGTCGGCCATCTTTACGAAGGAGAATATGATTGGTTTTCAAGAGGAAGTTAAGAACATTAAAGTATCTACAGTTATTGAAGACTACATATTGAAAATAGTACATGCCACAAGAGAACATCGTTATGTTGATGTAGGTATTAGTCCACGTGGAACACTAGCTTTCATGAGAGCTGCACAAGGAAATGCAGCCATAAAAGGTCGTGATTATGTCACTCCTGATGATGTGAAGCTAGTTGCTCCTTTCGTTTTATCGCACCGTTTAGTACTTAGCCTTGATGGGTCGACGGTTAATTCCCAGTTAGATGTGCTTCAAGATGTTTTAGAAGGTGTTGAAGTTCCAGCAGAGTACGGAGTTGTAGAATAATGACGTTCAATAAGTATTCCCAAGAAAATAAAACCTTCCCTGTCCTTGTTCTAGTTGGAACGGTTGTCTTATTTGCGGGGCTATTTATATCGTTTGAAATAATGGCTGTGCTATTATTCGTATCTGTTCTAATTATGATCATTTACGGATTTAGTGTGTTTTACGAAAAACATATTGATGATTACTTAACCATCTCGTTTGTTAAATCATCAGTTAAGAATTACCAAGGTGATGAAGGTTATATAGAAGTAATGATCGAGCAAAAAGGGATTTTACCTCTATTAAATGCTCGACTGGTTTTAGAAATGGATGATGTGATCCATTTTAAAGAAGGAAGAGTCGTCCCAAGGCGCTTTAAGACGATCCATACAAGGACATTCAATCTTTTATTTTGGGAAAAAAGGACATTTAAAATCCCTTATGAAGCTAATAAGCGAGGAGTGGCTCGGGTCCACGATCTAGAATTAGTTGTTCCTAATTTATTTGGCTTCGGCTCAATTTTTCTTCGAGCACAGAAAATTTTTAACCAAGAGGTAGTAGTCTATCCGAAAAGAAAAGTTGTACCTAATATAGATCTATTATCACCGAAGCGGATGGGGCACCATCGAGCAAGGCATTCTCTATTTGACGAACAGTCTTTACCGGTTGGAACGAGAGAGTATGAGCCTGGTGATGCCTTTAATAAAATTCATTGGAAAGCGACGGCAAAGGAAGGGAATTTACAAACGAAGGTATTTGAGAAATCTAGTCAAATATCATGGTGCTTCCTTCTAAACGTTCGCTCATATAACGGCATTTCCGCGGCAGATGATATTGAGAGTTTAATAGAAAAAATAGCTTATATGACTTATTATGCCACTAAGCATCAGATTCCTTATCGAATTTTTATCAATATAACATCTATTAATCAAATTCCTTTTATGCATCAGTTGGAAGGTGAGGGTGAGGCTCATTATCGACAAACGCTAGAGTTGTTAGCGCGAATGAAAATCTTTACTTTCACCACGCCTTATGAGCGCATGCTTCATTTCGTCTGGAAGCATGAAACACCTCCTGCTTATATCATACAAGTTGGGGCGACGAATGAAGAGCAACAACGATACTTGAATTTAATCGCTAAAAAAGGTTCAGAAATTTATTATCTAGACAATGACGGCTTAGAAAACAGACGTGAAGGGAAGGTGAAGCAACATGGTTGATATTTCCCTTCGTTATTTGAGATGGTACCAATACATTTTAGAATTATTTCCATTATGGATTATTATCTCATTCTCTTATGTTGGTACTGGGTATTGGCCACCTGTTTGGTCATTTTTACTAATGACAGTCGTGGCAGCACCTCTGATGACAGTCGGTTTGTATAAAATGGGAGGGAGAATTGCTATATATGGTGCGATTCCATTCTTATTTATACTTGCTATATTTTTGGGATTTGATTTCCCTTACGCAGTATTGATGGCCGTCGCTCTATCATTTCGAATAGAAAACCGTTTTATTAAACCTGACCAAGAAGTTGAAGAAATCGTCATATCGATTACCTTTATTTTAGCTCTTGTGTCATATTTAATTACTTTCGGAGATTCGGGTGGGTTCTCGGTCTATTTCTTATTAATTTTTGTGGTGCAACTGTTTGTCTGGGTGCTTGGACGCTTGATCTATTTCTACATTCGTGATCAACAAACCATTAAGCATTCGCTAAGGAAAAAACTAATCTTTGTTGCAACAACATTAGCTTCTTTAGGTGCATTATCGTACTTAGCTTACATCGCTTATCCTTACCTGAAATGGATGCTCGGATCTATTGGTCATTGGCTACTTTATGGTTTTGTATGGGTATTAACCCCTTTATTTAATTTTATTGAGGGAATTGAATTAGATCCACCCCAGTTACCAGAACCGGATGAGGAGACTGAGGGTGAGTTTGATGCACAGGATTATATGCAAGATGAACCAACGACTTTAATGTCAACATTAAGCGATTACCTGTTATGGCTGATATTACTCATAATTGTGACGATTGGATTTATCTTGTATCGACGGTATCGACAGAAGCTTTTAAGCAGTCAAGATGAAGTTAGGGAAGGTATAAAAGATGAGGTAACAAAAGAGAGTAGTAAGGATCACTTATTTTGGCGTAGAAATGCTAAAGCTAAGCCACCGAAACATCAAGTTAGAAAAGCGTACTTCCAGTTGGAAAGATGGGCCGCGAAGAAAGATGTGGGTAGGTATCATCATGAAACTATAGAAGAATGGTTTGAAAGGATTGGCTTAGCTGATCAAGTGAGTGATTCGATGCTTAATACTTACGAACGAGTTCGTTACAAAGAAGATTTGGATTTACCATACGATCAACAAACTTATCTAGATGAAATTGAGAAGGTAAAATCTTTAATTAAAGAAAAATATGACGTGTGAGTAGACAGGAATCAATAGAGGCAGGGTCAAACATTTGTCCCTGCCTCTTATTTTTGATGTTTATATTGATAACTATATAAAAGTTTCTTTAAATGGATAAGCTCTTTATGATAATCCATTAACGTTGATGCTAGAGGAAGTAGGCGTAGCCGGTCAGGATCATCCTCGTGATAAACGGATAATAGTTGATCAACCAAATCAGGGATATTCGGTTCCGATACTTTTTCTAAAGGATCTGTTTCTTTCTTACGAATTCTTCCTAAATACATTAAAATCAACTTCTCATGTGTGTGTAACGTCTTATCGACTTCCTCAATAATCCGTCTATTAAACTCTTTTGGAATATTTTCGATATCATCATCTAATCGATGTAAAGTTCTTAACACGAGAAATGACTTGTTAGATGTATTAATGAGCTGACGGAACAAAACTAATTTTCTTGCTCGTTCACGACCTTTACGACGTGAGTAAGTTCGTTCTTCTGAAAAAAGGTGATAGGTTCGCTCTACCTTAGACAAATCCGTCCCTAATCTTTCAATCTCCTTTTTTAGCGCGGGTTGGTTGGATAAGTGTCTAGTAGTCACACGAATCCATTGTAGGATCTCACTGGTTGTCTGGTTAATATCATCAAATAGTTTCGTTTCATACTTTGGAGGCAAAAAGGCTAAGTTAACGACAAATGCAGAGACAATTCCAATTAATATAGAAGTAAAACGGATCGCAGCAAACTCTAAAAACGGAAGTTCAGTTGTATCCATAATGGCAATTACAGCGATAATCGCAATAAAGGTTGTATCTTCCTTCATTTTAAACGCCATACATATTCCGATGACGATAATTATTCCAAAACCTATTAAAAAGGGTTCATTTCCAACAGTGATTACTAGAATAATAGCTAAAGCAGCACCAATTACATTTGCTTGAAGCTGTTCAACAATTGTTTGAACCGAACGATAGATGGACGGCTGGATGGAGGATACAGCTGCAATAGCAGCAGCAAATATTCCTGCCTCAAATCCAAATCCACTGGCAATATATAAGGCAATCGCCGTTGCTAAACCTGTCTTAAATGCGCGTGCACCCAATTTCATAAGTCATGACCTACCTTTATGTAATCCACTAATCGTTTTAGGAAAACTCAATTTTATTGCGAATTGAAAACAAACTTCATTAATGTAATCATAACAGAAATATCAGATTTCTGAGACAAAAAAAGAGCTTCCACACACGAGATGTGGAAGCCAAGTCTGGTAAAAACCAGAAAGGAAGGGAGTTTCATAACATCATGTTCCTTCATAAGGGGTAACCCAAAAATTCTGAATTATCTATATTTTAGCACACGATATTAGAATTTCAACAGTTTTTAGAATATTTTTTATAATATTTTAAAAATTGTGAGAAGTAGGACTAATTATGATACTGACATCTGTTTAAAAGCCTGTTCGACAGCGTCTAGTGTCTGATCAATATCTTTCCTTGTGTGAGCTGTCGTTAAAAACCACGCTTCATATTTGGATGGTGCGAGATTGATTCCTTGATCTAACATCAGCTTGAAAAATTGCGAGAACTTCTCCCCATCTGTGTTTTCTGCTTGCTCATAATTGGTGATTTCCTCATCAGTGAAGAAGACGGTCATCATTCCTTTTAAGCGATTAATGGTAATCGGAATCTGATAAGTCTGAGCGTGTTTTAAGATTCCATCCTCGAGTATTTGGCCAAGTCGATCCATTTCATCGTATACGCCTTTTTCTTGTAGAACTTCTAAACAGGCTATACCAGCAGCCATCGAAGCTGGATTCCCTGCCATGGTTCCAGCTTGGTAGGCTGGTCCTAAGGGTGCGACTTGTTCCATAATGTCAACTCGTCCACCGTAAGCTCCAATTGGCAGTCCCCCACCAATAATTTTACCTAAGGCTGTCATGTCTGCTTGAACATGAGTGATCTCTTGGGCACTACCGTAGTGGAAGCGGAAGGCAGTAATCACTTCATCAAAAATAAGTAGGCTGTCATTTTGGTGAGTCAACTCTTTAACTTGTTCTAAAAACCCTGGTTTAGGCTCAACTAAACCAAAATTACCGACAATCGGTTCGACTAAAACAGCGGCCACATCATCACCGTACTTTTCCAAAGCTTCTTTAAAAGGTTCGATATCGTTAAATGGTACGGTGATGACTTCCTGAGCAATACTTGCAGGTACACCTGCTGAATCGGGTGTTCCTAATGTGGATGGACCTGAACCAGCAGCGACTAAGACAAGGTCTGAATGTCCATGATAACAACCGGCAAACTTAATGACTTTCGTTCTATTGGTATAAGCGCGTGCTACTCGAATCGTTGTCATGACAGCCTCTGTTCCCGAGTTAACGAAGCGAACCTTCTCTAACGATGGCATAGCATCCTTTAACATTTTCGCGAAATGATTTTCTAGCTTGGTTGGGGTTCCGTAAAGTACACCATTTTCAGCAGCGTTTTTAATAGCTTCTGTAATATGGGGATGAGCATGTCCAGTAATAATCGGACCATAAGCCCCTAAATAGTCGATATACTGATTCCCATCAACATCCCAAAAGTGTGCTCCTTTACCTTTTTCCATAAAAACAGGAGTTCCACCACCAACACCTTTAAAAGCTCGCGAAGGAGAATTTACTCCACCGACAATATGTTCTTCTGCTTCTTGATATAGTGTTTCTGATTGTTGTCTATTCATATACATTCCTCCAAATTCCTCTGTCCTTTCTCATTTTAGCATAACATGTTGAGTGGTTTTTACATGTATGTTTAGACAAGCACATATTATGGTAAAAAGCCTACAAGGAAATGAAGGGATTTAAGTGAATTTATATATCATCTCATTGTTGATTGTAATGTCAGTATTGCTTATTAGTTTAGTTATATTTTTACGTAATTATAGTGAAGTTAGAGGCAGTTTTTCGAAAGAGTTATTTGGTTCATTTGTAGCGATTTATTTTATATTAATGATTGGTTTCGCCTTAATATTTTTCTTACTTGCTGAAGTGGGGTTCGTACTATTGCATGATCTATCGTTACAGAAGGGAACTTCATTTGAACGTTTTTTTCATGCCGTTTATTTTAGTGGGGTGACATTAATGACAATCGGTTATGGTGACATTACTCCGGTTGGAATAGGGCGTGCTATTGCTTTATTTGAAGCATTCATCGGTTATTTACTACCAGCTGCTTTCTTATACAAGCTTATTCGTTAAGGAATAATATTTGTCAGATGCGTGAATGTTCGGTAATCTTAAAGTAAATCACTTTAAGGAGGAATAACAATGACGGTTGAAGTAGGTAAACAAGCACCGGATTTCACATTACCAGCTAGTAATGGCGAAGAGGTTAAGTTATCAGATTTTAAAGGTAAACATGTTGTGTTGTATTTTTATCCAAAAGATATGACACCTGGCTGTACGACTGAGGCCTGTGACTTTCGGGATCATCATAAAAGTTTTGAAGAATTAGATGCGGTTATTTTAGGTGTAAGTCCAGATCCAGTTGATCGTCATGAGAAATTCATTGAGAAACATGACCTTCCGTTTTTACTTTTAGCAGATGAAGATCATCAGGTAGCTGAAGATTACGGCGTATGGAAACTTAAAAAGAATTTTGGCAAAGAGTATTATGGTATTGAACGCTCGACTTTTATCATAGATAAGGAAGGCAACTTGGTAAAAGAATGGCGTAAAGTCAAAGTTCAAGACCATGTGGATGAAGCACTGAACTATATTAAGGAACATTTATCATAACATTAAACATGAGCTGGCTAACCGGGCGTTGGCCAGTTTCCACTATACATAAGGAGAGGTTTACATAATGAATGTTGTTACAACGTGCAAAATTAAAGGTAGAATTAAAGAAGAATTGATAGAAAAATATCCACAAATAAATTTTGTCTGGTCTGATGAAGTGGATGACATAGATCAGCATATTCCTACTGCTAATATCCTGATTACATATGGGGAAGGGGATGAAGTCACTGTAGAACGATTAGAAAAAGCAACATCACTTGAATGGATTATGGTGATTTCAGCTGGTTTAGATGAAATGCCGTTAAAAACCATTCATGATAAGGGGATCCAAGTGACGAATGCAAGGGGAATTCACGTCACTCCAATGGCCGAGTATGCTATCGCTATGCTTCTGCAGGTTAGTCGCCAAGCGAAAGCTCTAATGAAGAGTGAACAAGAACATATTTGGGATCGCACTGTTAAGATGGAAGAGATCTCGGGTAAAAAGATGCTGATCGCTGGTACGGGAGCGATTGGTCAAGAAGTCGCTCGGCTAGCGAAAGCATTTAATATCGAAACGATTGGAATTTCTAGAAGTGGCCAACTGAAAGATCACTTCGACCGGTGTTACCCGAATGAATCCTTAAATGAATATATTTCAGAAGCAGATTTTGTTGTAGGAATTTTACCTGCTACGACTGAGACGGAGGGATTCTTTGGTGCCAAGGCATTCGAATTAATGAAAGAAGATGCTATTTTCCTTAATATGGGGCGAGGTAAAACAGTAGATGAATCAGCGTTGATTGAAGCACTTCAAGCTAACCAATTCCACCATGCCGTATTAGACGTGTTTGAAGAAGAACCACTACCTAAGAGCAGTCCACTTTGGGATTTAGAAAATACAACAATTACTCCTCATTTATCAGGCATTTCAAGACACTATCAACCAAGAGCATTCGATATTTTTGAGGAGAATCTGAAGTCATTTTTAGACGATAAAAAGTTAGTGAAAAATGTGATTGATCCTAAGAGGGGGTATTAACGTTGCGTATTTACACAAGGTCAGGGGATAAAGGAGAAACCTCACTAATTTATGGTAAAAGAGTTAAAAAGAGCGACTTACGTGTTGAAGCGTATGGAACTTGTGATGAAGCAAACTCTATGATTGGGGTTGCAAGAAGTCACTTAACACAAGAAAACTTTGACGGTAAAGACCAAGTCGTTGAAGCATTGCACCAGGTTCAAACGATTTTGTTCCATGTTGGGGCAGAACTAGCTACGCCGAAAGATCAGGAAGTCGCTTGGAAATTAAAAAAAGAGCATATCGAAAAATTAGAGCACTATATTGATGAATGGGATCAGCATTTAGAGACCTTGAAAAACTTCATTCTCCCTTCAGGTCATCCAAGTGCAGCTGCCTTACATTCAGCAAGGACTATTACCAGAAGGGCTGAAAGAACTGCTGTAGCTTTAGAAGATGAATTAACGAGTGATTTAGTCGTTTCATATTTAAACCGTCTGTCCGATTTCCTGTTTGTTGCTGCTCGCTACGTTAATCAATTGTTAGGTGGCGAAGAATTGCCGTTGAAAACGGATGTATAATCATAGTCAACCTCACATATAAATTGACAAATAGGTTCCTAAGGGATTACACTATTTATAAAGATTCTTATTTAATAATTTTACTATATTGAAAGTGAGGTGCATGACGGTGTCAGAAGAAAGAATGCAAGAAGCCTTAGCAACTTTAAAGAGTTCAGGTGTCAGAATCACACCACAACGTCATGCAGTGCTTGAATATCTCATGCATTCGATGAACCACCCGACAGCAGATGAGATCTACAAAGCACTTGAAGATAAATTCCCGAATATGAGCGTAGCAACAATTTACAACAACCTCCGAGTCTTTTTAGATATCGGCTTGGTTCGTGAACTGACTTATGGTGATTCCTCTAGCCGTTTTGACTGCAATACGTCAGACCATTATCACATTATTTGTAATTCCTGTGGAAAAATTGTGGACTTCCATTACCCTGCTTTAGATGAAGTAGAGCAACTAGCTGAACAGGTAACAGGCTTTAATGTAAGCCATCACCGCATGGAAGTGTACGGGACTTGTGAAAATTGCCAAAACAACCAACGTCATTAAGCTCAAAAATGTCATTTATTAAACAAAAGAGAGCTGATTTTATGATCAGCTCTCTTTTTCTTGTTTGTTCATATACTCTTTGGAGTTATATTTTTCATCGAACTCTTTACCCTCTAAATCCTTATCAAGTGTTAACGGTTGCTTACAATACATGCAGGCGTCTACACGGCCAAGCATCTTTGTAGGTTTACCACACTCCGGACATTGGATCGGTACAGCACGAGTTGATAACATACCAATCCAGAAATAAACGAGAGTACTAAATGCGATCGCGATAACTCCTAAAACCATAAAGATTAACATGACCCATTCAGTATTACGGAACAATAAACCGACATACATAATGATCATTCCAGCAAAAATCAGAGCTAAAGCAAACGAACGAATTTTGTTAATCTTACTGCTATATTTTAAGGACATAATTACCCCCCTCTTTCTATCCACCTATAATTTCTATTATTCACGTCCTTTATCATGGTGACAACTGAAGTATAGCATATTTTTATGGTATGTATGTGAATGAAAAAGGAATTTCAAAAATCATGTCGAAATATTTCTAAGGAGTCTATTTAGGAGGAACTGTCTATGGAGGATGTATTACGCCCAATTTATCAAGAAAGAGCTAGCCGCCAAAATACCTTAGGTGTGTTACTATTAGAGAAATCCGATAGCCACAATTCTGTAACCGACCACTTTGATTGTATCTTGTTAATATTAGTTCGGGATGCAGAGGATGACTGGTATGTTAAACATTATGAGTTTGGCGATAAGAAAGCAGCCATGCATATTGTAGATGAAAAGTTGCTTCATCGTTGGATTGAAACCAGTGGTTACCGAAAAGTCGTTGAGTGGCTCATTAAAGGTACCATTGTTTTTGATCGTAATGAATACTTAGCTAAGCTAAAGGATGAACTACGTGACTTCCCAGAACGAAAGCGTCAATTAAGAAAAACAATTGAATTCGCTAAGCTAATTCGTTCTTATAGTGAGTGTAAAGAGCTATTTCAGTCAAAACATTATTTAGATGCTAATAGTTTAATGATTCGCTCTTTACATTATTTAGCCAGGTTAGCTGTTTTAGAAAAAGGGTTTCATCCCGAAATAATGGTCTGGAACCAAGTGAAGCGAATTGACCCTGAAGTTTACAAATTATATGAAGAATTAATGGAAAGTGATGAACCGGTTAAGAAAAGAATCGAACTTATGATGCTGGCTAGTGATTTCGCGATTCATTCACGTGCTGAACAAGGTGCAGCTCACTTATTAGACATAATGAGGAGTCAAGAAGAACCTTGGACGTATGGTGAGTTAAAAATACACCCAGAAATACAACACTACACATTAGACCTTTCCATATTAATTGAATATCTTGTGGAACGTAATATTGTAGAAACTAAATTAGTAGAGACTAAAGGTAAGAATATCTACCACAGAAAATATAATGCTAAACAATAATACTCTAATGAACCTTCTCAAATTAATGGGAAGGTTTTTAATTTCACTGAAAGTATAGGTTTAACATCATTGACTCCCGTGAATATCAATAACAGGTGGTCAAAAGGATATTTTGGAGCTGAATAATGAAGATAAATAATGTAGAAACTAAGATTTGGATAGAATGTTTAAGGCTGAGATCTTATCAATTAATCCAATTATGTTCACTAATATATAGGAAGAAACTCTAGTTAGTCTAATAAATTAAGCTACCAAGTTTTTTTAGAAAAATTAATCATTTATTTTTGTGTTGACGATTAGTTTATGATCATGCTATATTTATATACGTCGCGTTGAGAGAGACGCAACAACAAGCAACACTCTAAAACGCAAACTAAAAAATATATAAAAAGTTATTGACATTAAGTTGAAAACTTGTTATATTTAAGAGGTCGCTGTTTTGAGGCGACAAACTTTGAACCTTGAAAACTAAACAAAATAGCCTGACGTCAATTCAGTTTTCTTTCTAATCAGAGAGAAAACAACGAATGATAAGTAAGAAGCCAATCAAACACTATTTGGAGAGTTTGATCCTGGCTCA
>NZ_JABXWU010000005.1 GCF_014595945.1 Alkalibacillus aidingensis
GCACGCCGCCAGCGTTCGTCCTGAGCCAGGATCAAACTCTCCAAATAGTGTTTGATTGGCTTCTTACTTATTATTCGTTGTTTTCTCTCTGAGTTAGAAAGAAAACCGAATTGACGTCAGGCTATTTTGTTTAGTTTTCAAGGTTCAAAGTTTGTCGCTCAAAAACAGCGACCTCTTAAATATAACAAGTTTTCAACTTAATGTCAATAACTTTTTATATGTTTTTTTAGTTTCCGTTTCAGAGTGTTGCTTGTTGTTGCGTCTCTCTCAACGCGACATTTAATAATTTAACACGGTTTTAATGATAACACAATAGTTTTTCTGAAGTTGTTTTATTCTGACAACTAACCTTAGTTATATATAATAGTAGAAACTCTAAAAGAAATAACTTCACGTTAAATCATTACTTGTCTTACTAGCCAAGTTTTTAAGTTTTGCTTATGTAAACGTTTTGTTAAAGTCCGTTGTTGTTATGGTGCTTCGCTTTCGGTAGACGCTTTCTGAAGCCAGGACGGTCAAATGTCGATGTTGGCCCAGGACGCGGCCGAATTTAATCGATCGCGGGCACGTCTTCAGCTAACTTGGGAAGAAAAAACACTTCCCAAGTGGATCTTCAGCACGTCCTGTTCCCACGACGCACAGGACGTGCTAGTGTCGGTGATGCCACAGGACGTGGCGTTTTTTCCGACCTGGAGTCGCCACCTTCGCCCTCACCATACAACAACTAAGACTAAATCATTTAATTATCAACACTAAACTTTAACAGAGCCTATATAAAAAAAAGACTACTTGCACACCATTCTTAGTGTTAACAAGTAATCTTTTTTTAATCTAATTTACGAACGGTTTCTCATCTGTGGGAATAATAGAACATCACGAATGGATGGTGAATTAGTCAGTAGCATCACTAAACGGTCAATTCCAATCCCTAATCCACCTGTTGGCGGCATGCCATATTCTAGAGACTCTAGGAAATCTTCATCCATAAAGTGCGCTTCATCATTTCCTTCTTCACGTTCTTTCACTTGTGCTTCAAAGCGTTGGCGTTGATCTATTGGATCGTTCAACTCAGAGAATGCGTTAGCATGTTCTCTTCCTACTATAAATAATTCAAAGCGATCGGTAAATCGCGAATCCTCTTCATTTTTCTTAGCTAGTGGCGAAATTTCTACAGGGTGCCCATAGATGAATGTTGGTTGTACCAATTGTTCTTCAACTTTTTGTTCAAAGAATTCATTAACAATATGACCAAACGTCATATGGTCGTCTACTTCTACTCCGTGTTCCTTTGCTAATTCGTGTGCTTTTTCATCTGATAAATCTTCCCAAAAATTCACACCAGTTAATTCCTGAATAGCATCAACCATATGCCATCTTTTCCATTTAGGTGCTAGATTAACTGTCTCTTCTCCATACTGAACATCTGTTGTCCCTAATACTTCTTGTGCAATATGCGCAATCAGGTTTTCAGTTAAATCCATAATATCGTGGTAGTCTGCATAAGCTTCATAGAGCTCAATCATCGTGAATTCTGGATTGTGTCTGGTTGAAACTCCTTCATTACGGAATACACGACCGATTTCATACACTTTTTCCATTCCACCAACAATAAGGCGTTTTAAATGAAGTTCAATTGCAATACGCATGTATAATGGAATATCTAGAGCATTGTGATGTGTGACAAAAGGTCTTGCTGATGCTCCACCTGGAATAGAGTGCATCATAGGAGTTTCTACTTCTAAGAAGCCTTGATCGTCTAAATAACGGCGCATAGATTGTAGAATCTTACTGCGTAATACAAAGGTATCACGGCTTTCTAGATTAGTAATTAGATCTAAGTACCGTTGACGATAACGTTGTTCAACATCCTTTAGTCCATGAAACTTCTCAGGTAGTGGACGCAAAGATTTAGTTAAGAACTCGAAAGAATCAGCTTTTACCGACAACTCACCAACTTTTGTCTTAAACATCACACCGGTTATACCTACAATATCCCCTAAGTCAGCGGATTTAAAGATATCATAGGCTTCTTCACCAATTCTGTCTTTACGTACATAGATTTGAATTTGTCCAGAAAGATCTTGGATGTGAGCAAACCCTGCTTTACCTTTTCCTCGCTTTGTCATAATACGACCAGCAATGGTTACACTAGTCTCAGCTTCTTTTTCTTCCAATTCTTCCTTTGAAAACTCATCAAATTCTTTTTCTAATTCTTTAGCTAAATGCGTGCGTTCAAATTTATCACCAAAGGGATTGACACCCGCCTGTTGCAAAGCTTCTAGTTTTTCAATCCGCGTACGCATTTGGTCATTTAATTCTTCTGACACTTCATTCACCTCTATACTTTGTATTATATCTAATCTACCACTATTAACTTGAATATAAACCTTTCATTATGAAGCGACGACTGTATCTGATAGCTGTTCTACATATTCATTAAGAGCCTGTAGCACTTCATCACGAGTTTCACAGTAGTTAATGCGATTTCTTGCTTTGCCACTGCCCTTTAACCCTTTAAGGTACCAAGCTGCATGTTTTCTCATTTCCAAGATGGCCACTTTTTCGCCTTTTAATTTAATTAAACGGTCCATGTGCAGCTTACATACTTCCACTTTTTCATGTGGGCCTGGTTCACCAATTAATTTACCTGTCTCTAAATACTTCGAGACTCGATAAATAATCCAAGGGTTACCTAATGCAGCGCGACCAATCATAATCGCGTCAACTCCTGTTTCGTCAAGACGTTGTTTAGCGATTTTTGGTGTATCAATATCACCGTTACCAATCACAGGGATATTAACGGCATCTTTAACATCTTTAACAATCTCCCAATCTGCGTAACCTTCATACATTTGAACACGTGTTCTTCCATGCAGAGTTATCGCATCGCCACCAGCTGCTTCGATCGCCTGTGCGTTTTCGACAGCTAAGATATGATCATCATCCCAGCCTGTACGCATCTTTACCATTAATGGTTTACTAATTTCAGACTTAACCTTTTTAACCATATGATAGATTCGATCCGGATCTAATAGCCAACGTGCACCTGCTTCACATTTAGTAATTTTCGGTACTGGACACCCCATATTAATATCAATTAAGTCAGCTGTTGTGTATTGATCAATATGCTTTGCGGCATGAACTAGTGTGTCTGTTTCACCACCAAAAATTTGAATGCTCATCGGTTTTTCCTCTTCATCTAAATAGAGCATTTTCATCGTCTTTTCATTATTATAGGCAATTCCTTTATCACTAACCATTTCAGCACAGACCAGGCCTGCACCAAACTCCTTAACCGTTAGGCGAAATGCCCAATTACTAACACCAGCCATAGGTGCTAATACGACTTGATTGGGTATTTCTACATCACCGATTTTAAACACGATTTTCCCTCCTAACTGAATTATTCGTATAAAACGACACCTTCCAATTCATCCTCACTTAATTTATCTATATAAGCTTGGATTGGTTGATTAGTGATATATATATCATTTGACACTTCATTTAAGGGAATCAGGACGAATGCTCGTTCTGTCATCCTTGGATGTGGGATAGTTAACTGTTCTGATTGTAACTGTTGATCGTCAAAAAGTAAAATGTCTAAATCTATAGTCCTTGGCCCAAAGCGAATTTCCCGCTCTCTACCTAATTTTTGTTCAATGCTTTGACATACATCGAGTAGTTCATAGGGGTTTAGATTTGTTTTCAATTCAACCACCATATTTAAAAACAGATCTTGCTCCGTATAGCCTACCGGTTTAGTCTGGTATATAGAAGATTGGTTCGTTACATCTATATCATGATGATGAGTAAGTTCGTCAATCGCGTTTTGTAGGTAAGTTTTTTTCGGATGAATATTAGACCCTAACGCAAGATAAACAGGATTAACCATGCTGATGACGCTCCCGTTCTATTTCAACAGCTGCCGATTGATAATAGCCAGGAATGGGAGGTCCTGGTTTATCTACTTTTACTTTAATAGCCTCTAGGTGCTTGAAAGTTTGAAACATCTTATTAGCAACCTCTTCTGCAACAGCTTCGATTAAGTTTTTTGCTTCTCCTTCTACAACATTCTTGGCAACTTGATAAACAGCTCCATAATCAATACTATCTTCCATCTGATCTGATTCTCCAGCCGTTTTTAAATCACAATACAGTTCTAAATCAACCGTGAAACGTTGACCTAACTTCTTCTCCTCAGGAAATAAACCATGATATCCATAAAACATTAATTCATTTAAGATAATCTTATCCATTCACGATCCCACCCTTACCAATCATTGCATCCATCATTCGCACCGAGCGAGATGTTTCTTTAACATCATGCACTCTCACTATCTCAACACCTTGAGCAATCCCGTAGCAGACGGTCGTAATAGAGCCTTCAGTTCGCTCATCAACTGGCAGATCTAATGTTTTGCCGATAATGGATTTTCTGGATGTACCAAGCAATAATGGGTAACCTAATGTTTTAAGCTCGTGTAATCTTCTCATTACCAATAAATTGTGTGCATGTGTCTTTCCAAAACCTACTCCCGGGTCCAGAATGATTTGATCATCCTTAATACCGTGTTTCTTAGCTATTTCAACACTTTCATATAAAGATTTCTTCATATCTTCAATTAGATCATCATAATTCGGTTCTAATTGATTATGCATTAAAATAATGGGCTTGTTATATTCACTAGCAACTGCTGTAATCTCAGGGTCGTATTTTGCCCCCCAAACATCGTTAATCATGTCAGCCCCAGCTTTGACCGCTTCTTCGGCCGTTTTTGACTTATAAGTATCAATCGAAATTGGTACATTCACTTGGCTTTTGATCGCTTTAATGACAGGGACCACTCGTTCAATTTCAACCGTTTCTGATACAGGTTCATGACCTGGACGCGTCGATTCTCCACCAACATCAATTAGATGTGCACCATCGGAGACTAATTGTTTGGCCTTCTCTATAGCGCTTTCTACTTGATCATACATCCCACCATCTGAAAAGGAATCAGGGGTGACGTTTAAAATCCCCATAATCTGCGTTTTTTGTGTAAAGTCTAGCTCGTGACCTTCAGATACTGTAAGTGATTGCATCCGAAAACTCCTCTCCTGAATCTTAATGGTTATCTTGACTACCCTTTAGTGCCTCTAAATCATCGACAGTCAAATGATAAACTTGATTACAAAAGTGACAGGTTGCTTCTGCTCCTCCATCTTCACGAATCATTTCATCAATCTCTTCATCTCCAAGGCTTGCGATCACTTCTTCCGTTCGTTCTTTTGAGCACTGGCATTTAAAACGGACATCCGTTGTCGAAAGAATATGCCACTCAACGCCCTCAAAAAACATCGCTAAAATATCCTCTGGAGTTTTACCTTCTTGAATGAGAGTAGAAATTGCCGGTACCTTGCTAATCCGTTCTTCCACTGTAGAAATGGTTTTTTCAGTGGCACCAGGCATCATCTGGATAATAAAGCCTCCTGCAGCTAAAATGGAGTAATCAGTATCAACTAATACACCTGCCCCAACTGCAGATGGTACTTGTTCAGAAGTTACAAAATAATACGTAAAATCTTCGCTAATTTCACCAGAAACAATCGGTACTTGACCAGTAAAATTATTTTTCAAACCTAAATCCTTAACGATACTAATTGTCCCATTAGTCCCTACTGCACGACGCACATCTAATTTACCTTGAGAATTGGATTCAAAGTCTACATGTGGGTTCTTTACATACCCACGCACATCACCTTTAGCATTTCCATCTGCAACAATCGCGCCAATCGGACCATCGCCCTCGACTTTAACGGTTAACTTATCGTCACCTTTTAACATCGCTCCCATCATAGTTGTAATCGTCAGTGTCCGACCTAATGCAGCTGAGGTGGTTGGCCATGTATCTTGCCTTTCACAAGCCTCATTCACTAATTCTGTTGATTGAATTGCATAAGCACGCACTTGACCACCAAAAGCTGTTGCTTTTACTAAGTAATCACTCATGTTGTCCACCTTGCCCTTCTTTATTTCGTCTATAGATTTCATATAACCCTTTTAAAGTTAATTCCATATCAACATGATCAATCGTTTTTGAACCTTTACCAATTAATTTAGATAACCCACCTGTTGCAACAACAGTAGGCGTGTAGTTAGCTTGTTCTTTGAATCGATTGACGACCTCATCCACTTGACCAACATAACCAAAAAATATCCCTGATTGCATCGCCTCTACTGTTGAATGTCCAACAACATTTTCTGGCTTCGTAATTTCAATTCGTGGAAGTTTAGCTGCTTTAGCATAAAGTGCTTCTGTTGATATATTAATCCCCGGAGCAATAGCCCCTCCTACATATTCTTCTTTTTCATTAACATAACAATACGTTGTTGCTGTACCAAAATCGATAATAACCAATGGCGCACCATATTCTTTTATCGCGCCCACTGCATTAACTATACGGTCAGCACCAATTTCTTTCGGATTTGGATAATTCATTTTCAAACTATGATCAACTGCTTCTGAACCGACGATCATAGGTTTTAGATTAAAGTAACGCTCACACATTTTCTCTAAAGCATACATAATCGGTGGAACGACCGAAGATATAATTGCTGCATGAAAGTCATTGAATGATAATCCATGATGTTCTAACAAAGCTTTTACTTCCATTGCGTATTCATCTTCCGTTTTATACCGATCAGTAGCTACTCTCCACTGATATGTCAGTTCACCTTTGTCAAAGACACCTAAGACCGTGTTAGTATTTCCTACATCTAATACAAAGATCATATCTTCACACCATTTCTACAATTAGAATTTATTATAAATTGTGTCATTTCTCTTCTATTATTTCTCATCGTAAATCATATCATAAATGCCCAATTATTTGTCTTCTAAACGTTTGGTTCATTACTATACTTTGGCAACTTTTCATCAGCCTAACATCAAAAAACTACCTCCTAAGCTAGGAGGTAGTTGTCTAATTCATTATTTACTATTTACGATCACTTTGATCCTCTGATGACTGGTCATCTTGATCTCTGGATTCTGTCTCACTTGTCGTCTGTTCATTAGACTCATGGTCATGTGAATCAATATTTACTTTCACATCTGATGATTCCGTAGAACGTTGGCTGCCCTGATGATTATCTGTTGTCTCCTCAACGTTTGAAGTGTCATCTTCAGAAACCTCAGGCTCTTCTTCAGGCTCTGGTAATACACCTTCTTCAAACAAGCCTTTGATTTGTCGAGCATCTAATGTTTCTACTTCTAATAACGTTTTGGCAATAAGTTCTAGTTGTTCTTGGTGCTCAGTTAAAATCTTTTTCGCACGCTCATAACTAGATTTAATAATATCTTGAACTTCTTGGTCAATGACATAAGCGATTTGGTCACTATAGTTTGGTTCGTTCTGAATATCTTTACCTAAGAACACTTGACCACCGGAGTTACCAAACTGTAATGGTCCAAGTTTGTCACTCATACCAAATTCCATAACCATCTTACGAGCAATACCAGTTGCACGTTGGAAGTCGTTATGAGCACCAGTACTCACTTCACCGAAGATGATCTCTTCGGCAACACGGCCACCTAAAAGACCCGTAATTTTATCGAGTAACTCTGGTTTGGTCTGGAAGTAACGGTCTTCTTTAGGTAGCATCACTGCATAGCCACCCGCTTGACCTCTTGGCACAATGGTTACCTTATGAACCATATCTGCTTCATCAAGAACCATTCCGATTACAGTATGTCCACTCTCATGGTAAGCAACAATATTTTTCTCTTTCTCTGAGATCACGCGACTCTTCTTAGCTGGACCTGCAATAACACGATCAATGGCTTCATCAACATGTTCCATTTCGATTTTCTTAGCATTGGCACGAGCTGCTACAAGAGCTGCCTCATTTAATAAGTTCTCTAAGTCTGCACCTGAAAAACCAGGAGTTCTTAACGCAATCGCTTTAAGGTCCACAGAATCGCCAAGTGGTTTATTTCTAACATGAACAGCAAGCACTTCTTGGCGCCCTTTAACATCGGGTGCATTAACTGGGATTTGGCGATCAAAACGTCCTGGACGTAATAATGCCGGGTCGAGAATGTCTGGGCGGTTTGTCGCAGCCATCATAATGATTCCCTCATTAACACCAAACCCGTCCATTTCAACAAGTAACTGATTTAATGTTTGCTCACGCTCATCATGTCCACCGCCAACACCTGCACCACGTTGACGACCTACCGCATCAATCTCATCAATAAACACAATACACGGAGCATTCTTCTTAGCATTTTCAAATAAGTCACGTACACGTGATGCACCAACACCCACGAACATTTCAACGAAGTCAGAACCACTGATAGAGAAGAACGGTACGCCTGCTTCCCCTGCAACAGCTTTAGCTAGTAATGTTTTACCCGTTCCTGGTGGTCCAACTAAAAGGACACCTTTTGGAATACGTGCACCTAATTCAGAGAACTTACGTGGGTCCTTTAAGAACTCAACCACTTCTACAAGTTCTTGCTTCTCTTCATCGGCACCAGCTACTTCGTTAAACTTCGTCTTTTTCTTATCTTCTGTGTACATCTTTGCCTTACTTTTACCAAAGTTCATCATACGGCCACCGCCGCCTTGCATTTGGCTAAGCAAGAAGAAGAACAAAATAAAGATAATGATAAAAGGTATTAACGTTGTAAAAAAGCGCGCCCAAGCACTAGGCTCTTCAGCTGCTTCAACACTAACTAGACTCTGGTCAGTTGCCATAGTCATAACATCATTAATGATCTCTTCATTTGCTGGAATCTCAGCTCGAAAGCTTTCTAAAGCACCTGATTCGTTAGAAATATATTCACCACGAACTTCATAAGCAAAGTTTGTATATTGTAAGGTCATTTCTTCTATCTGACCTGCTTGAAGTGCGTCTTGAAACTCATTATAATTCAGTTGTTCCGTTTCTGGACTCGGATCGTTTAACATGCCGATAATCCCGATGACAACTAAAAATATAATTAAATAAAATATGGTATTTCGGAACACCCGATTCATCTCTTACCTCCTCCTAAACGACAAAACTAAGGTTATACTACCATAAAAAAAACGGCCTCTCAACTAATAGCTATGTAAAGTCACCTACTAGCTATTGTATGGTTACTTACGAATAAATTTCTTCTTTTAATACACCAATATAAGGCAAGTTACGATATTTCTCTTGATAGTCTAACCCGTAACCAACCACAAACGCGTCCGGCACTTCAAAACCAATCAAGTCAGCATATATATCACCTTTACGACCTGATGGCTTGTCTAATAATGTAACAATCGTAATTGACTTTGCCCCTCGGTATTTGAATAAGTTAACTAAATAACTTAATGTTAGTCCACTATCGATAATATCCTCAATAATTAAAAGATCTCGACCTTTGACTTGTGTATTTAAGTCGTTAACAATTCTAACTTCACCTGAAGACTCCATGCCACCACCATAGCTTGAAACGTCCATAAAGTCCATTTCAACATGAGTTTCAATACGTTTCATAAGGTCACTCATAAATGGCATAGCACCTTTTAATACACCGATTGCTAATGGGAATTTACCATCAAAGTCTTTAGTAATTTTTGCCCCTAGCTCTTTTGTTTTTTCTTGAATTTCTTCTTCACTAAAGAGTACTTCTTTAATTTCGTCATGCATGACTTTATCCCCCTAATTCTGTCCAATATCAATGATTATTTTATAGTTAGAAGAATCACTTTTTTCAGCAAGATCACTCTTGCGAATAAAAGGAATCCAGATTAATTCCCCATTACCATTTTCAACTAATGGCCACTGATCCCTTTGAAACTTAGGGATTTTTTCATCAATAAATATATCCTTCACCTTTTTGCGACCGTTTAATCCTTTAAGCTTCATTCGATCGCCTGGTTTTTTTGAACGAACGGTCAAAGGAAGATGTAAAAGTCTCTGATCGCAAATAAAAGTGTGTACCTGTTGATTGTCTAAATGATCGTCATTAGCCTGTACTAATGATATAACCCAATCATTTGGGAGTTTAACCTTTTCACCTAAATTCAATTCCATTGAAAACGGCTGATTGGCCACATCATCAGTTGTGATGTAGCATCGGTCATAAGCTTTAAGTGCTAACCATTCCTCAGTTGGGGAAAATAAACTATTTGGCTTATTAGAAGTTATCCATTCCAAAAATGAAGGGAAATAATCTTTAATTTTAGACATATTTACACTAAGATAGTTTAATATTAGATGAAAGCCCCTCCTTTGTAAAGGTCGAGCCATTTCATTAAAACATTTAATTGAAAAAGATACTTTGTTTCCACTAAACTGACTAAATTGACTCATTCTTTCTTCAGTTAATTCATTCAAAAACCGATCTTCATCCACCATCTGATCATGTACACGATTGACCCCTTGGTGCAAATTAGGATTCTCCTTCTTTAAAAAAGGTAATAATTCTTTTCTAAATCGATTCCTTGTGTATACCACCTCTTGGTTGGAGGGATCTTCGCGATATTCGATTTCACTTTCCTTTATGTAATCGAGTAATTCTTCCTTCGTTAAAGTTAATAACGGACGAATTACGGTCATCTCACCTAATTCTCGTTTAGCAAAAATCCCTGTAGGTTTGACCCCTTTAGTGAGTTGCATATACATCGTCTCAAGCTGATCATCTGCATGATGTGCTAACACAAGCTTGGCCTTGGAATTATTTATAAGCTGTTCTTTGAAAAATTGGTACCTTAGCTCGCGTGCCGCCTCCTGTGTGCCAACTTGGTTCGCATTTTTATAAGCTGTTACGTTCACTTGCTTAATTAAACACGGAACCCCTAACTGCTCAGACTGTTCTTTTACAAATTGTACATCCTGATGAGATTCCTCTCCGCGCAATTGGTGATCCACTGTTAAAGTAGTTAATGTTAAATCCCATTCCTCTTTAAGCCATGCAAAAAAGTGGAGCATTGCCATGGAGTCAGCCCCACCTGAAACCGCTAAAAATAGATGATCCCCTTGATTAAATAACTGCTGTTGTTGATTAAAGTGGAGAATTTTTTCTTGCAACACGACTCACTCCGAATATATAGGATTAAACTTTTAATACTGTCTTTTGAAGAGAAATAGGGTTACTTTACTATCGTACCACTTTATAAGAGATAGGTTCAATCAAGGGGATTATAACGTTTGGATTAAAACATATAAAATGGTTAAATGGATAGCTACAACCGATGTCACACCAATTACCTCGGTGTGATCAACCGCGTGAGTTGTGGTTGGCTTACGCTTTTTATAGCGATGATTCGTACTTTTCTGTCTCATTGTTAGGAGCTTTCGGTTAATGTGATCGACCTCTTTTTTCATTGATAATGCTTGAGAGTAACTTCCTAACAAGGCTTTCCTAATCACTTCATGGTAAGGAGTTATCGTTTGAAAGCTAGGTAACCTTTTAAGGATGCTTTTATTTTTAGAGGCTTGCTTAAGCTTTTGGTTTGAGTCAGCTTGAATCATGCATATGGCTAAGGAGAACAAGTCATAAGTGGCGTCTGCTTTTCTGCTGCCTAAACGCCAATAACCACGGTCGTAAATCGTTGTATACTCCCGGACTGCACGTCCAAACTTAGTCACACCACCGACATCTACTAACCTTAGCTGGTTGGTTTTTTGTTCAATAATAATATTGTCAGGCTTGAAATCCCCATAGGCATAACCCAGGCGATGAAGCTCATGCAAGTAATTCAATAGTTGAGAAGTATGATCGCCTAGTTTCCTCGTTGAGTGTTGTTCAAACCAATCTTTTAAAGTGAGCCCCTTCACATATTCCATAACGTAAAAAGAATATTTTGACCCTTGTCTAATATATGTGTCATCTACATCTAATAAAGAAGGCCCAAGCTTTACGCCTTGGACCTTGTTCAATTTACGCAATACATTTGATTCTGCGGTCACAACTGATGGGTCCTTACTAATTTTAAGTGCAACCGTTTGTTGGTTCCAACTCGCTAAATACGTTGACCCTCGCGCCCCTTCACCCAAGAGGCGCTCTATTCGATATGAACGATGGTTCCAGACACCCTTTAACCGGTCTCCCTTATAAAGATTGACGGTAGGATGAATCGACGACATCGTAAGCCGCTCCTCCCATGACATCATCTTCTATATCTGAATGGAACGCTTTAGCAGCCTCTCTTAACGCGATACCCGTTGGCGTGATTCCACCAACAGCAAATTTCGGAAATACTTTAGCCAAGCGATTACCGTCACTTGTCCAATCTAATAACTCCTTAACCACCTGTTTTCTTGTTGGAAATTGGTAGATTGAGAAGTAGTGGTTTCCTGCTCGTGCATCTAAACTTAAAATCAAATCATCTAACGCTTCTTTTACAGCTGACATTTTATTTTGCATACTTGCACTTGTATCTACCAATATCATCACTTGTAAATCACAAGTTTCACCAAGCTCCTCCATAACCTCTTGGACTTCACCACGAGTTGATGGTGGTAAAGACTCCTCATCTGTTTCCTTACCAAAGATTTGCTGTAATTCTTGATTTACATAACCTTGGATCGTTTGATTCATCGCTTGTTTGGTTACCATCTGTACCGTTTCTGATAAATCATCTGCATAAACAATTCGACTGACTCCATTACCTGCCTCAGCAATATCATTTACTTCTGATAGACCAACAGGATCTTCTGTTTGATCATCCTCCAAAACACCAATAACATTTACTGAAATACCTTGCTGTGCAATTTCTGAACTAACAGAAATAGGGTCTTCCCCTTGATTTGAACATCCGTCTGTTATTAATAGGATTTGTCTAACTGTTCCTTTTCCCATTCAATCGCCTCCTCTAAATAGTTATCACCATTGTTGACACAAAATCTATCTAATATACCTATTTAGCTAGAGAACAAGTCAAAGATTAGATAATTTTAATCAACTATATTAAAAAGATAAACTAGACTGAAGCGACTGAACTAATCGATGCCCACTTAGGTTTACTCTTTTCCACTCTCGTCACCAAGACGGTCATATCGTCAATAATATTGCCGTGATTACTCCGGATGGCTTCTTCTAATATTAAATCTGCGACATCCTGAGGCTCATCCGTTTCTATTTCTCTAATCTTTCTCTTTAACCATGCCTCACGATTGTCATTCAAATTAATCGACTCTAAAATCCCATCACTAACCATCACTAATAAATCACCATCTTTTAAAGTCTCGTAAACTGGATCGACATCAAACTCCTCTAATATTCCTATTGGTAGATTACCAGATTCTACAGGGTATACATATTCACCACGTTTAATATAACTTACGACAGCGCCAATTTTTAAAAAGTTAACATATGGCTCCTGCAAATCAATAACAGCCAGGTCAAGTGTGGCATAGATTTCATCTGATGTCCTTAAAGATAAGATCGAATTGATCGATTGAAGAGCTACTTGCTCATTCATCCCTGATTGTAATATTTGCTTTAATAAATTTAGTGTTTCAGAACTTTCAAGATAAGCTCGTTCTCCGTTACCCATACCATCACTAATAGCTAATGCAAACCGACTTTTTCCTAACTCAAGCATTAAATAACTATCTCCAGAAAGAAAATTCCCCTTCTTCGCAGCATGAGCAACCCCTGTTGATAGTTGGTAATTTTTCACCGAGCTAAATAAAAACGTTCGGTCTCCACTTCGGTTATGACCAGCCCGGTCTTCTTCAACAATCACCGTTTCTCCTAAGAGATCCGATAAAATAGGGGCAATGACTTTCTCCCCTTCGCCATGATACTCGTGAAAATAAACAGTCATCTCGATATCTACATTACCTTGATCTACTGAAAATAACTCTAAATGTTCGATTGAAATGTTGTGCTGATCCATTAACCGTCGAATTTCCTGCTCATACCAAAAATATTCTTCGCGTTCTTTAACAACTTCCTTTGCAAAGTTATTCATGACTTCTGAAACTCCACTTAATTGTTCACTGACAAATTTACGGCTTTCTTTCACCTGTTGTTTTAAACGTTTATTGGCTTTGTAATATGACAGTTCATAACGCATCTGATCGACGACTTGATCAGCTTTAACACAAAAATTCTTTAATTTCCCCACATTAAAATTAACACTGGATGTATCGTTTTCCTCAATCGACGTCATCGTTTGTTGTAAAACCGGGTAGGTTCTTTCAAAATTATTAACCCAGCAAGAATGTTTCTTTAAGCAGGTTTGACAAGTCTTCTCCGTTACTCGACTTAAATACTCATCCACTTCATGATTCTGATTTTTCTCTGTGCTGTTCCCTTCAGTATCAATATGCGCAAAGCTATGTGATAGAGCCTCAAACATTTCAGAGAATCGTTCGACACGTTCAGCTGTTGCATCTCTAACTTTTTGTAAATACTGCTCGTTTTCCTCTTTTTCCTCTTCGGTGCCAGGAACGTATTTAGCGATATTCTTTGTTAAAGACTGTGGTGTAATCATAAACAATCCTACAGCAACTACTGATTGAAGCAAGAGTTGTTCTAAGGGAATGACTTCAATATTGTACAAACCAAATAAGAATGAAGATAAAAACAACCCAATAGCTACACCATATTTATTCATATCCTTAAGTAGTCCACCTAAAAGCCCTGCTAATGCTAACAAACTCACCTGATACAAATGAAAAGCACTAACTAAACTAAGCATAAGCCCGACCATAACACCCACTGCGGAACCGACCGTTGCTCCAGATATAAAAGCACTAATTAGGATTAAGTACTTTGCGCCAATCTGTTCGACTGCCAAATCATAAAAACCTAACCCAACAAATCCTGTTAAAACAGCTGTCGCCAAGATCACAATACAAACAACCTCTTCAACTTTTAACTTTAACCTTGGGGCCTTAAGCTTAATAAAAGGATATGATTGAATAAAAACCATCACTAGAAAAGCTGCCAAAGCTGCCTCCGATAAATAAATCGCTACATCATGAATAGCTATGGTTGCCAAAAGACCCTGAACAACCATTCTTCCTACAGCAACGCTGATCAAAGTCGCTAGGACCATCCATTTAATTTGACGACTAAACTGTCGAACCATTTTCTTATAAAAAATCATCAATATAAGTCCGGAAACGAAAATATAAAAGGCCTGCTCGTAACTTACCGTTAAGGCACCAAATAATGTAAAGATAAACAGAGGGAAAGCAAACTGTCTTTTAGATAGAATAGTCGTAGCAAAGAAAGCCAAGGCAAATGGTGAAATAGCCGATAGCACAACAGCTCGTCCTAAAAAGAAACCAATTATATACAGTAATCCCCCTCGGGTAAATAATAGGTGACTAATAGACTTTTTAACCAATGAAAACGAATGATTCAATTTGTGAAATTTTGACTCAGTAGATACTTCTCCAATTTTTGATAATCGTTCCATTCTCGCAATCACCCCTTCATATGAAAATTCAAACATATTTATGAATAAATTTTTGTCAAAATAAAGAGTCGAATCCAAAAAATCCTTCGACGTTTGAACCATTGTAAAGTGGTGTATTTCTACAAATTTTGTTGGTGATTACCTAAAGAATGTGCGAAAAAACTCAAACAGTTAGATGTTGCAAGTTATTTCCTCAATATATATGTAAGAAAATCATAAAAATTATGTTGACACAAGGGTAAACGTGTTGTACTATAATTTTTGTGCCTAACAACCATAAAAATTTGGCGGTGTAGCTCAGCTGGCGAGAGCGTACGGTTCATACCCGTGAGGTCGGGGGTTCGATCCCCTCCGCCGCCACTACTTTTCAAAGAGATCATAGGGGCGATTAAACAGTCGCTTATTTCAGAGCTATTTATTTAAACAACGGGGCCCATTGGTCAAGTGGTTAAGACACCGCCCTTTCACGGCGGTAACAGGGGTTCGAATCCCCTATGGGTCACTAATATAAAAAGGATCGTTATGGTTTTATCCATAACGGTCCTTTTTTGTGTCTTGAAAAGGTGAAAGCTGTTTTCATATGGTATTCACTTTTAATCATTCCACTTGATGATTGATGTGATGTTCACTAGCTAGCCTTATGTCTGACCCCATGAAATTATGAGCAATTTGGTGGGGTGAAGTGATCTCAATGACGTTTTTACCCTCGTGTGAAGCGCAAAGTGTAAGAGAGGAGTACTCTCAATGACGTTTAGACCTCCTGTGAAGTACAAATCGTCATTAAAAAGCACCTACTAACAAAAGTTACTAAACATCATATCCATTTCATTCCACTTACAACGATCATCCAGAAGCTACTTAAAATAAAAAAACGCAAAGGTTAATTCGCATTAACCTTTGCGTGTGATTTTGTATGATTAAATCATCTGCCATTTCCACATAGACAGCAAGATTATCCTCTTTTAGCACCACGCCCACCACGTCGAGACTCAGTGTGCTTCTTAAGTGAGGCTAACTTATCTTCACTATCCTTTAAGAACTTATTCATCTTTGATTCAAAGCTTTCAGTTCGTTTCTTCTGTTGCTGTTTTTCAAACTTTTCTTCTGCCTTTTTAATGGACAGGCCAATCTTGCCATTATCCTCGACATTTAACACCTTGACATCAACTTCATCACCTACAGATAGATGTTCGTTAATGTCCTTTACATACTTATTAGCTACCTCACTAATGTGGACTAATCCTGTTGAGCCTTCTGGTAGTTCCACAAATGCTCCAAAGTTAGTAATGCGGGTCACTTTGCCACGCACCTTGCTGCCTACTTCAACTGACATAAAAGAATTGCTCCTCCTTAGAATTTATAAAAGATATATTCTATATTATATATAAGCTATTAAAGAAGTGTCAATAAGAAGGCTCCTCATCGGGCAACGTGAAAATAATTTCTCCTTCTTTAGAGAAGAAATAATCCTTCCTTGCAATTTGAAGTAAGTAGTCAACGTCGTTTAACAGTTCAATTTCCCGAGTTAAGCTTTCATTCTCCTCTTGGTAAGCCTCAAGTTCTTCTTCAAGTTCACGATATTCTTCCTGTTTGTTTTGAAAAACAGACTTTTGCTGAATATAATAAGCAGAAAGAGATCCGACTATAACGAAAAAAAGGATGCCAAAAGCAATAAGACGTCTCATTAACAATCTTTTCTCACGGTCTTTACGCTCTAAGTATTGTTCTTGTTGTTGTGTATATTTAGTATCAAGTTTGGCAACGTTATTCTTTTGACGACTCCTTCTTCTGTTCATCCTTCTGCCACCTCTTCTTCACGAAAGATGTAAGGCTTTTTAGCCCCTTGTTTATTTTATTATGGCAAGTTTCAAACCAGCTTATAAGGGGCTTTTTTACTATTCTTGGTATAAAAAACAGAATAATGGTCACAACGACTTTACCAAGAGCGACAATTGTTCTCAGTAAAAACCTTCCAATTGCTACTATTATACTAAATAACAGAATGGATAGCCAGACTAAAGGCCTTAATACCAAGTTCTCTAGTAATTTTTTTAGTAAATAATAAATTCTGATCAGGACTACTACCATTCGGTCCAGAAACTTTAAGTATTGTTGTTGAAATAAAGCATAATAAGTTGATATGCCTAATATCAATGCGATAAACAAATAAAAACGTAAGACCCCACCATTAGCTAAGTAAAGCAAAAAGTAAACGATACAAGCCTGAGTGACAAAGAACAAAAGATCTATAAAATATTGTTTCCAATAAATAGATGGGCGACCTAATTGCTTATACGTATCAAAACAAGCAGCTGACAGGCCACCTGCGAACACCATCGTCAACATGGATACAAACTGTGTGCTTAACGTCATTTAAACAACTTGCTAAATATTCCTTTAGCTTGATTTTGCTTGTTTTCGTCAATATAATCAAATGAACTAATCCTACCTTGGATCGTTAATACTCCTTCATCAACGTTTAAGTTTTTCATATGAAGGTTATGACCTCTAACTAATAAGTATCCAAGGGTTGTTTTTAATAAGAACTCTTCCGTATCAAAACTATCAACGTCCAGAACTCCCGTTACATCTAGTTTTTTCCGACTGATCAGCTTAAGGTCGTGCTCACGTTTCTCTTCACGGTTGGTTTGATATAATTGATTTTCATATGGCATGTCCTTCCCTCCTATCACTAACAGCGTATGAACTCAGGAGGATAAACATGCCTATTAAAATGATTCTGATTCTATTTTTTCTTCCTTAAGAACTGAGTATAGTCTAGAGGCTTCATCTTTTTTCACTTGTTCTTTAAGGGATTCTATTTTAATCGTTAGTTTTTTGTGACCGAATTGGATCGTTAATTCATCACCAACTTTTAAGTCCGTTGATGCTTTTGCTGGTTGATTATTTAAATGGATTCTACCTTGGTTGGCCACTTCCTTAGCAACTGTTCGACGTTTAATTAAACGGGATAATTTCAAAAATTTATCTACACGCATGTTATTCACTTCCTTTGGTAAGTTGTTTCTTGGCTTGTTCCCAATAGCGATCCATTTCCTCAAGATGCATCTCTTCTAAGGAAAGGCCTTGTTGTTTCACTAGTTGTTCAACTTGCTTAAATCTACTAATGAATTTGCGACAAGTGCGATCAAGAGCAAGTTCAGGGTCAATCTTATAAAATCTAGCCGTATTCACTAATGAAAATAGCAAATCACCAAATTCTAATTCCATTTCATCTATAGACTGTTTCGAGACAGCCTCTTGGAATTCCTCTAATTCTTCTTTTACCTTCTCAAAAACAGGAGCCTCTGTTTTCCAATCAAAGCCAACCTTAGCCACCTTTTTTTGAATCTCCTTAGCATATAATAACCGTGGCAGTGAATCATTTAAACCTTCTAAAACAGAGTCTTTTTTAGGTTTATTTTTTTGTTTAATTTGCTCCCAGTTAGCGCTCACCTCGTCTGATGATTCAACTGTGACATCACCAAATACATGGGGATGTCTTTCAACCATTTTATCGGTAATACTTTTAATCACATCGTCTACAGTAAAATACCCACTTTCTTCAGCTATTTGACTATGTAGCATAATTTGAAGTAGTACATCGCCTAACTCTTCTGCTAAATGAGCATCATCATCTTCTTCGATCGCTTCGATTACTTCATATGCCTCTTCAATTAAATAGGGACGTAAGGTAGTATGTGTTTGTTTTCGATCCCATGGACAACCATTTGGTCCACGTAAGGTAGCGATAACCTCACGCAAAGCTGAAAACGTGTGATGGAGATTCTTTCGTGTTTGTGGTGGTACGTATAATGTTGTAAGGTTGCTAAACGAAAAATCATGGTCTAATTCATGTAATGGTACTGTTTTAACCGATTCATTTGGGCTACCTGCTGCATGAATAATTTTCACTTTATAATCAAATGGTAAATCTTCCATTAGGGTCAATTTTACTTCAGAAGCTATAAAATCATCATAAACTTGGCCAATAAATAGGTGGTTTTCATATTGAATGGTAGACCGATCTAAAGCCGTTCCATCTAAAAGTTGAAAGCCTTCGATTGGATCAACTTGAGTGGCAGTAAATAGTGCATCCAAAAAACTTTGCCCACTACTAATTTCTACCGAAACATCTTGAAGGTTACTATCTAATAAGAGTTGAACGGTTCTCTCAGCAACCATTGGATGACCTGGTACCGTGTAAACCAAATTTTGTTCCTTAGCCCGTTGGATTAACTCATTAGCTATCGACTCATATACTTGCCCAAAGTCGTCCAACTCTTCATAAAAGTGATCAAATGATTGAAAACGAACCCCCTCTTGCTTCAACGACTCTATTACAGGATGCTTTTTAGTGCGCGTGTAAATGATCTCATGATGATTAACCAACTGCCTGTAAACGCCTAATGGAATTTGGTCGATTGAGCTCGCTCCTAATCCTATTACTTTGATTTGTCCCATAATGATCCTACCTTTTTATGTTCTTTATTATTTTTGAATCAAGTAACTGATCCTGCTCATTTTCATTAAAGTAACGCCACTTCCAACATAGAACAATGACAATTAACGCTCCTATTAAACACAAGCATAACACAACAACTAGTAATAATAACCTTTCAGCTAAGTCAATATACACTTCTAAGAAATAACTGATAAAGGCAATCGGTGTGAACATCACAAATCCAATTCCTAAACCTTTTACTAAAAACCCATATGACAGCGATGTTTTCATATAATGATGCCACTTCACAAAGAACACAATGCAAAGAAGTGTTGCTGCTATAAGCGAGCCAAAGCTTGCACCTACTAACCCAAAATGATTAATTAACATCATGTTTAGCAAGCCTTTTCCAACCACCATAATAGCTAGCCAAATAAGCTGATTTAGACGCTCCCCGTAAGCTTGGAGAAGAACAGATAAGGTCATGATCATTGACAATAAAAATACTAATAGCATCATCCATTGAAGGACCTTTGTTCCATCAGATGATTGATAGAACAATGGATTTAGTAAAGGCATAATCGCTATTAGACCTAGTGATGCAGCAAGAGAGAAAATGTAAGTTAACTTAACAGCAAATATTTCTGCAGCTTCACTAATATGATGTTGGTTATCATTTGAATGTTTTTGGATGGTGGGAACGATGGCAAAAGCTAAAGCGGCCCCGAATACTAACCCTAATTGAATTAATGGATTTCCTCTATCATAAATTCCTTTAAGGACTCTAGCATCTTCAAACGTTGACCCCCAACTTCTTAAACTATGTATCATTGTAAATACATCAACAGCTTGTATTAACAAGTGCAATATATGAGTGATGCTGTACACTACTATTCCAACAGAAAACATCCTAAAGACATGTTTAAAACTTAATGATTTCATCATTCTTGAGTTAGACTGCTCATGATTATGATAGGTTCTATACAAATAAACCAACCAGACTGATGCAACCAATGCTCCTACAACAGATGCCAAGCTAGCAAGTAAACCAATCTGGTATAATGAACCACTGAATTGGACAATCACGACGGTTGTCACAACAATTAATACCACACGGGTCAATTGTTCCATGACCTGTGAAGTTGCAACCCAAGTAGGTTGATCTTGCTTTTGGAAATATCCACGAAAAAAGGACGTTATAGGAATGATTAAAAACATAAAACTACTTACTTTAATAGGATCACTTAAAAACGGATCCCCCATTAAGTTAGCGATTAGTGGAGCGAAAAAATAAATAAATAAAAAAGCGCCAATTCCTAAGGCAAGTAATAAATAAAACACCACAGATACGTTATGGAAACGAACCTTGGCGTTTTTCGGATAATGATGGGCTAATACATGCGAATAGGCACTTGGCAAACTATATATAGATAAAATTAAAGCAAGTGATATTAAGGGATATATTTGTTGATAAATATAGAGCCCTTCATCACCTGCTAAGTTCTGTAATGGAATTCTGTATACCATCCCTAAAACTTTACCGATAAACCCGGCAAAAGCTAATATAACCGTTCCTTTGATCCATTTATGTTCTTGAATCATTTGGTTCCTCACTTTTGGCTCCCTGCTTCTATGTTGATAAGTTGTAATAACAAAAAGGATGACAATCAACAATGACGTAAAGCCAGTATATTATACATGTTGTAATATATTATATCACAACCAAAGGAACGATCATAAATGATTAATGATCTTTGGACTTATTCCATTTGACGAGCGAGGAAATTACTTGCCGTTTCACAAACTTTTATTTCCACTTCGGATAGTGAACCTTTATCTAGAAACATCATAATACTTCCAACAGGATCACCATTTGAAATAATCGGTTGGATTAAAAAGGATGAAACCGTCTCTTCTTGCCCTTCAACAATCTCTAGCGTGTACTCATTTCTCTCGACAACGCTCTCACGCTTGTCCATGGCTCGCTCAATTGGTTTTCCGATATTTTTATTTAAGTAATCCTTCTTGGAGACACCCGCTACCGAGATAAATTCATCTCGATCTGAAATCAATACTTTATGACCTGTAGCGTCAAATAATGAATGGGCATACTCCTGTGCAAATTCACTAAGCTCGTTAATCGGTGAATATTTCTTAAGAATAACCTCACCTTCACGATCAACAAAAATCTCTAATGGGTCTCCCTCTCTAATGCGTAAAGTTCTTCTTATTTCTTTAGGGACAACAACTCTTCCAAGATCATCAATACGACGAACAATTCCTGTTGCTTTCATTACTTGCAATCCCCACTTTCTTTTTTGTACTCATTACTGAGAACATCAAATTTAGTTTAATGACTTGCTCGTACTTTGTATTATGAAGCAACAGGTGAAAACTATTCATTTTTTGGTTGATTTTTCACTTTGTTTATTTTTGATAAAATATCTTCCAATACATCATAGCGTTGATTCTTATTGCTACGTTGGTATTGAATCATTATTTTTAACTTGTTTCCTTCAGTGCCTAACTGAACCATTCGTCCATATTCATTTGCCAACATGAACAACTCTGACCCATCTACTTTTTGACTTTCCTCTTCTTGCATTAAAAGCTCAATTTTGTTTGTTTTTTCATATATTGATTCAACTTTTTCCTTTTGTGCTAACAATCTGATTCGGGCTACCTGCATGAGCTCTTCGACTTCTTGAGGGTATGAACCAAAGCGATCAATCATTTCATCTTTTAATTCAAAAACTTCTTCTACTTCCTCAATCGCATGAATTCGTTTGTACATTTGGACCTTTTGTGTTTCATCCTCAATATAATGGCTAGGTATATAAGCATCTAAAGCTAAAGTCATCTCTACTTCGAATGGTTTCGTTTCTTCGTAAGGCTTTCCTTGTTGTTTAGCTTCTATAGCATCATTTAACATTTGTGAGTAAAGATCAAAGCCAACTGAATCAATAAAGCCGTGTTGCTCTGTTCCTAACAAATTACCTGCGCCACGAATGGATAAATCACGCATCGCAATCTTGAAACCAGACCCGAGCTCTGTAAATTCTTTAATGGCCTCTAATCGCTTTTCAGCAACTTCACTTAAAACCTTATCTTGTTGATGGGTGAAATATGCATAGGCTAAACGGTTAGAACGTCCAACTCTTCCTCTTAACTGATACAACTGGCTAAGTCCCATCTTATCCGCATCATTAACGATTAGTGTATTCACATTAGGGATATCCACACCCGTTTCGATAATCGTTGTACTTACTAAAACATCATAATTACCTTCTAAGAAATCGAGCATAATATTTTCTAATTGCCGTTCATTCATTTGCCCATGAGCGTAAGCGACTCGTGCATCTTCGACAAGCTCATCAATCTCAGCAGCTACTCGATCGATTAGATCGACTCGGTTATATAAGAAGAAAGCCTGTCCTCCTCGTGCCATTTCCCTTTCAATCGCTTCTCGAATAAAGGCCGGATTATATTCAACGACATAAGTTTGGATCGGAAAGCGATTTTCAGGTGGTGTTTCAATAACAGAAAGGTCTCTTACACCCACCATAGACATATGAAGAGTTCTTGGTATAGGTGTGGCAGTTAAAGTTAGTACATCCACATTTGCCTTTAGTTGTTTGATTTTCTCCTTATGCTTAACACCAAAACGTTGTTCTTCATCAATGACTAATAACCCTAGATCTTTAAATTTAATATCCTTTGACAATACGCGATGGGTACCAATCACCACATCGACTAATCCTTTACGCAAATTATCAATCGTTTCCTTCTGTTGTTTAGCTGTTCTAAAACGACTTAACAAACCGACATTAATACCAAACTCGTGAAAACGCTCTTGAAACGTCTCAAAATGTTGTTGTGCTAGAATCGTCGTAGGGACTAATAAAGCAACTTGCTTTCCATCCATGATAGCCTTAAAAGCAGCTCGTATAGCCACTTCTGTCTTACCATAACCAACATCACCACATAGCAAACGATCCATTGGGCGCTCTTTTTCCATATCTTCCTTAACTTCTCGAATACACCGTAGTTGATCTTCCGTTTCTTCATAAGGAAATGCTGCTTCAAAATCCTTTTGCATTTCAGTATCTTTAGAAAACGCAAACCCCTTAGTCGATTCACGTTCAGCATATAGTTTAATTAAATCATCCGCAATATCTTCTACAGAAGACTGAACACGAGATTTAACCTTTTTCCACTCACTACCACCTAATTTATATAACTTAGGCTCTTTGCCTTCCGAACCGACATACTTTTTAACTTGGTCAATCTGCTCAACAGGAACAAATAGTTTATCATTACCTGAATACCTAAGGACCATATAATCTTTATGAACTTGATTAACCTCTAAAGTTTCAATCCCTAAATACTTAGCAATTCCATGATGCGTATGTACAACATAGTCACCTGTTTGTAATTCTTGGTAACTCTTGATTCGTTCAGCATTAGAGATTTTTTGCTTTTTCCGTTTTTTTGATGGTTTGCGCTTTTTAAACAACTCTTCTTCTGTTAAAACAGCGATACGATAGCCGGGCATTTCAAACCCTTCACTGACTTCACCAATTGTAATAACTGGGTCATCAACTGGTAATGAAGCATGTTTAGTACGATGAGCAACCATATCATAATCATCTAATACACGCTCAATCCTTTCTGCACGCTCTTCATCCGCTGCTAAGATCACCACAGAATAATCTGCTTGATTCCAACGTTCCATCTCATTTTTGACTAAATTCATCTGACCATGAAATTGTTGCATTTGTCTACTTGATATATTGACGATGTTCTCTGGAGCTGTATTAGGAATATGACGTAAAAACAATGATAAATAAATTTTAGGGTAAACCATTTTAGAAATAACCGTTTGCCAATCAAAAGATAGATTAAGCCCACGCACGATTGAATGCTGCTCTAGCATATCCGTATACCAATTAGCCTCTTCTCGGTCTAATTGTTCTGCTGTTTCAGAGATTCTACCCATCTCATCTAAAACAACTAAACTATTTCCCGGTAAATAATCTAGTAAACTATCCATTCGGTCATAGCATAAGGCAATATATTGGTAAATCCCTGAGAATTGCTCGCCTTCTTTTAGGCGCTCAATATCATAGTTAATCTTTTCTTGTAATTTCTCCTGATCCTTTTCATCATTAAGTTTAGCTAATGACTGACTTAATAACTTTTCTAAACGATGACTAGCTTCTTTCATTTGTTCTGATGATAAAACAAACTCCTCAGCTGGTGTGATTTCGACTTGATCGATCTCCCCTTCTGAGCGTTGGCTATCTGCATCAAAATAACGAATAGATTCAACCTCATCATCAAACCATTCTATTCTAATAGGATAAGCTTCTGTTAGAGGGTAAATATCTACAATGCCACCTCGTCTACTAACTTCGCCAGGAGCATTAACTAAATCAACCATCTTATAGCCTAGTGAGATTAACCGATTAACAGTTGCTTCAAAAGGATATTCTTTACCTTGTTCGATCTCTACTTCTAACTGTTCCATTAGTTCCTTAGGTGGTAAGACTCGCTTAAGCGCTGCAACTGGAACAACCATGATACCCTGTTTTCTTTTTTGCCATTGATTAATCACATCCAAACGCTGAGCCTTTAACTCTGGTGAAGATGAAACAATCTCGGCTGCCAACAGCTCATTAGCCGGATATAAGAAGATTTCATGATCATCTTGGGCAATTGATGATAAATCATCATACACTTTTTGAGCTTGTGTTAATTGATGTGTTACATAAATAATTGGACGGTTAGTTGACTCCTGCAACACTGAGGCCAAGGCTACCCTGGATGTGTGGGTTAATCCAGAAACTAACTGCTCGTTCATCCCATTTTCAACACCATCAATCATATGAATAAAATCATCTTGATTCTTTAAAAATTCCTTCACGTTTTGCAAGTCGTGATCCCCCTTACCAGGTCCCTAAAACTTATGACCCCAACAGAAAAATGCTTTGGTAAAAACCAAAGCCTCTAGTGAATAAAATTATCATGTTCAAACAGATTTGGGTTTTGTGTAAGTATATCCTCACAGTGCTCACACACTAAAAAAACTGTCATTGTTCCCTCAGAATCCTCTTGTAACATATCATTTATTTCATCCGTGCTTAGTTGCTGTTCTTCAATAAGTTGTGTTACACGATTAATATCCTCAATCTCACCTATAGGTTGCTTGCAATGTCTACATTTCATCGTGACTGACATAAGACATAACCTCCTTTTATCACCCTAGCTTTCAGGCACCACTAAGATGACATACAAAACTAGTTATAGCGTAACCAAAGGAGGTTAAACTTATACTTATATAGCTATTGATTAAAGTCATTCATAACTTGCAGGAATGGTTTTTTACACCATTCCTCACAAGCTTGAGCTGATAAGTCAATTGAGGGTGTAACTTCTTTAAGCTCTTGTTTAGAAAACTTACCTAAAACATAGTCAACTACAGGTGAGTCTGTTTCTGGTCGCCCAATGCCAAACCTTAATCGATTAAACTCTTTTGAACCTACTTGATCAATAATATTCCTAATCCCATTATGACCACCATGACCACCTTTTTGACGTAGTCTAATTCTCCCTGTTGGTAAATCTAAGTCATCATAAATAACCAATACGTCTTCTAAATCAAGCTCAAAGTAATCAACAACTTGACGAACAGATTTTCCAGATAGGTTCATATAAGTTTGTGGTTTTAACAGAATAACCTTCTCGCCATTCCAATGTTCTATAGCATAATGAGCTTCAAATTTATCTTTCTTAAACTTCCAACCATTTTTTGAAGCGATATGATCAACAACATGAAATCCAATATTATGTCTTGTTTTTTTATATTTTAAACCCGGGTTTCCTAAACCGACGATGCACTTCATCTTATGCTACTCCTTTATCGTCCTATTACTCAATTAAAGCAGAAAACAGACCGAAGTCTATATTTAGGCATGACTTCGATCTGTTCATTATGATTATTCACCTGTGATCATTTTAACCAAATTAACCATTGAATTATTCTTCCTCACCTTTATCATTAATGACTTCAGGCTCAGCATCTTTACTTCCACCTTCTTCACCAACTTCAGGAACTTCCTCTTTTTGAGGTGGTAAGACGGTGATAATCGTTGTATCATCTTCATCTAAGATTTCATAATCTTTGTCGGCTTTCAAATCACCAACTGTAACACTGTCTCCGATATTTAATTCTTCAGATTGAATCACGATTTCTTCTGGGATTTTATTAGGTGTTGCACGTACATGCAAGGTGTGTAATGTCTGTTGTAATAGGCCGCCTTCTTTCTCACCTAGTGATTCGCCTTCGATATTAATATTTACTTCTACATCAACTTCAGTAGACATATCTACTTCATAAAAGTCCGCATGTAGTAAATCATCTTTGATGCGATCAGTTTGGTAGTCATAGAGCATCGCACTAATAGCTTTCCCACCTTCAACTTCAAGAGAAAAAACAGCATTTCGTCCTTCCTCGCGAACCTTCTTAATCAAGTCCATGCTATCAACTGAAATAGTAGTTGCTTCTTTACCTTTCCCATAAACAACTGCAGGTACTTGTCCTTCTTCACGAATTTGCTTAGTTACAGAACGTCGTAAATCTGATCTTTCTTTCGCTTGAATTGTTGCTGCCATGTGTTACAACCTCCATTTTAAGAAATCTCTGATATTTAAATCTTACCTTTATTATACCTTTTTAAACATAAAAGTAAAATTTTAATCAAATAGTGTACTGATGGAGCGGTGTTCATGGACACGTTTAATGGATTCACCAATTAAACTTCCAACAGATAATGTTTTTATTTTATCAGTTCCTAAATCGTCAGATAACCAAATGGTATTAGTGACCACACATTCTTTAATAGCTGAATTTTCAATCCGTTCTATGGCCGGGCCAGAGAGTACTGGGTGTGTACAACAAGCATAAACTTCCTTAGCACCATTCTCAATCATAGCATTCGCCGCTAAGGTAATCGTACCAGCTGTATCGATAATATCATCAATTAATATTGCCGTTCTACCTTCAACATTTCCAACTATATTCATTACTTCAGCAACATTAGGTTGTGGTCGACGCTTGTCAATTATAGCAATAGGAGCCTTTAAGCGATCGGCCATTTGGCGTGCTCTTGTAACCCCGCCATGATCAGGCGAAACAACAACAATATCCTCCAAATTCTTCTCTAGGAAATAGTCTGATAGCGTTGGCACTCCGACTAAGTGATCAATTGGAATGTTAAAGAACCCTTGGATCTGTGCTGCGTGTAAATCTAAACTAATGACACGATTAGCACCAGCTGTTTCTAGTAAGTCAGCTACTAACTTAGATGTGATCGGTTCTCTTGAGCGTGCTTTACGATCTTGTCTAGCATATCCATAATAAGGCATGACAATGTTAATCGTATTTGCTGAAGCTCGTTTTAAAGCATCGATCATAATTAATAATTCCATCAAATGCTCATTAACTGGATTGCTTGTTGATTGAACAACAAACACATCGCACCCACGAATACTTTCTTCAATATTGATTTGAATTTCTCCGTCTTTGAAACGCTTAACTGAACACTTACCTAAATCAACACCAATTGAATCAGCTATTTCCTCAGCTAGTTCAGGATTAGAGTTTAATGAAAATACTTTTAAGTACGGGTCTTTATACTGATTAGACATAGATTAGGAACCTCCAGGAATGAAAAGTTTAAATAAATTAATCTGAGGGGATTAATGCATCCACCCACTATATTAAGAACGTTTATTTAAACGTTCAACATAACCTTCTTTGTTTTCTTGTCGAGACCTTGCAATGGACAGCGCTTTTTCTGGTACATCTTTAGTAATCGTTGAACCAGCTGCTACATAAGCGCCTTCTTCAATTCTTACTGGAGCGATTAAGTTAGCATTACAACCGATAAATGCCCCATCCTCAATGATGGTTTTATGCTTCTTACGACCATCATAATTAACGGTTATGACACCACAACCAACATTGACATCTTTACCTAATTTCGCATCACCTAAATAAGATAAATGGGAAGCCTTACTACCTTTAGCCATGTTAGTCTTCTTGACTTCAACAAAGTTTCCGATTTTAACCTCATCTTGAATATAACTATCTGGGCGAATATGAGCGAAAGGTCCGATTTGGACATCAGAACCGACATGGCTTTCAGTGACGACGCTTTGTTTAATCAACGTTCTCTCACCGATTTGACAGTCTTTGAGCTCAGTATGTGGGCCAATCACTGTGTCTGCTCCAATAGTTGTTTCTCCTTTAATTACTGAACCTGGTTCAATGATGACATCTGCCTCAATCGAAACATCGGGACCTATATAAGTCTGTTGTGGGTCTACAATGGTGACCCCTGCTCTCATATGCTCTTTATTGATACGATCTCTTAATAGTCGTTCGGCATTAGCTAGCGCGACTCGATCATTAACCCCAATCGTTTCTTCATCATTTGGTGTTTTAAAAGCCGCCACTTTCTCCCCTTGATTCTTGGCAATTTCTAATACATCAGGTAAATAATATTCGCCTTGAGAATTGTCATTTGATACTTGCTTCAGTGATTCAAATAATAGTTCATTGTCAAAGCAATATGTTCCTGTATTAATTTCTTTGACAGACTTCTCATCTGATGATGCATCTTTTTCTTCTACAATCTTCTCAACATGCCCTTGACCATCACGAATTACACGGCCATACCCTGTTGGGTCAGTAATATCTGTTGTTAGAACAGTTACTTTAGCCTGAACGGATTCATGTTGTTCCATAAGTTCGTTTAACGTGTCAGAAGTTAATAACGGTGTATCTCCACACACAACAACTGTTGTTCCAGGCTTCCCTTCTAGGTATGAGTCGGCCATTCGCACCGCATGGCCTGTCCCTAATTGTTCCTCTTGTACGACATATGCTGTTTGGTCACCTAATTGATCTTGAACAGTTTCAGCACCATGTCCAACGATCGTAATGATTTGGTCTAATTCTAATGTGTTTAGTTGATCAACAACATGCTGTACCATCGGCTTCCCACAGACTGGGTGAAGTACTTTATACAATTTAGACTTCATCCTAGTACCTTTCCCAGCTGCCAAGACGACAGCAAAACGATTTGTCATAACCTTCCCTCCGTCAACCTTTATATTATTTTAATGACTTAAAGCATATCGTTCATTTTAATTGCAAGCACAATTCTAATCATCCAATATGAATATATCTTAAATACGGGGTTGATGCAACTTAACAGCTAGTGTATATATTGGCAATTTAACGAAACTATTATGTAATCAAGAACGATTTAAAACTTCACTTAATTTAAACAAATAATCTCTTTTTATTAATAAAGTGGTTTAACATTCTATGTTTTCGGTTAAATAAATAAAAAGAAGCCTAACAGTTTGTTAGACTTCTACTCCCTCATAATTTTAAGAAGCGCCCGCTTCTTCATATTCAACTTCTTCACCGACACGGTGGTACTCTTCTAAAACTGCGTCTTGAATCTTACCACGTGTACCGGAATTGATTGGATGGGCTATGTCTCTAAATTCACCATCTGGAGTTCGTTTGCTTGGCATTGCTACAAATAAGCCATTATTACCATCAATGACGCGAATGTCATGTACGACGAACTCATCATCCATTGTAATCGAAGCGATTGCACGCATACGACCATCCGTGTTCACGCGACGTAACCTTACGTCAGTTACTTGCATTATGTCTCACCACCTTTTAGATAACTACTGACAATATAAGTGCATAAGCCTTATTATCTTATTAAAACACACAAAAGAAGATATAAGACTCTCAATTATTTGATTCAACACATGATATAAAAATCCTGCATAAATCTTAAAAAATTTTAAAATTTTAAATTTTTGTAAGTTACTATTTTCCAATCTAACCATTTCTAGTGAAATTTATACTCATAAAAATAAGTTTCCCGGTACAATTTTAATCCTTTGTAAACGCTCATCCACTTCCTGAACCTTTAGTAAAGAAATGTAATCATTAATTCGGCGCTCTTCATCTTCATCTTCAGCCTCAGCTAAAACACCGATTCCTTGGACTGTTGCATTAAATTCTTTCATCAAACTAATCATTCCTTGAATAGTCCCTCCAGCTTTCATAAAGTCATCGATGATGACAACATTTGATCCTTCAGGTATGCTACGTTTCGCTAACACCATCGTTTGAATCTTTTTGGATGAACCAGATACGTAATTAATGCTAACTGTCGAACCTTCAGTGACTTTAGGGTCTCTTCTAATAATAACAACAGGTACATTCAACATCTCTCCAACTGCATACGCCAAAGGGATTCCTTTGGTAGCTACAGTCACTATATAATCAATCTCTTGATCCTTAAAAGAAGACGCAAAGATTTTACCAATTGTTCTAACCCAGTTAAGGTCCCCTAGCACATCACTCATATAAATATAACCACCTGGTAGTATTCTTGCAGGGTCTTCAAGCACTTCAATTAATTGACTGATAAAGGATTTGCTATTGTCCAAACTAAAATCGGGTATGTATCTAACACCACCTGCAGCACCTGCAGTTGTTTCAAGCTTACCAATCCCAAGATTTCTAAACATATGATCAATGATATCAATATCCTCACTGATTGATGATTTAGCTGCCTGAAACGTTTCAACAAAATAAGGTAATGAAGTTAATGTTCTAGGATTTTCTTTAAAATGATGTGTCATTGCGACAATTCTTTCACTTCGTTTCATTTTTCCACCTCAAAAGCCGAATAATTTACACCAATATATCATTTATTATCTGTTTTTTCTATCCTACGGCTTCATGAAGAACCTAAGGACCTAACCACATAAACTTCAGAACAAAACCCTCTAAGGCTATTATAGATTCTTTCAGCTTTAGTCTCTTGAACCGTTAAAGCAAAAACTGTAGGGCCACTGCCACTCATTAACACCCCTTCAGCATCTGATTTGACCATCCGTTCTTTAATATGAGCAATCTCCTTATGCATATCAATCGTAATTGGCTCTAATACATTCTCCAAGTACTTACACACCTGATTGAAGTTTTCCTCTTTCAATGCGGATAGTAATGAATTCGTCTTGGGATGCTTTAATTCATTTAAATTGACCCGGGAATAAACCTCCTTTGTGGAAACGCCGATATTAGGTTTAGCTAATACGACATAGCAAGAAGGAAGTGGTGGAATCTCTTGTAACTTCTCGCCCCTCCCTCTAGCAAGCTGTGTTCCACCCTTTATACAAAATGGGACATCTGAGCCGATCTCCTCACCAATCTGCTCCATTTCTTTACTAGTTAGTCTTTGGTTAAATAAACGATTCATTCCCCTGATTGTTGCCGCTGCATCACTACTACCACCTGCTAAACCAGCAGCGACAGGGATATTTTTATCGATAATAATTCTAACTCCGTCGGTTATGTTGGTTTTCTTCTTAAATAGCTCAGCTGCCTGATAAGCCAAGTTGCGACGATCATCAGGAACATAACGGCTTTCAGACTCAATCACAATTTTATTTTCATTTAATCGTTCAAACGTTAATCGATCATATAAATCAATCATCGTCATAACCATTTCAACTTCATGATAGCCGTCATCTCGTTTATGTAATATATCTAGTGTTAAGTTAATCTTTGCTGATGCCTTCTCAAAAATCACTTGTGATCACCTACTGTTTTTATTATCAACGTGATTGTACCATAAGGGAATTCATAAGCCTATTCTCATTTAAACTTATCATACACAAAAAGAGGTAGGCCTAAAAGACCTACCTCTTAATTATTTACCAACCTTGCTTACTGTTGGTCCTTTTCCATTTGTTGCTGTGCCATCTCAACTGCCCGTTTCACCATGTTACCTGCATCGCGTGATTTGATGCCGCCCCAACCTTCTTTTTGTACCGTGTCGTAAAAACCTAACTCTTTTGCGATCTCTTCTTTCAAACGATCAGACATAACGCCCTTACGTCTACTCAATGATCACAACCCCTTCTGTCGTGTTTTACGACAAACTTAGTATATGTACATTTGAAAGTTAAACACATGGTAAGAGTTGAGGGGCTTAGCAAAAAAAGTAACGCAGTAAATTTACTGCGAGAAATTAAGCCATCTTGGTGATTTCATCTGTGAAGGTAATTTTTACAGTCTCTGTTAAAACATCTGCATAGCTGTAAGAAACACGTTCAAATGAATGTTCATCCTGATCTAGTTCAACAATAAAAACTGATGGATAAGTTTCTGCTAAAACTCCACAACGTTCAATGGTCTTACGTCTTCCACCATTTGCCTCAAGCGTTAAACGTTGACCAATCTTCACATCTAATGCTTGTTTAATTTCACCCAATGTTTTTCCCATTAGACTCCACCTCACTGTTATTAAATATAACATAAATCTGCCTCTTAGTCAAAAATAATTTTTCATTATACCAATATTGTGGCGACTATGTCAACAATATATCTATTCCTTTTCATAACTTTACCCAATTGACATAAATCATACATGTTTATACATAATTTAAGAAAAAGATGACTGAATATGTCAAAGAAAGTTGAATAAGTCAAATAAAAAACACCTAATGAAAATTAGATGTTTAAGGAATACTATATAACAAGGTGAAGTCTAAAGGGATTTATAGGTTATTCTTTTGATTTTTCATTAGTAACCGGTAACCCTTTCATATAAGGTAACCCTACTCGGAATAATCCCCGAGTTTCAATACCACCAATCCCTTTTTCACGTGTAATGGTTTTGTTAATGACATCATAAAGGTCTACTTTTTCCATAAAAGGGGTATAACCAATTTTAGCGATTACATAAACAGGATCTAAAGCATGGATATTGATTCTGGTAGGTGAGCTCGCGAAGTTTGCCCCTGCTTTAATCAACGACTCAAAATGAGATTGACATGCACCTGCAAAGATCACTAACTGATCTAAGCTAGGGATTAATCTTCTTGCTTCTCGAACAGTTTCTACAAAATATTTGCTATTTCGGTAAGCACGAATGTCTTCTTCATCACCCTTTTGTTTTGAGTAAGAATCGTGACCTGTAATAACCAAAATATCGGGTTGGACCTTTTTCATTAGTTCTTGAATTCGATTTGGCATCTCTGATTCTTCAACATGAATTCCATGCACCTGAAGTCCCAACCTCTTATACAACATGACACATTTTTTTAAAAATAAGGCGTCTCCATCAACATGAAGAACTTTAGGACAGAGCTGAAATTGAGTGACCTCATCTTCTGAATTAGATGTTGGCTGGACATGATCGCGAAATGAACGTAGGTAATAATCTTGTCTGAACATTCGATAAGATGTCGCTTCCTTCTCACGGACCTTCTCTTCAAGCTGTTGCCTTTCCCCTTCATCAACCCGCTTCAAATCGTCTAAAGGGGCATCTGCTTTTAAGCGAAAATTTTCACCGAACAACACTGCCTTATCCTTTGAGATCGATTGAACTCTAAATAATAAATCATGATTATATGAATAACGTGTGACGACTACACCTTTATGCATATCCATCCTGTTCTCCCTTTCAATTTAAAGAGTCTTCTCTTATACGATATTGAATAGGAGAACAGATTGTGCCTAACTACGAAGATATATTTCAAACGTATTAGCTAAATCAGCAAATTCTTTTAGTGATAACGACTCACCACGTCGAGTTGGGTCAATTCCAGACTGAGTAAAAGCCTCATCAATTTGCTCTGTTGTCAGTTGATCTTTATACGCACTTTTCAAATTATTTTTCAGTGTTTTACGTCTTTGTGCAAAACTGGCCTTAACTAATTCAAAATAAAAATCCTCGTTATGGACCATGACTGGTGGTTGTTCACGTTTAGTTAGTTGTAAGATGGCCGAATCAACGTTAGGCTGTGGCATAAAGCAAGATTTAGGTACGGTCATAACCACTTTTGAAGTCGTATAATACTGAACAGCAATAGATAGCGATCCGTATTCTTTTGTGTTTGGTTCTGCTGCCATTCTTGCTGCTACCTCTTTTTGCATCATGACAGTAATAGATTTAATTGGCAAATTTTCCATTAGTAATTTCATTAAGATCGGTGTAGTAATATAATATGGTAAATTAGCAACAACATGAACTTGGACATCTGAGCCGACATGTTCATGAATAAAGCCTTTTAAATCGGCTTCTAAAATGTCTTGGTGAAGAACCGTCACATTATGGTAAGGTTGAAGCGTATCTTTTAAGACATCAATCAAACGGCCATCAATCTCAAAAGCATATACATATTTAGCTTGTCTTGCCAATTGTTCAGTTAACGCTCCTATACCCGGTCCAACTTCTATGACGACATCATCTTTTTGTACCCCTGCTTTACTTACAATATTCTCCAATATATTGACATCGATGAGGAAGTTTTGCCCTAAGCTTTTTTTTAATGAAAGATGGTGTTGTTCCATGATTTCCTTTGTTCTTGAAATAGTTGCAATTGGCTTCATCCTAAATTCTCCTCTGCAATAATCTCTTTCATTGTGCTCTCAAACAGCCTAACGTCAATCTGAAACATATTCAATCGTTTCTCTAATTGCTTAGCATTAGCATACCCTATTCGTAAACGGTCTCCTAAAAGCTTACGTCTGCTTTTGGCAGCTTGGCCACCTATTAAACCATACTTAATCAAATACGGTTTCCAATTAACCTCTACGGTTTCGATGTCTTCTCTTATTCGATGTACTGCACCTAATGCTTCTTGGATATCTTCTACGCTGGCATGCTCAACACCTAAGCCGTTGTGACTTTTGGCTTTTTCCTTTTGTAGAAATGCATGTTTACAGCCAGGAACACGTTCATCGATTATGCGCCTAATCCTTTCGCCTGGATAGTCTGGGTCGGTAAATACGATGACCCCTCGTTTTTCCTGAGCGTGCTTGATCTGTCTAATCGTTTCATCATTAATTGCTGAACCATTTGTTTCGATGGTTTCTGCATCGACTGCTAGTTTTATTCTCACTGTGTCGTCCTTACCTTCAACGACTATCACTTCATTTATTCGCAATTTTACTGTTCCTCTCTGGATAAATATGACTTTATAGATTAACAAAAATAAAGGATAATCCGACTATACGGTCTTAGTATAGCAAGATTATCCTAGAACTAAAATTAATATTTATTCAATTACGCGAACCTGAACTGTTCGATAACCCCAACGCATCGCTTCCTGGTGCGAGTCAACTAAAATATCAATCTTATGCCCCTTTATAGCTCCACCGGTATCTAAAGCAATCGCTTCGAAGGTTTCTGTAGGTGTCTTCACTTCAACGATTGAATATAATGGAATGACTTCTGGGTCAACCGCAACGATTCGCATGCCATTATAATAAATGGAATCAGATACATCGACACCAGTTGCTGTGATCCCGGTACATCCACTTGGACAAAAAGCCGTATATTTTGTAGCTGTAAACTCCTCAAATTCACCAGATTTTGCTGAAGCTTGTTGGACTGGAGCTTTTGTTCCCTCAGCCACAACTCGGTTGGTACTATTTTCAACCACTTCCTCGTCAACTAACTCCCGAGATACAACTTCACCATTTTCTTTAGTGACTTCATACTCTTGGACCTTCTTACCTTCTTGACCTCGTTGTACCACTTCGCTTTCGCCACGAAGCATCGAGCTGTCACTTTGTGTTTCCGTTTCAAACGGAACACTTTCTTCTACTGTTTCATAATCTACAGTAACACGAACAATCTCAATTGAACGGTGGTCTCTAACTTTTTCAGTTGGCTCAACATTTAAACGGTCATGTTCACCAAGTTCTATACCTTCTTGGTTTAATAAATCTTGGACTGTTTGATTAGTTACCATTTTGGTGGATTCTTCCCCTCCATCATTAATGGTAACTTCAAATGATGTAGCGATAGCAATGTGCATTTGATCAGTAATCGAATCATTTAATGATACCGAAAGATCGTCATGCTCCTCTACATCAATTCCTTGTTCATCCAAAAATTCCTCTACTGTATTTTCTGTTGTGTAGTAATGATCAGTTTCCTGGTCAATTGTCACAACGACTTCATTAGCTTCTTTATATTCAATATCCATTTGATCTTCAATTGCTGTATCTAAATCAGCGGATAGATAGTCATGTTCTGAAACGTCTAAATCTATTTCATCTAATAATTCACTAACCGTATCCGCTCTGGTCACGATTGACTGTTCTTCTCCGTCTATAACTACCGAAACCTCAGCAGTCATAGAATCATAGATAAAGTAAGCAATTGAGGCTAAAACTAAAGCAGTCGCGAACAAGGTGAGGGCTATTTGTTTAATACTAAAACGTTTTAAGCCCGATTTCGCCTGTTCCGTACTTATCATAAATAGGCCTCCTTCATACGCAATAGATTATAGGCACCATAGACTAATAAGTCAAACATAAACTAGTTAAAATAATGTTACAAATCGATTACATAAGTATATTTAAGGAGATTTAATAGATTTTTTGGTACCTATTAGCATAGTTTCCAAAACAGGCCTCTTTCATACGTACGTGCAAGGTTTTAAATTATGACAACTTGTTTGAAAAATATTGATCGTATGTTAAAAATAATATGATGTTCAGTAACACTCTTATTGATGGTTGAAGTGCTATAACTCGCTCCAGCAGAATACTCCACTTTTACGCGAACACGGCTGAAGCCTCTTCTCGCCCTCACTAAAAACGTTCGGTCTGTGGGGACATCACGCACGTGTTGTTTTCACACGCATAGGACGAATTTGTGTCGGTGATGCCACAGGACGTGGCGTTTTCACCGACCAGGAGTCTACGTATTCTGCCTTCGCTAGTGATGATTTTCCAATTAATGTTATCTTTTGATTAGTCGGTGCTTTTCAATGACGTTTTGGACTTCACACGATGGGAAAACGTTATTGGGGGTACTTCTCGATGACATTTTGCTCTTTTCATGAGGGCAAATCGTCATTGAAGCCACTTCTCGATGACATTTTGCTCTTTTCATGAGGGCGAAACGTCATTGTGACCACTTCTCGATGACATTTTGCTCTTCTCATGAGGGCGAAACGTCATTGTGACCACTTCTCGATGACAATTCACCCCACCAAGCTGCTCATAACGTCATTGAGTCCGACACAAAGCTTAGTTAATGAACTTCATCCGAATCAATTACCCGATCTTAAATAATCGCTTGGCGTTTTCCGTAGTATGTTGCGCCACTTCTTCAAGAGAAATCTCTTTCAGCTCGGCGATCTTTTCAGCAACTAACTTAACATAAGCTGGTTCATTCCGTTTTCCACGATTAGGGTGTGGAGCTAAAAAAGGACAGTCTGTTTCAATCAATAATCGATCTAAAGGTACTTCTTGAGCAACGACCTTGGGATCTGTTGCATTTTTAAACGTTACCGGGCCACCTAATGAGATGTAAAAGTTCATATCTAAGCATTCCCTTGCATACTCAACGACATCATTGTAACAATGCATAATGCCACCTATTTCCTGGGCGTTTTCTTCTTTTAAAATTTGTACAATATCCTCTGTTGCTTCACGATTGTGAATAATAATCGGCATATTCACTTTTTTAGCTAGAGCAATTTGCTCTCTAAATACTTGCTTTTGAACATCCTTTGGTGATTTATCCCAGTGGTAATCAAGGCCCATCTCACCTATTGCAACAACTTTAGGGTGAGCGCTTAACTCTTCAATCCAGCCAAGGTCTTCTTCTTTCATATCGACTGCATCCACTGGGTGCCAACCAATCGCAGCATAAATAAAATCGTATTGTTCAGCAATTTCTATGGCTAATGGGATCGTTTTACGGTCAAAACCTACTACAACCATATGGGTTACACCAGCTTCTTTAGCTCGTTCAATCACTTCATCACGGTCTTCCATAAATTGATCGGCATTTAAATGTACATGTGTATCAAATAACATAACTTACACTCCTCCAAGTATAAAAATACAAATAAAAGGGAACGATCGCACGCTCCCTTTGTTAAATTTATTTAATTGCTGTTCCGTTTGGTAAGGTTTGATCGACAGTTGCAAGTGATAGGTTTCCATCATCATCTTCTCCAGCCAGAATCATACCTTCAGAAAGCTCACCACGTAGTTTAGCCGGCTTTAAGTTTGCTACACAAATCACTTTGCGACCAACTAGTTCCTCTGGTGTGTAGTGTTCAGCTATTCCTGAGATCACTTGACGCTTTTCTTCACCTAAGTCAATTTGGATTTTCAATAATTTATCAGCCTTTTTCACTTTTTCAACATGAATCACTTCAGCTACGCGGAAATCAACTTTAAAAAAGTCATCAATCGTAATTTCATTGGATTCCTCTTTTTGATCCTCTTCCTTTTTCGCTGGTGAATTATTAGTCATCATATCCTTAATCGCTTGTACCTCTTCCTCGGTCTCTAGACGAGGGAAAATAGGCTTACCTTTCTTCACGACTTGACTATCTTTCACCAGATCAAACTGATCTAAGCTATCCCATGTTTTCAGTGAATCTTCCTGAATACCTAACTGGTTAAACACCTTGTGAGGCGTTGAGGTTAAGAAGGGCTGTAACATAATAGCAATTTGGCGTAATGACTCCACTAAGTGTGCCATGACATTACCTAGACGGTCTTTTTGTGATTCGTCTTTTGCTAATACCCAAGGTTCATTTTCATCGATATATTTATTGGAACGGCTGACAAACTGCCATAGAGTTGATAATGCTACAGAAAACTCCATGTTCTCCATCGCTTCTTCGACATTTCCCCTCGTTTGCTTAGCCAGTTCAATTAAGCTTGTATCATACTCAGTTTCATTTAACCTAATAGTTGGAATCTGCCCGTCAAAGTACTTATTGATCATCGCAACTGTTCGATTTAGTAAGTTTCCTAAATCATTGGCTAAATCATAATTAGAACGTTCAACGAAAGCCTCTGGCGTAAACACCCCATCAGAACCGAATGGGACTTCACGTAATAAATAATAACGTAAAGAGTCAAGGCCGTAACGATTAATTAGATCAACTGGGTCGACGACATTTCCTTTCGATTTAGACATCTTACCATCTTTCATTAATAACCAGCCATGAGCGAACACTTTCTTCGGCAATGGTAAATCCAAGGCCATTAGCATAATTGGCCAATAAATAGTATGGAAGCGAACGATCTCTTTACCGACCAAGTGAACATCGGCTGGCCAAAACTTCTGATAGCGCTCGTCATTATCTGTGTTATAACCTAGTGCGGTAATATAATTTGTTAACGCATCGATCCAAACATAAATCACATGCTTAGGATCTCCAGGTACTTTAATACCCCAATCAAATGTTGTACGAGAAACGGCTAAATCTTCTAATCCAGGTTTAATAAAGTTACTAATCATTTCATTTTTACGGCTTTCAGGTTGAATAAATTCCGGGTTGTCTTCGTAAAACTGGATTAAACGATCGACGTATTTACTCATCTTAAAGAAGTAAGATTCTTCTTTCACATTTTCTACTGCTCGGCCACAGTCAGGGCAATTCCCTTCATCTAATTGACGTTCAGTGAAAAATGATTCACAAGGTGTACAGTATGAACCTTCATATTCATCTAGGTAAATATCACCTTGCTTCACCAATTGATCAAAAATCTTTTCAACGACATCCTTATGACGCTGTTCTGTTGTACGAATAAAATCGTCATAAGAGATATCTAGCTTACTCCATAAATCTTGAATACCACTTACGATTTCATCCACATACTGTATCGGGGTGACTCCATCTTCTTCTGCCTTACGTTGAATCTTTTGACCATGTTCATCCGTCCCAGTTAAGAACATGACATCATACCCTCTTAATCGTTTATAACGTGCCATTGCATCACCAGCGACTGTCGTATACGCGTGACCAATATGTAAATTGCCACTTGGATAATAAATAGGTGTTGTCAAATAGAACGTCTTATTTTCTTCTGGCATTACTATACCTCCTATATATAACTTAAGCTTATTAACACTTATAAAATCGTAAAATTATGACTAAGTACTATTGTAACGATTTTTTGCCATATTTTCCATTATAAATCGTTTTATCACCACACTTTAGCAATCTATTTATTTAACATTGAACATTGTTTAAAAATGAAACATTTTTTTACATTTATGACTTTAATTAATTGACTAAACAATTAAAGAATGGTAAATTAAGGTGCGAAAGATAGCGAAATTCTATGATCGAGAGGGGAGAAAGAGAATGAAATCAACTGGTATTGTGAGAAAAGTAGATGAGTTAGGGAGAGTCGTCATTCCTATTGAATTGCGTCGCACATTAGACATAAACGTAAAAGACGCTCTAGAAATCTATGTTGATGATGACCAAATCGTACTTAAGAAATACCAACCTAACATGGCTTGCCAGATAACTGGTGAAATCTCAAACGATAACATTTCTGTTGGGGATGGCAATATCGTGCTAAGTAAAGAAGGCGCGCAAAAGCTAATCGATGAGATTCAAAACAAAATCAATTAAACATAAGTAACTTAGGGGCTACTAATATAGTTAGCCCCTTTAATTATGAAATTCCTGATAGACTTCTCGACTAGACATCCCACGGTCTGAAGCCACTTTCTTCACGGCAGACTTCGTTTTCAGCTGCTCTTTCTCCATATAATGCTCGACATGTTGAATAAGTGTTAAGCCTTTCCACCAGCTATGATCCTCATCTGGATAACCTTCAGATGGTTCAACAATAATACAAAATTCGCCTCTTAGCTGTGATTCATTCTCATCAATCCACCTTTTAACCTCGTCGATCGAACCACTAATATATTCTTCAAATTTCTTCGTTAACTCTCTAGCAAGTGTAACCTTTCGTTCGCTAGAATATACATCTTCCATGGTTCCTAGCGTCTTCTTTACGCGATAAGGTGATTCATAAAAAATCAAGGTGTGCTTTCCCTGATCCAACTCTTCTAAAGTCTCGGTAAGCTCTTTTTTCTTCTTCGGTAAAAAGCCGTAAAATGTAAAAGAATACGCAGAGATTCCTGATCCAACTAATGCGCATAAAGCCGCATTTGCTCCAGGTAAAACAACAACATCCAAATCGGCCTCTCTCGCCTTTTTTACTAACCCATAACCAGGGTCTGAGATCATTGGCATCCCAGCATCACTAACAAGAGCGACTGAATTCCCACTTCTAATCCATTCGATTAATTCTTGTTCACGACTTTCTTGACTGTGCTCATGATAACTTAATAATCGCTTTTCAATTTCGAAATGATTTAGTAACTTTTTAGTCTGTCTCGTGTCCTCACAAGCAATTAAATCCACCTCTTTAAGAATTCGCAATGCTCGAAGGGTAATATCTTCTAGGTTTCCAATCGGTGTAGGGACAATATAGAGCTTGGCTCGATCTTGTCTAAAACTTCTTTGCACCTTAACCATGTTCAGGGCTCCCTTCCTCACCATATAAAATTTTAGTCATTTCAGGCGTATAATTGCCATTATCTTCGTGTATGAAAATAGGTGGTTCCACCTTCAATTCAGGATTCCCGTCTTTGGCAAATTCAATTAAAATGATATTCGCGTCTTTATGAAGTTTAGGGTAGACGAACTGAAGTCGCTTAACCTCTAAACGATGTTCCTTTGCGACTGTCACAATTTCAGTCAATCGACTTGGTCGGTGGACCATTGACACTTTCCCACCTGATTTAACTAATTGACTACAAGCTTTTAATACATCATTTAAATCGCAGTAGATTTCGTGCCTAGCGATTTTTAAATGTTCATTTTGATTCATTTTATCTGGGGCTGTTGTTTTAAAATAAGGGGGATTACATGTGATTACATCAAACTTTTGCTTAAAATAACTGGCCACCTCTCGCAAATCACCGTGAACCATCTCTATTTGTTCCTCTAACCCATTTAATTCAACATTCCGAACAGCCATATCATATAATCGTTCCTGTAGTTCCACACCTACCATCTTTGCTTGCGACCGTTTAGAAAGGAATAGGGGGATCACACCATTACCGGTACACAAATCCAGTACTCTCCCACGCTTAATTGGCAAATAAGTAAACTCAGACAGAAGGACAGCATCCACAGAAAATGAAAACACTGTTGGACTTTGAATAATTCTTCTTTTCCGATCAGCTAGTAAATAATCAATCCGTTCGTCACCTTTTAACTCCGTCATCTTAGTTTGTCCTTTCAAGTATGATCAATAGTCATTTTCATTAAAACACATCCTTTGCTACACATAAAACAGTAGCAAAGGATGTGATCAACCATACCTATATGATTAGTTAAAAAACTTTAAACAAAACATACAATCTTCTTCAGCACGAGGAGTTCCAAAATAAACATGACAAATATGAAAACCTTCCTCATAAATTCGCGCTAAATTATCATATCCCTCTCCTACGCGCTTTGAATGCTGTTCATCATTCGCACCTTTTGAATCACCTTTATGTGTTAAGTCTTCTAAACGTTGATGTAAATGATGGTTTTCATGTGCTAGCTGATGATTTTCTTCCATTAGCTGAACGAGGTCGTTTTTCAATAATGAAAAATCCTTCTGTAAGTCTTCAAACTGCTTCTCTAAATTTGAAAAACGGTCTAAAACTTCTTTTTTATTCACGAACACCCACCTCATTATTCTGTGGCTGGAACGGAAATCGCCCCTTCATCAATTAACTCATCTAAAGTATATTCAATCACACGTTCCATTTCAGATAATTCAACTTGTACTAATCGTTCTAACATATTTAAACCGACGACCTTACCAGAGCCACGAGCAGTTGATAAACTCTCTCCAATGTCCGGTAACTCTTGCTTAGCTTCTTCATACATATCATTTTCATATTTCAAGCAACACATTAATCGGCCACATAAACCTGAGATTTTAGCTGGATTTAGCGATAGATTTTGGTCCTTAGCCATTTTAATTGAAACTGGTTCAAAATCACCTAAGAACGTTGAACAACATAGCATGCGACCACACGGACCAATTCCACCTAACATTTTAGCTTCATCACGTACACCAATTTGCCTTAGTTCGATACGTGTTTTAAACACCGCCGCTAAATCTTTAACTAAATGCCTGAAATCGACACGACCATCTGCAGTGAAATAAAAGATGATCTTATTTCGGTCAAATGTATACTCAGCATCAACTAGGTTCATATCTAATTGATGTTCTCCGATTTTTTCCACACAGACATCAAAGGCTTCTTCTGTCAGCTCGTTATTTTCACTTACAGTTAGCTTATCCTTTTCATCCGCGATACGAATAACCTTCTTAAGTGGTAAAACGACATCTTCCTCATCCACTTGCTTATTAGGAATCACGACTTTACCAAACTCAACTCCCCGAACAGTCTCAACAATAACATAATCCTCTGTTGTCAGCTGATCATCCCCGGGGTCAAAATAATATATTTTACCCGCTTTCTTAAAGCGAACACCAATAACCTCTAACAATCTATATCACCTCTGCAAATGAAGGACTAAATGTTCCATTGCAAGTGTATTGTGCACGTTGTAGGCTAGCCTGCGTTTGGTTTGTAATAACTCATAGACACATGTCTTCGCTTCACCCAGCGATAAAACATATTGATATTTCTCCAACCGACTATGTTGATCCGTTAATACAACCATGTCCTTTCGATCTAAATGATATGAAATGATATCCTGATACCACAATAATAATAGATCGATTCCTAACTCTTGTTGGCTTCGCTCTTGAAAATGATTTAACCACACTTGATGGAGAAATAAATAGCCTTCTTCTTTAGGATTCATCACTCTATCTATTAATTGTATCACTATTCTTCTTGCTTCGGCAAACCAAGTATTTCTATTCCACTCTATCGCCTGATTGAGGTCTAAATTTAACGCAGCAAATATATTAGCTGTCGATTCAGGAATCTCTTCAGAAATAAATTGATTAAAGAGGTGATCGTAAGTTAAAGACTGAAATTGAATTCGTTGACACCTCGAATTAATCGTATTAAGGATGGAACTCACATTATCTGTTAACAAGATAGCAATGGTATCACGACTAGGTTCTTCCAGAAATTTGAGTAGACGGTTAGCCGCATTGACTGTCATTTTCTCAGCTTCAGATAAGATGTATACTTTTTGGTTAGACTCCATACCCGTATATGTGAATTCTTTTTGTAGATATTCAATTTGGCCTTTTTTGATCGACTGGCCTTCTGGTTCAATCCAATGGACATCAGGATGATTACCTGATTGTATTCGTTTGCAAGCACGACAGCTCTGACAAGGCTCACTCGTTTCTTGGTTCGCTTCACAAAAATATCGCATGGCAAATAAAAGACTGGCTTCTTTCTTGCCAGTCCCTTGTGGCCCATGAAATAAATACGCGTGAGCCATTCTATTCTTTTCAATGCTATTTTTCAGCATTCGTGTAGCTACTGGCTGTAATTTTTCTAACTCTACCCACGTCGTCATATCCATCATCCTGTCTTGATTAGGCATATAAATTCATCAATAGTCCTTTAATCTCACCAATCACATTTAGTACATCAATCGACTCTTTCTCTTGGTCAATCACATCATCTGTCAGTTGAATGAGTTTATCATCTATTTGTTTGACAAGAGTTAACGTACGGTTTCCACCGTCCATATCCCAGCTTCTTGACTGTTCAAGTTCTAATCCGTAATTAACTGCCTCTTGGATAAATTGACGTACCATTCGCTTATATTTTCCAAGATCTTGAAATGAACGGAACTTCGCTACCTTCTCACCTTGCTTCGTTAGATCATTAAGAAGACGGCTTAGTTCACTTTCTTTAAGCTTTTGCGTCTCTTGTCCAACAACCTTTTGGAACGATGGCATTGAGCCAGGCTTCTTTACATTATTCTTTTGTGAGGCTTCTAATTGTGATCGTATATCCTGGCTAATCTTCATACCTAACACTCCTAATTAGAACTGATGGAAAGCATCTACTGGTAACACAAAAACGGTTGCGCCACCAACTTCAACTTTCACAGGTTTGGGGATATAAGAATCGGCATTCCCACCCATTGGTGAAATCGGTGCAACCATTTGATCTCGATGACTGCAGTTATCTTTGATAATCTCGAGTGCCTGATCAACGTGGTCTTCTTCACAGCCAATCATGATCGTAGTATTACCTTCCTTTAAGAACCCACCACTAGATGCGAGTTTAGTTGACTTAAAGTTCCCTTCAGATAAAGCATCGGTCAACCGATTTGAATCCTTATCCTGAATAATCGCAAGGATTAATTTCATCCTTTTCCTCCTCAAATATTTTTATCACCATAAAGGTGCATTTTCTACTATTATAACAAGTTGTCAGATTTTTTAGCACTCATTTTGTTTATTTTAAAAATCCTTTAATCGTTTTTTCACAAACTTGTTTAACATGACTTAGGTCTTGGTTAGCATCTATTGCTGTAATACGTTCCGGGAATCTCGTTTTTAGGTGCTTATAAGCTTCATAAACTTTCTGGTGAAAATCTAGTTTCTCTAAATCTAACCGGTTTTGCTCTCTTGATTGATTATCGTGTATTCTCTCTAAACCAACTTGTGGATCTAACTCAAATAAAATAGTCAAATCAGGCATACGGTCTTCAATCGCAAATTGATTAATTTGAAAAACTTCATCAACACCAATCCCTCTAGCATAGCCTTGATAAGCTAGACTACTATCGATAAAACGATCACATAGTACAATCTTACCTGCTTCTAATGCGGGAATCACTCGCTCAACTAAATGCTGTCTTCTAGCAGCTGCATACAGTAATGCTTCTGTTCGTCCATCCATGGCAGTATGTTTCGTATCAAGAATGATTTCACGAATTTTCTCCGCTATTTCAATTCCACCGGGTTCACGAGTAGTGATCACTTCGTACCCAGATAGCTCCATTTGATCTGCTATATATTTTAATACCGTTGTTTTTCCTGCACCTTCTACACCTTCAAAAGTAATAAATAATCCACTCAAAACGTTAGCTCCTCTTCACTCTTCTTTATAAACAACCATTCCTTGTTTAAGTCGCTCTAGCATTCCTGAGTATTGAACATAATGATCCTTATGTAGTGAGTCCTTAATTAAAGTAATCACTTGTTCACTAATTCGTTCACCTTTTAATAAAACCGGAATTCCTGGAGGATATGGGGTAATTGTTTCAGCTGCAACTCTTTCTATAGCTTGCTCCCAGTTAACCCACTCCGTTTCCAATTGACTTAAACCTTGATAAGAATATGGAAGTCCTTGAATTGAACTGTTTTCCCATTTACTTTTATCTATTTTATCATCTTTTTTTAAAAAAGGTATGCTACTTTCTTCTTGAATAAGTTGTTTTAAATGGAGAATCAGATCTTGATTATCACCTAAACCATGAATTAAAAGTAGCTGATTATTATCTACCATCTCTGCATGAATGCCTATATGATAAAGGTGATGATACCATGCCCCCATATCCTTCGTATTAGAAGTAATCGTTATTTTTAAAGGGTCATCTACACCATAACGTATAGGTAAAACTTTTAATGATTCCAATTGCTCAAAAAAACTTCTGACTTCTTCTACCTGTTTTAACGTACGGGTTTTCTGTTCTTCTGTAAAGGTGGCAATATAATTCCGAGCTAGATCTAAAGAAGCCATAATTGGGTATGAGGGACTGCTAGATTGAACCATCTGCAAATAATACTTAATTTGTGTTAAACTTACTCGACTAGACTGAACATGTAAATAGGAGCCCATCGTCATAGCTGGTAAGGTTTTATGAGCAGAATGAACAACTATATCAGCTCCACAATCAATTGCTGACTGAGGAAATGGTGATCCAAGAGCAAAGTGAGCCCCATGCGCCTCATCAACTAAAACAGGTAGATCATAGGTATGAACTTCTTCAATCACAGACATTAAATCATAAGTTGTTCCGTAATAATCTGGATAAGTTAAGATAACTGCTTGAACATCCGGGTGTTGTTTAATAGCTTGCTTTACTGTCTGAACGTTTAAATATGAATATCGAGACACCTCAGAATCGTATTCTGGAGTAATAAACACTGGCTTTGCACCACTGAGCTCAAGTGCGTGCATAATTGACTTATGACTATTTCGCTGGACTAACACCTTCTCACCCTGCTTGCAAACACTTAACACCATGGCAAGATTTCCTGAGGTTGATCCATTAACGAGAAAGAATGTTCGATCAACACCATAATAATGAGCGGCTAACTGTTCAGCTTTAAAAATCGCATCTTCAGGTTGATGTAAATCATCTAAATAAGGAAGTTCCGTTAAATCATAAGCTAGTAGTTCCTTAAATGGCTCATTGTAGCCTTCTGGAAAAACTTTACCACTTTTATGACCTGGAACATGAAATGATATCGGCTTCTTTCGAACGTGAGATTCCAAACGATCAAACAATGGAGTTTGGTATTGGTTCATAAACTTTCATCCTGACTAATAAATCTTTACTATTTTTATTGTACACATAAAAAAATACTTTGAACATGTTATATTAAAGGTAAGCAATTTTTAAAAATTGATAATGATTACCAATAAAAAGTGATAAAATAGTATGTACCATTTAGGCACATATTTATAATTTAACTCTAAGATAAATATTAGAGGTGATATGAATCATGTTAAATAACCAATCGATTCACCATAAACTAAGTGAAATATTATTACAAGAAAACATATTGGTCGATGAACCGTTAAACAACCACACTTATACAAAGTTAGGTGGGCAGGCTGATTTCTTTGTTACACCTACTACTTATGAAGCCGTCCAACAAGTTGTTAAGTTAGCCAATGAGCTAGAATTACCTTTCACCCTTCTTGGTAACGGATCAAATTTAATTGTTAAAGATGGTGGCGTACGAGGAATCGTCCTTAGCTTAAAAAAACTCGATCAAATTACCACAGAAGGTAACGAGATGATAGCACAAAGTGGAGCGCGAATTATTGATGCGTCAAGAAAAGCGCTAGATGAAGAACTAACGGGATTAGAATTTGCATGTGGAATTCCAGGAACTGTTGGTGGAGCCCTATTTATGAATGCAGGCGCTTATGGTGGTGAAATTAAAGACGCCCTTAAAGAAGCGGTTGTCGTTGATCGCCAGGGTAATTTATTAACCCTACCAGCTGATGCCTTTGATTTACAATATCGACATAGTAATATACCTGAAAAAGGCTATATCGTTTTAGAAGCTTTGTTTGAACTAAAACCTGGAAATTATCAGAATATTAAAGACGTTATGGATGATTTAACTTATAAACGGGAATCAAAGCAACCATTAGAATACCCTTCTTGTGGCAGCGTCTTTAAACGACCACCTGGCTATTTTGCTGGTAAATTGATTCAGGACAGTGGCCTTCAAGGTAAAGGAGTCGGTGGAGCAGAGGTTTCCACTAAGCATGCCGGCTTTATTGTTAACAAAAACAATGCCACCGCAACTGAATATATAAAATCAATCGAAATGGTCCAAAAAACCGTCAAAGAGAAGTTTGGCGTTGACTTAGAACGTGAAGTAAGAATTATTGGTGAAGATCCAAATAAAGATTAAATGTAAAAAAGGAAGCTAGCGTTTAGCTTCCTTTTTCATATTTATAATATAAGGGGAGGTTATCTAGTTAATATATGAATCTAATTCACTTGATCTTGTAAACACTTTGACTTCATCCGATCAATGTAAAACTGATACATTTCATCCTCAGGGTCCGTCTTAAGCATTTCCTTCTCACAGCTTGTACAAATAAAACTAACAAATAAATTAATTCCTTCTTGTTTCCATTCATCGCAAATCTGACAACGTTTCATAGATTGTTGGTCCATCATTTCCCCACCTCCATAATCTAGTGTGGGCAGATTGATAGATTCTTATACATATAAAAATCATCTTTTTTAAAGTAACGCTGAATTTGATAGGCAAATAAAAAGAGATGCTTTCCTGAGCATCCCTCTCACTTTACTTATGGTAAGACTAGAAAATGGATCGCAACTAATGCCCCCACTCCAAATATTCCAAGAAAACCTGCAATTAATGAAGTAAATAAATTAATTGGAATGTGTAAGCCAAACATTGATCCAAATACGTTGGCAAAAAAGATAAACAACGCACCAATGATGACCCTTAGCACACCTTTTGAAACCCATTGCATAAATTTAAGAGGTGGCCCAAAGAACAGTAACAATACGACCAAGGCTAAAAAAGCTAAAGTTATAACTATTGGATCCATCATCGAACTCCTTTCGCTTGTCCTACTAATACGCTATGATAGTTGCCTATCTAGTAGAACAAAAAAAGAAATTCTTTTATAAATCACGCCGTCCTTCCAGCGCTTTTGATAAGGTAACCTCATCTGCATATTCCAGATCGCCGCCCACTGGTAGTCCGTGAGCAATTCGTGTAATCCGAATACCTGATGGCTTAACGAGCCTGGAGATATACATGGCTGTAGCTTCGCCTTCGACATTAGGATTTGTTGCTAAAATTAATTCCTCAACTTCTTCATCTTTTAATCGTTCAATTAAGGATGATACATTTATATCTTCAGGTCCAATACCTTCCATCGGGGAAATGGTTCCATGTAGGACATGGTATTTACCACGGAAATCTTTCATCTTCTCCATAGCAATCACATCTTTAGGGTCTTGAACCACACAAATAATAGATTGATCTCGTTCCTTATCCCCACAAATACTACATGGATCTTGATCGGTAATATGTCCACAAACTGTGCAGTGAGTTAATTCACGTTTAGCGTTAACTAGTGATTTGGCAAAGTCCAAAACATCGTCTTCTTTCATATCTAATACAAAAAAAGCCAGGCGAGCGGCTGTTTTTGGACCTATGCCTGGCAGCTTTGTAAAGCTATCAATTAGTTTTGTAATCGGTTCAGGGTAATACATATGTTGATGCCTCCTAGAACATTCCTGGCATATTCATACCTTTCGTAAACTGTCCCATTTTTTCATTAGTTGTATCATCTACTTGCTTTAACACATCATTAGTAGCAGCAATAATTAAATCTTGTAGCATCTCGACATCATCTGGGTCGACAACTTCTTCATTGATTTCAATATCAGTTATTTCCTTTTTTCCGTTTGCGATGATTTTAACCATTCCACCACCTGCTGTTGCTTCAAACGTCATCTCATGGAGTTCATCTTGTGCTTTCATCATTTTCTTTTGCATCTTCTGCATTTGTTTCATCATATTATTCATATTGCCCATCCCTTTCATATCTAACATCCTCCTTAAGATTCTTTAACTTCTACAAGCTCGTCTCCTACTAATTTTTTAGCTTCTAAGACGAGGTCTTCATCTTCCTCTACACCCTCTGGTGCCTCATCCGTTTGACTTTCAGGTGATTCTTCTTGTGACTGATGACTGAGGAAGTCTTCTCTAATCGATTGCCACTCATCTTCAGGAATTGGAATCATCGTTAATCTCTTACCAAGGAACTCTGCTAACGCAGCCTCAACCATTTCTTGATTTTCTTGGATTAATGAACAATGAATTTCATATTTAAAAGCCAAGATTAACGATTGAGAAGATGCTGCTTTAGGCTGGCTATTAACTAGTTTAGCATGTGCAGGTGGACTTGTCTTTTTTAGTCCTTCCATAAACTTCGCCCAATTAGTCTTCACTGTTTGAATATCTTCCTTAGTAGCAGCAGATAAGGTTTGCCGGACCTTCTCGTAAGGTATCTTATAATTATTTTGCTTAGATGGTGTCTTCTTTTTTTCTCGATTAGGTGGTTGTTCAACCTGCTCAGATGATCTATTAGATTGTTTTAACTCATTTAATTCTTTTTGTAAATCGGCAATTTGTTGCAATAGTTCTGGAGAAGCAGTGGTTGTTTGATCACTTTGTATGGCTTTATTTGTTACGATCTCTTGAATATTTAATAGCGCTACTTCCACTAAAATTTTGGGGCTATTTGTCCATTTAATATCTTGTTGTGTTTGGTTTAAAATTGCGATTGCTTCTTCAAGCCACTCAGTTGATAACTGCTGACTAACTTGTTCAAATTGCTCATTTGGAATTGCCCTGACTAATGCTTCTTCCATATTATCAGCACTATTAAACATGTAAAGGTCGCGCATAAAATGGATGAAATCAAATACGAAACGACTTGGGTCTTTCCCTTCTTGCATCATGTCATCTAATAATGAAAGGGCTTTTTTCCCGTCTTTATTGACTAAGGATTCAACCATTAAAAGCAACTGTTCTTGAGCAATTGATCCTGTTACTGCTAAGACATCTTGCATATGAATTTGACCATCTTCACTATATGCGATCGCCTGATCTAATATACTAAGTGCATCTCGCATACCACCTTCTGCCGACAGACCTACATGGGTCATAGCATGCTCTTCATAACCAATACCTTCTTCATCTAATATTCGTTTAAGTCTTTCAACTATAGCTTGTTGTGATATACGTTTAAAATCAAATCGTTGGCAACGAGAGATAATGGTTAGTGGAATTTTGTGTGGCTCTGTTGTTGCTAAAATAAAAATAACATGTGCTGGTGGTTCTTCTAATGTTTTTAGTAATGCGTTAAAAGCACCAGTTGATAGCATATGAACTTCGTCAATAATGTAAACTTTATAATCGACTGAGCTTGGCGCATACTTAACTTTATCACGAATTTCACGAATATCATCCACACCGTTATTTGAAGCTGCATCAATTTCAATAATATCGGAAATGGATCCATCCTGAATTCCTCGACAAGCATGACACTCACCACATGGTTCTTTAACAGGGGCCTTCTCACAATTGATTGCTTTAGCAAATATCTTTGCTGCACTTGTCTTACCAGTTCCTCTAGGTCCTGTAAATAAATAAGCATGAGCTACCTTCGACTGTTCAATTGCATTTTGTAAAGTTCTAGTGATATGTACCTGGCCAACAACATCTTGAAACTGCTGTGGTCGCCAAACACGATACAAAGCTTGATACGCCATGGACATAATCTCCTTTTAGTTCTCTTTTTCATTATAACCGATACGAATAAGACATTTCAAAATGAATGAAGAGAATTCGCTCATAAATAGCTGCCTTCCTTAATGACGAAAAAACTCACCTGCTAAGATACAGGTGAGTGTTGATTATCTGAGTATGTACGCCGTGCACCCGTCTTTGATAAAGTAACCCATAAGCGTTACGCAAGATCCTAGCTCGGTCCAGGTAACCCTGCGACACACGAGAATGACCGCTTACTGCTGCTTCCTTCCGGACCTGACAGGATTCACGGGTTCTCGTTGCACAGGACCCAAACGTCAACACTATTCACTTACGGCAGACCTTAAAATTACTTTACCTCAGACGGGAATTCAGCCCCACTATAGCGGATTGTGGGTAACAGGGCACCGCTACCTCCCCACCTAGCACGGCAAGTGTTTTTATTGATGCGCTTTTTTGAGCGCATATACAAGTATATTATTTTTCACCTAAAAATGCAATGCTAAAGGCGAACCAATATTTTCTTTCTTAGTGAATTATTTTTGTTTCTTTTGTTCTCTTAACTTTTGAAAGAAATCCGTTAATAGTAAAGAACATTCCTCTTCTAGAACACCCTGTACAACAGTTGATTGATGATTAAACCTCGATTCATCTAGTAAATTCATTATCGTACCAACACAACCTGCTTTCGGGTCACTTGCACCATACACTACATGTGGAATTCTTGATTGCACAATTGCCCCTGCACACATAGGGCACGGTTCAAGAGTTACATAAAGTGTACAGTCTTCTAACCTCCAACTTCCAATTTGTTGATTAGCTTCTTCAATCGCTATAATTTCGGCGTGTGAAGTACTTTTTTGGGAACTCTCTCTTTGATTATACCCTGTTGCAATCACCTGTTGATGATGAACGATTACAGCTCCAATTGGGACTTCTCCTTTTCTCTCTGCCTTTTTGGCTTCCTCAATTGCTAGCTTCATAAAGTATTCATCCACGATCATCACCTCTTTTATGCAGGAACGTCCTGTGCTTTTATGCATATCTATATAAACTGACACATACATTCTATTAGAATAAATTGGAAAGGAGTGTGCTTGTTGCTCATTCATGTCGTTCAACAAGGCGATTCGGTTTACTCACTAGCCAATCGTTATCAAGTCGCACCGAATGAAATTGTTGAGATTAATCAACTTGACCAAGCAGATGGTTTAGTCATCGGGCAAGCTTTAGTCATTCCAGCAACTCAGTATACCGTACAAGAAGGAGATAGTCTTTACTCCATTGGCCAAAGGTTAAATATACCTTATGAGGAATTGGCATCCTATAACCAGATTGACCCTAATGTCCCATTAGAAATCGGCCAAGTATTACAGCTACCTGAGCCTGATCGTCCACCTATTACGTCAAACGCATATATTGAACCCATAGGTGACTCCGTCAGTGAAACACTTAGACAGTCTGCACAAGCAAGAGCACCTTATTTAACTTATTTAGGCCCATTTAGTTATGAAGTTAATCCTGATGGTTCATTAGTTCCACCACCACTTGCTGATATCCCGACAATTGCTCAAAATAATAATACAGCATTAATGATGGTTGTGACAAACTTAAGAGAAGGTGAATTTGATCAGGAATTAGGTCGGACGATTGTGACCGATCAAAATGTGCAGGACACTTTATTCAATGAAATTATTCGAATCTCTAATGAAATAGGTTATGAAGACATTCACTTTGACTTTGAATTTCTCCCACCTGAAACAAGAGAAGACTATAACCAATTTTTACGCCGAGCAAGAGAAGCATTAAGCCCACATGGACTGTTAATTTCTACAGCTTTGGCGCCAAAGACACAAGCTGACCAGCCTGGTGCTTGGTATGAAGCACATGATTATCAGGCGCACGGTGAAATTGTGGACTTTGTCGTACTTATGACATATGAGTGGGGATATAGTGGTGGTCCCCCAATGGCTGTCGCTCCTATTGGGCCCGTTACCGATGTTGTCGAGTATGCCCTAACAGAAATGCCAGCAGATAAGATCTTATTAGGGCAAAATTTATACGGCTATGATTGGACATTGCCTTTTGTCGAAGGAGGAGAATTCGCCGAAGCCATTAGCCCAAATCAAGCTATCCAAAGAGCTAGACAATACAATCAATCAATCGAATATGATGAGGAAGCACAAGCACCTTTCTTCTTCTATTGGGATGAAGAAGGTGAGCAGCATGAAGTCTGGTTTGAAGACGCACGGTCTATTCAAGCCAAATTTGATCTAATCAAAGAATACAACCTCAAGGGAATTAGCTACTGGAAACTCGGATTAGCTTTTCCACAAAATTGGGTGTTATTGGACTATAACTTCAATATTGAAAAGATCATTTAATCGTTACTTCACGATGCTTTTCTGGTGCTATTTGATAGGCTTGTGATAAGCCTTGTTCTTGAATTAAATCTTTACGAACCGTCTTATATGGAATTTGAACCGTAAACACCTCAATAAACGGATTAGGGTTAACACTAATGGTTTGCTCATCTAACCAACGGGCTTCTATTCGGTTATCAATACCAGGGAATTCCTGTCTGAATCCATTTTTAAACATTGGATGCTCTTGTTCTTTTGGAACTCCTGGTTTATTTAAGCAAAGATATAACGATAAATCATCGCAAAATTGTAACAGGTGGAAATGAAACCGTGTTATTCTTTCCGGCACTTGTGTAGACATTAGTTCCTTAATTCGACGTTGTCTTTCTATTTCCCGGGAAATGAACATGGAAATAGTCGAATCAGTTGAGTCTTTATCAAAAAAAGACAAATAATGTTGACTACACAATATAACTGCATACTCAGATTGTTCTTCTACTTGATCAATTCCTTGGCTGTAATGTTCGATCTTAGGTATCAATGGGTAATCCATAAAAGAATGAGGGGCATTTTTCTTTGAATTCCATATCGGACTTTGATCTAGAGGGATCCAGGCACAATCATGATTCTTTATTGCATACTCAACTTCTCGACGTAAGAAATCACCTATAAATAACTCAGCTTTCCAATGCTTAGCTGCTTCCCCACTTATAATGGCATGATCGTGTTGTTTCACCATTTCAAAATCGTTATGATGCTCTGAGACAATCATATGATCACTCCTGATCTTTTTAGATAAATTTGTAGAGACTTAGAGAAAAAATGAAGTAATTTAAAGATGGGTAACTTCAAAATCATGTATAATTATTCCCTGCAACCTCCTCTGTAAAACCCTAATAGTTCCCCCTTACAACGACCGTCAGAGAGTGAATACAACGTGTGAAAAAAGGTCCCGAGCTGATGCTCGGGACCTTTCTATTACTCTTCTAATGTTGATGTATCACCTTCTGGCAATCCAAGCTCTCTTGATTTTAATAATCGGCGCATGATTTTCCCGCTTCTTGTTTTTGGAATGCTATCAGTCACTTCAATTTCACGTGGAGCTGCATGTGCTGCAAAACCAGTCTTAACAAACTGTCGAATCTCTTCTAATAGCTCTTCAGATTCTTCATAACCATCATTCAATGAAATAAAAGCTTTAATGATTTCCCCACGCTCTGGGTCTGGTTTACCTATAACACCTGCTTCTGCTACCGCCTCATGTTCAATTAACTTACTTTCGACTTCAAATGGACCAACACGTTCACCAGATGTGTTAATCACATCATCTAGACGTCCTTGGAACCAGAAGTACCCATCTTCATCACGATAAGCACTATCTCCAGAAACATACCAACCATTGATAAAGTAGCTTTCATACTTTTCAGGGCGCTTCCAAATGGCACGCATCATAGAAGGCCACCCTTCTTTAATAGCTAGATTACCCATTTGATTGGGTGGGAGCTCATTCCCTTGGTCATCAACAATGGATGCTACTACACCAGGGATTGGTTTTCCCATTGAACCTGGGCGAATATCCAGAGTAGGGTAGTTACAAATGAGTTGAGCTCCTGTCTCTGTCATCCACCATGTATCATGAATTCTTAAACCAAAAGCTTCCATTCCCCAATGGATAACTTCTGGATTCAACGGCTCACCAACACTTAGAATATGACGTACACTTGATAAATCATGTCTTTGAACAGCTTCTTTTCCTGCACTCATTAATTTTCTAAAAGCAGTTGGCGCAGAATACCAAACAGTCACTTTACACTTTTCCAAAGCACCATACCAAGCATCTGGCGTGAAACGTCCACCAACAATGACATTAGTAACTCCGTTTAACCAAGGCGCAAAAATTCCATAGCTAGTTCCAGTCACCCAGCCCGGATCCGCTGTACACCAGTACACATCACCTTCTTGAAGATCTAAAACCCATTTACCAGTTTGATAATGTTGGATCATAGCGTTGTGAACATGGTAAACCCCTTTTGGTTTTCCTGTTGAACCAGATGTGTAGTGAATTAGCATCCCATCTTCTAAATCCACCCATTCAATCTCAACATCTTCACTAGCTTTATTCATCTCTTGATGATAGTCAATGTAACCTGGTGCAATTTTTTCTGAATCACCAACTAATACGACTTTTTTCAAATCGGGTAACTCATCCTGTGGGACACGACTTAATAATTCTGGTGTCGTGACTAACATAACTGCACCACTATCTTCTAAGCGATCCTGTACCGCTTGTTCCATAAAAGCTTCAAACAACGGACCTGCAATCGCTCCTACTTTCAAGATGCCTAAGAAACTAGCATAAAACTCTGGAGACCGAGGCATAAACATGAAGACGCGATCACCTTTTTCAATACCCTGGTCTTTTAAAACGTTAGCAAATTGATTACTTTGCTTACTCAAATCTTCAAATGTTAACTTTTCTTCACGGTCAGGCGCAACAAAATGTAAGGCTACTTGATCTTTTTTATTTGGATTTTCCGCGTGACGGTCAATCGCTTCATAGGCAATATTTACTTTACCTGTTTCATGCCAAGAAAAAGCTTTCTTGACCTCTTCCCAGTCAAAGTTTTGATAAGTATTCTCGTAATTTTCTAAGTTATGATTTCCTTTTTCTGCTTGTAAAACGCTTTCACTCACAACCATCACCTCTACTTTTAAATATTTATTGAAACAATATTTTGAAATTTCTAGTACTACTATTGTATAAAACATCATCGGTAAATAAAAGTAGAAAATTTAAAAAACTCACCTAATTTGGTGAGTTTATTGTTGTGATAGGCTATGGTAAATAGATACATAGCTGATTCTTTTTTTGAATTCTGTTGCACCCAGATCATACAACTTAGGCCTTTAATAAGTCCTTTCATACTAACAATAATTACCCTTACCTCTCATTATTCGAAGCAATAAAAGCATTATTATTCAACCGGACCTTCCCAGTCCAACATACCCCCAGCCATATTTTTAACCTTAAAACCTTGTTCTTCTAAATACTGTGTCGCTTGTCCACTTCTCCCACCTGATCGACAAATCATAATATATTCTTTATTTTTGTCTAACTCATTTTCGCGAAACTCTAATAGTCCTAATGGGATGTTCATCGCACCAGGAATCTTCCCTGTAGCTACTTCATCTGTCTCACGTACATCAATTAGATTTAGTGTTTCGTTGTTTTCAAGTCGCTGTTGTACTTCTTTAGTCGTTAATTCTTTCATCATTATTGTCCTCACTTTTTGAAATTTTGTTATTTATGCCACCTTATGAATGGCAAATTAAATCGCTCTGTTAAGGTCCGTTGTTGTAATGGTGATTTGCTTTCGGTGGACGCTTTCCGTGGGCACGGCTTCAGCTAACTTGGGAAGAAAAAGCACTTCCCAAGTGGATCTTCAGCTCGTGCTGTTCCCACAGGAGTCGCCACCTTCGCTTTTCACCATACAACAACTAAGAGCAACTTTTTAATCATCAACACTAAACTTTAACAGAGCAAATTAAATAAATAAGTTAATTGCTCCATCTTCTCCTTCGCCAATATAGGCAGCTACTCCACCGTACTCTATATCATCTAATAATTCTTCTTGTTTTAATCCTAATAAATCCATGGTCATCGTACAGGCTAATAAAGTAATTTCTTGCTCTTTGGCCATTGTGACTAGATCATCTAATGGCATTGCATTGTGCTTTCTCATCACATTCTTAATCATTTTTGGCCCCATACCAGCAAACTGCATTTTTGAAAGAGGCAAGTTTTCTGCTCCTTTTGGCATCATTTTACCGAACATCTTCTCCATAAATGTTTTACTTGGACGTAGTTTTTCGTTCTTTCTTAATACATTTAATCCCCAAAATGTATGGAAGATTGTCACCTTGTGATCATAAGCTGCTGCCCCATTTGCGATGATATAAGCAGCCATTGCTTTATCATAGTCCCCACTAAATAAAATAATATTAGTCTTCTTTTGTTCAGACATATCATAAACCTCCCCTCTAAATACCTATGTAGGTATTAGTGATAATAAAAAAATTTATCCTTTTCTAATATAAAACTTGTAAACTCCATTGTCCTCTTTTGACTCAATTAAATCATGACCTGATGATTTCGTCCAAGCTGTTAAATCACTTTTTGCACCTACATCTGTCGCATGGACTTCTAGCACCTCTCCACTATTAATGTCCTCAATTGCTTTTTTTGTTCTAACGATTGGCATTGGACATGCTAATCCTTTTGCATCAAGTGTTTTGGTAATTTCCATACCTCTATTCCCTCCTACATATTTTTTGAAATGCCACCATGGGTATACTAATAAATAAAATAAAATTTTCCATCCTAAACGTTTTTAAAAAGAAATTTATCTGCTTTTTACTAATAAATTAACTGCTTCTTTAACTCGATCGTCTGTGTTCTCTCCTTGTTGCTCAGCTTCACGAACACATTCGATTAAATTCTCGCTAACGATCACCCCAATAGTACGATCAATGGCAGTTCTGCTAGCAGAAAGCTGAGTGATAACTTCCTTACAGTCTTCCCCTTCTTCCATCATACGAAGAACACCACGTAATTGACCTTCTAATCGTTTAATTCTATTCTTAACTTTTGAATCGTATTCCATATTTAAAACCTCCCTTGAAAACATAAAAGAAAGTAGATTAATTAAATCTTATAACAAGAATCATATACCCATAATGGTATTTTGTCAAATAAGTATTTAATTCTTATTTTCACCTTATACAACACATTTATCAAATAAAATAAGCTGGTATCGAAAACGATACCAGCTTTGAAAGGAGATTTAGAAGTCATGACGATCTGCTGCTGCTAATCTACTTGGACTGAAGTCACCTACCGGCAAAGCTCTTACTGGTTCAAGACATGAGATTGCTACAAAGTCGCATAGATCAACTTTTACACAAACTCCTGTTCTTTGAAAGTCTGACGCATCACCAATGAAGTCACATACGTCTTTTTTCTTCTTGCGAGGGCACAGTCCGTTGCTATTTGCAGGCAGAAGTAATTCAAGGTCAGCACAGCAATCTTTGTGCACCTTACTTACTCGGAAAATAGGTGATTCGAAGCATTGGAAGCTTCTAGTATTATTAGCGAATGCCTGCACAACACCAGTTGCCCAGAATGGTTTACAATCCCCTTTACAATATAAGATAAAAGGAATTGTATCGTTACCGTTTGTTGTTGTTGCTGGTGACACTAAGTCTTGAATAGACTGTTTACAGCTAATGTCGCAATCGACTGGTTCATCAACTGCATCTTGTGCATCAGCAATTCTTCTTACTGTTTTACAAACACATTTACTATCCTTACAATCTAAGTCATGGCAATCTTCCCACATATTTTTCACTCCTTTATTGTGTCGTTACTACAAAATATGAGTGGTCTAAAAATGTGTATAGGTAAATGAAAGGCTTTAGTTAATCTTTCTTAAATCTAATAAATGTGTCCAATTTTGACGAAAAATTTGATATGATGGATAGCAGTAACATACAAGAAACGAATGGAGGAATGAATGTGAGATCGGAACAAGTGCCATTCATTGCTGTAGAAGGCCCTATCGGTGTAGGCAAAACCTCATTATCTAAGAAGATTGCCACACACTTTTACTTCCACCTACTAAAAGAGATTGTGGAGGAGAACCCATTTTTAGGCAAGTTTTATGACAATATTGAAGAGTGGAGCTTTCAAACCGAAATGTTCTTCTTATGTAATCGATATAAACAGCTTGAAGATATTGAGAAGCACTATTTAAGTCAAGGAAAGCCAGTTGTTTCTGATTACCATATCCTGAAAAATATGATCTTTGCCAAACGAACTTTAAAAGATCATCAATATACAAAGTATGAACAAATCTTCAACATACTTACACAAGATATGCCTAAACCGAATGTCATGATTTATATCTATGCGAGTCTAGATACACTATTAGAAAGAATTGAGATGCGTGGTCGTGAAGTCGAACAGAATATTCAACCAGCCTATCTTGAACAACTTTCACGAGATTATGAAGTATTTATGGATCGTTTTGAAGCGGAGAATCCTGATATCCCCGTTATTCGTTTAAATGGGGATGAATTAGATTTCGTTAAACATCAATCGGATTTAGATGACATTGTAACAATTGTTAAACAACACATTTATAAAGGAGAAGTTTTATCATGAATTATGCAGAACGCTTCGGGATTCCGAATGATGCGGTGATTACGATAGCTGGTACAGTCGGTGTAGGTAAATCTACTATGACTAAAGCTTTAGCTAATGCACTTCAATTTAGAACCTCGTTTGAAAAAGTTGAAAATAACCCCTATTTAGACAAGTTTTATTCTGACTTTGAACGTTGGAGTTTTCATCTACAAATTTATTTTCTAGCTGAACGCTTTAAAGAGCAGAAGAGGATTTTTGAATACGGGGGTGGATTTATTCAAGACCGTTCCATCTATGAAGATACAGGAATTTTTGCTAAAATGCATTATGACAAAGGAACGATGACACCAACTGATTATGAAACTTATACAAAGTTATTTGACTCTATGGTCATGACCCCCTACTTCCCTCATCCAGATTTATTAATCTATCTTGAAGGGTCATTTGATGATATCTTAACACGCTTAAGACAAAGAGGGCGTAAGATGGAACAAGAAACACCGATTGAATATTGGGAAGAAATGTATAATCGTTATGAAGAGTGGATTAATAATTTTAATACTTGTCCTGTTATGCGAATTAATATAAATGATTACGATTTATTAAATGATCAGACTTCAATCGAACCAATATTAGAACGAATCAGCCAGTTCATTCAAACGTCAAGGCAGTACATCAAATCATAAAAAACAACCGTCTAAACCCCTTAAATGGAGTTAGACGGTTTCATTTTAAGATGCAGGCTTCTCGCTTTGTTCTTGAACCTTGCCTTTACTCTTCTTTTGCTCATCTGTAATCATTTGACTATTACCTGTAAAAGTCCCACCTTCATCAATGACGAAGATCCTCATACTGATATCGCCATTAATAACTCCAGTTGATTCAATCTTTAACGAACCTGAGGCATGCACATCCCCGTTGATGGTACCAGCAACTGTTAAATCTCGGCCATGCACTTCGGCTTCAATTTTCCCATCAGAGCCAACCACAACATCACCCTTACAAGTGACACTTCCTGTTACTACACCATCAATACGTACACTAGCATCTGAATTTAAATTACCTTCAAATGTTGTTGCTCCACCAATAACCGTATCTACATTACTAATTTGTTTCTCTTGCTTCGAAAACATTTAATAACCACCCTTTATTCATTTAAAACTCGCTGTAAAAATGTCATATATGGATATGGATCGACTTCTTGATCTTCATGAAAAATTTCATAATGTAAATGCACACCTGTACTTCTACCAGTTGAACCCATCAGTCCAATCACATCACCCTGTTTAACTATATCGCCTTCTTCTACCATTAATTGACCTAAGTGTGCAAAGCGAGTCTCATAAGCATTAGGATGATTAATGATCACAGAAAGGCCATAACCCCCATCACGATCTGCAAACGTAACTACACCATCACCTGTAGCGTAAATATCTGTTCCCCATTCTGAGGCTAAATCAATCCCATTATGGTAAGCAGTTTGATTCGTAAAAGGATCAGTCCTTATGCCAAATTCAGAGGTAACTCGTTCTGTATCAGCAGGCCAATAGACCGGAACTGTCTCTAAATCACGTTTTACGTCTTCTAGCTCGTCTAGAACGAACTTATAACGATTAATTAAGTCCGGCACTTCTTCTTTTAGATTGGATAAGTCAATACTTACCTCTTCTTCAAGGTTGTCCAACTCTTTTGGATGCTTACTTGACTCATGATAAATTTCAATCCCACCTTGAGGGCCATCATCACTAACTGTACCAATCTCTTTAGGTTCTAAAGCGGAAACCATTTCAATTAACTGTTCTTCTAATGTCTTTAGTTCATTTAAATGATTCTCCACTTCTATTCGATCCTGTTCATATGTAGCTATTTGATTTTCTTGTTCTTCAAGTGACTGGTTGGCTTCTACTAATGAGGTTTCGAGTTCAGCTTGCTCTTGCGTCAAATCTTTAGTAATCGTAATAAATAAGACTAAACTGATAGACATAATCAAAAAGATAATCACTGAACAATATAGGAGGAACTTTGGTAAGGTAATTTGCTTAACTTGTTGGTTAGCATCTGACATGACAAGGACTTGCCACTTACTAAATAATTTCATTACAGGACCCAACCCTTTGACATGAAATTTATTTTTCCAATTTTTGAATTTTCTATACAAATTGATATAAAAAAAAGGCTACAAAGGATGTAACCGTCATTTTAATTTTACAAATATAATTATGGCGGAGGAGGAGGGATTCGAACCCCCGCGGGCCGTGAAGCCCCTGGCGGTTTTCAAGACCGCTCCCTTCAGCCGGACTTGGGTACTCCTCCGTAAGCTGACGAAATTAAATATATCACATGTTTCGACATGATGCAATATTTAATTTTAAATTTTAATCTTTTTCTTCTAACAGGCGCTAAATAGTTCTACATCAATCGACCAACGCTAGCTAGTATAACACACCTTTAAATATTTTATAAAGGGGTTTTTAACATTTTTTCTTGATAATAATTAAAACAAATGAGCGTCCTTTTTTTTAGGTCGAGGTGGCTCAAGTCGTGCCTCCAACAAGAGAGCTTTAAGTCAATCGCTATATTTTTTAGATGAAGAAAAAATCAAACCTAAGTTGTTACTCAACAAATATTTAGAACCTAAAAAAACCTGTATCTGTGACGGCGTAGTCAACTCTGATACAGGCTTTCGTTCGGCTCAGTGAGATTAAATGCTAGGAATTAGCGTGAAATCTTTTCAACATTCCCCATATATGGTCGTAATACTTCAGGAATTATGATTGAGCCATCTTCTTGTTGGTAATTTTCCAAAATAGCTGCCACTGTACGTCCTACTGCTAACCCTGAACCATTTAAAGTATGAACATATTCCGGTTTGGCATTTGTCTCAGGACGATAACGTAATCCAGCACGTCTCGCTTGAAAATCTTCGAAGTTTGAACATGAAGAGATCTCACGGTAATCATCATAGCTCGGGATCCATACTTCGATGTCATACTTCTTAGCAGCTGTAAAACCAAGGTCAGCTGTACACATATTCATTACTCGATAAGGTAGTTTTAATAATTGAAGTACTTTTTCTGCATGTCCAGTTAACTGTTCCAATGTTTCATAAGAATCTTCAGGTTTTACAAGTTGGACCAGTTCTACTTTATTAAATTGATGCTGTCTAATTAATCCACGTGTGTCACGACCCGCAGAGCCCGCTTCACTACGGAAGTTCGTGCTGAATGCTGCGTATTTCTTTGGTAGATCTTCAGCCGTTAAAATTTCATCACGGTGATAGTTTGTTACAGGAACCTCGGCAGTTGGAATTAAGAAATAATCCCAATCCTCTAGTTTGAAGACGTCTTCTTCAAATTTAGGTAACTGACCAGTTCCTGTTAAGCTATCACGATTAACGATTTGAGGTGGTAACATCTCTTCATAACCGTGCCCATCAGCATGTAAGTCCATCATGAAGTTGATTAAGGCACGTTCTAAACGAGCTCCTAAGCCTTTATAAAAAGTAAAACGGCTACCTGTTACTTTTGATGCACGCTCAAAATCTAATAAATCTAATTCTGTAGCGAGATCCCAATGCGCTTTGGTATCAAAATTAAAAGAAGGTACCTCCCCCCACTGACGAACCTCCTCGTTGTCATCTTCTGTTTCACCAATAGGGACAGAGTCATGAGGAATATTAGGAATAGAAAGTAATAAATCATTGAGTTTTTCTTCTACTTCTTTTAAATTCTCATCGATTTCTTTGACACGATCACCTACTTCACGCATTTCTTTAATTAGATGATCCGCATCTTTCTTTTCCTTTTTTAGGACAGAAATTTCTTTAGAGACTTCATTACGACGAGCCTTTAGCTCTTCTGATTCTTGAATATACTCTCTTCTTTTTTCATCCCATTCAACAAAGCGATCAAGTTCTCTTAGATCTTCACCACGACTTTGCATTTTTTCTTTAACTTCAGTAAAGTTTTGACGTAAGTACTTCAAGTCAAGCATGTTCATTCCTCCTATCATTACTATAGAGTAGACACTGTTCAGTTCAATGAGATTAAACAGGTCTATAATAAAAAAATCCCGTCCCTTACTTCATAAGGGACGAGATGATTCTCCCGCGTTACCACCCTTGTTGAAGAGAATATTCTAAATCCCCTTCCAACTCGGCAAGCTGTAACGGCGCTTCATCCGGATTAACTTACTCGTGTTTCGGTTAACCTGCTCCAGGATGGATTCACAGATTGTTTTTACTGGTTCGCAGCTACCACCAGCTCTCTGGAAAAAACAACAACTGTTACTAATTCCCTTCTACGCATTTACTTAATAACATCATGTCATAATTATATTAATAATATACCTGTTTTATTTAGCAGAAGCAAGTCTCTGACTCTTTGATTCATCCACCATCTTAACAAAGTAATCAACTAAACGATGGTCATCTGTTAATTCCGGATGAAAGGCTGTCGCTAAATAATGTTCTTGTCTAGCAGCGACAATTTTACCTTGATAAGTTGCTAGTACTTCTGTGTCCTCTTTAACTTCTAAAATATATGGGGCACGAATAAAAACAGCGTCAAAGTCATTCGCAACCTCTTTAATTTCAATAGTCGCTTCAAAACTCTCTTTCTGTCTACCAAAAGCGTTTCTTGCAACTACCATATCCATCAGTTTTAGGTGTGCATCGTTCTGACCTTCGATTTCCTTAGCTAATAAGATTAAACCAGCACATGTGCCGAAAATAGGCTTACCTGATTGTCCAAATGAAATGAGGGCATCAAGGAAATCGTAGCGATCAATTAACCGACGCATCGTTGTACTTTCGCCACCTGGTAAAATAAGTCCATCAACTTCTTCAAGTTGTTCTTTCTTCTTAACCACTATAGCCTGTTTGCCACAAGCTTCAATCGATTTAACATGTTCTCTAATAGCACCTTGTAAACCTAAAACACCTATTGTCGTCGTCATGATGACACTCCTTTACTCACTACGGTCTTGCATGCGATCATGATCTTCTAAAGTAGACATTTCAATTCCGGTCATAGCTGTACCTAGGTCTTTAGAAAGCTTAGCAATTAACTCGTAGTCTTGGTAATGTGTCGTCGCTTCCACAATGGAACGAGCGAACTTCTCAGGATTATCTGATTTAAAGATTCCAGATCCAACAAATACACCATCTGCACCTAATTCCATCATTAATGCAGCATCAGATGGAGTGGCAATACCACCTGCAGCAAAATTAACTACTGGAAGACGTCCTTCTTCTTGTACTTGTAACAACAGTTCATAAGGTGAGCCGGTTTCTTTCGCATACACCATTAACTCATCTTTAGCCATATTTTGAATTTGGCGAATTTGACTTTGAACTTCACGCATATGACGAACTGCCTCAACGATATTCCCTGTTCCTGGTTCACCTTTTGTACGTAGCATAGATGCACCTTCACCAATACGACGTAATGCTTCACCTAAGTTACGGCAGCCACAAACAAAAGGAACCGTAAAGTCATTTTTATCGATATGATAAAGATCATCTGCTGGTGTTAATACTTCACTCTCATCAATATAGTCAGCGCCCATTGCTTCAAGTACGCGCGCTTCTACAATATGACCAATTCTAGCCTTAGCCATAACTGGAATACTTACTGCGTTTAAAACTTCCTCTGTAATCGTTGGATCGGCCATTCTAGCTACACCACCTGCTGCACGAATATCAGATGGTACACGTTCTAAAGCCATAACAGCTACTGCTCCGGCAGCTTCAGCTATTTTTGCTTGTTCTGCATTAACGACATCCATAATAACGCCGCCTTTTTGCATTTCTGCCATTCCACGCTTCACTCGATTTGTACCGACATTTGTCATAATAAACTCCCCCTCAATTGCTCGTTATAAAATAAAACGTAAACTATGAAAATATACCTTTAATACTACTAAATAGGCCAACAAAAAAGTCGCCAATAGCCTGAAGGATTAACATAAACCAGTTTGATTTTTCGACTTCATCAGTTGTATAAACAGGAACTGTAATCGTCTCTTGATTTTCAGTAATATTACCGTAATCAATCTCTCCATCATATGTTAACACTAATTGACCAACTTCTAAACCTTCTTCTACGGGTGCCTCTAATGCACCATCTTCATTAAGTAAGGATTCATCTATGTCATAATGAACAGAGTACAGATCCTCCTCACCCTGTCTGATCACTTTTTCAATAGCTGATCCTGAAGCTATTTCTACTTCACTTTCTTTACCTTTTGCAACAGGTAAAGTGGATTCACCTTCAATTTGAAAGCCTTCCTCAAATAACACCTGACTAGTGAAATTTTCAAAACCATAGTCCAATAATTTCTCAGTTTCTTCAAAACGGGTTTCACGACTATCTGTTCTCATCACCACAGAGATTAAACGAGTATCATTTCTTTCAGCCGTACCAGTAAATGTATAACCAGCTAACTCAGTGTAACCTGTCTTTAAGCCATCCAATCCTTCATATGCATAATCTTCAATATGTCCTGGCATACCTGGAAGCATCCAGTTAAAGTTTAACATCTCATGTCCTTCAAATTCTTTGGTTGGCGTACCCGATACTTCTAGTGCATCAGGGAAATCATTAACTAAATGATAAGCTAAAATGGCCATCGATCTAGCTGAGAGTAAGTTATCAGCATCTGGGTCCGTTCCTTCAGGGTAGTTATCGCCTAAATGCGAATTTGATAACCCTGTTGAATTAACAAATTGAGCTTCAGGGAGCTCCATTTCTTCGGCTTTCTCGTTCATCATTTGAACAAATTCACCTTCACTGCCAGCAACTAATTCAGCTAAAGCAATCGATGTTGCATTATCTGAATAAATAGCCATAGCATCATATAATTCCTTAACTGTATATTCATTATCTAATCGTAGACCAACACCTGAAAAGTTTGGATCTGCTGAAATTGAATAAGCATACTCACTTATTTCAGTCTTTGTATCCCAACTAATCTCACCTTGTTCAATTGCTTCTAATACGAGATACTCTGTCATCACCTTTGTCATACTAGCTGGTGGTAAAGCAATATCTGCTTCTCTTGAATACAAGATATCCCCTGTATCAGCATTTATTAAAATGGCTGACTCTGCCTCTACATCTATTTCTGCTTGGATCGTTGTTGGGCCGACTAATAAAGACGCCAACAAGAAAAATGCAATTGTCGTTATCATCATGATGTTTTTAATTCTTGTTCGTTTCATCTCTTTTCCCCCATTTATTATTTTAAATCTATTGAATTAATAGTCTTCTATATGTGAAATAATTTGCCTTCTATATTATACAACATTTTAAATGGCTCAACATCGGAAATTTTTTAAAAAATAAAAATGTGAAAATAGGCTTATCCAGGTAATTGATTCAATATAGCTGGTGAGTTAAGTAATCAAAGGCTAAAAGGCTTTAGAAGTTATATTTTTATTGCCATTGAAAAGAAGTTGATTCCATAATAAAATGAACCATTCAACAATTAATGTTGGCGATTCATCTATAATTGCACATATTCAGTAATTAATAATTTGTATTCATCAATTATGAAAGGTGATTCATGAATAAAATTACGTATTCATGAATAAATCAAGCTATTCTCCAATAAAAACCCACATTCAATAATAAAAGAGCCGATTCATCAATCATCACGCCACGGCACTACTAACAAAACAAAAGGTTATTTTCTGCACATTCATCAATCATATGAAATTAAGAGCAACACTTTATAAAAGTGTTGCTCTTAATTATAAGACCTCTTCTATATACAAATCTGGATGATCATTAAGATTAATAATATCTTTACTCTGATCCAAGCGAATAAAAGGTCTAGTTGGATATTTTTCATCGGTAAAAACAATGGTGCCAATTTCATTATTCGTCAACCTAACATGGTTACCATTACCAAAGTTAACAATTGCTTTGACTAGTTCATCAACAACCTTCATATCTAACTTTCCGATTTGTCCCTTTGTCATTTCTTCGATCACTTTATAAGGAGATTCCTTACGCCGATAAATTCGTTCTGAGGTCATTGCATGAAATATATCACTAACAGCGATGATCCTGGCATACTGGTGAATCTTTCCTCGTTTAACACCGAGTGGATAGCCAGACCCATCTAAACGTTCATGATGTTGTAAAACGGCTAGTTTAACATCCTTACTTACAGCTAAATCATCAATCATACGGTAGGATTGAACAGGGTGTTTTTGGACGGTTTCATACTCTTCCTTTGTTAGCACCCCATCTTTCAAGTAAATATCATCTTTTTCTTTTAACATACCAATATCACTTAAATAAGCAGCAAGAGCTACTTTAAAGCGTTGTTCTTCGGAATAACCCAACTTTTTCGCAAGATAGGCTGATATAACAGAATTTGAAACCATGTGATGATAAAAGTATTGATGTTTATCATTATAATGGTATAGCTTGAGTAATAAGTCCCTTTTATTCTCACCTTGTTCTATTAAAGGGGCGATAGTGTTACGAACTTTTTGAAGGTCAATAACGGAATGCTTAGTCCAATTATTAAACATCGCCTTTGTCTGCTTAACAGCATCGACATATATTTCATAAAAAGATTTTTTGGATTCAGCATCTCCCGTACCCTCCGACTCATCTGCTTCAAATTGTTCTCCGCTTACTAGTTTATTGGCAACTATAACTTCCTTGACTTGAAACTTCTTAAGCACTTGGAGGTGTATTGGCTCAACTACCGTATTTTTTGGGATGATTGGTAATTCAGTTTGTCCCATTACATCTTTGATAATTAAACAACCCGGCACGATTTGATTAGGATGTACTTTCATAACCGATACACCTCTTTATAGTGATTAATTATTCCTCTTCATTAGCTTCTGTTTCTTCATGATTTTCACCATTACTTAATTCTTCATTAGTGAAATCATCATCTTCAACTTCCTCTTTTTCAACAGGGGCAACGGTTGCTACTGCCTCTTCATCATCTAAACGGATTAAACGAACTCCTTGTGTATTACGTCCAGTAATTGAAATGGATTCTGATGGCATACGGATTAACACACCATCTACCGTTATGATCATTAAATCCTCTTCTCCAGTGACAGGCTTCACAGCTACTACATGTCCATTCCGTGGATTTAACTTACAAGTCAAAATACCCTTACCTCCACGGTTTTGCATACGATATTCATCCTCAGGCGTTCGTTTTCCATATCCTTTAGAGGTAACGGTTAACACATCTACCCCTTCATTAAGAATTTCCATAGATACGACTTCATCCTGTTCATGAAGCGAAATACCTTTAACACCTGTTGCGGTTCGTCCCATAACACGAACATCACTTTCATTAAAACGGATCAATGAACCTTGTTTTGTACCAATCATAATATGCTTATCACCATCTGTTAACCTAACGGAAATCAGCTCGTCATCTTCTCGTAGATTAATGGCTTTTAAACCACCTCTACGAATATTAGCAAACTGTTCTAACGTTGTTCGTTTAGCAAGTCCATTTCTGGTTGTAAAGAATAAATACCAGTCGTCAACAAACTCATTAACAGTAATAACAGCATTGACCCACTCATCATTTTCGATTTCAATTACATTTATTAACGGGATTCCTTTTGCTGTCCGACTAAACTCTGGAATCTCGTAACCTTTTGCTCTAAACACTTTTCCTTTATTAGTAAAGAACAACAAAGTATCATGGGTTGAGGTTGAAAGTAAGTGTTCAACAAAGTCTTCATCGTGAGTATTCATACCTTGAATTCCACGACCTCCACGATTTTGAGATCGATAAGTAGTAGCAGGTAAACGTTTGATATAACCTCGGTGCGTTAATGTGACGATAACTGTTTCTTCAGGAATCAAATCCTCATCCTCAATCATATCCACTCCACCGACAACGATTTCAGTTCGGCGCTCATCATTGAAACGTTCTTTTAATTCTAATAGTTCTTCACGAATAATCTCTAATACTTTTTCTTCATCGGCAAGAATAGCTTTCAACTCACCAATTAAGTCAGTTACTTCTTTATATTCATTTTCTATCTTTTCACGCTCTAAACCAGTTAGGCGTTGCAAGCGCATATCTAGGATCGCTTGAGCTTGTTTTTCTGATAAACCGAAGCGATTCATTAACCCATCTCGAGCTGAGTCCGTTGTTTGTGATTTTCTGATTAACTCAATCACTTCGTCAAGGTGATCTAAAGCAATGCGTAAACCTGCTAAAATATGAGCTCTTGCTTCAGCTTTATCTAAGTCATATTGTGTTCGTCTGACAATAACTTCTTTTTGGTGTTCTAAATAGTATTCTAGAGTCTGTTTCAGATTTAATACTTTCGGTTGACCATCAACTAAAGATAGCATGTTGATTCCAAACGAAGTCTGTAATGCTGTTTGTTTATATAAATTATTCAGAACCACATTAGGGTTCGCATCGCGACGAATTTCGATGACAACTCGTAATCCTTCTCGGTCTGATTCATCACGTAAATCGGTAATCCCATCAATCTTCTTATCACGGACAAGTTCAGCAATTTTTTCAATTAGTCTAGCTTTATTCACCTGGAAAGGAAGTTCAGACACAATAATTCGTGACTTTCCATTAGCTTCCTCTTCAATATCAGCTTTAGAGCGTATGGTAATAGAGCCTTTTCCTGTTTCATACGCCTGACGAATGCCACTTTTTCCTAAGATTTGACCACCTGTAGGGAAATCTGGACCATGTACATAATCTTCCATTAACTCTGAAATTGTGATATCTGGATTTTTACTAATAGCTAATACGGCATCAATGACTTCACCTAATTGGTGGGGAGGAATATTAGTAGCCATACCAACGGCAATTCCCGAAGCTCCGTTTACTAACAGATTTGGGAATTTCGCTGGTAGGACAACAGGTTCCTTCTCTGCCCCATCATAGTTTTCCTCATAATCAATCGTGTTTTTATTAATATCACGCAGGATTTCCATGGAAATCTTGGACATTCTTGCTTCTGTATAACGCATAGCAGCAGCGGCATCTCCGTCAACAGAACCAAAGTTACCATGGCCGTCAACTAGCATATAGCGGAAGTTAAAGTCCTGTGCCATTCTTACCATCGCATCATATACAGCTGAATCACCATGGGGGTGATATTTACCGATGACTTCACCAACGATACGAGCTGATTTTTTATAAGCTTTATCTGCATGCATCCCCAAATCGTGCATCGCATAAAGAATACGTCGGTGTACAGGCTTTAGTCCATCACGTACATCTGGAAGTGCACGTGAGACAATAACACTCATTGCGTAATCTAGAAATGATGTACGCATTTCTTGGCTAATATTTATTTCTTGAACTTTTGGACGTTGTTGATCCAACAGTAATTACCTCCCTATTAGAAGAAACATAAGCGCCAAGTGTATGTGTTTAATTTGGCGCTGTAACTGACTATTTATATATCAAGATTTTGTACATAACGTGCGTTTTGTTGGATGAAATCTCGGCGTGGTTCTACTTGGTCACCCATAAGAATCTCAAAGATTTCATCTGCTTCCATGGCATCTTGAAGATTAACTTGTAGTAACGTTCTCGTTTCCGGGGACATTGTCGTTTCCCACAGCTGAGCTGGATTCATCTCACCTAGACCTTTATAACGCTGTAAGCCAACCTTAGGAGTTTTAGGGAGCTCTTCTAAAATACGCTCCATCTCCTGTTCATTATAAGCATAATAAACTTTCTTCCCTTGAGACATTTTGTATAAAGGTGGCTGTGCAATATAAACATAACCGTGTTCAATTAATGGACGCATATATCGATAGAAAAATGTTAATAGTAAGGTTCGAATGTGTGCACCATCAACGTCAGCATCTGTCATGATCACAATTTTATGATAACGAGCTTGTGATATATCAAATTCTTCACCAATACCAGTACCTAATGCAGTGATAATCGCACGAATCTCATTATTAGATAAAATCTTATCTAAACGAGCCTTCTCAACATTAATAATCTTACCACGTAACGGTAGAATTGCTTGAAAATGTCGGTCACGCCCCTGCTTTGCAGAACCACCCGCTGAGTCACCCTCAACGATATACAATTCACTTTGCTTAGCATCTTTAGATGAACAATCAGCTAATTTACCAGGTAAGCTTGAGACTTCTAATGCACTTTTACGCCGTGTCACTTCTCTTGCTTTTTTAGCAGCAATACGAGCACGTGAAGCCATTAGCCCTTTCTCAACAATTTTCTTTGCTACCTTAGGATGTTCAAATAAAAACTGTGAAAATTTATCTGAGAAGATTTGATCGGTAATGGTACGTACTTCACTATTACCTAACTTGGTTTTAGTTTGTCCTTCAAATTGTGGATCTGGGTGTTTAACAGAGATTATAGCTGTTAATCCTTCTCTAACATCATCACCAATTAAATTAGGATCGTTTTCCTTATATAGATTATTCTTACGTGCATAATCATTAATGACACGGGTTAAAGCTGTTTTAAAACCAGACTCATGTGTCCCACCTTCTGCCGTATTAATGTTATTAGCGAAAGAGTATAAATTACTGGCAAATCCGTCATTATATTGAACAGCAAATTCCACTGTAATATCTTCTAATTCACTTTCTCCATAAATCGGTTCATGCAAAGCCTCTCTTGCACGGTTTAAATGCTCTACATATTCCTTAATTCCACCCTCATAATAGAATTCTTCTTTTACTACTTCTTCTTGGCGTCGATCTTCAATCGAAATTTTTAATTTTTTATTTAAATAAGCTAACTCACGTGTACGATTAAGTAAGGAATCATAGGAATACTCTTGAGTTTCAGAGAAAATCTCTGGATCTGGCTTAAAATGTGTCGTGGTCCCTGTAAGATCAGTTTCTCCTACTACTTTCACTTCATCTTCTGGAACCCCACGTTTGTAACTTTGATAATAAACTTTTCCATCACGGTGTACGTAAACTTCACACTCACTAGATAACGCATTCACAACTGAAGCACCAACTCCGTGAAGTCCACCCGAAACTTTATATGATCCACCATCAAATTTACCACCAGCATGTAAAACAGTCATAATGACTTCTAAAGCTGGTTTACCAGCTTTTTTATGCATATCAACTGGAATACCACGACCATTATCAACGACTTTTATACTGTTATCTTCTTCGATGATGATTTGAATCTCATCACAATAGCCTGCTAAAGCTTCATCTATACTATTATCAACAACTTCCCAAACTAAATGATGCAAACCTTTTTCACTTGTTGATCCAATATACATACCAGGCCTTTTTCGAACCGCTTCAAGTCCTTCTAAGACCTGAATTTGACTAGCACCATAGTCTGTCTGTTGACCTAAATTACCTTCCATTGACATTATCTCACCTTCATTTTCCAATAATTATCTTTACTAGATTTAATCATCTGTTGAATGCGTAATCTCATCAATTTCATCTATTTTATCTAACATATGTGATAATTGGGCACGTTTATTTAATGTGGATACAGATAATGAACTGAAATAGATATGGTCGACAGTTATTACAATCGCTTTAGGATCTTCATAATATGCTTCAGTTACATTACCATTTTTACGTTGATTAAAAATCATCTCTTCTACAATTGAAGAAGAACTAAGTAAATTATAATCGATAATAGATACAACTTCCTCTGACCGAATTACATGCTCGTCACCAATATGTATAAACAACAGCTAACCTCACCTTTCTATTAATATTGTCCCGTTATAAATTTTAAACATCTCTGCTTGTTTGAGTGTTTCATGGTCAATACCATCAACATTTGTAGTCGTAACAAATGTTTGAACTTTACCTTGAATCGTATTTAAAAGATGTGATTGTCTATGATGATCTAATTCGCTTAGGACATCATCTAATAAAAGAATTGGATACTCTCCTACTTCTTGATATATTAACTCAATTTCAGCTAACTTTAAGGATAAAGCTGTCGTTCTTTGTTGTCCTTGTGACCCAAAGGTTTGGACATTACGGTCGTTGACAAAAAACATTAAGTCATCACGATGTGGCCCAGCTAAAGTTGTTCCCCGGTCTATTTCACGGTCTTCAATCTGCTTAAAGTGTTCAATATATCTATCTTTTATTTTCTCCAATTCTAAGCCTTCTGATACGTTGACAGACGTATCATAGCTGATTGTTAGTTCTTCTAATCCACGACTAATGCCTTCATGGATCGGAACAGCCCAATCCCTAAGCTTAGCTAAAAATTGATAACGCCTCTCAACTACGATACTTGCATGATCAATTAATTGATCAGTTAACACGTTAAGCATCGTTTTATCTTTTTGAGGGTAACGTTGCAACTCTTTTAGTAAAGCATTTCTTTGTTTTAAAATTTTTTGGTAGTGACCTAAATGATAAATATAGATTGGTTGAATCTGGCCAATCTCCATATCAATAAATTTTCGTCTCTCTTGTGGACTACCTTTAACTAAGTTTAGATCTTCTGGGGCAAACATCACAACATTTAAAGACCCAATGTAATCACTTAAACGTTTTTGTTCAATATGATTGAACTTAGCTTTTTTACCCTTATTCGAAAAAATGACTTCAAGTGGAAACGTTCGATTACGTTTAAATACACTACCTTTAATTTTACCATACTCTGAGTCCCATTTAATTAATTCTTTGTCTTTTGATGTCCGATGCGATTTGGTAAAAGCTAAAACGTAGATAGCCTCCATCAAATTAGTCTTTCCCTGTGCATTTTCTCCAATAATGACGTTGATTTGGTTATTAAACGACAAAGACAGTTCTTCATAGTTACGGTAATTTGTTAATGTTATTTCCTCGATATGCATAAGCATGGGACTCCTTTGAAGCAATTTACCTAATCTTCTTTTGTAATTTCAAAAGTTCCAATATCTTCAATTTCTATTGTATCATTTATTTTTAACTTTCGTCCTCTTCTTTGATCCTGTTCTCCATTAATATATATAGCGTAATCTTGTAAAAACAGTTTAACCATACCCCCTGATTCCACAATGTTAGCTAATTTTAAAAATTGTCCTAATGTTATGTGTTCAGTTTTAATCCCAATTTGTTCTGCCATAATTTCACCTTCTTAAAAGTAGTTACCCGTAGTTTTCTCCTAAATATATATTTTACTAAACATTTACTCATAAGAAAAGAAACTGAATAAACAAGGTATTTTATCGCTTGTTTATTCAGCTTCTTGATTAATCTTATAAGATGGTTGGTGAATTGTGGATTTACTAACGAATACGACTTTTTATTTATGAATTATCTTTCATAGTTGATGAATACGCATCATTAACTACTGAATAGGAGCAATTATAGCTGAATCGTCAACATTAATTGCTGAATGATCCATTTATCGAATTCTATCCACCATTAATCTTTACACTTGGAGGATGATGTTCATTATCACGTTATTTGATCTTATGGATTACTATGATATCGCTGGAAATACACTACGCTAGTAAAGTGGTTAATCATTCTTACATATATTTCATTAATTGGATCATCACCATTAGCGTAGGCAGAATACGTAGACTCCTGTGGAAACAACACGAGCCTGAAGACCCCACAGACCGAACGTTTTTTGTGAGGTCGAGGAGGCTTCAGCCGTGTCCACGGAAAGCGGAGTATTCTGCTGGAGCGGGGTTATTGCACTCAAAAATAACATAAGAGTTTTTACTGAACATCATACTCACTATCTTAGACATTAATAAAAAACGATTAATAAGTTCTAACTGGCGTGATCAGCTGTAAAATTTGTTCTTGTTCATCAATGGGTTCAATAATAAACGGCCTCATCGCACCGGTGAATTGAATCTTGATTTCTTCAGCATCAATCGCTCTCAATGCATCAATCATATATTTAGCGTTAAAGGAAATTTTAAGGTCTTCTCCTTCAATTGTATTGGTATTTAAAACTTCTTCAGCTGTACCAATTTCAGGAGAATTACTCGTAATTTCAATAGCTTGGTCCCCTTTAGTAACCAGTTTAACAATATTATTACGGTTGTCTTTAGCTAATAGACTGGCACGATCAATTGTTTGAATTAATTCTTTAGCACCAACTTGAATCTCTGTTTTACTCTGGTTAGGAATTAGTCTAGATGTTTCAGGATAATTTCCATCCAGTAAACGAGAAAGGAAAAAGAGATTATTTGTTCTAAACAGAATTTGGTTCTCAGCAACACTAATCTGAATTGAGTCTTGAGTGTCATCTAATATTTTGTTTAATTCTCCTAGGCTTTTACCAGGGATAACAATATTATTAAAGGATAAAGCTCCAGTCTCTTCATTCATTTTAACTCGTCTTGACGCCAATCGGTGACTATCCGTTGCAACTAATTCTAGTTGTTCATCTTCTAATTTGAAATGTACCCCAGTTAAGATGGGACGAGTTTCTGATGTTGATACTGCAAAGTTAGTTTGACGAATTAATGTTTTCAATAAATCCGTAGGCATCTCGAAACTATTGTCTGTTTGTAAAACTGGTAATTGTGGATATTCATCAGGGTCTTGTCCATTCAACTTAAACTCTGCATTTCCTGAACGGATCATAATATTTAAGTCTCCGTCAGCTTCTATCTCTACTTGATCTTCTGGTAACTTACGAATAATATCAGGTAAAAACTTAGCTTGAACGACGACCTTACCTGGTGTTATTTCATGAATGTTAATAACTCCGTCTTCTTCTCTAGGAATAATAGATTCAATTGTAATATCTGAATCACTACCAGTCAGCTTTAATCCTTGTTCATTGGCTTCTAATTTCATTCCTGAAAGAATCGGTATAGTTGTTTTAGGTGAAATAGCTCTCATGACATTTTGTATACTTTGCATCAATTGATCACGTTCAATGATTATTTTCATAAGATCCTCCCGTATGTTTCTATATATTTATTTATTTTATATAAAAAAATAGTAATCATAGTAATAGAGCCTGTGAATTTGTGGATAACTAAGTTGAAGCTTTATTCTGTAAGTTGTCCACATGTTTATAACTTGTTTGCAACCTTGCAACACTTATTCACAATGTTAACAAGCTGATTGGTTAGTTAGATTTGATCTGTTCAGTAATTTCATCGATTTCACGTTGGAGTTGAATATCTTCTGCTAGCATTTTGGATATTTTTTCGTGGGCGTGAATGACTGTTGTATGATCACGGCCTCCAAATTCATCGCCAATTCTAGGTAAAGAGAAATCCGTTAATTCACGAGCTAAATACATGGCGATTTGTCTAGGAAAGGCAATAGACTTTGTTCGTTTTTTTGCAGCAAAATCTTCTATTTGAATGTTAAATCGATGGGCAATAACTTCTTGGATCCCTTTGATGGTAATTTCTTTAGGTTTTGAATTTGGCACAATATCCTTTAATGCATCGGCTGCTAATGAAGCGTCAATATCTTGATTAACTAAGGAAGAATAAGCGACAACACGAATTAATGCTCCTTCTAATTCACGAATATTAGTATCGATCTGATTAGCAATATAAAGCATCACTTCATTAGGAATATCCAGTCCATCTGCTTTCGCTTTCTTACGTAAGATAGCAATTCTTGTTTCTAAGTCAGGTGGAGTAATATCGGTAATTAATCCCCATTCAAAGCGTGATCTAAGTCGGTCTTCTAAGGTTGGAATCTCCTTTGGTGGTCGGTCACTTGAGATCACAATTTGTTTATTATCCTCGTGCAGGGAGTTAAATGTATGGAAAAATTCTTCCTGAGTTTGTTCTTTTCCCGCTAAAAATTGAATATCATCAATTAATAAAACGTCGACATTTCGATATTTATTACGAAAATCAATGGTTTTATTATCACGAATTGAATTAATAAACTCATTGGTAAATTTCTCTGAAGATAAGTAAACGACTTTTGCATCAGGATTATGTTCAATTACATAATGGCCAATTGCATGCATTAAGTGAGTTTTCCCTAAACCTACGCCCCCGTAGATAAACAAAGGGTTATAGGCTTTGGCTGGTGCTTCTGCTACAGCTAGGGAAGCAGCATGGGCAAAACGGTTCCCTGATCCAATGACAAATGTTTCGAAAGTATATTTAGAGTTAAGCATCGTTTTAGAATTCCCGTCTTGGTTTTTTGGTTGATTAAACTTTTTGATTGGTTGATTCATTGGTTCATCAACATTTTCACTTTCGGGAATAATAAATTTAGGAGTTAATTTGGACCCGGTTAAGTTGAATAAAGTTTCAGTAATTAATCCAGCATAGCTATTTTCCAACCAATCTCTTGCAAATTCATTGGGGGCAATAATATAGATTTGGTGTTCATCTATGGATTTTGCTTCTGTAGATTTAAGCCAAGTATCAAAACTGGGTTTGCTTATCTTTGTTTCTAATTCTGCCAAGGTTTGTTGCCAGATCTCGGATATATTTTCCAAACACTTACACATCCTTTCTAGTGTTTTTTCTGGTTGATCTAATAGTTAACTTGTGGACAAGACAAACGGGTTATATAAACGTTATAATACATTTATCGACAATTTCCACAATCATGTTAATAAGTTTAAAAACAAGCTGTTGATGGTTATTCACATTGTATCCACATATTGTGGAAAAGTTTCGAGCGTTAATTTATTTATCCACGGTAAAACAACATAATCATACCAAAATAAACCTTTGATTTCAATGGAATTCGTGACTTATCCACACAAAAAACATATATGTATATAATTTTTGTCCACAACCGTTAGTTTTGTGGTTAAATGTCGAAAAAGTGTGTGGATAATAAAAAGTGAAATTTATTTGTTAACTGTTCGTGTGGATAAGTGGATTTTATGCTTCGAAGGTTTAGAATGTCTATGATTGGTAAATGATTGTGGATAACCATGAGTTTATGATGAGAGATGAGATGTTATTTATTGTAATGATCGTTTCTTATTTTTGGAGATCAATTTAGAAGACTTTTCCTTGTTGTGTTATTAGGCGATTTATATTATAATGTAAAGCAGTTTGTCTGTTGACATTCAATGCGAATTTTTAATATACTAACTTGGACTGCTTAGAAGTACGAGTGAGTTTGTTGATTTCAGGAGGTGTATAGTATGAAACGCACATATCAACCAAATAAAAGAAAACGTAGTAAAGTACACGGTTTCCGTTCACGTATGAAAACTAAAAACGGTAGAAAAGTGTTAGCGCGTCGTCGTCGTAAAGGAAGAAAAGTACTTTCTGCCTAGACCACTGAAAGTTAATCAGTGGTCTTTTTTCTAGTAATCAAAATATTTTAATAAAGTTTGGATTGGAAGATCTTTATTGAAAAAAGACTATCGAGTGAAGAAAAATGAAGAATTCCAACATATTTTTAAGAAAGGGCATTCATTTGCCAATCGTCAGCTCGTGATCTATTCATTAAAAAAAGATGGACAAGATCATTTTCGAGTGGGCCTTTCAGTAGGTAAGAAAATTGGCAATGCAGTGACCCGAAACCGAATTAAACGCTATTTGCGACAAGCGTTTATAGAGTTAGAACCATATATTAAAAATGATTATGATTATGTGATTATTGCACGTAATCAAACGAAGAATATGAGTTTTAGCGAAATTAAAAGTAGCTTGACGCATTTATTGAAGAAAACGAATCAATTTGATCATAAATCCTGATATACTAGTGGTAAAAGTTCTATATTTAGTGCTAAAATACTTGGTATAAATCGATTGTTCTAGTTAGATAGGAGGAACAGGAAGTGCGCAAAAAGCTGTTATTGGTTGTTTTATTAATTGGCTTAGCGACTCTATTAACTGGGTGCTTTGAAGTTAATGAACCAATCGATGCCGAAAGTGAAGGTATTTGGAATAGTTTCTTTGTCTATCCGTTATCTTTTTTAATCACATATATAGCTGAGGATATCTTTAATCATGGATTTGGTTTAGCTATTGTCATCGTTACGGTATTATTACGTACACTAGTTTTACCTTTAAATATTAAGCAACTAAAATCATCCCAAGCCATGCAATTAATTCAACCTGAGTTAAAAGAAATCCGTGAAAAGTATTCATCAAAAGATGCGCAAACGCAGCAAAAGTTACAACAAGAAACGATGGCATTATTCCAACGTCATGGTGTCAACCCATTAGCAGGATGTTTGCCGATTGTTGCCCAGATGCCAATTTTGATTGCATTTTATCATGCGATTGTTCGTACTGAGGAAATCAGTAGATACGATTTCTTATGGTTTGAATTAGGTAATCCAGATATAATTCTTGCGATTATTACCTTCGCAACAACATTTATTCAGCAGAAGATTATGATGGCAGGAACACCAGCTTCAGATAACCCACAGATGAAAATTATGTTATACTTGTTACCAGTAATGATCGGTGTATTTGCATTATTCTTCCCAGCAGCGTTAGCGCTATATTGGGTAGTTGGTAACTTCTTTATGATTGCTCAAACACTATTAATTCGTCGTCCAATGATGAGAGAATTCGAAAAAAATAATGGAGGCACGAAAAAGTGAGAGAAATAACGGCTAGTGGTCAAACAGTTGAAGAAGCAAAAATTAATGCCCTTCGTCAATTAGATTTAACAGAAGACCAAGTAAAAGTTGAAGTGATTGATGAGGGTAAAAAAGGAATACTAGGTGTTTTTGGATCTAAGCGAGCTTATGTTAAAGTGCAAGAGAAAAAAGACATCGTCAAAGAAGGTATGTTTTATCTTAAACAACTTGCTGAGCAAATCGGTGCTGGAGATATTGATGTCCAAGTAACGCAAAATGATCAAGAAATAGTCTATGACTTAATAGGTGAGAAAATCGGACTGTTAATTGGTAAACGTGGACAAACTATTAATGCCCTTCAATATTTAACAAACCTAGTTGTTAATAAGGATACGGATTCTTATTATAGTGTAATTGTGGATGCTGAGGGTTATCGTGAACGACGTCAAGAAACTTTAGTTAACCTTGCTAATAACTTAGCCAAAAAAGCAATTCGTTTAAATGAGGAAGTTCATATAGAGCCTATGCCTTCTTTTGAAAGAAAGATTATTCACACTGCTCTTCATGACCACAATGACGTATCAACGTATTCGGATGGGAAAGATCCTAATCGAAGAGTTGTTATTAAGCCGGAAAAATAGGTTATAATAAATAGAAAGAATAGCTAATCCTAGTAGGTTAGCTATTTTTTTATGTTAATTAGAGCATTTTAATTAGAGCATTCTTTATTTCTTTTCTTTCTTGGTTAATTATGATATTGTTTTTAGTTAGGAAATTAAGTGTGAAAGGGGTGAAGGGTATGGAACAAGATACAATTACAGCTATTTCTACACCAATTGGAGAAGGTGCGATAGCAATTGTTAGACTAAGTGGGGATGAGGCAATTCCAATAACGAATCGAATTTTTACAAAAGATTTAGAGCAAGTAGAATCACATACCATTCACTATGGAAATATCATTGATCCAAAATCAGACGAGAAAGTCGAAGAGGTTATGATTTCGGTGATGAGGGCTCCTAAAACCTTCACCCGTGAAAATGTCATAGAGATTAATTGTCATGGAGGTATGGTCTCAGTTAATCGGGTTTTACAGTTAGTCTTGCGTGAAGGGGCTCGTTTAGCCGAACCGGGTGAGTTTACCAAACGTGCCTTTATTAATGGAAGAATTGACCTTTCGCAAGCAGAAGCTGTAATGGATCTAATTCGTTCAAAAACCGATCGTGCCATGTCTGTTGCTCTAAAACAGATGGATGGTCGATTGTCCCAACTTATTCGTGATCTACGTCAACAATTAATAGAAACCGTAGCTCATGTAGAAGTTAATATCGATTATCCGGAATACGACGATGTAGAAGAAATGACACATGAATTATTAACGGAACGAGCCCATTATGTAAAGGGTGAAATTGCTAAGCTCTTGCAAACAGCTAAACAAGGCAAGATACTGAGAGAAGGCATTGCCACAGCTATTATCGGTAAACCGAATGTAGGTAAATCCTCTTTAATGAATATTTTAGCTCATGAAAATAAAGCTATAGTAACAGATATACCTGGTACGACTCGAGATGTGATTGAAGAGTATGTCAATGTAAGAGGTGTTCCTTTAAGGTTAATCGATACGGCAGGGATTCGAGAGACAGAGGATATTGTTGAAAAAATCGGTGTCGAACGATCACGTCAAGCACTTACTGAGGCAGATCTAATTTTACTCGTCTTGAATGGTAATGAGCCGTTCTCTAAAGAAGATGAAGCTTTATTTGAAGCAGCTAGTGATCTTGATGTTATTGTGATTGTTAACAAAACTGACCTTGAACAGAAGATTGATATGAATCAGGTTACTAAAAAGGCAAGTGGTGCCCCTATTATTACAACATCACTCATTGAAGAACAAGGAATAGATGAATTAGAACAAGCAATTGCTGACACATTTTTTGACGGAGAATTAGATAGTGGTGATTTAACTTATGTTTCTAACGTCCGTCACATTCAACTGTTAGAGCAAGCAGAACAATCATTAGCTGATGCATTAAATTCAATTGAAATGGGAATGCCATTAGATTTGGTTCAGATTGATATTACAAGAACTTGGGAGTTATTAGGCGAAATAATCGGTGAGGATGTCCATGAGTCACTAATTGATCAGTTATTCTCGCAATTTTGCCTTGGTAAATAGATAAAATTTTTTAATTAGAAGGAGGCCATCATCATGTATGATGCGGGACGTTATGATGTCATTGTCATTGGTGCAGGTCATGCAGGGGTAGAAGCAGGCTTAGCTTCAGCAAAGCGTGGAGCCAAAACGCTAATGTTGACACTTAACCTTGATCTAATCGCTTTTATGCCTTGTAACCCGTCAGTTGGTGGACCAGCTAAAGGTGTGGTCGTACGGGAGATCGACGCACTTGGTGGTCAAATGGGGAAAACTATTGATAAAACCCATATTCAAATGCGTTTGTTAAATACAAGTAAAGGACCTGCAGTAAGAGCTTTACGCGCCCAAGCGGATAAAGTGTTATATCAGCAAGAAATGAAAAGGGTCATAGAAAATCAGGAAAACTTAACTCTTCGTCAAGGAATGGTAGAAGAATTAATCATCGAGGACGGCGTTTGTAAAGGTGTAGTTACCGAAACTAAAGCACGTTATGAAGCAGATCAGGTTGTTGTCACAACAGGTACTTTTATGCGTGGTAAAGTTTTAATTGGCGATATTGAATACGAAAGTGGTCCTAACAATCAACGTCCAACTATTGCCTTATCAAAGCAACTAGAAGATTTAGGAATGGAACTAGTTCGTTTTAAAACGGGTACGCCAATGCGTGTCAATTCACACACGATTGATTATTCTAAAACGGAAATTCAACCAGGAGATGAAGAACCACGTGCTTTCTCTTATGAAACAACAGAATTTATTACCGATCAAATTCCTTGCTGGTTAACTTATACGGGAGAAGTAACACATAAAATTATTGATGATAACTTATCTAAATCTGCAATGTATTCAGGAGCAGAGCGAGGAACGGGCCCTAGATATTGTCCTTCAATTGAAGATAAAATTGTACGTTTCAATGATAAACCACGTCATCAAGTATTCTTAGAGCCTGAGGGTAGAAATACTGATGAAGTGTATGTGCAAGGACTTTCAACATCATTACCAGAGTATGTTCAAAAACAACTCCTAGAAACTGTTCCAGGATTAGAAAAGGCTGAAATCATGCGTGCCGGCTATGCCATAGAATACGATGCAGTTGTCCCAACACAATTATGGCCAACTCTAGAGACTAAACAAATTGAAGGTCTATTCACTGCCGGACAATTAAATGGAACATCCGGTTATGAAGAAGCAGCCGCTCAAGGCATTATGGCAGGTATCAATGCAGCAGCAAAGGCACTTGATAAAGAACCATTAATTCTAGATCGTTCTCAGGCTTATATTGGTGTATTAATCGATGATCTAGTAACTAAAGGTACCGATGAACCTTATCGCTTACTAACATCTAGAGCAGAGTACCGTTTATTACTACGTCATGACAACGCTGATTTAAGATTAACTGACATTGGTTACAAGATGGAAATGATTTCAGAAGAGCGCTATGCTAACTTTAATCGAAAAAAACAACAAATCCATGACGAGATTAAACGACTTGAAGACACGATCATTAAACCAACAGATGAAGTTCAGGAAATGATCCAAGAACTTGGTGGATCGCCACTAAAAGACGGTATTCGTGCTGCTGATTTACTACGTCGACCAGAAGTGAAGTATCATCACATCAAACAAATTGTTCCACCTGAAGCAGTGTTACCAGATGAAGTTGAGGAACAAGTTGAAATTCATATAAAATATGAAGGCTATATTAAAAAGTCAAATCAGCAAGTAGAAAAGATGAGAAAGATGGAAAATAAAAAGATTCCTGAGCATATTGATTATGATGATATTCAAGGGCTTGCTACAGAGGCAAGGGAACGATTAAAAGAAGTCCAACCACTTTCAGTGGGGCAAGCATCGCGTGTCTCGGGAGTCAACCCAGCTGATATTTCAATTTTATTAGTTTACCTAGAACAAGGTGTAAAGAGTAAAGCTGTTAACGAATAGAGGGTATTTATGAAAGAAGATGTATTTTACCATTCATTAAAAGAATACGGTATAGAACTAACAGATGAACAAGTGAACCAATTCAATGTTTATTACGAAACCTTAGTAGAATGGAATCAAAAAATGAATCTAACCGCCATTACTGATCGTGAAGAAGTTTATTTAAAGCATTTTTTTGATTCCATTACTGCAGCTTTTTATTACGATTTCACAAAACCCCTGTCGATTTGTGATGTTGGAGCTGGAGCAGGATTTCCATCCATCCCACTTAAGATCGTTTTTCCACATTTAAAGGTTACTATTGTTGATTCTTTAAAAAAAAGGATGACCTTTTTGAATCATTTAGCAGACCAACTTGGGTTAAGCGATGTTGCCTTTTACCACGATCGAGCGGAAACATTTGCCCAAAATAAAAAATTTCGAGAATCTTTTGATTTAGTAACAGCACGTGCAGTCGCGAGAACGTCCGTATTAAGTGAACTATGCCTACCGTTAGTTAAGGTGGGTGGCTCCTTTGTTATGATGAAAGGAGCGAATTTTAGTGAAGAAATGGAAAAAGGGAACTTATCTATTAAAACAATGGGGGGAGAATGGGACAAAGTCCACCAGCTCTTTTTACCAGTAGAAAATAGTGAAAGAAATATTGCGATTGTACAAAAAAAGAGGAAATCTCCAAAGAAATATCCTAGAAAACCGGGTACACCAAATAAAGAACCAATTGAGTGAAAAATGACGTTATTTGTCGGAGTGAGTTACTACACAGAAATGACAGGATGTTCAGTAACTTTTGGTTGGTCAGTGCTTTTCTTAATTGACGTTCTAAGCTTCTCTAGTAGGCTTATCGTTAATTAGACCTCTTCTAATTGACGGTAATAGCTTCACGAGGCGGGTTAACGTTAATTAGATTGCTTCTCTCGGACATTCTGGGCTTCAAATGGGGCTAAAACGCTCATGAGACCACGTCTCACGGATATTTCGCGCTTCAAACGAAGTCAAAACGGTCTAGAGATTGCTTCTCTCGAACATTTCAAGCCAACTGATTGCCCATAAGTCTTGTGCCCGATCACAATTCAGGTAATGGACACTCTCCATCTAATACGAAGCTTTAAGATCAAATGATAAAGTTTCTCTTTATATTCAACTACTGTTTATGGTAATATAAAAATAGAGAAGAGTGACGTAAAGAGATTATACCCTTGCGTAATATAAATGAAATGTTTCACGTGAAACATTTCATTTTTTACATAGATTAAGAGAGTTGAAGAAGGTGGGTGCCAACTGAATGAGTTCGCTTAGTAGATTGTTTGGCAAGAGTGAGTCTAAACTAGAGGAGAATTCAAACATTCAGGAGAATGAAGTCGTTGAAATAGAGGTTAGTAGGATTCAACGAAATCAGTATCAGCCAAGAACTATTTTTGATGAGGAAAAAATTACGGAACTAGCCCAAACCATTCACACACATGGCATGATTCAACCTATCGTTGTTCGTAAGCTTGAAGAGGAAGACAAGTTTGAATTAATTGCCGGTGAAAGAAGATGGCGTGCTGTTCAATCATTAGAGTGGGAAACAATTCCTGCTATTATCAAAAATATGACAGATACTGAAACAGCATCTGTTGCATTAATTGAAAACTTACAGCGTGAGGAACTAACGGTTGTAGAAGAAGCTATTGCTTATGATCAACTGCTTCATACGCACGGTTTAACGCAAGAAGCATTAGCTCAAAGACTAGGTAAAAGTCAATCTACCATTGCTAATAAATTAAGACTATTAAAGTTGCCTAGTGTTGTTCAGCAGGCACTTTTAAACAAACAGATTACTGAAAGACATGCGAGGGCACTAATTTCGTTAAAAGATGAACAAACTCAGGAACAATTACTATCAAGTATTATTGAAGAACATTTAAATGTTAAACAGACTGAGGAACGGATCCAAGATATACTTCATCCATCAGAAGAACAAGATGAAAAGAAAAAACCAAAACCAAAGGTCCAGGGTGTTAACAAAGATGTAAGAATCGCTTTGAATACCATTAGGCAATCTTTAAACATGGTCCAAGATACAGGTATGGATGTTGAGTCAGAAGAAGAAGATACGGATGATTTTTATCAGATAACGATCAAGATTCCTAAAAAATAATGTTTGATTGGAGTGGTCCCCATCTTTGTCTTGAAAAGATGGGACTTTTTTTCTACCAGTTAACATATAACAATTTATTATTTCGTGATAGAATTATAATAGTTAGATAATAGAGTAGGGCAGGTGACATTATGGGGAAAGTCATTGCCATCGCTAACCAAAAAGGTGGCGTAGGTAAAACAACAACAGCAGTCAATTTGAGTGCTTGTCTAGCAAAATTAGATCATAAAGTCCTTTTAATAGATATAGACCCTCAAGGGAACGCGACTAGTGGGGTAGGCATCAATAAGGGAGATATGAATGCCTGCATTTATGACATTTTAATTGAAGAGGAAGATGCGAGTTCAGTTTGTGTACCTACCAAGGTGCCTAATCTGGATGCTATACCGGCAACTATTCAACTTGCTGGATCTGAAATCGAATTGGTACCTACGATTTCAAGAGAACTTAGGTTGAGAAAAGCATTAGAAAACGTAAGAAATGAGTATGATTACATTATTATTGATTGCCCGCCTTCTTTAGGGTTATTAACCCTTAATGCATTAACAGCAGCTGATAGTGTGATTATCCCAGTACAGTGTGAGTACTACGCTCTAGAAGGGTTAAGTCAGTTATTAAATTCTGTCAGATTAGTTCAAAGAAGGTTAAATCAAAGCTTGCAAATAGAAGGTGTACTACTTACGATGCTTGATGCAAGGACAAATTTAGGTTTGCAAGTGATTGAAGAAGTGAAGAAGTACTTTCAAGATAAAGTCTTTCATTCTGTCATCCCAAGGAATATTCGGTTAGGTGAGGCACCAAGTTATGGGGAGCCTATTATTCAATACGATTCTAAATCCAAAGGAGCAGAGGTTTATAGTGAATTAGCGAAGGAAGTGGTAGCGAATGGCCAAAGGGTTGGGTAAAGGATTGAATTCAATTTTTCAAGATGTTGATTTTCATGAAGAGACAGTCCAAGAAATTGAGTTAAAAGATTGTCGTCCGAATCCATATCAGCCAAGGAAAGTATTTGAAGCTGATGCAATTGAAGAGTTGAAGGATTCAATTTTACAATATGGTGTTCTTCAACCGATTATCGTTCGTCGGGGAATAAAAGGATATGAAATTGTTGTCGGCGAAAGACGTTTTCGAGCGTCTAAGGAAGCAGGGTTAAGCACCATTCCAGCTGTGATTCGTGAGCTATCTGATGAACAAATGATGGAGTTAGCGCTGTTAGAGAATCTACAACGTGAAGATTTAACTCCGATTGAAGAAGCAGAGGCTTATGATCGTCTAATTAATGAATTGAATATCAAACAAGATGAATTAGCCAAGAGGTTGGGTAAAAGTCGCCCCCACATTACCAATATGATCAGGTTATTGTCGCTTCCAGAGAAGGTGCGTGCTATGGTAAATAGTAAAGAACTCACAATGGGGCATGCGCGTGCACTCCTTTCGATCAAAGACGAAGAACAATTATTACTTGTCGTTGAAAAGATTAAAAAGGAACATTTGAACGTTCGCCAAGTTGAACAGCTAATCACTAAGCTAAATGATAAAACTAATAAAAAGAAGAAATCGCAAACGAAGAAGGATGTATTTATAGCATCAAAAGAATCGGAACTCCAAGAGCGTTTAGGAACAGGTGTTAATATTCAGCAAGGGAAACGAAAAGGGAAGATTGAAATTGAATACTTTGACCGAGATGATCTTGATCGAATTATCGATTTATTAGTTAAAGCTGAATAACTAAAAGAGTCTATTCTTTAATAAGAATAGACTCCTTTTTTATAATAATTTAAAGTAGGGTTTCACGTGAAACATTAATATTACATACATCAATTGATGCAGATTGGGTGATCTTAGATGGAGCTATTAGGACCTATAGTAAATGGTGTTGGAATTATCGTTGGTACATTAATTGGATTGTTTTTCACAAAAATACCGGAGAGATTTAAAGAAACAATCATGAGTGGTATTGGATTGACTGTTATCATTATTGGTTTATCAATGGGGTTTGCCTCGGACCGAATTGTCGTGATTTTGCTAAGCTTATTGACCGGAGCTATTTTGGGTGAAGGTATTGATTTGGACGAAAAATTGAATCGATTAGGTTCATTTATTGAATTAAAATTTAAAAAAGAGGGTAGCGAATCCAGGATTGCAGAAGGCTTTGTTACCGCTTCATTGATATTCGTGATCGGAGCATTAGCAGTTGTTGGTGCGTTAGATAGTGGCCTTCGAGGAGATCATGAAATCTTATTCACAAAAGCTCTTATTGATGGGTTTGTAGCATTAGTTTTAACGACTACACTTGGTATTGGAGTTGTATTTTCAGCACTTCCCGTTGTTCTTTATGAAGGTGGGATCGCCTTGTTTGCTACCCAAATTGATCAGTGGATCCCGGAAGATTTATTGGAATTGTTTATAGAAGACATGACAGCAACAGGTGGCTTACTAATAGTGGCAATTGGGCTAAATCTATTAAAAATCACTCATATTCGAGTAGCCAATCTATTACCTAGCTTATTGACTGTTGGAATTGTGTTGTACGCTTATATTCAAATCGGGAGCTTGTTTTAGATAGAAGTTGGGCCTATAGCTTTCTAGTTATGGCCCAACTTCTATTTTTATGCATTAATGATTGTCTTTTTAGCCAAACGAAAATCAACGACCCATAGAGATTTAGCAACACCTTCTGCCATATCCATGACCGTTTTCAGCCTTGTTGACTGTAGCACATTAAAATTCAAGTAGCCACCAGTATTGACATAGCCTTTAATAAAGTAATCGCCTACAGGCTCTGTTTTTCGCTCAAGGGCTGTTCCTGGTTTTAATGGTCCATTACCGATTTCGATTTGCTTGACTCTTTTTAGTGAACCTAATGCAGCATCAACGGCTATTATAAATGGGTTTTGGTATTGGCTATTTATATAATCAATTTGTTCGTTAAGGTTTTTGGCATGGACTGGGTGGTCTAGAGTTCCATATACAGAAACTCGCCTTAGGTGACGCTTGTTTAACAATGTACCTGTTAAGGGACCGAGACTATCTCCTGTAGATCGGTCTGATCCGATGCAGAGAATAACAACTTCAGCATTTGAAGGAATGGCCACAGTAATATGATTAGCTAACTTCCAACTCATTAATGGTTCATCACTATTAACTAAGTGGTTTATAGAAGAATCAGCAAAGTTATTAGACATAGATTTAACCCCTTGTACATACTTTTTAATAGTATATGAAAATTTGAAACGATTTATACTTATGTAGCAATGGAGGAAATCTATGATACGAGGATTTCGATGGGTTGGATTAATTATTGCAACGATGGTTGGGGCAGGTTATGCATCAGGTCGGGAAATATGGGAGTTCTTTGGACATGAAAGTGGACTAGCAATTGTTTTGTTTGCAATATTATTTATAGTTAGCTGTCATGTTACATTGACATTGAGTTATGAATTAAAATCTAAACATTATATTCCAGTGTTAAAAGTTTTATTAGGGGAAAAAGTAACTAGATTATATGATGGATGTATTTTGTTGTATTTGTTTACAACTATTTTTGTGATGATCTCCGGAAGTGGAGCAGCCGTATCTATGTTTGAACTTCCTTTTATCTCCGGGGTTATACTGATGATCTTTGGTTTGTTAATTATTATACCTCGAGGAATGGATGGAGTTTTATCCATTAATAGATTTTTATTACCGATGATGATTGTTACCTTACTAACAACATTAATTTTGTTCATTATAAAAGAACATGTGCCTGTTGTTTATCATTTAACAGAACAGTCAAATTGGGCATCCTCAATTCCTTTTACATCATTGAATGTTTTGCCTTTAATTGCAGTATTAGGAGCAATAGGGAAAGAGATTAAAAGTAAAAAAGAAGTTTATGTTGCTAGTATAGGAAGTGGTGTCGTATTGGGGGTTGTTTCATATTTATATAACGTGAGCTTAACTCATGTGGCCGATCAGCTCTATTTTTATGAAATACCACTATTTGCGATCCTTTACGATTATCCTGTGCAAATATTTCTTATGATGGCTGGCTTATTAATTTTTGCTATTTATACGACGGCATTAACCAGTTTATTTGGATTAATTTCGAGGTTAGAAGCGGTTATTCCATTAAGTAAAGGTAAACTAGGTGTCGTGATTATCGGAGTGGCATTGCCGTTTGCGTTTGTTGGCTTTAGTACACTGGTTAGTTTCCTTTACCCTTTATATGGAGTCATTAACTTATATGTATTAGCTACCATATTATTGTATCCAATAGTTAAACGAGCAGAACAGTTTAAAATTTGATAAAATAATAGTAGAAAAGAATCCTAAACTATAATTATTAGTTACATTACAAAAAGGGGTTGAGCTGGATGAGTAAGAGAGATTATGAACTAAACGATCTTGTTGAGATGAAAAAACCACACCCTTGTGGCTCTAACCAGTGGAAAATAATTAGGTTAGGTATGGATATTCGTATTAAATGTCAAGGATGTCAACATAGTGTGTTGTTACCAAGGAAGAAATTTGAAAAGGGTCTAAAAAATATACTTTAATTTAAGAAAAAATGATGTTTCACGTGAAACATTTTTTATTAAAAAAAGGTTTAATGTAATTAATTATATAATTTTGAATAACAAAGGTGAAAATGCCTTTGTTTTTTTGTTTTTGCTACAGCTTGTTTTTTTGCTTATGAATCACTATAATTGGTATGACTAATCTTGATTTAGATGATTGGGAACGGAATTGAAGGAGTGGAGTGTTACATGTCATTAACAGCAGGGATCGTTGGTTTGCCGAACGTAGGGAAATCAACCTTATTTAATGCGATTACTCAAGCGGGGGCATTATCAGCAAATTACCCATTTGCGACGATTGACCCTAACGTAGGTATTGTAGAGGTACCGGATCAACGCTTGCATAAACTGACGGAATTAGTGAAACCACAAAAAACTATACCAACATCATTTGAATTTACTGATATCGCTGGTATTGTAGAGGGTGCAAGTAAGGGAGAAGGTCTGGGAAATCAATTTTTATCACATATTAGACAAGTTGATGCTATTTGTCATGTTGTGCGTTGTTTCTCAGATGAAAATATTACACATGTATCAGGGACAGTGGATCCAATTAGTGATATAGAAACAATTAATCTTGAATTAATTCTTGCAGACCTAGAGACCATCATGAAGCGTTACCCTAAAGTAGAGAAATTAGCAAAACAGAAAGATAAAGAAGCGAGTTACGAGTTCGAAGTATTAGAGAAATTAAAAAATGCATTTGAAAACGAACAGCCTGCAAGAGCTATTGACTTTACAAAGGAACAGATGAAGTATGTTAAGCAATTACACTTATTAACGATTAAACCAATATTATATGTAGCCAATGTTGGTGAAGATGAGCTTTTAGATATTGAAGGTAATGAAAACGTACAAAAGGTTAAGGAATATGCCGCAAATGAAGACGCTGGTGTGATTGTCGTCTGCGCTAAGGTAGAATCTGAAATTGCTGAATTAGAGGGAGAAGAAAAAGAAGAGTTCCTAGAAGAATTGGGCATTGAGGAATCTGGATTAGATCAATTGATTAGGGCGTCATATGATATGTTAGGTTTAGCCACTTATTTTACTGCAGGTGAAAAAGAAGTACGTGCTTGGACATTCAAAAAAGGTATGACTGCTCCACAAGCAGCTGGAATTATTCATACAGACTTTGAACGTGGTTTCATCCGTGCTGAGACAGTTTCTTATGACGATCTGGTGAATGCTGGATCTATGGCTACGGCAAGGGATCAGGGGAAAGTGCGACTAGAAGGTAAGGAGTATCTTGTCCAAGACGGAGATGTCATTCATTTTAGATTTAACGTGTAGTTCTTTTAGATTTTTAAACTAAAAGAATTGATAATAATTTAAAATGGATCTATTTTTTGTTGTAAGTTTAGCTACGGTTTGATATAATCTTATGTTGTGAGTAATGAAAAGAAATTACTCCTTGCTCCATTAATAGGTGGAGCCGCTAAGTCCAAGAGGAGGTGAAGACGGATGAATAAATACGAAATCATGTACATCATCCGCCCAGATGTTGAGGAGGAAGCTCGTAAAGATGTAGTTGAGCGCTTCAACAAAGTCTTAACTGACAATGGTGCGGAAGTTGAAAACGTAGACGAAATGGGTTCGCGTCGTTTAGCTTATGAAATCAATGATTACCGTGATGGTTATTACGTAGTTGTTAATTTCTCAGGCGATGCTAACGCAGTTGAAGAATTTAATCGTCAAGCGAAGTTCACTGACGATATTATTCGTCACATGGCTATTCGCGAAGACGATCAATAAGGAGTGTTTGATGTGTTGAATCGTGTTGTATTAGTTGGAAGATTAACCAAAGACCCTGAATTGCGTTATACGCCAAACGGAGTGGCTGTTGCAAACTTTACTGTAGCTGTAAATAGACCATTCTCAAATCAACAAGGAAATCGAGAAGCAGATTTCATTAATTGTGTGATCTGGAGACGCCCAGCAGAAAACCTAGCTAATTATATGAGAAAGGGTAGTATGGTAGGCGTTGATGGTCGGATTCAAACACGCAGTTTTGAAGGCCAAGATGGCAAACGAGTTTTTATGACAGAAGTTGTAGCAGATAGCGTGCAATTCCTTGAATCAAAAGGTTCAAGTCAGGGTGGACAAGGTTCTCAAGCTGGACACACATCAAACCCAAACCAAAACCAAGCACAACCATCAAATCCAAGTGGATTCCAACAACAGAACGCAAAAGAAAGTGAGAATCCATTCGAAGATAATGGTGAACCAGTCGACTTATCGGATGACGATTTACCATTTTAAAAAAGTTTAAAAGGAGGGTTTCTAATGGCACGTCGTGGACGCAAGCGTCGTAAGGTTTGTTATTTCAAAACGAATAACATTACACACATCGACTATAAAGATGTTGATCTTTTAAAGCGTTTCATTTCTGAGCGTGGTAAAATTTTACCTCGTCGTGTAACTGGAACTTCTGCAAAATATCAACGTAAATTAACAAGAGCTATTAAACGCGCAAGACAAATGGCATTATTGCCGTATGTCTCTGAGTAAGTATACTAAAAAAGACATCCATTTATTGTGGATGTCTTTTTTAATGGAAATAGTCCGAGTTACTCTGATGATTGATTGGATATGAATTACAATATTTTGGTTTTAAACTAATGCTATTCATTACACAAAAAGAATAGGATATGGTGTTCATTAATTTATGTATGGTCAGTAGTTTTTAATTGACGGAAAAGGCTTCGTGAAGTGGTGGAGCGTTAAATAGACTGCTTCTAATTGACGGAAAAAGTTTCGTGAGGTGGTGGAGCGTTAAATAGACTGCTTCTAATTGACGGAAAAAGTTTCGTGAGGTGGTGGAGCGTTAAATAGACTGCTTCTAATTGACGGAAAAGGCTTCGTGAGGTGGCGAAGTGTTAATTAGATCGTTTCTAATTGACGGAAAAAGCTTCGTGAGGTGGTGGAGCGTTAATTAGATCGTTTCTAATTGACGGAAAAGGCTTCGTGAAGTGATGGAACGTTAAATAGACTGCTTCTAATTGACAGTAATATCTTCACCTGATGGTAAAACGTCATTGAGAGCACGCCTCTCGGACATTTTGCGCTTCATATGGGTTCAAAACGTCATTGAGAGCACGCCTCTCGGACATTTTGCGCTTCATATGGGTTCAAAACGTCATTGAAAGCACGCCTCTCGGACATTTTGCGCTTCATATGGGTTCAAAACGTCATTGAGAGCACGTCTCTCGGACATTTTACGCCACCTAATTGCTCATAATGTCCTTGAGCCTGATCATAAAGCTGAGTAATTGAACATTACCCATCCAAAAGCAATCATTTTTAAAAGAACTATCAGTTATAAGTTTGAATCAATACCTGTTCAATTACTTATATATGATGTATGATAAATGCAACTATATAATAGGGTTTGTTTTTACACAAATGATCTAGTATTGATAAAATGTTATTATGGTTGGAATTCAATTTTAAGAGGTGCACAGGAAACGATGAATGAATCAAAGAAGCTTACGGAAGGTGCCATATTAAGTGCTATATTCATTGTCTTATTAATTGCCACTTTCTATATACCCTTTTTAAGTATTATTTCCGTGTTTGTATTACCGGTGCCGTTTGTCATCTATACAGCAAAATATGGAATCAAACCAGCATTAGTTATGTTTGCAGTTGCTATTTTGCTTAGTATGATGTTAATGACGATCTTCTCTCTACCGATTGTATTATTGGTTGGATTAGGAGGTATGGCGATTGGAATGGCTATTGATGCCAAAAAAGAACCATACGAAACTTGGGCACAAGGTACCGTAGGATTTTCACTAAGTTTAGCCATCATCTATGTAGTTACTCAATTTATTTTTGAGTTAAACTGGGTTGATGAATTCGTCTTACTTATGGAAGACTCATTACAGACAACGGTCTCAATGTTTGATCAATTTGGAGCTGGAATTAGCCAGGAAGAAGTTGAAGCTATAGAGGCGATGATGCGCGAATTAATTTATTTAATACCAACGGGAATTGTTTTAATTGGAATAATCCTAGCTTTCCTTTCTCAGTGGATTAGTTATCAAGTAATTAATCGCTTAGAGGGCACAAACTATTCATTCCCAGCTTTTCGTCAATTCAGATTGCCATCATCAGTGATTTGGATTTTCTTATTAGGTATTATATTGACTTGGATCTATACCGACCCAGCTGATACGATGTATTTAGCTGCTGTAAATTTATATACACTACCAGGATTATTAATCGTTTTACAAGGACTGTCATTTATATTTTTCTTTACGTACTATAAAAATTGGTCAAAGGCAATACCAATCATAACTGTCATCTTTTTCATATTGTTCCCGTTCTTACTTCTTTATCCACTTAGAATTTTAGGTATAATTGACTTAGGGTTTCAGTTACGGGATCGATTAACTGATAAGGGTTAATGGTCGGTTTAAATTTGTCTACCTGTTGGGAGATGACGTTGAAATGAACGATGTGAAGAACCTGATCGTAAATAAAAATGTTTGGTTATTATACGGATTAGCGGGCATTTTAACGGGAATTGTAATCTATTATCAGTGGATAATCGGGATTATATTAACGATAGTGTTAGCATTAATTATCTTTCTTTCTTTTAGAACGGAAGAGCGGTTAAAAAAGAAGACAGAGCAATATATCTCCACGTTATCTTATCGCGTTAAAAAAGTAGGAGAAGAAGCTCTGTTAGAAATGCCGTTTGGAATTATTCTTTTTAATGATGAGTACCAAATAGAATGGGCTAATCCTTATATGAATGATTTTGTCGGCAGTGATGAGACGCTTATTGGCGAGACGTTAACCGTACTTTCAGAGGATTTAATTTCTGCTGTTAAGGATGACTCCGAGGAGTTTTGGTTCCAAATTGATGGACGGCAGTATCAATCTATTATTAAAAGAGAAGAACGTTTAATTTATTTATTTGACCGAACAGAGCAAATGGAGCTAGAAAACCGTTATCAAAATGAGGAGACGGTTCTAGCTGTTATATTTCTTGATAACTACGAAGAATTAACTCAGGCAATGGATGACACACTGAAAAGTCAGATGAATTCAAAAGTAACCTCGTTATTAAATGAATGGTCTAATGATTATGGGTTTTACCTTAAACGTACGTCCCAAGAAAGATTTCTAGCTGTTATGAATAAGGAAATATTAGATCAGTTAGAAAGTACTAAATTTGAAATCCTAGATGAGGTTAGAGAATTAATTTCAGATCAGAATGTCCCACTTACGTTAAGTATTGGTATTGGAAAGGGAGCATCAGATTTACCTGAATTAGGTGAATTGGCCCAATCAAGCCTGGACTTAGCTTTAGGCCGGGGTGGTGACCAAGTTGCAATTAAAAATGAACACGGGAAGGTCAAATTCTATGGTGGTAAAACCAATCCGATGGAGAAGCGAACTCGTGTCCGTGCGCGCGTGATCTCACACGCTTTAAGAGAGCTAGTCAATGCGAGTGAAAAAGTGATTATTATGGGACATCAATCTCCAGATATGGATTCTATTGGTGCATCTGTAGGTGTATTAAAAATGGCCCAACAAAATGAGAAGGATGGTTTTGTTGTGTTTGACCCGGATGGAGTTAATACTGGGGTGCAGAAGTTAATGGATGAGATTGAGGATGATGAATCATTATCAAACTGGTTCATTACACCAGATCAAGCCATGGATATTGTGACGAAGAATACGTTAGTCGTTGTCGTGGATACCCACAAACCATCCATGGTTATGGAAGAAAGGTTACTAACAAAAACAGAGCATGTCGTCGTGATCGATCATCACAGACGTGCTGAGGAGTTCGTTGAGGATCCAACACTTGTCTATATGGAGCCATATGCATCTTCTACAGCTGAGTTAGTTACTGAGCTTCTCCAGTACCAAGACGGGCGTGTGAAACTAAGTACGTTAGAGTCGTCAGCATTATTAGCAGGGATCATTGTGGATACCAAGTCCTTTACCTTACGAACAGGATCAAGAACTTTTGATGCAGCTTCCTACCTACGTTCAAAGGGAGCAGATACAGTCTTTGTCCAGAAAATGCTGAAAGAGGATTTGGACCTTTATGTAAAAAGAAGTGAACTAATTAAAAGTGCAACACTTTACGAAGAGGGTGTCGCGATAGCAAAAGGTAAAGAAGGCGATACCTATGGAGCTATTGTCCTTGCGCAAGCTGCAGACACATTGCTGACGATGGACGGTGTAAAGGCATCCTTCGTGATTTCTGAACGTACTGATGGAAGAATTGGAATCAGTGCTAGATCATTAGGTGAGGTAAATGTTCAAGTGATCATGGAGAAAATGAATGGTGGAGGCCATTTAACTAATGCTGCTACACAATTAGAAGATACAACAATTGATCAAGTTGAAGAACAATTACGCGAAATTATAGATGAATATTTGCAAGGGGGAGATTCTTCATGAAAGTAATTTTTACAAAGGATGTTAAAGGTAAAGGTAAAAAGGGAGAAGTTAAAAATGTATCGGAAGGTTATGCAAGAAACTATTTGTTTAAGCATAACTTAGCCGTCGAAGCATCAAAAGGAAACCTAAAACAGCTAGAAGGTCAAAAGAAAAAGCAAGAAGAACAAGAACAACAAGAATTAGATGAGGCAAAGAAATTAAAAGAAACAATCGAGAACCTGACTGTTGAATTAACTGCAAAATCAGGTGAATCGGGTCGATTATTTGGTTCTGTAACTAGTAAACAAATCGGTGAAGAACTGAAGAAGACTCACAACATAAAAGTAGATAAGCGTAAAATAGAGCTCGACGATCCAATTCGCAATTTAGGCTACACAAATGTACCAGTGAAATTACACCCTGATGTAACAGCAACCCTAAGAGTCCATGTAAAAGAACAATAATGATTTGATCGTTCCGAATTTGAAGGAGGAACCGATGTGTCAGAACAATTAACACAAGACCGTACACCCCCTCATAATATTGAGGCAGAGCAAGCTGTATTGGGTGCTGTCTTTTTAGAACCGGACGCAATTGTAACGGCTTCGGAAATATTAGTCCCAGAGGATTTTTATCGTGTTAGTCATAAACGAATCTTTGAAGTGATGATGCGTTTAAATGATAAAGGGGAACCTATTGATCTTGTAACGGTGACTACAGCTTTAACCGATCAAGAAATGTTAAACGATATTGGTGGTGTCTCTTATTTAACCGATATCGCAAACTCAGTTCCTACGGCCGCTAATATAGAGTACTACGCTAGAATTGTAGAGGAGAAATCAACTTTAAGACAAGTGATCTCAGCTGCAACTAGTATTGTCACAAAGACTTATGAAGAAGGCGATGAAGTAACTGATTTATTAGACCATGCTGAAAGGTCGATTCTAGATATTTCTCAAGATAAGTCATCTGGAAAGTTTCGTAATATTAGAGATGTCTTGATTAATGTCTATGATAATATCGAACAACTCCATCACCACGATGAAGAGGTTACGGGAGTTCCAACAGGATTTAAAGATTTAGATCATATTACTTCAGGCTTTCAAAAAAATGATTTGATTATAATAGCTGCACGTCCATCTGTTGGTAAGACAGCTTTTGCCTTAAATATCGCACAAAATGTTGCTATTAATTCAACAGAAAATGTCGCTTTATTTAGTTTAGAGATGGGAGCCGAACAGCTAGTTAGCCGTATGCTTTGTGCAGAAGGTAACATTGATGCACAGAGATTACGTACAGGTAATTTAGAAGAAGAAGACTGGGGTAAGTTAACCATGGCCATGGGAAGCTTATCTAATGCAGGTATTTTTATAGATGATACGCCAGGTGTAAAAGTTAATGAAATTCGCTCTAAATGTCGTCGACTCAAACAAGAACAAGGTTTAGGCATGATCATGATTGACTATTTACAGCTAATTCAAGGTTCAGGAAGCAGCAAGGAGAATAGACAACAAGAGGTATCAGAAATTTCTCGTTCCTTAAAAGCCTTAGCTCGTGAACTAGAGGTCCCTGTAATTGCCCTATCACAGCTATCACGTGGAGTTGAGCAACGACAAGATAAACGTCCGATGATGTCTGACTTACGTGAATCAGGAAGTATTGAGCAGGACGCTGATATTGTCGGCTTCTTATACCGTGATGACTATTATGAAGAAGATAGTGAAAAAGAAAATATTATCGAAATTATTATTGCTAAGCAGCGTAACGGTCCAGTTGGAACAGTCGAGCTAGCATTTGTAAAAGAGTATAATAAATTTGTAGACTTAGACAGGCGCTATGATGACGCCGATATTCCACCTGCCTAAAAAATTACGCTCGGTTAACGTCCGTCACCAACACTTAACTTTAACCGATCTGAAAATTTAAGCTGTCCTAATAGTTAGTTGCACTGACTATTAGGACAGCTTTTTCATGTATTAATAGAAATTAAAAGCTAAGACTAAGAAAATAATGAAGCTCTGTTTCTAGTATTATAATTTCTTGGACTAAACACGTACATTAAACCCTTTATCCTCTATATAAATTCGTGTTTTGGATTGAACTATTTGAGTATTATTGATATTATTGTTTTTGGTTAAGTTAATTATGAATGTTTAGGAGGACCTCTTAAATGACAACAGCAATCGTCGTGGGTACACAATGGGGAGACGAAGGAAAAGGTAAGATTACCGACTTCTTAGCGCAACAAGCAGATATCGTTGCTCGTTATCAAGGTGGTGATAACGCGGGACACACCATAAAATTCAATGGTGATACATATCATTTGCATTTAATTCCATCAGGTGTGTTCTATCCAAATAAGCTATGTGTTTTAGGAAATGGAATGGTGATTAATCCAGAATCACTATTAAAAGAAATGGATTATGTCAGTCAATTCGGTGTTTCGTTAGATCATTTGAAAGTAAGTGATCGTGCACATGTAATTATGCCTTATCACCTAAAACTTGATGAACTACAAGAGCAGAATAAGGGTAAGGACAAACAAATTGGCACCACTAAAAAAGGGATTGGCCCTGCATATAGCGATAAAGTGAACCGGACTGGGATTAGAATGGCAGATTTAATTGACCCTGAACGTCTATATGAAAAAGTAATTGAACAAGTACATGAAAAAAATATTATATTAGAGAAGATATATGGTGCAGACAAGCTTGATGCTGAGAAGATCTATGAAGAATATAAGAGTTATGGCGAGAAAATAGCTCCATTTGTTACCGATACATCACTTGTGTTAGATGAATCCACTTCTGAAGGCCAACACGTCCTTTTTGAAGGAGCACAAGGCGTGATGTTAGATGTTGACCATGGCACATACCCATATGTCACTTCATCAAGTACTTCAGCTGCAGGTGTGGCAACCGGAAGTGGTATAGGTCCAAATAAAATTAATCGTATTATTGGTGTTTCAAAGGCATATACGACACGAGTGGGAGATGGTCCATTTCCTACTGAGCTTTCTAACGAAGTGGGCAAAAGAATCCGTGATATAGGTAAGGAGTATGGAACGACTACAGGAAGACCGAGACGAGTTGGTTGGTTTGATGCCGTAGTTGTCAACCATGCAAGACGAACTAGTGGCATTACTGATCTATCTCTTAACTCACTTGATGTACTAACGGGACTTGATACCGTTAAGATTTGTGTAGGTTACCGTTTGAGTGATGAAGTCATAAAAGGTTATCCGGCTAATCTAAAGAAGTTGGAAAAGTGTGAACCTGTTTATGAAGAAATGCCAGGCTGGAGTGAGGATTTAACAGAGGTTAAGGCTTTTGATGACCTACCTAAGGAAGCTCAACATTATATTCAACGAATAGAGTCCTTAACTGGAGTAGATGTTGCGATATTCTCCGTAGGACCCGATCGAGAGCAAACGATTGTTCGAAAAGAGATATACTAATCATGAAGCCCAGTCATGGCTTTTTGCCAGACTGGGTAGATTTTTTAATACTATATTTTGTTGGTTATACGACCTAAGGAAATATTTTATAAGAAAAAATTTAAAAATAACTTGTCAAAGCTTTTCATCATGTGGTAATATTAACGCTGTCGACAAAATAGTGGTCCGGTAGTTCAGTTGGTTAGAATGCCTGCCTGTCACGCAGGAGGTCGCGGGTTCGAGTCCCGTCCGGACCGCCATTATTCATAAGATAGCCTAAATTGAATAAACTAATTATGAGAATGACCCAAATCTGTGAGCACAAATCACAACATAAAATAAGCGTGCGACTTAACAATAATTCAATAAGACATATGGCTCGGTAGCTAAGCGTAAACATCGGAGAATAAACATCAAAGTAGCTTTGCGAGCAAGCAATCATCAGCGAATAACCCAAATCTGTGAGCACAAATCACAGACATAAAATAAGCGTGCGACTTAACAATAATTCAATAAGACATATGGCTCGGTAGCTCAGTCGGTAGAGCAACGGACTGAAAATCCGTGTGTCGGCGGTTCGATTCCGTCCCGAGCCACCATTATTAATCACACAGTTAAATAAAGCTGTGTATTTTTTATGAGAAAAATGTCGTATGTCTAATATAACAATTTTATTACATAGTTTTGAAAATTCTGAAATAAAGAGATACAAAGAGTGAAAAAATACACTTTTTGTATCTTTTTACTTAGGACAATTACAATAAATTACTAATTATTATACAAATAGATTACAATATTGAAAACTAGGTTTATTTTGTGACTAAAGTTATGGTAGATTAATAACGTACAAGCGCAAAAAAAGCAGATTCATATAATAATATAGATTACTCATTTATTTAAAAGAGAAAATGTGTAGAAACAAAGGCAAATTGGGGGAGGAAACCTTGGTTAACTTGTCTAAGTTATTTGAAAATATTAGAGATAGATTAACAATTAGTAAGAAAGTCTTGATACCAACCATTATAGGTACTGGCTTGGTTATAGGCACAGTTTATGCTGATACAATGGATGAAAACTTATCGAATGTTTACCACGTATACGTTGATGGTAAACATGTTGGAACGGTAAAGGATCAAGAGGAAGTTGAGAACTTCATTGATCAAAAAGCCAACGATGCTCAGAGTAACTATCAAGATGTTGATTTAGTCCCGTCAGAAGAAATTGATTTTGTTGAAGAATTTGTTTTTTCACCTGATTATGACACCGAAAAAGTAAAAGATACTTTAGAGAATACATTAACTTACGAAGCATCAGCTGTTGAGATTAAGGTGAATGATGAATTAATTGGTTATGTTAATGATCTTGATGTAGCGAATCAAGCAGTCAATCAGGTTGTTCAAAAATACTTACCAGATAGTGTTGATCAGGAGATGAACTTGTTATCAGAAGAACCGATTTTAGAAGATGGTTCTACTCAAGAAATCGGACTATTACCGATGAGTATTTATGATCGTGAAATGTTCCAATCAGAAAAAAGTGACCAAAATGAAATACAACAACAAACCATCGAGTTAAATGACGGTTCATTAGTATTAGACGTTGGGTTCACTGAAAACGTTACAGTTGAAAAAACATCTGTTGATCCATCACAACTTTTAGATGTTGACCAACTTGTCAAATTATTTGAACGAGGGACCTTAACAGATCGAATGCATACAATAGGTGAAAACGAGGTCTTAGGCCAAGTCGCTTCTCAGTATGATTTAAGTATGGATGAACTGCTTGACTTAAATCCTGAGTTAGAAGAGGATAGCGTTATTCAAGTTGGTCAAGAGGTAAATGTAACAGCTCTTACATCTTATGTAGATGTAACCTATACAGAAGAAATTACTGAAGAAGAATCCATTAGTTATGATACTGTAACAGAACAAACTGATGATTTATACAAAGGTGAATCTAGAGTTAAGCAACAAGGATCTGACGGTAAAAAACGGGTCACTTACGAAGTAACTACTAAGAATGATGAAGTAGTAGAAGAGAAGGTTATAGAGGAAGAAGTACTTGAAGAACCAAAAGACCACATTATAGAGGAAGGTACAAAAGTTATTTCTTCCCGTGGAACAGGTGACTTCGCTTGGCCAGCAGTTGGTGGTCGCATCTCAAGTCATATGGGACCAAGATGGGGTTCCTACCATAGAGGAATTGATATTGCAGGTGTAAGCGACCGTTCCATCTTAGCTGCCGATAATGGTGTTGTCGTGTCAGCTGGTTGGGGAAATAATAGCTACGGTAATAGAGTCGTTATTGATCACAACAACGGCTACGAAACTCTCTATGCTCATTTATCCTCTATTGATGTAAGTGTTGGTCAAACCGTTCGAAAAGGACAAAAGATAGGGGTTATGGGATCCACCGGTAACTCTACAGGCACACACTTACATTTTGAAATAACCAAAAATGGATCGCTAGTTAATCCAGTTGATTATTTAAGATAAAAGTTAAAACCTCTAGCCAAGTAGCTAGAGGTTTTCTTATATTAATTTGATCTATTGACTTTAGCGAATCGTCAAAACAATACAATTTATGCTATGTCTTATAATAAGACTTTTTACGAAAGTTACGATAAAATGAGTTCATAGACCATCAAATGAAGGAAGGTGTCCCTAGATGAGACATACCGTTCTAGTTGTCGATGATGAAAAACCAATTGCAGATATTCTACAGTTTAACTTGGAGAAAGAGGGTTACCATGTTGTTTGTGCTTATGACGGAGAAGAAGCGATTAAGTTGACCAAACAACATGAGCCTGACTTGATTTTGCTAGATATTATGTTACCAGAAAAAGACGGCATGGAAGTATGCCGGGAGATTCGAAAAGATTTTCAAATGCCAATAATTATGCTAACCGCAAAAGACTCAGAAATTGATAAAGTATTAGGGCTTGAACTTGGGGCAGATGACTATGTGACAAAACCATTTAGTAACAGGGAATTGGTAGCACGTGTAAAGGCTAATTTAAGGCGCACAGAAGCGGAGGAGTTAAATGCTAAAGCAAGTACCATTCCAAATATTCGGGTTGGAGCGTTAGAAATTAATCGCGAAAATTACTCGGTTACTCGTGATGGTGAACCAATCGATTTAACTCACCGTGAGTTTGAACTTTTATTATACTTAGCGAGACATATTGGACAAGTAATGACACGTGAGCATTTATTAGAAACTGTGTGGGGCTATGATTATTACGGAGATGTGCGTACGGTAGATGTTACGGTAAGAAGATTACGTGAGAAAATCGAAGAAAATCCGAGTAACCCAGCCTGGATAGTCACAAGGAGAGGGGTCGGTTATTACCTCAGAAACCCTGAGCAGGAGTAGATTGAATGAATAAATTGTTAGGATTCTTTAAATCGATCCAGCTTAAGTTCATCATTATTTATATTTTACTATTATTAATTGCCATTCAAGTCATTGGGGCATATTTTGCACGCCAATTAGAAACGCAATTACTTGAAAATTTCACTGAATCGATTAATGACCGTGTTCAGTTACTAAACTATAACTTAGAGCAATCTTTGTCAGCAGAAAGAGATGAGGACGATCCAGATCTAGAACAAGACGTCCGTTCGATTATTTATGATTTTGATTCAGATGATATTACAGAGATTCAAGTGATTGATAGTAACAGTCGTGTACTTGGAACGACGAGTCAGTTTGATCAAGATAATATCGGTAATCGAACAACAGAATTAAGGATTCAACGGGCTTTATCTGCTGGTAATCGAGAGGAAAATGTGGTTTATAATCCTCAAAATGGGCATCGAACCTTAGTGATCTCTACCCCCGTATATCATATTGAAACAGACGATATTATGGGGGCTTTGTATTTAGAAGCTTCTATGGAAGGAGTATACAGTCAACTTCAAGACATTAACCGTATTTTCGCAAATGGAACAGCTTTAGCCATTACAGTGTCGGCATTGCTAGGCATATTAGTAGCTAGAACCATAACTAAACCTATTACGGAAATGCGCAAGCAAGCGAAGTATATGGCTACTGGCGATTTTTCTAAGAAGGTTAATATATATGGAGAAGATGAGATTGGACAGCTCGCTGTTAGCTTTAATGAGTTAAATGATCAATTACAGTTAGCCCAGGCCACAACAGAAGGTGAACGGCGTAAATTAAGCTCTGTTTTATCTAATATGAATGATGGTGTAATTGCGACTGATGAATATGGTGACATCATTCTTATGAATGAGCCAGCGTCCAAATTAATCGGAAAACATTATATTGAAGTTCAAGGACAACCATTATTAGACGTGTTAGGTTTGCATTCACACGTGAATAGTTTAGAGGAAATTAACGAGATTGACAGAATAATTATTGATTTTTCCGAGGGAGATGAGCAATTACTATTAAAAGCTAATTTTTCAGTTATCCAAGATGATAATGATGAAATGAATGGCTTCTTGACGGTACTTAGTGATGTGACTGAGGAAGAAAAGATTGAGCGAGAACGTCGTGAGTTTGTTGCTAACGTTTCCCATGAATTAAGAACGCCATTAACTACTATGCGTAGTTATTTAGAAGCTTTAACCGATGGGAATACGTGGCAGGACGAAACGATTGCTCCCAAGTTTTTAAATGTTGTACAAAATGAATCCGAACGAATGATTCGATTAGTTAATGATTTGTTGCAACTATCTAAGATGGATAACAAAGATTATCGTTTGGAAAAAAGTCGGGTTGAGTATATCGATTATATTGACCAGGTTATCGATCGTTTCTCATTGAACCTTAAAGATGAACTTATGCTAACCCGTAGTCTCCCCCAAGATGTTTGTTACGTTTGGATGGACCAAGATAAATTAACTCAAGTTTTAGACAATATTATATCTAATGCGATTAAGTATTCACCTGAAGGCGGCGAGATTAATGTCACGGTCGTAAAGAATCGCCACCAAATATTAACCAAAGTTTCGGATGAGGGTGTAGGTATACCTGAAGAAAACTTGGAGAAGATTTTTGAACGGTTTTACCGTGTAGATAAGGCAAGAACTCGTCAGTTAGGTGGAACAGGTCTTGGGTTGGCCATTGCTAAAGAATTGATTGAAGCTCACGATGGGAAAATTTGGGCAGAAAGTCGTGAAGGTAAAGGGACGACTATTTCCTTTAGCTTGCCATTGATGCGAAAGAAACGGGGGCATCAATCATGAAGTTAGAGAAACTTAAGTCAATATTATTATTTATATTGGTCAGTACAAGCCTGTTATTAACACTTGCTATTTGGACATATCAACCGGAATATGAAGAATTAGATCCACCGACTTATTTAGAAGAAAATGAGTTAGAAGGTGAAAAGCATGAGATTCACTCCATTTTAAGGCCAAAGCAAATTATATTTAATAATTTTAGAACCTACTCCATGTTACCTGATAAGCAATTAGAAATGGATTTCTATGAAGAGTTAACAGAGTGGAGCTTTTCACATATTGAACCGTATCCTACTAGTGATCTAACAAGTATTTGGTCTCGTAATATGGAAGTTATCTTCCCTGTTGAAATACCTATGAAGATGATTGACCGAATTTTTAATGTTGATGAATTTGATTATAGCTGGAACCATACGTTTGATCGGGTATATTTCCAACTAGCTCAAGGGTCAGAGGAACACGTGAGAGCAACTTTTGCATCAAAAAATAGTGATCAAGTGTTACATGGTGAATTGATTTCAAGTGAGGCCTACTCGGCTATTCACGATTATATTTATAGTCCAGAAACCATTTCTGCCGAGCGATTAGAGCTAGATGAAGAGGATTATATCTATCTCCCAGCTGAGGAGATTGAGGTGCCGGAGCATACGATTTTGACTGATCATATTGATCAACAACCCCTTATTAACGTTTTGTTTAGTAATCCTTCACTGGTGAGACAACAAAATGCTTCTAGTGGACTAAACAGGGATCGATACTATACCGATGGAACACGTGCTTTAAGAACATTAGACATCTTTCATGATAATCATTATTTAATGTTTGTTAATCCATTGTCTGTGGACTCAACCGAAATGGAAATTGAAGATTTAATTAGAAGAAGTGTTGAATTTACTAATGATCACAGTGGATGGACAGATGATTTTCAATTAGATCACATTGAACAAGAAACAAATACCTTAAGCTACCGAATGCATTATGAAGGGTTACCTATTTTTGATGCAAATGGTCATTGGGTGATGGAGCAAACATGGTATGAAAATGATTTACAAGCCTTTAGTCGACCTTTATTTAAAGTGAGTACACCCTTTCAAAGTGAGGGAGAGACAAAACGATTATCATCAGGTTTGTCTATCTATCATTATTTCCAAAATAGTCAACAAGAGCTTTCACTCTCACTAGTTGAGGATGTTAAAATAGGTTATGAAGTTAGAACTGGTAATGATGTATCTAACGTCGTATTCTTAGAACCAACCTGGTACGTCAAGTATGCAGGGACATGGCGCCCACTAAGCTATTTTGAGGATCGCTTGACTATACAGGAGGATGGATAGTATGCAGTGGGGACAAATCAAAACCTTATTTATTGTTAGCTTTTTAATTCTTAATCTATTTCTAGTTCAACAATTCCTTGAGAAAATTGGAGAGACCAATTTAGAAACATTAGCTCAGGCTAGTTTTGAGGACAAGTTGGCAGCAGAAGAAATCAAGATTGGCGAATTGCCTGAACGAGGAATTAAAGAAACTTATATATCGGCTCAAAGGTATGAATTAAATGAAGAGGATCTTGATTTCTTAGAAGGGGCTTTAGATAATCAGCGCATAGCAGTTATAAATGGCGTCATGGTTGTCAGTGAGTTTATAGAGCCAGTCAATATTGAGGAAGATTTAGATTCTCTTAAAGAAGAAGTCTTGCATGGAGACAAATACGAATATTGGGATACTCATGAGGATATGATGTTATTTTTCCAAGTGGAAAATGAGCGTCCGATATTCTATAACTTCGCAGGAGTATTAGCTGTGGAATTGAATGAAGAAGGTGAAGCGATCAATTATATTCAAAGTATTTTGGATGAGCCGGTCGTTCAGAGTGAAGAACAAACTGTTTTAGATCCTATTGATGCGGTAGATGTTTTATATTCCAATAATGTATTTGAACCGCAAGATGAGCTAACCGATATGAGCTTAGGCTATCACACATTGGTTCCACTAGAGGAAGGTGTGCAAATTTTTACGCCTACATGGAGACTAACGATTAATGATGAACGTACTTATTTTGTTAATGCCATGGAGGGTCAGATGATTCCAAATGACGAAATAGATTTTGTTGAATCGATTAAAGAATATCAACACAGTCAAATTGAGTAATTAATTCGGAGTGAAGCAGAATGACATTACATTTTAGTGTGCTAGCATCAGGAAGCTCTGGTAATGCTTTTTATATAGGTACAGACCAAGTGAAGTTGTTAGTGGATGCTGGTTTAAGTGGAAAAAAGTTAAATGAATTATTGAATGAAGTTGATGTTGACCTAGGTGATATTGACGGAATTTTAGTGACACATGAACATAGTGATCATATCAAAGGTTTAGGAATTGTTGCTAGAAGGTATGGATTACCGATTTATGCTAACCCTAAAACGTGGAAGGCGATGGAAAATTCAATTGGTAAAGTGTCATTAGACCAACAATTCGAATTTCCTATGGAGTCCATTAGAACTTTTAAGGATTTAGATGTTGAAAGCTTTGGTGTCTCCCATGATGCTGCTGATCCGATGTTTTATGTTTTTCATTATGAGGGTAAAAAAGTAGCCATGCTTACGGATACTGGTTATGTGTCTGAACGAATGAAAAAGACGATTGAGAATGCGGACGCCTTATTGTTTGAAACGAATCATGATGTGGGTATGTTACAAATGGGAAAGTATCCATGGAATATAAAACGCCGTATCCTAAGTGATTTGGGCCACGTTTCCAATGATGATGCCGCCATTGCGATGATGGATATTATTGGAGATCAGACTAAGAAGGTATTCCTTGGTCACTTAAGTCAAGACAACAATATGGTAGACCTTGCTAGAATGAGTGTTGAACAGAAGCTGAAGCAGCATGGATTTCCAGTAGGAGAGGCCTTACAACTCGAAGATACGAGTCCTGTAAAGCCGACACCTATTTTTCATCTTTAAATAAAAACAAAATGTGAGGTGTTAAAAATGGGTTATTACGATGATCATATCCATAATAAAAAGGAACAAAATAAAGGTCGTAGTTGGCTTTTACCGGCAATTTTAGGATCTATTATTGGATCAATTATCATCTTGATGGCATTACCAGTTTTATCACAGACAAACATATTACCTTATGATTTGGGCTCACAAAATGAGAATAGTGGCAGTCCCAATGAAGATGTGGAAATTCAACAAGATTTAGATGGTGATGGAACATTTGAACAAAATTTACAAGTAGATGTACAATCGCGAACGACTGAAATTGTCGAAGAAGTTTCAGACTCAGTGGTGGGAGTTGTAAATATTCAAAACCAAAGTATTTTCGGTGGTCCGACTAATCAAAATTCTGAGGATGCGCCTACAGGGTCTGGAGTTGTTTATAAGATCACAGACGATAATGCTTATATTGTAACTAACCACCACGTCATTGAAGGAGCTGATTCGGTAGAAATTGTCTTTGCCGATGATACTCAAGTAGAAGCGGATATAGTTGGTAGTGATGTCTATTCTGACTTAGCTGTCCTACGAGTTGATGATGAATATGCCGATCAAGTGATTCCATTAGGTCAATCAGAGACGATTAATGTAGGTGAACCTGTGCTTGCAATTGGTAATCCATTAGGCTTACAGTTTGCAGGATCAGTTACACAAGGTATTATAAGTGGTAAAGATCGCCTCATTCCAATTGATCTCACTAATAATGGTGTTGTTGACTGGCAGGCTGAAGTCATCCAGACTGATGCGGCCATCAACCCTGGTAACTCAGGTGGAGCCTTAGTTAACATGCAAGGTGAATTGATTGGTATTAACTCAATGAAAATTGCATCACATCAATTGGAAGGTTTAGGTTTTTCTATCCCAATTGATATGGCCCGTCCAATTATGGAGGAGTTAGAACAACATGGAGTGGTCACGCGGTCTTACTTAGGTATCTCCCCTTATTCACTTGGAGATGTCGCTCAATTCCATTGGGACAATACACTAAACTTGCCAGAAGAGGTTGAGGGTGGAGTATTAGTCTCATCAGTCGAATCTACATCACCGGCTGGTCAAGCTGGATTAGAGCAGTATGATGTGATTGTTGAGCTAGATGGAGAACCGGTCATGAATGTACTTGAACTCCGTCAGTACCTCTACACGGATACAAGTCCAGGTGATGAGCTAACGATTACATTCTACCGAAATGGAGAATTACAAGAAGTCACTACAACATTAACTTCACAGGATTTTTAATCAAAAGATAACAACGACTTGCTCATACATGTGAGCAAGTCGTTTTTTTATACACACAGGAATGTTCGTAAATAAGGGTTATACACAAAATTGGTCAACTTATTAACATTATGTGTATAGTTAAACGTCGACTTATATATCTAGTAGTAATACTTTGGTTTTTAACTAAATATAGCACGAACATATGTTGATATGTTGATAAATCTGTGGATAAAAGGCCATTTGTGAATAAACACTGTTGAAAACCTGTTGATTATTCACTTATGCACAATGATTGTAAACAAATTGTTGATAACTGTAGTAAAACCCATGAGATCAAGATCTACTTTCATCAAGGGGCACATGTGAATAATTGACTGAGGAAAATTAATGTTCGTATTAAAAACGTGGAATGGTGAGAAATGGCAGGTAAATTTTCAAAAATGGCTCGTAAACAAAGTAGAATAGCTAGGACTACGTCATAGCTAGTTATATCCAAGTAGGGTCAACTTGTCATAAGAAGACGGTTTGGTAAAATGATATACAATTGTGAATGGATACTAAAATTATGAGGTGATATTTATTTGTGGAATCTTTGCACGAACTGGACATTTAATGGATGATGAGATGGACCGTATATTACATAGTATGGAACATAGAGGGCCTGATGAAGGGAAAACGGTTCAGTTAGATCAATTCCATTTAGGCCATCAACGACTATCAATTATCGGATTAGACGATGGAATTCAGCCAATCGGCAATGAAGATCAACATAAATGGGTCGTCGTAAACGGAGAAATCTATAATTATCCACAGCTTAAACCACAATATGAGGATAAACATACGTTCTTAACAGAGTCAGATAGTGAAATTGTGTTAAAAGTTCTTGAAGAAGATGGGGTAGACGGAATCAAAAAGCTTGATGGCATGTTTGCTTTTTTCTTTGCTGATGAAGATAACCATTCATTTGTTGCAGCGAGAGATACGTTAGGAATTAAACCATTGTATTATGGAAAAGATCAACATGGCAAATACATGTTTGCTTCAGAGATGAAAACACTTTATCTGATTACAGAAGAAGTAAATGAATTTCCTGCAGGACATTATTACACACCAGAAACCGGTTTTGTTTGCTACCGTCAAATAGAGCGACCCCATCAAGAGGAAATAGGTCAAACTGATGTTGATCAGTGTTGCTCAGCGATTAATCAATACTTAGAAAATGCTGTGAAAAAACGGTTACTATCTGATGTTGAAGTTGGCGTTTTATTGAGTGGTGGTTTAGATAGTAGCTTAATTGCTGCAATTGCTAAAAAGCATCATGAAGGAGATCCACCACTTAAATCATTTTGTGTCGGTTCAGAAGGTAGTGAAGATATCCTTCGAGCAAGAGAAGTTGCTGAAGCGATCGGAACGGACCATTATGAATATATTTATACGAAAGAAGAGTTAGTTGAAGTCATTCGTACGGTGATTTATCATCTAGAATCATATGAACCGTCATTAGTTAGAAGCGCCTTGCCGAACTATTTTGTATCTAAATTAGCATCAAAACATGTGAAAGTGATTCTCTCAGGTGAAGGTGCAGATGAATTATTTGCAGGGTATGATTACTTGACAGACTTTCATTCAACAGACATGCTCAATGACGAAATTATTCGGATCATTAACTCACTTCACAATATTAACTTACAGCGTGCTGACCGAATGAGTATGGCGCATTCGCTAGAGTTACGAGTACCATTTTTGGATTTGGAATTAATTGATGAGGCTTTAAAAATCCCCGTTGATCTGAAGCTACATAAAGATGGGCAAATGGAGAAATGGATTTTAAGGAAGTCATTTGATGGAGTAATCCCAGAAAGTGTATTGTGGCGAAAGAAAGAAGAGTTTTCTGCTGGTAGTGGAGCTCTTGATATCTTAGAGCAGTATGCGAATGAAACGATATCGGACCATGAACTTTTAACCTATCAACAAGAAGCGGAAATTGAACTAAGAACTAAACAAGAGTGCTTATATTATAAGATTTTTAAAGAACTATTTCCAAGTAAATCGGCACTTGAAACAGTTGGTAAATGGGCAACCGCATAATTAATTTTAAAACCTCGACTAAAACAAGTCGGGGTTTTATAGTTTAGTGAAATTATTATATACTACAGGTAATGGAGGTGTAACGCCATGAACATAACCATTGTTGCCGTTGGTAAACTCAAAGAAAAATATTTAAAACAAGGAATAGATGAATACTTAAAACGCTTAAGTAAGTATGCCAAAGTCAAAATTGAAGAGATCCCAGATGAGCAAGCTCCAGATAACCTAAGCAAAGCAGATGAAGAAGCGGTGAAACAAAAAGAAGGAGATAAAATCCTAACCAAGTTATCCACAGACACCTATGTAATTACGTTGGAGATTGAAGGGAAGCCATTAACATCAGAAGCTTTCGCTAAAAAGATGGACGAGTTAGCTACATACGGCAAGAGTAAAGTCGCATTCGTGATTGGAGGATCGCTAGGTTTAAGCGATGAGGTGAAGCAAAGAAGTGACTTTGCCATTTCGTTTAGTCATATGACTTATCCACACCAGTTAATGAGATTAGTGTTGTTGGAGCAAGTTTATCGTGGGTTTAGGATTAATAGGGGTGAACCGTACCATAAATAGAGGCAAAAATTGTTCAAGATAAGGTGGTAATTTATCGTTAGAAACTGTTGTTTGAGGCAGGATTACTCCCTCTTCATCAGTTTCTAAATATAATAAGTGGATTAAGGCAAAAGTTTTTGAGATATTAACTTCAGTGAAATCAAAATCGAGTTCTATTGTATCCACAACACGTGTTTTATCTTTAGGTTGAAAAATGCTAATACTTTCTATCAATAATTGTAGTAATTGTTTTTGTTTATTTCTAGATGATCGTTCATAAGTTTCAGTAAACTTTCTTAAAAGGACATGAAGAAGATCTGGCTGTATAACCTTAGTATCGATTGAGCTGAGTTTAGTACTTAGTTCATTTTTTCTTTGTTCTAATGTTGATTTTTCCTCGGATACATCCTTTAGTCGCTCTTGTAAAATATCCACAGGAAATAGATTTTGTTCATATGCCTCGAAATATTTATCTTGAAGTTCTTTCAATTCGATAATTCTAATATCAACATTTTTTAATTCTGATTGGATTTCTTTAGTAGAATTAACGGAGTCTTTATTAAGTGAATTAATCTTTAACGCGAATTCCTCTTTGTTATTAATTAATTCCTGAATTTTTTCTATAGTTGTACTTTCCGCATTATAAGCTTTAATTGAATTAGCTCTACAAGCGGAAGACCCCTTGTTGTGAAAATCGCTGCATACATAATATCGATGCTTTCTTTTTGTGCCGTCTTTACGTGTATAGGTGGTAATTGATGGAACCATACCTTGTCCGCAATCAGGACATCGTAATATGCTGCTTAACAAAAATGGTTCATTTGATTGTCTCTGTTTAAAAGATTTACTTTTTCTTCGAGTTTGTACTATATTCCATAACTCGTCACTGATTATCGCTTCGTGTTTACCTTCTACCAGTATAGGATTTGGATTTTTTCCTTTTCTGCGTTTAGTATCCCAATTTTCTACTTTAAGCCAACTAATCTTTCCATTATATATGGGATTGTCTAAGATAGTTGCGATGCCGTTAATTGAAAAATAACGATCTTTTTTTGTACGGTATCCTTGTTTGTTTACATAGTTTGCAATGGCCTTTAATCCTTTTCCTTTTGCATATTGATCAAAGATAAGTTGAATAACATTTGATTCCTTTTGATTGATAATAAGTTCCTTTTCAATTGAATCGTAACCAAACACAATTCCACCATTCCATTCACCTTGGAGAGCGCGTTGTTTCATGCCAAGTTTTACGTTTTCAGATAGTGTATTCCTTTCCATTTCGGCAATGGAAGCCATAAGCTGCAGAACAAGTCTTCCGATGGGACTACCAGTATCAAAGTTTTCCGAGTAAGAAATGAATTTCACATTATATTCTTCAAATTTATCCAAAAGAACCAACGTGTCCAACATGTTACGTGAAAGACGAGAGATCTTCCAGACTAAAACAGCTTGGAATTTATTCTTCTCTATATCTGACACAAGTCGTTGCATGGCGGGTCGTCCTTTAATCGATTTTCCACTTATCCCTTCATCAATATATTCGTCACTTACATCCCAACCATATAACTTTGCGTATTGACGTAGGGTATCCAGTTGAGCGTCAATACTGTATCCCTCACTTGCTTGCTCTTCTGTGCTGACGCGGCAATAGATAGCGACTTTTTTTATTTCATTCATTTATATCCTCCCTTCATCTTAAATAATACTATGAATTTAAGTAAGGGGAAAACGAGTTTTATATGTCACAGTCAGAACACAAAGAGCAATGAATAGATTGACTAAGGGATTATCAAATTAGTTGCTAAGACTTTGGATTGTATGGCTCATTTATTCTAAGAAGATTACCGCACAATTCATTTCAACTTCAATAGAACAACTCCCCCCGCCTTTCATTTGAATTTTTGGCAACGTTCAAATCCTTTTACAAATCATCTATCCCTTTCTTTATATCAAATAATCCATTAAACTAAACGGTGGTATAATATGTAAATTTCGCAAGTGAATAAAAATTAAAAGTAGGATGTGAACAAGATTAATAAGAAAGATAGAAAACTATTGGCTAACGTTACTTCAGGACTCTTTTTAATAATAAGTTTATATTTATATTGGATTGTTTTTCACAGTACTAATATTTATATACTTTTCGGAATTATTCTCACTACTGCTATAATTGATGGTATAACTTATAACGCGCTATCAAAAAAAGGAAAGACTAAAAAACGGGCAAATTCTTCACGTAATAATTCAAGAAAATATAAAAACACGGAAGACTTTAATCGATTAAGAAGCGATGAAAATATAATAGAATCTACATTGGAAGAACTTTCATGGCGAGAATTTGAAAGAATTTGTTATCTATATTTTAAGGCAAGGGGTTATAAACCAAGGGAAACATCCAACGGTGCAGATGGAGGGGTTGATTTGATAATTTTTAACCGATACCATCAAACGAATGAAGCGGTTCAAATTAAACATTACCTATCATCTAAAAACCAAATTACTGTAAGAGAAATTAGAGAACTTAACTCAGCAAAGAGAAATCATGACTGTGTATTGGGAAGGTTTATAACCAGCTCTGGCTACACTCGGGAGGCATTAATTGAAGCGGATAAATATAAAATTCAGTGCCATAGTATTGAGTGGGTAAAAAGTCGAATAGAAAAATGGAGGAAATCAGAGCTAGCAAAGATAAGTGATAAAAAGGCGAAATAGATTTTGGTTTATTATGTAACTAAAATATTCACAAAAGTGAGTGATACGATGAAGTTATTATTATGTAGCGAATGCTATGATGTTTTTAGTCTTGATTTTCATCTTAAAAGTTGTACGTGTGGACAAACAGAAGGAAAGTATATCGACGACATAAACGCAATCTACGCGGGACGAAGTGCAATTCCATTAGGTTTTAATAATTTAACCGTTGTTGAAGCAATTAAGAAACAACCCGAAAAAGGATGGGGAGAAGAGTTTAAGGCATTTGTCATACCTAAAGATTGTCCAACATTTAAAAGAAAGAACTGCGATTAAATAAACAAGTTATAGCAAAAAAGGAGAAGGGAAATTGCCCCTCTCCGTTACTCACTTACTAGTTTATTAAGATCATTTAAGTCAAAATTATATATAATACTTTTGATTTTCCGATCCTGAGTTTTGTTGCCTTTAGTAACATGGACTTCCTTAATTATACTGTGAACAAGCTTTTTCTTTTCAGTGTCTGAAAGTGCAAGATAAAAGTCTTTAAAATTACTAACCGAAAAATTAATAATATATTAATATGCTCACTTTGTTTTAACTCTAATTGTTTTGAAATGCTTTCTAGTTTAGATTTCTCCCTATTTATATCCTCTTGATGAGTTACTATTTTTTCCTTCAATAAATCACCACCCAGATTTAGGGTAGTATCACTCATTAAATCTATAGTAGTTAACAATTTTTCCTCATGTTTTTGAATCTTCCCCTTAATATTGTTGGCTTCTTTCTCCAAAGGTTCAAGTTCATAAGATAAATTAGATTTAGTAACATCATAAATGATCGGAGAAAGATTCTTTTCATTTAAAAAAGTAATTAATTTATCCTGAACAAATTCCTCTGCATACTCCTTTTTTATTAAATTAGAAGAACATGCTTTCTTACCACTATTCTTGTTTTTACTGCATTGATAATATTTATATTTTTGACTACTGTTCCCTTGAACCATAGATGAACCACATTGAGGACACTTTAGTAAACCCGAAAGAGGATATGAACCGGGGTGAACCTTTTTGGGTGTATAAGTTCTAGATTGCATTACTTCTTTAACTTTATTCCATAATGACATTTCAATTATTGGACTGTGTTGTCCTTTTTTATATTCTTCTCTCCATTTCGTGTTACCAATATAAATTTGATTTTGTAATATGGTTTTCACGGAGTTAATAGTCCACTCATTGTTATACTTGGTTTGAACCCCTTGGATGTTAAGTTTTGAAGCAATTTTTTTATATCCCCACTTATTAAAAGCATATTTTTCAAAAATATATTTTACTATTTTAGCCTCGTCGGGGTCTATTATCAATTCTTTATCTTTAGTTTTATAACCAAATACTTTTCCCCCTAAAAAGTAACCATCTTCAGCTTTTTTCTCCATACCTGAGTTAGTTCTAAACGCTATGAATTCACGCTCCAATTGAGCTACTAATGACATTATATGAACAAGTATTTCTGCTTTAGGGTCTTCCGTATTTATATTGTCTGCTATTGAAATAAGATGCTTATCTAGTGAATTTAGTCGCTTCATTATATATAAAGTATCTAAAGTATCACGCGAAATGCGGTCCTGTTTAAGAACAATTATATAGTCTATATTTTCCTTTTTGCTTATTGTTCTGTTATACATTTCTTTAAAGGCATCTCTTCCATCAAAACTTTTAGCTGATTTAAGATCATCTGTATAAATTTCTACCAGTTCAATACCATTTCTTTCACAGTACTTTATTATTTCTTCAGTTTGTTTTTCAATTGAAGTATCCTCCAATTGCTTTCTCGGACTTCTTCTTGTATATCCGACCGCTCTTTTTAATCGATGTTTAGGCTTCTTTGAATAAAGACATGGGATAGACCCACTGTTGACATCTTTTTGATCCACTAATGACATGTTTTTGCCCCATCAATGACTTACATTGATCCAACCTCTTATATAATAGACTTGCACCATCAGGTGCAAATCTACTATATTGGAGGTTTTTTCATGGTAAAGTATCGTGACATATTAAGACTCCATGCTCAAGGAGTCACACAAAGGGGGATAGCATCTAGTTGTGGTCATTCTAGAAATACCATTCGGAATGTAGTCAATAGAGCCAAGGAAAAGGGATTCTCTTGGCCGTTTGAAAACAATCTTACAGATGCAGATATTCAAAGTATCTTATTTCCAGAAAAGCATCAGTCTTTAGACTTCAGAAGAAAACCCGACTGCGAATACATTCATAAGGAATTAGCTAAGTCTGGTGTCACTCTATCGCTATTATGGGATGAGTATTCATTAAACTGTAGGGAGAACAATGAAATCCCATATGGTTATCGACAGTTTTGTCGCTTTTATCATAATTATGCGATTAAAACCAAAGCCACCATGCGTATTAAACGAAAGCCAGGTGAAATTCTTGAAGTGGACTGGGCTGGACAAACTATGAATCTAACAGACAATCTTACGGGTGAAGCAATACCTGTCTATATATTCGTAGCTACCTTACCTTGTAGTCAGTATTCATATGTAGAGGGATTTCTTTCAATGAATACGGAGAATTGGCTTACAGCCCATATTAATACTTTTAAATTTTATGGTGGTGTTCCACGTATTATTGTGCCTGATAACTTAAAAACAGGTGTGATTAAAGCTTCAAGGTCTGAACCAATTATTAATAGGAGCTATCAAGAAATGGCGGAATATTACCAATCTACAATCATTCCCGCACGTGTGCGCCATCCGAAAGATAAACCAAGCGCAGAGGGGACTGTAGGACATATATCAACATGGATTATTGCCTCGCTTCGTCATGAGAAATTCTTTTCTTTAATTGAACTGAACAAAGCAATTCATGAGAAATTAAAAGATTTTAATTTAAGGTCTTTCCAGAAAAAAGATGGAAACAGACAGACGGCCTACTTTGAAGAGGAGAAATTTGCGATGGGACCTCTGCCTGCTTCACCGTACGAAATCGCCACTTGGCAAAAGGCAACCGTACAATATGATTATCACATAAATATGAATAAAATGTATTATTCCGTTCCCTATGATTATATCAAGCATCAAGTAGATGTGAGAGTGGCTCGGAACACCATTGAAGTATTTTACAAAAGCCTTCGGATTGCTTCTCATAAAAAAATGACAGGAAAAAAGGGACAATCCTCCACTCTTCCTGATCACATGCCGAGGGAGCATCAACAATATATTGACTTTAACCAAGAGTATGTTTTGAAGTGGGCGCGATCAGTTGGTAATCATGCTCTTAAAACAGTTGAGAGCATACTAGCTTCTTATCAGTCAGAAAAGCAAGGATTGAAATCATGCCTGGGTTTAATAAAGTTAGCGGATAAGCATTCCATAGAGCGGCTCGAATTGGCATGTGAAAAAGCTTTATCTTATACTCCTCGCCCAACACTAAAAAGTATCCAAACCATTTTAAAAACTGGACAAGAGAAAGTTATGAATGAAAATGACAGAAGTTCACTAAATCAAACGAATAAAAGCTCTTACGGATTCACCCGTGGAGCTGACTACTATGGAGGTAATTAGAATGACAACTGAAAACACATTATCCAAATTGAATGACATGAGATTAACTGCCATGGCAGAGACATTTAGAGATCAGTTACGTAATCCAGAATATCAGGAACTTTCATTTGAAGAACGTTTTGGCTTACTAGTTGATATAGAATGGTCGCGTAAACAAAATAATAAATTAGACCGAATCATTAAAGCAGCAGAATTAAGAGACAATCAAGCCTCTGTTGAAGATATTGAATATCATCCCGATAGAAAGCTTGATAAAGCTCAGGTCCTTCGGCTCGCTACTGGGCAATACATCCAAGATCGACACAACATCATTGTGAAAGGTGCTTCAGGAAATGGCAAAACATACTTAGCATGTGCATTTGGCCTTGCGGCTTGTCGACAGTTCTACAAAGTCAAATATACGAGGTTGCCAGACTTATTAGATGAACTCGCAATCGCAAGAGGAGAAGGCACTTACCGCAAGGTAATGAAAAAGTATAAAAAAGTGAATCTTTTAATACTAGATGAATGGTTATTAACCCCTTTAAGAGAAAATGAGGCAAGAGACCTTTTAGAAATTGTAGAATCCAGACATCATGAGGCCTCCACTATTTTCTGTTCTCAATTTGATCCGAAAGGATGGCATGAGAAAATTGGAGAGGGAACATTAGCAGACGCTATTTTAGATCGCATTGTCCATGATTCCTACAATATTTTAATAGATGGTAAGGTTTCAATGAGGGAACGACACGGTTTAAATCAATAGTAACTCTAGGGCCACTATCATATTGGTAGTGGCTCACTTCATGTCATCAAAGGGGCAAAAACATGTCACGCATGGGTCAAAAAGATGACAAACGTGGATCACTTAAAGGACAATATTCATTCTTATCATTTTTCATTTGATGTACCCTCTTTCCCTTGTAATAATTTCATCTCAAGGTCATTGGAGTATTTAATAATGAGGTCAGACAAGAATTCTAAAAAATCGGAGGCTTTGATTTTACCTGAGTCTTCTTCGATTGCTAATATAGATTCATAGTGAGCATTATAGTCAAATTTGTTTTCTTTCTTCATTTTTTTCACCTCTATTGAAATTAATATAAAGTAGATAAATGCTAGCTTTTTATCTAATGAAAATAAAATTTTGGGTTGGCCAATCACCTAAATTTGAAATAGTTTACTTTGAAAATTTTAATATTTTAAGAGGGAAAATGAAATTTAATATTCAGATAACTTATACCTTAATGTTCAAATTTCTTTTCGTTCTATAAACTGTTAAAATATAGATAATTAATATACTTTGAAGTTTTCGCCTTAGTTAAGGGGGAGTTAAGAGTGGCATATCAATCAGAGGCACAACTGGAAAAAAATATGATTGAACAGCTTGTTCGACAACAATATGAAAAAGTAACTGTAAACAATGAAAGTGAACTTATACATAACTTTAGGGAACAATTGAATAAATTTAATAAAAAGAAGTTAAAAGAAGATCCATTGATAGACGAAGAGTTTAGTCGTTTCTTAACTCAAATTATGGTGATGTTAAGAGAGGAAATGTGAATAAAGTGATTATTAAAGATCCAACTCGTATCAGCAGGGATAATACAAATATCACAAAGATAGTTAATTTTATAAAAAACAACGGAACTAAATTGGAAATGGCTACGAAGTAAGGTGTCTTTGGCACTTCATTTATGTATGAAATGGCAGTATATTTTCTGTATATCAAAAGACCTTCAACAACCTACCAATGTATAAAATGGTGTATATTGAAGGTCTTTTGATTATGGAGATTATTGAAGTAAAGCCACCCCTAAGTGAAATAAGGATGAGACTCTATTAGCTGATTGTGTTTGACACATTATACACGTACTTACATTAGAAGCCCTTGGTAGTTCTAAAGCAACTGGGTTCTACTAATACTTTTTTATACAACTGGCACCCAATATTCAGACCAGTAATTTTTTCTTAAATATTCGTTTCCGTTTGACTTGTCCATAGTCTCGATTAATTCTCTCAAAATAAGAAACTGAGCTGCAACAGAGTTCACTGCGTTTAATAAGTTTCCTTTTGTGACATTTTTAATCCTATCGTGTTTAATCGATTGGTAATCTCTCCACCACATTAAATTAGCATAAGACTTTGTTGCATCGGTATTTTCAAAAGGGAAAATTATTATGCTATCATCGTTTATAGTATTTATACCAGTAGCAAGACCATTATCATTTTCGAAATACTTTCCAATTACTCGGGCATAATCTTTCATTTTAAAATATTTACCTTCACTTTGAATACCATAATTATCGCAAAGCCGCTTAAATAATGAATCTAGTTCTGAACAAGATAGCAATATAATAGATGCAAACTCATCAGAATAAGCATCTTTATTTTTATTAGAATGTGTTACATACTGATTAGTTTTTACTAACATTTTTTCAATGGAAAGATAATATTGCCAATGCATTTCAAATACAGATCTATTCAAAGATATTATCCTTTCTACACTTAGTGGTAATTCTACTATTAATTAAAGATAACAGTTTTGTGTCCGCTTGAGATAATAATCTTCAAGCTCCTAGACTTCGCTGCCCTAAATAATTTTAGGATATAATATTTTCCACCTACAAAATTAATGCAGCCTTTAGTAGTTAATATATAACAATTTTTCATTTTTCATTGCTAGAATTTACTTTTTCTATGAGAAAAGATTTTTATATTCTTCTTCCACCTCATCCCCTAACAATTCTTTAGCAGTTTCTAGTAAAACCTTATTTTTGCCACCGTACCTTCCATCATAGCATTGTGGATTATCATTAACTTCGCTTAGCAAGCGTTTCATTTGTTTTTTATTAAAGCCAGTAAAGAATGGTCTAATACAGTGTTCAAACGTTATGTCCGCAGCATCATAAGAACCACTGTGATAGTAATGACTAATCATCAAATCATAAAAATCCTCAATGTTTTTATCTCCAGCTTTAGATAATAAAAAAGTGATCTCGCCGTTTTTTAACAGATACGTTTGAATATAAGGTTGATTAATATAAGTTCCATAGCTATGTAACTTGGAGTCGAGATGGTTCAAGTGTTCTTCTAGAGTATCAAACAAGAAGGTTCCTTTAACTGTCAATTTTTTTGAATCCTTTATCCGAATTTTTAATATCTCCTGTGCATGTTCATGTAATTCATTGTATATATTTGGAAATTCTGCTAAGAAATCAACTAACTTGGTCAGTATTTTAGCATCTCCATCTAAGAAATCACTAAAATAGGTGGATTCTTTTTTTATATTTTCAAAGAGGTTTTGTTCATACTTCTTATAAATGACTAAAAGAACACGAAAATTAATATCCCTATTGTCACTCTCTCTTTTACTATTTTTCTTAAATACTAGTTTCCATAAGTGTTTAAATATGTATTCAACAAGCTCTCTGTTAGAATAAACTAAAAACTTTGATTCTAAGTACTTCGTTAGTCGTTCTTCTGTAGGAAAATCATTTTTAATTCTCTCTATTTCTAGAACAAAAGGAAGGAAAACATTTTTAGTGAGTAATGGGTGTTTATTTAGTAAACCCTCTAGCATATTAATTATAAGGGATTTTGTCAATTCCTCATTAGGTGTGTATAAAATCTCTAATGAATTTAATACCGGATGCCCGGATAGATTACGATATTTTTTTAAAGTTGTAATATGCGTATACACATCATTTTCTAGTAACTTAGCTTCTTTAAAGGATTTTTCAATAAGTTTATTTTCCCAATCCGGTGAAACAGGATCTTCTTCTTTTTGTACTTCCAATTCTTGTAAAATTTTTTTAGCTTTTTCATCATTATGGATATCCTTTAAGTCATTTAATTTAAACACTAGATCACAAATTACTACGGTATATAACATTACAACTGCTGATCTATAATTTCCGTTCTTGTAGGAGCTGAGAACTTCTCTAAAGTATTCTTTTGTTTTTTGATGATAGATGCTCTCGGTAAGTGTATCCAGTTTTTGTTCCATTCCCTCTACCCTTCCTGATGTTTTCATATTTTATTAAAGAGTTTAACATAAGATTTCGCAAATCCTCTAAACAAGCTTGTTTTGGCTTCTTCAACTAAACTGCCTCCGTTAGATTAAGATCACTATTCACAAACTATATTTTTGTTATAACTAAATTTTAACATAAATACCCATTAGTTATGGAAGCTCTTCCCTCCAAAATTTGGCCCTTATCTGAAGATTTCAATACAAGATAAACGTATAAATATCACAAATCATACATTTGAAAGCTGGTTTATTTATACCACTTTGCTAATAAAAATACTGGCAACAACGTACATAGAATAAATGCCAAATTCCAAAATAAGGGAACCTTTTTAAATACCTAGCATATTTACAACATGGACTATAATAATATTGTTCCTAGCCGGGAAAAATGCTATAAGGGTAATAACTTACCATCTAAGTTTTTCGCGTATTTTACAGTCCCAAAATGCTTAAAAGATGATTTTTTTCAAAAGTTTACTTTAATATACAAAAATTATATACTGTAATTGTATGTCTGACATACGGCAAGGCCACCGGTGACACACAGGGATCATCGGTGGCTCTTTTATTATTTATGATTGAATTATTAGTGATGTAGAATAACAAGTCGTTACAAAGTTAGAGGTGTGTACCAGATGTCGTATATCAGAAAGACTTGGAGAGAATATATTTATGAGGAAATACAAGAAGATAGAGAGACTTATTATGTAGAATATCATCCTATCAACCTCAAAAGTTATTATTTTGCTCATTTGAATTTGGTGTTTATTAACATTCCTAAAACTACAGAGGAAATTATTGATATTAAGGAAAAAGAATTAACTGAGTGGCTAAAAAGATTTCCATTACCAATTATGGTCACGTCCTTTGATCGAAAAGGTGATAAAATCTCTATAAATGATAATAAAGTGTTTATGGGTTATATAAACAATGAGAAAGGAACTATTGTAAAGAAGTGGGGAAGTATTTCTGTTGAGGAAATTCCCGAAGAGCAGCTAAGTGATCAATTTATAAAAAAAGTATATGGTGATTTGCCATTTATACATAGAAAAGAAAAAGATCAAAGTTCCAAAATGAAAGCAAGTGAGATGAAAAAAATAAAAAATCTAGTAGATTTCACTTTTTATACATGGTTATTTTTATCTATAATAATTGCTTTTATCGGGTGGCAAAGTTATTGGGTAGGAGCATTAGCTTTTGGATATTCAGTATATAAAACATTAGACAGAGCATTAAAGATGTTAGGTGTTAAAAATAAAAGGCAAATTGAAAAAGATGAAAAAGAAAGAAAAATGCGCCATTATTATCATCACTGTGAGAGAAATCCACTTGGTTTCGCAAAGTTAAGAGCTGAAAACTTTGAGAAGGATGAAGAGCAGCAAATTCATAAAACTAAAGAAAGATTAAATTCTATCAATTTTAAAAAAGAACCCACAACCTTTGTAGACTGACATAGCGAAATGAGACAAAGATAAAACACCTTCTTAGGCTGCTTTTACTCCGAAATTAATTG
>NZ_JABXWU010000006.1 GCF_014595945.1 Alkalibacillus aidingensis
TTCGGATGATCATTTTTTGATCATCCGAACCTTTTTATTCGTAGAAACTAGTTTTGTCCCAGCCTCTTTTTTTAATCTAATAAGAAATGTTGTCTAACATATTGCTCGACTTCTTGGTTAGTTTGTTTATTTAAAATTACATCACTTACTTCTGAAGTGGTCTGATAGTTCAATTGATGAATTTGTTGACGTGCTCGAAGTATGGTTGAGGCACTCATGCTAAACTCATCTAAACCTAGGCCTAAGAGAATTGGGATCGCGACCTCATCTCCAGCCATCTCACCACACATACCAGCCCATTTGCCTTCTGCATGTGCAGCATCAATGACGCGTTTGATTAAACGTAATACGCCAGGGTGGTAAGGCTGATATAAATGACTAACATTCTCATTCATCCGATCAGCTGCTATTGTGTATTGAATTAAATCATTTGTCCCAATACTGAAAAAGTCCACTTCTTTTGCAAATTGATCTGCTAGTACAGCTGTTGATGGGATTTCAACCATAATACCAACTTCGATATCATCACTAACTGTATGCCCTTCTTTAAGAAGCTTATCACGTTCTTCATCTAAAATATGTTTTGCATCCCGATATTCTTCAAGGGTTGCGACCATCGGGAACATAATCTTTAGGTTACCATAAGCGCTGGCACGAAGTAATGCTCGTAATTGAACGCGAAAAATGTCGTCACGCTCTAAACATAAGCGAATTGCACGGAAGCCTAAAAATGGATTCAATTCATTAGGTAAGTCTAGGTAGGGTAAATCTTTATCGCCACCAATATCAAGTGTGCGAATAACAACAGGTTGTCCGTTAAGCGTTTCTAGAACGGTTTTGTAAGACTCGAATTGTTCATCCTCAGACGGTAGTCGATCACGGTCCATATATAAAAATTCAGTACGAAATAAGCCAACACCTTCAGCACCATTTTCAATCACTGTTTCCAAATCTTTAGGTGAACCAATGTTAGCAGCTAATTCGACTTGTTTACCATCGGAAGATACGCTCGGTTCGTGAATGAGCGTTTGTAACTCCTGAGCTCGTTCTTGTTCTTCTTTTAATTGACGTTCGTAAAACTCTAGCTGTTCATCATTTGGGTCGGTAATCACTGTTCCGTTTTCACCATCGATAATGACTGTTGTATCTTTAGTAATCTCTGAAGTTGCAGTTGTTGTACCCACTACAGCTGGAATGCCCATAGAACGGGACATAATAGCAGAGTGAGAGGTGCGTCCACCAATATCAGTCACAATGCCTTTGACATACTTACGGTTTAATTGTGCCGTATCAGAAGGTAATAAATCATGGGCAATTAAGATGACTTCCTCAGTAATATCACTAGTTGTTACTAAGGGTTCACCCAATAAATATGATAAGACACGTTTAGAAACATCACGGATATCTGCAGCACGTTCTTTCATATAGTCATTGTCCATACTCTCGAAAATGGAGATAAACTGATTAGCTGCATCGTTCAGAGCTTTTTCAGCATTAATTTGCTCACTTTCAATCTTGCCTTTAACGGTATTTAATAATTCAGGATCTTGAAGAACAAGTAAGTGTGCGCCAAAAATCTTAGCGTGGTCCTCTCCTAATTCCTCTTTAACGTGTGCTTGTATCTTTTCTAAATCATGGTTTGCCTGCTGTATAGCTTGTTCAAAACGACTAATTTCTACAGATACATCATTAATTGCTTTTTCGACAATATCTAATTCGGGATTTTGAAGAACAAAAGCCTTTCCAATAGATATACCATTTGAAGCTCCAATGCCTGTTAATTCTGTCATGTTATTTCAGCTCCTTAAAAGTAAGACTAACCTAAAATAATCATAAATAATCAAGGTTAGGCAAAAATATATTTAAAATTAGTTTTGACACCGTTTTCACTATCTATTATAATCATAATTAATCACATTCAGTCAATAATAATCACTGAAATGAGCAAAAGTGATGGTGGTGATCAACGGTGTTATATAGTGAGGAAAGAAAGAAGAAGATATTATCATATATAGATCAACATGGTCGTGCTTCTGTTCAGGAATTAGGTGAAGCGTTTGCAGTTTCTGAATCGACTATAAGACGCGATTTAAGTGAGCTTGAAAATGAAAAAATGCTAAAACGGACTCACGGTGGTGCGATTTCAAAACAAAGTGTTAATTTTGAACCGAGTGTGATTGAAAAAGCAGACCGACTGCTTATTGAGAAGCAAGCTATTGCTCGGAAAGCTGCGTCATTTATACAAGATAATGATACCGTTCTCATTGATTCAGGGACGACAACATTAGCATTGATACAAGAGATAAAACTAAAGAATTCATTAACCGTTGTGACGAATTCTGTTGTCCATGCTGAGCTTTTAAAAGAGTCGAACCATATTGAGGTGATTGTTTTAGGAGGGCGCTTAAGGCATGAGACGCAAGCATTAGTCGGTCCATTGACTGACCAAGGATTAAATCTCATTCATGTTGATAAAGCATTTATAGGTACAAATGGAGTTGATCTACATGATGGTTTAACAACTCCGAACCTTACTGAGGCTGCTACTAAGCGTAAAATGATTGAACAATCATCAGAAGTTTTCTTGCTAGCAGACTCCAGCAAATTCGAGAAAGTATCCTTTGCCAATTTTGGTGAAATAGAAAGCTTAGATTATTGTATTACTGATGAACAAGTGAATGAGCAGTATCAAATTGAATTTGAACAACGGGGTGTCAAGTTAGAGATCGTACCACTTCAGGAGGATTAACATAATGACAAAAGTACTAACAATGACATTGAACCCGGCAATTGATAAGACGTTAACCTTATCAACTTTCGAAGTTGGTGGATTAAACAGGCTAACAACTCAGCCACATATAGATCCGGGTGGAAAAGGAATTAATGTAGCAAAAGTATTGAATCATTTAAATACTCCGGTGACGACAACAGGGTTTATGGCTGGTCAAACGGGAAAAAAGATGATGAACGAACTACAATCCTTAGGCATAAAAACGAGTTTTCAAGACGTAGATGGTGAAGTGAGGACCAATCTTAAAATTGTCGATCAAGAAACGCAACAAACAACAGAGATTAATGAACCTGGTTTTGTTGTTGGTGAAGAGGATTTAGAGGGGCTTAACTTAATTCTTGATCAATTGCTAGACCAAACGGAGGTTATGATTCTTGCTGGAAGTACTCCAAAAGGTGTTAGCGATCATATTTACAAAGAGTACATCGAGAAGGCTAAAGCTAAAGGGGTACGCACCATTCTTGATGTAAGTGGTAACGCTTTAAAAGAAGGTTTAAAAGCTAAGCCGTTTGCTATTAAACCAAATATACACGAGTTAGAAGATTTGTTTAGTAGACAGTTTAATAATCGCGATGAGATAGTTGAAGCTTGTGAACAATTAGTAAAAGAAGGAATTGAGCTAGTTGTGGTCTCTTTAGGAGGAGATGGCGCTTTGTTTGTATCTGAAGATGAGGTATATCAAGTGGCGCCTTTCGATATTACTCCTAAAAGTACAGTTGGTGCGGGTGATTCTATGGTTGGGGCCATGGTTTATTCGCTACTTAATTCTTACTCGTTAGAGGATCTAGCTAAGTGGTCAACAACTGCAGGCACAATCACAGCGTCAAAGGCTGGAACTAGTGTCTGTACCTTATCAGAAATAGAGGAATATGTTGATCAGGTTAAAGTGCGCAAAATTTAGTAACATAAATAATTTATCATTAATATTTGGGAGGTTAGGAGTATGAAGAAGTTATTAGCTGTTACGGCTTGTCCTACAGGAATTGCCCATACGTTTATGGCTGCAGAAGCCTTGGATAAGGCCGCGAAAGAGAAAGGCATTGACATGAAAGTTGAAACGCGAGGAAGTGTCGGTGTTGAAAATGAGCTTACGGAAGAAGATATTCGTGAGGCTCATGCGATTATTTTGGCAGTTGATACGAATGTTGATGAAGAACGGTTCTCAGGAAAGTCAGTAATCCGTGTTGGTGTAGGTGATGCCATTAAAGACCCGAACGGACTAATCGATCAAGCTTTAGAAATGGAAGACACAACACCAGATGATTATGTAGAACAAGTTAAAGAAAGGAAGAAAGCTAAGGGTGAGGAACGTAAAGGGTTTTATAAACACCTAATGAATGGTGTATCCTTTATGATTCCACTCGTAGTTGCCGGTGGTTTACTTATTGCACTTTCATTTGTCTTTGGTTTAGAAGCGGCAGATCAAGAAGGGACATTAGCAAACCATCTTAATCAAATTGGTGGTGTGGCATTTGGCTTAATGGTCCCAATCCTTGCAGGGTTTATTGCTTACTCCATTGCTGATAAGCCAGGTCTAGCACCAGGGTTAGTCGGTGGTATGTTAGCTGATGAAGTTGGAGCCGGTTTCCTTGGTGGTATTATTGCAGGTTTCTTAGCAGGTTATCTAGCTCAGTTAGTGAAGAAGGTCGTTAAGCTACCGAAGAATTTAGAAGGAATTATGCCTGTTTTAGTTATTCCACTGTTAGCAACATTAGCGACTGGACTATTAATGTATTACGTGATTGGAGGACCTGTGAGTGGAATTATGGGTGCCCTTGAAGACTTTTTACAATCGATGACAGGCGCTAATGCGGTTATCCTTGGACTACTTTTAGGTGGAATGATGGCAGTTGATATGGGTGGTCCAGTCAACAAAACAGCTTATGCCTTTGCAGCAGGACTGCTTGCGAGTGAGATTTATGGTCCAATGGCAGCGGTTATGGCAGCAGGTATGACGCCACCATTAGGTATTTGGATTGCCACATTAATTGCGAAGAAGCGTTTCACAAAAGAAGAACAAGAAGCAGGTAAAGCAGCAAGTGTCTTAGGGATCTCGTTTATCACAGAGGGTGCCATTCCTTTCGCAGCAGCTGACCCATTACGTGTTATTCCAGCTTTGATTGCAGGTTCGGCAACAGCTGGTGCATTGTCAATGATATTTAATGCGGCATTACGCGTCCCGCATGGTGGTGTATTTGTACTCTTTATTCCCAATGCCGTCACTCACGTTCTTCTATATGCTTTAGCGATAGCAATTGGTACGGTTGTAACAGCTTTACTTGTAATTTTCTTCAAGAAGAGGTCACCACAAGCCCAAGCAGCAGATTTAACAGAATAAGTAACATAATCAATATCGTTGAAAAATGGAACCGGATGTTATGATATTTTGTTTTAGGGGAAAATATAGACATCATGAATTTAAAGGAGAATTAACACATGCAGTTATCAGAAATTCTAAAAAAAGACCACGTATTACTTGATATAGAAGCCGACTCACGTGAAGCAGTAATTGATGAGTTAACTAAAACGATGGAAGGTACAGGGGTTATTGCAGATGCTGCGACTTATAAGGCAGCTGTTTTGAAACGTGAAGAGGAAGGTTCTACTGGAATTGGCTTTAGTGTGGCTATTCCACACGGTAAGTCAGCCGGTGTTAATGAACCAGGATTAGCTTATGCTCGTTTATCTCAAGAAGTCGATTGGCAGTCACTAGATGGTAATCCGGTCAAGTCAGTGTTCTTAATCGCAATCCCTGAGGAGCAAGCAGGTAATGAACACTTACAAATTTTATCTCAGCTTTCACGTAAATTAATGCATGAAGATTTCCGTGAAAAGCTTAATACGGCGAGTAACAGCGAAGAATTAATTGCGGCTTTAGAAGGATAGGAGGCATAAATGTGAAGCAAGTTGAAGTAACCATAACCAATGAAACGGGGCTACACGCACGTCCAGCTCAACAACTTGTCCAAGAAGCCAATAAATATTCATCTGATATTAAAATTGTAACAGGTGATAAAGAAACAGAAGCTAAAAGCATTCTTGGAATTATGACGTTAGGTATTGAAAAAGGAAGAACCATTGGAATTAAAGCAGACGGCCCTGACGAAGAAGAGGCTGTAAATGCTTTAGTAGACTTAATTGAAAATAATTTTAATGAGTAAATAATTATCCCTCTGCTCGTCAGTGAGTAGAGGGATTTATTATGTCGTGATCATAAGTTGTTCAGCTGCTGAATTAAGTATAATAATGGTGGAGTTTTGTATGGCTATAGTCTAAGAGTATTGATCTTTAGCAGGTATAGCAGGTTTTTGTGTAGGCATGATCCAAGTAATCTCTTGTAAACGAATAAAATACAGTTGATCACTAACATCTAAGACGATATGGTCAGGCTTAACGTCAGTAAGTAAACCACGGATGGTTCCCTTATTTGTCTCGACTGTTACAGAACTGTAGTTCATCGCAAGAAGAGCGTGATATATAAAAGGCTCAATTAAAGTAGTTGTATGGGGTTCTAGTTGAACAATCTGTTGGTCTGGTACCTGTGGCTGTTCCCTGTAATAATTAATGCCAGGATTACCATAATACGGCATCATAAAAAATCCTCCTCAATCGTTTGCTTCTATAATTTATGAAGGCAAACGACTAGGAGTGATTCTTAATCTTCTACATGCTACTTATCAATAAGGAACACCTTATTGATAAGGACAGTCCATTTAGTTAAGGTTTAAAAAATAAAGTTATTCAAAATCGATTTCAGGATTCATCGAAACGACCTGTTTCATAAACAAGTCCTTATTAGCTGGCGAAATCCTAATCACTCGATGATCAAACCCATATGTAATTTCTAAACGGTTTACGGATAAGGCTGGAGATAGTTTTAGGTTTCGGATTAGTCGAATTTTTTCGATATCTTGTATATCAACGCTTTTAGTAAAGGGGCCATATTTAATAATGACTTTCCCTTCATCAACACGATAGTGTACCGTAAACCAGAGCCATATAACAGCTAAAGTGAACGCAAGGCTTAAGCCCATTAGGAACCATTCAGAATTTAAGAAGGTCCACACTAATGCGAATCCAGCGAATCCAAATAATAATATAGCAATCCATATATCTTTCTTTGTTGGATAGTCCATCTTAATTCCTCCTTAGTACATAGAATATCGTAAATGTTTAATCGTTTCATTAAAAAAGTTTGATTCGAATACATATATAAATTGAGGTGGTTAGCCCTCTTAATTGCCTCTATGACGTATCGACACAAGTTTACAAAGATCTACAAGTATTGATAAAATGAAAGTGTATAGATTCTATTGAGGTGAAGGCTATGAAATGTGAAAATTGTGGAAATCAATTATTTATCGATGATCGTTTCTGCTCACGTTGTGGTGCGAAAGTTAAGCAGAGTTCGACATATAATCACGATCAACATCAGCAAACGGTGGTTGACCAAAATCCTCCACGAGAAAAGAAAAGCGTTGCATTGGCAGTGATTTTATCACTAATTATTGTTGGGGTTGGCCAGATTTATTTAGGTCAGGTTTTAAAAGGATTGGTTTTATTAATCAGCTCCTTATTAATTGGCTTTGTCACGGTCGGCCTTGGAGCGTTTGTGTTATGGATATTAGTCGCTATTGATGCTTATAAAATCGCCAATAAAATTAATGAAGGAAGAACAGTGGACGAGTGGGAGTTTTTCTAAACTTCATGTCTATCAATCCCTAGCTGTAATAAGTTAGGGATTTTTTATGTGATCACAACTTCTCCCTAATGTTAATATATGGTACGATATATTTATCTGAAAATTCATGCGTATATAAAACTATGATTTAAGGGAGTGCTTTGTTTGAAGAATGCGATATTGACTGTTTTATTACTAATCAATATGATCTTTATCGTCAATCACTTAATATATTTTGACTTTCGTTATAATCAGTTATGGATGGTTATTTTAGGTTTGTTTTTTATTTCGAGTATGGTGATTTCAGTTATTTTCCTCTATCAATCAAGAAAACGAATCAATGCCCAATTTTACTTTTCAGCAACCGTTCTTTCACTTAGTATTGGTGCATTCGGTTGGTATTTGTTTTTAAACTATTTATTTATTGTGATGGGGTAGACAGAGATGGTTAACAAAACGATGTTACAGAAGTTAAAAGGTTTTTACTACTTATCTGGGGAATGACAAGAGGTGAAGTATAATGACTCAATCAAAATCACAAGTTGAGTGGAAGCAACCAACATGGTTTTGGGTGTCGATTGTTTTATTCGTGATAGCTGAATATGTGGTTATTTATTTACTAGCTGAAAGTGGAATGGGGCCTTATGACTTATTGGTTCATAGTGTTATATATATGACGGTGCTTGCTTACCCCATTTACGTTTTTGTTGTTATGTTTTTGTTGCCAAAAGAATTAAGGTTAGATGTTAATACAATCTTTTATATCTTAATGCCAGTGATATTATTTGCGCCAAACTGGGCGTTGATCTATGAATATGTGAATCGGTGGTTTATATAAAAAATCTCACTTATAGGTGGGGGAACTCCTACAAGTGAGATTCTATTTAATCGCGATTTGTTTCTTCACGTTTTAATTTTTTGAGTCGTTCTTCGTGAATTAAAAATTGATAAAAAGTATGAAAGGCGTCTGTTTGGTTCATATGAATGGCTTTTAAGTATCTTTTTTTCGCATGCTCCGGTAGTTGGTCACTTTTAGTGATTCTTTCTTGGATATATTTCATTCGTTTCGCGTGTATTTGATTGTTTTGGTGAGCCAACTCACTGAAAAGTGCCATTCCGATTGATCCCGCCAAAGCTAATCCTCCAACAATAAACAAATTCTCTCGATTCACTGACACGGTTGTAAGAATAAGAATTAAGTTAAAGAAGGAGAATGCGGTTAGAGGGATAGCTAGACCTCCACAAATAATTCTCTTCTTTAAAAATGGCGTTACCATGTCCTGTAACTGATCAAATTCTTGCCTGATCGGCATAGAAGCATTTTTTGGATAAAAAAGATTCAAACCCAATCACTCCTCATCTTTTGTCGTTTAAATCTATTAAACTACTTATGTCAGTTCTAGTTACAGGTTAGACAAAAGATGTACAGTTCATACGCTAATTTGAAAAAAACCTCACTCTAGATCAATCCCTAAGGAGTGAGGTGAAAGTGCTATATTTGTCGTTGTCCCTTTATAACCATTTCGATTTCATTTACATAATTTTGCACTTGTTTTAGGTTACTAAAGTTTGAGAGCATCCCTTGAATGACAGGGTATCTTGGATTTTTTTTAGTCATTTCTTCTTCAATTACTTCTAATGATATTTGATAATCTCTTTGATTAGGCAATCCTTGTAGCGTCTTAGCAATTTTTAATAAATTATTTTGTATGACTTCATGTTTCGTCATCTTTTGAGAGTCTGCTTTTTTCAGTAAATGTCGGATTTGGATTTCTGATAATAGAGGGTTCTCGTCTCCTTGGATAAATCCTGTTACAAGATGATCAACCCGATTCATAATAAATGTCATGAGCTGCTGTAGGCTATATTGTTCTTGATCGATAAGTACTAGCCTAATATATGAGCGAATTAACCCTTCCATCATAATCGACAAGTCATATAAATAAGGGTTGGCTTTTTCGCCATAGATGTCTTTTAGCCCATTAATGTAAAATTGGTAAATCTCACTGTATTTCTCCTTAATAAGTTCTTTGATCGACTCACTTAGATAACTCCCGTGTTCATAGGTTTGTAGATCCATAAACTCTCTATGAGTTACTACATTTTCGAAAAATAGGGTAAGCTGTTTAATAAACCTGTCTCTTGGCGCTAACCCTTCTTGATCAACGGCATAAACTTGTTCAAGCGTTTGATTAATATAAAAGTCTAAAGAAGCAATTAACAAGGCATCTTTTGAGGGGAAATGGGAGTAGAGAGACCCTTTTGCAATCCCACATGAATCAGCGATTTCCTGAATAGAGGTCGCTGAAAATCCCTTTGTTGAGAATAGATCAATTGCCTTTTCAAGTATAAGTCTTTCTTTTTCAATCATGGTTTCATCTCCTAGCTTCGGTCTAAGTTTTTGATCCGTTCTTCATGCTTTAAGAAGTCGTAGAAGGTTTGAAATACGTTTGCTGGGTTCATCCGTATTTCTTTTAAATAACGATCTTTAGCATAATCGGGTAACTGGTCACTTTGAGCAATGCGTTCCTTGATATAATGGACACTAGTCTCATGCATCCGTCTATTTTGGTGGGTTAACTCTTTGAAAAATGCCATTCCAAGAGCACCAGCTAGTGCAAGTAACCCGAAAATAACGATCGTATCTTTATTAATGGAGACGCTTGATAGTAGGAAAAATAGGTTGAATATTGAGATGGTGATTAGTGGAAAGGCAAGACCACCATAGATCATACTCTTTTTCATAAACGGAGAAACTTTTGACTGCATTTGATCAAATTCCTCTTTTATATACATCGAAGCATCTTTGGGGTGAAATAGGTTCATTATTCATCACTCCTATCCGTTAAAAAGCTAAACCTAAAGCTAAAAATATAAGAATATCCATTGGATGGAATAACATGACTTGTCTTCCTCTCTATATAGAAAATTGGTAAACCTTTGACTGGATAGTCATTAAATGACCAATTAGTCACAATGATATTTTATATCTTTTCCATCCTGTTTTCAATTCATACCTACTGGTGAAGGTGTTGCTTTTTGGGAAATAGACAAGCTTTTCGCCAACCATTCCCACACCCATTTTCATGTATTTTATTGTAAAATAGAAAGGTATTTTTAGAGAGGTGGGTTGGTTTTGTCAGTATTTTTATCAAGTAAGGAAATAAATCAAGCTGTGAAGTTATTAGTAGATACATATAAAGTGCCGAGTCGGTTGATTCAAGGACTGCTGGGCCAGGAGAATATTAAGGGTGTTAACCGTCATTACCGAACATTTCAAGGTGGTTCCATGTCAGATGAACAGCTAGCGCGAATGATTGTTATGGAGAAGGGGGCTGAGCTTTTTAAAGGAAGTGGTAAATCTGTTCGTCAACTTCGCGAACATTTACTAAGGCAACTACCTGAAGCGAACTTAGTGGCTTTATATGACCGTAATCCGAGGAGTGGGAAGAAGATTACATCGCCATCTTATATGTATAAGGCGTTAGCTGAGAAAAGGTGGACGGATGGAAGGGTTTGGCCACGTGACTTTGTAACGACTCTCGGTTTTCCACTTGTATTTTCAGGTATTAAAGTACCACAAGCTTCAAAGCCTTCAGCAGTTATGGATATCGAAGCTCGAAAGACTGTTCCACCCCTAGTCGATTTTCAAGAGCAGTTAAAGGAGGACATGCTAGATGTATTGGAGCTTAATAAAGACCAAACACGTTGCATTGTTACTTTGCCAACAGGTGGTGGCAAGACGCGTGTTGCAGTTGAGAGTTTCATAGAGTGGATGCATGCCCATTTTAATGAGCAGAAATATATGATCTGGATTGCTCAAAGTTCGGAGTTGTGTGAACAAGCAATTGCGTGTATAGCGGAGATGTGGCAAGAGAAGGAGTATCCTGAGTCACTTAGGATCTACCGATATTTTAATGGAAATGACATTGGGATAGAAGATTTAACGGGTGGTGCGGTTGTTGCTAGTATTCAACAGATTGTTTCAAGGTTGAACGCCGATGATGTTGCGTTAAAAGAGATCTTACAAAACTGTGGAGCGATGATTATTGATGAGGCCCATCATGCAGCAGCGCCAAGTTACCGAAAGCTGATTAATCATGCCAAAGAATTATGTGGGGAGGAGCTTTTCCCTGTATGTGGATTAACGGCGACACCTGGACGAAGTAATGGGGAAACTCAGGATTTGGTCGGTGAATTTGAAGCTCATTTAATAAAGCCCAAACTTCCGGAACGTACTGAGTATGAAGAAAATCCCATTAGATATTTTAGAGATGAGGGTTACCTAGCAACACCTATCCATATTATTCATGAATCGGGCAAAGATTATCAGGTGGATGAAGATTCAGTAGATGATCGTAGCGATTTAAATAAAGAATTTTTAAAAGAGTTGGCCGGGGATGAGGAGCGTAATGAAATGATTATCGAGCGCTTATTGCAAATTCCTGATGTGAAGCCGACACTTATTTATGCTTGTACGGTTGAGCATGCCGAGTATTTATCGACCGTGATGAATTCACTTGGTCGAAAGTCAGCTTCGATTTCTGCTAATACGTCAAAAGGATTAAGAAGAATTTATATTGACGCGTTCAAGAACGGTGAGATCGACTTTTTATTTAATTACGGAGTATTAACGACGGGATTTGATGCACCAAACACAGAGTATATTGTCATTACTCGGCCAACGACGAGTGATATTTTGTATGAACAGATTATTGGTCGTGGTTTAAGAGGTCCTAAATTTGGGGGAACTGAGCAATGTACCATTATTGATTTTGCTGATAATCTATTACGACTAGGAAAGCCATTGGCATATACTCGTTTCGAAGGTTTCTGGGGAGCAGAAAAGGTTGAAAAATAGTAACCCAATCTGAAAGTTACCAGAAAACATGGTATAATTATTGATTGTGGCTTCGATTTTGCAACTATCACATACTTTTCAGTTGCAACAGGAATGTATACAACATAGGAGGATTTTACATGAAATACTTATCTAAATGGTTAGCTGTTTCATTATTGGGGCTGTTACTATTGCTTGCAGCTTGTGGCGATGAGCAGACTGATGACAGCAATATTGGAGAGGACAAAGGCGAAATCTCAATTGGAATGAACAATTGGGCTGAAAATGTAGCTGTCTCAAACATGTGGAAGCTTGTTTTAGAGGAAGAGGGCTATGATGTCACTTTAGAGAATGTCGAGAAAGCCATTCTTTATGAAGGATTAGCTAATGATGATATTGATATTGGAATGGAGATTTGGTTACCAAACACAGATGGTCATTTCTATGATGAATTTGAAGAGGAAATTGACTGGCGTGAATATTGGTACAATGGAACAGATTTAGCATTAGTGGTACCTTCCTATATGGAAGACATTAATAGTGTCGAAGACCTTAACGAGCATGCTGAACGATTTGATAACGAAATTATCGGAATTGACCCAGGTTCTAGTATTATGGGGCTAACGGAAGACGTGATTTCCGATTACGAACTAGACTTAGAGTTAGTCAGTTCTTCAGAGCCAACGATGTTAGTCGAGTTACAACAGCGTATTGATAACGAAGAGCCAGTTGTGGTCACACTTTGGAAGCCACATTGGACGTTTGCTGAGATGGATTTAAAAATCTTAGAGGAACCTAAAAACATCTATGGTGATTCTGAAAACATTCTTTATGCAACACGTCTTGGTTTAGAAGAAGAGCAGCCTGAAGTCGTTGAGTGGTTTGATAATTTTATGCTTGATGATGAGCAGTTAGGTAGTTTAATGGCAGAAATTAATGAGTCTGACTCAGAAGAAGAAGGTGCTCAGAGCTGGATTGATGATAACCGAGATCTAATTGAAGAATGGATCGACGGTTCTGAATAGTGTTGAGAAGAGTAAGTGCTAGCTCACTTGCTCTTTTTTCATGAATTAAAAAGGGGTTCACCAATGATGACGCAAACTAACTTTTTTACTAGAAAACAACAGGAGATCGGCGTCGCGCTTAATGACGCCCAACAAGAGGCTGTCATAACGACAGAAGGTCCTTTGTTACTACTAGCCTCACCGGGTTCAGGAAAAACAACAACAGTGATTATGCGAATCGGCTATTTGATTGAGGAGCAAGGTGTCGATCCGTCAAGGATTAAGGCGGTGACATTTAGTCGGGCTTCTGCTGTGGATATGAAGGAACGCTATCAAAAATTCTTCCCATCACTTCAGCCAGTTGATTTTTCTACGATCCATAGCTTGGCCTATAAAGTTGTCCGTGATTATTTTAGGTTAACTGGAACTGCATATGAGTTTATTGAAGGAGAAGTAAGTGATCCAAAGCTTCATAAACGGGTGATTTTACGTCGATTATTTGAATCTATCAATGAGGAGAGAATCACGGAGGATCAGTTGGATGAACTATCGACTTATATTAGTTTGGTTAAGAATAAATTAATTTCTAAAGAATCATGGGAGTCGATTACATGTAATGTTCCTGGTGCGCTAGAGATTCTTAAAGAATACGAGTGCTTCAAAAAGCATGGTAAACACGTTATGTTGCTAGATTATGATGATATGCTCACCGTCGCCAATGAGGCTTTGGAATTAGAAGAGTCATTGTTAGCAAAGTATCAAAATCAATATGATTATGTGTTAACGGATGAGAGTCAGGATACGTCACTTGTGCAGCATGCGATCATTGAGAAGTTGGTGAGGAAGCATAAAAACCTATGTGTCGTAGCGGATGATGATCAGTCCATTTATACGTGGCGTGGTGCTGATCCACAATATTTATTAAATTTTAAAAACCAATATCCTAATGCTTTTGTCCTTTATATGGAACAAAACTATCGCTCGACAAAGGACATAGTAGAAGTAGCCAATCAGTTCATTAGGCAAAATAAACATCGTTATCCTAAGAACATGTTTACTCACAATGGTGCTCATCAGCCAATTCGATTACAAACTCTCTCTCATTATGAAGATCAGTGTGCTTATTTAGTTAAGCAGGTTTCACTGGCAGCAAGCTATCGTGATGTGGCCATTTTGTATCGAAATAATGGATCTTCCATTATGTTAATGGATGCCTTTGAACGGGCGGGTATCCCTTTTTATATCAAGGACTCCGATCAGCGCTTTTTCAATCATTGGATTGTTAAGGATATTTTGAACTTTATGAGGTTGTCTTATGATCTGGGGCGAGTTGATATTTTTGAGCGAATCTATTCGAAGACCCCCACCTATCTATCTAAGTATGATGTTGAGCAGCTGAAGCGATTTTCGTCTAAAAAACCAGTGTTTGACAACTTGCAGTCACTCGATTTAAAGGATTGGCAGAAAAGGAAGCTTAATGCCTTTAAAGATGTGTTTATAAAGTTTCATCAGTCATCACCAAGTGAGGTCATTCGCTTAATTCGAAGAGAATTAGAGTATGAAAAGGTCATCCGTGAGATGAGTAAGCGCTTAGGTTTTAAACTAGATGTCTTATTAGAAAATCTAGATATCCTAGAATCGATTGCTGAACATACATCCGATATGGTGTCGTTTGCTAATCGATTGAAACATTTAGACAGGATTGGTAAAGAGTCTAAGTTTAGCAAGAATCAAGATGCGGTAACGTTATCAACGTTGCATAGCTCTAAGGGACTCGAGTTTCCAACTGTGTATTTGATTGACTTAGTTAACGGAGTCATACCGTCTACCTCAGATTTAGAAGCTTTAAGAGACGGACAGGTAGACAACATAGAAGAAGCTGTAAGATTATTTTATGTAGGGATGACGCGAGCAGAACTCTATTTGGAGCTGATCACATATGAAAGAAAGTTTAATAAAAAAGTGGTTACGTCAAAGTTTTATCGTGATATTAATCAGATTATTAACCCTTCAAGCAGCAATGACTCATCTAAAAGCTTAAAAGTAAAACACTCCACGAAGCAAGTTAACCCCAACGCGATTAGCTCACGTGAGCAAATTGATGTTGGCTTACAGGTGAATCATCGTGTATTTGGTGAAGGAGAAGTTCGTGATGTGACAGATGATTTGATGACCATTCAATTTGAACAAGTCGAAAAAGAGCTGTCTATTGCAACATGTTTGAAAATGGGGTTGATTGAAAAGGTGAAATAGCTTAAGTTATAGGAGGCGCATGGCAGAATTGATCGATCGAGCTTCTTTTTCATTCTATTAATCTGACAAAGTGGGGGGTGACATCATGAAAATAAAAGGCATGATCTTCGTGCTAATTGGTGCAGCTAGTTTTGGATTCACTCCGATTTTTGTCAAAACAGGCTTTGACTTTGGCTATTCATTGGGTCAAATCACGTTAACTCAAATGATCGTCGCCCTAGCTTTTCTTTGGGGGTTAAGTTTAATTAAAGGGTTTCGTGTGCAGGGAATCGGAAAAGGTGAGTTAATTAAAATATTAGCTTCTGGGACATTTGTCGGTTTGACCGGTATATTGTATTACGGTGCCATGATCTATTTACCGGCTTCATTAGCGATCATACTATTATTCCAATTCGTGTGGGTGGGGATGATTTTTGAATGGTTCTTTACAAAAGTGAAACCTTCACGAATTAACTTAGTATCGATGGTGATCATCCTATTAGGGGTTTTCTTCGCTTCTGAGTTGTTGGAAGGTGGCGTTTTTGATTTTCCGACGATTGGCCTAGTGTTAGGATTTTTATCAGCATTCAGCTATGCTGGTTTTATCTTCTTTAGTGGGCATGTTGGTGTTCATACGCATCCGATTATGCGAAGTACATTGATGATCTCGGGCTCAACTGTCTTGATTTTAATCGTCTTCTTTCAGGACATTCCAACCTTGCCGTTAAGTGAAGGGAGATTGTGGTTGGTTGCAGCTGGTATAGCTTTAGTAGGGGCTGTGCTTCCACCTTTATTTTTTGCTGGAGGGGCTCCATTAATTTCAGGACGTTTGGCTAATGTTTTGAGCTCAATTGAGTTACCTGTTGCCATTGTGTCGGCCATGATCATATTGACGGAAACGGTATCAGGGTTACAATGGTTAGGCATTGCGTTAATTATAGTTGCTATTTTTGTCAATGAGCTTGGTGAACCATTAATAAGAAAAGCAAGTGTTAAGAATATGTAGGGGGACTCATGAAATGTGAGTTCCTCTTTTTTGTAATTTTAAGGATTTCTCATGATGTAAGAGCACGACCCATAAAATTGAATAAGGCAGATATGGAAATGAGGACTCTTTGATGAAAAAGCAGAAACAGCTAGTGCATAAATTAAATCAAGGTGAAGGTGAGACAAAAGGTGGTTTCATACGGGCAAGGTCAGGTCCTTTTAATGCCTCGCTAAAAGAGGTAGATACGGCTGATTTAGATCTTACCAAGTGCTATATTGGACGTCATCACTGGTATTACCTTAAAGAGTTTATCAAAATTAAGGCGAATGGAACAAAAGAGTCATGGAATTTTTCTGCTTTCTTGTTTGATGTCTTTTGGTTAATCTACCGGAAGATGTACGGTCATGCTATTGCTTTTATGTTAGCGATCACAACAGCGATGACAGCTTGGACTTACCAGTGGTTGGAGTTTGGTTCGAACGCGTTTTATACCGTGTTAGCTTGCCTAGTGATCCTGGCAAAGGTGTTGCTTGGAATTTATGGTAATTACTTTTATAAAGAGCGTGTAGAAAAGCATGTCATTTTGATTACTTATGTCACTGAAGATTTTGATGAACAGATGAATGCAGCCAACGAGACAGGTGGCCAGTCATGGATTAGTGTTGTTATATCGGTGGTCGTCCTTGTGTTGATTGTCACTTCGGTTTTCTTTTTTAATAGTGACACGATGAATGAGCATCGACAAGCTCAACCTGTTGAGGGTTATCAAAACAACGACATGTCAGATGAATTGGATTGGACAGCGATCGAGATGGTGAAGAAGGCAACCGTCTCTAACGCAGACGATCGAACGGTTGAAGAAGTATTTTCGACAAACTTTATGGATGGAGAATGGCATTCATATTACTTAGATGCCGAATGGGAGGAAGTGATTTATAAAGGACTTCTGATCGGTGGCGAAGATGATTATGATGTGAGTATTGTCTTTGATGTTAATACAGAGCGATACACGATAGAGCTTTATGAAGTGCGGGTCAATGGCCATTTGTTAAGGCAAGAAGAAGCAGAAGATTTATTACAAGATATTTTTGGTTGGGATCATTAGTTATTTAAAAGAAGGGGATTTGTTTAAGCTTATAGAATTAATAATCAGGCTTTAATGTGGAAGATTTTCTACTTCTATTATACTTCCTTTTAAAAAATTAACTAGGTGATGTGGAATTTTTAGATGATTGTTGAAATATGATTAAATAAGCTTATGTAGGCAATTAAATTTATTATATAAGAAAGGTGAGATTAGTATGATTGAAAATGCATACTACACCGAAGAGTTTCACGGACCTTTTGAGCTTTACACGATTGGGGATTTTGAATTGGAGGATGGGGGTGTGATTCCCGATTGTCAGTTAGCCTACACGACTTATGGTGAGCTGAATGAGTCAAAGGATAATGTCATCGTTATTCCGACCTGGTTTTCAGGAACAAGCATCGCCTATGAACCTTATATTGGGGAAGGACGAGCTTTAGACCCTGAAAAGTACTTTATAGTGATTATCAATCAAATTGGTAATGGCCTTTCTAGTTCCCCTCATAACAGTCCCGCACCAATTGATATGGCTAATTTCCCGAATGTCAGAATTAGTGATGATGTACGCGCGCAGCATCAATTATTAACAGAGAAATACGGTATTGAAGAGGTTGCGTTAGTAGTTGGTGGCTCAATGGGGGCTCAGCAAACCTATGAATGGGCAGTAAGGTACCCTGATATGGTTAAACGTGCTGCACCAATTGCAGGGACGGCTAAGAATACCGACCATGACTTTTTATTTACCCATACGCTAATGGAAGCCATTACATCTGACCCTGGGTTTAATAGTGGAAACTATCAATCATGTCAAGATGTAGCTGATGGATTAAGGAGACATGCTGATATTTGGGCAGTTATGGGTTTAAGCACGGAATTCTACAAGCAAGAGAAATGGCGATTATTTGAAGTGGATTCGTTAGAGGAATTTACAACCGGATTCCTTCATCCATTATTCCAAGCGATGGACCCTAATGCTTTGTTGACGATGGCTTGGAAGTGGCAGCGTGGTGATGTTAGTCGAATGACTGGTGGTAATTTAAAAGAAGCCTTAGGACGAATAAAAGCAAAAGTATTTGTGATGCCTATTGATGAGGATATGTTTTTTCCACCGAGGGATTGTGAAGCTGAGCAAAAGCTAATCCCAAATAGCGAATTAAGAGTGATTGATAGTGTTTGTGGCCACTTCGGTTTATTTGGTGGTGAGGGCGAAGCATATTTTAACCAAATCGATGAGCATCTAGGTGAGCTACTAAGTATTCCTGTAGAAGATTCTGTTGTTAAATAATACGCTCTGTTAAAGTCCGTTGTTGTTATGGTGATCCGCTTTCGGTGGACGCTTTCCACGGGGCACGGCTTCAGCTAACTTGGGAAGAAAAGCGTTTCCCAAGTGGATCTTCAGCTCGTGCTATTCCCGCTGGAGTCGCCACCTTCGCTTTTCACCATACAACAACTAAGAGTAAACCATTTAATTATCAACACTAGACTTTAACAGAGCCAAATAATAAAAAGGCGGGTCCTTAATTGGGTCCGCCTTAATTTTATGGAAAAACTCCTAATGATACTGTGGTCGGTCGTAGGTCACATAAGTAGAGGTTAGTAGGTCATGAATAGTGTGATGATCTCCTCTAACAATAGCGAGAACGACACTAGCTATAAATAAAGGAAATATTAATGAGTACAGGCTAGCAAGGATTACCCCTCTAATAAGCATCGTTTGGAAACTTAATTTCTCATCCAATACCGGTGTGATTCGTAGCCCTATGATTCTTTTACCAATTGTCCTACCACGCCAAATAAACGGCACCAGGATAAAGTAGGCATTAGTAAATAGAAAATGTAACAAGAAATAAATGAATATAAGTTGGATGCCATCAAGTGATGTGGTTTCCAAAAGACTCCATAATAAAGCCATACTAACTATAACTATGAGTACTTCATCAATTAGTAAAGCAATACCACGCTCCATTAACCCTATTGCTATAGGTTGATCCTTTGAAAAATCCATTAGCGTCACCCTATTAGTTTATTGATGGTTAAGGTTTTATGGGGTTCGTGAAATAAATGATAGATTACTGGTCTTTCATTTGTTCTGGTGAGCCCTATGTCACATAAGTGCCTGCAATGTAGTCATGAATGGCCCATTTATTTTCGGTGAATCCGACCATACATGCGCTGACGATGACACCTATTCCAAATGTAACAGCATAGATTAATCCACCGACGATCTCTCTCATAATCATTGCACCAATACCGACATCTTCTCCATTTAATTTAACGATTCTAATCCCTAAAGCTTTTTTTCCTAATGTATAACCGACCCAGAAGACTGGGAGTAAAACATAATATAGTGGGCTTAACAGGTCCACAAATGAAAAAGGTTCAATCACAAAACTTCCGTAAATAGCTAATGACAAGAAGCCGAATCCCAAAAAGAGAATAATTCCATCTACAATTAAAGCAGCAAGTCTAATCCAAAAACCAGCCGGGTCAAAGACTTCATCCATGTTCAAACACCTCGAGTTTTTAATTATAAGTTATTCTACCATAACACTAAACATTCATAAAATTCAATATAATTATTTGAAAATATTTACACATGGCAAAAAACATAAATAGATAGATTGATTGATATTATTTTCCCATCCCTTTAATCGTTTTAAATATCCCAGGTAACTGTCGCCATGTGCCGATGGCTAAGATTACCTCGTCACTGACTTCATCTTCGTCATGAAAGGTAAGAGCTTTTTCAAGTTCAAAACTATAATGTGTTAGGTCTGAGAAACTAGCAAATTGGTTGAGGAGTTCCATCTCTTCTTCGTTAAGGTGGCCTTTTTCGTCTATCGTTCCAACATGCAGTTTGGCGTAGCAGCCGATCATTTCCATTTCTATTAGGATGCGGGTGATTTCTTTAAAAGCTGATTGTGAACGTCTGGCTTGTTGCAGAAGTTCAAGTGAGTCGGTTTCACGCTCACTTCCATACACTTTACTTTCATGAATCTGTTCTTTAATAAATGATTGAACGTCTAGCCGTTTAGTACTCAAGTCAATCCCTCCACAAACATTGGTAGCTACAGTCTAGCAAAAGAGGTGAGTAAAAAATGACTCATTTAAAGATTGCAAATAATTCCCAACTTATGTATGTTATGTTTATAAAGTTGTGGAGGTGTTATGATGCCTAAGTCGACTGAGTGGTTGTGGCGAACTTATCAAATCTTACGAAGAACCGATTATGACCACCCCATTCAAAACCATGAGATCTGTCAAAAATTAGAGTTATATGGAGAACCTCCAGGGAGGAAAACAATTGGAAATTATATCAAGGATTTAATAGACCTATCCGAAAAAGGGTTAATTATTGAGGAGGTTGAAGAGCATGATGAAAAGCCACATGCTTACTACGTTAACCACAGTCTGATTGATTCTGAAATTAAGATGTTATCTGATGCGATAGCTTCTTCAAGTTTTATTTATCCAGGACATCGACAGCAATTATTACGGAAACTTGGGGAGCTATATAATGGTGATGAGAATTCAATTAAACGCTTTATAGAAAATATTCATTTCTATAAAGAAGAGCACAAAGATTATAACTTTCAAACGTTTACCAATATTGAGCAACTAACTGAAGCGATTGAGCAAAAGAAGAAGGTGCAGTTTACATATTTAGCCTATAATACGGATAAAAAACTAGTTCCGTATCGAGATGAAGATGAAGGGCGAAAAGTGGTTAACCCCTATAAAATTGTTTGGCGCCTTAGTTATTACTACTTATTCTGTACAAATCTAGAAGGAGAACATCCAGAACGATTTTTACGAATAGACCGAATGAAAGATATTCAGATCCTAGATGAACCATGTGATCCGATTGAAGGTGTAGAATCTACAGAAGAGTATATAGAGAATCAGGTTTTCATGTTTGGTGGAGAGAATGAAACAGTTGAATTCCGCTGTGATAATTCAATTGTTAATCAAGTGGTTGATTTCTTTGGTGACCGAGCAACGTTTCGAAAGGTAGATGAAGATCATTTTGATGTGAAAGTTCGAACATCACAGAGTAACATCCGTTATTGGATACTACAATACATTACATCCATTAATAATATAAGACCTGAATCGTTGAGGAATCAAGTATTAACAGACTTACGAGATGCTTTGAAGCGGAATGAGGAGTCTTAAGTAGGCGTGGGCGAATACGGTTAATTTTAATGAAATACGGTTAAAATTTCAGAAATACGGTTAATTCAGCAGAAATACAGTTAAAATTTCAAATTTACGGTTAAAATCTCAAAAATACGGTTAATTGAGGAATTCCTTCCACACCCACAATCAAGAATTCTTTCAATTACTCTTAAATATCGGAAAATTATGTCGGATTATTGCAATGACCATAAATGCAAGAGAAATACTCCTACTTTATTCAATTTTCCTCTGAATTGTGTAAGAAACCAGGTTTGTGATTCAACCTTCAATCCTCTAACATTAATAATGTTTTGTAAATACAGTTAATTTTCTGCAAGATCTCGTAGACGTGTAGTTTGAATGAGTTTCAGATAGTGTAGCTGAGACAGTTAAAGTGGAAATACAATAGTAGCACGACTTATTAGACTTACAATGATTAGAGGGAGGATTTTTGATGAGTAATCAAACGGAACGTGTTGTTGGTAAGGGTGTAGAGGATTATTTGAAGAAGCCAACTTTTAAAACGGTAGATGAGGAGCGTCAGCATAATAAACAGAAATTAGCTGCAGCATTTCGCTTATTTGGACGCTTCGGATTTTCAGAAGGTGCTGCGGGACATGTGACTTACCGTGACCCGGAGTTAACGGATCACTTATGGGTAAATCCATATGGGATGCATTTTAGTAAAATAAAAGCATCTGATTTAGTGCTTGTTAATAGTCAAGGGGAAGTCGTTGAAGGGAAATATTCTGTTCATAAATCAGCTTTTTCGATTCACTCTGCTGTCCATGAAGCACGTCCGGATGTGGTTGCTTCAGCACATACGCATTCTGTATACGGTAAGACTTGGTCTGTCAGTGGTCGGTTACTAGATCCACTTACCCAGGATGCATGCGCATTCTACAATGATCATTCAGTCTTTGATGAATATAAAGGTGTTGCCTATGATGAGGAAGAAGGGGTGCGAATCGGTAAAGCACTAGGTGATAACAAAGCGGTGATTCTACGTAGCCATGGTTTGTTAACAGTCGGCCAGTCAGTCGATTCTGCAGCCTTTTGGTTTATTACGATGGAGCGTTCTTGCCAGTCTCAGCTATTAGCAGAGTCTGCTGGAATTGTGAATCCAATTGCCCCGGAAGATGCTGAACATACGGCCGGACAAGTTGGTCGAGAAATCGATGGTTGGGAAAGCTTTCAGCCAATGTTTGAGCGTATCGTAAATGAAGAACCAGACTTACTAGAGTAATAGGAAGTGTTGAAGCTGCTCGTTAGGGTGAAAGAACCTTACTCGAGCAGCTTTTTTTATGGATACGGTTAATTTTATAGAAATACAGTTAATTTAAATAAAATACGGTTAAAATCTCGGAAATACAGTTAAATTTTAAAAAATACGGTTAATTGAACAATTCTATAAAAAGAAGTATAATAGTAAGAAATATTTCAATTATCGAAATAATTAGGAGGGGAAATATGATAGAATTTCCAAAGCCAACGGTTGAGCAGTTCTTTCGTTCGTATGTTATTTCCAATTTTACAGTAAGCCCTGATGAGGACAAGTTGTTATTTAGTTCAAATCTTAATGGAAAGATGAATGTGTGGGCGATGAATCTACCAGAGACTTTTCCATATTTATTTGCTCATCAAGATGAATCTAGTAATTTCTTGAAATTTGACCCTAAAGGTCGCTATGTCCTTGCTGGTTTTGATCGTGATGGGGATGAAAACTATCAAATTTATTCTGTTGCTCCAGAGGGTGGATTGCCTCAGGAGTTGATTACTGGAGAATCTAATGAGAAATATTTCTATGCTCATTTAACTGAAGACGGAAAGCGTCTATATTACATGACGTCTAAAGATAATCCTAACTTCCTAAATGCTAGAGTAAGGGATTTGGAAAGTGGTCAAGATAAGTTGGTTAATGAAGGTGAACAGGGTCCTACTTATCTAGCAGCTGTATCTGAAGATGAACAATCATTAGTTTTTACCCAAACATTTGCTAATACATATTCTGTTGCTTTTGTGACAATCAATGGGGAGAAGCATTATTTAACACCAGACCCTAAGCAAGTGCATGTTTGTGGTGGTGCTACTTTTGTAGGTGAAGAAGCCATCTATTTTGTGACAGACTTTGATAGCAACTATCGTTATGTAGCGAAGTTTGACCTTAATACGAAGTCGTTTAAGAAGGTATTAGAGATTGAAAACGAAAGTGTTGGCGATTTGAAATACGATAAAGACCGTCAGCAATTTTTCATTGTCACGGAAAAAGGAGTGACTGACAAGCTTTATCGCTATGACTTAGTTAACGGAACGCTTGAGTCAATTGAAGCGCCGGTCGATGTTATTGAAAAAGTGCAAGTCGCAAAATCAGGAAATGTTTATGTGCTCGGGCGTAGTGCAGTGATTCCACATAATATTTTTAAATATAACGAAGCCAACGTTTGGAAGCAGCTAACGGCCAATCGAGTGTTAGGGGTTAGCCCAGATGATATGGTTGACCCGGAAGTTGTGTCGTATCAATCTTATGATGGGATGGAAATTGAATCGTTGTTATTCCGTGCTAAGCCGGAAAATGATAATGGCTACACAATTTTCTGGCCACACGGAGGTCCACAATCAGCTGAGCGTAAATTCTTCCGCGCGATGTTCCAATGCTTCTTAAATCGTGGGTATTCTATTTTCTGCCCGAACTTTAGAGGAAGTTCAGGATACGGGTCAGAATATGTCAAACTCGTTGAACAAGATTGGGGAGAAGGTCCACGATTAGATTGTGTTCACGGGGTCCAGTGGTTATTTGACCAAGGAATCTCCAATCCAGAAAAACTATTTTTAGTCGGTGGAAGCTATGGAGGTTATATGGCCCTACTACTACATGGTCGCCACGCCGAATACTTTAAAGCGGTCGTCGATATTTTTGGGGTATCCAATTTATTTACCTTTGTTAATTCAGTTCCTGATCATTGGAAGCCAATTATGGAGCGTTGGTTAGGTGATCCTGAACGTGACAAAGAGCGTTTTGAAAAAGACTCTCCAGTCACTTACTTAGATGGTATGGAAAAACCAATGCTCGTCATTCAAGGAGCTAAGGATCCTCGTGTTGTTAAAGAGGAGTCCGATCAAATTGTTGAGAAATTACGCAATCAAGGTCGCGACGTTGATTATCTTGTTTTAGATGATGAGGGGCATGGCTTCTCCAAAAAAGAAAACGAAATCAAAGTCTACCAAACGATGCTCGATTTTTTAGAAAAGCATCAATAGAACGGTTCTCGACTTTTGTCGGTGGAACCCATGTCAATTTACGCAAAACAATAAAAAGGGCCACAAGTTGGGGTTGGCTCTTTTTTTCTATATAAGGAGCGAGTCCAATGTGGGGATTAATCGGATTTAATCGAGGTGAGTATCCTTTTGAGCTATTTAGCCTTTCGCATCTCACTATGTTATTCCTAACGTTTTTATTAGCATTTGCTTTATATAACTATCGTAAAACAATTGCTAAAAGATACAAGAAGGACTTCACTGTCGTGTTGGTAACTGTTTTAGTTTTAAGTGAATTAACTTTTCATTTGTGGTTTTGGATTCATGGTGAGTGGAGTGTGACTGTGAACTTACCACTTCAATTAAGTTCGATCTCCTTATATCTCTGCGCTTTTATGTTATTAACGAAAAACTACCGAATATTTGAAGTTACTTTTTTTATTAGTATGACTGGTGGTATTATGGCGATGATTACACCTGAATTATATTTTGGGTTCCCACACATGAGATTTTTCCAGTTTTTCATCGCACACTTTGTGATTATATTAGCGTGCTTGTATATGTTTTGGGTGGAAAAATACCATCCAACGCTTAAGTCTGTGCTTCGTGCATTTGTCGCACTCAATGTCATCGCTCTGTTAGTGTATGGGGTGAATCAATTAATTGGATCAAATTACATGTTTCTAAATGGAAAGCCAAGTAGCACAACTTTACTTGATTACCTCGGCCCTTATCCATGGTATATATTATCCTTAGAAGGGATTACTATTATATTATTTTTGGTGATTTATGGAATGGTAGTAATAACGAGTCGTGGTAAGAGGGGGTAATATTAAACTATTCAACAATCATTCCACCTCTATCCATTAAACAATCATAGTCCAAGCCACCTCCTCATAAATAGATATGTAAGTCTAATTTGAAAGGTGGTATCTTAAGTGTATTATTCCCCATATTCGCCACTTCCTTACCATGTTACCAGTCAGGTTCAACCAGATGAGAAGCGGGTAATGACTGTAGTTGGAGAAGGCATCGTGACAGTTGAGCCTAATGTAGCTGAAGTGCGATTAGGAGTTGTCAGTCAAGATGAATCACTTACCCATGCACAAAGTGAAAATTCGGAGTTAATTAACCAAGTAATGGTGTCGATACAAGGTCTTGGAATTCCTCGCGAGAAGATCCAAACGGTAGATTACTCGATCCGTCCACGATATGACTATGTTGACGGGGTACAGCAGTTTAGAGGGTATGAGGTGAGCCATAGTTTACAAGTCACGATTGACGAGATCTCTCAAGCTGGTCGGGTAATTGATGTGGCAGTGCAAAGTGGAGCAAATCGCGTTTGGAGTGTTGAGTTGGTATATCGCAATCAACAAAACGTTTATCAAAGTGCGTTAAGAAAAGCTCTTGAAAGTGCAGTTGCTAAAGCAGTAACCTTAGCTAATGCGATGGGTGCATCGCTTGATTCAACTCCAATAAAGATTGATGAACAGGTCGATGAACAACCGATTACTTATCAAGCATTCACAGAAGTGGAGTCGCCTGGTACAACAATTGAACCGGGGCAGTTAGTGATTAGTGCGCGTGTGGAAGCACAATTCCAGTATATCTCGTAATGATCTTCTTCCTAAACTCTCCTTTCTTTCTTTTCGACCCTCTCTGGAATATCATTTCGGTGTCACTCACTTTGACGGTGGTTAAATCCAATTCCTTGAAACTCATTTCCTCTTATGAGTACATTATAGTAGAAGGGAATAAATAGAGATGAGGGGGCACCGAGATGAAGGCAGTCTTAATTCATGGATTCTTTAGAAAAGATAAAGATATGATTCCATTAGCAGAATACTTACAGAAGAAAGGGTATGATTGTTTTACCCCCGACCTACCATTGACATTTAATGAGTTTGACTTAACCGTTTCTTTAGTTGAAGACGTCTTAGAAGGGATTGTAAAGTCGGGCATAGCCCCTGGGGAGAAGATTCATTTTATTGGGCATAGTACAGGTGGATTAGTGATCCGTAAACTTATTGCTGATACGAAGTATAAAGATCATATTGGTAGATGTGTATTAATTGGTACACCTAACCGTGGCAGCCAGATAGCAGACCTTGCTAGTAAAGTTCGTGGCTATGTTACAGTGTTTAAAACAGTTCGCTCACTAAGTACAGATTACTTAGAGAATGTAGACTTTTCTCATGATACTGGAATTGAAATCGGGGCGATTGCAGGTAATCGGAGTAATATTGCTGCTGATAAACTGATCAAAGGAGAGAATGATGGATATGTCGAGGTGGATTCTGTTTATTACCCCGGGTTAAAAGATTTTAAGGTGCTTCATTTAGGGCATAAAGAGCTCCACCATAGTGAGGTGACAGCTGGGTGCGTTGATCGATTCTTACGTTCAGGAAAATTTGATTAAAGATAAAAGAAGGCCATCAACCGTATTCTCGGCTGATGGCCCATTTATTTCTAGGAATCTAATATTCTATGATGTGTTAAAATTAACCGTTGAATTAAAATACTTTTAATACTTGAAAAATTGACTTATGTGATCTCTCAACTTTTTTGCTAGGAGTAGTGTATTGTTTTCTCTTATCTGTCACAATTGCTTCACGTAGTAAGTGATGATCAAACATGTAAATCGCCTCCTTGTAGCGAATCATTGTTTCCATACTATAGTATACCCAGGTTTTGGTTTTGTGTAAACAAATTGGCATTAAATTAACCAAAAAAGTTTCACATTGTATTAGAAGTCTAATTATATAAAACTTTCTGAAAATAGTACACCCTAAACACCCTCCAACATGTTCAAATATTCAGAATAAAATCAATATTGATAAAAAGAGGTAAATTGTCGATTGCACAACTAATTGTAAATCTATGTTTGAAGAAGTGGAATTATGTTGGAGTTCGTGATAAAATTAAGAAACACAAAACACGAACATACGTTTCTTTTCTGGATGATTAAACGATTTTGTAAAGGATGATGTCGATGAAAATCTTTCACACTGCTGATTGGCACCTAGGTAAACTTGTACAAGGGGTATACATGACGGAAGATCAGCGCTTTATTTTGGATCAATTTGTCAAAGAAATTGAGCAGGAAAGACCAGATGTGGTCGTAATTGCCGGTGATTTGTATGACCGAGGAGTCCCACCAACGGAAGCTGTTCACTTATTAGATGACGTTTTAGGTAAGGTTGTATTAGAACTTCAAATACCTGTTGTTGCCATTGCCGGAAACCATGATAGCCCAGGACGTCTAAACTTCGGAAGTAATATAATGAGAAATAAAGGGCTACATATTGTTGGGGAGCTATCACCAGAGCTAGAGCCTGTCGTATTAAATGATGATCATGGAGAGGTTCATTTCCATTTAGTTCCCTATTGTGACCCAAGTGTCGTCCGTCAACTGTTTAATGATGATCAGATTCGTACCCATCAAGATGCCACTGAGAAACTAACTTCTGAAATTAAGACAAATATGGATAAGCAAGCGAGGCATGTATTGGTCGGTCATTTATTCGCGACACCCCAAGGTAAGGAAAAAGAGAATACAAGCGATTCAGAACGACCATTATCAATTGGTGGAGCAGAACATGTGGATGCTAATTTATTTAAAGACTTCAATTATACGGCGTTAGGGCATTTACACCAAGCGCACCATGTAGGTAATGAAACCATTCGCTATTCGGGCTCACCATTGAAATACTCAATCTCAGAAGAAAACCACAAAAAAGGGTATCTAATTGTGGACCTAGACGAAAATGGTTCAGTTGATGTGGAGAAACGATTATTAGAACCACGGTTAGATTTAAGAACCGTAGAAGCTACTATGGAAGAATTGTTACAGCATGAAGTAAATGAAGATTATGTGTTTGTTAGATTACTAGATGAAACCCCGGTTTTATACCCTATGGAAAAAATCCGCTCAGTCTATCCAAATGCCATGCACGTAGAACGCCAAATTAATAAAGGTAAGCAAACTGAATCAGGTCAAACCGAAAAGATTCAACGACATAAGATGACTGATCAGCAATTGTTCAGAGCTTTTTATGAAGAAGTTAAAGGTGAAGCGCCAAGTGAGGAAACAGAGAAAATTATGCAAGAAGTATTTGAAGATCTATTAAATGAAGAGCGTCATTAAATTATGAAAGGAAGCGATGTTAATGAAGCCGATGAAATTAACTCTAACCGCATTTGGCCCTTACAAGGACTATGAAGTGATCGAATTTGATAAATTACAAAACCATCGTTTATTCGTTGTCTCCGGTAAGACTGGAGCAGGGAAAACGACCATATTTGATGGGATTAGCTTTGCTTTATACGGTTCAGCTAGTGGTGAAGACCGTGAAAATAAACAGATGCTACGGAGTGATTTTGCGAAGGACGAGGTTCATACAAGTGTCGATTTAATCTTTGAATTACACGGTGAGACTTACCGTATTTTCCGGCAATTAGGGCATGTTAAACAAGGAAATAAAACTCCCACAGGGGATAAAGTAGAATTTATGAAGGTTGTTGGCGAGCGTGAAGAGCCGTGTGTTGATCGACAAATGCGGACTGTGGTTGATGATAAGGTGAAGGAACTTGTCGGTTTAACCCATAGTCAATTCAGTCAGATTGTTATGCTGCCACAAGGGGAATTTCGTAAATTACTAACGTCTAACACTGAAAATAAAGAAGCTATCCTTAGAAAAATATTTAAAACAGAACCCTATCAGCAAATTAACGAGAAATTAAAAGAAAAACGAGAAGAAGCAAGGAGTAATAGCCAAAAACTAATTCAAAAACGTGATCACTTAATCAATGAAGTTAGTGCTAAGCTTCCTAGACGTGAAGGTTCAAATTTATTTGAAGTACTTGATCAAGACAATTTTAACGTGAATCAATTAATGAATGGTATAACTAATGAGCAAAGCTATTATAAGCAGTATATCACCGACGTCAGTGCGAAGAAGGAAGAGCTGAATCAGCGCCAAAAAAAGTTAACAGATTACTATCATCAAGCTAAAGTTGTTCATGATAAGTTTAAGGAACTTGAGGGAAAAGAAAATCATTTAGAAATGTTAGCTAAACGTGAGGCCGAGTTTCAGGAAAAAGAAAAAGTGCTTAAACTGGCCGAACTTGCGAGTCATTTGATTCCACATGAAAGACAGTTGATTGAGATTAAAGAAGAGCTGCAGAGCAAAGAAGAACACGTAAAGAATTTAAGTAATCAATTAAATGATCGAAAAAACATACTAGAAAAAGCTGAAGCGTTATATCAGGAAGAAAAAGGCCGTGAAGAATCACGTCAAGAGGTACGTGATTATATCTATAAACTTAACGAACTATTACCTAGAGTAAAAGAGTTAACGATCAAAGAGAATGAAGTCAAAGAATTAAGAGAAAAGACACAGCAATTACAAGCTACAGTTAACCAATTCAAGGAGTCATGCCAACACATAGAAGAGAAGAAGGAAAAACAAAAGAAAGAGATTAACCAGTTAGAACAAGTGGTTGCAACCTATCAGACAAAGTACCAACAATTAATGACTGAGCGAGATAAGGCAAAAGCGATTAAGGACTACATTGATCAATTAAAAAAACAAACAAAACTTATGAACCAGTTACAGGAACAAAAGAAAGAGTTTTTAGAAGCTCAGCAACTCTATGAAAACTTAGAAGAAAGCTGGGTTCACAGTCAGGCAGGAGTGTTAGCACAACACCTTCATGACGGTCACCCTTGTCCAGTTTGTGGCAGCAAGGAACACCCAGATAAGCAATCAACCATTTCACAGGCTCCAAGTAAAGAGTTGATGGAAGAGAAGAAAAGTCAAATGAACACTCTTCAAGAAACCTATTTGAAGACGGAGAGTCAATTAGAGACAGTGCAGCAGGAGATTAATCAGTCAAAAGAGGCTGTACAAGTTGACCATGATTCGTTAGAAGATCTTGAAGCACAGTACGAAGAGATTTGTGAAAAGGGTAAGAAGTTACGCCAAGAAGTAACTGATTTAGAACAAAAACAACAAAAACTACTACAACTTAAAGAAGAAAGTCACAAACTTGAAGAACAGTTGAAGAAGCAACAACAACATAAAGACCAAGCCGAACAAGAATATCAACAACAACAAAGTAATTATCAAAAGAGTGAAGGTGCTTATCAAGAGTTGCTTAATTCAATTCCAGAAAATGCCCGTTCGTTAGAGTTCATCGAGCAAAAATCTAAAGAAATGCATGAACGTAAACAAGCGCTTGAAAGAAAGTGGGAACAAGCACAAAAGAATTATGAAGAAGCTAAACAAAGGGTAATTGAGTCAGAGTCTAATTATAAAAATACGGTTCATTTAGTCAACGAGTTGAAAGCCAAACGCGAAAAGCATGAGAAATACTTTAATGAAGAGCTTAAAAAAGCTACTTTTGAGACAGAGGAATCCTATCAACAAGCTAAGCGATCTGAAGAAGAAATAAATAAATTAAAAGCAGAGATTGATGATTACCATCAAACAGTTAAGGCCTTGCAAAATCGAATTGGTGAGCTGAACGAAGAATTAAAAGACAAAGAAAAAGTAGACTTAACCACTTTAGAGACGCAAATCAATGAAGTGATGAAAAAATATGAAGAAGTATTAAACGAATATAATGTTATTAAAAGAAGGATTGAAGATATAGATCAACTAAAAGGTCAAATATCAGAAGCACATAAGGCAGCAGAAGAAGTAGAGAAACAACTTAGTCGAATTAATGATCTGTATGATATCGTACGAGGCCAGAATAGCCGGAAAATTTCATTTGAACGTTATTTACAAATCGAATATTTGGAACAGATTATTGAAGCAGCTAATGAAAGATTAAGAGTATTATCGAATGGACAGTTTTATTTAGAACGAAGTGACCGTCAAGAATCTCAAGGAAAACAAAGTGGTCTTGGCTTGGACGTTTACGATGCTTATACTGGACAAGCACGGGATGTTAAGTCGTTATCAGGAGGAGAGAAGTTTAATGCTTCATTGTGTCTTGCTTTAGGAATGTCTGATGTGATTCAAAGCTTTCAAGGTGGTGTGTCTATTGAAACGATGTTTATTGATGAAGGGTTTGGTTCATTAGATGAAGAATCACTTAATAAAGCAATTGACACACTTATTGATTTACAGAAGTCGGGTCGAATGATTGGTGTGATTTCTCACGTACAGGAATTAAAGTCAGCCATACCAGCGATCTTAGAAGTACGAAAGAATAAAGACGGATATAGTGAAACGGAATTTATCATTTCCTAAAATAAAAGCTCCAAGCCATTATTTTAATTTGGCTAGGAGCTTTATACATGGATTATACAGCATTATGCAAGTTTCTGCTTGTGCTTTGGTGATTCATTTTTTACCAAACGACGCTTATTAAACAAACGTTTGATTGAAAGTAACCTATCTGGTTGATAGGCATGCTCAGAGATGTATTTTGTTTGTAAATCCTTGAGCATTACTTCTTTCACCATAGTATCTATAGACATAAAAATCGCCTCCGTTTCACTTACTATATAAAGTTTACCGTGTTCATTAATGGTTCTAAACGGCATGGAGGTCGATTTTACTTCATTCTATGGACTGAACAAATATCAGTCTGAGATATTGAAGGGGGAAGAGACTTTGAGTTATGAAGAAGGGCAAATTAGATGGGTTATAGGAAGTCAATCATTATGGGTCTGAGCTTTTTCTTTACTTCCTTTCCCCAGCCTTTAACAGCATCCACAGTCACTTGTTCTTCATGAGCTATTTCTTTAATAGCTTTCCCTTCAACGATCCTTTTGACGACGTAAATCCATTGTTTTTCAGTCAGGTGTGATCGAACGGTGTTCCAAAACGATGGGTCGAAGTTTTCAATTTGTTGGTTAAGTTCGGGTTGGTCGTGTATATATTCATAAATTGTTTCTCGGTCTTGTACGCGATTGCTTTTTCGGATCAAGTCAATCAGTCTACTACGAATATACATAGTTGCTAGTCTAGGGAAGGTTGGATGGTCACCATACTTTCGGTAAGATTCCCAAAGTGCTGTTAACCCCTCCTGATAAAATTCACCGTGCTGATCATAGATACCAAGTTTATGAATATTATAATAAATCATATTTTGGTATTGATTTAGTATAGAAGTGAAGTCTTCTGAGTAAGGTTGTCCATGATTATAAGTCAATATGCTTTCTCCTCCATCATTAAAGGCCGGCCATGTACAGGGTAGGTTGGTGTTGGGTTATAAATCTATGTTATAAAAAAAGCTTTTTTTGGGGGTATGATTCATCGGTATTGATACGTTTTTGCTATTTTAATAGGTACCTTATACCTATATAATCGATAAGTATCTTGATAGAGTGGGAAACAAATAAAAAAATCGACCAACCTACAAATGTAAGTCAGTCGATTTTGATTAACATGGTTATGCGAATGGATACTCATACTCGAGTTCTTCTTGGAAAACAACGTAATCTAAATAAATCATTAATAGTAAGTACCATTCACCAGTTTCAGGATTTTGAACAACTATGTGGTCTCTACCAGCTTCCTCCACGATTCCCTCAAAGACCATAGCATTCCATTCATCATTGTTTTCAAATGTGAAGTAGAAAGTCGCTTGCTTACCACGATTTAAACGCAGGATGTTTTCAATATAAGAGCGTTCACGTGGAATCTGTCCGGTACCAGGTGTTCCCGGCATCCCTGGCATACCCGGCATTCCTGGCATTGGTTGTTGCATGCCAGGTGGTTGCTGCATTCCAGGGAACTGTGCACCAGGTCCCATGCCACTAGGTGGCTGTTGCATACCAGGTGGTTGCTGCATACCTGGTTGTTGTGTTCCACCGAACCCAGGTCCCATGCCACCAGGTGGTTGCTGTGTCCCACCAGGTGATTGCGGTCCATTAAATCCAGGCCCCATGCCGTTAGGTGGTTGTTGCATACCTCCATAACCTGTTCCGCCCCAAGGTTGTGTGCCACCTGGAGGACTACTGTAACCCTGCTGTGCTCCAGCTCCTGATCCACCTGGTCCTTTAATCGGCTTTCCACCAGGTTTTAAACCTTTTTTCCCCGGCTGTTGCCCACCTGGGTACCATCCTTGTTGTTGCCCTGGTTGGTAAGGCTTTTGTGCAGGTTGCTTGAATGCACTCCCCTTACGTTCTTGAGGGTTGGATCTGTTTTCCCCTGTGCGCTTTCTTTCCTGATTGTCATTTTTTGACTGATCCAAAAAATCAACCTCCCTAAGAGTTATATACTGAAATAGAACTAACTAACTAAAAAATATTCGGACAATCCGCCTGAGTCGGATTATAAAAACAGTGAGCCTTGTATCGGCCAACGTTCCACTGCCCAAACCATTGAGGGGGACAGGGTCCGTCAGGTCTAAAGAACCATAACGAATATTCCGCTGGGTCAAACCTTTCACCTTGAACATTTCGTCTAGCTAAGCGAATGTCCATTTCACGTGCCCCTTGGTAAAAATAAGACATCTGAGTTGCCTCAAAACCACCAGGGGACTGATAAATCATATCCTCCAAATTGCGAATGTCTTCAAAGTCTAAGCAATCAGCTCGAACGCGGTTAACACCGACATTTCCTACCATTAGCATTCCGAGTTCTCCGTCTTCTTCAGCTTCGGCGCGCATAAGGCGAGCTAGTTCTCTCAGTTGTGCGTCTGTGTATGCTATGACTGCCAACTAACCACCACCTCTTCTATTTAGTCCATCACTATTTCATATATATGACCTAATTTAGAAATGATGATTAATTTTTGTTGTGAAATTTCAGGAAATGTTATGACTATTAAAATCTTATGGGAATGATCAACCGTTTATGAATTAAGAAGGTGTTTGAGGTAGGAGCAATCATTAGGGTGGGTTTATGAATGATATACTTAGGTCAAAAAATACGCTCTGTTAAAACTTAATATTATCAACACTAAACTTTAACAGAGCCAAAATAAAGAGCTTAATCAGTTGGTCTGATTAAGCTCAATAACTTAGTTAGACATACATAATTTTTTCTAATTCAGAACGTTCTTTTCGATGTCCGATGTAGAATGAACCGAATTCTGCAAAGCGCGCGCTGACTTCATCAAAGCGCATTTCATAAATTAATTTTTTGAATTGTAACGTATCATGTGCGAATAGAGTAACGCCCCATTCCCAATCATCTAAGCCTTGGCTACCAGTAATGATCTGGCGGACTTTACCTGCATATTTGCGTCCAGTCATACCATGAGCATACATCAATTTTCCACGGTCTTCTTTAGACATCATGTACCAATTATCTTCTCCATCACGACGCTTGTCCATTGGGTAGAAACAAACGTGGTTCCATTTAGGTAAAATTGGTTTTAAACGAGCCTGGATTTCTGGATCTGTGTCAGGATCCTTGCCTTGAGCCATATAGGTTGATAGCTCAACAACAGAAATGTATGAATATGGCTTAGTGAAGAATTCAGCCATTTTCGTTTTATCAAGCGCCATTTCTAATTCTGTCAGTTCCTCCATAGTTGGACGAACATTTAAGAATAATAGATCAGCTTTGTGGCCAACCACAGTGTAATAGCCAAAGCTTCCTTGTTTATCAGCCTCAACATCTTCCCATGAAGCCATTAAATGATTAAGTTCACTGATTGCTTGTTCTCTTTCTTCAGTTGTGGCATTCTTCCATGCTGTCCAGTCAACTGTACGAAAGTCATGAAGCATATACCAGCCATCAAGTGTTTCAACTGCTTCTGCCATATATAGTCACTCCTTTGGGATCATTTCAACATCTATTTTTAATATACCATAAGCTTGTCATGAGGTTAAAAGATATGGTCATGAACGTTTTGTTAACTTTTAACGGGATTATAAGTGTTCGTTTCTTTTATTCATAAGTTGAAGCCTAGACTGTAACCAAACATGTTCTCGTTCATTTAAATCATGAGTTAATACATGGACGCCATAATCTTTAAATTTATTAATCAGTTTCTCCATCACTTGCTTAATTGTTATTTTTTTACCTAATAACTGTTCAAGAGATGCCATTACTGTAGGATCAATATGGGGATACTTAAATTTAGTCGTCTCACCTTTTAAAGATAGTTGGTAAAAATGCTGCAATAGCTGTGCACGCTTTTCCCCATCACCTTCAACGCAGAGATAAATTTGGACGGCAGAACCACTTTTTACACGTCTTTGAGAGATTCCGGCAAATTTCTTCCCATCAATACTTAAATCATACGTGCCAGGACAATATGACTGTTCAATTTCATACGCTTCAATGGTTTGACCTTCGTCTTCAAAGAGCCACTGAATCAACTTGACCATTGCTTCATATCCGTCATGAATATCAAAACTTTTAGCATCAGGGAAGATCAGGGAAATGTTTAAGATTCCTTCATCTAATGTTACAGCCAATCCACCTGAGTTTCGAATAATCACATCGTACCCTTGTTGTTTTAAATATTGGACACCTTGAGATAAATGAGGTAATCGACTGTCAGGAATCCCTAGTACAACTGTTGGTTGATGAACCCAGAAGCGCATAGCTGTCTCACCAGTCTCACTAACTGATAGACAAAGGGTGTCATCAACGGCAAATGATTCAATAATGCTCGATGTATGGGGGTTACTATTGTTGATCAATCTAATATGATTAAAATTTAATAAATCGTGATTCATATATAATCGTTCCTCTTTTATAAGCTGTTCTTATTATAGCAGATTGTGGCTTTGAAATAATCTGTTAATCATGGGTCTAGTAATGTTAAAATAGTAATAATAGTTTGACAAAGTTAGAGGTGGATGTTGATGAAGAAGTTATTGTTAACAGGCTTTGAGCCATTTTTAAATTTTCCTGTCAATCCAACCATGAAGGTTGTTGAAGAATTGAGTGGGGAGAGTATTGGAGAATATGAAGTTATTGGAAAGATTCTGTCGGTCGATTTTGCGAAAAGTGGAAAGGAATTGATCGATATAATTGAGTCAGTTAAGCCTGATGCAGTGGTTTCTCTAGGGTTAGCTGGAGGACGTCATAAAATAACTCCCGAGAGAATAGCGGTAAATAGTAATGATGGAGAAGCCGACAATTCTGGGAGAAAGCCTAATGGTGAGGCGATATTTACCGATGGAGAGGATGGTATTTTTAGCACGTTGCCGATTCGTAAGATGGTAGAACAACTGAAAGAAGCTGGCTATCCTGCCGCGATTTCAGACACGGCAGGGACCTATTTATGTAATAACGTGATGTACCATGGACTATATCATTTTAAAAGAAAAGGTATTAACGTTCCTTCTGGTTTTATCCATATCCCAGCTTCACACGAGCTAGCGATTAAACACGGGAAGGTACCAAGCTGGTCACAAAAGGATTTAAATGAGGCAGTTAAACTCTGTTTACAATGTTTGTAGAGGATGATGAAGTGTGAACGGTCCTACTATTTATCCAGTCGGTGACCAGGTTGCTGTTGTCCAGTTTGGTGAAGATATTTCAAAGGATACCCACGAGCAGGTCATGCTGTTTGAAAAATTAATACGAAATAGTAGTATTAAAGGGTTAGTCGATATTATACCGACTTATCACTCCGTTGCTGTTTATTATAATTGGCGAGTCTTACAATTCGATCATGTAAGAGCATTACTTGAGGAAATGTTAGCTGAAACAGAAAATTCGAAGACCTCAATGAGTAAGCGGACAGTGACAATACCGGTATGTTATGACGAGCAATATGGACCTGATCTCGACCATTTGCAACAATATCACCAGATCAGTAAAAAAGATATTATTCGATTACATACTGAACAGATATACCTTGTTTACATGATTGGGTTTTTGCCTGGTTTCCCGTATTTAGGAGGTTTAAATAAGCGTTTGGACACACCTAGATTAGAAACACCACGTGCTACAGTTCCTAGTGGCAGTGTTGGTATTGCTGGAAACCAAACAGGTATTTACCCATTAGAGTCACCAGGTGGTTGGAATTTGATCGGAAGAACTCCGGTTTCACTCTTTGATCCTGAGCAAGATGAACCAACCTTGTTGAAAATGGGTGATCTATTGAGGTTTCAATCTATTAGTGGAGAAGAGTATAGGGAAATTGAACAAGGTCAATTAGGTAATCAAGTCATCCAAATAGAATGGGAGGATGAGTGATGCAAGTAGATTTGAATGCAGATTTAGGTGAGAGCTACGGTCAATTTGTTGTAGGAGACGATGAAAAGTTAATGCAGGTGGTAACCTCAGCCAACGTTGCTTGTGGTTTTCATGCTGGAGACTATATGACCATACCGAAGTCCATTCAGCTAGCAAAGGAAGCTGGTGTGGCTATAGGAGCACACCCTGGGTATCCTGATTTACAAGGTTTTGGACGAAGGTTGGTTAGTATGTCTGATGAAGAAATCTATCAAATGGTGGTCTATCAGATTGGGGTCTTGCAAACGTTTTGTCACGTCGAGGGAGTGCAATTAAATCATGTTAAACCTCATGGAGCATTATATAATCTTGCTGCAAAAGACCGGAAAGTAGCAGATGCAATCGTTAAAGCTATTGTTAATGTGGATGAACGTCTTGTGTTGTATGGGTTAGCTAATGGAGAACTGATTCGTGCTGGTAGAGACGTTGGTTTGCAAGTAGCTTCAGAAGTTTTTGCCGATCGAACCTATACATCTGAGGGACATTTAACTCCTCGGTCAGAGAGGGATGCCATCCTGAAGGACCGTAATGCGATTCGTAATCAAGTTTTTGAGATGGTACTTGAAGGTAAGGTGACAACTTCTAATGGAAATCAAATCGATATTGAAGCGGACACAGTTTGTTTTCATGGTGATGGTGAGTCGGCTTATGAACATGTCAAGCATATTCGAGAGTCGCTAGAGTATAAAGGAATTCAAGTTATAGCTTTAAGTAGGTGATTGGATTTGGCAGAAGCATTCGTTAAAGTGGTTGAGCCGGGGTTATATATGAGCATTCAAGATTTGGGAAGGCCTGGTTATCAGCATATGGGGGTGCCAGTGTCAGGGGCTATGGATCGCTACGCGTTGGTGATGGGAAATCGCCTTTTAAACAATCGCGAGGATTCAGCAGCTATCGAAGTAACTTTTGGTGGGGCAGAGTTTAAGTTTTTACGTGATGGTCTGATTTGCGTGACGGGTGCAAACTTAAACGGTTATCTAGGTGGTGAGCCAATTCCGATGTGGGAGACTGTTTCGGTAACTAAGGGTCAAAAGTTAGTCTTCGAACGACCAAAAACAGGCGTACGTGCTTACGTATGTGTACTCGGTGGGATTCAGTCTTCAGTTTACCTCGGGAGTCAGTCGTGCTATGAGAAAGCTGGATTAGGAAGACGATTAGAAGCAGGTGATCAGCTCTTATCAGAGTATGAGGGAGTTCATATGACGCCTGGTAATCGGTTAAGTCCGGAATTATTACCGACTTACACACAAGAAGTTACATTAAGAGTGGTCCCTAGCCATTTGGAGGACCGTTTTACAGAAGAATCAGTGAGGTATTTTTATCGAACCAATTATACGATGAAACAAGGGGACCGAATGGGGTGTAGGTTGGAGAGTGATCAGCCATTAAACCACCATACCAGTGCAGATATTATCTCGAGTGTAACCCCATTTGGAACGATTCAAGTCGCATCGAACGGACAGCCCATGATTCTTTTAGCTGATCGACAAACAACAGGGGGCTATACGACGCTAGGAACTATCGTAACGATTGATCACTGGAAAATAGCCCAACTTCCTCCAGGTGGAAAGGTTAATTTTAAGCGTGTGGACTTAAAAGAGGCAGAGGAATGGTTAAGACACTGGCGAGAGGCGTGATTTTTTCTAACTGTTTTCTTTGATAAGCTCGCCCTGTTTTATTCATGATTGAAAAAAGTTATAATATGATTAAGAATGCACAGTTTGATAGAAAGGTCGGAAAAAATGGCATATCGTGATGAAAAATTAAATGAAGAAAAGGTCTTTAAAGATCCTGTCCATAGATACATACATGTGCGTGATCGCGTCATTTGGGATTTAATTAGTACACCTGAGTTTCAAAGATTGCGACGGATTAAACAATTGGGGACGACGTTTTTAACTTTTCACGGAGCTGAACATAGTCGTTTTAATCATTCATTAGGTGTTTATGAAATTGTTCGTCGTATTATTGAGAATTTCCGTGACCAACCGTTTTGGGACGATGATGAGAGATTATTATGCTTATCTGCTGCCTTGTTGCACGACCTTGGACATGGCCCTTTTTCACATTCATTTGAAAAAGTGTTTGATTTAGATCATGAGGATTTTACAAGAGCCATCATTTTAGGGAATACCAAAGTAAATCAAATACTTCGTCAAGTGGACGAAAACTTTCCACAGGACGTAGCTGATGTGATTCATAAAACTTATTCCAACAAGCTTGTGGTTAGTTTGATTTCGAGTCAAATTGATGCGGATCGTATGGATTACTTGCAACGCGATGCCTATTTTACGGGTGTAAGTTATGGCCATTTTGATATGGAGAGAATTCTACGTGTCATGCGCCCGGTGGAAGATCAGATGGTGATTAAGGAAAGTGGCATGCACGCGGTAGAAGACTATATTATGAGTCGTTATCAAATGTATTGGCAGGTCTATTTTCATCCGGTGACGAGAAGTGCGGAAGTGATTTTATCAAAAATCTTGCATCGCGCAAAAGATTTATATTTGTCGGATGAGTATGCTTTTAAGTTACATCCAACACACTTTGAGAGCTTTTTCAACAAAGACGTAAGCCTTGAGGACTATTTAAAATTAGACGAGAATGTGGTATTTTATTATTTCCACATATGGCAGGAAGAAGATGATGAGATTTTAGCCGATCTATGTCGTCGTTTTGTCGACCGAGATTTATATAAATATGTAGAATTTGACCCGGGTCATCAATACCGGGAGTTAATGGATTTAAAAGAGTGCTTTAAAGAAGCGGGAATTGATCCGAATTATTATTTAGAAGTCGATTCTTCATCTGACCTACCGTACGATTTTTACCGACCTGGTGAAGAAGAGGAGCGCCTTCCGATTCATTTACAGTTTCCAAATGGGGAATTACGGGAACTATCACGGCAGTCAGATATAGTTGAATCTATTTCAGGGAAGAAACGAACAGATCATAAGTTATATTTCGCTAGGGATTTAATTGATAAACTACCAGATGAGGATACAACTAAGAAGCGGATATTAGAAATCTTGAAGGGATAAGGAGTTGTGCTCATGTTAGAAGATCACGCAAAATTGATGACGTTTTTTAAACAAGCGCAAGAGGTTGTTGGACGGAAACGATTGCAGAAAATGGTATACATATTGAAAAAGTGTGGATATGATTTTTCTGAACGTTATTCATTTCATTTTTATGGCCCTTATTCTGAGGAACTATCAACTAGAATTGAAGAGTTGTGTAATCTAGGATTCTTAGATGAAGAGCGCGAAAAGGAAAAAGGCTACTACCAATATCGTTATCATTTAACGGATCGTGGTGCAGGTTTTTTGGAACAAGCTGAGGTCGAGACTCCAGATATGATTGATGTGATTGATCAGATGAATAATCAAAGTTCTAAGTTTTTAGAGCTAGTTTCAACGATGCTTTTCTTTGATGAGTTTTCCAAAGACGATGTCGAGGAAAAAGTGAGAACGGTAAAAAGTAAACAAAATTACACTGAGCAAGATTTTGAGGAAGCTTGGAAGTTTATAGAAGAGTTGACGGTACACTAAGAAGAAGCAGGGTTGCTTCTTCTTTTTTATATTATATGGGGCTCAATCAGTGGAAATGTGGATCCAATCCGTATAACAGTGGTCAAATTAAGTGATTTGTGCAAATGACTTGCTTTAAAGGGTGAAAGTCTCTTACGATAAATGTTATTAGATAGACAAATAGGAGTGAGAACATGAGTCGAAACTTAAAATTAGTAGGAATTAGTGGTAGTCTTCGAGAAGATTCTGTTAACAAAAAATTATTAGATGTGTGTCAATCGTTGTTACCAGACAATGTGGAATATGAGTATGCTGACTATACAGATGTTCCAGTTTTTAATCAGGACAAAGAGAACCCTCTTCCTGAAAGTGTAGCTCGTTTTAAAAAACAGGTTGAGAGTGCAGATATGTTATTGATTGCAACACCTCAATATAATGGGTCCTTCCCGGGTGTTTTAAAAAATGCTATTGACTGGTTAACACGTCCAGAAGGTGATAATTCACTGTCAGGGAAGGTTGCTGGGGTTGTTGGAGCAACACCAGGCCAAAGTGGAACCATCCAAGCTCAGCTTCATTTACGTGAAGTGCTTGGGCATATGGGGATTCAAGTCCCAGCACATCCTCGTATTATGGTAAGTGGCGCTTATGATCTAGTTGATGATCAGGGGAAGTTGAATCTACCTGAAAGAGATGCGAAAAGCTATGAGAAGATGCTACAAGAATTGGTTAAGCTTGCGGGGGTTAGATAGTGTATTTGGAACCATTCCCGATTCACTAAAAAAGAGGAAAGAATTCAATTGATTGGTTTTGGAAACTTTGCGGTACGTGAACGCTCAGCGAGAAAAGGACGTAACCCTCAGACTGGTCAGGAATTTGATATTATTTAAATACATGTCACATAGTAAAAGGAGAGACCTAGATATATTTCTGGATTTCTCCTTTTTTAAGGCAGGGATGGCCACCTTATAATAAAAGTAAAATAGTATAGCTTAATTGTAATTATCAAAATGGATAATCAACCTTCTGACTTTTCTTTCATACTGCATTATTTCAAAGGATTTGTTGAATCTATAATTTCATTAGCAATAGTTAAAGCTTCATCCTTATTATTAGCTGGAGCTGCTATTATAGTACCATCTTCTACATTCCAACTACCGTCTTCAGGGAATTTAGTAATAAGTATCTCCTTGAATTCATCATGTTGATGTAACTCCCCATATTGCAAAATACTTTCTCCACGTTCATTTTGAATAGTATAAATAAGTAGTCCTCCTAGTTGTTCCTCTAGATCAAGAATTACGGTATCTTGTAACGCATGATTAGGGGGGATTTTTTCTCCATTAGTACTTATGAAACCTTCAAATTGATTTTTAGCAAAAATGGCGTTTTTTAATTCACCATTCACTTCAATTTTAACTTTTTTTCCTTCTGTATCACTCCCTAATTGATATATGAACCCTTCGTATTCTTTGTTAATGTCTGTAGGTGATTGTAATGAAAAAAACAAGTAAATAACACCTACTATAAGTATGAATAGAATTATTTTATTAAGCTTTCTCAACTTTTCTTCACCTTCTTTACATGTTCAACTATGTATTATGAATATTTACTAAGTATTATGACTTTAATTACTTTAGTATATATGTTCTGGTAAGAATAGACAATAAACGAAAATAAAGGGTTTATCATCAAAAAGTACCGTACAATCAACAAAAATGGAGAATCTATCAACAAAATCATGGTTCCAATCAACATCTTGAGTTTATTTTAACCTTGAAATCAGTGTCTCGAACTAAAGTCACCTCCTTAGGCGTCTGTGCATAAGATGCTGCAAAAGGAGGTAGCAACATGGAATTAACCATTTCGCATTGGCTGTATGCGTTGGTCACGGTTGTTGTTATTCTAACCATGGTGTTTAGAAGAGGTGTCGTGTTACCAACTCTAATTGGCACATTCTTAGTTGCCTGGATTTACACTGGAAACTTAGTGACCGGGTTTACATCCGTATTTCACGCCAATTTAACAGCTGCTAAAGAGCTGTTTAGTATATTTTTGATCATAACTTTTATGGTTGCGTTATTGCATTCACTTAAAGATTTAGGTGCCGATCAACAAATGATTGCTCCCGTTCAAAAAATCATGACAAATGGGCATATTGCATATCTAGTACTAATTGTGGTCACGTTTATCATTTCATTATTCTTCTGGCCAACACCTGCTGTCCCATTGATTTGTGCTTTACTCGTGCCGGCTGCAGTTAGAGCTGGCTTACCTGTGATGGGAGCGGCTATGGTTGTGGCTTTGGCTGGTCAAGGTATGGCATTGTCATCAGACTATATCATGCAAGTGGCTCCGTCTTTAAGCGCATCGTCATCAGGATTGGATTCAAGTGTAATCGCTGATAAAGCACTTGTTCTATCACTGGTTGCAGGTGCTTTTGCTATTGGTTTAGCTTATCTGATGATTCGTAGACAGATTAGAAAGCCTAATGATCCATTAAATAAGGAAGCGTTGAAGAAACTTCCTGGGCAAGAGGAGACGTCAAAACCATACCAATTTGAAAACGAAAAATGGCGAAAATTATTTGCTGTTTTAGTGCCACTTGCTATGTTAGCGATTATGATCTTTATGATCATAACTAAAGCCACTGGTGGTAGAGAAGGTGGTTTTGAAGGAGATGACGGGGCTGCTTTAATTGGTGGTGTTGCCGTTCTGTTACTTGCTTTAGCATCGCTCGCCTTTGGAAAGGTTCAGGCATTGGACCGAATTAGTGAGCACATTACAAACGGCTTCGTGTTCGCCTTTAAAGCGATGGGGCCAGTCATTCCGATTGCAGGTTTCTTCTTCTTAGGAAGTGGGGATTTTGCAGGTGAGATTATGTCTTTAGGCGATGCAGCAACCCCAGCGTTTTTATTCGAGTTGGTTGAGGCAGGTCAGGCTGCGATTCCTGAAAGTGCATTCTTAACGGCATTTGGTATTTTGATTATAGGGATCATTACGGGGCTTGATGGTTCTGGCTTTTCGGGGCTCCCATTAACAGGTGCCTTATCTAGTGCATTAGCCACTGGTTCAGTCGAGCCAACGACACTTGCTGCACTTGGGCAACTCGGTTCGATCTGGACTGGAGGTGGCGCTTTAGTCGCCTGGTCATCACTTGTTGCCGTAGCTGGTTTCTGTGGGGTGTCCGTGATGGAGCTTGCACGCAAAAATTTCCTCCCCGTAATTGGTGGGTTAGTGTTAGCAACCTTATTCGCCTTGTGGATTTGGTAAGGTTTATCCAACAAACTACCTTGCTTGACTATTTAAAAGTTGAGCGAGGTAGTTTTTTTGATTCATGGGCAATTACTTGTAGTCTTTAATGTTATGATAAGAATAAAAGCATTTAGGTGAATATAATGGAGCGACATTTGGTGTGGATTTGGTTAACTATTTTAGGGGTAACTTGGGGTATAGGCTTAATATCAATGAATCATGGCCTAGCAATGATTTCTCATTCCCAATGGTTTGGTGCAGCACTCTTTTTTGCTTTAATTTTTACCATTCCCCTATTTACGAGTAGCTTAATAATGACTACTATTGTGCTTACAAGTGCTGGTTTAGTAACAGCAGTGTTATTTCAAGGTGGACAAGGTGTTGGTTCGAACCCTTATTCACTCATTATTTTTACATACTTAATGGGTGAAGTGATTTTCAGGCTAAAGAGGTGGTATGCTGTAATTGCTGGCACTACCTTGGCTGTGTCACTGTTAATATCATCTCCTATTTCCGTTACATTTTCGGTTATATACATCGTTTTTTACGCAATAGTTGGGGTGCTAGCCTATTTTTATATTCAAAGATGGCGTGCTTTCGATGCTCGTTATGAGGCGCTATTGCACGAGTACCGCCAGCTGAAGCGTAAATCTGCTAATGACGAACAACTGGCCCGTCAAGAAGAGCGAGCGCAGATTGGAAGAGAGATTCATGATCGAGTTGGTCATAAGTTGACTAACCTTTTGATGCAGTTGGAGGTTGCTCGAATGGAAGCAGGAACTGAAGCAGTCGAGCGATTGGATATGCTTAAAGGACTTGCGAAAGAAAGTCTAGATGAGACAAGAAGCGCGGTTAAAGTGATGAAACAGGATGAAGTCGGTGGGTTACCTGCCATCATGCGGTTAATTCGTAAGCTTGAAGCAGAGAACTTAATTAAGGTTTATTTCTCTGTTAAAAATCGGGCGTTTACGGCAGAACTGGATGTGGATCAGACGGTAACTGTCTACCGAGCTGTACAAGAAGCACTGACCAATGTGATGCGTCATAGTCCAGAACGTGAAGCTTCTGTTATTTTTGAGTCGCCTGGAGAAAGTGTTTTTAGGTTTGAAATTTCGAATCCGATTGATGCAGATTATCAGTATCGAGAAGGGTATGGGTTACAGTCGATGCGAGAACGTGTAGAAAAAGTGGGTGGTCAACTAGAAGTTTCTGGCTATCAAAAACGATTCATCGTGCGTGGAACCTTACCAATTTTAAAGACTAGGAGTGCTGTCAATGACACGGATTTTACTGGCTGAAGATCAATCACTTGTCATGCAAGGGCTTAAGATGATGATCGAAACGGATGATGATTTGCGCGTGACGGGAGAAGCAAGTGATGGTGAAATAGCGATAAAGTTATGCGAAGAACAGTGGTTTGACGTGGCGATATTAGATATTCGCATGCCTAAGATCGATGGATTAGAAGTCGCTAAGATCATACGAGAGCGTTGGCCAGAGATGAAAGTATTAATGTTAACGACCTTTAATGATGATGAATATGCACTTGAGGCGCTTCGTATTGGTGCACATGGTTATATGCTTAAAGATGCAGATGCTGAGTGGTTAATTAAGTCGATTAAAAGCTGTTTAGCAGGTGGACTTCAAATTCAAGGAGAAGTAGCCGCAAAGGTCGTCCCACGTCTGTTACATAAACAGAAGCGTGAAACATCAGGTCTAAATGATTTATTAACACCACGTGAAATTGATATATTAAGGCGTATAGGTGAAGGAAAGAGCAATAAAGAAATTGCGCAAGATTTAGCATTATCAGTAGGAACGGTAAAAAATCATATTAGCGGATTACTCGATAAACTAGAGCTTCGTGATCGAACGCAATTGGCAATCTATGCAATTAGAAATCAGATTGTTTAATTTAAATGACTTAAGTCATGGTTTATCTTCCATTTAGTGACTGAGGGCAGTGTTGAATCTGCCTTCTTTTTTATATACTTGAAGAAATTAGACGAAAAGTGTTTGGAGGAGAGCGCATGTTAGAAACGACCGATTTGAGAAAAGTGTTTAAGAGTACGGTAGCCGTTGATGAAGTTAATCTTTATTTAAATAAGGGTGAATCTGTAGGCTTGCTAGGACCTAACGGAGCAGGGAAGTCAACGACAATTTCCATGATTTCCTCGTTATCAATGCCGACTTCAGGTGATGTGAAGTGGAATGGAGAAAGTGTTGTGAAGAATCCCAATGTCATTCGTAACGTGTTGGGGGTTGTCCCACAAGAAATTGCTGTTTATGAGGAGTTAACAGCACTCGAGAATCTAAAATTCTTCGGAAAGATTTATGGATTAAAGGGAGAAACGTTAGATCAGAAGGTTGAGGATGCTTTAAAAATAGTTGGGTTAGAAGAAAAGCAAAAAGAATTAGTCAAAAATTACTCTGGTGGAATGAAGCGAAGAATTAATATTGCTGTAGCTTTGTTACACGAACCAGAAATCATTATTATGGATGAACCGACAGTTGGAATTGACCCACAATCACGCAACTATATCTTGGAGATGGTACGTCAATTAAATGAAGAAAAGGGGATGACCGTTCTTTATACAAGCCACTACATGGAGGAGGTTGAGCGATTATGCGATCGGATTTATATTATGGACCACGGGAAAGTGATTGCAACAGGGACTCAAGAAGAATTAACAAGTATTCTATCAAGTGAAGAATCGATTTTAATTGAATTAGATCGACCTTACCCAAACTTAGTCAAAGCATTATCGGGCTTAGAAGAAGTCTTACAAGTAGTAGAGCATGATAAAGGGATAAAACTGATTGTCACAAAAGGTAGTCGGCTGTTGGGGAAAGTCTTTCAGATCGCTGAACAAGAAGATGCACAAATTGCAGGAATTAATGTGCAGGTGCCAACATTAGAAGATGTGTTTCTACATTTAACAGGCCGTAAGTTAAGAGACTAGGGGGGTGTGAGTGATGGTAAACTTTTTGAAAAAAGATGTCTTAATTCTAATCAGGGATAGGACAGAATTACTTGTGTTGCTGCTCATGCCCTTTGTACTAACTGCTATTTTAGGTTTTGCCCTAGGTGGTGTGATGTCGGAGGAAGGATTTTCTGAGTTAAAGGTGGCTATTGTACAGGAAGATGATACAGAGGCTGGGGTGCAACAATTCATTGATGACGTCAATTCTGCTGCTTTCCCAGATGAGGCAAAAGTAGGTATGACCGAAGCAGCTGAATCGTTTCAACCTTTTTCTATTATCGAAGAGGCTTTATTCAGTGATGATTTAGAAGGGGTTGTAAAAGTATCTTACTTAGCTGAGGATGAGGCTTTAGAAGCAGTTCAAGATGAGGAAATCCTAGCTATTATTAAGGTCCCAGAAGATTTTACTTATCAAGCCTTACAAAAGATGATCCTTGATGAGGGTGAGGGAAGTGAATTAATTATTCAATCCAGTGATCACAGTGCCTTAGCTGTCGATATTGTTGATGACATCATCAGTACGTTGGTTGATCAAATCAACTTGGAGACTGCCATTGCTCAAGTCGGTGGCGAGGAGGCAATAACTTCAACTGAAGAGGAGTTATCTATTCATGATCTTGGGGGAGTTGAATCAGTTACGGATCAAGAACCCCTTTCGATGCTTCAGTATTATACGTTTGGAATGGCTGTTATGTTTGCATTATATGTAGCTTCCACGATGGGGTCTAAGGCTTATATCGAGAATTACCAACATGTTTTTGATCGTATTTTACTGTCAGGAAGAAGTCGAAATCTATATTTATCCGGAAAATGGGTTTCTACTATAGTATTGGTCGTTATGCAGATCTTCATATTATTGGTAGCTTCTAGTCTTGTCTTCCAAGCGTTCCAACTGAATAATTGGGCCTATTGGGGTGGTATTGGTTTAATTTCTTTAGTTTACGCGCTAACCATTGGCTCATTGGGGACTTTACTAGTAGCTATGGCAATGAGGACAAAAAGTAATGCAATTCCTAATGTGTTCGCTTTTGGTATCGTAAGTGTGTTTGCCTTTTTAGGGGGTAGCTTTGCTCCAATGTTCCAATTACCTGATGTGATTAATCAAATGGGATTATGGGTGCCGAATGGGGTTGCCATGAACGCTTATTTACAGTGGACTCAAGGCTTAGGTTTAAGCGCCATTGGTCCATTATTAGTTCGGTTACTAGTGATGGCAATAGTCATATTCAGCATGAGTTTATTTATCTTTCCAAAAAGGAGGGTGGCTTAGATGAAGGCATTATTCTTATTACAGTGGCAGCGATTACGGAGAGAGCCGGTATTGTTTTTTGCTATGGTTCTTATGACGATTTTGTTCGTAGCTGTTGTTGGTGGCTTTGGTTCGATCTCATCGATTAAGGTTCCAACAGTCATCGATGATTCAGTGAGTGAGTCTAAGAAGGAATTTTGGCTGGAACGGCTTAATGAAACAGATGGCTACTCTTTTGAAGAAATGGAAGAGCTTGAGGCAAGGGAAAAGATTGCTATGGGTAATAAGCCCTTTGCTTTACTGGTTATGGAAAATAACTATCAGATCTGGATGTTATCAGAAAGTCCCGAGTTAACCATGTTAGAGCAAGTGGTGAGGCAGGTTTATATGAATGAAAACCGTTTAGCTACTGTCGAATCAGTGGTGGACGATGACCAATTTCGTAGTCAGGTGGAAAATCGATTATCTGAGCCAGCCCTATCTGTAACAACTGAGATGGTAGACAACGACAATGCTGCACCAACTTATAACCATCAGATACAGACCTTGTTTGGAATGACCCTGTTTTTTTCAATCTATACGATCATATTTAGTTTAAGCAAGATCGCTGAAGAAAAACGGACGGGAACGATGAATCGAATTATATTGTCACCCGTTAAGAAGTGGCAGGTATATTTTGGGCATGTGAGTTATTCGTTTGTTCTAGGAATTTTACAGATTATATTGATCGTCTTATTGTTTAAATATCTGTTTAATTTTGATGTTGGGGAAAGTACTGGTGCTTTATTGGTAATAATAGCAAGCTTCACATTTTCAGTTGTTGCGATTGGAATGCTCTTATTAGGCTTTACGAAAACTCAAGAGCAGTTAAATTCTGTTGTGCCGATTGTATCGGTAAGTATGGCGATGATCGGTGGCGCGTTTTGGCCGATTGAAGCGGTGAGTAACCAATTTATTCTAGCTGCATCTAAGGTTAACCCGATCACTTATGCAATGGATGCTTTAAAAGGGGTATCAATGTACGAACAAGGGTTAGGTGAGTTGCTAGAGCCCATAGCGATTATCGTGTTAATTGGTGTGTTATGTATGGGAGTAGGAGTTAATTTAATCGAAAGAAGAAGTTAGAAGTGAAAAAACCTGACGTAGTGTCTACGTCAGGTTTTTAGGATTATTTTTGTTCTAAACGTGCAATACGCTCATCTAAATCAGGGTGAGAAGAAAATAATCTTGCTGCTCCACCCTTGTTATTGATTTTCATCGTTTGAATGGCTGTATCATCACTGTGGTCATTAGCATTACTTAAAGTGTTCTTAAGCGAACGTAGTGCATGAGCCATTTTATCTTTACCTGCTAAGTCAGCACCACCACGGTCAGCATGGAATTCACGATGACGTGAGTATGCCATAACAACCAGGCTTCCTAGAATTGAGAATAGGATTTGGAACACGATGATCGCAATGAAGTGAACAATCATTCTCATTTCCTCACGTACGAAGTTGGAAACCACTGCAGCAACAATACGTGATAAGAATACAACGAATGTGTTAATGACACCTTGTAGTAATGTCATTGTCACCATATCACCATTTGAGACGTGTGCCACCTCATGTGCAAGTACACCTTCAACAGCGTCATCGTCCATAGATTGTAATAGACCTGTTGATACAGCAACTAGCGAACGTTTTTTGGTTGGACCGGTTGCGAAAGCATTAACTTCTTGAGAACGGTAAATTCCTACTTCAGGCATATGCATTAAACCAGCTGCACGAGATAGGCGATGGACGCGCTCTACTAATTGGCGCTCAGCTGTTGTTAAATTATCATTAGGATCTAGTACACGGACTTTCATCATTTTCTTAGCCATCCAACGGGACATTGCTAAGGAGATAAAAGCACCTGAAAAACCGACTAATAAACTAAACACAGCTAGTGATGTATAATTAATACCTAAGGCACCACTACCATCATATGTTGGTCCGATATCTGTAAAAGAGACAATCGCTGACCAAACAATCATAATTGTGGTTAACACAAGAATGTTTGTTAATAAGAAAAATAAAATTCTTTTACCCACTGCGTTTCCCCCTATAGATTTCTTGTTTGTCCTTTATTATTATACCACGAAAAAATAAACCTTAAAATAAATTTACATTTGAATTGTATTGTATAAACAATTTTAGGAACTGAAAGGTAACAGTCAAGCTTAGTAGGCATATGTTAAATAATGAGAAAAATAAATATAGGAGGAAGAATATGTATCCATATTTTTACTATCCGAATAACGTTGATCACTTCCACCGAGCCCCCGACACGGAACAGCCTCTTTTTCATATGCCGTTCTTTTATCGGCGCCAATCCATTCAAGGACAGGCGACATGGACAGAAGGAGGGGCAGTAACAAAATGTGATATTCCTTGGTCCGATAATCAATTTATGACTGTTGCAGTGAGTCCACAAAGTGAGTTTAGATGTGGTCAAATGTTAAAAGTACGTAACCCAGCAACTCAACGGGAAATATTAGTTGAAGTTGTTGATACAGTAGATGAATTTCCGGGAAATCATATCAATCTCCACCGTCGTGCATTTGAAGCACTAGGTGCAAATCCAGGAGTTGGGATTGTTGATGTCGTCATATCACCTGCACCAGATTTAGAGGAAGAAGAGTTTGGTAAGTATTTAATGGAAATTGTGCGCGTAGCTTACCCTGGTTATAACATTGTTGATTATGAATTCGTTGGATCTGAAGAAGTAGCTGAAAATCGTGTGAGTGAGACGTACAATTATGTCGTTGAATCACCTCAGGAACGAGTAACTGTTCAAGGTCATGTCGTTTATAATCCACGAACAGATCGAGTGATTTCATTCGATTTGGAGGAGTTAGAATAGTGTGAATGTGCGCTTCGGGTGAGGCGCACATTTTAGTTTACCCTATAAGTTAATAAAGGCTATAATAAACAGTAAGTCTAATTAACCGTATTTTCCTGAAATTAACCGTATTTCTGAAAAATTAACTGTATTCTGCTCAAATTAACTGTATTTCAGAAACTTTAACTGTATTTTCTCGAAATTAACCGTATTTCTTAAAATCTAAATGATTGAGAGTGATCGTTTATGGAACTTACAGAAATCATCATGTGGGTGTTGGTGGCTGGTTTGTTCTTGTTGAGTTACATAGGGATTATTTTCCCAATAGTACCTGCCCCATTAGTAGTCTGGGGTGGATTTTTTGTCTATCATTTTGGAATCAATCGTGAGGAACTAACATGGGTGTTTTGGACGTCGATGATTATTCTAACTATAATCGTTGTCGTGGCTGATGTTATTGCAAATAGTTATTTCGTCAAAAAGTATGGAGGTACTAAGCGTGGTGAATGGGCAGCAGCAATTGGTGTCATCATTGGTGCGTTTATTATGCCACCGTTAGGGATTTTAGTTGTACCTGTTATTGCAGTGTTCGTCGTTGAGTTATTACAAAAACGAACGGCAGAAGAGGCAGCGAAGGCTTCAGTTGGGTCACTTCTAGGGTTCTTAAGTGGTGCGTTTGCCAAATTTGTCACCTTAACGATTATGATCATTTGGTTTCTCATTGTGGTTATGACGTAGCTTGATCTAGTTCAGACTAAATAAAGAAGTGCTTTTTAGAGTTCGGACAAAGGATTAATCATCATAAATACTACGTTTAAGTGAGGTAATTTAATTGCAAAAGATTTGGCTCTCATTAATGGTTGGATTCGTTTTTTTATTAGTAAGTTGTTCGAACGAAGAAGTAATGGATGATAACAATATAAAAAACACCTTAATAGGTAACTGGCAAGGTATGATTGAAACACCCGACATGCCTTTGAATGTTTTGGTAACTTTTGAAGAAGTTGATGAAGATGACTTAGCCGGGAAGATCAGTATTCCTATGCAAGGGTTGACGGATTTCCCATTGTCCGACTTGAAGGTATCTGATGATGATATCCGATTTGATATGGACTTGCCTGGTCAGTTTATTCGCTTTGTTGGTGACTTAGAGCATGAAGAGCGTATAGAAGGCACGTTCACGCAACAAGGACAATCCTTTCCGTTTCATTTACAAAAAGGTGAGTTGTCAAGTGAAGAAGATGAAGAGGCTAATCTCGTTTCAGTTGAAACAGATGACGGCACTTTACAAGGTGAGTTATTGGAGCCAAATAAAGATGGGCCATCACCTGTCGTATTAATCATTCCTGGTTCAGGCCCGACTGATCGGCACGGGAACTCACCAGGGGTAGGTCAGAATAATAGCTTGAAGTTATTAGCTGAAGCTTTAGCAGATAAGGGAATAGCTAGTGTGCGCTATAGTAAGCGTGGAGCTTTAGAAAATTCGGATGCTATTGTTCCTGAAGAAGACATGCGCTTTGATGACTTTATACAAGATGCAGTCTACTGGTTAGAAATGCTTAAAGAAGATGACCGTTTTAATGAAGTAGGTATCATTGGCCATAGTCAAGGAGCATTAGTGGGTAAGTTGGCATCACTCGATGTCGAGGTTGATGCGATCATTTCAATCGCTGGAGCAGGACGTACAATTGATGATGTATTAAGGGAACAGTTGGCCGTCCAACTACCGGAACATTTAATGATAGAGGCGGATAAGATTCTTAATCAAATAGCTGAAGGAAATGTCGTAGAAGATGTCTCAACTGAATTACAAAGTACATTTCGGCCAGGAGTACAACCATTTTTAGGGTCTTGGATGGCATATGATCCAAGTGAGATCATGACTAAGGTAGATGCTAACACTTTAATTGTCCAAGGTGAACACGATCTACAGGTAACTAAAGAAGATGCTGAACAATTAGCAAAAGCAAAACCAGAAGCTGAATGGGTTGTGATAGATGGAATGAACCACGTGTTAAAAGATTCTCCGGAAGATCGTATGGGGAATTTAGCAACTTATCAGGATCCAACATCACCTCTTGCTGAGGGGTTAGTTGAAGAAATTATTTTATTTTTACAAGAGCCATTCAATCTTGAATAATAAGTAGGCTTAATGAACCATAATTGAAGAAACTAACCAAAAATCCCTGCAACAGTTCGAATACTGTTAGCAGGGATTCATTTTTAGTCAAGCTTTTGAAGGTAATTATTTAATACTTTGGCGATTTGTTTCATCCCATATTGACCAACTTTAAGCTCGGCATCAGAGTTATAGTTGGTGTTGGTATTAACATCATAGGTGAAAATCTCATCATTATTATTTTGAATGAATTCAATGCCGGCAAAATCGATCCCATTATCCTTTAAGAATTTCTCATATTTATGGATGATCGGATCAGCAAAGTTCTCAATAATTTGGAACTTTTCACGTGTGTTTTCCGTGGTCACACAAAACTGATCCTCAATGGAGCAGGCATCAGCAGGGCAAAGTTCAAAGCCTTCTGATGTGTCGACTTTGACCGCGTAGAAAAACTTACCGTCGATAAATTCACAACGTGTAATGGTCGAGTCAGGTGATTCAACATACTGCTGTAATAAGGTTATACCGTCAATTGGCTCTTCGAATTCATTACTATTAACATAGCTTTCAAGCGCCTCAACACTCTGGAATAGTTGAACACCTAAACCTTTCCCTGCTCGATTATGCTTGGTGATAAATGGTTTTTCCATTTGATGAGCACCTTCAATCATTTGTTCTTTACCGACAGTGACCATTGTTTGAGGCGTTCGGATTCCAGCTTTTTGTAATGCTGTATATTGTCTTGCTTTATTAATCTCTAAGTCTAGAGCATGACTTCCATTTAATACAAGACGCTCGTGTTCTTCTAACCATGCGAGTATGGTTGAAGTTAATTCTGGTGCATAGCGATGTCCCCGTGAATGAGAGGATGCACTCATTCGGTTATAAAATACCCCATTGGGAGGAGTTTCGGTTAAATCGATATGTCCCTCATGAATGAACCAGCTTTCATAAGGAGCACCCAGCTCTTCTAATGCTTCGATAAGTGGTTGAGTCCATTCGTCATTTTCGTGAATGATGTATATTTTTTTCATAAAAAAGCTCCTTTTAAAACTAAAATTATTCCGATTTGTTTACTAGTATATTTAAAATGACAGTAAAATGAAACTTATAAGCATTTTCTAGGAGTTTTGTCTTGGTTTATTGGAAATGTAGTGGTATAGTATGGATAATTCTTAAAAATTCGACATAAATTAATAGATTGGTGATGACAATCATGAACAAGCATTTAAGTGCACAAGATATATTAATAGAGCAGAGTAAAGTGATTGAATTATTAGCGATGGAACAAATTCCATTGTGGGATACCTTAAAACATCTAATTAGCACTTTGGACCTATCTTTAGAGGGAATCTATTCATCAATTCTTCTTCTTGATAAAGATTCCAATCAACTAGGGAATGCAATTGCTCCTAATTTGCCGAGTGATCTTGTGAAGATGTTTAAGGGAATTGAAATAGGACCTCAATCTGGTTCTTGTGGAACGGCTGCTTATCTTAACGAACCTGTGTTGGTAGAAGATATTCATGACAGTCTACTATGGGAAGGATTAAGTGACAAACTGGGATCGTTTGGTATCCGTTCATCCTGGTCTAAACCCATTACCTCAACAAATGGTGAGTTATTTGGGACACTTGCCTTTTATTCCAAAGAAAAACGCTTACCAACTGAAAAGGAAATGCAGGTATTTGATGCCTTTGCAAACCTAGCGGCTGTTATTATTGCCAAGAAGAAATCTGAGGAATCAGTTAGGTTAGCTGAGACGGTAATTGAAAGCACACCGGCTGTTGTCCTACGCTGGAAAAATGAACCTGGTTGGCCGATTGAGTATATATCTAAAAACGTCGAACAGTTTGGTTATTCGTCTTGTGACTTTTTAGGTGAGAAAACCCCGTTTTCATCGATTATTCATGAAGATGACCTCGATCGTATCACTGATGAAGTAGAATATTACAAGCAAAACGGCATTAATGAATATCAACAAGAGTATCGCATTAGAACTAAGGATGGTTCTATTAAATGGGTTGATGACCGGACGATCATTATTAGAGGATATGATAATCAAATAAAGTATATTGAAGGGGTTTTAATCGATATAACTGATCGCAAACGGGCTGAAAAGCAAGTTCAATTCTTTGCTAATAATGACCCTTTGACTGAATTGCCAAACCGTCGTTATTTTAAAGAGAAGTTAGATCAAGTGTTAAAGGATGCACGTCATCAAAACCGACGTATAGCCCTGTTATACTTAGATTGTGATAACTTTAAGAAGATTAATGATGATTTAGGACACGATGCTGGGGATGAGTTTTTAACTTATTTAGCTAGGAGATTGAAAAATGCGGTACGAGAAGAAGATTTGATTGCTCGGATCGGTGGAGATGAATTTAATGTATTGGTGAGGAATGTTTATTCTGATTTAGATGTTCAGCGAGTCGCAGAGCGTTTAATTGAGACAGTATCCAAGCCGTGGGAGGTCGATGGTAATATTTATCATGTCACCATGAGTGTTGGAGTTGCTGTTTATCCTAGTGATGGTGAGGCTGGAGATGAGTTAATTAAGCGTGCAGATCAGGCTTTATATCGCGCTAAACAAGGTGGTAAGAATCAAGTTGTATGGTACTTAAATGACCATCCTTCAGCAAAATAGTTGAAAGTTCTATAATAATTTCCCTCTAAGTCCTTTTTAAATTAATGATTTGTGCTAAAATAGTATAAAAGTTTGAATTTTCGATTAATATAAACTAAATGGTTGATTGAAAAAGAGTGCTAATAGACTTTTCTTGCTTAATGGGGGAATCGAGGGTGAAGCTATTCTCACGTATTTTTATAGGGCTAGGTGTTATATCTATAGTAGTAGGAGTATTTCCCATTGTTTTTGTTTACCCAACGGAACCGTGGGATGGTGTATTAGATTTTTTAACTTATATATTGCTTGATGCCCCGGACCGAGGCTTTTGGCAAATTGGCATCGTGCTGTTGCTCGTTGGCATTTGGCTACTTAAGAAACAGAGGAAAAAAGGACGGATATTCTATTAATTTTAAGCTTATACCAAAGTAACGCTTCCATGAAAGAGGGACATGTTCTCCCTCGTGGAAGTTTTTTATTTTGATAAATCAATAGTATTATATGTTGTAATTATTTGAAAAATAGCTACTATATTAAGTATACCAATTTGAAGGGATTGTTGCTTATTGATTCTAAAAGATCACGACAAACCAATAAAGCTCTGGAAGTATGAATCTATTAACAGCCGGATTGTTCATGGCCATACCAATCAGCTGCCTATTCAAGATGCTGTTCGGATCATTCGTGCTGGTGATCGAGGAGAGAGGTCACTTGATTATTATGTGAATTTAATTGACCATGAGCGAACGTGCTGTATTCATGACTTACGATTACCATGGCGAGATTATTATTTTCAGATGGATACATTGCTTCTAAACCCTGCTTGGATGTTGATCGTCGAAGTTAAAAATATGGTTGGTGATATTTATTTCAACCAAGATACTAAACAAATGCTCCGCACGATCGAAGACTACACAGAACCCTTTCCAGACCCACTCCTTCAAGTTCAAAAACACCAATTTTAATTAGAACAAGTTTTTCATCAAAACGGTTACCCTCCTATCCCGATTTACACGCTAGTCGTTTTTGCTAATCGGAAAAGTATTCTCCATATTAAACAAGACAACCATTTCCACCGTGGTCAAGTCATTCCAATTCATGCCTTTTTATATCATTATCGACAGTTTAACAAGCGAGATGAACCTAGTTTGATTGAATATAGTAGATTAGAAGAACTGGGTCAGGCTCTTGTTGCTGATCATGTTCCTTATTCTGAAGACGTGATTGAAAAATATCAGTTGAAAAGTGATGATCTACGCTTTGGGGTGTTTTGTCCAGACTGTGGTGCTTTGCCAATGGTACGCCAATGGGGCACGTGGATGTGTACTCAGTGCGGGGGGAAGTCAAGCCACGCGCATATCCCTGCCTTACGAGATTATGCATTAATTTTTGGTGAGGAAATCACGAACGCACAAGCACGGGAGTTCCTCAAAGTCGATAACCCTCAAGTGATTAAATATTTATTGAAGAATATGAACTTACCTACTGCCGGAAGAGGGAAGGGGACTAGATATATCTTAGGTGGTTTAGTGTAATTAACTGTATTTTTAGGATTTTAACCGTATTTTCGTTAAATTAACTGTAAATCTCAGAAATTAACCGTAAATCCAAAATTTTAACCGTATTTCTGAAATTTTAACTGTATTTAAGTCATGATGGGCATTCATCAATCATATAAAACGCTTCTATTTTCCTATAACACTCAGTAACTAAACCTTTAGCGTGGCTGTTATATCACAAGATTATCAAATAAAATATAAAGAATAAGTGCGGCTGTTACAGCTCTTAGAAGTATTTTTACATGATGTGGTTTGAGTTTTCCGGCTAGGCGAACACCTACTTGTGCGCCTAGTAATGAACCAACTATTAATGCAAACGTCAACGACCAAATAATATGACCTGCTGAGATGAAGCTAATGGCAGCGCCAAAACAGCTAGCAAAAGTCGCGACACGCATAAGGCCAACAGCACGGTAATAAGAGATTTTTAAATAAGAAAAAACATAAAGCATTAACGTTCCTTGGCCAGGGCCAAACATACCGTCATAGATCCCAATACCAAATAAAAAAGGTGTCCCACGTGTTTTAAAGTGAAAGGTACTTTTCCCTGAAAAGTCAGCTTTACTGATAAAAGAAAACAAAAAGGCGAAAATCAGTAGCCCAATAGCTATTTTGTACATTAAATCAGGTGGTAGGGAGGAGGCGATGATTCCTCCAGCAACGCCACCACCTAAGCTAATGGGTATGATTTTTAAGCCTTCTTTAATCGTGACACCTTTTTGCCGGTAAACCATAAGAAAGCTTGTAAATGAACTAATAGAATTCGTCACTTTATTTGCTCCAATAGCTGAATGGACGGGGATTCCAAGCGTTAACATGGCTGGTAAACTAATTAACCCACCTCCACCAGCTAAAGTGCCTAGTGTTGTTGCCGTTAATCCGACGAAAAATAGGATGATTAAGTCTAGCATGTGATCCACATCTTTCTATTCTGTTAGTTAGTCTTTCGCTTCAATCATATCATTAATCGCTTGGTAATCTTCCTGTTGTAAGAGTTCGATGATTTTACTGCCTACAACGACCCCGTCACTAAAGCTAGCCATTTGTTTGACATGATCTGGTGTTGATATTCCAAACCCAGCTAAAACAGGGACGTTACTGACCTGTTTAAGATAGGAAAAATGATTTTCGAGGTGATCATTAAACTCGCTACGTGCCCCTGTGATCCCATTAACCGTAACGGCGTAAAGAAAGCCTTCAGAAGCGTTTGCGATTCTTTCCATTCGCTCTTTGGAACTGGTCAGCGACACAAGCTGAATAAGGGCAAGACCTGAATTGGTTAGAGCCGAATCAATTAAAATCTTTTGTTCTAAAGGGAGATCAGGGATAATTAGACCATCAACGCCAGCCGCTTGAGCATCTTTCATGAATCGATCAATACCATATTTGAAGATCGGATTGATATAAGTCATAAAAATAATGGGCGCTTGAATCGAAGCACGTTCTTGCTTTAGTATATCAATAATAGAAGTAAGGGTCACTCCGGCTGCGCGAGCACGTTTTCCGGCTTCTTGTATTGTTGGCCCATCAGCAACAGGATCGGAGAAAGGAATGCCGACTTCAATGGCTGTGGCACCTGCTCGATCTAATCGTTGTAAGGTAGGGATGAGTGTTTCCAGACCACCATCACCTGCCATCACATACGGAATAAATATTTTTTCCTTTTTGTCTAAGGTTTCCTTTAAATTGGATTGTAAATATTTTTTACCATGAGTGATTGTTTGCATGAACATAACCTCCTAGATTAATAGCCGAGATGTTGTTTAACGGCTTCAACGTCCTTGTCACCACGACCGGATAAGCATATTACCACGGTTTCATCTGGTGACATTTGCTTAGCGAGTTTGATTGCCTCAGCAACTGCGTGTGAACTCTCGAGTGCAGGAATAATCCCCTCTGTGCGTGATAATAGTTGGAAGGCTTCAAGTGCCTCATCATCTGTAACGGCACGGTACTCGACACGTTCGATATCTTTAAGGTGACTGTGCTCTGGGCCGACTCCAGGGTAGTCAAGACCGGCTGAAATAGAATGTGCTTCTTGAATCTGTCCGTGATCATCTTGTAGTAAATACATCATCGACCCATGTAAAATTCCAACTGACCCTTTCGTTAAAGTTGCAGCGTGTTTATTAGTTTCGACACCACTACCTGCTGCTTCTACCCCATAGAGCTGGACATCGTTATTTTCGACAAATGGGTAAAACATCCCCATCGCATTACTGCCACCACCTACACAGGCAACGACAGCATCAGGTAATTGGCCTTCTTTTTCGATGATTTGCTGTTTGGTTTCCTTACCAATGACACTTTGAAAATCGCGGACCATTTTTGGGAATGGGTGAGGGCCGAGGACAGATCCCATAATGTAATGAGTATCCTCAACATTGGACACCCAATATCTTAAGGCCTCGTTAACCGCATCTTTTAAAGTCGCACTTCCTTGCTCGACTGATTCCACTTTTGCGCCTAATAATTCCATTCTGAAAACGTTAAGTTTCTGTCTTTTAATATCTTCAGCTCCCATAAAAATGACGCAGTCTAAGTTAAGAAGAGCGCAGACGGTTGCTGTAGCTACACCATGTTGACCCGCACCGGTTTCAGCAACGACTTTTCGCTTGCCCATTCGTTCTGCTAGTAGCGCCTGGCCGATCGTATTGTTAATTTTGTGCGCTCCGGTATGGTTAAGATCTTCTCGTTTTAAATATATTTTGGCTCCACCCATTTCGACGGTTAGGTTTTCGGCATAATAAAGTGGATTTTCTCTTCCTATATATTCTTTGAGTAATTGCTTTAAACGATCATTAAATGCTTCATCTTGAATGGCTTGATCGTATGCTTGCTCTAACTCTTGGACAGCTGCCATTAATGTTTCAGGGATGAAGCGTCCCCCGTAATCCCCGAATAATCCATTTAAATCTGGTTGTGCGTATGACATGTTGATCGCTCCTTTACAAGGTTAATAAATTGGTTGATTTTCGTTTCGTCTTTTTGCCCATCTGTTTCAACACCACTTGAAACATCAACCATCATTGGTTGTGTTTGTTTAATAGCTTGTTGAACATTGTCAGGGTTGAGGCCACCTGCAAGAATGAACTTCTCATGGTTAAAGTCGTTGTTGTCTAATATCGACCAATCAAATTGAGTCCCATTTCCACCACGGTAAGGTCCACTAGCACTGTCTAAAAGGAAGTATGTCGCGCTATCATATTGATTCAATGCTTGAAGGTCCTCTTCAGATTGGATACGAAATGATTTTATATAAGGTAGATCGAGTTGTTCACAGAACTCGGGTGTTTCATCCCCGTGAAGTTGAACAAAATCAAGTCCAACCGCATGAGCCGTCGTTTCCAGCTCTTGTTTGGACGCGTTAACGAACACGCCGATTTTGTTAACGGTGGATGGAAGTTGTTTAGCAATCTCGGCTGCTTTGTTTACTGAGATTTGTCGTTTGCTAGGTGCAAAGACAAAACCGATTGCATCTGCCCCACCTTGAGCTGCTATTTGTGCGTGCTTAACCTCCTGAATGCCACAAATTTTCACTAAAGTCATGTTAAATGCGCCTCCTTGTTAGTTAACTCCAGAAAAAATGACGTACGTTTATTGAGAAACTTTCAATTGGTTTAAAACGCCCTTGACGTCCTTACTTCGCATCAACGTTTCACCAACTAAAATACCGTGTGCGCCTGCCCGTGCGACGCGGTCGGCATCCGACTGATGTTTAATGCCGCTTTCACTGATGATCGCCGTGTTAGGGTCAGTAATGTTGGCAGCTAACCGTTCGGTAACCGATAAATCAACATTGAACGTTTTTAGGTCACGATTGTTAATGCCGATTATGTTAGCCCCAACATCAAAAGCAACATCCAACTCATCCTCGTTGTGTACCTCGAATAAAACTTCTAGATTTAAATCAACTGCATACCGGTATAAATCTTTCAATCGTTGTACTGGCAAGGCAGCGGCGATTAGCAATATAATGTTCGCCCCGGCTTGCTTCGCTCGGTCAATTTGGACTTCATCAATGACAAAGTCCTTACAGAGGATGGGAATACTCACTTCTGCACGAACATCCCGTAAATCATCTATGGTACCTTTGAAAAATGGCGTGTCGGTTAATACGGAAATAGCACTCGCCCCACTTGACTCATATAATGCTCCTTGTTCATTAGGTTCCATCCCTACGTTTATATCACCTTTAGAAGGTGAAGCGCGTTTGATCTCAGCAATGACTGACAGGTGTTCTGTCGTTAATAGAGTTTGATGTAGTGATGGGGCCTTTTTGTTAATACTATTATCCGTCACGCAAGCATCTTTTTTCATCTGTTCAACTTCATCACGTTTCTTTTGTAAAATTCGATCTAAAATCGTTTCCGTCATGATGACATCGCCTTCTTTCGATGAATGTCGCTGAATTCAATTAAATAATTTAATTTCTCTAATGCACGCCCTGATTCAATGCTTTCTCTAGCCTGATTAACTCCATCTTGTATGGTAGTCGCAATCCCTGCTGAAAACAGTCCAATCCCTGCATTAAATAATGTTGTATCTAAATAAGCGCCAGGCTTACCGTTTAAGACATCTAGGAGGATCTTGGCATTTTCTTTTGCATCTCCACCTTTGATCTCCTCATTCGTATAGGTATTTAACCCGACATCCCCAGGACTTAAAGTGAATGGAATGAACTCGCCGCCTTCAAGAAGGACTAAGTGATTCTCACCAGCTAAAGAAGCTTCATCCATATGACCAGCCCCGTTAATGGTGATCGCCCTTTTACGACCTAACTTCTGAAGTACAGCCGCCATTTTCATTAACATATCACGCCTGTAGACACCTAAAAATTGTGTATCAAGCTGTACCGGGTTGGTAAGTGGACCGATTAAATTAAAAATAGTTGGTACGGCTAATTCCTTACGCACCTTCATAATACGTTTTAATTGGTGATGAACATGAGGGGCGAACAAAAAAGCAATTCCATTCGTTTCAAGCAGTTCCTCTACCTCATCACTAGAAAAATCGAGTGCTACACCGAGTTCTTCTAACACATCTGCACTACCGGTTTTACTCGACACACTGCGGTTTCCATGTTTAGCAATTTTTGCACCGGCCCCAGCTAATACAAAAGCGGATGTTGTACTAATGTTAAAGCTTTTGGCTCCGTCGCCACCGGTTCCACAGTTATCCATCACGCCATGTATTTGTTTTTGGATGGGCATCGCTTTTTCCCGTAGGACCTCGACAATAGCGGTGATTTCTTCGACAGACTCACCACGAACCTTTAATGCTGTCAAAACAGAAGCGACTTCACTGTCGGAAATGTCCTCGTTAAATAAACCACGTGCCACTACCGTCATTTCATCTTGTGTTAATTTGTTTCCGTCAACTAATTTTTGAAGAAGCTGTTTCATGTTCATTCTCCTTTCGAAATTCTTTTAAAAATTGATTTAAAATCGTCTTTCCATCAACAGTTCCAATCGATTCAGGATGAAACTGCAATCCATATACAGGGTAGTGATAATGTTTAATCGCCATTAACTCACCATCATCCATTGCTGTGGCTAATCGCTCAAAGTAGGGTGGTAAGGTCATTTCATCAATAACTAAAGAATGGTATCGCATCACTTCTAAAGGTTGAGATAAATACTGAAATATCCCTCCACCTTTATGACGAATGAGTGATTTCTTGCCGTGACGAATATGTTGTGCTTGCTTAATCTTAGCGCCAAAGGCTACGCCGATTGCTTGGTGACCAAGGCAAATGCCTAAAATCGGGATCTTTGAGTAAAATTGTTTGATGATCGCCACTGTTAAACCAGCATCTTCTGGCTTTCCAGGCCCTGGCGAAATAATGACCGCTTTAGGATTCATCTTTTCGATATCTTCAATCGATATTTCATCATTACGTTTGATGATGACGTGTACACCAAGTTCAGCTAAGTATTGATAAAGGTTGTAAGTAAACGAATCGTAGTTATCAATCAGCAAAATCACTTAGATCACCTCCATTAAAGCCTTGGCTTTATTTAATGTTTCTTCATATTCACTCATGGGATCAGAATCATAGACAACTCCAGCTCCAGCCTGCACATGTGCTTTAGCATCTTTTAAGATCATGGTTCGAATCGCTAAGGCAAAGTCTAGATTGCCATTAATCGATAAGTAGCCAACTGCCCCTGAATAGGCCCCTCGTTTTGACGGTTCTAATTCATTGATGATTTGCATCGCTCTTATTTTCGGAGCCCCACTTACTGTGCCAGCAGGGAGGCAAGCTTTTAATGCCTCTAGAGAAGGGGTGTCATGATCTAACTCACCAGTTACTTCTGAAACAATATGCATGACATAACGATAGCGCTCGATCACCATGTACTTACTGAGTGAAATCGACCCCGGCTCTGCCACGCGACCGATATCATTTCGGCCAAGATCAACTAACATTTGGTGTTCAGCAATTTCTTTTTCGTCTGCTAATAACTCCTCAGCTAAACGTTGATCCTCTGAGGCACAAGCACCTCGTTTTCGAGTCCCGGCAATTGGATTAGTGGTTACTTGTCGGTCTTGAACCTTAACTAAGCTTTCCGGTGATGTACCTAGAATCGTGTAATCCTTAAAACCAATATAAAACATATAAGGTGATGGGTTACTTTTTCTTAACTTTCTGTAGTAAACAAAAGGGTCACCTTCGTAATCAGCTGTTAAACGCTGGGATAAAACAGCTTGAAAGATATCTCCCTCTTGTATATGTTGTTTAGCTTTAATGACCATTTGTTCATAATCGGACTGTGTCAGATTGGATTGAAATTGCTTAAGTTTGAATGTCGTTGTTTCAGTAAAAGTTCCTGTTTCGATTTGGTTGACAAGTTTTCGAAGTTCAAGTTCATGGTCTCCTGACTCACCAGTAATCCAACGGTCGAAAACAATACAGTGAACTTGCTGTAATAAGTGATCGTAAACTATGACCTTTTCGTAAAACATCATGTGAACATCTGGCATGTTGAGTTCATCTGGATGATCTTGACCAATCACTTCAAATTGCTTAGCAACATCATAAGCTATATAGCCAACACCTCCAGATGGAAATGGAATTTCGAATGGCAGATCTAACTCCTCATTCATTAATGGTTTTAATGCATCTATTGGGTTTTGTTTTTTTCTTATTGATGTTTGTTGAACAAGATCGTTTAGCAAAATGTCGTCGTTGTATGCTATTAGCTCATAATAAGGGTCCACACCTACCAGTGAATAACGTCCAGAATCCTCATGTTTTAATGAGCTTTCGAGTAAGAATTTGTTTTCACCTTGAAGCTGCAAAAATATCGATATAGGTGTGTGGTGATCGCCTTCAATCGTTTCATAACGATAATGAATCATAACTAAACCTCCCAATTTTGAAATAAAAAAATCCCCTGCATACACAAAAAATGTGTATACAGAGGACGACTTACTCGCGGTACCACCTCTATTGAAAAGCATTTAAGTTAAGCTTTTCCACTCTATGTTCGGGTACAGGGAACAACATTTTTGAAAAAAGGGGAAGAACTTCATGTATTTCCGATACCCTATCCTGTTAACGGTGGAAGCCGAGTTGCCATACTAATATTTTCAAGCAACCTCTCGTAAGTCCATTCAACCATGTGTATCATACTAGCTTCTCAGCATCGCTAGTTCTCTGTAAAGACTCCACACAGCCTACTCCTCTTACTCAACGATTTATCATTTTTATTTTTTAAAATCGGCCGGTTAGGATTGAGTCCGACGTAGAATGGGTGCTCCAATATACGTGGAAATGAGTCGTCAATCCGTGAAAAGGGCTCCTCAATCCGTGAGAATGAATCTCTAATCAGTGAAAATAGGATCTCTATCCGTGAGAAAGGCTTCTTAATCCGTAAAAGTACACCGTCAATCTGTGTATCTCTACTCCCACTGATCAAACGATAATCCAATCCAATAAAAAAAGGGTTTCCCATCCTTAAAATAAGGACGGGAAACCCGTGGTGCCACCTTGATTGACTGCATCTAGCAGTCCACTCAGTACGTATCGAAGCCCTTAGGCTGTAATACGCGTCTCTTGTAACGATGAGACGTTCGCCAACCTTAATAATAACTGTGAGTTACGTTCGGTTGGAGGCTCAGAAGTCCATTCGTTCAATCGTCCACACTAGTTCACAGAAACCACTAGCTCTCTGAAGTGTTCGACTGAATTACTCCTCTTCATCAAAGCCGACCGTTTTAAGATTTGTTTAACATCTTATGATACTATGGTATGTCCTGTCAAGGGGAGGATGATTATTTTTTTCAAAAAGAAAAATAACATTGACTAGAAAGTGTATGATTCCCGAGGACGATAACGTTTTTAACTTTTAAAAATATAGATTTTAATTTTTTTTTGGATAATATTTATTTTGTTTTGAATTAGGGTATTAATATATGGTAGTTTAACATTTACAAACTGTTTAAAGTTATAAGTATGTGTTTAACAACGGGGGATTCTATGTTTCTATTATTAAAAAATAGCTTTAATGATTTTAAATTAACTTATAAAAAACATCTGACTTTTGCTTTGATCTTCATGATGTTAACTAGTATTTTATTTGTTCCGATTTCATCGTTTATTTTTAACCGGTTATTATTAGTATTAGGTACACCTGCTATCGTCAACTATGAGGTTTACAATATTGCCTTAAGCTATGTTGGTTTAGCCAGCTTGTTTGCTATTGGACTTGTGGCGATCATTATCCTGTTTATACAGTTAGGTGTCATTATTAGTATTGCGCAACAGAAATATTTTGGCAAAGATATACTCATATCTGATGCGATTTTAACAACATTAACCAAAACACCAAAGCTGATTGGATTCAGTTTGATTCCCTTCATGATTTTATACTTAATCATACAGCCATTTTTTAATTCACCTTTGACTTCATTTATATTTGATTTTAATGTACCAATTTTTGTTTCTGAGAACTTATCAATGTTTTTGATAACAGTCTATTTGGCGATTATTATTTTAGCAATTTATGTATTAATAAGATTAGTTTTTACGATTCATTTTATTATCATCGAACGGAAATCGATTAGGAAAGCGATCAAGGAAAGCTTGATCTTGACTAAAAGAAATAAAATGACCATCTTATTGAGTTTAGTCGGTCTAAACGTTCTTATGTTTTTATTAAGTGCTACTATTATTTATTTGATTTCTTTAATTCCGTCAGTAATAACCGGGGTTATTGGTGATCTAATTGACTATTATTTAGTCACGTTCTCAAGTTTTATTGCTTTAGCATTTACATTACTTTTAATACCTATAAATATGATTATTTTGACACGATTATTTTATCAGTTTAAAGCTCGAAAACAAGATGACATTGAAGATACTTTAGCTGTCGTTAAAAGTAAGCGATTAGGTAGAGGGGAGAAGAGAGTTAACCAGTTTTTCCATAAAAGACGTTACCTTTTGATCGGTATTTTGGTGGCTTACGTAACAGGAATGTTTGCTTTAAACCATAATGTGAATGAAAATCTAGTTTATTTAAAGTGGAATGTAGACATTGCCGCTCACCGTGGCGACTCTGCCAATGCCCCAGAGAATTCATTGAGTGCTGTAGAGTCGGCTATTGAGATGGGGGTAGGACATGTAGAGGTGGATGTTCAAATTACTAAAGATGGTGTTGCTGTTTTGAACCATGATTTAAATCTACTAAGAATGGCAGGGGTACCGGATCGAGTTAAGGATCTAACATATGATGAGTTACAAGAATTAGAGATTGGTTCGGCCTTTTCGGAAGAATTTGCAGGTGAGAAAATTCCAAAACTAGAAGATGCCCTAGCTTTAGCTAAAGAAGCTGAAATTAATTTGTTTTTGGATCTTAAACCTGATGGAACAGTAGAGGAGCTAGCACGAGAAGTAGCTCGTTTAATAGAAGAATATGAAATGGAAGAGAATGTTTATGCGATGGCGTTTGAGTATGAGATGTTACAAGAAATACGCCGGATCAATGATGAGGTCCAAGTTGGGCAACTGATGTTTACCGCTGTCGGGAATGTCTCTAATTTAGATGTCGATTTTTACACGATTCACCAAACCATGTTATCTAGTGACTTTGTTAGTGAAGCCCGTGAGCTAGATCGTGAAGTTTGGGTTTGGGCAGTGAGTAACCGAACAGCGAATCAAGTTTTACAGTACGATATAAATGGAATTATAACCAAGAATCCGGAACGATTCCTACAAATGCTTGAAGTTAGTGAGTAAATATCGAGGCTGAGACATGATTAATTGTCTCAGCCTCAATTAATATCTTTACCGAAAATGTTTAAAAAACCAAGGGAGTAGGAAAGAAAGACAACAAGGAAGAAGGTACCCACTAGCGTACCGAAAAAGTACCAATCGCGTTTAGTGACTTTCATTTCATGATAATGTGTTCGTTCTCGTTCCCCGGTAAACCCTTTTGATTCCATGGCAATGGCTACACGCTCAGCTTTTCTAATGGCATTAGCCAATAATGGGATCGAATATCGGCGAAATTGTTGAATACGCCCACGAATCCCTTTCGCACGACCAACACCTCTAATCCGATGCGCTTGGCGAAGAACATCTAGTTCATGTTTAAAAGTTGGTAAGAAACGATAGCCTGCTAATACCCCATAAGTTAGTTTTGGTGAAAGTTTACATTGCTGCATAAGACTTAACATGAACTTCGTCGAATCGGTTGTTAAGACAAATAATAGTGATAATGCAACAAAACATAATGAACGCAAGGCTAAGCTTGCTGCAACTTCCATCGCCCCTTTAGTTATTTCAATATGCCAAAATTGAATCAGTACCGGACCACTGTCAAAAGCTTCACTCGTATATAACATTCTCATCCAAGCAAAACCTAATGCCAGTAATACGAAAGGAGAAAAAATGAGAAGCCACTTTTTAATCGATATATGGCTAAAAGCAAACGTGACAATAATAATAAATATTAAATAGATCAGTGGTGTGAAGATATCGAACATTAATCCCAGTAAAACACCAGGGATTAAGATCGCACCAGCTTTCACACTAGGATTAATAGACGAAATCATATGGTTCACCCGCCTTTTTCTGATGGCGAATTCTATAAGGTAGTCGTAATCTAGCTTCCTTAAGTGTTTGGGTTTGTTCCCATAACTCACTAGGGGAGCCTTCAAATTTTATTTTTTGATTATTTAAGACAAACACTCTTTCACAATAAGTATCGACCAAATCCATATCATGGGTGACAAACACGATCGTAGTGCCTTGTTCTTGTAGATGTTTAATAAAGAACATCAGCTCCTCAGTGGTTTGAGCATCTTGCCCAAATGTCGGTTCATCAAATAGTAATAGATCAGGTGTTTCATCCAACATGGTAGCAACACTTAGTCGTCTTTTCTGGCCCCCACTTAATGAAAAAGGGTTCCTCCATTTGAGTTCACTTAATTGAAAGTGCTTAAGTAAGTCATTTGTTCTTTGACTAGTGAGCTCCTCACCATAGTTGTTTAAAGTCATTCCAAACGCAACCTCATCAAACACCGTATCCGTAATAAATTGATGCTCAGGATTTTGAAATACAAATCCCATCTGTTTTCTAAGCTGTTGTTCCTTCCATTTCGTGAAACTCTGGCCGAGGAATTCGATCTTGCCTTGACTGGGCTTAAGAATGCCTGACATCAACTGAAGTAAAGTTGATTTGCCAGCCCCATTTTCACCAGTAATTGCAACAAACTCACCTTCATATAAGGAAAGGTTTACCTTATTTAAGATGACATCACCTTTTCGTTTGAACGTCAGGTCTTTAACAGTTAGACACGGCTTAGTTGATGATGAAATTTCTTCACATGACTTGGTGATGTACTTTTTCGCCTTCATAAAAACTTTCGGTATAAAAATTCCCTCCTGGATAAGTCGCTCCCGTTGATCGTTAAACACCTGTTCTGAAGTCCCGTTAGCTATGATATCGCCATTTTTTCCTAATACTAGTACTCTATTAATTAGGGCCAACCAGTCGTCGGCCTGGTGTTCAATGATTAAAACGGCGATATGATGTTGTTCCTTCAATCGTCTAATCAAGGTGATAAACTCTATACTAGAGACAGGGTCAAGATTGGCAGTCGGTTCATCCAGTATGAGTAACGAAGGTTGCTGTATTAAAGCTGATGCAAGGGCAACCTTCTGCTTTTGTCCACCTGAAAGTTCATGGATTTTGTGATTTCGATAGTCACTTAAACCTACCTCTTCAAGAACTTTAGTGATACGTAACCCAATTTCCTCACGTGGTGTTTTTAAGTTTTCTAACGTAAAAGCAAGTTCATCTTCAACCGTGATCATACAAAATTGGCTTTCAGGATCTTGAAAAACTACCCCAATTTGTTGGTTAAGTTCACCTTTATTAAATTCAGTGGTCTGTTTACCTTTAAAATAGATTTCTCCTGATGAGAACCCTTCAACAGCATCAGGATATAATCCGTTTAAGCATAGGGAAATCGTACTTTTACCAGACCCACTACCTCCCATAAGTAACACCGTTTCACCATGGTCGATTGAAAAACTAATATCAGAGATAAGTGGATTTTTTAAATTGTCATAATCGAAAGATAGATTCTCAACTCGTATAAGTGGTTCAAGTTTCGAAGAGTTACACTGCTTGATCATGTTCACGTTGTTCTTGTTGCTCCTTTCCGAGTGCATAACCACGAAGAACACCAGTTTTAGCCAATTGGTCACTAATCCATTTACCAAGTACACCAGCTAAAAGCGCTCCACTAACTATACGTACGGCAAATGTGGCGATAATAAGCCAAGTAGCTAGTGCAATATTCCCTGATGAATACAAGTGCCATGCGAAACTAAAGACCGCTGCGAATACACCTGCTGCAATAAGAACACGTAAGCGGTAGTCACGCCATTTTGTAATGGCAAAGGCAAATTCAGCACCAGCTCCTTGAATCGCTGCTGTTAGTATTAACATAGGGCCAGCTGGGCTTCCTAATAGTACTTGTACAACTCCAGCAATTAATTCTGAAGTAAACGCAACACCAGGTTTTCGAATAATATAAGCAGCAATGATCGATACAATAAACCAAATGCCAAATATAATTTCATAACCAAATTCTCCTAGACCAAAGGGCATTAGAAAGTTGCGAAGCCCTTGGCCGAAGAAGAAAAACATTAAATAAATGACCGCAAAGACAACGCCTAAAACGGACATTAACACAATCTCTTTAAGCTTCCATTGATTAGTCATAATAACCTCCAAGTTATTTATTTGATGGACTATTTGCTGAAATCGTAAAAGTCATCGTTACATGAGATACTGCTTCTTGTACTTTATCAAATGATTCTTCAAGTGCATGGAAAATATCTTTTACATCACCATCTAGGCGTGTCGCATAGTGAGCAGCACTCACTTCAACTCCACGTGCTTTAGAGAGGTCGATCTGTTCATATATTTTGTCCATATAATCCTCACGCCCCATAGGATATAAGGCGAATTTACAACCCGCTTGTTGTTCAATAGACTGAGAGTTTGCTAGATTAACTGGTTCATCAGTTTCAGCCATATAAACATCCGCTTCATTATCTCCAGGACAGCCGATTGAAAAAGTCCCACTCATCGCTACGTGTTCACCTGTTTTAGCAGCATGTAGAAAGATCGCTTTGGTCACATCAAATACGTGAACCATTTTCCCTCGAATACATGTACTAACATCATCTGTGTCCTTCCATACCTTTGAGCTATCCACCTCATCTAATGCCGTTAAAATAATGTCGACAAAGTTGTCACTCATTGGGTAAAGGGTGAATTGGCACCCTGCGATTCTACTTGTTCCACAATGGTTTGTCATAAATAATTCCTCCTTAAAATAAAAAACTGCACTCCCGTGGGAATGCAGTTTGGCAAGTACGTTAAAAGTAAACTTTAAAGACATACAGCTTCACTGCACTTCCCCACGCTAGTATTATCCAGATCGGGTAGTAAGGGTCAGGCTTAGCCTTCTCAGCCACTTAAAGTAGCTCCCCTAGTGCGTATTTAGACGGTTATGCAGTTTTGTTATACTTAAAGCATAATAAATCATATGAGCTTTGTAAATGATTATGAAAGGGTTTTTTCAATGAATAAGGAAAAAGTCATAGAATTAACAATTACATTCGTCAGACAAGAGCTATCAGGTGAAGGTAGTGGTCATGACTGGTGGCATATTTATCGCGTAACTGAAATGACTAAAACTATTGCGCAAGAAGAAGGCGCAGACCAGTTTATTTGTACTATGGCAGCTCTATTACATGACCTAGCTGACGAAAAGGTAGCCGGAAGTGAAGAAAAAGGGTTAGCAACGGTACGTGAGTGGTTAACTAAACAAGAAATTCCTTTAGACCAACAAGGCGAGATCATAGAAATCATTCAAACCATTTCTTTTAAAGGTGGACACGGTAAAGAGTTAACAAGCATCGAGGCACAAGTTGTTCAAGATGCCGATCGTCTTGATGCTATCGGAGCCATCGGTATTGCTAGGTGTTTTACCTTTGGTGGATCAAAGGGGCATTTAATGCACGATCCAGAGGAAAAGCCAAAAGAACAGATGACAGAAGAAGAATACCGAAAAAGAAATGGAACAGCCGTTAATCATTTTTATGAAAAGCTTTTGAAATTAAAAGACTTAATGAATACCTCAACAGGGAAAGAGTTAGCAAAAGAACGTCATCGATTTATGCAGGATTTCTTGGAGCAGTTTTATGCAGAATGGGATGGTAGAAGGTAAACTGTATGGTTAGGTTAATTCAACCTGTGTATGAGAAAATAGTAATAGATAAGAAAAGGAGTGACCTAGATGTTAAATTATCAAAGTTATCTCGAACAGTTGACCGAGTCTGCTGACGGGTCATACCCATTAATCAATCCACATACGAAAGAAGAAATTGAACGAATATCCGAATGCTCGGATGAACAGATGAAACAAGCTATTAATCAAGCTAACCAGGCTTTCGAAACGTTAAGGCGAATGACCGCACATGAGCGTTCACAAATATTAGATCGTGCTAGTGAAGTCGTTCACCACTATAAAGAATTTTTTGCTGAGACGATCGCCAAAGAAGCGGGGAAACCACTCAAATATGCCCTAGGTGAGGTGGATCGTACGGTTGAAACATTGAAATTTTCCGCTATTGAAGCTCGAAAACTTGAAGGGGAATCCATTCCGTTAGATGCAGCACCAAATGGAGCCGGGCGCGATGCTTATACTATCTTTGAACCAATTGGTGTCGTAGGAGCAATCACGCCTTTTAATTTTCCGTTAAATCTTGTTGTTCATAAGGTCGGACCTGCGATTGCAGCTGGTAATACCATCATTGTTAAACCAGCCGAAAAAACACCATTGTCCTCAATCTTATTAAGGGAGGCCTTAATAGAAGCGGGCCTACCTGAACTAGCATTGATTGTGATTACCGGAGATGGCCCAAGGTTAGGGAAAGTATTGTTAGATAGTGAGCAAATTAAAAAGGTCACATTTACTGGCAGTCCAGAAGTAGGCCGAACCATCAAATCACAAGCCGGTTTAAAAAAGGTCACCTTAGAATTAGGTAATAACTCGGCACTGTATATTGACCACAGCCAGGAACAGCGATTAGAGGATATAGCACAGCAAGCTGTCACTGGTTCCTTTTCCTATAACGGACAGGTTTGTATCAGTACTCAACGAATTTATGTTCATCAAAAGATTGCCGATCCATTTATCCAGCTATTCAAAAAGAAGACAAAAGAGCTCATTTATGGAAACCCATTAGATTCCACAACTGATATTTCAAACTTAATTGATGAAACCTCACAAAATCGGTTACTTGAATGGATTGCAGAAGCTAAAGAGTTAGGAGCCAGTGTGGTTACAGGTGGTAAGTCATACGAAGGTGGACTTGAGCCGACTGTTTTAGTAAATGTTTCACCTGAGGCTAAGATTTATAAGGAAGAAGCATTTGGACCTGTCGTTATTGTAAATACTGTCCAAGATGGTGAAGAAGCACTTGAATCGATGAACCACAGTCAATATGGACTCAATGCGGGAATCTTTACTAACGACATGAAACAAGCACTGCAATTCGGACACAAGTTAAATGTCGGACAAGTCTTAATTAATGACCTACCGACCCTTCGTTTTGATCATATGCCGTACGGTGGTCGCAAGAACTCTGGATATGGTTACGAAGGCGTGAAGTATGCGATTCAGGAAATGGTTAACCGTAAAATGATTAGCCTTAATTATTCATTTTAATTGTATATTGAAGGAACTACCCTAAGAGTCAGGGGTTAGACTGGCTTTTGGGGTAGTTTTTTATATCAGGATGAGTCTCTATTCCCGGAGTGAGGTTGAACGAGTTGTCACCGGTCAAAGAGGATGGGTCTCTATTCCCGGAGTGAGGTTGAACGAGTTGTCACCGGTCAAAGAGAGTGGGTCTCTATTCCCGGGATGAGGTTGAACGAGTTGTCACTGGTCAAAGAGAGTGGGTTTCTATTCCCGGGATGAGGTTGAACGAGTTGTCACCGGTCAAAGAGAGTGGGTCTCTATTCCCGGGATGAGGTTGAACGAGTTGTCACCGGTCAAAGAGAGTGAGTCTCTATTCCCGGGGTGAGGTTGAACGAGTTGCCACTGGTCAAAGAGGATGGGTCTCTATTCCCGGGATGAGGTTGAACGAGTTGTCACTGGTCAAAGAGAGTGGGTTTCTATTCCCGGATCATATCTCAAGCACCTTTACAAGGTAATATCCCCCTCACTCTAGCTACACAGGAAAAGAAGGATGAATTCACTGCCTCATTAAGCACCAAACATTCCATCAGAGCAACCCGGACTATTTTATGAACAATCAAATTAACTTTTATAACATATTACTTTGACACACACAGTAATATGTTATAAGATGTACTTAAAGAGGTGAAGATGATGGGAGCAAACATTTCAACAGATCTCATTCGTGGCCATACTGTCACTATTATTTTAAATATCCTTAGACAAGGTGACAGTTATGGATACGAGATTTACAAAAAAATTATCGAGTTAAGTGACAATCAGTATGAACTTAAGGAAGCAACACTCTATACAGCATTTCGAAGATTACAGAAAGAGGGCATGATTGACTCATATTGGGGTGATGAAACTCAAGGTGGTCGTAGAAAGTACTATCGTATTACAGAAGAAGGATTGGAACGTTACGAGCAAAGTAAGAAGGAATGGGAATTCGCCAAAGAGGTGTTAGATCAATTAATAACAGGAGGGGAAAATGTTGAAGAATAATCAAAAGGTTGAGACTTATATTCATGATTTATTTTCAGATGTTGGGGAAAGTCAACAACTATTCGATCTAAAACAAGAGCTTATCACCAACATGCATGAACGAATTAAAGACTATAAAGCCCAAGGTATGACTGATGAAGAAGCGTTTAAAGAAGCAAAGGTATCGATGGGAGATCTAAGCGGGTTAGTTGATGATATGCGTGAACATGGAAGAAACGAGGCAAGCCAACAAGTATATTCATCTATGAATAACCGTATTTCTATTGGTGGAATAGTGATAGGTTCGGTACTCATTCTATTTGGTTTACTGATGTCTTTAAGCATGTCGTTTATGGAGGTAGAAGCAGTGGCAGTACCCGGTACAGGGATCTTCGCCGTGATTGGCGGAGCTATTATTACTTATAGTATTCTGACACGAGAGACACCTAAAGTATTTGCGATGAACCGAATTCGTGCCGCTCTTTATGCTGTAGCTGTTGGCATCATTTTATTTGCGATCTTTGTCTCATTAACTTCTGGGTTAGCAACAGGAGAAGTATTTATTGCTATTTCTTCATTCACTGTGTTTTTTGTCGTTGGGTTTGGGTTACTGTTAGGATTACTATTAACCACCAAGTCTAGTCGTAGGAAAAATAACTAATTAGTCAGTGAAAATGATGGTCCTGTTCAGGAATCGATTGTTCTGGAAACATAATAAAGATCATCACCATCAATAAACAAGCCGTCGTTAAAAAAAGCAGTTCGTGTTTCGTTTGGAAACGTGGACTGTTTCTTTTTAATAGCATCATTACAGAAAACATCGTTGTACCGGTTAGAAGTAATAAGCACATTCTTAGTAGAAATAAGCCTTCTATCGGTGGTAGCATTACGACTAACATAGACCCCATCATCCCGGCCATAATACCTGTGAAGACACCTTCAATTTGGGTGAAAACTCCATAAAAACCCCCTAACATAAGCCCTAGTAAAGCAGAAATCCCACAACTAAGTAAGGTGGCTAATAGAAGTTGGTCCGTAAACATGGTAGCCATTAAGGATCCAATCGAAAGACCGAACGACGTACTCGTAGCCATAATTAAAGCCATCACTTCCATACGATACTGCTCTAGTTTGCAGCGATACATAAAGGTGGTGATTATGACTAGGTTAAGGGCGATAATCATGACGGAAAATATCTCAGAATCCATATACCCACTCCCCCTATAGTTGCTTGTACTAATCTATGAAGAAAACTGTAATATATGTATCTATAGTAAAATTCCTATTAAATACTTTTCCTCTAACACGTTTTTAACCATTATCTTGTTGTAACTTAAAATATCTTAGGTTTGTAACTTTATGGATTGCATACGGTACGGGGGTATGATATATTATTTTTAATATTTAATAAAAGGGGGTTTAAAATGAAGGAGAAATATATTCCAATAGCCGTTAACGGAGGTATAGGTTTTGGGTCATGGTTGAAACCAAAGCAATTAATGGTATTAGGAGAATACTTAGAAGATGATCAAGAAGTAGAGCTAACAACTTTACAGCAATTAATTATAAAGATTCCTGAAACTCAATTAGAAGAAGCGAAACAGCGATTTGATGAAGTGGGTTTACATTATTATAAAGTCGGTAATTTCGTCAAAAGTTTAAGAACGTGCAACTTTTGTAAGGGGGAAGAGGAAGAAGGTATGCCTGTAGCCAAGGAACTGAACAAACGTATCGCAGGTCAAGAAGTCCCTTTCACATTAAGGCCTGCCTATACAGGTTGTCCGGTTGGTTGTGGTGAATCACTGGTAAACGATATCGGTGTCATGAAAAAGAAAGATCTTTACCAACTATATATTGGAGGTCAGGCCAAGGGGTATAATGCCCATGTTGGAAAGCTGTTCGCGGATGACTTGGAGCCTGAGGATCTTTATTCCCTAGTGGATCGAATTCTCGAAATATACCGGGAAAAGGGAAGGAAAAGAGAAAAGTTTTCTAAGTTTGTCAATCGGTATGGTATGGAAAAAATCAAAGAAGAATTGTAAAAGCAAATAGGTTTACATATATACTATAGGGGGGTATAGTGATAATGTAAGTAACTCTTATAGGAGGTGTATCAAATGGCCAAAGAAGAAAGCCATCAAATAGACGCCAAGATTGTCCAAGATTCAGAACCGGTTGTCCCACGATCGCAATCGGAAAAGGAACAAATGCTAAACCGTTTAAAGCGAATTGAAGGACAGGTTCGTGGCCTACAAAAGATGATCGAAGACGATCGTTATTGTGTGGATGTGTTAGTTCAGATTTCTGCTGTTAATGCAGCTTTAAATAAAGTTGGTTATTCCATGATGGAACGTCATGCACGGATGTGTGTGAACCAAGCGGCTAAACAAGGTGATGGAGAGGCTTATATGGATGAATTGATGAAAGTCGTGCAGCAGTTTACGAAATAATAGGTGAAGGTGGTGCAACAAATGAAAGAAACAAGACTAGATGTATCAGGCATGACGTGTGCAGCTTGTTCAACTAGAATAGAAAAGGTTTTAAACAAGATGGACGGTGTGGAAGCAAATGTAAACCTTTCATTAGAACGGGCAGACCTCAAGTATGATGAAGACCAAGTATCTGTTGATGATGTAATTGAGAAAATTGATAAACTTGGCTACGGAGTTAAAGAAGAGAAGGTAGAGTTAGATATTCAAGGTATGACGTGTGCAGCCTGCTCAACACGAATTGAAAAAGGCCTCTCACGTATGGAAGGGGTCAATCAAGCTAATATTAATTTAGCAACCGAGTCAGGTACGATTTCATATACACCTGGAATGACTTCTATTGAAGAGATTCAAGAAAAGGTGAAAAAACTTGGTTACGAAGCGGTACTTAAGCAAGACAATGAAGAAAAGGAATCCACCAAAGAAAAAGAAATCAAAGATCAGAAAAGGAAATTTATCATTGGTGCTATTTTCTCAGTGCCGTTATTGCTGACGATGCTTAGTCACCTTCCTTTTGACGTGAATGTATCTGCCCCGACTTTTATTGAGTATCCTTGGACACAATTTGTCCTAGCAGCAGTCGTTCAATTTTATATTGGCCTGCAGTTTTATAAAGGAGCTTACCGTGCGTTAATCAATAAGAGTGCCAATATGGATGTACTTGTGGCCTTAGGGACAACAGCTGCTTTTATGTACAGCTTTGTTCAAACAGTTTTATGGCAAATGGGTGTCGTACAACATGCAGAACTCTACTATGAGGCAAGTGCGATTATTATTACATTAGTCATTCTAGGTAAATATTTAGAGGCTAATGCAAAAGGAAGAACCACTGCAGCCATTACGCAGTTATTAAATTTACAAGCAAAAGAGGCAACTGTTATACGGGACGGTGAAGAAATTAAAGTTCCCGTTGATCAAGTTCAAGTTGGTGAGCAGATCGTTGTTAGACCTGGTGAAAAAATACCTGTTGACGGTGAAGTGATTGAAGGAACCACCTCAGTTGACGAATCGATGATTACAGGTGAAGCTATTCCAGTTGATAAACAAGAAAATGATTCAGTTATTGGATCAACGATTAATAATAACGGAACGATTACCATGGTTGCAGAAAAAGTAGGAAAAGACACAGCTTTAGCTGGAATTATTAAAATTGTAGAAGATGCTCAAGGTTCAAAAGCACCGATCCAAAGAATGGTCGATAAAATCTCAAGTGTTTTCGTCCCGATCGTCGTTGTCGTGGCAATTGTCACCTTCTTTGTCTGGTTCTTCTTAGTAAACCCAGGAGTATGGCCAACAGCTTTAACTGCATCAGTCGCCGTTTTAGTAATTGCATGTCCATGTGCTTTAGGGCTTGCGACACCGACTTCAATTATGGTTGGTACTGGACGTGGTGCAGAAAACGGCATTTTGTTTAAAGGTGGCGAATACCTTGAGGGAACACATGCTATTCAAGCTGTGCTACTTGATAAAACCGGAACGATCACAGAAGGTAAACCACGAGTAACCGATGTCAAAACATTATCAGGGCAAGAAGAGGACTTTGCGTATATTGCAGCAGCAGAAAAACGTTCTGAGCACCCATTAGCTCAAGCAGTTGTCTCTTACGCAACTGAGCAAGGTGTAAATGTAGAAAATCCTGAGTCTTTTGAAGCGATCTCTGGACACGGTGTTCAAGCAGCTATCGATGAACAACAGATTCTTGTCGGTACTAGAAAGCTCATGCGTGAACAAGGGATAGATGTTGAAGCTGCTGAAGATACACTAACAATGTTCGAAGACGACGGTAAAACGGCAGTCCTTGCTGCAATTAACGATGAGTTACGTTTTGTGATTGCAATAGCTGATACTGTTAAATCAACATCAAAAGAAGCTATTCAAACGTTACAGAATGACGATATTGAAGTCTTTATGATGACAGGAGATAACACTCGTACTGCTAAAGCAGTAGCAAGAGAGGTGGGTATTCCTGAATCGCACGTTCTTGCGGAAGTCCTTCCACAACACAAAGCCGATCAAGTCGAGAAACTACAAAAAGAAGGCAAAAAAGTCGCCATGGTCGGAGACGGAATTAATGACGCCCCAGCCCTAGCAATGGCTGATATCGGAATGGCTATTGGTACAGGTACAGATGTTGCCATAGAAGCAGCCGATGTAACACTTGTTGGTGGAGACTTAAGCAACATCCCTAAAGCGATCCGACTCAGTAAGAAAACGATGCGTAATATTCGTCAGAACCTTTTCTGGGCGTTTATTTATAACAGTGCAGGCATTCCGATTGCGGCTTTTGGCTTACTCGCCCCATGGGTAGCCGGCGCAGCGATGGCCTTTAGCTCAGTATCAGTGTTGACCAATTCGTTGAGGTTGAAAGGGCAGAAGGTTTAAATAAAAATAAGTAAGCCCCCCCTTTAACTTAGGGGGTGGCTTTACCTATAAATATTGTCAAACACTAGGTGTGACTATAAAGATTTGAAGACTTCAAGCTCTTTCATAGAATTATGTGGTGACAAAGAAAATCTTACAGATTCCCTGATACTTCTAAGGTCTAATCCGATTGCTTGTAATACATATGAAGGTTCTGTACTGCTACAAGCTGAACCTGTAGATGCTGCAATAATAGGAGAAAGTTTTTTTAATAGTATTTCATTATTAATACCAATGAAACGCACATTTATAATCCCAGGAATTTTGTTTTTATTGTCTGAGTTAAACGAAACTTTGTCATAAAATTGATCGGTTAAAAGATCCTTTAATTTTAATTCTAGTTTTTCTAGCTTTGACCTATTTATTTCCAAATTTTTGTACGCAATTTTCGCAGCTTCCCCAAAGCCTGCAATATTATGAACAGAGTATGTGCCACTTCTTATATGACTCTCTTGCCCACCACCATGTAAAAGTGGGGTAATAGGAATTAATTTTCCATATTGATCACTTCTTATAATTACTGCACCGACGCCCTTTGGACCATGAAATTTATGTGCTGAGCAGGATAAGAAACTAATGCCAGATAGGTTGTTCCAATTTACTTCCACTTTCCCTATGACTTGAGTGGCGTCAGTATGGAAAAAGACACTTTTGTTTTTACAAATATTAGATATTGAAGGGATGTCATTTAATGAACCAAGCTCATTATTTCCCCAAATAATACTTACTAGAATTGTATCTTCTCTGATATTTCTTTCAACATCATGTGGATCAACTCTCCCGAATTGATCTACATCTAAATATGTTACATCAAACCCTTTTGTTTCAAGATATTCGCACACATCTAAGACAGCTTTGTGCTCAACTTTGGAAGTTATTATATGTCTCCCTTTATCACTATATTGGTCAGCAACTCCTTTTAAAACCATATTATTACTTTCCGTAGCACCATTAGTAAATATTACTTCAATTTCCTTAGCACTAAGTAAGTTTGCTACATGAGTACGAGCCTCATTAATAGCTAAGTCTGCATTTTTTGCTAAATCATAATACTTTCCAGATGGGTTTCCGAATTCAGAAGTTAGGTAAGTTAACATTTTATCTCTTACTTCTGGAAGAATGGAGGTGGTAGCACTATTATCTAGATATAGCATTATAATACCTCCTTAGCATTTTCCTGAGAAAGTTTTATTAGATTTTTTAATAATTTATCAAAATTACCAGCATGCTTATACTCATTTTCTAATAGTTTTGTACCACGATGAAGATGGGCATTAAATAAATTTGGAAAATAATCATCTTCCTGGACTTCCATTTTTGCATGTTGTCGAATGAGTGATTTGTAAAAATAATCTTGTTCACCTGTTAGGGTATTACGGTTAAACTCGATCCCATCACTTTCTGATTGTACTTCATCGGGCATAGAAGGCTCTAATATTGATAATGATATCGCAATACGTGCCAGAAGGTTGGGTGTCAATCCAGTAGAATTTTGTAAATTTTTTAATATTGCACCGGTGTATGCAGTGGTTTTTAATCGAAAGTTCATTTAGTTAACACCTTCCTTTTCTAAATGAAAGAAATGTTTTTCTATACTAGTTCTCTTGGTGATAGTGTCATAATTTAATGTATATTCGTTAGCAACAGAGTCTGATAGTAAATTATATAGTTCGATATCAATTTCTGAGTCAGTAGAGAGTATAATTGTTTGAACACCTAATTTCGGTAATAGAGTAGTTACTATTGACTGTTTATGTTTTTTGTCTAATCGTCCAAGAAGTGTATCTAATATAAAAGGCAACTCTTTTTTCGAAGAGGAAAGAGTGCCATAAATAACTGATAATACCAACAACTCCTTTTCGCCAGCAGATAATATGTCTTTATTTATCTGTTCATTATTATAATCAAGTATTTTAAGCTTAAAATCTTTATGGTTTATTTGTATTTGCTTAATATAATCTTTTTTCCTTAGTAATGCTTTAAACATTAATGAAGCAAAATATTCAATATCTTTTACTTTATTACGAAGTTGCTTTTCTTGGAATTGTTTACTGATATTAATTATTTTTTGAGATTCCTCAAAGGAAGATTTTGTTTTTTGGATATTGTATAGGTCATTTTTTATTTTTTCATATTTATTATTTAGAACGTCAATCTCATCTTGTATTTGAACTTGCCTTGTTGTTAGGGCTTCTAATTGAGACTCCAAGTTTGAATCGAGTGTATTATATTCTTCCATTTTTGTTAACATTTCTTCAAACTCTGGGGAGGAATCACTGTCTTTTAGTTTTTTCTTAAGAGCATTAATTTGACTTAATAGTTCTTTGTTGGATTCTATATGACTAAGGAAATCAGAGAGTTTTTTTTCATTTGTTGTCGACCTTAGTGAATAGACTTGTTGTGCTTCTGTTTTTGAAGCATTATGGATTATAGATGTTTCATTTACTGAAGCTAAATTAGACACTAATTTAGCTTTTAAGTTCTCTTCTATTGCCTTATCACTTTTTATACCTAAGCTTTCAATTATTTCATCAATAGGTAAATTAACTATTTTATTCTTAAGTACATTTGATACATGATATTCCTCCTCATGATTTAGTTGTTCTGTCAGCTCAGCTAATTTTGGTAATGCTATAAAGAAAGGGAGGTCCTTAGCGATGAAGTCTTTTATTTGTTCACTTAAGTGCTTTCTTTTAGCTTCCATTTCATTTATTTTCTCTTGAATTTTCGTCCGTTCTTCTATTACTAAGCCACCATGCAATGAAAAGTCATTCTTTAATGTATCGTACTTTTGTTGGATTGAATTACGCCTATCGTTAACATCTTGAATTTCTTTATTAATGTCTGTAAGAGAACTTATTTTATAATTAAGATTTGCTTCTATTTCGGTTTTCTCTTGATCTAATTTATTTTCCTCTTTAGAACGTGAACTTTGAGATATATAATTTAGTAGATCATGCTCTAGGTTCTGAAACAGATCTAGGTTAAATATCTTAGTTGAAAGTTCTTTTAAATATTTGGATAAATTGTTTTCGCTTGTTAGACTGGCAATTTCCTCTCCATCAAAAAGGCAAAGTTCTAGTAAAGAAGGAGGGAAGCTTATCCTAAGGTCTTCAAAGAAAAGATCTTTTTCAATTTCATCCAGGTGTCTATTTTCCTTCACGACTGTAACTCTCTCCTTAAGCCCTTTTTCTGAAGGAATCCACTCTCTTATAATAGAAACACTTATCCTTTTAAAATTCTCTACTAAAGAGAAATTCAATTGTATTTTAAAATTGTTGTCATAACCCTTCGATGCATTTTTGTTTAATAGTGTAGTAATTTTTTTGATATATTCACTTGAAACCGTTTTGAATCCATAAGCTAGTGGACCATAAAGTGCTAAACGAACACTTGTTAGTAGTGTAGTTTTACCAGCACCATTATTCCCCCCTATTAAAGTACAGTTTCCTCCATTTTCAGAATCAAAAGAGAAACTGTTTATCCCTTCAAAAGGACCAATGTTGTTTAGAATAATTTTTTTAAAAAGCATAATGTGCTATTCCTTTCATTATCTTATAAATGTAAGTAATCTTGTTTAAGAGCAGAGCTAATCTGGTCCATTAAACCTCTTCGTACTTTTAAGCCAGCATAATCTTTTTCAACAAGTAGTAGTTTTTTAACTAATTTGAAATCAATACCTTCTTCTTTACATAACATCTCAAGTTGTAAAAGTTCTTCCTGATCAAATAAGAGTCTTTCATCTTTTTCAACATGAAGCTCATCTTCCATAATTTCTTTAAAAATACTTGGTAGACTGTCTTCAAAATCACCGTCATTAAACCAGTGCTTTCGAATTTCTTTAAGTTCATTGTTCTGAATGAGTTCATATCCTTCATCATGAGGGTGATGTAAATTTTTTTGTACTTCTAATAATTTACTTAAAATTTCTTTTCTTGTTTCTAATGTGAAAGCGCCTAATCCTAATCTACAAAGGTTTCCTTGGTCATCTTTTATTAAGATGTCAGGGTCTTGAGAGGACGATAAATCAATGTCATGCTTCTTTAAGTAGGACTTTAATTCGCCTCTTTCAAGAATAGTAAAATTATTAAGAGGTATTAAATCTTTTTTTCTTCCTCCCTTTTTAGGTATCAATACAAAATCAGTTTGATCTATTTTTTTAATTGTTACAGGTAAGAAGTAAATTTGACCATTCATTCTATACTTCATTCTTCTTGTACGATCATCACGAATTGAGGATAACCAGTTGCGAAAATCTAGAAGTGGCTTCATCCAGTCGTGTCCACTATCAATAAAACCTGAAAGAGCCTTATCCTCATTTACAACTGTGCATACCCAACAACCGAAACGGGAATTGCCACAAGAACCAGCAGATTCTTTAACGGTTTTATCTACTACTAATGGGCATTCTCCACTCTTTGAATCGCTATATAGTCTATAAAGTTCGTAATTATCATCTCCCCAGGGAGATTCTGTATTTAATAAATAATTCCAAACGTCATCAAGATCAAAGCTCTTAATAGGTGCGTAAACATAGGCGTTGGTTAATGTAGAGTGTCTCATCAATGCTTTTCCTTCAACTGAATGGGATTTAATTACATTTGCACGAGTTGCACTTTCCTTTTCCCGAACACCTAAGACCATTATTACTTCACCAAACGAATTCACTTTGTCTTTAATAAACTGATTAGCCGGGTCAATTTTCAATCGGTCTGTACACCATCTAAATTGTTGATTAGGCGATGGATAACCTTTGCCAATAATGTTTACCCAAAAGGACTGTTCTACTATAGGTTGTACCTTATGTGTTTCAAAAGGTAAATTTAATTCAATTGCTTTTTCTTCTATTCTACGCAAGGTTGTATTAATGGATTGTATAATTAATGGGGTCTCTACTAGCGTATCAGATGAAATCACATATACCTTTTTTGTTAGTAAATTTGAGTCTAGTTCAGATAGTGCATCAAATACTAATTGAACTACAACAGTGGAGTCTTTCCCCCCACTATAACCTAGAACCCAAGGACGATCGTCATTCAAATAAACCTCTTTAATTTCCTCTTTTGCTTGGTCAATAAGGTTTACATTATCTTTATATAAATCAGAGATTATACCAGTCATTTTGATGTTCCTTTCATAAATTCATTTTCTAACGCCTCTTCCCTTTTAGTTAAGGGGAGGTTTAATAATTTTTTTATTTGAATAGCTGTTAGTTTAACAGTATTAGTGTTTTTTTGTACTCTTCCGTTATTACTAATGGCTCGTCCTTCCCATAGTTGAGTATTTGTGCGGGACCAATCTAGGTACCCAAGTTTTTCTATATACGATGACCATTCATCTGTGTGGTATTTACGTAAGTAATTAGCAACTAGTCCTATAGCTTCTAAAAAGACTCCATGTCCAACTATGTAATTCATTCTAAGTTCTTTTGGTGTGAGTTCTTTATTCATTACTTGTTTCCACTCCATAATGGAATTAGTTAAAGAGTTCCAAAACTTCATAAGGAAATCTTCATCCTGTTTTGAAATAGAGTCTCCCTTAGATACACCTAACACCCTTAAGTTAGTGTTGAATATGTGGTTTAGGGCTATTATTTTTGGAGAGTTTTTTGAAAGCGAAACTTTTTCTTTATCAGTATACCTTTTTAGAAAAGGGATTGATTCAGTAATTGTTTTTGTTGCTATAGCCAATTTATCCCTGTGGTCGTACAAAATTCCTATGGACGAGGTAGTATTCACAGCATGTCTGTTTAAATCTGAAAAAATTTGCTGTGAGTTCTTTAACCCTTTATCCAAAAAGAACACAACTGAAATTGTCTCACTACCAAGGTTGGGGTTTATTTTTAGTGCTTCTTCTATGGCAGCACGACGATGTTGTCCATCGTTTATAAGGAACCGAGAATCTAAGGAGATAGTCAAAAGTCCAGTTTCCTTAAAAGTAAGCTGTTCTGAAATTGAGGTGAACTGGACCTCTCCGTCAACCGATGCAGTAAGGGAAGAAAATACATAATCATTAGGGTTATCGACAATATAGTTGGTCATTTCTGGAATCCTATTCTTGTTTAAGATCCTTTGCGCCCTATGGTCTGGTGGGATCTCATCCTCATCAAAAAGGAAAATTTTAGGTATAACTCGCAACGGGCACATGGCGATATAATACTCTTTTCCAGCTTGGACACCTCTTATTGCAGGAAAGTTATAACTAAACCCATGTTCCATATAAAATCTCCTTTTTACGTACGTATTTTGTGTTTTTATTATAAATCTTTTGTTATTGAAGTACAATAATTTAAAACTGAGAAATCATAATTAGAAAAAATTATCTTTTTTAGTATGAAACAACATAGGCTTTGTCAAATACTAATAAACTTAGATAATTTATGGTAAAATTATCTTTAGAATAAATTTTGTGGTGGTGGTATACGTGAGTAGGTTTATTGAGTTTCTACAAAGAATTAATACAACTGCGGCTCAATATGCATTGGATATGGAAAGAATAATCTTCCATAACCCAAGTAGTGCTAATGTTGAAGCTAGAAAATTTGCCGAGGTCATTCTGAGTGAGATATTTAAAAAAGAAAAACTTGATTTACCGTATAAATCAAGTTTTTATGAAAAAATTTCATACTTAATTAAGGAGGATTATTTAGAAGAACCTTGGATACAGAAATCATTCGATAGTATACGTATCTCTGGTAATAAATCTGCTCATCCAAGTGAGTATAATGAATTAGCGGAGGCGTATAAACTTCATAAAGAAATGTATAATATTGCTGTTTGGTTTTATGAAGTTTATATTATTGAAGACCTAACTATACCTCCTTATGAATCGCCTCAACCTCCAAAGTATGAAAATATAGAAGAGCTAGTACAACAAAAACTACAGGAGTTAATAGGAAAAGCTGAGTTCAATAATTTCATTAATAAACAAGATGTTAAAGAAACTGAAGAAGATATGGACGGCAACGACTCATATGAAAATAATTTAAAGAGACATAATTCTTCTTTATTATCCTCGAGTAAGGGTGTCATTGCTGAAAAACCTACAATTCTTGAGAAAAATTTAGATCATGGAGACAGTTACCTTTTGAGAGAAATTCGGAGATTGAAAGATTCATCACAAGAAGCTATAGAGAATGCAAATCAGTTTAGTAACTTTAAGGATTATTTGCATGTTGACCGTAAAATCCAGTTAGACCTTGAAAGTATATTGAGTGAAAATGCTCGTAATCAGAGTAATCTAATTTTACTTTGTGGAAATGTAGGGGATGGAAAATCTCATATCTTAGCTTATCTAAAAGAAAAGAAACCAGACTTAATAGAAGAGTATACTATATTTAATGATGCTACAGAAAGTTTCTCGCCCAACAAGGATGCAATGGAGACATTAACTGAAATTTTAAGTGATTTTTCTGACCAGAGTTTAGGTAAATCAAATAAAAAAGTGATTTTAGCTATAAACATGGGGGTTTTACATAACTTTATCACAACAGATCACAAGAGGTATACTTATAATTATTTAAAAGAGTTTGTAGAGCAAAGTCAGTTATTCACGCCATCTATAACAACACATTACAGAAGTGGCAATTTTGATTTACTAAGCTTTGGAGATTATCACCCATACGAATTAACTGAAAATGGTCCGATATCTAATTTTTATTCTAGTTTATTGCAAAAAGTAACAAATCCATCAAACGATAATCCGTTCTATATGGCTTTAATGGAAGACGAAAAAAATGAAGTCCATACAATGGTTCATGAAAATTTCAAGCTTTTGCAAAATGATGTAGTGCAAGAAACTGTTGTTCAATTAGTCATTCAAGGTATCGTGAAGAAAAAGTTGGTTATTTCTGCAAGGGCTTTCCTTAACTTTATAGCGGATATTGTAATCCCTGATCAAGTTAGTAATTATAATTTAATGTCCGAGTTCAATGTCTTAGAAGATTCGTTACCTAACCTACTTTTTAACCGAGTAGATAGATCAGAAATATTACGTGCTTTGAGCGACCTTGATCCACTCCATTACCGTTCTGTTCATATAGATCAGTTAGTAATAGATCTGAATACTTTAAGTGATTGGGAAACGGTTGTTAATGGAAATATTGATGATCGCATACCAATCAATTGGTTAAAACCATTTTTAACAAAGGATAATTTAATGGGCTATTCATTCAACCTATTTTTTGAATCATTTATTAGGATCACTTATTTAACAAATAAGAAATTCGAATCAAATGTATCTGAACAAGGCTATATAGACTTCATGAAATACCTTTATTACTTTAATAAAGGAGATAAACAAAATATTAAAAAATTCTATGAAGAGTTAAAAACAGCGATCTTTACGTGGAAAGGCTCTCCTAGAAAGGATTATATATATCTAAATAAGCCATCAGAAAAATATAGAATAGCACAAAGAGTGACGTTAAGGCCTAGTATTGACCATTTAAAACCAATGGAGGGTGAAGTCTTAGAGTCATTTAAATCTATTATACATGTATCTTATCGTGACGGTGACGGTTTAAATAAAGTTCAGTTAGAGATTGATTATCCATTATATAATTTGTTGTCAAAAGTGCTTGAAGGTTATCGTCCAAATAAACAAGATGAAGAAGATGCCATAAAATTTGTCGAATTTATTGATAAACTGATGGGACTTGGTAATAAAAGGGAGGAATTATTAGTATTTTTCAAAGCTGACCAACGCTTCTATACATTGAAAAAAGATGACTTTGGAGCATTCGTATTTGAAAGGGAGTAATCACATGCCTGAATTATACAAAGATTACCTAAAAACTTTATTATCGAAGAAGGAAAAGCATAATGAAGGGCTAGCTATTGATGCTTTGCCCTTTTTATCAAAGAGAACTAGAGCAATAAGGGGGAGGTTTAACAAAGTCTTAGGTGACTATGTTAGAAATATTTGTAATCTTCAGTTGGATACTTCTACTCTAAGTGATCAAGTATTCTATAGTTCAGACCACGATCATATTTTTAGTCATCATATTGCAGAGCAAGTGGAATTTAATAATTATGATGATCAGGATGATTTTAAAAGGTTTTTGAATCAGTATTTGTTTAACAATGAAGACATCAAGCTTATTCACCCTTACTTATTCAATTATATAAAAGTAGAAGGTAAAAATAAGAATGAGTTTAGTAAGTATGCTAAATTCATGACTGATACGCTGGTTGAAGAACAAGGAAAATTGCAATCTATCTTTAGTAAAAAAGAAACCGAGGATATCATTACAGAATTAGTTCTAAGTCGGTTAGATATTTTGAAGTCAACTAAAGCTAAAAAAAGGCAGTATATGCCTCTTTTAAATCCAATAGCTAATTTATATCAAGAAGATGTTTTGTATTTGAGTAAGTATAAAGATTATTTTTTGACGGCTTTTCCTTTAATTACACATTATTATGTTTTTATGTATGCCTGTCAGTTAGTTGTGAAGTTTGAACAGTTTACAGAAGCAAATTATGAACAACTAGATCCACTTTATTTTTCTTTAGAGTGGGAATCATTGAGTAAGAGGAGAAAAGCAGCTGGGGAATTGGAAAGCTTTAAGTTTATTAAGGGTAAATTGGTGAATCTATTCCCGCACATTCATACCTTATCTCAGTTAAGTCACAACCGTGCAAACACTAACGAAGAAGAAATTGACCAACGTAAAGAGATTGATTTACTAACCTATAGTGATCTAAAAAGGTTAGTCAATGATGGGGAATTAGACGAAGGTCAATTTTTAAACGATTTAGAGGGATGGATGGAGGAGTATAAGGAAATATTTAAAGTGAATCGTAAAATTGTGGCTAATAATTTGGAAGAACATTTTAAAGGGTTATTTGACTGTTTAAAAGAGGGGACAAGTACAGATGTAAGTAAGAAATTTGGAGGCAATATAGAAGACCTTGGAGTCGACCAATTTATAAAGAGTAGAGGTAGTTTAGGTCAAGTATTTAATATTAAACATGATTTTTTACTTCTATTAACTGCGGTATCTGTTAAGGAAAATAGGATCCCTTTAAATGTGCTTTTTAGTGAATTTGAAAAAAGGGGAATTAGGTTAGATAATAATTCAAAACAAGAAGTTGTAGGCTTACTAGATAATCTCAATATTTTGGATAAAAAAAGTGATAGTGGTGATGCGCAATATGTCAAACCAATTCTATAATTACATTGTTACGGTACTATTAGATTATTTTAAAAATATTAACGTAAAATCTGGAGAACGTTATTATTTACAGTTAGATAGCGATTCAGAAGTCGAACAGTTAATTAACTCAATTTTAAACGTTACAGATACAGTACCATTTACTTATAAACATGAGCTCGGTGAAGAGTATAAAACCTTTGCTATTCAATTTAGTGACCATAAACTAGTTGTTGCACATACTTCAGAGAATGTAAAGCCTGACTTTTTGGTTACATTAAGAAATTTAGTTGGTGAACAAAAAGAAGAGAAATTTAAGAACACTTCACTCATTAGTATTGTTTCAGAGCAATTAGATTCAATTAAAGGAGGAAGTAGTGACCTTGAAAAAGAAGGAATGCCACTGCATCCTCAGGAGCTCTTTAAGAACTTAAAAGAAGAAATAGAGAGTAGTACATTAGAAAAAGTGGATAGGATTATATTACGGGAAAACCTAGATAGCTTAATGAAAGATCAGCCTTTTCAACAGACCACTTTCTTTGAATTTGAGGATATTTTTTCTACTTTAGAAAAGGGTTTTATTGATGACAGCGAGTATTATAAATTTGGTATTTTTAGAGACCCAGACCTTGGAAGTTTTCCTGGAAATGAACAGAAAAAAAGGTTGCAAATGAATAGAGAGTTGTTTGATTATGTTAAAAGGGTTCATGATTATGGGTTAGATAAAGATGAATTAGAGAATATGTTTTCACCTTTAGGTGTAAATCAATTAGAAAAAGAAGATTGGCATCAAACCTTATTTCCAAAGGTAGACAGGTTTCATGAAGAGTATAAAAGGTTAAACAAGAAACTGAAAGTTGAAGTTGAAGAACTAAAAGTAAAAGATAAGCTTAAGTACTGGGATAAGCCGTTTAATGATAATGCTGCTGGTAAGAGAAAACGACACATTGTTATATTCAATCCTGAACTACTACCTGAAATAGAAATTACTACTACATTTAACTTAAGTGGAAATATATCAAGCTTGGAGAACTCCTTTTTAAAAATAGACAAAAAATCACAAAAGTATGTTGATGTTGAAACTAAGAAAAAAAATATAGTTGGCACAATAAAACCACCTAAAAGTAAGCCAGTGTTTGTAAAATATACCTATAAGCATGATAATAAGGCGTCTCTTGGTGTAGAACTGAACATTGCTGTTCTTCCAATCTATCCAATTGATATTGATAACTATAAATCGAAATATCTTGTAGATCACAAAAAAGAAGTTATTGATATTAATTATGAAGACAGCGAATTGATTTTCGGCGATGGCATGAACCAGAGTGTAGTAGAGGTTACAGAGCAAGACCAAGAAGTAGAATACACGGAAGATGATAAGTTAACTATAGTACCTGAGCCGGAAGTCTTTAATGATAATGATGAATTGTACTTAAAGATACGTTTTAACAATATTCCTATTCCGTTTCTTTTTAGAAACGAATTACCAGATTCCACCCCAATTACCGGACAAAGAATATGGAAACTTATTCGCGAAAATGGAAGGGACTTTCAATGGATTAGGGAAAATAACCGTTTAATACTAGAAAATCAAGAATTCTACTTTCACTCAGAGTATAGATCATATTTTGAGTGGGAGCAGGAAATGGTTGAATGGGGTATTAAAGCAGGATATTTTGACTCAGACCAGCTTTCGCCTATCGATATTAAATTAAGTGAAAATCTAAGAGAGTCATATAGCCGTTTTATTACTTACTTTAAAAGTAGAAATTCAATTCCTAGTTTAAGTACAGTGACAGAGGATCTTAAGGAACGTGCAATAGAATATATTAATCAGTACCAAAAAGAAATTGAGTCGTTTGAGAATGGAGTTGCCGCAGGCAAAAAGGGACTAGATTTGTTTAAGTTGGGTACTATTCAAACTAATGGAGCAGTTTATTTTTCTCCACTCCACCCACTAATGATTGCTTATAAATTAAAATATTTTGATTTACTTGGATCTGAAGAACTTGAAAATAGCATTATTAGTCGTCTTTCACCTAATTCATTGATACCGTTTATCTATGATGATAAAGAGGTATTATATAAACCAGATCATCAAAATGCTGCAGCAGAATGGATGATATTCAAGCCGGTGAGTGAAGTCACAGTTTCTGATGCTAATCAGTATTTGGCTAAAGTTGTGAAAGATAAGATTAATCAATTTAAAATGCATTTCTCTTACTTGTTTATTGAAAAGTCGCAAGCTCCATTACAAATAAACGTTATCAATATTTCTAATGACTATGAGGTGATAAGAGGATTGCTGCAATGGATGATTGATGTTATTGATGATTATGGCCCTCAAAGCCTAAAACCAATAGAGGTTACCTTGTACAAAAGTAAGCTATTGGAGAGCTCTTTTGATTTATATGCTAGAACAGAAACAGTATCTGAGTTTGAGGATAATTTTGACATTAAACTGAAGTCAGACCAATATGAATCAGAAGATGTATTGCGTATGATTAGGGAAAAACTTTTTTTCTTTAAAAGAGATCCAAAAACTGAGTATCGATATTCTCATATTTCCTTTTATAAAATGAATGCACAAGAACATAAAGCTGTGCAACCAATGAAAGATATGAAATCCGGTATTGCAATTGATGGAATTTATTCAAGTGTTCCTTCGATGAAAGATGAGGAAACCTATAGAAGTGGTTTCGGAACGAAAACCTATAGTATTACTGATGACAATCCTCTAACAACGACTGCTTATTATGTGAATGAACTCGCAGCTAATCTTCGTAATAGTGGGAATGATAGTTATCGCAAAGGCGAGGTTATCTTTTCTAGAACATCAAATACGGATGATAAAGAATTGGAGAAAGTTTTTAAAGCTTCCTACTGGGTAACATTTTTAGATCCTACGATAGATTTAGATTATTTCAATAACTATGATGGTAATTTGGTTGTTATTCATTATAGTGATCAATATTCCTCTTCTAGTCGATATGATGCTATAACTGTTACGGATAAGTCTGATCAGTATTTTGCAGTTATTAAGGAATTTTTAAAACAAAAAGATGTAGAAGGTACAAATGAAAACGTCCATAACACGATTAAAGCTTTTAATACATTTAATGGTGAATGGTTATTACGAATTATAGGAAGTAGTGGTCACCTCGATCGAGAGAAGTTAAGTATCATATCTGCAATTAAATACTCTGTCTCTTATCTCGATCATCCTAACATATTATGGATCCCTATATCTTTAGAAGAAGTGTTAAGGGTGGCAGGAACAGTTAGCCTTAATAAGTCAGAGGGAATATTTACTGCTAAAAATTTAGGAGTAAAAGGAAGTCATAGTGATGATTTACTTCTTATTGGTATTGAAGAAGAAGAGGGACAACTGTCATTACACTTTTATCCAGTAGAGGTCAAAATCGGAATTAACAGAGGGGCAGTTTTAGATAAAGCAAAGAATCAAGTGAAACAAACAAAATCACTTTTAATGAATACCTTAACAGATGAAATGGGAGAAACTTTTAAGGGAAGATTTTACCGAAACTTCTTTACTCAATTATTAATTTCTAATTCTCAAAAGCTAGACCAAAGTGAATTTTGGAATGAAAAGGGTTATGGATTAAGCGATGATGTCATTGAAAAACTAAATAAAGATGAATATGTTGTATCAAATAAGTTGAAGGAGCATATAGGAGATGGCGCTATATTATCATTCCAAAAGGATGCGCATTATCGTAGTGCAGACCTTAATGATGATGTATTACAGATAAATTTAACAGAATATGATGGGTATAATGGGTTAGTCTATCCAATTAAAGATATGAGACATTGGATTCAAGAGCAACCTAATGACTTTATTAAAGAGGATATGATTTCATACAACTATAGACCAGAGGGTAAAAGAGAAGGTATAAACAGTGAAAATCCTAAAGATTACAGGTCTGGTCATGTGGAGGGTCAGAGTTCAGAATTAGTAGGAGAAATTAAATCTAAGGTGGAGCTAGAAGAAAAAGTTGATATTAATTTTAAAGAGAATGTCTCACTATCTAATAATGAAAACAGAATATCAAATGAATCCGAAACAAACGAAATGGACGAACAGGAAATTCACTCAACTATTGATGACAGTATAACTGGTAAGAGACTTCATTTACATGATACAAGATTATTAATAGGAAAGGCAGAAAATTCAAACAAGTATATATATTGGGAGTATGGAAATAAAGGGTTAGCTAATAGACACTTGTTAATATCAGGTAAATCAGGCCAAGGAAAAACTTACTTTATGCAGTGTTTGTTGTTAGAAAAGGCAAAAAGGGGAATTCCAAGTATCGTTATTGATTATACTGAAGGTTTCTTACCTAATCAGCTAGAACCAGAGTTTGTTGAATACCTTGGTCATAAAATAAAACAAAAGATAGTTTATAATGAGAAATTCCCTATCAACCCATTTTCTAAGAATGTTCGTGATATCGGTGGTATTGAACTTCCTGAATCTGACACTGATGTAGCTGAACGTATTAAAAGTGTATTCTCTGCTGTATATAGTTCTTTAGGAATACAACAACAAAATGCAATCTATGATGCAACTCTTAGTGGGTTAGAGTTGTATGGAGAACAGATGAACCTAGAAAGGCTAAAAGAATTATTAGAGAATGACGGATCTAATTATTCAAAAACAGCTCTATCTCAAATAAGGCCTTTACTTGATCGTAACCCTTTTAGTCATAATGATACAATTAATTGGGAGGATATTATCAGCAGTGATGGAGAAGTATTCATTATTCAATTAACGGCTTTCCCAAGAGATGTACAATTAATGATAACTGAATTTATTCTTTGGGACCTATGGAACTATTCAGTTCAATTTGGTGATAAAGAAAATCCAATGCCTGTAATTATGGATGAAGCTCAAAACCTTGATCATACAGAAAAATCTCCATCAGCAAGGATTTTGACTGAAGGCAGGAAATTTGGTTGGTCTGGATGGTATGCAACACAATTTCTAAAATCACAATTAAATGCAGATGAATTAGCAAGGCTGCAGAACTCATCGCAAAAAGTTTACTTTGCTCCTCCAGAACAAGAACTCTCTAATATTGCTTCAAGCTTATCTAAAGAACCACATGAGAAAAAACAGTGGGAACATAAGCTTTCTGACCTGAGAAAAGGTCAATGTATAGTTCATGGACCGATCTTGAAAGCAAACGGTGAACTTACTAATCCAACAATTAATGTAGTGAATATTACACCACTTTCTGACAGAATATAAAAGAACCCCACAATCGTGGGGTTCTTTTATATTACAAAATGGCTATTTTTAGATCTTCCATTGATGTTTTTTGTTGGTAAACTTCATAAATATCTCGTAAACCTTTTTCGATATAATTACTCATAATATCATGTAATGATTCATCGTCAGTTGATTGATTCAATTCTTCAAAGATTAAATGCTTAAAAAGTAAAAATTCATTATCCTTAATTATGTTATCAGGTATAACCCAGCCTTGTTTACCATCTAAGAAACTCTGCGGAACTTCTTTATTTGAGTTTTGTAAACCTTTAGCTAATGCTATTTTTATAGCCAATGGTCGTTCTACTTCAAGGTTTTCCATTATTAGGTCCAATAGCTCTTTCCCTTTTACTGATAGTTTCATTCTTCGGTTAGACATCGTATTATCACTCCGTTATGAAATCGAAATACCCATCTCGTATAATGGTATATTTCTTTTCCTCATCATAATCCAACATATATTGTTTATATGAGTGGTCCTCCATTAATTTAACATACTCACTTGTTATCTCTGTATCTGTTGACAATATAATGATTTGGTCACTTAAATTCTTATAATAGTGGTTAATCAATTGTTGACGATGATGACTATCAAGTCTCCCCAATGGAGTATCAACAACAATAGGTAATGTAAGGTCTGAAACCTTTGTTAATGCCCATATTAATGCAGATGAGATCATTTGCATCTCTCCGGCAGATCTGTCTTGAATGCTAATTTCTTGCATTTTGTCGTTGTACAATCTGATGGTATAGGAATCAATGTCGAAATCGATCTTCCCAAATTCATCCTGCTTTCTAAAAAGTTTATTAAGCATGCTTGAAAATTCTTCTTGAATAAAACGTGCTTTCATTGTGGTTACTTCTTCTATATATTCTTCCATTGTACTAATGGTTTTTTGTAGTAATTTATACTGATCATTTATTTCCTCAACATTTAATTCTTTTCCTGATAATCGAGTTAATTTGTTAGTGATTTCTGATTTCTCATTCTTTGTTTTGGTTAATTTTATATTTACAGAACGTAGTTTAAGGTTATTTTCGCCTATTAATTTTGTTAGAGAGTCAATTCTCTCATTTTCTTTTGAAATATCAACTTCAGTAGGGGCATTTCTAATTTCAACCTCAAGTTCCCTGAGGTCTCTTTCTAATTTTTCGATTTTATTAATATGGTTAGTAATAAGGGTTTTGTCTGCTGCTTTATAATTTATAAGTATATTTTGGTCCTTACTGGAAAGGTCATGGATTTCTTCGAAACCCTCAGAAGTATTAATATCAATATTATTTTCCTTCACCCATATTTCCTGGCCTAATTCTTTTATTTGATTAAGTTGACTCTCGGTCAAGGGAGGCTTTATGTTTTTATTTAATAGTTGTTTCATAAAATCCCTGTAAGGTGCTAATGACGTTTCTTCAATTAGTCTCTTTCGCTTCACTTCATTTTCAAGATTCAATTGCTGCTGGAGTTTATTGATTTTCCTTGATAAAATAATGCTTAATACATTATTCTTATAAAGCTGGTTAAGCTCATGCCTCGCTAAGTCAAGTTCGGTTTCTTTTTGTGATTGTTTTTTTACAAACTTTTCTCTGGAATTGTTATTAAGAGAAATTTTTTCATTTCTCTGCTCTTTTTCCTTCTCTAATTTATTTTTTAGTTGTTCTCCCTCTGAGTCAACCTTTTCTTTCTGTGCTTCAAGCTTTTCGATTTTTTTATCTATCTCAGAAATTTCCTCTTGATACTTTTTAATTTTTGAATTATTTGCTGAGCTGGCTAATTTATTTTCAAATGTTTTCTGAAGTGATTTCAAATCGGTGATTAGTTGAGTATAAGATTCCATACCAGTAATTTTGTGGATAGCTTCTTTCATTTCACTACTATTTTGTCGTAGTATAATTTCTTTTATCTCTTCACCATCAAAAATAAAAAATGGTGCAGCGTGATAAGGGATAATTTTATCAATAAACTTGTTGTAAACTTCAATATTGTCTATCTTAGCTTTTTTGTTCATTCTTGAACCAGGTCTTGTAACAATTAAGTCTCTTTCTTCACGTGTTAATCTTTTATACTGATCAAAGTACCATTTGGCTTTTAACTGCCACTCTTCACCAGAATCAGTTTCCAAAGCAAGGATCACGGAACTTTCTCGACCACCCTCATCAAAGAATGTATTATTAATTACATTTGAGAATAGCCTTTTGTGCTCTGTTTCTGACATACCTCTTTTTCCAAAAAGTATATAAATTATCGCCTTTAATATTGTTGTCTTACCAGCACCATTTAATCCACCTAGGAGAATAATGTTTTTTCCTTCTTCATCCCTAACTTCTTTAGGGATACTTAAATCAATTTCTTGATACCCATAAAACGTCTTGTAGTTATCAAATATTAGCTTTTTTAAGATCATAACATCACCTTAATTTGATTTTTTTGAGTGAAAATAGATAAGGTCTTGATACTCTTTAACTCTGGCACGATCGCTATGGTTTTCATAGGATAGGTTTTTGGCTGTTTTCAATAGGTCCTTACCTAATTTTAATGGTACGTCATTTTTATAACAGATATTTGCAAGTATCTCTATTTCTCTGCGTTCGATTTCCTTCATTATAATCACCTTTTTTAAAATTTATCACTATAGATATTTTACAATAAATAAAAGAATAATTATAGGATACTTATTTAAAAAATGGAATCTATATATAATATTTGTATGAAATTAGGGTTTGTTGGATTATTTCAGTTGCTCCATTTGAAAAGAAAGATGTGATAAAAAGTCAATATACCGTGGAATATATAACTAGGTCATATTATGCTACTGTCCAAGGGAGGTTAGACAAAATGGTTAAAGTAACTGAAGCGGCAATCAATCAAGTCAAAGAAGAAGTACAATTCATGATTGATCAAGGTGAACAACCGATCATCCGACTATCTATGGGTGTTGGATGAGGAGGACCACAATTACGACTGGCTCTGGAAGAGTCAGAAAAAGATAATGATGAGATCACTGAAATAGATGGAATCAAGTTTTTAGTCAGTCCTAAAGACGCTCCATATTTCACGAACGCGAAGATTGATTATACAAAGGCATTATTTGGTGGTGGTCAATTCAAAGTGCTTCGTGTTTAAACGATTTGACGAGTCTACTCTTTAAAGGGAGTGGACTCGTTTATACTCTCTTCTATAGAAAATGAATAGTTAACATAAAAAGCCTTCATCCATCTGTTTTATGGGCAAACACACTATTCAAAAAGAGATCGCAAATAACTGCGATCTCTTTGAGATAACTTAAAACCAATTAATCGGTTTAGGTTTCAAGTTATGAAATACGTGTTTTGTCTCCCGATATTCTTCTAGACCTAATTTTCCTAGTTCGCGACCAATTCCTGATTGTTTAAAGCCACCCCAGGGTGCATGTGGGAAGTACAGGTTGAAATCATTTATCCATACTGTCCCCATGCGCATTTTAGCAACGCAGCGTTCTGCCTTGGCCAAATCATTTGTCCATACTCCACCAGCAAGTCCATAAATGGAGTCGTTTGCTAGCATGATTGCCTCTTCTTCTGTTGAAAACGTTTCAACGGTAATAACTGGACCAAATCCTTCTTCTTGTACGATGTCCATATCGGTCGTACAATCTGTAAAGATAGTAGGTAAATAGAAAAATCCGTTTTGGAATTCGGGGTTGGTAGGTCGTCTCCCACCAACTACTAGTTTTGCACCTTCAGATTTACCTGATTCTACATAACTTTCGACTTTTGCTAGATGTTCAGCTGAAATTAATGGACCCATTTGTGTATTTTCATCGAAACCATTACCGATTTTAATGTTGCTAACTCGTTCAACTAATGCATCAACAAATTTGTGGTGAATAGTGTCTTCAACGATTAGTCTTGTTCCTGCTGAGCAAATTTGCCCTGCGTGGAAGAAAACAGCATTCATAGCTTGGTCAACGGCTGTATCAAAGGTTGCATCGGCAAAGACGACGTTTGGGTTTTTCCCACCAAGCTCAAGGGCTAGTTTTTTAACGTTACGACTAGCTGCTTGCATGATTTTCTTACCTGTTTCTATACCTCCAGTAAATGAAATCAAATCGACATCTTCATTATTAGAAAGCTCTGCACCAACTGTGCTACCTGCCCCTAATACGAGGTTAGCGACCCCGGCTGGAACTCCCGCTTCATCGATTAGTTCAAATATTTTAATCGTTGTTAAAGGAGTGATTTCACTTGGTTTCATGACAAGTGTATTGCCAGTAACTAAAGCGGGAGCTAATTTCCAAGATGCTTGTAATAATGGATAGTTCCAGGGTGTAATCTGTCCACAAACACCAACAGGTTCGTGAACGACTTTGCTTATCGAATTTGGGATGGGGGAGTCGATTAATTCACCACCGTCTTTATCGGCAACTTCTGCATAATAGCGAAAAACACTCGCGATGTCATCCATATCATCGCGACTTTCGATGACTGTTTTTCCTGTATCTAAAGTTTCTAGGTTAGCTAATACTTCCTTGTCTCTCTCAATGAGCTCAGCTATTCTTCTAACTAATGTGCTGCGATCAGTTACCGGCATTGATGCCCATTCTCCTCTGTCGAATGCTGTTCTTGCTGCATCGATCGCTAATATTGCATCGGACTCATCACCTTCAGCAACTGTTGCAATGACTTCTTGGTTAAACGGATTTATGATATCTCGTGATTTTCCAGAAGTGGCTTTTACCCAACTTCCATTGATGTACATTCTTTTAGTTTCCATCTGATTGAGCTCCTTCCTTATGCACCACCTAACACCCTGGTACTATGGGGTGGTTGGACCTTTTGGTTAGGGTCTATATAATGCTTTGCCTGACTAATGGCTGCTGATGCTTCACCAAATCCAGAAGCTATTAGTTTAACTTTACCTGGGTGTGTGGTAATGTCACCAGCCGCATAGATACCGGAAATATTGGTTTCCATTTTTTCATTTACAACGATTGAGTTTTTCTCTAGGTTTAATCCCCACTCTTTAATTGCCCCGAGACTAGAGAGGAAACCGTGATTTACAATTAAAGCATCTACTTTCAATCTTTCAATATTGTCACCTTTGTTTTCTTTTACTAAAACCTCTTCAATCCGATGACCATTGCCTATTAACTCATCGATGATCATAGGCGTTTTAATTTGAACACTAGATTCCTTTAGTTGATTCACGCTATGCTCATGTGCTCTAAATTGGTCTCTTCGGTGAACTAGGGTTACTTCATTTGCGATATTTTCGAGCATGAGTGCCCAGTCCACTGCAGAGTCTCCACCTCCAGTAACACATACATTTTTCCCTTTAAATGAAAGGAGGTCTGTAATGGAGTAAAATAAGTTATTTCCTTCATATTTAGAAGCCTCTCCAAGTTTAAGTCGTCTTGGTTGAAAGGCACCAGCACCACTAGTGATAATTACTGTTCTCGAGTAGTGGATATCTTTAGTCGTCGTTATTTTAAACAGGTTTTGATCTAACTTTTCGATGTTTTCGACATTTTCCTCAAGGCAGATTTCAGGGTCAAACTGCTTCGCTTGTTCTTCAAGCTGGTTAACAAGATCCTTGGCTAGTACTTTGGGGAAGCCGGCAACATCATAGATATATTTTTCAGGATATAATGCCATTAGTTGACCACCAACTTGTGGTAAGCTATCAATGACCTTAACAGACATTTCTCGCATGCCACCGTAGAAAGCGGTAAATAGACCGGTCGGACCGGCCCCAATAATCACCGAGTCAACAATTTGCTCTGAATCGTTCATATGTTATCACCTACTTGTTACTTATTTGTAAATAATGACATCATCATGTTCTGTTCTTACCTTGAAGCTAGGTAATTTTTTAGTTGGGTTAGCTAGCATTCTACCATCATCCTTTATATCAAACTCACGTCCGTGCCATGGACAACGGATGATTTCACCCTTTCGGCAGTAATGATAATCCCCTGGCGTACTCGTATGGGTAGTTGCCCCACATATCATTCCTTTATCTAAAGGAGCACCTTGGTGAGTACATTGATTTAAAAAGGCGTAAAATTCGCCATCAAGTGTTCGGCAAATGAGCACATTTTGCTTACCAAAGTAGGACGATTTCATGTCTCCAGGTTTTAGATCTGTGGTTTTACAAACGACTTGTTCTCTCATATATCTTCCCTCCTATTCATTTGGTAGTTTAGGGTAAAAGGCTTTGGCGTTCTCTGAGTAGATTTTATTCTTCAGTTCAGGGTCTAAATTTGGTAAAGCGCGTGTAGGTGAATCATAATCCCAATGTGGATAGTCGGTCGAGAAGCAAAGTATTTCATCTGTACCCATTTGATCTATAAGAGACATGAATTCTTTTTTTGTCAACTCTTCAGCTGGTTGAGTTGTCACTCTAATTTGATTCTTGAAAATGTCACTTGGTTTTCTTTTTAGCCAGGGAACTTCATGTCGTAAATCTCTGTATTGTTGATCCATCTTCCACATCAAGTGTGGAATCCATGTGTATCCCCCTTCAATCATCATGAGTCCAAGGTTAGGGAACTTATCGAAAACGCCATTAAAAATTAAATTGGTAACTTGTTTCATATGTGCCGTCGATATTAATGTGTGCCACTCAATAAAGTACCTTGGCCATTTTCCGTAATAAACAGGTGGTTCATTATGATGCATACCAATCATTAAATGGTGTTTTTCTGCAGCTTCGAAAATTGGGTGATAGTACGGGTCTCCCCACATAATGTCATCAATAGGAAGAAGAATTTGAACCATTTTGGGATGAGAGCCAACCCTTTCAATTTCCTTAATAGCTCCATCACGATCTTGCGCGGCAATATGAACAGATCCGTACAATCGCTCATCTTTTTCTAACCAATTTTCAATTTGCCAATCGTTGTAGGCTGTAGCCAGTGCAGTTGCCATCTCATGCCAGCCATGCATTGATGATGGCGATGGGTCTAATGCACTTGTTAAAATACCGAATTCATGTCCAATATCATCTAGTAATTGTTCTTGCATAAATGCTAGGTCTGAACCAGCTGGGCTCCCGTCTGGTACGACGGCATCAGCCCGGTCAACCCCAGCAACAGATGGTTGTGTATAGGGCATGTGTTTTTCTTGCATCCAGTGGCAGTTTTGAATGTAATGTTTAAACGGCTCATCAAGATACTCGAGGATCTCTTGGTATTGAACTCGTTCATGGATATCTGTGTCAACAAGTGGAATTTTACTGTTTGACAAAGTGTATTCCCCCATTCATGAATATTTTGAATATTGGAATTGTACCAGTATCATTTTGAATGACAAAACTGTCTGAGAAGCGATGACGGCCATTTAGATGCTTCAGTGAAGCTCAGTGAAGCTCAGTAATCGTCAGTGATAGATTTTTAAAAAATTGATTTTTAGGGAGTAAAACCTTTCTATACATAGTCAAAAGCTAAAAATTCCATTATAATTTAATTAATTATGTTCAGTTTTGGTGGGGGATTGGAGATGTCTAACAGATTTCATTGTTGTGCGACTTGTAAGCATTTTCGAATTGAAAAACAAGAGGGGACTGGGCGCAGGATCTATTGTGAAAGGTTAGGGTATGACACGAAACCGACTTACCAGTTCAATTGTTGGGATCCAAAAGAACGTGTGAAAATTGCGATGAGAACAAAAGGTTTATACTAAAAAGTGATCGCCCAAAGGCGATCACTTTTTTTATAATTCTTCCGCGTCGTCTGCTCTTTTTTTATGATGTTGGTGTTGTCTGTTGCGTTCATCAGCAGCTTGACTTCTTGCGATTGCTTCTAGGTCAGCGCTATCAGCCAAGTCTTCTGCGAATTCAACGTCTATACCATCTGACAGTTGGTTATCTGGCGTTTGAGCCAGTGGATTTCTGCTCTTACGTTTGTGTTCATCTCTTCCCATGTTGTCACCTCATTTGTGAGTATTCGATGTTAGTATGTGATGTGATTTAGTTAATTATGTTGTGGTTTGGATGACAATTTTAACCGAATGACAGTTAATTTCGAATAGTATGAATATATTTTGGTTTTCGTTATAATTGTTATTAAGTAAGAAGTAAAGGGAGAGTGTGTCCAATGCTTAATACTTCATTTAACCAAATTGTCAATTCGGATAAGATTGGTTGGTATGAGAAGGTTGATTTAAATGAAATTCAAGGGTTAGCTGACAGAGAGAATAGTCAAGTGATTAAAAATGATTCTGAAAAAGTGCTGTTTTTAGGGATTGATATTCAAAATGACTTTATGGATAATGGCGCACTCGGAGTTCCTGGTGCCCATGAAGATATTATGAATATTAACCATTTTATTTATCAAAACTTTGATCGTATTACCCATATAGCTGTTTCTTTGGATACACACTATCTAAAGCAAATATTTCACCCATCGTGGTGGGTGGATCAAAATGGAAAGCATCCTGAACCATTAACGGTGATCTCATTAGAAGATGTAGAAAATGGTAAGTGGCAGGCGATTCAGAATCAGTCGGAAAGCTTACAATATGTTAAAGGGTTAGAACAGAAGGGGCAAAAGCAATTATGCATATGGCCTTACCACTGTATTGAGGGTACTCCAGGGGCAGCTTTAGAGAGCCAATTCTCTCGGATGATCCATTTCCATTCCTTTGTAAAAGGAGTACCGATCAAGAAAATTGTCAAGGGTAAGGATTTATTAAGTGAGAAGTATGGAATTGTAAAACCTGAGTTCAGCCCAGATGATCAGACAGATTATGAACTACTGCAATACATTAGTGGGTTCGATAAAGTTGTAATCGGTGGTGAAGCAGAATCTCACTGTGTCATTGAATCCGTTAAACAAATTGCTGAGCACTTTTCTAATCAGCGTTATTTTACGGAGAATATTTATGTGTTAACGGATTGTATGAGCTGTATTCCAGGATATGAACATGAATCGAATCAGGAATGGCTCCATTTAATTGAACAATACGGCATACAGTTGTTTGATTCGACGAAGTTAAAATTATAATTGTCAATTTCCCGGGAAATGATGCGAAATTGTTGGTGAAAGGAGAATGGTTGTTGAAAACAATAGGAATTATTGGGGGAATGAGTTGGGAATCGACAACAACATATTACAAATTGATCAATCAAGAAGTGAATCAGCAATTAGGAGGGCTGCATTCTGCTAGATGTATCATTTATAGTGTCGATTTCGATGAGATTGAAAAGTATCAATCAAGTGGGGATTGGGAAAAAGCTGGGGCTATTCTTAGTGATGCTGCACAATCACTAGAACGTGCAGGTGCTAGTTTTCTGGTTATGGCAACTAATACGATGCATAAAGTAATCGAGACTATGGAAAAAGCAGTGTCGATTCCGATCTTACATATCGCAGACGCAACAGCAAAAGAGATTAGGAAAGTAGGAATTAATCACGTGGCATTATTAGGTACAAAGTATACGATGGAGCAAGACTTTTATAAAGGAAGGTTATTTGATCAGGGGCTACAAGTTACTGTGCCTAATTTGGATGAACGTAATCGAATTAATGACATAATTTTTAAAGAGTTGGTTCAAGGCGAAATTAAGGAAAGTTCGAAAGCATTTTATTTAAAAGTGATTAATCATCTAAGATCTGAAGGTGTAGGAGCTGTTATTTTAGGGTGTACGGAAATTGGATTATTAATTAGTCAACAGGACTTGGAGATACCAGTCTTTGATACGACAGACATTCATGCTAAAGCAGCTGTGAATGAAGCTCTTATGTCATCTTAATCTTTCCTTACCTCATAATTAGTCTTATGTCGTTATGGAAAGCTATTATATTGTTTTCGATCAATGTCTGTTGTTCGTTTGAAATCTTAAGTGGATAAACTAAGAAGAGGAAAGGCAACTTAGCGCTTTCCTCTTTTAAAAAGTTTTAAGCAATTTTTAATCCACGTTCAATTAAAGTTTCGAATTCTTCATTTTCATTTTTTAATGATTCAAGTTCTGTTTTAACTCGATCTATTAGAGAGGAGTGAGGTGAGTTATTTTTAAGTAATTCAAAGATTTCTAATCGTAATAACCAGTCTTTTTGGTGTTTATCTTGTAGTTCTTTAGCTATAGGTTCGAGTTGATTTTGTAAATCAGTTGTTCCGTTTTCACGTATGGTACGTACTTGTGAGTATAATTCGTTAAGCTCTAATTGTTCAGGTTCTGGGATCGGTGTTTCTTGTTCTTCAGCCGTGTGATAATTTTCACCATCTGCTGCACCAGCAAATACAGATAGGATTTCAGAACCGACAGCCATATCAAACGTACCCCATTCAGGTGCGAACAGAATATCATCTCCGTCTTTAACCGAGCAGTCGGTAAATGAGATTAAGATAACTTTATCTTGGTGACGAACGATCTCATTGACCTGGCCAGACACTTGAACTCCCGATTCAAAAATTAATTCAGCACGCTCACCTGTAATTATTCCGAGGTCACTTAGTTCCGACTCAGTTAAATCTTCAAGAGGGGATTCAATTCCTTTAAGCCATCCAATTGGGGAGCCAAAACCATCGGCATGTGTATCAGTGCTGTGTCCTTCAAGTTGTTGATCGTCGACTGCAAGGGCTGTTTTTCCATTCGTTTTTAAGTACTTAGCTTCTCCGTGTTCGTCTTTTAAAATCTCATTGAAAACACCTGTTACTTGTAATCCTGAGCTATAAACAGCGGTTGCTGTGTTAGCGGACCTCACTGCTTTATCTAAGCTTTCTGTTCCACCTTTTACAAATGACATTGTCTTGGCAAATTCTTCAGCTGCATCTAGTAGCTGTTTGAAATCTTTACATACGAAGAGGTGTGGTTGTGGTTTCGTGATATCAAAACCAGTGTTGATTACTTTCTCCATGTCGAACGGTATCTTCTCCACTTGATCACTTAAGGCATTAGCCCCTTCACCGACAGAGGATAAGAGACCTGCTCCGTAGATTTTCGGATCATCTAAGTCACCTACTAAACCGAATTCAACAGTCCACCAATAGAAGCGACCAACGATTTGAGCCTCTGATAGATCAGTAATTTTGCCTTCGCATTCGTTAACTTTTTGTTTCGCAGCCTCAATTTGGTCTTCTGTTGCATCTCCTTTTTCTAAAAGATTGGAATAGGTACGCACGGCTTCAAAGTGGTCATGCTCCTCCTTGGTAGCAAGAGCTTTCATACCAATTTCCCCAAAGCGTTTAACAAAGGCAGAATACTCAGGGTCAGCTAGAATGGGGGCGTGACCAGCTGCTTCGTGGATTATATCTGGTGCTGGAGTGTAAAGTACGTTTTCCAGTTTACGAATTTCATTAACAACAGGTAGAATACCTTTAGCCTGAAATTCAAAAAAGGCTACTCCAGGAATAAACCCATCAATGGTTGCGGCTCCCCATCCGAATGGTGCAAGGCTTTCGTTCATTTCATCGACATTTGGGATCTTTTCAATTGAAATTGATGAAGCTTTTAACCCATCAGTATATGCTTCATGCGCTGTATCCTTCAGTAAATGATGATTTTGACGCATGACGTAGCGCCAAACAGAATGGTTAATTGCTGAATAATAATCATAGTGCTGCTCTGCTGTGTACTTTCTTAAATGTTTGGGCACTACTTTCTTCTCTACCATATTAAATCCCCTCTCTTAATTTTAGCGCTTTTATACTAACACGCTTAAACGCTTTTATTTATTAAAGTTATTAGTTAACTTAACACGGATATCCATTTAATTCAAGTTTTTTTCGATAATTAAATAAGTTAGTTATTCTGATTGAGGGGTCGTTTTTAACATGCCTTGAATTAAAGTTTTCGGATCATGGTCATGGAGGATTAGTTGTTTGTGTTGTTCGTCAACAAATCCTTGTTCTATCATATGATCAAAAAGGGATAATAAAGGGGTGTAGTAGTTATTGACATTAAGCAATGCACATGGTTTTTGATGATAGCCAATTTGTGCCCAAGTAATGACTTCAAACAGTTCTTCTAATGTTCCAGCACCACCAGGTAACGCGATAAAGGCATCAGCCATATCAGCCATCATTGCTTTTCGTTCATGCATGGTTTTGACTACATGTAAGGCAGTTAATTGATGGTTAGCAACTTCCACGGTTTTTAATTTTTCAGGAATGACTCCGATAGCAACTCCGTTATGGTCCATAACACCCTTAGCTACAGCTCCCATCAATCCGACGACTGCGCCACCGTAAACCAACTCAATCCCTTCTTGTGCTAGGCACTTCCCGAGTTCTCTTGCTTTCTCCATATAAATAGGGTTTTTCCCTTCTCTAGACCCACAGTAAACGGCAACCCTTTTCATATAAAAACTCCATTCTGTTTAGTTTGTAGATATAAATATTCATTAACTAGTGTGAATATGTAGTTACTGTATGATGACCTTTATTTTAAATGAATTCTAAAAAAAGGGAAGAAAAAAGTCGTAGTTCCTAACCTCATAATTAGGAACTACTTCTTTTTGTTAATTGCTTGGATGATTTGAACGATAAGTGATAGTAACGCTACAATGAATGACCCAAAAGCAATCGCGATTAAAATATACCCGTATGTTTCCACTAAACTCACCACCTCTATAGTCAGTGCTATCAAAATAAAGTTGTCTACATTATAGAATAAGAACATATGTTCGTAAACTGAACCTAGAGAAAATGTATCGAACGGTCTATTTTTTGCGTAAAAAAGTGACAACTGAGCAATATAAGAATGGTAAGGAATAAATCCCAACGTTTAGTGGGTTTTGACTAGTGGGTATTTTTTACATAGTACGTTTGAAAACGTAATATGTACGATCATTATTAATAAGAAAGGAGTCATGCTTGTGAGTTTAAATGTGACACAAAAATTGATCCAAGAACATTTAGTTTCTGGGGATATGAACCCAGGTGAGGAGATTGGATTAAAAATTGATCAAACTTTAACACAAGATGCAACTGGAACGATGGTGATGTTGGAGTTAGAAGCGATGGGGGTCGAACAGGCGAAAACAGAGGCTTCTGCTCAGTATGTCGATCATAATGTGATCCAAGAGGACTACAGAAATGCTGATGACCATCTATTTTTAAGAAGTGCAGCTAGAAAGTTTGGGCTTTACTATAGTAAACCAGGTAATGGGGTAAGTCACCCGGTGCATATGCAGAAACTTGCTAAGCCTGGAAAAACGTTATTAGGTTCAGATAGTCATACTTGTGCCAATGGTTGTATGGGAATGTTAGCTATGGGTGCTGGTGGTATTGATGTCGCGATGGCCATTGCCGGTGAACCTTATTATATTAAAATGCCTAAAGTGTGGGGTGTGAAACTAACAGGCGAGTTACCTGATTGGGTCAGTGCCAAAGACGTTATTCTAGAAATGTTACGTCGTCATGATGTTAAAGGTGGAGTTGGCAAAGTAATCGAGTATTATGGTCCTGGTATAGATGAGCTATCGGCTATGGACCGTCATGTCATTGCTAATATGGGTGCTGAATTAGGTGCAACTGCAACGGTTTTCCCATCTGATAAGGAGATAAAGAGGTTCCTTAAATCCCAAGGTCGAGTGGATGATTGGAAAGAAATTAAAGCTGATGACGATGCAACTTATGATTTACACGAGGAAATTAATTTATCAGAGCTTGAGCCGTTAATTGCTAAACCATCAAGTCCGGGTAATGTTGTACCAGTTAGTGAGATAGCAGGTGAGCCAATTTACCAGTCTTATGTCGGATCATCAGCTAATCCTGGTTACCGTGATTTTGCAGTGGCTGGAGAAATTGTTAAAGGTAAACAAATTGCTGAAGGGCTATCCTTTGATATTAACCCATCTTCACGTCAAATGTTGACACAATTAGTAAATGAAGGGCATATAGCAAGTTTGCTTTCTGCTGGAGCAAGACTTCACCAAGCTGGTTGTAATGGATGTATCGGTATGGGGCAAGCTCCGGCAACAGGGCGTAATAGCCTAAGAACGACTCCACGTAACTTTCCAGGTCGTTCAGGTACAAGGGAGGATAGTGTGTTCTTGTGTAGCCCAGAAACAGCAGCTGCATCTGCATTAACAGGTGAAATTACTGACCCGAGAACATTAGCTATGAAGTATCCTCGTATTAAAGATGCGGATAAAGTGGAAAATGATCCAGGGATGCTAGAGTCTCCTGTAGATCCAGCTACAGCTCGTGGTCTTGAGCTTGAGAAGGGGCCGAATATTAGCTCTATCCCTAGTATGGAGGCTTTACAAGATAACTTTGAAGTACCCATATTACTGAAGATGGGTGACAATATTTCTACAGATGAGATCTTAGCTGGTGGATCAAAGGTTTTACCTTACCGCAGTAATTTACCGAAGATAAGTACGTTCACATTTGAAATTGTGGATGATAATTATTACGAAACAGCGATGAAGCAACGAGATGAAGGTGGTCATGCAGTCGTAGCTGGGTATAACTATGGCCAAGGTTCAAGCCGTGAACACGCAGCTTTAGCACCAAGGTATCTAGGGCTTAAAGCGGTTGTTGTTAAAGACTTTGCTCGTATTCACTTACAAAACTTAATTAACTTTGGCATTCTACCGTTAACTTTTGTTGATGAAAGTGAGTATGACAAACTAGAGCAAGGGGACGTTCTTCAGTTTGAAAATGTAAGAGAGACCATTCGTCACCACCATGAATTCGAAGTTGGTGTAAAAGACAAATCAGAAAAAATTCGTGTCAGACATGATTTAACTGAACGACACCTGGACATAATATTAGCAGGTGGAATTATCAATTGGATTAAAAACAAACAGGAAAGTGGTGTCTAAATGGGATCACAAGAATTCAGATGTAAAGCATGTGATGGTTATGGCTTACTCATGGATGATGAAGAGTGGCGCTACACATGTACGGTGTGTAGAGGCGACGGATATGTTTCCGAGTTAGAAAGTAATGAGCAAGACCAGGTTAGTGATGTTGATGATATCAATCGAATATTGGACTAAGTAAAGAATAGGCTGTTCTAAAGCCCATAAATAAACAACACACCCATCGTGATAACTAAATATCACGATGGGTGTGTTTTGTCTTTATATGTTTTTTTATATTTTATAAAGAAGGATTTATCATACATTCTAGCGAATGATAAAGGAAAAGGGAAAAATTTGGTGGATAGCAGAATGTATGAACAGGTTATATTCGGCAATTTAAGCCTTGGTGGGGATGGGAAAATTAGGAAATAAGAGGCTTAAAAAACATCATCGAATTTAAAGGAGTGGATACATATGTACTACGAAATTACGATCGTTCAGAAAGGTAATCGTCTTTTCTCAACCGATGCACAGAGCATTCAAAATAAAACGCAACTAAAAAAGATTCTTAATTTATTTAAAGAAAAATTCCCCTTATACGAAGGTTATGAAATTCAAGTTACGGAATTTCAAACAACCGGGAAACGGATTCAAGATATTGAACATTACTTACAAGTGTGATTAGGATGGTCCTAATTTGAGGTGACTGAGTTGACATGGGAAATTCTAAATATTATTGGTACAATGGCTTTTGCTATAAGTGGAGCGATTGTTGCTTTAGATGAAAAGTATGATTTGTTTGGTGTTTATTTATTAGGTTTTACAACCGCATTTGGTGGGGGGCTAATCCGGCATGTTGTGTTAGGGCTTCCAGTATCTGAAGTATGGGAGCAGAGCATGCTGTTTCTGATTGCCTTTATCACCTTGACGCTTTTATTTTTCATCCCGTTCCATTGGTTCTTCAGAGGTTGGGAAAGATGGGGTGCATTCTTCGATGCGATTGGCTTATCGGCTTTTGCGATTCAAGGTGCTTTGTTTGCTGTTTCTGCTGGGTATCCGTTGCCAGCTGTCATCGTAGGCAGTGTATTAACGGGGACAGGTGGTGGAATGCTGCGGGATATTTTAGCAGGTCGTAAGCCACTCGTCCTACACCAGGAAATATACGCAATGTGGGCAGTACTCGGTGCTTTAGTGATTGGATTAGGCTTCGCCGAGACGATGCTTGAATTAATGGCGTTATTAGTGATAATTATTACTCTTCGCATGGTCTCGTACGTTTATAATTGGAGATTGCCGAGTCGGGCCGATTGGCTAAAATTTGTTAAACGAATAAGTAGAAAGTAATAAAATTTTAATAATTACCAACGTTGCCCCGCTTTTGTTTATTTTATAATTGTGTTAAAGGAGTAGTAGTGAATAAGGGGGCGGAACTAATGGCTTGCTCGATTGAATTTTTTAAGCAATTTCCTATTTTTAAGGACTTATCGTATGAGGAGTTATTAGAAGTTGGCAAAATCTCACATCAGAGATCTCTTTCGAGGGGGAAGCGGATATTTAATGAAGGTGAAGAACGTACGGCTGTTTACTTTGTGGTCTCCGGTTTAATCAAAATCTATAAGGTTAGTGAAGATGGGCAGGAGCAAGTGATTAATCTGCTAAAATCAAATGAAATGTTTCCTCACGTTGGTTTCTTTGATGACACTCCCTACCCTGCGACTGCTTTGACATTAACAGATGCAGAGTTAATTGTGGTTCCTATTGAAGGTTTTGAATTGTTACTGTTACAAAAACCACAAATATCCATTAAAGTGATGCGAGTGATAGGAAAAAAACTACTAGCTTTACAAGAACGGATCCAACATATGAGTACACAAACTGTTTCACAACGAACCGTTTCAACACTCATACGGTTGTCAGAGGAATTAGGAGAGGAACGTGAAGATTCGTCTGTTTATGTTAATATACCGATTACCAATACGGATCTAGCCAATATGATTGGTGTGACACGTGAATCTGTCAATCGTACTTTTAATAGGCTTAAGAAAGAAGATATTATGAGTTATAACCGAAGGAAAATTATCATTCATGATTTAGAAAAATTGCAAACATATGAATTCTAAATAAATGGTTCTGAGCACTTTCAAAGGAAAGTGTTCTTTTTTTGTCTAATTTTTTTCAAAAACTGTGAACTACTTCACTGAAACGTCAATCTTTCACGGTGAAAATGTGATCTATATCACATTTTATCACTTAGGTCTTTCGTAATATGTTATTAGAATAAGTGAAGTAGATAGGAGGATTGCTTATGAGCACAAAGGTTAAACCGAAACAATCACAAGGTCAATCAACTAATCAAGTACAGGGTCAATCGCAAGATCATCATGAAGAGCACAAATTGCATGCTACATTTATTGCGGTTTTAGCTGTAGGTGGTTTCATTGTACTTTCGTGGTTAGCAATCTTTTTTATTTTTATGTAAACATAGAGAACTGATAAAGGGAGTGGTTTGATGCACATTCATAAACTTGAAAAGCTTTGGTTAATAATTGGATTTATCACACTTATTGCATTTTTAACTACTGTAGGAATTCAAGCTTTTGCTTCAGACAATCATCACGGGGCGCCAAGTGATTTGACGGTTGTGGACCCAGAGAAAGTTCATGAAACAGAGCCATTTGATGACCCAGGTTTACATCAAATTGGTGAAAATGAGTATGAATTAGTGATGGTTTTAGAATCTTATGGTTTTACACCTAATGAAATCGAAATTCCACAAGGAGCAACAGTCCATTTTAAAATTACTTCAGTAGATGTTGTTCATGGTTTTGAAATTGCGGGGACGACGGTCAACATGATGGCGACTCCAGGACATGTTAACTCAATGACTTATACTTTTGAGGAAAAGGGCAGTTACTTGATTTTATGTAATGAATATTGTGGCACGGGTCACCACTATATGAGCGCAGAATTGGAGGTTATATAAATGGTTAATCAACTAGATTCCAAGTTAAGTTTATATCATTTTTATACAGCGTTTATAGCTTTACTTATTGGTGGTTCGTTTGGTCTACTACAAACACTTGTACGTAGTGAGTCTATTACATTACCAGTTGAGCTTAACTATTATCAAGTCCTAACGGCACATGGTGTGTTGTTGGCTTTAGTCTTTACAACTTTTTTCATATTTGGTTTCCTCTATGCGGGGGTATCCAAAACAACAGGTTCATTTACAAATCGTCGCCGTAAAGCAGCATGGATCGGCTACTTATTAATGACGATTGGTACGATTACAGCTGTTATTTTAATACTTGCTAATCAGGCAACTGTATTATATACATTTTATGCTCCATTACAAGCGCATCCATTTTTCTATATAGCTTTAGCATTAATCATTATCGGAACTTATTTCGCATCTTATGCACTTATTGCTCAGTATAATGGTTGGCGCAAAGAGAATAAAGGAAGTAAAAGTCCTTTATTTGCATTTATGACCGTGGCAACTTTAGTTCTATGGATTATCGCAACCGTTGGAGTCGTTCTAGCAGTTGTACTACAGTTTATCCCTTGGTCTTTAGGTTGGTCAGAAACAATTAATGTTGCATTAAGTCGTACGTTATTCTGGTATTTTGGACACCCACTTGTTTACTTCTGGTTACTTCCAGCTTATATGGCATGGTATATCATGGTTCCAAAAATCATCGGTGGGAAAATCTTTAGTGACTCGTTAGCGCGTTTGGCGTTTCTATTGTTTATCCTATTCTCTATTCCTGTTGGTTTCCACCACCAGTTGTTGGAGCCAGGTATTAGTGAAGGATGGAAATTTGTTCAAGTAATCTTAACTTTTGCGGTCATTCTACCATCATTAATGACTGCGTTTGCGATGTTTGCAACTTTCGAAATTACGGGTAGAGAAAAAGGAGCAACAAGATTATTTGGTTGGGTCAAGAAGTTACCATGGAAGGATGTTCGTTTCTTAGCACCGTTCATCGGTATGTTATTCTTTATCCCAGCTGGTACCGGGGGAATTATTAATGCCAGTCACCAAATGAACCAAGTTATCCATAACACTATTTGGGTCACAGGGCACTTCCATATTACGATTGGTGCTACTGTTATTCTAACGTTCTTTGGTATTAGCTATTGGATTATTCCTCATTTAAAAGGACGTGTATTAACGAATCGTTTAAACAGTCTTGGCATTTATCAGACAGTACTTTGGACTGTAGGTATGTCAATTATGTCAGCGGCTATGCACTTCTCAGGATTGTCGGGTAACCCAAGACGTACACAAGAAACTAGTTATAGTGGTCATGAAGTTGCAGCTTCTTGGGGAAGCTATGAGTTAGCTATGGCTGTCGGAGGAACCCTTTTATTATTCTCTATCTTTTTATTCATTGGAATTATTATCAACTTGGCATTCTTTGCACCAAAAGGTCAAGAAGAGTTTCCAATTGGTGAATCTATGCGTGAAGAGAAGATGCCTAAGCTTCTAGAGAATTGGAAGTTGTGGATTGGTATTGCCATCGTGTTAATCTTATTCGCATATACGATCCCTGTGATTGATATTATTCAGCATTCCCCTCCAGGCTCACCAGGATACAAGTTCTGGTAAAGGTTAATTGAAAGGAGTGTGCTATATGAAAAGGCATGAGTCGTTATATCCTTTATCACACCACCATCATCATGCTCTCGTTATGGCAGTAGATATGTCTAAGGTGGGAACAGATGAAAGTAAGAAATCGTACCGTGACTTCCTTAGAGATCTCATTGAATTTTGGGAAAAGGATGGAGACGATCACTTCATGGATGAGGAAAGGAAGTTAATCCCACTGTATTTAGCATATGGTGAGGAAGTTGACGATGAATTGGTGAAGACAATTTTACACCAGCATGCTGAAATTCGTGGCCTTGTGCATAAATTAAGAAATACGACAGAGAGTCTAACCGAAGATATGCAAAGGCTAGGAAATTTATTAAGTGAGCATGTCCGTCTAGAAGAAAGGCAGTTATTCCCGAAAATTGAAGAGCAAGTTCCTGAAAAGTACTTGTATCAAGCAAACGGCATGTTTCATCGCGATTCGTATAGTGGATTTTAATAAACCATATGAACCTCTTTGCAGTTTGAATGCAGGGAGGTTTTTTTGTAGATAGGGCTGAGTATAAGAAAGTAGTTTCAAAACCAAAATGTCGGGATGGAGAGGGCGAAATGTCCAGTAGCACCGGTCTCAGGCTGATCACAAAATAAAACCCTCGTTCAAAATCTGAACGAGGGTCATTTTGAAAGTTATGCTTTAACTTCTTCTGGTACTTCAAGGCCTAAACCTTCTGCAACACGTCTACCGTAATCAGGGTCTGCTTTATAGAAGTGGCCAATTTGTCTACGTTTAACTTCTTCAATAGTACATTGTCCTAGATGGCCAACGACAGCTTCGATTAAACGATCTTTTTCATCGTCACTCATTAGGCGATACAAGTCACCGGCTTGAGTATAGTGGTCATGATGGTCATAAGCGACACTATCGGCTTGACCATATACTTCAAATGGGTTTAATTTAGTATCTGGATCTTCTTTTGGTAGTTCGTCATAACTGTTAGGTTCATAGTTATACCTACTACCACCATTATCATCAACACGCATATAGCCATCGCGTTGATAGTTACTTGTACCGTTGATCGGACGGTTAATAGGGATCTGTTCATGGTTGACACCTAAACGGTAGCGATGGGTATCTGAATAAGAGAACAAACGTCCTTGTAGCATCTTATCAGGTGATGCCTCGATTCCAGGTACAAAGTGAGCTGGTGAGAATGCCGCCTGCTCAACTTCTGCAAAATAGTTTTCAGGATTACGATTTAGTACCATTTTACCGACTTCAATACGTGGGTAGTCTTTCTTAGACCAAGTTTTCGTTACGTCGAATGGATCAAAACGGTAATCCTTCCAATCTTCATATGGCATGATTTGAACATATAGAGTCCAAGAAGGATAGTCACCTTTATCAATTGCATTAAATAAATCTTCTGTATGATAATCAGGGTTTTCACCAGCAATTTCGGTAGCTGTAGCTTCATCTAGACCTTTAACCCCTTGGTCACTAATGAAATGATACTTCACCCAGAATGCTTCTCCATCTTCATTAACCCATTTAAATGTATGGCTTCCATATCCGTTCATGTGACGGTAAGTAGCAGGAATCCCGCGATCACCATGTAAGTATGTCACTTGGTGTAGAGATTCTGGTGAATGACTCCAGAAGTCCCATACCATATTTTTATCTTTTAAATGAGTTTGTGGATTACGTTTTTGTGTATGGATAAAGTCAGGGAATTTAATCGCATCACGAATGAAGAAAATAGGAGTATTATTTCCTACTAAGTCATAATTCCCTTCTTCTGTATAAAATTTAACGGCAAAGCCACGAGGGTCTCGTACGGTATCTGCAGAGCCAAGTTCACCTGCAACTGTTGAAAAGCGAATGAACATCGGAGTACGTTTACCTTTCTCACTTAAGAAATCAGCTTTTGTATACTTAGAGATCTCATCATTAGTCACTTCAAAATAACCGTGTGCACCCGCACCTTTTGCGTGTACTACACGCTCTGGGATTCGTTCACGGTCGAAGTGAGCAAGTTTTTCTAGTAAGTGAACATCTTGAATTAATGTAGGGCCACGTTGACCTGCTGTAATAGAATTTTGATTATCGCCAACTGGAGCACCACTTGATGTTGTTAAACGGTTTTTCTTTTGAGACATGGATTAATTCCTCCTTCAGAATTAAGATTACATAATAATAATAACTAAATTATATAGATTTGTAAATTAAAATGATTATAATTTGAGAAGGTAGAATTCTTAATAGATAAGTAGTTTATAATAGACGGAATTTTTAGAAAAAGTTCCTCTATTACTATATTACAACCTATATGTGATTTTGGCTAACGATATGCTTAGGACTGTTAAATAGCGACCTAAAAAGTAAAAAAAGCGCAACCGATAAAGGTTACGCTCGCTTAGCGATAGCTTCTATTTCGACTTTAACATCTTTAGGCAGGCGACTCACTTCAAAGGCTGCGCGTGATGGGTAAGGTTCCTCAAGAAAACTAGCATAAATATCATTCACTTTAGCAAAGTCATCCATAGAATTTAATAGAATCGTTGTTTTAACAAGATTAGTATAATTCAGACCAGCTTCTTGTAAAATAGCGCCTAAATTTTTCATAACTTGTTTAGCTTGTTCTTCAACATCGTCACTAATAATCTCCATAGTTTTAGGGTCAAGTGGAATTTGCCCGGAGATGAATACTAGGTTGTCCACTTCGACTGCTTGCGAATAGGGACCAATTGCTGCCGGTGCGTGCTCAGTTGAATATACTTTCTTCATTAACGACACTCCTTTCATTTACTCATATATTAGCAAATTTTTGCATTAAAATAAATTCTCGTTTTTAAGTTTCTGAATTTTTGATATAATTTGGACAGTTAGGAAATTTATTGGCATTTTACGGTTTTATATGCTCAAGGAGTTAAGTTAGGACAATTATAGGAGGGGATTGCTTTATTTAAAGAGTATTATAAAGACCCGGAAAAAACGAGTGCAACTTACCGTGGAGAGTATTACTTAACGGGAGACCAGGCAAGTAAAGATGATGACGGCTACTTTTGGTTTGAGGGTCGAAGTGATGATATCATTATTAGTTCTGGTTATACGATTGGCCCTTTTGAAGTGGAAGATGCTTTGGTCAAACACCCAGATGTGCAAGAGTGCGCAGTTGTTGCCAGCCCGGATGAGGTAAGAGGGGCAATTGTTAAAGCGTTTGTTGTCGTCAAAGATGGGGTTTAGTGGAGTTCTAATTAACGATAAGAGAGGTAGAGGAGTCATTTCGGTTAATTAGTGGAGTCATAAGGTGTACCTTTGTTACTTAAGGATCGTTCAATATTGAACGACTCTAAGGCTTCGTCAATTAATGCGTTTTTAAATTCGCTTCCACGATCGGTGTGAAACATTTGA
>NZ_JABXWU010000007.1 GCF_014595945.1 Alkalibacillus aidingensis
CGATTTAGTACTTGTTTTAATTGTACCATTCGAAGGTGTTTTATATTGTCTCAAATTTTTAGGTTAGTCTATCAGCGATATGGTGCTGAAACGGTTTTTTATATGGTAAATGATTACGCGAAGTGCGTGTTAAGTTCTACTCAGCTTCCATATGGTCTTGGATAACTTGGCTCATTCGATTTTGTTCGTCTTCGGAAACGATGTAGTACCACACATTACCCATCATTTGTCCAGTTCCTGAGATCTCTTCACGAATCGTTTCATCACGCGTCCCACGATAATTTCTAAACATTTGTCGCATCTCTTCCATTTGCATGTTGGTTTCAACGTTATCACCAACTGCTGTTAAGATATTTTCCACCCTTGAAAATGATTCAAAAGTCATCCCTTGTTCGATCATGGCATCAATCATTTGCTGTTGACGATTACCCCGGCCAATATCACCACGAGGATCCTCCTTACGCATACGCGAATAGGCCAAGGCTTCCTCACCGTTTAAGTGAAGCTCACCTTGGTGGAAATTATACCCACCTGAACTGAAGGCTTCGTCGTTGTATACCGTTACACCACCAAGCGCATCGACCCCATCTTGTAAACCTTCCATATTAACCTTAGCATAAAAATGAATCGTCGTATCAAAGAGGTTTTCAACCGTCTGAACAGACAGCTCTGAACCACCAAACGCATAGGCATGATTGATTTTGTCCATTCCTCGTCCTGGAATTTCAACATACGTATCACGTGGGATGCTAAACATGAGCATTTTATTCGTATTCGGGTTTAATGAACCGAAGACCATTGTATCTGAGCGACCCCGATCCCCTGCACGCTCATCAACACCTAATAAGAGAACATTAATCGTATGTCGACTTCGCAAGCGATCCTCAATCTCTTGACGCTTCTCCAGATCAGAATCAAGTGGCGTATACATCGTTGAAACCATGCGATCTACTTGATTATAAATATTATATAGATAAACTCCCCCAGCAATAATCGCAACGGCCAGAATAGCTATGACAATTTTAATGCCAGTACGCCTGCCTTGTTGCTGCTTCTTTCTCTCCATTCGACTACCACTCATCGGCTTCAACCTCGATCCTTTCTGTACTAACCAGTATTGCCATTGTATTATCAACGTTGGAAAATTATATTAGAATCGGATTAAAAATCACTGAGAAAACATGACTACATCAGGGTTATTCATCTTAGTCATGTCCGAAATTGGACAAAAAAATCCACTAACCATTTTAGAATGGCTAAGATTCTAAATGATTAGTGTTATGCAATGAGTTATATTAATTAACGTAAGTTGTCGATACTCATGTAGCTTTTTTCTGATGATATATTTTTTACATGTTTCAATTCTATATGTTCGATTTTTTCATCATCATTTGTGTACACCATTATTCTTTGACTACGTTTATCGAATAAAATAATCGTTCCACTTACAAGCTGATCATCACTTAGTTTTAATTTCACAGGCACCTTATTTTGTACCCAGCTTTTAATCTGTTGGTTAAATTGCTCGATTTCACACGGATTAGGTTGGTCAGCTAAAAACGTCTCTAAGGTATTGGGTACCCCAAGGTAAAATCCTTGTCCTTCTTGAATTCCCAGTGACTTCGCTACTTCTAAAATTTTGATCGACTCAATACCTTCAAGAATCATTTTAGTATCTGTCTGTCTACAATATCCCAATAAAGATTCAAGCATACGTTGTTTTAATGTTGAATAAGGTAATTCTTCTGAAAAATAATGATCCATTTTGATAATTTGTGGTTCAAGCTCCATGATCGTCTGTAGTGTGGAAGCTCCTTTACCAACATCATCTATGGCAGTGATAAACCCATCATTCTTTAATCGCCTGATATGAGATTTTAGTTCTAATAAATCTCTGATAGCTTCTGATTCAATAATTTCAATTACTATTTGTTGCTGCTTAACATTGCTTTGTTTGACTTGTTGATTAAGAAATTCACGAAATAGTGGATTTGAAATGGTTGATGGAAATACATTAATGTATAAATGTAGATGGTCGTTATCTGAGAGATTAGAAAAACCAGTAATCCCTTTGCTTATAGATAATTTTTCTAAATCAATCAACTTACCTTCTTCTTTAGCTAATTCAAAAACCTCAACTGGACTAACAAATAAATCTGAACGAAATAGTACTTCAACACCTATAATCTCCCACCTCTGGATATCGTAAATAGGTTGGTAAAGGTGATAAAAATCATTATTCTTAATTAACGTTTCTAACTTACTAACAGACATTTTACTAACCTTCCTCTTTTGTAATTAAATTGAACAGCCATCCTTTACTTCAAAAGTGTTTATCTGGATTTCCTGATGACAGCCAGAAATGTACACTCTTCAATGTATCCACACTTTTCACCCTTATGCCAGGTTGGCTTTATGATTAGTTCAGTTAACATTTTCACGCCTCTTCTATTTGTTCTAACTGCATTAGCCTTCTGAGGGGTATGTAAATCATCTAAGAACTTCACTTCTTCTGAAGGTGAAATTAACTCAGTATTCAGCCTTGAACCGTACACTTCCCCTATAACTTCCTTAGAAGACCAACCAAAGAGCTCTTCATAAATACTATTGACCTCTTTAATCACGCCATTTGTGTCTATTAAAGTAATCGCTGTAGTTGTATGGTTGTACCATACATTTAAATGGTGTTTGTTTATAAAAATGTCCCTCAACATCCTTCCAAAGTATAAGCCTTAAAGCTTAAATCTTTTAATACTTAACCTCAATTAATTCAACAGAATTCAAGCCATTTCGACAAAACGTCACTATCTTTTTTTATATTAACTACATTCTTTTTGTTATTTGTTACTTTATACCCATTTTTTATTCACTAAAAACTTTTTTAAAAAAATTTCTTTCGTAAGGGTTCGAAAAAAATCGACAACCCTTTATAGTCATAGTAGGATATAAATTAAGGAGTGAGAGACCGTGAACAAGCAACGAAAGCTAGTACTAGGCTGCGCGATTTATGTAATCTTTGGAGTCATTATTACAACACTTTACTTTTCTATGGGTGGGGATTTATTTCGCAGTTATTTTGATTGGAAGGATCTTTTTGATTTTTTTAATTAAATATTTATGAATTAAATGGGTTGTCTACGTTTAAATTCAGATGAAAAGAGGTCTTGCCCTTTATCGAAAGTTTTTGAACCCCCGAATCAATTGCTACAGTTAATGTCTATTGATCGCCACCTGCGTGATGATGATCCCACATTCCCGAAACTCCTCGAGGAGATCAAATCCTTTGATTCCGGTTACGCTGGTGAGCAATCTCTTCACTACTATTTAGGCACCGTTTTAGAGCCTCATTTCCAAGCCCTACAAGGAATTCGTTTACTTCTCGATCACAAACACGCCTTTCAGATGGACCACATCCTAATCTTTTCTAAATTCATTCTCATCGTTGAAGTGAAAAATTTAACAGGCATCGTCACGATCGATCATGAGTTAGGGTTGATGTATCAAGAAAAATCTGATGGATCAACTAAAACTTATCAAGATCCAATTGCACAAGTTCATAAACAGGCCTACCATTTTCGAAGCTGGCTTCATGAGCGTGGTTATACCGGCATGCCTGTAGAAAACCTGGTCACTTTTGTAAATCGAAACGTTGTGTTAAAACGTGAAAGTGGCGTCGAACTTGATCCGAGAATCACAACTGGTTATAAAATTGGAGATTTAATCAATCAATTGATTAACCAATATAAGGACTGTTATCATCTCAAAAATACACATCAGCTTCTTCGAGAAATTAAAAGATCGCATACCCCTCTAGAAGTAAACCACATGGACAAACTTAACCTTACCCCTCGCAACTTAGTACCCGGTGTTAATTGCCCAGACTGTCATAAAGTGATGTTGAATTATCGCTCCGGGAAGTGGCATTGTTCTAAGTGTGGCTTAGTTAGTCGCGACGCACACATTAGTGCCTTGAAAGATTATTTCCTAATTTTCGGTCCAGAGATTACAAATAAAAAGCTTAAGTATTGGTTGAGATTGGATTCAGCAGATGTTGCTTATCAAATTATTAAAAAGCTTAACTTGAGGAGTTCTGGGAAAAATAGATATCGGAAGTATCGATTAAATTATAGTATAGACTCCGATTTTAGTTATTTAATGAAACATAGACCTTATAAGAGGTAGTCTCGCTAGCTGTGTGATCGTTAATACGGATTGGATGGGGTTTTTCACGGATTGGGTGCTAATTCTCACGGATTGAAGGCGCTTTTTCACGGATTGGGTGCTCATTCTCACGGATTGAAGTCGCCTTTTCACGGATTAGGGGCTCATTCTCACGGATTGAAGGCGCCTTTTCACGGATTGGAAGCTCATTCTCACGGATTGAAGGCGCCTTTTCACGGATTGAAGCCTCATTCTCACGGATTGGCACCTTATTCAATCAGATTACACTCCCCACCCCAAAGCGCACGCCCACCACCAAAGAGCTCACTACTCATCCATCACTCTCTCACTCCCAAACTAGCCGCTTAATCTAACATTCACCCACTCATAACATAGAAAAAGCCTTGGCACGACGTGGTGAGTTTAAACACTCACTTGTGTGTGCCAAGGCTTCTCTTTTTTCCTAAAATATAGGGTCCATTTCCGGCTCAGGCCGGAAATGCTCATCCACTCACCCCAATATGGTGCGTTTCTGGCAGGGGCCAGAAACGTCTTTATGATTTTCGCCGTGTGAATTTGGCTGATAGGTCGTCGAATAGTGTGTACACGACTGGTATGAGCAGTAGTGTAAAGAACATGGAGACGAATAGGCCGAAGATAATGACGACGGCTAATGGTTGTTGGGCTTCGCCGCCTTGGCCGAGTCCGAGTGATAATGGGATCATTCCTAAGACGGTTGTTAAGGTTGTCATTAGGATTGGGCGTAGGCGGTTGGCTCCGGCTTCGAGGATCGCTTCGAAGCGTTCGGCTCCTTTTTCTCTTAGTATGTTGATGTAATCGACCAGCACGATGGCGTTGTTGACGACGATTCCGGCGAGCATGATGACCCCGATAAAGGCTGGGATGCTAAACGGCAGGCCGGTTACGAATAGTCCTAAGATGACGCCGACGACAGTAGCTGGTAGTGAGAACATGATGACGAATGGGTGCAGGAAGTTCTCAAACTGCACGGCCATGACTGCGTATACTAGGAATATCGAGAAAACCAAGGCAATGGCTAAGTCTCCGAAGGCTTCTGCCATGTCTTCTGCTTCACCACCCATGGAATAGGTGTAACCGTCTGGCATCTCAACACCTTCTAATGCCGCTTCGACATCATTGCTGACACTTCCTAAGTCTCGATCCAAAATGTCACTTGAAATAGTGACGGTTCGCTGTTGATTTTGACGACTCAGTGCATTAGGACCTTGTGTCTGCACAATTTCAGCTACTTCTGTTAAGGCAAGTGACGCGCCGACCGGTGATTGGATTTTTAAGTTTTCAATGTCTTCAATAGTTGATCGTTGGTCTTCTGGAGTCATGACGCGAACATCTAATTCCTCACCACCACTTCTAAATTGGGTAGCGACTTGGCCAACGAGTTGCATGCTCACCTGACCCATGACCTGTTCGTAAGTTAACCCATATTCACTCGCGACATCCCGATCAATGACGATCTCCATTTCTGGGCGACCTTCTTCAGCTGAAGTGGTTGGGTTATGCACGCCTTCAACTTCTGAGATAATGTCTACAAACTGTTCACCTAGTTCATTGAGTACATCGTGTTCATCACCACTGATCTCAATTTGAATGGGATCGCCTGCGCTAATATTAGCGCCCATGACGTTAATTGAAATATCGGCACCAACGATATCTTGGGTTTGTTCATCCCATGATTGCATGATTTCTTCGGTAGATTGCTTACGCTCATTTGCAGGGATCAACTGGACCATGTAGCTAGCACTATTCGCACTACTACCCATGCCCATTCCCATACCACCACCGCCTCCGATGGTGACGAAGTTTGATTCAATCACTTCTTCATCCTCTGCAAGTATTGCATTAATTTCATCTGCCACTTCCGAGGTTGTATCTAAATTAGTTCCCGATGGGGTTTCCACCGAAATTTCAATTTGACCTTGATCTGCTTCTGGGATAAAGGCAGCACCTATTTGTGGAACTAAAGCGATACTTCCGATAATAATGGCTAGCGTTCCAAAGATTGCCGTTTTCCTGAATTTTAATACCCAACGTAAGAACCGTTGATAGATTCGAATGATCATGTCTAGGAATCGATCAAACCAGTAACGTCTACCACCTTTATCAAAGGCTTTGGATAATAGCTTGGATGACAGCATCGGGATAATTGTAATCGATGCAGCTAGAGAAGCGATCAACGCAAAGGCAACTGTTAACGCTAACGGTGTGAAAATTTCCGACGCTATTCCTTCAACGAAGATAATCGGTAAAAAGACAACTAAGGTCGTTGTCGTAGACGCGATCACGGCTGGTGCAATTTCTGATGCCCCTTTACGTGCAGCCTCCTTCATACTGTAACCCCGTTCTCGGTAGGTTACGATATGTTCGAGTATAACAATTGAGGAGTCGACCATCATTCCGATTCCGAGTGCGAGTCCACCCATGGTCAGTATGTTGACGGTTTCTCCTGTAAAGTACATCAGTGTAAATGCCGTAATAACCGCAATTGGTATCGATAGTCCGATGACTAATGTCGCGCGAAAACTTCTTAAGAATAATAATAAAATCAAGACGGCAAAGGCCGCACCAATGATTAAGTTTTGGAAGACTGAATCAATTGACATACGAATGAATTCAGCTGTATCAAAAACGGTTTGAATTTCAATCGATTCTGGTAAATCGCTACGAATATCATCCATCGATGCGATAATTTCGTCAGACACACCAACTGTATTCGCATCAGTTTGTTTTAAAATACTCATGACAACCGCTTCTTGCCCGTTGACGAGCGTTCGACCATTTTCTTCAACCGTTTGACGCTCGACTGTTGCGACATCCTCTAAGCGAATGAAGTCACCTGCTTGAGTTTGAATTAACGTCTCTTCTATTTCTTCGATCGACTGATATTCACCTGGAATACGAAGCTGCAGTTCTTGGCTGCCTCGCTCAATAACACCAGCCGACGCGGACTGGTTGGCGCTATTAATCTCTTGTAAAATTTCCTGTGAGCTTAAGCCGAATTGATTTAAACGTTCTTGGTCTAGTTCAACTTGGATTTCAGCCGATTCGCCACCTTCAATCGTGACTGACCCAACGCCTTCTTGCCGTTCAAATAAGGACTCAACTTCATTTTCGGCTACGTTTTGTAAAGCGTCCTTATCATCGCCTGTTAGTCCAACCCACATCACAGGCATTTGTTGCGGGTCAAAACGAAGCACGCTCGGGTCATTGGCTCCACTTGGCAGCATACCGGATACTTGATCGACAGATTCTCTCACATTGAGTAAAGCATTGTCTAAATTAGTATCCATATCAAACATCATAATAACTAATGAGCTTCCTGGCTGTGATTGCGCCTGAATCGTTTCGACGCCTTCAATCGTACTGACCGATGATTCAATCGGTCTTGTCACCAGTTCTTCAACTTCTTGTGGTGCAGCACCATCATAAGACGTGGCGACTACAGCAATCGGTAAATCAATATCTGGGTACAAATCGACGGCCAGATTACGAAAGGATACAAACCCCATCGCTAAGATCGCCAAGACGATCATAATCACTCCAACCGGTCGTTTGATTGATGTATTTACTATACGCATGATTAGTCCTCCTCAACAATACGAATCGGATGGCCATCAGCAATCGTCAATTGACCACGGACAATAACCGGATCCCCTTCAGAAATCGCATCTTCTTCAACTATTTCAACAGCTGTTTCAGCAGATTGCATCGTCACGACATCCACCTCAACTCTTTTCGCCACTCCATCTTCAACGGTAAAGATATATCGGTCAGCTCCCCGATCAACAATCGCTTCTGTTGGCACGACAAATGCATCAGCTGCGATTAACTCTTCTAAGTATACTTGAGCTGTCACTCCGGCAGGAATCTCGTCGTCATGAGGCTGTTCGAGTTCCGCTTCTATGTCAAATAGACCATTTTCCCCTGCTGTACTAGAGACATAAGTAATTTCTGCTTCACCTTCGTAATCGATTTGTGAAATAGAAACCGGCACTTCATCACCTTTGGAAAAATGATCACGGTTTCCGGCAGTAACTGAAAATGTTAACTCTAATGGATCAACTTCAAGGACGATTGCTACTGGTTCTTCATTGGTGATCATGCGTCCTTCTACCATGTTAACCTCATCAAGCATACCATCCATTGGCGCTTCAATTTCCATAAGGCCAAACTGTGGTGAACGGTATTCAACTAGAACCTCACCTTCTTCAACGAAGTCTCCTCGACTCACAAATAACTCTTCTACTTCACCCGGTGACTCCGCCATCACTGGCATTTGATCACTCGGCATCGTTCTTCCTGTCATACTTCGTGTTGATGTAAAATCCTTCACTTCTAGTTCTGTCACTTGAACTGGCGTTTCAACATCGACTGTTTCATCATCTCCATCTGCTTCTTCATTACACGCTGCTAACAGTACAACTGCAGCAACCATCATCGTTAACATCCATTTTTTCATCACTTTCACCTCTATATGTTAAGTTGTTCTCTTAATGTTTTAACGTCACCTTGTAATTCCGTAAATTGTTCGAGTTTGAACAATAATGAATCGATAATAATTGCTTCCTGCTCCTGTTTGTTCAGTTCTTTCTCAAGGGCCGTTATTGCCTCTTCTGCTTTTGTTTGCTCTTCAGAGACGGTGCTTTGAATTTTCTGCCGGAGCTTAGCTAGTAAAATTGATTTTTCTTTTAAATATTTCGGCGTTCCTGTTATCGTTGGTTTGACTTGTTTAGCGATTAATTGTTCAGTTACATCGTCTAAACGCTCAACGATAAAGGTAGGTAGCCTGTTTAAATCAACAGATTCCTCATCATTTATAAGCCAGTTGGCATACCCTTGTAGCATTCCCTCTAAGACGACAATCACATCTAATAAATAAGGTCGAACACGTTCGCCATAAATAGCTTTAACGTTGGTTCGTAACCACTCATGATTTTGACGCCTAATATTAATTAACAAACCTTCCATGTCTTCACCTAAAGGTATTTTCTCATTAATCATCATATTAATGAGTGGTTTGTTTTCTAATAACACTTTATAAAATACTTCTAGTTGTTTCGCTAAAGACTCTTTAGGGGACCCTCCCTCTTGCTTGGCGACATCCATTTGTTCTTGTATAACTGCGTAATAATAATCATAAATAGAATGAACAAGCTCATTCTTGGATTGAAAATAATTATAAAAAGACCCTTTCGCTACGTTCGCACGCCCTACGATTTCCTGCACAGAAGTCGCGTGAAATCCTTTTTCAGCGAAAAGGTCAACACTCGCTGCAATAATCCTTTTCTTCTTTTCTTGCATTTTCTCACACCCTCATTCACATCTGGAATGACCAGTCAGTCACTTTATTTATATTAACAAAAGAACAGGTATATTCACAACCTATGTGTGTGATTTTTCACGAAAAAGACATCTATACCTTTATAGACCGTTAAAAAGGAAAGCGACGCCCTTTATAGGAACGACACCTTACAATTATGGTGATTTTCTCGGCCAATGGTTATGTATCATGTTGGGATCAATAACAGGCACTGTTATTCATTAGGAAAGAGTAGTGGGGAGTTGATCAGCATCTTATGATGATTTACAAAAGGAAAGGTCCAAAAACACCCTATGTGTTTTCGGACCTATATTAATTAAGAAGATCTAGGGATTAGTAATTCTCTTCATCTTGTTGTTCATCTTGCTGTTCACCTTGTTGATCGCCTGATTGGTCATCATCATCAAAGTCATCTTGCATTTGTTCATCATCTTGGTTTTCGTCATCCATTTCTTCTTCTTGCTGCATATCAGGCTCCTCTTCAGGTGCATCTGTACCTGGATCTTGGTCTTCTTCTCCATCGTTTGTTGCACAACCTGTTGCAAGTGCGAAAGATAATAACGTGACCATACAAACTTTCCAGAACTTTATTTTCATATTCGAACCTCCTGTATTGATTATGTTCACGCTTAGTGTTTCCAAGATTAGTTAAATTATCATAAATTCATGATGAATTTATTTAGGATTCGTTCGGAGGTTAACCAAAAAAAGACTTGCCTTTTATCATGGGCAAGTCTTTGAGTATTATTCTTTTTCTGGGTCGACAATCGCAAACATAATCTCTGTTTCACATGCCACTTCGCCATCAACTGTGGCAGTGGCTTTCCCTTTTCCGATTGGACCTTTTAATTTAAGCATTTCCACTTCAAGTTTGAGTGTGTCACCCGGTTTAACCTGGCGTTTAAAACGACATTTATCAATACCGGTAAACATACCTAGCTTTCCTTGGTTTTCTTCTAATTTTAAGATCGAAACTGCGCCAACTTGGGCTAAAGCTTCAACAATTAACACACCTGGCATGACCATATAATTTGGGAAATGGCCTTGGAAAAATGGTTCATTTGCTGTGACATTTTTGTATCCAACGGCACGTTTTCCTTCTTCAAGCTCTGTAATTTGATCAATTAATAAAAAAGGATAACGGTGTGGAATGATGTCTTTAATTTGTTCGATATCTAACATGAAATAGCCTCCTCATATAGGTGGAAGTGATAATTACTTCCCACGAATATAGTCGTAGAATCCCTGCCATAAAGAACGATCGAGCGCATCACTCGGGTCGCCACCATCACCAATAACCCCATAGCCGACCATAAGTCCGACTAATAAGGCTGCGATACTAGCGATTAACACGATGATCACACGTAACCAACCGGGGATATATTGAATGCGCCCTCTTCTTAATTTACGAGCCTTTTTCTTTTCAGCTTTGGCAAGTTTTCGTTGGGATGCCGTTGTTTTATCTTCGCTCGGCTCTGATTGTTTTCTTTTAAAATTTAACTTGGGGATGAACTTTTTCGCCCCGCGAAGCCTTCTTGACTTTGGTTGATTTTCATCTGGAGTCATATTTCAAACCTCAATTCTCCGGAACTATTCCTTTATTAGTTACGCATGCTACCGATTAGCCCTAGCATCTGATCACCAATGGATAGCGAACGGGCGTTAAAGGAATAAGCGCGTTGTGATTCTAATAAGTCAGTAAATTCTTTACCCATATCAACATTCGAAGCTTCTAGTGCACCTGATTGTAAATTCGCTTGTTCCGGTGCAACCGCTTCTACCATGTCTTCAACCGGGACTTCTAATTCATCTTCATTAATGACAAATGTATCTCCATCAACTGGTTCCATGACGCGTGTATTGTTAACGTCAACGACTTGCAAGGTGGCTTCAACATTGGTTTCATCGTCCCTAGTCACTTCAACTTGACCGAGTTCATTAATGGAAATATCGTCAAACTGATCGTCAATGACAACCGGCCCATCTTGACCTTCTACAGGATATCCTGCACTTGTCGTAAGCATAAATTCACCGTCACCTAGCTCAGACAAATAGAAATTACCTGCTCTTGTATAACGTTCTTCCATTTCGCCTTCACCAGCAGGGCCATTAACAACAAAGAAACGATTAGAGTCCTGAATGGCGACATCCAGTGGGCGATCTGTCTGTTCTACCGTTCCGACATCCATATTCATGTTGGTACTTGCTAGACGGGCACCAGAACCAACACGGATCCCATCAGGCGTTTGACGGAGTGCGTCCTGGTCATGATCTAATAGGTTATTAACTTGTTGAAACATGAGTGATGAAAAGTTACTTTGTCGAGATTTATAACCGTGATTATTCACATTCGACAAATTGTTGGACGTTAAATCCATTCGTTGTTGTAATTGTCCCATGGTGGTAGCCGCATTCAACATGTTTCTCATAGTTTCTCCTCCTCGAGTCAGGAACGATTCCTAAGGCTTTCTTAATTTCACTTAATTTCTGAGCATTGACCTTGATGATTTATTCAATAGTAGGATTAGCGTAGTTTTCCGATTTGGTTAGATGCTAGTTCCATACTTTGGTCAAACATTCTAACGACTTGTTGATTCATTTCAAACATTCGGTATGAACGCATCATTTCTGACATTGACTCTTGTGGGTCGACATTAGACCACTCTAATTGACCTTGATGGACTTGGAAATTAACCCCGTCTGCACCTCGTGCGTCAACAGCAGCTTCTTCCCCTTCATTACGGAACAGGTTATCTCCTTCTTTGACGAAGTCATTAGCATTCGGGTGGTAAGCCAGACCAATTGCTGTATTGTCAAATGGTGAGGTGACTTGCCCATCAGCTGATACTTCAAATTCCTCTGTCCCTGTTTGAATCCGTTCCCCATCTTCATTTAATACATAATAGCCTTCATTAGTCGTCAAAAAGCCCTCAGCATCTACGGTGAAATTACCATTACGCGTATAACGAACTTCTTCATCACCATTTTGAACCTCGAAAAATAGGGTCCCCGTCTCATCAGGAAGATCCCCATTTTGCAGGGCTAAGTCCGTACTAATCCCCGTATCCCTCACATCACCTTGTTCAAATAAAGGTTGGTCTTCCTGCATGTAAACACCGGTATTAATCGGGCCTACGATATGGTTTTTCGGTAGGTTTAGACCACCATTTTGAGTCGGGATATTTTCTGAACCCATATTTTGAATTAGCATTTCTGGAAAAGCTCGAAATGAGGAACGGTCTTGTTTATAACCTGGTGTAAGAGCATTTGACATATTATTACTTAACGAATCCTGATAGCGTTGGTTCGCCATCATTCCAGCACCAGCTGTATGAAAACCTTTTAACATAAAAACCAGACCTCCTCCACTAACTTAAACAATTTTATCCTTTGGTAGCTTATCAATATTCTCTAGCATGACACCTGTACCTTTAGCCACACAGCTCATTGGGTCTTCTGCGATAAAAACAGGTACTCTAAGCTCATCTGCTAACAGCTGATCGATTCCGTTTAGTAAACCACCACCACCAGTAATAATGACGCCACGGTCAATAATATCTGCCGAAAGTTCTGGAGGCGTATTTTCTAGAACGGTTTTCGTTGCTTGGACAATCATACCAACTGATTCACGAAGAGCCTCTTCAATCTCATCAGAATGAACAGTGATTGTTCTTGGTAATCCAGACACTAAGTCACGGCCACGGATGTCCATTGTTTCTTGACGATTACCTTTGTAAACAGTCGCCACATTGATTTTAATATCTTCAGCTGTACGATCACCGATTAACAATTTATACTTGCGTTTTATGTATTGCAAAATCTCTTGATCGAATTTGTCACCGGCTAACTTAATGGATTCAGATGTCACAATGTCACCCATTGACAACACCGCAATATCCGTCGTTCCACCACCAATATCGACAACCATATTACCACTAGGCTGGAAAATATCCATACCCGCACCAACTGCAGCAACTTTTGGTTCTTCTTCAAGGTAAACTTTCTTACCACCTGACTTCTCAGCCGCTTCTTTAATCGCCTTTTGCTCAACTTTAGTTATATTCGTCGGACAACATACTAGAATACGTGGCTTAGAAAACATCCCACGCACATTAATCTTTTCAATAAAATAACGTAACATCGCCTCAGTCACGTCAAAATCAGCAATCACACCGTCCTTAAGTGGGCGAATTGCTTCAATATTACCAGGAGTACGCCCCACCATGCGGCGCGCTGCATGACCAACTTCTAAAACCTTACCCGTATTCCGATCCATCGCCACAACAGATGGTTCGTCCAAAACAATTCCCTTACCTTTGACATGAATCAACACATTAGCTGTACCTAAGTCAATACCAATATCTCTAGCGAACATGAAAGACTAATCCTCCTGACTATTCACAACGTTTTCACGTACGAAAATATATTTATTCTATTGTCATATTTTATCACTATTTTCCTATTGTGTCATGTTATTTTTTGCTTATGTAGAAAGCATGAGAAAAATTATAATCGGGGTTGAGTTGGGGATGATTTTTTCACGGATTGGGGGTACTTTTTCACGGATTGGAGGCCGACTTTCACGGATTGGAGGCCGACTTTCACGGATTGGGGGTGCTTTTTCACGGATTGGAGGCTCGTTTTCACGGATTGAAGCCTCATTCTCACGGATTGAAGGTGCTCATAGGAGATCGTTTTTGTTGATTGCACTTGCAATTTTGTTGATTGCACTCGCAATTTTGTTGATTACTGCTCCGCTTTTGTTGATTGCACCCACTTTTTTTGATTGATTTTCCGTTATTTCCGTTATTCAAGGGACTTTATATTGAAAAATCCCACCACTTGGGTGGGATTTCCTTATTGAATGATTTTTTCGAAGTGCTCTTGAGAAAATGTGTGGGTTGAGGGTTGACTACTGAATGTCTGTTTAAGAAACGTTTCAGCTATGGCTTGTGTCCGTTCGTTCGTTTCTTCGTCTGCCATTTCTAACGCAGTGGTGGCTTCTAGGATTTTGGTCATGTGCAGGGCGATTTTTTTCGGGTGCATGAGGATCGCGCGTTCTCCTTCGCCTTGAATTTGGGTTAGGATTTTTTGCAGTTCTCCTAGTGTTGCTTCCACTTGATTAATCAGCTCTTCATCGACTTTTGTTAGCTCTCCAAGGCGTTTTCGAATTTCGCCAACGAACAATTCGTGGACGCCAAATTTTTCGATTAAGCGTAAAACCTCTAACCCGAGAATATTGGCTGTTCCTTCCCAGACGGTTAAGACTTGGGCATCACGTAATAATCTCGGAGTGACGAAGTCTTCAATGTAGCCATTACCACCGTGCATTTCGATCGCCTCGTGTGCGAAGCTAATCGCTTGTTCAGCAGTTTCTTTTTTCAGTAAGGCTATTTTTAAACGGAGCATGACCTGTTCTTCTTCTGAGGGTTCCGCTCCTTTCTTCATCACTCGGTCAAAATCGTTCACTAAATCAAAGGTAGCAACCGTTTCGATTTCTAGTTTTGCGGCAAGATTAGCTAACGTTTCTTGGATCATCGGGTAATCTATTAATTTATTTCCAAAGGCCTCACGATTTAAGGCGTAGTCTCGCGATTCGAGATAAGCACGGCGCATGATGCCAAGTGAGGCAACAGCGTTACACACTCGTGATAAGTTGAGAGCTTCCATCATGTATTTGAAGCCCTGTGATGGGTCTCCGACTAAAAATGCTTTAGCACCATAGAGCTCGACTTCTGCTGAGGGAACCGCTCTTACGCCAAGTTTATCTTTTAATCGACGGATTCCTAAACGTCCCTCTACTCGATTTTCTTCCCAAGGAACTAAAAACAAACTTAACCCACGGGTGCCTTCCTCAGCTCCTTCCATGCGCGCAAGTACCATAGCTACGCCACACATGCCGGCATTACTGGCAAAATATTTCTCACCGTAGAGCCGGTAGTGGCCATCTTCTTCCCGTGCTTCAACCTCATTGGCTCCAACATCTGAACCACCTTGTCGTTCGGTTAAAAATGTCGCTCCTTCATAAAGCTCTTCATCCCCTGTTGCGATCACATGTGGTAGGAACCGCTGGCGCAGGCCACCATCGGCATAGTGATCGATCAAGTACGCGGTAGCCATTGTCAAAGTAACTGGACAGTAAAATCCTGGCTCGGCATGGGAAAGTAAATACCCTTGTGCATAAGAATAAAGGTAGTTTCCAGCCCTCCCTAGTTCAGGAATCTCCTTATGAACATAGCCAACAATCCCGGTTCGATAGGTTTCATCAACGGTCTGTAAATAACCTTCGTTCACCCAAACTTGATTAATCTCTTCTCCCATTTGATTGTATTTCACGAGACAGGGTTGGCCATCGCGATCGGTATGAACCGCACGTTCATCAATGTCATTAGCGACTTTTTCCCCAAATTTGGTTAAACGTGCATCAGCGTATTCAAAAAAGGATGTAGATAAATTTTTTTGCAATATTTTCTTTAACAATGGATCACTTGTATAAAAATTTTGTTTGCTCACCAAGATACCCTCCTATCTTTAAGTCACAGATTGACCTTCTCGCAATTGATTGCGTAACAGTTTCCCAGTTGCATTACGTGGTAGCGCTTCCACTTCTTCATATAACCGTGGAATTTTATAGCTAGCGACACGATTGCTTAAAAACGTTTTGAGCTCTGAGGCAAGATCATTTTCTGTCCTATTGGTCACGATAAAAGCCTTAGCCGTCTCGCCCCATTCAGGGTGTGGGATACCTATAATAGCTGCATCTTCGACATTCGGATGTTCTTTTAGTGCATCCTCAACTTCTGTTGGGTAAATGTTCACTCCACCAGAAATAATCACGTCTTTTTTACGGTCAATAACCCAATAGTAGCCGTCTTCATCTTCACGGGCGATATCTCCTGTATAAAGCCAGCCATCTTTAATAGTCTCTGCTGTTTGTTCAGGGGCTTGATAATAACCTTTCATCGTGCCTTCCCCGCGTAAAATAATCTCACCTGGTTCACCCTGTGGCACATCTTTTCCTTCCTCGTCTACTAAGCGAATTTCACAGTTCAAAGCAGCTCGTTTGCCAATACTCCCTGACTTCTCATCATGTTCCTCAGGTGTCAATAACGTTCCATTCGGCCCCGCTTCTGTCAAGCCGTAGACACAGACTAACCGGTCCGTTTGAAACTGCTGTTTAACAAAATTAACTTCTTTCTTACCAAGAGGTGCGCCACCGTAAACCCAATATTTCATAGAGGATAAATCGTGTTTTGCCAGGTCTGGGTGCTTAGCCGTCATCAAATAAGCAACCGGGGCTCCAAAGAAATGGGTGATTTTCTCTTGAGAAACCATTTGCATGAGTAGTTCAGGTGTGAAAGTTGGAGCTAAGACATGGGTTGCACCGACGTATAATCCTGCTGCCATAAATAAGTGAAGTGGAGCTGAATGGCTAAGTGGCATCATGTGTAACACGCGACTATCCTTATTCATCGGCATTTCAATGCAAATCATCGTTGCTACTGTCAAAATATTTCTATGGGTAAATACCACACCCTTTGGTTTACCCGTTGTACCTGATGTGTAGAGGATCGATGCTTCATCATCCTCCGTCGCATCGCATTCAATGGGCGTTGTATCCCCTTTAAGAAGTTCAGCAAAGCTAAGCCAATCACCCTGGGGTTCGCCTGTTTTAATTAAAGTTAATGAATCATTCTCTGCTAAGCCTTCAGATTGTTCAAAAAGCCACTCGTGGGTAGCGAAAAACTTTGCTTCACTATGACCGATAATATACTGAATTTCTGGTTGCGTTAGTTTAGCATTAATCGGGATGGCCATTCCTTTCAAGCGGATCACGGCTAAATATAAATACATGAATTCAGGTACATTAGGCATGTGAATAATCAATTTATCCCCTGGTGTCATGCCGAGGTCTTTTAACCTATTAGCAACCCGATTGACCCGTTCATTCCATTTCTGATAGCTAATGCGCTCCTGTGGTGTTACAAGTGCCTCATGTTTTGGATATTTTCGTGACTGATCAACTAGTAAGCTAGAAATATTCATTTAACTTCCTCCTCTAATTGATTTAACTCACGATGGAACACTTGCAAAAATTGCTCCATCTCCTCTTTCATCTGTCTCAACTCTTCCATACGTTGATTCACTTCCGATAGTTTCTCTTCACCGTATTCAATCGTACGTTTCAACTGTTCTTTTCCAGTTGGGTCCTTATCAAAAAGATGAATCATTTCCCTAATCTCATCTAAATTAAAGCCATATTTTTTACCACGTGAGATCAACTGCAGTTGAATCTCTTCTTTTTTAGAAAAAATACGGTGACCACTCTGATTACGACGAGGTTGGATTAATCCAATCTCTTCATAATAGCGGATCGTTCTTGTTGACACATGAAACTTATTGGCCAATTCCGATATGGTTGATTGGCTACACACCTGACGACCTCCCTTATTCTGAATTTTCACATATTTATAGTTTACCATTAACGTTAACGTTAAGTTCAACCGTTTTTTAAGAAAATGGTGGGGGTGTTGAATGGAGTGGGAGTGTCATTTATGTTGATGGTGGTCTTATTTTTGTTGATTGGAGTTTAAATTTTGTTGATTAAACCCTCAGTTTTGTTGATTAGAGCATTAATTTGGTTGATTGCATCCTCGTTTTTGTTGATTAACCCCTCATTCAAATTGATGAATTAATGTGGACTGTGGTAGATTCTTATTAGGAGGTAAAGACCATGTCCAAAATGTCTAATAAGATTGTTTACCCTTTAGTTATCATTGGAGCTTTTTTAATTACGCTTGCTTGGCTCACGTTAACTGGTGATGATGAGCAATCTGAATTTGAAGATGCCCCACGGCTTGTTTTTTCGTTGGATGGAAGTAGTCAATACTGGGAGTTGTCCAATTATCAAATTGAGCTATCACCAGAGGAGCAGATTGCTAGAGGCGGGAAATTATCTTTTAAACGGGAAGATGAGTATCATGAAACAGATTATTTCCACTTCCAAGTGATTGCAGATATTCACGATCATCAAGAAATTTTATCATCATCATCGATTGTGATGAATAATGATTTAACATTTGACCTAAGTGATGTGAGTTTGGGTGAATCTAGGAGTGAGGGCGCCTTTTTACACGAAGGTGAGCCTGTCCTAAAAGAGGATATTGAAAGAATCTATGCCGTTATTGAGTGGCAAGATCCTGATGGAGAACAGCTCGTTGATGAGATGTTGTTATACCAATCAAACTATTAACCACTTAGCCTGTCACCTTATAGGATATTAAAAGATTAGGTTACAATGTGACAGGCTTTGGTTAAACTTTTTTAGACACTGGTTTTCTCTTTGTACTTCTTCTTCGTTGCCTCGCCACCTCTTAGATGACGGATCGATTTGTGATAGTTAAGTACTTGTTTAACTTCCTTAGCTAAGGCGGGATTAATGGTTGGTAAACGTTCCGTAAGATCTTTATGAACCGTACTTTTCGAAACTCCAAATTCCTTAGCAATCGCACGCACCGTATCTCGACTTTCCAGAAGGTGCTCGGCAATCTTGATTGTTCGCTCTTTGATGTAATCGTGCAAATCACTCGCCTCCTGTGATGTTCACTCTTAAGGTGTAGATAGTACATTTTATTCAGAGGGTTGTTGGAATATGCTTGAATATTAGGACAGTTATAGAGGTTGATTTATAGAGGGAGACATCTGGGAATAGTAAGTGGTCTCAATGCCATTTTGCTCTAATGCTTAAGTGAAGACGTCAAATAGAAAGAGTCTCATTGACGATTCGCTGCCTTGTGAAGCGATCTCTTTGACGATACGGCGCTCCGTCATGCTTGTAACGGCATTGAAACGAAGATCTCTGCTGAACTCGTGGTACACGTTATATACATAAAAAGCTTAACAAACAAAGTAAAACCCCCGTCCATTGACGGGGGTTTCGGATGGATGGTTAAGATGGATTTTATTCGAAGCCTGGGTTAACAGGTTCACCATCTTCATGTAGTTGGAAATGTACTTTGCTCACATCTGCTCCGGAGTAAACATTTTCACCGGATACGCCGATTTTATCACCTTGGCTTAACTCGTCACCTTCTTGAACCTCTGCTTCAGAAAGACTTGCATATACGGTTGAACGATTTCCTTCATGTTCTAGTTCAACTGTTAAGCCTAGTAACTCATCGTCTTCAACGCTAACAACGGTACCGCTTAGAGATGCAATGACATCAAACGGCTCACCATCAGTAGATGTGATGTCGACACCCTTACTTTGGTAATATTGATTATTGTAAAAGATAAGCGCATCTTCTTGCTCTTCAGCAGAAGCGTCAACATCATAATAGTTAGTCATGATCTCTGTGCGATCACCAAGTAAGACAGGTAGAACTAAATCTTCCTGGTCTGCAGTAACAGCTTCTGCTTCTTCACCAGCTGCTGCCGCTGCCTCTGCATCTTCCTGGTGTTCGATTAGATCATTTTGTTCAACATTCCAGCTGTAGTCGTCATTAACGACATCATCTGTTCCTGTGAACTGATAAACCAACACCCCTGCCAACACGACAGCTACTAAAGTAATGTAAAGAGTTGGATAAAACCAGCGTTGACGTGTGAGCTTTTTCCACTTAGATTCGTGGAAAGACTTTCTTTCCTTTTCATTCATTTTCATCACCTCAGCAACCATTCTGAACGAAAAGGAAAAATTATATACATGGAAGATGAATTTTTTTGTAAATATTGCGTTTAACATAGAAGTTTTGGGATAAAATAAGCAGATTGTCGATTTTTGTTGAAAATTGTTTGTGGGGTTATAGAGCTTGTTTGAATGCTATTTTTCAGGCATAGGTTAGGTGCACTTACTTTGACCGGTTGCTTTTTGAGAGGGGTTGCTTGGGAAGTGAGACGGCTTTTCTTTTCCCGGTCGCTTGGCTTGAGGGGGCCTTTGGGGAAGTGAGACCACTTCTCTTTGACCGGTCGCTTGGCTTGAGGGGGCCTTTGGGGAAGTGAGACGGCTTTTCTTTTCCCGGTCGCTTGGCTTGAGGGTTCCTTTTGGGAAGTGAGACCACTCCTCTGTTCCCGATCGCTTGGCTTGAGGGGGCCTTTGGGGAAGTGAGACGGCTTCTCTTTGACCAAACCCACCTCTAAAGGGCTTCTAGCGGGAAATGAGCACATCCCACTTTACCTGCACACTTTGCCATAAAAGAACTTGTTAAAAAGATTCACCTTCATTCATAATAAGTCCAACGATTTTCTCCTTTCTTTTGATAGTTTCTGTTTAGTATTTTCCATATACTTTTTTTGGATGTTACGATTTGGCACCAATCATGAATGGCTTGCGTTGTTATTTTTCTTTGAGGAAATAGGAGCCTGAATATATCAATATTTCGTTTAACAGCCATTTCTAGCTTTTCGCAATTTCCACAAGCTTCACATTTACAAATATTATTTTCATTAACAATGGAGAAGGAGTTGCAATTGAGACAGGTTAATCCTTTACGTAGTTGATTGTAATCATAGGTTGGTATGTGTTCAATCGAAGGTTCTGGGTTTTGAAGATTCAATAAAGTGTCTGCTAGGCGTCTGTGGCTGTCATTTAATTTTGTTGGTGTTGAATTGAATTTTTTAAGATAGCGGTTGATCTGGGTTGGGTGGATGATTGGTTTGTCGATGGGTGAGTTATATAAAGTGAATTCAGGGTTAATGAATACCACTGATGCTTCAATTGATAGGGTCACACCGTTCTTTTGGAGTACTTGATGAAGCAGTGATTTACTTCTGCCTAATTGATGCAATGGATTAATAATTTCATATTTGCTTCTGAAGAATTTGTCTTCTTCATAATAAAAATCACCTTTGTAATTCTTCACTTCATAAAAGAATACTTTATTGTTGGTGATCATAAGCGAATCGATTTGAAAAGCGTTGTTACCTGAGGACAATCGGAGGTCGTTTATGATGTAGGTTTCACATTGAATTTTTTCTAGAAGTGAGTCAAAGATTAATTCCCCCTCAAACCCCTTTTCTAAATTCAATAAATATTGCTTGTCCTTGGTGGGAAGTTCCATTCGCTGGTCAAGGTGCTTCAAGATTTTCAGTTCGGTAGGTTGTGTTCGAGGTTTATAGAGCATGTTCCACATCCTTTCTTTAATTAGAACCTATTATATACTAAGTAGGTTAAAAATAATAACTTTCTAGAGTTTAAGTTTGGTATTTTGATTCATTTTTCTTGGGTGAGAGTTTGATTGGGGGAATAAGGCGAGTTCTAATTGACGGGTATCCTTGTTTAATATCGAGGAAAAAAGGGCGTTTCTCTTTGACCGATCACCCTGCTTGAGCGACTTCACCGGGAAGAGAGCGTGCCTCTCTTTGAACGATCTCCCTGCTTGAACGGCTTCACCGGGAAGAGAACGCACCTCTTTGACCAACCACCCTGCTTCAGCGACTCCTCCGGGAAGTGAGCGCACCTCTCTTTGACCGATCTCCCTGCTTGAACGGCTTCACCGGGAAGAGAACGCACCTCTTTGACCAACCACCCTGCTTCAGCGACTCCTCCGGGAAGTGAGCGCACCTCTCTTTGACCGATCTCCCCGCTTGAGCGACTTCTACGGGAAGTGAGCGCACCTCTCTCTGACCAACCACCCTGCTTCAGCGACTCCTCCGGGAATAGAGCGCACCTCTCTCTGACCAACCACCCCACTTGAGTGACTCCACCGGGAATAGATCGCACCTCTCTCTGACCAACCACCCTACTTGAGTAACCTCACCGGGAAGTGAGCGCACCTCTCTTTGACCGACCGGCCTGCTTGAGCGACTCCTCTGGGAAGAGAGCGCACCTCTCTTTGACCAACCACCCTGCTTCAGCGACTCCTCCGGGAATAGAGCGCACCTCTCTCTGACCAACCACCCCACTTGAGTGACTCCACCGGGAATAGATCGCGCTTCCCCTTGACCACCCCCACCACTCAAACTTTCCTTCCAAGATAGAGCGACTGCTCACACACGGACACACAGAAATAAAGAGCACTCCCACAAGAGAGTACTCTCATTTTCATTTCTTTAATCCGTTTCCTACTATTATAACAACTGATCGATTGATTCAATCTCAACACCTTGATAGTAATGTTTAATGATATCTTGATATGAATTACCTGCTTGTGCCATTCCGTTAGCTCCATATTGACTCATCCCGACACCATGACCATAGCCTCGTGTTTTAAATATGATGTGATCTGATTGGGTTTCGATTGTGAAGTCATTGGAGCGAAGTCCTAAGCGTTCTCTAACCTCGCGTCCAGTAAATGTTTCTCCGTTAATAGTGATTTGGCTAATTCTTTCACTTTCTGTTCGTTCGATATTGGCCACATCAATAGTAGTCGCAACCTCTAGACCGAGTCGATCAAAAACTTCTTGATAGGTAAAGACTTCTTGGTCTCTAAATCTTGGTGATTCTTCATCCCAAGGACTGGTGACACTTTGTAAATAAGGGATTTCATTTTGCCAGTAGTCTTCAGCATTCTCAGTAAATCCATTACTTGTTGAGAAGTACTGTGCAGTGATTGGGCTACCTTCATAAGTAATGATTTCACCTGCTGTTTCCTGGACAGCCTGGTTAATTTTATTCATATTATTTGAGTAATCGACACCCCATATCTCACGGAGTTCGTCTTCGCTTCTAAACATCTGGTCGTCAACCGTATCGGTCACGTCATAATCTGAGTCCTCACCATTTTCGTGTACTAGTTTTTGAACGATGTATGTTCTTGCCGCTAACGCTTGCGCTTTAAGTGCTTCCATTTCAAACTCTGCTGGGATTTCAGATGCAACGACTAATGATACATAGTCTTCTAATTCAAGTTGATCAACAGTATTAGTGTCTTCTCTTAAAACAGCTACACTAACTGCTTCTTCCTCTTCTACATTAAGAGCTTCACTAACTTCTTCACGATCCATCTCAATATGCTCAGTAGATGCTTCAGCAAACGGGATTACTATTAAGGTTGGGATCAGAGTAATCGTAACTAATAAGATAACTCCTAGTATGATTCCTTGTTTTTTCATATATTAGTTCCTCCTTTATCACTACGCCAAAATAACTGTCACGAAAAAACGACACCTCAGACTAAATGAAGAATGTCTGTCGACTCATGTGTTTTTTATGATCACTTTTCTAGTAATATTCTTATTCAGTAAGGAGGATTAATAGAACAAAAAAACATAAAAAAGGAGAAGCGCCTGAAACAAGCGCCTCTCCTTCTTTATTAAAATTCTATGATTAGCTAGATTGAATGATAGAATCATCACTATGACTTTTACTCTTTTGATCATCATTCACTCGTATAATATCGGCTCCAAGATTTTGTAACTTTTCAACGAAGTTAACATAGCCACGGTCTAAATGCTTGAGCTCTGTCACAATAGTGCGACCCTCTGCCACTAATCCAGCCATAATTAGGGCTGCAGCTGCTCTTAGATCTGTTGCAGACACTTCAGCTCCATTTAAATCTACAGGGCCTTCTATAATCGCACTACGCCCTTCGATTTTAGCAGTTGCGTTCATGCGTCTAAACTCTTCAACATGCATAAAGCGATTTTCAAAAACCGTTTCAGTTATCACACTTGTGCCTTTCGCTTTCATCGCTAGAGTCATTAGTTGTGATTGTAAATCTGTTGGAAAACCTGGGTAGGGCAAAGTTTTAATATCAATTGCCTTTAAGTTGTCGGTGCCAATAACACGGACACTATTATCATATTCTTCAATTCTAACGCCCATTTCTTTCATCTTAGCTATTAGCGATCTTAAATGAGCTGGGATTGCACCTTCAACAATAATATCCCCACCAGTTAGTGCACCGGCAAGCATAAATGTTCCAGCCTCAATTCGGTCTGGAATAATTGTATGAGTAACACCTGTAAGCTCTGGTACTCCTTCTATGCGAATCGTTTCTGTACCTGCACCGATGACTTTACCACCCATGTGATTGATGTAATTAGCTAGATCAACAATTTCAGGTTCTCGAGCACAGTTTTCAATGATGGTAGTTCCTTCTGCAAGTGCGGCTGCCATCATTAGATTTTCAGTAGCACCTACACTTGGAAAGTCTAAATAAATTCTTGCACCATGCAATCGATCGGAAGCAAAAGCCTCTACATAACCATTGCCTACATGAACTGTTGCACCCATAGCTTCAAGTCCTTTTAAATGTTGATCAATTGGACGTGAGCCAATGGCGCAACCACCTGGCATTGCGACTTTAGCGTGCCCATACCTGGCTAATAAAGGTCCCAAAACGAGGACGGATGCACGCATTTTACGAACATATTCAAAAGGTGTTTCAGTTTTTAGTTCATCTGTCGCATCAACGTATAAGGTATTTCCATCCCTTAAAACATTAATATTCATATATCTCAAAACTTCACTAATCGTATCAACATCTGCTAATGCTGGTACTTGGTGTAACGTTGTTCTTCCTTTTGTAGCCATAATGCTTGCTGCAATAACAGGTAAGACAGCATTCTTAGCACCTTCAACCTTAACGGTGCCAGTCAATCTATTACCTCCAGATACAATGATTTTTTCCAATATCTTTCCCTCCGTGTCGATAGTCCGTATGTTATTTAATATTCAATGACGAGGATAGGTGTTCCGATTGTTACGACATTTTTTTCTACATCCTGCTCACGAATGGCCATTTGAATATTCATTTTACTTTGATCTAAGGGAATATAATTAGTCATTTGCTCGCTATATCCACTTAAAACTGTAAAATTATCTTCTACTAAAATATTATTTAGTTCGACAGCAAAATCTTGCAAAAATTCCTTTTTAAATAAATTACTATTAATCATACCATCAATTTCACTTTGAAAACAAGAGTATACCTCACCATTTTCACTAAATGTTTGGAAATTAGAATGGGATAAGTAGTCTTTCACTTGTTGATAAATCGTTTGGTTCCATTCGTCCCCTACTATATCGTATACAACTTGCTTATTTTTGTGATGATCAAGGTCAATTACACTAAATGATTCGCTAAATGGGATACTTTTTTGAGGGTCTTTTTTATAATTGTTTGAAACCTTTTTCAGATCGGCTACTAAGGCATTAGCTTCATCCTCTGGAAGGTTTACTTTCATCGTAATTTGAAAAGTTGTCGCATCTAAATCCTGATCAAGGACATATTGAGCTAACTCATCAAAATCATTGAACTCAAAGGACTCTACGGAGTTAAAACTAATAGATTGATAGACTAAAGATTGAAATAATAGAATGAATGTCATTACTGAATAAACTAAACGCATAGACCGGTTCCCCCTTTTAGTAACAGGTTGGTCTATGCGTTTAAAATATAAACGTCAAAAATTTCGACTTTTTTATAACAGGTAAGTTAGTTGTTGTGACCAGTTGATAAAGTCTAAGAAGAAATTGCTTACTGTAGTCCCGAGCGCAATAGATAATAAAATAAATAAGATCTTACTTTCCGTTTCGCGCTGCTTTTTGAATAAAGCTTGTATATTCAACGAATCTAAAGCCTTCCAAGCTAGAATAATAAAGATAATATGTGAAGCGATTCCGACCATCGCATCGACTGCAACATCTACGTACATAAATGACCACCTCTCATTTAGTTATTGCTTTATGTAAAAATTAATCGATTGCTGGATTTCCCGGGAAATATCGACACAGAAATATGGGCAATTGTCTTTTGATTCGACGCTGTTAGTTTCACTTATACGCGATTCAACGGTGGATGTCAAATAATCGTGATAAGAGATTTGATCTAATTCTTCCGACTTTGCTTGCTCAACTGGGTGATTTATTTGGCAATCGGTGGATTAATTTAACGTTCACCGGAAAAATAATTGTCATGTCGAAGTATGTTAAAAAAAGATCTGACCGAGTTTGGCCAGATCTTTTTTTATTGGTTGGCTACATCTAAACGGTTAACTGCACGTTGTAGTGCTAGTTCAGCACGTTTAAAGTCAATTTCTTCTGATTTAACTTGATTCAATCGTTCTTCGGCGCGTTTTTTCGCTGCCTCTGCACGGTCGATATCAATATCAGAAGGATTTTCTGCGGCTTGAGCTAAGATCGTTACTTGATCTGGGCGAACTTCTAGGAAGCCACCACTCACAGAAATTTTGTCTGTTTTTCCTTCTTTTTTCAGTCGAACTGCACTAATGGTTAAAGGTGCAACTAATGGAATGTGTCCTGGTAAGATACCAAGTTCACCGCCCTCAGCTTTCACGCTAACCATTTCATATGATTCTTCTAGTACAGGGCCGTCAGGAGTGACAACACTCACAGTTAGTGTTTTCAATCTTACCCCTCCTCGGGCTCTTATTAAGCGACAATTAAATGTCGCTTAATGTCCCTTTATTGTTCCATTTGTTTTGCGTTCTCTACAACTTCTTCAATACGTCCAACTAGACGGAATGCATCTTCTGGTAAGTCGTCATATTTACCTTCAAGAATTTCTTTAAATCCTTGAACCGTTTCTTTAACCGGTACATATGATCCTGGTTGACCAGTGAACTGCTCAGCAACGTGGAAGTTCTGAGATAAGAAGAATTGAATACGACGCGCACGGGCAACCGTTTGCTTATCATCTTCAGTTAACTCGTCCATACCTAGGATTGCAATGATATCTTGTAATTCTTTATAACGCTGTAAAGTCTTCTGTACTTCACGCGCTACTTCATAGTGCTCTTCACCGACGATGTGTGGGTCAAGGGCACGAGAAGTTGATGATAGCGGGTCAACCGCTGGGTAAATACCTTGCTCAGATAACTTACGCTCTAAGTTAGTTGTTGCGTCTAAGTGAGCGAAAGTTGTCGCTGGAGCTGGGTCTGTGTAGTCATCGGCTGGAACGTATACAGCTTGGATTGAAGTGATCGACCCTTTGTTTGTAGATGTAATTCGTTCCTGTAATTGACCCATCTCAGTTGATAGTGTTGGCTGGTAACCAACGGCAGATGGCATACGTCCTAGTAATGCAGAAACCTCTGTACCCGCCTGAGTAAAGCGGAAGATGTTATCGATGAATAGAAGTACGTCTTGTCCTTCTTCATCACGGAAGTATTCAGCCATTGTAAGACCTGTTAATGCTACACGCATACGAGCACCTGGTGGTTCGTTCATCTGACCGAATACCATGGCTGTCTGCTTGATAACTCCGGAGTCGCTCATTTCATAGTAAAGGTCGTTACCTTCACGTGTACGCTCACCTACACCTGCGAATACTGAGATCCCGCTGTGCTCTTGAGCGATGTTGTTAATAAGCTCCTGGATTAGTACCGTTTTACCTACACCAGCACCTCCGAATAGACCAACTTTACCACCTTTTACATAAGGAGCTAATAAGTCTACTACTTTAATACCTGTTTCAAGGATTTCTGTTTCAGTCGCTAGGTCGTCAAACTTAGGTGCTTGACGGTGAATTGGGTCACGACGCGTTTCGTCAGAGATTGGCTCATCTAAGTCGATTTGACCACCTGTTACATTAAATACACGTCCTAGCGTTTCGTTTCCAACTGGTACACTAATTGGCGCACCTGTGTTTTCCACCTCAGTACCACGGACAAGACCTTCTGTTGAGTCCATCGCGATCGTACGTACTGAGTCATCACCAAGGTGTAAAGCAACTTCTAACACTAGGTCTTCGTTGTTTTCACTACCTTTTACGACTAGGGCGTTATAAATTTCAGGTAATTGACCACTATCGAATTTAACATCGACAACCGGTCCCATAACCTGAGTAATACGTCCGTTACTCATCCTTTTCCCTCCTAACTGCTCATTTCACCAAACGTTCTATTCAAGTGCAGCTGCACCACTAACAATTTCTGAAATTTCTTGAGTGATTGCTGCCTGACGCGCACGGTTATAAGACAATGTTAAGTCAGCAATAATGTCATCTGCGTTATCTGTTGCGTTACGCATAGCAGTCATACGAGATGCATGCTCACTTGCCTTACCGTCTAATAAGGCACCATACACAAGGCTTTCAGCGTATTGTGGCAATAACGTTTCTAAAATTTGCTCTTGATTTGGCTCATATTCATACATACTGCTTTGCTTTGTTTCGACATCTATATCAGTAAGTGGAAGAACTTTCTTCTCCGTAACTTCTTGTGAAATTGCACTAATGAAGTGATTGTAGAAAAGATTTAATTCATCGACTTCTTCATCAGCAAATAAATTAACTGCATAGTTAGCAATTTCTTTGATCTCTGCAAAGCTTGGTTGATCTGGTACTCCCGTAATTTCCTTAGCAATCGGTAATTCACGTTTTTTACAAAAGTCACGACCTACTTTACCAATCGGAATCACGACATAATCATCTTTTGATTGATGATTTTTTTCAATGGTTTGATGCATCTTACGTAACACGTTTGTGTTGTAAGGACCTGCTAAACCACGGTCAGAAGTAATCACGATATACCCCGTTTTGTTAACTGGGCGTGATTTAAGCATTGGGTGGTCAACATCTGTGTTTCCACTTGCAATACTTCCAACGACTTCTTGAATTTTTTCCATATATGGGACGAAGGATTTGGCGTTAAGCTCAGCTTTGTTAAGCTTTGAAGCTGAAACCATTTCCATCGCTTTGGTAATCTGTTTCGTTTTCGTGGTTGAAGTAATTCGTGATTTTAAATCACGTAAAGATGCCACAACGTCTCACCACCTTTTTAAGAGACTTGTTCCTTAAGAACTACTGTTCAGAAACGACAAATGTATTTTTGAAATCAGAAATAACTTGATCGAAATCTTCTTTTTCAGGTAAGTTACCAGTTTCACGGATCGTCTTAAGAACTTCTGCACCATGTTGTTTTAGGTATGCATGTAGTTCTTCTTCAAAACGGACAACATCCTCAACTGGAATATCATCTAAGAATCCGTTAACTAGAGCATAGATAATCGCAACTTGATACTCAACACGTTGTGGTTGGTGTAAACCTTGCTTTAAGATTTCAACTGTACGAGCACCACGGTCAAGTTTTGCTTGTGTTGCCTTATCTAAGTCAGAACCGAACTGAGCAAATGATTCTAGCTCACGGTAAGATGCTAGGTCTAGACGTAGCGTACCTGCTACCTTCTTCATCGCCTTGATCTGTGCAGAACCACCTACACGTGATACAGATAAACCAGGGTTGATCGCTGGACGTACACCTGAGTGGAATAGATCAGACTGTAAGAAGATCTGTCCGTCTGTAATTGAGATAACGTTGGTTGGGATATACGCACCAATGTCACCAGCTTGTGTTTCAACGAATGGTAATGCCGTTAAAGAACCGCCACCTTTTTCGTCACTTAGCTTCGCTGCACGCTCTAATAAACGAGAGTGTAGGTAGAATACATCACCTGGGAAAGCTTCACGGCCTGGTGGGCGACGTAATAGTAATGATAGCTCACGGTATGCAGCCGCTTGCTTAGATAAGTCATCGTATACAACAAGTACGTGTTTACCGTTGTACATGAACTCTTCACCCATTGATACACCTGCATATGGAGCTAGGTATAATAATGGTGCTGGTTCAGACGCACCTGCGTTCACAACGATTGTATAGTCAAGTGCTCCATTTTGACGAAGTGTTTCAACCACACCTCTTACAGTAGAGTCTTTTTGACCAATCGCTACATAAATACAAATAACGTCTTCTTCTTTTTGGTTCAAAATAGTATCGATTGCAATAGCTGTTTTACCTGTCTGACGGTCACCAATGATTAACTCACGCTGACCACGACCGATTGGAACCATAGAGTCGATAACTTTAATACCTGTTTGTAATGGTTCATCAACTGATTTACGGTCCATTACACCTGGTGCCTTAACTTCGATTGGACGAGATTTTGTTGCTTCAATTGGGCCGTTACCATCAACAGGTTGACCTAATGAGTTAACGACACGTCCAATAAGTTCATCACCTACTGGGACTTGCATGATACGACCTGTACGACGAACTTCATCGCCTTCACGGATCTCTGTATATGGTCCAAGGATAACGATACCGACGTTGTTTTCCTCTAAGTTCTGGGCCATACCCATCACACCATTAGAGAATTCAACTAGCTCACCAGACATAACGTTATCTAGACCATGAACACGTGCAATACCGTCACCGATTTCGATAACAGTACCGACATCATTAACTTCTATATCTGAATCATAGTTTTCAATTTGCTGTTTAATCAGCTTACTGATTTCTTCAGCTTTGATGCTCATCCATTTCACCCCTATCTTTACTTGTTTGCAGTCACGACACTCTGTTCAATGCGTTTAAGTTTCCTAGCAACCGTTCCATCAAAGATCTGGTTACCGACACGAACTTTTAATCCACCAAGGATTGACTCATCCACGATATTGTTAATGCGAAGGGTGTTTTTGTTTAACTTTTTCGCGAAAACATCTTGGACTTGTTGTTGTTCGTCGTCTGATAATGCACGAACAGAGTATACATCAGCTTCTGCAATTCCTTTTGCTTCATTCTTCATTTCCACAAAAGATCTAACAATATCATTGATTGCACTTATACGACGTTTATCTGCTAATACAAGTAGTAAGTTAACCATTTCTTGAGAAGAGTCTTTGAATACTTCACGGATAAACTGTTTCTTCTGTTCAATTGAAACACGAGGGTTAGCAAAGAACGTGTTGATTTGCTGATCTTCGTTGAACACTTGAGCAACTGTATTTAGCTCTTGTTCTAATTGATCTAAGCTTGACTTCTCTGTTCCAATCTCAAACAAAGCTACAGCATAACGTTTCGCTACGATTGAATTACTCATTTGCTTTCGCCTACTTTTTCTAAGTATTCATTAATAAGCTTCTCTTGCTCATCCATGGAAAGCTCTTTCTCAATAACTTTGCTTGCAATTTGTACAGATAACGTACCGACTTGTTCTTGTAATGCTTGGATTGCACGCTCTTTTTCTTGCTCGATTTCCTGGCGTGCACTTTGCTTAATACGCTCTGCCTCAGCTTTAGCTTCAGAGATTAAAGTCTCTTCTTGGTCTTTAGCTGTTAGCTTAGCATCTTCAATGATTTGCTGTGCATTTTGGCGAGTGCTCTTAAGCTCATCTTGCGCTTCTTTCATTAAACGCTCAGACTCTTGTCTGCTTTTTTCTGCTGAATCTATCTCATTAGCGATATGCTGTTCACGCTCTTGCATGACGTTCATTAATGGACGCCAAGCGAACTTGGTAATCAATGCGAGTAAGATGAGAAACATCACTAACTGCACGATCATATCGCCGGCCATCAAACCTACTTCTGCGTTTAAGTTATATAAACGTGGGTCTAGCACAACCTTCACTCCTTTCGCCTAATCATCCATAAAGGCCTTAAAGAAAAACTTAAATCAAATCATCCCTGGATTAGATCGAATACGACACGTTTACCAGTGATCGTTAGTGTTTTAAAGATTGTATTATTTCTATAAATAACCAATCCTATCATAGTAACATAAAGGAATGGCGAAGTTTCATAGGTTCACTTCGCCATTATGTCAATGCCATGTAATAAGGGTTTATTACATAACCATAAATGCAATAACTACCGCGATGATTGGTACCGCCTCTACTAACGCAACACCAATAAACATAGTTGTTTGTAGAGCACCACGTAATTCTGGTTGACGTGAGATCCCCTCTACTGTACGACTTACGATTAGACCGTTACCAATACCAGCACCTAGTGCCGCTAAACCTACCGCAATTGCAGCTGCTAAAAATTCCATTGTATAATCCTCCTCTAGAAATTAAGTTTCATATTTTTAAGATTCTATAATGCTTAATGGTCACTACTCACTTTGTGAGACATATAAACCATAGCTAACATAACGAAAATAAATGCTTGGATTGCACTAATAAATAGTTTGAATCCTTGCCATAGAAGCATTGGCACGAAACCTGCAACGGCTTCTAATGCACCGGATGCCATCAAGCTTACTAATAACGCTAATAGCACCTCACCGGCGAAGATGTTACCGTAAAGACGCATACCTAGCGTCAATGTGTTAGCAAATTCTTCGACGATTTTTAATGGAAATAAAATTGGAATTGGTGAAAAGAAATCTTTTAGATAACCTTTACCACCTTTGATCTTAACACCAAAGTAATGAGTTAAAGCAACTACCATTACTGCTAGTGTCAGCGTAATACCCGGGTCTGCTGTTGGTGATTTCCACCAGAGATCCCCGTCGTACACAACCATGAACATAATACCCAGTACGTTACCGATAAATATGTACATGAGAAGTGTGGTTGCAAATGGAAGGAACTGTCTACCAGTTTTCCAATCCATCGTACTTGAAATCATGCCTTTTACAAAGTCCACGACCCACTCCATAAAGTTCTGAAAACCGGTTGGCTTCCTCTGGAGGTTGCGACTTCCAATTACTGCAATGATAAAAACAATAATTGACGCAACAATAATCATTAGGACGTTTGATAAGTTGAAGTCTAACCAACTTATCCCAAAGACATCTTCAACTGTTGGAGAACCGTGATCCACATCATTCACCCCTTTTCGTAGTGGTAGTCTCTTTGTGATGGAAGATAAAATCTATCATAATGACAATGTAAGGTGTCATTAAACCTACAACGGCAGCGATTAAGTGAAAATCATCTGGAAATCTTAGTACAACAACAACGACTAATGCTGCTCCAGCAAATCGCGATAGCGTTCCAAACGATTTTGCTGTTCGGTTGTTAGCAGCCTGTTCACCTACGTTGTCAATCTTCTTTTGCATTAAAAATAGATTAAAAAAACCGACAGCTTGTCCTAACATGAGTCCTAAGAAGATTGATTGATAGTCGGTGAAGCCCCAGCCTAAAACTGAAATCGCTAACAAGTAGAGCAATAATTTCCGTTGACGGTTGACCATTTTAGTGTAGTTAGTCATGATGCGTCGTCTCCTAAAAACTTTTTAACTAGTGCAATGGTTCCGTACACACCAGCGGCCAATCCCATAAAGATTCCTATGATTAAAAAAAGTGGACTTGTCTGAAAATAACCGTCAAGCCACCGGCCGAGAAAGATACCGACTATTGTAGCTCCAGATAAATGACTGAGAATCGCGGTTGTAACTGCCATCCCTCGTAACGGATGATTCATATTTTTAACCTACCAATCACAGAAATTCAGACAAAAAAAAGGTTGTGGAATCATTGGAGATAAAATCGCTAATAAGGTTTACTATTTAATTAGAAGCAATTGTAAAAATATTCGACATTTTTTTGGTCGTGGAGTTATCTAAATTTTAGTGTTTAAATGTGTGATTTTTACATCTTTTTTCGCTTCTAAACCTTATCATTCCACACTAAAATAGCATACAATAGCCACCTATATAAGTCAATTAATTTCGTCTAGTTTTTAAGACTACTTTTTGACAAATCAATGACATTATGGAATCATTATTTCTTTAGTGTCTGTTTGGATTTCATTTCCATCATCCGCTTCAATCACAACTTGGTAATTCCCACGTTCTAATTCGGCCGTACTAAACGTTGTTTCAAACGTGCCACTGGATACTTGCTCCTCATCTATTAGGGTTGATTGTTGAATTAGCTGCTCATCATATAACGTAACCGTCAATCTCTCTAATTCCTCAGCAATGTAGAGCTTCATGTTCAACTGGTCCTGTTTAAAGGGTGGGATTTCCATTTCAAAACCAGTTACTCTTGGATAGTCTGCTGTTTCATTAATTAATAAGTAAGGAAGGTTTTGATTTTCCCCATTTAATTGTAAGGTTAAATACCCTTCATGAACACCACTTTTGAGCAGATTTTTTTGCAAATTTATGGCTATTTCGAATGTTTTTTGACTATTAGGTTCAATCGTTGTCGTTAATGGCAGATTCCAAGTTAGGCCTGTTTGTTTTCGAGGCATGTTCCACCTAACTGTTAACGGTTGATTCTCGTTATTGTTGACGGTGATACTTGTTTTTGTTTCTTGATCGTGGTTACCAACCTTGCCGAAATTCAGACCCTTACCGGTGATGGAATAGTCTTGATTGAATAGTTGGTCTGTATCAATGAAACCAACCCCTTGGGCACTTGGTTTTTCTTCAAACACTTCAGCTGCTGTTAACACCTGATCCTTTAATTCTTGGGGAGATGCATCAGGGTTTTTCTCTTTTAATAAAGCAATAACCCCCGCGATATAGGGTGAAGCCATACTGGTTCCTTGAAGTGCTGCATAGCCACCTGGAATCGTACTTACTACATCAACGCCTGGAGCGGTGATATCAGGTTTGATTGTCCAATCCGAAGTAACAGGGCCCCTCGCACTAAACTCTGCCATGTTATCCGTATCCGTCTCGTACTCTGTTTCGACCCAATTATGATGCTGAATTAGTGGCTCAACTTCTTCCTCTGACATATAGATTACCGGAATCTTTGTAAGAACCCATTGCCACTCGTTTGGGTCATCATTTTCATCACTATAAATGATCACACCTTTGGCCCCATTTTCTGTTACGGCTGAAATAATTTCTGGGTAGGTTAAGGACTGCTTATCAATCACAAGAATCCGGTCTTGAATCGTTGGAGTGAGACCATCTATATTTTCAACGTGCTCTAAAGGGTAGGCTTTCTTAAAACTCCATGGCTCACTATATGGAATCTGTCTGACTGGGATTGGGTCTTGTTGATGGATAGCGATCTCAGGAAACTCAATTTCGGTATAACCTGCCCCAACTGATATCGCCTTTTCTGCTGTTGCAGGTGAGGAAACGGTCCAGTCGTTAGGTCCACTATTCCCATTTGCCACAACGACAGATACCCCTAAATCAAACGCTTGATTGACTGCTTCAGCCATCGGATAATCCGGGCTATTGACATCCACTCCGAGTGACAGGTTGATAATATCCATGCCATCTTTTACTGCTTTTTCAAGAGCAGCAAGGATTTGAGCAGATGACCCCGTACCACCAGGACCTAACGCACGATAAGCATGGATGTCCGCATCTGGTGCAACTCCACGCATTTGTCCATTAGCTGCAATGATTCCTGCCACATGTGTCCCGTGCTCAGTCGGCAGGCCTTGCTCCTTAGTTGTTTCCATTGGGTCCTCGTCAAAATCGACAAGGTCAAATCCACCTTTGAAATTGTTGGCAAGGTCCGGGTGACTGTAGTCAATTCCCGTATCAATCACTCCGACTTTAATGCCTTTTCCGGTATAAGAGGTGTTGGTGATGCGATTGTCAGGGAGTGATCGATGGCTCGAATCCGATTGCTCGACAGTCGGGGCCTCATATGTTTGCGTCGGATGATAAGACTCTACCCATTCCTCTTGATGCAACTCTTCAACGTGACGCTCATCCCCCTTGATGGCGAGCGCTTGAAGCAACGTATCATATGTATAAAGAACTTCCACAAAAGGGTAATCCCTTTCAATTTGTTGCTTAACCTCGTGAGGATCTTCTGTTGTTTCAATAATCCATACATTATCATCTCCATGAACTGATAACGGCTGGATAATCAAAAATAAAGTTATTACGAACATCGATGCGAAAAGGCGCATGTAAAATCCCCCACTTTTTTATGTTTATTTTAACCAAGTGAGGAGTTGTCATACGTTAATGGTGGGATGATGGTCATCAATTGTTTATGGGTGAGGAGTTATTTTCTCAGTGACAATTTTGGGCCTTATATGGCTGAAAACGGTAGTGACTCGGCTCTTCGATGACGAAATAGGAGCTCTCTAGGGTGAAATCGTCATTGAAACGGCTTCTCGATGACGAAATGGTGGTCACCTCGGCTGATATCGTTATTGAAACGGTTCCTCGGTGACGAAATGGCGATCCATTCGGCTGATATCGTCATTGAAAACGCTCCTCGATGACGAAATGGTGGTCACCTCGGCTAGTATCGTCATTGAAACGCTCCTCGATGACGAAATGGCGGTCACCATGGCTGAAAACGTCATTAAAACGGCTTCTCGGTGACGAAATGGCGATCCCCATGGCTGAAAACGTCATTGAAACGCTCCTCGGTGACGAAATGGCGGTCACCACAGCTGAAATCGTCATTGAAACGCTCCTCGATGACGAAATGGCGGTCCCCTCGGCTGATATTGTCATTGAAATCACTTTAAAAACAAAAAAACCACTTGCCTTAAAGCAAGTGGTTGTCCGTTTTGTTTTATTTTGTACCGAAGAGGCGGTCGCCTGCGTCTCCTAGTCCTGGTACGATGTAGCCTTTTTCGTTTAACTTTTCATCGAGTCCTGCCACGTAAATATCGATATCTGGATGCGCTTCTTGTACTGCTTCAACGCCTTCTGGTGCGGCGATTAAGCACATGAGGCGAATTTGTGTTGCGCCACGGCTTTTGAGTGAGTCGATCGCTGCAATAGCTGAACCACCTGTTGCTAGCATCGGGTCGGTGACAATTAATTCACGTTCATGAATGTCTGATGGCAACTTGATATAATATTCAACCGGCTTTAAGGTTTCAGGGTCACGGTAAAGTCCAACGTGTCCAATTTTAGCGGCTGGGACTAAATTGACAATGCCGTCTACCATACCTAGACCAGCACGCAAAATAGGAATGATGCCCAGTTTCTTACCTGCTAGTACATTTGACTTTGCTGTTGCGACGGGCGTTTCAACTTCAACTTCTTCTAAAGGAAGTTCTCGAGTAATCTCAAACATCATCAATGCCGAAACTTCATCAACTAATTCGCGAAAACCTTTCGTTCCTGTGTTTTTGTCACGAATATAGGTTATTTTGTGCTGAATAAGTGGGTGATCAAAAACGTAAACTTTACCCAAAACGAACATCTCCTTTTTGACAATATCTCTTGAATTGTAGCGAAATCTGTTATGATATGCAAACTTTAATCGTAAAAAAGTGGTGAGGAGTCCTCACCACTTTTTATTATTCATACATTGGGAACTGATCAGCTAGTGCTTTAACACGAGCTTTCGCTTCTTCTAATTTTGCTTCGTCTTCATGATTTTTTAGCGTGAATGCAATAATTGAAGCGACTTCATCCATTTCATTATCACCAAAGCCACGGGTAGTAACCGCTGCGGTTCCGATACGAATTCCACTGGTTACAAATGGGCTCTCTGGGTCAAATGGGATGGTATTTTTATTAGTTGTCACTCCAACATCGTCAAGTGCTCTTTCCGCTACTTTACCTGTTAAATTAAGAGGGCGAACATCTAATAATAATAGGTGATTGTCCGTGCCATCAGAAACGAGACGAATCCCTTCTTTTTTCAATGATTCTCCTAAACGCTTAGCATTGTCGATAATTTTTTGAGCGTAATCTTTGAATGATGGGTCAAGCGCTTCTTTAAAGCCAACACCTTTAGCAGCGATGATATGCATCAACGGACCACCCTGCATGCCTGGGAAGACATTACTATCAATCTTCTTGGCAAACTCTTGTTGACATAGAATCATACCACCACGTGGACCACGTAAGGTTTTGTGAGTCGTTGTTGTAACAAAATGAGCATGAGGAACAGGGCTTGGGTGTAAGCCTGCTGCAACTAACCCAGCAATGTGGGCCATATCCACTAATAAATATGCTCCTACTTCATCAGCAATTTCACGGAACTTTTTAAAATCGATTGTACGTGGGTAGGCTGATGCACCTGCAACGATCAGCTTTGGTTGAACTTCTTTAGCTTTAGCTAATACCGCATCATAATCGATTACTTCAGAATCTTCGTCTACTCCATAGTCAACGACGTTATATAGTTTTCCACTGAAGTTAACTGGACTACCGTGTGTTAAGTGACCACCATGGTTTAAATTCATGCCAAGGATCGTATCGCCTGGTTTAAGGGCAGCAAAATAAACGGCCATATTTGCTTGCGCACCTGAGTGTGGTTGTACGTTTGCATGATCGGCGCCAAATAATTCTTTTGCACGGTCACGCGCTAAATCTTCAGCAACATCAACAAATTCACAGCCACCATAATAACGGCGAGAAGGGTAACCTTCAGCATATTTGTTCGTTAAAACTGAACCAGCTGCTTCCATTACTGCTTGAGAAACAAAGTTCTCTGAAGCAATAAGTTCAATCTTATCGTGCTGACGATTTTTTTCTTGATCAATTGCCTTTAACATTTCTGGGTCTACTGCATGTAACTGATTGTGCAAATGAGTCATAATACAGCCTCCTTATGTATTTAAACTATTAGTTATTCCTGAATTCAAAACTTGTTAATAGATTAGAGTCCTAGGTTTGTGATTGGAAGCTTGAATCGCATTCCAATCGACCAATGTGCTAGTGCAACTCCCCGGTAAAAAATTGCAATCAACATAAAAGTTATGCCTATCAACATAAAGGTGATTTCTATCAACAAAATCGGGGATTCTATCAACAATTTAAGTGTTCTAATTAACAGCATTGGGGATCCCATCAACAAAATTACAACTTTAATCAACAAACAACCTTAGCAATACTTCGCGCGTTCACCACCGATTAGTTTCGGACGCGTATAGGCGTAAGTGACATGGGCGTCGCCTAGGGTTTTTTGGGTAAACCTTAATGGAACTGCGACGTGTTTTAAGTGCATACCAATTAAGGTATCTCCAATATCCATGCCGTAATCTGCTTGGATGTGTTCAACTAAAACAGGGTCTTCCATATGTTCATATGCATAAGCCGCCATCGAACCTCCTGCACTTGGATGTGGAACAGCATTAACTACATCGAGACCTTTCGCTTCTTGTAAAGAGCGCTCCATCACGATGGCACGGTTTAAATGCTCGCAGCATTGATAGACGATGTGTACCCCTGTTGCATTTTGAAACGCTTTCAATTCATCAAAAATGACCTGTGCAATCTCTGTGCTTCCGGAAGTACCAATGCGTTCACCGGCAATTTCACTAGTCGAACAGCCAAGAACGAATACGCCTCCTTGCCGAAGAATACCAGCTTGGTCCCACTCTTTTATTATAGCATGTAAATCATTTTGAATCGCTTTAATTTCCACGATCAGCCCTCCTTTATACAGGAGATCATCTTACTCCTTTATTTTAACAAAAAGACATATAAAAAAACTACCTTACTTTACTAAAGTTAAGGTAGTTTTTGCTGATTACATTACTTTTCTTCGTAGGCGGTAATTTTACCAACACGATTTTCGTGGCGTCCACCTTCATATTCTTCTTCTAAAAAGCTTTTTACAATTTCACGAGCAAGACCAGGGCCGATCACACGCTCACCCATAGCGATCATGTTCGCATTATTATGTTGTCTTGTTGCTTTAGCACTGAAAACATCGTGTACTAAAGCACAGCGAATGCCTTTGACTTTATTAGCTGCAATCGACATGCCGATTCCTGTTCCGCAGATTAAGATCCCTACATCAAATTCGCCTTTAGCGACGCGTTCAGCCGCCGGAATACTGTAGTCAGGATAATCAACAGAACCTTCGCAATGGCAGCCAAGGTCTTCAAATTCTATGTTCATCTCTTCTAATAATGAAGCGATCTCTTGCCGAATATTGATTCCACCGTGGTCTGAGGCTAAAATAACCTTCATAAATCTCCCTCCTGTTTTTCGAGCATTAGGTCAATGTACATTTCTATCTCTTTTAATGTCTGTTCATACGTCTCAACACTTAAACCGATTGGATCATGCACATCTAAGTCATCACGTGAGTCCAAGGCGTATTCTTTTAAGGTAAAAATTTTATCATCAATTCCCGGAAAATCAGCCTTCAGGGTTCTTTTATGTTGTTCGGTCATCGTTAAAATAAGATCTGACCAATTGAGTAACTCTCTGGTAACTGGCTGTGAACTATGGTTACAAGAAATTCCTTTACGATCTAAGGCTTGAATGGCATGATCATTGGCAGACTGACCGTAACCTGCAAAGATCCCAGCTGACTGGACATCATACGTGGGTGCTTTGTGTTTTAAAATCGCTTCTGCCATCGGACTCCGACACGTATTTCCAGTACAGACAAATAATACACGCTGCAACTAGATTACCTCCTGCGTTTAGTCATCTATCACTTTAGCATATTTCACTATGTCTATTTTACTCGAAAAACGCTCGCTTGTCATTTGATTTACCAAGCCATTTGGATCCCTAAAGCTAACAATACTAAGCCTCCTAAAGCCTCTGAATATCTACCTAAAAATCTTTCACCGTGATGAGCTAATAACAGTCCAGCCCAACTTAAAAGCATACTAACTAGACCGAATAATAAAATGACAAAATAATAATTGATACCAAACATACCAATACTGATTCCAACCGAAAAGCTATCTAAGCTCACTGTAAACGCCAAAATAATTAAACTCATCATACCAATATAACGTTTGGTTTCTTTTTCAAAAAATGTCGCAAATATCATTTGAATACCAATCATGATCAGCATCCATCCACCAATGATTTGTGCAATAGATCCTAACTTCTCTGATAACATATGGCCTAGAGTGATGCCTAAAAGCGGCATGACCACGTGAAAAAAGCCGACCACAGACACAAAAAATAAGAGCATGCGTAATCGTTGGCGCATTAGTCCGACTGACATACTCACTGAAAATGCGTCCATACCAACTGCAATCGTAATTAATAATAGTGGTGCTAAGCTTTCGTAAAAAGAAATCACGCTTGTTCCTCCTAGGTTCGGACATGCTAGTTAACTTTATGCATGTCTTAGGGAAAATAGAAGGTAAGCGTGACCTCTGTTCTTGTCGGTTATTCAATAATTTTGCTCGCCGCCCGTTCTAAACGATTCATTAACGCTACGCCAATTCCTATTTTAGAAAATGATTCTGCTAAAACAATATCATAATTCAGCTGATCGATTTTGCGTAATTGATCATAAAGCCGGCTAGTCATTTCGTTTAATTGCGATCGTTCACCTAAGATGAGGTCCTTTTCAACTCCAAGCTGTTGGGCTCGTTCTTGACTGACCATAAACCCAACATGCTTTCCTTGTTGCTTAAGCTCATTAGCAACCTTGTTCATGTTTTCGGCTCCACCTTCAACAATCCAAATCGGCACGTCAGGTGCGTAGTGTTTATACTTCATCCCGGGTGAGCGAGGGGCATCATCATCTTTCAGTAAAGATGGAGCGACATCAACCGGACCAATAGTCGCTTCAATCTCTTCTTTCGTCACACCACCCGGCCTTAAAATCATCGGCCGATCTAGTGTACAATCAATCACGGTAGATTCTACACCAACGCCTGTTTGACCTCCGTCTAACACTCCATGAATCCGTCCCTTTAGATCATCCATTACGTGCTCACTTGACGTCGGGCTTGGCTTGCCTGAACGATTGGCACTTGGAGCAGCAACAGGAATAGCTGCTAATGTTAATAACGCAATCGCATGAGGGTGATCAGGAATTCTTATCCCAACCGTTTCCAAACCAGCTGTGACGTTGTCTGCAAACACGCCTTTAGACGGCAAAATGATCGTCAGTGGGCCTGGCCAAAATTCATTCATAAGTATCCAGGCGTGGCTAGGGATCTCCTTCACATATTCTTTGACCGTATCCACCTTTCCAACATGGACAATAAGTGGATTGTCAGCTGGTCTTCCTTTAGCTTCGAAAATCTTTTGAACAGCCGCTTCGTTTGTGGCATCAGCACCAAGTCCATAGACCGTTTCAGTTGGGAAAGCGACAGTCTTTCCTTGCTTTAGCCATTCTGCAGCTTCTTTTATCGATGGATGATTCATTAATGGTTCACTATTTGGAACTGACCATTGTTTAGTTTCATGTCGTTCAGCCATGTTCGTTCTCCTTTTAACCTAACTATGTGATTATTTCCATTATGAAAGGAAAACGAAAAATGTGCAATAAACGTCCTACTTAACCTGATCTGGGCTGTTTAATTTCTTCTCAAACCAATCACCTGAAATCTCAGCATCTACCGGTGGTTCTGCATTTGATTCCTGGAAGTGGTTCATCTCTAACAACACACGCTTAGATGAGTCATCGACATGAGTATATAACTTCTGATAACCATGTTTAAGGGCATGCTCAGAAATCCAGTCGAATACTAATATAATTAATGCAGGATTCGCCTGTTCTTTCATCAATAACCGTCTTAACCAAGCGCCACCTTCGACTGGGTAAAGGACGAAGAACCCGATCTTCTCACCTTCTAGTTCAATAAAATAACCATACTCATGCGCCCAGTCTTCTTCTGGTTTTTGGTTTCCAGGTTGTCCATCTTTAAAAAACTGTTCATATTCCAATTCAGACACTTCATTGATAGGAATCATATTTACCATCATCGATCCGCCTCCTAGTTATTTTCTCTATGAACCTATGAATCGATCTGGTAATTTATGAACGTTTCTATGAAAAATTAAATAATTTTTTTAACCATTCCCATAGAAAAAAGCTAACTTCCGAATCTTCCTTTTTATCGTTTACCTGTGGTAGATCTTGTTCTTGTTCATCCTCATCTTCGTGTTCTAAAACGGTCGCCCCACTAGAAAACTCAACGAAACAAAGTGGTGGAAATAAGACACACCACCAATTATCGCCTTCACCTTCACCTAGTGTGATGAGGATCGCCTCATAAGTCCCACCTGGATAAACAAAACGATCGTACACCTTATCAGGAAATTCTACGTCTCCGAACTCTACGGTAAAATCATCATCACCAGTCAAATTAGCAACCGTTTTCTCTATTTCTGGTAGATTCTCTTTAATCGTATCTCTAGCTGTTTCAATAGATGTTAGTTCCTCTACCCACTCAGTAATTTGTTCGTTCACTTCATTACGTACTTCTTCTTTTAGCTCCTGATCCTCTTCACTATTTGAATTAGCAAGGATTCTCAAACGGATCGCCTCATCAGGAATCACCTGGTAACCTGATTCATTCGTATCTGCTGTAACTTGACCTTTATTCTCAGCTACACTTTCTGTAAATAGAAATTGCAATGTCACCAATATGACTAAAACCGCAATCAAATAACGCATGCCCCTCAACCCTTTCTCTGTAATCTATTAATCTCATTCTCGACAGGTGAGAAAATAGATATACATGAATCTATTAAAAAGTGTTAGAATACTTTAAAAGATAGGAGTGAGGTTTAATGTTTACATACCGGATTGATGAAGGGTTAGCATTAAGGATTCTAGATGTTGGTGACAAAGAAGAGGTATTTAAACTGACCGATGAGGCACGGTCTTATTTAAGAGAATGGTTGCCTTGGGTTGATCGTGTTAAGGAAGTGTCAGATACTGAAGAATTTATTAAAATGACGAAAAAAGGCTTCGCGGAAAATCAAAGTCTTAATGCGGCGATTGTTTACCAGGGGGAAGTCGTTGGTGTCGCTGGCTATAACCTCCTCGATTGGACGAACCACATTGCCCATATTGGCTATTGGTTAGGTGAAGGACACCAAGGAAAAGGGATCATGACTAGAGTTGCTCGCGCTTTGACCGACTATGCCATTTTTAATCTTATGATGAACAAGGTTGAAATTCGTGCAGCTGAGGGGAATGTGAAAAGTCGTGCCGTGCCTGAACGGTTAGGCTATGTAGAAGAAGGGCGTATTCGCGCCGGTGAGTGTTTATATGGAGAATATGTTAATCACGTTGTTTATGGCGTGTTAGCAGAGGAGTGGAAGAATTAGCCCTATGTTGATACAGTCAGCGTTAACTCCGGTTTTTCTAGTTCACCTAGGGGGTGATTGAACCAATGATTACGATAGAGAAGGCGAATCCCCATCATGTCGAGGGAATTATTCGCGTTTGTTCAGAAAGCTATTGGGCGACATACAAAGAGACACACTCAGAAGCCTATATTCAAAGAGTGGTGAGTGAGTTTTATCATTATGAACGAGTACTTAGTGAAGTGGTGCACACTAGCCGTGACTGGGGTGGCTATTTTGTTGCTTTGGATCATGAACGAGTCGTTGGCGCAGGTGGAGGTGGAATCATTTCTGATCATGCTGGTGAAATTTTTGTCCTTTACCTTGACCCGAATCGACGATATGAAGGCATTGGCACGCTACTATTAAACACGATCACTGAACAACAAAAGAACTTCGGCGCGAGTGAACAGTGGGTGTCAGTCCAAAAAGGTAATATGAAAGGAATCCCGTTTTATGAGGCTAAGGGGTTTCAATTGCAGTATGAAAAACTAGGATACGGAAATGTCGAAGGTGAATCCTATCGATCATTAAGGTATTGGCGAAAAATTTGAATGGATTTGAATTAGCGCCATTACGTTGCGTCCAGAGCCATAGGTGAAGATTTTTTACTAAATAACTTCGGATCGGTATAAGAAAAATGAAGAGATTGTCAGTGGACAATCTCTTACCTTTTGAGTGCTTGTTGAATCTTCTAATGAATTGCCGTTAAGGAGTTTAGGAGATTCAGCAATAAGTTAAAGGGATTCATTAATTATTTTATCTATTCAGCAATTATTTTGGTGGATTCAATAATTATTAAGTGCGATTCCGTAATTAAGTTGACTGATTCATTAATTAATGTTTCGATTCAGCAATAATCCAGCCTATTCCATAATTAATTTCCTGATTCAGCAATTATTTCGTTTATTCCGTAATTATAAAGCCTGTTCCTCAATTAATCGACCTGATTCCGTCATTATTCCCACAGGACGATACGGTTTTTTCCGTTGATATCTTTGATGACTTGAATGCTAGCATTTGGGTCTTGTTGATGGATTAATCTTGGTACGGTTTCACCTTGATCATGACCGATTTCGAAAGCAACCAGTTCAGGTCTCGTCGGCAATTGTAAAACTTGTTCAGTAATTTGCTGATACGCCGCCAGCCCATCATCATCGGCAAACAAAGCTTGCTCAGGGTCGTGCATGACAGTGGATGATAACTGATCGCGCTTTGAATAAGGAATATACGGTGGGTTAGAAACAACCACATCAGGCTCTAGCCCTTTTTCAAGGATTGGTTTTAAAAAATCACCCTGGAAAAACTGAACATCCGCTTCTAACTCGGTGCTATTTTTCTTTGCGACAGCTAAAGCTTCTTCTGAAATGTCCGTTGCATAGACGGAAGCCTCAGGCCACGCCTGTTTTAATGTGACGGCGATAATCCCACTTCCAGTCCCTAGATCGACGAACGTTTCGGGATTGTCCAGCTTTTGTAACAAAGCTTCGATCAGTTCTTCGGTTTCAGGTCTTGGGATGAGCACGTGTTCATTAACCAGGAAATCGCGACTATAAAATTCCGTCACTCCTGTAAAATGTTCTAAAGGCTTTCCAGTTTTAGCATGTTCGCTTACCCATTCTACGAAGGTATCGTATTGATCTCGTGGGAGCTCATCACGCTGCATCGCTAAAAATTCACTGCGACTCACTCCCAGTATATGCATTAGCATCAGTTCAGCGACGCGCTCTTCACGTTGATATTCTTTTAAAAAAGAAGAAGCCCAAATTCGGGCTCCTCTTACAGTCATATCTTCCATATTACTCACCAAGCTCTTCTAACTTAGCCGTCTGTTCTTCGATGATCAATGCATCGACGATCTCTTCAATTTTACCTTCCATAATCTGATCAAGCTTATTAATCGTCAGGCCGATACGGTGATCAGTCACACGGTTTTGTGGGAAGTTATACGTACGAATACGCTCAGAACGATCTCCAGAACCAACTGCTGATTTACGGTTTTCATCGTATTCTGCTTGTGCTTCTTTCTGATACATTTCGTAAATACGAGCACGTAATACTTTCATCGCTTTGTCTTTATTTTTAAGCTGGGATTTTTCATCCTGACATGATACAACGACTCCAGTTGGTTCGTGGGTTAGACGAACAGCTGACATTGTCGTATTAACACTTTGCCCACCCGGCCCTGATGAAGCGAAGGTATCGACGCGAATATCCTTTTCGTGAATCTCAACCTCCACCTCTTCAGCTTCTGGTAAAACAGCAACCGTTGCTGTTGAAGTGTGGATTCGTCCACCAGATTCCGTTTCAGGAACACGTTGAACACGGTGTGCCCCATTTTCATATTTTAAACGGGAATAAGCACCATTACCTGTGATCATAAAGACAATTTCTTTATATCCACCTACATCTGCCTCATGTGCTTCAATGACTTCTGTACGCCAACCGTTCGTTTCAGCATAACGTGAGTACATGCGATAGAGGTCACCTGCAAAGAGGGCTGCTTCATCTCCACCGGCAGCTCCGCGGATTTCCATAATAACGTTCTTATCATCATTAGGGTCTTTTGGAATTAGAAGAACTTTCATCTCTTGTTCTAGAGGCTCTACCTGGGGCTCTAGTTCGTTTAGTTCTTCACGAGCCATTTCAATTACATCTTCATCTGTTTCTTCTTCAATCATCGTCTTTGCATCTTTAATTTGCTCTGTAATCTCTTTATAGCGGCGATATTTCTCAACAACCTCTTGAAGGTCAGATTGTTCTTTAGAGTATTCGCGTAATTTATTGGAATCATTAATCACTTCAGGATCCATTAAAAGGTCAGTTAACTGATTGTAGCGATCCTCAAGATTCTGTAACTTATCGAACATCGACGTCCACCTCTTACTATTTCTGTTTATTAGTCCACATTATATCATATCATACATTAGATAAAAATTTCTTGGTGATGAGTAAAAAGATTTCTATAGATATTAGGAGAAGTAACCCAAACCATAGTTTGCCACTATTTGGTGGATGGCATTCATTTCGAAGTGGTTGGTTTTGGGTGCTCACGGTCGGATAACCCACTCAGCTACCAGATGATATCCATTCTATGAAAAAACTCGACCTAGCCAATAGGTCGAGTTTTGGGACATATCATTATTTTTGAAATGTATTGCTTGTGACGGTGTCGCGTTGTCTTGGATGATTGGGAACTTCATGGTGATGGCGACAACGTGGTTCATAGGATTCTGATGCACCGACAAGAATGACGGGATCATCATATGATGCTGGTTTACCATCGATTAAGCGTTGTGTGCGACTTGCTGGTGAACCACAAATTGGGCAAATCGCGTTTAGTTTCGTTACATTTTCACCGTATGCCATCAGTTTTGGCATTGGGCCAAATGGCTCGCCACGAAAATCAAGGTCTAATCCAGCGGCAATCACTCGGATACCTTGGTCTGCAAGGTTTTGAGCTATATCGACAATTTTTTCATCAAAGAATTGTGCTTCATCTATACCAACAATATCTGTATCTTCATCGACGCTAGATAGAATCTCGTCCACCTTATTGATAGGTCTTGCAATAATTGAATTGCCATTATGTGAGACGATCGATTCTTCGTCATAACGGTTATCAATTGCGGGTTTAAATACTCGTACATTTAAGTTGCCGTATGTAGCACGACGAACACGACGGATCAACTCTTCTGATTTACCGGAGAACATACTGCCACAAATCACTTCGATCCAGCCACTTTGCTTCATAACATACATCATGATTAGCACCTCTATTTAACATCTTTTAACATTTTTCGCAGGAAAAAAATAAAGAAAACTCGTCATTTGACGAGCCCTATAGCAAGGTCAGGGTTAATATGAGCCGATCGGCTTACCTCTGAATATAAAAAAACTGACCGCAACTCGCTAAAGCACCTATTTTAGAAGATATCTGATTATATAATCTAATGATGGTGTTTAGCTGAAGTGTTCGGTCAGCTCCTTGTCTTGAATTGTCCAGTTTATGACATATTGTATTTCTTCTTGAATCGATCCACACGTCCGCCAACTTTGTCAGCTTTTTGCTTACCAGTGTAGAACGGATGTGAAGCTGAACTGATTTCAACACGAATTAGTGGGTACGTGTTACCGTCTTCCCATTCAATTGTTTCTTCAGATTCTAAAGTTGAACCACTTAAGAATTTGAAATCAGAACTTGTATCTAAAAATACAACTTTACGATATTCTGGATGGATATCCTTTTTCATGCTTAACACTCCTCCTTGCCCTGAATCCTTTGGAAACAGAGTTTTTTCAAACCGCCTGCATGGACGGGAAATCACATTTATTTCATACAGAGTGATTATATCAACTTGAACTATTTTTTGCAAGAAGTTTTGTCGATTCTTAACCCTTACCTTTCATTTCATCATCCATAATCTTAAAGAATTCCTCATTAGATTTGGAATGACGTAAGCGACGTAGGAAGCGATCAAGGAAATCATGTTGATCTTGCATGGTCTTTCTAATCGCCCAAGTTTTATCAAGCTGTTCTTTCGGCATTAATAGTTCTTCTTTACGTGTACCTGAGCGACGAACATCAATCGCAGGGAAGATTCGGCGTTCGGCCATGCTACGATCTAAGTGTAGCTCCATATTACCTGTTCCTTTGAACTCTTCATAAATCACATCGTCCATTCGAGAGCCAGTATCAACAAGCGCTGTTGCGAGAACGGTTAGACTTCCACCCTCTTCAATATTACGCGCTGCACCAAAGAATCGTTTTGGACGATGGAAAGAAGCAGGATCAATACCACCTGATAGAGTTCGTCCACTTGGTGGAATAACTAAGTTATAAGCTCGCGCAAGACGGGTAATACTATCCATTAAAATAATGACATCTTGCTTATGTTCAACCAATCTCATAGCACGCTCAAGAACGAGCTCGGACACTTTAATATGATTTTCAGGTACTTCATCAAAAGTTGAGCTAACAACATCCACATCATCAGACACTGAACGTTCAATATCTGTTACTTCTTCCGGACGTTCATCAATTAATAAAATAATTAGTTTCGAATCCGGATGCTTTTCTGTAATACTATTGGCAATATCCTTTAAAATCATGGTCTTACCGGCTTTTGGTGGTGCAACGATTAAACCACGCTGACCAAAACCAACCGGAGCCATCATGTCCATAATTCTTGTTGAGAGGACATTTCGATTTGTTTCAAGTTCCATTTTACGATCAGGATATAACGCTGTTAAACCTGGGAAGTGGATTCGCTCTTTCGCACTCTCTGGGTCATCGCCATTCACGGCATCGACGTGCAATAAACCGAAATAGCGTTCATTTTCTTTTGGTGGTCTCGCCTTACCTGATACCAGGTCACCATTACGAAGATCAAAGCGACGGATTTGTGAAGCAGAGATATAAATATCCTCTGGACTTGGGGCGTAGTTGATTGGACGCAGAAAACCAAAGCCTTCTGATTGGATAATCTCCAACACACCATCCACAAACAACTTACCATCTTTCTCCGTCTGTGCTTTCAAAATGGCAAAAATAAGTTCTTTCTTGTTTAGTTTAGCATAATAAGAAACGCCTAAATCACGCGCTAAAGCATACAAATCTTTAAGCGTCTTCGTTTCTAATTCTGCGATCGTCATTGTTTTAGACACAAAAACACCACACCTTATATAATTTTCATTTTATGTTTGATTCGTTATGGAAGTAAGTATAGGGATTGTTCTCTAAAAATGTGAGAAGAGTCTTCAACTTGGGGTATAGCTTCTACATTGTACCTTGTTTCATTTACTTTAGCAAGATGAAAAATGTCGATGAGAATAACTTAAGGCTGAACGTTAACCTAAAAACGTCAGCCCTAGTTTGATTATTGCCAAATTTTTAATCTTTAATGACTAAATCAGGTTTTTTCTGTAGACTATGTGTGCCATCGATAAATCGAATGGTCCCAGACTTGGCGCGCATAACCACCGTTTCGGTTGTCGCTTTATCACCTTTAAACTGAACCCCCTTAAGGAGTTCGCCATCTGTAATACCTGTAGCAGCGAAAATGGCATCATCTCCACTACATAGGTCTTCCATAGTTAACACTTTATCTACATCTTTAATTCCCATCTTGTGGCATCGTTTAACTTCTTCATCATTGCGAGGTTTTAGGCGTCCTTGAATCTCACCACCTAAACATTTAAGGCCAATCGCGGATAACACACCCTCTGGTGCACCACCGATGCCCATAAGCATGTCCACACCCGTGTGATCAAAAGCAGCATTAATAGAAGCTGCTACATCACCGTCTGGAATTAATTTAATCCTTGCGCCAGCCTTTCGAATGTCTTCGATTAACTGATCATGACGTGGACGATTCAAAACAACGACTACAATGTCCTCAATATCCTTACCCTTAGCTTTGGCAATAGCCTTTAAGTTTTTTGAAACAGGGGCGTTGATATCTACTTTACCCACCGCTTCAGGTCCAACGGCAATCTTTTCCATGTACATATCTGGTGCATGAAGAAGATTCCGACGGTCAGCGATTCCGACGACACATAAAGCATTCCAAGTTCCTAATGCGACAATATTCGTACCTTCAACAGGGTCGACAGCAATATCCACTTCTGGACCTTGACCAAGACCTACTTCTTCTCCTATGTATAACATCGGAGCTTCGTCTTTTTCCCCTTCACCAATAACGACCGTGCCTTGCATAGGTACGGTATCAAAGACGGTTCTCATTGCTTCTGTCGCCGCACCATCTGCTTCTTCCTTCTCACCACGGCCCATCCACCGTGCAGAAGCAAGAGCAGCTGCTTCTGTGACACGGACGATTTCCATTGATAAACTTCTTTCCATGTGTTGTTTGCCTCCCCGTTTAATCCTCTATTCCTTTTTAGCACTTATGCATTTTGGAATAAGCGCTTATCCTCTTCGGTCATTGCTTCACGCCAGACATTAGCGCCTAAATTGACTAGTTTCTCGGTAATTTGGTCATAACCTCGCTCAATATGATTAAGCCCAACAATTTCCGTGATACCATCAGCTAGTAAACCTGCTACGACTAACGAAGCACCTGCACGTAAGTCACTAGCTTTCACCTTTGCACCTTCTAAAGGCGTTTTACCCGTAATAACTGCTGCACTTCCTTCAACTTTTATGGTCGCATTCATTCGACGTAATTCATCAACGTGTTTGAAACGCGCTTGATAGATCGTATCCGTTACAATACTCGTGCCATCAGCCTGTGTTAATAAAGCTGTAAAAGGTTGTTGTAGATCAGTAGGAAATCCTGGATAAACTAACGTTTTAATATCCACACTTGATAATGGACGGTTCCCTCTTACCGTTAGAGTGTCACTTCCTTCTTCGATTTCAACACCCATTTCACGAAGTTTAGCCGTTAAAGATTCTAAATGGGTCGGAATGACATTATCAATTAGCACTTCTTCACCTTTTGATGCAGCAATGATCGTATACGTTCCAGCTTCAATACGGTCAGGAATAATCGTATGTCTGCAACCTTGTAAGCTATCTACTCCTTCAATACGAATAACGTCCGTACCAGCGCCTTTGATATTGGCTCCCATACTATTTAGCAACGTTGCAACATCGATTATTTCAGGTTCCTTAGCAGCATTTTCAATGATTGTCTTTCCTTTTGCTTTTACAGCTGCAAGCATAATGTTGATTGTTGCGCCGACACTGACCACATCTAAATAAATCTTTGCGCCTCTTAACTCATCAGCACGTAGATAAATGGCGCCTTGTTCATTCGTGACTTCTGCACCTAACGCTTCAAAACCTTTAATATGCTGATCAATCGGTCTAGGTCCTAAATTACAACCACCCGGCAAGCCTATAACTGCCTTTTTGAAACGGCCAAGCATAGCACCCATAAAATAATAAGATGCTCTTAACTTTTTAACACGGCCATTAGGAAGTGGCATTGATACCATATTACTTGAGTCGATCGTCACTTCATCTTCAAATTGGGAGACATCCCCACCAATATCTTGAAGCAGCTCTTTTAATATTTGAATGTCGGAAATATTCGGAAGACCCTCAATCGTCACTTCGGATTCAGCTAAAATGGTAGCAGGTAGTAAGGCGACCGCACTGTTTTTTGCCCCACTAACTCGCACTTCTCCGTTTAATTGGTGGCCTCCTTCGATGAGTAATTTTTCCATATGAATACTCCTCTTATCACCATTTTATCTAATTAGACATGCTCAACGTTCATGTCAACTTATTAATATTATGCTCGGATTTTCAACAATCATGCTTTATTTGCTTGTTCCCAATCTTGTAAAAACTTTTCAATACCTTGATCTGTTAATGGGTGCTTTACAAGTTGCTGAATAACTTTAAATGGAATGGTTGCAATGTGTGCCCCATGTAACGCCGCTTCTGTAACGTGCATTGGATGACGTACACTTGCGGCAATAATTTCTGATTCGATTCCGTGGCGATCAAAAATCTCAGCAATTTCTGCAATTAAATTCATGCCATTTTGGCCAATATCATCTAAACGCCCTAAAAACGGTGATACATATGTAGCACCCGCACGAGCAGCTAAAAGAGCCTGATTAGCTGAAAATACAAGCGTTACATTAGTTTTAACACCTTGATCTGTTAGTGATTTACATGCTTTAAGACCTTCAAGAGTCATTGGTAATTTAATCGTGATATTCGGAGCGATCTTTACTAATTCCTCTGCTTCTTTTAACATACCTTCTGCATCTTCAGAAATTACTTCTGCACTGACAGAACCTTCTGTCACTTCTTGTGTGATCTCCTTTAGACGATCGTGAAAAGAAACGCCTTCTTTAGCGATTAAGGAAGGGTTAGTTGTCACACCAGAAAGTATTCCTAATGCATTAGCTTCTTTAATTTCATCGATGTTAGCCGTATCTATGAAAAACTTCATATGTCCATTCCCCTTTCTTTTCTAAGTCTTCCAACATACACGAAAAGGCCAATCCAAAATTATGGATCAGCCGTGTATTTGGGTTATGCTTTTTGTGAAGAACCGAATTCGCGCATTTTGCCAATAACGGTTTCTTTAATTTTTTCACGACCTGGGCCGATATATTTACGTGGATCATAAAGCTCTGGATTTTCGTCAAGTACACGACGAACTTCTTGAGCTTGCGCAATTTGGTTTTCTGTATTGACGTTGATTTTCGCTGTTCCTAGCGAAATAGCTTTTTGAATATCGTGAGTCGGAATTCCCGTACCACCATGTAGGACTAAAGGAACGCCTGTTAGCTTTTGAACTTCTTCCATGCGATCAAAGCCTAGGTTTGGTTCACCTTTATATGGACCGTGTACAGAACCTAACGCTGGAGCAAAGCAGTCAACATTTGTTTCTTCAACTAAACGCTCACATTCACTTGGAATCGCGTAAGCTGCTTCAGCATCCTCAACGATAATGTCATCCTCTTGTCCACCTACACGTCCTAACTCTGCTTCAACAGACACACCGTGTAAATGAGCTAATTCAACAACCTTTTGTGTAACGGCAATATTATCCTCTAAAGGCTCATGTGATGCATCGATCATAACAGAAGTGAATCCGGCATGAATTGCTTCAGCACATTTAGCAAAGCTTGAACCATGATCTAAATGAATCGCTACAGGCACAGTAGTTCCGTAAGCTTCCATTAAAGAATCAATCATAGCAACCGCTACGTTAAAACCTCCACAATATTTGGCAGCACCTTCAGAAACCCCAATAATTACTGGAGATTGTTCCTCTTCAGCAGCCTGTAAAATAGCTTGAGCATACTCCAAGTTATTTAAATTAAATTGACCAACAGCATACCCTTCATCTTTCGCTTTATTTAACATATCACGCATTGAAACTAATGGCACAATTGTTTCCTCCTTCAGTCTTTTACATGTAGCTTATGTAACTATTTAAATTTCATAATTATAGAATACCAACTGTGCCACCATTTCGCAACTAAACCCTAGGCTGAGCGGACATTAATTTTTTTGTAAAAGTTGTGACACGACCTTATTAACAGCCTCTAAGGAGAATGGTTTTTCTAAAATCCCTTCACACTCAGCTACACTATTTTTATTTACTTCGTCTTTAGATAATCCAGTCATCAAAATAACAGGAGTCTGGATATCTTGCTCTCTCAGTTTTAAGATGAAGTGATCCCCTCTTGTTCCTGGCAACAAATAATCAACAAAAATGAGATCGACGTTCATTTGTCCAATAGATTGTAAAGCCTCATCAGCTTTTGTAAAAGTATGAACGTCGAAACCTTCTTGTTTAAGTATTTCTGTCATTAATAAAGAGATGCTCGAATCATCATCAACTACTACTGCATTAAAACTTTCCATCCGATCACCTTTTCTATGAGTTCTTATTCCTACCATAGCGAAAGGTGAGAGGAAAATCAATGCAACTTTAATATCATTCTGAAATTTCTAACAAATTACAACTATTTTACACAATGTTCAACAAACTTTTTAAACAATGGTTGTGGCTTCGTTGGTCTAGACTTAAATTCTGGGTGAAATTGTGATGCGACAAACCATGGATGATCTTTAAGCTCGATAATCTCAGCAAGACGACCATCTGGGCTGGTTCCCGATAAGTGGAAGCCATTAGTCTCCATTTCTTCACGATATTCATTATTAAACTCATAACGGTGGCGATGACGCTCATAAACCACCTCATCCTGGTAAGAATCATAAGCTTTACTTCCTTCTTTTAGACGGCAGGCATAAACGCCTAGGCGTAATGTACCACCGAAGTCTTCAACATCCTTTTGTTCTGGTAGTAAGTCAATCACTGGATAAGGTGTGTTTGGATCAATTTCAGCTGAATGAGCTCCTTTAAGTCCTAACACATTACGAGCAAATTCTACTGTCGCTAATTGCATTCCTAAACAAATGCCTAAGAACGGAATCTTGTTTTCACGTGCGTATTTAATTGCTTCAAGCTTACCGTTAATAGCCCGATCACCAAATCCACCTGGAACTAAAATACCATCGACATCATTTAACGTTTCCTCAACATTGTCTGCATTTAACTCCTCTGAGCTAACCCACTTCACTTTGATATCAGAATCAAATGCAAAACCACTATGTTTCAGCGCTTCTACCACAGAAATGTAAGCATCTTGTAATGCCACATATTTACCAACTAACGCAATAGTTGTTGTTTTAGAAAGATTCTTGACTTTATTAATTAATTCATTCCACTCACTCATGTCTGCATCAGGGCATGTCAATCCAAAATGATCACAAGCAAGTTGGTCTAAACCTTGCTTTTGCATTTCTAAAGCCACTTCATAAAGAACCTCACTGTCATGGGCTTCAATAACCGCTTCCTCATTAATGTCACAGAATAAAGCAATCTTTTCTTTCATGGACTGGCTAATATCCATCTCAGTTCTTAAGACCACAACATCAGGCTGAATTCCTAAAGAACGTAATTCCTTAACAGAGTGTTGGGTCGGCTTGGTTTTTAGTTCTCCTGCTGCTTTCAAGTAAGGTACAAGTGTACAGTGAATATACATCACGTTATCTTTACCTACATCACTCTTTAGCTGACGGATCGCTTCAAGGAATGGTAAGCTTTCAATGTCACCAACTGTTCCACCGATTTCAGTAATGACCACATCGGCTTTTGTTTCTTTTCCTGCTTGATAAACTTTATCTTTTATTTCGTTGGTTATATGTGGGATCACTTGTACCGTTCCACCTAAGTAATCACCGCGACGCTCTTTACGAATAACAGATGAATAAACTTTACCTGTTGTAATATTGCTGTATTTGTTTAGATTAATATCAATAAAACGTTCATAATGGCCTAAATCAAGGTCTGTTTCTGCACCATCTTCAGTGACAAAGACCTCTCCGTGCTGATAAGGACTCATCGTGCCTGGGTCGACATTGATATAAGGGTCGAACTTTTGAATAGTTACGCTTAACCCACGGTTTTTCAGCAATCGCCCTAATGATGCGGCCGTGATTCCTTTTCCTAATGATGAAACTACTCCACCTGTTACAAAAATGTACTTTGTCATGATTGTCTGCCTCACTTTCAATTATGTTTATTATTTGATTAATTATATTGATTAATCATAAATATCCTATTGAAATATCCTTCACTTTTTACCATTCAATAAATTAGGGTAAACTACTCTTTAATCACCAAGACTAAACTTCAGCCGATCCTTCTTAAAAAGCCTTTAAAAAAACAAAAAAAGCCCCCGAATGAATTCGGGAGCTTTGGATTATATTTTTTAGAGAGCCCACATAGAATATTACGCCCATGTTTACGTAAAGTCAAGTTGATTTTATAAGTCTTCTTCGTCACCTTTATCGAGGTCTTTTTCCAAATCATCTACTTCATCTTCGAATAGTTCGTCATCCTCTGCTGCTTCCTCACCCAATTCTTCGATATCATCATCTTCTAAAATGATATCTTCATCAACTGGATCTTCCTCTTTTGCTTTAGCTTTCTTCTTCTTTTTCTTCGGTTTCTCTTCAGCTAAGAACGCATCTTCTTCTGTTTGGTCGACTGGATACCAATATTTTAGTCCCCACATGTTAGCACCAACAGACATAAACCGTCCATCAATATTCAAATCTGTATATAGCTGAGAAATGTATTGTTCCTTTTCTTCTTCAGAGAACCCTTTGGCCTCAGCAACGAATTTGAAAATATCTTGGAAGTTCGTCGCTTTGTTTTCATCCTTCATCATTTCATAAGCTATTTCAATCATAGACATTTCTTGAATTTCATCTTTAGTGTATTTTTCTAAGCTCACAACCAGCACTCCTTTACCCAGTTAACGAAACTTTTACTATTTTTATAGTTTACCGAATATCATCCATTATCGTCAACTCAAGCAATTTTTATATCTTTCCTATAAGAATGTTTAAAAACTTTTTATATTTGATTTTTACAAATCCACAGTGGAAGTTTAGCCTTCCTCTCGTTAATCTATGCAAAACCTTTTGCTTAATATACCCATGAATAGGGAACTCCACCTCAGTTCGTCTTGAGGTGGAGTTAGGAAGGAAAAATTTATTTAATTACATATTACGGCGATACTGTCCACCAACTTCATACAAGGCGTTGGTGATTTGTCCAAGGCTTGCGACTTTTACCGTTTCCATTAATTCAGCAAAAATGTTTCCACCAGACGCTGCCACTTCTTTTAATCGCTGCAAGGCTACTTCTGCTTCATCTTTGTTTCGGTTTTGGAAGTCACGTAAGTTTTTAATTTGTTGTTGTTTCTCTTCTTGTGATGCACGAGCAACCTCCATTGAATTAATCTCATCTTCTGATGGTGGGTTTGGATTTTGGTACGTATTCACCCCAACAATTGGTAATTCACCGGAGTGCTTCTTACCCTCATAGTATAAAGATTCTTCTTGAATCTTTCCTCGCTGGTATTGACGTTCCATCGCACCTAAAACGCCACCACGGTCATTAATCCGCTCAAATTCCTGGAGGACCGCTTCTTCCACTAAATCAGTAAGCTCTTCTAAAATGAAAGAGCCTTGTAGTGAATTCTCCGTTTTCGTTAAGCCGAATTCTTTATTAATAATCATCTGGATTGCCATCGCACGACGAACAGATTCTTCAGTTGGGGTCGTAATCGCTTCATCATAAGCATTCGTGTGTAGGGAGTTCGTATTATCTTGAATGGCGATTAGTGCTTGTAAAGTCGTTCTAATATCATTAAAGTCAACTTCTTGAGCGTGTAAAGAGCGACCTGATGTTTGAATATGATATTTCAACTTTTGACTTCGCTCATTTGCGCCATACTTATCACGCATAACGATTGACCAAATGCGACGAGCAACACGACCGATCACGGTATATTCAGGGTCTAAGCCGTTAGAGAAGAAGAAGGATAAGTTCGGTGCAAATTTATTAATATCCATTCCTCGACTTAAATAATACTCGACATAAGTGAAGCCGTTTGCCAGTGTAAAAGCTAATTGGCTAATCGGATTAGCTCCCGCTTCAGCAATGTGGTAACCAGAAATCGATACCGAATAATAGTTACGTACTTCATTTTCAATAAAGTAAGCTTGAATATCACCCATCATTCTTAAAGCGAATTCGGTTGAGAAGATACACGTGTTTTGGCCTTGGTCTTCTTTCAAAATATCCGCTTGCACCGTACCACGGACAACTGAAATGGTTTCGGTTTTGATTTGTTCACGCTCTTGTTCGTTAGGCTGGCGACCATTTTCTTCTTTAAATTTCTCAATCTGTTGATCGATCGCTGCATTAAAGAACATCGCAAGGATAATAGGCGCTGGTCCATTAATCGTCATCGATACGGACGTCAGTGGATGACATAAGTCGAAACCATCATACAGCTTCTTCATATCTTCTACCGTACAAATACTCACACCAGATTCGCCCACTTTACCGTAAATATCCGGACGCTCATCTGGGTCTTCACCATAAAGTGTCACGGAGTCAAACGCCGTACTTAAACGCTTCGCCTGTTCACCTTTAGATAAATAGTGGAAACGACGATTCGTTCGTTCCGGTGTACCTTCACCAGCAAACTGACGCGTTGGGTCTTCGCCTTTACGCTTAAACGGAAAAACACCTGCTGTATAAGGGAAGTAGCCTGGAACATTTTCTAACAACATCCAACGCAGGCGATCGCCCCAGTCTTGATATTTCGGTAAAGCAACTTTAGGGATCTTTAACCCGGCTAAACTTTCCGTATTTAACTCCACTTTAAATTCTTTACCACGCACTTGGTAGGACATTTCGTCTTTCGTATAAGATTCTTGAAGTTCATCATACTTCTCAAGCTTCTCAGCACTTTCAGAATCAAGTTGCTGTTCGTATTTTTCTACAAGCTCTTGAAGGGCTTCTACCTCATTCTGCTCAAGCTCGTCTTTAACTCCCTTTAACTTATATAATTTACTAGCAATTTCACTTTGCTTTTCTGCATGATCTTTATAGTTGTGCACTGTTTGAACAATATCTCTTAGGTACTGACGTCGTTCTGGTGGAATAATTAAATTTTGCTTCTCCACTACCTTAATCTTGGTGTCAAACGGAACTTCAACACCCCATTGGTAACGATCATTTAACGTCTCAAGTAACGAGGCGAATAGTGTGTTCGTTCCTGGGTCGTTAAATTGACTAGCTATCGTTCCAAAGACAGGGAAGGTTTCATGATCTTCATGAAAACGCATGTGACTACGTTCATATTGTTTACGAACTTGACGAAGTGCATCCTCTGAACCTTTTTGTTCAAATTTATTAATCACAATAAAATCAGCAAAATCAATCATATCGATTTTCTCAAGCTGAGATGGTGCGCCAAATTCAGCAGTCATCACATACATAGACAGGTCTGTGATTTCGGTAATTTCTGCATCACCTTGACCAATTCCACTTGTCTCGACAATAACAAAGTCAAAATCAGCGGCTTTAACGACATCAATCGCATCTAAAATAGCTTTAGATAATTCACTTTTCGAGTCACGTGTTGCTAATGAGCGCATATAAACTCGAGGGTTAAAAATCGCGTTCATACGAATTCTATCACCTAATAATGCTCCACCGGTTTTCTTCTTAGTTGGATCGACAGACAGAATTGCAATCTTTTTATCTGGAACTTCGTTGATAAATCGGCGAATTAGCTCATCTGTTAGTGAACTTTTACCTGCTCCACCTGTACCGGTAATTCCTAGTACAGGAATGTTTGAGCCGTCAACCTTAAGTAAGTCGGCTAACTTTTCGCTTGATACTTCTTTGTTTTCTACGTGCGAGATTAATCTAGCAATAGCTTGGTAATCTCCAGATTTAGCGGCCTTTGCATCCTTTTCCAATTCAAGAGGTGTTGGATGATCGCACTCTTCAAGCATGTTATTAATCATTCCTTGAAGCCCAACCTCACGACCATCTTCAGGTGAAAAGATTCTTGCTACACCATAATCATGAAGCTCCTTAATCTCCCGGGGAAGAATTACTCCTCCCCCTCCACCATAGACTCGAATATGGTTAGCACCTTTATCATTTAGCAAGTCAACCATGTATTTGAAATATTCAACATGGCCACCTTGATAAGAGGAAATCGCTATTCCTTGTGCGTCCTCTTGAATTGCGGCATTAACAACCTCTTCAACAGAACGATTGTGACCTAAGTGAATCACTTCAGCGCCACTCGCCTGCAAGATCCGTCTCATAATATTAATTGATGCATCATGACCATCAAAAAGACTCGAAGCTGTCACGAAGCGAACCGGATGCTTCACTTGATAAACTTCCTGCTGTTGCATGACTTAACGCCTCCCTTTTTCCTTTACTTGCATTTGATAGGCCAATTGGTTTTTAAGTAAATTAAACTGCTGCTTGGTATAGGATTCTAACGTAAATTCTTTTTGCAGAACCCACCTACGAACTCCCCACATTTGACCTTGGATAAAAATATTGTTAGCAATCAAGGTGATTTCCTGTTTGGTTAGTACATTCTGATTGCTATTTTCTAAAACCTTCTCAAAGAGACTTAACATCTCCTTCTCTTTATCTAAGACATACTCTTGCGCTTCTTTTGGTAATGCTTTTAGCTCTTGGTAAAGAATTAAGACTTCATCTTGCATGTCATCCATCAGCTGAAAATATGACTCTATTGCCTGATATAACGCACCTTCAGATGGTTTGTTCGTATCAATAACTGCTTCCATCCGTGCCTTTACTTCATCATAAATCGCATCACAAACGAGAAAGAGTACGTCTTCTTTTTTTCGGATATATTCATAGAGAGTGCCGATACTAAACCCAGCCGCTTTGGCAATTTCCCTGGTTGTCGCTCGGTGGAAGCCTTTTTGTTTAAAAAGCTTAACCGCACCTTTTTGTAGTTCGGCCCTTCGCTTTTGGATTAACGATTCATCTTTAATGGATGAAGCGATGTGTTTAACCATCAGAGCCATCCTTTCTTTGAATTAAATCTTTCCATTTTAATAACCACTCGTTAGCAAGCCGGTATGGATCGTCCGTTTGCTCCAGCTGTTGCTTCATGTGTTCGTTACTTTGTATGACCTGGTGAATATCCTTTAGTAATTGCTCTTGAATTAGTTCGTAAACCTCGTGCTCCAGCTGTGTTTCTCGCTTATGTTTTCCTGCTTGTGATTCGTCAAGATAGGTTTTGTGTTTGACAATCGCATCAAATAATTCATCGAATCCTGACGGTTGAGCCTCTGAGATCGTTTCGACGATTAACGGTTCAAATCCGTCATTACTAGCAATATGAATTAAGTCTTTCAACTGTCTTTTTAATTTCCTAACCCCTGGAAGGTCTGCTTTGTTTAAAATAAACAAATCGGCAATCTCCATGATTCCAGCTTTAAAGATTTGCAGAATATCACCAGAGTTTGGAGTCAAAACAACGGCTGTTGTATCAGCCACCTTCATAATATCTAGCTCTGACTGACCAACACCGACTGTTTCGATTAAGATATAATCAAACCCATAAGCATCACAAGCTCTAATAGCATCCTTTGTCGCTCTAGCTAAACCACCTAAACTACCACGTGTTGCCATGCTACGAATAAAGACGTGTTCATCCGTGAAATGTTTATGCATTCGAACACGATCGCCTAACAAAGCCCCACCACTAAAAGGACTTGTTGGATCAACTGCGATGATTGCAACCTTCTGATCATGTTCACGCAAGAGGGTGATTAAATGATCAACAAGCGAACTCTTTCCAGCTCCAGGAGATCCAGTGATTCCTATATAGTGAGCCCCTTGCTTACGAGCATTTAAATCACTTAATAGCTTTAGCTTCTCAGGATGATCATTTTCAATCATCGTAATTGCTCGAGCAAGCGCACGCTGATCTTGGTTTTCAATCCGACTTGCGAGTTGATCCATACTTTTCAGTCCTTTCTAAGAGTTTTTCGGCATATTTTCAAGAGTCCGCACGGAAATTAGTATTACGTTTCCGGCCTTTCGAGCGCTTCGTCCGACTGTCAGTGCTCTTCGTCCGACCGTGAGTTGCTTCCGTCCGACTGTCAGTGCTCTTCGTCCGACCGTGAGTTGCTTCCGTCCGACTGTCAGCGATCTTCATCCGACCGTGAGATGCTTCGTCCGACTGTCAGCGATCTTCGTCCGACCGTGAGTTGCTTCCGTCCGACTGTCAGCGATCTTCATCCGACCGTGAGATGCTTCGTCCGACTGTAAGCTGCTTAGTCATACTTACTTGGTAACCATTCGTCCAATTACAAGACGCTGAATTTCTTGTGTTCCTTCATAGATTTGAGTGATTTTAGCATCACGCATATAACGCTCGACCGGGTAGTCTTTCGTATAACCGTAACCCCCAAATACTTGAACAGCTTCTACAGTCACCTTCATCGCTGTGTCCCCTGCAAATAGTTTGGCCATTGCTGATTCCTTTTGATAAGGAAGACCTTCCGATTCATTATAAGCAGCCTGGTAAGTTAATAGACGGGATGCTTCTATTTCTGTCGCCATATCTGCTAATTTAAAAGAAATCCCTTGATTTTTAGCGATCGGCTTTCCGAACTGTTCACGTTCTTTGGCATATTCAGCCGATGCATCCAGTGCACCTTGAGCAATACCAACTGCTTGTGCAGCGATACCATTTCGGCCCCCATCTAAAGTTGTCATCGCTATTTTAAAGCCATCACCCTCTTCACCAAGCATATTTTCCTTAGGGATTCGGCAGTTTTCAAAAATCAACTCTGTTGTTGGGGATGATCTGATTCCTAGTTTTTCTTCTTTCTTTCCGAACGTGAATCCTTCTGTTCCTTTTTCAACGATAAAAGCGGAGATCCCTTTATGTTTAGCATCTGCATCTGTTTTAGCAAAGACAACATAAATATCTGCTACTCCACCGTTAGTAATCCAAACCTTAGAACCATTCAAGACATACTCATCACCGTCTAATTTGGCTGAAGTTTTCATGGAAGATACGTCACTACCTGCTCCTGGTTCGGAGAGAGCATAAGCACCTAACGCTTCACCTGTTGCCAAACGTTGTAAGAAATTTTGCTTTTGTTCTTCTGATCCGTATTTATAAATCGGCCAGCTTGCTAGAGATATATGAGCTGAAAGGGTTACCCCTGTCGAAGCACACACACGTGAAAGCTCCTCAACTGCAATCACATAGCTAACAAAGTCTGCCCCAATTCCTCCATATTCCTCTGGCCAAGGAATGCCAGTCAGTCCCAGTTCAGCCATTTGATCAAAGATCCCTCGATCAAAACGCTCTTGTTCATCTCGTTCTGCTGCCGTTGGTCCAACTTCATTCTCAGCAAAGTCACGAACCATCTTACGTAACATTTGTTGTTCTTCTGTTAATTGAAAATTCATCTGCAGTTCCTCCCTTATGATCGAATAAAGTCAATTTAGTCATTGATTAAATGTCTACTAATAACCATGTTCTGTACTTCTGTTGTCCCTTCATAGATTTGTGTGATCTTAGCATCACGGAAGTAACGCTCAACTGGATAATCCTCGGTATACCCATAACCACCAAATACTTGAACAGCCTCAATGGCAACATCTACTGCCGTTTTGGATGCAAATTTTTTCGCCATAGAAGCTTCTTTGCTACTGTTTTTTCCAGCTTGATACATGGAAGCAGCATGGTAGATTAATAGTTTAGCGCTCTCGACAGCCGTAGCCATATCTGCAAGTTTAAATGATACCCCTTGGTGATGAGCAATTGGTTTCCCAAATTGCTCACGCTCTTTAGCATAGTCAACCCCTGCCTCAAGAGCTGCTTCTGCTATCCCAAGCGCTTGAGCAGCAATACCGATTCGACCAATGTTTAAGTTGGCTAAAGCAATCTTTAACCCTTCTCCTTCTTGGCCTAGTAGTTGATTAGCAGGGATTTTACATTGATCGAAATTTAATGAGATCGTACTTGAACCATGTAAACCCATTTTCTTCTCCGGCTTTCCCATCTCAAACCCTGGTGTGTCTTTCTCAACGATAAATGTGGATAACCCTTTACTTCCTGCTTCAGGGTCTGTATTGGCAAATACAATATACGTATCTGCATAACCACCATTCGTAATAAAAACTTTAGAACCATTGAGTATATAGTGGTCTCCATCCTTAATCGCTTTAGTTTTCAGTCCTCCGGCATCACTACCAGCACCTGGTTCAGTTAAGGCAAAAGCACCTAAATATTCTCCTGAAGCTAGTTTTGGGATATAGTGATTGATCTGTTCGTCACTTCCAAACTTAAGAATTGGAAATGTGCCAACAGATGTATGAACTGATAAGATGACACCAATCGTTGCACTTACTTTCGATAACTCATGAATGGCAATGATATAAGACATATAATCCATTCCTGAGCCACCGTGTTCTTCACTAATTGGGATTCCTAATAAACCTAAGTCCCCCATCTTCTTAATAACTTCTTGGGGAAATCGGTCTTCCTTTTCCATTCTTTCGATTTCTGGTGCAACTTCTTTTTGGGCAAAGTCGCGCACCATTTTGCGCATCATTTCTTGTTCTTCTGTAAACTGTAAGTTCATGGGGATGCACTCCTTCAATCCACTTTATTCGTACACATAAAAACCACGTCCCGATTTCTTCCCTAACCAACCTGCGTTAACATATTTGCGAAGTAATGGACAAGGGCGATACTTACTGTCACCAAAGCCTTCATGTAAGATTTCCATAATATATAAGCAAGTATCTAAACCGATAAAATCGGCTAATTGCAATGGCCCCATCGGATGATTCATACCTAATTTCATCACCTGATCCACCGCTTCAGGTTCTGCCACTCCTTCAAACACTGTATAAATAGCTTCATTAATCATTGGCATTAACACTCGATTGGAAACAAAACCAGGATAGTCGTTCACTTCAACCGGCACTTTATTAAGTTGTTTTGTTGTTTCATTGACAAGTCGGTAGGTTTCATCAGATGTCTGGATGGCGCGAATTACTTCTACTAACTTCATGACTGGTACTGGATTCATGAAATGCATTCCAATCACTTGGCTTGGTCGTTCAGTTACTGCTGCAATATCGGTAATCGGTAATGAAGATGTATTGGTTGCAAGAATCGTATGTTTTGGTGTAACTTGATCTAACTGTTGAAACACTTTTGTTTTAACATCCATATTCTCTACTACTGCTTCGATCACTAAATCACAATCACTAGCATCTTCGAGGTTGGTAGTTGTTTGAATTCTATTTAAGGCTTCTTCCTTTTCACTCTCCGTGATTCTTTCTTTTTCAACGTTACGGATTAATCGTTTTTCAATTCCTTTGTATCCGTTTTCTAATGACTGTTCAGAAACGTCATTTAAAACCACGTCAAAAGATGCTTGAGCAAAGACTTGGGCAATACCTGCTCCCATTTGGCCTGCTCCAATCACCATGACTTTTTTGACTGACATGATTGACTCCCCCTTTTAATTTCTACTAATATATTCGTTTCACCTATTTTATCCATGTTTCATTAACACTACTGTTTAGGAACTTCTATTAATAGGGCATCTCCTTGCCCACCACCAGAACAAATTGAAGCGATACCTAAGCCGCCTCCTCGGCGTTTAAGTTCGTAGGCAAGTGTCAGGATGATTCTGGTACCACTAGCACCAATTGGGTGACCTAATGCTACTGCCCCACCATTGACATTCACTTTTTCAGGGGCCAATCCTGCAATTTTCCCACTAGCAAGTGAAACTGCAGCAAACGCTTCATTGACCTCAAACAAATCTATATCTTCGAGAGAGTACTGTGTTTTTTCTAGTAGTTTGTTAATAACGATTCCAGGGGTTTCCGGAAAACGATCAGCTTCAACCGCTACTTCTTCATGGGCTACAATGTTTGCTAAAGGTTCTTTTCCCAATGATTCTGCCTTCTCGCTCGACATCAACACAAGTGCGGCTGCACCATCATTAACACCTGGTGCATTCCCAGCTGTAATCGTTCCATCCTTATCAAATGCTGGTCGTAATTTAGCTAACCCTTCAGCTGTTGTCCCATCACGAGGTGCTTCATCTTGCTCTACTTTAATTGGATCCTTTTTCCGTTGAGGCACTTCAACTGTAGCGATTTCCTCTTGCATCTTTCCGTTTTCCATCGCTTCAAGCGCTCTGGTGTGACTTCTTGCAGCCCATTCATCTTGTTGTTCACGTGTCAATTCAAAAGACTTAGCCGTCTTATTGCCGTATGTACCCATGTGAACATTTTCAAATGAACAAGTAAGACCATCGTGGACCATCATATCAACAACTTTTTGATCTCCCATACGCATGCCCCAGCGTGCATTAGGCATAAAATAAGGCGCATTACTCATGCTCTCCATTCCACCAGCAACAACAACTTCTTCTTCTCCTAACCGAATCATCATGTCACCTAGGGCCACACTGCGCATACCTGATGCACAAACTTTGTTAATCGTTTCTGTCTTCGTTTCCCAAGGGATATCAGCATAACGCATAGCTTGTCGTGAAGGTAACTGACCTTGGCCTCCTTGTAAGACAGTTCCCATAATTACCTCTTGAACGTCCTCACCTTGAATTGCTGCTCGCTTTAGCGCCTCCTTAATAGCAATACCACCTAACTGCGCAGCTGTTAAAGGTGCTAATGAACCCCCAAACTTTCCAAATGGTGTTCTCGCACCAGCGACTATAACTGTTTGACTCATCATACTCTCCCCTTTCCGACTTTGTAAACGCTACCATTAATTATAACATAATTTGATTGAGCGTTCGCTCAATTAGGAGCAATTTTTAAAAAATTTATTTTAGTATAAATATTAAGTTTACTGTTATTATTTACCGTTGATTGTTTGGCTCATTACTTTAATTAAAGCATAAAAAAACTGATGCGTAGGTTTAGCCTACGCACCAGTTTTATCTAAGTGAATTATTCAGCTACAACTGGTTCGTCTTCAGTTACACCAAGTTCATACCAGTATACACCTGAACCAGGAGCGATATCGTAGTTTACGATACGATCGTTAGCTGGTAGCATTAGTGCACGGTATAATGTTGGGAATACTGGAATCTCCTCAACCATTAGCTCTTGCCACTCACTGTAAACTTCTTGACGGTATTCTACGTCAAATGCTTCATCAGAAATACCTTCTTCTAATAGACGGTCATTTTCTTCACTAGCATAACGTGGGTAGTTGAATGCTGCATTACGACCGTATAATCCTGAAGGGTCTACGTCAGAACCAACACCCCAAGCACCTTGGTAAATGTCGATTTCTGGGTCATCAGCTTCTACTCTGTCATAGAAACTATTGAACTCTAGTAAACGTCCATCTACTAATTCAACGTTTAGACCAACAGCTTCCCAAGCTTGCATATAGTAGTTAGCGATTGGTTCTGCAACGTCGCCACCAGACATTGAAGCAAAGTTAATAACTAACTCTTCACCATCTGGATCTTCACGCAAGCCATCACCATCTATATCTTCGTAACCAGCTTCATCTAATAGACGGTTAGCCTCATCTGGATCATATGATGGTGCTTCAATTGAATCGTCATGATAGTCTGGGTGAGATGGTACGATTAATGTTGTACCAGACCAACGAAGACCGTTGTAGAACTGTTCACCAACTGAGTCGTTATCAACTGCGTGCCACATAGCCTTACGTAGGTTTTTATTACCCATCTTCATGTTTTCTGGCTCGTAAACAACTTCGCCAGCATCTTCATCCCAATGACCTAATTTGAATCCAATATACGTGTATGCTAAGTCGATATCCGCTAAGAATTCAACGTTAGACATATCCGCATTTTCTGGATATTGGTCTGTAGGGAAGCTAGATACGATATCTACTCCACCAGTTTCTAATTCTTGAACAACAACGTTAGGGTTAACTACTTTTACAGTTAGAGTATCTAAGTTCGGCTCTCCACGCCAGTAGTTTTCGTTCTTAACCATTGATACAGACTCACCAGGGACGATTGAATCGACAACGAATGGTCCAATACCAATTGGTTCTTCACGTACAGCGTCACTTTCTTCCATTTCTGCTACAGGAATATCTTCAAACACATGTTTTGGTAAAGCGTAAGTCCATACACCACCAGTTAATAATGATGGAGTTAAACGCTCATATTGAATAGTAAAAGATTTTTCATCGTGAATTTCAATACCAGGAATTGAATCTGTATTTCCTTCACGATATTCGTCAATACCTTCAATTAGTGTGAAGCCTGGAGTACCCCAACGGATACCAGTATAATCAGGGTGAGCAATTACCTCATATGAATATACCCAGTCTTCTGCTGTTAACTCTTCACCATCATGCCACTGTACATCATCACGGATTGTGAATGTGATTGTGTTAGCATCTTGATCCGCTTCATATGTTGCAGCGCCATCTTGTGTATAAGTGTAGTTTTCGTCCATTGACAATAATGCTTCATCAAAGAACTGAATAATTTGTGAATCCGGGTTACCTTGATAGAAGTTCCAGTTTAAAGTACCTTCAAACACTGTATCAGATACTAAACCGAAAGTAACATCGCCTCCATCAATCGGTTCGCCATCGTTTGATACTGCTGTATCAAAGTCTGAGACATCATAAATTTGATCTTCTGGATCAACAGGATCATCATCAGGCTCATCGCCGTCGTCATCTGGATCATCTGTTTCTTCTGTTGTATCACCTGGATCCTCGTCTGTTTCCCCATCCCCTGTGTCATCGCCACCACATGCAGCTAATACAAGGAATAGTGCGAGCATTAAGACAAATAAATATTTGCCCCATAAAGATTTGCTCATAAATAATACCTCCCCTTTTTTCCTTTATTTAGTCATGTCAAAGAATTTGACTGACCTAAATTTATACTGATCGCAGCCCAATTTAATGGGCTGGCGATAGTAACATAGATTGATAGAATTTCTTTTAATTTTGCTATGCTCTTCTTTGTCTAGCATCGGCCGCACGTTTTAATGCTTCACCAACGTTACGTACAGCTAGCATTAATATTAAAATTAATACAGCTGCCGGCACCCAAATCCACCATCTAAATTCTAATGTTTGTGGATTGGTTGCATAGCCGAGTAAGGTTCCTAAACTAGGCGTATCCTCAGGAAATCCGAATCCTAGGAATGATAAGCCTGACTCTAAGCCTATATTGGCTGCAAGGTTCAGCGTCATCGTTACGACAATTAATGACGTAATGTTCGGTAAAACCTGTGTAAATATAATTTTTGTATGCGAAGAGCCAAGCGTCCTTGAAGCTTGAACATAATCTAACTCTTTCTCTTGCAATGCCCTTGAACGGATCAACCTGGCGATTCCCATCCACAGGAATGCTGTCATAACAAGTGAGAAGGACCATACACTATACTTTGGAACAATAGCAACAAATACGATGATGATCATTAAGTTTGGTAATACCATGAAGAAGTCAACTATACGCATCATCACGTTATCAATGTGGCCCCCGAAGTATCCAGCAACAACACCGAATACGATTCCGATAAAACCTGACATCACCGTTACTAATATTCCAATAAGTAACGAGTTACGAGTCCCAATAATTAACTGACCAAAGATATCACGTCCACCATAATCTGTACCTAACCAAAATTCACTTGAAGGTGGTTCATAAATGGCAAACAAGTCGACTGTTACGATTTCATCTTGGTCTAGTATCCATGAAATCCCAAATACAAATGCAGTTATTAATACTAAAAAGATTAAAGAGAATAAGGCTAATTTATCCTTTAAAAGCTCCTTCCAAAAGATCTTGAAACCTGAAGGACTTTTATCGAACTTATCAAAATCTACTGTTTCTTCTACTTCCTGTGCGTTATTTTTATTACTCACTCGTTTCACCCCCTAAGCTGCCTTTCTTATTTGATTCGAATCCTTGGATCAACAATACTTAAGATAATGTCAGACAGTAATGCACCAATAATAGCTGCTAAACCAAACAATAATACTAGTGCAGTTACTACTGAGTAGTCTCTTAACAAGATAGACTCAATAAATAAATTCCCCATTCCCGGGTAGCTATATATTCTCTCGACAAAGACTGAGCCACTAATTAACATCGTAATTTCATATCCAAAGAATGCAGCAATCGGTAACACTGAATTCCGGAAAATATGACGGTTATAAACTCTTGATTCAGGTGCACCTTTTGCTCTTGCAAGTAATATGAAATCCTTTTGTTTCGTATCTATAATCTCACTACGTAAGTATTGTACCGTACCAACAACCCCAATTAAGGCAATCGATAAACCTGGTAACAATAGATGGTGTAACTTACTTAATATATATTCCATTGATCCTGGTTCTAGTCCTGGTGCTACTGAACCACCAGTTGGGAACCAACCAAAATGGAACCCGAATACCCATAAAGTAACTAAAGCAAAAATAAATAGTGGTGTTGCGAAACCTAAGTAAGTATAACCAGTAATCACTTGGTCAATTAAACGGTCATTGTATCGACCACTAATAATTCCTAATGGTAAACCAATAGCATAGATAAAAATTACCGATACTAATGATAACCAGAAAGTATTAATTATTCGGCCCCAAATCAAATCTGTTACCGGCATCTTAAAACGAAATGAATCTCCAAAATCCCCTTGAACAGCACCAACAACCCAATCCTTATATTGTATGTACCATGGGTCGTTCATTCCTAAACGTTCTCGCATCTCATCTATAGCATCTCGTGATATATTTGGATCTATTTGTCCAGATAAAGCATCACCTGGCATTAAAGATGCAAGAATGAAAACAAATAAACTTAGAACTACTATCTGCGGCATAGTGATAATTAATCTTCTAACTATAAATTTCCACATAATCCAATCAACCTCTCTCTGGTAACGCTACTTTGTGTGTGTCTGTGACTGGCTTAAGACTATGCGCTAAGCCGTTTTCGTCAAAGTAATCGTTAAACGATTGTTCGTATTCTTCTTTGACTTGTGCGCGAAAACTTTGATGTTCTTCACGCCTTCTTGGATCAACATCTGGAATTGCCGCAACTAACCTTTTGGTATAAATGTGCTGTGGGTCATTAAAAATATCATCTCTTAAACCTTCCTCAACAAACCGACCACGATACATAATACCGATTCGGTTACACATATGTTTAATAACTCCTAAGTCATGTGCGATAAATAAGATCGTTAAGTTTAAATCTTTTTGAATATCCTGCAAGAAGTTTAAAACCTGCGCCTGTACAGATACGTCTAATGCTGATACAGGCTCATCAGCTATAATTAGTTTAGGTTTTAATGCAATCGCACGCGCGACTCCGATACGTTGTCTTTGCCCACCCGAGAATTCGTGTGGATATTTATAAACGCTGTCAGAGCTCAAACCGACCTTCTCCAGTAACTCTTGTACTTTAAACATTTCTTCCTTTTTAGTCATTTTTTCATAATTTCTAAAAGGTTCAGCAATGATATCAAGTACACGTTTTCTCGGATTGAGACTTGAATAAGGATCCTGGAAAATCATCTGAACGTCTCTTCTGACATCAACTTTTTTTCCTTTTTTAGCATTTAAGTGAGTTCCTTCAAAATAAATATCTCCTGAGGTGATATTGTTTAACCCCATGATGGCTTTCCCTGTAGTTGTTTTCCCTGACCCAGACTCTCCTACAAGGCCATATGTTTCACCCTGTTTCACTTCAAAAGAAACGCCATCTACTGCTCTTACATCATCAATTTTACGGTTAAGTATGCCCCCCCTAATAGGGAAATGTATTTTTAGATCATCTACTTTAAGTAACGCCATTAGTTTGTTCCTCCTTGCTCTCTTCTGGGAAGTAGAAATGCTGGTAGCAGGTACAACGAACATGGTGCCCTGGACTAATTTCGTGTAACTTTGGATCTTCTTCGTGTACAGATTCATCCATCCAAGGAATTCTAGATCTAAAACGACACCCTTCTCTCGGTAAATTTTGTAATGAAGGGACAATACCTTGAATAACGTGTAATCGATCCTGTGCATACTCTGTCGCTGGTACCGAGCTTAATAACGATTTGGTATATGGATGTTGAGGATTAACAAATAATGACTCGACATCTGCAAGTTCAACAATTTGTCCTGCATACATAACTGCCACTCGATCTGCCATCTCAGCAACAACTCCTAAATCGTGAGTTATTAGGATGACTCCTGAGTTTAAATCGTCTTTAAGTTCTCTTATTAGATCAAGTATTTGTGCCTGAATCGTTACGTCTAGTGCTGTTGTCGGCTCATCTGCGATTAATAATTCAGGTTTGTTCGCTATTGCAATGGCAATAACGACACGCTGTCTCATACCACCAGATAACTCGTGTGGGAACTGATCAACTACCCGATCTGGACGGGGAATACCCACTCGGTCTAATAACTCGATTGAATATTCACGTCGTTTAGCTTTCGACATCTCACTATTATGTAGGAGAAGGACTTCTCCAATCTGTCTTCCAATTTCCATCAACGGGTTTAAAGCGGTTAATGGGTCTTGGAATATCATTGACATTTCTTTACCTCGTATTTTATTGATTTTAGATGGCGGTAAATTAGCAATGTCTCGTCCTTTAAAAGTGATTTCACCTTCGATTTTGGCTCTGTTATGTAACCCCATAATCGAAAATGCAGTTGCACTCTTACCTGAGCCAGACTCTCCCACTATAGCTAGAACCTCATTTTCCTTAAGTTCTAAGGAGACGTCATCAACAGCTGCATAATACTCCTCACCGATTCGAAACGATGTTGTTAAATTTTTGATTTCTAATAAAGTTTTACTCAACACTATCACCTACACTCAGATTTTCTCGTTGATCCTTTTAGCCTAATATAGAGGTTGTTTATAGATTGTAAATTCGGAAAATTTAATCTAAAAAAATTTAAAATCTTACTTAGGAGTTTCTACCCCTAACTAACCCTATAATTTCCATTTTTGTTTTTCAAACTATTTTAATAACTCTTATTTTATGAAACAAAATGTAAAATTGCAACCTATATTTTATAATTTTCTAAAAATACTTCAAATTTGCATTACAGTTTCATTTCAGAATATTTCTGTACAGTTTATCACTTTCGTATGATTATGCAATAGGAAATTTTATATCTATTAAAAAACCATAAAAAAACCATACTACCGGCCTCCAGTAGTATGGGCATTTATATTTATACAGGTTGATCTACTTTTGCAGGTTCACCAAATATTGAACGTTCTAATACTTCTGCGACATCTTGTGTGGTTACTTCTTCTTCTACTTCTTTAGCTTTCGTCCCATCAGATAACATAGTTAAACAGTATGGACATCCACTTGAAATTGTATTTGGTGACACCTCTAGTGCCTGTTCAGTACGAGCAACATTCACGCGATTCCCTGTTGTCTCTTCCATCCACATCATTCCACCACCAGCACCACAGCACATTGCGTTTTCACGGTTTCGCTCTATTTCGACGTATTCAACTCCTGGGATGGCTTGTAGTATGTCTCGTGGAGGATTATAAACTTCATTATAACGTCCTAAATAACATGAATCGTGGAAGGTAATCTTCTCATTAATAGCATGTTCAGGCGCAAGACGTCCTTCATTTATTAAATCCGCTAATAATTCTGTATGGTGAAAAACTTCACCTTCAAACCCGAAATCTGGGTACTCATTTTTGAAAATATTATATGCATGTGGGTCAATCGTGACGATCTTCTTCACATCATTTTTCTCAAATTCTTTAATATTTTTTTCAGCTAGCTCTTGAAACAGGAACTCGTTACCTAACCTTCGTGGTGTGTCTCCAGAGTTACGTTCTTTATTACCTAAAATGGCAAACTTTACCCCGGCTTTGTTCATTAAGCGAGCAAATGCTAAAGCGATTTTCTGACTACGATTATCATAGGCACCCATTGAGCTAACCCAGAATAAGTATTCAAATTCCTCGCCTTCTTTTTTCACTTCTTTAACCGTCGGAATACGTAATGTTTCGTCCATTTCCCTCCAGTTTTCACGATCTTTCTTAGACAGACCCCATGGATTCCCTTGACGTTCTATGTTCATCATCGCACGTTGAGCATCTTGATCCATTTTACCTTCTGTTAATACTAAATAACGGCGAAGATCAATAATGGTATCAACATGTTGATTCATAACCGGACAGGCGTCTTCACAATTACGACAAGTGGTACACGCCCACAACTCTTCTTCTGTTACAACATCTCCAATTAACTGTTGATTCATCACCTGCTCGGCTAGAGAACTATTAGGTTCAGCTGCTTGATTTCCTGTTGTCTCTGCAAAGGCGTAGGATGGGACCCAAGCTGACTTACCTGTGACAGCTGCTCCTTTTTCTGTTAAATGATCTCGTATCTTTACTAAAAGATCCATTGGTGAGAGCATTTTTCCTGTACCTGATGCAGGGCAAACATTTGTACAACGTCCACATTCAACACAGGCGTATAAATCAAGCAATTGTAACTCGTTTAAATCCTCAACCTTACCAACACCAAATGTTGGCTCCTCATCTGTTTCTTCGATCTCATCGATATCAAAGTTAATTGCTTCAAGCTTCCCATGTTGCTTATCCTTATTGAAATAAACATTGGCAGGCCCTGCAATTAAGTGTGCGTGTTTTGACTGTGGTACATAGACTAAAAAGCTTAGTAGCGCGATTAAGTGGATCCACCACATCACATAAAACATCGCTGTAGCTACAGTTGGACTCATCCACATAAAGGCAGCAGCAATAGCTGAAGCAACCGGTTCAGTCCAAGTTAATTCATGCCCATGCCAAATCATATCAAAACCGTTCCCTGCTAAAACAGTGACCATTAATGTACCAATAAAAATTAAAACTAGACCTGCTTTAAAGCCACGTTTGAGGCGAACAAGTTTCTCAATATATCGACGGTAAAACGCCCAAATAACAGCCACTAAAATAGTCAGAGTGACAATCTCTTGGAAAAATACAAACCCAGGATAGAAAATACCTAATGGAAGGTGTGAGCCAGGTGCTAGCCCCTTCCAGATGTAATCAATAGCACCAAATTGAACGAGTAAAAAGCCATAGAACATCATGACGTGAATAATACCAGATTTCATATCTTTTAATAGTTTTTTCTGGCCAAAAACATATGTCCAGATGTCTTTCAATCGGCTTTTCACATCTTGGTCGTACTCCTGTTTGCGTCCTAACTTAATATAAGCAATACGTGTCCGGACGACTTGCACAAATAAATAAATCCCGTACAATGTAATAGCTAAAAAAGCTATCCAGTTGATCCATAATAGCGCTTCCATAATTTAGACTCCCCCCACTGTTTGTATTCACTAAGACGACTTACTACAATCATTTTATCACTTATGGCGTCAGAATTTTATAAAGAATTCATATAATTTCATTATACACTGAATGAGCATTCAGTCAACACGTTTTTGTATAGCTCAAAACTTTTTAAAACATACTAGCATGGAAGGGGAGATGCTATGTGTGGGTATTGATTGTTATTGCCATAATCATTATTTTCTTTTTAATTTATAATCATCAATCTAATTCGAAAACACCCGAACTATTCAAATATCCGATACGAAAATCAGATTTGAAACTTTTCTGGAATGGTAAAGATTTGTTTAACCAGCTCTTTGAGGACATAAGAAAAGCAGAAGAGTTTGTTTGTATTTCTTTTTTTATCGTTAGGGACGATCGTTTCGGTGACGAATTCTTAACATTACTTAAAGAAAAAGCAGATAGTGGTGTGCCTGTTTATCTACTTCTTGACAGAATCGGTTCACGTTCACTAAAAGGCCGAAAAGATGAATTACGTCAAGCAGGTATACATCTAACTTTCAGCAACCGAATTAACCTAATGAAACCGATTGCCTCTATGAATAAAAGAAATCACCGTAAATTAACGGTTATTGATGGAGAAATTGCTTATATCGGTGGTTTTAATGTTGCTGATGAATATGTCAATGAAAGTCCTAAGTTTTCATTATGGAGAGATTACCATCTAAGATTGACTGGAGAGGTTGTGGAGGATGCGCAAAACTTATTTACCCTTGATTGGGAGTTCAGTAGTAAATACCCGATTAAATTAACTCAAAAAGAACATCCCCCAGGAACGGTTAAGTGTCAACTAGTGCCGACTGCCCAAGGGTCACTAGAAGAAAATATGATTAACTTAATTTCACAAGCCAAACAATCAATTTGTATTGGAAGCCCTTATTTTATTCCTAGTAACAAAGTGTTTAACCTATTACTGGATAAGGCTAATCAAGGTGTTCAAATAACCATTCTGTATCCTCATCAGTCAGATCATCCACTTGTTAAAGAGGCATCGATTCCTTATTTAAAAAAGATGCAGGATGTTGGTGCCAATGTTCAGTTATTTACTAACGGATTTTACCATGCAAAAGTCATCATTATTGATGATCATATAGCAGATGTTGGTACGGCCAACTTTGATAGAAGAAGTATCTTTTTAAGTGATGAATTAAATGTACTGATCCACAACCCAGTATTTATTAGAACAATATATTCCATCTATTCGGTTGATTTAAAAGATTCGATACCGTTATATGATCAGTGGATGAATACTCCAAATCGATTGGTGATGTTCTTTAAAAAACAGGTCGCTTATGCTTTTCGTGGGTTATTATAACTTAATTTAGTTGGTGGATGGTGGGTTAAATGCAGGAACTTACTTATTCAAAGATGGTGCGATAATTAGGAGAAGCGTTTTTTATTAATGAATAGTGGAATTTATTCAGGAATGCCCTCTCGCAAATGTCGAATACGCATGAATTAATAATGTATATGGACACTTATTCATGAATGATCAGCATTAAATGATGAATCACACATCTTAATGTGGAATCGCGTCGGTCTTTCGTGGGATGCGTCCGGCTGTTGCGTGGCTGCGTCCGGCTGTCGCGTGGCTGTGTCGGCTGTTGCGTGGCTGCGTCCGACTGTCACGGGGCTGCGTCCGACTGATGCGTGGCTGCGTCCGACTGTCGCGGGGCTGCGTCCGACTGTCGCGGGGCTGCATCCGACTGTCGCGGGGCTGCATCCGACTGTCACGTGGCTGCGTCCGACTGATGCGTGGCTGCGTCCGACTGTCACGGGGCTTCATCCGACTGTTGCGTGGCTGCATCCGACTGATGCGTGGATCCATCCGACGCTCAGTCCTCTCGTCCGACTGTCACGTGGCTGCGTCCGACTGTCGCGGGGCTGCGTCCGACTGTCACAGGGCTGCATCCGACTGTCACGTGGCTGCGTCCGACTGTCACGGGGCTGCATCCGACGCTCAGTCCTCTCATCAGACTGTCGCGTACCTTAATCCGACGTCTAACTCCTCTCAACCGACTGTCATCACTCAGTTCACAATTAGTGACATGAAGTGACAAATCCTTTAATATATATGTAGTAAAAAATGACTAAGGAGAGAGGCTTAAAGGATGGATCACGAACACTCGATGAACAAAGTCTTAATCAATCATTTACCACAGGACCAATCAGAACAATTAAGGCGAACATTAAAAACACTTGAAGATATCCAGTATGCCCTTGATCAATCAAGTATCGTCGCCATCACTAACCCACAAGGTATCATCCAGTACGTTAATGATAAATTTTGCGAGATATCTAAATATGATCGCCATGAACTAATCGGACAAACACATTACATTATCAACTCTGGCTATCACACTAAGGCTTTTTTTAAGAATATGTGGCGCACAATCGGTACGGGTCATGTCTGGCATGGTGAAATTTGTAATCAGGCCAAGGACGGTAGTTTATATTGGGTTAAAACGACTATTGTCCCTTTTTTAGATGACCGTGGCAAACCCGAGCAGTATGTTGCCATTCGAACTGATATTTCTGACCAAAAGAGAAATGAAGAAAAGATTTTTCATATGGCTCATTATGATGAACTAACAGGAGTCGCTAACCGTCGTTTGTTTTATCAAACCTTAGAACTTGCCTTAGAACAGCATAAAAGAACAGGTGACCCTCTTTCTGTTAGCTTTATTGATATGGACCGATTTTCTATAGTCAATGACACGATGGGACATGCTTTTGGAGATCAAGTATTAAAAGCTTTTGCTGCTCGTTTAAAAGAATGGACTTATTACCATGAAGGTACGTTTATTTCACGCTATGGTGGAGATGAGTTTATTCTATTAACTCAAAATCGCTCGGAAGAAGAAGTGCATGAACTTTTGCAAAGTATTCACGAGCTAACCAAAGAACCTTTAAAGATAGAAGGTGAGGAGTGGAAGCCATCCTTAAGCATCGGGGTTGCGATGTACCCTAAGGATGGAGATACCATTGACGGATTGATTCAGTATGCGGATACCGCGATGTATCACGCTAAAAATATTGGTCAAAATTTAATGTTTCATTATCAGGATTTTCATGAGCAGTTATCTCGGGAGATGGAAATTGAGCGCGCGATTGGGGATGGTATTGAGAATGGAGAATTCATGGTTTATTACCAACCTAAGCTTGATGCTTACAGTAACCAAATCCTTGGTACAGAGGCCTTGATGCGCTGGGAACACCCTGAACTTGGCTTTATTTCTCCAGGAGAATTCATTCCAATTGCTGAACATACGAAATGGATTGTGCAATTAGGTATGTGGGTTATTAAACAAGCAATTCTACAAACGAAAAAATGGCATACGGAAGGCTATGAACTATCCCTGTCGGTCAATGTTTCACCTGTTCAATTAGAGCAAAAGTTGTTTATCGAAAAGCTAAGAGACATTCTCACAGATACTGAATTTCCACCCTATCTACTTGAAATTGAGATTACAGAAAATGTTGCGGTCAGTTCGTCCAAGGAAGTTTTACGCCGATTAGAGGGTATTCGTTCCCTCGGAGTCAAAATTGCAGTTGATGATTTTGGTACTGGCTATTCATCTTTAAATTATTTAAGAGAGTTTAAGGCAGATACATTAAAAATTGACAAGTCCTTTATCAGGGATGTTCAAACAGATCATGAAAAGCATTGTTTAGTACCGACTATTATCGATATTGGTCATGCTTTAAATATGAATGTTGTCGCTGAGGGTGTCGAAACGAAAGAACAAGTGGAATATTTAAAGTTTAACGACTGTGACATCCTTCAAGGGTTTTATTATGGCAAACCTGTTCCTCCTGAAGAGTTACCGTTAAGCTGATGTGCTCATTCTAAATTTTCTATTACTAACTTGTTTTAACAGAGCGTGAAAATTAAAATGAGGCTGAGGACACATGCAAAAGCATGGTTGTCTTCAGCCTCATTATTTACATTTGATCAGGTGCATGAACACCTATTAAATCTAATGCATCAGCGATTACTGTTCTAACGGCTTTCATTAACGCAATTCTAGCTTGTGTTAGCTCTATATTCTCTAAATCCAGAACCTTCTCTGCATTGTAGAAACTATGAAGGTCTGACGCTAAGTCGAATACATATTGCGGAATTCGGTGTGGCATTTTCTTCGTTGCCGCTTCTGAAATCACTTGTGGATAGTCTCCCAAGCGCTTCAGAAGATCGACCTCTTTCTCTGCTGTTAATAAAGAAAGATTAACCTCATCTTCAACATGAATTCCTTTCTCCTCAGCCTGCCTTAACATACTACAAATTCTCGCATGCGCATACTGTACATAATATACTGGATTATCATTTGATTCAGATTTTGCTAGGTCCATATCAAAATCTAAATGCGAATCATTTGAACGCATAATGAAGAAATATCGGGTTGCGTCTAAACCTACCTCTTCGATTAACTCTTTCATCGTAACGGCTTTACCTGTACGCTTACTCATCTTTACTTTCTCACCGTTTTCAAATAAGTTAACCATTTGAGCAATTTTAATATCGAGAATGTCTTTAGGATTACCTAAAGCTTGAATGGCTGCTTGCATCCGAGAAACATAACCGTGATGGTCGGCTCCCCAAATATTAATTAATTGATCAAAACCACGGTCAATTTTATTTTGGTGATAGGCAATATCCGGTGTTAAGTAGGTATAAGTACCGTCTTGTTTTACTAAGACACGGTCTTTATCATCACCAAAATCGGTTGAGCGAAACCATACTGCACCATCCGCTTCATAAATATACCCTTTATCCCTAAGTGTTTCTACTGCCTGTTCAACTAGTCCATTTGTGTATAAAGACGTTTCAGAAAACCATGAATCAAATGGAACACGGAAATCTTCTAAATCTTGCTTGATACGATCTAGTAAGTAATCTAAGCCATACTTTCTAAAGGCTTGTAGTCGTTCTTCTTCTTCTTGTTGTAAGAAATGGTCTCCATGTTCTTCCACTAATTGTTTAGCAAGCTCAATAATGTCACGACCTTGATAGCCGTCTTCAGGCATCTCTTTTTCTTCACCTAATACTTCGAAATAACGTGCTTCAATTGATTTAGCTAAATTATCAATTTGGTTACCCGCGTCATTAATGTAATACTCACGCTCGACTTGGTAGCCAGCTTTCTCCATGACATTCGCTAAAGTATCACCATATGCTGCCCCTCTAGCATGTCCTAAATGTAATGTACCAGTTGGATTGGCAGACACGAATTCAATTTGAACACGTTTACCTTCTCCGTTGTTGGACTGCCCATAATCAGAACCTTGATCAAAAATGGTTTCTATAACATCCGTCAAGTATGAAGTATCCATAAAGAAATTAATAAACCCTGGTCCTGCGATTTCAATCTCTTTAACGGATGCAGCTTCTTGATCTATATTCGCGACAATTTCTTCAGCAATTTGTCTTGGGTTCTTTTTCGCAATACGCGCTAACTGCATGGCCATATTTGTTGCGTAATCACCATGAGCTTTGTCTTTAGGGGTTTCTAATACAACTTCTGGCATTTCTTCCGGACTTGCTAATTCTGCTTTTATTACCGCTTGTTCAATACCTTCTTTTAACTGTTTTTCAATCTGCCCTACAATATTCACCTCAAGCATCCTCCTCATGAAACGCTAAATGTAGTATATGTTTTCTTGGTTCATCATCGTTTAATGAAACATCATATTTCAAAAAAATCTTCCCAGAGCGATTCCCTTCTCCCTTAAAATACTCCATTCGATGAGTAGTTGTCTCCATTCGAAATTGACCATAAGGGTGGCGGTAGACACTCTCTGTTTTGGAGCCAATCTTAAATACTTGGTGTAATTTAATTGGTCCTTCTCGTTTTAAGGTCACACGATCGTCGGTGATGATTAGCGTTGTCTGTACAACCCCAACTTCATCCATTTGTTCATTGTATTTAATCAGGTGTAGTTGGCCTTTTCGTGTATATGACCCACTTTCTTGACGATTAATGCTTTCTTTCATCCCGTTTGGGTCTTTAATTTCAGTATCAACGGTTATCTTCACATTCAAACTCTCACTTGACAATACGATTCGTCCTCTCTTTCTTTTAACCGAAACATTCCGTATAACAAATTGTATTATAACGAATCACTAATTGAAAGAGAAGTACTAGTTTACCAATAATTTATTTAGTTTTATTCGCAAAGTTAATTCTAATTATCAGTAACAACCGTAATACCCATCTAAGATTAATAAATAATCGTTTGGGGATGACGTTAATAGCCAAGCTTGGGTGCACCAGAGATTTCACAGTAGACGTTTAAAAAACGTTAACTCATTCCATAATGAAACTAGAAGACGCCAAAAACAGACAGGAGAATTCATAAATGGTTAAGAAATTACTAGTTTTGTCATTATTCATGACTGTCTTCATATTATCATCCATTATTGTCATCTTTACATATACGTTTATTCAAGGTCCACCGACTCACGAGATGGATGAGAATACTATCATCTATGATCAAAATGAAGAGGTTGTGTCCATACAACACGGGGTGGAAAGCCGTTTTTCTGTTAGCTTAGACGAAATATCTCCCCATGTTATTGATGCTTTTGTGGCTGCTGAAGATCAACATTTTTATGACCATTACGGTTTTGACTTGAAACGAATTGCCAGTGCTGCTTATCATAACGTTTTAAACCAAAACATGGGTCAAGGGGCGAGTACTCTTACACAGCAATATGCTAGAAACTTGTTTTTATCCCATTCGAAAACTTGGAGTAGGAAAATTCAAGAAGCTTTGATTGCACTTAGATTAGAAATCTTTTACTCCAAAGATGAAATTTTAGAAGGATATTTAAATACTATCTATTTTGGACATGGTCAGTACGGAATTGAAGCTGCCAGTCGTTTCTATTTCGATAAGTCGGCAGCAGATTTATCTATCGAAGAGGCAGCTTTATTAGCTGGTATTCCTAAAGGCCCTTCTTTATATTCACCAATTAGATCTCATGATCGTGCAATAGAACGCCAACAATGGATTCTTAGCCGAATGAATGATATAGAGAAACTATCAACCGAGGAATATGAAGAAGCACTTGATCAGTCAGTTGACGTTGTGGCAACCGTGGATGCTCAGGATGAAACTGGACAATACTATATGGATTTTGCCTTCAAAGAGGCGTCGAAAATACTTAATATTGACCGTGAACAACTAGAAGCAAAAGGGTATCATATCTACACAACTATTGATCCTGAAGCTCAAGAAGCGTTAGAACATAATGTTCAAGAAAACATGAGTAGTCATGAAGATTTGGAAGTGGGTGCCTTGACACTTGATCATAACACTGGAAAAATTGTTGCCTTACAAGGGGGACGCAACTACCAAGAGAGTACATTTAACCGGGCAGTTCAAGCAGAAAGAATGACTGGTTCAACATTCAAACCTTTCTTATACTATGCTGCTTTAGTTTATGGTTATACACCTTCTACCACACTTGAAAGTTCACCTACTACCTTTACATTAGAAGATGGTACGCCTTATAATCCATCAAACTTTGCACATCGATATGCAGATCGCCCCGTAACATTGGCACAGGCTTTAGCAGTTTCAGATAATATTTTTGCTTTAAAGACTAACATGTTTATTGGTCCTGAGAACCTTGTGGAGTCAGCGCAGCTATTTGGAATCGAAAAAAATCTCAATCCTGTTCCTTCCTTGGCATTAGGAACTGCGTCTGTATCTGTTCATGACATGGCCAAAGCATATGCCTTACTAGGTAATGAAGGTTGGCAGGTAGAGCCTTATGTCATTGAAAGGATTGAAGATTCCGATGGGAAAATTCTATATGAACATGAAAAAAATATGCCTGAACAAATTTTAGATGAAAAGTATGCATTTGTTCTGACTCACCTTTTAACAGGAATGTTTGACGATCGGCTTAGTGGGTATTTACGGGCTACTGGTGGCTCAATTAGTCATCAGCTTAACCATGAATACGCTGGAAAATCCGGAACGACTGATTATGACGGGTGGATGATTGGTTATAGTCCACATTATACAACGGCCGTCTGGACTGGGTACGATGACCATCGCAAAATTGAAAGTAGTCAAGAGTTCCAAGTTGCTAAGCATATCTGGGCCGATTACATGGAGGAAATACACTCAGAGTTACCGGCAGAACCATTTAATGTCCCACCAGGGGTTACATCAAAACAAATTGATCCAACAACAGGGTTGTTAGAAGGGCCTGGATGTGAGGGTGAGACTAGACTGATGTATTACATTAACGGGACTGAGCCAGAGCGGACCTGTGATGAGGAGTAATGAACACCACCACATTTAGTATAGATCCGAATACAACACATATTTAAAAAAAGAAGGGTTAGACCTATATATATTATAGGCTAACCCTTCTTTTTGTCCTAATAAACATGCATTAAAAACCCCATGTTTACTTATTATTTTACAAAGGAATCACTAAAAGTACAATCATAACATGAATTGTTCACAATTCAGTCATAATTAAGCGAGAATTTCTTTTAATTCGTCACCAGCTAATTCCCAATATTCTTCATTAAAGTCTTTTAAAAATTCGCGGAGAAGATTTTTAGAATGTTCATCCATATGATCCAGCACAATACGTCCTTTTAATGACTTATCCATACGGTTAACATGCTCAGCTAAGATCTTATAGCCACGTCTAGCTTCCCGATCCACTTCCAAGTAGCTAGCTGCAACACCGTGGTAATACGGACCTTCCTCCCCACGCTCTACTGTGACCCAGACAATCCAGTAAGGTTTGCCATTAGGTACTTCTTCTTTATCAGAGACGAATTTAATCCGTTTTTCCACTTCACTTCGTGCATGCATAGCTCCCATATCTACCCAAACCTTATCTTCATTTGGGTCAACAATCAACGGGGACATATTTTCTAGACTGATCGCTCCACCACCTGAATAACCAGGGTGACCGTCTATTGGGTCGTCTTTCATAATTGTAAATTGATTACTTTTCTTACCTTGTTGATCATCAAATGACTTCATGAACATCCTCCTTTAAGTCATCACTATCAATATTGTGACATATTTAATATTTCTTTAAAAGTAATGCCTATGTCTATCTAAAATAATCCACTGAAGAAATTAAGGATGCTTTTAAAGAAGTTTGCAATGGACGTCAATAAACCGCCACCTTCGTCAATTTCAAAGTTTGATTGTAAATAGTTGATCACTTCATCCGTGTATTCCAATTCCTGCACCGAATCTTTATTAAAGAAATCCCACAGCTCCCCAACCGCTTGTTCATCTAACTGATTCGACCACTGTTCTCTTTCGGATTCATTATCGGTAAATACAGCATCCAGTGTAAATAGAACATAATGTAAATCAATGTATTCATAGTCATCTTGAACTAAATACCAGTTATCCTCTACTGCAATTCGATAATCCATTAGCTCATCCGCCACAACAGCACCTGGAGCTAACAAAATTAACAATAATCCTACTATTAGACTTCTACCAATCCATCGCATAGACTAACTCCTTACTGATTAGATCTGTTAATAATATTTATTTGCTGATCATCAATAGGTCGTAACCCCACTGTCAGAGGCAACCTACCGATCATGAAAAGACAAACAGACATAACAAGACTATTATAATCTATTCCATATCATATATGAATTTGTTTCATGAGCAAATTCATATGCTTACCAAAAGAAAAAAGCCACCCTCACCTAGTTGAGAGTAGCTCATTTCCTATCCAACCATTTTAGTCACACCATAAGCTAAAATGACCCAACCTATCAAGAAAGCGACACCACCTAGTGGCGTGATCATTGCAAACGTCTTCGCACCTGTCAGAGAATAGACATAGAGACTTCCTGAGAATAAGATGATACCGATTAGAAATACCCACGCAGATGTTTGAAAAGTGGTCACTTCTGATACCACTAATAAAATGGCTGCGATGAAGATAGCCGTCGTATGAAACATCTGATATTGAACAGCTTTTTCCCATGTTTGCATCATTTTTTCAGTAAGTTTAGATTCTAAGCCATGGGCACCAAATGCGCCTAACGCAACGGTGATGAACCCACTGATGGCTCCGATCATTAGGATCAATTTCATCATTCAATTCTCTCCTTATAGTGGTCCTATTAAGTGTTCGTTGTTAAAAATCAAAGATTGAATCGCCATTAGCATCATCTTCTTCTAAGATGTTTGGTTCTGTCGATGGTTTCTTGGGTACCTTTATCCCCATCATTCTTGCTTCGACATCAGTTATGTCGGTTGTAGGTGGAGTATTGGCGACCTGTTTGTTTAGGTTCTGATCACTTTGCTTTTCTTCTGTAGCCAAAATTAAGTCTGCAAGAGAACGAATTGCATAGACTTTAGCTTTCACTTCTGCTTCATTGGATGAAGCATCTAGAGCCTGTAATTCTTCTTTCATTTTGGCGATTATCGCTTGATGTGAAACGGACATTACTGATCACCTATTTCTCTAAATACTACCAGCATTATAACATAGACAACTATTTTTTAAATAATACCAAACAGCGATCCGACTAATATGACTACCATAATTACAGGAATAATATAACGAATAAGTAGATACCATGCTGATTGTAAAAATGGTGTTTCTAGTTCACTATTTTTAATCGCTTGCTCCTTCGTCAGATAATAACCAACAAATAAAACCATTAATAGTCCACCAAGTGGAAGAATGATATTGGCTGTCAGGTTATCCATCATATCCATTATATTGTTGCCACCTAATTGTACGCCACCCCATATTCCAAAACCTAAAGATGCTGCAACTCCTAACACAAACACAATTGAGCCGATAATTAATGTAGCAGCCTTTCTTGTGAAGCCAAGTGTGCGGTGGAAGTAAGCAACAGGTAGTTCCAATAACGATATGGCTGATGAGAATGCAGCCATGGTTAATAAAATAAAGAAAACAATACCGACAACATTACCTGCTGGCATACTCGCAAAAATACTTGGAAGTGTGATAAACACAAGTGGTGGGCCTGAACTAGGATCGACATCAAAACTAAAGACTGCTGTAAAGATCATCACACCAGCAATCACGGCAAACACCGTATCCATAATACCGATTCCTACTGTCGCTGCAGGTAAACGATCTTTTTCTTTCAAGTAACTACTATAAGTCAGCATCCCACAAATCCCAATACTCAAGGAGAAGAATGCCTGCCCCATCGCCATAAAGTAAATCGATGGGTTGGTTAATTGTGACCAATCTGGAGTGAATAAAAATGCTAATCCATCTTTTGCTCCCTCTAAAGTTAGACCGTAAACAGCTAATAAGATCATTAACACGGCTAATGCTGGCATGAAAACATTATTAGCACGCTCAATCCCTTTTTTGATCCCTTGCATCACAATCAATATCGTCGCAACTAAAAATAACCCTTGCCAGAATAAAGGAGCGATCGGACTGGCAATCCAACTATCAAAGGCAGCCCCAAAACCTCCATCTGGTTCAGTCCAGTAAGCACCTGTTAAATAACGATATAAATAAAATAATGACCAACCGGATACTACGGTATAGAAACTTAAGATTAAAATTCCTCCGACTACACCCATTAAGCCGGTTAAGTGCCATTTTGTGTTTGGAGCTAATTTTTTAAAAGAGCCCACGGCATCCATTTTACCTGCCTTACCAATACTAAACTCAGTTAAAAGTAACGGAATTCCAATTAAAAGAGTAAAAAATAAATATATGAGTAAGAACGTTGCTCCGCCATTTTCACCAGCGACATATGAAAAGCGCCAAATGTTACCTAATCCCACGGCTGACCCCATCGCGGCCAACATAAATCCGAAACGTGTCTTCCATTGATCGTGGCCAATGCCACCTGTTTGATTCATGATGTTCACCTCTAAACTTTTATTATTTACTTACCTTATCACATGAAACTGTTTTCACAGAAGCCATAATGATATATTCTCATATTTTAACACTAAAAACCTTTTATGTGTCAACGCTTTTATGCATAAAAGTTTATAATCCAAAAAATAACACTGCTTAATAGCAGTGTGAGTTTAATCTCTCTACCTTCTTACCTTCTTATTCTGTTTTTGCTTTTCGAACATCCATGTTACAAACTCCCGCTCTTTCTCGCATAGATCTCTCCCCAACTCCGCCTCAAATTTTCCCATAAACTTCTCATACTTCTCCTTCATTTTTATCCATGCTTCCTCCCTACACATATTAACATCTTTTTTATATTTCTATGTGTTTATACATCATAATTTTAGAACGGAAGGTAAAAATAAAAGGTAAAGAATACCAATTAATTATTATTATACATATAAAAAATATGATTGTAAAGGTACTTTTCTGAATTTTTCGCCAATTGTGTTTGTATAATAATTAATTCGATAGAAGAAGTTTTAGAAGGGCTAAATATTCCATATACGAAGTGTTGACGAAGTTCTTATGGCGTTATATAATGACAAATTGTTGCATAAAGATTAATTTTAAATATTATTTATGCATTGAAGGAGGAGAAAACATGACTAACGAAACGACAGCCTCATTTATATATCATATGAAGTTTATCATACTATCAGCACTAGGTATATTCTTATTTATGACACCTGTTACGTATGGTGACGAAACAAGTATTCCGGTGGCGATTCTTGCTGGAGAACTTGAATCTATTTTAGGTAATTATACAGCACTCATGGTCTTGGGGATTATCTCTTTATCAGCGATCATGTCGGTAATTGCCTTTTTAATGAATAAAATAGATGACGATAAGTTTTCTAAGGATGTTTTTTGGGGTTCCCTTTTTAATGTTGGGCCTATTTGGCTAATCGTTCGGTTACTTGGAATGGTCTTTGCGATCTTTACTTATTATCAAATCGGATGGGAATGGGTCTATTCAGATGTCACTGGTGGATTACTACTTGATGATTTATTGACCTTCCTGCTAACGGTATTCTTATTTGCTGGGTTATTATTACCTTTACTACTAAGCTTTGGGCTATTAGAGCTAATTGGAGCACTGTTCACTAAAATTATGCGACCAGTTTTCACTTTACCCGGTCGTTCAACTGTTGATAATTTAACCTCTTGGTTTGGTGATGGCACGGTTGGTGTGTTACTAACTAATCAGCAATATGAGCAAGGCTATTATACTAAACGAGAGGCGGCTGTAATCGGTACAACTTTCTCTGTCGTATCCATTACTTTTACGATCTCAATTATTCAACAAGTTGATTTAATGCACATGTTCTTACCGTTATATGGGACTATTTTTGTTGCTGGTCTTTTTGCAGCATTAATCATGCCGAGAATTCCACCTTTATCACGTATTCCAGATACTTATATTAAAGACGGACAATCCAAGCTTGATGAATCCATTCCTAAAAACTATAATGCATTTACTTGGGGATATAAAAAAGCAGTTGAGCGTGCTGCACAATCACCTGGATTAACTGGTTATTTACAGTCTGCTGCGAAAAATGTGTTGGACATGTGGGTTGGTGTGTTACCAATCGTTATGGCTGTAGGTACTCTCGGCTTAATAGTAGCTGAGATGACTCCAGTTTTCACTTGGTTGGGTACGCCATTTGTTCCTGTATTAGAGTTAATGCAGGTACCTGAAGCACAAGCCGCTGCAGAAACAATCTTAATCGGTTTTACTGACATGTTTTTACCAGCGTTAATGATTGAATCTGTAGCAAGTGAAATGACTCGTTTCATCATTGCTGCATTAAGTGTTGTTCAGCTTATTTACTTGTCAGAAGTTGGTGGTGTGTTGCTTGCTTCTAATATTCCAATTAATTTCAGACGTTTAGTAGCGATTTTCCTACTACGTACTGCGATTACCTTACCAATTATCATCTTAATCGCACACTTAATTTTTTAAGTATAAACCTTAAAAATGCTGCCACAACGTTTGTGGCAGCATTTTTTCTGTTCCTTATTTGATTAACCACTACTGTTAGACCATATAATGATCTCTAGCAAGCATAAAATATTCAGCCGCTTTTTTATATCGTTTATTCTGATATAAGAGTTGTCCATACAGATAATAATAATGCTTCAATTCTACTTCTTCACCACTATTTTCAAAAAACGGAAGGACTTTATGCTGTAAGTAATCTAGAAGTTCTCCATCTCGTTTTTCTAACTGCATTTTCAATACTTTAAATTTCACGATATATCGTTGGTGATTAATATTTTTTGCAATCATCAGCCCATGATTTATATGTTTTTTAGCCAAGTAATGATCTTTCTTTAAGACATGAATATATGAGAGCAAATATCTCGCATTTAAGAAATCACTTTCACTTATATTGAAGTCTAATGCTTTCTTAAAATATTTCTGTGCTTCATCATAGCGTTGCATATGAAAACGAATATAGCCAATGTGATGATGAATATTCGCCCTCGTTTTATCTAATAAATGCTCTCCGTCGACTTCTTTTAACTTTACAAAGTAATTTTCAGCCGAGTAGTAATCTCCTACTAAACAATAGTTAACACCCAGTACTACTTGACAGTCTATCATACGTACGTAATACAGTTTATCTTGAAATAATTTAAAGGCTTTTTGAGCATGCTTATTTGAAATTAATATATCATTGAAACGATTATATACCTGTGCCATAACTAAATGAAGTTCCGGGTCTTCTTCATCTCCTAGGATTTCCTCAGCTGTTTCCAAATGTTCAATAGCATGGTTATATAATCCTTTTCGCCTGTAATAAATCCCTACAAACTTATAAAAGCTGTATGGGGCGCAAGCTTTAAATACCATTGACCGATTCGTTATATATTTAAATATCTTCTCAGCCTCGTTCAATTGATCCATTAATAAATAGTGACCAAATAACCCCAAATAATATAGCGTATGATGATCGACATGAAGATCATCAGTTATGGATGATGTTAATTTGTTATAGAATTTCTTCATCTCAGGTATATGAAAAATGTGAATATGCTCTAACCAACCTTTTAGATCTTCTTCAAGCGATGGATTCTTACGACTTAAGATTAGTGACTGTTTAATGTCTAGCCTCTGTGAGAGCTTTCTTAGGATGTCTTCATTAAACTCAACCAGCCCATTCTCCAATTTACTAATGTAGGTTACCGAACAAATCCCCTCAGCCAACTGTTCTTGCGTTAATCCTTTACCAGTTCGGTACCATTTAATGGTCTTTCCCACTAATGTCATATGAATCCCACCTACGGCTTCAAACCAATTATTCTTTTATCGCCCATTCACCTTGTACGATAATCGGTTCTCTGTCACCTCCTTTAGTGACTCCATAGACATCTAAATCATGTGATCCCATCATGAAGTCTTCATGAACTAGACTAGTATTAATGCCTTTTTCTTTTAGTTCTTCTTCGCTTAACTTCTCTCCACCTTTCAAATTAGTCGGATATGCAGAACCTAACGCTAAGTGGCAGGATGCATTTTCGTCATAGAGAGTATTAAAGAAAATAAGATTAGATTGTGAAATTGGTGATGAATGTGGGACTAGCGCTATTTCCCCTAATCTTGTTGACCCTTCATCAGAGTCTAAAAGATGTTTTAAAATTTCCTCACCTTTTCTAGCTTCAAAATCAACCACTTGTCCATCTTTAAAGGTCAACTTAAAGTCCTCAACAAGATTACCGTTATAGTTAAGTGGTTTGGTATTCTTAACGGTTCCATTTACTCGCTCGCGATGAGGCGCTGTGAACACTTCTTCTGTTGGCATATTCGGGTTGAATGATGCTCCATTCTCTGCAACAGCTCCTCCACCAGCCCATAAATGGTTTTCCGGTAATCCAACTGTTAAGTCAACTGTTTCAGATTTATATTCTAGCGCATCATATTGCTTATCATTTAAATAGTCTCTAATTTGGTATAACGTTTCATTATGATCGTTCCAGGCGGCTATTGGATCGTTTTGGTCAACTCGTACAATTTGGAAAATTTGTTTCCATAAATCTTCAATCGCTTCTTCGGTATTTTTTTGATGATCATAAATTTTATCAGCCCATTTTTCAGTAGGAACCGAAACGATTGACCACTGAATCTTGTCATTCATAATATATTGTTTATACTCTTTCATTGCCTGACTTTGTGCTTTGGTTGATTTGGCAACTTTTTCTGCATCAATTCCTTCTAATAAGTCAGGGTTCGGTGCATATATATTTAATACAGCACCTCCGTTTTTGACGTGACCTACTTGGCGTTCGACCAACCAGTCAGGAACATTTTCAAGTACATGCATTGGTTCTTTTTCATATCTTTTTCTAGTCAATACTTCATCTGACCAATTAACGTGGACATTTTCAGCTCCGGCTTCATAAGCCTCATCGACAACGTAATGGGCAAATTCTCTCGCTTCTATTGGCGCATTAATAAATAGAGCTTGTCCTTGTTGAATATTGACTCCCATAGTAACTGCTAGCTTAGCATACTTCGTTAATTGCTCTTTGGTTGGTACCATCCAAACACTCCTTATCCTTCTCTTTTCTCCTATTATTTCATAATTTGCCCAATATAAAAAGTCATCAAACCTAGGTAAAAGACTCAACATCGAGTTGAGCCTTTTTATTACTGCTTTAAGATCCATTTGATCAGGTCATCTTCAACGTTTGTAGTTAAATCCAAATCCATGGACTGTTGATATATTTGTTCAAATTCAACTTGCTGTTTTTTGATATCAGCAAGGCATTCCTTTGCCTTAAGCATTTCCTCTTTATAGGACGATTTGTACTTTGCTAATTCATCATGATAAAGATCATCCGGGTGACCATCGATGAACCGCTCATATACATCAAAAATCTCATCAGTCTCTTTAATAGGATCATGTTCATGTGGTGCTGTTGCATCAAAAATAGCTACACTCAACTCTCGCAAAATGACCATGTCTAGGCTTCCAGGGTCAAAACCACAATGATAAATTTCTATATCAAAGCCTCGATTTTTAGCTTCATGAGCAATCTTACGTAGCATCGTAGACTTCCCTGTTCCAGACCTTCCTTTGATAAAGATTCTTTTCTTCAGTTCATCAGTCAACTCCATCACATAATCAACTGGTCCTTCTGGTGTAGCTGCTCCTAAATAGCGATGTTTAACACTACCTGGCTTATGAAGAGAGCTATTTTCGAAAATGTCTTGAATGAGTTGTTCCGTTTCTTGGTTGGCTCTTTCCACATTTAAATGATCGACATACAGCTTCTCTACTTGATGATGATGTGATAATGCTGTTTGAAAATGGTCAATGGCTGCTTGGTATAAGGTTTTAACTTCTCCACGATGCTTTTGTAAGTCTTTCTCGTGGTTCTTTAAGTAGTCATAATCGTAGCGATCACCTAAATAAACTAACTTCTCATATAACATTGGATAAACCACACGTTTTTGGTTCATTTTCGTTCGATCAAAAATACCAATATCGAGTGATGGTATGACGATTCCTTCTAGTTGATCGGTCATTAGATGGTTGTGAATATAATCAATGTCATAATGATTGGTAAAATGATTAGCTACTCGTTGTAAAATCGGGCTAACTATTGTGGTAAAACCACCTTCGATGTAAACGACTCGCTCTAATTGTTCAATTAAATTCTCATAAAAGTTCACATAACCTTTAGCTGTCGTACCACCCATGAAGTATCTGTAGTGAACCATATGCACCCTCCTTATGCTCCCGTAACATACTATATGTGTAGAGGGCTTGGAAAAGAACAGACGACAGCTAGTCATAGAACCGATTAACTTGTTTTATTTTTTTGCCTCATTCATCATTTCTTTCGTCTCCCGATCCTCAATATCTACCTTACTTGATGTAAACCAACCAATCACTGCAATTAAGACTAAAGTTGCATAGAAGATGATTTTCCATAAGGTTGAATGGGGAAAATCGTGAGGTATCCACGCAATATCTTCATGAGCAAGCGTTAAAACGATTAGTTTAACACCGACCCAACCAACAATGATGAAAGCTGCCGTTTCTAGACCAGGTCTTTTCTTTATCAGTTTGACAAAGAATGTCGCTGCAAATCGCATAATGATGACACCCACTAAACCACCAAATAAAATAACGAGGAACTGACCACCATCCATTCCACCAATCTCAGGTAAACCAGATTCAGGAAGAGCGATCGCGATTGCAACTGCAGCTAAAATTGAGTCCACCGCAAAGGCAATATCTGCAATCTCAACCTTTAACACTGTCATCCAAAAACCAGCACCCTGAACTTTTTGCGCTTTTTTTTCTTGGTCTTCTTCTTTATCTTTATTTAGTAGAAATTTCTTTACGATATGGTTACCTGCAATGAATAATAAGTAAACGGCACCTATGGCTTGGACCTGCCATACATCGACAAGAAAAGATATGATAAATAACGAACCGATACGGAATATAAAAGCGCCAAAAAGACCATAAAATAATGCTTTCTTACGCTCTTTTTCCGGAAGGTGCTTAACCATAACGGCCAGTACCATGGCGTTATCTGCTGCTAGGATTCCTTCTAATACAATTAAAATTAATAATACCCATCCATATTCTAATAACAGTGATACATCCATTGTGTTTCTCTCCTCAATTAGCTATTATACGTGGTAAGGACTACATATGTTTTTAGCATAACCACGTAGATGCTAGATCATTAAAATTAATTTTCTATTGAGGAGATGTTACACTTCATGAGGAATCAGACCCGAGGGGATGTGTGCGAGAAAGGTGGTTTCAATGACTTTTTGCCCTCGTTTGAAGCGCAAATTGGCCGTGACACATCGCCTCAAGACCGTTTTCAGCCCCCTTGAAGCGCAAAATGGACGAGAGACGTGATCTAACTCGTCACAAAGCTTATTACATTCCCATCACACAAAAAAGAGCAATGCCATCATCGGCACTGCCCTTTCTCCACAGATTTCTTACTTATTGATAATCTTCCATTTCATCTAACAGTTTATCAAGAATGGCACCATCAAGTTCTGATACTTCATTTCTATAGAAGTCACGAACTTCAACAGCTTCTTGTCTGAACGCATCACGCTCTTCTTCAGTTAATTCAATAATTTCGATATCAGAATCCTCTTCCATAAACTCTAGGAATTCAGTGTTCTGACGATCTTGTTCTTCATAAATCCACTCTTGCATTTCCTCTGTTGTTTCATCAACCATTTCCTGTACTTCAGAATCTAAGCCTTCATACCACTCAGTATTTACTGTAGTCATCGCTACATAGTTGTTGTGGTTTGAAATCATTAGATAATCTTGAACCTCGTGGAATGACGCATCCGCGATGAAGAAAATTGGGTTTTCTTGTCCATCAACAGTACCACGGTCCAATGCTGTGTATAGCTCACCCCAGCTCATTTCTTGTGGGTTAGCATTATATCTTTCATATGACTCCATAATTAATGGTGATGTTTGTACACGCATTTGGAAGTTCTCAAAGTCCTCAGGTGTTTGTAGTGGATGACCATTTGAAGTCCACTGCATACCACCCTCAGTCCAGAATGCGAGTGGTGAAATGTTATGTTCTTCATAACGTTCACGTAAATCTACATTTAACGCTTCACTATTTTCTAAAACTTCTTGAGTTGTTCCTACATCATCTGGGAATAAGAAATGTAGAGCGAATAACTGCCCTTCTGCAACCATGTTACCTGTAAAACCAGGTGACATAACTGCCATTTCTACTGTACCTTGCATTAACTGGTCAACTTGGTCCGTTTCACTACCTAGTCCACCAAACTCATATACTTCAATCTCGATTGCTCCATCAGATTTCTCTGCCATACGATTAGCAAATTCTTCTGCATAGACATATTGAACTTGACCTGGTTCTTCCTCGGTAACAAATCTCCAAGTTTGTGGTTCAATACTTGTATTCTCATCTTCATCTTCATCTGAATCGTTATTGTCATTCGAGTTTTCTTCTTCGGTTGAATCTTCACCATTCGAGTTATCACCTTCAGCACCTTCGTCTGAATCGCCACCACACGCAGCTAGTAACCCTAGTGTTAGAAATAATACTAAAGCTAACCAGAAAATCTTTTTGTTAAAAATAACCATTACCCCCTGTAATATTGTTTATTATTATAGTTTCCCTTACAGTAATGCAAGAGAAATCTGTGGAAACAGAATTAATAAAATAGACATTAACACCATTAAAATAATATAAGGTGGTGTTCCTTTAATGACTTCCATGTATGGCCTATTAAAGACCGCACTGGCTGTAAATATGTCAACTCCAAACGGCGGTGTTGCAGAACCTAATGCTGCTTGGAAAGTAATAATAATGCCTAAATGAATAGGATCAATGTCTGCTGTTTCAGCTACTGGCAAGAAAATTGGTGTCAGTACTATAATCACAACAATTGGATCAACAAACATACATCCAATAAAGAAGAAGATACTAACAATAATTAAGACATATATCGCACTTGGATCCGTTCCTAGTACTGTTTCAGTCAGCATCCTTGGAATGTTTTCTAAGTTAATTAAAAAGGTAAACACTTGTCCACCAGCTACAAGTATAAAAACAGCCGATGTGACCAATCCTGTAGATAAAGCAATACTTGGAATTTGTTTAATATGCACAGATCGGTATACAATAACTTCGAGTATAAAAGCGTATAATACCGAAACACCTGCTGCTTCAGTTGCCGTAAATAGACCACTATATATACCACCGATGACTAGGATTGGAAAACCTAGAGGTAGTAATGCCTTCCTGAAAGTCACAAACCTTTCTTTCCAAGTTGCTTTTGGCGCAAGAGGTATGTCTTTAACCTTTGCATAAACCATGCTGTATGTAGCAAATACCAAAAATACCATAATACCAGGTAATATACCTGCGATAAACAAGTCACCTATTGATGTACTTGACGATAATCCATAAATAATCAACCCGATACTCGGTGGAATTAACAATGCAACATCACTAGAGTTAATGATCAATGCCATTGCACTCGAGTCTTTGTACCCAACCCGTAGTAAACGTTCACGCATTGGGCGACCAATTGCAACAACTGTCGCTTGTGTTGAGCCTGATATTGAACCAAACATCGAACAAGCTGCTGCTGTTGTGACTGCATATCCTCCACGAATATGACGGACGAACGAACCAATAAAATCCAGTAAGCGTTCTGAAGTTCTACCTGATGTCATAATATCAGCTGCCAAGATAAATAACGGAACACATAAAAGTTCGTACGTCTCGATTCCTGTTATTAACTGTGGCACCATGATTGATGAATCCAACATCGGTGAGTAGAAAATAACGACAACAAAAGGCGCTATAATAAGTGGAATCATCATCGGAAAATTAAGCATCAGGAGAACAAACATAATCCCTAGTAGTGCTGTTAACATGATTTTTTCCTCACTTTTATGATTTTTTTAAACCTGCAAATTTTCATCTAACTCACGATCTTCTGGTTCAATGTCATTGTAGTCCAAAACATCTGTCCCAATATATACTTCTTTATTTACAATATTCACGATCGTGTTACGTAAGAATTGTATAGCGCCTGTAAAAAAGCCAATCGGGATAAACATATACATCCACCAAAGAGGAACTTCAAGTGACGCTGTTGTTCTACCTGATTCATAAACTGTTAAGACATATTCATAAGAAACATATGATAAATAAAATAGGGCAATTGATGTTACACAAGGGATGAAGATCGCCATTGCCTTACGAACCTTCCAAGGCACTGTATCGTAGATCGCCGACATACTAATATGGCGTCCTTTACGCGCTGCATAACTAATCCCCATAAATGTTGCAATGACAACTGCAAAACGTGCAACTTCAGCATGAAACCATATACTTGGTCCAAATACTTCACGACTGATCACATTTCCACAGATCATAATCGCAATGACTAGAATTGCTCCGATCAAAATAAACTCTTCTAATTTTAAAAATGCACGATCTAGAAGTCTTAACCCTTTTATGATCGATTGTAAGACCTTATGATCCTTCACTGATTTAGAACTCACTTGGTTTTCTCCTCCATTTATTTATGCCATCTAACGACAATCAAAATATGGTATCCAAAATGAATCAATATTATCGTAACTAAAATTTCCAACAGACTACAAACAGCGAATATTTAGAAATAGTCGAAATATTCTTTGCTAATTTGTATATGTTACATCTATGAATAACTATTCTTTGTTATATTTATCTATGCTTATTTATAGTGCTAAATACTTAAAATTTGTCATTTGACTTTATGTGGAATTTTATATATAGAAGGAAACGACTTGTTTATAAAATATATATTTCTTGGAGGTCAATTTATGAAAAGATTTTTTCTGAATTATAGGAAAATTCTATCACACAAAATAAGCGATTTCAATTACTAATTTTGTCAAGATTTTCCGATTAGATAAAAAATCTATGATGAACTTTGCTGAAAGGAGTCTCATGGTGTTTGAATACGTCATCACCCCTTTATCACACATCAGTATAAAAAAAGCCTACTGATCAACAGTAGGCTTCATTATTTGAGCTTATTGTCTTTTGGATAGGCTAATAATTAAATCCCCTGACTCCGCGTATAAGTCGGTTTTTGGATTGAAGAAGGATAGCTCGCCAGACTTTCTTAGTATTAGCAATAGAACGTCTTCTTCTTCTCGGTCATTTAGATAGTGGCGATGAGTATATTCTTTCGTAATCATCGTCTTTTTAAAGACAAATCCTTGGTTGATTTTTTCATTTAGTGATGTCCATGTCACTTTTCCATCAAACAATACCGTACCACTAATATGACGGCTAACATCTTCTAGTTGATCGCCCTCATTCACCTGTAAAGGCAATTGGAAAAGATGTTCCCTTCCAAAAGTCGGCTTAAAGGTTGAGCTAACTAACGTATTATACGAATCATACTCCGTTAAACTTAACATGTAGTCGTAAGGTGTCATATCAATTTGGTAATCCGTTTGTTCAGATAAAATCTCACCGTGCACACACGGCACCCCTAACTGCTTAGCGTGTGACAAACGACTCCATGAGGCATCTGAAATTAATACCGGAACACCTAAATCATGCAATACCTTACCTAATTGTGCAGAGAATTTGTTGGATCCGACCATTAAAACTCCTGGTTTACTGTCTGTCGACAAACCTAACTTACGTGATAACCAGCTAATGGAAAATCCGTGCGCCACAACGGTAGCAAAGACTAAGCCAAAGGTTAATGAGGTTAAGATCTCTGCATCATGAAACCCTTCATCAACTAATATACTTGCAAAATACGCTGAAACCGTTAAGGCTACAATACCTCGAGGCGCGATCCACCCAACTAATAACTTTTCTCGGAACTCCAAATTTGTTCCGATCGTGGATAAGAAAATAGTCAAAGGGCGAATCACAAATAACATCATCAAGATGAATAAAACAATATTTATATCAAAGATCGATAGCAAAGTTTCACGATTTAAAGATGCAGTTAACATAATGAAGATAACTGAAATCAGTAATATCGATATATTTTCCTTAAAGTGACGCATATCTTCAATGGATGAAATATGCATATTGGCAATTGTCATCCCCATAACAGTAACTGCTAAAAGGCCTGTTTCATGCATAATGAAGTCGCTTAAAGCAAATGCCATTATAACCGTTACTAAGACGATTGGCGATTTTAGATACTCAGGTACAGCACCCTTTTCAAAAGAATAACCAATACCGTAACCAAAAATCATTCCAATAATACCGGCTAACACGGAAGCTGCTAAGAACGTTAATACTGCTGAGAAAGCAACTGTTTCGACTGTTAAGAATTTAATAAATTCAAATGCAAAGACGGCTATTAAAGCACCAAACGGATCGACAACAATTCCTTCCCATTTCAAAATGGCAGCTACTCTAGGTTTAAGCTTGGCTTGTCTTAGAAGTGGTAAAATAACTGTAGGACCCGTCACGATAAAGATTCCACCAATTACAAAGGCAACAGCCCATGATAAACCTGCCACATAATGAGCCGCTAATGAGCCTAGCACCCATGCTAAGAACGCCCCAAGCGTCACAATGCGGTAAACCGGCTTACGCATTCCTTTAATTTCGCGAAAATCTAAATTCAAACTACCTTCAAAAAGGATAATCCCTACCGCAATAGAAATCAACGGACTATATAAGTCTCCTAATTCCTGTGCTGGATTGATTATTCCTAAAGTGGGACCGGCTATTAGACCAACAATCGCCATGACAACAATAGCTGGTAAACGAGTGCGCCAAGCAACCCATTGAGAAAAGATCCCAAGTACCCCAATTAGCATCATGACCATTAATAAGTTCTCCAATGATGTTCCTCCTAACGTTGCCCTTTTTTAAGTTTCTCTTAAATATGGAAAGTTATTAATTAACTTTGCATGAAGAGACTGAACAAAAGTGTGCTTGCTATAGATCATCCGAACTATGGGAAACTTACCACTTCCACTAAGCTAGTGAATCATTCGCTTTAGTATTATAAACACGTCATTATGTCGCAGCCTCTTTTTATTTTTGACACAAGATACCATGCAATTATAAATAGGTGTTAAGGGTGAGTCAATCATAAAACTTTATATTAATATAAGTTTTTTTAGGGGGGTTACCAACTAAGTTCTCTATATCCAAAAACTTATACAAAAAACACCTTAACTCCCCTCATGAAGGGAATTAAGGTGTTAATGGGAAATCCTAATCGTATTATGATACAGGTTGGTTGTTTAGGTAATTTTCTTCGTATTGCTCACGGCGTCGTTTGGAAGCTTCACTTACCTGTTCATCAGCATGATAAGATGAACGAACCAACGGACCCGCCTGACAATGCTGGAAGCCTTTTTGGAAAGCAATTTTTCTTAACTCAGCAAACTCTTTTGGTTCATAATAGCGCTCAACCTTCAGGTGGTTACGCGTAGGTTGTAAGTATTGACCAATGGTTAAAATATCAACATCATGTGCTAACAAATCATCCATGGTTTCTATCAGTTCTTCTTTCGTTTCACCTAATCCAACCATAATACTTGATTTAGTTGGTGTATCTGGTGAAATTTCCTTAACACGTTTAAGTAACGTTAGTGAACGATCATAGGTAGCTCTTGAACGAACAGTTGGTGTTAACCGACGAACCGTTTCAACGTTATGATTAAAAATATCAGGTCCAGCATCCATTAATGTACGAATGCTATCATAGTCACCTTTCATGTCTGAAGGTAATACTTCTACTGTTGTACCTGGATTACGGCGGCGAATAGCTTTAACTGTCTCTGCAAAAATAGCGGCACCACCATCTTTTAAGTCATCGCGAGCGACAGCCGTGACAACTGCATGACGTAGGCCCATAATCTCAACTGATTCAGCTACACGCTCTGGTTCTCCCCAGTCTAACTCAGTTGGTAATCCTGTGTTAACAGCACAGAAACGACAACCTCTTGTACATGTGCTTCCTAAGATCATAAAGGTAGCTGTTTTACGAACAGCCCAACATTCATGAATATTTGGACAGCGCGCTTCTTCACAGACGGTATTGAGATTTTTTTCACGCATCATTTTCTTAAGGCCAATATAATTTTTGTTCGTGTTTAACTTAATTTTTAGCCACTCAGGCTTTCTTACATACTCCTCTTTCTTTGTCACTAATAACACCCCTTACAAAAGATTATCTGGCAAAATTCCAATCATCACTTGCATATTTCTGTTTCATTAGTTGTTTGACTTCTTGTTGTTGATCTTCTGTTAACATATACGGCTCGAGGCTAACTTGTAAACCTTTTTCAAATCCATGAAAAAAAGCTTTTTCTACCTCTCTAATTGAAGGACGCCTTCCTAACTCCCTTTCGATCGAGGTTGCTTTATCCTTAAGCTTCTCCTTTGCTCTTTCTCGCTTATGTTCATCTGAGTAGACGAACATATCAAACAACTGATCAAGATTCATGCTTAACGGAATCGATCCGTGTTGTAAAATTACTCCACGCTGTCGTGTTTGCGCACTTCCTGCTGCTTTCTTTCCATTAAGAACTAATTCGTACCAAGATGGTTCATCAAAACAAACGGCTGATCCAGTTTGATTCAACTTTCCTTCTGGTATGGAAAACTTGGCATCAAGTCCAAGTAACCGGTAACCTTCAAGCAGTCCTTTCGAGATAACCTTATACGCCTCAGTCACTGTGCTTGGCATACCCGGATGTTCTTCTGAAACAATGACACTATATGTTAACTCATCATCGTGTAAAACAGCTCGACCTCCTGTTAAACGACGAACTAAGCCAAACCCGTATTTCTTAACGTTTTCTGTATGTATTCTTCCATTAACCTTCTGGAAATATCCTAGAGATAATCCAGCTGGTTCCCACTGATAAAATCTCAACGTCGGTGGAATCTTTCCCTCACTATGCCATTTTAATAAACACTCATCTAATGCCATATTATATTGAGGTGATTGAACCTTAGAATTAATAAAATACCAAGTTTTCGTCATGACCTACACACTTTCTGTTATTTATGCTCTGATAAAGTCCGTTGTTGTTATGGTGATTCGCTTTCGGTGGACGCTTTCCGTGGGCACGGCTTCAGCTAACTTGGGAAGGAAAAGCACTTCCCAAGTGGATCTTCAGCTCGTGCTGTTCCCACAGGAGTCGCCACCTTCGCTCTCACCATACAACAACTAAGAACTATTCCTTGAATTATCAACACTAAAATTTAACAGAGCCATTATTTAAGTAAAACCGTAACAATTCTCTTGAAGGAATTTTTTAGTAATCATTTCAAACAACTTCATCATATCAAGAAACATTAAGCGTGTAAAATAACACACATCTAATTACGGTTAATAAACAATTTTAAAAAATAACCCCTAATACAGAGGACAAATGTGCTTCTATTAGGGGGATTCCTATCTATTATTGTTGTTTTAACTGTTCTCTTAATGAAGCTAACTCTTCTTCTAGTCGTTTAAGAGTTTTCTCCAACATGGTGACGTTTCCACCATTAGCCTCTAGCTTATCTAAGTCACCTTGAATACGGATATAATCATTTTTAACTTGATCAATTTGGGCTTGTATTTCCTCTTTTGTCATGTAATTCACTCCATTCTGAGTATTATTCTATATCTGATATTAAGGTTCTATTTCAATTGTGGTAGTGTGAATATTTACACCACCGACTTATTACCTTTTTTAATCTGTAGGGTTAGGACAAAATCAATTTATAATCCATAGATGAGCTGGTTATGAATTCTTGGTGTGCTCTAATACCGCTTCATCAAAATGCTTCGCTTTCCGCGGGCACGGCTTCAGCTAACTTGGGAAGAAAAGCACTTCCCAAGTGGATCTTCAGCTCGTGCTGTTCCCGCAGGAGTCTACGCATTTTGATTCCGCTTAGTACTGCTCACCTAACACAGATAAATTACTATATGTTCTTACTCAATATCGACCCTCTTTCCCTAGTGTCTTCGTCAGCTTTAGGATAACAAGAGATGGCGAGCGATAGGTGGTCACGCCAGGTTGGTGACAACACTACCCCCGTGGCAACACCGACACTTATCCACCCTGTACATCGTGGGAACAGCGCGAAGCTCGAGCCGTGCCCACGATAAGCGTCCACCGAAAGCGAGTCACACACGGGGCATTCATCAACTTCTCAACATGACTGCTGTAATAATAGACACCACCACATTTAGTATAGAGCCTAAATTAACACTAATGCAATGAATCGATCTAAAAAAACTAGGAGTCCCTCGCTCCTAGTTTAGTGGTGAAGTATAAAGTTGCGTAGTGGTAACCGTTGTTCAAACTCTCGTCTGTCGATTTCATAAATAATTTTCAACTCTTCTAAATCAAACTGATAATTAGGCTTCTCTAAGTTAACTTTAAAAACTAATGTCATTTGTGGTTCAGTTAATTTGAACCCTTCAACACCAACATAGTCTTCAATAACCTGATGAACTTCAGGACTCGATTGGTAAAAAAGATCTGTTTGATGACTTGGATCAATAAACAAATCAACCTGAATCATTTCACTTGCTGATGACAAGCTAACACCATTTTCCTTAACGATTTGAATATCTTTAATGATAGGCATTTCATTCCCTGTCCAACGAAGCTGTTTACCTATATAGACGTCTTCATAACTTTCAAATATCTTGGCTTTTGCACCTGTATGAGTGATACTAAGAAATTCACCACTATTACTATTAGCGGTTACAACGAAAAACCCGGTCAATCCTGATCCAAAAAATAATATCGTTACCAACATCCATCTAAGTTTCTTCATATACTAGGCACCTCATTATCGAGTACAGTTTGACATGGTTGTCTAATTTACAACTATTATTTATATTATTCGATATAACCGAGCTAATTCCTTTTTCTTAGTTCAATTTTCTCGAGGCACCTAGTCATTTCTTATGATGATGATAATATTAGTCTGCTAAATATTTACCTTTCCAGTAAGAGAACAGTATATGTGCTGCAATCCGACTCGTCATGTTACGGAAATCTATGGTTGGATCAATTTCAACGATATCCATTGCCTTCACCTTTGGATGCTTAGCCGCTTCTTCAACTGCCTTCATTAAAGTCAAACTATCCATCCCACCTGGGCCAATTGCCGGACAACCAGGTGCATAGGCTTGGTCTAATACGTCCATATCGACGGATAAATAAATGAGATCAACCTGTTGGGCTAAATGATCAAGTGACTTCTTGATTAAAGTATCGATCTGATGTTGTCTGACATCAGCCATGGTATACACGGTAACACCTTGTTCCTTGGCATAGTCATCATACCCTTTGGCATTGGTGAAATCTCTAATACCGATTTGAATTATTTGCTCACCTTTTAGAACATTATTTTCAATAGAACGACGAAATGGTGTTCCGTTTGTTGGGCCACCGTCTTCTAAGTTTCGAAGATCATGGTGAGCATCAAATTGAATGACGCCAACCATACCATAGGCTTCATGATGAGCTTTTATAGACGGGAAACTTACCGAATGATCTCCACCCAATACAATAAGCTGATTAACTTCTTCCCGGTCAAGAACCGATTTTGTCGATTGGTAGATTCTATCTTGTGAGTGGATGAGATCGGTTGGATGCATTTCCACATCACCGTAGTCAGACACTTCGATATCTTTAAAGTCGTGTCCTAGCTCATTTGAATAGGTAGAGTAACTACCAAGTGCTTGACGTATCGCCCCTGGTGCAAAAGCTGCTCCTGAATGGCTGATAGACGGCTTCGATAAAGGGGCTCCAATCACCCCATATTGTCTTCTCTCACCATCTTCTTCCACTAACAATTCATTCATCTTGGTCACATATGAATCTTTGAAAATAGCTTTTCCAGCTGGTTTTAGAAAAGATTTACCCATGCAAACCACCTCGTTCATATAGCTTACACCCTGCTTTAAATACAGTGTTCACGTGATTGACCCCATAATGATAAGGAATATATTTATAATTTGGTGCATCCCATATGACAAGGTCTGCTTGACGCCCTACCTTTAATTTACCAGCAACTTCCCCACGATTGATCGCATAAGCGGCATTCGTAGTGACGGCATGCCAAATCTCTTCTGGTGTCATTTGCATCTTAAGGGCCGCAAGTGACATAATCAGTTGGATATTTTCTGTAACCGAGCTTCCAGGGTTAAAGTCAGTGGAAATGGCGATGATTGCTCCTGCTTCAATCATGTCACGTGCTCTTGCAAATTCCCCTTTACCTAAATAAAAGATCGTCCCTGGTAATAACACTCCTATGGTATTTGAACTAGCCAGTTGCTGGATCCCTTCATCGGTTGCAACAGCTAGGTGATCGCCAGAAGTTGCTCCTAATTCAACAGCTAGTTGTGTTCCACCTAGTGGGTCAATTTCATCAGCATGAAGCTTGACATTAAACCCATACTCTTTGGCTTGCTGTAAATAACGTCGTGATTGGTCGACCGTAAATACGCCTGTTTCGGTAAAGATATCGACAAATTCAGCTAGCCCTTCCTCTTTAATGGTTGGGAACATTGCTGCCATTTTATCGAGTAAAGCTTCAGGGTCATCTTTATATTCTTCAGTAATCGCATGAGCGCCTAGAAAGGTTGAAACCACATCTATTGGGTGGTCAGAACCTGCCTTATTCGCAACTCGAAGTTGTTTTAATTCCGTTTCATGATCCATGCCGTAGCCACTTTTCGCTTCAACAGTTGTGATTCCATAACTGGCCATTCGGTCTAAATGAAACATCGCTTTTTTATACAATTCTTCTGCAGATGTTTCTCGGGTAGCACGAACGGTTGATAAAATTCCTCCACCTTGTTTAAGAATATCAAGGTATGGGACACCCTGCTGTTTAAGCGCCATCTCATGCTCACGCGATCCCCCAAACACCAAATGTGTATGTGGCTCCACAATTCCAGGTGTCACCAGTCGCCCTTCGCAATCTATTTTGTGATCAGCTGGTAGGTTCTTTATTTGATCAGATGACCCGATTTGACTAACCTTCCCATCCTCTATTAACAATCCATAATCTTCGTACACTTTTAACTCATTCATATCTTGACCACGAACCGGTCCATCCTGATGATCCATCGTTAATAGTTGACCGATGTTGTATAAAACGGTTGCCATGTGAAGTTCCTCCTTTCATCCTATCCATCAATCTAATAATGGAATATTGATACCCTTCTCCTTCGCTGTGTCCTTGGCTAAACTGTAGCCCGCATCGACATGGCGAGCAACTCCAATACCCGGGTCAGACGTTAGGACTCGTTCCAATCGTGCAGCGGCATCTTCTGTTCCATCTGCAACAATAACCATACCTGCGTGCAGGGAGTAGCCCATGCCAACACCACCACCATGATGAACAGATACCCAGCTCGCACCATTCACACTGTTAATTAAGGCATTTAAAATCGGCCAATCAGCTACTGCATCGCTCCCATCCTTCATTCCCTCTGTTTCTCGGTTAGGTGAGGCTACAGAGCCAGCATCTAAATGATCCCGACCGATGACAATCGGTGCTGATATCTCTCCAGATGCGACCATATCATTAATGATTTTTCCGAATCTTGCACGTTCACCGTATCCTAGCCAGCAGATCCTTGACGGTAACCCTTGGAATGCAACTTGCTCACGAGCCATTCTAATCCACTTACATAAATGCTCATTATATGAAAACTCCTCGAGTATCACCTCATCGATTTTATAAATATCTTCTGGGTCTCCAGATAATGCAGCCCACCTAAAAGGTCCTTTCCCTTCACAGAACTGAGGGCGAATAAATGCTGGTACAAAACCAGGAAAATCAAAAGCATCCTTCACACCTTCGTTATACGCTTCTTGTCGGATGTTATTACCGTAATCGAAAGTCACTGCTCCTGCTTTTTGTAAATCAATCATTGCTTGAACGTGCTTTTTGATACTTCTGCGTGATAGAACCAAATAATAGTCGGCATTTGATTCACGCAATTCTTTTCCTGCTTGTAATGTATAACCTTCTGGTAAATAGCCGTTTAATGGGTCGTGTGCCGATGTTTGATCCGTGACTAAGTCAGGTATTTCTCCACGCTCAACAAGTGCTGGTAAAACCTCTGCAGCATTACCTAATAATCCGATTGATAAAGGCTCACCCTTTGCTTGAGCCTCTCGAGCCATTTCTAAAGCTTCATCTAGTGAATCTGTCATCTTATTTAAATAACGGTGTTCAATCCGACGCCTAATTCTGTCCTCATTAACTTCAATAGCTATGACAACACCTTCATTCATCGTCACTGCTAAAGGCTGAGCACCACCCATACCACCTAAACCCGCTGTAACGGTTAAGGTACCCTTTAATGAACCACCAAAATGCTGTCTTGCTGCTTCGGCGAATGTTTCATAGGTACCTTGCAAAATCCCTTGAGTTCCAATGTAAATCCAGCTACCTGCCGTCATTTGTCCATACATCATTAACCCTTGTTTCTCTAGTTCACGGAAATGCTCCCAATTGGCCCAAGCGGGTACTAGATTTGAATTAGCTAACAACACTCTTGGAGCATCTTTATGAGACCTAAAAACGGCCACTGGTTTTCCAGACTGTACGAGTAACGTTTCATCGTCTTCTAACTCTTTTAACGTGCTGACGATTTTATGATAGCTCTCCCAATTACGCACAGCTTTACCAATCCCTCCATATACAACCAACTCATCCGGGTTCTCAGCTACTTCAGGATCTAAATTATTCATTAACATACGTAATGCCGCTTCTTGTACCCAACCTTTTGTATTGAGATCGCTTCCCCTTGGTGCACGGATATTCTTCACTCTATCAACCATTAAAAAAACTCCTCCTCTTTTGTAGACTACTAGCTCATTCATTCTAGCTTTAATAGATTATATGTTGAATCTATAATGATTCATGTTAATGTCTTACGTCGGTGTTGAATGAGATATTTTACTTGTCACCAACCAATTCGCTAATGCTTCAATATCTTTAGAAAATACACGATCTTGTGTAATCGTTGGTACTACCACACGAGCCCGGTTGTAAAAATCTTGCGTGTCCTTGGCCATTTTCTCTACTCCACGAATCTCAACTGCTTGCATGGCACACATTAACTCTATCGCTAGTACTCTTCTGACATTTTCAATGATTTGAGCAGCATGCCTGGCGCCAATAGTTCCCATACTCACGTGATCTTCTTGATTTGCTGATGATGGGATCGAATCCACACTGGCTGGGTGTGAAAGTGTTTTATTTTCAGAAACGAGTGATGCTGCCGTATATTGCATAATCATCGCCCCTGACTGTAATCCGGGTTCAGGGCTTAAAAATGGGGGTAAATCATTGAGCTGTGGATTAACCAACCTTTCAATGCGTCGTTCAGCCATACTTGCAACCTCTGACATACCGATTTTCAGTAAGTCCATCGCTATCGCAATTGGTTGACCGTGAAAATTACCTCCAGACCTCACTTCACCTTGCTCATTAAAAATAAGTGGATTATCTGTTGCCGCATTAATTTCAACAGCAAGTTTATCTTTGACATACTTAAGTGTTTGCCAAGACGCGCCTAAAACTTGAGGTATACAACGAATCGAGTAAGCATCTTGAACACGTTTCTCTCCTTGTTTAGTCACCAATTGACTATCCTGTAGATACTCTGAAATTCTTCTGGCGACATCAATTTGTTCGGTAAAACCTCGAGCCCGGTGAATTCGCTCATCAAAAGCATCCATAATACCTTCTAGCCCTTCAATGGTGATAGCAGCTATTCGTTCTGCTTGGCTTAATAGCTCTTCAGCCTTTAAATAGGATAAGACTCCAACTGCGGTCATTGCCTGCGTTCCATTAATTAAGGCTAACCCTTCTTTTGCCACAAGTTGAATGGGGTCAATTTGTTTTTGTGAAAACACCTCTTTAGTTGACTGTTTATCACCTTGATTAAACACTTCTCCTTCGCCAATTAATACCAAGGCTAAATGGGCTAAGGGAGCTAGGTCACCACTTGCTCCAAGTGAACCTTGCGAAGGGATAACCGGATGCACCTGTTTGTTTAATAATTCGACTAGCCGTTCAATGACAACTGGTCTGACCCCTGAGTATCCTTTTAAAAGCGTGTTGGCACGCAATAACACCATGGCGCGGCTAACTTCCTCACTAAAAGGCTCCCCGACTCCACAAGCATGGGAATGGATTAAATTTAGCTGAAGTGCATTAATGTCCTCTAAATCTATTTCCACATCGCTGAATTTCCCAAAACCTGTGTTGATTCCATAAATGAGTTCGTGGTTAGCGATTGATTCTTCAATCTGATGGCGACTATTACCCACCATAGCCATCGATTCTTCTGAGAGTGTCACGCATTCAAAATCGTAAACAACCCGCCCAACTTCCTCTAACGTTAAACCGTGTCCCGTTAATTCCACTGAATCACCCTCCTTCGCTTTTCACCATACAACAACTAAGAGAATCATCTACACTAAACTTTAAAAGTGCCCAACAAAAAGGGGACTTATCCTTGAATGTCTTCAAGAATAAGCCCCCTATTATCTCATTGCTCTGGGCATTTATATGTGGTTAATTCCTAAACCTGCCGTTTCATGCTCTAATCCTCGAATAGGTGCACCGATTGTTCCGTATAACGCAACGGCAATCCATTCACCTTCTTCTCGATCTTCATACGGCTGACCACGAACCACAGCAAACCTTAACCCGACTGTTCGCATGACATCACCTAATTGAACTTGACCTCTAGTGACCCCCTGTACAGCTTCCAAAATCGCATGATATAAAGCATGCATCTCTCGGTAAAGGTTTTCTTTAATTATTCCGTTTCGCTTAGCCGCTGTTTCAATCGCAGAAACAACCTTTTGTAAATCCATCGACCCTGTTTTTCCTAAACAGTAAGTATAGGATGTTTTCTCCATTTGGGGTTTAAGCTCAGATAACTCGTCACTACTAGCTAAAACTAACTGTAGAGCTTTCTTCCCAATTCCGATCTCTGTTTGTTTACCCATCTTGACACCATCAATCCTATTTAATAACTATCTAAATTGTAAAACTTTTTTGACAATGTGTCAATAACTTGTAAAATTATGATCGACCAGTTGGATCCCACGGGAAGCCAGCACCAAACTTCTTAGCTAGCGTTTTAGACTCCTCACGACGTTTTTTACGATAAACTGCACGTTCTTCTGCTCCTTGGTTTAACCACTTTTCTTCCTCAGACTCTGGGTAGACAGACGGCACTTGAGTTGGCTTTCCATTCTCATCTACAGCTACCATGGTTAGAAAGGCGGTTGTACATACCTTACGCTCACCTTTGATCAGATCTTCAGTAATCGCTTTAACGAACACTTCCATAGATGTATTGTGTGTCCAAGTGACAAATGCTTCTAAACAAATCGTGTCGCCTTCTTTTACAGGAGCTAGAAAGTCAACTGAATCTGTTGATGCCGTAACAACCGGCATTCTCGCATGTCTTGTTGCAGCGATAGCTGCTACATCATCCATATATGCCATTAGTTGACCACCAAATAATGTCCCATGACTATTTGTGTCTGGTGGTAGGACGTGTGAATTTTTAACCGTTAACGAATGTATACATGGCTTTGCTTCCATCGTTTCACCTCTTCATTTTTGCTAATAGTATACCATTCAACCTGGGTCTTTACACAAGAAAAAAGAAGCTCACAATACTGCAAGCTTCTTTCCTGACCTTTTACTCATCTTTCTTTTTAATTCCTTGTTCTTCTGCTAATCGCTTAGCAATTTTAACCGAATCCCAAACCGGTGGTAATAACAAGATGGAAACAGGTACAGCTGAAACAACGATGAAGTTTTGTAATAAACCAATACTGTCACCACTTCCATCACCGATCGCAATTAAAGTTGCTGCAACAGCACCAAAAATTAACGCCCAGAATACACGGACATACTTACTTGGGTCATCATTACCCGTAATCGATACGGCTGATGCATAGGACATAGAGTCTGTTGTTGTAGCTACGAAGACAACTGTAACGATTAAGAAACCAAACGCTAGTATCGTACCAAGTGGTAAACCGTCTAAAATAGCGGCTACAGCTGCCTCTTGACCGACTTCAGCCAGTGGCCCGGAAATGCTTTCTGGATTTTGGATTTCTAACCAAATTCCCGTACCACCAATCGTGGCGAACCAGAAGTTACTGACAAGTGGTGCCATGATCGCAACTGCAATCACTAGTTCACGAATCGTACGACCTCTTGAAATACGAGTAATAAAGATCGCCATCATTGGACCGAAACCAATGAACCAACCCCAGAAGAAAATGGTCCACCAACCAAGCCACGCTTCATCACCACGTGTTAAACTCATCATTAAGTAATTTTGCATTTGAAATGCTTCTGCTGCGACAAAAGCATCTAAAATAAACATTGTTGGACCAACGATTAAGATGATGACCATAAGGACAATTGCGAATCCAACGTTAAATCGACTTAAGATCTGAATACCTTTATCCACACCTGTAACAGCGGAAATAGATGCGACAATAACTAAAATAATAATGAACGACAATTGTGTAAATAAATTACTAGGTATTCCGAATAAGTTTTCAAACGCATATGCTGCCTGAATCCCCAGGAAACCAATCGCACCAATCGTACCCGCAGCAACGGCGATAATTGAGGTAATATCAGCTAAAGCACCCCAAACGTTAAAGCGTCTGTACACTTTATCACCAAGTAAAGGATAAAGAATTGTTCTTGGCTTTAATGGCATGCCTTTATGATAGTGAGCATACATTAATACGATTGTAGAAACTGTACCAAGAATCGCCCAAGCTGAGAATCCCCAGTGGAAGAATGCTTGTGATAGACCAGGTACAACCCGATCCCATGTGTCCATTCCTTCAGTTGCAAACAACGGTGGAGTCGTCATAAAGTGTTCCATCGGTTCACCTGCTGCCCAGAACACACCACCACTTGCCAGCAAGGTTGTTGCAATCATAGCAATCCATCGGAAATTACTATACTGTGGCTCGTCTTTTTTACCTAAACGAACACGTCCATAACGTGAAAACATCAAAATTAAACTAACAATTAACGTTGCTAGCATAAGTAACTGCCAAAATAATCCAAACCACTCGACTGAAAAATCAAATGATGTCGCTACAGCCTCGGCTGCAAAATCCGGAGTGAAGAATGCTAGTACTAAGAATAATACTAAAAATCCTCCACTAATTATAAAGGGTCCCCATTGAGTCCCTGTACCTAAATACTCATCGGTATAATACTTCTTCTTCATTCTTTTCCTCCCATTTGTAAAGAAACTTTTTAATCAATAATGTGCGAGTTGACTAAATCAACCTCTTACTCCCTTCGTAAGCTTTTTGCACAATTAGCTTTAAATTTTAGATAAAAAGTTGATGTTAGTCAAAAAGCTATTTAAGTACAATCTAGCAAGAATTTTAAGAATTTTAGAGTGATTTTATTCTTAGATATGCATTCCCATTAAATTTGGCTTTCAATCATGTTATTTGCAACTTTTCTATTTTTATAAGTATTTGTTATAGAGGATTTGCCTATTGATGTAAAATCCTTTAAAATTTGAAGCGAAATTTAGTTACTAATTCGATGTTTTAAAAGGAGATCAGCTATGGCTAACTTGAAAGAAATTAAAGCTCTTAAAGAAAAAGGGAGCTGGTCAGAAGCTCAATCTAACATACTAAAACTGGTTGAGGAAAACCCTAATGACTTCGAAGCTTTCCTGGAAGCTGGTTTAATTCATGAGAAGCTTGAGATGATACCTCAGGCGATTACTTATTATCAAAAAGCCTTAGAATTAGATGCTGATGAAATGATCCGTCAACATACGCTATTACAGCTTGGCATATCTTACCGTGCTGTTGGACTTTACGAACAAGCACGAGAAACACTTGAAATTGGTATGAGTGAATTCCCAAGCGACCATCGTTTTTATGTATACTTTGCGATGACACTTTACAATTTAGGTGATGCTGATCTAGCAATGGAGATTATTTTAAACAAGTTGCTGGAAACTACCGAAGATCAACAGCTACTAAGTCATCGTGAGCTAATTGAATTTTATGCAAGCTGTTTAGATGAGACATTTAACTAATTCAAAAGAAAACCAACCGAGGTAGTAGACTGACATAGCGAAATGAGACAAAGATAAAACACCTTCTTAGGCTGCTTTTACTCCGAAATTAATTG
>NZ_JABXWU010000008.1 GCF_014595945.1 Alkalibacillus aidingensis
ACAACAATTAACATAATAAACCCCAGATAGGGGACTTTTTATTTTAAGTCCACTAACTGGGGTATAGTTCATATAAAGGAGGCTGCTTTTTCGACAAATTTCGGGAAGTGACAGGCACCCTAAAAGGCAATCTTTGCAGCGACTTCAGCGTTATGGTATACCAACGCTAAGTTTGTTTCTAGGCTTTTTCCTTCTGTTAGGGTTTTGACTTTGCTTAGGATAAATGGTGTGACGTCTTTTCCGGTGATGTTTTGTTCTTTAGCTTGTTGTAAGGCTTCTTGAATAATGGTTTCCATTTCATTAAAGTCTAAAGCTGATTCCTCTGGTACAGGGTTCGCTACGACTGCCCCACCATTAAGTCCAAGCTCCCATTTTGTTTGAAGCATTTTGACTACATCTTCAGGTTGATCAATCTGATAATCTACACCGAACTGACTCTCACGTGAGTAGAAGGATGGGAATGTATCTGTTTGATAACCAATCACAGGTACACCATGAGTTTCTAGGTACTCAAGTGTTCGACCAATATCTAAAATGGATTTCGCACCTGCACAAACTACAGCTACATTTGTTTGGGCTAACTCTTGAAGGTCAGCTGAAACATCCCAAGTGACTTCGCCTTCTCTATGAACACCACCAATACCTCCAGTAGCAAAGACTTTAATGCCAGCTAACTCTGCAGCTATCATCGTGCCTGCAACCGTAGTTGCCCCCATTTCCTTCTGAGCAATGACATGGGCAAAATCGCGTCGGCTCACTTTATGGACATTTTCTGAAGTAGCAAATTGCTCTAATTCATCCTCTGTTAGACCAATTTTAACTTTTCCATCCATTATCCCGATTGTTGCAGGTACAGCCCCATGATCACGGATAATCTTTTCTACCTTTTTAGCCATCTCTACATTTTCTGGATAAGGCAATCCATGAGAAATGATCGTTGATTCAAGAGCAACGACAGGTCGGTTTTCAGATAATGCTTTCGATACTTCATCTGTATAGGCTAAATATTGTTTCATCATCAAAACTCCTTTGCTATTTCAGTTATTTTTTCAGGGTTCAATTCCTCTGCACACGACTGATTGGATTGCAACGTTAACACGGAGCTAGCCATTCCCAATTTGCAAGATTCACCTAGTGTTTGCCCATTCAAATGGCCATAAAGCAACCCTGATGCAAAAGCATCTCCAGCCCCCGTCACATCAACTACATCAATAGTCTGCGCTGGGATTAGGGCCTGCTCATTTTCTGAGTAATAATAAACGCCCTGATCACCGAGGGATAAGACAACCTGGCTGACCCCTTTAGCTAAGATATTTTCACAGGCCTTTGGATAATCTTCTGGACTTGAGACCTTAACCCCAGAGAGAACTTCAGCTTCGTCCCTGTTCGGCAGAATCGTATGAACTCCTGTTAAATCGTTAGGTAACTTTTCTGCTTTAATTGAAGACACGGGGTCCAAAAATAAAGAAATCCCTTGTTGCTGACACTTATTGATAATTGTTTGTAAGCTGTCTGATGGGATGTTCGTATCAACAAAAATGGCACGGGATGTGGCGATCTCCTTCCACATAGAATTAATCATCTCCGGAGTCACTTCATTATAGATTTCCATATCCGCCATGGAGACCACTAACTCACCAGAATGATCAAGAAAAGCTGTATAGGTACCTGTTCGTTGAGTAGGTAAGGTCATTACTTGACTGATGTCTATTCCAATTTTTTTGGATGATTCTTTTAACCACTCACCGTCCTTATCCTGACCAACAAATGTTGCAAGCTTAGGTTCTAAATGTAAACGGGCTAAATTTTCTGCAACATTTCTAGCAACCCCACCTAATGACTCTTCAGATCGTACGGGGTTAGACGTATTCATTCTCGCTTCTTGAAGGGCATACGCTTTACGGTCAATATTAGCTCCACCAATACAAGTAACAATTGGTTGGTCATTTAATACATAAGCACGACCTTTTATTTCACCAGCGTTTATTAGTTTTTTGATGTAGTTAGCCACTGCTGGCCTGGAGATGCCCACCTTTTCAGACAACTCCTGCTGGGAGATAAAAGGGTTCAACCGAATCTGGTGTAAAATCTGTTGTTCTTTATTCAAAGTACTCCCCCCCTTTTTCTTTAGAAATAAAACGCTTACAAACCATCACAACAAAAGTTTAATACACAAACTTTTGTTTGTAAAGGAAAACAAAAGTTTAGGGTTCATTTAATTGGGGGGGTTAAGTGATGAGTAGTCCTTCATGTGAATAACTCAGTGGTGGTAAACATATTTATTTAATGGGGGGATTTAATGAATAGATTAATTGGTGGCACTATTATTATTGCCATTTTAATTTGCGCGATTACCATTTTCGTGAACATGGCTCAGTAGATTAATAGAAAACTGTATAGAAAAAATTAAATTTCGTTCGGGGTGCTACTCTGAACGTTTTTATTTTAAGAATTAATGATGGGCATAACTTGTGGTGTTGTAGCTATAACTTTTTAGACAACATCCAAGATGTCGTTATTTACTTGGAGAGAAAGTTAAAACAAACCCTACCTCAAAAAAGCAAAAAAAGAGACGAATAACGTCTCTTTTTTTATATATTATTCTTGCCAAATGTCATCAATATCATAAAAGATTATGTCCACTTTCCAATCATCCTCATTTTCTAATTTGACTCGGTGATAAATTTCATAACCTTCTCGTGTGGTCACAACCACTTCAGGTTCATTGTGATATGGTTCCTCATGACGATGATGAATCTTCACATCATGAATGCCATGCCCGTTATGAGCTCCTTCATACATGTTATTGAATCCTTGACTGACATCTCCACCTTCTAGTTCTTCCTCATTTTCAAAAAAGTTTGTCTTATTTTCACCAAGGACGCTCAGGAGGAGTTCTTCATCTTCTTGTTCAATAGCATAAAAATAAAATTGAATGACCTCTTTCGCTGTCAATCTATCTTTTGCTTGATATTCTTCTACATCCAGTTCATATGGTTCTAGTTTTTCATCTTCTTCGTTTGAATCATCCGTTTCTTCTTCTGCTACGACCTCTTCTTCTTCTTCGCCATTCTTTTGCACCTCTTCTGAAAGGTGTAATTCCCTTAGTTTATTTTCATCAAACCATTTCATCGACTCCATAAGGAGCATCATTTTATCATAATCAATTCTATCATAATCAAAGGAAAAATAGACTTCTAAATACTTATGCTCCGACAGTTCATAAAGAAACATATAGCCACTTTCTGGTTGTTCTTCGTCTTTGATTGCCCTTTGAAAAGCAGTATAACGGTCCTCCCTTACTTGGCCATCCCATGCGGAAAATACATCATCATAAACGAAGTGAAGCATACGATTTTTTTCACCTTCGTCTTCTGTTTCTAAGTTCTGTACATGGTTCTTTTTTTCGTTAGTGTCGATATCTACTATTTCAAAAAACGAAAAACTAGGAGTGAAAGATGGCAAATAATTAAAAGAAAATTCATTTACAGACATTTCTAAACGAACCCCTTCTAATGCTTCTTTGCCTTCATATAGATACCGTTCATACTCATAAGTTTCTTTATCTTCGATTTGATACATAAAGCGTTCCTCAATTTGTTCTTCTTCCGCCAAACCTTCGCCTACGTATTCAAACATGTCCGGTAGATAAATGCCTGCAATATCGTCATGCGTGTATTCCACTAGAGGAATATCATAATCATCTTCGGTTCCCTCGAAATATACGTGATACGGTTTATTTTTTAATCCATTAGCTTCATAATAGGCATCGGTATTAAAAGACTTGGCTAATTCATCGATATTTTCTTTGGTATACTCATGTTCTTCTTCAAAGTCAACGACAAAGGCTAATTCAATAACCTCACTAAAACGGTCAAAATCTTTGCGGTAGCGATACTCCCTCTCAGACCCATTTTCTTCTAGGTAATAATCCCATTTCTCTTCTAATATTGGGTCCTTAATCGGAAGAGAGGTAGGGTTATCACCTCTCGTATGACCTACATATCGCATTTCATAGCTATCATTAAACGGTTCGTTGTCTATCAATCGCACCTTGATTTCAGAAAAAGGTTCGGGTAATTCATATTCTTCGAATTCCTCTTTACCTGTTGTGAGTCGCTTATCCTTATTATTGGTTTGTCGAGCATCTTTTGGAAAACGAAGGCCATGGGAAATATACTCGCTATCATAAGTTTCTAGTTCAACTTCTACTTCTTCACCGTTTTCATCTTTTAATGTAATGGTATCGCTTGTATTATAATATTTGAGTTCTTCATAGAATTCTTGTTGTTCGTCTGAAAGATAAGAACTAACTTCACTTTCTTGTTCCTCTTTTGAATCGTCAGAATTGTTTCCTTCATTGTTTTCAAGTGATTCTCCTCTTTCCCCTTCAGTGATAGAAGGGGTCAACCACCACACACCTCCAAGGATTAGGATAAACATCATTAGTCCTATACTTAATGTTTTTTTATTGATAAAAATTCAACCCCCTTATAATTTAAAAAAATTCAAAATAATGCAATTGTATTAAATTCCCTCTAATACTAACCTTTGGATTAATATCCGTCAATACTTACAATTGGTTTAATGATTGGTGTTGCTTCACATATTTTTGGAGATTACATAACGAAACGAGGTGTTCCACTACTTTATCCTCTTAGCAAACGTTATTTCCGATTCTTTATATCGTTTAGAACAGGATCTGAGACTGAGAGGCTAGTCGTGATAGGTTTAGTGGTTATAAATGTTTGGTTGGTAATGGATATGGTTCAAAGCTTTTATTAAACAGTTGTATAGACATACTTGAAACTAAAAGAGTCACTATTATTTTGAGGGTCTCTGGAATTTAATGAGTGGCTCTTCTTCATTACTCAGCTCCGTGAATAAAGGATAAATAGAGATTGCAGATACGATGACAGAAAAAACGACTAAAATGATTCCCCATACAGATAAGCTGAAGATTAAACTAGAGAAAATAATTATAAATGGGGTGATGAGATTAATCACGGCACCAATTTTATTGGTCTTCTTGGATAAAAACTGTGTTTCACCACAGTGAGGGCAAGTCAGTCTTGTATCGAGGGTAAACAATCTTCTACATGTCTGCTTCCAAGTCCACCTAGTTGAGCAAAGCTGACAAGTTGGCATGAAGTCACGTCCCTTCAAAATTACGATAACTTTATAATAATGCGATGTTTAATATTTTTACACTTAGAGTTAGATGGTCATGGCACGGTTGAATGAACTAGTAATTTCCAATTCAGTTTTGCTATAATAGGAGTTAAGCATTATAGAAAAACTAATTAAGACCATTATCGAACATTTTTTATTCCACCATTTATTGAGAGGTGTATTGAATTGCTTTGTCCATATTGTAACGATTCTTCAGGTGAATTTAAGAGATCAAATCTAACCCACAAGGTTCAACATTCCATTTGCAAAAATTACTTCAAAATTTGTCCGATTTGTGAAACAAAATATGCAGAATCTGATAATTATAATCATCAGAATGTAAAATTAGTTTATGATTTAAAAGCAATAACTGATTGTATGGTTTGTCATCAAGCATGGTTGCCCGACTTCCCAACCTCATGGACGCGTTCTTTCACCAATATTGATAAAATTTACGAAGTACTTCAAGACATCTTCAAAAATGAACAAAAATTAATTGATGCAGATACACTTATGAGAATACAGAGAAGTCACAATGGAGTTGTGTTTAATCCAGACCGTGCGAAACTTAGAGGTGTAGAGAAATATTGGAGTGGATCTGGTCTAAGGAGAATGAATGAGTACATTAATGTGCTTAGGAATATGTCCTTTCTGAAAAAAGACAACCTCAATGATGTTAAGCATGAAATTACTTATTTAGGTAATCAGCTAGCTACAAGTGAATCTGAGAAAGATATGTTTGTTTATTTTGTGCTTGGTTTTATTAATATCAAAATAAATAACGGCTACCAGCAGCCCACTAAAAAGAGTTTATACCAACATTTTAAAATTCGATTTTTACACAACTTATTACACATAATAAATTATGTCCATTCAAATTATGGTGTTGGTGCATCTAAATATCAAATTGGTCTCTCATTCCTTGCACGAAACGATGAAGAATACGAAAGAAAAGTTAAAGAGTATATTAATAATTATTCGAGTGAAGTATTGAAAGATACCTTTTTTCAAGATGAAGCAGAATTAAATCGTGCAGTCGTTTCAACCTTCTTAAATGTTTTAGGATCTCTAGGTGTTGTGACTAAAAGAGGGGACGAATACTTTCTTTCAGACTTTGGTGATGAACTATTACAATTTCTTAATCAAAGACCAGCCATATGGTATGAAGATCTCGAAGAATATATAGCTGATTCTGGTCGTGATCCTAATTATATCTTTGCTAAGTTAATGATCTGGCGACTCGTACAAAACAACCTTCTTGATGAAGAAAAGGTGGACTTTGACCTCCAGGAAATTAATTATATAATTAGCGAGATAACCGGTCGTGAAGATATTAAGGATATTCATATAAACTTATTTTACGATGAACCGTTATATAAAGACTCGTTAAGAAACACTGAGGATGTAATAAATTACTTATTAAGCAATACTTCTAATATAGATAAAGACGAAGTCATTGAGCTAACACTCATATTACAATCGGTTTGGTATGAACAACTGGCAGATATTTTTGATCTACACAAAGATGAGATTATGCCATTTATCCAAGAGTCAGATAAAAGCTTATTTCAGAAAAATCAACAAAGTGGTAGAAAGTGGCATGATGAGGCGCTTGGTTATTTTAAAGAGTTAGGCTTTCATATACAAAACTATAGTGACAACCCAGTATTTAGTGATATAGATATCGACCAATTGAAAATTATGCTCCCCGGTGGTACAACTCATAATCCTGATATGTTAATCAATGATGAAAACTTCGGCCCTGAGGATTGTATTCTGGTAGACGCAAAGGACCAAAATTCAATCAATAACGAACTACCAAAGTTATTTGGATATAATATGTATTCTAAAGATCCGAGAGTAGATAATTTTACGATTATAGCCCTAAAAGGTAGCCTACCCGAATCAACTAAAATTCGTTTGGATTCATATAAAGCACAATTTGACAGAATCACTATTGTGGAGGAAAAAGCCTTAAAGAAACTAAGTTCCTCAAGGCTTAGTAAGGATGAAATCTTATCTCTTCTTACTCCAAATCATGAAGTGAAAGTTATTTCAGAAGATGATTTAAACCAATAATTTGGTTTTCTGTAAAACCTCTGCTATCCGGGTTGCTAGTGAAGAGATGACTGGAACAACAACGCTATTTCCTATTTGTTTATAACTTTGTTGATTATTTGGTTTAATATCGAACCATTCGGGGAAACCCATTAGTTTTAGGCATTCCTTTTCAGTTAACTTACGTTTATGCTTGACCACAACCGGTATATTATTTCCTCCTGTTCCCATTTTTGCTGTTAAACAGGGGGAAATGCCAGTTGAGGATAAGTGGCAACGAGAAGGTCTTATGTTATTAGCGATTATTGGATAATCATCATTATATTTATCGCTTCCTTTAAACTCTTCTAGGAACTTCTCAATGTTCTCCTGTGCCTTCTGTGAAACTTCATATTCTTTGATTTCTTTATCAGAAATGATTTCATTGAGAGTAAACTCAAGTTCTTTTGTATTAGGAAATTCAAAAATTAGCTGCGATGAGTTATCTGGCTTTTTAGGACTTTGATTGAATAGGACACCTAGCCCCTTCTTGAATCCCACACAGTACCACCTGTTCCGATTTTGTGGAACTCCATAGTCTTTTGCGTTCATAATCTTAAACTCAGCGTGATAACCTAATTCATCCAAAGTATTCATAATAGTATCTATTGTTTTTCCATGATCGTGACTTGTAATACCTGAAACATTTTCCAAAATAATAGCTGAAGGTTGCTTGTCTCTTATGATCCTTGCTATTTCAAAGAAAAGTGTTCCTCTAGTATCTTCGAATCCTTTTCGATAACCTCCAATTGAAAATGGCTGACAAGGAAATCCAGCACATAAAACATCATGATCAGGTATATTGGAACTAGGAATTTTAGTAATATCTCCATAAGGCTCATCCTTAAAGTTCTTTTCGTAAACTTCTTTAGCATGTGAATCTATTTCAGAGGAAAAGACACATTGTCCCCCTGCTTCCTCAAAGGCGATCCTAAATCCACCTATTCCAGCAAATAAATCTATAAATTTAAACATAATTTTTCACCTTTTCTAGAAAGCGTTCATAAATGGAGTTGGCTATTGATTCAACGACGTTAACTGTTACGGCGTTACCTGCCTGTTTATACAATTGAGTGTTGCTAAGATTGGCTTCAAGTAATTTTTGATAGGTAGAAGTTGAAAACCCCTGTAATCTAAAGCTTTCAAATGGGGTAATTTTCCTGATGCGATAGTTATTTGAATCATTTACCAGGATCTTAGCAGCATCGGTTCTTGCAAGAACTGTTGGTGCAATACCATGAGGACTATAAACTCTTCGCTGCCTCTCATTATCATTGTGCAGTGATTTAGGTATATCAAAAAGTTTAACAATCTTGTCGCTTTCTTCTGATATATCAGTCACTTGACCAATTTTGTTTAATTTTTCAACGATCATGTCATCAAGGAAGAAGCTTTCTGGAACGTTACTTTCTAGTATAGATTGGATATTAGAGATTTTAGAATCCTTGTGAACATTCGGATTGAAATTAAAGTTGAACGTGTTGATCGAGTTTGTCTCGTTAAAGTGTTGTTTTATTTTATTAACTTGATTAGATGAACTAGTTTGTTCCCACGGTTCTAAAGGTCCGTCTAAAACTCCTATAATATAAGTTCTTTCTCTATTTTGAGGAACACCATAATCCTTTGAATTAATAATATCGAAGTCAATGGAATAGCCTATGTCACTTAGCACTTGTAAGATCGTTTTAATCGTATTGGTTTGATCATGGGAAATTAAGTTTTTAACATTTTCTAGTAAAACATATTTTGGTTTTTTCCAATCTAAAATTCTAGCAATATCAAAAAACAGGGTCCCTCTTGTATCTTCAAACCCAAGACGTTTCCCAGCAACGCTAAATGCCTGACATGGGAATCCTGCGGTAAGTAGATCATGATCCGGAATTAGGAATTCATGTATTTCAGTAATATCACCTTCTGGTTTAAATCCAAAAAGAGTTTCATAGGAATACTGAGCAAACTTATCAATCTCTGAACTAAAAACTAATTCCGTTTCAATTTTGCTATTCCTAAGTCCGAATTCAAATCCACCAATTCCGGAAAATAACGAGACTACTTTAAGCTTTTTATTCATAAAATCACCATCTTAGTTATGTTTCGGATCTTTCTGTTTAATAACTTCATTGACTGGAGCATCGAGGTATTCGATTAATTTACATGTGTTTGATTTAACGGGATTAAACTTCCCAGACAGTAAAGTTGAAAGTTGAGTTTTTGAGATATTTAAATGCTTAGCGAGTTCATTTTGGGAGGTGATCCCTTTTTTATGCATATAATAATGAACCGTTTCCTTATCAATTTCGAACACTTAAACCCCACCTATAGTTCATAAAATATTTAAACTACTATTATCATATCAGAATTAGCAATGTAGTCAATCGCTATCAGTTATGACTATAAAACTACTATCAATTACTAATCATCAAACTTTTGCTCAAACCCTAGTCATGATAATATACAAATATAATATTGTGTAGAAAAACTATTAATCTACTTCAAACTCACATAATGAATAAGGAGATTCTATGAAACATACAGGTTTAGTTTTAGAAGGTGGAGGTAGCCGCGGCGTATATACGGCTGGTGTGCTGCGTTATTTAATGGAACAGGGTATTTATCTCCCTTATACGATTGGTGTATCGGCTGGTGCGTGTAATGGTTCTTCGTATATAGCTCGGCAAATTGACCGAAATCGTTCGGTGAATATTGATTTTGTGGATCATCCTGATTATTTATCATTTCGCAATTTGATTAAGAAGCGTCAGTTGTTTGGGATGGATTTCCTATTTGATACACTTCCGAATGAACTAGCGCCTTTTGATTTTGAGGCGTATGAGAACGCGAAAGAAGAGTTTGTTGTTGGTGTAACAGATTGTATGACTGGGGAGCCAGCCTTTTATAAGAAATCGGATTACCCGAAGGATGTTGTGACTTTACTTCGTGCATCAAGTTCTATACCATTAGTTGCTCCGATCATCGAATTTGATGGCCGTTATTTATTAGATGGTGGGATTGCCGACCCAATTCCTCTTAAGCAAGCTGAAACTGATGGCAATAAAAAGAACATTGTCGTCTTAACGAAACAAAGAGGTTATTATAAAAAACCACAATCATTTAGTTGGTATATCCGTAGAAAGTACTCGGATTATCCAGGGATTTTAGATGCTTTAGAAAGACGTCATCATGTTTATAACGAAACGCTAGAATATATTTATGACCAAGAGAAGAAAGGGAATGTTTTTGTGATTAGCCCGTCCGAGATGGTTAAGGTAGGGCGAGCTGAGCGTAATAAGGTCAAGTTAACGGACCTTTATCAAAAAGGGTATGATGATGTTAAAAGTATGTCGGATTCGTTGAAGGAATTTATATCATAAAGAATTGCTAGTGATCCATATTAAAAGGATCTTCCGGGCGTGATATAAACAGGTTAAATGATTAAGAGTATGGAGAAATCGTCACTCCATACTCTTTTTTTGGCATAAGAACGTAGTCTATAGATTTTATAATGTGCATAACTTTTGTTTATTCACAATAATTTGTGGATAAATCGGTAAAGTCAAGGAGTTTATCCACAAATTTATCAATTAATCCACAACTTAAACGTTGATAATTCGTTTTTGTACACATAAATGATGTACTTTTCCCCGGAAATATCCACAAATTTTAGTTAGTTATCCACTAAAAACGTTGATAACTTTCTATTTAGATTTAATTGTTGACTTTAACGTTACGTTAGGACTTATAGTTATTAGTGAAAGGAGCTGAACATATGAAGGTTAACGAAGTAGCAAAATTGGTTGGTGTCAGTGTGCGCACACTTCATCATTATGATGAAATAGGTTTGTTAAGTCCTTTTAAGGACCCAGATTCGGGTTATCGTCATTATACAGATGAGGATCTATCTTTGTTGCAGCAGATCCTATTTTTCAAAGAGTTGGGATTCTCACTTAAAAAGATTAAAGAGGTTATCCACAATCCTGAATATGATCAGCTCGAAGCGCTTCAACTGCATAGAAAATTGTTGATAGAGAAACGACATCGAATGGATGAAATGATTGGGACACTTGAACAAACAATAGAGTCATTTAAAGGAGGGAATCACATGTCTAATGAAGAGAAGTTTAAGGGATTTGATTTTAGTCAGAATCCCTATGAAGAGGAGGCTCGTGAGCGTTGGGGGAATGCTAGAGTTGAAGAGGCTAAGGCACAAGTCATGAAGATGACTGATAACGACCAAGAACTGATGAACGCTATTTACAGGAAGCTTGCAAGTTTACGTCATGAAGATCCAACATCAGATGCTGCACAAGCAGCGATTAAAGAGTGGTATGACTTTTTGAATAACCACTTTGCAACCTATACACCTGAGATGTTTCAAGGGCTAGGAATGATGTATGTACAAGATGAGCGATTTACAAGAAATATTGATCAGTTTGGTGAAGGTTTAGCTAAATTCATGAGTGAAGCGATGATTGAATTTGGGGCCAAATAAGTTAAACCCGTTATTAATTATTTTAAACAAAGAGAATTCTATACGAAGCTGGGATCTAACTAAGTTTTGTCAAAACACTGTTGTCCCGGCTTCGTTTTTTTATTGGGACCACACATTAAACTGTCTAGTCAATTTGATTGTTACAATATTTTTTCTGCATAAATAACCAAAAATTGCAAAAAGGGAACCGTTTACATTTTGTTAGGTAAATTTAGGAAGTTAGTTACAAAAGGTTCGAATACATAATTATTTTTATATTTTTGTCAAATCAATATTGATTTTTATAAATTTTTGTATATAATAATCCGTAAACCATTTTATTCTGACAATTATGTTTATTCAGAAGGGGGTAAAAATATTGATTAATTTAATTGTCTCCAGGATTGTTCAAATGTTTTTCTTGCTTATAGGAATATCGTTTATTGTTTTTATGAGTATGCATTTTGCCCCTGGTGATCCAGCAAAAATTATAGGAGGTCCAACAGCGACTGAGTCTGATATATCGAGTATTAGAGCCAACCTTGGTCTCGATCGCCCAGTCTTAGTCCAGTATAAGGATTATTTGGTTGGTCTATTTCAAGGAGATCTAGGTTATTCTTATCAGTCTAATCAATCTGTTAACGAAGCAATAGCTACAAGGTTTCCAAACACGTTGAATTTAGCAGTTGCCAGCATCATTGTTGCGATTGTTATTGGAGTGTTTGCAGGGATTATCTCTGCTTTAAAGCAGAACTCCTGGATGGACGTTTTTACAACGACTGGAGCTTTAGCTGGTATTTCAATCCCTAACTTTTGGTTAGGTACCATCTTAATCTTAATTTTTGCGGTTAACTTAAATTGGTTGCCTGCAGGAGGATTAAGTGCTCCGTTTTGGACAGTTCAAGGTATGAAGGAGTTAGCCTTGCCCGCCATCACTTTGGGTACAGGTTCGGCCGCATTAATTGCCCGAATGACCAGGTCCTCAATGCTCGAGGTAATTCGTTCCGATTATGTTCGAACTGCTCGTGCAAAAGGTGTTAAGGAAAAAGTTGTTGTTTTTGTTCACTGTATGAGAAACGCTATGATACCTGTTATTACGGTAATTGGTATGAATTTTGGTTTCTTATTAGGTGGCACGATCATTGTGGAGCAAGTATTTGCCATTAATGGTGTTGGACGATTGATGATTGATGCGATTGCTGATAGAGACTTTCCAATGGTACAAGGGTCCGTATTATTAGTTGCTAGTCTATTTGTCATTGTTAATTTAGTTGTGGATATTATTTATGCCTTCATCGACCCAAGAATTAGCTACGATTAAGAGAGGAGGGAAGTATCATGTCATCTCAAACTGTAACTGGTCAAAAGGTAGGCAAAGTAGAAAAAGACAGTTTCTTTTTAGACATAATGAAAAGGATTCTTAAAAATAAACTAGCTGTTGTTGGCTTGGTAATTATTGCGATACAAGTTTTACTTGCTTTATTTGCACCTATTATTACCACATACGCACCTGACACACAAAACCTTGGAGCGCGTGAATTGCCGATTGGCTCTGAAGGGCACTGGTTAGGAACGGATAACCATGGACGGGATATGTGGAGTCGAATTGTATATGGTGCAAGAATTTCAATCCTAGTTGGTCTTGGTTCAGTAGCCCTTGGTTTAGTTGGAGGGGTTGTACTAGGTCTGTTGTCTGGGTATTACCGTAGGCTTGACGGAATTATTATGCGTTTAATGGACTTGTTATTTGCTTTCCCTGGAATCTTACTTGCAATGTTAATCATTGCTATTCTAGGTACAAGCTTGGTGAATGTAGTGATTGCTATTAGTATCTGGTCCATTCCAAACTGCGCAAGGATTGTAAGAGGAAGTGTTTTGTCAGCTAAAAAGGAAGAATACATTCTTGCACAACGATCACTTGGATCTAATGATCGGAGGATTATGTTCAAGCATATATTACCGAATATAACAGCTCCGATTATTGTATTTTCAACTATGCGTATGGCGACAGCTATCTTATCAACATCAGCACTGAGCTATTTAGGATTAGGAGCGCAACCACCTACTCCGGAATGGGGAGCGATGATTGCTGCTGGACAGGATTATATGTGGACAGCCCCACATATGACTATTGTTCCAGGAATTGCGATTATGTTAGTTGTTTTTGCTTTCAATGTAGTTGGTGATGGATTGAGAGATGCATTAGATCCTAACATGGATTTAAATAATTAATTTTAGGAGGAACTAGTGATGAGGAAACTATTTTTGTTAATTTTAGCTATACCTATGATTCTATTAGCTGCATGTGGTGGAGAAAATGAAGCTAATCCGGAACAAGGGAATGAAAGTAGTGAAAGTGGAGAAAGTGGAGAGCAAGATTTAGTCTATGCGACGACATCCGATGCTCCAGGACTATCACCAATTGATACGAATGATAGTGTGTCTTCACATGTTATTGAACAAATCTATGAGACATTATTCCAACGTAATACAGAAACGGGTGAAATTGAACCACGTTTAGCCGAGTCATATGAAACACCGGATGATAATACATGGGTTATTCATCTAAAAGAAGATATTGAATTCCAAGATGGAACACCTTTTAATGCAGAAGCTGTTAAGTATACTTTTGAGACATTTTTAGATCCGGATCGTGGAGCACCAAGAGCGTCATTATTAGCTCCAATTGATACGATCGACGTTGAAGATGAATACACAGTTGTTCTTAATACAAGTGAACCTTATGGTGCGATGTTAGCTGCATTGTCTCACTCAAATGCTTCTATTGTTAGTCCAGAAGCAGATCAAAATGGTGATATTAATGAGGAACCTGTAGGAACGGGGCCTTACCAGTTTGTTGAATGGGAAAAGGGCGATGAGATTGTACTAGAGAAAAACGCTGATTATTGGAGAGGCGAACCAACTCTTGAGCAAGTTACTTTTAGAGTCGTACCATCTGTTTCAACGGCTATTTCGATGATGGAAACAGGTGAAGTTCACTTTATTGATGGTATTACATCTGAGCATTCTTCAAGAATTGAGGGTAACGAGTCTATTAATCTTCAGACTAATGATGGAACTCCTGTTTATGCATTTGGTGTAAACTACGAGCGTGAGCCAATGAGTAACCCTGAGTTCAGAAAAGCGTTAGCACACGCGATTGACCGTGATGCTTATGTTGATACGTTAGATGGCCTAGGAACTCGCTCAGATAGCATTGTCGGTGAGCAAGTGTTTGGCTATGAAGAAGGTTCTGAAAATATCGGTTATGAATATGATCCAGAAAAAGCACGTGAAATTATTGAAGAAAATAACTTTGATGAAGAAACAATCGAGATGCTAGTTCCAAACCGTGATATGTATATTAACATGGGTGAGGTTGTGCAAGCGCAATTCTCAGAAGTAGGAATAGATGTTGAAATGGAAATGATGGATTGGGGTACTTACTTAGACGTTTCAGCCGAAGATGAATTTGACGTTAGTTTCTTCGGTTGGTCAAACGTCACTGGTGACGGTAGTGAGTTACTATACCCAGTTCTTCATTCTGACAACATTGGTTCATCAAATAGAGCGAGATATGCTAATGATGAGTTTGATGAATTAGTGGATGCTTCTCGTCAAACGACTGATCAAGATGAACGTCAAGAGTTAATAGCACAAGCGAATGAATTGGCTGTAGAGGATGCCATTTGGGTACCTATGCACCACGGTGTAATTGCTGCAGCTGTTCATGAGTCCGTGGATAATTTAGAGTTAGATGCAACAGGTAGTTGGGAATTATACCAAGTTACTAGAGAGTAGGGATTTTAATGACAGAGCGATTATTAGACGTCAACAATCTAGTTACTTCTTTTCGAACAGCGGAAGGCGAACTCACCGCTGTTCGGGGAGTTTCTTTTGAAGTCGATCAAGGGGAGACATTGTGTATCGTTGGTGAGTCTGGCTGTGGGAAATCTATTACTTCATTATCATTAATGCAGCTATTACCTAACAATGGTCAAATTGTCGATGGTTCTATTAAGCTAGAAGGGCAAGAGTTAATAGGCTTATCTGATGATGACATGAGGAAAATCCGTGGTAATGAAATTTCGATGATTTTCCAGGAGCCAATGACTGCATTGAACCCCGTGTTTCCTATAGGATTTCAGATCAGAGAGCCACTGAAGATTCATGAGAATTTATCAAAAAAGGAAGCTCACCTTAAAGGAATAGAACTGTTGAAACAGGTTGGTATTCCATCACCAGAAAAACGTATGAGTCAATACCCACATGAATTAAGTGGTGGTATGCGTCAACGAGTCATGATTGCCATTGCACTAGCTTGTAATCCGAAACTATTAATTGCAGATGAACCAACTACGGCTCTTGATGTGACGATTCAATCCCAAATACTTGATTTAATTGATGAACTAAAAGAGCACTACCAAATGGGTGTAGTGATGATTACCCATGATATGGGAGTTGTTGCTGAGGTAGCAGATCGGGTTATGGTCATGTATGCTGGAGAAAAAATTGAAGAAGGTGATGTTGAGACCATCTTCAACCAACCTCAGCACCCATATACAAAAGGCTTGTTGAAATCAGTTCCAAACGTTGATGATAAAGAACATAACTTAGAGCCTATACCGGGTTCACTACCAAGTTTAAAAGAACAGATTGATGGTTGTCGTTTTTATTCAAGATGTGAATTTGCAACCGATAAATGTCGCACGCATTCACCAGAAACATTCAAAGTCAGTGAAAGACATTCAGTAAGATGCTGGTTACAGGAGGAATTGACACATGAGCCAAAAGCAAACCATTCTTAAACTAGACCAACTCAACAAGCATTATCCTGTGCGTGGCGGCTTACTTAAGCGTGTGAAAAATCATGTATATGCTGTGAATGATATTTCTATTGACGTTGATGAAGGTGATTCAGTAGGGATCGTTGGTGAGTCTGGCTGTGGAAAGTCAACACTAGGCCGTACCATCTTAAGGTTAGAAGAGCCAACAAGTGGTGAGGTTTGGTTCAAGGGAGAAAATATAACTCATTTAAATGAAAAGAAACTAAAACAGTTTAAAAATGATATGCAGATGATTTTCCAGGATCCCTTTGCATCTTTAGACCCACGTCAACGGGTCGGAGATACACTAGAGGAACCCTTTGTTATTCATACTAATTTAACGAAAAAAGAACGCAAAGAAAAAGCAATTGATTTATTGAATCAGGTTGGTCTAAGTGAGACGCATTATTATAAATACCCACACCAGTTTAGTGGTGGGCAAAGGCAACGTATAGGGATTGCACGTGCGATCGCGTTAAACCCTGAAATGATTGTATGTGATGAAGCTGTATCCGCTTTGGACGTTTCTGTTCAAGCACAGGTTATACAGTTATTAAAAGATTTACAAGAAGAGTACGATTTAACTTATTTATTTATCTCTCATGATTTAGGTGTTGTGCGTCACTTTTGTAATAAGGTTTTAGTCATGTATTTGGGACATATGGTTGAGTGGGCACCAGCTGATGAATTGTTTGATAACCCGATTCACCCTTATACAGAAGCCTTGTTATCAGCAATTCCAAGGCCTATACCAGGACGAGAGCGTAATAATATTCAGTTGGAAGGTGATTTACCTAGCCCAACTGAACCACCAACTGGTTGTCCATTCCACACAAGGTGCCCTCTAGCAACGAATTTGTGTAAAGAGGAAAAACCGGAGTGGAAAGAGATTTCCGAGAATCATTTTGTCGCTTGTCATGTAAAAGCTTAGTTGGATTATTGAAGTGCTAACCCCCCTTTTTTTAATAAAAGTGAATGTTCATGAAAAGATGAACGATAGCAAAGAGGAGCCTTCACCAAGATGAAGGCCCTTTTTGTTTTGCATAATTTCAAGTTCTTTGAATAGGTTTTTACAAAATGATTATTTTTCAGCTATATCTATAATTTTTTGTAAGACTAAATATCGAATATGGCTCCTGAATGTGTTACTCTTTATTTATGAAGTTAATAAATGTTTATAGAGGGAAGGGAGAATGGGAGAAATGGTTAAATATGATGCGTTAGATTATCCGTATGCTTCGCGCCGTAATGTGGTCTATGGTCGTAAAGGGATGGTAGCAACATCTCAGCCTTTAGCGGCACAAGCAGGATTAGATATTTTAAAAAAAGGTGGTAATGCCATTGATGCTGCTATTGCTACAGCGGCTGCGTTGACGGTGGTTGAGCCAACCTCTAATGGTATTGGTTCTGATGCTTTCGCACTTGTGTGGGTTGATGGAAAGATTCATGGACTCAACGCAAGTGGTTATGCTCCAAAAAATATTTCTGTTGAAAAACTAAAAGAACAAGGGTATGAGGAGATGCCGACGTTTGGTAAAGTACCAGTGACGGTTCCAGGTACTCCTGCTGCTTGGGCAGAATTATCAGAGCGATTCGGCAAGTTGCCACTCACAGAAGTATTAGCACCTGCGATTGAATATGCTGAGGAAGGATATCCAGTGTCGCCGACTTTAGGTTTTCATTGGAAATCAGCTTATAAGAAATTTAAAGAAACTTTTAAAGATGAAATATTTGATAACTGGTTCAAAACTTTTACACCTAAAGGTCGAGCGCCTGAGGTTGGAGAGATGTGGTCTTCTAAAGATCATGCCAGAACTTTACGTGAAATTGCTGAAACTAAGGCCGAATCATTTTATCGTGGGCAACTTGCAGATGAAATTGATAGCTTTTTCAAAAAACACGATGGTTATTTAACTAAGGAAGATTTAGCCGAATATAAACCGGAGTGGGTGGACCCTATTAAGGTGAATTATCGAGGCTATGATGTGTGGGAAATTCCACCGAATGGTCAAGGACTAATTGCTTTGATAGCGTTAAATATGCTAAAAGGCTATGAGTTTAACGATCGTGAAAACGTCGATACCTATCACAAACAAATCGAAGCAATGAAACTGGCTTTTACTGATGGCTTAGAGTATATCACTCAACAAGATCAGATGGATGTGTCAGTGGACGATTTGCTATCTGATGAGTACGCAGAAAAGCGTCGGGCATTAATTGGTGATGAGGCATTAAAGCCTGAACCAGGTGAACCACCACGTGGTGGAACAGTCTATCTATCAGCTGCTGATGGTGACGGAAATATGATTTCTTTTATTCAGAGTAACTACATGGGCTTCGGGTCAGGTGTCGTTGTTCCGGGTACAGGAATTGCTATGCAGAACCGTGGTCATACATTCTCTTTTGATGAAAACCATGCTAATGTATTAAAGCCTGGTAAGCAAACGTATCACACAATTATACCTGGGTTCTTATCTAAAGGTGATCAGCCAGTTGGTCCATTTGGTGTCATGGGTGGATTCATGCAGCCACAAGGTCATGCACAGGTAGTGATGAATACAGTGGACTTTCACTTGAATCCACAAGCTGCACTTGATGCACCGAGATGGCAGTGGGTGGAAGATAAAGTCGTAAAAGTCGAACCATCTTTCCCTGACCATATTGCTCAGGCGCTTCAGCGTAAGGGTCATCAAATTCAGCGTACATTGTATCCAAATGAATTTGGCCGTGGTCAGATTATTTGGCGTGACCCCGAAACAGGTGTCCTGTGTGGAGGTACTGAACCACGAACAGATGGAGAAGTAGCTGCTTGGTAAATTTGAATAGATAGCCAATCAACATAAATACTTAACAGACAAAAAGGCTTACTTACCAAATAGTAAGTAAGCCTTTTACTATGAAAGCATTATAGCTTCAGGCCGGTTCGGCTCTTGAAGCGACGAAGGAGAATGTGGCTTTCGACACGTGTGATCCCTTCTAAGGCGTAAAGTTCTTCATTAATAAATTTTTCTAAAGCATGAAAGTCTTCCACTAAGACATGGGTATGTAATGTGCTTGGACCTGTCATTTGGTAGCAACTGGCAACACTCGGGTGTTCAGCTAGTTTTTCAGCTACATAAATTAAGGAATTAGGTTCACAGTCAACATTGAAAAATGCTGATACCCCTTTGCCGACTTTCTCAGAGTTGATCACGACACTGAATTTCTCAATGATACCAGCATCCTGCATCTGATTGATACGATCGCGAACAGCTACTCGTGATAGACCAAGTTCTTTAGCTAGGTCGACGTAAGACATGCGACCATGATCACTTAATGTATTGAGAATTTTAAAATCTGTATCAGTTAACTTCATTATGACACCACACTTATGAGAATTATTGTTTATCCATATTATAAAAGAAACTTAACAGGTTGTCATATTCTCACTCTCTTAAATCGAATTTTGATGAAAAACTGACATAATGAAGCGACAGAAAGGGTGATTAAAATGAATCTGTCATTACAAAAAGATATATTTATCAGCTTTTTCCGGTCTGGAATGTTAGGCTATGGTGGTGGCCCATCTACGATCCCACTTGTACATAAAGAAGTGGTTGAAGTTTATGAGTGGATGGATGATGATGAGTTCTCAGATATACTAGCAATGGGTAATACATTACCGGGACCTATTATGACAAAAATGGCAGGATATATCGGCTATCGTGTAGGTGGTATGGCCGGGCTTGCTTCAGCTCTTGCTGCTTCTGTACTACCAACCGTTTTAATTATGATATTACTTATTAGCTTCTTAGCAAGCTTTCGAGATTCGTCTATTGTTCAAGGTATGACGACTGCTATCGCTCCGGTTGTAGGAGTCATGTTGTTTGTCTTAGCATTTAACTTTCTTAAAAATTCGAAACGTGACCTTGGTTGGGGAATAGCGATCACCCTTGGTGTCATTAGTTTAATCGTATTTGAAGCATTAGGTGTGCATCCAGCCATTTTAATCGGTGTACTAATCATTTATGCGCTAGTTCGAAAAGCTCCTTCTAAAGACAAGAAAAAGGAGGGTGAATCATCATGATCGAGTATTGGAATTTATTTTTGGCCTTTTTCATACCAGGGATCGTCGGTTATGGTGGTGGACCTGCGACAATTCCTTTGATTGAGTATGAGGTGGTTCAACGTTATGAGTGGATGACCACTCCCGAGTTTGGTGAAGTACTTGCATTAGGTAATGCACTCCCAGGCCCAATTGCCACGAAAATGGCTGGGTATATTGGTTATGAAGTAGGTGGAATATTTGGAGCGATTGTTGCTATTTCGGCAACTGTGGTTCCTTCATTGATTGCTATGATTTTATTATTAAAACTACTAATGAAATATAAAGACTCACCAAAAATCAAGCGTATGACAGCGCTGATTCGTCCAGCTATTGCGATTTTACTAGGCGTGCTAGCTTATCAATTTTTTGCAACTTCCTATGAAGGAGCTGGCATCATTCAGACGATTATTTTAATTGTTGCTAGTTTTTTAGCACTTGAAAAATGGAAGGTTCATCCTGCATATGTCATTGTTGGTGCATTGACATATGGAGCTGTCTTCTTATCATAATAATTAAAACCAACTATTTATGAAGAGATCATAAATAGTTGGTTTTTTTGATTAAAGGATATTCAAACGGGCTACAAGCGCAAGTAATACTTGCAACAGGATCTGGGCATTGACGGCAATCTCCGTGTCGGTTGTCGTTACATTTACATCTCGAGAGTTCTCGATATACGTTTGTTGTCTATTGATTTGAGTAGATTTGATCTTTTCATATAGGTCTTGAGTTAGCTCTTCGGCACGCTCACTATCTGCTACTGAAATGCTAATAATTAGCGCGATCGCTGCTTGTAATCCGATTTGCACGTTTACAGCAGCTTGTGTGTTTGTTGTTGTTACTTCGATGTCACATGAATCTTTTACCACAATAGATTCAAATGATTGTTGAGTAGTTCTAATAGATTGAGCTGCTTCTTGGGTATCATTAGAATCTAATGGGTGGCAGGATGATGGATCTAATGCGTTCCATCTATTTGGTCTACTAACAGAAGGTTGATTATTGTTAGTTGTGTTATAGACAACTGGCGCCTTTTGGTTTGAAAATTGTGTGATCCTTCTTGTCATTCTATTTCCCTCCTTATCAATCCTTACACTAATTAAATATGAGAGAAGCTGTTAGTAAGGAAAGGCTATTCAATCATTTTATTGACATATAGGCTTAGTAGAATTAATCATTGTTATTTTGATTGTTCTGTAGTGATTCAACAGATTTTTGCAGCTCTTCAACTAGCTCTCTTAGTTGCTGTTTAGTATCTTCATCTAACTGATTGCTTTCAAGATTAACGTTGTGTTTCTTTAAAGTGGTATCTACTAATAAGTCTATGACTTTATTGGAGACACCTTGTAGTTCATTAGGAATCAAGTTGGATTGACCTTGGGACTGGTTATTGTTTTGAGTATTTTGGTTGTTTTGATTGTTTTCGTTCATGCCATCATTCATGGCGTTCACCTCCACTGCGTGTTCTTGAGAAATATCATTGGTAGGAAAGTTACTAATCTCTTTAGGTTGAACAAAATCGACCTAAATTTATCTATAACCTACCACTCATATTTACCTTATGAGATTTCCTAGAAATATGTAGGGGCAACAATCCTGTAACGATTCATAAAACTTTGCTTAAAGTAAGCCCTTTTCTAAAATACAAATCATCACATTAAGTAATGAGGTTAATAAAATGAAAAATGGAGATGTCCTTTTAGTGAAATATTTGTGACCGGATTGTTAGGGGAAATGGATTAATTTCCTAGTGAAAGCGCTGACAATAGCGTAGGGAGTGCGTTTGTGTAAGTGTAGGTAAATTTGGAGAAATGTAAAGTATTTGAGAGTATTTAAAAGTTTTGAAAAGAATGTATTTAATGAGTTGCATTTAAGGGTATATATGATAATATATAGTAGGAAATTATGAAAAACACTAAAATTTAACTGGAAAGGGGTAGATGGTTATGACAACATCACTTATTCTTGTATCAACTGTTGTATTTTTCTTTTTGGCGACAATTTACTTTTTAGAAAGCTTAGTGTCACGCTTTAAAAAGAAAAAGTCTGATCTACGCCTAGAGCCAGTTCAAGCGGAAGCTGAAATGGATCTAGTACACCGTTAATGATTAAACAGATAAATTCACTTTCATACTATTTTCAAATAGATGAAGCCATAATTAAGCCGGACAGCAATTTTACTGTCCGGCCTTTCCTTATTTATATAAATCTTCACGACGATCTTCAAAAATGGGAATGTGTTTTCGTGCCTGTTCAACTTGGGTAAGGTCAATCGTGGCTGTTAAGATTTTTTCATCGCTACTGGCCTCACATAAAACTTCGCCCCAAGGATTAATCACCATGGAGTGGCCCCCGAACTCATTATTCGGATCTTTACCAACACGATTACAAGCAACAACAAAGCATTGGTTTTCAATAGCTCTTGCAATTAGTAATGTTCGCCAATGATCAATCCTAGGCTTTGGCCATTGTGCAACTACGTAAATCACTTGTGCTCCTTCTAATACATGGGTTCGAATCCACTCGGGGAAACGGATGTCGTAGCAGATTACGCCAGCACTAGGAACGCTATCTAACTCGAAACCCCCTCGAGAATTCCCTTCAACTAAATACTTCTTTTCATCCATTAGTAGGAATAAGTGAGCTTTACCGTATTCTGTTATTAAGTTTCCTGAATGGTCAATTACATACATCGTATTGGAGTAGCCACGTTCATCTATTTTGGCAATGGAACCACCGACAATATTGACAGTGTATTTATTAGCTAAATTACTTAAAAATTCCTGAGTTACACGTCCCTCAAAATCACCAATTTCATCTAGGCGTCTTAAATCATAGCCGACGTTCCACATTTCAGGTAGGACAACAGTATTAACATGATGGCTTAGATTTGAGAAGTATTTAGAAATTTCATCCTGGTTTTTCTTAGCATCTCCGTAGGCAATATCCATTTGTAATAAGGCTAACTTCATGGAAACACCTCCTGCTATAGTATGTGCAAACAACTATTGGATTGACTCTATCTATTGGGGTATGATTTTTATATATAGAAGAAATTGATAAGTGTCTATGATTATAGACCTAACTGATGGAGGATGCGAGTATGTCTACAGGTATGATCATTTATATCATTGTGATGACTTTCACGTTATTAATTGTTGGTGGTCTTACGTTTTTGATGTATAAATATGATCACTACAAGTTTATAAGTGGTTACGGAAATAGGCCTAAGGAAGAACAGAAGAAGCTTTTAGAAAACGGTTATCCACAAGCTGTAAGAAGGTTAATGCTTTATACGACGATTATTTTACTGATGACTTTTATTGGAGGGTTATTCACAATCCCTTAACTGGGTCTTCCCCGTTTTTTGAACTTAAAAGTGAATTTGTCAAAAGGAGTTATAAAACTATGTGCCGAAATTAATAACCAAGGGGGGATGAACATGACTGAAATAAGTCACGCCATTCAAGATTATTATCCCAATGATCTTGCGCATTGTTATGGATGTGGAAGAAATAATGATGACGGCCATCATTTTCGAACAGGGTGGAATGGTGAGGAAACACTGACAATTTATCAACCAAAGCCTGAACATACTGCCATACCAGGATTCGTTTACGGTGGCCTGTTAGCTTCTTTAATTGATTGTCACGGAACTGGATCAGCTTCATTGGCATTACACAGGAAGAATGGCCATTATCCGGAAGATGGTGTCGAACCACCGCGTTTTATAACGGCCTCACTAGAAGTGAATTACTTGAAACCAACCCCACAAGGCGTTGAGTTAAGAGCAATTGGAAAGGTAGAAGAAGTTCACCCGAAGAAATTCAGGGTACATACAGAGGTCTTTGCTGAAGATGAGATGGTAGCTAAAGGGTTAGTGGTTGCTGCTGTCATGCCAGAGTCGTTTGGAAAGGCATAGGCGACTCATCGGAAAGGTTAACCATCATATCTGATAATTAACATAACTAAAGAGGGTGGGCTCATGGAAATACTCGTTGTAAGACATGGTCAGTCAACAGCAGATCTCGAAGATCGACATGAAGGAAGAGCAGACTTTCCATTAACTGAATTAGGTCTTGATCAGGCAAGGAACGCAGCTACTTGGATTAATCAACACTATAAACCATCCAAAATTATAACTAGCCCATTAAACCGTGCACTTCAAACTGCTGATATAATTTCAAAATCAACAGGTGTTATGCTTGAAAAAGATGAGGACTTAATGGAATGGAATAATGGATGGTTAGCAGGTTTATTGCGAAGTGAAGCGTTGGAGAAATACCCGATGCCAGAAGGGGGAAGAAAACCACATGATGAGCATTACGGGTGTGAGTCGATGATCCAGTTTAGGGCTCGAGCAGAGAGGTTTTGGTCAAGATTGATTTATTCTGATACTGCTAAAACAGGAGAAAGAATCTGTGTCGTTTCACATGGTGGGTTAATTAGTATGCTCTATAGGAGTTTTCTTAACCTGCCGGTAGAAACAGATGTTACTTTAATGACAGGAGATACAGGAATTCATTTATGGGATTATACTTCAAAAAGAAAACGGATTAAATTCTCAAATAGCCAAGAACACTTAGCTAACTTGACGTCATAATAGTTTTAGATAGCCCAATATAAGAGGTGAAGCTATTGTGAAAGATAATCATTTATGTTAAGTATAATTAAATTGGCCAAATCCAAGCATAATTTTTCCGATAAAAAAATGATTTCGATCAATTTTCGAAATCATTTTTTTTTGCGTTCATATTTTTGTTTTTTCTTCTTCATAAAAACTGCATACTTCCTAACTATCATACTAAGTGTAAGGGCATTTGCCATATTAGGAGAAAAAGGGGAGATTTTTATGTTTAAGAAATATCTACTTGCTTCCATTTTTATAGGGGTTGTTTTAGCACTTGCGGCGTGTGGTGGAGACGATAGTTCAGAACCTGCAGACTCAAATTCTGATGAGCCTACTTCTACAAGTCAAGTTGATTTAGTTGCAAATAACTGGGACTTTGACCAGGATGAATATGTTGTAGATGAAGGTGACGAGGTGACGATCACCTTAACGAATGATGAGGGCATGCATAACGTAGCCATTGACGGATTAGATGTTGAAGTCGACGGTGGAGACGAAGCAACATTTGTGGCAAGTGAGGCAGGAGAATATGAGATCTATTGTAGTCTTCCTTGTGGAGAAGGCCATGACGAGATGACAACTACTTTAGTTGTGCAATAGTTATAAAACTACTATTCAAGCAGTTGGAATTAAGTCCGACTGCTTTTTTTGTTTAGGACTATAAAAAAACTACCACCGATATAAACAGTGGTAGTTACCTTACTTATATTACGAATAATCTATATAGGGGGAGATTGCTCGTAATATAAGTTGATATATAGCAGGGTATTCATAGAATAGAACTGTGACATAGAACTTATAAAGACTAAGCATCTTTATAAAAATAATTTAAAATAAAAATGTCAAGATTTTATCGAGATTAGGTTAACGAATTGTGAATCTAATCCCGGTCACAGGTTAGTCCAGAGAGGAGTTAACCCACTTGTAGCCAACACCCCAAACAGTTTTTAAGTAATTATCAATTGGAAATCCTGTCTGTCTAATTTTATCGCGAATATTTCTCACATGAGAATCAATCGTTCTTCCACCTGTGTCTGAGTCAAATCCCCAGATTAATTCGATGAACTGCTCTCTTTCAAATACTTGGTTCGGGTGCTTCATTAAATAACCGATCATTGAAAATTCCTTTGGTGTTAATTTGATGGTCTGTCCTTCAAATGAAAGTTCATGGCGATCTTCATCCCAAATTAAACTGTTAACCTCAACAACGTGTTTAGGAGGCTGCCTTCGGAGTAATGCCTCAATTCTAGCTAGTAACTCTTCCTCATCGAAGGGCTTTGTCACATAATCATCAGCTCCAAGATTTAACCCTTTGATAATGTCCTCTTTCTGATCTCGAGCAGTCAGCATAATTAAAGGAACATCTGATTTGTTTCTGATTTCTTCGCAAACTTCCCAACCGTCCATTTCTGGCATCATAATGTCAAGCAGTACTAAATCAAATGTTTCTTTCTCAATCTGTTTTAAGGCTTCAGCTCCACCTATGGCTTTACGACACATATAATGAGGTTTTAAATATAACTCTAGTAATTCCAACATCCGTTTTTCATCATCGACTAAAAGTAGTTTATACATTTGAGTGGTCACTCCTCAACGTAATAATCACATCGGTTCCTTTACCGAGTTCGCTTTCAATATTGATGCTGCCACCATGGGACTCAATAATTTCCCTGGCAATAGTAAGTCCTAAGCCGGTGCCACCTTTTTGACGAGAACGGGATTTCTCCACCCGATATAAACGGTCAAACAGAAAAGGTAACTCCTCTTTAGGGATGCCTTCACCTTCATCTTCAATGATGATTTGTATGTGTTCCCTGTATTGCTTGGCACTAATAATGACTTCACTACCTTCATGTGAGTGCTTGCGGGCGTTGTCTAATACATTCAATAGAACTTGTTGGAAACGAACAGGGTCTACGGAGACAATAATCTCTTTAGGACAGTTAACGATTAATGTTATGTCCTTCTCAGAATAAGCTGGCTTAACTCTTTTGACCAAAGACTCGATTAACTCTTTTAAATTGATTTGTTTAGGTTTTATAACAAATTCATTCTGATCAACCTTTGCGAGGTCAAATAGATTTTTAATGAGTGCACTTAATTGTTTGGTTTCCTCTTGGATGATTTGAATATATTTTTCCCTTTCTTCTTCCGAAAGGTTTGGCCGGCTCACAATATCTGCATAACCTTTAATATAGGTTAATGGAGTTCTAAGCTCATGTGAGATACTTGCTAGAAATTCGTGGCGTTCGTTTTTTAACCGCTCAAGATCTTTAGACAATTTGGTGATCGAATCGGCGAGCTCACCTAACTCGTCTTGCCTGGCAGTTGAAAGTTCCACGTGGTGGTTTCCGTGACTAAGCTGTTCTGTCGCTTCCTTAATCCGAATGATCGGCTTGGTAATAAGCTTTGAAAGAATAAAGATTGTAACAACTGTAATCATGACTGTAATGACACTTGCTATTAAAAAGTGATTACCTAATTGATTGACGATCTTTTTAATATTATTGGTGTGCGTAAACATAAAAACATGACCAACATGCTCGTTATTGGAAATAATCGGGCTGTTAGTGGCTACGTGATCCACCTCGGTCCAACCATCTTCAATTACTTCACCACCGATGGAGATGTGACGGTAGTCAGTCGAATCAATAATCGCCTGCATGTCTTCTTCGATTGTGTTTGAATGAACAAGTACATCACCTGTTTCATCGGTAATGACGACAGTTAGATCTGAAGAAGACTCCATTAACTCGACATGGTCTAACGTTCTACGTTCAAAATGATCCTCTAGGGCTGCTCGGTGAGTGTTCCCACGTGCGAGTAGATCGTCTAAGACTTCCTCTACACGCTGGTTAGCTAGACTCGTATATAAGGTGAAAAACAAGATCGATTCAATCATTAAGATAAATACAAAAAATAAGATTCCTATTTTAAAAGAGAGTTGATTATACATATATTAAACCTTCTTCAAGTTTGGCTATGAGTTTTTCTTTTAGCATAGCACCAATTGTAATATATACCAAATAGGAAAATTAAGTTTTAATCTTTTAGAGTGGATTTTATCCGTTCATACTCTTCTTCAGTAATTTCCCCTTTAGCAAGTCTTTCTTTTAGAATTTTATAGGGGTCATTTCGTTTACTTTCATCAAGATAATTAGAGATTAACAAAAAACCTAGAATTAATAAGGCACCCCAAAAAATCACCATTAATAGAGGGGGCCAAAATCCATTCATAAAGTGCATAAAATTCACCTCTATTTTGATTGGTTAAGGTCATTGTACAATTGTTTTGTGAAGAATTTATGCATCTTATAAAAGGATCTTCAACCCAACAAGAGAGCAATCGTAGCTTTAGAAGAAATTAGTGGAATAATGAGTGAAGGAGGGATGAAACTAGGTGGTTACTATATAACTTTTATACCTTATGCACTAGATGAATGATCATCATTTTCGATTTTCTTCTCCAGTCGCTCTAATCGATTTTCTAATTGCTTTTTACGATTATTTTTCTTTTCGAATAGTACAAATAACGGACTTATTAGAAACCCTAGCCCTAAGCCAATAAGCATTCCAGCCCCGGGGTTTCCAACCATCAAGCCAATACCTAGTCCAAGAATAAGCCCACCTGGAATGACGTAATAGCGTGTATGATCCATCATTCTTTCCTCCTAATTATTAACTTCTTGTATATCTTATTCGACAGTTTCCATGTAATTCCTTTAATTGAACACAAGTTAGTGATGATTTGATATGACGTAAAAAAAGTGCACCAATTGCTTTGCAATTCTGTGCACTTATTTATGGTGGTGTTTCCTAAAACAAACCTACTTATTAGCAGCTACTTTTTATTGAATAGCCTCACTTGGAATTTCCCAGATCGCCTGACCCGAAGTGAATGGATTTTCAAAGATAAACTCATAAAATTCTGCGGTTTCAACGTCGAAGACAATTTCCCCTTTCATGGAACGTCCAGCACCTAATGATCCATCTAGACTACCACGCCCATCGACCATGAATGTTTGATCCTGTGAGTAACCATCATCTGTGAATAATGACATGCTTAACATCGTTGATAATGATTCTTCCTCATCACCCGTGTTTTCCATTTCTAACTCAACTGCTAGGAACAGATCGTTGTCTTCAGTAATGAACTCATTGTCACTTTCAATTTGACGAGCACCAATTAATGTTATTTTCAAATCATCAAATTGGATAGAATCACCAATAGAAACGTTCTGTTCTTCTTCCTCAGAGCTTTCTTCAGCAACTTCGGTATCCTCTTTAGAACTTTCATCTTGATCTTCTTTCTCTATATCTTCTTCATTAGAACTCTCTGTTGTCTCTTCTGACTCTTCTCCATCTACTGTCTCAACACTTGATTCACCACAAGCAGCAAGGAATAGTGCGAGTACCAACAACATAAATAATAAAGTAAATCTCTTCATAAATATCTCCTCCTAATTTTGATTCAAATACAGTTTACAAAAATAGGTGGGTAAAAAAATACTCACCTAACCAAAAGGTTAAGTGAGACTTATTTAGATCATTGACCATTTTTAGTTGTGAGAAATATGTAGCTAACCACACCGACCAAAACGACTAATGTGAAAAAGTAAGCATAATAAAAACGACGGTAGTATAATTGTTCGATCATGAGAATTACCTAATTCATATTAATACGTCTTAATCTTCGTTCGAAGTAAGTGTGCATTTTATATTCGCATATTTGTTGGGTCATATCATATAATATCTGTTTATCATTATCCTTCATATCAATATTAAATCTGAAGGTGTTATCATTAAAGCTTGCTAAATTATCTTTTCCTGTTGTCCATTTGGTCATTGGCATTTGTGCTATAAGTTTTGCAACCTTGTCCTCATCATAATCCCAAAGCTTTTTACTAGACCTATCTGAGAAGTCAATATTCTTACGATACTCTTTTTCCATATAAAAGTTGTGAAAGTAAAGAGCAACTTCAGAAGGTATTATAGGGTTTAACCAATTGTCTGGTCCTTTATCTAGCATATACTGAAGAATAACCATTTTATATGATTTACTCATGGTTTCTTTTTCAAGCTTTTCGAACCACTGATGGTATTTATAAAAAACTTCTTCTTCATGTTCACTAAGCTCTCCGTAATCTTTTAAAAACGCAAAGTATCCTCCGAATTTTGTTTTGAATAATTTTGATTCCATTGTTCCGTGTAGATGAGCTTCTTTATAAGTAGGACGTCTACCTAACTTACGTTTCGTTTCCAGGTAATCAAAATATACTTTTTGCTTAATGGGACTTGTCTTCTTGCGTAACTCTTCTATTAAGTTAATAACTTCTGTGTCTAATTCGAATGAACATCCGCAAGGTACGACAGGATTTGTTTGGACGATATTTTTGTCTCTATTTTCACGGTCTTGGTTAAATACTTTTAGCTTGGTTTCTGCATACCTGTAATTTCCTATGAGATCAATAATGACACAGTGGTCTTTTCCTGAAAAGGTTCTAAGGCCACGGCCAATTTGTTGTGTAAAAATGACTAAAGATTCAGTCGGACGAGCGAATAACAATGTGTCTACAGAAGGGATGTCTATACCTTCATTAAATAAATCAACAGTAAATATTACTTCTATCTCTAAACGCTCCAATTGATTTATTGCTTGGGAGCGAACTTGTTTAGTTGATTGACCTGTAAGAGATATTGCTTTAACCCCTTGATTGTTAAAGTAATTAGCTAAAAACTCTGCTTGTTTAATAGAGGAACAGAATCCAATAGTTCTTGTTTGTCTCTTTTCTTTCCATTCGGTGAATATATGTTGTGCACGATCTTCCTGCAATTGTTCTGCTGTTAACTGTTCACGATCGTATTTTGTGCCTAACCAACGTATTTGGCTATAATCAATGTCATCTAAAACCCCGTAGTATTGAAAGGGGGAGAGCCACCCATCGAATGGCATCTATAAAACTTATTTCACAGGCCAAATTACCATCACATAACGCTAAGACGTCTTGGCCGTCAGTTCGTTCTGGTGTTGCAGTTAGTCCCAATAAGAAAGAGGGATTAAAATAATCAATCACTTTCTTATAAGTATTAGCTGCAGCATGATGAAATTCATCAACAATTATAAGGTCAAAATCATTAGGGCTAAAACTATTCAATCGTTCTTGAATAGATAATGTTTGAATAGAGGCAAAAATTAAGTCATGGTCCATATCTTTTTGTGATCCGTTAAAGATACCACCTTCTTTATCTAGTGAGTGTTCAAAAGATTTCCGGGCTTGGTTTAATATTTCTTCACGATGAGCGATAAAGAGAATTTTCTCATATTTTTGAGCAAAGAAAGCGGCTAAGTATGTCTTTCCTAATCCAGTAGCTAGTGCAACTACAGCTTTGTCATAACCTTCATTAACCGTTTCATTAAGGGCATCTAAAGCTATACGTTGTGCTGGACGTGGTTCAGGTGTTTTTTCTTGATAATGTTGGCTACTTTCAAGGATGACTTCTTGCTCCTCGCTATCATTTGGTAAAGTTAATTCTACCTCCTCACGTTCTGACCATTTTAAATTAAGGTCGGGGTGGTCAGCATGAAAACGATCATAGTGGTTTTTATAGTCTTTTATCGTCTCTGGGTTTATTTGTATCGTTTCCTGACTGTGAAACAAATCGATAAAAGTATCTAATGCGTCGTGAAATACGTCTGTTGAGGTATGTCTTTTCATTTGTAAGTTCCACTCGACACCTGAGGTAAGTGCAGAACGTGAAAGGTTTGAGGAACCTATTACTAAATTACCTTCGTCTTCGTGTTTGAAAATATAAGTTTTAGGATGGAATGATTGCCCTGAGCTTTGCCATAATCGTATTTCAAAATTATTATATTTATATAAATCTAAAAGCAGTTCTAGTGCTTGCGGCTGAGTAACATATAAGTAGTCACCTGTTACGATTTTTACATCTGCTCCATTCTCTAAAGACAGCTTCAAATCATCGATAATTAACTCAACACCAGACTTCATAATAAAAGAGCTTAGTAAATAAATCGTTGATGAGTTTTGAATGCCTGATTTAATGTGTTTATAAATATTTTTGGTGTGTAGGGAAATGTTTTCCATTATTAATCCTCAACCTCTTTTAAAAAAATCCTCTTATCAAATACACCGCGTTTATGTGCTTTTTCGACTCTTAACTGTTCGACTTTCTCGAAGCTATTGCCGTGAATTTTTGCTAGTGAATGGATTACTTCAACTATATCTGCGAGCTCCTCAAGTGCTTCATTATCATTCTTAGCATTTAGATATTCATTAACTTCTTCACTAAGTTTAGTCCTTAGTTCTTTAATATAGTCTTCTTCTGATAGTTTTTTAGTTGAGAAACTCTTTCCCGTGGCTTCAATAATTTCAGGGATTTTATCGCGAATGAGTTTGTTGTGAATTGGCATATTATACCTCCTCAAATTACTATTATTGTAAACAAATTCAGAAGCTTATTCAATTTATACTTCCATCCTCCTTTTCTCCTATTTCGGTAACTTTCCCCTCTAAAAAGAATAATTTTACAGGGTTGGGAACACTAATGAGTATGAAAAATAGGCAAGGAGTGGTTTAGGTGAAACCTTTTTTGGTCTTATTTGCGAGTTTATTCTTAATCCTTGGTGCTTGTGGGACAGATAATGAGCCGGATGAGGATTTAGGGATGACAGACCCAGAAACTGAGGGACAAAGTGAAGAAGATATGGAGCTAGGTGAAGATGAAAGTCAAGACCTAGACCGTGATGAGGAAGAAGGAACGAGTGAAGGGATAGAAGATCAAGATGATGAGCTTCAAGAAGAGGGTGATGAGATTCAAGCCCGTAATGAAGAGGATCACGACTTTGGTATCCGTGAGTTTGAGTTAGAGATTGATTTTCAGGATGGTAGTGAATGGAGTTTTGAGTACGGGGTGGAAAATGGCGAAAAGGATGCTGAAGTTGAAGTTGATACCGAAAATGCAGATGAACAAGAGAGTGAACGTGATGGTGATCAAGCCTTAGAGCAAATTGAAGCCCTGTTTGAGGAAGTAGACTTCTCAATGGATATGCCTAAGGATGAAGCTCTAGACCGTATTTATGATCATTTTGAGATTCATGAAGGTGAAGTGAAAGAGGTCGAGTTAGCGGTTGTCTTTGATGACGAAGAAGTTTATGAAATTGAAGAGAACTATGAATAAACAAAGCTGTCCTAGTTAGTTAAATTACTAACTGGACAGCTTTTATCTATGTCTGTTTTATTTTTTCATATAAGGTTTTGGTGGTAATTAAGTCAAATACAGAATCACCAACAGACTTGAAGATGGTTAACTCATTTTTTATCTCTGGTGGATGGTTAATGATGTGTTTTAGAGTAAGCGATGAGTTTGGTGCATGTCCGTGTTGTTTGGCTTGTATCATGTCTCCAGACTCACCCCACGCCTTATCGGTATCAACATAGGTATTTGCGGCCTTCTGTAGGACATCATCTGATATCTCTTGCATGTCTGGACGAAAGGAGCCGACTGCAACTAACAGTTTACCTTTCCAGTAAGAATGGTCTAACTTCGGAAGAATGGGGGTTTTGGATGTGGTTGCTGTTACGACCACCTCGGAGTTCTTAATTAATTCGACGATCGGTTGCTGGCTGAACGTTATATCCGGATAGTATTTTTGTGCTTTTTCAATAAAATCTTTTCCTCTTGATTCTGTCCGATTATAGACAATAACACTTTTAATAGGTCTTACGGCAATGGCTGCTTCTAGATGACTCCATCCCTGGGCCCCAGTTCCGATAATCCCCAATGTTGAAGTAGCTTTAGAGATAAGATATTTCATAGCTAGTCCACCTAATGCACCTGTTCTTAGATTGGTGATAGGAATCGCATCACAAGCTAATAGGGGGTTCATCGTTTGCCGATCATATAAGGACATAATCCCCTGGATGGTAGGTAACCTTTTATTATTTGGTGCTGAACCTACTAATTTGACGGAATAATAATCGCCATGAAACGAAGGCATGAGTAAACCGGTATTGTTACCGTCCTTAATTTGTGTTCGTTCCGGTGATATGACACCACCATCATCTTCTTTTAAGTGAAAAGCTTCGATCGAGTCAATAACCTCTTTCATAGATAGTGACGAATTAACTTGATTAGCAGTTAGAAATTGCAAAATGACACCTCCTATACTTATTGTCCATTAAATTTTATGAATAGACAACTGATGTTAGAGATTATATTTTGTGGAAAGGTATAGTGTTTTTGGTGTGGTACTTAATTGTTGCTATGCTAGAATAGGATTAATAGTAAATGGTTAAAGAGGTGTTTAATGTGGCAGTAGTAACGGTGGATTTTGACGGGACATTATATCAAGGGAACTCGTTTAAGGTCATGTTTCAAGTGGCAAGGAAGGAATATGGCATTAAAGAGTGGATTGTTGTTGGTAGTGGATTATTAAGGAGTATGTTTGTCGGTGTATTCAAGGGGAAAGAGGCCTTCAAGCATCAATTTTTCCATAGTTTTGTTCGGTCATTTAAAGGGAAATCACAAGAGGAGTTAGCTTCTTTCTTTGGCGAGCTGGCGCGAGAAGACTTAGGAAGAGTGAACCGTCCCTTAGTTGAGAAAATTAAGCAACATCAATCTTATGGTGATGATGTAGTGGTTTTGTCTGGGGCGTTAATGCCTTTTCTTAAAGCATTTGTGAAAGAAATCGAATTAGAGAATGTTGAAACGATCGGTACACAATTAGTTTTTGATGAGGATGGTATTTGCCCTGGGAAGATGGGGCGCATAGTCAATGGAGAAGAGAAGGTAAACCAACTGCATAAATGGCTTAAGCAACATTATAAAGAACAAGCGACTGAAACGTTATATGCATATGCAGATAGTGAATCAGATGCCCCGTTATTAGATTTAGTCGACCACCCGATCGTTGTTAACCCAGGTGAACGGATGCAAAAGTTAGCAACGCAAAAGAGCTGGCCCGTGTTTTAAACTGACTGTGAAATGTTTACTTAAAAACTTAAGGGCAGAGTTTAAGAAGGAATAGCAACTTTATTTGTCAAAATAAGGACAATAGCTCAGCAAAACTTTGCCAATTATTGTTTAAGTAAGGAATAATAACTTTATTCAATGGTGATAAGTGAAATAGTGGAGGCGTTCCTTATGGTCGGTTTTTCAATATTGTGCTTACTAATAGGTCCAATTATATTTTTGTATTTAAATAACAAGAAATTGGCTTATGTAAATTTATTTATTACTCTAAGTGCGTTGGGTATCTGGCTTAGTTTAATTTCTGGATGGTTTTCAGAACAATTATGGATTTTTATGTGGAACATGACTCTTCTTGGTTCTGTTTTATTACTAGTCATTGGATTTTCAACTGTCTTTATAAAAATTAAACGGATGAATCTCTACCTTTTACCGTTTTTGGTTTTTGTGATTTCTGTATTAAGTATCTTAACTGGAAATTATATTGATAGTAATACACAGTTGAACATGTTTGTGCTGTATTTATTTGCATACTTTACGCCTCTATTTGTAGGATTAATTACAATGATTGGTGCAATGCAATATTTCAAAAATATGGGCAGTGTAAATTGACAAAAGCGTAGTTTATGAATTTTTCTACTTACGCTTATCGAAGTGTTATAGTTCAAGAAGGTGCTAAATATAATCATTTGTTTAAACTCAGTTCTTATGGAACTGGGTTATTTTTTTGCAACAAAAAATAGTGCTGGAAAACTCAGCGCAGTATACTATGCCAAATAGAACTTTGCGGTAGGTAACGAAATCCTTAAATGGTTTTCTACCTTCAAAATCACGAAATATATCAGAAAATGTCTAATATTTTGAATTGAATATTAAATTGAAATGCGATATATTGGATTTATGAAACCTAATACATCAATAAAAACGATCCAACGTCAGTCGTTAAGGGAGCAAGTCTATCAACAACTTAAAACTGCAATTATACGCTTAGAGCTATCTCCTGGAAAGAGGGTTCGTGATCAAGACTTAGCAGAGGAGTTTAATGTGAGTCGAACTCCAGTGCGTGAAGCGCTAAGACGTTTAGAAGATGAGGGTCTAGTCGAAGCGAGTCCAGGGTCCTTTACGCGTATTGCAGAAATTGATTTAGAGGAGGTGAAACAAGCAACTGTGGTTGTCGCATCACTACATGCCTTGGCAACCAAGTTAGCGAACGTTAATCTCAACGAAGATGACATTGAAACATTAGAACTGATTAATTTGCAGCTACAAAGAAAGCTGGAAAAAAGAGATGTCATTGGAGCGGTTGAATGTGACGACCGTTTTCATGAAGTATTTTTAAAGAAATCTAACAACCAAGAGATTGTCAAAGCCTTAGAGCCTGTAGAACCGAAAATCAGGCGCTTGGAATTTGCGAAGTTTAATTCTGTAGAAGGAATAAACTCTGTCAGCGATCACCAAGACATTATCAAGGCCTGCCAAAAAGGGAATTCACACCTAGTAAGTGACCTCGTCGAAAAAAACTGGTTGAGTTTATTTGAGTTACTAGCTCAATAATTGATGGGGAGGATTTTAAAATGAATGTGACTGACCGTAAGCAGGAAGTACATGATACGAAGGTGTTAGATTGGGCAAAAGATATAATTGAACGAAGCCCGTCTGACCGATTAGTGGTTGATGAGGTTCTGAATTCGGTTAGGAGAAATGAAATATGGCGTGGTGATGAATGTTTAAACTTGTTAGCACCAGAGGCTCCAACAAGTCCAATAGTACGTGAATTGTTATCTTCGGAAGTAGGAACAAGAGCCGCTGAAGGTCATATTGGAAAATTAGAACGCTGGTTTGCCGGAACTCAATATATTGATGAGATTGAGGCCTTGTGTATGGAGCTGTTAAAAAAGGCATTTGGAGTGAACTATGCCGACCATCGGCTCGTGGCGAGTATGATCGGAAATATGGCGGTCTATGCAACTTTAACAGAACCAGGTGATAACATCATGAGTTTGACTCAACCTTATGGAGGACACTCTAGTAACCGTCAGGATGGACCTGCAGGCGTTCGTGGAGTAAACATATACGATGTACCAATGGATGCTAAAGAATTAACTGTTGATTTAGACGCGTTTGAAAAGGTTGCTAGAGATGTTAGACCTAAGTTGGTATCCTTGGGAGCTTCGATGACCTTATTTCCACTTCCAGTACGCGAGATTTCAAATATTGTTAGTGAGTGGGGAGGAAAGGTATTCTTTGATGGTGCCCATCAGCTTGGTTTAATCGGTGCCGGTTTATTTCAGGATCCTCTAAAAGAAGGAGCAGATGTTATAACCGGTTCAGCTGGTAAAACCTTTAGTGGGCCTCAAAGTGGTATCATTCTTTGGGATGACCCTGAGTTAACTGAATCAATTACCGAAACTATCTTCCCAACTCTAGCAGCAACACATCAAGTTAACCGTGTAGCGGCATTAGCAGTATCGGCAGCAGAATTTATCACTTTTGGTGAAGAATACATGAAGCAAATTGTCGCAAATGCAAAAGCATTAGCCCAGGCACTTCATGACCGTGGAATTCCAGTTTTAGGCGATCACAAGGGCTATACTGAAACACATCAAGTTATAGCTGACGTAAGTGAATTTGGTGGAGGATATCCAGTCGCAAATAAGCTAGCTGAAGCCAACATCATCGTCAACAAAAACCTGATCCCTAAAGATCGACCAGAAGATTGGGATGAACCAAGTGGAATAAGGATTGGTACGACTGAGGCAACCAGATTAGGCATGAAAGAGAGTGATATGGAAGACATTGCTGAACTCATCACAAGTATATTAAAAGGTTATCAGTCTGCTTCATATGTCAAAGACAAGGTAGTTGAGATGAGGAAAACCTATCATAAACTTCACTATTGTTTTGAAAAATAAATTTTAATGAGCTGTCCGAAAAGTCTAAGAAACTGGCTTTTGATAGTGGGTGTTTCAGTTACCTATCGCAAACATTAAATATGCAACCTAAAATGACTACTAATTGGTATACCAATTAGTAGTCATTTTATTTTAAGCCAAGTCTCCGGTCAAATAGACGTTTCACACTTCTCCAAAAGCAGGAAGTCAGTTATTTAATGAAATATTTTTTTCATCAGCATGCGAAATTTTTAGGCAAACAAACAATTTATGTTTTTCCCTTGCATAATCGTGCATTATGAAATAAAATCATCATATAGATAATGTATGAAATGAATATTTCACAAAAGGGTGTGGAGAATGAGTACGCATGTTGTGCGAGAGATGAATTTCCAAGAAAGAACAAGTGAATCAGCGAAGGCTTATGAGCAGGCTAAATCGGTGATTCCAGGTGGGGTGACGGCTAATATTAAATATTTCTCACCTCATCCAATCGTGATGAAGGAGGGGTCTGGAACCCAGCTTGTCGATGTAGATGGGAACAAGTATATTGATTATCTGTTATGTTATGGTGCATTAATTCTAGGACATGGACATCCAAAAGTTAAAGAAGCGGTTCAAAAGCAAATGGAGGATTGTGGTACGTTTGTTTTCGGTGCACCACATCATTTGGAGTATGAAATGGCTAAGAAATTAGTCGATCTGTTTCCAGGAATTGACCAAGTACGGTTTACTAATTCCGGATTAGAGGCGACACTTCTAACTATTCGCTTGGCTGAAGCTTATACGGGTAAGCAAAAAGTGGCTAAGTTTGAAGGTCACTACCATGGTGGTTATGACCAGATGCTTGTCAGTGTCAATCCAGATCTCGATGGCGCAGGAGAACAGTCGAACCCTAGCGCTGTTCCTGAGTCAAGTGGCATCTCAGATTATCATCTTGAGCACACGGTTGTGTTACCATTTAATGATTTAGAAGCAACAGAACGTATATTACGTGCTAAGCAAAATGAGATTTCCTGTGTGATTTTGGAACCTGTTCAGGGAGGATTTATCCCTGCAAATGAAGAATTTATGAAGGGGTTACGCCAGGTTACAGAAGAGTTAGGCATTGTCTTAATTTTTGATGAGGTAAAAACGGGCTTTAGACTAACTGTTGGTGGTGCGCAATCGATTTATGGTATCGAACCTGATTTAACAGCTTTAGGGAAAGTTTTAGGTGGTGGTTTCCCTGTTGGTGCTGTTGGTGGTAAAATGAATATTATGGAAATGATGTCACCGGATCGAGGTCGAGATATTCTAACAGCAACCACACAAGAGCAAGCTACTGACCGAGCACTTTTCCATAGTGGTACGTATAACGGTCACCCAACCGTTTTAGCAGCAGGGCTTGCAACTATCAATGTTTTAGAACAATCAGGTGTCATGAAAGATCTTTTAAATAAAACAGAAAAGTTGCGTCATAACCTTGAAAACCTTTATGATCAATATTCGATCCCGATGCAGACAGTGGGCATGGGTAGTATATTTAATCTAGTCTTTACTGATCAACCGATTAAAAACTACCGTGATTTAACGCAAGCCGATACAGAGTTAAGAAAACAAATCGACTACGAATTATTAGAGTTAGGAATTTATACAAAACCAATGAATCGCTACTCAATGAGTGTTGCTCATAGTGATGAAGACATTCAGAAAACAATTGATGCTCACGAGCAGGCGATTAATCGAATTAGGTAAATATTTAAAGGGGCTGAGCAGATGACAGATTTATATCAGACCATTACTGATAAGTTGCCAGAGATGAGTAAATCGCAACGAGAAATTGCAAGGTATGTCTTAAATCATATGAACTCAGTCCCTTTTTTAACTGTGGGCAGCTTAGCAAAGAAAGTAGGAGTGGGTGAAGCGACAGTTTATCGCTTCGCCACCTTTTTAGGTTATAAAGGCTATCCCGATTTTCAAAAAGCTCTTCAAGAAGCAATGAAAAAACAGTTGACTACGGTTGAACAGCTTAAGATTTCTGATGATATATATGATGAAGAAGATCAGTCAACGTACGATATGTTTGAAGAGGACATTGAGAGAATCAGAGAAATGACTCACCAACTGAATTTATCTGACTTCAATCAAGCGATTGACCTTATCGTTAATGCAAAACGAATCTTTATCGTGGCTAATCGAAGTGCGGTTTCTTTAGGGTCTTTTTTAGAGTTTTATTTTGATGTCATGCTAGAAAACGCGGAGTTGATTCGTAATCCTCATGGTGTCTCTGAGAAGTTATTCCGAATAGATGAAGATGATGTGGTGATTGGTCTAAGCTTTGCGAGATATACAAAGAATACTGTTGAAGCTTTATCGTTTGCCCATGACCGAGGTACCAAGGTTGTAGCGATAACTGATAATCGCCTTTCACCTTTAATTCCCTATTCAGACATAGTGTTATGTGCAAGGAGTGATATGTCATCTCTGATTGATTCATTTGTTGCCCCTTTAAGTTTGATTAATGCACTGATCACTGCGGTCGGTCGACGTAAACGTAACGATATTGAACAGCATCTTGAGGAATTAGAATCAGTTTGGGAACGTTTTAACATATTCAGTGACGATATGAGGAAGTAGGTCTATCACAGAATAGCTTGTCTTTTTTGTTTTAACCGTTCGGTGTTCGCAGAAACGCCTGGGTGGTGAAAAAATGTCATGTCCTGTGGGTTGTCCGTCCATTACAACATGGAAACAGTACGAGCTGAAAATTCACCCAAATTATAAAAGGTAAAACCCTCAATTAAGAGAGTTTTACCTCTTTATTATGACTCTATAATCTTTAATCTTTCATACTTAAAATAAAAGGTGTGATTGTTACAAGTTTAAAGCTTCGACAGCAAATGTGCCGAGTGATTAGTATAAAAATTAAAGATATGACTAGAGCCTTTTTGGTTTGAATTATTAATTTAACCACTCATCAACTGTGTCACGGTTGTCTTCGATCCACTGTGCAGCGGAGTCTTCGAAGTCAACATCATTATGCTCATAGTCATACATCATTTCTTCTAGATCATCAACATCGATGCTCCACTCAGAAAGGATGTCATAAGCTTCTTGATACTCGCTATCACCTTCAATACCTTGGTATGATAGAACATAGACGTTATCATACATGAAGTGGCCTTCAGTATCTTCTAAGAATTTCAAGTCATGTTGAGAGAACATAGAGTGTGGTCTCCAACCAGTAATAATGAAAGGCTCTTCATCTGAAATTTTTGAATCAATAACACCTAACATCGCTGCTTCACTTGTTGGTACAACTTCAAAACCATCTAGGTTATAGTTGTCGTCTTCCATCACATCGTAAGTCAGTTCTACAATTCCAGCGCCTTCACCGATTGTGACGATCTCTCCATCAAATTCATCTGCTCGACCTTCTAGATCGCCAATTGTTTCGGCATCTACATACTCAGGTACAACCCAACCTAAAGGAACTTCTTCATAGCTTGTTGCTACTTGTTGTAGTGAATCTTCATAGTCTTCCCAAAGTGCGGCTTCTGTGTATGGTAACCAAGCATCCATGAAGAAATGAATCTCTTCATTTTTCATGCCTTCCCAAATAACTGGCTGGTCAAGTAACGTAATTTCGACTTCGTAACCAACTTCTTCTAAGATTTGCTTTGCAATCTGCGTTGGTGCTTCTGTACTTGTCCAAGATGTTTGTCCAAATACAATTTCCCCTTTTTCTTCAACGGCTTCTTCTTCTGTATTTTCACCGTCTTCATTACCTCCACATGCTGCTAAAACAATCATAGCGATCATGCTTAATGTAATAAATACTTTCTTCATGAATTAAACTCCCTTTCTATTTTTGTTATCTATTTTTTGAAATTGTTCTCTCATCGTATCAGCCGTAAACTGCATAGAGTCTACCCCATCGGCTTCAAAGTAACTATGTGGCTCACCTTGAAGCTTTTTCACAAGTTCATCCGTTTCATAAATGCTAAGGTTATAAACCCAGTTGGTCATCGTTAAGATTGCGGACTGATGGGCTCCCTCATTACTAGCATCACAGATGTCACGGATTAAATTCACATCGTAGTCATGGAAGTACGCATCAAAAACAGACGTCATTAAGCAACCGTCAGTGACCACGCCACCAATATATAGATTTTTAACCCCTAAGCTTCGAAGGATTAAGTCTAAATTTGTTTTAAAGAAAGCACTCCAGCGTTGTTTATCGACTACGACATCATCTTTTTGTGGTGCAATTTCATCGAAAATTTCAATCTGGTCGGTACCTGAGTTGTAATAAAATGGTGTACCGTCCTCTTTTAATGGCTCACCTTTTGGTAGGCCAATGCAATCTTCACGGTTGATCTGTCTTGTATAAATAATAGGAATATTAGACGCTCTAAATGCTTTTATTAGTTTCTCTGTATTTGTAATAACTTGGTCCATATTAGATAGGCCGAAGTTAGATTCTTTTTGTAGGTCAATCAATACTAATGCTGAATCATATTGTTTCATCAAATTTCCCCTTTATGTCTTTGTCTTTGGAATGTGTTCAAAAATGTCTCCAGATTCCATAGAATTAGCTAAGCGCATAATCCAATCCAGATAATCCTTCGCTTCTTGAATCAGTTCAAGGTCACGTTTAGCTACTTTTTCAGCTTTCTCGTCATTGGTTTCATTCGCTATCTCTTGTATGGTTGGTTCGGTTTGATCTACTGCTTTCATAATCAAATTACGCTCTAGTCGTAACATTTTTACGAAGAAGTTGATAAAGTTTCTAAGGAAATCCTTCTCAGCAATAAAGTGGTCTTTCCTTTCACCTTTCTTCCATACTTTGGTGACCATTTCGGTTTCAATTAGTTCGCGAATCCCGTTACTGACACTCGCTTTACTCATCGCGACCTGGTCTTTAATTTCATCCAGTGTCATGGGTTCATCTGAAAAATATAAAACACCATAAATTCTACCAACAGAAGGTGATACACCATAGATCACCATGGACTGGGCAATGGCACTAACTATAACATCTTGTGATTCTTGCAAGCGCGCTTGATCATGAGTCATAAGTAACTACCTACCTTTCGCGAAATAGGTTAAATTAATTTGTTTAATTTATATAATACATTTTAAACAAATAATACAGATTGTCAACCTTCAGCCTTTGATTTATAATGATAAGTTATATGTTTCATTTTTAAAAATTCGTTGAATAATTTGTCAATTGCTGTTCTTTGCAATAAAATGAAATGTATTGAAACAAATAGAATTAGGAGTCGTTGCTATGAGCATCAAAGTGAAGTTTGTTGCCCCATACTCCTCAATGGTTCCATTAATAGAGGAATGTGTTAAGGACGAACAAGAGTTAGCTGTTAATATCGAAGTCGGTAATTACTATGAAGGTGTTGAAATAGCTAAGCGAGCAGTTGAAGAAGGATATGAGGTAATCATTAGCCGAGGTGGTACAGCCAAGATCATCCAGGAATCCGTCACCATTCCTGTTATAGATGTACATATGTCCGGTTATGATATGTTAAGAGTTTTAACATTAGTAAATGCAATGGATAAGAAGAAAGCATTAATCGCCTACCCAACGATGGTCATGGGAGCTCAGACAATTATAGATCTATTGGGATACCCAGTTGACTTATTTACGGTTTCTGAGAAAGCAGAAGTTTCCTCTTTAATCGCTCACTTAAAAGATCAAGGCTATCGGGTGGTCATGGGTGGTGTGGGAACAGTAGAGATGGCTAATTATTATGGGTTAGAAGGTGTGCTGATCCAGTCTGGTAAAGAAAACATTATCGAAGCGTTTGAAAAAGCTAAAGATCAACACCGTTTTCATAAGTGGAATCAATCCTTTAACCAATTGCTGTCGTCAACCTTAAAGCTTAAAGGTCAAGATCTTATGATTGTATCAGAGCAGGGGGATGTTTTGTTTGAAGTATGGAATTCTTTGAGTGAATGCCCACTAAGCAAACAAGAATTACTAGATATAGTAGATGAAAACATCCCAATCTCAGAAAAAAAGTGGCAGCATTATCAAAAAGAACGCCAACAAGTCGATATTAAGGTAGAGTGGTTAAACGCATTTGAAGAGCGATATTTGTTATTGTCATTTTTAAAAAGTGATTATTACTTAAAAAAACTGCCATGGGTAGAGACCGAGTCTGTTAAACAAAAACCTTCTATCATCCATCATAGTGAATCGATGGACCGAGTGATGCGAGTGATCGATCTAGGGATTGATACACATCAGTTATTTTTCCTAAATGGGGAACCAGGGACAGGGAGAGGCTTGTTAGCCAATTATATTCATTATGAGAAGAATACTAATCAATCCTTTATTAGCGTGGATGCAAGCCGGTGTCAATTTGAGTTGCTAGAAGACCTAGTGCCTCATCATGTTAAAACACTATATTTGAGGAATGCTGGGCAATTACCAAAAGAAAGCTTCCCATTGCTGAATTGTTTTATGAAAAGATCATTAACAAATGGCAAAACCATCATTGTATCGGCTAATCAATCCATCTTACCTTTACTAGAATCGACTATTGCTAATCAAATTTTAGAAATCTTTCTCCCACCTTTAAATGACCGGAAAGAGGATCTAAAAGGACTGGTGACTCTATTTATAGCTCATTTTCATCAAAATTTAGGTACACAACCGATTAAACTTCACGATGATGCCTTAACCTATTTAGAAGAATATGATTGGACAGGAAATGTGCGAGAATTACGTTCATTTATCCAGACAGTTGCCATGTCAGTTAAGGAGTACGTGATTCAAGCTGAACATATCCGAGATCATTTACAATATAAACGTGAATCTGAGGTAAGCTCTGTTTTTCAATTAGAGGGAACTCTAGAGGATATCGAATTTCAAGTGATTCAATCAGTTCTTGAAGAAGAAAATTATAATCAATCCAAAGTGGCGAAACGTTTAGGAATTAATCGTTCGACTTTATGGAGAAAGTTAAAAAAACATGATTACCTATAATATAGAACAAAAGGTCCATATCATTTATTGTTAATTATTAGTAAGATTTGTCGTAACTTTCATTAAATTATAGCTATCTATTTTTGCAATCGATTGGAGGCCCAATATGAGTTCACATCAACGTAGCCAGTGTGTTCTTACTCCCGAGGAATTTGTCGAGGGCTATCAATATATCATTGAGTATATGTCTGATGGTGTTCCACTAAAAGATGTTCTCATTAAAGCACTTAAGTACTTCGAGCAAGTCTTTGAAGATACCCAGTGTACGATTATGTTGAGTAATGAATATGAAAAAGTATTTACTGGTGGAGTTACCCACAGCCTACCTATGGAGATGATCCAACCATTTTTGGATATAGAGCTTTATGACGGGATGGGGACATGTGGCACTGCTCTTATACGAAAGGAAACAGTTATTACACAAGATATCAATAAAGATCGTAAATGGGACTCATATCGTCACATGATTAAGCCGTATGGTCTTAAGTCATGCTGGTCAGTGCCGATCTTTGACCCTGAGGCTGAACAAGTGATTGCTGTATTTGCTATGTATTCATATAAAAGCAAAACACCTACAGAAAAGGAACTAGACACCGTTAATGCTTATAAGGAACTAATTGGTTTAATTATTAGTAACTACATGAAAGTTAAGCAGAGTCGTGTGGAGCTAGGGGATGCTTACCGTGATCCATTTGATAAAAGCCAATTACCTATGTCGATGTCAGCAAGAGAAAAATATAAATTTATGATTAGGCGAGGGTTGGAGGAAAGGCAATTACGTCCTAATTATCAGCCGATTATCACACATGATATGGAGATCTATGGGTTTGAAGTTTTGATTCGATGGCCACATCCAGAAGAAGGAATGATTCCTCCGAACAAATTTATTCCTTTTGCTGAACAAGAAGGCTTTATTGATGAAATTGATCGATATGTTTGTGAATACGCTTGCCGAGAAGTGAAGCAATTAATGGAGGATAAAAATTGCTCGTTTGTATTAACCATTAATGTTTCGGCCAGACATATTACTAAGTCGAATTTTATAGCTAATTTAAAAACGATTTTAGATAAGACCAATTTTCCCCCTCATTTACTGGCACTTGAGATTACTGAAACGTCCCTGATGATTAACCTTAAAGATGCCGCCAATGTTATTGAGGAAATCAGAAGCTTAAATGCTCAAGTTTGGGTGGATGATTTTGGGACTACTTATTCATCGTTAAATTACTTAAGACACTTACCGATTGATGTTATTAAATTAGATGGTTCATTTATAAAGGAAATAAATAAAGTCTCTGTCGATCAGCGTATATGTCAAACGATTATTAATTTAGCAACTGAGCTGAATTTAAAGGTTGTTGCTGAAGGTGTTGAAACAGAAGAACAATGTGGAGTCCTAGCCCAATTCGGTTGTCAGTTCTTCCAGGGTTATTATTTTGAGAAACCGATGAATCTAGATGATTTCCATGAGTATATCGAAAAAGTGAGAATCAGTAGTTAAAGGAAAAGGATTCCTAGTGTTGGGAGTCCTTTTTTGTATTTTCAGAAATCAATTCAATAATTATGGTATGATACTCGTAAAGGAAATTTGTCGATGGGGGAGTATAAAATGGGGTTTAAACGTGAAGTGTTCGTCAATGCACCAGTAGAACAAGTTTTTCAAAAGATCGCACGTTATGAATATGCTGAGGAGAAGTTAGATCATATTGTGAAAATCGAGATTCTAACTAACAGCGAAGTTCAAAAAGGAACAGAAATTAAAGAAACAAGGGATATTAAAGGACGTCAAGTAGATGCGATCTGGAAGGTAAGTGACTATCAGCCTAATCAACGCTTTACGGTGAAAAGTGATCAAAATAACCTTCATTTAATTTATAACTATGATTTTGAAGAAGAAACGGGAGGAACTCGCATAAAGTTCACGGGTAATATTAAGACCTCTGGTATGAGAAATTTAATTTATAAGCCATTAATCAAGAGAATCATCATAAAAGAAGATGGTGATCATTTAAAGAAAGCCAAAGAGTATATTGAAAAAACTACTCAGGAATAATATAAGAAAATCCACTAGCCGATATCGGTCGATTAGTGGATTTTTTTAGACTCAAAGCAATAAATAACCGATAAACACACCAATTCCTCCAAATAATAATGCATAACCAATGTTCCACAGTGTTAGATGGTAAGGATTACGCTTGAGATATTGATTAAGCATCGTGATCGGTACGTTAAATGTTCCAGTCATATCATTAGTTACAACGGATACGATCATGACAATTGAGACACTTAAGGGGTTAATCGTATCTAAAAAAGGTGTGATAAACAATCCTTGAATACTGAGTGTAAGTAATGGATGAAAACCAACAAAGGCTAAAAACATCGAGCTTATTTGTATAAAAATTAACAGTAATAAAGGTTGATGTTCTAGCCACACCAAGGATTTCATGATGTTATTTAGTACCCCCGAGTCACTAATAACCTCGTTAAAGAGACCGACCGGTAGTAACAGAACCATGAAATTTTGCATGGTCCATAAGTGTCCACCCCAGACTTTTTGATTGTACCGAATAAATGTCCGGAACTTGCCAGTTAAATAAGCCCACAATAATGTGTAAGGGATAATGACGATAATAATCGCATCAAAAAATTCCAGATTAAGAGCTATATGAGTTCCTGTCGCTGTTCCAACAAATAAAACTAGGAAGCAAATCAAGGTTAATAATTTGTTAACTGCCTGGCGATTAACCTTAGTAACTTCTTGATTAGGTAGCAGTGTGTATGATCGATAACGAAAATAACCTAAACTTATATCAATAGTTAACATAATTAAAGAAAATCCAATTAAAAAGGGAAGTAAGTGTAAATAGTAAGAACCTGTAATGGCTACTACTAAAGCAATATATACTTCAATTGGACTCCACACATTGGCAGCGGCAAAGGGTCTCAGTATGGACCGAGTTGCAAATTGGTTTGTTATTTGTTGATTGAACTGAGACGTTTGTTCCCTGATAAATTGATATACGAGTGGAATAGTCGAAACAAAAATGAAGAGCGTGAGCGTATAGCTTGTTAAATACGACTTAGCATAAAATTTCCCCAAGTGATGAGTATTAGATTGTAGAATTTTATAAAGTGCCTGATCATAACGACCAACAATCATGTAGTGGTTGATAAAAGGAATAATATAAAGTAACGATAGCAAAAGTCCCATCGATGTAAAGTAGAGTGCTAGATTAGTAAGTGACAAACCATGGACTATGAATAATAGACTAGATACTACTGTGAGTATAGTCCCAATCACTTGGTAGGTTCGATTAGCTCCAACAAATGAAAAGATCAAAGCTAAAATACCAATCAACCCTTGTAAATAGTTTAGTGCAATACTTTCTATAAATAGATTTAAGATATAAATAGCTACAAAGCTAGAATATAAAAGGAATTGAAGTCTTTTCATACAAAGTCATCACTTTCTATTTTCATTCTGACTTTATTGTAACAAAATAACGCAACCTGTCATCTTTGAAAAGAAAACCTAATAAACTCGAGAAATTTGTAAACATTTTTTAAGATAAAAACATAGGTATAATTACCTAGGTGGAGGAGGGGAAACACTATATATTGTTATTTTTCGACAAAAAATGAGCATATATGCCATCCGAAAGAACTGTGTATTTATGCTCAGGCTAATAGTTTTACCCTTATTTAACCAGTAAAAGATAGTGTTAATGGCATATTTAACAAAGTAGATATTTCGACTAATATTAGACACAAGAGAACACGCAATCGAATAATTGCTGTATCTCGATAAAGGCAAAGCTGGTGAAAACCAGTGACGCAAAGCTATAGGGGCTTCCGTGCCTAGTCGCACGATGCCAGCCAGTTACCGAAGGATCAGGGAAAACATGATAGAGTCTAGTAGAAAACAGCGATGAAGTATATCATATGTTCGTCGTTTGTTTCATAGACCCTTCATGTTTGAGTTAAAACCCCGCCTATCGGTAATGGCGGGGTTTTTATTTTAAATAGAAAAGAGGTGAAAAGTTGAAAGTCGTCAATCTGAGTGACAGTTCAGAAATTGTTAATGAGTTATCCGTAGCAGATACCTTCTGGAAACGATTCAAAGGGCTAATGTTTAAAAGAGGACTTAACTCAGGTTATGGACTACACATTAAACCCTGCCAGTCGGTCCACACGTTTTTTATGAAATTCAACATTGATGTCATTTACGTAAATGACAAGTTGGAAGTTGTCGGGTTAGACAAGGGATTAACCCCTAACCGAGTAGGTAAGGTCAGAAAGAATGCACAGTCTGTCATTGAAGTATCAGCAGGTACAGTTGAGCAGACAGGAATTCAGATCGGAAATCAATTATTAATTAAAAACTAGGAGAGTGAAGAAGATGATGAACTTTTTAAAAGGATTTTTCCAAGAAGAAGAAGGCCAAGGAATGGCAGAGTATGCGTTAGTGTTAGGTGTTATTGCAGTAGGAGTTGTAGGAGTGTTAGCACTGTTTGGAGAGCAAATTATAGATGCTTTTTACGATGTCATTGATAACTTTAATGATAGAGAACCAGCTGAGGAACGTACAACTTAACACCCTGAACCATAGAAGTAATAGGAAAACAATAATATTTTATTTAATAGGAGAGTGAAACAAGTGAAAAAGATTTTAAAAGGATTTTTTCAAGAAGAAGAAGGTCAAGGAATGGCAGAGTACGCGTTAGTATTAGGTGTTATTGCGGTAGGAGTAGTAGGAGTGTTAGCGCTATTTGGAGAACAAATAATAGATGCCTTTTACGATGTAATTGACAACTTTAATGATAGAGAGCCAGCAGAAGAGCGAACAACTTAAATTTAGAACAACCTCTCCCCAATTAATATAAATTTGAAAGGAGACAGGGCTAAATGATCATGAATTTGTTATTATTCGTTGTTTTAACTATTTGCTTAATTACTGATATTAGAAGGCGCAAAATTTATAATAAAGTACTTTTTCCTGCGCTCGTTCTTGCTCTGCTCCTTAATTCCTTTTTATATGGGTTAGGAGGCTTACAAGATGCGATTCTAGGATGTTTATTAGGTTTCTTCATCCTTTTGATTCCGTATCTGATGGGTGGAATGGGTGCAGGTGATGTTAAATTACTTGCTGTCATTGGTGCGATTCAAGGCCCAATGTTTGTGTTTGCTACAGCAGTTTATATGGCGATTCTTGGAGGTCTGATCGGTTTACTGTTAATCGTATTAAGAAAAGGATTTATTCAGCGAACGCGGTCTTTTTTCAGTACTATTTTAAACATGAGATATGGAATGAAAGCACCTTTAATCGATAAAAGTTCCCTACAAAGAACTTTTCCGTATGGTGTTGCGATTGTCGGTGGAGCTGTTGCCTCATTCGCTTTTAGTGGAGTGGTGATGTAAATGAAACTTTTCCGAAAAGATCAAAAGGGGCAATCATTAGTCGAATTTGCGTTAATCATTCCGTTATTAATGATTATGTTAGTTGGTGTGTTTGATGTAGGCCGTATGCTTTATACGTATACAGGCATGCATTTTACCGCGCAAGAAACGGTAAGACTTGGTGGGTTTGGTTACCCAGATGATGAGATTATTTCATTTGCAAAGGATAATTTTAGAACAGGTGATGGTGAACTTCTAGAAGTGAATGTTTCACCTGATTCAGGAGAACGTAAACCAGGCGAGTATGTCACAGTAACATTGGATTACTCGATTACACCATTTACTCCTTTTGCTAAATATGTTTTCTCCGATTCGATTCAGATGTCAGCTGATTCGACGATTCGGATTGAATGAGAGGAGAAATAAGGATGTTTTTTAAACGGTTCTTTAAACGTGAACGTGGGCAGACAGTGGTTCTAGCTGCAATATCTCTTACAGGGATGCTAGCCATGTTAGGCCTGGTGATCGATGGTGGAATGTATTATGTAGAGCGTACGCATTTACAAAAAGCGGCTAATGCGGCTGCTTTATCGGGTGCACAAGAATTAACAACCGAAGATGAACGAATAGTAAGAGGAATTGTTGATGATACTTTAACTCATCATGACGAGTTAGATGCTTTGTCTGGAGTAATCATTTTATTAGATGAACGTGTAACCGTAGAACTTGAAAGACAGTTCACAACAACATTTATGAGTCTGTTTGGAATAGATTCATTTGATGTGAATGTACAGGCAACTGCCCGTTTAGGGACGATGGGTCGAGCGATTGGTGCCGCACCCCTTGGAATTGAAGAATCAATTGAGATCGTTCCGGGTGAAGAGTATGTTTTAAAGGTTGATGAAGGTGAAGTTGATATTGGTAACTTTGGTGTTTTGGCGCTAGAGGGGCCAGGAGCTAGGACTTATAAAGAAAACCTATTAGAGGGTTTTCAAGAGGAGCTATCTGTCGGAGATGTTGTTAACACACAAACTGGTAATATTGCTGGTCCAACAAAGGAAGCGACGGATATTTTAATTAATAGTTGTGACAATATGTATGAGAGGGATTGTAAACGGGTCTTATTGGTCCCTGTTTATCAACCTTATAGTCATGATAATAATCAACTTAAACAAGTGAAAATTACAGGCTTTGCGTACTTTTATATCACAGAGCCGATGAATGATAAAGATAAAACCGTAAAAGGTGTATTTATAGAAAGGGCTGGTTCTGGCTTTGAGTTAGAAGAAGCAGTCGACCGAGGTGCATTTACAGTTAGACTTTCAGAGTAGGTGAGGATATGCAATCAAGAATGTTATTTTTAGTAGCGATCTTAATGGGTATCATTACGACCGCTATCTTTTTTTATACGATACAACAAAATCAAACAGTTGAAGAGGAAGAAGTTGTCGAAATGGTTGAGGTCGTTCAAGCTGTCCGTTCGATTAACGAGAATCAAATCGTGACGAATGAAGACGTTAAGACCGTTTCCATTCCTCAAGAACAAGCCCACGGATCTGCCGTTCGTTCGGTAGATGATGTAGTAGGCAATTTTGCGACGACTGACATTGCAGAAGGTGAAGTTCTTCTAGAGCACCGGTTAAGATCAGATGCTGATGAGAGTCAGTTAGTTTCGCGTAAAGTTCAAGAGGGATACCGTGGTGTAGCCATTGGTGTTGACACAGTACGTTCTGTTTCAAACTTAATTGATCCTGAAGATTACGTGGATGTGATTGTCACATATGAGGAAGAGGACGAGGAAGTTTCAGAACTATTATTTGAAGGGGTTCGTGTACTAGCTGTGGGCCGAAAACTAGTCGAAAATTCAGCTGGAGAACAGTTTATGGAATATAGCTCGATGACTTTAGAATTAGTGCCGAATGACGTGGTTGAATTAGTGAATGCTAATGAAAAAGGTACGATCCATTTTGCTGTTCATTCTCGAATTACATCGGGTGAATAGTCATCGTGAGGATTTGTTTGTTGGATTAGGGGGCAAAAGTCATGTCACAAGAAGAAGCTAAGTCAACGGCTACTAAAGGAAAAGTGATTACAGTTACTAGTGCTAAAGGTGGCGTAGGTAAAACTTTAATGACGGTTAATTTAGCCGTTGCACTAAATAAAAAGAATGTAGATGTTGTAGTGATTGATGCCGACTTTCAATTTGGAGATATTGGTCTAGCTCTTGACTTGAAATCCTCATTAACTATTAAGGAACTATCTGAGGAAGTTGAGCAATTAGACACTTACAATGTGACGAATTATTTAGTTAAGCATAGTACAGGAGTCGATGTGTTATTAGCACCTGAACGCCCCGAATATTCAGAGCTAATCACCATCGATGTGATGAAGAAGTTAATTGAATTGTTAAGAGAACATTATGATTATATTGTCATTGATGCAGGTCGTGGCATGAGCGATTTAATGGTCGATCTGTTCGATTTATCTGAACAAGTCTTAGCAATTACCACTTTAGAGGTGGCTTCGTTAAAAAGTACTAAACAGCTTATAGAAACGGTTAACCAGTTAGGATTGGGTAATAAGGTGCAATTGATTGTCAATCGCCACAATATGGAAAGCTTAATTAAAGCTGAGGAAGTACCCGCGATGTTAAAGGTTGATTCAGTTTATTATACACCCAATAACTTTAAGGTCGCTGCTCAATCACTAAATCTCGGTGTACCTGTTGCAGTGAGTCATGCGAAGTCTGATTTAGCGAAGAGTATATTTAAACTTGCGCATCAATTAACGGTGAATAATCTATTACCAGCTACGACAAAGAAGAAGGGGTCATTAATTGGAAAGGTGTTTTCCAAATAAAAAATTCGGAGGTGTGATTGAATGAGTTTACTTGAAAGATTACAACAAAAACAAATAAACGGTCAAAACGATCAGCAGGAAAGTCAACTTGTTCAAGAAGTCCAAACCACTCCTCCGGGTCAAGTGGTTGCACAAATTGAACAAAAAGAAGAAAAAGCAACACCGAAAAAGAAGTCAGTTCCACACAAGGTTAAACCGATATTAGATGAAAAACATATCGCGTTTAAAAATTACGTGCATAAAGAAATTTTAAAAGATGCAAAAGGCAACGAAGAATTTGATGAGATTGTTTCTAAGGTAGAAGAGATTACTAAAGAGGCGATTCAAGAAAATGATTCATTTCGCAATGTTGATCGTAAAAAGGTTATTGATGAACTGATTAATGACTTAACTGGGTTTGGTCCTATTAACCCACTTCTTCAGGATGAATCTGTATCTGAGGTGATGGTCAATGGACCTGATCAAGTATATTGTGAGCGTGATGGGAAGCTAGTTTTAACTGATATTCAGTTTCGCGATGATGAACATGTTCTACATGTTATTGAAAAGATTGTTGCGCCAATTGGAAGAAGAATTGATGAGAGTAGTCCGATGGTAGATGCTAGATTACCAGACGGCTCACGTGTTAACGCGATTATTCCTCCATTAGCTTTAAATGGGCCGACCATTACCATTCGTAAATTTGCGGCTGATCCATTTACAATTGATGATTTAGTCAATTTCGGGACGTTAACGAATGAGATGGCTACATTTTTAGATGCTTGTGTTAAAGCGAGGTTGAATATGTTTGTTAGTGGGGGTACAGGTTCTGGTAAGACGACAACTTTAAACGTGTTATCGAGCTTTATTCCAAACGATGAACGTATTGTAACGATTGAGGATGCTGCCGAGTTGCAACTAGGGCAAGATCACGTTGTGTCATTGGAATCTCGTCCACCTAATATTGAAGGAAAAGGTGCGATTACGATTCGGGACCTTGTACGTAACTCATTACGTATGCGACCAGACCGTGTCGTGATTGGTGAGGTTCGTGGTGCTGAGGCATTAGACATGCTTCAAGCGATGAATACTGGTCATGATGGTTCTTTAGCTACAGGTCACTCCAACAGCCCAAGAGATATGTTGGCACGTTTAGAGACGATGGTATTATTGGCGGGTGTTGAGCTACCGATCAAGGCGATTCGTGACCAAATTTCAGGGGCAATTGATGTCATTATTCAACAAACTAGATTAAAAGACGGTACACGGCGGATTGTGAAGATTACAGAAGTTCAAGGTATGGAAGGCGATGTCATTGTTCTTCAAGATATTTTTGAATTTGAACAAATGGGTATTGATGAGAATGGGAAAATCCAGGGTAGATTAGTACCAACAGGGGTTCGTCCTAAGTTCTTTGAACAGCTAGAACGCTCTGGGATCCACATTCCAAATAATGTGTTTGTTAAAGAAGAGGAGTGGGGCGTATGATGAACGCTCTATTAATTGTCTTTTTCTTTCTGACGGTGACGTTTATATTCATGGCTTTATTTCAACGTTTGTTTCGAAAAAATAAGCAAATGAAAAGACGAATCGAAGCGTATCTCTATGATGCTGATGGCGAACCGGTTGAGGACAAACAGCGTAAACTATTAATCGAATTTCGCATGACGAAAGAGCGCATTCGTAAAAGCTTACAGAAGAAAGAAAAAGGCACTAAGCTTGAGAAAGAGTTGCACCAAGCCGGAATCCCATTAAAACCAGAAGAATTTATTATGTTTAAATGGATTTCTATGCTGTTGGGTGCTGGTATCATTTATTTAATTTTTAATCATATTTTGTTTGTATTTTTCGGTGCCATTATTGGTTGGTCTATTCCAAGGCTGGTTGTTTCATATAAAAAGAAAAAAAGAATTACTCAGTTCAATAATCATTTGGCTGAGATGATCTCTTCAATTGTTAGTGCATTGAGGGCAGGGTTTAGTTTACCTCAAGCTTTGCAAAATGTACGCAATGAATCTCCTTCTCCTGTTAAGGAGGAACTGGATCAGATTTTGAAAGAAATGCAATATGGTACGTCGCTTGAAGAGTCCTTACAAAGATTAAAAGAACGCGTTCCCAGTGATGATTTAGATTTGATGATTCAAGCAATTGTGATTCAACGCCAAGTTGGTGGTAACTTGGCTGTTGTCTTGGAAAAAATCGTGCATACCATTCGTGAACGTGTTAAGATCCAAGGACAAATTAGAACATTAACGGCTCAAGGACGCATGTCAGGAGCTGTGGTAGGGTTACTTCCTGTTATTTTAGCAGGGTTATTATACTTAGTGAATCCTGAGTATATGAGTGTCATGTTTGTTGAGCCGATTGGCATTATGTTATTAATTATGGCGGGTTTTTCATCGATGATTGGATTTATGTTTATTCGCCGTATTACGTCGATAGAGGTGTAGCTGATGATTTTGTTATATGTGTTAACTGTTGGATTGATTATAGCAGGCATCATCCTAAGTCGACGTGAGCGAAAGAAAGTATATGCTAGTCGTCGTGCTTGGGTTGATGGGAGTCAGACGACTGTAGTTGATGCGACTAATGAAGGTGATGGAGAAGAAGCACCGTCACTATTTCAACGCATTATTCAGCCTAAGCTCAAACAATTTAGAAAAAGCTTTCGTAAAAATACGTCAAGCACTAAGCAAGAGAAGCTTGAGTTGCAGTTGTTACGTGCAGGTAGTCCATTAGGTATGTCACCTTTCGAATATCGACTGTTACAGATTATTTTAGTAGTTGCGTTCCCGTTAATGGCAGTGGGTTTGGCTTTTCTGGGTAACGTTTCGTTTGGGAGAGGTTTCTTTTTAGTTATATTATCTGCCGGTTTTGCATTGTATTTACCTTACGCTTATCTAAAGTGGAAAACAGCAACGCGAAATGCTCAGGCAATTAAGGAATTACCTGATTTTATCGACTTAATGGCCGTTAGTATGGAGGCAGGTTTAGGGTTTGACTCTGCATTAGGGAAAGTTGTGACAAAGCAAAAGGGAATTCTTTCGACTGAATTTCAGCGTTGTTTAGAAGAGCTGAAATTAGGAAAGACACGTCGCGAAGCCTTGTCTGGTGTGCGAGAACGTTTAATTGCTGATGATATTAAATTATTAATCGGTAGCGTCATCCAAGCTGAGCAGCTGGGAGTAGGAATGGTACAAATTCTACGCGTACAATCTGAGGAAGTACGCCAAAGAAGAAAGCAACGTGCTGAAGAACAAGCAATGAAAGCGCCAATTAAAATGATGTTCCCACTGGTTTTGTTTATTTTCCCGACGATCTTTATCATTTTATTAGGGCCAGCTGTTATTCAGATTTTGGAAGTGTTTAGTAACACTTAATCACTGGCCTTTTGGTGGGTTTGAATTCATATTTTGACGGATGGTGTGCAGTGGTTGAGTTGCGATCGGGATCAATGCCGTTATGATCTATTATGTGGTGTGAAATGTCCGAGAAAAGGGGTCTAATTAACGATAAACCGCCTTGTGAAGTTATTATCGTCAATTAGAAGCGGTCTAATTAACGATAACCCCCTTTGTGAAGCTATTGCCGTCAATTAGAAGCGGTCTAATTAACGATAACCCCCTTTGTGAAGCTATTACCGTCAATTAGAAGCGGTCTAATTAACGATAACCCCCTTTGTGAAGCTGTTGCCGTCAATTAGAAGTGGTCTAATTAACGATAAACCGCCTCGTGAAGCTATTACCGTCAATTAGAAGTGGTCTAATTAACGATAAACCCCTTTGTGAAGCTATTGCCGTCAATTAGAAGTGGTCTAATTAACGATAACCCCCTTTGTGAAGTTATTACCGTCAATTAGAAGCGGTCTAATTAACGATAAACCGCCTCGTGAAGCGATTACCGTCAATTAGAAACGCACCTACTAACCCATAAAGTAATGACCATTATATCAATTTTGTCTTATACACTATAAAGGAGCTTGTACCCCAAGCTCCTTTATTTATGTCCTAATCTTTTTGAAAAACGACCTCAAACTCTTCACATACAACAGGCTGATCATCTTCAAACGTTTCATTAATGGAGGTCATTTCTTTGGTGAAAAATGCTACGTGTTCACGATGCCAATATTCATAACTTTTATCTCCTTCACCCTCTTTATAAGCAAAGTCTTCTGGAACTTTATTAAAAGGGATGATATCGACACTAGTTGTGCGTGTAATAATTTCTGGGTGGCCACTCCAATCTGTAATGATGTTATAATCATCCTCTTGTGGTAGAGATTCTCCTTCTACTTCATACATACGAAATAGGGAGCAGGTTGCAGTCTTATCACCCGATTTCACCAAATCAAGTAGTTCACGAGCCATGTTCTCATCTGCTCCGAATGCCCAGACTTCATATTGAGCATCTTCACGCTCCCTTTTGTTTAGAGTTTGCTCAAATTCTTGCCAAAATTCCTTCACTAATTGTTCAGACATTATTAGTACCTCCTCGGTGTGTTCTATGTTACATTTGAAAAATAGTATTTTTATGGGGGGAGAAACGTTGCAAAATCATAGTAAGATTCTATTGCGTTTATCAGCGATTTTTGCTGCAGTTGGCGCGTTTATTGGGTCACATATGGCCGGTGCAGGTGGATATGAGTTTCAAACCGTGCATGCTCATATCCTTCTAGTTGGTTGGTTAACGTTGTTTGCTTGGGCCATCTTTTATAAAGTGTTTAATCCATTACCGTCGCTGCTTACAATCGGACATGTATGGACAGGTGTTGTTGGTGCATTTGGATTAATAATCGGTATGTGGTTGTACTATGTGAGACCTCTTGGTTTACCTGATCCATTTGTAACCATATTCTTTATTGCAGGTGGTACGATTTTGCTAATTAGCTTCTTTTTATTTGTTCTTGTAACTTTCCGTAAAGTAGACTAGACGACTTGCATGATGCTAGTCGTCTTTTTGATACATCATTTTGACAATTAACCGTATTTGTGAAATTTTAACTGTATTTTTCTGAAATTAACTGTAATTTTGATAAATTAACTGTAAATCCAAAATTTTAACTGTATTCCCCAGAAATTAACCGTAAACGACGTTTTAGCTTACATCACTTTTTTCATTCCAATTAATATCTCCAACTCCACTGTTATTAAGTCAATTGGCTTTAGACGAGTTAAGTCAGCATCCTGGGTTAAAGGTGTCATTTTGATCAGGTGATTAAATAGCTCGGTTGAAAGCTCTACTTGATATTTGACATCCTCACGCCTGATTAATGTGAATGCTTCCTCAAATCGATCAATTGTTGCTTGGTTGGAGTATTCTGCTTGTTCAGTACCTTGATATATTTGTTCCCTCAGTTCTTGCAAATAATTAGCACCTGGCACAATCTTAATGGTAAGACCTTGGTCTTTAAGGATCCTGTTAAACTCTGCATAGTTTGAGGGAGAAAGAATATTAAGAATCAGGTCAAATGATTGGTTGTTAAAGGGCGTATTAGCTAAATCTCCAACGAACCAAATGCCTTGGTCATTATGTTTAGCAGCTGTTTGAATGCCTTCTTTAGCAAGGTCAACGCCAATCCCAACAGATTCTTGTTCAAGGCAATCGAGTAATTCTGTTAAATGTGATCCTTCTCCACATCCTGCATCTAAAATAGTAAGTTCATCACCCGTAGTAAAAAGCTCCTCTACAAGCATGCTAATTCGATTCATGAGTGGTGTATAAAAGCCACTTCGACAGATCTGATTTCTTGCTTCAAATAAACCCAGATCATAAACCGTTTTTTTCGCTTGTTGCACGACGTTAACGTAACCTTGTTTAGCCAAGTCAAATTGATGATTGTTGACACATCCTAACTGCCTATCTTCTATTACATTCATCCCTTTATAACAAATCGGGCATCTATATAAGTGTAAAGTCTCGCTCATGCGTTTAGCTGCCATAGCTTTCTTACTTAATTTCATCACATTCTTCACTCCACCTAAAAGTCTTAGAGACATTATTAGAATAACGGTTACAGAAGTGAAAGTCATCCATTTAGATTAAAATGACTTTTCTTGATATTTAATAAATAATTAAAAACCTGTATAATTAATCTGTAGTAGCTAAAACGATTGACGTTAGTGGAAGGAGTTTTGGTGATGGATAAACAAAATACAGAAATAAATGATTTCTATCAACGTTTAATGAGTGATTACGATGATTCAAATAGTCACTCTGGAATAGATGGTGAAAGGGTAGCGAGAAGACTCTCGGAAATTTCCCAAATTGGCGCAACTGATGATGGGGGAAGTAAGCGTATCTCCTTTTCACAAGAGGAAAAGCAGGCTAAAGAGCTTGTGCAAAAGTGGATGAAGGAAGAGGGTTTATCCGTTAAAGTGGATGGAGCAGGAAATGTATTTGGACGAGTTGAAGGTAAGTCTAATCGGCCAGCTATTTTATCAGGATCTCATTTAGATAGTGTCCCGCATGGTGGACATTTTGATGGGCCATTAGGTGTGATTGCTGCATTGGAGGTGGCATCTGCTTGGAATGAACTAGGTGAACAACCTGATTCACCGTATGAAGTGGTTATATTTACCGATGAGGAAGGCGCAAGATTTAATGGAGGTTTACTCGGTAGTCAATCTTTTGTAGGCGAATTGGATATTGAAGAAGAGAAGAAGCGGGTTGATTTTAATGGAACACCTTTTTCTGAAGTTTTAGATCAGGCTGGTTTAACACCACAAGGTTTTGTGGATGCTAAGCGTGATTTATCAGATGTTAAAGCGTTTGTTGAGGTTCATATTGAGCAAGGTAAACAATTGGAAAAGCGCGATTTACCTGTAGGTGTCGTTACAGGAATTGCTGGACCTACATGGCTTAATGTGACGTTCAAAGGGTTGGCCGGACATGCAGGGAATACACCAATGAATGATCGGACAGATGCACTTGTTGCGGCTAGTGAGTTTGTGACGAATGTTAAGGACTTCCCACCAAAGGTTAGTAGCTCGGGTGTGGCGACCGTCGGAAAGTTAGAGGTTATTCCTAATGGGGTCAATGTCATTCCAGGAGAAGTTAATTTAACCCTTGATATTAGAGATATTAAAGCTGAATGGAAAGAGAGAATGGTCCAAGGTATCATAGCATATGCTGAAAAAGTAAGTGAGAAGCATGGTACGACCGTTGATATTCAAGAAAATATGAGTGTAGATCCGGTACAAGTACCTGAAGATATGCAGAAGCTAGCTGGTGAAGCTGTGGAAGAGACACTTAAGAGTGAGCCTTTTTATTTACCAAGTGGAGCCGGGCATGATGCAATGATCGTTGGACGTCATATACCTGTGGCAATGCTGTTTACACAAAGCCAAGATGGTATTAGCCATAATCCTTTAGAGTGGTCATCTTTAAATGACTGTGTACAAACGGTTCATGTCTTAAAACGTTTCATTGAAAAATTGTCTTAAACTATTCCCTCTAAACATAGAGTTTAGGGGGATAGTTTTATAGCATCGTATGTTTGCAAAACTATTAACTTTTTTCTAGTAAACTGATATAATAATAACTTGTGCAAACTTCATAAGTAGCAGTTCGCGAAATCCTGCTTTATCAAAACTAAGGAGATGATTGTATGTCAGAGAATTATTATTTACCAAGATCTGGCCCAATGCCAAGGCCAGAAAGCGTTCGTGAAGGACGTGAGATTTTAAAGAATGAAGCATTTGATGCACCAAATGTTCAAACCATCACTTTTAAGGCGTTGGAATTCACAGCCGTATGTCCAAAAACAGGGCAACCTGATTTTGGTCAAGTTGAAATTACCTACACGCCAAATAAGAAGTGTATTGAGTCTAAATCGTTAAAGTTCTATCTGTGGTCTTATCGTGATGAGGGTGCCTACTGCGAATCATTAGCTGCTCAAATTGCGGATGACTTTGTCTATGCGATTGACCCACATAGTGTTGAAGTGACGGTCTATCAATCGGCCAGAGGCGGGATTGAACTAACAACGAAAGCGGTGCGTAACCGTGATGAATAGAGATCAAAAGCTCATTCTGTTAAACGTTATTTTTGCCACTTCATTAGTCATTGCTAATGTGTTAGCTGGTAAGATTGTTGGTTTTGGAGAAAACTTTACGATTCCAGCTGCTGTCGTCGTTTATGCGGTAACGTTTTTAATTACCGATATCATTCATGAGGAATACGGCAAGAAACAAGCTAAACAAACGATCTTATTCGGTTTTATCGCGCAAATTTTCGCAAGTATGATGATTTACTTTGGCCAACTGCTACCAGTTGCGCCATTTGCACAAGAAACGCAAACTGCTTATGAAACATTACTTGGACAAAACGCGCGCTTCGTCTTAGCTTCAGCAGCTGCTTATTTGACTTCGCAATATATCGATGTCTTCATCTTTTCTGCGATGAAGAAGTTAACAAAGGGTCGTTCAAGGTGGTTGAGAAACAATTTAAGTACGGCAACGTCACAGTTTTTCGATACGTCAATCTTTATCACCATTGCGTTTATCGGAACCGTACCGAACATCTGGGTTATGATTTTGAGTCAATATCTAGTTAAGCTGGCAATAGCCATTATTGATACACCAATATTCTATTTCTTAACCAGGAAGAGCCGTAATGAACAACAACCTAATCAAGTAACAGCCGAGTCCGCCTAAATCAAGGCGGGCTTTTTTTCTGAAAACAAAGTAACCGGCCTAGTTATAGACCGGTTACCAAGGGGGTAAAACTCTATATATAAAAGGGGATAGCGGAGTTAGTTTACTTATCCAAAGCGACCAGTAATATAATCTTCAGTTCTTTGGTCTGATGGATTAGAAAATAGTGATTCTGTTAAATCGAATTCAATGATTTCACCATTTAAAAAGAAAGCTGTTCGGTCTGAAATCCTAGCAGCTTGTTGCATGTTGTGTGTAACAATCACAATACTGTACTTAGATTTTAGTTCTTGAATGAGTTCTTCAATCTTTGATGTTGAGACAGGGTCTAATGCAGATGTAGGCTCATCCATTAATATAACTTCTGGTTCAATGGCTAGTGCTCGTGCAATACATAAGCGTTGTTGCTGTCCTCCTGATAATCCATAGGCATTTTCATTCAATCGATCTTTTACTTCATCCCACAAGTACGCATCACGCAAACTACGTTCAACGATTTGATTTAATATTTTTTTATTTTTAATACCATGGATTTTAGGGCCATAGGCAATGTTTTCATATATTGATTTTGGGAAAGGGTTGGGTTTTTGGAACACCATTCCGACCTTGGTACGTAATTGTTCTACTTTAAAATGTTTGTCTAAAATACGGTTTCCTTGGTAACTAATATCTCCACTCGTCTTAACAGATGGGATCAATTCAACCATTCTATTTAATGATTTTAGAAAAGTAGATTTACCACACCCAGATGGACCAATGATTGCTGTGATTTCTCGGTCATAAACCGATAATTCGATATCCTTTAAAGCATGGGTCTCATCATACCAAAGGTTAAAGCCCTCCACTTGGTAGACAACTTTTTGTTTTGAAAGACGATCATTACTAACCGTCGTTAACCTTGGAAGATGTTTAACACTTTCATTCTTTTTAGCGATGGTTTGAGTCATTTTTGAACACCTCCACTTTTTTTAGAATCGTTGCTGATACTTATTTCGAATAAAGATGGCAGTAGCGTTTAACATAAATAATAGTATTAATAAAACGATAATGGTGGCTGCCGCTAAGTTAGCGTATTCAGCAACGAGTGATGAATCTAATGTCCAGTAATAAATTTGCATAGGCAAAGTGGTGAACTTATCAAAGATACTCCCAGGGAATGGTATGATTAAAGCAGGAATTCCAATGACAACAAGAGGTGCTGTTTCACCGATTGCTCGAGAAAGTGCTAGTATCGCACCAGTTAAAATACCAGGTAGTGCCGCTGGTAGAATGATTCTTTTAATTGTTTGCCACTTAGTTGCTCCCATTCCGTAAGAAGCCTCGCTTAAGCTATTAGGAACAGATCTTAAAGCTTCCTGTGCAGCAACAATGACAATAGGTAAAACTAGTAGTGATAGTGTCAGTCCACCTGCAAGAACGATATTCCCCAAGTCCAGAGCACGCACGAATAGTGTCATACCTAAAATTCCATAAACAATAGAAGGTACGCCTGCTAAATTAGCAATGTTGGTTTGTATAAGCGAGTTGAGTTTTCCTTTTTTAGCATACAATTCTAAATAGATTGCTGCTCCGACTCCGATGATCATTGTGCAGACGATGACAACAAGCATGAGCCAAAGTGATCCAAGAATCGCCCCCATTATTCCTGCTTGTTCAGCATTTGTTGATAACTTCCCCGTTAAGAAATCGAAATTCACCCATTTTAATCCTTCGATTAGAACGCGCATAATCAAAATGACTAAAACAACTAATCCGAATAGGGTTGCGAGTAAGAAAAGTATTTTAGATAAATTATTTTTGAGAATACGTTTATTCATTCTCTTTTCCACTAAGGATGAGTCAATATATTTCATGTTAGTATTCCTCCCTAAAACGTCGGGAAATGGCTCTTGCTAGTAAATTCATCACAAATGTCATAACAAACAATGCTATTGCAACAGCGTAAATACTGTAATATATAGGAGTTCCAGCTGCTGCATCACCACTCGACACCTCTACGATATACGCTGTCATGGTTTGCATAGATTCAGTTATATCAAAGGTGAAGTTTTTGGAGCTTCCACTTGCGATTGTCACGATCATCGTTTCACCAATAGCGCGTGAAATAGCTAAAACAAAGGAAGCGATGACTCCAGATAAGGCAGCTGGAATGACTACTTTAAAGGTCGTTTCTAATTTGGTTGCTCCTAATGATAAAGCCCCTTCACGAATGGTGTTAGGAACAGAAGTTAAGGCATCTTCTGATAGAGAAGCAATCATAGGGATGATCATGATTCCCATAACAATTCCTGGACTTAAAATGTTAGTAGCTTCAACATCTGGCCAAACTGATCGAATGATGGGAGTTACAAAAGTAAAGGCAAAGAATCCATAAACAACGGTCGGAATTCCAGCTAAAACTTCTAAAGTAGGTTTTAATAATCGCCTTACTCGATCACTGGCATACTCACTTAAATAAACGGCTGCCATCAGACCAACAGGACCCGCGACTAAAATGGCAATTATCGAGGAAATAATGGTTCCATTAATTAAGGGTAGAATACCAAACTCAGGATTTTGACTTAATGGTTTTAATGTCGTTGAAGAGAAAAACTCCCAAATAGGTACGATCTTAAAGAATTCAATAGCTTCGCTTAGTAAGGTATAAATGATACCAACTGTCGTTAGAATAGAAACCGCAGCAAATAGAAATAGAATACTAGGAATCATTTTACCGATTTTGTGAGATACTTTTTGTGACATAGATTTCTGTTGAATTAATTCCTGAACATTAATGGATTCTTGATTAACATTATGGTCCATCTACTTGGTGCACCTCCCAATAATGTAGGGAGATGAGAGCTAGTGGTGCTCTCACCTCTACTTACATGTCTTATCTTAATTCTTCCAGTTCATCAGCCAATTGTTGTGCCTCTTCATCTGGAATTGGGGCAAAGCCTACTTCACCGGCAAATGTATTAATACTATTTGCGACATAACTTGCAAAATCAAGTACTTGAGGATTCTCTTTAGCGCGATCTACATTTAAATAAGTGAATACAGGTCTAGTAAAGTTTTGGTAAGCACCCTCTTCGTCAATAGTTTCTAATGAAGGTCCTACTGGTCCATCACCAAAGTCGATGTTTACAGCCTGAACTTGATCTTGGTTGTTATCATAATAACCAAATCCAAAAAATCCAATGCTATTAATATCTTCAGAAACTAGTGTGACTAGTGTAGCGTATTCTTGTTGTAAATTAGTACCTTCTGCTAGGTCTTGCTCATCTAAGATTTCTTCATAGAAAAATTCATAGGTTCCATGATTTTCATTAGGCCCATATGTGTTAACTTCTTCATTAGGCCATTCGTCGTTAATGTCTGACCATGTCTCGATTCCACCATCTGCAAGGAACGTTTGGATGATTTCTTCTTCAGTCATTTCAGTGGCCCAATCGTTTTCGGGGTGAATGACAATAGTGAGCCCATCTAAAGCAACTTTCATTTCTTTAACATCAATTCCAAGTTCTTCAGCCGTTTCAATCTCTTCATCCTTAATTTCTCTTGAAGCATCATTAAAATCTGTGCCGTTTTCAGTTAAGAACTTTTCAAAACCTGCGCTTGTTCCAGATCGTCCAACTTCGACTGAGACATTTGGTTCTTCATTAATCATATACTCTTCAGCTAAACGAGCCATTAATGGATAAACTGTTCCTGAACCGTCAATAACAACACTCCCGTTTAACTCCATTTCTTCACTAGATTTCTCAGAGTTGTCACTACCATTTTCTTGTGCAGATTCCTCAGGCTGATCACCACTTGATTGATCGCCATTTACTTCATCTTCACCTTCTGTTCCACATGCGACCAACGCAAGTAGCAAAAAAACTAGTGTTGATAGAATAAAAAGCTTTGTTACCTTTTTGAACATTGTTGATGTCCCCCTTAGAAAAGTAAGTTTTGTTTAACAACTTCATCATAAAACTTAACTAGCAAAATGTCTGTAAAGCTAAAGTAAAGATATAGTTAAGAAAGTGTAAATGTACCTACAGCCATTGGAAGACAAGGGTTCGAGGTTTAAGAACAGTTCTTAGTCAAACACTTTATTTTTGATAAAAGAAAGAGTTGAATTTTGTGTCGTTACGCCAACGGTATATTTTAGAACCAAAAAACACGACATCTTATTTGATGTCGTGTTCAACCTCTTCTTTATTTTGTTTGTCATGATCTATATCATCATCTTTATGAAGTTCCTGGTCTTCATCCATCTTCCTCTGTAAACGACCCAAGATTGGAATCGTCAAGTAAGGGATCAATAATAGAATAATCAGTAAGCTAAATAGAACCATCATTGGGAAATGGTCAGCAATTAAACCTCCAAAAGCAGGTCCAATCATTCTACCTCCAGTACCAACACTATTAATAACTCCTTGATAGAACCCTTGGCGACCTTTAGGAGCTAAGCTAGCTGCAATCGTTGGAACGGCAGGCCATACAAACATTTCACCCAAAGTTAAAATCACCATTCCTGTGACAAAATCTAAAAAGGTTTCCGCTTGTAAAATATAGATAAATGAAATGATAAAGATTGTATTCCCAACAATAATCTGCACTTTAGGTGAAGTGATGTATTTAGTTACCCACTTAATAAGTGGTTGTCCACAGATAATTAAGAGACCATTAATGGTCCATAACAGACTATAACGATCTACTGGAATACCTAAATCCTGTGTATAAATGGCGATCGTTGACTGCCATTGTACATAAGCAACCCAAGCGATGAAAAAGCCAATACCTAAAATGATTAAGGCGATAAAAGACCTTTTATCAACAATTTTTACACCTTGGCTTAGAACGGTTGAATATGAACGTGTCTCAACATCTTCATCCATTGACTTAAAGGTAAAGAATACGAGTAAGTAAAAGATAACAAATAATGAGGCGTTAGCGATAAAGATATATGAAAAGGAATAGGCAGCAACTAACCCACTTGTTGCCGTACCAACTGCCACCCCAATATTTTGTGCAACGTAAATAGCATTAAATGGCCTACGTCCACCTTCAGGCCATACAGAAGCGGCTAGAGCGTACATTGCCGGGATGACGACCCCTGATCCGAACCCGATACAGATTAAAAGAATTGAATAAGGGATGATCGAATGGAACTGAGTTAACGTCAAAGCCGAAACTAACGTAATTGCACCACCCGATATAATCGTTCGATATCCTCCAAGGCGGTCAAACAGTGTCCCTCCGACTAAGTTTCCAATAATAGCAGCGCCCTGATTAAGTAAAAGAATAATTCCAGCAAATGTGAGTGATTGTCCTAACTCACGCATATAAAGCATATTTAAAGGCCATAAAAATGAAGCAGCAGTGACGTTGATGGCCATTGCAAGTATTAAAATCCAGATTTTTCTTGGCATGCTGACACCTTCTATCTTTCTAGAATGTTCATGGAGAGATTAATTTCAAACCAATTGTAGCCGAAATAATACAAAAAATAAATAATATTCTTAATATTGTTGCCGGTTCTTTAAACAAAATCATGCCCATAATTGCACCACCGGCAGCTCCGATTCCAGTCCAAACTGAATAGGCGATGCTCATCGGTAGTTCAACCATTGAGTAAGATAAACAGATGAAGCTGATCGTGAAAGAAATCATCATCAATCCGACTGATTGCCAATTTTTATAACGATTAATCAGATTGATCGATAAAACACCTAACATCTCAAAGAGTCCAGCAATGATTAATGCGGTCCAATACATCACTTATCCCCCTGTTCTTCAGTCACTAATTTTAGTCCAACGATGCCAATTAGTAAAAGGCTGATGAAAGCCATTTTCACAAGGTCAAAAGGCTCACCAAAGAATAAAAACTCTGCTATGACTGTGCCTGCTGTCCCTAAACCTGCGAAAACAGCATAAGCAGTGCCTACGGGTAGTTTTTGAGTGGAGATAATTAATAGATAAAAGCTTAAAAAGATCGCTACGACCGTAATTAACCAGGTTGATACATTACTGGCATGTTTAAGTCCAATCACCCAGATTACTTCAAAGAAAGCACCGGCTAGTAATTTGGCCCAATAATGGTTCATCTTTGCTTCCTCCTTAATAACGAATTCAAATAAAAGCCCGAGAGATGGAAAGAAATCGCATCTCCCGGGCTTTTGTCCCGCCGTGTCACAGTAACAGACTGTGTGTTTTCTCTCGGACCAGGCCGAGTCGAAATACTCGCGGAACCCTAGAAAACTAAAATAATGTGTGGTTATATTAGTTTGGCTATTTATTGACACATAAAGTTTATCACAGACCTATGCATTTTTCCATTACCTTATTAACACGCTAAACATTCTTTATGATAAAATTCTATAAGTGAGAGAAAAAGAGAGATTATAGTGAGGGAGTCAATATGCAAACAATTCGCCAATTAAGTGCTAAGATCGTTGAGCATAAACTATTTCAGCCAACGATCATTATCTTGATTTTAATAAATGCCGTTATTGTTGGAATGGAAAGTTATCGAGGACTTTATGAGAATTACGGAAACTGGTTTATTAGAATAGATACAATCATACTAACCATTTTTACTATAGAAATTATTATCAAACTGTTAGCTTCAAGACCCATGCGTCTTTTTTTCAAAGACGGGTGGAACGTTTTTGATTTCTTTATAGTCGCAAGCAGTTTCATCTTTATGGGATCACCATTTGTCACTGTACTTCGTATTTTACGTGTCATTCGTGTATTCCGAACAATTTCTGTCATTCCGTCTTTAAGAAAAATGGTTAATGCGTTAATTTTAACGTTACCATCTTTGGGGACGATCATGATCTTATTAGGTGTGATGTTTTATGTCTTCAGTGTAGTTGGCACTTTTTTATTTCGTGATGTCGCACCAGAATACTTTGGAACATTACAACACACCATGCTTACCTTATTCCAAATTATTACCCTTGAATCATGGGCAAGTAACATTATGAGACCGGTCATGGCTGAGTTGTGGTGGTCTTGGATCTATTTTGTAGCTTTTGTATTAGCAGGCACTTTTGTAGTACTCAACCTGTTTGTTGGTGTCATTGTGAATAACTTTGAAAAAATCGAGAAAATGGAAAATGAAGATGAAGAACCAGAAGATCTTCAAGAGGAAGTCCACATGCTTCGGAAAGAAATAAAAGAGCTTAAGGATTTAATCAAAAATCGGTAAAAAGGAGTGTGCTAACGCCTTGGCGTTAGCACACTTTTTTTTTAGTGTTGTTGCTGCTGTGGGGGTGTTGTAGTTGTGTAACTATTAACTAATTGGTTCATGGTCTGGTCATCTAATTGTGGTACTTGGTAATAATTCTTACTGTTTTGGTATAAGAACACTTCATACGCCATCTCACAAAGGTTTGGAACACTGTCTTGGAGTACACGACGTACAACTGGGTTCGTTGCTTCTAGAGCTGCAGTTGTACAAGCTGTCGCACACGCTTTAAGGTGCCCAAGCATAAAACCTGAGTAAGAATCATCTTGTAGCTGTGAAGGGTTTTGTTGTGGTTGTTTTGGTTGGCTTGGTGTCATACCATAAGTGACATCGTTAGACGTGCTCATGTTATACACAGTCGTTGGTTGAGAAGGCTTTTGACCTGACTGAAAAGCATCAACCAATGTGTTGTAAGTTTGAGCTAGATAATTATACTGGTTTGATAAAATACCTTGTAATTGTTGACACTGAATTTTTTGTTCATACATTTTGTAGTGATCCATTGTACCAATAAACGTGGAAAGTACTTCATGTACATCAAACACTTCATGACCAGCATGACTTTTATCTGCTGGTAGGCTTTCTGACTGCTTTAATTGGCTGTTTGGATTTTGCTGTTGTTGATTCTGTTGTTGCATAATTGATCCTCCTTATTGTCAGTTCTACACTTATAGCTTGGTTTTTTCGACTTAATTTATTCAACTAAAATTAGCCATAGCTACTATTTATATTTATACACTACCTTTTAATGTTCAGTACTGAATGTTATAATAGTATTGTTGATTTAAAATTTAAACCACGACCGAGGTGTTTAAATATGAACGCACAATTTAAAAAAGGGGTTTTAGAACTTTGTGTACTTGTTCTTATACATCAAAAAGATCAGTACGGTTATGAGTTAGCCCAAAATATCTCTAAGAAAATTGAGATAGCAGAAGGATCTTTGTACCCATTGTTAAGAAGGTTAACAAAAGAGGAGTATTGTACCACTTACTTAGCAGAATCCAAAGAGGGACCACCACGAAAATATTATACGTTAACACCAAAAGGGAAAGTGTATATGGATTTCTTAATTGAAGATTGGAATCATTTTTCAGGCTATGTTAATAACCTGATCGAGGAGGGTGTTGGTAATGAATAAAGTCGAGTATTTAAACGAGTTGAAGTCGCGTTTGAGTTCACTTCCTGAGCAAGAGCGTGATGAAATTCTGTATGATTATGAAGAACATTTTGAAGTGGCTTTACGAGATGGAAAAACTGAATTAGATATTATTAATGAACTTGGATCACCAAATAAAGTAGCTCATGAAATTTTAATGGAATTTTCAGAAGAACAAAATGGAAAGGGCGATCAATCTCAAACCAGTTCAAACGTTGCGAGAATGGTGCTATTAGCTATTGCTTTAATATTTATTAATGTGACATTTATTCTTGGTCCAGTCGCAGCTGTGATCGGTGCTTATTTCAGCTTGTACGGTGTTGTTATCACCATAGGAGTTGCCCCTATTATTGCACTTGTTCATTTGTTTTTATACGGTGTCGGAAATGTATTTGTTATTTTATTTTCAGCTTTATTTACGTTAAGTTTAGCAACACTTATGACTGTTGGACTCATTTATGTAGGTAAGTGGATGTATATAGGTCTGAAGAAGTATGTCATCTTTAACATTCAAGTCGTTAAGGGGGAACGATAACATGAAACGTGTTGTTAAAATAGCGCTAATCGGAATGCTGATCGGTTTTGTTGGTCTTGTTGTATCTGTTTCTGTCAGTAGTTATTCGTTTGTCGAAGCGTTTACCGGAAAAACAACGGTGATAGAGGAAAGTGAAACATATGATCCTAACGAAGTGGATCGAATTTTAGTTGATGTTGATCTAGCTAGGGTGAATGTTCAAGCAACTGATGAAGACCAAATCTTAGTTGAGTATCGTGGGGAGTTAACGTCACATAATATGGAACGAATGGATGTCGATATAAATAATACAGATCGTCAGTTGCAGATTGGTTTTGAATATCGTCAACCTAGCTTATCTTTATTTTTGAATCAGAGTGTTGAGATCGATGTTCATTTACCTCAGGAAACATTTGAGGAAGTAACAGTTGATTCATCTGCAGGTCGGTCAATCATTAGTGATGTCAGTGCTAATGAAGTGAATTTACGCTCAAGTGCTGGGCGCGTTGATTTGCAAAATATTGATTCTAATAAAACTTTTGTTACCACTTCTGCCGGAAGAGTAGAGGTAGATCAAATAAAAGGTGACCTTAATATCAACACCAGTGCAGGGAAGATTATCGCTAAATTGGATCGTCTTGAGCAAGATGTGACGCTAGAAGCGACGGCTGGCGAGGTTGAATTATTAGTTCAAGAAGAACCAACAAATATGAATTTAGACTTCCAAGCGAGTGCAGGTAAAGGGAGTGTATTGGTTCCACTGGAATATGAAGTAAACTCAAGCAATGTAATTAAAGGTACGGTTGGTGATGGTGACCATTATGTTAGGGTCAGAACCACTGCAGGGTCATTTACATTTGATGTAAGGTAGAAAATTTCGATTTCAAATACAACGACATTTAAGATAGAGAAAAAAAGGTCAGCCGCGTGTATTATTTATAAAACGGCTGACCTCTTTATTTAACCTAAAGCTTGTTGTAAGTCTTCAATCAAATCTTCAATATCCTCAATTCCCACTGATACACGAATTAAACCATCTGAAATACCTAACTCAAGACGTCTGTCACGAGGGATCGATGCATGAGTCATCTTTGCTGGAACAGAGATGAGGCTTTCGACAGCACCAAGGCTTTCTGCAAGTGTGAAATAGCGAACCTTTTTTAGAACTTCTTCTGCTTTTTCAGCACTACCCACGTCGAAGGAAACCATGGCTCCAAACCCAGACGATTGTTTTTTAGCAATTTCATGTCCTGGGTGGTCCTCTAAACCAGGATAAAAGACTTTTTTAACCGTGGGGTGATTTTGCAGAAATTGAATGACTTCTTTTGTGTTCTGCTCATGCTCTTCCATACGAATACCTAGTGTTTTAATTCCACGCATGAGTAACCATGAATCATGAGGCCCTAATATAGCCCCCGATGAATTCTGTACATAGTGTAAGTCTTCGCCTAACTGTTCATCATTAACCACGACTAAACCAGCCACCACGTCACTATGTCCACCAAGGTATTTCGTCGCACTATGAAGGACAACGTCAGCCCCATGTTTAAGTGGATTTTGGAAATATGGTGTTGTAAACGTATTATCGACAATGACTAATAAATTATGTTGTTTGGCTAAATCTGAAACGGCTTGAATATCGGTCACTTTTAGCAGTGGGTTAGTCGGTGTTTCAATAAAAATGGCTTTGGTGTTGTCTTGGATCGCTGGTTCAATTTGACTTAAATCACTTGTATCAACAAATGTTGAGTCAATTCCAAGTCGGTTCATTACACTAGTCATTACACGGTAAGTCCCACCATACACATCATCAGTAAAGACGACGTGATCACCACTATTAAACAACATCATAGTAGACGTAATAGCGGCCATTCCAGAACCAAAAGCGAAACCACGCGTTCCCCCTTCGATGTCCTTAATTAATTCTTCTAAAGCGAAACGTGTGGGGTTTCCCGTACGTGAATATTCATAGCCACTATGCTGACCAGGTGCTTCTTGCTTATATGTGCTTACTTGGTAAATCGGTGTAGATACCGCACCTGTTTCTTTATCACCAAAAATACCACCATGTATCAGTTGTGTTTTTTTACGCATCGTTATTCCCATCCTTCATAAATATTTTGACTTAAATAACGCTCACTACTATCAGGGAAAACCGTTACAATATGGCTACCTGGTTGTGCCTGTTTTGCTTCTTCTATAGATGCGTGGAAAGCAGCACCTGAAGAACTTGCCACTAATAAGCCCTCTAGTTGAGCTATCCTTTTCATCTGTCTAAAGGCATCTTCATCTGTAACGGTGTGGATGGCATCAAAATAGCCAGTGTCCATATAATTCGGTAAAAATTCCATACCAATTCCTTCTGTTGCATGGGGTCCAGGTTCGCCCCCGTTTAAGATCGACCCCTCAGGCTCAACGATGACGGTTTTGATCGACTCATCCTGCTCTTTTAAATAACGAGCAGTTCCCATAAACGTTCCACCAGTTCCAGCACCAGCTACAAATATATCAATTTTTCCGTCTAGATCACGATATAGCTCTGGCCCCAGTGTTTTATAATAAGTGTTTGGATTAGCCGGATTGCCAAACTGAGCTGGAGTGAAGGAGTTGTTAGTTTTTTCGACTAGTTCCTGTGCTTTTTCAATCGCACCTTTCATCCCAAGCTCAGTCGGTGTGTTGATTACTTTGGCCCCTAATGCTCGCATTAAGGTTTGTTTTTCGATACTAAATTTTTGTGGAACGACGAAGATCACTACAAACCCCTGGTTAATTGCTGCTAAGGCTAAGCCAATTCCGGTATTGCCGGCTGTTGGTTCAATTATTGTCCCACCTGGTTTCAACTGTCCAGTATTCAACGCATCAGCTAATAGCTCTAAACCGAGCCGGTCTTTAACACTACCACCTGGGTTCATGAATTCGAGTTTGGCAAATAATCGACAATTATTGGGGATATCAACATTTGTCAATTCCATTAAAGGTGTATTTCCAATTAAATCTTGGACACGGCTGACATAATTCATGAAACTATTCCTCTCCGAAAACATCTTTCCACGTCTCGATTTGATCGAGCATTTCTTGAGCTAGTTCTTTAGCACCCTCTAAGCTATGATTAGCAGCCCAGCCACATTGTACTTCATTGCAGGCAGGTACTTCTTCAGCTTCTAATACGTCTTTAAAGGTTTTTTCTAATGTTTCAATAATCTCATCATAGTCTTCGTGATTTAACACGGCTAAATAAAATCCGGTTTGGCAACCCATAGGACTAATATCAATTACGTTATCCATGTGATTACGGATATTTTCCGCCATTAAATGCTCAATTGAATGAAGAGCATCCATCTTCATATGGTTTTGATTAGGCTGTTTGAAACGAATATCATATTTGTGGATTTTATCCCCGTTTTGTCCTTCAGTAATACCAACTAAACGCACGTAAGGTGCTACTACTTTTGTATGGTCTAAATTAAAACTTTCAACATTCATTTTTTCAGTCATAAAAAAGCTCCTCTCTAATCATTTTTCCTAGTTATATCATAACGTACTTATTGTTTTTTAGCATGGGTGAGCCATACAAAATCATTTAACTGTTCAAATTCTACTTGATACCCTGCTTGCTCACCAATTTGCTTCATTTTGGGGATGGTTGTGTAATATTCTCGCGTTAGGTCTTCTGCTAAATCAGGGAACCCTTTATTCTTAGCTTCCTCAATTTTCTCTCGAAATGCTGTGTCGTCTTTAAACATCGTATCAGCAAATACGATCTGACCATTAACGGTTAATAGATCGTAATATCTTCTCATTGCTTGGAATTTCTCATCATCAGTTAAATGGTGAAAAGCATAGGAACTGACGATAGTTTCAACATTCTTAACCTTAGGAAAGTTTAAAAAGTCGCCATCATGAACGGTTAGGTTGGGAAATCTCTCCTGAGCCATTAAACGCATATTAAGGTTAGGTTCAACAGCTATGACAGGGACTCCTTTAGTGACTAATTTTTCTGTTAAATTTCCAGTTCCTACGCCAAATTCCAATGTCACTCCATAGGACAGTTCAACCACTCGTTCTAAAATAGCCTGATAATCTCTGAAAACTTCTCGATACTGTTCATTATGACCAGAAACCGTTTGGTCATAAGATTCGGCCCATTCATCAAATATATGCATAAACTCACGACCCATGTCGTTCACCTCTGAGTTATATTTTATTTTTCCTACCTGTTTACTTGGTAATTAACAAAAGTATACCACAGGACAAACTAAATAAGCAAAAAAGGAAACGCCCAATTTTAGTAAGGTTGTGAGACTTTTCCTGTCTATAAAAATGCTTTGTGTTTACTGCCTTTGTTATGTGATTCGTGATCGGCTCAAGAAGCAGGTTGATCGGTCAAAGAGAGGTGCGCTCTATTCCCGGGAGAGCCGTTCAAGCAGGTTGATCGGTCAAAGAGAGGTGCGCTCTATTCCCGGAAGGAGCGCTCAAGCTGGGTGATCGGTCAAAGAGAGGTACGCTCTATTCCCGGAAGAGCCGTTCAAGCAGGTTGATCGGTCAAAGAGAGGTGCGCTCTATTCCCGGAAAGAGCCCCTCAAGCCGGTTGATCGGTCAAAGAGAGGTGTGCTCTATTCCCGGAAGAGCCGCTCAAGCAGGTCGATCGGTCAAAGAGAGGTGTGCTCTATTCCCGGATGAGCCGTTCAAGCTGGATGATCGGTTAAAGAGAGGTGTGCTCTATTCCCGGAAGAGCCGTTCAAGCAGGTTGATCGGTCAAAGAGAGATGCGCTCTATTCCCGGAAGAGCCGTTCAAGCAGGTTGATCGGTCAAAGAGAGGTGCGCTCTATTCCCGGATGAGCCGTTCAAGCTGGATGATCGGTCAAAGAGAGATGCGCTCTATTCCCGGAAGAGCCGTTCAAGCAGGTTGATCGGTCAAAGAGAGGTGTGCTCTATTCCCGGAAGAGCCCTTCAAGCTGGGTGATCGGTCAAAGAGAGGTGTGCTCTATTCCCGGAAGAGCCGTTCAAGCAGGTTGATCGGTCAAAGAGAGGTACGCTCTATTCCCGGAAGAACCACTCAAGCAGGTTGATCGGTCAAAGAGAGGTGCGCTCTATTCCCGGATGAGCCGTTCAAGCTGGATGATCGGTCAAAGAGAGGTACGCTCTATTCCCGGAAGAGCCGTTCAAGCAGGTTGATCGGTCAAAGAGAGATGCGCTCTATTCCCGGAAGAGCCGTTCAAGCAGGTTGATCGGTCAAAGAGAGGTGCGCTCTATTCCCGGAAAGAGCTTTCAAAACAGGTTAGCTGTCAAATAGAACTCGTCTACCTCTCATAGGTTCGGTTCAGTTTGATTATGAGATTTTATTTTTATTGGATGAGACTTATCTAGGCACGCTTTTTACCGGAGTTGCTACCTCACTCTCCACTCGATCAATGGAGTTTTGGTCGCTCGGTTTTGTCATAAAAATAGGACTTCCTCCAGGTTGTTGGGGAAGTCCTATATGTTGCGTAATAACTATATATAACGCGAAAAAGTTACGTTCAGGTCAGTATTGGACAGCCTTTCAAAAAAGGGAGGAGAAAGAAACAAGTGTCAATAACTACCTAAGTACTATAACTCCTATCGCGAAATACGACTATTTTCGATTTGCAAATTGGTTAACTGGACCAACGTACTCGTTTAATTGCCATGATTGTTCAATCGCTTTTGTTATAAACTGTTTAGCAGATTGAACGGCTTCTCTAGGCGAATGTCCTTTGACGATTGATGCGGTAACAGCCGAAGCAAACGTACAACCGGCTCCATGAGTGAATGGTGTATCGATCATATCATGTTCGAATAATTCAAATTGATCACCATCATAAAAGACGTCAACAGCTTGATCACCTTCTACTTCTGATCCACCTTTAACAATGACATGTTTTGCCCCTAGATCATATATTTTTTGGGCAGCCTCTTTCATTTCATCGACCGTTGTGATGTTAGACATTTGAGCTAACTGACCCGCTTCAAACAGGTTAGGTGTAGTGATTAGTGCTTTGGGGACAAGTAATTCTCTTAAGGCTTTAGCATTTTCCGGGTAGAGTGGTTCATCTTGTCCCTTACAGGCTAGCACGGGATCAACCACGGCATCCAATTGGTATTTATCCAGTGTATTTGCTGCAAGTTCTATAATTTCAGTAGTTGGTAGCATTCCAGTTTTCATGATATCTACACCAACGCCATCTAATATGGTCGTGATTTGTGCTTGAACGGTTTCTCGGTCAATAGGGTAGACATCATGCGCCCACTGGTTATTAGGATTTTGTGCCACAATCGTTGTGAGAGCAGTCATACCATAAACACCGATTTCCTGGTATGTTTTTAGATCAGCTTGAATTCCAGCCCCACCACTAGTATCTGAACCAGCTATAACAAGTACCTTTTTCATTGGTCAAAACCTCACTTCTCTTTATCTTCTAATCGTATTGTATCTTTGTTCAACATGATTTTCCAATGTTTTACTTAGTTAAGCCTGTTTAGTTGATTCTTTTTGAACAACTGATTTTTCATTTGAATGTTCTTCTTTCCATTTAGTTAAGAATAAGGCAATACCACTAGCTAGTAGAAGGGCACTTGTTACATAGAAGACAGAAGCAATTCCATAGTAACCTGCAATAAGACCACCCATCACAGGACCGATAACGTTCCCTAAAAATCGTAGGCTCGTATTGTAACCTAAAACCTCGCCTTGTATTGCGATTGGAGCTGCCTGTCGAATATAAGCCATTCGCACAGGGATAATTCCACCGAGTGTCACTCCTAATAGAAAACGAACAATAACTAGTTGCCAAACCTCATTAACTAGTGCACCTGGGAAATAGACCACCGCTGCCAAGATGACTAAAAGAATAAGAACCTTGTCGTAACCAACCTTATCAGCAATCATTCCCCAACGCCTGGTCATCAGCAAATTTCCAAGCCCTGTTACTGAAAAAGCTATACCTGAGATAAAGGCGATATTTGCCGGCCCATTTAACTCGGCGACGTACAGTGCAAGTATAGGCTGAATAGAGAAGTGAGCGATTTGTACAAACATAGAAATAATTAGCACCATTAATAACATCGGATGGCGAATAATATGTTGAAGAACTTCCTTACGTGAATAGCTCTCTTTTTCTTCCTTCTCACCAGCCAATCGGGTTTCTCTAACACCGATTAAGACACATAGACCTGCAATAAATAAAGTAATCGCTGTGTACTGGAAAGCTTGTGCGAAGCCTATCCAGTCAGCTAATATACCACCTAATAGTGGTCCAGTTAACGTTCCGGTTACGGTTCCTGTTTGCAATGTACCGAGCACACGGCCCGAAACCTTCTTTGGAGTCTGTGTTGAAATAAGCGCTTGAGAAGTTGAGATAAATCCAGCAAAAATACCCATAAGTAGGCGTAGAATGAATAATTGGATGACGGAAGTGACAAATCCCATTAAAAAGACACTTAGGGCTAATCCGAAGCCCATCATGACAAGAATTGGCTTGCGACCAAAACGGTCACCAATGCGTCCCCAAATAGGTGAAAAAATGATTGCTGTCACAAACGTAATCGCAAATGTCCAACCCGCCCAATTTTTAACGTACTCATCTGAGAAGTTGCCGAACGTCTCAATGTAGAGAGAGAGGAACGGCATAACCATCGTCATACTACCTGCAATAAAAAAATTGGCGAACCACATGATCGCCAAATTCCGTTTTGCGAGTTTCTCCTGATCCAAAACGTACCCTTCTTTCTAGTTTTCTCTAATTATTTCGTGTTACGTTTATTTCGTCAGTCTAAATATAACAAATTATCGAACAATTGTCGAGTGGATTGATTCGTAATTAAAAAACCAACTAAATCATTTTGATCTAGTTGGTATAGTTAGCGTCTTAATCTACACGCGCGATAATATTCGTGGCTTAACAGGCAATCGCTCATCGAAGCTACAATCCGTACCTAACACTTCACTAGGAGTACCAATCTGGGCGACTGCTCCTTTTCTTAATACCACAATTCGGTCTGCTAGTGCTTGTGAATCATCTTGGTCATGAGTCACGAAAATCGATGTTACACCTGTTGCTTTAATAATACGTCTTAGCTCTTCACGAATGCGAATTTGTAAATCTGCATCAAGGTTACTAAATGGTTCATCAAAAAGTAATAACTTCGGTTTAGGTGCTAGAGCTCTAGCTAAGGCCACACGCTGCTGCTGCCCACCACTTAATTCAAAGGGATAACGCTTACGGTAATCCTCTAAATTGACCAGTTCAAGCACCTCACCGATTCGTTCTTTCTTATCTTTACGAGGCCATTTTTGAAGACCGAATTTAATATTATCTTCAACAGTCATATGTGGGAACAAAGCATAGTCTTGGAATACCATGCCCACCCCCCGTTTCTCCGGCTGAATAAAGCTTGAATTACTACACATGCAATGGTCTCCAACCATGATATTGCCGTTAGTAGGCATTTCCAAACCAGCTATTAGGCGAAGGATCGTGCTTTTACCACTACCCGATTCACCTAGGATAGAAATAATTTCACCTTGATCAATCGTTAAGTTGAAGTCTTTAATTGTACTCTCTTTTGCATTCGGGTATTTAAAAGCCAACTCTCTAATATGAACAAACATATAGCATTACTCCTTTTCTAAGACGTGATGAAACACATAAATCGCCATCGCACTAACCACAACAATAATAATCGACGGAATAGCTGCTTGATGAATCATTTCATCAGAGGCATATTGGTAAGCTTTTGTTGCTAATGTATCAAAATTAAAAGGACGCAAAATTAACGTTAACGGTAACTCTTTCATAATATCGATAAAAGCTAAGATGAAACCACCGAAAATGGCTCCTCGGATAAGCTTCATATCAACTTTGAAGAACGATTTGGTTACACTCATGCCGAGCATTCTTGATGCTTCGGTGAAATTTGTTCCGATTCGATCAAATCCAGATTCAATTGAGTTATATCCGACCGCTAAATAGCGTATAACATAGGCAAAGATGAGCATAAATATACTAGTGCTAATCACTAAAGTAGGTTGTAGACCTAACCACTCATAAAAATCGAATAATTCACGATCAATCGCAGTGAAAAAGGTTACGATTCCTACAGCAATAACCGCACCTGGTATCGAATAACCGAGAATGGTTACTTTGGGAAAGGTTTTAGCTAGCATTCCTCGATTTAATCGAGCAAAGTTACTTATAACAACAGCTATCACAACAATCATACTAGCCGCAATGAAAGCAACAGTGATGGAGTTCCAAATTAGCCCCCAAAATTCATTAGAGAAAAATTGTTTATACGTTAAGGTAGCCCAATGAAGTAATTGAGCAATTGGAATTAAAAAGGCAATTAGAAAAATAAAAGAGCAGTAACTAAATGCTAGCCATTTTTGTTTGCCTTCTAACTTCACCGGCTGAAGTAATTTGACTTTAGTGGTTGTAAAGCTGTACCGGCGCCGGCCTCTAAAGATCCGTTCTAGAACTAATAGGAACAATACGATAATCATTAATGTTCCTGCTAATTTAACAGCAGATTGCAAATCACCCATCCCAAACCATGTCTGGAAGATCGCTGTAGTGAATGTTTGAATTCCATAATAGCTTACCACACCGTAATCATTCAAAACCTCTAATACCACTAAGCTGACTCCGGCAATAATGGCAGCTCTAGATATTGGTAAAACAACTTTAAAATAAATCCTCCATGAACTACTACCCAAAATTCGAGCATTCTCAACTAAAGCAGTCGATTGCCTTGCTAAGAAGGCCTTTGTGATCGTAAATACATAAGGGAATAGGAAAATTGTTAAAATAAAGATTGCACCAGGCATGTTCATGATATTAAAGTATTGTTGATTGACAGTCATATCAAATTGATTCCGTAAAGACGTTTGAATCACACCAGTGTAATTTAATATCCCATGATAAGTATATGCACCTATATATGGAGGTATAGCTAGTGGGAGGATTAACCCCCATTGAAAAAAACCTCTTAACGGAAAATCATAAGCTGAAATAATCCACGCTAGACTAGTTCCAATGACAAGTGTCAGAAAACCAACAAATAAAACGAGTACCAACGTGTTTTGTATATATTGTTGTAACATGTATTCACGAATATGCAGCCAATTTTCGTTCGGCTCTGAGAAGAACTGTACAATAATGGATAGGTTAGGTAACAGTACGAGTAAAACAAAAATAATGCTTAAAACGGTCCACATGTTCATTGTTAGCTTAAGTGTTCGAAACCATTTCAAAAAGACACTTCCTTTACCATCTAAGCAACCACTACTATCATACTAAAAATAGGGAATGAACAAAAGGCTGTAGCCGCTCCAAAATTTGGAGCGGCACAAAGGTTTAATAATTAGTCACAACTTATTGCCAACCTACTTCATTGAAGATTCGAACAGCTTCTCCGTTGTTTTCTCCTAAGATAGATAAGTTTAGATCTTGCTCTTCAAATTCTCCCCATTCTTGTAACACATCCGCTGGTTCAACATCAGGATTGACAGGATATTCGTAGTTAGCACCTGCGAAAGTTTCCTGAACGTCAATATCAGTTAAGTACTCAATTAACTGTATCGCATTATCAGGATTTGGTGAATTCTTGGCTAGGCCAATACCACTTATGTTAACGTGTGTACCTGTAGTTTCTTGGTTCGGGAAGAAAACACCAAGCTCTTCAGCGACTTTTACTTCTTCCTCATCTGCGGAATTAAGCATACCACCTAAGTAATAAGTGTTCATAATCGCTACATCACCTTCACCAGCAGCAATCGCTTTGGCTTGATCACGGTCGCCACCTTGAGGTGTACGTGCTAAGTTATCAACAATACCTTGCGCCCAATCTTTTGCTTCTTCACGACCATTTAATTCAATGAAAGAGGCAAGTAAGGATTGGTTATAAATATTTTCAGATGACCGGATTAAAACACGATCCTCCCACTCAGCTTCTGTTAAAGCCTCATAAGTTGAAAGTTCTTCCGGGTCGACACGATCTTGGTGATAGGCAATGATACGTGCACGTTTAGTTAAACCAACCCATTCAGAATCCACATCACGTAAATTCTCAGGTACATTCTCTTCAATTATATCGCTTTCGATAGCTTGTAATAAATCCTGCTCTTTTGCACGGTGTAAACGTCCTGCATCTGCAGTGAAGAATAAATCAGCTTCTGAAGCATCTCCTTCACGATTCATTCTTTCGATTAACTCATCGGCACTCCCGTTAATAATATTAACTTCAATACCTGTTTCTTCAGTGAAATCATTATAAATGTCATCATCTACATCATAGTGACGACTAGTGTATATGTTGACCACACCAGCATCATCTTCTGTACCTTCAGCTTGCTCTTGATCTTCTTGGTCTTCTTCTTGAGGATCTTGTTGCTCTTCCTGTGGTTCCTCATCTGTGCCACATGCTGCTAAAACAACTACTGTAAATAATAAAGCTAGAGTTACCCATAATAATTTTCTCGAAAACATCATCTTACGTCCCTTCTGTTTAGTTCTTTGTTTTTTAGTAATTGAGAATAATTATCAATTTCTTAACTATATTGTGAATGATAATCATTCTCAAGTCAATCACTTTTTTGAGAAAAAGTAAGAGAAGTAATGTCTTTGTTTGAAAAGTTGTCACAATTATTTAAGAAATAGCTATGTTAAAGTCCGTTGTTGTTATGGTGATTCGCTTTTCACCATACAACAACTAAGAACTATTCCTTGAATTATCAACACTAAAATTTAACAGATCCTAAGAAACAAAAAACAGCTTGTACATTTATTATGACAAGCTGTTTTAAAATTACTATACTTTTAAAGGTGTATTAAAAATCAAACAGGTCTCCAGACAAGTAACGTTCTCCTGAGTCAGGAATAATCGCTACGACGACCTCTCCCGGTTGCTTGCGCTTTGCGACTTCAATGGCAGCATAACATGACGCACCGGCTGAAGTTCCTACGAGAATTCCTTCTTCCCGAGCTAAACGTCGAGCAATATCATATGCCTGCTCATCCTCGATTTTAAAGATCTCATCGTAGATATCTTGGTTTAAAATATCTGGAATAAAGCCTGGACTTGTGCCAACTAATTTGTGCTTTCCTGGCTTTCCACCTGATAAAACAGGGGAGCCAGCAGGTTCAACAACATGAACGGACATATCTGGGTAAACTTTACGAAGTTCTTCACCTGTTCCAGTTATTGTGCCACCAGTACCAGCAGTCGCAACAAATGCTGAGAGCTTTTTACCGATTTGGTTCATGGCTTCTTTAATTTCTTTAGCTGTTGTTTGGCGATGTGCATCTGAATTGGCCTCATTCTCAAACTGCATAGGCATAAAGCTATTAGGGATCTCATCCATAAGCTCTTTCGCACGCTCAATTGCTCCTGGCATTTTCTTGTCTCCAGGCGTAAGTTCAACCCTTGCGCCATAGGCTTTAAGTAGATTAATTCGCTCTTTGGTCATCGTATCAGGCATAACTAAAATGGCTTTATATCCCCTTGCAGCTGCATTCATTGCTAGCCCAATACCAGTATTTCCACTCGTTGGTTCAATAATAGTTGAACCTTCTTTTAAATGACCTGCCTTTTCAGCTTCTATGATCATATTATAAGCAGCGCGATCTTTAACACTGCCACTTGGGTTATAGAATTCCAATTTCAAATAAATATCAGCACCATTTGCTGGGTTTAACTTATTTAACTTGACTAAAGGCGTGTCACCAATTAATTCTGCAATATTATTTACTACACGCATGACTTTCACATCCTTTTATTTTCATCAGCACATTCCCTAGTTTACCAATTGGAATTAGGTAATTTCAATTGAATTGATTGTTAGAGCCTTTTTAGAGCATTCTAAAACATACGGCTGTAGCATCATCTTCTCTTGATTGGTTTTCTGATAGGTTTTTCAATTGGTCATACATTTTTTCATATTGGTTAGGTAAATCAGTTTGATGTAATTCTTCATATAATCCGTCTGTTAGCAAATACAACGAGTCCCCAGCGTCTAAATGTAACGTGTGCTCTTCAAACGACATATCCGTTGAGATTCCAATTAACGGACCGAACACCTTATTTTCATGAATTTGTCCATTTTTTCCGTAGGCAAAGTAGTTGATTCCAGCTGCTACATAATTAACTTCTCCAGTAGACAAATTGATATCTGCACAGAAGGCTGTGGCGAAGTAAGAAGAAGGGAAAATCGGCATACAGGCTTGATTGACCCACTCGACTTTTTCTTTGACTGATAAATTTTCACGTGCGATTTGTTTAAACAACAGGCTAATGGTGCTTGTTTGTAAGGCCGTCGCAACACCGTGTCCCATGACGTCTACTAGGTAGATAAATAATGAATTATTCTCCTCATTATAATCATACCCATAACTATCACCACTTACATATTGGCTTGCATGGTGAAGAAATTTCATCTCATATTGCTCAGTTTTAACATTTGGCTGAAGAAGCTCTTTTTGCATTTTTCCAGCATATTCAACTTCCTTTTCCAATTGAAGTTTTGTTCGTATATCCTCGCCGATCGCAACAATCCCGGAATGGCTTCCATCAGAACTCTTTAAGGCGAGTAGACTCCACTGAAATGGTAAATATTCTTTGTTTTTAGTAATTAACGCAGCCTCAAATGAAGTTTGACCTTGTTCAAAGGTTTCCTTAACAAGCTTGTTAAAATCTTTAACATTTAAAAAGTCTGCAAAAGTACGGGTGAGAGCTTCTAACTCATGATATTCAGTAAATTGATGAAGGCGATTATTTGATTTTTTGATGTTCCCGTTCACATCAAGCATGACGACTAGCTCTGGAAGTGAGTTAAACAAGTGGTCTTGTTCGAAAACTTCCTGAATTAGGTGCTGTTCGACTGCTTTTCTTCTAGAAATATCATGTTGAACACCAATAAAATAGTTAATTTCACCATGTTCATCATCAACAGGGTTAATCGTTAATTCATTCCAAAAAGATTGTCCATCTTTTTTATAATTGAGGATCTCCGTGTGAATCGATTTTTTCTCACGAATGGCTTCTCGGATTTTTCTGATTGTGTCGGGGTTTGTATCTGCCCCTTGCAAAAATCCACAGTTACGCCCGATTACTTCATCCTTGGTATAGCCAGTTAGCTTTTGAAAAGCATCATTAACATAGATGATTGGGTTATCGTCTTGGTTGGCGTCTGTAATGATAATTGATGAAGAAGAGTGATCAATCGCAGCTGTTAAATAAGTATTCTTTTTGACAAGCTCATTGATATGTTGTTGCTGTTTAGATAAATTATCTAATTTTTGCTTGATTTCAATTTCACTGACAGCCCAATTCGCTAGTCTTTCCAGTTGGATTAACTTCTCAGAAGAAATCGTTTGTGGTTTTGAATCTAAAATGCACAACGAACCAATAATGTGACCATTGCTTAATCGTAAAGGAACACCAGCATAGAACCTAATTAATCCTTGCGTAACTAAAGGATGGTTAGAAAATCGCTCATCCTCATAAGCATCTTTAACAATGATTGGTTTTTTATCAAAGATTAGATGCTCACAAAACGAAATGTCTCTAGAGGTGTATTGCTGATCTTTAAGTTCATCAGGCAAACCGACACCTGATTTAAACCACTGATAGTCCTCATCAATAAATGAGATCAGGGCCATTTCTACTTGAAATAGGTTTTGTGCTAATTCAGTAATATCATCGAAGTTTTGTTCTGAACTCGTATAGTTAAGGTTTAGGTCCTGTAAAGCTTTGATTCGTTCATTTTCTTTTTTTTCTTTACCAAATTTGATTAGGTTGATTCCATTTTGATTTAATTTTTCTTTCCATTTAACAATTTGATTCTTCACGCTGTGATTCCCCCAAAAGTATACGTGTACTTATTTTACCATAACAGGCGTGAAGAGTGATATGTGATAAGATAAAAAGAAAAAGGAGTCTTGGTGAGGATGACATTCAAAGATGAGCAGGGGATCTATACGAATTTTAAAGAAAAGATGACTTATGGGGATTATTTAGACTTAGACTCGATTTTAAATAGTCAAAATCGTTTATCTGACCATCATGATGAGATGTTATTTATTATTATTCATCAGGTAAGCGAGCTTTGGATGAAGTTGACCCTACATGAACTGAGGGCAGCGATTGAAGCCATCCAAGAAGAATCTTATCAGCCAGCATTTAAAATGTTAGCAAGAGTGTCTAACATTCAAAATCAAATCATTCAGGCATGGGATGTACTAGCGACAATGACCCCGAGTGAGTATTTAGGCTTCCGCGATCAGCTTGGACAAGCATCTGGTTTTCAGTCCTACCAATACCGGATGGTAGAGTTTGCACTGGGGTATAAAACTGATCATGTGTTAAAAATCTATGAAAAAGACCCAGAACTCAAAGCCGAGTTGAAGGAAGCCTATGAAGCTCCAGGACTTTATGATGTTGCTATACAAGCGTTAGCGAACGAAGGGTTTGCTATTGACGAAGACGTGCTAAATCGTGATTTGACGAAAACTTATGAAGCTAATAAAAGTGTTGAGGAAGCCTGGATCCAAGTTTATCGTCACACGGATCGGTACTGGGATTTATATCAGTTAGCTGAGAAGTTAGTAGATATAGAGGATTGGATGCAGCAGTGGCGCTTCCGTCATATGAAAACAGTTGAAAGAATTATCGGTCATAAACAGGGGACAGGTGGTTCATCTGGTGTAGGTTATTTGAAAAAGGTATTAGATCATTATTTTTTCCCTGAATTGTGGGGAATACGGACGAAACTATAATGTTTGGATGATCCAGGCAAACGCCGAATCAATTCGGCGTTTGTCGGATTATTTGAGATTTCACCGGAACTTATCAATAGAAAATAATTGCTGGAATAGTTCTTGTCAGGCGTTCCCATTTTTCCTTATTCCTTCGTCTCTAACACAGCGCGAACAGGACTGCCGTCAGCCCCTTCAATTTTCAGTGGCAGAGCCATAAGACGATAATCGCCAGGCTCAACCTCACTTAAATCAAGCCCTTCTAGAATATGCACACCACTTGCTTCAAACGCATGGTGGGTGTCGAGTGTTTTACTTTCAAGAGGATCAACTGAAGGGAGGTCGACACCGATTAATTCAATGCCATGTTCCATAAAGAACTTCCCAAGCGTTGCTTCTAATAAAGGTAAATCTTTAGGAAAGACAGTAGGATCAGCCCAAGCATTGGTTTTTAGCAATAAGCGACGTACATTCGTTAAATCAATGTCAGTAAAATCTTCTGGTTTGATATGAGCTTTAGTTGAGACATCGACGACCAGCGCATCACCAATATACAAGTCAAGAGGTAGTTGTTCGATCGTCAACCCACCATTATTAAAGTGATAAGGTGCATCGACATGTGTTGCTGTATGGCAGCTGGATGTTAACTGTCCAACATTAACTGATCCTGTCTCTTCCTTTGACCAAGTCAATTCATAGGAAAACGGCGTATCACCTGGCCAAGTCGGTGTTTCGCGATTTAACATTCGTGAAATATCAATGATCATCTAAATCCTCCTTAGGCAATAACATCACGCTCATTCTTATATTTCTTATGGATGTCATTTTTCATAATATCCCTTAAAACTTGCACAGTCTGATAAATATCATGATAAGATACATAAAAAGCAACAGGAGCCAGTCTGATCACATTCGGTGCTCGAAAATCTGGGGTAATGTTGTGTGCTTTTAACGCTTTACAAATACTCGCTGCCTCTAAGTGTTCTAAACAAACGTGACCACCACGGCGATTGTCCTCGGTCGGATTTCCAATCGAAAAGCCATAATCTAATAAGTACTCATCAACTAAATACATTAAATAATTGGTTGCATGAAGAGATTTTTTTCTAATCTGATTAATATCAGCTTCTTCAAACAACTCTAAAGAACCAATTAATGGCGCAACGCTTAAGACGTGTGGCGTTCCAATCTGATAAGCACCAGCTTCATAGGCAGGTGTGAAAGTGTGTTCCATATCAAATTGCTTTTCCTTATTCGAGCCGAACCAACCTGTTAAACCAGGTGTTTTCCCAAAGTGTTTTTGATGGACAAATAAGCCAGCTACACCACCTGGACCACTGTTAACGTATTTATAGTGACACCAATAAGCGAAGTCGACACCTACATCATGAAATTTGTGAGGAATGACACCGACAGAATGACAGCCGTCAAAACCGATTAAGATCCCTCGATCATGAGCTGCTCTAGTTAGCTTCTCAATGTCGAGAAGCTGTCCACTTCGATATAGGACAGTAGGCAGGATAACTAACGCTACCTCATCTGTCATAGCTGCGATGACATCATCCTCATCAATCGTCCTTCCATCGCGACTCTTGACTCGAATTAAATGTTCTTCAGGGTCATAACCATGAAGCTTAATCTGACTTTTAAGAGCATAGATATCTGAAGGGAAATTAAGTTCGTCTGCAACTATTTTCGTACGTTTCCCTTCAGGTTGATAAAATGTACTAACAAGTTGATGTAAATTGGTTGTCGTAGAACCAGTGACAACCACCTCTTCAGATTGCCCACCAACTAGAGGAGCGACTTTAGCACCTAGAGTTTCAGACAGATAATACCAAGGATGTTCACCATTGGTCCAACCATCAATCGCATCATGCTTCCACGAATCGATTACTTTATACATAGAGGCTTCCGCTCGTTTGGACATTAAGCCTAGTGAATTACCATCCATATAAATTTGGTTATCTTTTATGTAAAATTCTTGTTTAAAATCTTTTAGAGGATCCTTTTGATCAAGTTCCTTTGCAAAGTCTACTGTTGGTTTAAACATATTTCATCCCTCCTATAGTCAATATATCATAATTACGGCCGTCTTGGGTGAGATCTGTTAAACTATAATAAAGATCAATAGATGGAGGTATAATTTTGAGAAAACCGACAGAAAGAACCGTTATGCATAGTTATCCAGGGATGGTTGCAATCGTGACAGCCACCTACGATGGGGTTGACAATGTCATGGCAGCAGGATGGCATTCTTATATTTCATTTGACCCACCGATCTATGGCGTTGCGGTTGGACAAGAACGCTTTACATATTCATTAATAAAGCAGTCTCAACAATTTGCAATTAACTTTCTACCACTTGAGAAGGCTGAGTTTATTCAACAAGCAGGCGTTTATACAGGTAAATCTACTAATAAATTCCATTTAGGAAATATGGAGTTCGACCGTGGGATAACCATTGATGCACCAATATTACGTGATTCTTATATTGCATATGAATGTCAGACCATTGATGTTAATACTTATGGAGATCACGACTGGTTTGTCGGTGAAATCACACAATTTTACCGCGATGATCAGCTGTTTGGAAATGACGGCTTACCTAATGATGATCAGTTGAACATTCCACTTTACTTAGGGCGCTCAACTTATACGACAACAGCAGATCGTCAGCAAATTCGTATCGATCAAGATAAATAGAGTTGGCAGGGATAATAGATGATTGTAATGATTGACCATAATGATTCATTTACTTACAACTTAGTAGATTATTTTAGACAGACTGGAGTCGAGGTTAAAACGGTTAACCACTGTGAAGTAACGGTAGATAGAATTGAGGACTTGGGCCCACGAGCGATCATATTGTCTCCAGGTCCAGGGAATCCAGATGATGCCCCAAATAGTATTGAACTCCTTAAAAAGGTAGAAGGGGAGGTACCAGTATTGGGTGTTTGCTTAGGATTTCAGATTATCGTACAAACCTTTGGAGGCTCTATTATTAAAGCAAAAGAGCCCATGCATGGTAAAGTAGAAATGATCAAGCATGATCAGTGTACGATCTACCGTGGCTTAAATCAACCAACACTCGTGACTCGATATCACTCTTTAATTGCCGATAAGGTTAAGGTCCCTAGAGAATTCCAGATTACAAGTGAAACGGACCGCGGCGAAGTGATGAGTATTAGACATCATCAAAAACCAATTGAAGGGGTACAGTTTCACCCTGAAGCGATTTTGACCTCTGAAGGAAAGAAGATGATTCAAAACTTTGTGGATCATTATGTCCATTTGGAAAGGGAGGAATCAGCTTATGAGTGAGGTTTCATTATCCTTTCGCTTTAACCACCCATATTTAGAACAAGACCGAATGGATTTTAAAGATCCAGTTGAAATCTTAACAGCAACAGACATTACTGAGGTCAAAAAAGTGATTAACCAAGCAGAATTGTACGCAAAAAAGGGCTATTATGTTGCTGGTTATGTCAGTTATGAAGCTGCGCAAGCTTTTTTACCTAACCTATCTTACCATGAGCCTAAAGAACTGCCACTCATTTGGTTTGGAGTATTCAATCAACCAGTGGAGGCTTCCAGTGAGCCGGTAGAGGAAGTTTTTATTCAAGCGAATTGGCAGGCTGATACAACTCGCTTCCAGTATAATCAAACGATCACTAACATCCGGGGGTTAATCGAGCGTGGGATTACTTATCAAGTCAATTACACGCTTCGGTTAATTGCTGAACTTGATTCAGTCCATATAGACGCGTGGTTTGAACAGCTATGTCGGGCTCAACAAGCTAATTACGCTGCCTTATTAAAAATCGGCTCACATGACATTTTATCGGTTTCACCTGAATTATTTTTTGCTTGGGATGGGTGTGTGATTGAAACGCGACCGATGAAAGGTACGATGAAACGAGGGCTGACCTTCGAAGAGGACGAACGGTTGAAACACCAACTAGCTAAATCTGAAAAAGATCGAGCAGAAAATGTGATGATTGTTGATTTGCTGCGTAACGATGTGGCTCGAATAGCAAAAGCCGGTTCAGTTCATGTTCCTAACTTGTTTACCATTGAAACTTATCAAACTGTCCATCAAATGACATCTTCGGTTAAAGCGGAGACGGGGAATGCTATTAGACTTGTGGATCTTTTTGACAGTTTGTTTCCTTGTGGGTCGATCACCGGTGCTCCTAAACAAAGTACCATGCAGCAAATTTATCAGCTTGAGAACAGTCCTCGTGAAGTTTATTGTGGAGCGATTGGTCTGTTGACGCCAGAAGGAAAAGCTGTATTTAATGTCCCTATCCGTACGGTAATGGTTAATCGCCAAACTAATCAAGCGATTTATGGAGTAGGTGGTGGTATTACTTGGGACTCCTCTGCTGAAGGTGAGTATGAGGAGACGATCAACAAGGCTAAGGTGTTACAACAGAACCCCAAATCTTTCCAATTGATTGAAACGATGCTTTTGGAAAACGGGATCATTAAACTTGAAGAAGAACATCAGAAACGTATAAGCCGTTCGGCAAAGTATTTTGACTATCCATTTTCCCTAGAATACTTTCATCAAACGATGACAGCTATTAAACAAAACCAAGTAGGACGATATAGAGTACGCCTACAGTTAACTAATTCAGGTGAATTTTCTTTTGAACTTTTTGAGCTAGGCCCCCCAACGGAAAGTAAGCAAAAAGTAGCTTTAGCCAATAAGCCCATTAACAAAAATGATGTATTTCTTTACCATAAAACAACTAATCGCGATCTTTATTATCATTTAAAACGTACTGACGTAGAAGTATATGACACCTTGCTTTGGAATCAACAAGATAACTTGACTGAATTTACAACAGGTAACTTAGTATATCAGTTGCATGGTGAGTGGTTTACACCCCCTATAAATGATGGATTATTACCTGGGACATATCGTCAGAAGTTGATTGAAACGGGGGAAATTCAAGTAAGAAGTCTCGCAAAAAGTGAGTTAAGTCATGTCGATAAATTAGTCTTCATCAATAGTGTTCGTGGTTGGATCGATGTTTCTTTGAAAAATGACTTGGCGATTTGATGATTTTTCCTCATAATAAATACAAATAGATTTAGAAGGGGGACGGGTAAAATGATAGATTTAAGAAGTGATACAGTGACCAAGCCTACTAAGGAAATGCGTGAGGCAAGCTTCCACGCTGAGGTTGGGGATGATGTTTATCAAGAGGATCCGACCGTACAATTATTAGAAAACAAAGCAGCTGAAATGTTAGGTAAAGAAGCAGCATTATTTGTCACAAGTGGGGTGCAAGGTAATCAAATAGCGGTCTTAACCCACACGCAACCAGGGAATGAGATTATTTTAGAGGAGGAATCTCACCTATTCTATTATGAAGGGGCGGCCATCTCTGCATTTGCTGGTGTACAACCACGTACAATTAAAGGCAATCGTGGAGCGATGGATCCTAATGATATAGAAGGAGCCATTCGTCCAGAAGATGTTCATCTGCCGGAAACAGGACTTATTTGTTTAGAAAATACTCATAACCGTGCAGGGGGTTCCGTAATTCCACTTGAAACTATGCGTGAAACTTATCAAATTGCCAATCGAAATCACATTCCTGTTCATTTAGACGGTGCTCGTTTGTTTAATGCCGTCGCGGCAACAGGCATTTCTGCTAAAGAGTACGCTAGGTACACAGACACGGTACAAATTTGCTTATCCAAAGGTTTAGGAGCACCAATTGGATCGATTATAGCAGGACCTCAGGAATTTATAAATCAAGCGAGAAAATGGCGCAAACGATTAGGAGGAGGTTTAAGACAGGTAGGGGTGATCGCAGCACCGGCTATGATTGCGTTAACTGAAATGTCAAAGCGATTGGATGAAGACCATCAGCATGCGACTCAGTTAGCTGAAGGAGTTAAAGAAGCAGGCTTTGAATTAGCGTATCCGGTCGATACTAATATCGTGCTTATGGATGTTTCCAATTCTTCGTTTAATGGTGCTGAGATGGTCAAACGTTTAGAGGAAAAAGGAGTTAAATCCGTCCAGTTTGGCCTGGATTTAGTTAGGTTTGTAACTCATTACGATGTAGATGAAGTAGATATTGACAATGCTATTAAAACTCTGAAATCTATCAATGGTATGGTATAATAAAGTTAAATTAGTGACGTACCAGGTTTTGTTGAATATACTTATGAGTTATTAATCCCTGATGTTTAACAAAGCTAATGAGTCGACCCGAGGTGTCTACCATGCTTGATGCACGTTTATTTGAAACATTTATGAATTATCAAAAGGCTATTCAACAAAATAAATCTGGATCAGATCAAATGTCAATGCGCAAGATTGGACAATCATCCGAAAATATATTTAATCAAATGTTGCAATTGCAGCTTGGCCAGCAAATGCCGTTGAATGAACAAGCCATTAATTCGAGCTCCAGTGATTTGAAATCGTTATTTCTAAATCAACCAGTTTCATATACACCAGAGTATGAGTCAATTCAAAATCAAATAAAATCAAACCAAACGAACAGTGATTTTGATGAATTAATTGAGGGAGCAGCAAATAAATATGGGATAGACGCTGATTTAATTCGTTCCGTTATCGAAGTGGAATCTAGTTTTAATCCGAATGCGATCAGCCATGCAGGAGCACAGGGATTAATGCAACTCATGCCCGGAACAGCTCAAGCATTAGGTGTTCAAGATGCGTTTGACCCACGTGAAAATATAGAAGGTGGAACACGTTACTTAAGAGACATGCTTAATCAATATAATGGCAATACCGAACTAGCTTTAGCTGCCTACAACGCAGGTCCAGGTAATGTTGCTCGTTATAATGGTGTTCCACCTTTTGAAGAAACGCGTCAGTATATCAATAGAATTTTAGGGTGAATACGCTCTAATGAACGAAATCAGCTCATCGCGAGGGTAGAACGTTAAATAGACATACTTTAATTAACGAAACCACTTCGTCACGAGTGTCAACCGTTAAATAGACATACTTTAATTAACAAAACCACTTCAAAACGAAGGTAAACCGTTAAATAGAGTCGCTCTAATTAACGAAACCAGGCCCCTAAGAGGGAAAATTGTCAAATAGGATTACGCTCATCACTGTTAACACCACTGATTTCCCACTTATTCCAATGGCTCTGTTAAAGTTTAGTGTTGATAATTTAAGGAATAGTTCTTAGTTGTTGTATGGTGAAAAGCGAAGCACCATAACAACAACGGTCTTTAACAGAGCGATTCCAATAAAAAAGCTGAATTGCGCTTTGCAATTCAGCCTTCTGCTTAATTCACCCCTTTGTTAACTAAGCGTTTTAGATTTCACTTGATCTAAGCTATGCTGTAAGTCTTTCCATATATCTTCCCAAGCTTCTAAACCACAAGACATTCGAATCAGTGAATCGGTAATGCCCATTTTCAATCTACTTTCTTCAGGAACAACAGCATGAGTCATCGTAGCAGGGTGTTGGATAAGTGTTTCAGCATCGCCAAGGCTAACGGCGATTTTAATAAATGATAAACAGTTTAAGAAGGCTTGTGCCTCCTGTTTACCCCCATCAATTTCAAAAGCAATCACACCGGCTCCTAACTTCATTTGCTTTTTAGCAATTTCGTAATCTGGGTTAGAGGGGTCAAACGGATAATAAACACGCTTAATTTTCGGGTGATCTTTAAGCTGGTTAACAACTTGTTCAGCATTAAATGAATGACGGTCCATTCTAACCGGCAGAGTTTTTAAACCTCTTAATAATAACCAAGCATCAAAAGGTGAGATCGTTCCACCGATATCTTTTTGGGTTGTCATCGCTACTTCAGAGATAAACTCTTGACGGCCAACTAGTAAACCAGCAATTACATCTCCATGCCCTCCAATATATTTAGTCGCGCTATGAATAACAATATCACACCCCAAGTCAATCGGACGCTGAAGATATGGAGATGAGAATGTATTGTCAACCACAACAGGGATCCCATATTCTTTAGCAACACGGGCAACCATTTCTAAGTCGATCACTTTCATGGTAGGATTAATCGGTGTTTCTACGTAAATACAAGCCGTGTTTTCTTGAATGGCTGCACGCAAAGACTGTTCTGAATCCATCAAGCTAAAATCAGATTCGATATAATACTTTTCCTTTAACATCTCTAAAAGTCCAAATGTACATCCATAAAGCCCTTGAGAGCATAAAATATGATCATTTGCTCTCGTAAGGGCAATTAATGTAGCAGATACAGCAGCCATTCCAGATGAAAAAGCCAATGCCGCCTCACCATTTTCTAAAGTAGCTATACGTTCTTCTAATTGACTTACAGTTGGATTGCCGAGTCTTGAATAAATATAACCAGACTCCTCACCGGCAAATCGCCTTTCACCTTGTTCAGCATTAGCAAAGGTGAATGTTGACGTTTGATAGATTGGTGATGCAAGACTGTCAAAGTGTTCTTTAGAATCATATCCATGGTGAATGACATCGGTTTCAAATCTTTTAGCCATAGTTAAGCCTCCTCATTCCCTTTTTAAACTATTATACCACAATTTATGTAAGCGCTTTCTTTTTTGAGTAAACTTTATAGGAAAATGAGGAGAAATATTTAGCTAGGGCATTTCTAAACTGAACATTTTTACAAGCATAATGACAATGCCAACCACCCCACACCCTAAATCAAGTACTATTTATCTAATGGGGAAGTGGACCTTTAAAGACATTCCACTCCCCCAGCTCCTTTTAGTACTTTGGTCGATCGTCTCATTTTTTGATAAGCAGAAAAAATGATTCTACATCATGTTTATTTTGCTTCATTAAATAGTCTCTTAGTAGTAGACATTATACCTTTTGGCTTACTTTAACCCTTTCGTAACTATAAAGGATTAGACCAATCCAAATTAGTGTGAAAGTAATTGCATGGACTGTGGTAAATGGTTCTTCAAACAAGAAAACGCCTAGTAGTAACATAATTGTTGGCGCAAAATATTGTAAAAAACCGACAAGGGATAATGGTATACGCTTTGCTCCTTGTGCGAACAGTAGCAGAGGAACAGCAGTAACAACTCCAGTGCCGACCAATAATAGACCTGTCCAGGATAAACTCAGCGCACCGACTTGAATCCACTCTAAATGAATAATATAAATAAGAGCTAAAGGTGTGATGATTAAGGTTTCGATAGCTAAGCCAAATATGGCATTTAATTGGACCACCTTTTTAAGTAGCCCGTAAATTGCGAACGACATTGCGAGAATAATCGCAGCCCACGGCACTTCACCAAAATGATAGGTCATATAAAGTACCCCAGTTAGTGCAAACGTAATAGCCACCCATTGTAATTTTGAAAATCGTTCTTTTAAAAAGATCAACCCAAACAAAATACTAATGAGAGGATTTATATAGTAACCTAAGCTTGCATCGAGAACTCGATCACTGTTGACTGCCCATATATATGTAACCCAATTAATACTGATGACAATCGCAGCTAAAGAAATTCCAACGGCCGTTTTCCAATCAGTAAAAATTAACCGACACTCTTTAAGGAATAAGTGCCACCTTCTAATAACTAAGATGAAAAAGATCATAAACACTAACGACCATAGCATCCGATGGGCCAGAATTTCCCAAGGTGGGACATGCTCAACTATCTTCCAATATAACGGTAAAAATCCCCATAAAATATACGCAAAAGCAGCATATAGTATACCTATTCTTTCTTCGTTCAATCGTGCTCCCCCTTGCTGTACGTTGATTAGATAAATAATTTTGATATGTCATACGTTTTAGAAATTTTACGACACTCTAAATAAATTTGCAACTTTGTTTGACAGAAGTTGTCATAGTTGTGGTGAGTTTGGTCTTTCGATAAACTAGAAATAGGACAACATAGGAGGGTATACCTTATGAATATTCATGTAACAGAAGAGGCAGCTAACTGGTTTAAAGAAGAAATGGACCTTAAAAGTGGAGATTCTGTTCGCTTTTTCCCGAAATACGGAGGCACTTGCTCCTTTCAAGATGGTTTCTCAATCGGGGTAACGATTGGTAAAGCTAGTGACCCTGGGGTGAAAACCGATCTTAATGAAATTTCATTTGAGATTGATGATAAAGATGTTTGGTTCTTTAAAGACAAGGACTTATACATTGGAGTTAAAAATGGCGAAGTTGAATATTCGGATAGGCCTGTAGAATAGAGGGAGAGGGAATTTCCTATGGAGTGGACGAGTGAGAAAGCGTTTGATTTCTTAAAAGAAGTTTATACAGATGAAGTGATGCAACAGGAAAAACGACGAGTTTTTCGACAGTTAAACCGGCAATTGTATGAACGGCTAGATGATTTAGCTATTAATCAAGCTTTGACTGAACAAGCAGAAAAGCAGCTTAGACTTTTTAAGGAATTCACCTTTATGCCTGGGGATAACATCTTTCAATCGATGCGCTACTTATTTTTATTGGCACGTGGTGAGAAGGAAACAGACAGACAGGTAACAAGAAAGCATCTTGATCGAATATATCATTCCTTATTTAAAGCCGCGGGTATGCAAAACCCGATCATTCCAGAAAGCTTTTGGGAAACACCTATAGGCATTGCTTGTATGATTGCAGAAGATGGGGTTGAAAAGGTATATCCAATTTTAGGTGAAATGGCAAAATGATACACTTCTTTTTCAGGAGGTGTATTTTTTGTGGAGTTAAATAAGACATATTCGTAAAAACTATACAGTATAGACTAACTAATATATAATAAAGAAAGCTTGTTGACTGACGACCTTAAAGTCGAGTACGTAGACGCCTTTAATTAAGGTCATTAAAGGCAAGAAAAATAGAGATAGGAATGGAGTTTTTTTATGCAAGAGCACAAAGATATTCGTAACATTGCCATCATTGCCCACGTTGACCATGGTAAAACAACATTGGTTGACCAACTATTACATTACTCAGGTACGTTTCGTGATAATGAACACGTTGATGAGCGTGCGATGGATACGGATGATTTAGAGAAAGAACGTGGGATTACGATTTTAGCCAAAAATACGGCTATTAATTATGGAGATACACGGATCAATATTTTAGATACCCCTGGTCACGCTGATTTCGGTGGTGAAGTTGAGCGTATCATGAAAATGGTCGACGGTGTCCTTCTAGTTGTTGATGCTTATGAGGGTTGCATGCCACAGACAAGATTCGTATTAAAGAAAGCGTTAGAACAAAATTTAAAGCCCATGGTTGTTTTAAATAAAATTGACCGTCCTAATGCACGACCAGAAGAGGTTGTTGATGAAGTTTTAGATTTATTCATCGAGCTAGGCGCTGACGATGATCAGCTTGAGTTCCCAGTAGCTTACGCATCTGCCCTGCAAGGAACGTCAGGCCATGAACCTGAGGAGCAGAATGAAACGATGGATCCCATTTTTGAAACCATTCTTGAGCATATTCCAGCACCAACTAAGGATGTTGAGGGTCCTCTTCAGTACCAAGTAACCTTATTAGATTATAATGATTATGTTGGTCGAATCGGTGTTGGTCGTGTGTACCGTGGACGAATGAAGGTTGGTGATCAAGTCGCTTTAATTAAGAAGGACGGCTCGATTAAAAACCATCGTATCACCAAATTGTTCGGCTTTATTGGACTGAAAAGGGTTGAAGTGAATGAAGCAGAAGCGGGTGACATAGTAGCGGTTGCAGGTATGGAGGATTTAAACGTTGGTGAGACAGTTTCTGCTGTCGACAACCCCGATCCTTTACCATTACTAAGAATTGATGAACCAACTCTACAGATGAAGTTTGTAGTTAACAACAGCCCGTTTGCTGGTAAAGAAGGTAAGTATCTAACAGCGCGAAAAATTGAAGAACGATTGTTAACTCAGTTAGAAACGGATGTTAGTTTACGTGTTGAAGAAACTGAATCACCAGATGCATGGGTCGTTTCAGGGCGTGGTGAGTTGCATCTATCTATTTTGATTGAAAACATGCGTCGTGAAGGCTATGAGTTACAAATTTCCAAACCTCAAGTTATTATTAAGGAAATTGATGGTGTTAAATGTGAGCCGTACGAGCGTGTTCAAATCGATGTCCCTGAAGATTATACAGGTGCTGTCATGGAATCCCTTGGAACTCGTAAAGGTGAAATGCTCGACATGACGAATCAAGGTAACGGTCAAGTTCGTTTAGAGTTCAAAGTTCCATCACGTGGTTTAATCGGTTACGCAACTGAATTCATGTCACAAACACGTGGGTATGGAATCCTTAACCACACGTTTGATGCCTATGAGCCTGTAGCACCTGGATCTGTAGGTGGGCGTCGCCAAGGTGTCCTTGTTTCACAAGAAAAAGGTAAAGCAACGACATACAGTATATTAGCTTTAGAAGATCGTGGCGTTATTTTTGTAGAGCCTGGTACAGAGGTATATGAAGGTATGATCGTCGGTGAACATAACCGTGACAACGATTTAACAGTTAATATCACCAAAGAAAAGGCTTTAACTAATGTGCGTTCAGCAACGAAGGATAATACTACAACGTTAAAAGGAACACGTAAATTAACATTAGAAGAAGCAATTGAATATCTAAATGATGATGAATATTGTGAAGTCACACCAGAGTCGATTCGCTTACGTAAGAAGATACTAAATAAGAGTGAGCGTGAACGTGCTCAGAAGAAAGCAAAACTTCAGTAATTGTGCTTAAAACAAAAAAGCTACCTCCGAAACCAAAATAAGCTTCGGAGGTAGCTTTTTTATGTTGGTTTAAAGTGTCGCTACCCTAACAATGTTTTAGAGCAACAAAAAAAGAGGTTGGCAAAAGCCAACCTCTCTAAACTAACTATATTAGTTTAATGTTACATCTTTAAGCTGGTAGATACCTAATGCGTCTACCCAGAAACCTTCAACTTCTTCACGAACACCAGTTAGGTAGTTCTGGTGGTGAACGTAAAGCATAGGAGCTAATTCAGTTAATAACTCTTGAGCTTCAGAGTAGATTTCTTGACGTGCATCTGGATCTGCCTCGCGACGACCAGCATCAAGTAGTTCGTCTAACTCATCGTTAGCTAAGAAACTACGGTTACCAGTTGCACCGTGTGCACTAGAGTGGAATAAAGCGTATAGGCCGTAGTCTGCGTCAGCTGTAACTGTAGACCAACCTAATACGAACATGTCATGCTCACCATTAGATGTTTGATCTAAGTAAGCACCCCACTCAAGCTCTTCAACTTCAACGTCAATACCATAGTCAGATAAAGCATCTTGTACGTAAAGAGCTGTTTCTACACGTTGTTCGTTATCGTTAGTCCATAGAGTTGTTTCGAAACCATCACCATAACCAGCTTCCTCAAGTAGTTCTTGAGCACGGTCAGGATCGTAATCTAGTCCAGGAACATCTGGGTCATAACCGAATACATCCGGAGCTAATGGACCAACAGCTGGGATACCATTACCTTCATAGATACCTTCGATGATTTCTTCCTGGTTGATTGCGTAGTTGATAGCTTGGCGTACGCGTGGGTCGTCAAATGGTTCTTTTTCAACGTTAAATCCAATGTAAGATAAGCTTACAGATTCTTGAACATTAACAAAAGTCTCCTCAGCATTATCTACACGAGAAACGTCAGTTGGTTGAACTGGGTCAGCAATATGAGAGTGACCTGTTTCAAGTTCAGCGATACGAGCACCTGGCTCAGGAATAACCTTGAATGTTACCGCTCCTGGTAAAGCATTCTCACCCCAGTAGTCTTCGTTACGTACTAGAGTTGTTTCTTCACCAGAAATACGTTCTTCAAGTTTGAAGAAACCAGTACCATGTGGGTTGCTTGCTACGTAAGTACCAACGTACTCTGAGATTTCTTCATAAACTTCTTCAAATTCTTCTCCGCCTTCAGCGCGAAGTTCATAATACTCTTCTACTGACATATCAACGCCAGCTTCTTCTAAAGCTTGCTCATAGTCAGCTGTGATTGCTTCTTCACTAATGATACCACCAGCATCGTGTGCTAAGTGTGATAGTAATGGAGCAAATGGGTATTCAGTTGTAATGTGTACTTCATAGTCACCTTCAACTGAAACTTCTTCGATCATTTCATATAAGAATTCACGTGGAGAAGCCATTGCTGGGTCCATTACACGCTCTAGGTTTGTTTTTACTGCTGATGCAGTAAACTCACTACCATCGTGGAACTCTACGCCTTCTTCTAAGTAGAATGCGTACGTTGTTTCATCGATTTGCTCCCAGTCATGTGCAAGACCTGGAACAATTTCCATGTTCTCGTCTTGTTTAACTAGGTTTTCGTAAATGTTTTCACGAACGTTACTTGATGGAACGTCGTTGTCCCCGTGTGGATCTAATGAAACTAAATCAGATGAAACTGCTAGAACAACGTGATCCCCATCAACATCTACATCGCTTTCTGTATCAGCGCCATCATTTTCATCAGTAGATTCTTCTGAACCTGTGTCCGGATCATCACCAGAAGTGTCATCATCGCCACTTCCATCACCAGCACAAGCAGCAAGTACTAATGAGAAAACTAGCATCATTGCTAATAGCCAAAGTGTTTTGTTTGACTTCATGCTTGTGTAACCCCCTTGGTTAATTTAAATTTTAAGACCTATATATTAGTAGGCCCTCAACGATAAATATAAATCATTTTCAAACTATTAGCAAGGTTATATTTTGTCAAAATTTATATAGTTGGTATTTATCACATAATAAAAAGCATATATAATATATGGTAGGGTTTTATCTATTTTCTATATTATCTATCAATTCTGAATTGACTTAATATGGGGTAAATTGTTGTAAATCATCGAATATCCGTTTATGATAGTTGAGACAGTGGACTCAGCTAGAATTATTTTACCAAAAACAAACAGATATACTGAATTGATAGTATGGTAGAATAAGACCACGTGAGTTGTTACTTAATTTTTCTAAAAATTTAGGATGCTTTAAAGGGGGTATAACTGTGACAAATCAACAACAAGTAGAACAAGGCGATAAAAAGCAGAAGGTAGAAAACCCTAAAGTTAAAAGTATAAAAGATTTCTACCGACGCCTTAAAAAGAATAAAGCAGCGTTAATCGGCTTTTATACGATCTTGATTTTAATCGCAGTATCTATTATTGGTCCATTCTTAACATCACATGATCCAAATAGTACGAACGTAACTGAAAGGTTCCAAGGACCATCAGCGGAATATTGGTTCGGTACCGATCATATGGGACGAGATATATTCACAAGAATTATCCATGGTATGTCCTTAACCTTAGGAATTGGCTTTGCTTCAGTTATTATGGGGGCATTAGTAGGTATTCCAATCGGTATTATTTCTGGGTATTACGGTGGTCGTATCGATAATATCATTATGAGATTAATAGATATTTTACTAGCTTTCCCTGGTATTTTACTAGCACTAGCAATTGTAAGTATTTTAGGCGGAAGTTTAGTAAACGTTACCATTGCTGTTGCGATCTATGCGATCCCTGGTTTCGCACGTATTATTCGTGGTTCAACTTTAGCAGCTAAAAAGCTAGAGTATGTTGATGCGATTAGAGCATTGGGCGCTAAAGATGGAAGAATTATTTTCAAGCATATTATGCCTAACGTTCTCTCTCCAGTAATAGTTAATGCAACATTATATATTGCAAGTGCTGTTTTAACAGCAGCAGGTCTTTCCTTCTTGGGAATGGGTGCACAGCCGCCAACACCTGAGTGGGGCGCGATGTTGAACGATGGTAGAGGTTATATGTATGATGCTGGTCATATTGCGTTTTTCCCAGGCATGTTCATCGTTATTGTTGTACTAGCATTTAACATTTTTGGCGATGGATTAAGAGATGCTCTGGATCCAAAGATGAAAAAATAGAAAAGAGGTGCAAAATAGATGACAGTATATATTATACGCCGTTTGATTCAACTGATCCCGGTCTTGCTCGGTGTTACGATATTAGTATTCTTGCTAATGCACCTAACACCAGGTAACCCTGCTCAATTGATGGCTGGTGAGAACGCACCACCGGAGACAGTTGAAAGAATAGAAGATCGACTAGGATTAAATGATCCATTACCGGTTCAGTATTTTGATTATATAACGGGTGTTGTACAAGGTGACTTAGGTACATCTATGCGTTATAATACACCGGTAATTGATGAAGTTGGTGATAGATTTTGGGTAACCATGGAGTTAGCGATTTATGCTACATTATTAAGTATCTTCTTAGGTTTAATAGCAGGTATTATTTCTGCCGTAAGACAATATTCAGTTTCTGACGTGACGATTATGATCATTGCCTTATTCGGTTTATCCATGCCGAACTTCTGGTTAGGTCTGATGTTAATGCAATGGTTTGCGATTAACCTAGGTTGGTTCCCACCAACAGGTTGGGGCTCACCAAGTCAAGTATTACTACCGGTCATCACCCTCGGTACAGCGGGGGCAGCGATTATAGCACGTATGACTCGTTCAAGTATGCTTGAGGTAATCTCTCAGGACTATATCAGAACTGCACGAGCTAAAGGTGTTAAAGAGCGAATTGTTGTTTATAAACACGCCCTTAAGAACGCATTAATCCCGGTAGTTACGGTTGTTGGTTTACAGTTCGGTTCGTTATTAGCAGGTGCTGTACTAACGGAGGAAGTGTTCGCGATTAATGGTATGGGTCGTCTATTGGTTGACTCAATTATGAACCGTGACTTCCCAGTTGTTCAGGCATGTATTTTGATTATTTCAGTCGTGTTCGTTGTCGTTAACTTATTAGTAGATATTTCTTACAGATTCTTAAATAAACGTATCGACCTTAATGAATAATAGATGAAAGTGAGGTGTAGTGAGATGAGTCAAGAATCAATTTTAGAAGTAAAAGATTTACGTACGTCATTCTTTGTAGAAGGTGATGAAGTAAAAGCGGTTGACGGCGTTACCTTTGACGTACCTAAAGGTAAAACATTAGGGATTGTTGGTGAGTCAGGCTCTGGTAAAAGTATTAGTGCCTTATCAATCTTACAACTTATTGATTCGCCTGGTAAGATTGTAGGTGGTGAGGTCCACTTTAAAGGGGAAAACCTACTGGATTATAGTACAGCTGATATGCGTAAAATCCGTGGTAACCAAATCTCAATGATTTTCCAGGAGCCAATGACATCACTAAACCCTGTATATACAATTGGTCAACAAATCCGTGAAGCATTAAAGATTCACAGAGGATTAGATAAAAAAGATGGAACGGAAAAAGCTGTTGAGCTACTTGAGCTTGTTGGAATTCCGTCTCCAAGAAAACGTGTGACACAGTATCCGTTTGAGCTTTCAGGTGGTATGCGTCAGCGTGTGATGATTGCGATGGCTTTAGCTTGTAATCCAGAATTGCTAATTGCCGATGAGCCAACTACGGCTTTAGACGTGACGATTCAAGCACAAATCCTTGAATTAATTAAGGAATTACAAGATGAATTTGGTATGTCTGTAGTGATGATCACTCACGACCTAGGAGTGGTAGCAGAGACGTGTGACTACGTAGCTGTTATGTACTGTGGTAAAGTTGTTGAGTATGCAGATGTTAAGACTTTATTTAAAAACCCAAGACACCCATATACTGTAGGGCTATTGAACTCACTACCTCGTAGTGATGTGGACCAAGAAGAGTTGATTCCTATTAAAGGAACAGTTCCTGCACCACATGAAATGCCAGATGGTTGTCGATTTGCGCCACGTTGCCCATTCGCAACAGAGTTATGTCACCGTGAACTTCCAAACCTTGATGATGTTGGAGAAGGTGAACAAATACGCTGTTGGATTTACACTGATGAATGGGACGGCGATCCGGAGGTGAAAGTGTATGACCCAGAAAGAACTTCTGAAGATAAATAATTTAAAACAATATTTCCCTATCAAAGGTGGGATCTTCGGTCGTACGGTAAATCATGTTAAGGCCGTAGACGATGTCACTTTCACGATTTATGAAGGTGAGACAGTCAGTGTCGTAGGTGAATCTGGTTGTGGTAAATCAACAACTGGACGAGCGATCTTACGCCTAGATGATCCAACTGATGGTAGCATCGAATTTGATGGAAAAGACTTATTGTCATTAAATAAAAATGAAATGCGTAAAATGCGCAAAGACTTACAAATTATTTTCCAGGACCCGTACGCTTCATTAAATCCACGTATGACCGTTCGTCAAACGTTAAACGAAGCGATGGAAATCCAAGGCGTCGTTCCGAAGAAAGATCGTAATGACCGTATTGCTGAATTGATGGAAACAGTTGGCTTACAACCACACCAAGCTGACCGTTTTCCACACGAATTCTCAGGTGGTCAGCGTCAACGTATCGGAATTGCCCGTGCACTTTCAGTTAATCCAAAATTAATTGTCTGTGACGAAGCGGTATCAGCTCTTGACGTATCAATCCAAGCACAGGTGTTGAATTTACTCAAAAAGTTCCAGAAAGAAATGAACTTAACTTATCTTTTCATTGCCCATGACTTAGGAGTTGTTCGTCACATTTCTGATCGTATTATCGTTATGTATTTAGGTAAGATTGTGGAAATTGGTGATACTAAATCAATCTTTGAAAATCCACAACACCCATATACAAAAGCTTTACTATCAGCGATTCCAGTACCGGATCCAGAGAATAAAACAGAGAGAATCTTCTTACAAGGTGATGTTCCTTCACCAATTGATCCTCCTGCTGGTTGTCGCTTCCACACAAGATGTCCATTCGCGACAGATAAGTGTAAGGAAGATACACCAGAGCTTCGTACAGAGGATTACATGAATGGTGGCCACCAGGCTGCATGTCACTATATTAAGGAAATTGAGACTGGTGCACACAAACCAACAAGATCAACTTCAAAAGTAAGAGATATTTAAATGAAGAAAGTGGCTGGGACAAAACCAGTAAATGGTAATTAAAAATGGTCATTTCTAACCGGGTGTTAGAAATGACCA
>NZ_JABXWU010000009.1 GCF_014595945.1 Alkalibacillus aidingensis
GTTTTCTCTCTGATTAGAAAGAAAACCGAATTGACGTCAGGCTATTTTGTTTAGTTTTCAAGGTTCAAATATTAATTATATGGTGGGCCTGAGTGGACTTGAACCACCGACCTCACGCTTATCAGGCGTGCGCTCTAACCGACTGAGCTACAGGCCCATATATGGAGCGGGTGATGGGAATCGAACCCACAACATCAGCTTGGAAGGCTGAGGTTTTGCCATTAAACTACACCCGCATATTCATTAACTATTAATTCAAACATAAACTAATAATAAATTAATTGTTTTTATTAGCAATGGCGCGCCCGAGAGGAGTCGAACCCCTAACCTTTTGATCCGTAGTCAAACGCTCTATCCAGTTGAGCTACGGGCGCCAATGCGACAAAATCTATAATAACAAATTTTAAAGGTTAATGCAAGTACTTTTTTAATTTTGGTGCGGCCGAGAGGATTTGAACCTCCACGGGGTAAACCCCACTAGGCCCTCAACCTAGCGCGTCTGCCGTTCCGCCACGACCGCAATTGATGAGCCAAAGAGAATTCATTAGAACCTCCGGCGACGTTTAGCCTTTTAACATCTACTATTTAAAGGCATAAAAAAAGACTATATTAGTATTATTTTATTGTCATAAAATAAATGGCTGGGCCACCAGGATTCGAACCTGGGAATCACGAGACCAAAACCCGTTGCCTTACCGCTTGGCTATGGCCCAATTTGAATTATAATGGCGGTCCGGACGGGACTCGAACCCGCGACCTCCTGCGTGACAGGCAGGCATTCTAACCAACTGAACTACCGGACCTATTTAATTAAGTGACCCGTACGGGATTCGAACCCGTGTTACCGCCGTGAAAGGGCGGTGTCTTAACCACTTGACCAACGGGCCATGTTTAAATGGCGGAGAAGGAGGGATTTGAACCCTCGCGCCGCTTACGCGACCTACACCCTTAGCAGGGGCGCCCCTTCAGCCACTTGGGTACTTCTCCATGGCTCCAGCGGCAGGATTCGAACCTGCGACCAATTGGTTAACAGCCAACTGCTCTACCACTGAGCTACGCTGGAATGTAATAACAAAACTTCAAGTATCAGTACCTTGTTATTGACTAATTGTTTCAATAAAATTAATCAGTAATTTGTTGCGACATAAAGTATAATATAACAACTTTTTTTTAATGTCAATTAGTAATTTTAAAGTTTTTATTTTGTTATTAATGTAAATGATGTGCTGTTTTTGTCAGCTTATATAATTTAACACGGCTCTAAGAATGAGTCAATACCTTGTTTAAACTTTTTCACCATAATTAACTCGTTACTAACCTCAATTTGCCCTGGCACTTTCCACAGCGATATTTCCGTAAGTCCACCTTTCGTTTTCTTCTATATTCACTGCCACATTGTTGGCATTGTATTTTGTATTTTTGCTTTTCCCTCTCTGATGGTAAAGGTGTACAAAACCTGGGTGAGTTTGTTGCTTTTAATAAAGCCCTAAATTCTTTACTGCGATGATCATACGGTTTACCTTCTATATGTAAATGGTAGTGACACAGCTCGTGTTTGATGATCCCAATTAATACATCGATTCCCAATTCTCCATAATATTTAGGATTAATCTCTATTGTTCTCTTAGATGGTATATATCGGCCACCTGTTGTTCTCAACCTTTTATTAAAAATAACTTGGTCATTAAACGGTTTGTTGAAATACTTTTGAGACAATTCTTTAGTGATCCTTTCTAATTCAAACGGTTCCATTACTTTTCCCCTCTTATTTTAAAGGCTCTGTTAAAGTTTAATGTTGCTGGTATAAAAAAAAGAGTACTTAGTTGTTGTATGGTGAAAGGAGAAGGTGGCGACTCCAGGTCGGTGAAAACCCCACGTCCTATGGCCAACATCGACATTTGACCGTCCAGGTCTTAAGAAAGCATCCACCGAAAGCGAAGCACCATAACAACAACGGACTTTAACAGAGCGATTTTCTAAAAAGCCCCTAAACAATTTATCTTTGTTAGATGCTTTTTTATGGTTGTCTATGAAGCAAATTAAGCAACTCTTGCATATTATATAGTAACAAATAACCTAATTCAAAAGGTGATTAATATGCCGAGTTGGTTACAAAATCAACTTTTAAGAGCTTACGCTTCAAAAGATATTCAACAAATTAAAACGTTAAATCAGTGTTGGTTCTTTTACTATAAGAATATTCTTGATGATTAACTGGTCACTGGAATCATAGTCAATGCAATTCTTTGTCTTTTAACATCTACTTCATCAACCCAAACAGTCACGATATCTCCCACAGCAACAACATCTAATGGATTTTTAACAAATCGATTAGATAACTTTGATATGTGGACGAGGCCATCTTGTTTTACGCCAATGTCAACAAAGGCACCAAAGTCAACTACATTACGTATGGTTCCTTGTAACTCCATACCTTGCTCTAGATCTTCCATCGATAACACATTTGTCTTCAACAATGGTTTAGGTAATTCATCTCTTGGGTCTCTGTTCGGTTTCTTTAAATCATTAATAATATCTTGTAAGGTTAATTCCCCGACATTTAGACCTCGTTGAAGCTTCTTAATCGAACTATGATTAATCTGTTCATTAATCCTATCTGATCCAATATCAGATATGGATAAATCTAAACGTTCTAACAACTGCTCGGTCACACCATAACTTTCTGGGTGAATGGAGGTGCGATCGAGTGGGTTATCTCCATCCAATATACGCAAGAAACCGATAGCTTGTTCATATGTTTTTGCTCCCAAGCGTGGAACTTTTTTGATCTGTTTTCGATTAGTGAACTTACCATTTTCTTCACGGTATTTAACGATATTATTGGCTACTGTTTTATTAAGGCCAGAAATATACTGTAATAACGAAGAAGAAGCTGTATTTACATTAACCCCTACTTGGTTAACTGCTGTCTCCACAACAAAGGATAGGGATTCACTCAGTTTCTTCTGACTAACATCATGTTGATATTGTCCTACCCCTATGGATTTCGGATCAATTTTGACTAACTCACTTAATGGGTCTTGCACTCGTCTTGCGATCGACACAGCACTTCTTTCTTCCACTTGTAAATCAGGGAACTCTTCTCGAGCAAGTTTTGAAGCAGAATACACACTTGCTCCCGCTTCATTAACAATTAAATATGCCACATCTAAATGCTGCTTTTGAATAAGGTCTGCGATAAATTGTTCTGTTTCGCGTGATGCCGTCCCATTACCAATAGCAATTAATTCAATTGGGTAGTGCTTCATCAGCTCCATTACTTTCTTCTCAGCACCTGCAATATCCTTTTTCGGCTCAGTCGGATAGATCACCCCTACTGTTTCCATTTGCCCGGTTTCATCTACGACCGCAAGCTTACATCCAGTGCGGTAGGCTGGGTCCACTCCCAGGATTGTTTTCCCCTTTAATGGTGGTTGTAGCAGTAAGCTACGTAGGTTCTTAGCAAAGATTTCAATCGCCTGCTCTTCAGCCGTTTCGGTTAGCGATGTGCGAATGTCACGTTCAATTGAAGGTTCAATTAATCGTTTGTAGCTATCTTCAATGGCAGTCTCTAAAAATGACTTTTCGGCAGTGTACTGATTTTTAATAACTGACTGCTTAATATAATGAAGAATGGTCTCAACGGGTGATTCAATCGAAATCTTAAGTACCTTTTCCTTCTCACCACGGTTCATGGCTAAGACACGGTGTGAAGCAACACTTCTAATTGGCTCTTGATAGTCGTAGTACATTTGAAATATTTCTTTTTCATCTTCGGCATTTTTCTTTATTTCTGTTATAATCGATCCTTTATTGAAGGTTAATGAACGAATTTCTTCTCGATAAGCAGGTTCATCTGAAATCCATTCTGCAATGATGTCATTTGCTCCTTGGAGTACTGAGTCAACATCCGTAAGTTCATGCTCTTCAGATAAATACTTTTCCGCTTCAGCACGCAATTCAATTCCTTGCTGCTTCCAAATAAGCTCTGCTAACGGCTCAAGCCCTTTTTCTTTAGCAATTGTTGCACGTGTCCGGCGTTTTTGCTTATAAGGTCGATACAAATCTTCTACTCTTTGAAGTTTAGTCGCCTCCATAATTTCTTGCATTAATTGATCTGATAATTTTCCTTGTTCATCAATTAAACGAATAACTTCCTCTTTACGCGTATGTAATTGTAACTGATAATCGTAGGTTTCTTTAATCGACTGGATCTGAGTTTCATCTAAGCCTTTCGTTTGTTCTTTTCGATAACGAGCAATAAATGGAACGGTATTTCCGTCTTCAATCATCTCAACAACTTTTGAAACGATGGTTGATTGTATATTGATTTGCTTTGATACAGCTTGAATTAGGTTTGTATTTGATTCTTGCAAATTGTTTCCTCCTCAAAAAAAATCACGCTCTTATTGTAACAGAGTATTTAAAAAAGCTCTAACATCCTTGATGCTAGAGCGAACATATGATGTATAAATTATGCGTGGTATTTCATCGCAATTAAGGTCGTGTCGTCATGACTGTTCTTTTGTTGTTGCAATGTGAACCAATTAATGGTGGATTGCATCGACTTTTGGCTATAAAACTCCTTTGTTAACTGACGTTCATTCACGCCATCTGAAAACATAAAAAAGACTGCCCCATCTTCAAGAGCACCCCGGTGAATGTTAACATCACGTTTTATTCCTGATAGATAACCAGGATTTGGGATGTTACGCTTTTTCGAGCCATCTTCATTGACGACAACAACACCAATATTCCCTATAGAAGCATAGGAGTAGCGGCAATGTTGATAATCAATTCTTAATATGCTTAATACACACCCACGCATATTCTTCCCAGATAAAGCCTCGTTACAAAGGTCGATTAACGAATCTAGTGGTTCATCAATCTTCTTTTGGACCACTTGAATAACCGTTTCTGATGAAGCTTTTGCTAACTCACCACTACCTAACCCATCTGCTAAAGCACATATAAAGCCGTCGTCTGTCTCTATATAGAAGTAGGAATCGCCTGAGCAATCGTTACCATGCTTCGCTGTTTGATAAACGGCTACTTCCATATGGTTTTCACTCAAAATAAAACCTCCATGTCTTCCTCACTCATGGAATCTCTTAACTTTCTTAAGGCTCGACGTTGCAATCTTGAAACATGCATTTGGGAAAGTCCGAGTCGCTCTCCAGCTTCCTTTTGACTCAGGTTTTCAAAATAAGTATATTTTAAAACCTTTTGCTCCCGTTCACTTAAAAGTGGCATCATCGTCTCAATAATTAACTTATAATTAGTTTGTTCATACCCTTGTTCTTGGCTGCCAACTAAGTCTAAAATGGTTACGGTACTGCCATCAGAATCTGCTTCTATTTTACGATCAGTTGAAAGAGCATTATAACTCTTACTCATCTCCATTGTCTCCAAGACTTCTTCTTCGGAAACCTCTAAATAATTCGCTATATCAGCCACTGAGGGAGAACCTTGTAAGTCAGTCGTCAACTCTTCAACAGCTTTTCTAATTTTAGGGCCTAATTCCTTAATCCGCCTTGGAACGTGGATACTCCAAGTTTTATCCCTAATATAACGCTTAATTTCCCCGATAATAGTAGGGATAGCAAACGATTCAAATGATTTACCATGTGAATCGTCATACCTCCTAATTGCTGCCATTAATCCAAGCATCCCCACTTGTACTAAATCCTCATGAACTTCGCTATTATGTGAATATTTCCTCGCCAATGAATGGACCAAGTTTTCGTATTTGTAGATGATTTTTTCCTGAGTGGGTTCATCATCAGGAAATTCATGTAGATACCTGATCAGTTCATAAACATCCTCTTCATTATTGTGGTGTTGAGATTTGGTCGTCACTTTGCCCCACCTCATTTTCGTACAAAAACTTGGTCATAAGTACTATGACACCGTGGTTACTATTAATCTCTACCTTATCCATCAGGGCATCAATTAAGAAAAGACCAAACCCTCCTTCACGCATGTTCTCAACTGGAACACCATCATGGTATGGACCAATTTGTTCTTTAACCTTTTGTAAGTCAAAACTACCACCTCGATCAGCAACCATAACTTCTAAACGATCTTCGTACATTCCAAAACCTACAGTGACTTCACCGGAATCTTCTTCATAGTAGGCGTGATCCACAGCATTGGTAATTGCCTCGGAGATAGCTACTTTTAAATCTTCAATTTCCTCATAAGAAAAACCCATACGATTGGCAATTCCAGATACCGTTAATCTTAACACCCCAACAAATTCTGACTTAGCAGGCAATTTCATCTCTAAGAACTCAAACTCTTCATTCATGACAACTCACCTCTTACCGTATTTTCGATATCAATGACATCGTTGAGTCCTGTGATATTAAAGAGGCGATATACGTTTTCTTGTAAGTTGATTAATTTAAGCGCATGTTCTTTCTCTTTAGAAGTCTTTAATGCGCTTATAAACACACCTAAACCAGTACTGTCCATGTAACTTACTCTAGCTAGGTCAACATGTACTGTAGGATTTTCCTCAACCAACGCCAACAATTTTTCCTTTAACTGTGGCGCCGTATATGCATCAATTTCACCTGACAATTTTAAAACCGTTACATCTCCTTCTTGATGATCATCGATATGTAGATTCATCATCGTTTCCCCCATTCGATACTAATATTTAAGTTCCCTCATTGAACTAAGTATAAACTCATTATTCATTTCTTTTTATAACTATAATAGTAATATCATCTCTTAAATCAAAATCCTGCAAGCGTTCAAAATGTTTAAATACATTCTCTGCAATATCACTTGAAGGTAAATCGGCATACAATTTAATGACATCTAACACTTCTTGCTGTTTGAGAAACCTATCACCCATACGACATTCCGTCACTCCATCGGTAAGGAGAACAATGTAATCACCTTTTGTAATCGTTGTTTGGCGTTGCTCATAAATAACGTCATTTTCAACGCCTAATAGTAACCCCTTTGCATCAATCTTTTCAAATTCATCAGAATCTGAACGATAGACAAAACAAGGCTCATGGCCAGCAGACGAATAGTAAAACTGATGAGTATAAATGTCATATAAACCATAAAACATGGTAACAAACATACCTTCTTCAAGATTCCTAAAAACGACTCGATTTAGTGAATCTAGAACCCACTCAGGATAGATTTGATTATCTGAAAAACTTTCTAAGGCAAATTTAATCATCGACATACAAAACGCTGCAGGTATTCCTTTTCCAATAACATCAGCTACAGCAACTCCCAGATTCCCTTGTGTATCTCTTATAAAATGATGATAATCACCATTCATCTCTTTAGCTGGGACTGATTTCACACCAATATCAATCGTAGTATAATCTGGAATCTGTGTTTTCAGCAATGTTTCCTGCATATTTGCCGCAACCCCTATTTCGGATCTTAGCTCGATTTGCTTCTCACGCAAAACCTGATGCTCTTGATAAGCTAGACCATAAGAGATCATTGTTTCAATTAAAAATTGGAATGAATCTTTAACCGTTTCATCCATATTCGGTATCAGTTCTTGTAAAGCTTGATAATGCTCATTAACGATCTCATCTGGTGAAATATTTTGTTGGATCGTTTGTTTACTAAATTGCTCTGCTTGGTACAAGACTGCTTCATCTCTTGATTCAAGGTATTGAGATAATAACTCTTTATAATTACTAATATCTGATTTTAAAGAGCTCACCTCCACCCCACCTCCTATTGCCGTGCCCATTTAATAACGGTCACTTTTGTACCATGGTCATCGGATTGTATATCAAATTCATCCATTAGCCTTTTTACACCTGGTAAGCCAGCTCCTAAACCACCGGATGTGGAATAACCATCTTTCATTACTGAACTAATTTCCCTAATCCCTGGTCCACGATCTGAAGCAATAATTTTAATGCCCACTTTCCTTACACCATATACCTTTTCGAAAGTGATCTCACCATGTTTTGCGTATAAATATATATTACGGGCTAATTCAGATATTGCGGTCGTTATTCGGGCTTGGTCAACAGAACCAAATCCTAAATCAATAGCAATCTTACGACCAGCCTGTCTTGCTCCAACAATATCCCACTCTTTTTTAATAATTACAGAGGATAGAGTTTTTTCCATCACTTCTCCTCCAATTCTTGTCTTAACTTAACGATTCCTTGTTCTAAATCTAGTGCTGTTGGAACCTCCTTCAAATAAATACCAAGTTCAATTAAAGTCATAGATACTGCCGGTTGGATGCCAGTAAATACAACTTTCGCTCCCATTAAACTAGCCATCGACACGACATCACCAAAAACCTTTGCTATAAATGAGTCAATCACTTCCACAGATGTTAAATCAATAACCACTCCAGTTGCACCTGTTTCATGAATTTTATTTAAAAGATCCTCTTGAAATTGAATGGCAGTTTGGTCGTCCAAGTCAATTTGTATAGAAACTAATAGATAGTTATGTAACTTTAAAATAGGGATACGCAAATCGATCACTCCTTCTCAATTGCTCCTATTATAGCTTCGATATCCTCTTGCTCCTGATTGTCTGAGTGAATACTCTTTCCTGTTATTTGTAGGGCAGTCTGAAATCCTTTCTGTAACGAACTCTTTGTTTGGAACTGGCTTAAATCAATTCCTAAGTTAACAATGGTCTGTGCAATTTCTGGCCTAATGCCTACCAGTATACAAGTAGCTCCCAATAATCGTACTGCTTCTGCTGCTTGAATAATGTGATGAGCAACCATCGTATCAACGACTGGGACACCAGTAATGTCAATTAACACTACATCTGTTCGCTGTTTAACTACACCATTTAATAAATTTTCCATGATCATTTTGGCCCGATCTGTATCAATCATCCCAACCAGTGGCATGATCGTAATCTCATCCATAACTGGAATTAACGGAGCTGATAACTCCTCTAAGGCCATCTTCTGAAGTGAAATAATATTATTCCAATTGCTAGAATACTCGTTTAGTAAGCGAACTTTAAGTGGATCGATCCACTTGTTAACCCCATCCATTACCTCAATAAAAAAAGACTTACTCTCTTTGTTTGTTTTCTCTAAAATAAATCGAATACTAATCGAACGGAATTGCTGGAGACCTTCTGTGATATATCCGAATGGCCATCCTAAGTTAACAATCTTTTCAGCAAACTCATCTAATTCTTTAAGATTCTTAGCATCGGATTTTAAGCTTAATATAATTAAATCAGCAAACTCACGATTAATTTGTTCAATCATTTCATGAGAAATAGTTGAGCTATATTCGTTTAAAGCACCATTATCCAACTGATTTAGCCAACGTTCTACCACTGTATCACTATGTTCTAAAACGATCTCTTTAAATTCCATAACTCAAAAACCTCCTAAGTGAAACTCTTCCATATTATCAATTTATCACTATATCACTTATTTTTCTACATTTTTCAGAAAACGAAAACAGCTCAAACAAAGGAAAGGACAAATTACCTAGACCCACCCTCAACCTTAATAATATATTCATCAGAAATTCTATAAAGTCCTACATCTATAGAAAATTGACTTCACAAATAAAAAACGCCTTTTATAAATATGTCGTACTAACATACTCATAAAAGGCGTTCTGTCCTATTTTTACAAATCTAATAATCCTAAGCTGATTTGTAAGGCATCATCGACTTGACCCATTAAATATTCATCAAGTGTCGTAATTTTGTCTGTTAATCGCTGCTTATCAATCGTACGGATTTGCTCTAAAAGAATAACGGAATCACGTTCAAAGTCATATTTATCTGCATCTATTTCCACGTGTGTTGGTAATTTAGCTTTTTGAATTTGTGCTGTAATAGCTGCAACGATTACAGTTGGACTAAATCGATTACCTATATTATTTTGAATAATAAGCACTGGGCGAACACCGCCTTGCTCAGAGCCTACCACGGGGGTCAGGTCTGCGTAGTAGACGTCGCCTCGTTTAACATACAAATTAATTACACCCCACTCACTAAGCGCTCTAGAGTGGTTTCAGCCTCCTCTTCAGCTTGGAAAGCTTCCGATGCGATATCTAAGTTGATATTTTTCATTTCTACATAACCACGGCGCATCATTTCTTTAATTTTACGTTTCTTTTCTTGTTTCACATAGTTGTTAACAGCTTGCAGAATAAGCTGATGACGATCAACCATGTCCTCTTGATTATCAACTAATTCATCACATTCATCAAGTAAAGATATCGGTAGATGGACAACTACCTCTTTCGAAGATTCAGACATCCTTACACCCCCAACGTTTATACGAACAACAAATCTAAAAACATCATAACATTATTCGCTAACTTTCGTAAAGGAAAATCTAACTCTTTCCTTGTTTAGCATTAATGATTTATAAATACCCTCGGTACCCGTTGATTAATCATACAAGGAATTTCGTAATTGATCGTATCTAAATAGTCTGCCACTTCATCCATCGTAACCATTTCACCCTGGTTGACTCCGATCAATGTAACTTTCGTATCAACGGGATAGGGTTGATTCAATTTAACCATGCATTGATCCATACAAATTCGCCCAACTAGCCGAAACTTCTTTCCATCTACCATAATAGAAAAGTTTTGTAGTTTGCGAGTCCACCCGTCACCATAGCCTATTGGAATGGTACCAATCCATTCGTTCTCTGTAGCTGTATAGGTAGCTCCATAACTAACTGATTCACCTGGTTCAATCTCTTTTACGTGCGTCAGCCGACTATGTAATGAGAATGCAGGCTTAAGAACTATATCAGATTCATTTCTAACTGTGTCTGATGGGTACAGTCCATACATTCCTATGCCAAATCGTACGGCATCATACATAGATTCTGGGTATCTCATTGCAGCAGCAGAATTACCTACATGAACTTCAACCGTTTCCGTAAATTCACCTTTAAGCTCCTGAAGATATTTTTGAAATTGCACCAGCTGACTTTGTAAATAACTTTGATCTTCTTCATCGGCAGTAGCAAAATGTGTATAAATTCCTGTTATTTCTATTTTAGAAGAACAAACCTCATTTAATACATCATACGCTTCTAAAAACGTCCTTATACCTATACGGTTCATTCCTGTGTCAATTTTTAAATGAATACTAAGCACATCATTTAAATGCTTCTTCGCTTCTTGAACCCACTCTTTCTGAAACACAGTAACAGTGATCTTATATTTAGCAGCAATTGGCGCGTCTTCTGGTCGAATTCTTCCAAGCACTAAAATAGGGATGTCTTGATAGTGTTGGCGTAATTTAATGGCCTCATCTAATAATGCAACAGCCAATCGATTAGCTCCTGCTTCAATTGCAGCTTTGGCCACTTCTACATCCCCATGACCATACGCATTTGCCTTCACAACGGCATAGATATTTTTTTGATCTTGATATAGCTTGCTGATTTCCCTGATATTGTGTTTGATCGCGATTAAGTCAACTTCTGCCCATGTGTCACGGTAAAAGTTATTTTCTTTCATAAAGAATGACCTTCTTTTTTAGTCACATTATCCATCTCAAGTCCTTAAATTGTCAACACGTAGCCTAAATTGTTAAACCCATAAGAAAAATGCCCAATGATAATGTTGGGCATTTTCTAGTTTAGCTTTCTGCATATATAAATGAATAGTGAATCATACAAGTTAAATCACATACCTTACTTAACCGCTTGGACCTCAACAGACTGCGCAACTTCAATCATTTCATTTTCAGTTAAAGACTCACTAGCAATAACAAATCTCATACCATCCTTCTCCCACTCTAGTGAGTTGTTAGTCATATGACCAACCGTGAATCCAAGGTCAACCATGTCACCACCAGCATGTACAGGGATCATTAAGCTTGTTGGATAAGTGTCATATTTCTCTTGAATAAGTGTGAAAGGTTTTTCCCCTTCATAAGAAAGAATGACACGTTCGCCATCTTCAAACTCAACAATTTCTTCGCTAGCAGGGGATGTTTCTTCTGGAACAAAGCTTGGGAAATACACTTCCATATCTTGCTCTTCCAACTCTGCCATCGTTGGGACACTAACTGCACCTTCAGAGAGGTTTTGTTCAGTATCAAACTCAGAATCGTCAATGTCTACATTAAATTCAAAAGAAGAGAAGTCTACTTCTACAATCGTATCTCCATTATGGTCTTGCACTCTCACTAAGGCAGGCTCATATGTGTCTTTATGGAAGTAAATTTCTTGGAATGGTAACTGTTGATTACCCTGGTAATTTGTTTTCACTTTAAATACGTAATAATTCTCTGTCATCTGAAATTCTCTTTCACTATCATTAACTATGTCTTTAACTAATGAAGTGTACAGATAGGGTTGGCTGTGATGTTCAGGCCAATCATTTTGGAACTTGTAACTCTTATTGATCGAAGGAGTTAGTACAAATACACCTTCATCATTACGTAAAATGACCTGATTACCTTTTTCATCCGTTTGATTATTCATCACAACCTTGTAGTAATCTTCCTTCTTGTGCCACACGTCGATTTGGTATTGTTGTGCTTCCTCTCCTGTGTTCATTGTCATTTCTGCAGTCGCCGTGAAACTCGACATGTCATCAACTTGGTTTTCAAGTGATTGTAGAACATCCTCCACCGTCTCTTCGCCGCATGCTGTTAAAAAGATAGTTGTTAACATCATGGAAATGAAGAGCATTAGTTTTCTTTTCATTTGGACAACTCCTTCGCCTCATTTTTCATTGCTTGTTTAATTGACAAGCGATCTATTCAGTTGCGGTGACAATGTGCACATTGGATCCCTTTTTGTTACCCGCACTACACTATATGAGACAAGGTATTTGAATATGCAGACTAGCTATTTAAACTTGTTCAATTATCACTTGAGCAACGACATAATGGCGACTATGAGAAATGGAAACAAATACAGATGGGTCCTGTTCACCGTTAACCCAAATACAAGGTTGTCCACTTTGATTAGATATAACTTCTAGTGACTGAAAAGAAATATCTTTACCGATTCCGGTCCCGGTTGCTTTACTATAAGCCTCTTTTGCTGCAAATCTACCAGCTAGAAATTCGATCTTTCTTCTATCATTTCTATAAGATTTGAAAGTTTCTTGTTCTTTTAGTGACAATACTCTTCGGTAAAATCTTGGTTGTCTTTTATGGAGCCGTTTAATACGATCTAATTCGGTCAGATCAATTCCTATTCCTTTAATCATGAAAACCCTTCTTTCTAATTGCATGATTAGATAATCATTAGTATTCTAAATGTATTGATATATGTAAAAAGAGAGGTGTTACTTGTGTTTTTTGTCCGTACCGAAAGCTTCCAGCAATTCCTGCGTTACTATCCTGTCATTTCCGCGATAATCGCCATTCACATCATTTTATTTTTAGGCGTCAATGTATCTGAGGAGCTTAGGTTACTGCTACGTGGAGTAAATGTTTATATTACAGAGGCTGGTGAATATTGGCGTTTAATCACACCCATTTTTGTACATATTGGATTAATGCATTTTATCTTCAATTCGTTTAGTTTAATTTTATTCGGACCAGCTCTTGAAGTTATGTTAGGTAAAACTAAATTCATTTTAGCATATTTAACAACAGGGATACTTGCTAATGTCGCCACTTTATTCTTAGCTGGGCCATGGTATGCTCACGTTGGCGCTTCCGGAGCAATCTTCGGGTTATTTGGTATTTACCTCTATCTATTATTTATGCGCCCAGAATTACTTGATGCTAACAGTAGGCAAATCATTGTTCTAATCGTAATATTTGCTTTACTGATGACTTTTTTACGAACAGGTATTAACATTTATGCCCATATTTTTGGATTACTTGCAGGGTTAGCTATGGGGCCGTTACTGTTTACTCATTTTAAACGTTAATACAATCATTGAAAGCTTAACAGGAGATGAACTTATGGAAAAGAACCAATACACTCCATATATTGCCATTGTAATCGGAGTTATTGCCGTGTCCACCTCGGCAATCTTTGTAAGGTTAGCAGATGCGCCGTCATCGATTATTGCGAATTACCGTTTATTATTAGCTGTATTAATCATGCTTCCTTATATTTTGTGGAAGCACCTTGGTGACTTTAAACATATCTCTAAACGCGATTGGTATTTATCAGTCGCAGCAGGCGTCTTCTTGGCCCTCCATTTTATTTTATGGTTTGAATCACTCAACCATACGTCAGTTGCAAGCTCTGTCGTTTTAGTAACTACACAGCCAATCTTCGCTTTTATTGGTACATATCTATTTTTCAAGGAACGCTTCTCTAGTGGGGCCGTCTTAAGCATGATCATCGCTTTTACAGGTAGTGTGATTATCAGCTGGGGGGATTTCCAAATTAGTGGCATGGCACTATTTGGAAACTTCCTAGCTTTGATGGGAGCTATCGCGGTCACAGGTTACTTCCTATTCGGACAAAATGTACGAAAAAGAGTCTCTTTAATGACCTACACATTTGTCGTATATGGAATTAGTTCTATTACTTTAATTCTATATAACTTAGTTTTAAACCAGCCCTTTACGGGGTATAGTGGCGAAACATGGATGTATTTTTTAGCACTAGCTATCGTCCCTACGTTCTTTGGTCATACATTATTTAATTGGGCTATTAAATGGGTGAGTGCATCAACCATCACCATGGGAATCTTATTCGAACCAGTTGGTGCTTCGATTATGGCTTATTTTATACTAGATGAATTAATTACTTGGTCACAATTTTTAGGTGGATCAATTGTCATCTCAGGGTTAATGTTGTTTATCATCAGTACATCAAAGAAACGAAAGGTCAAAGTGATTAATGATCAACGAACATCAAGTCCAAATTAATTATAAAAATTTTAAATGAAGAGGTGATCTGAATGACCATTCAATTTATGGTTGATGGTGGAGCAGACCTGCCAAAAGGTTTTGCCGAAAAATTTAATATTAAAACCATCCCACTAAACATCCATTTTAAAGACCAAGTTTATAAGGCTGGAGAGGAACTTACGATAGAAGAATATTACCAAAAGCTAAGTACAATTGAAGACCTTCCTAAGACTTCAGCCCCTAGTCCAAATGATTTTTATGAAGCGTTCAAGGCTATTGATCCATCAACTCCTATCTTGACGCTGTCGCTCTCAAAAAAATTAAGTGCTACCTATCAAAATGCGGTAATAGGTAGAGATATGCTATTAGATGAGGAACCTGATAGGAAAATTGAAGTCATCAATACTAAAACAGCTTCTTGTGGAATGACTTTGTTATTGAACGAGGCTATTAAAATGAAAGTAAAAAGTGTTGATTTTCATGAGATTGTGAATCAGACGAAAAAGAATGTAGAGAAAACCATCACCCTTTTCTCACTCATAACAGTCGAGAACCTAATTAAAGGTGGACGACTAGATAAAGTTAGAGGTGCTATTGCCAAAACCCTAAATATAAAGCTGCTAATGAAAGCATCTGATGAAGGCGAGATTGAGGTTACGGAAAAGGTACGAGGTGAGAAAAAGGCACTTAGAAGACTGGTTGAACAAATTAGTGATTATACTAAATCACTAGACGGGAATACAATTGCAATGACCCACAGTAACTGTGAAGATAAGGCTAAGCAAATCTTAAATCAAATTCGTGAAAAATATCATCAACAAGAGGAACATTTAGCTGAAATGGGTCCTCTTATAGCTAACTATGCCGGTGAAGGTGGATTAGTCATTTCATTTTTAGCCGACGAGTCATAAAAACAGGCGTGACCAACGAATCACGCCTGTTTTATTTATGATTCTTTCTTTTCAGGTGCTGGTGAAGTAAATGCGAATATAGCTGCTAGTAATGGTAAAATCAAGGTTAGTAGCAATATTTCTGAATAGCCACCTTGCCAATCATAAAAGATTCCAAATGGCAGTGGACCTAATGCCGAACCGATGACCATCACACTCTGAGCAATACTCTTAATACTACCAAGGTGCTGTCTTCCAAAATAGTTTGGCCAAACAATATTTAAAGTGATCCTCTCAAAACCATGAGCCATTCCCCAAATAACTCCATAGATGATAAATCCTACAGCACTTTGAGTTTGCCATAACCAAAGAATGGCTAAAATATGAATCATAAATGTTGCTGCTAAAACGACATTTACTTTGAAGCGATCTACTAAATAACCAGTAACAAATGTTACAGGAAAGCCGATAATCGCCATCAAGGATAATACAATAGCAGCAACTTCCGGTGTTAACCCTTTTCCTTCAGAAATCGATACTAAGTGGAACGTAATACCTGTATTCGTTAAGGCAGGAACACTAACACAAAATAAGACCATCCAAAAAGCGCGAGTTTTCATCGCTTCTTTTAAAGTCCAACTTACCTCATTATCTTCAGTCTCTTCTTGTTCGTCTTGCTTTTCACCGTGATCACTAGTCGATGTTTTTTTCATATAACGGTTTTTAATTAACATCATGACACCAATGAGTGAAGCAGCAAATAATAATATCCTCCAAAAAGTAGCTGGGAACCAAGGGAATAAACCTTGGAGATAGTCATCAATCGGTGGAATGACTGTCAGTAATATTAAAGCTGAGAGACTAACCATAAAGAACAGTGGAAGGCGCGACGGACCTTTTGACTGAATTGTTTTTCGCCTACCATCAATCACTTCTCCTATGTCTTCAGGCTTATTTCGGACAAAAAATAACGCTAAAGGAACAAAGATTACTGCTAGCGATACACTCCATATTCCCCAAGCCATTCGCCAACCAAATATATCTATTAAAAAGGCATTTAGAGGTGGAATTAACGCAGCTCCTGCAAATCCACCAATAGCCATCACACTAAGAGCTCTTCCTCTTTTTCTCATAAACCATTGAGGGACGAGCGTATTAGGAAGTAATGTCATTGACCCTTGACCAAATAAGCGTAGCATGAAAAAGCCCAAAAACATCATAATGGGTCCAACAATCAACGCGTTCCATAAGGTCGCAAAAGCTAGAGCAAGCCCAATGATTACCATCATCACACGCTGCCCATATAAATCAGCTAGTTTACCGATCGTAAATAGTAGAAAACCGGCACACAATGTAGCTGTTGAGTACAACCCAGAAACTAATGAACGGGAATAATCAAAATCTTCTATGTAATATTCGATAAACATGGAGATAGCAAAAGTCTGTCCTGGCCCAGAGAAAAATACACTCAAAGCTGAAACCAATACAATTACCCAGCCATAATAAAAAGGTGTGTTTGGAACTTGATTATTTGGTAGCATGTCTTAACCTTCTTTCAAATAATTACCTCATTACTCTAACATTTGTACATTCTACCATAACTAGAAGGTTAAAATGAATAGTTTAAGAGTTTGTCCATTTCGAAGCTGGTACATCATCTAAATTAGTTTACGAAAAAAGCCTCTCCCATAGGAAAGGCTAACTCTCACTATCACTTCTCACCATTGAATTCAACCCTTTAATCACTGGAGAAATTTGTTGGGTAATCTGAACGACTTGCCCTAACGTCTTAAATACCTTATCTAAATCGATCTCGCCATCTTCACCTTGAAAATATTGCATAAGCGCTTGTTTTTGCGATGGTGTCATGGGTTGTTGGTCACCAGGTTGAAAAGCACCATATTCAGAGAACGGTTGGTAACCTTCATTCCACCCTGAGCCTAAATCAAACTGTGAGTTGGTTAATGGTTGATATTCAGGGTTGAAAAAAGCCTGTGATTGATATTGTGGTTGATACTGAAAATAATCTAACGGTTGATCAGACGGATTCGTTGAATAACCATACAGTGACGGATCGTACAGATGCTCTAAATGATAGCCAGCTCCTGATTGACCATATGGATTTTGGGAATAGGGATAGTATGGATACTGCATCCATGGGTAACTACCGTAGTGATTTGGATACATCCTCTCTCCTACCTTTCTATTGACATTTAAGGGGCTAACACCTATATAAATTAGTTTATGAGAATGAAGTGAAGTGTGTGTTTATCACGGTATCATAAAACAGTTTGAACTTATTGTAGTTTTTGGCATAATGAAATAAGAATTAGGAGGGAATAACATGATTGAAGATACTGGGGAACGCGTCATTCCAAAAATGATGGACCCAATGAATCCACTACTATTAGAACATATAGCCAGATACCAATTCGCTTTACCGTACCTCCATGGAAGAGTACTCGATCTATCCTGTGGGGCGGGATATGGCAGTCACATGATTGCTAAGCGTCGTAAAAAGGAAGTTGAAGAAGTAATAGGTGTTGACCTTGATCCTGATATTATTAAATATGCCAAAGGTGAATACTATCACCCTAAAACACAGTTTATGGTTGCCAATGCTATTGACGAGTCATTGGTGGACCAAATCGGAACGTTTGATGCGATTGTTAGCTTCGAGACCATTGAACACATTGTAGAAGAGGAAGCGTTATTAAATAACTACCATCGTTTATTAAAACCGGGTGGTACTTTGATTGTCTCTACCCCCTTTGGACAAGGGCGTGGTAAACCATGTGGCTCTCCGTTTCACGTCCACCAACTCACACCAGAAGAGTTTAAAGACTTATTTACCAATTATGCTGAAGCTCAATTTTACTATCAAAACGGGGTGTTAATCGAACCCAAACGTGAAGATGTTCGATACCCATTAGGAATAGCTGTTTGTAAAAAGTAATAAAGGCAGGGACCTTATCTTAAGTCCCTGCCTAATGATTTATGTTTTTGGTAGTTTTCGCTCTAACTTCACCCAACTCATCAAGCGATAAAATGGATAGATTAAACAAAGAATGTAAGCAAGAGCCGGTACTTCTAAGAATACTAAAAAGAAGACAATCATTAATAGAAAGATTGCTGTCATCACATTAGCGTAACGGCCATTAAACGGCATGGCATCGAAAAACATTGACGCACGTTCCTTCTTTTCCTCAAGGTGCTTTTTAAAACATTTTTCATGAAATGGCTTAACCGTCATCTTAATATTGGCTACAACTAAATCTGAACGGTCTGTAATTTCCTTTTCACAGCGATAACATGTCATTTTTTTCTTCCCCATCTTGCTCCTCCATCTCTATATTCATAGGCATATCTATTGAATTTTTAGCGTAAATCTAAAACAATTATAATCATCATAACTTATTTATAGAAAGGTGTCGAATATGACTTTACAACTAAGTGTGTTAGACCAATCCCCGTTACTATATAATCAAACACCTAAAGATGCCTTATCACAAACTATTCAATTAGCCAAACATGTTGACCGATTAGGATATAAACGTTTTTGGATGAGTGAACACCATAGTACTCGAAGCTTAGCAGGTTCTGCTCCTGAGATCTTAGTTTCTTCTGTTGCCGCACAGACCAATCGAATTCGGGTGGGAACAGGTGGGATACTTCTCCCTCATTATAGCCCATTTAAAGTGGCAGAAGCTTTTAGAGTCTTAGAAGGCTTGTACCCAGGTCGAATCGATTTAGGGATTGGCCGCGCACCAGGTGGAATGCCGGGCGTTAATTATGCACTTAACCGTGGCCAATATCCTGATGTCCAAAATTATCCACAACAAGCGGCTAACTTAATTGATTATATTTTAGGTAATGACCCTGAAGGCTATCAAGTTCAAGCGACACCGATGACAGATACAACTCCTCCTGTTTGGATGCTAGGGTCTAGTGGAGCAAGTGCTAATGTGGCCGGCGAACTCGGTACATCTTATACATTCGCACAGTTTATTAATGGAAATGGTGGACCTGCTGCTATTGATCGCTACTATGACAGCTTTATCCCTTCACCATTACAAAGTGAACCAGAAGCAAGTATGGCTGTCTTTGTCGTTGTCGGTAAAACGGAAGAAGAAGCTGAATATTATGCATCTAGCTTAGACCTTGCTTTATTAATGATTGAACAAGGGCAAATTCGCGAATACTTCCCTAGTCCTGAAGAGGCTAGTCAGATGACTTTCAACCATTTTGAGCAAAAACATATCATGGAAAATCGCAAACGAATGATCGTTGGTGATGTGAGTAGTGTTAAGCAACAGCTAGAACATATGGCCCAAGAGTTTAACGTCAATGAAGTGATTATTAACACCATTGTATCACCATTTGAAAAACGTCTTGAATCTTATGATCTATTAGCGAAAGCTTTTAAATTATCTTAAAAGGAGGATTTTGAGATGATTGCATTTGATCATTTAGTCATTTATTCAAGCGACCCAGAGCAACACCAGAGTATATTTTCTTCCTTTCACAATCAAGTTGGTGTAGAAGGTGGACACCATGAAAATTGGGGGACGTTTAACTACCTAGCTTTCATGAAAAACAACAGCTACATCGAGTGGATTGGTGTTGACGACGATCAGAAAGCAAGTGAGTCAGATAACCCACTCATTCAACACACCTACTACGCTAAAGAACGGCAATTAGAAGGGCCAATTCAATTCGCCTTAAGAGTAGAAAACCTTCAAGAGAGAATCGATTACTTTAACCAAGAAGGGATTGAATATGAAGGACCATTTCCAGGCAGCCGTAAAAAACCAGACGGGACGACTTTGGCGTGGAAAATGTTATTTCCGAAATACGACGTCACCGGAACTCCACTGCCATTTTTACTCGAGTGGAGTGGTGACGGGAATGTGCCAACAGATGAGAATCTAATTAACCCAGTTAATTTTTCAATGCTGGAACTAGGTGTACCTAACCCAGAAGAATACATTAAACAAATAGAAAGAATATATCAATTATCACTGGGTGAAAATCTATCATTTCAACTTGAAAATGGTACTATTAAGATTACACATGGAAATCACTTAAAAGCTTCATTTGAACATATTACGTTTAAATCAAAGTAGGGATTGTATGAAATTTAATTTACGCTTTACCGTAATCATCGCACTAATCACGATGGCAGCTTGTACTGAAGTTAATGAGGATAGGACCTTCAGTTCAAAACAGCATGACCACTTCCATTCACCCATAGCTAAACACTCCATCACTTTAGATGAGATTCATCAACAAATTCTCCACGAGATCAATCCTACTCATTACCCTGCAACTAGTCAGGAGTGGGGTGAATTTGTAACAGGTGTTAAAACACAACTAGATACGGACGAACAAGTGATTGCACTTACTTTCGATGCTTGTGGTGGTCCTTATGGTCGAGAGGTTGATGATCAATTAGTCGATTACTTAATTGAACATGACATTGCTGCTACTTTCTTTATTAATAAGGACTGGATCGAACATAACGAGTCATTATTTCTAGAGCTAACAGACAACCCTCTTTTCCAAATTGAAAATCACGGAACTGAACATCTGCCCTTATCGATTGAGGGGCAGTCGGCATGGGGAATTGAAGGAACACAAAGTCGTAATGAAGTCATTAAAGAAGTGGTGACCAATCATCAATATATTGATCAACTCACTGGTCAAGAACCTACCTTATTCCGATCAGGAACAGCTCACTACGATGAAGTAGCTGTTCAGATGGTTCAAGATATGGGTTTAGAAGCGGTAAACTATGATGTTTTAGGGGATGCAGGAGGCACTTTTTCTAAAGACCAAGTCGTTCATTCTCTACTTCAGGCAAAACCGGGTTCGATCGCCTTACTCCATATGAACCAACCAACTAGTGATACAGCAGAAGGGGTGATTGAAGCTATTCCTGAATTACTTGATGATGGCTTTGAGTTTGTGCAGTTACAAGATTATGAATTAAGATGAAAGCTTACACATAGGTACAGTGTAAGCTTTTTTAATTAACCGTATTTTGTAGATTTTAACCGTAAATTTCTTGAATTAACTGTATTTTATCCAAATTAACCGTATTTCTGAAATTTTAACTGAAAACCTCAAAAATTAACCATAAAACTTATTTCACCAATCGAAATATTCTTTATCCGAAGTAATAAATGTGCTATACTATCGTATATATTATTATGAAAATTTTGAAATAATTTTAGGAGGATTTTAAATGACAAAAACAAGCTATCCAATTGTTTGGGATCTCGATGTCTTCTTTAAAGGTGGAAGTGAATCAGAAGAATTGCGTCGTCACCTTGATGAAACGAAAGAACGTCTAGCTACATATGCCGATAAGCTTCAACAGTTTACCACTCCTACTTCTAGTGGACAAGCCGATGAAGTCGCTAACTTAATTGAAGAAGGATCTGACATTTCATTTCACATTCGTCAAGCTGGTGCGTTCGTCAGTTGCCTTGAAGCACAAGACATGAGTGATGCGAAAGCAAGTGCTTTACGTAGTGAAATCACAGAGCTATCTGCTTCTTACGGTTCTGCTTTTAACGCATTCAAGCAAAAGCTTTCAAAAGCAGAAGAAAATGTATGGGAAGCGATCGTAAACCATGAGAAGTTAAGCGAACTTTCATTTGTTTTAAATGAGTGGCGTGACTCTGCAAAAGAACAGCTGTCAGAAGATGAAGAAGCACTCATTTCCGCTTTATCTGTTGATGGTTATCATGCTTGGGGACAAATGTATAACACGATTGTTGGTGGCATGACCGTTAACGTAACAGTTGATGGTGAGGAAAAAGAATTATCTGTCGGACAAGCTAATAACCTCCTATCCCATGAGAACCCTGAAGTGCGTAAAGACGTTTACGAAAAACTAGAAGCCGCTTGGAAAGAAAAAGAGTCTCTTTTCGCTAATACACTAAACCATTTAGCTGGTTTCAGACTTAACACTTATAAAAAACGTGGTTGGGACAATGTGCTAAAAGAGCCACTTGATATTAACCGTATGGAGCAAGATACTCTAGATGCGATGTGGGGTGCGATTACGAAGCATAAACAGCCGTTTGTTGACTTCTTATATCGTAAAGCTGAGTTACTTGGTAAGGACAAATTAGAATGGTATGACTTAGGCGCACCGACACAGAAAAATAACCAGAAACTTTCTTATGACGAAGGAGCTAGCTTTATCCTAAAGCATTTTGAACAGTTTAGTCCAAAAATGGCTGAGTTCTCAAAAACAGCTTTTGAGGATGCTTGGATCGAAGCAGAAGATCGCCCTGGTAAGCGCCCTGGTGGTTTCTGTACAAGCTTTCCATTAAGTGAACAGTCTCGTATTTTTATGACATATAGTGGTTCAATGTCGAACGTGGCAACACTTGCACATGAGTTAGGGCACGCTTTTCACTCCTATGCGTTAAAGCCAGTCCACCCACTTAACCGTCGTTACGCGATGAACGTGGCGGAAACAGCTTCAACCTTTGCTGAGATGATTGTTGCGGATGCATCAGTTAAAGAAGCAGAAACAGAAGAAGATAAGATTGCGCTTTTAGAAGATAAACTACAGCGTAGCGTGGCATTCTTTATGAACATCCACTCACGCTTTTTATTCGAAACTCGCTTCTATGAAGAGCGTAAAAATGGCTTTGTTCCAGCAAGTCGCTTAAATGAGTTAACCGACGAAGCGCAGCGTGAAGCTTACTGTGACGCCGTTAATTCAACGAGCCCAAGCTATTGGTCTAATAAATTACACTTCCATATTACAGGGGTTCCGTTTTACAACTTCCCGTACACATTTGGTTACTTGTTCTCACTAAGCATTTATGCCAAAGCGTTAGAGGAAGGTACTAGCTATGAGGATAAATACATCGCCCTTCTTCAAGATACTGCAAGAATGTCTGTTGAAGACCTGGCGAAGAAACACTTAGATGAAGACATTACCAAAGAGTCCTTCTGGGAAAAAGGAATCGAGCTTTGCAAAAAAGATGTTGAAGAATACCTACAATTAACTAGCAAATAAATTTCTAGGAGGCCAACGCGCAGAAGCCTTCTAAAAGAAAAATAAGACCAGTCAGGATTGATTGCACCTGACTGGTCTTTTGTATTTTGTTGATTTAGATTTAATTGATAGTCGTGTTCTCTTGGTTAACCGGTTTGCAGATGAATGTTGGAAAAGAAATTGACCTCTGTTATCAATCACCCTATTCATGAGTTGGATTCGGGAATAGAGACCCGTTATCTGTTCCAATTAAGTTGGTTGAGACCGAAATCTGGGAAGAGAATGCCCTTCTCTTTTCCCGGTTCACACGATTGGTAGCACCATCTGGGAATAGACTGTCGCTCTCTTTTACCACCTCAACCGATCACCAGCCCCATCCGGGAATAGACTGTCGCTCTCTTTTACCACCTCAACCGATCAGCAGCGTCATCCGGGAAAAGACTCCTCCTCTCTTTTCCCAGTTCAACCGATCATCAACTCCTTCTGGGAAAAGACCTACCTTTTTCTCTTCCCGCCTCAACCAATGACCAACGTCACCCTGGAAGAGAGACCACCCACCTCTTACCTCCCAGTTCAACTGAATCAACCACATTTTCTATGAATGGCTCATAACTTTCTTCTCATAATAATAAAAAGGCTGTTTAAAATCGCCATGTCTCTGTTTGTCGACCAAGGTGTACTCACCTTTTTCAAAAAGTCTAAGTGCAGCGGTATTTTCACCATTGGTATCTGTTCGAATATAGGAAACGCCTCGTTCAGCAGCAAGTTCCTCTGCAAATTGATAAAATGCTAAACCAATCCCCTGCATGCGGACATTTGGATCGACGGCTAAGCGTTTAATACATAAATAATCCGCTTCCTCTGACCAGTTAATTTCATCATATTCATGATGGCCGTGGTCACTAATACAGGCAACGCCGACGACCTCCCCCTCATATTCATATACATATAGTTCATCCTGATTAAGATCCTCTTCATAATGCCTTTTCGTGGGATAGCTTTCTCCCCACTGGGTCATTCCAGCATTAGCCATTATGTCTTTTGCTTGATTGACCAATGCCTCTATCTGGTTCAAATCTGTATATGTAGCTTTTCTTATCAAGTTGATCACCTCTTCTTTAAAGCATTTTAAATAAATACATACCAAGAATCAATCAATTGACATTCAAATATATCTTTGAATAAAATATATTCAAACGAACTTTTGAATGAGAAAGTAGGTGTGAATGGTGAAACTACCAAATTGTACGTCTGAAATCAGTGAAGAACGACTTCAATCTATATATACATCGGTTGAAAGTAAACCCACCCTAGAAATCGCCAAACTTTTTAAAGTTTTGGGCGACCCAACACGGGTGAAAATCGCACAGGCACTCCATCTAGAATCCGAATTATGCGTTTGTGATGTTGCGGCAATTACTGAAACATCCGTCGCGTCTGCATCACATCATTTAAGAACTTTAAAAAAACATGGATTAACCAAAGTTAGAAAAGACGGGAAAAATGTCTATTACTCGTTAGATGACCATCATGTGCATAGCTTAATTACCATCGCCACGCTGCACCAGCAAGAACTGGAGGAGTCCCAATGAGTCAGGAGACGTATTATGTTAAAGGAATGTCATGTACATCATGTGCGCAAACCTTTGAAAAGAACGTCAAAGATCTCCCAACTGTAGAAGATGCTGAAGTTAACTTTGGTGCCTCTAAAATAACGGTTTATGGGGGAGCATCTGTTGAACAAATCGAAAAGGCTGGCGCATTTGAGAACCTAACAGTTACTAAAGAGTATGAAGCTCATGCAACTAAAAGTAAATGGTCGTTGATCCAAGCGAATTGGCACATCCTTTTATCTTTTGTGTTATTAAGTGTTGGCATCTATTTATTACTAACGCTAGGAGATAGTCATCCACTCACGATTAGCATTTTTATCATTTCCATTGCTGTCGGTGGATATCACCTGATTCAGACTGGTTTAAAAAATTTAATTAAGTTCCGGTTTGACATGAAAACGTTAATGACGATTGCCGTCATTGGTGCTGCATTAATTGGCGAATGGGTCGAAGGTGCTGTAGTCGTGATTTTATTCGCCATTAGTGAAGCGCTTGAACGTTTTTCGATTGATCGTGCGCGTGCGTCCATTAAGTCGTTAATGGAGATTGCGCCAAATACTGCTAGAGTCATCAGACAAGGCGAGCACAAAGAAATTGACGTTTCTGATATTCATCTCAATGATACAGTCATCATTAAACCTGGGGAGAAAATCCCTGTTGACGGAACCGTTTTAAAAGGCTCTTCTGCCATTAACCAAGCGGCAATTACTGGCGAATCCGTCCCGGTTTTTAAAACGGATGGTGACGATGTATTTGCTGGAACGTTAAACGAAGAAGGCTACTTGGAGGTCAACGTAACTAAGTTGGCTGAAGAATCCACGCTAGCAAAAATAATTCACCTAGTTGAAGAAGCACAAAATGAAAAAGCACCAGCACAGCAATTCGTTGATCGCTTCGCCGCTTACTACACGCCACTTATTATGTTAATAGCATTAGGAGTAGCGACTGTTCCACCTATCTTTTTTGGATTAAGTTTTGAAACTTGGATTTATCAAGGATTAGCTGTTCTCGTTGTAGGTTGCCCCTGTGCGTTAGTAATCTCAACCCCTGTTGCCATTGTAACAGCCATCGGTAATGCAGCCAGAAATGGTGTATTAATTAAAGGCGGTGCTTATTTAGAAACACTAGGTGATATTAAAGCAATTGCGTTTGATAAGACCGGAACAATTACTCAAGGAACCCCTGTTGTCACAAGCTATCAACTATTCGATACGAATACTGAGCCTGAAGAACTTTTCCAAAAAGCAAAGGCTTTAGAGGAAATGTCACAGCACCCACTAGCTAAAGCGATTATTCAATATGCCGATCAGCATTTTAAGCAACCAGCAGCACTAGACGTTCAACATTTTCGTTCAATTACAGGGAAAGGAATCACCGGAACGATTGATGGGTCTACTTATCAGATTGGTAATCCATCTATGTATGAACAGCTAACTAGCAACATTGAATCTGCAGTTATACAATTACAACAAGCAGGTCAAACCGTGGTATTGGTAAGTCGGGATCATGAAATCATCGGCTTGATCGCTATTGCTGATGTCATCCGTCCAATGGCCAAAGAAATGATCGAGCAACTCAACCAACTCAACATGAAGCAGACGGTATTGCTAACTGGTGACCACGAGCAAACGGCTCAATCAATTAGCGAACAAGTCGGGATTAAACATTACCTAGCTCAATTATTACCAGAAGATAAACAACAACAAGTTAAAGGGTTAAAAAATCAATACGGCCAAATTGCCATGGTTGGTGATGGAGTTAATGACGCACCAGCCTTAGCATCATCTGACGTTGGAATTGCGATGGGAAGTGCAGGAACTGATACAGCCTTAGAAACAGCTGACATTGCACTAATGGGAGACGATTTAGCCAAACTTCCATTTACTGTCCGATTAAGTAGGCGCACATTAAATATTATTAAACAAAACATCGTCTTTGCACTCGGAACAAAGCTATTTGCACTACTACTTGTGATTCCAGGTTGGTTAACTTTATGGATTGCCATCCTAGCCGATATGGGTGCGACCTTATTAGTGACACTCAATGCCTTACGATTGTTAAAAGTTAAAGAATAAATAACAGAAAAGTATCGCCAACATTCAACATGGCGATACTTTTTTATTTAGTTTGGCTCTGTTAAAGTTTAGTGTTGATGATGAAAAGATTACTCTTAGTTGTTGTATGGTGAGAGCGAATCACCATAACAACAACGGACTTTAACAGAGCGTTTAGTTTAACAACTTTTTCACTTGCTCGATTAATTGCTCCATCTCTTCATCCGTACCAATTGAAATTCTGACAAAGCGATCTAACTCTGGACGATTAAAGAACCTAATAAAAATACCAGCTTCCTTCAAGGCTTCATACAACTGTTTAGCTGAAATCCCTTTAGGCTCAACCAAGATAAAATTAGCCTTGGAATTTAACACGTCAAAACCGATATCAGCTAACGCTTCACTTACCCACTTGCGAGTTTTTATGACCTGATTCAAAGTCTGTTCATAATACGCTTCATCTTTAAGAGCCACTTCAGCCCCTACTAATGACACGCGATTAATCGTGTATGAATTAAAGGAATTCTTGATTCGCTCAAGCCCCTCGATCAAATGTGATTGACCAATAGCATAACCAACACGAATTCCAGCTAGCGCATGTGATTTAGATAACGTTTTCGTCACTAACAAGTTAGGGTACTTCTCGACTAATGCGACTGCTGAATCCGCGCCAAACTCAACATAAGCTTCATCAATAATAACGACACAGTTGGGATTTCCTTTTAAGATCTCTTCAACTTGTGATAAGTTCATTGCTAAACCTGTTGGGGCATTAGGATTAGGGAAGATTACGCCTCCGATTGCTTGCTTCATTCCTTCAACATCAATTGAAAAGTCCTCTAACAATGGAACCTGTTGATAAGGAATATCATACAGTTTTGCGTATACAGGATAAAAACTATAGGTGATTTCCGGAAACTTGATCGCTTCATTAGGATCAAAAAATGCCTGAAACGAAAAAGCTAACACTTCATCTGAACCATTACCGACAAACACTTGATTACCATCCACACCTTCACGATTAGCGATCAGCGTTTTTAAGGAATCAACTGTTGGACTTGGATATTTTCTAAGATCGTGGTCCACTGACTCTTTCATGGCTGTTAAGGCTTGTTGAGAAGGTGAGTACGGATTTTCATTCGTATTTAATTTAATCACATCTGGTTGTGCTGGCTGCTCTCCTGGGACATAAGGGCTCGTCTTTTTTACCGTACGGCTCCAGAACTTACTCATCTGAATCACCCTTCATTCGATTAGTCAAAACTTCCTTCACATCCTCAATCGATAAGCCTTGTTCTACCATTAACACAAGCACATGGTAAGTTAAATCAGCTATTTCCATCGCCAAGTTTTCATGATCATTATTTTTAGCACCAATAATCACTTCTCCAGACTCTTCGCTTATTTTCTTGAGAATTTTATCGACACCTTCATCAAATAAATAATTCGTATAGGAGCCTGGTTTTGGGTTTTCCTTTCGATCTGTAATCGACTTAAAGACATCGTGAACGATATCTCGTTTATAGGTCGGCTCGCCCTCTACAGGAATGTCCCGATAAAAACAACTTCTCTCACCTGTATGACAAGCAGGTCCCACTTGTTCAACCTGCACTAATAATGCATCTTGGTCACAATCATAACTAATCCCTTTAACATGTTGGACATGACCTGAAGTCGCTCCTTTGTTCCATAACTCTTGTCGACTTCTACTAAAAAACCATGTCTGCTTAGTCTCGATCGTCTTCTCTAATGAGTCTTTATTCATATAAGCAAGCATCAACACTTCTCCTGACTGTTGATCTTGCACAATAGCTGGTATTAACCCTTGTTCATCAAATTTGATATTAACGTCAACCATTTGTATTCACCCTAACCTTATTGGAAGTTCGTGATCATATAAATATTGTTTTAAATCAGGTAAATTGATCTCTCCAAAGTGGAATACCGATGCCGCTAATGCTGCATCTGCCTTACCTTCTGTCAGTACTTCTAAAAAGTGTTCTGATTGACCTGCACCACCTGAAGCAACGACAGGAATATTTAACATCTCTGATAACTCTGCCATCACTCGGCATTCATACCCTTGTTTAACACCATCTGTATCCATGACATTGAGCACAACTTCACCAGCGCCTCGCTCTTCACCTTCTCGTGCCCATTCAAATAATCGTCTTCCCGTATTTTCACGACCACCTTTAACAAAGACAAACCATTCACCATCTACCTGTTTAGCATCAATCGAAAGCACCACACATTGATTGCCAAATCGTTTAGCAGCTTGATCAATAATCGATGGGTCGGCAACAGCGGCACTATTAACCGAAACTTTATCAGCACCGGCTTTTAACACTTGTCTAAAATCTTCGACTGAACGAATGCCACCACCTACAGTAAACGGTATATGTACCTCTTCAGATACACGCTCAACGACATCTAAGAAGATCCCACGCTTTTCAAAAGAAGCCGTAATATCATAAAACACGAGTTCATCAGCACCTTGTTCACTGTACTTCTTCCCTAACTCAACTGGGTCGGCAACATCACGAATATTGGCAAACTTAGTCCCTTTAACCACTCGACCATCTCTAACATCTAAGCATGGGATAACTCGCTTCGCTAACATGTTGTTGGCTCCTTCATGACATCAACTAGATTAATGGTTTCTTCATAAAGAGCTTTACCAATAATCGCTCCATAAATTTCCGAGTCACTTAGCTTACGAACATCCTCCATGGAAGACATCCCACCTGAAGCAATGACTTGTAAATGGGTTTGGTGATTCATTTCATTTAATGCTTCTATATTTGGCCCTTCAAGCATGCCATCCCTTGAAATATCGGTATAAACAATTGTCTTTACTCCCACAGAATCTAAGCGTTTAGCAAAGTCAATCGCTTGAACTTCTGATGTTTCCAACCATCCATCAGTCGCTACTAAACCATCCCTCGCATCAATTGACACAACAATCGCTTCGCCATACATTTCGACGGCTTGCTTCACTAATTCAGGATTCTTTACAGCTGCTGTCCCTAAAATCACTCGCTCAACGCCTAAATCTAACAATTGAGTAACCCTTTCAAGTGAACGAATACCACCACCAACCTGTACAGGAACCGGAACTTCACGAATAATCGATTGAATGATCGATAAATTATTAGATGGATCACCTTTAGCTGCGTCTAAATCAACTAAGTGTAAATAATTGGCACCTTGTTCAACCCAGCGCTTAGCCATTTCAATTGGGTCCCCATAAGTCGTTTGTTCATTATAATTACCTTGCCTTAATCTGACGCACTGTCTATTACGTATATCAATTGCAGGGAAAATCCTCATGTCACCAACTCCCCAAAGTTTTTTAAAATTTGCATACCTACTCGCGCACTCTTTTCAGGGTGATACTGCATCCCCATTACATTGTCCCTTTGGACGGCTGAGGTAAACGTCATTCCATACTCCGTCTCATGTAAAATATCTTCTCGGTGTTTCGGTCTAGCAAAATAGGAATGAACAAAATAAACATAGTCCTGATCACCAACCTGTGAGTTGATCGCAAAGTCTTTTTTCGCCCCATTAAGCTTTAACTGATTCCAACCCATATGTGGAACTTTCACATCATCTTGAAATCGGACAATATCACCTTTAATTAACCCTAATCCTTGGTGCTCTCCGTATTCAAAGCTTCTATCAAATAGTAACTGCATCCCTAAACAAATCCCAAGAAGTGGCTGGCCTCTTTCTGCCTGGCTTTTAATCTCATTAACAAATCCTGCCTTCTCAAGACGATTCATCGCCTCACCAAAAGCGCCAACCCCAGGAAGAACTATCCCAGATGACTCTTTTAAATCACTTGGATTTGCGGTAATCCTTGCATCAATCTTGAGCGTCGATAAAGCATGTTTAACGTTTTTTAAGTTTCCTGCGCCGTAATCAATAATTGCAATCATAGAAGTAAGCTCCAATCCTTACAAAGTCCCTTTAGTTGAAGGTATGTCGCCATTCGTATCTTGAATGGTCATCGCCTCTTTTAATACTCGACCAAGTCCTTTAAAAATTGACTCAATAATATGGTGGTTATTCTTACCATGAATCAATTTAACGTGTAAAGTAAGTCCTGCTTGATTAATAAAAGCACGAAGAAATTCTTCAACCAATTCCGTATCAAATTGACCGACCTTCTCTCCTAACCCCTCGACATCAAAAACTAAGTATGGACGGTTTGATACATCTACTGATACTAAGCTTAAGGACTCATCCATTGGTGTGAAATCCGAAGCATAACGTTTAATCCCACGCTTATCTCCCAATGCCTCTTTTACAGCTTGCCCTAAGACAATTCCAACATCTTCAACGGTATGGTGATCATCTACATCTAGATCCCCATCAGCTTGAATCGATAGATTAAAAGACCCGTGTGCAGTTAGGAGAGTCAACATATGATCAAAAAAACCAATACCTGTTTGTATGTCGACACTCTTCTCACCATCTAATTGCAATGTTAAATTTATAGCTGTTTCGCTCGTTTCCCGGTTAATCGTTGACTGTCGCATTTTCTCACCTCATTTGAATCGAATTCGAATAGATTCGGCATGGGCATCTAGCCCTTCTTCCTTAGCGAAGTACTCAATTTGCTGACTAGCCTCAGCAAGTGCTGTTTGATCATAATAAATCACACTAGATTTTTTCATAAAATCATAGACTCCAAGTGGTGATGAAAATTTAGCAGTACCGTCTGTTGGTAATGTGTGATTCGGACCTGCAAAATAATCACCTAGAGGCTCTGGTGAATATTCGCCTAAAAAGATAGCCCCTGCATTCTCTACCTTAGACAATTTTTGAAAAGGGTCATTAACGTGTAACTCTAAATGCTCCGGTGCTAATTGATTGACCAAATCAAAAGCAAGATCAAGACTTTTCATCAGATAAATAACCCCTTGATTAGAGATAGATTGTTTCAAAATATCTTGCCTATTTAATGTCTGCAATTGCCGCTCAACTTCATCTTGGATTTGTCTTGCCATTGTTGGACAATCCGTTACAACTATAGATGAAGCTAATTCATCATGTTCTGCTTGTGCTAATAAATCCGCTGCAACAAAACGAGGATTCGCATCAGCATCCACAACTATACAGACTTCACTTGGACCGGCAATCATGTCTATACCAACATCACCAAAAACATATTTTTTCGCTCGAGCAACATAGGCGTTACCTGGTCCGACAATTTTATCAACAGCTTGAACGGTTTCTGTACCATAAGCCAGGGTAGCAATGCCATGCGCTCCACCGATTTTAAGAACTTCATCTGCTCCTGCTATTTTAGCCGCAACTAATGTATTAGGGTTAACCTTCCCATCTGGTTGTACAGGCGTCGTGACAACAACTTGTTTGACCCCTGCTACTTTGGCTGGAAGGACATTCATTAACACAGTTGATGGATATGCTGCTTTTCCACCCGGCACATAAACACCGACCCGTTTCATTGGCCTAATTTGCTGACCTAACCAAATCCCCTCTTGGTCATTGGTGAACCACGACTGTTCCTTCTGAAGAGCATGATATCGACTTATATTGCCTTTGGCTTCTTGTAAAACAGAAATAAACTGTTCACTTACCTTTTCAAAGGCTTGCTCAAACTCAAGTTCAGAGACTCTAAAGTCGGTTAACTCTACTCCATCTAATTGGTTAATATATTGATAAACAGCGTCGTTACCTTCACGCCTAATCGTATGAACAATCTCATGGACACGTTCGTCTACCTGATCATAATTGGTTTGATCACGATTAGAACGCTCATAAGCAACTTGTTCTAATTCATCTTGTTCAACCTTTTCAATTCTCATGATCTAACACTTCCCTTCGTATCCACATATGCTTGCACTTGTTCAACGACTGGACGAATTCGTGAATCTTTCGTTTTAAAACTTGCTTTATTTACAATTAATCTAGCACTAATATCCATCATCTCTTCTAACTCAACGAGATGATTTTCCTTTAAAGTGGTCCCTGTTTCCACAATATCCACAATGACATCACTTAAACCAACTAGTGGTGCAAGTTCCACAGAACCATTTAGTTTAATGGTTTCCACTTGCTTTCCCTGCTGGTTAAAGTAGTCTTTAGTGATCTTAGGATACTTGGTGCCAACAGTGAGTTGATGACTTTGATTTAGATCATAATCAGGTCTACCAGCAACGGCGAACTTACACTGACCAAACCCTAAATCGACTAACTCAAACACATCACTTCCTGCTTCTAATAATGTATCCTTACCAGCAACTCCTATATCAGCAGCACCATTTTCCACATAAGTACCAACATCAGTTGCTTTCACTAAAATTAACTGAAATTGCGAATCATCACTTAAAAACATTAATTTACGAGACTTCTTGTGATAGGACGTAAAAATGATTCCAATCTGTTCCAATAATTCAATCGTTAAATCTGCTAATCTACCTTTAGCTAAAGCAATTTTAATTGGTTGCATAGTCTTCTAACCCTACCTTCTTCTGTAAATCAATTACAGAATTAAACGAACCTTGATTTGTACCACAATTTAAACGATAGCTCTTACTGGTAAAATCAATTAAATCACCACTTATCTCGGCATTTAACGGAGCATATACCATGTTTACAACAACCCCTTTGGCCCTAAGGCTCATGGCCAAATCCATCGCTTCTTTTAGTTCTTTCTCGCTAGTCGATATAGTTATGGACTGGTTCGCTTCAATATCTGCTCGGTTTTGTTGTTTTAAAATTGTCATTAAGTCATCTACATAAAGTCCAAACCCGATCGCACTCGTCTTTAAATCGAAGTACTTAGTCAGTTCATCATAGCGGCCACCCTGAATGATCGGTTTACCATAGCCTTCTACATAAGCTTGAAACATCACACCCGTATAATAATTGAGGTGATTAATTAACCCTAGATCAAGGGAAACGTACTGCTCATACCCGAGCCTATGTAGTTGCTTCACCAGGGAATCTAATTTCTCAACTGCTTGCCTCATCTCGTCGTTTAATACCAGTCTCTTAGCTTCTGTTAAAACCGTTTTAGGTGAACCAAATAAATTAGGAATGGCAAGCAACACTTGATAAATATCCTCATCAATTTCCAGAGTATTCAAATAGGCTTTTAATTCGTAACCATTTTTAGCTTCGACCTTTTTTTGAATTTCCTGCTCTTCAGATGGTGGTAATTGAGCGCTCTTTAATAGTGACTTAAAGAAGCTCGCTTGACCGATCTCTAACTGAATCCGTTCTATTCCTGACTGTTTTAACATCTCAATAGCTAATGAAATCATTTCCACATCATGAAGTGGGTGTGCATGATCAAACCATTCTACCCCAACTTGTGAGAATGATCGTGACGTTCGGTCAGACTCACTACTTTCCATTCGAAAAATATTAGTCACATAGCAAAACTTTTTCACATCTAGTTGTGATTGAGAAACCATGCGTGCAATTGGAACAGTTGCATCTGGTCGTAATACTAATACTTTTCCATCAGGATCAATCAATTTAATCATTTGATCAGCATCCATGGTTCCAGGTACATTCATAAACAAATCGTAAAATTCAAAAGTTGGTGTTTGAATTGGGTTATAACCATAAGTATTAAGTAAACGTTTATAATTGTTAATCAAAGATTCTTTTAAATGATAATCGTCTGTATATAAATCGGATACGCCTCTAGGAAGCTGTTGACCACTCATCTAAAAACACCTTTCTTTATCTCTCTATTTATTTATCACTTTATCAGATTAAAGATATAGTTTATAATTTTAGACAGTGTACAAGAATCTGTCAACCATTTAAAATGAGATTTATAGAATGAAAGGATGAAAAATATGTTTGATAATCATATGCACTCTAACTTTTCCGCAGATTGTGAAGCCCCTATGGAAGAAATGATTAATGCAGCCATTCATAAACGTATTAAAGAAATTTCGTTTACTGAACACATTGATTATGATTATCCTGATCTAACTATCACATTTGATGTTGATCTTAACAGGTATACAAAACAAGTTCATGACATGCAATCAAAATATTCATCAATGATAAACATTCGTAAAGGAATTGAAATTGGTATTCAGCCACATCTACCTGAGCGATATCACACATTACTTACAGAAGAGGAATTTGATTTTATTATTTGTTCCATGCACACTACGGACCGAAAAGATTTGCACTCAGGAAGGTTGTTTGAAGGGCAATCGTTAAATGATGCCTATGAAAAATATTATACAGAGCTTTATGAATGTGTGAAAAACTTCGATCAATTTAGTATTCTTGGCCACCTTGATTTAGTTACTCGTTATAAATATGAAGAAGGTGTGTATCATTTTCTCGATATTATTGAGGAGATTTTTAAGATAATTATTCCACGTGGACAGGGAATCGAAATTAACACTTCTGGCTATAAATATGGGATGAATCGTTTACTTCCAAGTAGGGATATTCTACAACTTTACTATGATATGGGTGGTGAAATTATTACCGTTGGATCAGATGCCCACCGTCCTGATCGCGTTGGTGATCGTATTGGTGAAGCGTATCAATTATTGCAGGAAATTGGATTTAACTATGTATCTACTTTTGAAAACCGCAATCCAACTTTCCATAAGTTACCTCAGTTGATTGGGTAATGGTGAGAATGATATGAAGAAAGAATGGTTCTATTTCAAATAATAACACCATCCACTTAATCACCCTTTATTAATATATAGGGTTAGAACAAAATCAAAAAGGGCTGTCTCTAAGGTCAATATTTAAACCTTAGGGACAGCCCTTTTTTCTCTCTTAATGCTCCAACTTACCTAATAGATAGGCGGCATATAAGCCTGTAAAAATCAATAATACACTTACTACATTAAGTAAAACACTTTGATTGAAACCAGGGTAGATCACAAACAGTGAACCAAACACTAAGCCAATTATTAATGCATAAGTTTGGTGAAAATAACGCTCTAGGAAATACTTAATGATTTTACTCATGATTAACAAACCAAAAACAATTCCTAGCCCAAGTGGAATCAATGCCGCGATAACCAAATTATGAATAACGTAAACAAACGTTGGGTACATACCGACAATTAGCAACAACATAGAGCCACTAATACCCGGTAAAATCATAGCTGAGCTCGCCAGCCAACCTGATAAAAACAATAAAACAAAGGTTGTCCCATTATCAAAAGACGTTATCGTTTCAGCTACTCCCTCTTGAAATAGAGCCATTGACCCAACTAAAAGAGCAGCTAGGATAAACAATACATAATGCTGTACACCAAACCGCGCCCGATAATCCGACTTCTTCAATAACATCGGGATAATACCGACAATGAGTCCCATAAATAAAAATTGGATTTGATTGGGATAATGGTCAAATAACCATTCGATAACTCCACTCAAAGACCATAAGGCTAATAACACACCTAATAATAATGGCACCAGGAATGCTAAATGCCTTTTCCACTCCCTGGTGAAAAGCCCATTGATTCCTTCTATTAAACGTTGATAGATGCCTAATACAACCGCTATAGTCCCTCCGCTTACGCCTGGGATAATATCACTTGTCCCCATTAAGACGCCACGGTAAAGATTTCGCCACTCAATCATATCGGATCCCCATTTCTACTCCATCTTGTACATTCTTATTATACTAGAAGTTCGATATATGACCATAATTTTTTTAGGATCCACTGAATAAGCATACTTACTCACAATAAGATCTGTGGAATGTTTAATTTGGGATGACGAACAATTTCAGGAGATGCATGATAGACTTCTTTTAGCATCTGAGCAGAAATTACCTCTTCGCTCGTTCCTCTTTTTACAATTGAACCTTCATCCATCAAAATCAGCTCATCACAATATTGAGCAGCCAAATTTAAATCATGTAACACCATTAATACCGTTAAACTCTCACGCTCTTGCCAATCTTTAACTAAATTAAGAACATTCATCTGATAACCAATATCTAAATAAGTAGTCGGTTCATCTAACAATAATAATTCTGGCTCTTGAACCATTGCTTTAGCAATCGCTACACGTTGCCTTTCACCACCACTTAAAGTATCTAACATTTGATCACGAAAATCAGCTAAACCGGTAAATTCTAGAACTTCCTCAACTCGTTGAATATCTCTTTTCCCTTCTCTTTGGAAGAAGCTTAAATGAGGGTATCGCCCCATTAATACAGCATCAAATACAGAGATTGGATAAGGAGATAGACCATCTTGCGTCAAAACAGAGACCTTTTGCGCTAGTTTTTTGACTGACCACTGACGAATATCTTTCCCCATGATTTTAATCGTTCCACCTGATGGCTCTTCTAATCCAGAAATCAATTTTACTAAAGTGGACTTACCTGCACCATTAGGACCAATTAAACCGACACATCGACCATTACCTACGTTAAAAGACACTTCATTAAGTAATTGTTTTCTCTCTAAATGCTTATATACATTAGATATCGTCAGCATGGTGTACCCCCTAAAAGTATTCTCGTTTAGCTCTTCTTAATAAATACGCAAAGAATGGAGCTCCTAAAAAGGCTGTAACAACTCCTAAAGGAATCTCTCGTGGCGCTAAAATTGTCCTTGCAAATGTATCAGCTCCAACTAAGAAGATCGCTCCACCAATAATTGACAGAGGCAAAATCAATCGATAATCGGCTCCAACAATTAATCGAACGATATGAGGAACTACTAACCCCACAAAGCCGATTGCACCAGAAACAGATACGGCTGCCCCAGTCATAACAGATGCTAATATTAATAAATAAAAACGCGTACGACTAACAGAAACCCCTGAGTGGTGAGCGATTTCCTCACCTAGACTTAACATATTTAATTCCCTAGCGAAAAATAAAGAGATGATTGCGATGATCGCAATGATTGGGAAAACAACATAATTATAACTCCATTCGGTAAGTGATAGGCTTCCCATCATCCAAAAAACAATCGTCTGAAGTTGTTCATTAGCTAATGCCATCACAAGTGATAAGCAAGCTCCGATAAATGCCTGCACCACTACGCCAGCTAGTATAATTGTTTCCATGCGAACCTTGTTACCGACACGTGCTAAGAAATAAACCAGCATCAGAGATCCAAAACCGAATAAAAACGCCACAACTGGTAGCGTAAATTGACCAAGCCACATGATTTGCCAACCTAAAGCAAAAACTAAAGCTGCACCAAATGAGGCTCCTGATGAGACCCCTAAAATAAAAGGGTCAGCCAAAGGGTTCCTTAAAACCCCCTGATAAATAGCCCCTGCTAAAGCTAAAGCCGACCCAACAATTGCCCCCTGGATGACTCGTGGCATGCGTAGATCCCAAACGATTGTCTCAGTTGTATCAGCCCAATCTGGCTCTACCCACTGATTAATAACCGTAATTTTAGAGAAGATAACTCTCCAAACTGTTTGCCAATCAACAGATGCAGATCCCAAAGTAATGGATAAGCTCATGACGACTAGTAAAGTAGCAATTAGTAATGGTAGTGATATGATTAAAATCGACCGGTTACGCATCTTCTAACATCCCATCATATTTATTCATCTCGAAGTTAACATTTCGAATGGTAACCTATTCAAATCGATCAGGGTAAAGGATAGATGCAACTTCCTTAAGCCCTTCTGTTAGTCTAGGTCCAGGCCGTGAGACAATATCACCATGTAAGTCATATACTTCTTCATTTTCTACCGCTGTGACACTTTGCCAGTTATCTCTTTCTAGGACTTGTTCTGCAGCGTCTTCCATGTAATATCCATAAGTGGTGATAATAACATCGGGGTTACGTTCTAAAATAACTTCCTCGCTAACCTGTGGCCAACCTTCTTGATCACCAATGATGTTTTCTCCACCTGCTAAAGTCATAATCTCATGCATAAAAGAACCTTGCCCACCTGAATAAAGCTCCGTATCTACTTCCATCCAAACACTTCTTCTTTCCTCTTCAGGAATATCACTAACCACCTCTTGAACCTCAGTAACATCTGCCTTCATTTCTTCAATTACATTTTCAGCATTTTGTACTTGACCAGTTGCTTTACCAGCTATTTCAAGATCCTTATAAACTTCTTCTAAACTTTGAGCACCTAAAACAACAACATCTAAATCAACATTTCGTAATGCATCAATACTCTCGCCGTTATTAACATCTGCAATAACGACGTCTGGCTCAAGTTCAACAATCTTCTCAATATTTAAGTTCATATCACCAACTGTCTCTATATCAAATACTTCTTCTGGGTAATTAGCCCACTCTGAAACACCAACGACTTTATCGCCTGCACCTATAGCAAAAACGGTTTCAGTCGCACTTGGAATGACAGAGACAATTCTCTCGGGGCGTTCTTCAATCGTGACCTCCTCGCCACTCTTATCTGTAAGCGTTACAGGGAACGGTGATTCCGACTCCTCTTCCTCTTCTCCCTCTTCTTCCTCTTCTTCATTTTCTTGTTGTTCTTGTTCTACGTCATCATTAGGGTCATTACTGGCTTCCTCTTCATCTTCTATACCTTGACATGCTGTTAACCCGACAGCCAGTGCTAATAATAGGGTTAAAAATAACTTTGACCAAACTTGCTTATTAAACATATTCTCCTCTTCCTTTCTCAAAAAAATGATCCCATTTCCTTCAGAAGTAAGGAAATGGGACCATACTAGTATCCACACTATATATAATCAGTAGCTGACTTTATATAGCCTTTCCTTTAAACCCGAAGGAAACGAGCTAAAACAACTAGGCAGGTCTCCTGGCTGAGGTTCATCGCTCCTTATCCCTTCCCGTCAGTAACTGACAGTGGTTAAATAAGTTGCTCCCCATTACAGTGGCGGGACCGCGTCGGACTTTCACCGAACTTCCCTTTTAAGTAAACAAACAAGAATTTGTTTACACCTAATCGTTCTTATGTATTTTGTTATTAATTTTATCATACTCCTATCCGTTATTTTCGTCAATTTTTATTAATCTTCTACTTTCCAAGATAGTCATTTCAACCTATAATAGATCATGTTGCTTTTCTATTTTTTAGTAGCTTTATTGATACAAAGGAATGATATTACTTCGGAGGTGCATCTATGAAATACGCAAAAAGGATTATGTTTAGCTTATTTTGTCTAACCCTGGTGATGGGTTGTTCTAGTGAAGGGAGTCAGTCAACTAACGATTCCATTAGTGCGGGACTATTAGTAACTGAAAGTGGTCTAGGTGATAATGCCTTTAGTGATCTAGCTTTCCAAGGTCTAGCACAAGCTCGTGATGAACTAGACATTACGTTTGATTATCGCGAGCCCTTTGATGAAGACTATGAAAAACACATTGAGGATTTAATAGAACAAGATCATGATGTGATTTTTGGATTGAGCTTTTCAACTGCTCCATCCATAGAGGCTATGGCAGAAAAATATCCAGATCAACAATTCGTCATTATCGATGAAATCATCGACCTTCCAAATGTCACTTCAATTACTTTTAAGGAGGACGAAGGTAGTTATTTAATCGGTTTAATTGCCGGTATGAAAACGGAAACTGATGTTGTTGGTTTTATCGGTGGAGTAGATAGTGACGTCATCCGTAAGTTTGAAGATGGCTTTTCAAAAGGAGTTAAGGACGCAAATCCAAATGCTGAGATTCTCTCAAAAGACGCAGGGACATTTGATGATGATCAATTAGGAGCTGAGATTGCCCGTGAAATGATTGAAGAAGATGCAGACTTCCTCTTCCCTTCTGCAGGTTTTACAGGAACCGGATCCTTACAGGAGGCTGAGGAGCATGGTATTTTCGCATTTGGGGTGGATTCAGATCAATATTTTGTTGCTGAGGATGCAGTTGTTTCTTCAATGGTCAAAAACGTAAATGTTGCGATTTATGACATCATGGATCAAATTAATAACGAGGAGTCACTCCATGGAGAACACATCGAACTTGGAATAAATGAAAATGGTGTTGGCTTAGCACCTATTAGAGTCTTAGAACTAACAAGCCAAGAACAACAAACGGTTGATGAAGCTAAAATGCCGTAAATAGGAGGCTAACATCTATGAAAATTAAGAACAGACTATATATAATGACCCTAATTCCACTATTATTTAGTTTAGGTCTTGTCGGTTATATTTCAATACAAATGATTGATCTACAAAACTCTTCTCAAAGCAATGTGGAAGTCATCTTAGAATCAAAAGACTTACATAGTCAACTTGTATCTTCAGAACAATCGTTAACGACTTTTTTCTATAATCCGTCTGAAGCCACTAGTCATAGTGCTATAACGGAAATCGAACAGCTTGAAGACACAATTAATAACTTATCAAACTTAATCGAAACTGAAGAACAAGAGTCATGGCTATCCCAAGCACAAGACAAATATAATGATTGGAAGGAACTGGCCATTTCAGCTGTAGAGACTGAAAGTATGAATGAAGTAAACCGTCAAGCTTTAAGAACAGCTGGCCTAGTCAATGATGCCTATATGCTTGAGCAAGTTTCGACTGATTGGTATAACGATAATTTAGCTGCACAAAAAGCAACTATTGATAATTTAATCATTTTTATCATTGTAGCTAGTACCATTTTAGTCATTGTATCCATTTTATCAACTGTTAGAATCTCTAAGAGGATTGCTGATCCACTACAATCTTTAGCGAGACAGGCAAAAGAAGCAGCAGATGGAAAACTATCTGTTTCAATTGAAACCAGCGAACATAAGAAAGATGAAATTAATCTGCTAAAGAAATCTTTCCAACAAATGATGGTGAACTTAAAAGATACAGTAGAATCCATCCATGAAATCGGGGAGAACGTTAGTAATTTCAGTACAAAACTCAACAAGGAAATGATGATTTTAACAGAGGGTAGTCAACAGGTTGCTAGTTCCACAGACGAATTAGCCCAAGGAAGTCAGTCTATTTCCAGCGATGTTCAAGACGCAGTTGATTTAATTGATAATATGCAACATTCTTTTGTACACAACACATCACAGACTCAGGAGGCTTCTTTAGCCGGAGAAAATGCTTTTAAATCAGTAAAAGACGGCCAAGAAGCTATGCAAAATCAACGGCATATAACAGAAGATAGCCGCTTGGCAATTGACAAAGTAAAGTCGGCCGTTGATCAATTCACACAATTTACTAGTCAAATAGAAAATGCTGTGGAGTTAGTGAATGATATTGCGGAGCAAACAAACTTATTAGCACTTAATGCTACTATTGAAGCAGCTCGTGCCGGTGAGCATGGTAAAGGATTTGCAGTTGTAGCTGATGAAGTTAGGAAACTAGCTGAGCAGTCAACATCAGCAACAGATAACATCGGTGAAATGGTCTACCAAATAAAACAAGGTGTTCAAACGATCAATTCGGAAACAGATCAATCCACCAAATTGAGTGAACAACAACTGGCAGCTGTTGATCAATCGGAACAATCTTTCAAAAAAATATATCAAAATGTAGCTAATATTGATGAAAGGCTTGACCAATTAGTTGAAGGCATGAATCAATCTAAGCAGAAAAGTGAGCAAATCTCTGCATCAATGGAAAGTATTAGTTCTGTAATAGAAGAAACGGCAGCAGGAACAGAAGAAATTTCAGCTTCTGCAACAGAACAGCAACATGCTTTCACAGATTTGTTAAATGAATCAAAGAAATTAGAAGATATGATTCATGAGTTAAACCGAAAAATTTCACATTTTAATTAACGACAACTGAAAGTCCTACTTTAACTTATCTCAATACGATAAACCAGTCGAAGAACTTACAATCTTCTCGACTGGTTTTTTATTAGCTAAATTAAAGGGCTCTGTTAAAGTTTAAGGAATTTTGTAGATGGCTCCTTTTACTTTTACCTTCATTTAGTATAAAATGGAAATTAAATCGATAAAAAGTAGGTGTTCGTGTTGAACTTAGGCACTTTAATCCAATATTACCGAACCAAAAAGGGCGTTACTCAAAAGGAATTAGCCAATGGAATCTGTTCGATTTCCTATCTGAGTAAAATAGAAAATGGGTCCATCGAACCACGAGATGATGTCATTAAAGAACTGTGCGAACGTCTTGATGTTCCGTTTGAGCGACTAACCTCGATTAATCATGAAATTGATGATGAAATATTAAACGTCTATAAACTCCTGACGAAAAAAAATTATCAAGCAGCACAACGCCTCTTAAATGAGTTAAAGCAAATCATAACGCCGTTTCACAGTGCCAAGACACAAAATTTCTTTAAATTGATAGAGTTTTATTACCTGATTGAATACCGACAAACTGAAGAATTAGATCAACGAGTGGACGATTTGCTGTCATTGGAGGAACAATTTCATGAAGAACACTTATATTTCTTTTATAAGATTATCGGGATGTACTATAACTTCAAAGCTAGCCCTAATCAAGCAATCAACTATTTAAGAAGTGCCGAGAACTTACTAGAACAATTGAGTGTTAAAGATCCTACAATTTATTACTTATTAGCTGTTACCTACACGAGTATGGATCGACCTGCTTACTCAAACCATTACTGCCAACTTGCAAAAGAATTATTTATTTCTGAGTTTCTATACCCAAAAGTTACTGATTGTTACATACTGTTCGGAATTAATTATACATTGTTAAAAGTCTATGACTTAGCCGAGAGTTTCTTTAGACAAGTATTAAACTCTAAACCGATGATGGATGCTGACCTTGTAAACGGATGGGTCAAACACAATCTCGGTTTTCTTTACAGCGAAAAAGGAGACTGGCACTTAGCTTTACAAACTTTAAAAGAAGCATTAGATGAGGAAAGTCACCTTAATGATCAACTCACTACGACTTATTTAATCGCTAAAGTTTACTATTATATGCAGGAAAACGAGATGGCATCAGAGTATATTAATAAAGGAGAGAGGTTAAGCCTGCAACTTAACAACACTAAATTAACCTATAAATTAGAAATGTTACGCTATCTAGTTAATGATACTTATACAGAAACTGAATTCCGAGAGAAGGCTTTTAATCTATGGATTCCATACTTTAAAAGGACTGGTGATTTTAGAAGTTTAAAAGAAACCTTAAAGTATATTGCCAAGTCATTTGAAAAATCTGGCGATTACAAACAAGCTAACCAATACTTTAAAAAAATCTTACATGAATAAGAGGTGCTATGATGTCAACGACTGTTCAAGTTCATTATGATCAAGAAGTAGCTACAATCACTCTAAATCGTCCTGAGAAAATGAATGCCCTTAATGAGGAATTGTTACAGACACTTAGAGATAAGATGGTTGAAGTTGAGCATAGCTCTGCCAAGATCGTCATTTTAACCGGCGAAGGCCACGCTTTTTCTGCTGGTGGGGATCTAAATATGATTTTACAAGCAAGTGAAGCGAGTGAATTTAAAAACATTATGGCTACCATTAAAGAGATAGTAATGACCTTTTACCAAATGCCCAAATTAACCATTTCAGCTATAAATGGAGCAGCTGCAGGCTTAGGATTAAGTTTGGCTTTAGCTGCTGATTATGTGATTGCCAAAAAAGACGCAAAAATTGCCATGAACTTTATTGGAATCGGGTTAATTCCAGATGGTGGTGGTCACTTCTTTATGGAACAACGGTTGGGCCTTGCTAAGGCAAAGCATGTAATCTGGAAAGGCGAGAAGATGACAGCTGAGAAAGCGCTACAAAGTGGGATCATCGATTCAATTGCAGAACACAATTTACAGCAAACTCTAAACGCTTATATAAACTACCTTCAAAACACTCCTATTCTAGCCATGATTGAGTCCAAAAAAGTATTACACGAACAACAAATACCCAAATTAAAGGCTATTTTAGATGCAGAAACCAAAGGACAATTAGCGATGCGACAAACTCAAGATCACCAAGAAGGTATTCAAGCCTTCCTCGATAAACGCAAACCCAATTTCACAGCACAATAGATAAATTAAAAATATAACCTCCCCTACTTAAGTATCTTCCACACCTAAGTAGGGGAGTTTTTGTGGTTAACCTTTCAAGTGGTCGCCGTCAAGAATATCTTGGCTCATATCGACATAATGGCGAAAGACACGAACTAATTCATATATTCGCTGTTTAGCATCCTCATCAATTAATTCGTTCATGTAAGAAAAGTGCGAATCATGAGTATAGACATAATTGGGCGTAACCAGGCACTTGAAATAATCTAGAATAGGTTTCAACTGATTCTCAATCACTAAATGATGTTGGTGAGTACCTCCATTAGCAACCACTGCGACTGGTTTATACCGCATAGCCTTAGGAGAGAGTAGATCGAAAAGATTTTTTAAAACACCTGGGATCGAACCTTGAAATATCGGGGTTGCAATCACATATGCATCTGCTTTTTCTACTATGTTAATCAACTCTTTTGTATCCTCATTATACTCTTCTTTGGACCGGGCATCTGCAAATTGTATATCATAATCCTCCAGATATAATTGCTCAACCTTTGTATCCACTAGTGAATGATTTAAATGATTAGAGATTTCACTTAACAACGTTTTTGTTTTAGAGCCTATAATCGTTCCATTGATCAATAAAACATTCACAATATTTGCTCCTCTCATTTTTAATGCTAATTCATATTTATGAGTCATACACTAGCGTATTATAAGTAGGATAATCTGTCACTTACAAAGCTCTTAAAGTCTGGTGTTAACCTATTCTTCCCTGTTTAATCATGTCCCTACCCCATATTATTCCCTTGATTAACAATTTAGACATTTTACAAACTCTGTTATAAAAATGTTATTACTCTGTATAGATAATGAGATTGACCTGTGATGTCCACCTGTTATACTACGCCAAGGAATTAGATGAACAAGCTTTTTCCTAAACGGAATATTTACCTATGGAGGTTATCATATGAAAAGAGCAATAGTAGCCATAATCGGGGTTATATTAGTGTCTACCCTTCTGCTATTCGCATTTAATAACGATATAAAAGAAGCAAACACGCATAAGCCGTTAGTAACTGACGAAGCTCATTTAGATGGACAATCTTCTACTCTACCAACTATCTCATCGAATCTAGTTGCAAAAGATGAGATTAAGTTAATCGAGCCTGAACCCGAGGTAACACAAACGGCTGAGCAATCTCCGTCTTCACAAGAAGCTGAAGTCCAACAGGTTAGCAATCAGGAGCCGGTAAAAGAGACGATGTATGTAACAGCCACAGCATATACGGCTAATTGTGACGGTTGCAGCGGGACAACTTATACTGGAATCGACCTTAACAAAAATCCTGATCAAAAAGTGATCGCCGTTGACCCTGATGTCATCCCACTTGGTTCAACTGTATGGGTAGAAGGATATGGAACAGCTGTTGCCGGAGATATCGGAGGAGCCATCCAAGGAGATCGAATTGATGTCTTCATCCCTTCAGAAGAAGAAGCTAAACGCTATGGGGTTAAACAAGTTAAAATTGAAATATTAGATTAGAGTTTTATCGGTATGTAAATAGCAAAAGAGCTGTCTCGTTTGGGACAGCTCTTTTTTACAACTTAATCTTAATTTACTTTGGCCTCTAACTGTACATCAATATTATTTCGTGTTGCTTTTGAATACGGACACACTTGGTGAGCTTCATTCATTAACTCATCAGCCTCTTGTTTAGATACACCACTAATTTCTGAGATCAACTTTACCGCTATTTTAAAGCCACCATCCGAATCATCCTTCATAAAACTGACTTCACCGTGGGTCGTTGAATCAATATCCTTACCATTGTTTTTAGCGACTAAATTTAACGCACCATCGTAGCAAGCGGCATAACCTGCAGCAAATAGTTGCTCTGGGTTTGTACCTGTCTCACCAGTATTCTCCGTAGGCATCACCACATTTAAGTCTATCACACCATCTTCAGATTTGACGTGGCCTCCACGTCCACCTTGTGCCGTCGCTTTTGCTGTAAATAAATGACTCATTAAGGCAACACTCCTTGTTTTTATCAATATTTACCTCTGTATATTACCTACCCTAATACATTTGATTTCATGCATCAATTCATAAGCTTGTTTAATTTCTAGAGCAGAACTCTAAAGTAATATATTATGAAAACTTTAATTCATAAATTTGAGTATCCAAGAATATCCATAATTATGACTTTTATTACAGAAGAGGTGAAGCACCATGAGATCAACGGCTCCTCAAGATTACACCTTATCTACCTTTCGAGCTTTAGCTAATACCCTGATTCCTCCCCCAACCAATCAAGATGAACTTGAATCCACACCAGGCGCTTCTGACATGTGTATATATGAGTATATCGTTTACGCTTTAGACCATTATATCCCTATACAAACTTATGTTTACCAAGGGAATATACCACTAGCACTCCCAACAGCGTTAATGATAAATGAAGCAGCACGGCAATATGCTTATACCAACCGACCACCTTTTTCCTACCAACAAGCGACACAGTCCAACCACCACTTCTTCTCCAGCCTGTCTAGACAAGATCGAATTCAAACATTGGCTCACTTAGAAGACCTTAATCTCGACCTCTATACACTACCCACCCCATTCCAGAACAATGCCGGGTTAATTAAACATGTAACTGACGCACTTAACCGTTTAACTTTATTTGGCTATTACTCAGAATGGTCTTCATATGGGTCAACTAGATTAAATCCACCTGATGAACGTTACCAAGAATTTTTCCCTTTGAGTTGGTACCACGTTGGTTATCCTGGCGTTTCGTTAGGATATCGTGATTTCAGAGGATTTTTATTAAGAATTAGACGAAATGAGGGTGGTCGATGAGTCGGAATCCTGATGTTATTGTGATTGGTTCTGGTGGTGGAGGCGCTGTTATTGCAAAAGAGCTTGGCGAAATAGGACTTAGTGTATGGGTCCTCGATGCTGGTCCGTGGTATGGAAACTGTAAATGGCCAAACCCTAACCAGCACCGAGGTGCAGAATCGAGTGACGATCCTAAAGATCTAGACGGGAACCTTTACAGAGAACAAATTACTAGACGTGAAGGCGATATGAACGATATAGTTACCGGAAAGTTTCGTTGGGGACCAGCCGATAGAAGACGGGGACCATGGTTTCGTAACATTCCTGACCAGGCGATCTTATGGCAAAATGCTGGTATAGGTGGCACGACTCTTCATTACTATAGTAATTCACCACGACCCTACCCGCATTCAATCAACCATCAGTGGCCCATTACATATGAAGAACTTATCCCGTATTTTGAAAAAGTAGAAGAAACACTACCCGTGGAATTCGCACCAACGACATCTAAAGAAGCCGTCTTTTATTATGGTGCAGAGCGATCCGGCTTTTCTCTTAATGACTCTTTAGACGTCTCAACAGTCGGATATCGCCCACAGCCAAACGCCATTCTTCCTCCTAACGAACATCTCATGGATCCGAATTATTCTCTAGAAGAACTAAGTCATATGGAAGGGTGTACACTAGCAGGCCACTGTGGTCAAGGTTGTCCATACGGCCCTTCCTTAGAAAAAATGGCTAAGCGATCAACGAATATCAGTTATGTTCCTTTGGCTTTAAAGACCAAAAAAGTGACCTTTAGGCCCAATGCATTCGTAACAAAAGTATTAACTGAAATGAATCCTTCTGGCGAACATCAAGCTGTTGGTGTACAGTTTAGAGATACTTGGACGGGTGAAACGGAGGAGGTCAATGCCAAAATAGTGGTGATGGCTGCCGGATGTATCGAAACACCACGCCTATGGTTAAACTCGGACTTACCCAATAACCCATGGGTCGGTAGAGGATTAACCAATCATTATATGGATACTGTAACCGGGACATTTGATGAGGATACATTAATGAACATATTAGGCCAACCAGAAATTAACCCATTTGTTGGACACACTTCAGGAGCAAGACTCGATTATCCTGGTGTTGGTATGATTGAGACCTTGGGTGAAAGTCCTGGCCTAACAGCTCAACAGCTATTCGGTTTCAGTCAAGCTGGTTATTATCAATATAACGATGCCTCAAAACCTGGTGGTAGGGTCGTCGGTGAACCATTAAAAGAAGACATGGGGGATTACCGAAGAACCCTCACTTTATTAGCTATTACAGAAGATGATGTACAATACCGCAATCGCGTGCAATTAGACCCCCATATTAAAGATGAACACGGTCACGTACCACTTGTCCACTACAAGCCAAGTCACCAAGATGAAAAGAAACGGGATTATTTAGTCGAGATCGCAACCAACATTTTAAAACATGCAGGAGCAAAAAGTGTGTACAGAAGCAATTTAGCTCCAAACTTATATATTCACCTAGAAAGCACAATGCGAATGGGATTTGTTGTCGACTCTTCATGTGAAGCTTATCAAGTTAATCGCCTATATATTGCCGATAATAGCGTTCATTATAACTCCGCTGGTGGTGTTAACCCTACATTAACAACCCAAGCACTTGCTACCCGTACAGCAGAGAAAATCGTTGAAAAGTATTTTTAGTAACGTGGGGGCGAGTTAACGACCGATTTAAAGCAATGAAGTCGACATATAACACCTCTTGGGAGACAGCTGTGGGCTTTGAGGTGGGCGCTCTTTTCCCGGTGACACCTCTCGGACGACGGTTTCGGGCTTTGAGGTGGGCGCTCTTTTCCCGGTGACACCTCTTAACGACCATTTCGGGCTTTGAGGCGGCCTCTCTTTTCCCGGTGACACCTCTCAAATGACGAACCCGGACTTTGAGACGAGCTCTCTTTTCCCGGTGACACCTCTCAAATGACGAACTCGGACTTTGAGACGAGCTCTCTCTTCCCGGTGACACCTCTCAAACGACCATTCCGGGCTTTGAGGCAAGCTCTCTCTTCCCGGTGACACCTCTCGGACGACCGCTCCGGGCTTTGAGGCGAGCTCTCTCTTCCCGGTGACACCTCTCAAACGACGAACCTGGGCTTTGAGACGGCCTCTCTTTTCCCGGTGACACCTCTCAAACGACGAACCCGGGCTTTGAGACGGCCTCTCTTTTCCCGGTGATACCTCTTAAACGACCATTCCGGGCTTTGAGGTGGCCTCTCTCTTCCCGGTGACACCTCTCAAACGACCGCTCCGGGCTTTGAGGCAAGCTCTCTCTTCCGGTGACACCTCTCAAATGACGAACCCGGGCTTTGAGACGAGCTCTCTCTTCCCGGTGACACCAATCAAGCAATACTTCTACGCCTTGAGAAAGTCAAACAATAAAAAAAGCGTGTGCGGCATGAAGCCGCACACGCTTTTTAATCGTTTATGGTCGTTTATTACTGAGCAACTACGTTAGCTGCTTGTGGTCCACGATCGCCTTCAACGATTTCAAATTCAACAGTTTGACCTTCTTCTAAAGTCTTGAAGCCTTCTGCTTGAATCGCTGAGAAGTGAACGAATACATCGTCGCCATCTTGACGCTCGATGAAACCGAAACCTTTTTCTGAGTTAAACCATTTTACTGTACCTGTCATTGAAATGACCTCCTTAAAATTACATTAAAACAATTGAATCTTGTTACTTGTAGACTTCTTTAAGAGAGGCCATTCAGTAAACATCGATATCAATCATTCGTACATTTATAACTTTACCCTTTTTCACAAAAAAATGCAAGCATAAACATTTATATTACAATTCTTTTTCATTTTGAGCTAGAGCTTGTACTATTGAAAACGACTGTGCTACAATTCATACTCGAAACGATTTATTTCAAACAACAAAGGATGTGTTAAAAAATGAAAAAAGTGCTAATTCTTTTCGTATTAGCTTTATTCTCTATTGTTATGGTAGCTTGTGGTGGTGGTGATGATACTGCTGAAGAAGAGACACCAGAAGTAGACCCAGAAGAAGAATTAACTGAAGAGGATTTAGACGTTGAAACTTCAGATGTTGATGAAGATGAAGTAGTCGCAACAGTGAACGGTGACGATATCTTAGGTGCAGAGCTAATTGAAAACGAAGCAATGGTTGGTCAACAATATGCAATGATGGGTATGGATCCTCAAGAAAATCCCGACATGATTCGTGAAGCAGCTCTTGATCAGCTAATCAACACTAAAATCATTCAACAAAATGCTATTGAAGAAGGCTTCGAGCCGTCTGATGAAGAATTAGAAGAAGAGTTCAATAACTTTGTTGAACAATTAAAAGAACAACATGAAACAGATAATGTAGAAGAAATTTATGAAGAATTTGAAGTAACTGAAGAAGAAGTGCGTGAAGATATTAAGATGGAAGTTGCTATGAACAACTACATGGAAGCTAATACAGAAGAAACAAGTGTAACTGAAGAAGAGATTGAACAAGCATATGATGACTATCTTGCTCAGGCCGAAGAAATGGAGATCGGCGAAGATGAAATTGAAGACCTTGACGAAATGAGAGAATCTCTAGAAGGTCAAGTTCAAGAACAAAAACAATCTGAACAAATGCAACAATTTATTGAAGATCTTCGTGATGAGAGCGACATTGAAATCTTAATATAATAAAAAAATCGAACGCTAAATCAAGCGTTCGATTTTTTTATTTTTTTAGCATCAGTAGCCACATAAATGATAAAGCCTGACGAAGTTCCTCTGATAAACTGTCTAGATGTTGTTGATGAACACCTTGCTTATAAACACCTTCTGAACCGACAACGGATAGCCCCAATTCTCCTGCTAACTTCTGGAATTCCCATGGCATCATGGTATTACAAATCACATCTTCACCATAAATTCTGCGATAGCTATTTGCTCGTGGGCCAGCTGTTGGTCCTAAGATTCCAAAGCACATATACCCACCTGGCTTAACCAATCTCATTAATTCTTTTAAAGCATTCGCTGGTGTCTCAGTCCACTCTATTGAATTAATCGCCATAAGATGGTCAAATTCACCGTCTTTAAAAGCAAGGTTCATCATATCCCCTTGCTGAAAATTTAATTGTTCCATTTCACCAGAGGCCCGTTCTTGGCATAGCGCGATCATTTCTTCTGACAAATCAACACCAGTTACATAATAACCTGCCTGCCATAGCTTATAAGAACCATAACCATCGCCACACCCTAAATCTAAAACACGTTCACCTTTTGGAACATACTTTTCAAAAAAAGGAATAATCGTTTTCCGGCTTCCTTCATCCCACATCTGACGGCTATTAGCATGCCAAAAAGAAGCCTTATCATTCCACTGCTTTTGCGCCTCGACATGCCACTTCGATTGATTAGTCATGATCAACACCCCTTTCATTTTCATTACCAATACGTAATCATTCCTCGCTTTTGACCATATTGTAATAAACCAATATAAGGGTCACCTTTTATTCCTAACACTTCACAAAACGCTGGCTCTGTTTTCATGCCTTGTTTCTTTAACCTTAGTATTTCATTTTGCATCCAAGGAAATTTCTCTAATAATCCTTTTTGAATCTTCATATGAAGATAAGCAAACTGTTTATGTACAGGCTTCTCTTGAGCAAAAAGTTCAAATTCAAACCCTTCATAAAAAAAGTTGGCCTTAAGCACTGGCAGTTCACGAATAACTAATTTTTTTAACTGAAAACCATATAAGTTACCATATAGTTTTTTTATTTGTGTTTCTAGTGGACCAAATTCATCAGCCTCCATAATCACATCTAAATCTGAATCCTCTACATCTATACCAAGGGGGATCGTCCCACATAATGTTGGCTGATAATTTGGTAAATCATCCAATATATTTAACTGTGTAATTACTTGATAAGCTCTTTTTTGCTTCTTTGTACCACTTTTTAAATACTCAATTGTGTTAATCATGATCTCACCTCAGTAATTACCATCTTTTACAGTTGAAAAAATTTCCTCATTACGAGCTTCCAAAATACAATGCTTTAATACAAAATCTCTACCACCATGCTTTTGATACCAATTCTTAACACGTTCTACATGCGCTTGGTCACTACGAACCTTACCTTCAATTTCAATATAATCACCGTAACTGTCATACTGCCAAATCGCAAAAATTTCCACAACACCATTTGTTTCCTTGGTCATCCATCTACCTACGAGTTTAGCCCCATATTTCAACTGGGTAGGTAGTAGTCGTTCATTGAAATGCTCATTAAATATTTGAACAAAATCTTTATGTACATGATAACTTTTTCTCCTGTAGAACATTATGTACCCCTCGCTCCCTAAAAATTAACAGCATTTAACATTATTCTAGAAAGCGAAAAGTAGTTCCTGCCTGATAAATGTTCAATTTGATAAAAATTTCACATTTTATTATTAGAAATGTGATTTATATCACAATTAAATGTTCGTATTCCTCTCATAATAATTAATAGACATAAAATTTGGAGGGTTACATACATGTTAACGAGCAATCAACAAGAGATTATCAAATCAACGGCTCCTGTACTAAGAGAATATGGTACAGACATTACAACTAGATTCTACAATCTACTATTCACCAATAATCCTGAACTATTAAACATCTTTAACCAAGCTAATCAAAAACAAGGAAAGCAACAAAGAGCTTTGGCTAATTCAATTATTGCTGCTGCTGAAAACATTGAGCAATTAGAGCAAATCATGCCTGTGGTTGAACAAATTGCTCATAAACACCGTAGTATCGGGATCTTACCAGAGCACTATCCACTAGTCGGTGAAAACTTATTACAAGCAATTAAGGATGTACTTGGAGACAATGCAACTGATGAGATTTTGAATGCTTGGGAAGCCGCATACAGTATCATTGCCGACATCTTTATCCAAGTTGAACAGAACATGTATCAGCAAGCAGAAGAGCAAGAAAATGGTTGGCAAGGTTACAAACCATTTTATATTGACCAAATTGTTATAGAAAGTGATGTCATTACGTCCTTTTATTTAAAGCCAGTAGACCAAAAGCCACTGCCAACCTTTGAACCTGGACAATACATTAGCGTACAATTATCCATCCCAGGTGAAACTTATCAACATGTGCGTCAATATAGCTTATCAGACCAACCAAACCAGGAGTACTATCGTATAAGCATTAAGCGTGAAGATGAAAATGATCCTAATGGTGTTGTATCTAATTATTTACACCATCAAGCAAAAGAAGGCGATGAGGTTCCGATTACGGTACCAGCAGGTGATTTCACTGTTGATTTATCAGATCAACAACCACTTGTCCTGATTAGTGGTGGCGTTGGGATCACACCCATGTTAAGTATGCTGAAGACTGTAACTGAAAAGCAACCTGAGCGAGAAGTAACTTTTATCCACGCAGCTAGAAATAGTGATGTTCATGCATTTAGTCAAGAGCTCTCAGCAATTGCAAAGGAAAATAATCAAGTACGCCTGTTAACTGTTTACTCCGATCCAACTGCTAATGACCGGGAACAAAAGTTATTTGACTATGAAGGGAAGATATCACTAGATTGGTTAAAACAAGAGCTAACAAGTTCAAACCAAGTATTCTATTTCTGTGGACCAAATACTTTCATGCAAACCATTCATGAATCTTTAACAGAATGGGGTACACCTGAAGACCAGATTCACTTTGAATTTTTCGGGCCAAAACAAGAGTTAAAAAGTAAGACATTAGTATAAAAAATAAGCATCGGACTTTCGAGATAACTTCTCGAGTCTGATGCTTTTTTCAATTAACCGTATTTTTGATATTTTAACTGTATTTCTCAGAATTTAACCGTATTCCTAAGAATTTAACCGTAAATCTAAAAAATTAACCGTATTTCCAATAATTTAACCGTATTTCTCACCCGAGAAAAGTTTACCTCTTCTCTTCACGAAGCTTTTCAATTCGGTGCTTAATGTCATCACGCACTTCACGAAATACTTGATTTACCTCTTCTTCTGTACCTTCTGCTTTGGCAGGGTCAAATAAGCCCCAATGTTCAGTTTTAACACCAGATGGAATCACTGGACAATTCTCTTTTGCATCACCACATAATGTCACAACCATCTTAGCTGAATTTAACAAATCACGGTCAATAACCTCTGATTGCTGATCTGTAATATCAATATCCATCTCGCGCATCATTTCAACAGCTTTTGGATTAACACCATGTGCTTCAATGCCCGCACTATGAACGTCCCACTCATCACCCAAGATTTGCTTTCCTAACCCTTCTGCCATTTGACTACGACAAGAGTTTCCAGTACACAAGAAATACAATATTGGTTTATTAAACATTTAAATCACCTCTTATAGATTAATTAACACTAATGAAACATACAGCCCTAGTAACGTAAAAGCTAATACAGGAATCGTTAGGATTAACCCAACTTTAAAATAGTAACCCCATGAAATGTGGATGCCTTTCTTAGATAAAACGTGTAACCATAATAGTGTGGCTAAAGAACCAATTGGCGTAATCTTTGGACCTAAATCACTACCAATAACATTCGCATAAATTAATGCCTCGCGAATCGTTCCTGTTGTATTGGTTTCAGCAATTGCTAGTGCATCAATCATGACAGTTGGCATATTATTCATCACAGATGATAATATCGCTGCCATAAAACCCATGGAAAAAGTAGCTGCCATTAAACCATGCTCTGCAGCACCATCAAGCACTTGCGCTAGCACATCTGTTAACCCAACATTTCTTAAACCATAAACGACCACATACATACCAATCGAGAAAAAGACAATTGCCCATGGCGCCCCTTTTATCACTTCTGTTGTCGGAACTGCAGGGCTTCTATTGGCTAGTATGAGGAAAATTAACGCAATCAATCCAGCAACAATTGAAACCGGCACATGTATAAATTCACTAACGAAATAACCAGCTAATAATACGGCTAAAACAACCCATGACAAGCGAAATAACCGTTCATCCTTTATGGCTTCCTTAGGTCTTTTTAATTCAGCTAAATCATAACTTTTCGGAATCGATTTTCTAAAGAATAAAAATAACACAATGATACTGGCGATCATAGAGAATAAGTTTGGAATAATCATTCTTAACATGTATTCCGTAAAGCCAATCTCAAAGAAATCTGCTGACACGATATTCACTAGGTTACTGATGATAAGTGGTAATGATGTCGTATCAGCAATAAATCCACTTGCCATTATAAAAGGTAAGATCATCGCTTCCTTAAAGTTAAGTGCTCGGACCATTGATAAGACAATCGGCGTTAAAATCAGAGCAGCACCATCATTCGCAAATAAAGCAGCAACTGCGGCACCCAAAAGGGTAACAAGAACAAACATCTTAATTCCGTTCCCCTTAGCAATACGGGCCATATGCAATGCCGACCACTCGAAGAATCCTATTTCATCAAGAATCAACGAAATAATGATAATGGCAACGAAAGCCAAAGTCGCATTCCAAACCAACCCTGTCACATCAGCAACATCCTGAAAACTAACGACGCCAAATATTAAGGCAACGATTGCCCCTGCACAGGCTGACCACCCGATACCAAGATTTTTAGGTTGCCAGATCACTAAAGTCAATGTTAATAAAAATATAGCTACAGCTATTGCAATATCCAACCTGAAACTCCCCTTCTATAATTCTGAATAATGATTATAACGAACATTCACAGTGGTTACCGTTATGAACACAATAGATACCAGTAATCACTTTTCTATTAATCACAAATAATGCGTAGATTTTTACGGTCAAGTTCTTCAAATTCATCATCAACACTAGGCAGTTCCTCAAGTAATTGATGAATCAATTCATAAGCTACGTGGTGCTCATTAATACGATAAAAAATCCATTTCCTCTTTCGATTTTCAACCACTAGATTTGCATCCCTCAACTTACGTAAATGCTGACTAATCGCTGGCTGCGACATGTCCAATAATTCAACCAACTCACAAACACAGCACTCACCCTTACTGACATACTGCATAATTGATAAACGCGTTGAATCACCTAGCAATTTCAGCACACGAGCCAATTCCTGGACATCGATTTTAGTCTTTTCCACCGTTTAACCACACCCTTGTATAAGTAAATGCTTATATGATTATATAAGTAACTTTAATATCCTGCAACAATCATTAAAATTCTTAATATGATCTTTACAAATCCAACAATTACTTAAAGCATAAAAAAACGTAACAGCAGGTTGTTAGCCTTCTGTTACGTTAGTCCACGTAAATTCAACGGAGCCTTCTATATCTTTTCCGTGGAAAATGATCGGTAAGTCTCCCGATTTTTCCGCTTCGAATTGGTATCGCCACTCATCTTCATCCCCTATGAAATCCATCGTACCAAGTCCACTAGAGTCTGGATGCATCTTTAATCCGTAAGGGCCTCCGTCTGAGATATCCCAATCAACAACAATTTCATAGTTATGATCTGCTTCGACCGGAATATCAACCAATTCCTCCCCATTAAATCGTTCAAATTTAGCTGTATACCGATTATCCTCATACTCATCAGCAAAGCCTTGTTTGATCGAAGGGTTCCATATTAAAATAATTGATAAAATTAATATAGCTGGAAACCCCATATAAAAAGGTCTTTTTCTCGTTTTCCTAGTGAAACGTTCAATAGGATAAAAGATGATAAAGGCAACCACTGTGAAAATACTACTATAAAGAACCATGTAAATATACCACATAATTGAATCAGCTAATACCGGAATATAAGTCACAAACCAGACAATCATTCCTGCCAACATATATAAAGAAACAAACATTCGCTTGGATTCATCTTCTAATTTAACAGCAACCCACTCAACGATATACGAAGAGATGACCAGATAAAAGACAAAAATTCCCCAAATAAGAGGATTAGAAAATAAATTGTAGGCCTCTGACAGATGGAACCCTGTATATACTAAATATACAATATATGATAACAAAAAGGTGATAAATGCTGACGCAATACGACTACTGAAGTGATGGAATTTACTCATTAACGCTCCTCCAATCCTGTTATTATCATACACCATTTTATTTATTTAGAAAATGTTCAAACATATAACTTACTTTATTTAAGATTTCGTACTATAATTTTCATGTAGTATTTTGATATACTAGAATGTACCTCAAACCAATAACAATGAGGTGTTAGATATGAAAAAAAGGGCTGAAAATATTGCCATTGTGGCTTGGGTCATTGCTTTAGTGGCCACATTAGGCTCACTGTATTTCTCGGAAATTCGCTTATATGAACCGTGTAAGCTTTGCTGGTACCAAAGAATTATTATGTACCCCCTCGTATTAATCTACCTAATTGGGGTCATCATTAAAGACAAAAAGGTATTTATCTATGGAATGGTGTTTTCATCTATAGGGTTGTTAGTTTCTTGGTATCATTACGCGATTCAAAAGCTTCCGTTTTTCCAAGATTCCGCACCATCATGTGGACAAGTGTCTTGTATAGGAGCGTATATAAACTGGGGCGGCTTTATAACGATTCCATTCTTAGCAGGAATTGCTTTCACATTAATTTTAATTACGAGTATTGTTGGCTTTAAATATCTGAAGGAGGAATAACATGAAGAAATTAATCATTTTTGGTTCTGTAATCGTCGTGTTTTTCGTCGCCATTGCCCTATTAACAAATGCTTCACAAACAGTAACTGTTGAAGATAATCCTTATGGTAAAGATAGTCTAGAACGGGAAACCGCCGAATTACTAGATGATCCTAATTATCAAAACATTATCCTGCCCGAAGAGTTAGATACACAATTGGAAGAAGAGGATGAAGTTACGGTTTACTTCTATAGTCCAACTTGTGAATATTGTCAAGAAACCACGCCAAGGCTAGCTCCATTAGCAGAGGAAATGGGGGTTGACCTGGTTCAATATAATCTACTTGAGTTCGAGGAAGGCTGGAACGATTATGATGTTGATAGCACACCTACTCTCGTTCACTATGAGGATGGAGAAGAAGTACAGAGAATCGTTGGCGCTGCACCTAACGAAGACTACGAAGCTTTCTTTAACACATATGTACTTGACTAATTAAAAGACTGGTCAGCAGAAGAGAATAACTCTTCACTGACCAGTTTTTTCATTTGGAGAACTCTCATCGTGATCTTGTTGATCTTCACTAGTAGGTAATGGATCTACCTTATGCTCATAAGCGTAACCTTTAGAAATAGCAATAATCGTTAAGATCAAGACAAAGATAACAATAACAATAGATAAAATAATCACGTAAATCATGTTCTGGCTCCTTAAAACAGCTATTTTACTCTATTATAAAACGGTAAACAAAACTATGACAACTAGATATCACATTATTCATTAAGTGCTTTAGCCGCTAATTGGTCAAGGACTTGATCATCCATAGGAGGGTTATGGAGACCAGCACGAATATCACGATAATAACGTTCAAAATCAAATGACTTCGACAAGCCACGTCCACCTGCAATTCGCAAGGCAAGGTCAACTACTCTTTGTGCATCATTGGTTACATTCACTTTGACAACAGCCAATTCACTAGCCAATAACGGACGTTGATCTGGATTCTCATCCCAGCGCCTAGCAATATCATACAAAAAGTGTCGAGATCGCATTAACAACATACTCATCTCTCCAATTTTCTGGCGAATATGACTGACTTTAGAGATCGTATGGTTAAGACTATTAGGTTTAAAGTTATTGGCAAATTCCACAGCATCATCAAACGCTGCTTGCGCGATCCCTAAATAACAAGCTGGGATATGTAGAAGCCATGCTTTTGGTAAAGGCTTCTGATCCCCTAATCGATCAACTAAACAACTTGAGTCAATTGCCACTTGCTCCAGAATCAGATCATCACTTCCAGTTCCTCTCATCCCTAATGTATCCCAAGTATGATCAACCTTGACTCCTTCTTTTAACATATCAACTAAAAACCATGCTGCTTGATCTTCACCATCAATAGTCGCCGAGACCAAAGCATAGTCTAATTTTTCCGCCATTGTGGTAAATGTCTTTTGACCAGTCAGGATATACTCATCGCCATCCAAAATCGCTGTCGTTTCAGGCATTCCACCTCTTGTGGGGCTTCCTGTGTTTTTTTCAGTCGATGCCCGATTAAAAAGCTTCTGCCTACTAGCCTCTTGGGCGATAAATTCATAATTTTCATCTCTCCAAAGTCCTTCTTGTTTTAATTCCATTAATAACCCTAAATGCCAACCGACAGATAGTGCTGTTGCTCCATCACCTTCAGCAATTTTCTCCTGCATTAGTAACCACTCATATAAAGATAAATCCTCACCACCATAACTTTCAGGTAATACAATAGATAAATAACGGTGGCTTTTTAGTGTTTTTAACGTTTGGTCTAAAAAGCGAGCCTCACGATCCGATTGTTTCGCATATGGCTTAATCTTCTCTGAAAGGTCCGTTGCTCTCTCATACAAACTTCTTACCCGTTCATTTCCAAGGAATATTTGGTTATTCACACTCACCTTTAAGACTCCCTTCCGTATATATATAAGTTATCATATGTAATTACTCTGATTTAGGATATGATAAACGCACAGATTTTTAAAGGAAAACACCTTTATACATAACGAGAATATTTTGGTTTAAAATCACCCATGCTATGGCTTGAGGTGATTTTATGAATTTATTCTTAAAAGTTGTTCTGTCAAGTCTGTGTATTTTTCTTTATTCCACAACTAACCTGAGCTTACAGGCGACTAGTGATGAAGGTATGAGCGTTCACGAGCTCTATCAATCAATGGGATATATTGACCATGATCTAGCTGTACAGGAATACCAACAAGAAATCGGAGACAATATAGATTTGCCAAAGACCTTACCCTTCGAACCAGATTTACAACTAGGTAAAACAAACGATGATAAGTTGACACTAGCTTTTACAGATGAAGACCAAAGGCAGTTCTTTCAAATTTATGTAGAACGTAAACCACTTGAGAAAAAACCGATCGAAAGTGAAACTCATGAATTAATTAATGGAACTGAAGTTTATATACAACATGTTGGGCCCAGTCCAGATGAGTCTCAGGTGACGTGGTTATTTTTTGAAAAAGACGAACTCACCTATAGTTTGTCTTTGAATCACGAGGATACAAGTGCCAATAGGAGTAAATTAATGGAGATAGCTGAGTCCATCTAAGCATTAAGACCAAGCAGCTCACTCATGCTGCTTGGTCTTCTTTTTGTTTTAACCTTAACAGTTTTGGTTTATTGGCTAATAAGACTAACCCAATAATTAGACATAAGAGTCCAATGCCTGAGAGAATTGTCAGTGGCTCTCCCAATAAGAAAATGCCTAGGACTGCAGCTGTAACAGGTTCTGCAAGTGCTAGAGTCACCGCCATAGAAGCTTGCACGCCCATAAGTCCGCGAGCGAATGATAAGTACGCAACAGCAGTTGCAAGGAGACCTAAATGCAGCATGGAAATAGTTCCAGATAACTGCATCACCCACCCTAAGTCATAGACAAATAAGATCGGGAGTAAGAACACCGCAGCCGTGCTAAAAACGATAGCAACTACCACATCAGAAGAATAATTGGTGACTAAGTCTTTACTAACAAAGGTATAAATCGCAAAAGCTAATCCAGCCATTAGTGAAAACAGCATACCTAACGGATTGAACACAATTTGCCCATCAGATTGAAATAATAACACACAACCAAAAATCGCTAACATCGTTGAGACTAGCCATACCCAGTCAGGCAAGCGCTTATAGATCAAGCCTTCCATTAAACCAGCAAAAATAGGCGCACTACAAATTGCAACTACCGTGCCAATTGCAACACCCGTTAAGTCCACACCCGAGAAGAAAAATGGTTGATACAATGCCATAGCTAATGCGCTAACAAGTAGTGCCTTTTTAGGAATTCCCTTAATCGACAATCGTTTCTGAAAGAACACTAATAAAAATAAAGAGCCTCCACCGATCAATAAGCGCAATGCGCCTACAACAAGAGGTGTTGACTCTTCTGGTGCTAAAGCTTGTGCAGTCCCTGTTGTCCCCCATAAAATCGCGCCAAATAGCACGAGAAGAACACTATTTCTCAATCAAATCACTACCTTTATATCCGTTTCCTTGGCAAATGTCGTTCAAAGCGAATAAATGAGTAAGCACGCATCAATAAAACTAAACTTAAAACGACAATCAATGGAATTTTAATATAAGCAACCTCGGCAAAATAGACCATAATTAAACCTACTAGAGTCATCAAGGTTAGGAAATTGGCATACCTACCATTAAGTGGGGTATTGCTTACCACTAAAGAAGAAACCGACTTGATCTTTTCAATATAGCAGCTACCACAAAAAGCACCGATACTAAAAAATATTTGCATCGTGTATAATTCTTTCCTCGATTCAATTTGCTTTCTGCATTTTTGGCAATATACTTTTCTCATATTTTCACCTACGATAGTCTATTTATCTATGTATAATTGTATCACTATTAATTAAAAAGAAAAGCCAGGTTTACCTGACTTTACGTAGTTACTCATTATACTTAATAGGTTTTAGCTTTTGTTCAATTTGCTCTCGTTTGGCTTCTAGAAAGGGTGGTAAAGCTAGTGAAGCACCTAACTCACTCTCCTGTTCGTCAGCTGTAAAACCAGGGCCATCAGTGGCTAATTCAAACAGGATACCATTCGGTTCACGAAAATAAACTGATTTGAAATAGAAACGATCGACAAAACCGGAATGCCCTATTTCATTTTCATCTAATAAGTCTATACATTTATATAGCTCATCCTCGTTGCTCACTCGAAAAGCCACATGGTGAACTCCACCACGCCCAAGCCGCTCTGGAGGAAGATCAGTTCGCTCATGGACATGCACTTCTGCTCCGGTTCCACCTTCACCCGTCTCAAAAACAACCACTTGTTGATTAGTTTGATGATGAATATAGTTGCCTGCCCGTCGAAAACCCATCACTGTCGTTAATATAGGCTCTGTGCGACTTAATTCAGGGATTGTTAAATGAACTGGTCCTAACCCAGTAATGCCATGCTGTGGATCTGCTTGTGATTGCACCCACGGCTTACCACCAGATACACCATCATTATTTTCATCTGAAACAAGTGTTAACCGTTGTTTCTCAAAATCCTGAAATGGAAGAACTCGACGACCAAATTGCTGAAGGATTCCTTGATGATGAACACCTGCATCTGAAAGACGTTTCTCCCAGTAATCGAGTGACGCATCACTTGGGACACGAAGTGAAGTCGTAGAAATACTCTTATTTCCAACATGCGTTTGGCCAGCCCGAGGGATCTCAAAAAACGTTAATTCAGTTCCCGGGCTACCTACTTCATCACCATAAAACAAATGATACATCGATGGCTCATCCTGGTTAACAGTCTTTTTCACCATTCTCATTCCTAATATTTTGGTGTAGAAGTCCACATTTCGTTGAGCATTGGCTGTCATCGCGGATAAGTGGTGAATTCCTAACAGGTTCACAAGTAACAAGCTCCCTTCAATAACATCTATGAAATACTTTTGTAACGCATCTGTAATGAGTAGGTTATTTGAAGGATATCAAAGATTGTTACCATTTAAAACCATAACGCCTCTTTTAATAGCCAATATTCTCGTGATACTCTCCTTCGTGTGGGAAGATCTCCCCTTCATGGACAGTCCCATCCCCGTATTCAACTCGTAAGTCAATAGATTCAATCATCTTATCCTCAGGTTCAACTTTAAAATGCCAACCCTGGAAATCACCTGAATGTTCTATTGAGTTCACTTGTACTTCATGACTATTATGACTAATTTCCTCTTCCACTTCATGTGACGTTCGCTCATCCTCTTCTAATGGAATATCTTCTGTTGTTTCATCATCATAATAGACAGTAGCTACGGCTTCTTCAACCCTATGAAACGGAAAAACTACTTCACCACTTTGGCGGAAAAATCCTTCATAAAAATTTGAACCACTTCTTCCACTTCCTGATGCTGTACTCCAGCTCACTAATGGACTAGGACGGAATAAATGTTCAGGAACGTGTTGCACCTCACTGGAACGACTCACTGTACCGTCACTTACAATTTGATACTCGAATCGATCATGAGTAGACACCTCAATCGGCGCACGGTAATTAAGACCTTCTATTTGAGTTGCTTCAACAACTTCCCAGTCACGTTCTTCGTGACTCCTGTATAACAAGTTGACGTCAACGTCCTCTTCTAACTCACGAAAAGACCATTCCAAATCGATAATCTGACGGTCAGGAGTAGAATTTTCATTAGGGTGATATTCCCTTGATGCAATCCACTCGTTTTCTTCTTTTATTTGATTAATTCGATGATCTAAATTACTTACATTTGTGTTAATGTTGTTGAGTTGATGAGAGTAATTCTGTGAGGTCATTTGAACTTCTTCTTCCACTTTTTGATTTAATTGAAAGAATAAAAATAAGTTCAAAATGATACTACCAACAATTAAACTAGTTAATATCTTTTCATTCTTACTCATTTTTCTCCCCCCTATAACTGGTTCGGATTAAGATTAATCCAAAAACGTCTCACTACATTGCCATGCTCTTCAGTGAAAGGTAAGCCCTCCATCCCTCCATTCCTTTTAATCACTTTGGCTGATGCTAGATTATCTTCATTACACGTTACTAGAGCACGTTTCACTCCAAGCTTTGATAATTCTTTGAGAGATAGCTCAAGGATCATCGTGGCGTAGCCTTTTTGACGTTCAGAAGGTCGAATGCCGCCTCCGATGTGTCCTTCCGTTTCTAATAAACGCCCCGTTAAATCATGGCGAATATGACTAGCCCCTAAAATACGATCATCATCATCAACTAACCACCTTGTTGATGACGGGACGTGTCCTTCAGGTAAACCAATTCCAGCTTCAGCGTCATTTAATTGCTTTACCCATTGTTCGAACTCCATGGAACCCTTCCTCATCACAGAAGGAGCAATCCTCTCACCTGCTTCCTCCCAATCTTTACAAAAGTCTCGATACTCCTCTTCTAATAAAGTTGTTGGTTTAACTAATTTTATATGGTTCACTCGACATTCACCTACCATTCTATTCCTTTAGCATACCTTGATTATAAGTGTCATTCAATACGATATAAAAAAAGCCACTACATCTAGTGGCTCATGTTGATATTCGCTCCCAACTTTCAATCGGTCCTTTTTGAACCGTGAAAATAGGGTGCGAATGTGGAGTATTTATTTGATGAATTTGCTCGAGTTTGTCTGGTGCTCGTTGTTCTAGCTTTACCTTTAAATGGTCCCATTCATAAGCTAACTGTCCAGAAGTTACCATGATCGATTCCACTGGTTGTATAGAATTTATTTTTGAGGCATCAAAGTGATACTGACGCTCCCTAGCTTCGTCATGGACTCCCTTTAGATAATAACCAATCGCTTTTAACGGCTCCTCATGCCCACGGAAACGAAGGAGCTGTGGGTGGTTTTGATAGCCTTTTGTCTCACCTTGTAACACCTTTTGTGCTAGCAAGGTTTCTCTCCATAAAGCAACCAATCCTTTAGCATCTAAATATTTGGGATGTAAGGACCATAAGCGCATGTCCATCTCTCCTAAACAAATTCACCTAATCGTTTAAACTCTAATTCCTCAAACTTCGTCATGACTTTTTCACGGTCAATTTTAAACTCTGCATCAGATAAATCACAGTCAACATTTGCTTCACAGTTTATTTCAGCTAGTTTTCTGGACAAGTGAACCATATCTAAATCCGCTTCAAACTTGGCACGTTGGGCTTTCGTTAGTGTATCAAGATTGTCCAAAATTACATCTAATGTCCCATGTTGAATTAGCAATTTGAGGGCTGTCTTTTCACCCACACCTTTAACCCCAGGATAATTATCACTTGAATCCCCCATCATGGCTTTAAGATCAATCATTTGTTGAGGTGTAATTCCTTTTTCCTCAATAAAACGCTCAGCTTCATAGACATCATAATTACCAAAGCCTTTTTTTAGAAGAGCGACACGTATGCCTTCATCGAGCACCTGTAAAATATCTTGATCACCCGTTAAAATCGTGACTTCCGCTTCATGCTGATAGGCACGAGCTAATGTTCCAATACAATCATCTGCTTCAAAGCCCTTTATGCCAATGTTCGGGATGTCCATTACTTCGGTTACTTCTTTCACTAAGTCAAATTGGGGGACCAATTCTTCTGGTGGCGCTCCCCGATTAGCTTTATATTCAGGATATAAATCATTTCTAAACGTATGGCTTCCCATATCCCAACAACAAATAACATGTGACGGTTGAAAATGGTTAGTTGCCGTTAATAAATGCCTGACAAATCCGTGTACTGCATTCGTTGGCATGCCTTTACTATTAATCATAAAATAATTGTTCATAGCTGTTGCGTAAAAAGCACGGAATAATAAGGCCATCCCATCAACTAATAAGACTTGTTTTCTCATGTTTCTCCTCCATCATTTCATCTCTACTGTTCTAAATTTAGCAATCATTTCATTAGGGTCTTCCTTAATCTGAAAAGTAATAACCCCTTTGGTTGTGTGTAAATATAAAAAGCCATATTGTGCCGATAGCATCTTATAAGAAATATCAAAAACCATTTTGATATCTAGGTCATGTTCATCTGTCACGATTCGATCATCATAAAGATAGATCCAAAACTCCTCTTCAATATTCTTTTGCTGTAAATCAAGCCGATCAACCACACGCCTAAACTTCACATAAGGATGTTTGTGTATAAGCATTAAGGACTCCCTTTGCCAAATCATTTATTCATCATTATAGCAGTCGTTTAATCTTGGTTCCATTTCCGTATACTAAGTCACAGGGATAGGGTGTCTATTTACACGGATTGATCACTTTTATTTACGGATTGAAGAGCATTACTCACGGACTGGAACCCTATACTCACGGATTGGAGATCTCCTAAACATCACGAATTGATTCCATACTCGCATAACAACATGGCTAAAAGAGCACTTCGCTTAGGCATTTCACTAATCACTAAATGTTCATGCTGAGCATGAGCTCCGTCACCAACAGCTCCTAAACCATCTAGTGTTGGTGAGAGTGTTGCCGTGAAATTAGCATCACTTCCTCCACCTGTCGATTCTTCCTCTAATCTAAATCCCAGGTAATCTTCAGCAAGCCTACTCGCTCGTTCAAATAGTGCTTCAATTTCATCCGATCTTTCTAACGGTGGGCGATAAATTTCACCCTCTATCTCAATATCAACTTCTTCATCATGTGGTTTTATTTGTTCAATTAATGGAACCACCCGATCCATCTCTTCCTGTGTTTGCACTCGAACGTCTACAACGGCATGGGCTTCTTCAGCAATCACATTTTTAGAAGACCCACCATCAATCATACCGACGTTGACTGTTGTGCCCTTATCTAAATCCGTTAAATTTGAAAGATAAGTAATTTGCTCGGCAAGCTCTTCTATCGCGCTCGCTCCTTTTTCCGGTTCAATTCCAGCATGAGAGGACACACCATGTATCGATATTTCGTAAGTCCCAACACCTTTACGTGCCGTTTTCAAAGCTCCATTCTCTCCTTGAGAAGGTTCCAATACAAACACTGCATCACTCTGAGCCGCTTCAACCATAATATGATCTTTAGAGGTTGGACTTCCAAGCTCTTCATCACTTGTCATCATTAGAACAATTCGCTTATCTAATAACTTGTCTAAATCTTTAAGTGCTTGAATGGCAAATAAAGCTTGAACAATCCCACCTTTCATATCAAACGTCCCCGGACCATATGCTTTACCATCGTTAATTTCAAATGGCATATCTTCTAAAGTCCCTTCCGGCCAAACTGTATCAAAGTGAGTGACAATAAGTAATTGCGCTTCACCCTCACCCCATTCAGCTCGAATATGTGGGGAATATTCGTCACTAGCGACCGTCGTAAACGCACCACCTGTCATCTCTACAAATTTCTCACTTAAAAAGCAACCCATCTTCTCAGTCAATTTAGGGTCACTAGATGGTGATTCCATTAACACAAGCTCCTTTAATAATTCCACCATCTCATCTTCACGTTGTTGCAAATATCGGACTATGTCATCCATCTAATCTTGTTCCTCCGTTGTGTAACATGATAATGTTTCTATTATACACTTTTTGTCAGTCAAACGTTAGAGTGAATCGACTCAAAGGAAAAACCTACATATTTTCTAAATTTTTTTGCAACCACTTCATAAAACCTAACGTCTAATCTGTAAGAGAAAGGAGGTAAAACATGTCGGCCTATGAGTATGGCATTTTAAATAAAGATTTGATCGATGAATCTGATCGACTGGAGTTACTTGATCATTGTATGACACAATATGGTACAGAAATCAAACGACTGGTTTACGCCTATGTCCGAAACCATGCCGACACAGATGATGTGGTCCAGGAGGTTTTCATAACCGTCTATCAAAAAATTGATCAATTTCAACATCAATCCGAGCTGAAAAGCTGGATTTACCGGATTGCGATCAACAAAAGTAAGGATCATTTACGTGGCTTTAAACATCGACAACAGCGCCTCAAGCAGAAATTAGAACAAACTTTTAAAAAGGAAGCAACGAACCAGCAGACTCCTGAGCAAGTATCCCTTCAGACAGAAGAATCTAAAAAACTATTAGTCCAAGTTTATCAATTACCTATTAAATATAAAGAAGTGATCATTTTATATTATTTTGAACAGCTATCCGTTAAAGAAATAGCCGACATTTTAAATATAAATACGAACACGATCAAGGCTAGGTTAAAACGTGGGCGAGAACGCCTTAAGGAGAAGATTGAATCAGATGGAGGTGATCAACATGGATAAACAACTACATCAATTAAGAGAAGCATACCTTAATCATGATGAGACGACATTTACCCAACAAGATCGCCAGCGTATTTTTAGCAAAATTACAGAATCAGAGAATAAGAGTGATCATAAACGACCACTTCTCCCCGTAAAGGTGATTATCCCATTACTCGCCGTATTACTAATAGGTTTTACGATTTTCGCAAGTAGTGGTAGCGGATTGTTCCATTTGGCGGGTGATCCCGAACCTGAAGGAGAACCAGCCATTGAAGGTTACGTCGTCGATCAAGAGGACGACCGGATATTAGTAGTTGGCCATTCCATCAATGAGTACGATCAATATCCTGCCGTGTGGTATTCAAATGTAGAAGTTGAGGTTGACATCGGGCAAAGGATTAGAGCTTGGCACAGCTCACAAAACGATTCTTATCCAGCCCAAGCAGAACCGGATTACATCGAAATATTAGAAGCAGCTGAATTCAACAATTCGCAATTAAGTGTCGATCAAGCGTTAGAGATCGCCTTAACTTCTGATCATTTAGACACGTTTTCCATTCCTATCGTCCAATCAACACAATTTAATGATTACGGTGAAGAAGGAGATAGTTTTTGGGTCATTGAAATCAAAGACGCACATGAATCTCTCACCGCTACTTTCGAAGTTGATGACGCTGAAGGCGTGATCATCAGTAGTGCCATGGATGAACAGGAAAGTGACACTGATACAGATGAGGGACAGGAAGCTAACTTAGAATTGGAAACTTCACTAACAAACTTGTTTGAACATCGTTTTGACGAGTTAAAGTTACAACAAATTCAGGTTGATAATGAGACTGCTTATATCGACTTGTTTCCACCTGAATCACCTTTTGCACTGACAACTAATGAAATTAGGGAAATTCACCTGTTAATATCAAGTGTTATTTTCGAAGATGAGTCCATCAATGAATTCTATATAAGCGTGGATGGTGACCATGAAACATGGCGTGATTATACTCAAGCAGCCGAGGTAGCACCCACCACACGTGAATGGTATGAATCCCAGACGACTGATGAACCCAATCTAACCGATGTTATGATTGAATACAAAGCGACCTTTGAAAGTCTCTACGACCATGATGACCAAATGCGTTTAAATCAGTACGACACCATTGCAGAAATCCGAGATAGCTTTACAAGGGTTATGTCTACTGAACTAGCTAACAGACACATTGACACTTATGTAAGAGAACAAGATGGTGATTTGCATCTAGTTGCCACAGAAGCACCTATATTCTTGGATCAGGATGAGCCTTATGATGTCGTTGAAATCTCTGATGACGAATACCATATAAAACAAGAAATCAATAACGAATTAACAGGCCACGTGGAAATGATTTTCACGATCATTTATGAGAACTTTCAGTGGATTGTCGATGATGTTTCTAGTAAACCATTAGGTGAGGAAGTTGAGTCGAGTTTACAAAGGTTATCAGATGATCTGTTCTGGATGCTTTTAGACCATGATTGGGAAGGCTTATCACAGTATATACACGAAGAAAGAGGGTTGGTTTATTCTCCTTTTTCAAACGTTGGCGCGGATGATGACCTTCACTTTGAGCAAGAAGAAGTCGAAAATTTCGCCAATGATGACACCTTATATTCATGGTCTTGGGATCAAAGTGGTGCCACCTACGATCTAACTGCCAGTGACTTTGTGGAGGAGCTAATTAAAAGAAGAGGCGACTTAAATAGTAATCGCGAGCTGGAGTACGATCAAATAGCCTTTGACTTCTCACTATATACCCATGATACTCAGCCAAATACCATTTACGAAGAATATCCGAACGCTTATTTTGTCGAGTATTTTTATGAACCTGATGATGAAGACCTTAATCACCATCAGCAAGCACTCAGATTGGTTTTTGAACAAATTAGAGGTGAGTGGTATCTCGTCGCATTAGTTAGAGGCGCACACAACCCATAAATAAAAACATCAAAAGCCAAATGCTGTCACGCTCCTGACCATCAGAGCGTGACAGTTCTTTTCAATCATTCCCTTAAAAAGACCTTTCCACTATATCATCTTCTGATAATAAACTACATCTAACCACTGATCGAACTTATAGCCAACCTGCTTAAACGTACCAACATGTTTAAATCCAAACCCTTCATGAAGACGAATACTAGCTTGATTATCTGAGGTAATACTACTAATAATTGTATGAAATCCTCTATCTTCAGCTACCCCCAATGTCTGTTCCATCATTTTCTTACCATAGCTTTTCCCCCGATGATCCGAGCTTATATAAATGGAAAGTTCAGCTGTATAAAGATATCCTTCTTCAGGATGATGTGGTGATAAAGACGTATAACCTACAACCTCCCCACTCTCATCCTCTGCGACTAGAACGACAAATCGCCCTTGATGCTGGTCTAACCAGGCTTGTCTTTGTTCCAAGGATTGTTCCTTATGATTAAAGGTTGCCGTTAACGTACGAATCGTTTCATTATAAATATCTAATAATGAAGGTAAATCATTCTTAGTTGCTACTCTCATATTCATATACTTCCGTCCTTTTTAAGAAAATTTAGTTTTTTCCCTATATTTATTTCGGATTTCGCGATAAAATATAAAACATTGGAAAATAATTTTGATTAAACTTACATACATCATGATATAAGTTTAACGTTGGAGGCTTCAAGATGAAACGGGTATTTTCTAACCTATTACCATACAGATTGCATATGACGCTTGCTTGGGTCTTCATGCTAACGGAATTAGCAGTCGAGCTCATGCTCCCTTTTATTTTAATGAGAATGATTGATGAAGGAATACAAGTTCAAGACTTAAACACCGTACTTTACTGGGGTTCAATCATGATTGGTCTTGCCTTATTATCATTCACAGCAGGTATCGGGAATTCCTTCTTTGCTGCTCACGTCACCTTTCGATTTGGATATGACGTAAGGGAAAAGCTGTTTGAAAAGGTTCAAGCATTTTCGTTTAAAAACTTAAACGAATATCCAACATCATCTTTAATTACTCGGTTTACCAATGACGTAAGACAAGTACAAAACGGGGTGTTTATGGCACTAAGAATCATGTTAAGAGCCCCTCTACTCGTCATCGGTGGAGTCACCATGGCCTTTATCGTCAACTGGCGTATTGCTCTTATCTTCTTGATTTCTGTTCCGATCCTTCTTGTATTTTTATTTTGGTTACTAAGTAAGGGTAGTAAACTGTTTGAGAAAGTTCAAGCCAGATTAGATAACGTTAATCGGGTTATGCAAGAAAATTTAGCTGGTATTCGTTTAATCAAAGCCTTCTTAAGAAGAGATCATGAAAAAGGTCGTTTCGTTGATGCTAATACAGGGCTCATGAACGAAACGAAAAAGTCATTACGCTTAATTGAGACCTCTATGCCTGTCCTACTTTTAGTCATGAATATGAGTTTATTGTTCATCTTATGGTTTGGTTACGGGGCGGTCAATGCCAACAACGCAACTGTCGGTGAGGTTGTTTCAATAATTAACTACGCTCTACGTGTTTCGATGGCGATTACGATGTTTGGCTTCTTAACGATGGCCTTTGCACGTGCAAAAGCTTCAGCCCAACGACTTAAAAATGTTTTAGAAGCCGAAATCGATCTCCTAGAAGCAAAAGACGCTAATCCAAAATTCCAAATTACCGAGGGAAAAGTCGAATTCTCTAATGTCACATTTAGGTATCCGAACCTAAGCGAGGACGTTTTAAAAGACATCACTTTTACAGCGAATGCCAGAGAGAAGATCGCTATTATAGGTGCAACTGGATCAGGTAAGACATCCCTTTTTCAACTGATCCCAAGGTTATATGATGTTAACAAGGGGTCCGTTATGATTGATGGCCATGATGTTAGCTCCTTAAAGCTCGATCACTTAAGAAAAGCAATTGGTTTTGTCCCACAAGCACCACTTTTATTCACAGGCTCTATTTACGAAAATATTGCTTGGGGCAAAAATGAAGCAACTGAAGAAGAAGTGATCCAAGCTGCCAAGGATGCTCAAATCCATGAGGCTATTATGGAATTGCCTAACCAATATCAAACTAAAATAGGTCAAAAAGGCGTCAACTTATCGGGCGGTCAAAAGCAACGGGTTTCCATTGCTCGCGCGTTAGTTCGTGAGCCCAAGATTTTAATGCTGGATGATAGCACCAGTGCACTAGATTTAAAAACAGAAGCAAAATTATTAAAAGCGATTCAACGTTATGAGTGCACGACCTTAATTGTGACTCAAAAAGTGACCACTGCGAAGGATGCTGACCGGATTATCCTATTAGATGACGGTGAGCTACTTGATGAAGGAACACACGAAGAGCTCCTTAAATACTCATAAATGTATCGCAAAATTGTCGAGTCACAGTTTGGAAAGGAAGAGGTTTATGAGCGTTAAACAAAAACTAAAAGAACCTTTTCAATATGAAAAGATTGACCTAAATGAAGCCGAATATATAGAAGATGAACGTGCCAAACCAAGAGTACGCGATTGGAAAGGGACGATTAAAAGAATCTGGCGTTATTTACTGAGTGAGAACAAGATGCTATTATTTGTCATCATTATGGTCATAATCAGTTCAGCTATGGCTTTACTTGGTCCTTATATGATTGGTACAGGAGTCGATGACTTCATTGTGGATCGCCAACCCTCAGGGATAGGGACGTTAATTACTTGGTTAGTGATGATTTATTTTACCTACTCGTTATCCGTTTTCCTGCAAAACTTCTTTATGATTGGAATTGCACAAAATACGGTTTACACACTTCGCTCACAACTGTTTAACCAGTTACATGAGCTTCCAATTAAGTTCTTTGACAAACGTCAATTTGGCGAAATTATGAGTCGTGTCACTAATGATGTCGATAATATCAGTAACACACTGAACCAGTCAGTCATTCAAATCTTTCAAAGTGTTTTAACTCTTGTTGGAACACTAGCTGTCATGCTTTACTTAAGTCCACTTTTAACCCTTGTAACGGTTACCATTATTCCGATGATGGTCTTTGGCATGAAGTGGATTACTAAGCGAACGGGACCACTATTCAAAATTCAACAAAAACGCATTGGTGAAATGAATGGGTACGTTGAAGAGACAATTTCAGGTCAACGGATTGTTAAAACCTTCTCTCAAGAAGAGCGTGTCTCTAATGAGTTTAAACAGAGAAACGATGATGTCATGCGTGCTAGTTACTGGGCAGCTGTCTTTTCTGGGTTCATTCCTAAATTAATGAACATGTTAAATTCATTTAGCTTCGCGATCATTGCTTTTGTCGGAAGTGTCTTAGCTATTAACGGCTTGGTTTCAGTTGGAACAATTGTCATCTTTACCGAATTAGCCAGACAATTCACTCGACCTTTAAATGAGTTATCTAACCAATTTAACCAGTTACTCACAGCTGTAGCCGGTGCAGAGCGTGTCTTTGACATTATCGATGAAGATAGTGAAGAACTCGATGAAAATGAAGCGATTGAAATCGGTGAACCCGATGGAGAAGTAGAATTCCGTAATGTTGTCTTCTCTTATGATGAGGATGAAGTGGTATTAAAAGGCATTTCCTTTAAAGCTAACCCAGGTAGTACGGTAGCCTTTGTGGGGCACACAGGAGCTGGGAAAACAACCATTATTAACTTGATGTCTCGATTTTATAATTACGATTCAGGTAAGATTTTGCTAGACGGTACAGATATTAAGGATATTAAACGTTCTAGCTTAAGAAAACACATGGGCTTTGTCCTACAAGATGCTTTCTTATTCGAAGGGACGATCCGGGAAAATATACGCTACGGTAAATTGAACGCGAGTGATGAGGAAGTCGTTGAAGCAGCCAAGAAAGCCAATGCTCACTCTTTTATCATGAAACTCCCAAATCAATATGACACGGTTTTAGACCCAGATGGAAGCGGAATCAGTCAAGGTCAAAAACAATTACTAACCATTGCCCGTGTGATTCTGTCCGATCCAAAAATCTTAATTCTAGATGAAGCAACAAGTAGTATCGACACCGTAACAGAAATTAAGATCCAAGAGGCATTACAACGTCTCATGCACGGTCGAACTAGCTTCGTCATTGCACACCGATTAAATACAATTCGAAATGCTGATCAGATCGTGATGCTTGAACATGGACACATTATTGAAAAGGGATCCCACGATGAATTGATCAAACAAAAAGGTAAATATGCTGACCTTTACCAAACACAACTAAAGCAAAAAGCTCAGTAGAAAAGGGGGATCTCCCAAAAAGTGGAGCTGTCATACATATGCTGACAGCTCCACTTGCTAATTACATATAAAAATCATTTAGTGATTCATCTTCTACTCTAATTCTCTCTAACCACTCATCTTTAAACAAATCTTCCACATCAGAAATGAGTATTTCAACTTCAGGCGTACCGGCCACACCTGCTAACACTTCATATTTGTTAAATTTAAAGACTAAATGTCCATCCCGAATGAACATATTTTGAAAATAATAATCAGTTTGGGCTAACCATTGATCCAGCTCATCCTCTAAAATATACGGACTATAATATTGAGAGTCTTTTAGCTTCTGCTCAATCATAGGGAATAATACCTCTTGTGCTTCCCGTGGATCTTTAAAAAAGGTTGTTCGATCCACAAGCTCACCTTCAGTTAAATCAACTACCCAAACTTTTGTACGCTGATTCACACTCGCTCCCCCGGTAAATGTCTCTTCATTAAATACAATCGAGTAAAGATCATCCCCAGCAGGATAAACATCAACTTTCAGGCTCAAATTCCCTCTTATTTCTGAATTAACTCGTCCAATGTCCTCCATCTCATGGAAAAATTCATTCATAATTTGTTGTGCATAATCTCCGAAGAATTCATTTAGCTCATCGTATTCAAATACAGGAACTTGAACATAAATTGAATAAGTATCCGTTTCTCGGGATACTGTACGAATATTGATACTAGGGTAACCAGATTCTTCAACTTCACCGTCCTCGGTTAGTTTCGTATCAGATTCCGTTTCTAGCGCTAATAAACTTGAAGCTCCCTCTTCATCAGGAGTGAAAAATATATATCCAACAGCCATACTGACCAACAAAGCAATTAAGAAGTATCTTACAGTTTTAATTCCCATATTAAAAACTCCTAATAAAATTGATTTTGCTTATAGTTAGCCCTAGAGAACCGAAATTTATTCATCAATAGCATAACAAAACACTTGAGTTTCTTTAGGCATCCCAAGTGCTACATTATTCCTTCTATATTTTAAAACAGAACTATAAAACTTTATCCAAAAATGCCTTCGCTCGATCAGTTTTCGGGTTTGAGAAAAATGGTTTTGGATCACTTTCTTCCACTATTTTACCTTGATCCATAAAAATAATACGGTCAGCAACCTCTTTAGCAAATCCCATTTCATGTGTGACAACTGCCATAGTCATTCCTGAATGTGCTAACGATTTAATGACATCTAGAACCTCTTTTACCATTTCTGGGTCTAAGGCAGATGTCGGTTCATCAAACAACATTAATTCCGGCTCCATCGCGAGCGCACGTGCAATAGCTACACGTTGTTTTTGCCCACCGGATAAACTATTAGGATAAGCTTGAACCTTCTCATTTAAACCTACCTTAGCCAGGAGTTCCTCAGCCTTCCCTTCTGCTTGTTGTTTAGTCTCACCTTTCACCGTCATCGGTGCATAAGTTAAGTTATCCAAAACATTCATATGAGGGAAGAGATGAAAGTGTTGAAATACCATTCCAATCTGTTCTCTAACCTTTAAAATGTCAACATTAGGATCCGTGATATCCTCACCATGAACATAGACGTGTCCAGAAGTTGGTTGTTCTAATAAATTAATACATCTTAAGAAAGTTGACTTACCTGAACCAGATGGTCCAATAATTGTCACGACCTCACCACGCGCAATGGAAGTGTTCACATCATGTAACACTTCGTTTTTTCCAAAGCTTTTATACAAACCTTCTACGTTAATCACTAGCTCTCATCCTCTTCTCAATATACTTACCTACTAACGTCAAAATCATAACCATGCAGTAATAAATTAGTCCAACAAACAACAGTGGCTCAAAATTACGATAAATATTGGAACTTACCACCTCTGCACGACGCATTAAATCCAGATAACTAATAACAGATACTAATGCTGATTCTTTAGTCAATGTGATAAACTCATTCATTAATGCTGGTAAAATATTTTTCATCGCCTGTGGCAAAATAATCTTAACCATCATCGGTCGATAAGGAATCCCTAATGCTTCGGCCGCTTCACGCTGACCTTTATCAACAGCTTGAATTCCAGCTCTAATAATTTCTGAAACATACGCTGCTGAGTTCAAACCAAATGTTAAGATGGCAGATAGTAAAGGTGCTATATCATACTCCATTAACTGTGGTATTCCATAATAAACAATCATCAACTGTAAGATCAGTGGTGTTCCCCGGAAAATTGATGTATACACATCAGCAAAAAAACGTAAAACTCTAAAACGCCCTATCTTAACTAAGGCAATTAAAGAACCTAAAACAAATCCAAATATAATTGCAATAATAACTAATTGTAACGTCGCCCATATTCCTTCTAACATGAAAGGAATATAAGGCACGATTTGGCTAAAATCCAAATTCATGCCTTATTTCACCCCAATTCTATTAATCTATCTCTTTTATTGTTCGTCTAATCCCCATTTTTCTTCCAAGTCAGCAATCGTTCCATCTTCTAATAATTGCTCAATAACTTCACTTACTTCCTCATAATATTCGCTGTCCTTAGGAAAAGCGATTGCCATTCCAGGTGAAGCCGTTGTTGGATCATCAAAACCCGCTAAATCCTGTTCTTCGATATAACCCTCTGCAACTGTCTTATCTAAATAACCTACATCAATACGATTGGTTAACAGTTCCTGAACAATACCTGTTGCTTCATCTAGCTGTTTAATCTCAAAATCATATTCTTCTTGTAAAGTTTTTGCACCTTCCTCTTGGATCGTGCCTAACTGAACACCAACTGTTAACCCTTCAATATCTTCAATACTAGTAATATCTGAGTCTGGCTGAGTAATGAACATTTCACCTGAATGATGGTAAGCAGGTGAGAAGTCGACATTCTCAGAACGCTCCTCAGTTGCTGACATACCTGCTAACACAATATCTGCACGTCCTGATTGTAGAGAACCAATTAGACCATCAAAGTTCATATCATCAATTTCTAATTCATAGCCTAACTCATCTGCAACAATATTAGCTAAGTCAATATCAAATCCAATAAACTCACCTGATTCATCAAATGATTCAAACGGCGGGAAATCTGCTGATGTTGCCATCCTTAGTACATTATCTTCTGATTCAGGTTCAGCTTCTTCTTCTGATTCTGAGTTGTCATCCACTTCAGTATTTTCTTCCACGTCTTCTCCATCATTAGCTGACGTAGACTCCTCTGGCAAATCGCTCGTTCCACACGCAGCTAAAGCTGTTAACAATAATCCAATTAATAAAATGAATCCCCATTTCTTCAATTTCATTTTCCTTGCACCCCTTTTTGTATATTTATACGATTAAATGCATAATAACACGTAATTATGCATAATAAAACCCTTTTTCTTTATAAAATATGAAGAAAAACTATTCTGATTATTGTAAGGGTTTACATTTTTGAGCGAAAAAAAGACTGAGAAGAGGGGAGGAACTTCTCAGTCGAACATCTATATTAACCAATAAGGGGAGGTTACATATCCATATCATCTTCAGAATCTTCTACATCTAAGTCATCCTCAGGATCTTCCATTTCAACATCTTCTTCTGGAGCGGGCTCTTCATCAACGCCACCACATGCTGCTAATACTAACATTGAAACTAAGAATAAACTCATGATCCATTTTTTCATTTAAACTCACTCCTTTATTTGATTTATAGCCATTCTACCCTTAAAAAGAATCGTGATAAACATACATTTCAACATTGTAATGGTTAGTAATTCCATTGAAAATTTTGTTACTGGGTAGTAAGAAATTGACCTAGTTTAATTATGGGCTGATATTACATAATTCACTTAAAATATGATAAGTTTAGTTTGTTGAGATTAATTAAAGGAGTATGAAGTTCACAATGACTGTTCAAAATCATCCCGATTTCGATAAAGAACAACAACATTTAGAGTTTGTTAAACGTTATATCCAAGCCGTCATCAAAACAGGACAAACTAATGAGGAAAGATTCAAAGAGAACATTAAAGAGGCGTTTGTTGACCTAGACTGGTTTGATTCAAGCTTAAGTTATATAAACATCTTAACGAATGCCAAGTTTTTAGAAACATCAAGTGAACAACTAGAAAGCCTCAAAAAAATCCAAGAAAAACCTTATTTTGCTAAAGTTCAATTAGAACGTGACGGAAATGAAGAAGAATATTATATTTCCAAAACATCTCTTTATCAAAGAGAGTCGCAAAACCCCATTCTTATCGACTGGCGATCTCCTCTCGCAAACGTTTATTACGATGGAAGAATCGGCGAGGTCAATTATGAGGTGAATGGAAAGGAATATGAAGTTTATCTATCTTTAAAACGACAATTCATGATTGAGAATGGTGAGCTAGAAGCCATTCGCGACGTTGATCTGACTACTACGGATGAATTACTCCAAGAGTCACTTGAAGGTTCAGCTGGCAATCGTCTAACTGAAATTGTCTCCACCATTCAACAGGAACAAAACCGTGTTATTCGTTCAGACTTAAACAAACCTATTATTGTTCAAGGGGCAGCAGGTAGTGGTAAAACAACTATTGCATTACACCGCATCTCATACTTTGTCTACCAGTATGCTGAAAACTTTGACCCAGATAAACTGATGATTCTTGCACCAAACCATGTCTTTCTAGATTATATTTCTGAAGCCTTACCAGAACTTGGTGTTGAGCGAATCAATCAAACTACCTTTACCGAATACGTTCAGCAAGCGATAGGAAAAGATCTAAAGCTAATTTACAACAAGGATATTGAATCACTTATCCATCTAGATCAGCAGAGTAAAGATACGTTAATGTATAGATCTCAATTAAAAGGATCCTTAATTTTTAAAAAAATTATTGAAAACTATATACAAGATTTAATTCCTACATTCATTCCTGATGAAGACTTTCAAGTCGATAAATTTAAATTATATGGACACCGTCGAATTAAGAAATTATTTACACAAGACTATGATTATTTACCACTTTATCGTCGGTTAAATAAAATCAAGAATATTATTAAACATGACTTCAATCAAAAGAAGAACAAGATGCGTGACAAAGTTTCATCCTATTATGAGGATAAACTTGAAAAAGCAATCTATAGTATGAAGGATGAAACGAAACGCAAGGAGTTCGTATCAAAAGCTTTAACTAAAAAAGAACAAAGAACGAAAGAATTAGAGCAAGCTATGAAAGGTGCCACCCAACGTTATTTTAAGCAGTTTCCTAATAAAGGTTTACTTAAACATTACAAGGAGTTGTGGAATGACCCTAAGAAATTAGTCAAGTATAGTGAAGGGGAATTGAGTATAGAAGATGCACAATCCATTGCCTTGCACACGCAAACTCAGCTAAAGAAGAATCAATATGAAATTGAAGACTTAGCATTATTACTTTTACTACACCATCATTTATTTGGGTTAGAACCTGATTATAAAATGGATAAAGTGATCATCGATGAGGCCCAAGATTATAGCCCAATGCAATTTGTCGCAATGAAGGAAACTATGGATACTAACTTGTTCACCATTGCCGGTGATTTGGCTCAAGGGATTTATAGTTTTCAGGGCCTAAGCTCATGGGACATCTTAACGGATCAAATTCTAAACAATGCTACCTATACTGAACTGCAAAAAAGCTATCGTAACACCATCGAGATAATGAATATTGCCAACCATGTTATTGATAAGCTTAATTTTGACATACCTAAAGTACAGCCAGTGGTAAGACATGGAAAAGAACCTGAATTCCAATTAATTGAAGAGGCTTCTGATTTGATTAAACATGTCCAAAATGAACAAAACCTATTACATGATCAAAAACTGCAATCCTTTGCAATTATCACAAAAACCAAACAGGATGGACAACAAATATATCAGGCTCTTAATAATGATATAAATGTTCAACTGATAGTAGATCCAAATGAAAGGATTGAAACTGGAAAAGTAACCATCATCCCATCATACTTATCAAAGGGACTAGAGTTTGATTCAGTCTTTGTTGTTAGTCTCGACGAGCAATATAATGAACATGAAGAAAGTGATATTAAACTTTTATATGTTTCTACCACTCGTCCTCTTCATCGCCTTCATTTGTTTGCTAAAAACAAATCTGATCTATTATTGCAAAACTATAACATTTAAATTTAACAGAGCTAAATTTAAAATACCCCTCTAATCATTTGTTAGATTAGAGGGGACTTTGTTTTATTCTGTTACCATGACGTCATATTCTTCTAGCCACGTGTTAATTTGCCATAAATGAGCTAGTAGTTGGGGACCGGTCATTAACTGCCCATACCATGGCTCAGTAAACTCCTCTCCTTTAGACTCAACTAAATGTTTAATCTGTTCCCTCGAAACAAACTCAAATAACCTGGTATCATGACGGTCCAATAACTCATTCATCATTGATGTGACTAACTTAGTATATTGAGGTTGAAAAGTTTTAGGGTAAGGGCTTTTTTTACGGTATAAGACTTCATTAGGCAATAAACCTTCCAACGCTTTCCTTAATAATCCCTTTTCATATCCTCCAGTTTGTTTTAATTCCCATGGGACATTCCAAACATATTCAACTAAGTGATGATCAGCAAACGGAACACGAACTTCTAATGTCGCTCCCATACTCATGCGATCCTTACGATCCAGGAGCTGTGACATAAACCAGTGCATATTAACATAAAACAGCTCTCGCCTCTTGCGATCGGATTCAGACTCTCCATCTAATAATGGCGTTTCGCTAACTGTTTCGTCATACCGTTGTCTTACATAACTCCGTAAATCCAACTTATCTCGCCACTTAGGCTGAAGGAGTTCTTCTCTTAAATGAAGTGAGCGAATCCACGGAAATCCTTGGTCACTCTGGTTAAACCCATCTTGAAACCATGGATAACCACCAAAAACTTCGTCAGCACATTCTCCTGACAGACTGACTGTTGTCTGGCGTTTAACGTTACGACAGAACCATAGTAATGAGGAATCAACATCAGCCATACCTGGTTGATCGCGTAAAATCACCGCCTCTTTTAATAAATAAGCCAGTTCTTCTTCTGCAATGTAAAAATCTTTGTGGTTCGTATGAAACATATCAACCACTAAAGATTTAAACTCACTATCTGAATTTGGTTGAAATTTACTTTGTTTGAAATATTGATCATTTCCTTCATAATCAATGGAGAATGTCGGTAATGACTCATAACCTTGCCTTTTAAAATAATTAGCCGCAATGGCCGTAATTCCACTCGAATCGACTCCTCCAGATAAGAAAGTTGATAATGGAACATCTGAAACAAGCTGCCTTTCAATAGCATCAATTAATAAGTACCTCACCTTTTCCACCGTTTCTTTAGGTGAATCGTGATGTTCTTCACTTGTTACATTCCAATAACGCCAAATTTTCCTTCCTTGCGTTGAACATCTTACAGCGTGACCAGCACGTAATTCGTTAATATGTTTAAAAATACCATGCCCAGGTGTTCTAGAAGGACCCAAGCCAAAAACTTCTGACAATCCTTCCCGGTCAACAATAGGTTTTACATCCGGATGCTTTAATAAAGCTTTTATTTCTGATCCAAAAATGAACTGACCCTTTACTTCAGCATAAAATAAAGGCTTCACACCTAAACGGTCACGAGCTAAGAATAGTTCCTCCTTTTCATGATCCCAGATCGCAAAAGAAAAAATACCATTTAAACGGTCTAAACAATCATATCCCCATTTCACATAAGAATATAACAACACTTCAGTATCACAATTGGTTTTAAATATGTAGCCTCCTTTTTTGAGCTCCTTTCGAAGTTCTCTTGTATTATAAAGCTCACCATTATAAACTATTGTATACTTTCTTCCACCTTGTGCCACTGTCATCGGCTGCTTTCCATTTTCAACATCGATAACTGCTAAGCGCTGATGGCCAAATGCGACATGCTCATTCATAAAAAATCCTTGGTCATCTGTTCCTCTTTTATACAAAGTATCCGTCATATCCTTAAGTAATGGAAAATGTTCCTCAGACATTTGATTCCAATGAACCCAGCCAGTTAGTCCACACATATTTGCTCTTCCTTTCATAAAAAAATGATATGTAGTCATCATATGTATGGAAGTAACAAAGTTTCGTTTTGGTTAAAAATAATTAGACTGAACCATTTAATTATTGGTATGATAATGAATATAATCAATTGAAAAGTGGGTTTTTCAATGAAGAGTCGTCAACAAAAAGCGCAATTTGCGTCCGTTTTAGGAATCTTCGCCAATTTAATCTTGGCTGTGATTAAAGGTATTGCTGGAGTTGTGGGTAACAGTAAAGCACTCGTGGCTGATGCTTTTCATTCAGCTTCAGATGTCGTTAGCTCGATCGCTGTCTTAGTCGGTATACGAGCTGCACAAAAGCCACCAGACCCAGAGCATCCATATGGTCATGGTAAAGCAGAGAATATTGCAACTTTGATTGTTTCTATTTTATTAGTCGTTGTCGGTGTGGAAATTTTATTAGATGCGGTTTCTAGTCTCTTTTCACCAGAACCATCTGAAACTAGCGCCATCGCCTTATATGTCATCATCTTTTCAATAATCGTTAAAGAAGCGCTGTTTCAATACAAAAAGCGGTTGGGAGATAAAATTAACAGTCCAGCAATTGTAGCTGATGCCTGGCATCATCGCTCAGATGCGATCTCATCAGTTATTGCCTTAGCTGGTATCGGTTTAACAATGTTGGGCAGTCGCTATGACCTTCCCTTCTTACAATATTTTGATCCATTAGCCGGAGCGATTATTGCGGTATTAGTTATGTGGATGGGCTTTAAGATTGGTAAGGATGCAGTAAGCGTGACATTAGAAACCGTTTTAGATGATGGGCGTACAGAAAAGTTTGGTCTCACAACTGAGAAAGTTGAGGGCGTTAAACGAATTGATTTACTCAACGCTAGAACACACGGTTCTTATGTCATTATTGATGTAAAGATCAGTGTAGACCCACACATCACAGTGGACGAAGGACATTCGATAGCTGCACGTGTTAAGGAGAAGCTAATCGAGGAGCACACCGAAGTGCATGACGTCTATGTCCACGTCAACCCATATCACTAGGTATAAAGCTGTGCTCTAAAGTTTGGAGCACAGCTTTATTGTGATTGAAGAGCTAATTTTGTGAGGGCTATTTGACTTCACTCCCCTTTAAACTGTTTCATAGGGTAAAGGAGTGGACTCTAATTAACGAAATTACCACCTCTAACTCTTTAAACGTTAATTTGAAGCTGTCTAATTAACCGAAATGACTCCTCCACCTCTCTTACCGTTAATGAACGACTCTAAGGCTTCGTCAATTAATGCGTTTTTAAATTCGCTTCCACGATCGGTGTGAAACATTTGA